>NZ_QYAD01000001.1 GCF_016758255.1 Leucobacter chromiireducens subsp. chromiireducens
AACCGGGCATTCGCTGCGCATTCATATAGACCGGACCGCTTGGCTTCTGCTTAGCTGCCCGGCTGCGTTGCGCTGACAAAGGAATACATTACGCAGAATCCGGGCACACCGCAAACCACACCCCGTTCCCGGGAGTGTTCCCGCATGAATCCGCCGTTCTTGACTGCAGGCTCAGTCAAGACCTTTGCCCGCTCATGACTGCGCCAAGGTCGCGACCAACTGACATGGCAAACCCACACGGAACCGCAGCGTTGTCTGGCGCCCACTTCAATGGTGCACTTTCGCGAGCACCCCAAGAGTGTCGCGCCAGCGGAGTTGCTCCGGCATGAAGCACGAGGGCCCCAGAAGGCGCGAGAAATTACGCCACCAGCACGCGCGTAGGCACCACAACAATCTCGCGGGCGTGCGGCTCAACCCCAAGCTGTGAGCCGTACATTGCGCGCGACTACGCTGAGCCCATGAACGCAAAAGATAAGCCCCCGGAAATGACCGAATGGGAACGTGAAGTGCTCAACGCGGGTGGGTACACGCCGTCCGCCGAAACACAGCTTCGGCGTGATGCCGAGATTCTTCGGGACCAGAAAGCCGAGGAGGCCACGGGTCGCTCGGAAGGGTCCGCCACAGCTGTCGAGATACCCGACGGTGGTGAACACAGCGCGCAGTAAGCGGGCCAAGCGCTCTGCGTACTGAAGCGAACTCGGCCACTTGGGCGCAGTCCGGAGCACCGATGCATCGCGAGGTCAGCTCCAGTGGATGAGGCTCCCCAGCGGACGTGAGCGCTTCAAGTCAGACGCACCCTCGTTCTCTACGGAATCGGTTCCTTGGGTACACGTCGGTGAGAGCTACTGAGAACGGCCGTACTGAGCTGCGATGGGGCAGTCGAAGGGGTCTCTAGCTGCGAGGCCGACTCTATTGAGGTATTTGATCACAATCCCGTAGGACTGCATGAGCGATGTCTCTGTATATGGAACATTCAGCGTGCGACAGTGCTCTTGCACGATCTGGCTCGCCTTCGACAAGTGCGGCCGCGGCATACTCGGGAAGAGGTGATGTTCGATCTGGTAGTTCAGCCCACCCATCAGCCAGGTGGCCCACCAGCCGCCACGGATGTTTCGAGACGTTCGCACCTGTTTCGTGAAGAAATCAAAGCGAGCATCATGCGCGATCACTGGCATTCCCTTGTGGTTCGGGGCGAATGATGCGCCCATGTACACGCCAAAGAGCGCGAACATCACTCCCAGGAACGCGAAGGCCTTGCCAACTGGGAGGAAGACAAAGATGGGAGTGATCAGTATGGCGAAGCGGGACACGATCAGCGAGAGCTCAATCCAACGCCCCTTCACGGGCCCGCGCTGGCACAGGTGAACGATTCCCTGCAGATGCAGGTTCAATCCTTCGAGCGTGAGCAACGGAAAGAAGAGCCAGCCCTGACGCTTTGTGAGCGCTCGAATCAAACCGCGCGACTGGCCGGCGTCCTCCTCAATAAAGGAGATCGTGTCAGCCTGGATATCTGGATCTCTGCCAATCCGGTTTGGGTTTTGGTGATGACGGGAATGCTTCGAGTCCCACCAGTTGTAGCTCATCCCGATGATCCCGAGAAGTGCGAGAGCAAGCCGATCGTTCGCTGGGCCGGTCTTGAGAATAACGCGGTGCGCGGCTTCGTGGCCGACAAAACCGATCTGGGTGAGGACGATCGCCAACGCAGCGGCAATGAGGAGCTGGAACCAGCTGTCACCCAGGAGAATGAAACCTGTGATCACTGCCCCCAGCGAAACCGCAATGCCAGCGCCCACCATTGCGTAGAAGCCCGGGGCCCGGCGCAAGAGGCCCGACTCGCGCACGATCTGCGAAACCTCCCGATACGCCTTCGCGACAGGAGGGAAGTCGCCAGTTCTGGCGCGCGTTGGGATGAACGGACCCGTGCCCGAAACTTGGGGAGAGTATGTAGTTGTCATGCGCGGCACCGGTTTCGTGGAGAACCGCGAGTCAAGCGATTCATGTTGAGCCAAAGGCAGCTGCCGTTCGCTCCCCTCACGCTACCCAGCCAACCATGCAGCGGGCTGAGATATGCGTTACTGGCAGTCAGCACACAGGCTACATTCCTCGCCGCCTGCGATTTGATCCTCAGCGCCACATTTGCTGACTTGCACGCTCTGGCCCGGGCCATACCAGTGCTGCCAGAGGGCGACTCGCCGCCCTCTGGGAGGAGGGGCATGCAACAGTGCAACTCTGAGGCACGAAAAAGGCCCTGACCTTGGAGCTTTCGCTCCTGGTCAGGGCCTATTTTCTTGCTGTGGCGGGTGAGGGATTCGAACCCCCGTAGGCAGTGCCAGCTGATTTACAGTCAGCCCCCTTTGGCCGCTCGGGTAACCCGCCGTTGTCCGCGCGAACGTGGACGAGCCAACTTTACCCGCTCGGTGCCGCGAACGGAAATCGACCCGGCGTGCCGGGCTTGTCCACCAGGTCACGGCCTCTGTTGCACGGCGCAACGCCGTGGGAGGATCGGGGTATGAGCGAGACTCCCATCACGCGGCCCATGCCCGACGAGCTCCGCCTCCGCGTCGCACGCGGCCCCGCGGCGCTCGACCTCGAGACGTTCCACCGCATCGCGCGTCTCCGGCAGGAGGTCTTCGTCGTGGAGCAGGATTGCCCGTACCTCGACCTCGACGGCCGCGACCTCGAGCCGGGCACGGTGCAGGTGTGGGCGGAAGACGCGGCGGGAGACATCGCGGCGGGCCTTCGGATCCTGAGCGAGACCGATGCTGTGGCGCCCCGCTTCAGCATCGGCCGAGTCGTCACCGCGCCCGATTGGCGTGGACGCGGCATTGCGGGATCGTTGCTGCGCGCGGCGATTACCGAATGCGGGGAGACCCCCATCCAGATTCACGCTCAGTCGTACCTGACCGAGTGGTACGCCGGGTTCGGCTTCGTCACGAACGGCCCCGAATTCCTCGAGGATGGCATTCCGCACACTCCGATGCTGCGCACTCCAACAAGCGGGGACGCCGCCGCGAACGACTAGGGCGCCTCGAGCATCTCGTCGAGACCGGGCACCGGAATCGCAAGGCCGTGCCGGTGGGCGCGCGCAGAGATCGCCTGCTCCCGCAGCAGCGTCAACAGCTCCACTGGGCCAGCCATCGTGACGGTGTCTGCCCAGAGCGCGGCGCGATCGAGTCCGCCCATCCACTCCGCGGCACGCACCGGATCGCCCCCGATCAGGCGCACGCGCGCGGCCGGAAGCTCCCCCGGGCCGAGCGGCCCAGACACCGCAAGGCGCTCCATCCAATCGTCGTCGCGCTCCAACGACACCTCGATCCCCTGCCCCGCGAGCAGGTCGGCAACCGGCGCCGGAAGCACCTGCCCCGTGGAGAGCGAGATCGGAGCGCGGACCAGAAGCGCGGCCGCGAGCACCCGCACGAGCGCGGCGAGCGGGCCATCCTCCGCGAGCCGCACCTGCGTCACCACCGAGCGGGTACGCACGGCATTGCGCTCGATGCCGAGACCAATCGTGTCGCGGTCGACACCGAGCGAGGTGCGCCACACGAGCGCATCGGCGAGCGCGGCACGCCGCACCGCGTCGAACTCTTCGTACGCGAGGGTGGGCTGCGCCGCTTCAATGAGGAGGCGCACCTCGGGGTCGAGCCCACGCAGGTGCAGCGTGTCGCTACGCGTACCCGGCCGCGGCTCCCACGAGCCGAGCGCGAGCAAGCGGTTCGGCCCACCGGCGAGGGTCGGCAGACCCATCACGGCGTCGCCCCAACCGCCGCCCGGCTGCCGCTCGATACGTGCGCCGGAGGTGGGTCGGTTGATCGCGAGCGCCGCCGCGCTGACTTGCTCGACCCAGGCAACAATCTCTTCGCCGTCGTTTGACTGCAGGCCGGCGACGCCACCCCCGCCCGGCGCGTTCTGCATGCGCAGCGCGTCGGAGAGCGAGTGCGCATGCGCAATCGTGAGTACGGGCACGGCGACCGCCCCGCTCCAGCACTCGGACTGCTCGGTGACGCCAATCTTCACCCCGGGGCTCCACAGCCGCCCCTCGGTGTCGAGCTGCTCGGGCTGCACAAGCCACTCTTCGCCGCGGCCGAGCTCGGTGAGCGCGCGCAGCGCGGCGCCGGAGGCCGGCTCCGCGAGCGGTCCCAGTCCGAATGCCAGCGGGTCAGCGTCGCCGGGGCGAGCGGTGTCGCCCGGACGGAGGGCGCGGACCGCGTCGGCAAGCCCCTCCCGGAAGCGCCGGGAGCGAGCCACACTGCCCATCAGGATCACGGCGTGTGCACCGCGGGGATCCCCGCCGCCCGCGCGGAAGGCTGAGGCCACCACATCAGCGATGGCGTGGTCAAGATCGGCCGAGGGGGCGACGAGGATGGTGCCGCGCGCGCGGAACTGTCCCTCGATGCGCAGGTCGGGGCGGCGGCGGGCGAGCTCCTGTCCCACTTCACGCGCGCCCAACACGATCGCCCGGTCGACCTCGTGGTGCGCGGCAAGCTCAGCCACAGTCGCGTCGACCGCCACGGCTTCGATGCGCACGGCGCCCGGGGTCAAGCCACCCGCCTCGCACTCCTCAACGAGCGCGGTCGCGGAACCGAGGAAGCGATGGGGCACCGCCCACAGCACCCCGGCGCCCGCACCGAGCGCGGAAAAGACTGCCTCGGCCTGGTGCGAGAGCGGCGTGCCCGCATCTCCGTGCACGAGAATCAATCCGTCAGACACAAAACTTGCCCCGCGCACCGCTCCGAGCCCGGCGGCAAGCTGCCCCGCGTATCGGGCGGCGTCGACAATGTCGTTCACCTCGGCGTCGAGCTCGGCGACGGGCGCACCCGTGTCGGCGGCAAGGACTGTGAGGAGGCGGTCGCGCGCTGCGACAAGCGCGAGCGCTGAGCGCCGCAGTCTCACTCCACGCGCAGCAGGTCCATGAGTCGACCAGCGTTCCCCCGACTCTCGGGCCGCCAGCGCGACTCGCTCGGGATCCAGGTCGGCAGGCGACAGCGCGACCGTCGCGTTCGCCTCGTCCTCTTGGCCCACCCGCGCGTTCGCGAGTCGCAGCTGCTCGCGCATCCACTCTCGGTTCGCTGGGAGGCTCGCATCGGTGCCAGGCTCGTTGGCGAAGCCGGAGTCGGAGACTGCGGGGATCGCACGCGGCGGGGCGAACTCCTCGAGTTGGAACGCGCCGGTGGCGCCACGGCTGAGCCCGAGCACCGCTGCGGTCAGGCCGCCGGTGTCGAATCGAGCGGGCTCATCGGGTGAGCGGTAGAACAGGGCGCTGTCGCGCTCGCTCGGATCCCACTCGCGGGCGCGCAACTGCGTTCGGTGCGACTCCGGTGCGGCCTCGGTCGCGAGCGCGAAGGCCCGTTCATGCGCCTCCCACTCTGCGGCGAACGTGTTCTCGTCACCGGAAACGAGCGCGTCGACGCGCGAGGGCGCTGACTCGGGATCGGCCGCCTCGCCGGCAAGACCGACGAGCAACTCGACCGCGCCCGCGAACTCGCTCGGCGCGACGACGTGCTGCTCGATCCGCACCTCGATGTCCTCGCCACCATCGGCCACGATCGCCTCGGCGAGACCGGGCACCACTCCCCCGCGCAGCTGCAGCGAGGCGAGCCCGGTGGCGCCAAGCTCCGCGGCACAACTCACCACTGCTGCAAGCACGATGGGATCCTCGCTTGCAATCACGGGGCGCAGCACCGCGGCACGGCCAGGATGCAGTGCGAGCTCAGCAAGTCGGAGGAGCTGCGCGGCCACCGCGTCGCGTTCCTCGAGCACGGGGACGGGCAGACCGCTGGTGATTGCGGCAATCCGCTCCGCGCCTGCGACACCGCCGACGCCGATCACCACCTCAGCGGGTGCCCCGCCCTCTGCCACACGCCGCTGCGCCCACCGGCTCAGGCGGCTGTACAGCTCACGCGACTCGGGCAACTCGGCAAGGAGCCGCGTGCCCACACGCGCCCGATCAAACGCGGGGTCGGCGAGTGCGCGGTCCAACAGGTCCGGAATGAGCCGGGCCCACCGCACGCTCTGCGGTTCGATGTGCAATGTGGTGCCGTGTTCCGCGGCTGCCGCAAGGATGGGCTGCAGCGCGCAGGCCGCCGCGGCGACGTCCGCATCCGCGGACCACTCGGTGCCGCCGGGCACGAGCCGTTCGGGATCGACGCGCATGTGGCCGATCGTGGGGTGCGCAGCGAGCGCCGTGAGTCGCCGTGCCTCTGCCGCAGCCTGCTCTGGCCCGTGCACCGCCAGACCGAGGGGCGCCACCACGGGCACGAGGCCCGCATCTCGATGCCGCCGCAGCGCTTCAGCAAGCGCAGTGATCTTGCCGGGGTCGATCTGTTCGCCCGCGTCGGGCAGGCCCGGCGAGGGCAGCTTCGCGGCAAGCACGAGGCTCGACAGGCGGGTGCGCAGCCAGCGGCGCGCGACCGGCATGACGGCCCAGGGGAGCCCGAGCGAGGCGGCTCCGCCCGCGCGCACCGCAAGGCGGTCTCGAATGCCCATCGATTCGGGCACCTCATGCGCCATCTCGCGGAGCCCCACCGCGGAGGCGAAAGCATCGTCGGTCCCTGCGACAAGGTCGAGCAGCCGACGGGTGAAGTCGAAGCTCTCGGGGTCACGGTGCATCCCGCCGAGCGGGGCGCGGGCGGCCTCGTCGTCACGACCGCGCAGCGCCTCTAGCCAAGCGGCCGCACGTGCCTCGGCCGAAGCGGCGGAAACGGCCCATGCCGTTCCCTGGGGAGACGAGGTGGCTGCCATGACTTCACTCTAGGGTTCGCGCCCCGCTTTTCCTGGAGGCGCACGCCGAAACGCACACGCTCCCGGCCCCCATTCAGGGAGACCGGGAGCGTTCGCGACGCGTCAGGCTATGCGAGGAGTGCGCGATCGTCGAACGTCGCACCCTTGATCTTCGCGAACTCAGCAAGCAACTGCGGCACCGTCAAGTGCGTCTTCTCTTCAGCCGTTGCCTGGAACACAATCCGCCCCTCATGCATCATGATGAGACGGTTGCCCAACTTCAGCGCCTGCTCCATGTTGTGCGTGACCATCAACGTGGTCAACCCACCCTGGGCAACAATGCGCTCGGTCAAATCCGTCACAAGCGCCGCACGCTGCGGATCGAGCGCCGCCGTGTGCTCATCAAGCAACAGAATACGCGGCTGCGTGAACCCAGCCATCAACAGCGACAGTGCCTGCCGCTGCCCACCCGAGAGCAGCCCCACCTTCGCCGGAAGGCGCTTCTCAAGCCCCAACTCCAACGACTTCAGCTCTTCGACAAAGCGCTCGCGCAGCGAACGAGTGAGCGCCAGCTTCAGCCCACGGCTCCGCCCACGGCGTACCGCGAGCGCGAGGTTCTGTTCGATCGTCAGGTCGGGCGCGGTGCCCGCCATCGGATCCTGGAATACCCGGCCCACGTACTGTGCGCGCTGGTGTTCCTTCAGCTTGTTGACGCGCTTGCCGTCAATTTCGATTGTGCCGGTGTCAACCGTGTACCGGCCCGCAATCGCGTTCAGCAGCGTCGACTTGCCCGCGCCGTTCGAGCCGATGACGGTAACGAAGTCACCCTCATTAAGCTTGAGGCCGAGGTCAACGAGCGCCTTCCGCTCATTGACGGTGCCCGGGAAGAAGGTCTTAGAGATCTGATCGATCGTCAGCATGCGGTTACCTCCCCGCGGTCTCGGTCGATGCGCCGGCGGGTGCGGCGCTCGGGGCTGCGGTCTGCGGTGTCCCCGTGGGGTCCGATTCACGCGGTTCAATCTTGCCGCCCCGGTTGCGCAGCGACGGGAGCTTCTTCAGGAAGCCCCAGCGCGGCAGCAGCAGCGCCGCGACCACGAGCACCGCCGTCACCAGCTTCATGTCGTTCGGGTTCAGACCAGCCTGCAGCGCAAAGAAGATAATGAGGCGGTAAATCACGGCGCCAAGCACCACCGCGAGGCTCGCCAGCCAGATGAAGCGCTGACCGAAGATCGCCTGCCCCAAGATCACCGAGGCGAGACCGATCAGAATCAGGCCGATGCCCATGCTGATGTCCGCGAAGCCCTGGTACTGCGCCACCAGCGCACCGCACAGTGCCACCAGACCGTTCGAGAGTGAAAGCGTGAGGATCTTCGTGCCATCGGTGTTCACACCGAAGCTGCGGATCATCTGCTCGTTATTTCCCGTCGCCTGAATCGACAGACCCAGGTCGGTCGACAGGAACCAGTCGATCACGATCTTGAGCAGGATCACGGCCACAAAGATGATGCCGATGCCCGCCCAGGTGCCCAGCACGCCGGCATCCTTCAGCGGGGTGAAGACGGTTTCAGCGCGCAAGAGCGGCACGTTTGCCTTGCCCATGATGCGCAGGTTGATCGACCACAGCGCGATCATCGTGAGAATACCCGCGAGCAGACCGTCGATCCGGCCCTTCGTGTGCAGCAGACCGGTGATTGCACCGGCGACCAGGCCCGCCGTGGCTCCGGCCAGCGTCGCGAGGATGGGGTTCTGCTCGAGCGTGATCAGCGACGCCGCGACCGCAGCGCCCGTGGTAAAGCTGCCGTCCACGGTGAGGTCGGGGAAGTTCAGCACTCGGAAGGTGAGATACACCCCGAGCGCCATCACTCCGTATATGAGACCCAGTTCGAGCGCGCCGATCATCCGGTTTATTCCTTGCGTTCGGGACACGGAATCCGGCGGATTCCCGTCCGTGAATGGGAAGAGTGGCTGCCGCGCGTGCGCGCGACAGCCACTGCTTCAGGGGTACTGCGTACGGATCTACTCTACGACGGTCGCGTCGTCGAGGATCGACTTCGGGATCTCAACGCCCATGCGCTCCGCAGCCGCGGGGTTCACCACATAGCTGAGCTCAGCCGGCGTCTCAACCGGGGTCTTCGCGGGATCGGCGCCCTCAAGGATCTTGATGGCCATCTCGCCGGTCTGCTTGCCAAGCTTCGTGTAGTCGATGCCGTAGGTAGCAACCGCGCCACCCTCGACGGTGCCGGGCTCAGCGCCGATCACGGGGATCTTCGCCTTCTCCGCGACCTGCACGAGCGATGCGATGCCCGAGACCACCATGTTGTCGGTGGGCACGTAGATCGCGTCGACGTCGCCGAGGGCCTCGGTGGCCTGCGCGATGTCGTTCGCGGTGGTCACGGTCTTCGTGACGATCTCGAGTCCGAGCTCCTTGGCAACCTTCTCAGCCGCCTCGACCTGCACCTGCGAGTTGACCTCGCCCGATGCGTAGACGATGCCGACCTTCTTCGCGTCGGGCTTCAGCTCGGTGATGATCTCGAACTGCGTCTTCAGCGCGTCATCGGGCACGGCGTCAACCGTGCCGGTGACGTTGGCGCCCGGTGCGTCCATCGACTTGACGAGCTCCGCCGACACCGCGTCGGTCACTGCGGTGAAGAGCACGGGCTTGTCGGTGATCGCCTGCGCAGCGGCCTGCGCGGCGGGGGTCGCGACCGCGAGCACGAGGTCAACGTCCGAGGTCGCGAACGTCTGCGCGATGGTCACCGCGGTGGCCTGCTCGCCGTTCGCGTTCTGCACATCGAACTTCACTGTGTCGCCGTCGACATAGCCCGCATCGATGAACGCCTGCTTGAAGCCCTCGGTCGCTGCGTCGAGCGCCGGGTGCTGCACGAGCTGGCTGATGCCAATGCTCACCGTCTCGGGCTTCGCGGCATCGTCGCCGCCAGAGCTATCCGAGGGTGCGGAGGAGCAGGCGCTGAGCGTGAGTGCGGCGGCCGCGCCGAGGCTCGCGAGTGCGAGCATGCGGCGGCGAGATGAAATCTGTCGCATGTGTATCAGGTCCTTAGCAAATATGGATCCGCCCTGACCAGAGCCAGGGCGCACTGTGTGGTCCGAGGCAAAAGCCCCGACGTCGCCATCGTAGACCGCGGAGCGGGCGCAACGGCAACTTCTGACACATTGTGATGCGGACGTTGCGATCCCAGTGCCTGAGCGGGTTTCTGCGCCAAAACGCGCACAGGGGCGAGCGCCCGGCTGCCAATCCGTTCCGGATCCTGCAGCACAGCGCTCGCCCCTGGACGAGATGAAAGTTACGGCTATGCGAGGAGTGCGCGATCGTCGAACGTCGCACCCTTGATCTTCGCGAACTCAGCAAGCAACTGCGGCACCGTCAAGTGCGTCTTCTCTTCAGCCGTTGCCTGGAACACAATCCGCCCCTCGTGCATCATGATGAGACGGTTGCCCAACTTCAGCGCCTGCTCCATGTTGTGCGTGACCATCAACGTGGTCAACCCACCCTGGGCAACAATGCGCTCGGTCAAATCCGTGACAAGCGCCGCACGCTGCGGATCCAACGCCGCCGTGTGCTCATCAAGCAACAGAATACGCGGCTGCGTGAACCCAGCCATCAACAGCGACAGTGCCTGCCGCTGCCCACCCGAGAGCAGCCCCACCTTCGCCGGAAGGCGCTTCTCAAGCCCCAACTCCAACGACTTCAGCTCCTCGATGAACAGCTCGCGGCGCGCCTTTGTCAGGCCGAGACCCAGCCCGCGCGGCTTGCCACGCTGGAGCGCGAGCGCGAGGTTCTGCTCAATGGTCAGGTCGGGAGCAGTGCCCGCCATCGGGTCCTGGAACACCCGGCCGACGTAGCGAGCGCGCTGGTACTCCTTGAGCTTCGAAACGGGGTTTCCGTCAATGGTCAGCTCGCCCGTGTCGACCGTGTAGCGGCCCGCAATCGCGTTGAGCAGCGTCGACTTGCCCGCGCCGTTCGAGCCGATGACGGTAACGAAGTCACCCTCATCAAGCTTCAGGCTGAGATCAACGAGCGCCTTCCGCTCATTGATCGTGCCGGCAAAGAAGGTCTTGGAAATCCGGTCAATGTTCAGCATGGTGTTCTTACCTCTCCACCGGGACGGTCACGCCCGTCGTTGCCGATGCCACGGGGTCGGGTGCGGGGTCTCCCCCGCGCTTGTTCCCGCGATCCCGCAGGGATGGCAGCTTCTTCAGGAAGCCCCAGCGCGGCAGCAGCAGCGCCGCGACCACGAGCACCGCCGTCACCAGCTTCATGTCGTTCGGGTTCAGACCAGCCTGCAGTGCAAAGAAGATGATCAGTCGATAGATGATCGCGCCGAGCACCACCGCGAGGCTCGCGAGCCAGATGAAGCGCTGACCGAAGATCGCCTGGCCCAAGATCACCGAGGCCAGACCGATGAGGATCAGACCGATGCCCATGCTGATATCCGCAAAGCCCTGGTACTGCGCCACGAGTGCACCGCAGAGGGCAACGAGACCGTTCGACAGCGAAAGGGTGAGAATCTTCGTACCATCGGTGTTCACACCGAAGCTGCGGATCATCTGCTCATTATTGCCGGTTGCCTGAATCGACAGACCCAGGTCGGTCGACAGGAACCAGTCGATCACGATCTTGAGCAGGATCACGGCTACGAAGATGACCCCAATGCCCGCCCACGTGCCGAGCACGCCGGCGTCCTTCAGCGGCGTGAAAATCGTCTCCGCGCGCAAGAGCGGCAAATTCGCCTTGCCCATGATGCGCAGGTTGATCGACCACAGCGCGATCATCGTGAGAATACCCGCGAGCAGGCCGTCAATGCGGCCCTTCGTGTGCAGCAGACCGGTAATTGCGCCAGCGACGAGACCGGCTGCGCCGCCCGCGAGGGTGGCGAGCACCGGGTTCTGGCCCGCGGTAATGAGGGAGGCCGCGACCGCGGCACCCGTGGTGAAGCTGCCGTCGACGGTGAGGTCGGGGAAGTTCAGCACGCGGAAGGTGAGATACACCCCGAGCGCCATCACGCCATAGATGAGGCCCAGCTCAATTGCGCCGATCATGGTTACTTCACCACGTTCGCGGCGCGCTCGACGAGCGCGTCCGGCAGCGTCACGCCGAGGCGCTTCGCCGCGTCGGGGTTGATGGTCAGCTCAAGATCCTTCGACGTCTCGACCGGCATCGTCGCGGGGTCAGCGCCGTCCTTCAGGATGCGGATCGCCATTTCGCCGGTCTGCTTGCCGAGCTTCGTGTAGTCGATACCCACGGTTGCCGCGGCGCCGCCCTCGACGTGGGTCGAATCGGAGCCAACCACGAGAATGCCCTTGTCCTCGGCAACGCCCACGATCGCACCGATGCCGGAGGCGACCAGGTTGTCACTCGGCGTGTAGATCGCATCGACGTCGCCCAGCGACTCGGTGGCCTGCATCAGCTCGGAAGCGTTCGTGACGGTGGCCTCGACGACCTCGATCCCGTGCTTCTTCGCAGCCTCGCGCGCCAGCTCGACCTGCACCTGCGAGTTGACCTCGCCAGAACCGTAGACCATGCCGATCTTCTTCGTGTCGGGCTTAATCTCGGTGATGAGGTCGATCTGGTCAGCGACGGGGCTGAGGTCGCTCGTCCCGGTGACGTTGCCGCCCGGCTTTTCGTTCGACTCGACGAGATCTGCCGCGACCGCGTCGGTCACCGCGGTGAAGAGCACGGGGATATCGGTGAGGTTCTGTGCAGCGGCCTGCGCGGAGGGCGTTGCGATGGCGAGAGCGAGGTCCACGCCGTCGCTCGCGAAGGTCTGGGCGATCGTGGTGGCCGTGGCGACCTCAGCGTTCGCGTTCTTCACGTCGAACGTGACCGTCTCGCCCTCAACGTAGCCCGCATCGATGAATGCCTGCTTGAAGCCCTCGGCCGCGGCGTCGAGCGCGGGGTGCTGCACGAACTGGCTGATGCCGATGGTGACCGAGTCGGCATCCCCGCCGCCCTGGTCGCCCGAGCCGGAGGTGCAGCCGCTCAGTACGAGCGCAGCCGCGGCTGCGAGTCCGGCGACACCGAGCGCCCGGGTCTGAAAGCGTGTGCGTGCCATGGGTGTTCCTCACTCCAGTGTGATGATCCTCGAGGCGATCCCGCGCCGAGGGGTTGCTGCTCGACGCCGTAGTGACATCGATGTCCGTTGCTCGATCGTAGTGAGCTTCCGTTTGTGAGTAAACCTGACACCTAAACGGTAGACAGATATGACAATTCGGACAGCTCAATCGAGATATTGCTAGTCAAGTTGCTCGGTTTTCCGCATCTCGTTCAGCGTGCCCCCGAGCGGGCAGTTTTCGCGGGGCGTGCGCACAGCTGCGTGCGCGCGCCCCGCGAGCGGACCGCTACTTCGCAGCCGAGCCGATGCCCTCAGCGCGCACCGCGGCGATCACCAGGTCATTTTCCGCCGGGTCGCCGATCGAGATCCGCACGCCCTCACCCGCAAATGCGCGGGCCGAGATGCCGTGGCGCTCAAGCCCCTCAGCCGCAGCCATCGTGTCCTCACCGAGCGGCAGCCAGACAAAGTTCGCCTGCGACGGCACCACGGTGACCCCGGCTTCGCGGAGCGCGGCCGTGAGGCGATCCCGCTCGAGCACCATCTCGTCGATGCGCACCTGCAGCTCGCCCTCCGCTTCGAGCGAGGCGACAGCCGCCTCCTGCGCAAGGCGGGTCACCGCGAACGGAATCGCTACCTTGCGCAGCGCCTCAGCGACGGCGTCGGGAGCGATCGCGTAGCCGACCCGCAGGCCGGCGAGGCCATACGCCTTCGAGAAGGTGTGGAGTACTGCGACATTGTCGTAGCGGCGGAAGAAGTCGATGCCGCTCGGCGAATCCGCGGCAACGTCAAAGTGGACGTACGCCTCGTCAACCACCACGAGCACGTCGCTCGGCACGCGGGCCATGAACGCCTCGAGCTCGGCCTCCGTGACCACGGTGCCCGTCGGGTTGTTCGGGTTGCACACGAAGATGAGCCGGGTGCGGTCGGTGATCGCATCGGCCATTGCGGAGAGATCATGGCGTGCGTCGGCGTCGAGCGGCACCTCGACGGGCACGGCTCCGGCGACGCGCACGAGGATCGGGTAGGCCTCGAACGAGCGCCACGCGAACATCACCTCGTCGCCAGGGCCGGCGAGCGCGTGGATGAGCTGCGCGGCGACCTCGACCGAGCCAGAGCCCAGCGCCAGGTTGTCGGCAGCGACCCCGAAGCGCGTGGCGAGTGCAGCGGTGAGCGGCTCTGCGGCGATGCTCGGGTATCGGCT
This sequence comes from Leucobacter chromiireducens subsp. chromiireducens, assembly GCF_016758255.1. Classification (GTDB taxonomy): domain Bacteria; phylum Actinomycetota; class Actinomycetes; order Actinomycetales; family Microbacteriaceae; genus Leucobacter; species Leucobacter chromiireducens. Next base: position 13,990 of record NZ_QYAD01000001.1, read on the forward strand.
AATCGATTCGGGAAGCGCCTCCGCCAGACGACGCACCACAGAGGGCAGCGGGGCGTACGGGTTCTCGTTCGACGAGAGCTTCACACTCCGCCCATCGGGCCCCACGGGCGCGGGCTTTCCCGCGCGGTACGCCGCGACCTTCTCCAGGCCCGGACGGAACTGCGTCACCTTCGACATGCTCACTCCTTCGATTGCATCGCGGGCTGCGCGCGGCAACCCTCCTGACCGAGCCACTCTAGGGAGCCCGAGGTGGGCAGGTCAAACGGTACAAGTTTTCCTCGACAATATGCTCAGTTCGTATAGCCTGATCACGGAAAGTCGGTACAGAATGCCGCATCAAGGAGGATCATGAGCATCGACCAGCTGGACGTCCGTCTAATCACGCTGATCAGCGAGAATGCGGGCATTTCTGTTGTCGAGTGCGCTCGGCGGCTTGGTGTCGCCCGCGCCACCGCGCAGGGTCGGCTCGATCGGCTCCGCCGCACGGGGGTGATCGCGTCCGAGGCGCCGCACATCGACCCCGCGGCGCTCGGCTACCCGCTCCGCACCTTCTGCACGATCCAAATCCACCAGTCGGTCGGCCACCAGCGCGTGGCCGAGGGGCTCGCGAAGATCCCGGAGCTGCTCGAGCTGCACACCATCACGGGCGACTACGACATGATGGCGACCATCGTGTCGCGCTCAACGCACGATCTGCAGCGCGTGCTCGACCTGATGTCGCACACCGAGGGCGTGGCGCGCGCCTCCACGCGGCTGGCACTCGAGAGCCACTTCAAGAACCGCACGCTGCCGCTCGTGCGTAGCACGGCGCCAGACGTCGCGTAGCGCGCCCAGAGCGGTGTCTCGCGGGCCGAGCTCGAGGCGGCAGGCTTAGGCGGCCTGGCCGAACTCTCCCGTGGCGACAATGATGGCGCGCGCGAGCACGGCGTCGCGCATGGTGAATCCCATCACCGCGGGCGTGGCCTGCGGGTCGACCTCGATGCGCTCGACATCGAGTGCGTGCACGACAAACCAGTAGTGGTGCACGCCCGTGTGCTCGGGTGGCGCCGCGCCCGTGAAGGCGGGTTCGCGCATCTCGTTGGGCATCGTCAGCGCACCCTCGGGCAGCAGCTCGCTTCCCGGGGCACCCGCGCCGGCCGCGAGCTCCGTCACGGAGAGCGGGATGTTCGCGACCGACCAGTGCCAGAAGCCGGAGCCGGTGGGCGCATCGGGGTCGAAGCACGTCATCGCAAAGCTCTTCGTCCCCTCGGGGAACCCCGACCAGCTGAGCTGCGGCGAGCGGTTCGACCCACCTGCATACGCGGCGTAGAGCTCTGCGGGCAGCGGCTCGCCATCCTGGATGTCTGTGCTGGTCAGCGTGAAACTCGGGACCTGGCGCATCCCTGCGTACGGGTTGAGCGCGCCGCGCCCCTGCTGTGCATGCGTCATGTTCATGCCCCTCGTGTGTGGCGCCGCGCGCGACCCCGGGGCAGGATCCGCTTCCGGCGCGAGTGTCGTTGCGCTCAGCATACGGGCCCGCCGCCCCAGAAGGCCAGGAGCCGCGCCCGCTATACTTGGGGCAGGATCGGCGTGCCTTCGCCGAAGAATTCCGGGGGTGACCATGGCAGTGACGACAGGTTCCGAGCGCGCACGCGCGACCCTCGCCTACCTGCGCCGAAAGATCACGACCGGCGAGTGGCCCGTGGGCAGCCGGATCCCGATCGAGCCCGAACTCGCCGAGCAGACTGGCGTTGGCCGCTCTACCGTGCGTGAGGCTGTGCGCTCGCTGGCGAGCATCGGCATGATCGAGACGCTCCCGGGGCGCGGCACCTTCGTGCGTTCGGCAGCGCCGACGAGCACGCTGCTGAACGAGTTCCTTACCGACTTCACGCTCGAGGAGATCCTCAGCTACCGCCGTGCGCTTGAGATCGAGGCGGCCCAGCAGGCCGCGATCCACCGCACGGAAGACGATGTTGCGGCGCTTGAGCAAGCCGCGGCCGAGGAAGTGGGCTGCACCCGCTGCCCCGTGCTCGGCTTCGCCGACGGCGGCGATTCAGCCTTCGACAGCAAGTTCCATCGCCTCGTGTTTGACTCGGCAAAGAACCGGCTGCTCGCGGCGCTCTACGCCGGCATCAACGACCGCCTCCGCACGCCTGAGCACCGCGGTCGCCTGGCCAACGTTGCGACGGGCGCCGAGATGGAGCGGGATCACGCCCGTGTGCTCGACGCGATTCGTCGCCGCGACTTCATCGACGCGGTCCACGCGATGGTGGATCACGTCGACCACGACGTCGTCATCGTGAACGATCAGCACGAGGTGGTGCCGCCGCTCACGCGCACCCCCGAGCAGCAGCAGCGCATCGACAGCGCGCGCGAGGCCGCAGAAGAGAAGGCGCAGGTCTAGCCCACCCACCGTGGGGTGCGCCGCACCAGCAGAACGAGCCGTCCGGCATTCCGGGCGGCTCGTTCTGCGTTAGCGGGGGTCGCGCTCGCGCGCGATGTAGGCGTCAAGTGCGTCGCGCACAAAGGTGGCGCCCGCGATCCCGCCGTAGTTCGCGGCGAAGCGCTCATCCGCGACGTACATCGCGCCGAGGCCGCGCACATAGCCCGCGAGGTCGCCGCCTGGCGTCGCCGCGGGGGTGCCCGGCACGCTGCGCAGCCAGGCAACGTGGCGTGCCGCGAGCTCCTGCCCGACCGCTCCGCCCGGCTCTTCGCCGGCCTCGACCGCAGCGATCCACGCTGCGTTCAGCGCGGCAACGCGCTGCATCCACTCGCCTTGCCCTGCCTTCCCGAGGCCGTTCCACCAGCGCTCGCTCCCTTCGGCAGCGGGCTCGCCCCAGCGGGCGGCCACTTCGTCACGGTGCTGCGCGTGGTCGAATCCGGCAAACATATCTTCAGACATCAGGTCTCCTTCGGTGTGTGGTGTGGTGACGGGCGTGCGGGTGAGCGCCGCGACCGTGCGCTCGACAGCCCCGATCTGCGCGTCAATGCGATCCCGCTCGGAGCGCAACAGCTCCAGGTGGGCGCCGAGAATCCGCGCCTCGGCAGCCGCCGGCGACTCGCCGCGAGCGGTACGGTGCGCCGCCTGCGCGTCCTGCGCCGCGAGCACCTCCGCGATGGCGTCGAGCCCCAGCCCGAGGCCGCGTAGCAGCAGTACGCGCTGCAGCCGCACGAGCGCACGGTCGTCGTAGAAGCGGTAGCGGTTGGCGCCGATCCTGCTCGGCGGGAGCAGCCCGATCCGGTCGTAGTGCCGCAGCGTGCGCGAGGTCGTGCCCGCGGCGCGCGCCACCTCCTGAATCGAGCGTTCCATGCTCTGCCCTTCCTCGCAGTGTCAGTCCCGGCGCCACTGCGGCGCCGTCACACTCACCGTAGGAGTTGACGTTACGTCAAGGTCAAGCACGGCGCACGCAGCCTGACCGCGGCGCAGGCGCGTACCATGGTCGGGTGACCGCCAAGATCCTGCTCTACTACGCCTTCGCTCCTATTTCGGACCCGGAGGCAGTTCGCCTGTGGCAGCGCGAGCTGTGCGAATCGCTCGGCCTGCGCGGGCGCATCATCATCTCGAAGCACGGCATCAACGGCACGGTGGGCGGCGAACTCGACGCGTGCAAGCAGTACGCGCGCCGCACGCGCGAGTACGGCCCGTTCGCCGGCCTCGAAATGAAGTGGAGCGAGGGCACCGGGTTCGAGCCGAGCACGCCGGAGCTGCTGCACGGGGTCGACCGCAGTGCGCCTTGGAAGCGCTCGCTCGATTTCCCGAAGCTGAGCGTCAAGGTGCGCGACGAGCTCGTGGCGTTCGGGATCCCGGACGAGACCGTTGTCGACGAGAACGGGGTCGTTGGCGGCGGCACCCACCTCTCCCCCGCAGCAGTGAACGAACTCGTGGCCGAGCGCGGCGACGATGTCGTGTTCTTCGACGGACGCAACGCGTGGGAGGCCGAGATTGGCCGCTTCCGCGACGCGGTGGTGCCCGATACCCGCACCACGCACGACTTCATCACGCAGATCGAGAGCGGCGCGTTCGACGAGCTGAAGGGGCGCCCCGTCGTCACCTACTGCACGGGTGGTATCCGCTGCGAGATCCTGTCGGCGGCGATGATTGAGCGCGGGTTCTCCGAGGTGTACCAAATCGATGGCGGCATCGTCCGCTATGGCGAGGCGTTCGGCAACGATGGCCTGTGGGAGGGCTCGCTCGCGGTGTTTGATGGTCGCGAGGCGATGGACTTCGCGCCGGGTGCTGCACAGCTCGGCCGCTGCACGGTGTGCGGCGAGCACACGACCAACATTCCGAACTGCGCCGACGAGGAGTGCCGCGCGCGCTTCGTCGCGTGCGCGTCGCACGAGGCGCCGCTCTGCCCGGCCCACGAGGTGGCCCCGGCCTAGCCGCCAGCCCCACCCCACCCACTCCGCACCCCACCTCCCCGCCTCACGGATCGGGGTCAGTTCGGCAGGGTGTCGCGGTCGGCGTGTGCGCGACACCCTGCCGAAGTGACCCCGATTCACGGGGGGGGGTGGGGTGCGCGCTCAGGAAGATCGTTGTGCCGAGAGGAGTTTTCGAGAATGAGCTCGGGCTGCCCGACAAGCTGTCGCGCTACGGGGTGAGCATGCGCGCGAGCGCCGCCTCCGCTGCGGCGAGCGCCTCAGGCTCCGTGAAGTGGCCGGCCGCGCAGAGGGTGCCCAGGCCGTGCACGAGGCCCCACACCGCACGGATCTCCGCGGCGGACGCGAGCCCCGCCACCGCTGACGTCTCCGCGAGCACAGCCTCCAGGTGGTCAATCAGCGGCGCCATCGTCTCAGTCGGCTGCCCGGGTACGCACACCTGCGGATCGTAAACGACCGCGAAGGCGTGCGGGCGCTCCACCGCGAATCGAATGTACGCGGCCCCGCCCGCCCGAAGTCGCGCGTCCGTTGCCGACTCGGCGGAGATTGCCTGCTCTACCGCGCGCGTGAGCTCGACCATGCCGCGCTCGGCGAGTGCCTTCAGCAGCCCCAAGCGATCCCGAAAGTGGTGGTAGGGCGCATTGTGGCTCACATCAGCCGCGCGCGCGACCTCGCGGAGGCTGATCTCAGCGGCCGGCATGCGCTCGAGCAGCTGCATCGCTGCGTCCTCAAGCACCTCGGCCAGGTTGCCGTGGTGGTACGTCCCGCGTGAACTTGACATGCGCAACATTGTCTCCTATCTTGGCGTTGTCCACATTGGTTGACACTGTCAAGATAGGATTCCGCATGCCCCCTGCGCTCGTCATCGACGGCCACCCGAACCCCGACTCCCTCACCGCGGCTCTGGCACAGCGCTACGCCACAGGTCACGGCAACGCTCGGGTGCTGGCGCTTCGCGAGCTGAACTACGATCCCAATCTGCGGCTCGGGTACCGAGGCCGGATCCCCGTCGAGGCCGAACTGCAGGAGGCACGCGACGCTCTGCACGGCGCCTCGCGCATCGTGATCGTCTCTCCCATGTGGTGGGGCGGTGTGCCCGCGCTGCTCAAGGGGTTCTTCGACCGGGCACTCCTGCCGGGCGAGGAGTACCGCATGTCCAAGCTCGGGCTGCCCATCGGCATGCTGCGTGGCCGCCCCGGGCGGTTCCTGATGCTCGCCGACACCCCCGCGTTCGCGCTGCCCTTCACCGGAAATGCCGCCGCGGGGCAGGTCGCGCGGCACACCATGCGGTTTGTTGGGGTGCGCCCGTTCCGCGTGCACCGCCTCCTCGGCGTGGGCACGGCGAGCGAGCGGAGGATCGCGCAGTGGCTCGATCGGGCTGAGCGCATGGGCGCACGCGATGGGCGCACGGACCGCCGCGGAGAGGGGGCGGGGCGGCGGGACGCCCTGAGCGATCACATGCCCCCGGACTCAGCGGCGTCGCCTATTCTGCACGTGTGAGCACTGAACACGAACGCCGAGCGGAGCACGCACCAGACGCTGCGCCCGCCCCGCGCTGGCTGCCGCCCGAGCCGTGGCCGCCCGCGGGTGCGGCCGGCGACCGCGGCGCGGCAGGTGCCGAGCAGCCCGGCACCGTCATCGACGTTCCCGGCTACCAGGCCACGGCCTACCAGTACGCACCCCCGGTTGAGGATCAGTCGGCGGCAACCCTGACGCTCATTGACCGGGCCGTCGACCGCGTGCTCGCGATCCAGCGGCCGCTCGTGCTCGCGCATCTGCGCCGGCTCGGCGTCAAGAACCCCGGGATGACCCCCGCGATGCTCACCCGCGCGCTCGAGCGCCGCTACGTCGCCGCGGTGACAGCGGGCGGCGGCGGTGTTGGTGCGGCAGCCGCGATCCCCGGCGTGGGCACGCTCGCCGCACTCGGCATCGCGAGCGCGGAGACCGTTGGCTTCCTCGAGGCGACCGCGCTCTACGCGCACTCCCTTGCGGAGCTGCACGGCGTCACGCTGCGGGATCCCGATCGGGCCCGCGCACTCGTGCTCACGCTGCTGCTCGGCGACGAGGGCATCACCCTGCTGCGTCAGATCTCGCAGCAAGCGGGCGGCGGGGCCTCGCGCTCCTCGTTCTGGGGCGAGCTCGTCTCATCCTCGCTCCCCCGTCAGCTCGTGGGCCCGCTCGCTGGGCAGCTGAAAGACATGTTCATCCGCAAGGCGGCGAAGACGGGCGGCGCCTCGGTTGTGAGCAAGGCGATCCCCTTCGGGGTGGGCGCCGTGCTCGGCGGCTCTGGCAACTACGTGATGGCGCGCCGCGTGGTGGCGCGCTCGCGCACGGCGTTCGGCCCGGCCCCGCACGCGCTGCCGCTCGAACTCGCCGAGCTGCGTGCCGCGACCGCCGCGAAACCGTCGCTGCGCCAGCGTGGTGCGGAGCGCTCGGCCGAGCGTCGCGTGCGCCGGGCATTGAAGAAGGGCGGCTCGGAGGCCGCGGAGTAGCGCGCCACGAGATCGCGGGGAAGCTCAGTCCAACCAGACCGGCTGATCCGCGCCCCACGCACGCCCACCCCAGGGCCCCGGCTCCGGCTGCCACGCCGGCTGGTACGGCGGCCCGGCGAGCAACAGCTCTCCCCACGCTGTCGGCGCGGACGGCCGATTCGGCCCGCTCGACGCCACGGGCTGGACGTCAGTGACGGAACCTGGTTCGGAACCACGGAGGGAACTTGGATCGACAGGCGCACGCCCCGCATGCAGCAGCGCGAGCGCAATCCCTTCAAGCACCGTCTCCACCCGGCCGCCCGTCCCCCGCGCGAGCAGACCGAGCACGCCCGAGGCGATGAGCGCCCCCGCGGAATGATCCAGCGCCTGCGCCGGGAGCTTGCCCGGGGTCCCGGAACCATCAGACTCGACGAGCGCGATTCCGCTCGCGGCCTGCACCAGGCTGTCAAAGCCGCGCCGAGACCCCCACGTACCGCCCGGCTCCCAGGCCGCCACGCTCGCAATCACCGCACCCGGGTACTCGGCAACAAGCTGATCAGGATCAAGACCCGCGTGCGCGAGTGCCCCCGGGCGGGCACCGCACACCAAAACATCAGCCGTGCTCGCGAGCTCACGCAACGTGCGGGCATCGGCCCGCGCGCGCAGGTCGAGCAGCGTCGAACGCTTCCCACGCCCGGTGTCGAGCCACTGCCAAAAGGGCTCGGCCCGACCCGGCGCGTCGACGCGCAGCACGTCGGCACCGAGGCTCGCGAGCGCCCGGGTACCCGTTGGCCCGGCGATCACCCGCGTCAGGTCGAGCACCCGCACACCCGCCAGAGGGAGAACGTCCGCCGGCTGCTGTGGCGCGGGCCAGCGCACGCCCGGCTGTTCGTTGGGCGTCACTCGGAATCCGGCCACCGAGCGCCCCGCCTCCAGAACGGTGCCGCGCTGATCCGCCGCCCGCTCGGCCGCCCAGGTGTCCGCCTCGCGCACCGCGACAGCAAGCCCACCGGCCGCGAACACCGCTCGCTCAAGCTCGTGCGCCGAACGCTCGCGGATCGCTTCGCCCGCCCGCGCAGCCGCGTTCGGCCCCTCAGCATTGATCCCGAGGACTCCTGCGAGCGCTGCCGCGTGCCACGGGTAATTCGCGTGCGTGCGCACCCAGCCGTCGCCCGCGGCAAAGAACCCGCTGAGCGGAGCCCAGGCCGGAAACGGCTTCCCGTCGAGCCTGCCCAGCTGATCACTCCGAAACGAGTCCGCGATGCGCTGCGGGTCCAAGCGAATGGCGGCTCCGGGTGTGGCCGCACTGGATGTGGCCGCGCTGGGCCTGCCCAGCCGGGCGGCACGGGCAGAGTCCATCGCCGCCGCGAGCACGGCTACCGCGTCGGCAGCAAGCTCCCCGACCGGCAGCCGGGCATGCAGTGGGACGGCCACGGATGGCGCACCCGATTCGGGCTCGGGGCGCTCGCCCCCGATCCCGATCTGGGAAAGCCACCCCGCACGGAACCGCCCCACTGGCGTCGCCGAACTACCAGATGCTCACGCGCTCGGCGGGATCAAGCCAGAGCGCATCGCCGGGCTGCGTGCCGTATGCCTCGTGGAAGGCGGCGAGGTTCCGCAGAATCTGGTTGCAGCGGAACTCGTTGGGCGAGTGCGGGTCGATCGTCAGGAGGCGCACGGTCTCCTCGGGGCGCGACTTCTGCTGCCAGGCCTGGGCCCATGAGAGGAAGAAGCGCTCCGCGCCGCTCAGCCCGTCGATCACGGGCGGCTCAGCACCCTCGAGTGAGCGGAGGTACGCCTTCCACGCGATCTCCAGCCCCGAGAGGTCGCCAATGTTCTCACCAATGGTCAGCTCACCGTTGACCTTCTGGCCGTCAGCGCCCTCGGGCGACAGCTCGTTGTACTGTCCGATCAGTGCGCCCGTGAGCTGCTCGAACGCCGCGCGATCCTCCTCGGTCCACCAGTCGGTGAGGCGACCGTCGCCGTCGTAGCGCGATCCCTGGTCATCGAAGCCGTGGCCGATCTCGTGCCCGATCACGGCGCCAATCGCGCCGAAGTTGGCCGCAGCCTCCGCCTGCTTGTCGAAGAACGGGGGCTGCAGGATCGCCGCGGGGAACACAATCTCGTTGAATCCGGGGTTGTAGTACGCGTTGACCGTCTGCGGGGTCATGAACCACTCATCGCGGTCGATCGGCTTGCCCACCTTGCCGAGCTCGCGCACAAACTCCGCCTCGGACACGCGGCGCGAGTTGCCCACGAGATCGCCGGCGTCGACGACGAGCGCCGAGTAGTCACGCCACTTCACGGGGTAGCCGATCTTCGGCGTGAAGCTGTTGAGCTTGTCGATGGCGCGCGCACGCGTGTCCGCACCCATCCACGACAGGTTCTCGATCGAGTCGCGGTAGGCCTCGATGAGGTGCGCGACGAGGCTATCCATCTGGGCCTTCGCGTCTTCATCGAAGTGTCGCTCGACGTAGATGCGGCCCACGGCCTCACCCATCGCACCCTCCACGAAGGAGACGCCGCGCCGCCAGCGATCCCGCTGCTCGGGGGCGCCGGTGAGCGCGGTGCCGTAGAAATCGAAGTTGGCGCGCGAGATCTCCTGTGAGAGGAGGGCCGCGGAGGCCCGCACGATGTTCCAGACGCTCCAAGCCTTCCACGCCTCCAGCTCGCCCTCGACGAGCAGTGCGGCCATGCCGGCGAGCGCGTCGGGCTGAGCCGCCACGACCTCCGCAAATGCGGCCTCGGGGGCGCCCATCTCTGCGAGGTAGCGCGACCAGTCCAGCTGCGGGGTGATCTCCCCGAGCTCGGCGAAGGTGCGGAGGTTGTAGAGCTTCTGAATGTCGCGGCTCGCGACCTTGTCCCAGTGGGTCGCCGCGATGCGACGCTCGAGATCGTAGGCGAGCTCGGCAAGCCGCTCAGCATCCTCGACCCCTGCGAGGCCCAGCATGCGCGCGATGTGGGCGCGGTACTGCTCGCGAATCTCGGCGAACTGCTCCTCGCGGTAGTACGACTCGTCGGGCAGGCCGATCCCGCTCTGCATGACGAACACCACGTAGCGCGCCGGGTCGCCCGGATCGTTGTCCACGAACATGCCGAAGAAGCCGCCGAGCCCCTGGCGCTCGAAGCGGGCCTGCAGCGTGATCAACTCGTCAATCGAGGCGACAGCGAGCGTGCGCGCCAGGTCCTCCTGGATGGGCTGCGCGCCCAGTTCATCGGCGCGGTCGGTGTCCATGAAGCTCGCGTAGAGCGCGGCCACCTGGTCGCTCTCGCCCGAGGCGGGCGCACCGGGCGCGGGTGCTGGCGTGCCCGTAATGATGTCGCGAACGGCCTCCTCGGCGTTCTCCGCGAGCACGGCGAACGAACCGTAGCGCGCCTTGTCGGAGGGGATCTCGGTGCGGGCGATCCACTTGCCATTCACGTGACGGAAGAGGTCGTCCTGCGGGCGGATCGCAGGGTCGAGTTCAGCGAGGTCGATGCCGGAGACAGGCGCTACGTTGCTCATGCGCCCAGCCTAGCCGCGCCCCCAGTGCCACGTCCCTCGAAGATCGGATCGGGATCGCGGCTGTCAGCGAACACACGGCCGCCCGCGGCGGGTACCGTACTCTCATGCCCTCCGATTCCGCTGCGCCCGATCTCGCCCTGCCCGCTCGTACGGCTCGGCGCCAGATTGACCGCCGCATCGCGGGCCTCGCGATCCCGGCGCTCGGTGCGCTCGTTGCAGAGCCGCTCTTCCTACTCGTGGACTCCGCGCTCGTAGGGCACCTCGGCATGTCCGCGCTGGCGGGACTCGCGGTGGCGAGCGCAATCCTGCAGACCGCGGTGGGGCTCATGGTGTTCCTCGCGTACTCGACCACGCCGCTCGTCGCGCGGCGGCGCGGGGCGGGCGATCTCCGAGGCGCGGTGCAGGCGGGCATCGACGGGCTCTGGCTCGCGCTCGCGATCGGCGCCATCGTGGGAACGCTCATGTGGCTGATCAGTGGGCAGCTCGTCGGGCTGTTCGGCGTCGACGCGGAGACCGCCGAGCAAGCCCGCATCTTCCTCTCGGTGTCGTGTCTCGGCATCCCCGCGATGCTCGTGGTCTTCGCGGCGAGCGGGCTGCTGCGCGGGCTGCAGGACACGCGCACACCGCTCGCGGTCGCGACCATCGGCTTCGCCGTGAATGCGCTGCTGAACTGGTGGTTTATCTACGGGCTCGGGTGGGGCATTGCCGGCAGCGCCTGGGGCACGGTGCTCGCGCAGTGGGGCATGGTGCTCGTGTACCTCGCGGTCATCGTGCGGCACGCGGTGCGCGCCGGCGCCGGTTTCCTGCCGCGACGCGATGGGCTCGGTCACGCCGGCCGCACCGGCGGGTGGCTGTTCATCCGCACGCTCGGCCTCCGCGCCGCGCTCCTCGCCACAGTGTTCGCCGCAACGAGTCACGGCACAGCGGCGACCGCTGGCTACCAGATCGTCTTCACGATCTTCTCAACCGCGGCGTTTGCCCTCGACGCACTCGCCATCGCCGCGCAGGCGCTGGTCGGCGACGCGCTCGGTGCGCGGGATGCGGCGCGCGCACGGCTCATCACCCGCCGTACGGTGTTTTGGGGCGTGGCGAGCGGCGCCGCGATCGGGCTCGTGCTCGCGCTCTCGAGTCCGCTGCTCGGCCGCGTCTTCACGAGTGACGAGGCCGTGCTCGGCATCCTGCCGCCCGCCCTCTTCGTGCTGGGCATCTCGCTCCCCCTCGGGGGTCTCGTCTTTGTTCTCGACGGCATTCTGATGGGTGCCGGCGATGCCCGCTATCTCGCCTGGACGAGCCTCGTGAACCTCGCGGTGTACCTGCCGATCCTGTGGGCCCTCACGCGCGCGGTGCCGAGCGGCACCCCCGCGCTCGTGGCGCTCACGGCCGGGTTTACGGTCGTCTTCATGCTGGCCCGCGCAGTCACGCTCGGGATCCGTGCACGCAGCGATTCGTGGGTGCGCCTCGGGGTCTAGCTGCCCCGCATACCCAGTGCCCTCTCCCGAATACCCAGTGTCTTCTCCCGGACACATCGGGGCCCTAGAATCTTCTGATGACCTCACCGAACGCCGCGCTTCGCGCCCGCGCAGCCCACCGCTGGACGGTTGGTGTCCTCGTCGTGTTTGCCCTGCTCGGAATGGGGTTCGGCAGCTGGCTGAGCCGGCTCCCGGCCGTGCGAGACCATCTGGGGGCATCCACGCTCGAAATGAGCGTGTTCGGGCTGACGCTCGCACTCGGATCCCTCACCGGGTTGATCTTCTCCGGGCGCACCGTCACCTGGCTCGGGCCCCAGCGCACACTCGCGGTCGGGATCGTCGGCCAGGCGATCGCCATGCCCGCGGCCGCCGCGCTGTTCTGGGTCGGCGCGCCGGTGCCGGCCGCGGCCTGCCTCGCGCTCTTCGGCATCATGTTTGCCACCTCCGACGTCGCGATGAACGTGAGTGGCGCCGCGGCCGAACGTGAACTCGGCAAGCCCCGCATGCCCCTCTTCCACGCCGCGTACAGCCTCGGCAGCGTGAGCTCGATGGGTTTAGGCGCACTCGCGGAGTCGCTGCGAATCCCGGTGCCCGTGCATCTCACGACACTCTTCGCGCTGCTCGTGCTCGGGGTGCTGCTCGCGCTGCGCGTCGTGCCGAACACCGCGCAGGCCTCCGACGTGGAGCCCCACGCGAGCGTGCACACCGGCCCGATCCCCACGGTCACGGCCGCCGATCAGGCCGCTGCCGCAGCCGCGCAGGCCGCACGCGCCGCACAGAAGCGGCCGTACAGCCCGTGGCGTGACCCCCGGATCCTGATCATTGGTGGCATTGCAATGAGCATGAGCCTCGCAGAGGGCACCGCGAGCGATTGGTTGCCGCTCGCGCTCACTGACGGACGCGGCTTCGCGAACGAGACGGCGGCGCTCACGCTCGGCGCGTTCTTCGTGTCGATGACGCTCACGCGCGTTGCCGGTTCCTGGTTGCTCGGCCGATTCGGGCGCGTGCTGGTGCTGCGCGGCGGCGCGCTCTTCGTGATCGTGGGCGTTATCGTCACGATCCTCGTGCCTGCGAGCTGGGCCAGCGTGGTGGGCGCCGTGCTCTGGGGCATCGGCTGCGCCTTCGGCTTCCCTGTGGGGATCTCTGCTGCGGCCGACAACCCCCGCACGGCGGTGCGCGACGTGGCCGCGGTCTCGGCGATCGCCTACACCGCGTATCTGCTCGGCCCGATGCTGATCGGCTTCCTCGGCGAGCACTTCGGGCTGTTGCAGGCGTTCTGGCCGCTCGTCGCGTTCGCCGTGTTTGCGCTCGTGTTCGCCGGCACCGCGCGCGAACCGGAGCCCGCCGCGAAGCCTGCGCCTGGCGCAGCCCCCGGCGCCCCCGCGTAGCGCGTTCCGCGGGCGAAACGTCGACGGGATCGGGACGCACGTCAGACAAAGGCCGCACCGGGTAAACTACGGCGGGTGCGAATCGTTGTTGCTGACTGCTCTGTCGACTATGCCGGCCGCCTCTCGGCCCACCTCCCCCGGGCGAAGCGTGTCCTCATGCTGAAAAACGATGGCAGCATCCTCGTTCATTCAGATGGCGGCTCCTACAAGCCCCTGAACTGGATGAGCCCGCCGTGCTCGCTCGAAACCCTCGAGCTCGAGGACGACCACCGCGAGACGGGAATCGTCGAGCAGTGGCAGGTCACGCACAAGAAGACCGCTGACAAGCTCATCGTCTCGCTGTTCGAGATCATTCACGACTCGGCGTACGACCTCGGGGTTGATCCCGGTCTTATCAAGGACGGCGTGGAGGCCCACCTGCAGGAGCTCTTGGCCGAGCAAATCGAGCTCGCTGGCGAGGGCCACACGCTCGTTCGTCGCGAGTACATGACCGCCATCGGCCCGGTCGACATCCTCGCGAAGGATGCCGAAGGCGGCTCCGTGGCGATTGAGATCAAGCGCCGTGGTGGCATTGACGGCGTCGAGCAGCTGACCCGCTACCTTGAGCTCATGAACCGCGACCCGAAGCTCGCCCCGGTGCAGGGCATCTTCGCCGCGCAGGAGATCAAGCCGCAGGCGCGCACGCTCGCCGAGGACCGCGGCATTCGCTGCCTGCTGCTCGACTACGACGCGATGCGCGGCATGGAAGACAAGAACACCCTCTTCTAGGCGAACCCCCACTTTTCCCCGGGAAACAGGACACTCCCCACGGAGAAGTCAGCGATCTCGGTGGGGAACCTGACGGTTCCTTCACGAAACGTGATCTCTCCGTGGGGAGTGGTGGGGTGAGGGGTGTGTGCGGCGAGGGCCGCGTGCGGGGCTAGTGATCCCGCATCTCGTCCTTCGCCTCGTTGCGCGCCTTCACTGCGTCGCGCTCAGCCTCGGCCTTTTTCACCTCGGCCTCGGCCTGAAACTCGTCGATCTTGTCCTTGGCCTTGTCAATGCCGTCTTCGACGACCTTGCCGACCTTCTGGGCCGCCGCCTCAGCGTTGGCCTTTGCGTCATCAAGGAATCCCATGGTGTGCCCCCATTCGTTGCCGGTTGGTGGAGCTCCAGTCTTGCGAGCCGAACTGAAAAAAACTGCAACATCCGCTGAACGCGCGTGGAGGTCGCCCGTGTATTTTGACGCGGGGGCCCGCGCGCAGGGGCCGTGCGATCCCGCCCAGATTCGTCGCGTAAAATCGACCCAATGACCGATACACCGACTGGCCCGGCGCTGCCCGGCGGCTCCGTTGATCCGGCCGAACTCGAGATCGCGCTCCGCGTGCTCGCCCAGGCACACACGCTCGACCCGGACCACCCCGACCACGCGGCACTGCGCCAGGCGACCTCGTCGATGTTCAAGGCGCAGAAGCGCGAGCGCCGCCGCACCAAGCGCGAGACCGTGGCCGCGGCAGATCGCGCCGTAATCGCCGCAACCGCGACCGGTGCCTCCGACCGCATTGACGACGAGACGCGCGGCCTGCCGCTCTCCTCGAGCACCACCGCGGCCTCGGCAGGCGAGCTCATCAAGCCCCGCAACTGCTACATCTGCAAGCAGCCGTACACGCGGGTCGACGCTTTTTACCACCAGCTGTGCCCGGAGTGCGCTTCGTTCAGCCACGGCAAGCGCGATGCCCGCACCGATCTCACCGGAAAGCGCGCCCTCCTCACGGGCGGCCGCGCAAAGATCGGCATGCACATCGCACTGCGCCTCCTCCGCGACGGCGCGCACACGACGATCACCACGCGCTTCCCGAAGGATGCCGCGCGGCGCTTCGCATCCCTGCCCGACTCCGCAGAGTGGATCGACCGACTCCACATCGTGGGAATTGACCTCCGGGATCCCTCGCAGGTGATCGCGCTCGCCGATTCGGTTGCCGCCCGCGGCCCGCTCGACATCCTCATCAACAACGCCGCGCAGACCGTGCGCCGCTCGCCGGGATCATACTCGCTGCTCGCCGACGCGGAAGCGCAGCCCCTGCCCGCGGGCGCCCTGCCGGAGATGGAGGTGTTCGGGCACCCGACCGAGCTGCACCCGAAGGCGATCCAGTCGACCGTAGACGCTGCCGGCGCGCTGTCGATCAACACGGCACTCCCCTCCGCCCTCACAGGCACGATCGCGGCGGGCCTCGCCCAGCACCGCTCCGCGAGCGAGCTGACCGAGCTCGCGATGGCCCCGGGGTCGTCGTCGCTCGAGAAGCACGCAGACGGGACCGCGATCGACGCCGGGGGCCTCGTGCCCGACGTGACGCGCGTGAACAGCTGGGTGCAGAACGTGCAGGACGTCGATCCGCTCGAGATGCTTGAGGTGCAGCTGTGCAACGCAACCGCACCGTTTATCCTGATCAGTCGCCTCCGCGCCGCGATGGCGTCGTCGCCCGCGCGCCGCACCTACGTAGTGAATGTGTCGGCGATGGAGGGACAGTTCTCGCGCCGCTACAAGGGCCCCGGCCACCCGCACACGAACATGGCGAAGGCCGCGCTCAACATGCTCACGCGCACGAGCGCAGGCGAGATGCTCGAGACCGATGGCATCCTCATGACCGCGGTCGACACGGGCTGGATCACCGACGAGCGCCCGCACTTCACCAAGGTGCGGCTCGCCGAGGAGGGTTTCCACGCCCCGCTCGATCTCGTGGATGGGGCGGCGCGTGTGTACGACCCCATCGTGCGCGGCGAGGCAGGCGAGGACCTCTTCGGGTGCTTCTTGAAGGACTACGAGCCAAGCCCCTGGTAACGGGCCAGCTCGCGACTGCGGGAGCTCGTGCGCTAGTGCGCGCGCGGATCCGGCAGCTGTGCGAGGCCGGCAAGAATGAGGTCGAGGCCGCGACCGAACGACGCGTCGAGATCAAGACCGGCCTCGGTGCCGGGCACTGACCGCTCGGCATCGCTCAGCTCTTCATTCCCCAGCTCGGGATCCGCGAGATCAGGATCCACGAGCGCGCCGAGCGCGGCCGCCTGGCGGTGTGTCTGCGTGGACTGTGCGTGGCCGAAGGTGAAGAGCAGCAGCGTACGCGCCCCGTCGCCGCCCACGAGACCCGCGAGCCGCTCCTCGACGCGCGAGCGGCCGAGTCGAAACGCGGCGGCCGTTGCGACCACGTCGGCGCCGTCGCGGACGGCAAGCATGGCGGCGCGCAGTTCCACGCAGAGCTGACGCGCGGCCGCGGCTGCGGCTTCGGGCGTCGTGGCTCCGGCGCGCGCCTGTGCGACACCGACCCCACGCACGATCTCGTCGGCCATGAGCGCGAGCAGGCTCTGCTTGTTCGGCACGTGGTGGTACAGCGCGCTCGGCTGCACCTCGAGCTCCGCCGCGACCCGACGCATGGAGCAGTTTTCGAGGCCCTGCGCGTCGAGCACCCGCAGCGCCGCGGCGACGACGTCGGCGAGTGAGTTGCGCATTTGCTCAGCCTAACGCTAACCTGAACACCATTCACCAGAACAGTGTTCAGGTGGGCCGCACGCGGGCCGCCGGAAGCAGAAGGAAACGCATGACCACCACGCCCCCGGAATCCTCACGCGCAGCCGCAAACGCCGGCGCGCGACGCCGCAATCCCGCGACCGACCTCGCGCTCATCGCAACGTTCGCCGCGCTCATCGCCGCGTGCGCGCTGCTCCCCGCGATCAACATCGGCGGCGCCGTGCCGATCACCCTGCAGACCTTCGGTGTGATGCTCTCGGGCGCCGTGCTCGGTGCGCGCCGCGGGTTCCTTGCGACCCTGCTGTACCTCGCGGTCGGCGCCATCGGCCTGCCGGTATACGCGGGCGGCTCAGCAGGGCTCGCCCCGTTCGCAGGCCCCACGGTGGGCTACCTCGTGGCGTTCCCGTTCGCGGCGTTCGCCACCGGCTTCTTCGTTGAGCGACTGCCCCGCCGTCGCATCGCCGCGAGCATCCCGCTCATCGTGCTCTCCGGTCTCGCGGCGAGCTTCATCTTCATCCACCCGCTCGGCATCCTTGGGATGGCCTGGCGCGCGGATCTTACGCTCGGCCAGGCGTTCCTTGCCGACCTGCCGTTCTGGCCCGGCGACCTCGTGAAGAACATCCTCATGGGCATCGTCGCCACCGCCGTGCACCGCGCATTCCCCACGCTGCTTCCCCAGCGCGCGCGGCGCGCACGGTCCACCGCCGTGACCGCGGCCCCTATTGAGCCCGCGGCGGATCCAGCGACGGCAGCCGAGCGCAGCGCGTAGGATCGCCGGGTGATCGAGTTTCAAGCAGCAGCCGTCGTCGTCCCCACCCCCGAGGGCGAAACGACGGTGCTGCACCCCACTTCGCTGACGCTCACCGAGCCGCGCGTCTCGATCATCGGCGCGAACGGCTCGGGCAAGTCCACCCTCGCGCGGCTCATCAACGGCCTCGTGGAGCCGAGCGCGGGCGCGGTGCGCCTCACCGTCGCAGACAGCGAACCACTCGACACCCGCGCGAACGGCGCAGCGGTGCGCCGCGCCGTCGGCTTCGTCTTCACGGACCCGGCCGCGCAGCTCATCATGCCCACCGTGATTGAAGACGTTGCGCTGTCGCTGCGGCGCAGGATTCGCGCCAAGGCAGAGCGGCGCGAGGCCGCCCTGGCTGTGCTCGACCGCTTCGGCCTGACCGCCCTCGCCGACCGCAGCGTGCACACGCTTTCGGGCGGGCAGAAGCAATTGCTCGCCATCGCCGCGGTACTTGCCACCGAGCCCGCAATCGTTGTCGCCGATGAGCCCACCACGCTGCTCGACCTGCGCAACGCGACTCGGATCGGTGACCTCCTCGTGGGCCTGCCGCAGCAGCTCGTCGTGGTGACCCACGATCTTGAGCTCGCGGCGCGTGCCGATCGCACCCTCGTCGTGGCGGACGGACGTGTGGTCTTCGACGGCGCCCCCGCGAGCGCCATCGCGCACTACCGCGCGCTGGCGGCAACCTCGCCCGCGGAGCCCACCGCGTGAGCACCGTCAACCCGCTCGGCGCATACAAGCCCGGCACGGGCCCGCTTCATCGGCTCCGCCCGGGCGCGAAGCTGCTCGGCCTGTTCGTCTTCGCCACGCTCGTCGTCGTGCTTCAGGGCGCGCCGAGCACCGCGATCCTGCTGGGCGCCGCGGTGCTCCTTGCTGTGCTCGCCGGGCTGCGCGGTCGCGACTTCTGGCGGGTGGCGCGTGGCTTCGCACTCATCGCGATCCCACTCTTTGCATTCCAGGCCTGGCAGCAGGGTTGGGAGCGCGGCATCGAAGTGGTCGGCGATCTCTTCGCGATGATTCTTGCGGCGAGCGCGGTGACTGCGAGCACGGCAATCGACGACATGCTCGACACCCTGACCTGGGCGCTGCAGCCCCTGCGCCCCCTCGGCGTGCACCCGGAACGCGTGGCCTTCGCCTTCTCGCTCGTGATCCGCGCAATTCCGAGCATCATCGAGCTTGCGGGCGAGACCCGGGCCGCCGCCCGCGCGCGCGGCCTCGAGCGGAGCCCCCGAGCGCGGCTCGTGCCGTTCGTGCTGCGCTCGGTCGCGCACGCGCAGCTCACGGGCGATGCGCTCATCGCGCGTGGGATCGGCGACGACGATTCGGACCCCCGCAGCGCGTAGGCTAGTTCGCATGGCTGAGGCGGAAATCCCTGAGGACGTGCACGCGGACTACGTGAACGAGGAGGCGCGGGCTGCCCTGCAGTCGCTGCAGGCGACACCCGACTATGTACACCTCGCCGCCTTCTTGAACGCGCTCCGCGAGGGCTACCTCGTGGTGGATGTCTCGGGCACGCAGACGAAGAAGCGCGGGCCGCGCCTGCGCACCATCCGCTCAACCACGGGCCAGCTCGTGCTGCCGCTCTTCACGTCGATGGAGGAGCTGCGCGCGGTTGTGCCGGCGAGCCGGCGGGAGGAGCTGCAGGGCGCGGTGATTCCGGCCCGCGAGGCACTCGCCCTGATCTCGTCGGACCGCTTCGCTGCGGCCGAGTTCGATAAGGCTTCGGCCGCGCTCGTGATGCTGCGCAAGTATGTGTCGCTCGCCGCGGGCGAGGAGCCCATCACCGCGGAGTCGCTGGAGGCGATGCGGTAGTCTCCGCGCGGATCCCGCGCCCCGTACGAACACACACGGCGGCCCGCTCCGAGAGGGAGCGGGCCGCCGTGTGTCGTGCTGCGGAGCTTAGACCGACTTGACCGTGAACGCGCGGATCACCTGGACGATGCCCATGACGATCATCGAGATGCCGAGCAGCAGCCACAGGGTGACCGCGCCGAGCATGGGCGAGACCATGAGGGTGATGCCGGCGATCACGCTGATGACGCCGTAGATGATGGTCCAGATCTTGCTGTCGCTCTTGCTCGCGACGGTGAACGCCATGACGCCTTCAAAGAGCCAGAGAATGCCGACCGTGATCGAGAGGAACAGCGCGAGCACCACTGCGGCGCTACCGATGTTCAGCATCATGATGATGCCGCCGGCGATGTACAGCAGGCCGAGCAGGATGTGCCCCACGCGTGCCCAGCCGCCGAGCGTGCGGCTGAAGATCGACGAGCCGAGGTAGACGACGCCGACCACGAGGGCGTAGGCGGCCATGATGACCGCGAGCACCTGCATGGCGACCGCGCCCGACTTCGCCGGGTTGAAGATGATGAGCAGGCCGAGCACCAGTGCGATGAGACCGCCCACACCGAAGGCGGTGCGCACACCGTCGGTGAAGCGGGCCTCGAGCGTTGGCTCGGTCGGAGTGGTGGTGTCAGTCATTGGACGCTCCTCACGCTGGGGCCACCCATTCCAGGAAGTGGCTGTGATTCATCTGTACCGCATCTGAGTACCGAGCGCCAGGCCCCGCGCCGCGAAAGCCAGAGGCTGTGACACGGTGCGGGGCCGGAAACTCTCCGTGCAGCCGGGCTACGCGGCGTGGGTCTCGCGCTCCGCGGCGACCCCGAGCACCGGGATCAGGCCGGTGCGGCTCGTGGGGTGCGCCCGCCACAGGATCGCGTAGCTCACGGCCGCCGCAACGGCGGTGAGGATCGGCCCCCAGGTGGCCCCCACACCGGCGAGCGCGGGATCCAGGCCACCCAGTTGCAGCATCCCGAGGCCGATCAGCGTCGCGATCGTCCAAGACACGAGCCCGTTCGTGTTGAACGCGCGGTAGTGCTGGTCTGCGATTGCCGAGTGCTCCTGGTGCTTTCCGCGGGCGAGCAGCACATGCGTGAGCGCGATCGCCACCCACGCGGTGACGAGCACGCCCTGCCACGCAAGCGCAACGAGGATGTACTGCACCACGGGGAGCAGCATGAGCAGGTAGATGATCGTCGAGGAGATGAGCACCCACACGATGTTGGGCACCGAGATGCGGAACACCTTCTCGCCGAAGGCGCGGAGGTTCGCGGCGCCGAGGTAGTAGTTCGCCGTGTTGATGCGCGTCTGCGTGGCGATCACCACGAGCAGCCCGAAGCCACCCATCATGCTCACGACGCCGCCCACGATTCCGGTTTCAGACGCCTCGACGCCCGGGATCGTGACCGCGAGCGTAATCCCGACCACAGCGGAGAAGCCGAATGCCACGAGGTAGAACGGCATGCCAAAGGTGAAGGCCTGGTGGAACTTGGTGTCGCGGCGCTTGCCGAGCGCTGCGTAATCCATCGTGTACATCATGAGGATCCACACGCCCATGTACCCGGAGAAGGTCGCAAGCCATCCCGGGCCGCCCGCGGCGAGCGGCAGGTCGACCGACATGGGGGCCTCGGCCCCACCGCCGAAGCCGTACTGCACCCCGGCCCAGATCACCGCGGCGATGAGGCCGAAGAAATAGATCGGCAGCAGGATGCCATTGATCTTGTCGAGGAAGCGGCGCACGCCGCCAATGATGAGCGGCGTGGTCGCGGCAACCACAATGAGGCTCCACAGCCACATCTCACCGCCGAAGGCCGTCATGAGCGCGTACGCGACGAGCGAGCCCTCGAAGACGGCGTAGTAGATCGCGATCAACGCGAAGATGACCATCGCGATCGCGGATCCCGCGTTGCCGAGAATGGTGCGCGAGAACGCGGCGACCGTGGTGCGGTTGTTCAGCGCATAGCGCGAGAGCACCGCGTTGATGAGTCCGTAGACGACTATGGAGAGCGCGACGCCGATGAGCGCGTCGACAACGCCGTACGCCATTGCCATCGCGGCGCCGATGTAGACGAAGAAGAAGGCGCTCGCGACGCCGTACCAGGCCATGGCGAGCGAGCCGCGCGACATCTGGTCAGCGTCGTCACCTTCGCGGGCGAGCGCATCGGTCGCCTCCACGTCGGTGTTGGATCCGGTGAGATTGAGCATGAGGGTGTCCTCCAGGTGGGGTGCCGGCCGCGGGCGCAGGGCAGCTGCCTTGGCGCGTCAGCCACGCAGCGGCGCTGCTGCGCGCGGGCACGGCTCAGGAACGCCGGGTGTGTACCGCGGCGAGAGCGGCTCCGCGCGGCCCGCGCGACGCTGCGCGGGAGAAGCGGGAGCCGGAGAGTAGAGCATCGCAGGCGGCGAGCCTGCGAGGAGTCAATCCGGTGGAGCGGGTACTGCGTCTTACGGTGGTGCGGTGCACATGGGTGGTGCGGGAGGCGCGGATCGGGTCGACCCGCTGCGGGCCCGAGGCGGGGTGCGCCTCAGGCCCGCGGAGCTTAGCGTGCCCAGCCTGCGGCGGAGCGGCGCTGCATCTGTGCGCGGTGCTGACGGGTGGTCTCCTCGAAGAGCTCGCCCGTGCCCCAATCGAGAATCACGCCGTGGCGGCGGATCACATCGAGCAGGTCGAGCTCGCCGGAGCGGTAGCGCTCGGCCACGCTCTTCGGGTCTTCCTCGAGCCAGCCGGCGCGGTTCGCGCGGATTTCGGCGCGCAACACCGCGGTGGCCTCGCGGTCAATGCGGTACTGATCGAGCTCGGGATCGATGGCCTCGATCACCACGCCGTAGTCCGCCGCAGCGCGCCCGACTGACACGTACTCGTCGATCACGTCCTCGAGCACCTCCTCCGGCGTGCGCTCAAGCGGATCGCCGAAGCCACCGCCGCCCGCTGACGGTCGGTAGAACGTGTCGCCCGGCTGCACGGGAACAGATGAGAAGATCGAGCCGAGGAAGCGCTCGCCATCCGTGTCGCGGTTGAGCCACACCCCGTGCGGAATCGAGGGCAGGCCGCCTTCAATGCCCCAGGTGATCGAGCGGGCGCGGTCACAGCAGTAGCTCATCACCGAGGCATCCGCGTCAGTGAGTGTGCCACCCTTTTCGACCCCGCACCCGCCGCGGAAGCGACCGGGGCCGCCGGAGTCGGTGCCGATCTGGTGCATCGTGGTGAGTACGGGCGTCAGGCGCTCCTGCCCCTCGCACGCCTGCACCGCGAGGCCGACGCCGAACACGGGGGCGGTGGCGCTCGAGCCGTCCTTCGAGGAGCGACCGCCCCAGCCGCCAGCCATCCAGTCGTACCACATGAAGTACGGGTTCTCTTCGCTGCGCGCATCGCGCCCACCGACGAGGAGGTACTCGAGGTTGAACGCGCACGCCATGGCGCGCTCAGGCATGATCTGCGACCAGATCTCGAAGATGCCATTCATGAGCTTTTCGTACGGCCCCGAGCAGAAGCCGGTCACGGCGTAGGGCCAGCCGGCGTTCACCACGGTGCCCTCGGGGCCGATGTCCGCAGTCACCGCCGCGTAGAACCCGGAATTCAGCGGCACGTCCGGGAAGAACGTCTTCGTGCCCGCGTAGATGGCGGAGAAGGTCGTGCCGTAGCCCGAGTTCAGGAACGTGTCCACGACGTCCGCGCTGCCCTCGAGGTTGTAGTGAATGCCCTCACCGTCGAGCGTCATCACAATCTTGATGGGCACGAGTGCTTCGGGCTTGCCCGGATCCAAATCGAGATAGTCAACCGTCTCCCAGCGGCCCTGCGGCAGCTCCGCGAGGCGCCGGCGCACGGTGCGCTCGACGTAGTCCTGTGTCTCCTGCATCGCGAGCTCAACGGTCTCAGTGCCGTAGCGCTCCACCAGGCGAAGCACCTCGCGCTCGCAGACCGCGGTGGCCTCCGACTGCGCGTGCAGATCGCCGAGCGCCTGTTCGGGAGCTCGGGTGTTGGCGACGAGCAGCTGCGCAACGTCGTGCAGGAAGGTGCCCTTCGACCAGACTCGGATCGGGGTGATGCGCAGGCCCTCGCCGAAGTGCTCGGAGGCCGAGACATCGAAAGAGCCGGGTACCTTGCCGCCAATGTCAGCCCAGTGGCCCTTGTTCTGCGCGAAGGCGATGATGCGGCCCTCGGAAAAGATAGGGCGCACGAACGACACATCGTTGAAGTGCGTTCCGCCACGGTACGGGTCGTTGATCGCGAACACGTCGCCGGGGTTGATGTCCTCGCCGAACTGCTCGATTACGGCCTTCGCCTGGAAGTGCAGGGTGCCGACGTGCACGGCGATGTCACCAGACCCCTGCATCACGGTGTTGCCGTTCGCGTCGCAGAGCGCTGAGGAGAAGTCGCGCGAGTAGATCACAAAGGAGTAGCAGGTGCGCAGAATCTGCTCGCTCATGAGGTCGACGCTCGTCGCGAAGGCGTTCTTCAGCACTTCGAAGGTGACGGGGTCGAGGGCGGTGTCGCGGTGGGCCACGGGGGCCGGGGCGGCGAGGGTACCGGTAGGGGTGTTCATCGGGTGACCTCCTCGAGGTGGATGCGGATGTTCAGCCACTCGTCGATCTCGGCGCGCGTGTGCGGTGGGACGACCGTGGTGGAATCCAGCTGGTTGATGATGGCGGGGCCGGCGAAGGCCGTGCCCGCGGGGAGGGCGTCGCGGTCGTACACCGGGGTGTCGAGCCAGCCGTCGCCGCCGAAGTACACGGGGCGGCGATCAGCCGGGGTGCCGGGCGCCTGCGGAATGGGTTCAGCGGGGCGGAAGGAAGGCTTGGGGATCTTGCCCACCGCGCCAAGGTGCAGCTGGTACACCTCGACCGGGGCGTCGTCCTGGCGGAACGCGAACTCGCGCTCGTACTGCTCGTGGAACGTGCGCACGGCCTGCGCCAGTGCGCCCGGGCCCGAACCCATCGGCACCTGGAGCGAGCGCCACTGGCCCTGGTAGCGCATCGAGATCTTGCGCTGCAGGATCGCGTTCTCCTCGGAGACGCCCTCGTGGCGCAGCCGCGCGGAGGCTTCGGTTTCGAGCTCAACGAATGCCTGCTCGATCCCCTCCTCGTCGGCGCCCGAGGCGAGCCCCGTGTACATCTGCGCGAAATCGTGCTGAATGTCGACGAGCAGGCAGCCCATCGCCGAGGTCACCCCGGGGCTCGGTGGCACCACCACCGTAGGGATGCCGAGCTCGCGCGCCACGTCGGCGCCGTGCAGCGCGCCCGCGCCGCCAAAGGCGAGGAGCGCAAAGTCGCGGGGATCGTAGCCGCGTCGAATCGAAACGAGTCGCACCGCGTCGGCCATGTTCGCGTTGGCGACCGAGACGATCGCCTGTGCGGCCTCCTCGAGCCCCATGCCGAGCGGCTCCGCGATGACGCGGCCGATCGCTTCCTCAGAGAGCGTGCGGTCGAGTTCTTTGACGCCGCCGGCGAGCGAGGATCCGAGCCGCCCCAGCACCACGTTGGCGTCGGTGTTGGTGGGCTGATCGCCGCCCGTGTTGTAGCACGCGGGCCCGGGGTCTGCGCCGGCCGACTGGGGGCCGTTCCGCAGCGACCCCGCGATGTCGATGTGCGCGAGCGAGCCGCCGCCCGCGCCGATCGTCAGCACCTCAATCGAGGGGAAAATGATGGGGTGGCCGTACTCGACCTGCCACTCCTGCGAGACGCGTAGTTCACCGTCGGCAACAAGCGCGATGTCGGTCGATGTGCCGCCCATGTCAAGGCTCACCGCGTTGTCGTAGCCGCACTGCTGCGCAATGTGCTTCGCCGAGATCGCGCCTGCGGCGATGCCGGAGGCCGCGAGCCGCACGGGGAACTTCTCGACCAGGCGCGGGGTCATCGATCCGCCGCCCGAGTGAAGCAGGAGGAGATCGCCACGGTAGCCGCCGTCGCGAAGGCGGGTGGCCAGCCGGTTCACGTACCCCGAGACAAGCGGGGCGAGCACCGCGTTTGCCACTGCGGTGTTGAAGCGCGGGTACTCGAAGATCTCGGGCAGCACCTCCGCGGAGGTCGACACCGTCGCATCGGGGATGATCTCTTCGAGGATCTCGCGCATGCGGGTCTCGTGTGCCGGGTTCGCGTACGAGTTGAGGAAGCACACCGCGATGGTCTTCACGCCGCGGCGGCGCAGCAGCTCGGCGAGCTGACGTGCCTCGGCCTCGTCAAGTTGCGTGACGGTGTTGCCGTTGTAGTCGATGCGCTCGGTCACTTCGAAGCGGTCGCGGCGCCGGATGTACGGCTCCGAAACGTCGTTGTACGCGTCCCAAAGGTCATCCTTCGTGCCGTCGCGAATCTCGAGCACGTCGCGGAAGCCGCGGGTGGTAACGAGCGCGGCCGCGGGGAAGTTGCGGGTAATGAGCGCGTTGGTGGCAACCGTCGTGCCGTGCGAGAAGAGCGACACCTCGTTGAGATCGATCTCGCCGCGCTCGACGCCATTCATCACCGCCACCATCGGGTCGCTCGGTGTCGATGGCACCTTCGTCACGCGCATCTGCTGGGTGTCATCGTCGAAGATGCAGACGTCGGTGAACGTCCCTCCGACGTCGACCGCGACACGGACACTGCTCATGGGGCTCCTCCTGAAGTTCGTCGTTGAGTTCCGGATGCATCTAACCTTTGTGCTCCGCAGGAGCGCGGTCACTGGAGAATTCGAAGCTTTGTCGAGTCTGGACTGTAGAATCTCCAAAAATCCTCGAAATGCGGGGTCAAAAACCTCCCGTTCATACAATCCACGAAGGTGTGGCATGGCAAATCCGATGCTGGACCCTGCCGAAACGCAGGCCGAACTCGCGCGCGTTCAAGTGACCCTCGAGCTCACGAACACGCTGCTCTCAGCGGTTGCGTCGACCGATCCAGTGCACGCTCTCACCGCTCGCATTGCGACCCTGTGCCACGGCACCGCCGTCATCTACGACTTTGAGGGCTCCCTGGTGGCGAGCACCGGTGAGGCGCCCACACAACTCATCTGGAACGAGGTTGCCGCCACCCACCAGCGCGAGCTCGATCTGCAAATCGGGCGCTGGCGCGTGCGCACGCGGCGGGTGTCACTGCGCGACGGCGTGCACGTCATCGCGATCGCGAGCCGCGGCTCGGAGACCATCACCGAGATCGGCGATCAGCTCCTCGACACCTCGGAGCGGCTCCTCGGAGCCGTGCACGGGATCCAGTACGGCGCTACACAGCGCGACCGACGCGACAACGAACAGCTCATCGCAGCACTGCACGACGGCGTGGTGCCCGCGCGCGAACATCGATTCTGGAGTCGGCTGACGCAGTTTCGTTTCCCCGCCTACGCCCCCGTGCGCGCGCTCGAACTCGCCCCGCTCGATGGAGCCTCCGCCACTGAGGCACAGCTCACTCTCCTCATCGGCCGTGCGCGCTCCGAGGACGTGCCGCTTCTCGTCATGCTGCGGCGCGCCGACATGGACTCGCCCGCCACCATCGCCGCGATCGTGCCCGACTCCCCCGCGGCGGACGCGTGGATCGCGGCGGCCTCTGAGCAGTTCTTGCTCGGCGCCTCTGCCCCGTTCTCCACCCTGTCCCGCGTCTCCGAATGCGTGCGCGAGGCCGAGACCGCGCTCGGTATCGCCCGGCAGTGGGCGGCCGCCGCGCCCGCTCCCGAGCGGCTCGGGGCGGTGCTGATCGACCGCATCGACCTCGCCACGTGGTTGCTCTCACACGTCGATCAGCGCCAGCTCGAGGATCGCATCGCCCGCACGCTTGCACCGCTCGCGGCCCCGCAGCTGCACGAGACCCTCGTCGCATTCTTCGCCGCCGAGCAGAACATCACCCGCACCGCAGAGGCGCTCTTCGTGCACCCGAACACGATCCGGTATCGCCTCGCCCGCATTGAGGAAGCGATGGGTCAGCCCATCTCCTCGGCATTCGCCGCATCAAACCTCATCCTCGCGCTCTACCCGGAACTCATCGGGCGGTGGTCGGAGCTGCGCTCGGATCCCGAGGGGCAGCGCACCGCCACACCGATCCCCTAGGCTGAGGGAATCGCAACGGCGATGCCCGGCGCAGCCCGGGCCTCACGCATCAAGGAGGATCATGAGCACCGGTTCACACGGCGAAGTTCAGCTGGAAAACGAGCACTTTCGCGTCACCAAGTGGACGATCGAGCCCGGTGGCGTCATCCCGATGCACCGCCACGAGTACGAGTACGTGGTGATTCCGCTCGTCACGGACACGATGCACGTCACGAACGCGGATGGCAGCGAGATCGTTGCCGAGCTCACCACCGGCCAGAGCTACACGCGCCCCGCAGGCTCCGAGCACCAGGTCGAGAACCGCAGCTCCGCAAGCGATGTCGTGTTCGTTGAGGTGGAGAAGCTCGCATGAGCACGGTGACCGTGCGGCCCATTGCCGACTCCGATCGCGCGGCCTGGGAGACGCTCTACCGCGGCTACCGGGACTTCTACGCCAAGCCACACGACCCCGCCGTGTTCGACACGGTGTGGGGCTGGCTCCAGGATCCCACGCATGAGACGCGCGGTCTCATCGCTGAGCGCGATGGCGTTGCGGTGGGAATGGGCCACTTCCGTCGCTTCGCGCGCCCGATCGATGGCGGTCATGGCCTGTACCTCGATGACCTGTTCACCTCAGCGGAGGCGCGCGGCACGGGTGCCGGCAGTGCGATCCTGCAGCGCCTCGCCGAAATCGCGCGCGATGAGGGCGCCACCCTCGTGCGCTGGATCACCGCGGAGAGCAACGAAACCGCGCGCAGCCTGTACGACCGCGTCGCAACGCAGACCCCCTGGGTCACGTACGACCTCGCGCCAGCCGAGTAAACGCCCGCCGCCACAGGGGGACTTCGAGCGCGTGCCCGCGGGCTACGACACCGCGCGCACGCGCTCGAGGCCGGGAGTCGCCTCCGTCTGCCCGTGCACAATCGCCTTGCCGTCGCCGTCGACCGCTACAAAAACAATCTCGTTCAGCGTGAGGATTTCCTCGTCAGTCACGGCATTCGTGACCCGGCAACTCAGCGTGATCGAGGTGCGACCAAACTTCACCACCGAGTACTCGAGCTCGAGCAGGTCACCACGGTCAGCGCGCGAGATGAAGTCGATGGCGGAGACGTGGCGGGTCACCACGTCGATGGTGCCGAGCTGCGTGATCGCCATGATCGCCGCTTCCTCGTCCACCCACTGCAGCAGCCGACCCCCAAACAGTGCGCCGTGCTGGTTGAGATCCTCGGGCTTGACCCACTTGCGCACAATGTGCCGGTAGTCGCTCATGGCGCCAGCCTACTGCGCGGGATCACACCCGCCGATATACGCGACTCGAGCTGAACCGCGGAGCCTACTCCGTCTCGGCGATGAGGCGCTCGATGATCGGGATCGTGTCCGCGCGGCTATGCTCCACGTGCGCGAGCGCGAGCGCGGCCGCGCGCTCCACCTGACCATGCACGATCGCATCACACAGATCTTCGTGCTCGCGATGCAAGTCGACGTCATCGCGCTCGTTCGCGATGTTGAACAGCCGTTTCACACGCCCCTGGATCGGCACCATGAGGCCCTGCAGCAGGCGGTTTCCTGCGAGCTCAACAACCGCGGCATGAAAGTCGGTGGTGGCCCCCACGATTGCACGGGCATCCGTTCGCCCGGTGGCTTCCTCTGCGTGACGCAGCGCCGCGATGAGCGCCGACCCATCGGCGCCCAACGCACAGCGCTCGGCAGCGAGCCGCGCGGCGAGTACCTCGAGCGAGGCGCGCACGTCAAACAGCTCACTGACATCGGCGAGCGCCATGGGCGCAACGACAGCGCCCCGCCGGGGCAACGTTCGGATGTACCCCTCCGCCTCAAGGCGCGGAAACGCCTCACGAATCGGCACGCGCGAGACGTTGATCTCTTCTGCGAGATCACGCTCCCGGATCCGACTTCCCGTGGGGAGGCGTCCGTCAATGATGCGGTCGCGCACCCACTCGTACACGGCCTCTCCGCGCGATAGGGGCTCGTCAAGCATCACCGCGTCCTCTGTGTCATTCCTGAGCATCTCCGCCGCTCCCGTCCGCACCACCCTCGCATGCGAGCGGCGTCTCCCATGATGCCCGTCGACTCGAGCACCACCAACTTCTCCCATTTTGGCATTCCAAACGACGCATTCCAACCCGAAAGATGCTGCGATTTCCCTATCTCTCAGTATTTGGCATACAATCCATCCGTGGTTCGCGTGCAGCGGGCCCGCTGGGTCGTCCACCAGAGCAAAGGAGTCTGTGCATGACCACCACCGCCCCACCCTCCGAGGCCACGCGCCCGCGCACCCTGAAGCGCGAGCTCGGCCTCCCGGCACTGATCGCCTACGGCCTCACCTCAATGGGGGTGCTCTCCGTCGTCTCGGTGTACGGCCCTGCCACCGCGCTGAGCGATGGCCATCTTCCTGCCGCCTATGTCGCCGCGATCATCATCATGCTGTTCACCGCGCACAGCTACGGTCGCATGGCGGCACACGTGCCAATCACCGGAGGCGCATACGCCTACGTCACGCGAGCGTTCGGCATTGGCCCCGGCTTCCTCACCGGCTGGGTGATGCTCCTCGACTACCTCTTCCTCCCGATGGTCAACTTCCTCCTCTTCGGGCTGTACTTCAATAGCCTGTTTACGGCGGTTCCCGCATGGGTGGGCACCCTCATCTGCATCGCAATTGTTGCGGTGCTCAGTGTGATCGGGGTGACCTGGATCAAACGAATGAACAGCGTCGTCATCGTGGCCTCCGTGCTCGTCATCGTCGCGTTCCTCACGCTCGCGATCCTGAACGCCCCGAACCTCAGCATGGAAGCGGTCATGACCCCGCTGTCCCTCGGTTCAGGCGGCCTCGCCCCCATCCTCGCCGCGGCAGCGATCGTGGCCTTCGCGTTCCTCGGCTTCGACGGCGTCTCAACCCTCGCGGAGGAGACGCGCGACCCGCGCCGCAAGATCCCCAAGGGAATCGTGCTCGCGACACTGTTTGCTGGCCTCGGGTACCTCGCGTTCTCGATTGCGGGCAGCCTCATCGTTCCCGACTGGCGCACGCTCGAGAATCTCGACGCCGCGGGCACCGAGCTCATGCAGCAGGCCGGCGGCGACACCCTCATGGTGATCTTCGTGGTCGTCAACGTGATTGGCATCGTGCTGTGCGGCACCGCAGCGCAGATGAGCGTCAGCCGCGTGCTCTTCGCCATGGGCCGCGACGGGATCCTTCCCGCGCCCCTCGCCCGACTCCACCGCCGCTTCCGCACGCCCTATGTTGCCGCGCTGCTCGTGTCCGCGGTCGCTCTCGTCGCACTGTTCATCACCCTTGATCAGGCGGTCTACATGATCAACTTCGGCGCGCTCGTCGCGTTTGCCATGGTCAACCTTGCGACGATTAAGGTGCTGTTCTTCGACCTGGGGCTCCGCAGCGGCTGGGGCGTCGTTCGACACCTGATCATGCCGCTCATCGGCTTCGTCTCGATTGCGTGGCTCTGGACCTCACTCGCACCATTCACATTCGTGCTCGGCGGCACCTGGCTGGCCATCGGCGTGGTGGTGTTCCTCCTGCGCAGGAAGAAGCACGGCGGCGCACTCGCCTTGCAAATTGACGGCGCCGCCACCGAGGCGATGCCCACGCTCCCCTACCGCGAGTAGACGCGCCACGCATGAACGCCGCTGCGGCGGGGATCCTCTCGGGGATCCCCGCCGCAGCGGCGTGTCAGACACGGTGGAGGAACCTCAGAGGCCCCCACACTCGGCCCGCGGGAACACGGGCGGAAACAGCTGATCGGGATCGCTGCCGTGTGTCGGGGCAAGCGCATCCCGCTCCGCATACGCCGCGCGCAGCTTCTCAAAGATCCGCTGCCCTTCGGCCCGGAGCTGCGTGGTGTTCAGCCCAGGGATCTCTCCGTCTCGCATCACGACGCGGCCGGCCACCATACTAAAGTGCGCATCGCGGCCAGTTCCCGCGAGGGTGAGCGTGCGAAGCGGGTCATCAATCGCCCCAGTGCGGAAATCCGCGAGTGAAAATGCAACGATGTCGGCCTGTGCACCCACGGCAATGCGACCGAGGTCGCTGCGGCCGAGCGCGGACGCGCCGCCCAGGGTGGCCGCCTCCACATACTCGGCGAGGAGCCCCTTTCCGAGGTCCCTGTGCTGCGCCTTTGAGATCTGCACACCCGTGTCGATCGCCCGGATGAGGTCCGGTGGAAACGAGTCAGTGCCGAGTGCGACGTTGATCCCCGCCGTGAGGTATTGCGAGAGCCGCTCGAGGTGAAACGCGTAGCGCGCGTTGGTCACGGGGCAGTGCACAATCGACACCCCAGCTTCGGCGAGCGTGGCAAGGTCGCCCCGGTCCTCGCCGTGCACCTCGGGGTGCACATCAATGTAGACCCCGTGCGCGAGGATCAAACGGTCTGAGAGGAGGCCCGTCCGCTCGAGCAAACCCAGGGGAGTCGTGCCCCGATCCCGCGCGAGGAATCCGATCTCAGAGTCGAGCCCCTGCGTCGCATGCACCCGCACCCGCACCCCGCGCTCTGCGGAGAGGCGCGCAGTGCGCTGCAGGAGCTCATCCGTGACCGTCTCCACCCGGCACGGCACAAGCACCCCCGTGACCAGGGGATCAGCGAGGGCTTCAACTGTGTCAAGGAAGCGCTCGGCGTCGGCGAACGCTGCCCGCCCCTTCGCCTCGTCCCAGTAAATGTCTGGGGTGCCATCAGCACGCGTGACGTGCACCCCGGATCGGTATGAGGGGCCGAGAAACACTCGAATGCCCAGCTCGCTCGCCGTGCGTGCCGTATCAAGCAGGTCGTCGTGAGTCTCCGCCCAGGCGCCGTGCACCTCCGAGGAGATCGGCATCGCAGAAGTGATGCCGTGCAGAATCAACTGGACGAGCCCATACCGGCGAAGCGTTGAGCGCTCCGCCGGCGTGAGCACCTCGCGAGGCGCTCGCGCGTACTCCTCAGACCACTCCAGGCGCGCCTCATGCGCGGGGCCCCACCAGGAATCGAGCAGTAGGTGGTCAATGTCCACCAGGCCTTCGAGGTCAATCAGGCCCGGGAGCAGCACGCTCTCGCCGAGCTCAATCACCTCGTCTGCCTGCGCAACGAGCGCGTCGCCCGCCACGCCACCAGCGACCGCGATCACTCGATCCCCCTCGACGAGCACCACCGCGTCGCGCAACTCCGCGAAGCTCGGCGCGGTCGTGGGAACGCTCGGATCCGGCGTGACACCCGCTGGCGCTCCCACAATTGCGTGCGAACTGCGCAGCGCACGGATGCTCATGAGGCCAGCTGCTCTCGCCGCGTCGGCTTCCAGCCGGGACCGGGCACGGCGGCGCGAAGCGCGCGCGTGTACGGGTGGGTGGGGTGCGCGAGTAGTTCGGCCGTATTCCCGCGATCCACCACCTGCCCGTTCTCCATGACAATCATTCGATCCGAGATCTGGTTGACCACCGCAAGATCGTGCGAGATGAAGAGATAGCTGATCTGCCGCTCCGCCTTGATGTCGGCGAGCAGATTGAGAATCTGCGCCTGAATCGAAACATCGAGCGCGGCTACTGCCTCGTCGAGCACGATCACGCCCGGGTCTGCGGCGAGCGCGCGCGCAATCGCCACCCGCTGCCGCTGTCCTCCAGAGAGCTCCCGCGGAAAGCGATCGAAGAAGCGCTGCGGCAGGCCGACGGCGTCAAGGATCTCCTGTGCGCGAGCGCGCACGCCCCCTCGCGCGGCGCCGGGGGCCGCGTGCAGGCGAAGGTTTGCTGCGATGACCTCACCAATACGCTGCCGCCCGTTGAGCGAGGAGTAGGGGTCCTGAAACACGTACTGCACCTCGCGGGCTCGGATTCGACGCTCACGCAACGAGCGAGGCGCACCCGTGCGATCGCGGCCACCGATCTCAATCGCGCCGGCGGTGACCGTTTCAAGTCCCACGATCATTCGTGCCACCGTCGTCTTCCCCGAGCCGGATTCGCCGACGATCGCGAGGCACTCGTCGGGCATGAGCTCGAACGAAACGTCGTCAACGGCGACGACATCTTCGCCGCGGGTTCCGCGAGGAGCGGGAAACACCTTGCGCAGGTCGTTCACTCGGATAAGCGGTTCGCCCTGCGGTGTGGCCTGAGGGGCTGCGTTGTTCACTGCGTGGTCCTCGCTTTCAACTCCTGGTGCAGCTCGAGCGAATACTCGAGCACGGGAAGGCGGTCGAGTCGTTCCTCGATACTCGGGCGCGCGCCCATGAGCTCAACCGTGTAGGGGTGGGTGGGTGCGTCGTAGACGTGTGCGCCCTGCTCGACGATCTCCCCCGCGTACATCACCGCGAGCCGGTCACAACAGGCGTTCGCGAGCTCGAGGTCGTGCGTAATGAAGAGCAGCGCGAGCCCGCGCGCCCGGCGCTGCTCGTCGATGATTGCCATCACATCCGACTGCGCCGTGACGTCGAGCGCCGTGGTCGGCTCATCCGCAAGGATGAGCTGTGGCTCGGCGAGCAACACGCTGGCGATCATGACGCGCTGTAGGAGGCCTCCGGAGAGTTCGTGCGGGTACTGCCGGAGCCGCCGCTCCGGGTGCCTCACCCCCACTTCATCGAGGATTTGGATCGCGCGCCGCTCGACGTCCGCGCGGGGCAGGCCGCGATCGCGAACAAGTGCCTCCGTCAGGAAGTCGCCGACCGTGTGCACGGGGTTCACATGCGCTCGCGGATCTTGGAAGATCATGCCAACCTCGCTCGCCCGATACTTCCGCAGGCGCTCTCGGTTCATGCCCTGCACGGACTCACCCGCGAAGCGAACCTCACCGGTGGTGCGGAACCCTTCGGCGAGCATCCGCATTACTGCGCGCGTGGTGAGCGACTTCCCGGAACCGGATTCGCCGACGAGCCCCAATGCTTCGCCCCGGTCGAGGGTCAGACTGACCCCGTTCAGCAGGTCGAGGTGTCGGTACTTCGTGACCAGACTCGCGTGCAGGTTTTCGATTTCAAGGAGTGGTGCGTTCATCGGATGCTCCTGGTGTTTGAGGCGAGCCGGTCGCCGATCACGGTGATGCTCCACACGATGAGCACAATCGCGAGGCCCGCGGTGATCGCCTCGAGCGCCTGCCCGCGCAACAGCGAGTCGAAGCCGCTCTTCACCATGAGTCCGAGATCAGCCGTTGGCGGCTGCACACCGAGCCCGAGGAAGGAGACGGCCGCGAGATCGATCACGGCGAAGCCGAGTGACGAGACGGCCTGCGCAACCACAATGGGCTGCACGTTCGGCAGGATCTGCGTGAGGCTGATGCCGATGCCCGACTGTCCCTGCAGCCAGGCCGCCTGCACATAGGGCATGCCACGCTCGCGCAGCGCAGCGCCGCGCACGACGCGTGCAACGTAGGGGATGTAACCAATCGACAGGCCAACCACCACGGTGGGCAGGTTGGGCCCAAAGATCGCCACCGCAATCAGCGCAAACACGATACCCGGAACCGAGAACAGCACGTCAAGGATCCAAGAGATCACCGTGTCAACTCGCCCACGGTTCCACGCGGCGATGAGTGCGAGCGTGGTGCCGACGACGGTCGCAATGAGAATGACCAGCGTCGGCCCGAGCAGCGTAATGCGGGCACCGTACATCAGCCGAGAGAGGAGGTCGCGGCCGAGGGCATCCGCTCCCAGCAGGTGCTGCGCGCTGGGGCCCGAGAGCGCCGCGAGCAGATCGGGGAAGTCGGGATCATACGGTGCGAGCCATGGCGCAAGGAGTGCCGCAAGCACGAACACCGTCAGCACGCACGCGGCGATGATGCCGGTGGGGCCGAGCTTCCGGCCGAGCAGGGTGAGGCGACCGGGGTCGTTCGCAGCCACCTTGCGGAGGGCGATCTGAGTGGTGCTCGGTGCGGTCATTGCTTACTCCCCAGCTGGATGCGCGGATCAATGATCGTGTACAGGAAATCCACGATCGCGTTGATCACCACGAACGCGATGACAAGAACGAGAATTACGGCCTGCACGACGGCGAAGTCGCGCTGCAGGATCGCGCGGACGAGCAGCGATCCGAGGCCGTCGAGCGCGAACACATTCTCGATGACCACAGCCCCCGCAATGAGTGTCGCGACCGTCAGACCGAGCACAGTGGTGATCGGGATCAGGGCATTGCGAAGAATATGCCGCCGCACAATGAGGTTCGTGCGCAGACCACGGGCCACGGCGGTCTGGACGTGTTCCCTGCCGGCCTCCTCCAGCACCGAGGCGCGCGTGATGCGTGCCTGATACGCCGTGCTCGCAACGGCAAGCGCCGCTGCCGGAAGGATGAGGTGGAACAGGGTGTCGAGTCCCCCGCTCCCGCTCCCATTCGTGGGGAACCAGCCGAGCCCCACCGCAAAGACACTGATCAGCGCGACGCCGATCACGAATGCCGGAGTGGCGAGGCCGAGCGTCGCGAGCGTGGTGACCACCTGATCCGCCCAACCACCGCGCAGCGAGCCGAGCAGGCCAAGCCCCACGCCGAGCACGGCGATGATGAGCGTCGCAAGCGCGATGAGGGCTACGGTGGTGCCCACCCGGCCGCCGATGAGGTCGGCGACGGGCTGACGGTAGACGACCGAGTCGCCGAGGTCTCCCGTGAACAGATCACCGATCCACGCGAAGTACCTGACGAGGAACGGATCATCGAGGTGGTACTGGGCGGTCACCCGTGCGATTTGCTCCGGCGTCCCGCCCCGGGGGCCGAGCACAAAGCTCAGCGGACTCCCCGGGGCGAGATAGAGCATGCCGAAAACCACGAATGACGTGACAAGCAGGACGAGCAGGAGGCTGCCCGTCCGGCGCAGCAGGAATGCGGGGATGGACACGGGACTACTCCACGCCTCCGATGGTGGCCGCCCACGGGTAGCCGAGGTACGCGGAGGAAGCCGTCGCACCCGAGATCTCGTTGTTCTGCACGAGGATCACCGGCAGGTCTCCCATGGGGAACCAGGGCAGATCGCGCGTGATCTTCTCCTGGGCGGCAATGGTCAGCTCGGCACGCTTCACGGGGTCGAGCGTGGCGCGTGCTTCTGTGAGCTCGGCGGCGGCGCCATCGTACTTGATGAAGTTGTTCGTGCTGTCCGGCATGAACGTCGTGTACACGTCGAGCGGATCAGTCACGTTTCCGTAGTAGGTCGTGAAGAAGCCGTCGAGGCCTTCTCGCGCCTTCGGGTCGAAGTAGAGGTTGCCGAACTGCTCGACCGGAATCACCTTCGTCTCGATCGTGAGTCCGATTGCCTGCCCGGCGGCCTGAATCAGGTTGGCTGTCTGCTCGTGCACTGCGGACGAACCCTGCACACCAAGCACAATGGGAGCGGAAACGTCGCCAGCCTCAGCGAGCAGCGCCTTCGCGCGCTCAATGTCTGGCTTCAGTTCGTACCCGTCGTAGGCCGCCTGGAAGAGCTTCCCCGCCTCATCGTCACCGTAGTACGCGGGTCCGGTCAGCACCGGTGAGGGGATCGCCGCGCCCTGGAACACGACGTCAGCAATAGCCTGGCTGTCAATCGCGGCGAGCAGCGCCTCGCGCACCTTCGGGTTCGAGAACGTGCCCGTCTCCTGAATCGCGCGCAGCGACCAGAAAATGTAGGACTTGCCGAAGGTGATGCTCGCGTCGCTACCCTCCAACTGGCTCAGGCCGGCCGGCGGGAGGTAAAAGAACTGTCCGTCAACGTCACCCGAGCGAAGCGCGTTGATCGCGGTCGATTCATCGGCAATGAAACTGAACGACAGCTTCTCCACCTTCGGGATCAGCGCGTCATCCCAGTAGTTCTCGTTCTTCACGAGAGTGATTGCTTTCCCCGGCTCCCATGAGTCGAGCTGGAACGGGCCAGTGCACATCATGCCGCCCTTCGGGGTGCCGAACTGCTCGCCAGCGGCTTCAGCCGCAGCCTTCTGCACAATCGCGCCAGCAGCGCTCGACATGCCCTGCGCAAACAGCGCATCCGGTGTGCTGAGCGTGACGGTCACCTCGGCGTCGCCTGTCTGCGTCACGGACTCCACGTTCGTGAAGTAGTCCGTCCAGTACGTGGGCGCATCGGCCCCCACCTGTCGTTCGAGCGAGTACACAACGTCTGCGGCGGTGAGCGGCGAGCCGTCCCAGAACTGCACGCCATCGCGCAGTGTGTACACGTACGTCGTATCGTTCGGCGACTCCACCTGCTCGGCGAGCGCGTTCTCAATCTCAAGATCGGGGGTGATGCGCGTGAGCCCCTCGCACATGTTCGAGTCCACCGTGTTCTCCGCGTAGTTGAACGAGAGCATCGGGTCAATTGACATCGGCTCATAGGGAAGGTTCCAGGTGACCTCGGGAACCGCCGCTGTGCCCGCGGGCGTGGTGGTTGCGAGCTTCGCTGGGTCAAGGTCGAACTTGGCTTGGCCAGCGGCGGTGCCCGAGGGGGCGCCGCCACCGCCACCAGCGCATGCGGTCAGCGTGAGCGCTGCCACAGTGGCTGCTCCGAGCAGCGTGAGACGTCGAATGGACACGGGGACTCCTTTGTTCCGGTGATGGGTACTGCGGGTGTTCAGGTGGTGGGAAAGAGGGGCTGAGAGAACGCGTTAGCTGAGCACGACACCATCGCGCACCACGCGCGTGGGTGCTGGGCGATCGACCACCAGCTGAGCGATGCTGTGCGCGGCAAACTCGAGGCGGGTCGCTGCGGCTGCCCCGCTCCACTCCGCGATCTCGGGGATTCCGAGCATCTCGCCGCCGGCGACCGAAGCGATGCGGAACGCACGCTCAAGCTCCATGTCCGTGATCGCTCCCGTGCGGTAGGCGAGGAGGTGAGCGCGGTCGACCATACTGCCGGTTCCGAATGGGCTCCAGGAGTCGCGTACGCCGTCTGATCCGGCGACGAGTCGCACGCCGTGCTGCTCGAAACGATCGATGTTGGGCACGGGGTCCGGCCCCAACGCGCAGGTCGCGATCCAAATACCCGCCTCTGCCACCCGGTCAAGGGTCTCCGGCAAGCTGGGCAGCGACTCGTCGCAGAGCGCGAACGCGTGGCCAATCGTCACGCGCCCCTGGCGGCCAGTGGCAACAGTGCGCCGCGCGATCTCTCGGATCTGCGCGAGTCCATCCTCGCCACCGTCGTGGAGGTGAATATCGATGTCGCGGCTCTTCCGCTCCGCGAGGCCGAACACCGCGTCGAGATGGCCATGCAAGTCGCCCTCGATCCCGCCCGGGTCGATGCCGCCCACAAGATCGGCGCCCGCGTCCAGTGAGGCCGCCATCACCTCGAGCGTGCCGGGGTTGCGCAGGAGGCCGAACTGCGGGAACGCGACGATCTGCACTGTGAGTCCGGGAAGCCGCTCTGCCGCGGCACGCACGCCCTCAACGTTGCGAATGCCGAGTTCGCTTGCCACATCCACGTGCGCGCGCATCGCAAGGGTGCCGTTGCGGCGGGCATTCGCGAGCAGCGCATAGGCCCGCTCCTCCACGCTCTCGGCAAAGTCGAACTGGGTCGCACGATCGTTTTCGATCAGCTCCGCGAGGTCTCGCGCCGGGCGGCGCGACATCCACGCACTTCCCCATGAGGTCTTATCCGGGTGAATGTGACCGTCAACGAGGCCCGGGGTGGCAAGCATCGCGGGGTGCGGTGCAGCTGGGGTCGCCGTCATTGGAAGACCTTTCTCGGTGATTCTGCAGGGAAATCCGGCGCCAGCCTGGCGCCGAACCACTTGTCAGACATATGATAACCATATAACCAACCGAAGCTGCAAGGATAGATACCGTGCGACCTATTCAACGACGATCGCTCGTCGACACCGTTGTCGACGAGCTGAAGCGCGAAATCAGTGCCGGCCGCTGGGCACTCGGCGACCGCCTCCCCTCCGAGGCGGAGCTCACCACCACCCTCGGCGTGAGCCGACCCTCCGTGCGCGAGGCGGTTCGTTCCCTTGTCCAGCTCGGTCTCCTCGAGACGCGACAGGGAGACGGCACCTACCTCATCGCCACTGACGCCACGCAAGTAGCTTTGCGCCGGGCGATCCACTCCGCGGATGGCCGCGAAGTCATCCGCGTGCGCCGCGCGCTCGATGCACTTGCTGCGCGCGAGGCTGCGCAGTTCCGCACCGCGGCCAACCTCGCTGAGCTCGAGACGCACTTGCGCGACCGGGCTGCAGCAATCGCCGCGGGTGACGCGGAGGGATTCGCAGATGCCGACGTCGCGTTCCACCTCGGCATCGCCGAGGCCTCAGGAAACCAGCTCCTCACCGATCTGTACGCGAGCTTCGATACCTCCCTCCGGGAGTCTGTTGCAGACGCGTCGTGCCTCACCCAGCGCCACGACCCTGACCGCGCCGACATGCACGACGCGCTGTTCCAGGCCATCGTCGCGCAAGCCGCGGACGCAGCAGCAGCGGCAGCACTGGGAGTGCTCGAGCAGCAGGAGCGTCTGCTCGATGAGTCGAACTGAACGACGTCAGGCCGCAGCTGCAGGGATCCTCATCCTCGCAATTGGCTTGAGCGTCCGATTTCCCATCACTTCGGTCTCACCGCTTCTCCCAGAGATCGGCGCACGCTATGGGCTGAGCGCCGGCGGTCTCGCGATCTTGAGTTCGCTCCCCGTGCTCATGTTCGGCGTCGCCTCCCCGTTCGCTCCCCTCCTGGTACGGCGGCTTGGCCTGGCCCGAGCGATCACGGTGCTGCTCGCACTGCTCGCGACCGCGACCCTGCTCCGCCCGGTGTCGGCGCCCCTCCTCTTCACCGGCGTCATCCTCGGCGGGATGACCATCGCCCTGCTCGGAGTCTTGGCACCCCAGGTGATCCGGCAGGCGCTTTCTCGACGCGGCGGATTCTGGACAGGGGTCTACACCACGTCGTTCGGCGTCAGCGCCGCAGCGGGTGCCGGGCTCACGGTACCCCTGTTCCACCTCCTCGACGACCGCGTTGCGCCCGCGCTCGCCGCGTGGGGGATTCCCCTGCTGATCGCACTCGGGCTCTCACTCGGGCTCGGTTCCGCCCTCGGCTCGAGCGCGAGCAGCGGCCAGCAACACCCCGCCCAATCGTTCCGAGGCCTGCTCCGTACGCCAGGAATCTGGGCGGTCACCGGATTCTTCGGATGCCAAGCGCTCATTTACTTCGCGTTGACCGCATGGCTCCCGACGATTGCCATCGACCGCGGCATGAGCCCGAGCGAATCAGGCATGCTGCTCGCCTGGCTCAGCATCGCTGGCCTTCCCGCGTCACTCATCGCACCCACGCTCGCCTCACGCCCGCGGCTGCGCACCCCGCTCATCGTTGGTGTCGCCGCGCTCTCTGCCGTCAGCCTGCTGGGACTCGCCTACGGACCCATCTCACTCGCCCCGCTCGTCGTCGCGGCGCTCGGCATCGCACAGAGCGGCGCGTTTGGGCTCGCAATTGCGCTGATCGTGTTTACCGCACCAAGCGCCACGGCGACCGCGAGCTTCTCCGCCGTGAGCCAGGGCGTGGGCTACGCGTTCGCGGCAACCGGGCCGCTCCTGCTGGGCTTCCTCTCCCAGGCAGGGATTCCATGGTCCGCCGCCCTCCTGGTGCTTTTCGCGGTCGCCGTCATCGAGCTCGGCTTCGGCATCGCAGGGTCTCGTGCGTCTCTGCGCCGCGGTACTGAGCCACCTCCGTCCACGTAAGCTGGAGGCATGCTGACGCTCGCCGGAATCCTGCTGCTCGTAAACGCTGTCTACAACATCGTGGTGTGGCCGCGCTTCTGGACGCGCGTCGCGAAGGATCCGCGCGCCCGTGACGAGCAGGGTCGCCCCACTCGCTTCCTCACGGTGCACGCAGTGCTGATCGGGATCGCGCTGCTCATCGCCGCGGCGTCCGCCGTTGCGGGCGTGATCGCGCTCGTGCAGGCGTAGCCGCCGAAAACGGAACGAGGGAGGCCCGCCCACGCTTCTGCGTGGGCGGGCCTCCCTACGGTGTCGCGACTACTCTTCTTCGTCGTCCGACTCGACATCATCCTCGTCGTCTGCGTCGTCGGGATGACCGGCACGCACGTGCGTCGCGGGCCCCAGGTGTGACGCTCCGCCCTCGCCCACCCAGCCATCGCCGGGAGTGCGTGCAGGATCGGAGTCGTGATCCGGAACTCTCTGATCTGGGTGCTCTGACATCGTGCCCTCCATCTCCGTCGATGCGCGGACCCGCCGCGCGGATACCTCCCTCCCAGCTTACGCCGCCGCGAGCTCCACGGCACCAGGGAATTCGTCGCGCACGCGGGCGGGCTGGCTTCCCAGCCTGGAATCGGCTCAGCGCTTAGACTGGAGGGATGAAGCGGATCCTCACCTACGGCACCTTTGACCTCCTGCACTGGGGTCACATCCGCCTGCTGCGTCGCGCACGTGCGCTCGGCGACTACCTCGTGGTCGCCGCCTCCACGGAGGAGTTCAATGCGGGCAAGGGGAAGAAGACCTACCACGACTTCGAGACGCGCAAGAACATGCTCGAGGCGGTGCGCTACGTCGACCTCGTGATCCCCGAAGAGGCGTGGGATCAGAAGATCCGCGACGTGCAGAAGTACGAGATCGACGCCGTGGTGATGGGCGGCGACTGGGAGGGCGATCCCCGCTTCGAGGTGCTGCGCGACTACTGCGAGGTCATCTACCTCGACCGCACCGAGGGCGTCTCCACCACCAAGATCAAGCGAGATCTCGGCGTCAACGCCTAGCGCCGAGCTGCCGCAATGCACAGTGGCCCCGGTTCCCTCACGGGAAACCGGGGCCACTGTGCGTGTACCGAGCAGTGCTCGCGCTAGAGGACCTTGGAGAGGAAGGCCTTCGTGCGTTCGCGCTGCGGGTTCGACAGCACCTCGGCCGGGTCACCCTCCTCGACTACCACGCCGCCGTCCATGAAGACCAGCTTGTCTGCCACCTCACGGGCGAAGCCCATCTCGTGCGTCACCACGATCATGGTCATGCCGCTCTCGGCGAGGCCCTTCATGACGTCGAGCACTTCACCCACCAGCTCGGGATCGAGGGCGGAGGTCGGCTCATCGAACAGCATGAGCTTCGGCTCCATCGCGAGCGCACGCGCAATGGCCACGCGCTGCTGCTGCCCACCCGAGAGGTGCGCGGGGTAGTAGTCGTGCCGGTCCGCGAGGCCCACACGAGCAAGCAGTTCCATCGCCCGCGCCTTGAGTGCGGCCTTATTGCCCTTCTTGAGCAGGGTGGGCGCGAGCATCACGTTCTCGAGCGCGGTCATGTGCGGAAAGAGGTTAAAGCGCTGGAACACCATGCCGATGTCGCGCCGCTGCTTCGCCGCCTCGTGCGGGTGCATCTCGTAGAGCTTGTCGCCCTGCTGCCGGTAGCCGACGATCTCGCCGTCGACGGACAGTCGGCCCGCATTCACCGTCTCCAGGTGATTGATGCAGCGCAGGAAGGTCGACTTGCCCGAGCCCGAGGGGCCAACGAGGCACAGCACCTCACCACGCTGCACCTCGAGCGAGATGGACTTCAGCACCAGGTTGGACCCGTAGGCCTTCGAGACACCCTCGGCCTTCACCATTGGAATGTCGGTTGCTTGCTGGCTCATACCATGCCTCCCCCGGGGCGCTGGCGCGGCGGCACAATCCCGGTGCGGCCGTCCTTTTCCTCATACGTCGGGTACGTCCCGTCGGTTCCCACCACACCGATGGCGGCGGTCTCTACCGTGGGCGTCATCACGTCGGGGCGCTGTGCGACGCCCCGCGCGAAGTGCCGCTCCAGGTAGTACTGGCCCACCATGAGCACCGAGGTGACGGCGAGGTACCAGATCGAGGCAACGATGAGCATCGGCACCGGCTTGTAGGTGACTGCCGAGATGTCCTTCGTCTTCATGAAGAGCTCGAGCGTGAATGGCACCGCGTTGACGAGCGAGGTGGTCTTCAGCATCGAGATGACCTCGTTGCCCGTCGGCGGGATGATGACGCGCATCGCCTGCGGCAGGATGACCCGGGTCATCGTGTGCCACCAGCCCAGTCCGAGCGCCACAGCGGCCTCGTCCTGACCCTTGTCAACCGACAGCAGGCCCGCGCGCACGATCTCGGCCATGTAGGCGGCCTCGTTCAGCGCGAGGCCGATGATCGCGAGCGTGAACGCCGTCATGATCGTGTTCGTCTCGAACTCGAAGAACGGTTCCATGAACGGGATTCCGAAGCCGATCTTCGGGTAGATCACCGCAAAGAGTCCCCAGAAGGTGAGCTGCACGTAGACCGGGGTACCACGGAAGATCCAGAGGTACACCCAGGCGATGGACTTCACCACCGGGTTCGGCGACAGACGCATCACCGCGAGCAGGATCCCGAGCACGATGGCGATGATCATCGAGTAGACGGTGAGCTGCAGGGTGTAGCCAACGGCCGAGACGATGCGCGTATCGAAGAGATACTTGCCCACCTCAGGCCAGTCAAAGGCCTCGCGGTTCGCGGCATCAATCACAAACAGAACGGCGAGCACTGCCAGCACGACGGCAAGCGCGATGCGGCCGGGATGCTTGAGCTTGATCGCCTCGATGGGCTCGGATTCGTAGAAGGGCTGGGGCTTCGGGGTGGTCCCCGAAGCCCCGCCCGTGTTCTCAGACATAGCGGAGTGTTCCTACTTCACTGTGGGTTCGGATACGACTGTTGATCGGGATCAGGAGCCGGCGTTGATCGTTGCCTTCTCGATTGCCCCGTCTTCAACGCCCGCCTTCGTGAGGATCTCGAGGTACGTGCCGTCGTCCATAAGCGACTGGAGCGCAAGCTGGACGGCCTTCGTGAGGTCGGTGTCCTTGGGAAGCGCGTAGCCGTAAGGTGCGACGTCGAACGTCTCGCCGGCCGCCGCAATCTTGTCGCTCTGCGCTGCGATCGCGTCGAGGGTCACGGGCGAATCAGCGCTGAACGCCTCAGCCTGGCCCAGCACGACGGCGTTCGTTGCCTCAGCCTGGCCTTCGAAGGGCATGATGTCAATCTTGGGCTTGCCCGCGGCCTCGCACTCGGCCGACTTCGCCGGGAGCTCGTCGGTGTGCTCGAAGGTGCCCGACTGCACGGCGACCTTCAGCCCGCATGCGTTGTTCGGGTCGATGTCGGAGCCGATGGGTGCGGCCCACAGCACGCCGGCCTCGTAGAAGTTGACGAAGTCGACGGTCTTCTGGCGCTCGGCGTTGTCCGTGAAGGACGACGAGCCCATGTTCATCTTGCCGCCCTGAATGCTCGGGATGATCGTGTCGAAGCTTGCTTCCTCCCACACGGGCTCGAGGCCCAGGCGGGCGGAGACTGCGTTGGCAAGGTCGACGCCCCAGCCGACGATCTCGCCGGAGGAGTTCTTGTACTCGTTGGGCGGGTACGATCCGTCGGTGCCGAGTACGAGCTTGCCGGTGTCCTTGATGTCGGCGGGGACGAGCGCCGCGGCCTTCT
Organism: Leucobacter chromiireducens subsp. chromiireducens; assembly: GCF_016758255.1. GTDB lineage: Bacteria > Actinomycetota > Actinomycetes > Actinomycetales > Microbacteriaceae > Leucobacter > Leucobacter chromiireducens. The sequence continues at coordinate 58,613 of NZ_QYAD01000001.1, forward strand.
CATCGACACTGATCTTCGAGGTGTCGGTGGACTCGTGCTTCGGGCCCTCCTCGTTCGTCACGCACCCGGTGAGGGTGAGCAGCGCGGCTGCGGCGAGCGCGGGGAGCGCGTATCGAATCTTCATTGATCTCTCCAATGTGAAGCATCGCGCAATCCCGGTGCCGGGAGTGGACGTCGCTTCGTTGCGTCATGTCGCTCCGAGTGTACTGCGCGTGGGACGCCACTCAACTACAGAGTCTCTACCCGGCTCCATACTGGGGCTTGATCCGGGGCAAGATTGACCGGAATGGCGCGAATCTCCGGCCCGCTCGGGTACGCGCGGGCGGATAACATTCTGATGACGCCCTCGGCTTAGCGCGCGTCGAGCTCCAGCCGGTACCCCATGCCGGGCTCCGTGATGAGGAAACGCGGGACGCTCGCATCCCGCTCAAGCTTCTTCCGCAGCTGCGAAATGTAGAGCCGCAGGTACCCGGTGTCGGTCACGTGTTCGCTCCCCCAGATGTGGGTGAGGAGCGTCTGCCGCGTGACGAGCTTCCCCGGGTTGCGCAGGAGCAGTTCGAGCACCTGCCACTCGGTGGGCGTGAGACGGATCTGCCGTCGCCCGCCTCCCGTCGCGTCCACGACGCTGCGCGCGGCAAGGTCCACCGTGATCTCGCCGAGCGTCACCACGAGCGCGGGAGGCGCCGTCTCCTCCTGTTGCGGCAGGCGGCGCGTGAGCGCGCGCACGCGAGCCAGCAGCTCCTCCACCGAAAACGGCTTCGTGAGGTAGTCGTCGGCGCCCGCGTCAAGGGCGTCCACCTTGTCCGCGGTGCCCGCGCGCCCGGACACCACGAGGATCGGAGCCTGTGACCAACCGCGCACCGCGTGGATCACCTCGACCCCATCGAGGTTCGGCATCCCGAGATCGAGGATGAGCAGCTCGGGGCGCTCAGCGATCGCGGTACTGATCGCCGACGCGCCGTCGACCGCGGTGAGAATCTCGTAGCCCTGCGCCGTGAGCGTGATGCGCAGCGCTCGGAGCAGCTGCGGATCATCGTCGGCGATGAGAATCTTCACGGCCGTCCCTTCGTCCCGGAGGCCGCCGCGAGCGAGACGACCATCGTGAGGCCCCCGCCCGGGGTATCCTCGGGCTCCAGTGTGCCACCCATCGCCTCGACGAAGCCCTTGGAGAGCGCGAGGCCCAGGCCGAGGCCGGTGCCGTTGTCGGTATCTCCCAGCCGCTGGAAGGGCACGAACACCTCGTCGCGGCGGGCGGCCGGGATCCCGGGCCCGTGGTCGATCACGCGCACCTCGACGCGATCTGCGAACGTGCTCGTCGCGATACGGACGGGGCTGCCGGGCGGCGCGAAGCGCGTGGCGTTCGCGAGGAGGTTGGCGAGCACTCGCTGCAGCAGCACGGGATCCGCGCTCGCCTGCTGCTCGCCATGTTCAAGCGCGAGCTCCACCTCTGCGGGGCCGAGGCCCAGCTCGTCGAGCGCGGGGCCCACGACATCCGCGGGGTCGAGCGGCGCAGTGTCGATGGTGAGCGCGTCGGCTTGCAGGCGGCTCACGTCGAGCAGATCGGTCACGAGCGCGGTCAGTGCGGTGAGGCTCTCGTCCGCCGTGTCGAGGAGTGCGCGGCGATCGTCCGCGCCGAGGGAAGGTCCGGTGGTACGCAAGCCCCCAACCGCCGCGGTCGCTGCGGCGAGCGGGCGCCGCAGGTCATGGCTGAGGGCGGACAGCAGTGCGCCGCGCACCCGGTCCGACGCCGCGATGGGCGCGATCTCGCTCGCCGTGTCCGCGAGATGCTGATGCTCGAGCGCGGCGGCGAGCTGGGCGGTGATCACCGCGAGCAGCCGCTGCTCAGACGCGGGCAGGTCTCCGCCGAAGAGCAGCAGCTCGCCGCGCTCGCCCACGGGCAGCCGGCTCGTCACCTCCCCGTCGTGCACGCCCGACTCGGCAACCGTCTCGCCGTCCTCCACGAGCCGCACCCCGCGCAGCGCAAACGCCTCGCGCGCACGGTCCACGAGTGCCTCGACCGCGCTGTCGCCGCGGAGCACGCTCCCGGCCACGGTTTGGATCAGCTCGGACTCAGCCGCAGCGCGTCGCGCCACCCGGGCGGCGCGGGCCGCGCGATCCACCACGAAGCTCACGAGCGCCGCAATGGTCGTGTACAACAGCAAGGCAATCACGTGCATCGGATCCGTGATCGTCACCGTGTACAGCGGCGCGATGAAGAGAAAGTCGAGCGTGATCCCCGAGAGCACGGCCGCAAAGAGCGCCGGCCACAGGCCACCCACGAGCGCAACGATGACCACGAGCAGCTGATAGCTCAGCACATCTCCCGTGATCGACTCGGGGCTGCGCATGGTGAAGAGCAGCCACGTGAGCAGCGGACCCGCGATGAGCGCGAGCAGGAAGCCGGCGAGCCGCCGCCGCACCGTGAGCCCACCGCCCAGGCGGGGCAGCGCGCGCGTGCCACCGGCTCCTGCGTGGTTGACGATGTGCACATCAATGTCGCCAGACTCGCGGATCACCGTCGCGCCGATCCCGGGCCCCGTGAGCGCCGTCGCGAGGCGGCCGCGCCGACTCGCTCCGAGCACGAGCTGCGTCGCGTTCTGCGAGCGGGCGAACTCGACGAGCGCGGTTGGCACGTCCGAGCCGAGCACCTGATGGTACGAGCCACCGAGCTGTTCGGTCAGCGCGCGCTGCTGGGCGAGAGCGGCAGGGTTACCCGCGCGCAAACCGTCTGGGCTCGTCGCGTGCACGGCGACGAGCGCGCCGCCGGAGGCCCGCGCCGCGATGCGCGCGCCGCGGCGCAACAGGGTCTCGCCCTCGGGTCCGCCCGTGAGCGCGACCACCACACGCTCGCGCGCCTCCCAGGTGCGGTCGATGCCGTGCGCGCTGCGATAGCTGGTGAGCGCCTGGTCCACCTCGTCGGCGAGCCACAGCAGCGCAAGCTCGCGAAGCGCCGTGAGATTGCCCAGCCGGAAGTAGTTGGAGAGCGCGGCGTCGATGCGCTCAGCCGGGTACACCACCCCGCCGGCGAGCCGATCGCGCAGCGCCTGCGGGGCGAGATCGATTACCTCGATCTGATCCGCGTCGCGGAGGAAGCGATCCGGCACCGTCTCACGCTGCGGCACCCCGGTGATCTGCTCCACCACATCGTTCAGTGAAGCGATGTGCTGAATGTTGAGGGTGGAGAGCACATCGATGCCGGCTTCGAGCAGCTCGGCAACGTCCTGCCACCGCTTCTCGTTGCGCGACCCCGGCGCGTTCGTGTGCGCGAGCTCGTCAACCAGCGCGAGCTGCGGTCGGCGCGACAGCACTGCATCGAGGTCCATTTCCTCGAGCGCCACTCCCCGGTGCGCCACAGCGCGGCGTGGCACCGCGGGCAGGCCCGCCGTCATCGCGGCGGTCGCGGCACGGCCGTGGGTCTCCACGATCCCAATCACCACATCGGTGCCCGCGCTCTGCAGGTGCCGGCCCTCCTCGAGCATCGCGTAGGTCTTGCCCACGCCGGGGGCGGCCCCGAGCAGCACCCGCAGTCGCCCCCGTGTCGTCATGCCGCAGCCTCTCGTTCGTCGAGCTCCAGATTAATCCGCAACACATTGACGCGCGGGGAACCGAGGACACCAAGATCTGGCGCCTCCGTGAACTGCGCGACGAGGGCGCGTACTTCTTCGAGCGGGATCGCACGCGCCGCGGCGACGCGCTCCGCTTGCAGCGCCGCATACTCCGGGCTGATGTGCGGGTCGAGGCCTGAGCTCGATGCGGTGAGCGCATCGACCGGGATCGCGTCCTCGGGCACCCCGTCGCGCGCGGCAATCGCGGCCCGCCGCTCGGCCACCGCCGCCACGAGATCCGGGTTCTCCGGCCCGAGGTTGCTTGCGCCCGACGCCGCGCCGTCGTAGCCGTCGCCCGCGGCAGACGGTCGCGGCTGGAAGTACTGCGGCAGCGGCTCCCCCTCCGCGTCGACGAACGACTGGCCGATCAACGCCGAGCCGACCGGCGCCTCGGCGCCCGCCCCGCCTGGGCCCGCGAGCAGCGAGCCGTTCGCCTGCGCCGGGAGCGCGAGCTGCCCGATGCCCGTGACAAGGGCGGTGTACCCCACCCCGAGCGCGAGCGTGCACACCAGGAGGGTGCGCGCCGCGACCCAGAGCGTCTGTCCCGTGGTGCGGGATCCTGCAGTCATGATGCTGTTCTTTCTCTTGTGTGAGGGTTAGAAGCCCGGGATCAGCCGGACGGCAAGGTCGATGAGCCAGATGCCGATGAACGGCGTCACGATGCCGCCCAGCCCGTAGATGGCGAGGTTGCGAGCGAGGAGTTGCGCCGCGCTCGCCGGCCGGTAGCGCACGCCGCGCAGGGCAAGCGGCACGAGGAACACGATCACCACGGCGTTGAAGATCACGGCGGACAGCACGGCAGACGCCGGTGAGTGCAGGCCCATGATGTTCAGCACCGACAGCCCGGGGAACACCCCCATGAAGAGTGCAGGGATGATCGCGAAGTACTTCGCGATGTCGTTGGCGATCGAGAACGTGGTGAGGGCGCCGCGCGTGATGAGCAGTTGCTTGCCGATCGCCACAATGTCGATGAGCTTCGTGGGATCCGAGTCGAGGTCGACCATGTTGCCGGCCTCCTTCGCGGCGGAGGTGCCCGTGTTCATCGCGACGCCGACATCGGCCTGCGCGAGTGCGGGCGCATCGTTCGTGCCGTCGCCCGTCATCGCGACGAGCCTGCCGCCCTCCTGCTCGCGGCGAATGTACTCGAGCTTGTCCTCCGGGGTTGCCTCGGCGAGGAAGTCGTCGACCCCGGCCTCCTTCGCGATCGCGGCGGCGGTGAGCGGGTTGTCGCCCGTCACCATGACCGTGCGAATGCCCATCGCCCGCAGCTCGCGGAAGCGCTCGGTGAGCCCCTCCTTCACCACGTCCTTCAGGTGGATCACGCCGAGGATGCGCGGCACTCCCGTTGCCGACTTCTCCGCGACGACGAGCGGCGTGCCGCCCGACTCCGAGATGCGCTCGACCACCGCGCGCATCTCCGCACCCACTCCCGCGTGGAGCGCCGCACCGTCGGCCTCGAGCCAGGCGATCACCGCCGAGCCCGCGCCCTTGCGCAGCTGCGAACCATCGGGCAGGTCGAGCCCCGACATGCGCGTCTGCGCGGTGAACGGCACGATCTGCGCGGCCGGATCCTGCACTGCTTCGACTCCCTGCAGCCGCGCGAGATCAACGATCGAGGTGCCCTCAGGAGTGGGATCCGCGAGCGAGGAGCTCGCCGCCGCCCGCACGAACTCCTGTTCGGTGACACCACCCATGCGCACGAACGCGCTCGCGCGCCGATTGCCATAGGTGATCGTACCGGTCTTGTCGAGCAGCAGCGTCGTCACGTCGCCCGCCGCTTCGACCGCACGACCCGACATCGCGAGCACGTTGCGCTGCACCAGGCGATCCATGCCCGCAATGCCGATCGCGGAGAGCAGCGCGCCAATCGTCGTGGGAATGAGGCACACGAGCAGTGCCACGAGCACCGTGATGCTGACCGGAGCCGCCGCGTAGGAGGCGATGGGGCCGAGGGTCAGTGCGACCGTCACGAACACGATCGACAGTGCCGCGAGCAGGATGTTCAGCGCAACCTCGTTGGGGGTGCGCTGCCGGGCAGCGCCCTCCACAAGCGCGATCATTCGATCAACAAAGGTCTCGCCGGGCCGGGAGGTGATGCGCACCACGATGCGGTCGGAGAGCACGCGCGTGCCGCCCGTCACCGCCGAGCGGTCACCGCCCGACTCGCGCACCACCGGCGCGGACTCGCCCGTGATGGCCGATTCGTCGACCGAGGCGATGCCCCACACGATGTCGCCATCGCCCGGGATCGCTTCGCCCGCCGAGACCACCACGACGTCGCCGAGCGTGAGCTCCGCCGAGGAGATGTCGACGAGCTCCGCGCGCTCGGCCGCGGGGTCTCCCGCGGCGTCGTAGTGCGCGACGCGGTGCGCGAGCGTGCTCGTGCGGGTCTGCCGCAGCGAGTCGGCCTGCGCTTTGCCGCGGCCCTCCGCGATCGACTCGGCGAGGTTCGCGAAGAGCACCGTGAGCCACAGCCAGCCAGCGATGATCGCGGTGAACGACACGGGCACGGTCGCGCCGCCCGAGTCCTGCGGCCCGCCGAGGAACGGCTCAGCAAGCGCGAGCGCCGTGGTGAGCACGGCGCCCACCCAGACGATGAGCATCACAGGGTTACGCCACTGCGCTCGCGGGTGCAGCTTGCGCACGGCCCCGGGGAGCGCATGGCGCACCTGCGCCCAAGTGAGCGTCTTCGTGGCGCGCGCAGCCTTCGTCGCCGCCGCGTGCTCGGCCGCCTGCGCGGCGGCCTCCGCGGGAGTGTGAGTGAGGGTGGACATGGCTTACATCAGCCCTTCCGCTAGGGGACCCAGCGTGAGAATTGGGAAGAACACGAGGGCCGTGACGAGCACCGCAGTGCCGGCCATGAGCCCGATGAAGAGCGGGCGGTGAGTCTGCAGCGTGCCCGCGGTCTCGGGAACCGGATCCTGCGCCGCAAGCGCACCGGCGAGCGCCAGCACGAGCGCGATCGGCAGGAAGCGACCGAGCAGCATCGCCACGCCAATCGCGGCGGTGAACCACGGCGTGCTCGCGGTGAGGCCCGCGAATGCCGAACCGTTGTTGTTCGCACCGGAGGTGAAGGCGTAGATCACCTCGGACAGACCGTGCACGCCGGGGTTCGCGATCGACTCGCCGATCACGCTCTCGCGCACCCCGGGAAGCGCGAAGCTGAGCGCCACCCCCGTGAGCACGAGGAGCGGCATGACCAGGATCGTGAGGCTGGCAAGCTTCATCTCGCGCGGGCCGATCTTCTTGCCGAGGTATTCGGGAGTGCGTCCCACCAGCAGGCCGGCGAGGAACACCGCGATGATCGCGATCACGAGCATGCCGTAGAGGCCAGACCCGACGCCGCCCGGAGCGATCTCGCCGAGCATCATGTTGAGCATCGGCACCATGCCGCCGAGCGCCGTGAACGAGTCGTGCATCGAGTTGACCGCACCAGTCGAGGTGAGCGTTGAGGCCGAGCCGAAGAGCGTCGACCCCACGATCCCGAACCGCAGTTCTTTGCCCTCGAGTGCGCCGCCCGCGAGCAGAGGTGCTGCGCCGCGGCCGGCGAGCTCGAGCGCCGTGAGCGCGGTCGTGGAGATGAGCGCGAGCAGCGCCATGACCGCGGCGACCGCTCGACCCTGGCGACGATCCCCCACCATCGTGCCGAGGGTGCGTGGCAGCGCGAACGGGATGAGCAGGATCAGGATCACCTGCACCACGTTCGTCCACGCCGTCGGGTTCTCAAACGGGTGCGAGGAGTTCGCGTTGAAGAAGCCGCCGCCGTTCGTGCCGAGCAGCTTGATCACCTCCTGAGATGCGACCGGGCCGCCCGGGATCTGCTGCGTCGCACCCGAGAGCGTTGTCACCTCGGTGAAACCCGCGAAGTTCTGGATCACCCCGCCCGCCATGAGCACCACGGCTCCCAGCAGCGAGATGGGGAGCAGGATCCGGAGAGTGCCGCGAATGAGGTCCACCCAGAAGTTGCCGATCGTGCCCGAGCGACGGGCTGCGAATCCCCGCACAAGGGCAATCGCCACGGCCATGCCGGTCGCGGCGGAAACGAAGTTCTGCACCGCCAGGCCCGCAAGCTGCACCGTGTAGCCCACCGTCACTTCCGGCGAGTAGGCTTGCCAGTTGGTGTTTGCCACGAAGGAGATTGCGGTGTTGAATGCGATTCCCTCGGGCACGGGCGGAAGCCCGAGCGAGTAGGGCAGCACCTGCTGGGTGCGCTGCAAGAGGTAGAGGAACAGCACGCCCAGCAGCGAGAAGGCGAGCACCGCGCGCAGGTAGGCCTGCCACGACTGTCCGGCGCGCGGGTCAACGCCGATCACGCGGAAGATGCCGCGCTCTACCGCCCAGTCTTTCCGAGTGGTGTAGACGTGCGCCATGTAGTCGCCCAGTGGACGGTGTGTGACGACGAGCACGAGGACAACGGCCGCGAGAGCGGCAAGGAATGCGAGCCACGCCATCAGAAGCGCTCCGGCTTCACGAGGGCGATGACAAGGAACACGATTGCCGCAAGGCCGAGGGCCGCGGCAAGAGCTTCGAACACGATCACAGCTTCGCCACCGCCTTCCCGACCACCGCGACGATCGCGAAGAGGACGAGCGCGCCGAGAATGTAGACGACGTCGAGCACGAGGAGCTCCGATCGAAGAACTACCGCGGGGCGAGTGCGCCCTGCAGGGCCCCCGAACGGGGCGCCGCAGCCAGTGCACCACGGGGCGGCAGCGCGCACATCGGACCCTCACGGGATCCGTACGGCGGGGCACGATTCAGGCCCAAATCCTTACGCTTTCCTCACACTCAAGGCCCTGAGACTCCCCGCAGAGCGCGGATGCTCCGCAGCGTTCGTAATACGAACGAGGGGCCCGCACCTTTCGGTACGAGCCCCTCGTTCAGCACAGCTCGAACAGCGTATGTTCGATGCTCACAGAACTAGCTGTGGCGTGCCTCGCGGCGACGGCCGCTCAGCAGCAGTGCGCCAGCTCCGAGGAGCAGCAGCGCAGCACCACCGGCGAAGTAGCCCCAGAGTTCCATGCCACCCGTGTTGGCCAGACCACCGATGGTGGTGCCGCCCTTCGGGTGCTCAGGGGTTCCGGGCTCCGTCGGGTCCACGGGCTCCGGGCCGGGGCCCGGGGTCGGCGTGTTCAGCACGATGACGCCAGCATCCCACGTCGGGTCGATGCCCTGCGTGGCCTTGATACCGCCAACGTAGTCGCTGTACTCGTAGTCAGTGGTCAGGTCTGCATTGGTGTCATCCAGGATGAACCACTCGCTGAAACCGTTCTCACCGGCGTTCGAGTCAAGCGCCGTCTTGCCCGCTGCGTACTTCGTGAACTTGTAGATCTTGGCCTGAGCCGGGGTCAGCTCGAACTGCACGCGGTACTTGCCCGCGGGAAGCTCGTCGAAGACGTAGAGTCCCTGCTTGTTCGTGGTGGTCTCGCCGACCAGCACTGCCTCGATCTCGCCATTCTCGTTGACGACCTCTTCGAACAGGCGGACCTTCACGCCAGCGAGCGTGTACTCGGTGTCGTCCTGGAGGCCATCCTTGTTCGTGTCGATCCAGACCACATCGCCGACTGCGTACGACTTCACCTGGAAGCCGAAGTCGAGCGAGGGATCGTGGTCACCATCATTGACGAGGTCACCGGACTCGGCCTCCCACGAAGAGGAATCCTTCAGACGGTCGTCACCCTGGCCGGGCTTCGTGGGCGTGAGGCCCTTCAGCGCTTCCTTGGTGCGATCGTCCTCGCGGTCGATCTTCACGGTGTACTTCTCGCCAGCCTCAAGCGCGGGAAGGTTCGTGAACTCGTAGAAGCCCTTATCGTCGGTCCACACCGGAGCAACCTCGTTGCCGTCGATGTCCACAACGGGGTTCCCGTCGGGCCCAACCAACACGAGCTTCACGCCCTCAATCGGCTTCTCGTCTGGGCTGGTGCCCTGAATGCCATCGCGATCAACGTCGAGCCACACGTAGTCACCTACCGACACCTGCTTCGCAAAGAAGCCGAAGTCAAGCGAGGGATCTCGGTCGCCGTCGTTGACGAGGTCATCACGCGACACGGCGGTCCACGAGGAAGAATCCTGCTCGCGGTCGGTGCCCGCGTGCTCTTCCGTCGGTGTGAGACCCTTCAGAGCCTCCTTCGTACGCTCGTCGTCGCGATCAATCTTCACGGTGTACGTCTGCCCGGCGCTGAGCGCAGGAAGCAGGGTGAACTCATAGAAGCCCTTCGCGTCGGTCCACACCGGAGCGACAGGATCACCGTTAATGTCCGTGACGGGCTTCCCGTCGGGACCATTGAGCACGAGCTTCACTCCCTCAATCGGCCGCTCGTCCGAGCTGGACCCCTGGATGCCGTCGCGGTCGACGTCGAGCCAGACGTAGTCGCCCACCGACACCTTCTTGACCGCACTCATCGGGGTGTTGAAGAACTTCGTCTCCGGCGAGTTGCCCTCGCTGTCGACGACAAGCTCCACGGGCTCGTTGTTACGCACGTACCCGGCGGGGGCGCGCAGCTCGTGGATCGTGTAGGTCCCGGCAGCCTTCACGGTCGGCACGAGGTCCGCGCCGTTCGGGCCCGCCAGTCGGAGCTTGCCGCCCACGACGTAGAGGTCGCTGAGCACCACGTCGCCCGCGGCGTTGCGCAGCTCGAAGCGCGCGTCGCGATCGGTGATCGCGGGGCCCTCGGGAACGATCGCGTCGAGCTTTGAGATGTCGAGCGGGAACTCGTTCGTCGGCGTGATCGTCACCTTGGAGGAGCCGATAACGTTCTCGACGCCCTCGCCGTAGGTGTAGTCCTTGACCTTCACCTTGAAGAAGAGCTCGATCTTCTCGCCGCCGGGAACCGGCTGGCCTGAGACGATGTTGAGCGTGTTCCCCGCGGCGTTGTAAGTCACGACGATCTGCGTGCCTGGAATCGTGTAGCTGTCGGCCGGCGTCGCCGTACCGTTCTGGATGTCGGACTTCTCGACGAAGCCGAGGAACTCGAGCTTCGAGTCAAGCTGATCGCGCACGTCGTAGAGGAGCTCGGTGAAGCTCATCGTGGGGAGCAGCTGCACCCGGTAGACGAACTCGTCCTGGATGAGCTCCTTGGTGTCCTCGTCTACCTCCGCGCGGAGGTTCGTCGTATAGCCGTCGCGCTTGGGGTCGTAGACGGTCTTCGTGATCTGGATCTCGCTGCCCGCGACGCCGGCCTTCGACTGCGTGGTCGAGGTGTACTCGTACTCGATGTCGTCGCCCGAGTAGGAGGCCGAATTCTTCACCACGAGCGCGGTGTTGCCCGTGATCTTGTGCGTCGGGATCGTCACCGTAAAGTGGTAGCCGTCCTTGCCGATCTCAGCCGGGAAGGCCGCATTCGGCTGGAACACGAGGTGCTCGTCGGCGTTCAGCGACAGATCGAACATCGTGCCGTCGAGCTTCACGCCGCTGTCGCTCCGCCCGGTGAGGGTCTGCGCGATGTCCGCGAGCGTGTCCTCGGTGACGTTGAGCGCCGTGTGATCGATCACGTCGACCACTCGCGACTTCGCCGCGTCGCCGAGACCCTTGCCCACGGTGAACGTGAAGGGCACCTGCGCGACGTCCTTGCCCTTCTCAAGCTCGATCACGTTGCGCTCGGCCCGCTTGTCGAAGCGGTTGCCGTCGTCGATGACGCTGCCCGGATCCTTCGGAGTGAAGGGGGTGTGGCTCGTCTCCGCGTCCTTCGTGAGGCCATCGCCGTAGGCGAAGGTGGCGCGGTTCGTGATCTTCGAGAACTCGATCTCCGCGTACTGGTTCGACGAGTTGGCGACCTTCGTGAGACCCGCGACGGAGACGAGCTGCGCGCGTACCTTGATCTCGGACTTCTGCGTGGTGTCCTTGCCGACGTTGATCCGCAGGGTCTGGCCATCGAGCTGGTACTTGCCGACGTACGCGTCGCCGCCGAAGTCAGCTGCGCTCACCCCGGTGACCTGCTCGAACGCCGGGCTCAGGAAGTCCGCCTCGGACCCGAGCCAGCGCAGCTGCGCCGGGAGGATATCCGTGATGACGACGTTGCTGGTGAGGGCGTACTTGCCACCCGCGAAGGCGTTGAACTCGCGGAGGTCGGCCTTCAGCGTGTAGGTCACATCCTTCGGCTCGACGAGCGTCACGCCGTCAGTCTCGAGTTCGACACGGGTCGAGCCCAGCGTGCTCTTCTTGGTGAAGGCGGAGCCCACGTTCGGCTTCGGGTCGACCGGGGTGTAGCCGCCGAGCCAGGTGGTCGTGGCGTGGGTCTCGCCTGCGACAGTCGCTGAGTTGCCGAGGGTAATGCCATAGAAGGCGCCCTCCTTGGCCTGCACGGCCTCGTACTCGGCCTGCAGCTTCGTGCGGAGCTTTGCGAGCGCCTGCGCATCCGCGATCTTCGCCTGGTAGGTGAGCACGTACTTCGAGTTCGCGTCTGCGTCGAGGTCGAAGGAGAAGCCGGTGCCCGTGAACTGCCCGACGGTCTCGGCGGTAGGGCCGGTCTCGTTCATGCCCTTCGCATCCCATACCGTCTTCTGGAGCCCGAAGGATCCAGGAACGAAGGTGAGGTTCTCGCCAAGCTGATCCGCGATCGAGACGGTGCGCGCGGCGCCGCTGTCGACAGTGATCCGGTAGCTGATGGTCGCGTCCAGGAACTCGTCACCGAGCACGACCTGGCCGTCGACGATCTGCACCTGCGGCAGCGTGGACCCGGTTGCGCTCTTCGAAGTGGCCGGGGTTACGTTCGTGAAGTTGTCGCCGCCTTGCTTGACGACGATCGTCGTCGTCTGCTCCTGGCCTTTGACACCCCAGCTGATCTCCTTCTCGGTGGACTCGGTGAGCGTGTCCACGGTGAAGTTCACGTCGATCACGCCCTGCGTGATCGTAATGGGGTCCTTGAACTTGATACGCAGTTCGCCGTTCTCCAGCGTGAACGACTCGACCGCCTTGTTCTCAGCGGGGATGCTGCCGATCGAGAAGCCCTTGGGCACCACGATGACAGCCTCGTGCCCACCGGGCACCTTCGAGTTGTCGTACTTTACGCGCATCAGGTAGGACTGGCCTTCTTCGAAGACGGGCGTCCCGTTCCAGTTGCCGGAACCGGTCGGGAACTGCACGTCCACCGTTCCAGATGGTGCGGCCATCGCGGGCGCCGCATTCACGCCTGTGACCACGAGCAACGCGGTCAGGAGGCCTGCGAGCAGGGCTGACAGCCCTCGCCAGCCTCGTTTGGGCGCGTCAATAGCGCCCGGATATGCCGTCGGCATATATCCCCCAAAAATTGTGTTTCGGCGCACCAAAATGGGCAGGCGCACCGAATACCCCTGTGATGTGTGTGAAGTGCAGCTCGATCCCCCGAGCTGTGTCCGCGCGATCCCCATCGCACTTCCATTTACTGCCACACGGGCCCAATTGCCCCACGCGAGCCTAGCACGCGAGACCCCAAAGTTGTCTGACTTCCACACTGCGGAACGTACGCAACTCGCCCGGACAACCTATGCGCCCCATTTCATACGGTCGGATATAACTTGCCCTGGCTTCTCGCCTCGTTGGTTCTACCAGAGCGGATCTTCCCGCAGCCCCACCGTGGCGGGTGTCACGATGAGCAGCGCGAGGATCTCGCGCACGGGCCCCGGCTCGCTCCGCGCTTCAACCACGAGGTGATACTTCTCGCGTGCGTAGTCTCGCCTCACGCGGTCCGGCTCCACGGGGTACACCCCCTGGCGAATTTGTTCCCAGCCCTCCTGTTCAAGCCACGGCGCGAGTTGCTCGGCCAAATCTCTCGCGAGCAGCTCGCTGTCGGCGGCAAGATCGAGATGCCGCGTCCAGACGTAGTACTCGGTGGACGGCCCACCCAGGTCGTTGCTCAGACGGGGCCCACTCGCGGGATCCAATTCATCGGCGATTGGTTCCCCCGGGACCTGACTCAACAGGTCCTCACCCCACTGTTCGGCTTGCCGGGCAAGCACGCTGAGCTCCTCAGCTTGTTCACGAGCGCGCTCGGCCCGACGGTCTTCTATTCCCGCACAGGCTGGCGCCCCAACGAACGCCCCCACTAATAGCCCGCACAGCATTGCCCGCCGCCAGGCACGGACGAGCGTCACGGTGTTACTCCCCCGCTACGCGATGACACGAGTTCCCCGGACAACACCGGCACTCGGGCCCACCGCTGGCCCCCAGGAGCGCGATCCATCGCCCGTTCCCACCCGGGATCAACTTCCTCGAAGCGGTTCACTTCCCGCCCCTCGACTACCGCGACCAGATTACGCATCGCGGTGCTCCCGGCAGTGAATGGATTCGAGTGCGCGGCCACTGGTCCTTGAGTTTCAAGCAGGCCTGAACTGGGATCACCGTCCACAAGGTAGCCCGTCTCCAACCGAGTGATCCCCGCTGTACGCAAGGGGTGGAGGCGGCCGTGGCCAAGGCCGAGGCCTGCCGCGACTGGGTTCCCCTGGTTCCAGCCGACGATGCCGTCGTTTCGCGTCTGCAGCACGAAGTGTGGCCGCTGTCCCGTCGCGGGGAAGTCACCGAGCCCACGCACGCCCCGGCCGAGACCCGCTGGCGCAACGTAGACCACGCGGTCTGCCCGAAGCCCCCGCTGTTCTGCCCCGCCCAACACCACAGCCCCATAGCTATGAGCGATTGGAGTGAGCTCGGCGCCCGGGGGAAGCGGCAGGGCATTCACAAACGTGGCAAGTCGAGGGCTCCCAACTTCCGCAAAACCCCGCGACGCTGGCTCGACAAGAGATCCATGGGAAGTGAATTCCGGCATCGGCGATCCCCGCCAGACAAAGTATGCCGCTCCTCGGCTCGAACCCTCCGCAAGATCTCGCACACGTCGTAGTTCGTTGGTGTAGTTCCCAAGCGTGGCATTCGTTCCCGGAATCACTACCCCGATCCGGCGCACCGACGACGCGATGTCGCCCGACACCGGATCAAGCGCGCCGTGGTAGGTGACGATGCTGTCCCGCACCGGATCAAATGCCACCAGCGTTATACGTCGATTTCTCGCGGTCTCGGCGCTTGGGACGACCTCGCCGAGAATCACGTTCATGCCGTGAATCTCAGCGATCAATTGCTTCTGTTCACGCTCGCCTACCCCAGCACCTGGCTCACCTCGAGACAGCCACTGGAGCATTTCCAGATGCTGGGCGAGTTCTGCTCGGTGTTCGCGCATGCGCACACGGTTTGCCCGGTCGCGGTCGCGCAGGGGGATTCCTTCTAAGTTGCCGATCAACAACGGCTGTTGTTCGATCAACCGCCCGCGTTGATGGCCTGAGAGCTCGCGCCACCTGCGCGCAATCACCTTGGGGTCTCGGGCAGCCGCGAGTTGCTCGGCCTGAGTCTTGAGCGCGAGTGAACCGGAGGCAGGCCTCGCCGGCCTACTCCACGTCGTGGCGGTCGGGCCGCTGAGTTGTACCCGGGGGAGCTTCCCACCCACAGCCGCATACTGACTGCATGCAGCGTCCGCATCTGCCACCGCTCCTTCGTCCATGGCCGAGCGCTCATGGTTGAGCTGGTCCAGCGCCATTCGCGCCGGAGAGGCCGGGCCCACCGCGGTGAACGGGCGACGCGCCTCGAGCTGCCGTACCGCTGCCTCGCGTATTTCATCGATTCGGCACCCATAAATACGGACCGCTGCGCCCCACTCACCATCAACCTGCTGGACGGCAAGCGCGATACCCGCAGTCGCTTGCACCACCTGCTGCAAACGACGGACAGACACCGCCGCACCGGCTCGCCGTGTCAGCCCGAGAGCTACCCCGCTGAGGCAGCGCGCAACCTCGCCTCCGACTGCCCGCCCCTGCAGTCTCGCGCCTACGCCATGCGTAGCGCCCGGGCGGCCGCTCAAGGCGAGCTCGTTGCTCATCACGGCTCGAACCTCTTGGTCACCCACGCGACCTGCGCATCGAGTAGTTGAAAGCTCTGCACCATCTCCTCGCAGAGCTGAGCCTGGTCCCGAGCCAGCTGTGCGAGGTGAGTGACCACACGAGCACGTTCCGCAGTCGCATCGTGGGCCTCCCTCTCGACCCGCAAGCTCCCCGATTCGAACGCCGGGACCACCCCGCCCTCCGCAACGATGATGCTTGCCGCGGCGCGCAGCCCGCGCGCCAGCCCGTTCAGTGCACCGTAGTCGACCTCCATACGAGTCCTCCGTCTGTTCCTTCACGATTGCGGGATGCAGGACACAGCCCTGTCAGTTCCCGCCGACGAACTTCAATACTGGATACGAGCAGCAATTTGAGCGTCGGCGTCATGAAGAACCTGCGCGGTTGCAGATAGGAAGAACCCCATCTCCTGTAGTTCGTCGTTGATGACGTTCGCCGCCGAAGTGAAGCGCAGATAGGCTTCGTGAAACTTTCCTGACGCCTGGTCCGTCACAAACCCAGCGCTGAGCAGTTGATCAATCCGCGCTTTCATGTGCGCCAGCAGTCGTGCAATTTCCGCATGCCCGGCACGCAATTCAGCTGCGGCCTGGTTCATCTCCTCATAGCTGACCGTGATGTTTGCCATGCGTGTCTCCTCACGTGCGTTGGGCCCCTGAGGCGGGTGCCGAGGGCGAGCCGTGCGGCAACTGTACGCAGCCGCGACGCGACACAGGACCGTCGCATGGTTTCTGTGGATAACTCACGTCCCAGGTGTCCAAGCGCTCCCTTGGACGTTGGCAATAGGTGACGAGTCGCTCACATCGCCCGCGCGACCGTCGGCCCCCACAGTTGCGACGGAGCTCTTGCGCCGTCAGTGCGCTGCGCAGCTATGGTCGAGCATCCGCACGCTCCGACCACAGAGCTACCGAACGAAAGGCGGGCTCCTTGGAACTCCGCGTCCGGCTGCGGGTGCCTCACGCAGGAGAGCGCACAGCCACCCGCGATCTCAGAGTGACCGCTGATCCGGCGACCCCCGTATGCGATCTCGCGTTGGCGCTTGCCCATCACGTCTCCAGCCCGTCACCAACTCGCCAGCTGTCAGGCAGACTCGATGACCGGTCCGTGCTGAGCCCTAGCGCACGTGACGACGCTCGCAGCCCTCGAGACCCGCTGAGTCTTCGCGTCACACTTCCCGGCCGCGCACCCCGGGTCTGCGCGCCCGAGTCACGGCTCGACGAGTCAGGTATTCAGTCAGGCGCATGTCTCGAGGTGGTCACCCCACACCCTCGGCGCAACGTTCTGCCTCCACCTGCCGGGCAGCTCATCGTGCTTGCTGGGCCACAGCGGGGTCACGTTTTCTCGCTCCGACTGGGCGAGCATGTCATAGGGCGCGATCCGAGCTGTGACATTCAGCTGACGCATCCCAGCGTGTCCCGCCGACACGGCCTCCTGCGCGTGCGGCGCGGCGAGATGTTCCTTTCTGATCTCCGCGTGACAGACACGAGCACGGCCGACAGCGCCGATGCGCTGCGGCTTCCCTTGCCAGGCGTGGTGCGACTCGGGGCGCTCCCGGTCCGCGTGGTCGCCTCAGCTCCGCCCGAGCAAGCTCCCCGCCTCACAAATACGTATGCGCACCTCCCGCCTGTCCGCGTCGTTCCGCATTTCACCCCGTCCACAATTCGCCTCCCCCGACTCCCGCCTCAGCGAGCCACGACGCGATTCCCCGCGCTCGCCGTCGCTGCGCCCTTGCTCATGGCCACGGTGTGGTTCCTTTCTGCGCGTTCGCCCCTCAGCCTGATGATGCTGGGAGCATCGCCCGCTGTTGCACTCGCGGCATGGCTCGGCGCCGTCCTCGTCGCGCAGCGCGCACACCGGCGCGCACACCGAGAATTCGAAGCCGAGGTTGCAAAAGCGGAGCAGATGGTGGCGGAGGCGCACCAGCGAGAACGACGTGCGCGGGAGGAGCAACACCCGGCGACAGCGCAGTTACTCGACGACGCGATGCGTCGAGGACCACGTCTGTGGGGCGGCAACGCGGAGGCGGCCCATCCTCTGACTTTCAGGATTGGCCGCGGGACCTCTCCCAGCGCGGTCCGCACAACGGCACACCGCAGTGCTGACCAGCCCGATGCGGCTGGGCAGAACGCACTTGTCGCTCTCCAGCACCGCGCGGAGGAGCTCCACAATGCCCCAGTCTCTGCCGAGCTGAAATGCGCCGGCGCATTCGCGATCGTGGGGTCGCTTCCACTCAGGGCTGCAGTATTGAACTCTGCGCTCGCACAGCTCTGCACGCAGTATTCCCCCGCCAATCTGATCGTCGCAGGGTTCTTCTCACCCGAGCGCCAAGACGCTTCTGGCTGGGTCGCGTGGCTCCCTCACGTCGACTCACCGCAGAGTCCACTCACCGTGTCGCATCTCAGCGCCACTGCGGCGAGCGCGGCGGCCCTGATCACCGCGCTTGAAGACCTCACGCAGCTGTGGCACACCGCAGACTCACGCACCACCACCGCAGCCAAGCGCCCTGCAGTCTTGGTCATCGTCGCCCACACGGGTCTGGTGGACCGACGCCGCCTGGTCGCGCTTGCTGATTCGGGCTCGGCTGTCGGTGTGCACGTGGTGTGGTGCGCCGCTGCGCTCACCGAGGTTCCCGCGAACTGCTCAACCGTGCTCGAGCTTGGCGCGGTCAAGAGCTCACTGCACCGCATCTCGGACGAGAACTCCGTCAACCTCGATTCGGTGGAATCACTCGCCGCACACGACGCCGAGCGGTTTGCGCGGTCACTCGCTTCCGTCGTCGACGCTGGCGCCCACCCGATGGGCTCCGAGCACGCTCTTCCGAGCCGGGTGTCTCTCGCGAGTCTCCTCCCCCCGGATCTCTTGGAAAGCGCCCACTCGGTTGCTGCGAACTGGCGTCTCCGCGACAGCGTGAGCCGCACCTGGCAACGTGGGTCGACACGCTCCTCTACCTCACTCACGGTGCCTGTCGGACGCGACGTGGCAGGACCGGTCTCGCTCGACCTGGTCGGGGACGGCCCCCACGCGCTGATCGGCGGCACCACAGGGTCAGGGAAGTCCGAGTTCCTCGTGAGCTGGATCCTGTCTCTTGCAGCACACGTGGCACCGGATCGACTGACGTTCCTCTTTATTGATTACAAAGGCGGAGCATCGTTCCTCGATTGCGCGTCGCTGCCGCACAGCGTTGGCCTTGCCACGGACCTCGACCCACACCTCGCTGAGCGAGTTCTTATTTCACTCCGCGCAGAGATTCGTTCACGAGAACGCGCACTCGCGAACGCCGGAGCGCCCGACCTCGACACGATGGAACGTAACTCCAACCCCAAAGCACCGCCCCGCCTGCTCGTCGTGATCGACGAGTTCGCAGCGCTCCGCCAGGACGCCCCGGAGTTTCTCGCCGGTGTTACAGACCTCGCTCAGCGAGGACGCTCGCTCGGGATCCATCTCATCCTGGCAACCCAACGCCCGGCTGGCGCGATCTCGGACGACCTCCGAGCCAACGCAAACCTCCGCGTCTCACTCCGCACCGCAGACGACGCGGACAGCCGCGACCTCCTGGGTGATAGTTCGGCCGCAACGTTTTCGCCCAGGCTTCCCGGTCGAGCGGCGTGGGTGCTCGGTGCGGGATCGGTCCACCCGTTCCAGTCCGCGACCACCGGCGTTCCACCGGCCGCCGGCACGCGGGGGCGGGTTGTGATCGCGCCGCTGTGGCCCGAGTCGTCGCCCAGCTCGCCGAGCGCAGACGCCCCAGCCCCACCCCAGAGTGGGCCGCGTGACTCCACCCGCCTCATCGCGACGATCACGCGCGCGGCCCACCTTGAACAGTGCGCGGCCCCGCGGCGCCCCTGGGTGGAACCACTCGCGCCGAGCTACTCGCTCGATGAAGCAGCGCAGCTCACCGCCAGTCTTGCCTGGCCCCGGCTCGTCGTCGGTGTGCGCGATGAGCCGGACCAGCAGCGTCACGCGGCTTTCTCGATCCGGCTTCCCGAGTCTGGAAACGTGGCCGTGTTTGGTGGGCCCGGGAGCGGGAAGACGACTGCGCTTCTCACCATTGCCGCGGCGACCATACGGGCGCGCCCCGGCACCACTGTCTACGGCATTGATGGCGGGGATGGCACACTCACCGCGATCGCCGGGCTCCCGGGGGTGGGAAGCATTGCCCGGGCAGACGCGCACGAACAAGTCACCAGACTCTGCGAAAAGCTCGCCGCGCTGAGCGACGAACGACGGCATCGAGAGGCCGCCACCTCCGGCCCCGTACTCCTGCTCATCGATGGCTTCGCCCGCCTTCGCGAGGCCGACGATCGCGCCCGCACACCGGGCACCGTGCTGTCACTCCTCATGAACATCGCACGAACTGCACGAAGCTCCGGAGTGCATCTTCTCCTGAGCGCCGAACGCGCTGGCGGCCTGCCCCCAGATCTAGAGGCCAGCTTCCCCGAGCGCCTTGCGCTGCGCCCCGCGCTCCCCGACGACCTGCACCTGATGGGGCTCTCGCGTGGCGCGCTGCACTCCGCGCCACCCGGCAGGGCCATTCGGGTGACGGACGGCACCGAGATCCAGTTTGCGCTCCCTGGGCTGCGCAGCGAAAACGCCGTCGAAGGCTTCACTCGCGCTGCCCGAGTCCGGCCCACAGAAGCCCCGAGTGCGTTCTTGGTGCCGGAGATTCCCCGGACAGTGCAGCGGGCAGCACTCCCGCCCGCCCCTGGCGAGGGTGCTCCCTTCGCACTGAACACCGCAACGTTCCGTGGCATCTCCGCGCCGGACGCGGGGCTTGCCCTCGTGAGTGGCCCGGCCGGGTCCGGCCGCACAACAGCGATCCACGCGTTGCTCGAGGCATTGACGGCGACCAGGTCGGAGGCCAGAAGCGACGGCGTCACGGCGCTGCTCTCCCCGCATCGGAACAGCGGTCTCGCAACAACCCACCCCTGGCACACCGCCGCGCTGACGCCCGCAGCGCAACGCACCCTGCTCGCCCGGCTCACCGCTGCGGTGGATGCCGAGATGGGCGTCCCGGTCTCTCGTGCACCCGCGCTCTCCACTCCGGGGCCCGACGGCCTTCCAGTAGACCGGCATTTGTCCTCCCCAGCGTCGTGGCCGGGCGCTGGGGAGCGAGGAGTACTCGTGATCGAAGACATCGGCGCGTTCGCAGGCTCTGGGATTGAACGCGAACTCGGTGCACTGCTGCAGCGACTCCGCCACAGCGAACTGCTCACCATTGTTGAGGGCGAGAACGCAACACTGAGTTCGGTGTGGGAACTCGCCACACCACTCCGCGGCCTGCGCTGGGCACTCGCGCTTCGACCGGACGAACACGATACGCCCTCCGTATTTTCAGCCCCGTTTCTCCGGATGACCCGCGCGGACACTCCGCCAGGACGCGGCGTGCTCGTGCGGGGCGCGGACACTCATGGCGTACAGGTGGGATTGCCGGACCTGGCTTCGCCTGCCCGCGCCGCTCCGGCTCACAGCCGCGAAGCAGACGAATCGTCAGTCTCAACGTTTTCCGTCCGAGTACCGTAGCGCGCCGCGAGATAAGCGTTGTACTCGTCGAGCTCCGCGTCTTCCTCCGCCCGCCTGCGGCGAGCGCGTCGCTCATCCGAAGTGCGCCACTTCGACAGCGTCACGATCAACACAATCAAGAGCGGGAGTTCTCCGTACGACCAGATCAGCCCACCCGCGATCGCCTGATCGAGCGCCCGAGTCATGCCCCAACCGGGCGGATCCTCCGCATACCAGGCAAAGAGCGACCGAGTGCTGAGGAGCAAGATCAGCCCAAAAATCGCGTGGATCTGAATCTCCAGGACCACATCAACCAACCGAACCACGTACGACGGCGTACGCGGAAGCGGATCCAGTGCCCACAGGGGCGCACCCGCGATGACACCGGCCAGCAGAAACACGAGGAGCGCGAGGGTGTGCCCCCCAGGAGTAGCCATCACCACGCTCACCCCATCGCTGAAGTAGAAGCCAGGGAACGCAAGCAGCGCGATGACAATCGCCGCAGCCGGGTGGAGGAGCAGCTGCGCCGCACGCGAGCGGTAGCCACCCAATGCGGCGCGTAAAATCCAGCGGCCAGGACCACCGTGCGGAACCGAGCTGAGCAGGAGGCGCCCCGGGCTGCCCATCAGCAGGAAGGGTGGGACCACCACCATGAGCGTGATCTGCTGAAACAGCAGCGCAGACACGAGCACGTTGGCGTGCGCGTTCAGCGAGAGGCCACACACGAGAAACCAGAGCACACATCCGAGGGTGAAGAGCAGCGTTCGTCCCAGACTCCACCCGCGTCCCACCTGCCACAGCCTGATCGCACCAGCCCAATACGCCAGCAGCGTTGGCACCGCCAACCAGGCGAGCGGCGACGCCTCCGCCGGCGAAAACGCGACAAGGTCCGAGATACCAAGCTCGCCGGACTGGGCATGAAGAACAGAAACGAGTGAAAGAGGTGTCAGCACAGCGGCACTCCAGAGCAGTCGAGATGTCACGCAGCGCCGGGTGAGCTGCGCACACGCAGCCCTCCCCCGGGTCTTCGCACACGCGCCGATACTCCGGGCTCCGTTCTCCCTACGCTAACAGCCGTGGGCTGCGCACCACCGGAGAGTCACGGCGTCAGCGCCGCAGGACCTCCGGACTGGAACTGCCGTCAAGCTGGCGTGTCTTCGGCGACAAACGCTCCAACCGGAGCTGCCTGCCCCCACACATTCATCGCATCGAGCACGGGTTGAAGCTGCCACCCCAACGGGGTCAGCTCGTACACCACACGCGGCGGGATCTCCGGGTAGGCCGTGCGCGTCACAATGCCGCGCGCCGCGAACAGGCGAAGTCGGTTGGTCAGCGTGTGCGCGCTGATTCCGGGGAGCGCATCGCGCAGCTCACCGAAACGCTGCGGTCCGCGCATCAGCTCTCGAATGATGAGCGTGGCCCACGGGCCGTCGAACAGCAGCAGAAACCGGGCTACTCCGCACTCCGGGAGATCGTTCTCCTGCATATCTTCACAGCCTTCCATTAGTGCACTTGATGTAACCCGTGCAGTGTGTGCACTAATAGAAGCATGACATACATCGTGCACGGCGCAACCGGCGCCCAAGGATCCCCAGTTCTCGCGTCCCTTCTCGCTGCTGGCCATGCGGCAACCGCCGCCGTTCGCAACCCGGACAGCATTCCCGCAGGGGCCACTCCCGCCGCGGTCGACCTCACCGACGCCGCCGCGCTGACCGCGCTCTACACGGGCGCCGATGGCGTTTTCGTGCACCTGCCCATGGGTGCGCCCGGCGTTGACTCGGCGCAGGCTGACGCTGTCGCCACGGCGATTGCAGCCGCACGCCCCGCACGCGTCGTGATCTCAACGAGCGGACTGATCGTCGACCAGCCCGAGTCGCCGCTCCAGGCCACCGAGAGCGGCCCCCTTCGCACGCTCATCCGGCGCGTTGTCGAGAGCGGGGTGTCGACCGCCGTCGTCTCCCCTCGCCTCTACCTTGAGAACCTCCTGCTGCCCGTTATCGCGGGGCCCGCGCAGGAAGACGGTGTGCTCCGGTACCCGCTGCCCGCTGACTATTCGGTGTCCTGGAGCTCACACTTGGATGTCGCGGAGGTTGTCGTGCGACTGCTCACCGAGGATGCCGGCTCCCGCACCGAAGGTGTGATCTCGATCGGACATCTCCCCGGCCTGACCGGAGATGAGCTCGCTGCAGAGTTCTCCGCGGCACTCGGACACACCGTGCGCTTTGAGGGGATCACTCCCACAGCGTTCGGTGAACTCATCACTCCGCTGTTCGGCCCGGGTGCCGCAGCCGTAGTGGGACTCTACGAAGCACTGAACGCGCAGACCGGTTACGAAATCTCCCCCGAGAACAGTGCGCAGCAGGAGCTCTCACTGACACCGCGCCCCGTCGCAGACTGGCTCCGCGGCATTCTCGCCTGAGAAAGGCCCTGCCGGCGCATCGCCCGCGCCCCTGGGGACGGGAGCGGCCCTGCGACTCGACAATGTCGGGTCGCAGGGCCGCTTTGCCGGCGCGGAAGAGCTTCTAGACTTCAGACGAAGACTCACCTGCGGCTGCGTTCAGAGCGACCTCGACGCGACGATGAGCGATCCAAATCTCCTCGGGCACTCGTTCAAACTGAGCAAGGTGCTCGGCCCGGAAGCTCATCTCCTGCTGCCAGCGCGGCACGTCGACCGCGAGCAGCTGCGCGAGGATCTCGGAGTCGATGTCGAGTCCACTGAGATCCAGCTCTTCGAGTCGTGGCACCGTGCCGACGGGCGTCGGGGTGCCGACCGCAGTCCCATCGTGGTGCTGCAGCAACCAGAGCAGCGCACGCAGGTTCTCTCGGTATCCCGGCCAGAGGTAGGCGCCCGTCTCGGGATCGCGCTGGAACCAGTTCACGTGCGCGAAGGCGGGCGCGTGCGACGCTCCGCCCAAGACGTTGAGCCAGTGCTGCGCATAGTCGCCCTCGCCGTACGACATGAATGGCCGCATCGACATCGGGTCGTAGCGGAGCTGCCCGGCGACGCCCTCCGCGGCAAAAGTTGCCTCAGCGCCCAGGGTGAGCCCGTCGTACACACCCTCCGCCAAATCGTCGATGGCGCGAACGAGCGGCTCGCGGTCGCGCGTTCGCCCGCCGAAAATGACGGCATCAATCACGACACCCTCAGGCGCGTTGACGTCACCCGCAATGTTGGGGATCCTGTCGAGGGGAATCGTGAAGCGGCTGTTCGGGTGCGCCCACGGCTCATTCACCTGGTCCGGCCTGCGAGCCGCGATGGGCTCGCCGCGCCAGTCGAGCCACCCATCGAGCTCGGTGGGAGGCTCGGGCGTACGCCCCTCCCACCACACTTCCTGCGTGCGCTCGTTGTAGGCCACGTTCGTGAAGATCGTGCCCGAACCCTCTGCAATCGCCGCCATCGCGGTCGGGTTCGTCTCCTCATTCGTGTCTTTCGCGACGCCGAACGCACCGTTCTCAGGGTTGATGCCACGCACGCGCCCTTCGTCGTCGACCCACAGCCACGCAATATCGTCGCCGTAGAACTCAACGCGGTAGCGATCGGTGAGCGCCTCGGGGGGCAGCGTCATCGCCAGGTTGGTCTTGCCTGACGCGCTCGGGAAGCCACCGCAGATGTGCCGCTTGGCGCCGGTCTCCAGGTCCACGATTCCGAGCAGCAGGAACTGTTCCGCGAGGAACTTCCCGGACACCTTGCCATCGTAGGAGGCGAGCCGTAGGCCGTGCGCAATCTTGCCCAACAGCGCATTGCCGCCGTACGCAGAGCCGAAGTGGAGAATGGTGCGCTCGTCGGCGATCGTCGCGAACAGTCGCTGATCCTCCGCGGTACCCTGCCCGAGCGCGTCAAGATCACCGGTCACGTGCACACCGCGAACGAAGAATGCGGGATCGGCGAGGCCGTCAATGTGGGCCATGCCGACCCGCGCCATGCGGATCATCTGCAGCACGACGTTCCGATCGTCGGTGAGCTCGACGCCAGCGGCGAACGCCTCGAGCGGTGTGCCCGGGGGCGCCATCAAGTACGGGACGACGTACATCGTCTTCCCGCGGGAGGCGCCGCGCATGCGCTCGATGAGCACCGGCTTCACCTCGCCGGAGTGACGCCAGTTGTTGTATGCACCCTTGTCTTCGGGGTCCGACGTGGCCACGACGGTGCGCTCTTCGGAACGAGCGGTGTCCTTCTCGTGCGACCGAGAGAAGTAGCGTCCGCGGCCCGCAGGGAAGAGCGTGCCGGCGGCGAGCGACTCGGCGATGAGCCTCTCGTCGTCCTCCGTGCCCACAACCTCGATCCGTTCCGGCTCAGTGATTGCGGCCCACTCGGCAATGAAGGCGCGGACGTGTTCGTTCTGCACCCCTGCCGGGATGACGGGCAGCTCGGAATCGCTCATGGCAGACGCCTTTCTCGGGATCGACTCGATGACCCCAGTCTCGCAGGGCCGCGGCATTTGCACGAGTGGCTTCCGTGCGCGTCACGGCGTCCGCCCACTGTGCCTCGGCCCTGCGTCCACCCTATTGTTCGACGCGTCTAACTTTCAAATTGGGCGTGTCGTAGAAATTCGCCGCGAAGTCGTGTTAGGACTAGATCTAGTGGCAATTGACGCGAGCAAGCACTAGATATAGTCCAAATTCAAGCGAGAGGAAACTCGATGCGCCCTCCGAGCCCACCCCGTTTTGGCGGCACAGCACCACCGCCGCTGCAGGAATTCGCACCCGCAGAGTCGCCCGATCTCGTGTACTTCTCAAGCGTCTCGGAGAACACTCGTCGCTTCGTGGAACAGCTCGACCGCCCCGCCGCGCGCATCCCACTCCGGCCGCGGATCGAGGGCGGGATCCGAGTGAGCCGGCCATTCACGCTGGTGCTCCCTACCTACGGCGGCGGCGCACTCAATGGCGCAGTGCCCAAGCAAGTCATCGCCTTCCTCAACGACCCCGCAAATCGCGGCATGCTCCGCGGCGTGATCACCGCGGGCAACACGAACTTCGGTGAGCACTACTGCCTTGCAGGTCCGATCATCGCAACGAAGTGCGGAGTGCCCGAGCTGTATCGCTTCGAGTTGCTCGGCACACCGCTCGATGTCGAACGCGTCACCGCGGGCCTCGCCGAGTTCTGGCGACGGGCAGAGCGCGATCCCAATCAAGCCACCACAGCATCCACCCATCCGTCACCTGAAAGGTCCGCATGATGCCCGATTTCCCCCCTCTCCCATCGGTCACGCCGCCCGGGTTCCGCCACGACCCCACTGCCCGCATCCGGCCGATCAATTGGAACCGGGTGAGCGACGAGAAGGATCTCGAAGTGTGGAATCGCCTCACCGCAAACTTCTGGCTTCCCGAGAAGGTGCCCCTCTCAAATGATTTGCCCGCCTGGCAGGGCCAGCTCACCGCGGAGGCGCGCACGCTCACCATGCGCGTGTTCACCGGGCTCACCATGCTCGACACCGTGCAGGCGACAGTCGGCGAGATCGCGCAGATCCAAGATGCGCGCACGGAGCACGAAGAGGCGGTGTACACGAACATCGCGTTCATGCAGGCGGTGCACGCGCGCTCCTACTCCTCGGTGTTCTCCACCCTGACAAGCACGCCCGAGATCGACGACGCGTACCAATGGGCCGTCGCAAACGACCTCCTGCAGGAGCGATGCAAGAAGGTTCTCGTGCACTACTACGGCGACGATCCGCTCAAAAGAAAGGTGTCGTCCACCCTGCTCTCGTCACTCCTGCTCTACGCGGGGTTCTACCTCCCCCTCCACTTCTCTGTGCGCGCGACGCTCACCAACACCGCAGACATGATTCGGCTCATCCTGCGTGACAAGGCCGTGCACGGCTACTACTCCGGCTACAAGTACCAGCGCGGCCTGGAGACGAAGAGCCCCGAGCGGCAGGAAGAGATGCGCAAGTTCACCTTCTCGCTGCTCGAGGAGCTCTACGAGCTTGAGCTCGCGTACTCGGGCGAACTCTATGAACCGCTCGGCCTCATGCCGGATGTGGCGGCATTCGTGCGCTACAACGCCAACAAGTCGCTGATGAACCTGGGATACCCCGCCCGCTTCGCGGCAGCGGAGACCGCGGTGAGCCCGGAAATCCTTGCTGCGCTCGCTCCCGGGGCTGACGAAAACCACGATTTCTTCTCGGGATCGGGGTCGTCGTACGTGATCGGCCGCGCCGAGGAGACAAGCGACGCCGACTGGGACTTTTAGTCCGCGAGCTGTTCACCCCGCCGTGCAATAGTGGCGGGGTGAACAGCTCACCACTCTCGGCCCCACCCGCGCTGCCCGACCTCGAAGCCGTGCTCGCACAGATCCGCACGGACGCGACGGCGGGCCAGTTCTTAGCCTGGGGCGGGTCAACACTCATCGACGAGTTCACCGGGGTCCCATCGATCTCTCGTGAGCTTTTCGACGAGCTTCACGTGGCCGCAGACCTTCACGCCGACTTCCCGGTGGGCAACGCGGGCCTCCTGCACGTCTACGGCTACTGGTTCTCGCAGGTGCCCACCCCCTTTGGGTACAAGCGCGATCGCTGGGTCACGGGCGAGCTGGCCCGCGCACTCGGACGACCGACAGACGAATTTCTGCTCCGCACGGACGCGACGGCCACCACGCTCGCGCGAGTGACGAGCGCAGCGCTGCCTGTCCTGCTCACCCCGCCGGCCGGCGCGCGGGTGGCCGACGCTGAGTTCTCCTCCCCGGTGGGGCTGCACCGCGCACGCGTAGTGCTGCACGCGGCCGAATCGGGCGGGCCAACCGCTCTCGTCTACGGCATCAGCGACGCTGGCACGCACGCGGGGTCGCCTCTGCGGCTCATCACTGCGTTTCCCGTTTCGGGCGATCCCGAGCTGCTTCTTGCCGATTTTGAGCGCGATCCGGGATCGCGTTGGAATGCTGTTGCCGACTGGTAACCGAGCGTTCACCGCCCCATAGACATTTCGTCCATTTGCGTCCCTAAGTTTGGATTCATCGTCCAAACCGAAAGGGAGTGCGCATGGCGCCGAGTATCGTCTTCGACTTTGATGGCACGCTAGCCATCGGCCACGGGCCCGTCCGTGCCTACGCGCAGCAGATCGCGCCGGCAGCCGGGCCAGGGTTCGCAGAGCGCGTCGAGGCCGAGCTCGCCCGCTTCGACGCGGGTGAGGCAGTGTTCCGCGATGGCTACGACGTGGTGGGATCGCTCGCCCGCTCAGCGGGCGTCGACGACGAGACCCTGCAGGCCGCCTACATGGCAAGCCGCGCACAGCTCGGCACCGACCTCGCTCCCGTCGACACCATTCCCGAGCTCGACGCGTTCCTCGAGACGCTCGGGCGCTCGGCCCGCCTCGTGCTCGCCACGAACGCCCCTGAGCAGGGCATCGATCGCGTGCTCGCAGCCTGGGGGGTGCGGGATCGCTTCGCCGAGCTCCACTTCGCGATCGGCAAGCCCGCGGGCCTCACCCGCCTCATCACCGCGCTCCGCGCGCGCGGCCCCGTGCTCAGCATCGGCGACATCGCCGAATTTGATCTTGCGCCGGCGCGCGCCCTCGGCGCCGACACGGCGCTCGTGGGTGCCACGGCGGCGCTTTCCCCTGCTTCGGTGACGCTGCGCGGGCCCTCGCTCGCCGCGCTGCGCACCGACATCGAAACCTGGGCCGCGACCGCGGCGTCCAGCACACACGAGCCGCTCGGCTCGGCAACCGGCATTGAAAGGTAACTCCCCTCATGCGCAAGTCACTCATTGCAGCTGGCGCCCTCACGGTCGCAGCACTCGGTCTCGCAGGCTGCAGCACCGGCGGGGCGGGCGATTCCGCGCCGACCGAAGAGGCGCAGGCCTGGCCCGAGTCGATCACTCTCTCCCTCGTCCCCTCGGTTGAAGGCGAAGACCTCGCCGAGGCGCTCGACCCGCTCACCACCTACCTCTCCGAGGGGCTCGGCATCGAGGTGGAAGGGGTCGTGGCAAGCGACTACGCCGCGACCGTCGAAGCGCTCGGCGCAGACCAGGCTCAGGTGATCATCGCCGACGCCGGCTCGCTCTACAACGCGACGAAGCAGTACGACGCCGAACTGGTGCTGCGCGACGTGCGCTTCGGCGCAACGTCGTACGCGGCCGTCGGCTTCACGAACAACCCCGACAAGTACTGCGCCGAGGCGCCGGTGAAGGCGCGCTACGCGGCGAGCGACATCGAGCTGCTCTACTGCAACGGAATCGAGCAGGCGGGCGCCGACGCGACCGGCCAGGGCCCCGCGGGGATCGACGCACTGAAGAAGATCTCGAAGGGCACGAAGGTTGCGCTTCAGGCGGCCACGTCGCCCGCCGGCTACCAGTACCCCGTGGTCGCCATGCGTGATGCGGGCATCGACACCGACGCGGACATCACACAGGTGCCGGTCGAGGGCAACAACAACGCGGTGCTGGCCGTCGCCAACGGCGATGCTGAGGTGAGCTTTGGCTACTGGGACGCGCGCACCACCGTCACCGCGGAGGCACCCGAGGTGGCCGACAAGGTCGTCGCGTTCTCGTACTCTGAGATGATCCCGAACGGCGGCGTTGCGGTCTCCTCGGCCCTCCCCGCTGACTTGGTGACCAAGCTCACGAAGCTCATGGACGACTACGCCGACTCCTCCGAGGACGCGAAGACCGTGATGTTCGACCTCGTGGGGCTCTCCGACTGGACGAACGAGACTGCTGAGGACGAGATCACGCGCTACGGCGAGATCCTCAGCCAGTTCACGAACTAGGTTCTGCTCGCTCCATGTCACACACACCCGATGCGCGCCGCGAGGCGGAGGTCCGGCACACGCCGGACGCCGCCTCGTGGCGCATCGCCCTCGACCACGCCTCCGTCACCTACCCCAACGGCACTCGCGCACTGCGCGATGTCTCCCTCACCATTGAGCCCGGCGAGATGGTATCGATCGTGGGGCTCTCCGGATCTGGCAAGTCCACGCTCATCCGCACGATCAACGGACTCGTGCCCGTCACTTCGGGCGCCGTCACCGTCGGCCCGCACCGGATCTCCGAGCTGCGCGGTCGCCCCCTGCGGGAGGCGCGCGGCCACATCGGCATGATCTTCCAGGCCTTCAACCTTGCCGAGCGCGCGAGCGTCTACCGCAATACGCTCGTGGGCCGCTTCGCGCACTCGCCCGCGTACCGCACCCTGCTTGGGATCCCGAGCGCGCAGGACCGCGAGATCGCGCTGCGCGCCCTCGACTCCGTGGGCATCCTCGACAAAGTGTGGACTCGCGCCGGTTCGCTCTCGGGCGGACAGAAGCAGCGCGTGGCGATCGCCCGCGCCCTGTCCCAGGAGCCGAGCGTCATGCTCGCCGACGAGCCCGTGGCGAGCCTCGACCCGCCCACCGCGCACTCCGTGATGGCGGATCTCGCTCGCATCAACGCGGAGCGCGGCCTCACCGTGCTGATCAACATCCACCTCATGGACCTCGCACGCCAGTACACCACCCGCATGATCGGGCTGCGCGATGGAGCGGTGGTCTACGACGGCCCCGCGGCCGAGGCGCGCGATGCCGACTTCGAGGAGATCTACGGCCGCCCGATCCAACCTCGCGACCGGCTCGGGACGCGCGCATGACC
Organism: Leucobacter chromiireducens subsp. chromiireducens; assembly: GCF_016758255.1. Taxonomy (GTDB): domain Bacteria; phylum Actinomycetota; class Actinomycetes; order Actinomycetales; family Microbacteriaceae; genus Leucobacter; species Leucobacter chromiireducens. Next base: position 89,120 of record NZ_QYAD01000001.1, read on the forward strand.
GTGTTCGCGCCGAACGCAGCCTCCCCCGAAGCCCTCGCGCTGCCCCCGCGGCCGCGCAATTGGCTGCGCATCGTCCTGATCGTCGCCGCGGTGGCCGCGTTCACCGCGGCAACCTGCCTCCCCGCGATCGGTGGGATCGAACTCGATCTCGCCGCCATCGCGAAGAACTGGCGCAACGGCGCGGAGAAGATCGCGCAGCTCCTGCAGCCGAACCTCGCGTTCCTCCCCCGCACCTGGGCGCCCATGCTCGAGACGCTGCAGATGGCGCTCGTGGGCGCCGTGCTCGCCGCGATCCTCTCCGTGCCGCTCACGCTGTGGGCCGCGTCCCCCACGAACCCGAACGGGATCACGCGCGGCATCGTGCGCACCGCGGTCAACATCATCCGCGCGGTGCCCGACCTGGTGTACGCCACCGTACTTGTCGCGATGCTCGGGGTGGGCGCGCTCCCCGGCGTGGTCACCCTCGTGCTCTTCAACCTCGGCGTGGTGGTGAAACTCGTCTCCGAGGCCATCGACGCATCCGACCACAGCTACATGGAGGCGGGCCGGGCGGCCGGCGGCACACAGTTCCAGATCAACCGAGCCACGGCGCTGCCGCAGGTGTGGCCGCTCTTCACGAACCAGTGGCTCTACGCGCTCGAACTGAATGTGCGCATCTCCGCCATCCTCGGCATCGTGGGCGCCGGCGGCATCGGGCGCCTGCTCGACGAGCGACGCGGCTTTTACGCCTACTCCGATGTCTCCGTGATCATCCTCGAGATCCTGGTCGTCGTCATCGCGATCGAGATCCTCTCGAACCTGCTGCGCAGGAGGCTTGTATGACCCAGACCGCCCTCACCCCACCGCCCGCCACCCGAGGCACCTCCGCGCCAAGCAGTTCCCGGCACCGCGGCGCTGAACTCCAGCTGCCCGAGCGACCCTCGCGTCTCGCCGCGACGCTGTGGTCGATTCTCGCCGCGCTCGTCATCCTCATCGCCGCTGGCGGGCTACAGATCTCCTGGGCTGACCTTCCCGAACTGCCGGGCCGCATCGCGAACTACCTGTGGCTCATGTTTGAGTCGCCGAACTGGGAGAAGCTCCCCCGCGCGCTCTTTGAGACGTGGCGCTCTATCTCGATGGCGTGGCTCGGCGCGCTCCTGTGCGTCGTCATCTCGATCCCACTCGGCATGCTCGCCGCGACCGGAGTGGGCCCGCTCTGGCTGCGCGGGATCCTGCGCGGCCTCTTCGCCGTGATCCGGGCCGTGCCCGAGGTCATCATTGCGCTCGTACTGCTGACCGTCACTGGGCTCACCCCGCTCACCGGCGCGCTCGCGCTCGGGATCGCGGGCATCGGCACGCAGGGCAAGTGGGTGTACGAGACCGTCGAGTCGGTGCGCGATGGCGCCCCGGAGGCGGTGCGCGCGGCGGGCGGCACGACGGCCGAGGTCACCCGGTGGGCGCTCTGGCCCGCCGTGGCCCCCGCGCTCCTCTCGTTTGCGCTCTATCGATTCGAGATCAACATCCGCACCTCGGCCGTGCTCGGCCTCGTGGGGGCCGGCGGCATCGGCAGTATGCTCTCGAACTACACGAACTACCGACAGTGGGACACCGTCGGCATGCTGCTGATCGTCGTGATCGTGGCCACCATGATTATGGACACCATCTCCGGGGCGATCCGCCGCCGGCTCATGAGCGGAGGACGGGCATGACCTGGACCGGATCCCCCGAGGCGCGACCGAGCGTGCGGATTGCCGCCCTCGCGACGGGCCTGCAGAAAACCGAACGCAAAGTCGCAGAGGCAATCGCGCAGGATCGCGGGCGCGCGGTCGAACTCACCGCGCAGGAGCTCGCCGAGTGGGTGGGCGTGGGGCGCACCACCGTCATTCGTGCGGCGCAGTCCCTCGGCTACGAGGGCTACCCGCAGCTGCGCGTCGCGCTCGTGCAGGAGCTGGCGTTGGAGTCTGCCGCGCAGCGCAGCGACGCCACCGTGCCCGCCGCCGACGGGAGCGCGCTCGGGGCGCTGCGCAGCCGCATCGCGCAAGTGGGCGCCCGGCTCGGAGACACGCTCGCCGCGCTCACCCCCGAAGCCGTCGATGGGTTTCTCGACGCGCTCGAGCACTCTGACCGCGTGCTGGTGGTTGCCAACGGGCTGTCCGGGCCGCTCGGGCTCGCGCTCGTGATGCGTCTCAACGCGGCCGGCCGCTCGGTGGAGCACTTCGCGGACCCGATTGCGCAGCAGATCGCGGCGCGGCAGCTCGGCGCCGGGTCCGCGTGCATCGTGTTTTCCGGCTCCGGCGCGAACCGCCCCACCCTCGAGGCAATGGCCGCGGCCCGCGAGGGCGGTGCGCAGGTCATCGCGATCACCTCGTTCGCACGCTCCGCAATCGTCGCGCAGGCCGACACGGCGCTCGTCGTGCCGCCCATCAACGACAGCTTCCACGACGAGTTGATCCACACCTCGCGCGCGGCCCTCATGCTCCTCACGGAAGAGCTGGTCGACCTGTTCGTGGAGCGCAGCGGCGAGCGCGGACGTGCCGCACGCGCCGCCGCCCTCACCGTTCTCGCCGGAGCAATCGCCGAGTAGCTCGCCCTACTCGGCGGCGAGCACGCGCAGCTGGGCCACCGCCGGATCGAGCGCACCACGCACGTACCCGATGGGCGCAGCCGCGACCGCGCGCAGAAACTCGACCGTCTCACGTGTGATCTCCTCGCCCGGCAGCACGTTCGGGATCCCGGGCGGGTACGCGGAAAGCGCGTCAACGCTGACCCGTCCGATCGCATCCTGCGCGTCAACGGTACGGTGCGTACCGAAGTACGCCTCGCGGGGCCGCACTCGGAGCGCGCCGGGGCGGGGCAGCGGCGGGATCGCGTCAAGCCCCATGAGCCCTCCACCGCCGTGCTCCGCGTGCAGGGTGTCGAGCGCAGCGAACAGGCGATCCAAATCGGGGAGCTTCCCGGGGCCCACAAACGCGACCACCGCGCTCACTGTAGCGATCTCGAGGTACACGGCGAAGCGCTCCCCGAGCAGGCTGCGCACCGCGTGCCCCGTGAGCCCGGTGCTCGTCACGTCGATGGAGACGCGCATCGGGTCGTCGGCAACAATGTCGCTGAACTCGCCGAAGCTGTCGGACACGATCGGGAAGCGGCCGTCCTGTCGCAGCCGCTCGCGGAACGCCGCGACCGCCGCGACCGACTCGGCGAACCCCTCGCCGTCCTCGAGCGTGGCGCGTGCAATGTCGAGCGAGCCGAGCAACAGCGCGCTCTCGCTCGTGCTCTGCGTCAGCATGAAAGCGCGCTCGAGCAGCGGCGCGAACTCATCCGCGAACGGCCCTTCGCCCAGGTGGATCATGGCCGACTGCGTGAAGCTACCGCCCAGCTTGTGCGTACTCGAAATCACGATGTCGGCGCCCAGTCGAGTGGGTGACTCGGGGAAGGACTCGTGGAATCCGAAGTGCGCGCCCCACGCGCCATCGACGATCAGTGGCACCCCTGCGGCACGGGTGACGCGCGAGATCGCGGCCACATCGGCCACCGCGCCAAAGTAGCTGGGGCTCACGATGTACACGGCTCCCACGTCCTCGCCTGCGGCCCGCGCCTCGGCGAGGTGCTCCTCAACCTGCGCAGCGGTGACGCCGTGGTGGATACCGCGCGCAGTGTCCACGCTCGGCATCATGAAGAAGGGGAACAGGTCTGCCACGAGCACACCATCGGTGAAGCTGGAGTGGGCGGAGCGCTGCATGAGCACCGCGGATCCTCGCCCGCGGCTACCGACCGCAATCGCGGCCATCCGGTTCGCCTGTGACGCGCCGTTCGTGAGGAACCAGGTGCTTCGCGCACTCCATGCTTCGGCCGCGAGCTCCTGCGCCCGCGCGAGCGGCGATCGCGGGCCCACGTCAATGCCCTCGATGAGTCGCGGAATGTCCATCGCGACCGCGCGCTCCCCCGCGAACTCGGCAAGTCGCCGACTCGGCCCCGCCGCCGTCGCACCGTGCCCGGGCACCATCAGCATGGTCGGCTGCCGCTGCATGTGCCGCTCAAGCGCTGACGCGTACGGGGTGCGATCCCCAGCGAAGGGGTACTCTGCGGGCTGTGTCACTGCGCATCCTTCCGGGTGGGTGCCCGCCGGTCTTCTGCGCCCGGTCGGCTCACCCACCCCACGCTAGTTGACCCCGTCGTTTCAAAACACCTTCACCAGGCTCACCGAGCGCGCAAGCTCGCGGAAACCGGCGCGCGCGTACAGCCCGTCCGCTCCCGTGGGGCTCTCGCTGTCGACGTCGAGCACGGCGCGCTCGAAGCCCTCCGCGCGGAGCGCTGCGAAGGTGCGGGCCAGGAGCGCCTGCGCGATTCCACGACCCCGCCAGGTACGCGCGACTCCCAGCACCTCGATGTATCCGAAGGTGAAGCCGTTCGGCTCCCACTCCTCCTCATTCACCTCAACGGTGAGCACGCCGGCAACCTCCTCGCTCCCGTCGGGCAGCGTGGCCACCACGACCGTACCCAGGTCTGGCCGGAACGCGGCAAGTCGCTCGGACGCCTGCCAGTCCTCGCGCGACGTGGGCTGACTGCCCCAGTGATCACGGAACGCCGCGTTGATCACCAACCGCGAAGGCTCCGACCAGGCCGGGCCGTACGGCTCGAACCGCAGCTCCGGCCCGAGCGGCACCTCGGCAATCGGCGCGGCAAGATCCCGATCCATGGTCATCCACCAGCGCACGCGAGCGTATCCGGCCCCCTCGAGCAGCGCGCGCGGTGCGGCGGCGTCCTCCTCAGCACCCGCGCTCAACCACCCGGGCAGCCGCAGTTCGGAGGCCGCGAGCTGCTGCAGTCCGCGCGCCTCCTGCCACGCAAGGATGGCGCTGCCGATGCCCTCGCGCCGCCGCTCTGGGTGCACGACGCCGTTCACGTGCACGGTCACCACGGTCTCGGCTTCCTCGTCTTGGTAGGCCTCGCCGTACGCGACCGCTCTCCCCTGCGCGTCGAACGCGATGACACTATCTCGATCGGGATCGAACCCAGCGCTGTCGAAGTCTTCCTCCAGCCCGTCAAGCCGTGGCACGAAACGCGGGTTGTCGACCGCGTTTGCCGCGCGCTGCAGCTCAAGCAGTGCGGGCAAGTCGGTGCGGCGCAGCGGGCGCCACTCGAGCCCCGCTCCCACCGCAGGAATCACGACCTCCGTGGGCGCGGTCACCCGCTGCGAGAGCGGCGGGAGCTCTTACCCGTTTCGTTCGGGTTGACCCGCAATGGCGGTGACCTGCGCGGTGTCTACCCCCTGGGTGCGAGATTCCGACCCGTGCGGTCCAGCGAACATCTCACGCCGCACATCGCCAGTGGCGTGCGCCGCATCCGTACTCTGCGATGCGTCGCGAACCGTGTCGCGATCGGGAGTATTCGTCATGGGTGGCCTCCAGCCTGTGCGGCGCCGGAACTTCCCGGGCGCGTCGGATTCTTAGAGTAACGAGGTCTGCGCTGGGCATTCACATAGATCTCACGGCTTCAGGCCCGGAATCCGTCCAGCAGCACCGCAAGCCCTCGCGCGAATACGGTCTCCGGCCCCCGAATGGGATCCCCTCCCGCGGCGTGGGCGAGCGCGTAGCTTGGCGCAGCTTCCGGGTCGACTGACGTCGAGGCTTCGTGCTCCGCGACGCCCGCGGTGAGGGCGCTCCCAATCACAAAATTGGAGAGCGCGTACGACGCTGCGAGCGGCTCTTCAACCCCTGCGCGCTTGAGCCCAACGATGAGCCGTTCAGAGAGGCGGAGGTAGTGAGGGCCGCGCGGCGTACGCTCTGCAATGATTCGGCACGCCCAGGGGTGATGTCGTAAGTGCTGAAAGAGTGCGTGCAGCACCTGTTCCGGGGCACTATCTGTCGATTCGCACAGCGCATGCAGCGTTGGATCTGCACCCAGCGCGCGATCCAACGCAAGATCAGCGAGGTCATCGACCGACCGAACACGTGAATACAGGCTTGGCGCGGTCACGCCGACGCTGGCTGCCACCGCACGCATGGTGAGTGCCGCATTGCCTCCCTCGTTGAGCAAGGCAAGAGCTGCCTCCGAGATCTGCTCGATTGCCACGGCACGCTCACGCTGCACGGGCTTGGGTTGTGTCCAGTAACTCACAGCACGAGCTTATCTAAACACTGTTAGTTTAAGCGAATGCTGAATTCTCGATTCCTTCCCGTTGAGGCCGGTACCACCCGGCTCCGCCCACTCGACGCTTCAGATGCTGCCACCTACGCCGAAGGGACTGCCGACCCAACCGTGCGGCAGTTCGCTCACCTCCCAGAACCCGAGTACACCTCCGCGTCAGTCCGCGCCATGATCGCCGCGACCGTCATGCCAGCACTTATCCGCGGAGATCTTGCCGTCCTCACGATCGCTGACGCAACGAGTGACGCTTTCGCAGGGAGTCTCGTACTGTTCGATGTGTCTGCAGAGTCCGCAGAAGTGGGGTTCTGGTTGCACCCTCGTCACCGTGGCCAAGGTCACGCCCAGCGCGCGCTCACTGCCGCGCGACAGTTCGCCACAGCGAGCGGTCTCCACACCCTCACCGCACAGACCGCGCGCGACAATGCCGCATCGCAGCGCACACTCGAAAACGCGGGGTTTGTGCGCGCCGCCACAACAACAGGCCGCACTCCCGCCGGCGCAGAAATCGAACTCGTACAGTACGGCCTCGAACTGTGCCCTGACGAAACACCAGAGGCTGATGCCTTTCGCGAGCAACACCCGACTGCCACACTGAAGGCATGACCTACTCTGCGCTCATCACCGGCGCCTCCGCAGGGCTTGGCGCCGAGTTCGCCAGGCAGCTCACCGCGCTCGGCGTCCACGTGATTCTTGTGGCGCGCGACGAGCAGCGTCTCACGCAGCTCGCCCACGAGCTCGATGCGAAGCGCACAACTGGCGATCCCAATCGAGACACTCCTCAGGCACCCACAGCCGAGGTCCTTGCCGCCGATCTCACCACCGAGGTGGGGCTCGAGCGCGTCGCCGCACGGCTCGCAGATGCTTCGCGGCCAGTCAACATCCTCATCAACAACGCCGGCTTCGGCGTCTATGCGAGCTTCGAGACGAGTGACATCGCCGACGAGCGCCGCATGCACGAGCTCCTATCGTGGGCCCCGCTGCGTCTCGCGCACGCCGCGCTACCGGGCATGCTGGCCCGTGGCGAAGGGTGGATTCTCAACGTTGCGAGCGTGGCCGCGTTCACACCCACCGGCACCTACGGCGCCGCGAAGGCCGCCGTGGTGTCGCTCTCCCGCTCGCTGAATGCGCGGTACCGTCGCCGCGGAGTGCGCGTCACCGCGCTCTGCCCCGGCCTCCTCGCTACCGAGTTCCACGAGCGCATGGGCGAGGAACACCTGCCGCAGCTGCCCCGCATCGCGTGGGCCGACACCCGGCGCGTGGCCCGCGAGGGTCTTCGCGCCCTGCACGCCGGGCGCTCCGTGCGAGTTTCCGACTGGCGCTACCGGCTCACAGCACCGCTCACGCGCCTGCTCCCCGACCGGCTGCTCGAGCGCATGACCACGACCAGCGCGCAGGCATCGGGCCGCCCCGCACACGACGATCACGGAGAATAGACGCATGACTGATTCGACGGCCGACGCGCTCCCCGATGACGTGCTGCAGTTCGCGCACGCGCTCTTCGACCTCGCACGCGCGGGCGATACGGCGCAACTGATCGCCGCGATCGAGCAGGGTGTGCCAGTCGATCTCACCGACCCGAAGGGCAACACGCTCCTCATGCTTGCCGCCTATCACGGGCACGCGGCGCTCGTCGTCGCGCTGGCAGAACGCGGCGCCGACCTCGACCGCGCCAACGATCGCGGGCAGACCCCGCTTGCGGGCGCCGTGTTCAAGCGCGACACCGCGGTGATCGAGGCGCTCATGTCGCGCGGCGCTGACCCAGATGCGGGCACCCCGACGGCGCGCGCCACTGCCGCCATGTTTGAGGTCGAGCTCCCCTTCGATGGCGCTGCTGCACCAGACACACCCGCCGGCCCCACTTCGACGCGCTAGCCCGCAGCGCAACCCCAGCAACGGGGCCCGGTCAGCTGCTCCCGCACGTGGGGTGAGTAGCCGACCCGGCGAGTCATGCGCTGTTCGCGGCGGTCCGTCTTGCATGGGCGCCCGCGAGCTGCGCACGCATGTCCTCCGCACTGATCACCTGCGACGGCTCAGCGAGCAACTCATCGTAGGCCGTCGCGACCTCGGTCTGCAGCCAGGACTCGACGGCCTCATCACGGGCGAACAATGCCCGCAGACCATCGCGTACAACTTCGCTCTCACTCGCGTAAGCGCCGGACGAGACACGCTCTTTCAACGCTTCAGCCATGGCTGTGGGAAGGGTAATGCTGAGCTGTTTGGTCGTGCGCATCGCGATTCCTGTCTACGAAGTAGGACTTAATCCTACTTGGCTTCTCTCACCTTGCCCAGGAGCTCCGCATAGGGTGAGGGAACCCGCCTCCTCACGAGTGGGTCGGCGGGAAACCAAGATGCCCGGCGGGATCCCGACCGGGCTGCTGCTGAGCAAGGAGGCACCGCATGACCATTCCGTCGACGATGCAGGCGTACCGAATTCCGGCCTGGGGAGAACCCGCCCGTTTCATGGAGGTGGAGGTGCCGACGCCGGGAGCCGGGGAGGTTCTTGTGCAGGTTGCGGGGGCCGGGCTCTGCCACTCGGACTTCGGCATGCAGCAGATGCCCGCCGAGTACGGCGCTGCCCTCGGCTGGCAGATGCCCTTTACTCTCGGGCACGAAACCGGTGGCACCGTCGCAGCGATCGGTTCGGGCGTCACAAAGGTCGAGGTTGGCCAGGCCGTTGCACTCGTCTCGCCTTCCTCGTGCGGCGCCTGCGAGTTCTGCCTCACCGGGCACGACAACAACTGCCCCTTCGGCGCGAGCGGCCGCGGGTACGGGCGCGACGGTGGCCTCGCGCCCTACGTGCTCGTTGATTCCGAGCGGGCGCTCATCCCCCTCGACACACTCGACCCGGCAACGGTTGGCCCGCTCACTGACGCGGGGAACACCGCGATGCACGCAGTGAAGCGCGTGCTTCCAAAACTCGGCGCGGGATCGAGCGCGGTCGTCATCGGTGCGGGCGGCCTCGGCGCCTTCGCGATCCAAATCATTCGGGCGCTCTCGGGCGCCACCGTGATTGCGGTCGACACCAATCCGCAGCGCCTCGAGATCGCGCTGGAGCTCGGCGCGCACCACACCCTCACTGGCGTGAGCGACACCACAGTCAGCGAAATCCAGGCGCTCACCGGCAGCATCGGCGCGAACGCAATCCTCGACTTCGCCGGTTTTGACGCAACAATCGCCGCTGGGCTCGCCGCGACACGCCCCGGCGGCTCGTACGGTCTCGTTGGCGCCGGCGGCGGCAAGCTCGACGCCCAGTGGTTTGGTGCGCTCCCGCGCGACGGCGAGGTGTTCGCGTTCCAAGGCGGCACAATTGCGGACACCCACGACGTCATTTCCCTCGCCGAGAGCGGTGCGATCCGCAACGACGTCGACACCTACCCGTTCGAGCGTGTCGCGGAGGCTTACGAGGACCTCCACGCCGGACGCCTTCGCGGCCGCGCGGTGATCCTGCTGTAGTTCGGGCGCCTCACCGGAAACACAAAAACGGCGGGATCCGAAAGGATCCCGCCGTTACTCGTGCGCGAGGGGGGACTTGAACCCCCACGCCCTTGCGGGCACTGGCACCTGAAGCCAGCGCGTCTGCCAATTCCGCCACTCGCGCGAGTTGTTGTTCTGAGCGTTTCTGCTCAGGCAACTCCACTACCTTAGCAGCTCAAGCCCCTTCACACCAAAGCGGGCTAAACTGGGGAAAGACGACACCGTCGACCGGCGGTGCCAAGCGAAAGGGCGATACCAACACGTGGGCATTCTCGACAGCGTAGAGCGTGGGCTCGAACGTGCCGTCAACGGCGCATTCGCCCGCACCTTCCGCTCAGGTGTGCAGCCGGTTGAGATCGCTTCGGCGCTCAAACGCGAGCTGGATATCGGAGCTGTGGTCGTGGATCGCGACCGCATTCTGGCCCCCAACCGCTTTATTGTGCGCCTCGCACCGAAGGACGCCGATCGACTGATCGGCATGGGCTCGTCCCTGCAACAGGAGCTCGTCGGCGTCGTGCTGAAGCACGCGCGCCGCCAGAATTACCAGTTGATGAGCGATCCGTACATCGAGCTGCAGGCAGATGAGTCACTCACCACCGGTGTGCTTGAGATCACCGCGACGCAGGTGGAGGGCTCCGTGAACTGGGTCGCCGCCATCGACGTCGATGGGCAGCGCCACGAATTGCCGCGCGGCACCACCACAGTGGGTCGCGGTTCGGACTGCGGCATTCGCATTACCGACACTGCAGCCTCACGCAAACACCTTGAGATCATCTGGGATGGCTCCGCGGGCATCGCGCGCGACCTTGGCTCGACCAATGGCTCGAAGATTAACGGCCAGCGCTTCCGCGAGGCGGCACTGCAGCCCGGCATCACCTTCACGATCGGGCAGACGGCGCTCACCTTCCAACTGGTGCCCGCGCACGATCCTGCCGCTCAGCGGCAGACGCCCCCGGCCGCCAGCCCGACCGTGCCGTTCTCAGCTCCGGATCCGGCCCAGCCCGCACCGGCAGCACCGCGCCCGTCGGCGACGCCGCCCGCGGCACAGGTGCCCCCCGCGGCCGATCCCGGGAATTTTCCGCCGCGAACGCGGCAGGGCAGCCCGCCACAAGCGCCACGCGCCAAGCGCGCAGTGGACGGCGAGGCGCCCGGTGTCGATGAGGACTTCTGGAGAGGCCTATGAGTGAGCTCACGCTCCTGATCCTGCGGATCGGTTTCCTGCTGCTGCTGTGGCTATTCATCTTCGCGATCGTGTACGCGCTGCGCAGCGATTTGTTCGGCGCCCCGGTGCGCCGCATGCGCGGTGACGCGGCCGCGAGCGGGAACAACGCCGGCGGCTCTCCCGTTATCGCCGCGGCGGCCCCAGTAGCCGCAGCCCCGGCAGCGCCCGCACCAGCGGCACCTGCACCCGCGCCGCACTCCGGCCCCGCGATCACTCCTTCGGGCGGCGCACTGCCCACCGCCGGCGGAGCGCAGTCGGCACCCAGCTTCACCCCCGCGGGCGCGCCAGGCACGCTCGCCATCACGTCCGGTGTCGCCACTGGAACGACAATCACGCTCGACGAAGACACCGTGACGATCGGTCGCAGCGGCGACTCCACGCTGGTCATCGTCGACGAGTACACGTCCACATACCACGCACGTCTCGTCCGCTCGGGCGAACAGTGGATTCTCACTGACCTCGACTCAACGAACGGCACGAAGCTCGACGGCGTGCGCGTCACGAAGCCCGTGCAGGTGCCCCCGTACACGCCCGTCACGATCGGCACCACCACGTTCGAGTTGAGGCCCTGAGCGTGACGATCGCTTACGAAAGCGCCATCGGCTCCCATGTGGGGATGGTGCGGTCAAACAACCAGGACTCCGCGTTCGCGGGCGACCACCTGTTCCTGGTAGCCGATGGCATGGGCGGCCACGCGGGCGGCGACGTTGCCTCGGCAATTGCCGCGAAAGAGATGTCGGAGTTCGATCAGCCGCCGCTCGGCAGCCCCGAAGCGTCGACGAACACCCTGCGCACCGCGGTGCTCGAGACCAACGCGAAGCTCCGCGCAACGGTGCAGGATCGCCCCGAGCTCGCGGGCATGGGTACCACCTTTACGGGGTTCCTCACCGTCGGCTCGCAGCTCGCACTCGCCCACATCGGCGACTCGCGCCTCTACCTCCTGCGAAACAACGAGCTTCGTCAGATCACGAAGGATCACACCTTCGTGCAGCGACTCGTCGACAGCGGCAAGATCACCGAGGAGGAGGCGAAGACCCACCCGCGGCGCTCAGTGCTGATGCGCGTGCTCGGTGACGTTGACTCGTCACCGCAGGTGGATACCCAGGTGCTCGACACGCTGCCGGGTGATGTCTGGCTGCTCTGCTCCGACGGTCTCTGCGGCTACGTCGAGGACGTCGACATCGAGAAGATCCTCCGCCGCCGCAGTTCACTGCAGGGCGCGGTCGACGGACTCATTGACAAGAGCCTCTCGCACGGCGCACCCGACAACGTGACCGTGGTGCTCGTGGAGACCGTCGAGGAGCCGGATCGCGACCCCTCGGACACGCTCGAGTTCCCGAAGTCGAACCGCCGCTTTGCGGGATCCGCCGCGACGGCGCCCGCACCGCGCGACGGCACGACCTCGACCGCGCGCACCCGCATCCTCAGCCGGCGCCCCGTTCGCCGCCCACCCGTCATCGCCGAGAGCCACTTCGAGCCCCGCGTCGACGAGTACCTTGCTGAGCTCATCGCCGAGACGAAGCGGCGCAATCGCCGCCGCCGCCTGCTGTGGGCGCTCGGCGGGCTCTGCATTCTGCTCGGGATCGCTGGCGTGCTGACCGTCGGCTACCAGTGGACGCAAACGCGCTACTTCGTGGGCACCGACGGCCAGACCGTAATCATCTACCAGGGTGTGCAGCAGAACATCGGTTCGATCTCGCTCCACTCCGTCGCCGAGGACACCGAGATCCCGGTGTCAAAGCTGGATGGGCTGGAGCAGCGCCAGGTGGAACGCACACTTCCCGCGGGCTCCATCGAGGAGGCACGTGAGATCGTGCTTCGTTTGGGGGTGCACGATGAGTGATTCCGCATCGCCTGCCGGCGAGCCTCGCACGTTCGAGAAGACCCGCACCAGCGAGACCGTGCTGCAGCGCATCACCGCGCTACGCGCCCCCCGCCTGCTGCTCGGGCTGGAGCTCTCGCTGCTGATCTTCGCGATCGCGATCGGCGTCGCCGCCGTGATCATCATCGATCTCACGGTGCAGGGCGAGGTCACCACGACGCTGCTGCCCGCTGGCGCGCTCTTCGTGGCGTCACTCTTCGCGCTGCACTTCACGATCCGCAAGATCGCGCCAGACGCCGACCCGCTCATCATGCCCATCGCGGCCATGCTGAACTTCGTGGGTGTCGCGATGATCTACCGCCTAGACCTCGCGAAGGATCTCTCCGGCTGGAGCTCCGACGCCATGCGCCAGCTCGTGTGGTCGACCGTGGCAGTTGTTGCCGCCATCGTCGTGCTCGCGGTGATTCGCAACCACATGGTGCTGTTCCGCTACACGTATCTCATGGGCCTCGGCGCGGTGATTCTGCTGCTGCTCCCCATGCTCCCGGGCATCGGCGCAACCATCAACGGCGCGCGTGTCTGGATTCGCATCGGCGAGAACTTCTCCTTCCAGCCCGGTGAGATCGCCAAGATCTTGCTCGCGATCTTCTTCGCGGGGTACCTCGTGCGCAATCGCGATTCGCTCGCGATGGTGGGCAAGAAGGTGCTGGGCATTCGCTTCCCCCGCGGGCGCGACCTCGGCCCGCTGCTCGTGTTCTGGCTCGCCGCGATGAGCGTGCTCGTGTTCCAGCGCGACCTCGGCACCTCGCTGCTCTACTTCGGCCTGTTCCTCTCGATGCTCTACATCGCGACCGGCAGAATCGGGTGGATCATTCTCGGGGTGGGGCTCTTCCTCGTGGGTGGCATCACCGCGAGCCAAACGCTCGAGTACGTCAACCGTCGCTTCGTGAACTGGCTCGACCCCTTCGCCGACCCGTTCAACGCGAGCCACCAGATGGTGCAGGGCCTCTTCGGCATGGCCAACGGCGGCATGACGGGCACGGGCCTCGGCCAGGGTTACCCCACCGACACCCCGCTCGCGCAGAGCGACTACATCATCCCGAGCCTCGGCGAAGAACTCGGCCTCATCGGGCTGTTTGTCATTCTCGCCGCGTACCTGTTGCTTGTGGGCCGTGGCCTGCGGATCGGCTTCGCCGGCCAGGATGACTTCGGCAAGCTGCTCGCCTCCGGGCTTGCGTTCACGCTCGCGCTGCAGGTCTTCATCGTGGTCGGCGGCGTGACCCGCCTGATCCCGCTCACCGGCCTCACCGCCCCGTTCCTCGCGGCGGGCGGCTCCTCCCTGGTGTCGAACTGGATCATCATCGCGTTGCTGATCCTGCTCTCGAACTCTGTCCGAAACCGCCCGAAGTTGGTGATCCGCGCATGAACAAACAGCTGAAGTTCCTCACGCGCACCGTGTTCATCATGTTCCTGGCGCTGTTCTTCTCGGTCACGATGATTCAGTTCGTGAACGCCGATGAGCTGCGCGCCAACGAGCTGAACATGCGCACCGTGAAGAACGGGTACAAGATCGAGCGCGGCTCGATCCTGGTCGATGGCGATCCGATCGCGTACTCGACGCCGACGAGCGACACCTACCGCTTCCTGCGGCAGTACTCCGACGGCGCGCTCTACTCGCCGATCACGGGCTACTTCTCGCACTCGCAAGGCATCACCGGCCTCGAGTCGGCGATGAATCAGGAGCTCTCGGGCAGCGGCGACTCGCTCTTCTTCACGCGCATCATGAACACGATCAACGGCGTCGCGCCGCAGGGCAGCTCCGTGCAGACCACGATTGACCCGAAGGTGCAGGCCTCGGCTGCCGCTGCCATGACCGAGCAGGGCTTCGAGGGCGCCGTCGTGGCCATCGAACCGAAGACCGGCCGAATTCTGGCGCTCGTCTCGACGCCGAGTTTCGATCCCAATCTGCTGTCGTCAAACAGCGATGCCGAGATTATTGCGAACTATTCGCAGCTCGATAAGGATCCGGGCCAGCCGCTGCAGAACCGCGCCATTGCGGGCGATCTCTACCATCCCGGGTCCGTGTACAAGCTGCTCGTCGCGGCCGCCGCGATTGAGAATGGTGAGGCGACGCCGAGCTCGCAGTTTGCGAACCCGGCCGAGCTGCCGCTGCCGCAGACAAGCAACGTGATGCAGAATGCGTCGCGCACCACGTGCGGCACAGGCGACAAGGCCACGCTCGAGCAGGCGATCGTGATGTCGTGCAACATTCCCATCGCCGAGCTCGCGATGAAGATGGACCCGGACACTGTGCCCGAGATGGCGCGCGCCTTTGGCTTCGAGCAGGAACTCAGTGTGCCGCTCACAGTTACGCCGAGCGTTTCGCCGACGCCCGAGGACAAGGCGCAGACCGCGCTCTCCTCGATCGGGCAGCTCGACGTGCGCGCCACGCCGCTGCAGATGGCCATGGTGTCGGCCGGCATCGCCAACGGCGGCACGGTCATGAAGCCGACCCTCGTTGATCAGGTCATCACCCCTGATCTGCGTGTGTCGACCCAGGTTACGCCCGAAGAATTCGCCAAGCCGATTTCGGAGAAGACGGCGAGCGCGGTTGCTGGGATGATGGAGAAGGGCGTCTCCGCACAGGAGGGGCTTGCGCGCCAGTCAGGAATCCCTGGAGTGCGCGTGGCCGGCAAGACGGGCACCGCGGAGAACGGCACCACCGCCGAGGGGAATGCACTTCCCTTTACGCTGTGGTACACGGGATTCGCTCCGGTGGACGATCCAAAGGTTGCCGTCGCAGTCGTGGTGGAGGACGGCGGCGGAGAAGCATACGGTTACGAGGGGGGCTCGTACGACCTCCCGACAGCCGTCGGAAAACGAGTAATGGAAGCGGTGTTGAGCGAATGAGACCAGCTGCAGGGATCACATTCGGCGGACGCTACGAGCTGAGCTCGCGGATCGCCGTCGGCGGCATGGGCGAGGTCTGGAACGCCACCGACAGCATCATCGGGCGCACCGTGGCGATCAAGATCCTCAAGGACGAGTACATGGGGGACCCCGGGTTCCTCGAGCGGTTCCGCGCCGAGGCGCGTCACGCTGCCCTCGTGAACCATGAGGGCATCGCGAACGTCTTTGACTATGGCGAGGAGCAGGGCTCCGCGTACATTGTCATGGAGCTCGTGCCCGGCGAACCGCTCTCCGCGATCATCGACCGCGAGGGTCGCCTGCCGGCCAACCGCGTGCTCGGCATTGTCGCGCAGACCGCGACGTCGCTGCAGGCCGCACACGACGCCGGCCTCGTGCACCGCGACATCAAGCCCGGCAACCTGCTGATCACGCCCGAGGGACGCGTCAAGATCACCGACTTCGGGATCGCGCGCATTGCCGACCAGGTGCCGCTCACGGCGACCGGTCAGGTGATGGGCACGGTGCAGTACCTCGCGCCCGAACAGGCCAGTGGCCACACCGCGACCCCAGCGACCGACATCTACTCGCTGGGCGTTGTTGCCTACGAGTGCTTGGCGGGCAAGCGCCCCTTCACGGGCGAGTCGCAGGTGGCCATCGCGATGGCGCAGATCAACGACACCCCGCCGGATCTTCCCGCGGATGTGCCGGAGCCCGTGCGCAACCTTGTGTATGCGTGCCTCGCAAAGGATGCAGCCGGACGCCCGGAGACCGCTGCGAAGCTCGCTCAGGCCGCGACCGCGCTGCACCGCGGTGATGTGCGCCTGGCGGCGAGCTACGTGCCGCAGGTGCTCGGCGAGACCGCGCCCGCAACGACCGTGCTCGAAGGACAGACCACGGTGATGGATGCGGCGACCACGGCGCTGCCGCGCACCACCGCGCTGCCCGGCCAGACTGCCACGACCGCCGCCCTCGGCGCCGACGGCGAAGAGCTGGAGGCCGCGGAAGGCGACCTGAAGAAAAAGAAGAAGAGCCCCTGGACGTGGCCACTCATCACCCTGCTCGCGCTGCTGCTCCTGATCGGTGGCGGTACCGTTTACGCGCTGATCAGCGGCAACAGTGCCGAGAAGAAGCCGACGTCGCCCAGCACGTCGAAGACCACTACCTCGAAAAAGCCCACGACGCCGGCGCCCGAGACCACCGGTGTGGTCGATGAGGGCCAGCTCCTCGGTATGAAGGTGGACGAGGCGAAGGCCTTCCTCGAGGGCCAGGGCTTCACGAACGTGCGCACGGCACCCGGCAACCAGGCACCCGACAATCAGGTGAACAATGTGACCGACGTGAACCCCGTTGGTGACAAGGTGCCGTTCGATCAGGCGATCACGCTGACGTTCAACGTCGCCTTCGGTGAGGTGAACGCCCCGAGCGCTCCCACCGCGAGCCCCGCGACCGTCGACGCCGGCGCAGTGAGCAACGTGAGCTGGGGGGTAGCAAGCTGCCCCACCGGCCTTACCCTCCAGGCGTACAACGTGCAAATCTCCGGTGACGGCTCGGGTCCGGGCTCGACACAGTCGACGAACGTCACGATCACGGCGAACACGCCCGAAGCGGGCGCGAACGATGGCCAGATCTCGGTGACGTACTCAGTGACCTGCGGCGACGGTTCGTCGGTGACGCGCGAGTCGGCGAAGTCGGACCCGGTGACCATCACGGTGAAGGCCCCGCCGAAGCCGACGACGCCGCCAACCACGCCGCCGACCACGAGCCCTGATCCCGATGGCGGGGATTCGGGCGAGTAACCCGCGCGCGGGCTCCGGGAACGGGGCCCGCTTCCCGATAAACTTGGAGGCATTCCCATGAGCACGGAAGAGGTGACCATGCCCGATACGGCAGAGAACGGCGAGCAGCGCATCCTCGCCGGGCGCTACGCAATCGGGGAGTTCGTCGGACAGGGTGGCATGGCCACGGTGTACCGAGGGACCGACACGAAGCTGGGCCGCCAGGTTGCCATCAAAGTGATGAAGGCCGAGCTGTCGAGCGACGACCAGTTTCGCGCCCGTTTCCGCCAGGAGGCCCAGTCCGCCTCACGCATGGCACACCCCACCGTGGTGCGTGTGTTTGATGCGGGCGACGACCTGATTCAAACAGCTGACGGCGCGAAGCGCCTGCCCTTCATCGTGATGGAGTACGTCGAGGGCACGAACCTACGCCAGCTCGCGGCCGAGCACAAGCTCTCGCAGGCAGAGGCGTGCCGCATCGTCGACTCCGTGCTCACCGCACTTGAGTACTCGCACCGCGCCGGCATTGTGCACCGCGACATCAAGCCCGCCAACATCATGATCACGAAGAGTGGTCAGGTGAAGGTGATGGACTTCGGTATCGCGCGCGCGGTGTCGGAGACCTCGTCGACGCTGCAGCAGACGACCGCGATCCTCGGCACGGCGGCATACTTCTCACCAGAGCAGGCGAAGGGCGAGGCCATTGATGCCCGCACCGACCTGTACTCCACCGCGGTGCTGCTCTACGAACTTCTCACGGGCGACGTACCGTTCCGCGGCGACAGCGCCGTGGCGGTCGCGTACCAGCACGTCAGCGAGCGGCCGAAGCCCCCGAGTGAGCAGGACCCCGAGATCACGCCCGCGCTCGACCGCGTGGTGCTCTTTGGGCTCGCGAAGGATCGCGCCAAGCGCTTCCAGTCGGCGTCCGAGTTCCGCGAGGCGCTCCGCCTCGCGGCCGACGGGACGATGCCGAAGCTCGATCTCCAGCAGCAGGATGCGGTGCTCTTCTCTGGCGGCGAGGAAGTCTCGGAGTCCGATCTTGCGCTCCGCCAGCTCGCCGAGGGCGGGGGTTCCGCCCGCACCCAGAGCCGGCCTCCCGTCATGTGGACGTGGGCCGCGATCCTCACGGTGGGCGCCGTCATTGTCGCGGTGGTGTTCTGGCTTGTCACGCTCGCTCCGAAGCAGTTCCTGCCCGATGCGTCACGTGAGATTCCGGCGCTCGTCGACATGGAGCGCGGCGAGGCGATCAAGCTGCTCGAGAGCGAGGATCTCATCGCCTCGACCGTCGAGCAGACGGACGATGAGATCGCTGCGGGCAACGTCATCTCAAGCGATCCCGAGCCCGGCACTATGGTCGCCAAGGGCGAGACCGTCACGCTGCACATCTCGACCGGCCCCGAGGACGCGGAGGTGCCCGAGTTCTCGCGCATGTCCCTGGACGAGTATAAGAAGGCCATCACGGACCTCGGTCTCACGGTGGGCGTCGTCACCTCGGTCGATGATCCGGTCGAGGCTGAGAATCGTGTGCTCGGCGTCTCACCTGAGCCCGGCTCGAAGATCGAGTCAGGCAAGAGCGTCGATCTCAAGGTGGCAAGCGGAAAAGTCCTCGTACCCGAGGTCCAGGGCCAGCCGCTCGATGTTGCGAATTCGCAGATCGACGGCTTGGGCCTGAGCGTCACGCAGACGCCCATCAACAGCTGCCCCACGCAGCCCGGCTATCCGATCTTCGAGCAGTCGCTCGCGGGGCAGCAGCCGCAGGGCTCGGCGCTTGAGCTGAAGTACTGCACGGGCTAGCCACGCACCAAATACAGCTGAGGCCGGACACCACTCCAGTGGTGTCCGGCCTCAGCTGTATTCTCGGGCGTTCTCGCGCAGCAGGCCCGGGGCGCTGCGCGTGAAGGCTGTCGTCAGCGCATGAGCGGGGACAGCGAGCGCGCGATCTCCGCGGCGTTGCTCAGTCCGGCTACCGCGAGCCAGTTGCCGAGCTGCTGGTAGCCCCCCTCGGTGAGCACCGACTCCGGGTGGTACTGGACCCCGTAGATCGGCAGCTCGCGGTGGCGGAGCGCCATGATCACGCCGCCGGCCGTCTCCGCGGTGATGGTCAACGCCTCGGGCATCGTGTCGCGCACCACAGCGAGCGAGTGGTACCGCGTCGCGTCGAACTCTTCCGGCACCCCTGCGAAGAAGTGATCATCGCTGTGTCGCACGCGCGACACCTTGCCGTGCATGAGCTCCTCAGCGTGTGTGACGGTGGCGCCCAGCGCCTCAGCGATCGCCTGGTGGCCGAGGCAGACGCCGAGGAGGGGAATGCCCGTCCGCAGCGCGATGCCCACCATCGCGATCGAGACACCCGCCTCAGCCGGTGTCCCTGGCCCCGGGGAGATCAGCACGCCGTCGTACTCGGTAACGAGCTGCTCGAGCTCGCCCGGCGTCAGATCGTCGTTCCGCACCACGCGAGTGGTGGCACCCAGTTGTTGCAGGTAGCCGTTCAGCGTGTATACGAAGCTGTCGTAGTTGTCGATCACCAGGATGTTCGTCATGTGCCAACCGTCACTTCCTGTTCGGGGAGCTGCAAAGCTACCCAGGGGTACACATAGGTGATGAGCGCGTAGACCAGGGCCGCAAGCGCGAGCAGCAGCACGATGACGCGCAGCCACGCGGGGCCCGGGAAGAATCGCCACAGAATGGAGAACATCAGCTCGCGGCTCCCTTCAGTGCGGGGTTGAGTTCGAGGAGCTCGGCCGGTGGGCCGTCAGCGTGCGCCTGGAAGCCCTCAAACACGGAGTAGGCGATCGCGCGCTCGTCGCTGCCCGCCCACTTCGGGTGGCAGGTCGTCAGTGTCATGATCTGGTCGGTTCCGGGCACACCCTCGAGACGCGGGAAAGGACGCAGCACGTCAGTCTCGTTCGGCAGCACGTACTCGATGTCGCGGAAGCGGTAGGTGTACCAGCCGTCGGCGGTCTCGATGAAGAGCGGATCACCCACGCGCAGGTTCATCACCTCGCGGAAGGAGTTGATGAGCGGCCCCGAGCGATGGCCGGCGAGCGCAAAGTTGCCCGGTTCGCCTGGCAGCTGCGTGGTCTCGTAGTGCCCGATTCCCTTTTCATCGAGGTTCAGCACGGTCCACCAATCGGTGGTCTCACCAATTCGGTTCGCGTAGCTGGTACCGAATGCCGGTGCGTGCAGCACGGCGAACACTTCCGCCGCCTCGGGTTTTGCCGGGACGGGCACGCCCTCCGTTTGCAGCGGCCTCGCCTCGGTGCGCCACTTCTCAGAGTCGGCGGCGGAGAGCTGCTCTTGCTTCGCGGTGACCGTCACGCCCGTGTGCCACGGCTGCCACACGATGTACCCGAGCACGCCCAGGCCGGCAACCAGCAACAACTCGCCGATCACCGTGAGGGGGCTGAGCCGTGCCCTGCGGCGTCGGCCGCGCACGCGTCGGGTCTCCGTCATGAAGAACATTCTAGATTGCACACCTGAGACACACACGGGATCGGGATAGAATCGGACGTATGGCAGCAGCTGGCAAAAATGTAAGCAAGCGCGCGTCGGGCGAGCTCGACCGCGAACGTGCGGAGCGCGCTTCCGCACGCAAGGACGCTCCGAACCCGGTGTGGTTCAAGCCCGTGATGTTCGGCTTCATGCTGCTCGGGCTCGTGTGGATCGTGCTGTTCTACATCACGAGCGGCAGCCTGCAGCTGCCCATCCCCGCGCTCGGACAGGGAAACATCTTCGTCGGCTTCGGGCTCGTGCTCGTCGGCTTCCTCATGACGCCGTGGTGGAAGTAACCCGATCCCACTGATCGAATGACACATTTCTTGTCATTAATCACACCGGTGTAATTCGTCCCCAACTGGGGAGGAATCTGTGGATAACTTCCCTTCGATGCACTGACTGAAACACTTCAGGCCCGAATCCCTCGCTGGGGATCCGGGCCTGAAGTGTCTCTTCTCCGCGTTCGACGCTTTAGAAGATTGCGGGCATCACCACGAGGTAGGCGCACGACAGTGCCGCGAGCACGACGCCGAGGCCCACCAGGCCCCAGATCCGAGCCTGACGGCGGCGCGGGCCGCGCGTTGCGAGCAGGACACCCATCGTGGCCGCGCCGACAATCATGCCGCCGAGATGGGCCTGCCACGAGATCGCAGCGCCGGGGATGAGCCCGATGCCGAAGTTGATCGCGAGCAGAACGGCGAGCGAGGTCACGTTGACGCGTGCCGCGCGGAACGCGACGAGCGTCGCCGAGAGCACGCCAAAAATCGCGCCGGACGCTCCCACCGTAGGGATGTTGATGGTCTCGGGCGACAGGTACGCCCAGAACATCACGCCCAGCGAGCCACCGACCCCCGCGAACAGGTAGAGCGTCAGGTACGCCCCGCGCCCAATGGTCTGCTCGAGGTTTCGGCCGAACAACCAGAGCGCATACATGTTGAACAGGATGTGGAACAGGAACCCGGTCGAGTGCGTAAACATCGCCGTGAACATGCGCCAGGGCTCAAAGCCCATTCCCGTCGGCAGCACCGCGTCGGGCAGCGAGTACAGGGGCGCGTACCAGAGGGTACGCGTCACCTCGTCAGCACCGAAGTAGTGGCTGATGAGCTGCAGCACGAACACCACGGCGCACGCGATCATGATGCCGTAGGTCACCGGGGTGTCAGACCCCAAAATCCGCCGTCCCGTGACGCGTGACGCGCGCGCCGCCCGCTTCGCGGTGCTCGGCTGAGTCTGCTTCACGCATTCCGGGCACAGCACGCCCACGGCCGACACCACCTGACAGTCCGGGCAGATGGTGCGGCCGCAGCGCTGGCACAGCGTGAAGCTGTGCACGCGCGGGTGGCGATAGCAGACGTCTTCAGGCCCGTATTGGACGCGCTCGCCGTACGCGGGCCCCGATCCGTTGCTCGCCACTTCGTGCCTTAGGCCGCGACGATGTCGACGCCGGAGATCACGACGTCCTCGACGGGGCGATCCATTGCGCCGGTCTGTACACCCGAGATCGCCTCGACCACGGCCTGCGACGCCTCGTCCGCAACCTCACCGAAGATGGTGTGCTTTCCGGTCAGCCACTCGGGTGCCGTGGTGGTGATGAAGAACTGCGAGCCGTTGGTGCCCGAGAGGCGGCCGGTCATGTCGGGGCGCTTGCCGGCGTTCGCCATTGCAAGCTGGTACTTCCGGTCGAACACGAGCTCGGGGTGGATCTCGTCGTCGAAGTTGTAGCCGGGGCCGCCGGTGCCGGTGCCCGTGGGGTCGCCGCCCTGAATCATGAAGTCGCGGATGATGCGGTGGAAGATGACGCCGTCGTAGAAGCCCTTCTCCGACAGGTCGACGAAGTTCTTCACCGTCTTCGGGGCGTGATCGCCAAAGAGGTTGACGACGATGTCGCCGTGGTTCGTGTGAATGGTCGCTACCGCAGTGTGAATGGTCATAAGCACTAGTGTAGGCGGGCCTCCCGCCAGGAACTGAGCGCGCACCGGGGTTCCTGTGAGGCACAGCTGAGAATCCCAGGCACTCCTGCGCCGGGGCCGCGTTTGACGGGAAGATCGGTGTAGCGTGGAGACAGCGAGCACCCTTGCTTCCCGCCTCGCCAAGCTAGGAGGACCGTAATGAAACTCTCACGCAAGCGCCGCCGCGAACTGCGCAGCCTGCGGGGTGACGCGCAGGAGCTGCTCGATCAGCAGCGCGTCGTACTGAGCCACGCCGGAGATGTACTCTCCCAGGCCGGCCAGCAGGCCAAGCTGCTCAGTGACGAGCACCTCGCACCGCGGATCGAAGGCGCGATCGACGCCGCCCGCCCGACGGTTGACCGCGGTGTTGCTTCGGCCCGCCGCGCAGCCGACAGCGTGCGCCGCGTCACGACCCCGCTCGTGGCGAATGCTCTTGCGCGCACCATTCGCACGCTCGACGAGCTCGACAGCGGCGAGGCTGCTGCCCAGGTGCGCGGCTTCGGCGAGCGCGCTGGTTACCTCGCGCCGCAGAAGAAGAAGCGCCGCGTGGGCGGCTTCGTCGCACTCGGCCTGGGCGTTGCCGCCGCGGCCGGCGTGGGGTACGCACTGTGGCAGGCGTTCCGCACGGACGATGAGCTGTGGGTGGCTCCCGAGCACGATTCAGCTCGCTGAGCCCACGTTCCACACGGAGCGCACGATGAGAGGTGTCGCGATCGGTTCGCCGATCCGGCACCTTTCGCGTTTGCGGTCGCTATTCAGCCGGTGCGCTGGGGGCAGTATCGGCCGGGCTCTGCTGACCGCTCTGCCCTCCGCGACCGCGGCCCCCGCGATTCTGCGGCGGCTTCCCGCCAGACTTGCGCTGACCAGACTTGCTCGGGGCCGAGCGGCTCTGACCCGCTTTGCTCGGACTCGTCTTCCCTGCAGCGGCCTTCCCCTGCCCGGAACGGGCTTGCCCAGTCTTCGCCGGCGCAGCCTTCGCCTGCTTGGCCCCGGACTTCGCCTGGCCTTTCCCTGACCCGTTCGTGGGTCGTCGCCCGATTCCGGCCATCCGCAGCGCTGTCTGCACGAGCGAGAGCGTGCGCAGCTTCCCGAGTTCACGGATGGGCACCCACCGCGCCTCGTCGGAGGATCCATCCACCTCGTGCTGCAGCGGCCCGTCTTTCACCGTCGCTCGGTAGACGATGCGAATGGTGTGCAATTCGGGATCGGTCCCCTCGGGCACCTCTTCACGCACCATCACGCGCGAGTCCACACCGAGCAGCTTCCCGACCTTCGCTTCAAGCCCGGTCTCCTCGAGCACCTCACGCACCACCGCGTCGCGCGGATCCTCGCCGGCTTCCAACCCGCCGCCCGGCAGCGTCCACCCGTGGAGATGGCCACGTCGCCAGTGGGTGAGCAGAATCTTCCCGCGCCGCTCTACCACCGCGTAGGCGGCCACTCGAAGATCCATGGCACCGAGCCTAGCCTGTCGCGCCGTGAGCGCCCCGGTGGCGCTCCGCAGCGCGGGCGATGGCGACGGTCTGTGCTCGCCACCCCACCAGCCACCGCTCGAGCCGGTCATACGCGTCGGCGCGTGGGGCCGGAGCTGAGAGAAATAGGTCGTGCAATCCACCACTCACACGATCAACGGTCACACTGGGCCCGAGCCGGAGCGCGGCACGCGCCACCGCCTCGACATCGAGCACTGTGTCCGCACGCGTGAGATCCTCGCTCCACCGAAGTGGCGCGATCGAGCGTTCAGAAAGCAGTACCTGGATCGGGATCGGGATCCCCAAGCCCTTGCTCACGCGCTCATGGCCCGCGAGGATTGCTCGCAGCCATCCCGCCGACATTGTGTGGCTACGTTCGGGCCGCCACTCGAGATTGAGGTGAGCAAGTTCGTCCGCCGGCCCAACCTCCCGCTGCGCACGCATGTAGTACCCGGCATCGATCTGTGGCGCCATCTCTTTCGGCGTCATCCGGGCACTCAGGCTGACAAGGGGCGCGATCGCTTGCCGCCCCGCGGTGGCCAGCTGAAACTCGAGCCAGGGGCTGTTCAACACAAGCGCCGCCGCTGCGCCGGGGTGACGCGCGGCCCAGAGGCTCAGAACCAAGCCGCCCGTGGAGTGGCCGAGGAGCACGAGCTCGCGCTCGGGGCCCTCCTCAGCGATGCACGCAACCGCCTGGTCGATCTCGGCGTCGTAGTCTTCGAGATGTTCGATGTAGCCCGGCGTCTGCCCGGGGCGGAGGCTTCGCCCATACTTGCGCAGGTCGAGCGCGTAGAAGCGGGCGCCGCGGCTCGTCCAGAAGTGTGCCAGCTCGGTCTGGAAGAAGTAGTCCGACCAACCGTGGACGTAGAGCACGTCCACGCCGTCGAGCTGGGGCGCGTGCCCGCGAATCCGTTCCCAGAGACTCAGTGGCTCAGGCAGGCACCGCACGAGCGTTGCGCAGAGCGGACCTTCTTCGTCCGCACCGAGATCGAGCTCGGTGCAAGAAAACCCTGCACCGAGCACATCCCCGCGCCATTCCGTCATGCTCGTAGTCTAGGACGCGCTCCGCAGTGTGAGGTCGCCAGCCGAGATGTTCGCCGTAATTGTGTGCGGCGAGGTTGGCGAGGTGCGCAGGCGATTGGTGATGTCGCCCAGTGTCACCGTCGTGTCCACGTGGTACTCGGCGTCCGGCAGTGTCAACGTCACGGATCCAAGGCTGGTTTCGACGTTCACGGCATCGGGTGCGGCCCCGCGGAGCGTCGCGTCAGCATCCCCCATCGACACCTCGAAGTCCGCGGTGCGCACGCCGCTCAGTTCGCCCACGAACTCGCCAACGCCGACGGTCACGTCGAGTGAGCGCGCAGCACCGTTGAGCTCCGCGCGGCCCGCCCCGATCTCGACCTCCACGTCGCCGAAACTGCCCTCCGCGGTGACCTGGCCTGCCGCGAGCTGAATATCGGCATCGAGAGGCTGGGTGCGGTACGCCTCGGGCAATGTGAGGGTAATCGAGCTCGAGCCGATACGGCGTTCCGGCGGGCAGAAGCCAAACCAGCAGCTGCCCGCTCCGACACGGTCTGGGGTGTCGAGCACGAGGGCTCCCCCATCGCGACGCAGCTTCACGCGGTCAGCCTGCGCCCCGCGGACAGTGAGCTCCGCGTCCACAACGTCGCCGTAGGCGAGCGTAAAGTCCGCGGCACCGATGTGCAGCTCAAGCTCGGTGATCCCGCGCGCAGAGGCCGCTGTAGCGCCCTGCTGATCGCTTCCACGGTTCCACACGACCGCGGACGCCGCTGAGGCGCCGACGGCGAGAAGCGCCGCGCCGCCGAGCACGGCCGTGACGATCGCTACAGGGCCCGTGCCGCGGCGACGAGGCCCCCTGGGGCCCTGAGGCGGGAGATCACCCGCCGGAGCGGTGTACGGTGCGGCTCCGGGCTGCGTGGGCTGAGGGTTCGGCATGGTGGTCATCGGGTGGCTCCCGTCTGGGGCGGTGTGTTGGGCTGCGGTGGCACCGCGCCCGTGCTTTCAAGGTGCGCAATCGCGGCGAGCACTCGGCGGTTGCCGAACTCGTCCGGCTCGAGGCCGAGCTTCTGGAAGATTGCGGTGATGTGTTTCTCGACGCTTGCCTCCGAAAGGAAGAGCAGCGCCGCAATGGCCTGATTCGAGCGTCCTTCGGCGAGGGCGGCGAGCACCGTGCGCTCGCGGTCAGTGAGCGCGCTCATGCGGTCATCTCGTCCTCGCCGCGTGAGCAGCTGCGCGACCACTTCCGGGTCGAGCACCGTCGCCCCGTGCGCGATTCGATCGACCGCGTCGATGAACTCAGCCACATCGGCCACGCGGTCTTTCAGGAGGTACCCGAAGGCACCGCCCTGCGCAGCAATGAGTTCGCTCGCGTAGCGCTCCTCGACGTACTGCGAGAGCACGAGCACTGGGAGCTGGGGGTGCTCCGCGCGGAGCGCGCGCGCCAGCCGGATCCCCTCGTCGGTGAAGGTCGGGGGCAACCGCACATCGAGGATGCAGAGCTCGGGATCCTCGGTGCGCACCGCTTCGGGGACCCCCTCCGTGGTGGGGTGTGCCGCGACGACAGTGTGTCCGGAGTGCTCGAGCAATCGCACGAGCCCCTCGCGCAGCAGAACGGAGTCTTCGCAGATCAGGATGCGCATGGGACGCTCACCTCCAGTGCCGTGGGCCCGCCCTGCGGGCTGTCGAGTCGAATGGTGCCGCCGGCCGCGACCACGCGGTTCGAGATCCCGTCGAGTCCCCCGCCGGGCAGCACGCGTGCGCCGCCAATGCCGTTGTCCTCGACTCGAGCCCAAAGCGTGCCGCCGTCGCGCAGG
The DNA here is from genome assembly GCF_016758255.1 of Leucobacter chromiireducens subsp. chromiireducens. Taxonomy (GTDB): domain Bacteria; phylum Actinomycetota; class Actinomycetes; order Actinomycetales; family Microbacteriaceae; genus Leucobacter; species Leucobacter chromiireducens. The sequence continues at coordinate 116,196 of NZ_QYAD01000001.1, forward strand.
CGCACCGTCACGCGGCACTCGCTCGCCCGCGAGTGCTTCGCCGCGTTCGTGAGCGATTCGGCGATCACGAAGTAGACGGCGGTCTCGGCCTCCTTCGTGCAGCGCCCGTCCAGACGCACGTCGAGCAGCACGGGGATGTGCGATCGGCCGGCGAGCGCGGAGAGTGCCGCGTCGAGCCCACGATCGTCGAGCACGGAGGCGTGGATGCCGCGTGCCAGTTGCCGTAGTTCTGTGATTGCCGCCTTCGTCGAGGTGTGCGCCTCTGCGATGAGCGCCTTTGCCTCATCCGGGTTCGCATCGATCTGCTGCTGAGCGAGCCCGAGCGTCATGCCGACCGACACGAGTCGCGGCTGAACGCCGTCGTGCAGATCCCGCTCAATGCGTGTCCGCTCCACCTCTGCGGCGCGCACTGCGCCCGCCCGCTGTCTGGCCGAGGTCTGCGCATCTGAGGTGAGCTGCTGGGTGCGCGCGCCGGAACGAATAATCGCCACCGTGATGGCACGGTGCAGCAGCGCAAGCCCGATGATTCCCGCAGCGCCAAAGAGCACCACCAGCAGTGCCCAGAAGGGCGACGTCTGCTCGTCGAAGAGCCCGAACAGTGTGCCCAGCGCGGGATCCGGGGCGCCGATTCCCCCGAAGAGCCCCGAGGCAGCGTTGATCCCGGCCCAAATGGTGCTCTGCGCGAGCACGAGCGCCACGGTACCGAGCACTGTCGCGCTCATGAAGCTGCCGAGCGCCTGCCACATTCGGCCGTCGCAGAACTGCGCCCACAGCCCGCGCAGGTACCCACCAAAGCCGGGACCCCGTGCCGAGACGGGGCGAAGTGCTGGGACATCGAGTGCGTACAACCCTGCCACTCGCTCGATCTCGAACCAACCAACGCCGTACATTGCGTAGACCAGGGCGACGAGCATTACGAGGCCGATGCCCAAGACGATCGCGGTCGCAACGCCCACACTGGCAAGCCCCAGCAGGATCGTGAAGACGATCCACCCCCCGATGCCGAGCGCGGCGAGGTGGAGAATCGTGAGGGCGAGGCGCAACGGAGGACGTGATGCCGATGCGGGCGTGGCGGGCTGTGCGCTTGCTGCTTGTGCACCTGCCGCGGTGTGGGCCGCTGGGGCCGAAGAACTGCTCATGCTTCTCAGTTTGGCCCCTCGGGCGGCGTCTGCCCACCCGGCCGACCAGACAGCTCGGTTCGGGGTTTCCCTACCCGGGTCCGTGGTTCGGAGACCCCGGAAACGCAAATCACCCCCGGGCATTGCCCGGGGGTGATTTCTGGCCGTGGATCCTGGGAGAATCGAACTCCCGACATCCTGCTTGCAAAGCAGGCACTCTACCAACTGAGTTAAGGACCCGTTTCGATCAACATTATCATGCAAATCGGTGGGGCTACCAGGACTTGAACCTGGGACCTCTTCATTATCAGTGAAGCGCTCTAACCACCTGAGCTATAGCCCCTCGACCAGAAAATAACTTTACCGGAAGAGAAACGAAAGTTGAAATCCAGTTCGCATTTCGGGCGCGTTGCGCGGAATTTCGCGGCATTTGGGCCCCGGTCCCCCGGGCGACACACCCGGGAAACGGGAAGGGCACCGGTCCCCCAACCGAGTCTTATCCTCGGTGGGCCGGTGCCCCGTTTCTGCTTCTGAAGCGCGTTTAGTTGCTCGTGAAACCGAGCTGGAAACCACCCAGTACGCGCACCAGCAGGTTGTAGACCAGCGAGGCGATCGCGCCAAGCGCGGTGCCGACGATCACGTTCAGAATCCCGACAACCACCGAGAGCCCCAGCACCTGCGGGAACCCAATGATCTTCATGAGGCTCTTGTCCTCACCCACGATGTCCATGAAGAGCGAATCAACCTGGCTGAACACACCCGTCTGCAGCAGGACCGTGTACACGAGTATCGTCGCGACGATGCCCACGATGGCGAAGCAGATGGACACCAGGAAGGAGAACTTCACCGCAGACCAGAAGTCGACGTAGACGAGCTTCAGTCGGACCTGCTTTGCAGGAGCCTTCTTGCGGGTCTTCTTGGCCAGCTTGTCGGCAACAGTATTACTCATTCAGGTCTTCCTCGTTTTCCGCGGTCTCGGCGCCCGGTGCTTCGGACTCAGCGTCGTCGAGCCCGCGTTCCGAATTTCGCGCGATGCCAATAATACGGTCCGCCTCTGGGAATCGTGCAAACACGACGCCCATTGTGTTCCGACCCTTTGCGGGAACCTCGGACACGTTCGACCGCACGACCTTGCCGCTTGCAAGCACGACCAAGACCTCGTCCGCCTCGTCCACGATCAGCGCACCCACGAGATCGCCACGGTTCTCATCAAGCTTTGCAACCTTGATGCCGAAGCCGCCGCGCTGCTGCACGCGGTACTCGTTCGCGGCGGTGCGCTTCGCGTAGCCGCCCTCAGTCACGACGAACACGAACCCGCCCTCGTCGCTCACGCGGGAGGCAGAGAGCAGCGCGTCATCATCGCGGAAGTTCATGCCGCGAACGCCGCTCGTGGAGCGACCCATGGGACGAAGAGCCTGATCAGAGGCAGTAAATCGAACGGACATGCCGTGTCGTGAGACCAGCAGCACATCATCATCCGCCTCAGCGATCAGCGCAGAAACAAGTTCATCGCCGTCGCGAAGCTTGATCGCGATGATGCCGCCCGTACGATTCGTGTCGTACTCCCCGAGCGCAGTCTTCTTGACGAGCCCGTCACGGGTTGCAAGAAGGAGGTAACCACTCTCGAAGTCACGCACATCGAGAATCTGCGTGACGGTCTCATCGGGAGCCAGGGCGAGCAGGTTCGCCAGGTGCTGGCCCTTTGCGTCGCGCCCGCCCTCAGGAATTTCGTACGTCTTCGCGCGGTACACCCGCCCCGTGTTCGTGAAGAACAGCAGCCAGTGGTGGGTGGTCGTCACGAAGAAGTGCTCGACAATGTCGTCTGCGCGCAGCTGCGCACCCTTGACACCCTTGCCGCCGCGGTGCTGCGAGCGGTAGTTGTCGATCCGCGTACGCTTCACGTAGCCACCGCGGGTGACCGTCACCACCATCTCCTCTTCGGGGATGAGGTCTTCCATCGACATGTCGCCATCAAACCCGTGCAGGATCGTCGAGCGCCGCTCATCGCCGAACTTGTCAACGAGCTCACTGAGCTCCGTGACAATGATGCTGCGCTGCTCAGTCGGCGATGCCAGGATCCCCTGGTACTCCGCAATCTGGGCCTCGAGCTTCGCAGCGAGGTCCAGGATCTTCTGCCGTTCCATTGCCGCGAGGCGGCGAAGCTGCAGTCCGAGGATCGCGTCGGCCTGGATCTGGTCGACATCGAGGAGCTGCATGAGCCCTTCGCGTGCTTCCTCCACGGTCGGCGAACGCCGGATCAGCGCGATGACCTCGTCGAGCGCGTCGAGCGCTTTCAGGTAGCCGCGCTGGATGTGTGCCTCGGCTTCGGCCTTCCGCAGGCGGTACTCCGTGCGGCGAACAATAACCTCAACCTGGTGCTTTGCCCAGGCGGTGATGAACCCGTCAAGCGACAGCGTGCGCGGCACACCATCGACAATCGCGAGCATGTTCGCGCCGAAGTTTTCCTGCAGCTGCGTGTGCTTGTAGAGGTTGTTCAACACAACCTTCGGAATGGCATCGCGCTTGAGCACGATCACCAGACGCTGACCCGTACGACCACTCGTCTCATCGCGGATATCCGCGATGCCCTGCACCTTGTTTTCCTTGACGAGGTCGGCGATCTTGACCGCGAGGTTGTCCGGGTTCACCTGGTACGGGAGCTCCGTCACCACGAGGCAGGTACGGCCCTGGATTTCCTCAATGTTGACCACTGCTCGCATTGTGATCGAGCCGCGGCCGGTCCGGTAGGCCTCGCGAATACCCTTCGTACCCAGGATCTGTGCCCCGGTCGGGAAGTCTGGTCCGTGCACGCGCTCCATGAGCGCTTCAAGCAACTCCTCTCGCGTTGCGTCGGGGTGCTCAAGGTGCCAGATCGCTCCCTCAGAAACCTCACGAAGGTTGTGGGGAGGGATGTTCGTGGCCATGCCCACTGCAATACCCACGGAGCCGTTGACAAGCAAGTTTGGGAAACGGCTCGTGAGAACCGTCGGTTCCTGCGTTCGCCCATCGTAGTTGTCCTGGAAATTGACGGTGTCCTCGTCGATATCGCGCACCATCTCCATGGCGAGCGGGGACATCTTGGTCTCGGTGTATCGGTGAGCTGCGGCACCGTCGTTGCCGGGTGAGCCGAAGTTTCCCTGTCCCAATGCAAGCGGGTATCGAAGCGACCACGGCTGCACGAGGCGCACCAACGAGTCGTAGACCGCGCTGTCGCCATGCGGATGGAACTGGCCCATCACGTCTCCGATGACACGCGTGCACTTCGAGAACGCCTTGTCCGGGCGGTATCCCCCGTCGTACATCGTGTAGATGACGCGGCGGTGCACGGGCTTGAGGCCGTCACGCACATCGGGCAGCGCACGGCCCACGATCACGCTCATGGCGTAGTCGAGGTACGAGCGCTGCATCTCGAGCTGCAGATCGACCTGATCGATCCGTCCGTGAACGGCGTGCTCTTCCGGCTGGGTCTCGTCGGTCACGGGATCGGTCTCCGGGGTCTGATTCTCAGATGTCAAGGAATCGCACATCCTTCGCGTTCTGCTGGATAAACGAGCGGCGTGCTTCGACGTCTTCCCCCATCAGGGTGGCAAAGATCTCGTCAGCAGCGGCCGCGTCTTCCATGGTGACCTGCAGCAGTGTGCGGGTCTCGGGGTTCATCGTGGTGTCCCACAGCTCTTCGTGGTTCATCTCGCCCAGGCCCTTATAGCGCTGCACGCCACTCTCCTTCATGAGGCGTCGACCGTTCTCGGCGCCTGCTGCGAGTCGTTCGTCGCGCTCATCATCGCTGTACACGTACTCGTGATCGGCGTTTGTCCACTTGATCCGGTACAGCGGTGGCTGAGCGAGGTACACGTAGCCAAGATCAATGAGCGGACGCATGTAGCGGAAGAGCAGCGTGAGGAGCAGCGTCGTGATGTGCTGTCCATCAACGTCAGCATCGGCCATGAGCACGATCTTGTGGTACCGAACTTTTTCGGGATCGAACTCTTCGCCGATGCCGGCACCAAATGCCGTGATCATTGCCTGCACTTCGGCGTTGTTGAGCGCACGATCGAGACGAGCCTTCTCAACGTTCAGGATCTTTCCGCGCAGCGGCAGGATCGCCTGGGTGTGAGGATTACGGCCGGTTTTCGCGGAACCACCTGCGGAGTCGCCCTCCACGATGAAGATCTCGGAGATCGTGGGATCCTTGCTGGTGCAATCGGAAAGCTTGCCGGGCATGCCCCCGGACTCCAGCACGCTCTTGCGTCGTGCGGTCTCGCGAGCCTTTCGCGCGGCGAGTCGAGCGGTGGCCGCCTGAATCGCCTTCCGGATAATGTCCTTGGCCGGGCCAGGGTTCCGCTCGAGCCAGTCCCCCAGCTGATCACCCACTACCTTCTGCACAAAGGCCTTCGCCTCGGTGTTTCCGAGCTTCGTCTTCGTCTGGCCCTCGAACTGCGGTTCTCCCAGCTTTACTGAGATGACTGCGGTGAGGCCCTCACGCACGTCGTCGCCCGAGAGGTTGTCGTCCTTCTCGCGAAGAATGTTCTTGTCGCGCGCGTAGCGGTTCACCAGCGTGGTGAGCGCCGCACGGAAACCCTCTTCGTGGGTGCCGCCCTCGTGGGTGTTGATCGTGTTGGCGTAGGTGTGCACGCTCTCGGTGTACGCATCCGTCCACTGCATCGCGATCTCTACCGCGATCTTGCGCTCTGTGTCTTCCGAGTCGAACGAAATGATCTCTTCGTGGACCAGGGTGGCGCGCTTCGCTGAGTTCAGATGCTCGACGTAGTCCTCGATGCCCTTTTCATACAGGAACTCATCGTGGGGAGCGGCCGGAATCACGAGCTCGCCGTCGGCGTTCTCGACCGCTTCCTGCGGGCGCTCGTCAGTCAGTGTGATTTTGAGGCCCTTGTTCAGGAAGGCCATCTGCTGGAAACGAGTACGCAGCGTCTGGTAGTCGAAGTCGACCGTCTCGAAGATCTCGGCGCTCGGCCAGAAACTAATCGTGGTGCCGGTTTCCTCGGTGGGTTCGCCCTGCGCCAACGGCGCGTCGGGAACGCTCCCCGTAAACGACATGTTCCACGTGAAACCTTGACGCTTCACCGCGACAGCAAATCGCGTTGAGAGGGCGTTCACTACCGAGGATCCGACGCCGTGGAGGCCGCCCGAAACCGCGTACCCGCCGCCGCCAAACTTTCCGCCGGCGTGCAGCACCGTGAGTACGACCTCGACGGTCGAGCGCCCCTCGGTGGGGTGAGGGTCGACAGGAATACCGCGACCATTGTCGATGACCCGGACACCACCGTCCGGGAGAATCGTCACGTTGATCGTGTCGCAGTATCCTGCGAGCGCCTCATCAACGGAGTTGTCAACGATCTCGTACACCAGGTGGTGCAGGCCCCGGGGGCCAGTCGAGCCGATGTACATGCCAGGACGCTTGCGAACCGCTTCGAGGCCCTCAAGCACCTGAATTGCGCCGGCGCCGTACTCTTCCGCGGCTGCGGCCTGTTCTGAACTCATGCCTGTGAATGATCCTTTTCTTGGCGTCTCAGAGCGTCGTTTGACCCCAGATACTTCCGCACACCAGTCTATCAAGAATCCCGCGTCGGAGCCGGGATTCTGGGCCGGTGGGGTGGGGTTTTCCTGCGGGATCGCCCCTTTGCTAGTTGTGCCTCGCAGAGGAAGGTGGTCGCCTAGCCGTACGTGTCCCTCGGGCCACGGCCCGGGACGGTCCGCGGTCCGTGACGCCAGCTCGGAGCGCCTGGAGCAAGGAAACGAATATCGCGAACTTCTGCACCGGGGTACTCCCGGAGGAGCCGCGTAAGCATCTCCGCGCGAAGGCGGCGAAGCTCAGTTGCCCAGGTGGTCGAATCGCACTGAATCTGAAGGACGCCGTGAGAGATTCCCATCACCGTCGTGTGCTCAGCGGTCGCCGCCCCGGCAAACTCCGGCCACTCCCCCATAATCCGAGCCTGCTCGAGCTCAAGACTCCACCCCATCTCGCCGGCCATGGTGGAGAGTACATCCCCGAGTGCCCGTGGGTCTCGGCCAATTCCGAAGGCCTGCCCCCCGGGACCATCTGCAGCAATCCGCTGGCGCCGGCGGACTGGCCGCCCGCGCCAGACTGACTTGGCGCGGAGGTATGCCTCGCTCGCGAAACCGAGCTCTGAGCCCTGCTGCATCAGGCACCTCCCGCGGGGCCGGCCTCGACAATCTCGCCGGCCTTGATATGAATCCGGTGCCAGGATACGTCGTCTGGGACGTCACTTTCCACCGCCGCGGTCACAATTACTTGCTCGTAGTCCTGGACAGCGCTCATCAGCCTCTCCCGGCGGCGCGCGTCAAGCTCGGCGAAGACATCATCCAGAATGATGACCGGATCCCCCGCAGGCGATTCTTCGCGGAGGAGTCCTGCGAGGGCGAGCTTGAGCGAGAGCGCAAAAGACCAGGATTCGCCATGGCTGGCGTACCCCTTGACTGGAAGATCGTTGAGGCCGAGAAGCAGGTCGTCGCGGTGCGGTCCGACAAGTGTGACTCCGCGCTCAATCTCTTTGGAGTGCACCTTCTCGAGCGCGGTGCGGATCTCGGCCGTGAGTGTTTCACGTGAAACGGTAGCGAGTTCAGCCATCGAGGGTGTTTCACGTGAAACACCCTCCTGCACCACGTCTCGGACAGATTCGCTCAGCTGCAAGCTTGGTCGATGATCCTGCTCGACGAGCGATGCGTAGCTGGTGTCAAGAATGGGCTGTAGATCTCGCGCGAGTTCGCGTCTCGCCAGCATGATCTGCGCGCCGAAGTTCGCGAGCTGTTCGTCCCACACTTCAAGCGCCGCGCTCGGTGGGCCACTTCGCCCGCGCGACGACTTCAGCAGCGCGGTGCGCTGGCGCACCACTCGTTCATAGTCAGAAAGAGCGCCCGCAGCCACCGGGTGGCGGAGAACGAGAGATTCATCGAGGAAGCGGCGCCGTAAGGATGGCTCTCCACGAACGATTGTGAGGTCTTCCGGTGCAAACAACACGGCTGCGAACCAGCGAGTTACCTCTCGCGGGCGACTCACATTTCGATTGACCTGTGCGCGGTTCGGCCGGTCGCGATTGATCTGGAGCTCAAGCAACACTTCCCGATCGACAGCGATGACGCGGAGTCGCGCGATCGCGGATTCTGCCCCCGCACGAACAAGTGCGGCATCCCCCGTGACACGATGAGAACGCAGCGAGGCAAAGTAACCGATCGCCTCGACGAGGTTGGTCTTGCCCTGACCATTGCGGCCAACGATCAAGTTCGGGCCGGGTTCGAGCGCGAGCTCAGCGGTGCGGTAGTTTCGAAAATCGCCGAGCGAGAGATGTGCAACCCGCACCGCTCCCCCGTTTCCTAGCGCAACAGCAGGTTGGGCTGGAGGAGATACTTGAAGCTCTCCTCGTCTACCTCGTCCTTGCTGCGCTGACTCGTGATCAGCACGGGACCCGGCTTGCCCGGGTTGTCCGTGCGCGTGAATGCAATTCGCGCATACTCGGAATGAGTTGAACGCAGACCATCAAGCAGGAACTGGGGCTTCAGCGACACCACCATCTCCTCTCCGACCAGGTGAGCGTCCACGGTCTCGACCGCCTGAGCGGACTCGGTTCCGGCCGCCTCAAGCGTCACCGTTCCCTCAGCAAAAGAGAATCGAAGCGCTGCCTCGCGCTCGAGCACTAGACCCACACGACCCACTGCTTCAACGAGCTCGGCGGTGTTCGCCACTGCGTAGTTGTCAACGCTCTCCGGGAAAAGCCGTCCGACCGGCGGATAGTTGCCCTTGATGAGCAGCGACGTGACCGTCTTGGTGCCCCCGGTGAAGGCGATGAGCTCGCGTTCGCCGTCCTTGATGATGGAAACGTTGACCTGGCCGTCACCCGAGAAGGTCTTGCCGACTTCGGTGACGATCTTCGAGGGAACCAGAGCGGAGAGCGCGTCTTGATCACCCGCGTGTTCCCAGTCGATTCCACGGGTAGCCACGCGGTACCGGTCGGTCGCGGTCAGTGTCAACGAGTTCTCGCTGATTTCGAACTGTACGCCCGTGATCACGGGGGTGACGTCGTCCTTCGAAGCTGCAAGAGAGACCTGCGCAATAGCGTCCGAAAAAACGTCAGCAGGTACGGCGCCCGAGACTGCGTCGACGCGGGGAATCTGCGGGTACTCCTCAACCGGCATTGCCGGGAGGCTGAATGACGCCGAGCCACACCGAACTTCGACGCGGCTCTCGAGGAGAGTGACCTCGACGTCGGCGTGCGGAAGTCGCTGCGCGATCTCGCTCAGCAACCGACCAGAAACAAGTGCTCGACCGGCCTCAGTGACCTGCGCAAGAACGCTCGTGCGAGCAGAAACTTCGTAGTCAAAAGAAGAGACGGTGAGGCTTTCACCTTCAGCCTCGATGAGTGCACCACTGAGCAGTGGCTGCGTCGGACGCTGCGGAAGCAATTTCACCGCAAACGAAACGGCCTCACTAAAGACATCACGGTTAACGGTGAATCGCATGGGGATGCTCCTTCCGCCCGTGAGCGTGGCTGAGTCGATGGGCTTCACAATCTTTGCACACTCCGCGAGGAGGAGCATCCAAAGGGCGTGTCACGCCACTTTGAGCCCCGCTCGATCGCGTGATCGAGTTTGTGACAAAAAATAAGAGAAATTGTTAACAGTGTTAACGGCTGTGGATTGTGTGGATAAGTCACAACTTCTTTGGCGGCCACAGGGAACTACAGCTGTGTCACTTGTTGGCAGGCTTGGGATAGATCCACTTCCGCGGAGTGACAAGAAAGTTGTGAGACGGAGTCCCACTCACAGGCCTGTGGATTTCTTCCACAGAAACGCGCGAGTTCTCCCCAGCTATCCACAGATCTTGTCACAGCTGTGGATAACTCGTCTCACCGCGTGCCCTGTTTGATGCGCGTGGTGAGCTCGGTCACCTGGTTGTAGATTGAACGACGTTCAGCAATGAGCTGCGAGATCTTCTTGTGCGCGTACATGACCGTTGTGTGATCGCGCCCTCCGAAGAGCTGACCGATCTTCGGAAGCGACAGCGGGGTGAGCTCGCGGCACAGGTACATCGCGATCTGGCGCGCGGTGGCGATCTGCTGGGCACGCGTGGGTCCGTACAGATCATCAACCGAGAGATCGAAGTACTCCGCCGTGCGGCTAATGATGTCCGAGGGCTGTACCTCGTTGTCGGCGTCAAGGGTGATGAGATCCTTGAGCACGGTGTGGACCAGCGCCATGTCGATCCGCTGCTGATTCAGGCTCGCGTACGCGGTGACCCGGATGAGGGTGCCCTCGAGCTCGCGAATGTTCGAGGAGAACTTGCTCGCGATGAACTCAAGGATGTTGTGGTCGATTTCGAGGTTCTCGCGCTGCGCCTTCTTCCGAAGGATCGCGATACGTGTTTCGAGGTCAGGCGCCTGGATATCGGTGAGCAGACCCCACTCGAAGCGAGAGAGCATGCGCTCCTCGAAGCCCCGCAGTTGCTTTGGCTGCACATCGCTGGTGATGACCACCTGCTTGTTGTGGTCGTGCAGGGTATTGAACGTGTGGAAGAAGGCTTCCTGAGTCTCCACCTTGTCTTCGAGGAACTGGATGTCGTCCACGAGCAAGATGTCCACGCTGCGGTACCGCGCGTGGAAAGCGGCACCCTGGTTGTTCGCGATCGAGTTGATGAAGTCGTTCGTGAAGTCCTCGGAGCTCACATAGCGCACGCGCACCTCGGGGAAGAGCTCCCGGGCGTAGTGCCCGATTGCGTGCAGCAGGTGAGTCTTACCGAGCCCCGAATCACCGTAGATGAAGAGCGGGTTGTACGCGCGTGCGGGTGCCTCGGCAACGGCAACCGCAGCAGCGTGTGCAAAGCGGTTTGACTGGCCGATCACAAAGCTGTCGAAGCGGTACTTCTCGTTGAGTCGACTATCCCCGGGATCATCCCCGCCGTGCCGCCCACGCGGCTCGTGTACGGGGCGAGTCGGTTCGGGGCGAGCGCTCGGCTCGTCGAACGGGGCGACCGGCGCGGCAGCCGCAGGCGCCTCCGCAACCGGCTCAGGGTCAAGAGAGGGGTGTGCGTCCTCATCGACGATTACCACGAAATTCTGGATCTCCTGTGCGTCGGGGATCGCGGCAATCGCCGTCATGATCGCCGGGCGCAGTCGGTTTTCAAGGAGCTTGAGGGTGAACTCGAGCTGCACCGCGAGGTAGAGGGTGCCGGCCGCAATACCGCGGGGCAGGGCGAGCGCCAGCTGTGCGCCGACAGCGGGACCGACAGCAGGGTCGGCCATCACAGCCTGGGTCACGCGGTCCCAGACCTCTTGTACTTCGTCCTCAGTCACGCAAATACCCGGCTCGTTCGTAGTGGTGGTTGAACGATGTTATACCCAGGCTTATCCACAGAAGGTGAACCAAAACTCGGGGGAATTTCGGCGATCTTGTCGCCGAAAAGACATCTGCGCCCACGTTAGTCACAGATTTGTCCACAGGCAAGTCCCCGCCTTATCCACACACCCCAAACGCGAAAATCGGGCTGCCCGGGCACGAAAATGTCTGATCCTTTTGACGATCGCGCAGATTCGGCGTAAGGTGAATACCTTGTATGGGCGAACTGTCGCCCAACCCAGATTCGACTTCCTCGACGACACTGAGCTTCGGGGATCAGTTCCATAAGTCACGGAGTCTTCAATGAGCAAGCGCACTTTCCAGCCCAACAACCGCCGCCGCGCCAAGGTGCACGGCTTCCGCGCCCGCATGCGTACCCGCGCGGGTCGTGCGATCGTTGCCGCTCGTCGCGGCAAGGGCCGCTCCAAGCTCACCGCGTAATTCCCCGACCCGGGGTCACTATGCCTGCCAAACGGCACCGCGTTACCCGGGGAGATGATTACCGACGGGTCGTTCGATCCGGCTACCGCGTGGGTGGTGCGTTGTGCATCACCCACGCGGTTTTGCGTGCACCGGGCGAGCCGGCTCGCTTCGGCTTCATCGTCTCGAAGGCAGTGGGCAACGCCGTCACTCGAAATCTCGTGCGTCGTCGATTGAAAACAATCGCGGAGCGCAGAATCGCCGCAGGCTTCACCTCCGTCGACGCGGTGTTCCGCGCGCTCCCCGCGATCGCCACCGCACCGTACGCAGAGCTCGAAGCGGCTGTTGATCGAGCGCTTGACCGGGTGGAGCGAACACTGCTCACGCCAGCGGAGTCACCGTGAAACGCGTGCTCTTCGAGGTGTGGTTCCTCCCCCGCAATATCGCGATCGGGATCATGCACCTCTATCGGCGCTTCATCTCCCCGCTCTACGGGCAGGTGTGCAGGTATTATCCATCGTGTTCCCGGTACGCTGTGGAGGCGTACCAACTGCGCGGATTCCTTGTCGGAACCGTGCTTACGGGATGGCGGCTGCTGCGCTGCAACCCCTTCACGCCCGGCGGGATCGACGACGTTCCCAGCCGGAAGAAACAGAACTTTGTGATTAACTCGCGCGGCTTCGTCCGCCCCATCGAGCGAAAGGCCTAACGCGGTGGATTTCTTCGAGACCATACTCTGGCCCCTCCGCTGGCTCGTCGAGCTGGTACTGGCCGTCTGGCATCAGGCACTCACCTGGCTCGGGATGGAGCCCGCCTCCGGTGTCACCTGGGTGCTCTCCATCATTGGCCTGGTGATCGTGGTGCGCTCGGCGCTCATCCCCGTGACCGTGCGCCAGATCAAGTCTCAGCGTCGCATGATGGACCTTGCGCCCGAGATGAAGAAGGTCCAGGACAAGTACAAGGGCAAGAAGGACCAGTTCTCGCGTGAGGCCATGAGCCGCGAGACCATGGCACTGTACAAGAAGCACGGGACGAACCCGTTCTCCTCGTGCCTGCCGATCCTGATCCAGATGCCCGTGTTCTTCTCGCTGTTCTACGTGCTGCGTCACGCAGCCGAGAACAAGACGGGTATCGGCTTCATGAATGCTGCGCTGACGCAGAGCTTCAACGAGGCCTCGATCTTCGGTGCGCCGCTCAAGCAGAACTTCACGCAGGGCTGGGAGAGCGGCAACTGGACCGTGGTGATCCTCCTCGGCGTCATCGTGATCCTCATGATCGCCTCGCAGTTCTTCACGCAGCTGCAGATCATGTCGAAGAACGTCTCCGACGAGACGAAGGCTTCGCCGATGTACCGCCAGCAGCGCATCCTGCTCTACATCATCCCCTTCGCGTTCCTGTTCTCGGGCGTCACTTTCCCGCTCGCACTGAACGTGTACTGGTTCACCTCGAACGTCTGGACCATGGGCCAGCAGTTCATCGTTATCCGCAACATGCCCACCCCCGGCAGTGAGGCATGGCGTGCGCGTCAGGCCCGCCTGAAGGCCAAGGGCAAGCTCACCGACGATGAGGTTCGCGCACTCGACGCACAGACCCCGTCGAAGGCAGAGGGCCAGCGCCAGCAGCCGATGAGCTCGAAGCGCGCGAAGAAGAAGGGGAAGTGATCCCTGTGACTTCAGAACAGAACACTCCCGCAGCGGAGACCGAGAACCTGACGCTCGAGGAGCTTGAGGCTGACGGCGATCTCGCCGCAGACTACATCGAGGGCTTGCTCGACATCGCGGACCTCGACGGCGATATTGATATCGACGTCGCGAATGGTCGCGCCTACGTTTCGGTGACGGGAGGCGGCGAGCAGCTTGACCGCTTGGCCGTCCCGGACACAGTGCAGGCGCTTCAGGACCTCACGCGTCTCGCCGTGCAGGCGAAGACCGGGCGCTTCTCGCGACTCATCATCGACATCGGCGGATCGCGCGATGCGCGTGCGATCGAGCTCAAGCGCATGGTGGATGCCGCAGTCGCACAGATTGCAGCTGGACGCGACAGCGTTGAGCTTGAGCCAATGTCCTCGTACGAGCGCAAGCTCGTACACGACGACGTTGCCGGGCGAGGATACTTCTCCGAGTCCCGCGGCGAGGGTCGGGATCGCCGGCTCGTGATCAGCCGCGCCTAGCGCGAGCACACTCGTTTCACGTGAAACGCGCGGAGGACGCAGAATGACCGAAGTGACCGAGCTGGAACTCGAGCCCGCAGCGGCCGCCGAGATCGCGGGAGACCGAATTGACGTGCTGCGTGCCTTCGCCGACGACCTCGCCGCACGAGGCGAAGAGCTTGGCCTCATTGGCCCGCTGGAGCTCCCCCGACTGTGGACGCGGCATCTCCTCAACAGTGCCGTTCTCGCGCCGCTGATCCGCGCAGGCGGACGCGTGGCGGACATCGGCACCGGCGGCGGAATGCCCGGGCTCGTGCTTGCGATCGTGCGACCGGACGCTGATTTTCTGTTCATCGAGCCGATGGAGCGCCGTTGCCTCTGGCTGAACGAGCAGATTGAGCGGCTCGGGCTCGAGAACGCAGAGGTGAAGCGGGGGCGCGCCGAGGAGTTTCACGACGCCTTCGAGGTCGACCAGGTGACCGCGCGTGCGGTGACCGCGCTGCGCAAGTTGGTCCCCATCACCGCTCCCCTGCTGCGTGCAGACGGTGAGATGCTGTTCCTCAAGGGGAACTCTGTGGAGGCTGAGATCGACGCTGCAGCGAAGGTGCTGCGCAAGCATCGCCTCACGGATATCCGGGTGGAAGAGCTTGGCGTCGGGCAGCTTGCCGAAACGACGCGAGTATTTCGGGCTAAAATTGGGAGTCATGGCTGATACGGAGAAGTCACTCGTCGGCGACCACCTCGTCGACAAGGTCAGGCGACGGCGCAAGCTCGCCGAGACCGTCTCCCCGCTGCCCGACGCGCCGCGCATCATCACGGTGTCGAATCAAAAAGGTGGCGTCGGAAAGACCACCACGACGGTGAACCTCGCCTCGGCGCTCGCGCGTCGAGGCGCGCGCGTCCTCGTCATCGATCTCGACCCACAGGGCAATGCGTCGACCGCGCTCGGTGTGCAGCACCGCCCAGAGGTGACGAGTGTGTACGACGTGCTGCTCGGCGACAGCACCCTCGACGACGCGCTTCAGCAGACCACTGACCACGAGAATCTGTGGTGCGTGCCTTCCACGATCAACCTCGCGGGCGCTGAGATCGAGCTCGTTTCGCTCGTTGCCCGCGAACAGCGGCTCCGCACCGCACTGCAGGCGTTCTTGCAGGAGGCCGCTGAGCCTTACCACTACGTGTTCATCGATTGTCCTCCCTCGCTCGGCCTCCTCACGGTCAACGCCTTCGTCGCCGCTGACGAGGTGCTGATCCCGATCCAGTGCGAGTACTACGCGCTTGAAGGACTCAGCCAGCTGCTTGGCAACATCCAGCTCATCCAGAAGCACTTGAACCCCGGGCTGCGGGTGTCGACGATCTTGCTCACCATGTACGACGCACGCACGAACCTGGCGCAGGAGGTCGCGCGTGAGGTGCGATCGCACTTCCCAGAGCAGGTATTGAATGCGGTGATTCCCCGTTCGGTGCGTATCTCTGAAGCACCGAGCTACGGGCAGACCGTGCACGCGTACGATGGCGCCTCGATCGGCGCGCTCGCGTACCTCGAGGCCGCAGCGGAGATCGCGGAGCGTGGTGTGGGAGCTGGTATTTCCATGGAAGGGCGCGACTAGTGGCGACGAAGAAGCGGGGCGGCCTCGGCCGCGGGATTGGGGCCCTCATCCCCCAGGCACCAACGACGGGCGAGCGTCCCGTCGACGTGTTCTTCCCGGCGAGCACCGCGGGCGCGGAGCAGCCTGAGTCCGCGGAGGCCACGACGGCCACCGCGCCGGAGACCGAAGCCGCCGCGGCTCCCGTGAGCACGGGCGACGCGGAAGAGCAGCTGCAGGCAGTTCCAGGCGCGCGCCTGACGCGATTGGAACTGAGCGAGATCACCCCGAATCGGGTACAGCCTCGCACCGAGTTCGACGAGGACGCACTTGCAGAGCTCACCCACTCCGTCAAGGAGTTCGGCGTATTCCAGCCGATTGTCGTGCGCGAAATCGAGCCGGCACCCAAGCGCGGACCCCGCTACGAGATCATCATGGGTGAGCGCCGTTTCCGCGCCTCGAAGCGCGCCGGCCTTGACTCGATTCCGGCCATCGTCCGGAGCACCGCAGACGAGCACATGCTTCGTGACGCACTGCTCGAGAACCTGCACCGTGCTGAGCTGAATCCTCTTGAAGAGGCCTCGGCCTACCAGCAGCTCCTCTCGGACTTCGGCATTACGCAGGAGCAGCTCGCAGAGCGAATCGGTCGCTCGCGGCCACAGATCTCGAACACGATCCGACTGCTGCGTCTCCCCGAGCCCGTGCAGGCCCGGGTCGCCGCCGGCGTGCTTTCGGCCGGCCACGCGCGCGCAATTCTTTCGCACGTGGGCGACGCGGAGTCGATGCAGCGGCTCGCCGACAAGATCGTCGACGAGGGACTCTCCGTGCGCGCGGCGGAGGCCGCGGCTGCCGAGGGGCCCCAGCGCAAGGTCGCGAAGCCTCGTGCAGGCGGCGTGCAGGCTCAGCTCGGTGAAATTGCTGACCGCCTGGGCGATCGCTTCGACACTCGTGTCGCGGTGAAGCTGGGCGCCAAGAAGGGGCAGATCGTCATCGATTTTGCGACGATCGCCGACCTGAAGCGCATCCTCTCGGAGCTCGGGGATCCCGGCTTCAGCTAAGCTCTCTCGGACGCGGTGTGATTGACTGGGCGCATGAGCACCGCAGAGAAGATAGTGTCGGCAGAACGCGTCGTCGCGGCACCCCCGGAACGCGTGTTTGAACTCATCGCGGACCCCGCGCAGCAGCCCCGGTGGGATGGAAACGAAAATCTCGCGGAGGCCGCCGCCGGTCAGCGCGTGCACGGGGTCGGCGACGTGTTCATCATGACCAACGTTGGCGACCGGGTGCGACAGAACCGCATCGTGGAGTTTGCAGAGGGCCGCCGCATTGCCTGGCTGCCCTCCCCCGTTGGCGAGGCTGAGCCCGGGCACCTGTGGCGCTGGGAGCTGGAACCAGTCGCCGAGGGCACGCTCGTGCGTCACACCTTTGACTGGAGCGGTCTCACTGATTCGACCCGGTTCGCCCGGGCGCAACAGAACACCGCAGCGGCGCTCCTCAGCTCGATCGACCGGCTCGCAGCGCTCGCTGAGGTCGGCGAGGAGTAGCTCCCGCCGCTCGCAGACGACAACGGCGGGTGGTGAGTCCGAGACTCACCACCCGCCGTTGTGCTGTGCGCGACGATGTCGCGCACGCCGGGCTTAGATGATGCCGGCGAGGTGCTCCTCGATCATCGGCTTCGGCATCGCACCGATGATCTCGCGGACCTCTTCGCCGCCCTTGAACACCTTCATCGCGGGGATGGAGGTGATGCGGTACTGCGCTGCAAGATTCGGGTTCTCGTCGACGTTCAGCTTGGCGATGAGCAGCTTGCCCTCCTGCTCGCCAGCAATCTGATCGAGGATCGGCGCAATGGCGCGGCACGGGCCGCACCAGGCTGCCCAGAAATCCACGAGTACGGGGATCTCGCTCTGCAGCACGACCTTCTCGAAGGTCTGCTCGTCAACGTTGATGGGTTCGTTCATGATGACTCCTTTGGTCACACCAGTAAATTGGGCGCTGCCGATCAGACGGCGGCGAGCTCCGGATTCTTCTGCTCAAGCAGCGCGAGGAAGGCCTCGGCGTCGAGTGCGGCGACCGTGCCAGATGCGGCAGCGGTGATGGCCTGGCGGTAGTGCGGATCGGTGACGTCGCCGGCGGCGAAGACCCCGGGAACCGAGGTCTTCGAGCTGCGGCCCTCGACGGCGATGGTGCCCTCCTCCGTGAGATCGAGCTTGCCGTGCACGAGGTGCGTGCGCGGATCGTTGCCGATCGCCACAAAGAGGCCCTGAATCGCGAGCTCGCGCTCGGAACCATCGACCGTGCTGCGGAGTGTGACACCCTCGACCTCGGACTCGCCGTGGATTGCCGAAACCTCGGAATCCCACACGAACTCGATCTTCTCGTTGTCGAACGCACGCTGCTGCATGATCTTCGATGCCTTGAGCTCGCTGCGGCGATGGATCACGTAGACCTTGTCGGCGAAGCGCGTGAGGAAGGTCGCCTCCTCCATCGCAGAGTCGCCGCCGCCGACCACCGCGATCGTCTTCTCACGGAAGAAGAAACCGTCGCAGGTGGCGCACCAGGACACGCCGTGTCCTGAGAGGCGATCCTCATCAGCGAGACCGATCTTGCGGTAGGCGGAGCCGGTCGCGTAGATCACGGTGAGCGCTTCGTGCACGCTGCCGTCACCCGCGGTGACACGCTTCACGTCGCCCGAGAAATCGACCTCGGTGATGTCGTCGTAGACAACCTCGGTGCCGAACTTCTCTGCCTGCTCCTGCATACGCTGCATGAGCTCGGGGCCCTGGATGCCCTCCGGGAAGCCCGGGAAATTCTCCACCTCGGTCGTGTTCATCAGTTCGCCGCCGATGCCGATAGCGCTTGCAAAGAGCAGCGGTTTCAGGCCAGCGCGGGCCGCGTAAATCGCGGCGGTGAAGCCGGCGGGGCCGGAACCGATGATGATGATCTGCTGCATGAGGCTCCTCGCACGCATTGCTGATGAATCACGGTCGCGGATCGACCGTTCAGGGGGTACAACCCATCCTAGGCTTGCGCTATTCCTGCTCGCTGGTGACGGCCTCGGAAGCGGACTGGGCGCGGGCACGTTGGCGGAGGCTCCGCCAAATCCCAAAGCCGAGCAGCGCAGCCGCAAGCCCGCCGAGCGTCCACAGCGCGATCGATTCAATCGAGCTGCGGATTGAGATGGAGAGAGTGCCGGTGAACACCGTCGGATCACCGTCAGTTGCGGAGATCGTTACGACCAGTCCGGACTCGCCGGAAGACACCCGACTGTGTACCGGCACGAGCAACTGCTGGTTGCCCTCCGCGGGGATAATCACGTCCGGAAAGCTGCGCTCGCTGAGGGAGAGCGCAGCAGACGCGGGATTGACGTCCACACGCACGCGCGCATCGAAGGGAAGCGTGTTGCGCAACTGCACGGGGAAACGGGTAGATGTGCCCACGAGCTGTACATGCTCGGTGCTGACCGCCTGCACGCCCTCGAGGAGCTCGGCGTCGCGCGCGCGGTAGGCGGCTGCCACGTCCGCGAAGTCTGCATCGGGCGCACCATGCCTGGTAGCAAACAACTCCAGCAGGCGCGTGCGCTGGTAGCCGCTCAGATACTCAGGGTTGACGAGCACCGCGCCGATCTGTGTGACGGAAGACTCGCGGCCCACTGCGGCACGCAGCAGTTCGCGGCGCTCCTCGAGTGTGTCCCCCGAGCGCAGCTTCGCCGTGCCCTGTGGGAGTTCGGCGAGCGGCGTCTGCTCAAGCCAGTCGAAAGTGCTGAGCTGCTCGAGCAGGGCGCTCGGTTGCTCGGCGTTTGCGACTGCGCCGCGGTCGAGCGCGAGCAGCACACCCGGCTGCGAGTGCTGCGCGGCGAGCGCAAGCTGAGCCGCAAGTCGTGCCGCGCCCGCGGCCCGTTCAGCCGACGTGCCTCCGGTGAGCGCATCGCGTGCGGCCGCGCTCAGACTCGCATCGGCGACATACGCTGTGCCGTCGCCGAGCTGTGCGCGGGGCCCACCCGTGAGCCCCGCGTTGCTTGAGCTCACCACGGTGGTGGTGATGCCGTTGCTCCTCAGGAACTCAAGAGTGTCCGCGTTCACCGAGCCCTCCGCGGGCCAGGCGATGCGTGAAGCTGGCTCCCACGCGAGAAGCTCGGGAAGTGTTGGGGCGCTTGCCGGCTGGGGGCCACTCGCGTCGTCGGCACCTGCTGGCGCGTCGGAAGTTTCCGCCGGAGCTGCGTCATCCGCCGTCGCGGGGGCCTGCTCAGTGGGGGTCGTTTCCGGTTTACCGTCGGCAGGCGTGGGGCCTGCGGGCGCTGGGAAAGATCCAAATCGAGTCACAAAATCGAGGCTCGAGGGTGCGAGGAGTTTTGAGAAGCCGAGCGCAGCCTGAGCCGCCGGGTCTGCATCAGCGAACTGCAGCAGGAACACCGGGAGGTCGAGTGCGGTGAGGCGCTCGAGGAAGAGGCGCGAGTTCTCGGGCGCCTCCTCGCCGTATGCGCGAATCCCAGCGATGACACGGGGATCGATCGCGAGCGTTGCCCGCTGCGTCCGCGCCTCGGTGAGGAGCCGATCCCACTCCGGCGTGAGCGCCTCCAGCTGACCCCGCGTGGGGAGCGTGCGAATCTCATCGGGGAAGACCAGCGGCACGATGACGCCGAGCTGCACCGTTGGAGTCTTGTGCGCCGCCGCGCGTGAGCCCGCTCCCGTGGTGGCCTGCTCCGGCCCGTGCCACACAATCGGGGTGGTGGCGGTGAGGAGCGGATCCGCGGGACCGTCGGCCGTCTCGGCGTCCGAATCCGATGAGTCAGTGGACTCCGCAGACTCTCCCGCATTGTGCTGCGTGGCGGCATCCGCGTCGGAATCGGTAGGTTCGGGATCCCCCTCGTCTTCTGCGCGCAGCTCGGCGCGGAGCAGGTGCACACCAAACGGGGTGCTCGCCGTGAGCGCGACATCCGCGCGCGGCACTGTGAGCGTGAGCGCCTGACTCTTCCCCGCTTGCGTCGCACCTACGTTGAGCGTGCCGAGCGGGGACAGACTCCCCGCGGGTTCTTCCGCGAGGCCGGCCGCATCAGCAACCGCCTCGGTGGCGATCTCCACGACCAGTTCCCCCGCGGGAATGGGTTCCGAGCTCGGATTTTGGATCAGGATCGCGAGCTCAAGTGTTTCCGTCTCGGGACGGAGTACCGGGTCGCTCGCTGCGATGACGAGGGAGGCGAGCTCTTCGGGCTGATCGACCGTGTCCGTGTCCGTGTCCTCGCCTGCGGCGTCAGCGTCGGCAGCCGCGGTGCGCGAGACATCTGCCGTGAAACGCGCGTGTGCCTGCGCTGCTGCGGGGCCCAGCGCGAGGTGACCGCCGACCGCGACTCCGAGCGCGAGCATCGTCGCGGTGAATGCGCGGAACAGGGGAACTCGGGCCATACGCTCCAGTCTAAAGACCAGCTCTGGGATCCAGGCCCAGGTACCCTGGGGGGATGCTTTCCCTTGCCGAGTCCATGGACGCCCTGCGTGCCATCGCCGCCTCCGCACCCGTCGCTTCCCTCGCCAAGGCTTTTGCCGCGCGAGGACACGAGTTCGCCCTCGTCGGCGGGCCCGTTCGCGATGCGATGCTGGGCCGCGCAGTGACGGACCTCGACTTCACGACGTCCGCGCGCCCCGAGCAGACGCGCGAGATCCTCGACGAACTGAGCGGCAATGTGTGGGATGTTGGCCGGGACTTCGGCACGATTGCTGCGCGCGTGCACGGCGAGGTCGTGGAGATCACCACGTATCGCGCGGAGGTGTACCGCGAAGATTCGCGGAAGCCGAGCGTGAGCTACGGCGACACGATCGAGGGCGATCTCGTGCGCCGCGACTTCACGATCAACGCCCTCGCACTCATGCTGCCCGATATGCGCCTCGTGGATGTGTCGGGTGGCGTCGAGGACCTGCTGGCTGGGCGCATCCACACGCCCGGGGCGCCGTCGGCCTCCTTCACTGATGACCCGCTGCGCATGTTGCGCGCAGCTCGTTTCGCGGCGCAGCTCGGGTTCGAAGTGGCGGCGGAGACGCAGGCGGCGATGGCGGAATACGCCGAGCGGCTCGACATCATCTCCGCCGAGCGGATCCGTGACGAGCTGGTGAAGCTGCTCGGCACGAACGATCCGGTGCCCGGGATACGGCTGCTCGTCGACACGGGGCTCGCGGAGCGATTCCTCCCCGAGCTCACCGCGCTGCAGGCAACGCAGGATGACCACGGGCGACACAAGGATGTCTACGAGCACAGCCTCACCGTGCTGCGGCAAGCCATCCAGCTGGAGCGGGATCGTCGCCCCGCGGACGTCACTGCTCCCGACATCGTGCTGCGGCTTGCCGCGCTGCTGCACGACATTGGGAAGCCCGCAACGCGTCGCTTCGAGCGCGGCGGGGTCACGTTCCACCACCACGATGTCGTGGGCGCGAAGCTCGCGAAGAAGCGCTTGCGCGAGCTGCGCTTCGACAACGACACCATCAAGCGCGCGGCACGTCTGATCGAGCTGCACCTGCGTTTCTTTGGGTACAGCGACCAGCCGTGGACTGACGCCGCGGTGCGGCGGTACGTGCGTGATGCAGGAGACGAGCTCGAGCAACTCCACATCCTCACGCGCGCTGACGTGACGACACGCAATCGCCGGAAGGCGGAGCGCCTCGACCACGCCTATGACGACATCGAGCGCCGCATCGACGAACTCGCCGCCGCCGAGGAGCTTGCGGCGGTACGCCCGGAGCTCGACGGCGCGCAGATCATGGCAATCCTTGAGATCCCTCCGGGGCCGCTGGTGGGCCGGGCATATAAGTTCCTGCTCGACGTGCGCCTCGACGAGGGGCCGATCGGGCCGGAGGCCGCCGAGGAGCGGTTGCGGGCCTGGTACGCGGAGCAGGACGTCGCGTGAGCGACGAAGCGAACGACGACCCCGCGAGCATGAGCGTCAGGAAAGAAGAGCTGAGCATGGAAACGACCGAGAACGCATACGACGCGTCGAACCCCACCACCTGGTTCGGGGGTCGACCCCGTGTCATGTTCGTGCACGCACACCCGGATGACGAATCGATCACTACGGGTGGCACCCTTGCCGGGCTTGCGAGCGCCGGTCGGGAGCCGCTGCTGGTGACCCTCACGCGCGGCGAGCGCGGTGAGGTCGTTGACGGGCCGTTCCAGCACCTGCAGGGCACGGATGGGCTGGCACCGCACCGCCAGGGCGAACTCGCCGCCGCGCTTTTCATGCTGGGGATCGAGCGGCACGTCTTCCTCGGGGTCGAGCCCGCGCGAGCTGCGGGCTACCCGCCGGCGATCTACGAGGACTCGGGCATGAGCTGGGGCCCGGACGGCCGGGCGACCGCCGCCCCTGACGCGAGCGCGGACGCGCTCACCAGTGCGCCTGCCGTCGAAGCGCTCAACGATCTGCTGGCCGCGGCGCACGATGCCGGCGCTCAGGGCATCGTGAGCTATGACGATGGGGGCGGCTACGGTCACCCCGACCATGTGTTCGCGCACCGCATCGCGCGTGCGGTCGCCGCCGCGCTGGGGCTGCCGTTCTGGGAGATCGCGGATGACACCGCGGCAGACGCGGAGGCGGAGCTGGTGGAGACGCACGAGATCGATGCGTGGAGTGATCGAAAGGTCGCCGCGCTGCGCTCGCACGTTACCCAACTGACTGTTGATGGGGACGACATCGTGCACGTGGGCGGGCAGCGTCAGCCGATCTCGTCCCGCGAGCTGTTCCGCCTGCGAACGCTCCCGGCAGACGCGCCGAGCCAGGCGGAGTAGACTCTTCCCTCGGGCGCGCCGCGCCCGAAATCGTGAGGAACAGGGGTTCGATGACTGTGAAGGTAGCCCTCGCGGGCGTTGGCAACTGCGTGAGCTCGCTCGTTCAGGGCGTGGAGTATTACCGCGGAGCCGCTGAAGACGAGCAGGTTCCGGGCCTGATGCACGTCCGTCTGGGCGGTCACCACGTGTCCGACCTTGAGTTCGTTGCGGCGTTCGAGGTTGACGCTGCAAAGGTTGGGCTCGACCTGGGTGAGGCCATCTGGGCGGGGCACAACAACACCATCAAGTTCTCGGACGTTCCGGAGATCGGGATCACGGTGCAGCGCGGGCCCACGTTCGATGGCCTCGGCGAGTACTACCGTGACGCGGTCGAAGAGTCCGCCGCTGAGCCGGTCGATGTTGCGCAGGTGCTGCGCGATTCTGGCGCTGACGTGCTGGCGTGCTACCTGCCGGTGGGCAGCGAAGAGGCCGTGAAGTTCTACGCGCAGGCCGCGCTCGACGCCGGCGTCGCGTTCGTGAACGCTGTGCCCGTGTTCGTGGCGAGCGACCCGGAGTGGGCTGCAAAGTTTGTTGCGGCAGGCGTGCCCATTGTCGGCGACGACATCAAGAGCCAGGTGGGTGCAACGATCACGCACCGCGTTCTTGCGCGCCTGATGGAGAGCCGCGGCATCGCCCTCGATCACACCTACCAGCTCAATGTGGGCGGCAACATGGACTTCAAGAACATGCTTGAGCGCAGCCGCCTGAAGTCGAAGAAGATCTCGAAGACGCAGGCCGTCACCTCGAACCTTGATGTGAACCTCTCGGACGAGGACGTGCACATCGGGCCGAGCGACCACGTGCCGTGGCTTGAGGATCGGAAGTTCGCCTTCGTTCGGCTGGAGGGGCGAGGCTTCGGTGATGTCCCCATGAGCCTGGAGTACAAGCTCGAGGTGTGGGACTCCCCCAACTCGGCCGGCACGATGATCGACGCGATCCGCATTGCGCACGTTGCGCGTGAGCGCGGCATCGGCGGCCCCGTCGAGGCGGCCTCCGCGTACTTCATGAAGTCGCCCCCCGTACAGAAGCCGGATCATGCGGCGCGCACCGAACTTGAGGAGTTCCTCGCTGATCCCGCGGCATAGCTTCTGCGAGGTGTGATGTGGGGCCCGGCGAGTTTCGCCGGGCCCCACACGCATATTCCAGAATAGGAATGGCATGCGGAAGCGAAAACCCCCTTGATCTATTCCAGACTTTGAATATGCGGATTCGGGTATGGACTAGTCGTTGCGTGAGACGCGCAGGCGGGCATACACCTCGGTGAGCTGCGCGGCGTGCGCGTCCCAGCTATGGGAGAGCGCGTGTGCTCGGGCCGCCCGGCCCAGCTCGCTCCGCCGGGCGGGGTCATGCAGCAGCTCACCCAATACCCGGGCCCATTCGCGAGGCTGACGCCCCACGACCCGCACGCCCGCCTCTCCGGGCGGCGTCGCCTCGAGCAGCCCAGTGTGCGCCGCGACGACCGCGGGAACCCCGGCGGCCGCGGCCTCGAGCGCGACCAGCCCGAAAGTTTCCGAGTGCGAGGGAACGAGGACGAGCGCGCTGTCTGCGAAGAGAGCGGCCGCTGCCGCCCGATCCTGCGCGGGGAGGAAACGCACGCGGTCCGCGATCCCCTCACGCGCGGCAAGTACGCGGAGCTCCGCTGCGTACTGCTCCGCGCCAGGCGTCGGCTCCCCCGCCACAACCAGTTCGCATCGTGCCCACAGCGCGGGATCCTGACGCGCGAGCTCCGCCGCTGCAGCCACCGCGAGGTCTTGTCCTTTGAGGGGCTGCACACGCCCGAGCACCGTGATGCGCAGCGGCCTCTCGGGATCCCGAACCGCAGTGGTGTCGTCGCGGGGGCGGAAGAGCGCAGTGTCGACCCCGGGGGTCACCACGGAAATCCCGCGCCGCGAGGCCCCGGAGCCGGAGACGATGGCCTCGCGCTCACTGGTGCTGCACGCGATGAGCTGGGTCAGATGGGTGAGCGCGCGCTCACCTGCCAAGCGCGTGGGCGGTTCGGGACGATCCCCCGGCGCGAGCCGAGCGTTCTTCTGGGCGCCGACGGTATGTAGGGTGAGCGCCGCAGTGACCCCGCTCTGGGCAGCAAGCGGCAAGGCCGCGATCCCGCTCAGCCAGTAGTGCGCGTGCACGGCATCAAAGGTGCCGTGATCGCGAAGTGCCCGCGCGAACTCGGGGACCAGCCTGGGGAGTGCCTCCTTGCGCGCGTCGACGCTGCCCGCGGAAAGCGACACGAGTGTGGCGCCATCGCCGAGGTCGCTGCAGCCACTGGGCTGTGCTGCACTTGCGCGAGTGAACGCTGTTACGTCGTGACCGGCGCGTGAGAGGGCCCGTGCCGCCTGTGCAACGACGACGTTCATACCGCCGGCATCGCCGCTGCCCGGCACCGCAGCAGGCGAGGTGTGCATGGAGACGAGCGCAATCCGCATGGCCTCAGCGTAGGCGAGCCGAAGCGCCGTGCCGGTGCCACACGCGCCGGCGCGACGCTCCCTCGCGTCTTTCCGGAGAAGCCGCCTGTCTGGCCCCCGTGGAGCGCGAGAAAGTGATAAGCTTTCCGGGTTGTCTGTGTGCGCCGTACCCTTCGGAACGCACCGGCACGATGCACAAACACCCTCCTGCCACAGAAATCCTGTGGCCGTGAAGTCCGAAGGAGGTGGGTCAGTTAATGCATCCGTATGAACTCATGGTGATCCTCGATCCGGGTATCGACGAGCGCACCGTGGCCCCCAGCATGGAGAAGTTCCTCGGCGTCATCCGCAACGCGGGCGGCGAGATCGAGAACGTCGACATCTGGGGCAAGCGTCGTCTTGCCTACGAGATCAAGAAGCAGTCCGAGGGCATCTACGTCGTGGTGAACTTCACCGCGTCGCACGAGGCTACCGCGGAGCTCGACCGTCAGCTCGGCCTGTCCGAGGCAGTGCTCCGCACCAAGGTGCTCCGCTCTGACGAGCTCATCGCACAGCGCGCAGCGCAGGCGAAGCACGAGCAGGCCAAGGCGGCTCGCGCCGCGAAGGTGGGCGCGTAGCTCATGGCCGGCGAGCCGCTGATCACTGTCGTCGGTAACCTCGTTGCCGACCCCGAGCCTCGCGTGAGCCAGGCCGGCAAGTCGTGGGTGACCTTTCGGATCGCCTCGACGCCGCGCGTGCGTGACCGTCAGTCGGGTGACTGGTCGGACGGCGAACCGCTGTGGCTCGGTTGCCGCGCGTACGGTGAGTACGCCGACAACATCGCCGCTTCCCTGACGAAGGGCGCACGCGTCATCGTTCAGGGCCGTCTCACGCAGCGCAGCTACACCGATAACCAGGGGCAGCAGCGCACGTCACTCGACCTTGAGGTCGAGGAGATTGGCCCGTCGCTCCGTTTCGCCACCGTGCAGATCTCCCGTGGGCAGTCCCGCGGCCAGGTCGGCGGATTCGGCGGCGGAAGCGGTCAGCCCGCCGGGCAGAGCAGCTGGGGTCAGCCCGCAGCAGCTCCGCAGCAGCCGCAGCAGGACAACCCCTGGGGCGGCCAGCCCGCTCAGGGTGGCTCCGCTGGTGGCGGTTTCGGCGGCGGCTTCGACGACGAGCAGCCCTTCTAGGCAGCCTCCGCGCCGCCAGGCGGCGCGCACCCTCCCGTTCTCTCAGACGGCGAGCATCAACTTCTTGTTCCGGGCCAGCCCGGGGCATCACATGAAAAGAGACCAACTATGGCAGGCAAGTCCAGCGGCGCAGGCCGCAAGCCGGGTCGCGGCAAGAACGCAAAGGTCGTCGCACCCGCCAAGAAGCAGACCGTGGGCGTCATCGACTACAAGGACGTCGCGACGCTTCGCAAGTTCATTTCTGAGCGTGGGAAGATCCGCGCCCGTCGGATCACCGGCGTGTCCGTGCAGGAGCAGCGACTCATCGCAAAGGCCGTGAAGAACGCCCGCGAGATGGCACTCCTCCCCTACGCCGGCTCCGGCCGCTAAGGAGAACGAGAATCATGGCGAAGGTTATTCTCACGAACGAGGTCCAGGGCCTCGGTTCCGCTGGCGACGTCGTTGACGTCAAGACCGGCTACGCACGCAACTACCTCGTGCCCCAGGGCTACGGTGTGCACTGGACCCGCGGTGGCGAGGCCCAGGTTGCGCAGCTCCGCAAGGCCCGCGAGGCTCGTGCGCTCGCTTCGGTCGAGGACGCTCAGGCGCTCAAGGCCAAGCTCCAGGAGGGCAAGATCCGCCTCCAGGCGAAGACCGGCACCGGTGGCCGTCTCTTCGGCTCGGTGAAGCCGGCTGCGGTTGCCGCTGCTGTCTCCGCTGCAGGTCTCGGCGAGATCGACAAGCGCAAGGTGACCGTCCCGTCGATCAAGTCGACTGGCGAGTACAAGGCGATTGTTCACCTCCACGAGGGTGTCGACGCAGAGATCACCCTCCAGGTGATTTCGCAGCGCTAAGCACGCTTTTCGAGCGGGGTGGTGGTCCTTCGGGACTGCCACCCCGCTCGTGTTTTCTCAGGCATGTGCTCGGCGCACGCGACACGCCCGAGCGCGTGAACACGAAGTGACAAGAAATTGTCAGAAATAGGCGTGGCGGGATTGACATTCGGCCCCGTCGCCAGGTACTTGTCCACATCGAGTCCGCTGATCCACACCCTCAACTCCCACCTGAGGGTTGAATAACTTTCTGCCTGTGGAAAAGTAGAATCCCCGATCAAGGCATATTTCTGGGAAACTCACCAACAGTCATCCACAAGTTGTCCCCAGGATTGTGGAAAAGATGTGGCACAAACCGGCGAGTTACACACAGAGTTATCCACAGGCTTGCGGCGTGGGTGCTTGGCGCTCGCGCAAGGTGCCCGTACCGTGAATGTCTGGGGTCCGAGGTTTGATCATTGTGCACCGGACCCGCTGCAGCGAAAAGGAGTGATCGAGTGTCGATCGCACATCTCGGGATCGCTGATCCCGCCGGCGAGGATTCCTCGCGCGGACACGAGCGCACGCCGCCGTACGATCTGCTCGCGGAGCAGAGCGCACTCGGTGGCATGCTGCTCTCGAAGGACGCCGTTGCTGACGTCACCGGCCTGCTCAAGGGCGGCGACTTCTACGTGCCCAAGCACGAGGTGATCTACGAGGCGGTGCTCTCTCTATACTCCAGGGGAGAGCCCACCGACGTGATTACGGTGACTGACGAACTCACCAAGACCGGTGAGCTGCAGCGAGCAGGCGGAGCCGAGTACCTGCACACTGTCACGAGCATTGTGCCCACCGCAGCAAACGCCAGCTTCTACGCCGAGATCGTTGCGGAGAAAGCGCTGCTGCGTCGCCTCGTTGAGGCGGGGACGCGCATCGTGCAGATGGGTTACGCCGGTGAGGGCGAGGCTATTGATCTCGTCAACGTTGCTCAGTCTGAGATCTACGGCGTGACCGGCGAAGCGCAGGGCGAAGACTACGTGCCCCTGCACCTTGCGGTTGACGCTGCGCTTGAGGAGATCAACAAGGCGAACGGTGCGTCTGACGGCATGCTCGGCGTGCCCACGGGCTTCAGTGAGCTCGACGCGATGACGAATGGTTTTGCGGGCGGCCAGATGATCATCATCGCGGCGCGCCCGGCAATGGGTAAGTCGACCCTCGCGATGGACGTTGCGCGCAACGCCTCGGTGCACGCGAACGCGCCCACCGTGTTCTTCTCGCTCGAGATGGGCCGCGCGGAGATCGCCATGCGACTCCTCGCGGCAGAGGCGAGCATCCCCATGCAGACGCTCCGAAAGGGCGCGCTCGACAATCGTGACTTCCAGAAGCTCGCGGCAACACAAGCCCGTGTGGCAGAGGCGCCGCTTTACATCGACGACAGCCCCAACCTCACGCTCGTGGAGATCCGGGCGAAGTGCCGACGCTTGAAGCAGCAGCACGGCCTGCGCATGGTGGTGATTGACTACCTGCAGCTGCTCTCGAGTGGAAAGAAGAGCGAGAGCCGCCAGCAAGAGGTGTCGGAGTTCTCGCGAGCGCTGAAGCTGCTCTCGAAGGAGCTCGACGTTCCCGTCATCGCACTGTCGCAGCTGAACCGTGCGTCTGAGCAGCGTGCCGACAAGATGCCCGCAATCAGCGACCTGCGAGAGTCCGGCTCGCTTGAGCAGGACGCGGATATGGTCATCCTGCTGCACCGTGAGGCTGTGGGCGATCGGGACAGCCCGCGCGCCGGCGAAGCAGACTTCATTCTCGCGAAGCAGCGTAACGGTCCGACCGGTACGGTCACCGTGGCGTTCCAGGGGCACTACTCGCGTTTCCAGGACATGCCGAGCGGTTTGTAGCCTGTGAGGCGGCCCCAGACGACGAGGGGTAGACTAGACGCGGTCAACGAAAGGGGAGCCATGTCTGCTGTGGCGTCATCGTCCGCGCAATCTGTGGCCCCGGAAATCACTCCGTCACGGGCCATCCGTCTGCTCCGCGTCGCAGTTTTGCTGATCGCGGGACTCGTCATCGCCTTCTCTGCGACGATGCACGAGCATCTCGGATTCGATCTCGGGGTCGCCACCGCGGCGCTCGGTGCGATTGGCATTGCGCACGGCATTGAGTGGTTCTCCCTGCGCGCCCCTGCCCGCACGGTCGTGCCGCTGCTGCTTGGCATCATCGCAGTGGTCGGCGCAGTGCTGTTGCCGTTCGCGGGGGAGCCCATCGCGTTTGCGGTGATTATCGCGGCCTGGGCGCTCACGAGTGCCCTGCTTGAGTTCATTGGTGCCACCGTGCGCCCGGGCAGCCGCCAGGACGCGACGCTGTTGGGGGGAGTCGGCGTACTGCTCGCGATCCTCGTTCTCTTCTTCCGCGACGATCAGGTCGCGATCCTTGGATTCTTCGGGGCATACGCGCTCCTCACGGGCGTGTTCCTCGGAATCTCCGCGTTCGATACGCGTCGCGTCGCCGGTGCTGCCGGTGACGCAGTGGGCGAAACGCCCGCCGCCCGTACCCCCCTCGCCTGACCCGAAAGCAAAAGATGACTCAGCCTTCCGAGCCCGCCAAGCAGGATCCCGTGACCCCTTCGCGTCGCGATCGCCTGCGACCGCTTGAGCTGCTCGGCTTCTCCACCGTGCTTGGCGTGTTCGCCGGCCTGATCGTGCTGCTCTCGACGCGAGACATCGTGCTCGCGCTCGTCTTCCTGGGCGTTGGTTTCATCGTCTCCGTGATGATGGTTGCCCTGGTCGGCCTCGGTGGAAAGCCGAGTGACGAGGATCTCGAGGCGCGCAAGGACCTGCAGAAGCCTGACAACGGCTCCAACTGGCACTAGCCTCAGCAAACGACAACGGGGGTGGGGCGCACTGCGCCCCACCCCCGTTTTTTGTCCTTGGCCCGCTAGTCTTCGGGATCCTCAGGGTCGATCGGTGCGTGGTGGTCAAAGCCAGACTCCGCGCGCTTCCAGTACCCGCTGATCGAGTACTGTTCTTTCGCGAAGCCGAGCTCCCGTCGGAGGTAGCGGCGAAGCGGCACGAGTCGCCCGGCCTCGCCGCCGGCGAAAACGTAGGTCTCGGCGTCGACGTCGAGCTGCTGCGCGGCCTCGTCGAGTGATCCCGGCGCCGCGGTGACGGGCACATCGCGGCCACCCTGGGCAGCCAGGTAGAGGCGTACCCAATCGAGGGGCTCCGGGATGTCAGCAACCACCTCGATGCGCGCGTTCTGCGGCATCGATTCGATCCAGCGGGCTACCGCGGGGAGAGCGGTCTCGTCGGCAAAACACACCACGCGTGGGGCCTCAGCTGCCGCGGCGATGGAGCCGCGGGGGCCCACCATCACGAGTTCATCGCCCAGCTCTGCCTGCACCGCCCAGCGGGCGGCGGGGCCCGGATCCTCGTGGCGGAGCACATCAAGGTCGAATACTGTGTGTCCTGACCCCGCATCCACGCGTACGTTGAGTGGGGTGAAGTCGCGGCCGAACATCTCACCCTCGGGGCGCACGATGCCATCTGCGTCTGGCCCGACCGGCGTGGGCGCGCGCAGCTCGCCCGTGTGCGGGTCGGGGAAGAAGATCTTTGCGTGATCCTCGGGGCCCGTGCTGCGCCAATCAGCGAGCTCGGGGCTTGAGAACGTCACACGGGTGAAGTGCTCGATCTCGGTGACGTGTGTCACCGTGATGCGGCGGGCCGTGAAGCGGTGCATCGTCCGTGGACGAGCGAAACGTGCCGCGGGGTCCTGCTGGGCCACGGTGCTCCTTTCGTCGGATGAATCACCTGTGAGCGTAGCACCGGGCACTGAGCGTGCGCACACGCCCGAAACGGGCGCGGCCCGGGGTGGAGCACCCCGGGCCGCGATCCCACGCGAGAAACTAGCGCTGCAGGAAATCGAGGAGACGCGTCGCGTCGCCGATGTAGGTTGCGGGGGTGAGCGCGAGCAGTCGCTGCTTCGCGTCCTCGCCGATCTCGAGCGCCGAGACGAACTCGATGAGCTCGGCCTGGCCGATACGGCGGCCGCGCGTGAGCTCCTTGAGCGCAGCGTACGGGTCGCTGATCGTCGATCGACCCGCGGTGACCTCTGCGCGGATGACGGTCTGGATCGCCTCGCCGAGTACCTCCCAGTTCGCGTCAAGGTCGGCAGCGAGCACCTCGGGGGCCGCGTCGATCTGGCCGAGCCCCTTCAGAATGTTGTCGAGCGCGAGCACCGAGTGGCCGAGGCCAACGCCGATGTTGCGCTGCGCCGAGGAATCGGTGAGGTCGCGCTGCCAGCGGCTCGTAACGAGCGTTGCGGCGAGCGAATCGAGGATCGCGTTCGAGAGCTCGAGGTTGGCCTCTGCGTTCTCGAAGCGAATCGGGTTCACCTTGTGCGGCATGGTCGAGGAGCCCGTCGCGCCGGCGACGGGGATCTGGCGGAAGTAGCCGATCGAGATGTAGCTCCACACATCGGTTGCGAGGTTGTGGAGAATCCGGTTGGCATGCGCAATGCGGGTGTACAGCTCCGCCTGCCAGTCGTGCGACTCGATCTGCGTGGTGAGCGGGTTCCAGTCGAGGCCGAGTCCCTCAACGAACTCCTGCGAGACCTGGGCCCAGTCGGTTGTCGGGTCCGCGGCGAGGTGCGCGGCGAAGGTGCCGGTCGCGCCCGAGAACTTGCCGAGGTACTCGACGTCGTCGATCTGGTTGAGCTGGCGCTCGAGACGGTGCACGAACACCGCGAGCTCCTTGCCGAGCGTCGTCGGCGTTGCCGGCTGACCGTGCGTGCGGCTCATCATTGGCAGCTCGCGGTACTGCTCGGCCTGGCGCGCGATCTCCGAGATCACGGAGTCGAAGCGCGGGCGCCACACGTCGGCGATCGCCTGCTTCACCGTCAGCGCGTACGAGAGGTTGTTGATGTCCTCGCTTGTGCAGCACACGTGCGTGAGCTCGGCGAGGTGGCCGAGGCCCTGTGCCTCGAGGCGCGCGCGCACGAGGTACTCGACAGCCTTCACGTCGTGCTGGGTGGTCTTCTCGGTCTCGGCGAGCTCATCGATCTCGGCCTGGCCGAAGTTCGCTGCCCACTCGCGCAGCGACGCGAGCTGCTCGGGCGCGATGGGGGTGCCGCCGAGCAGCGAGTGCTCGGTCAGGTAGGCGAGCCACTCAACCTCGACGTGAACGCGAGCCTTGTTCAGCCCGGCCTCTGAGAGCGTGTCTCCGAGGGGTGCGACGGCGGCGCGGTAGCGGCCGTCGAGGGGGCTGATGGGCTGCGGGGGCAGGGGGGTCATGGCGTCTCCGTGCGGGTTGAGGCGAGCGGCGGCGGTGCGGCGCGGGCACGAGCAGAGCGCCGTGGGCGCGCGCAATCCAGATCCATTCTCCCATGCGGCGCGCAGGGCCGCTGCCCGGGCAATTCACGGCCTGCGCAGAGCGCTGCGGGGCGGCTTCTCGGCGGAGTGAGGCGGGCTAGAACCCGAGGCGGAGTCGGAGCTGGGTAAGGAGCTCTGCGGCGCCCCGCTCAACCTGCTCCAGCACGCCGTCGAAGGCGGCCTGGTCGTCGTAGTACGGGTCGAAGACATCCGGGTCCGCAGGGGAGGAGGGGTCGAAATCCGTGAAGAGCACCACCCGCGCGGGATCTGCGCCGCGCGCCAGGAGTGCGTCACGGTGCCCGCGGGCGAGCGCGACGAGCAGCTCGTCGCCGGCAATCTCGGCGTCTGACACCTGCGAGGCGCGGTGCGCGGAGCCGTCAAACCCGCGCGCCGCCAGCGCGGTGACCGTGCGTGGGTCAGCGGGTTTGCCCGTGTGCCACGCCTCGGTGCCGCTTGAGCGCACTGAGAACCGCGAGGCGATCCCCGCGCGCTCGGTGAGCTCCTGGAACACAACCTCGGCCATGGGGGAGCGGCAGATGTTGCCAGTGCAGACGAAGTTCACGTGGAAGGGAGCGCTCATGCCCCCAGTCTGCCCGAGATACCCACGGCTACGGGCCGTGGGTGCTAGCGGCCGCGCTTCTTCTTCGTGCCGAGCAGGCTGTTCATGAAGCCCGAGAGGAGCGAAAGGACGAGCGCGCCGAGCACGCCCCACCAGAAACTCTCGACTGCGAGCCCGAAGCCCGCGAGCCCCGAGATCCACGCGACAACCGCGATCATGATGCCGTTGACGATCAGGCCGAACAGCCCGAAGGTGATGATGTAGAGCGGGATCGAGACGAAGCGCACGATGCGGCCGAGCGTGCCGTTGACGAGGCCGAACAGCAGCGCGACAAGCAGCAGCGTGATGAGGTGGCCGTACTCGCCCGCCTCGATTGGCTTGATCCACACACCGTGGTCGCCGCTCCCACCGACGATGAGCGTGGTGAGCCACAGCGCGAAAGCGCTGACGAGAATTCGAATGATGGCGCGCATGCGTCCATTCTCGCACCGTGATCTGGGCGTCGCAGGAAAAACGTCGCCCAGACCAGGGTGCTTGTTCGTGACTAACCGAGCAGCGCGCGGATCCGCTCAGCGATCTCGGGGGAGTGCTCGTGGTGCAGGTAGTGATCGCCAGGAATGAGGACAACCTCGCCGTGGTCCACGGCGGCCGCCTGCTCCTCGTGCAGGGTCTGCCAGCCCGCGACCTCGCCGTCGTCGCCCTCCGCGATGAGGAGCAGCACGGGAAGCGCTCGGGGGAAGGTCGTGCCCGAGGCGGCGCTGAAGTTCGCTCCCGCGAGCTCCGCCTCGCTGAAAAGCGCATCGTTCGTGCCGTTGCGCAGGGTGAGGATCCGGCTCTGCTCGCGCTGCTCGTCCGTGTAGGACAGCCCCTCGAGCGGGTCCGGGCTGGCCGCATCAAGCTGACGAGTGAGACCGAGCACGCTCAGCGTGCGCATGAGGCCAACGGGCAGCTCCACAGCTGCGCCGGGCTGGTCAGGCACGCTGCTGTCGATCCCCACGAACGCGGTGACCTCATCGGGGAAGCGGTTCGCGTACTCCAGCGAGTACACGCCGGAAATCGAGTGGGCAACCAGGGCGTAGCGGTCGATCCCGAGCTGGGTGAGCGCCGCGTGCACTTCTTCAACGTAGGCCTCGCTCGTGCGCGGCACGTCCGTGTCATCGCTCAGGCCGGAGCCAAACGGCTCGACGACCACGACGCGGAAGTCGTGCTCGAGCTCCGCGACGAGCGGCGCAAAGTCGATCCCGGGCGCCGCGGTGCCAAAACCGGGGAGCAACACGAGTGTCTCCTCGCCCGAGCCGCTCACCACAACGTTCAGTGCGCGGCCGTCGACCTCCACGCGCTCCCCGTACGGCACGAGGCGTGCAGCCTCGTTCGCACTCGCGACAGCGTTTCCGATGGCCGTGCCGCCGAGCGTCAGCACGATGGCGCTGACGAGCACGAGCAGGGTACGGAGGATGATCTTGCGGGCGGTGCGCACGGGAGCTCCAAGCGATGGTGGGTGAGTTTGAAGCCCCGCGTGTGGCGGGGATGATTCCAGTCTCGCGGGCGCGCAGGAACCCCAACAGTGAAGCCGTGTCACGAAACGGAGTGACGAATGTCACTTCCGGCACCCCTGGCGTATCCCGCTCCAGAGATACCCGATCGATACACTGGCACCCATGAGCGACAACGCCCAGCCGCCGGTCCGGTTCCGCGCCGATGTGCTCGCAGTCCCCGCCTATCGGCAGGGGGCCGCGCCCACGAAGCCCGGGTTCAAGCTGTCGAGCAACGAGAATCCTTTCCCCCCGCTCCCCGGGATCGCTGAGGCGATGGCCTCCCGCGGAGACGTGAACCGCTACGCCGCCGCGGGGATGCCCGAACTGCGCGCCGAGATTGGCGCTGAGTTCGGCGTCGGTGCTGAGCACGTGCACCTGGCAGCCGGGTCCGTCGCGATCCTCTTCCAGCTCGTGCACGCCGCTGCCGCTGCCGGCGACTCCTACCTCTACGCCTGGCCGAGCTTCGAGGCGTATCCCTCGCTCGGCCTGGCCTCGGGTGCTGAGCCCATTGGCGTGCCCCTCACCGCGAGCGCCGAACACGACCTCGATGCGATGGCCGAAGCCATCACCGAAGGCACCCGTGTGATCCTGCTGTGCAGCCCGAACAACCCCACAGGGCCGGCGCTGCGCCGCGCAGACTTCGAACGCTTCATGGCACGCGTGCCCGCCGACACCCTCGTAGTGCTCGACGAGGCCTACCGTGAGTTCGTTACCGACCCGGAGGCCGTCCGCGGCGAGGACGTGCTCGCGCAGCACCCCAACCTCGTGGTGTTGCGCACGTTCTCGAAGGCCTACGGGCTTGCGGGGCTGCGCATCGGCTACGGCGTGGGCGATCCCGCCATCTTCCGTGCGGCAGCGAGCGTTGCGATCCCGCTCTCCGTGACCGGAATTGCGGAGAGCGCCGCACGCGCCTCCCTTACTCCCGAGGCTCGCGCTGAGCTCGCCGAGCGCGTCGCCGTGCTCGTGGAGCGTCGCGACCGGCTCGCGGCCGCGCTGCGCGAACTCGGCATCGCCGTGCCCGATGCGCAGGGCAACTACATCTGGATCCCGGAGACGAGTGCCGGCGGGGGAGTTCCCGACGCGCTCGCGCTCGCCGCAGACTTTGCGGAGGCCGGCACTCTCGTGCGCCCATTCGCGGGCCGCGGTGTGCGGATCTCCGTCGGCGAGGAGGAGAGCCTTCCCGTCGTTATCGACCTGGTGCGAGCACACCTCGCACGGCAAGGAGGAGACGCGTGACTGACACCGTACTCACCATGAATCACCAGGACCCGGAGCCCATTCGCTTCCTCGACGATGCGGGGAACTATGCCCCGTCGGCGACGGCCGCCGAGTACGCGGCGGAGCTCGAGGGTGTGGGCGTCGCAGAATTCCAGCAGTGGTACCGCGACATGGTCTCCACGCGCGCCTTTGACATCGAGTGCACGCACCTCCAGCGGCAGGGCCAGCTCGCACTGTGGGTGCCGAGCATCGGCCAGGAGGGCTGCCAGGCCGGGATCGGCCGCGCCGCCGAGCCGCAGGACCACATCTTCCCCGCGTACCGCGAGCACACGATCGCGCACATCCGCGGGGTGTCTCGCGTGGATCTCGCCGCGCAGTTCCGCGGCCTCACGCACGGCGGCTGGGACGTGACCGACCCCGCGCACGGCAACTTCCACCTGTACAGCCTCGTGCTGGGCACCCAGACGCAGCACGCCACGGGCTACGCGCTCGGCCAGGTGCTCGACGCGAAGCGGGCCGCCGGCAACACCGCGCTCGACGCGGGCGAGGCGGGCACCGCGACTGGCGAAGCGACGCTCGTGTTCTACGGCGATGGCACCACGAGCCAGGGCGACGCGAACGAGTCGATGATCTTCGCCGCGAGCTACCAGACACCCGAGGTGTTTGTCGTGCAGAACAACCGCTGGGCCATTTCGGTGCCCGTGGCACGGCAGTCGCGCACGCCGCTCTACCGCCGCGCGCTCGGCTTCGGCATCCGCGCCGTGCAGATCGACGGCAACGACCCGCTCGCCGCGTATGCGGTGGCACGCCGCTTCCTGCGCCTGGCGCGCTCGGGCGAGGGCCCCGGCTACATCGAGGCACTGACCTACCGGATCGGCGCGCACACGACGAGCGACGATCCCACGCGCTACCGCGAGGAGGAAGAGCTCGCCCGGTGGGAGGAACGCGATCCCGTTGCGCGCCTCGAGACGCACCTGCGCGCGCTCGGCGTGGGAGACGACTTCTTCGCGGAGGTGCGCGAGACCGCGGACCGCGAGGCGAAGATCGCGCGCGACGCGATTCTGCAGCTGCCCACGCCGACCGCTGATTCGATGTTTGCGCACGTCTACTCGGAGGAGCACCCGCGCATCGAGGAACAGCGGGCATGGCTTGCCCGCTACGAGGCCTCGTTCGAGAACCAGGAGGGGGTGGGCGCATGAGCACCGACACCACGAACACCGCGGCTGAGAGCCCCGTGCAGACGCTGAGCGAGCGGAGCACGCTGCCCATCGCCCGTGCCATCAACGAGGGCCTGCGCGCCGCGATGGCCGCAGACGAGAGCGTCATCCTGATGGGCGAGGATATCGGCCCGCTCGGCGGCGTCTTCCGCGTCACGGACAAGCTGCAGGCTGATTTCGGCTCCGCCCGCGTGCTCGACACCCCGCTCGCGGAGGCCGGCATCGTCGGCAGCGCGATCGGACTCGCGATGCGTGGCTACCGCCCCGTCGTCGAGATCCAGTTTGACGGCTTCATCTTCCCCGCGTTCAACCAGATTGTCACGCAGCTCGCGAAGCTCACCAACCGCCACGACGGCGCGATCTCGATGCCCGTGGTGATCCGCGTGCCCTATGGCGGGCACATCGGCGCTGTCGAGCACCACCAGGAGAGCCCCGAGGCGTACTTCGCCCACACCCCCGGTCTTCGCGTGGTGGCGCCGTCCACCGCGAACGACGCGTACTGGATGATCCAGCAGGCGATCCAGTCTCCCGACCCTGTGCTCTTCTTCGAGCCGAAGGCGAAGTACTGGCAGAAGGGCGAGGTTGATCCCGCCGCGCCGGCCGCCGCGCTGCACCAGAGCCGGGTGGCTCGCGCGGGCACCGACTGCACCCTTGTCGGTCACGGCGCGATGGTCACGACGCTGCTGCAGGCCGCCGAGATCGCCGATGCTGAGGGCACGAGCCTCGAGGTGATCGACCTGCGCAGCATCTCGCCCATCGACTACGCCCCGCTGGTCGCGTCCGTGCGCAAGACGGGTCGCCTTGTCGTCGCCCAGGAGGCGCAGGGCGGCGCGAGCGTGGGCAGCGAGATCGCCGCACACGTCTCAGAGCACGCGTTCACGGCGCTGCAGGCACCAGTTCTGCGTGTGTCTGGGTACGATGTTCCCTTCCCCCCGGCCCACCTTGAAGGCCTCTACCTCCCGGACGCGGATCGCGTGCTCGAGGCGGTCGACCGGGCCATGCACTACTAACCCCTCGGAGGATTCGCTATGAGTGAGATGTCCTTTCCCCTGCCGGACGTTGGCGAGGGGCTGACCGAGGCCGAGATCGTCACCTGGAAGGTGGCGCCCGGCGACTCGGTTGAGCTCAACCAGGTGATCTGCGAGATCGAGACCGCGAAGTCGATCGTCGAGCTGCCCTCGCCGTTCGTCGGCACGGTCACCGAGCTGCTCGCACAGCCGGGGCAGACGGTGCCGGTGGGCGACCCAATCATGCGCGTTTCGACCGGTGGCGACGCCGTAGATGACGCGGGATCGGGATCCGCGAACGCTGGCGCCACTTCGGCGAGCGCCGACGAGGCACGTGACATCGTCGCCGACGCCGCGGCAAGCGTGGAGCACGAGGACGCCGGCGGCGCGGTACTCGTCGGCTACGGCACCGCCGGGGCCGCGAAGTCCCGTCGTCGTCGTGGCGGTGAGCCGCTGCTCCCCACGCCCGGTGCCGTGCCCGCCGCGGTCGCCGCTGCTG
Organism: Leucobacter chromiireducens subsp. chromiireducens; assembly: GCF_016758255.1. Lineage (GTDB taxonomy): Bacteria > Actinomycetota > Actinomycetes > Actinomycetales > Microbacteriaceae > Leucobacter > Leucobacter chromiireducens. The sequence continues at coordinate 155,402 of NZ_QYAD01000001.1, forward strand.
GCACGGCGCCGGGCGCGGTGCTCGCGAAGCCGCCGATCAGGAAGCTCGCGAAGGATCTGGGTGTCACGCTCGCCGAGGTGAGCGGCACCGGCCCCGCCGGCGAGGTGCTGCGCTCGGACGTCGAGCGGCACGCGGGGCAGGCGCGCCTCTTCCGCAACCTCGAGACCCCCGAGCCGGCGGAGGAGCGCGAGGAGCGCATCCCGCTGAAGGGCATGCGCAAGCAGATCGCGAAGGCGATGGTGACGAGCGCGTTCGAGGCGCCGCACGTGAGCGTGTTCACCGACGTCGATGCAACGCGCACGATGGAGTTCGTGAAGCGCCTGAAGACCTCGTCTGGCTTCGCGGGCGTGAAGGTGTCGCCGCTGCTGATCTTCGCAAAGGCGATGCTGTGGGCGATCCGCCGGAACCCGGAGATCAACTCGACCTTCACGGAGACCGAGATCATCCGTCGCAACTTCGTGAACCTGGGCATTGCTGCAGCCACGCCGCGCGGCCTCGTCGTGCCGAACATCAAGGATGCGCAGGATCTCAGTCTGCTCGACCTCGCGAAGGCGATCGAGCAGCTGACTCTCACCGCGCGTGAGGGTCGCACGACACCCGCCGACATGGCCGAGGGCACGATTACCATCACGAACATTGGCGTGTTCGGCATGGACTTCGGCACCCCGATCCTGAACCCGGGTGAGTGCGCCATCCTCGCGATGGGCACGATCCGTGAGAAGCCGTGGGTGGTTGACGGCGAGGTGCGGCCCCGCATGGTCACCACCGTGGGCGGCTCGTTCGATCACCGCATCGTCGATGGCGATGTGATCTCGCGCTTTGTTGCCGATGTTGCGTCGGTGCTCGAGGAGCCCGCGCTGCTGCTCGACTAACGCAGGACGGCGACCCGCTCTCCGCGCAAGGCGACGACGGGGCGAGTGCGACCGAGTTCCACGAGGAACCTGATTGCACTCGCCCCGTCGCTGTCTGCGGGTGTCGCGCCGCTACGGGTGCTGGTCATCCTCGCCGTGGGAGACCGGCTCGAGCTGCAGTGTGACGTGCTCCGTGTCGAAGTGCTCGTGGAGGCACGCCCGCAGCTCATCGAGGATGGCGTGGTAGCCGCGCTCGCTCCAGGCGGAGTCGGAGACGGTCACGTGCGCGGAGAACGCGGGCACGCCCGAGGTGATGGTCCACGCATGCACATCGTGTACCTCGGAGACGCCGGGCACGGCGAGCATGTGTTCGCGGGCCTCATCGACGTCGATGTTCTTCGGGGAAGCCTCGAGCAGCACGTTGACCACCTCGCGCAGCAGGCTGATCGCGCGCGGAATGATGAGCACGGCGATGAGAATCGAGGCGATCGGGTCGATCATCTCCCAACCGGTCAGCATGATCACAATCGCCGCGATCACCACGGCCACAGAGCCGAGCAGATCACCGAGCACCTCGAGGTACGCCCCGCGCACGTTGAGGCTCTCCTTCTGGCCCGACTGCAACACGAGCAGGGAGACGAGGTTGGCGACGCCACCGATCACGGCGGCGATCAGCATCGGGGTCGACTGAATCTCAACCTCGGAGCCGAAGCGGGAGATCGCCTGCACAAAGATGACCACCGCGATGACGCCGAGCACGATGCCGTTCACGAGGGCCGCGAGGACCTCGACGCGCAGATACCCGAAGGTGCGCTTTGAGGTGGCGGGGAGCGTGGCAATCAGGCTGGCAATCAGCGCGATCGCCACGCCGGTCGCATCGGTGAGCATGTGCCCGGCATCCGCGAGCAGCGCGAGCGAGTTCGAGATGAACGCGCCGATGAGCTGGATGAAGAACACGCTCAGTGTGATCGAGAGGGCGATGATGAGTCGCTTGCGGTGCTTTCCGGTGGCGGTTGTCGCGCCCTGCAGCCCGTGGTCGTGGCTGTGGCCGCCGCCCCCGCCCCCGTCTGCCTGTTCGGGGCGCTCGGGATGCCCCGCGCTGAAGTCGGCGTCGCAGTCGGGAACGCGTGCCTGCTCATCGCTCATGGTGGTGACCATATCAATCTCTCCTCGCTCGTGCCCCTGCGGAGGGGCCTCTGTCCGGGTCTTGGGTGGTGATGGGGGCGGGGCCGCGCGCGGGCGAGCCACCCCCAGCGCCGGGTCGGGCTCCTAGCGGGCCACGCTGCGGAAGCGGCGCAGGCGGAGGCTGTTGCCCACCACGAACACGCTCGAGAACGCCATCGCGGCGCCCGCAATCATCGGGTTCAGCAAGCCGAGGGCGGCGAGCGGGATCGCTGCCACGTTGTACGCGAACGCCCAGAACAGATTGCCCTTGATGGTGCTGAGCGTGCGACGCGAGAGCCGGATCGCGTCGGCCGCGCTGCGGAGGTCGCCGCGCACCAGGGTGATATCGGCAGCCTCAATCGCCGCATCGGTGCCGGTTCCCATGGCGAGGCCGAGATCAGCCTGCGCGAGTGCCGCCGCGTCGTTCACGCCGTCGCCCACCATGGCCACCACGCGGCCCGCTGCCTGGAGTCGCTGCACCACCTCGACCTTGTCGCCGGGCAGCACCTCGGCGTGCACTTCGGTGATGCCCACGCTCGCTGCCACCTGTTCGGCGACGGTGCGGTTGTCTCCGGTCAGAAGGATCGGCGTGAGGCCCAGCTTCGTGAGCTCGCGAATCGCCTCGGCGCTCGTGGGCTTCACGGTGTCGGCCACGGCGACCACGCCGCGTGCCGCGCCGTCCCAGGCGGCAAACACGACCGTGTGGCCGGTGCCCTCGAGGCGGTCGCGCTCGGTAAGCAGCTCGGGCCCGGGAGCTACGCCCCAGTCGGCGAGCAGGGCCGCACGGCCCACGATCACCGGGGTGTCGTCGACGGCGCCGGTGACGCCGTGGCCGGCGGTGTTGCGGAAGTCGCTCACCTCGGGAAGTTCACCCAGCTCGGCGGCTGCGCCCCGCGCAATGGCCTGCGCGATGGGGTGCTCGGAGGCCGCTTCGACGGCGCCCACTCGGCGCAGCAGATCGGCGTGCTCGGTGCCGGGGGCGGCCACGACCTCGGCGAGCGACATGCGCCCGCTCGTCACGGTGCCGGTCTTGTCGAGCAGGATCGTGTCGACGCGGCGGGTCGATTCGAGGATCTCCGGTCCCTTGATCAGGATCCCGAGCTGCGCGCCGCGGCCGGTCCCCACGAGCAGCGCGGTGGGGGTTGCGAGCCCGAGGGCGCAGGGGCAGGCGATGATGAGTACGGCGACGGCGGCGGTGAATGCGCTCGCCGCCCCGTGTCCGAGGGCCAGCCAGGTGATGAGTGTCGCGATCGCGATGACAATGACGATCGGCACGAAGATGCCGGAGACCCGGTCGGCGAGGCGCTGCACTTCTGCCTTGCCCGACTGCGCGTCCTCCACCATCTGCGCCATCTGTGCGAGCTGGGTATCGGCGCCCACGCGGGTGGCGCGCACCACGATGCGGCCGCTCGTGGAGACCGTGCCGCCGGTCACCGGGTCGCCCGAGGTGGCCTCCACGGGGACCGACTCGCCGGTGAGGAGGGAGGCGTCAATGGCGGTCGCGCCCTCGACGATCACGCCGTCGGTTGCGAGCTTCTCGCCCGGGCGCACAACGAAGTGGTCGCCCACGCGCAGTTCCTCGACCGGGATCCGGGTTTCGGCGCCATCGCGCAGCACGGCGACGTCCTTCGCGCCGAGCTCGAGCAGCGCACGCAGCGCTGATCCCGCCTGGCGCTTGGAGCGCTTCTCGAAGTACCGGCCCGCGAGCAGGAACATGGTGACGCCGGCGGCAACTTCGAGGTAGATGTTGTTTGCCCCATCGTGGGGGCTGATGGTCAGCTCGAAGGCGTGCGTCATCCCCTTCTCGCCCGCGGTGCCGAAGAAGAGCGCGTAGAGCGACCAGAAGAAGGCAGCGAGCGTGCCGACGGACACGAGCGTGTCCATGGTGGCGGCGCCGTGCTTCAGGTTGATCCAGGCCGCGCGGTGGAAGGGCCAGGCGGCCCACACGATCACGGGTGCGGTGAGGGTCAGCACGGCCCACTGCCAGTAGTCGAACTGGAGTGCCGGGATCATCGAGATGAGAATCACGGGGACCGAAAGCCAGATCGAGCCGATGAGGCGCTGGCGCAGGCTTGTCAGCTCGGGATCCTGGCTGTCTGCTCCAGCAGCGTTGTCCGGCTGTGCCGCGCCGGGGGCTGCGGGCGGCGGCGGAATCTCAGCGGTGTAGCCGGTCTTTTCGACCTCAGCGATGAGCAGCTGCGGGTCATACCCCTCGGGGGCATGCACGCGCGCTTTCTCGGTGGCGTAGTTGACCGTCGCCTCGATGCCGTCGAGGCGGTTGAGTTTGCGTTCGATGCGGTTTGCGCATGAGGCGCAGGTCATGCCGCCGATTTCGAGTTCGTAGCTGGTCGTGCTCACTGCCGACAGCTCCTTCCGTGCTGTGTTGCTGATCCTGCTGCCCGCTGGTGCCCGTCCCGCGCCCCCTCCCGGATTCGGGTCACTTTGTGCGGGTGTTGCCCGGAACCCCACTGCGACACCCGCACAAAGTGACCCGAATCCGGGGAACGGTGGGGCTTGGGGGCGGGCTGTGGGGCGGTGGGCCGTGCGAGGGAGTGTGGTGGGCGGGAGGGGGAGGGCTAGGCGCGCGTAGCGGCGTAGCCGGCCTCGGTGACGGCGGCGGTGATCGCGTCGTCGCTCACGGTGCCGTCGGTCTCAACACTCAGTGCGCCGGTCTTCGAGCTGACCTCGACGCCGGTGACGCCGGAGATTGCTTCGACCTCTTCGCGCACGGACATCTCGCAGTGGCCGCAGGTCATGCCCGTGACGGTGAACTCGGCGGTGGTGCTGGTGCTCATGGGGAACTCCTTTTCGTTGGGGACACCCCGAGACTATACCCCCCTAGGGTATCCCGCAAGCGAGATTATGGGCGAGTTCTCGCGCGGCGATCGCGCCGCTACCCGTGAGTCGCGGGCGCAGCTGGCGAGGCGGCGGTGAGCTGGGCGGCAAGCTGCAGCAGTACTTCCTCAGAGCCGGCGCGGCCGATCAGCTGCACGCCGAACGAGTGCCCCGCGGGTGTGGTGAGGATGGGGACCGCGATTGCCGGCAGCCCCGCCACATTGACCATCGAGGTGAAGGGGGCCCACTCGCACTGCAGGCGGTAGTCGTCGTCGGGGTGCAGCGCGGTGAACGCGCCGATCCTCGGGGGTGCCATGGCAAGCCCCGGCGTGAGCACAATGTCGTACGTCCCCCACTGCGCACGCGCATCGGCGGCGAACGCGCGGAGCCGGCTGCCTGCCGCGAGGTGATCCTCGCGCGGGCGGGCGAGTGCGCGTTCGCGGAAGAGTTTTGTGAGGGGCATCAGCCGCTCGTCGGCGCCGGGCGCGAGTTCAAGGAGCGAGAGGCCGGCCGTCCACCCCGCGCTGAACGCGTGCGGGTAGTGGGGGTCGTAGCGGATGTCTGCGTCCTCGACCCGATGGCCGAGCCCTACGAGCAGCTCCGCCGCGCGGGCGTGCGCTGCGCGCGCCTCCGGGGCAAGGGGCACGGCGTGCGCGGACTCGAACGGAGAATCACCCGAGAAGCCGATCCGCAGCCCGCGCAGCTCCTCCGACCGCGCGACTGCGGCGACCGCCGGTTCGCCGGGGGCGCCCCGCATGGCGTCGAACAGGAGGGCCGCGTCGCTCACGGTGCGGGCGAGTGGCCCGCTCACCGTTAGGCGTGGCGCGCCGAACTCGTCGAGCGGGCCCCGCAGGAGGTCGGTGGGGACGGCGCCCAGTCCGGGCTTCAGGCCGATGATCCCGCAGGCGAGCGCCGGGATCCGAATTGAGCCGCCGCCGTCGCTTCCTGGAGCTACAGGAAGGAGGCCTGCCGCGACCGCCGCCGCGCTGCCGCCTGACGAGCCGCCCGCGGTTCGCTCGCGGTCAAGCGGATTCCGGGCGGGAGGCGCGATGTGGTTCTCGGAGTAGCCCGTGAGGCCAAACTCGGGCACCTGCGTCTTTCCGAGCGCGAGGGCGCCCGCGCGGCGCAGCACCCCGACCCCGGGGCTATCTGCAGCCGCCTGCGCGTGCGGCACGGCCGCGCTGCCGTGTGTGGTGGGAAGGCCCGCCACATCGGTGAGGTCCTTGTGGGCGAGCGGGAGTCCATGCAGGGCGGGAAGCGCGTGCCGCTCGTCTCGCGGGGTGTGCGCCCAGCGCTCGTCGGCGGCCGCGGCATCGCTGAGCGCGTGCTCCGCGGCGAGTGACACGAATGCGCCGAGCGCTGTGGCGCCCTCGATCCGTGCGAGTGCGGCGCTCGTGGCCTCGCGCGCTGAGATCTCTCCCGAGCGCACTGCCGCACGAAGCTCGAGTGCGGTGGCTGGCAGATCGGGTGCGGGGGTGCTCACTCCTCCACCCTACGCTCGGGGCTATTCCGTGGGCCCGGGCGCCTCGGTGTCGTCTTGAGGGAACATGGCCTCCCAGTAGGCATCGAATTCAGCTTCGGTTGCAAAGTAGCGAAGCTTGTGGCGGTAGCCGCCCGCGTCGGACGGGGAGCGCTGCGCCCAGAGAATGTAGTACCAGTCTTCGTCGGCGGCGTGGGTGCCGCAGCTGAAGCCTTCCTGGCGGTTTGGTTCGACGTCAGGCTCGGAGCCCGAGGTACACATGACGCCCCCGCCGTCGATGTCGATGATGCCCGTCTGCAGCTCGCCCGCCTCTGTGTCGGCCGCGTAGAAGAAGCCGTCATCGGGAGTGCGCTCGAGCAGCATGAGTGACTCGGGTACCGCCGGGTCGGCATCGCCGAACTGGCGCTCGACGAGGTTCGTGCGCGCGGTCTCCCATTCGTCGGGCTGCACCGACCAGCTGCCGCTCGCGTTCAGCGGGAAGAGTGTGGCAAGTGTCACCGCGCCGGCGATCGCGGCGACCATAGCCAGGGTGGGGGCGACGCGGCGGTGGGTGCTCATGCACTCAGCCTAGGGGTTCGCGGGAGCGCGCTTCTTCCCTCGCGCGAGTGGCGCCGCTACGCCCCGGGAAGCGGCGCGATCACTGGCCTGGGGAGCCCGGGATGGCTGCCCAGGTAGGCGTCGAGCGCCTCCTCGCTGGGAAACGTGAGGAGCTCGTGCCGGAAGCCGTTCGCCGAGGTGGGGTCGGCGGCGGCCCACGTGTACAGGTGCGGCGCGGTGGGGCCGGCCCACGTGGCGCAGCCCACGCCGTGCGCGCTGGGCGTGGCGTCTGGTGCGGTGCACTGCACGCCCGTGCCGTTGGCTGCCGTGATGCCGATCACCGTGCGGCCGGCCTGCGTCACCGCGGCGAAGAAGAAACCGTCCCCAGGGGTGCGCTCAAGCAGCGTGATCGACTCGGGGGTGACGGGATCGAACTCGGGCAGCGCGGCCCAGCCGGCCACGAGGGCACTCCGCGCAGGCTCCCACTCCGCGGCCGCGCGCGCAGAGGCTGAGAGGTTTGCCGGGAGGATGGTCGCGACAGCGACCACCGCCGCAATGCCCACGGTCGCGGCGAACGCGGTGGCGACGCGGCGTGGGGAGTAGGACGAAGCGGACATGTGCCCAGCTTAGGTGCGCCGTGGGTGGGTCGCCAGGCGCTGTTGCGAATGATTCTCACGAGGGGTTATAGTGATAGTCGTTCTCATTTAGAAAGATGCTCATGACGCTTCACTCCCGCGGCGCTCGCCGCGCACCCCAGCACCTCCTGCGCGCCGGCGCCGCGCTCGCCGCAGTCGCCGCGCTGACGCTTGCCGGTTGCTCCGCCGACCACGGTGGCGACGCGAGTGCGAACCCGGACGCGCTGCGTGTGGTGGCCACCACCACCCAGCTCACCGACTTTGCGCACGAGATCGGCGGGGAAGACATCGCGCTCACGGGTCTGCTCGCACCCGGCGGATCCGCGCATCACTTCGACCCGACGCCCGCAGACCTGCTCGCGCTCGGCCAGGCTGATGTGCTGATCGTCAACGGGGCCGGCCTCGAGGCGTTCATCGACGACGCGATCGACGCCTCCGGCTTCTCAGGCGAGGTCGTCACCGCGAGCGACGGGATCGACATCGCGGAGGCCACGGCGATCACAGCGGAGGGCGAGGCCGAGGCCGCGGGCGCAGAGCCGACGGACCATGCTGACCACGACCATGCGACCGAAGATGCTGCCGCACACGACGAGCACGACGATCATGATCACGCCGATCACGATCACGCTGACGAGGCGCACGGCGATGATGAACATGACCACGATCACGGCGCCACGAACCCGCACCTGTGGACCTCGCCGCGCTACGCCGCACAGATGGCCGCGCACATCGGCACAGAGCTCGCGCGGATCGATCCCGAGCATGCAGCTGACTATCAGACCCGCAGCGCTGCGTATGGCGAACAGCTGAGCGCACTCGACGTGTGGGCCGCCGCCCAGTTCGCCGCCGTGCCCGCGCAGGATCGCGTGCTCGTCACCGGGCACGATTCGCTCCGCTACTACCTCCACGACTACAGCATCGCTTTCGCGGGCTCGATCCTGCCGAGCTTCGAGGACAATGCCGAGCCGAGCGCCGCTGATATCGACGCGCTCGTCGCTCGAATCACCGAACGCCACGTGCCGGCGATCTTCGTTGAGTCGTCAATGAGCCCGAAGCTGGCGCGCACGATTGCGAAGGAGGCGGGTGTCACCGTGGTCGACGCGGACTCCCTCTACGCCGACTCGCTCGGCGCGCCGGGGAGCGGCGCCGACACGTACGTCACCGCGACCATCCATAACACGCGCCTCATCCTGGAAGCGTGGGGAGCGAAGGTCGCCCCGCTTCCGAGTACGCTGCAGTGATGACCGCCGCGCTCACACTCGACCAGGCCGCGTTTGGGTACGCGGGCACCACCCGGGTAGAGGGACTCACGCTCGCGCTTCCCGAGGGCGCAGCCCTCGCGCTGATCGGGCCGAACGGCTCGGGGAAGTCGACGCTGCTCCGCGGCATTCTCGGGCTCGCTGAGCGCACCGCGGGCACCGTCCAGGTGCTCGGCACCGCGCCGGATCGCGCCCGCGCCCGCGTGGGTTCGCTGCCGCAGGCGGACACGCGAGACACCACGCTCCCCGTCACGCTTCGCCAGGTCGTCACGATGGGGCTGTACCGCTCGCGCGGGGCACTGCGCCCGATCGGCGCGACCGGCCGTGCGGCAGTGACCGCCGCGCTCACCCGCGTTGGGCTTGCAGAATTTGCCCACCGCCGCTTCGGTGAACTCTCCGGCGGACAGCAGCAGCGCGGCATCCTCGCGCGGGCGCTTGTCTCCGATCCGCAGCTCTTGCTGCTCGATGAGCCCTTCAACGGTCTCGACCGCGAAAACCGCGAGGTGTTGCTTGCGCTCGTGGCCGAGTTGCGCGCGGAGGGCCGCACCATCATCGTCTCGACGCATGACCTCGAGATCGCGCGCGAGGCCTGCTCGCACGTGTTGCTCCTCGCGAGCGGGCACGAGCCGAACCAGCCTGGTCACCCCGCGGGGTACGGGCCGCTCGCCGAGGCGCTCACGCTCGACGCGGTGCAGCACGCCTTCCACGACGCCACCGTTGAGCTCGATCACCACACGGTCACCACGACGCGGGAAACCGGGGAGTGATGGACGCTGTCCTGACCCAGGCCTTCCTCGCCCACAACCCCGTCGAGGTGTTCGCGCTGCCGTTCATGTGGCGCGCGCTCGTCACCGTGGTGATCCTCGCGGTCGCCGCGGGCATCGTGGGGCTCTTCATTAGCTTTCGCGAACTTGAATTCGTGAGCGATGGGCTGGTGCACGCGGTCTTCCCGGGCCTCGTGATTGGCGCTGCGCTCGGCGGTACGGCCGGCGTGCTCCCGGGCGCCGTGGTGGCCGCGGTGCTTGCCGCTGTGCTGTTCACCGTGCTCGAGCACCGGGGCGGGGTGACCGCCGACGCTGCGATCGCAGTCGTGCTCACCGGCCTCTTCAGCCTCGGCATTGTGCTCGTCTCCCGGCAGGAGGGCTACGTCTCGCAGCTCCAGGAGCTGCTCTTTGGCCGACTCCTCACGGTGACCGAATCGCAGCTCTGGCAGATCCTGCTGGTCGCGCTCGCCGCGATCCTGGTGGTGCTGCTGACGTGGCGTGCACAGCTCTTCCGCGCGTTCGACGCAGCGGGCGCCGAGGCAGCTGGCTTCCGCCCGCTCGCCGCCGACATCGCGCTCGGCGTTGCCGTCGCACTGCTCGTGGTTGCAGGTGTGCAGGCGCTCGGCGTACTTATGGTGCTCGCACTCCTCATGATCCCAATGGCCACCGCCCGCCTCATCACACGCGGCTTCGCGCTGCTCATCCCGCTCGCGATCATCGTGCCGCTCGTCGCGGGCGTGGCTGGCCTGTGGCTGTCGTTCGAGTGGTCGGTCGGCGCGGGCGCGACGGTGTCGCCCGGCGCGCTCGTCGTGCTGCTGCTGGTCGCGGCCTACGGCGTCGCAGCGCTCGTGCGCTGGGCGCGGAGCCGGGCCGCAGCGGGCCGGATCCCGCTCGAGAAACAACAACCAGCAGATCGGGATCAGGGGGTGCGCGCATGAGCTACTTCGCCCTCGCCGCCCTTGAACTCACGCTCCTCGGCCTCCTCGCCGGCCTCGCCGGGGCGCTCATCGTGCTGCGCCGGCGCTCGTTCTTCGCGGTTGCGCTGAGCCACGCCACGTTCCCAGGCGGCGTCGTGTTCGCGATCGCGGGCTGGAACCTGCTGCTCGGGCAGGCGCTCTTCGCGCTCGTGCTCGTGCTGCTCATGACGCTGCTCGGCCGGCTGCCCGGACAGGGACGGCAGGTGACGAGCGGCGTGGTGCTGTCGTTCGGGTTCGCGCTCGGCACGCTGCTCACCAGCCTGAACCCCGGGCTCGGCATTCCGGTTGAGGCGCTGCTGGTCGGCTCGCCGCTCAGTGTGTCGGTGGGCGACGTGATCGCCACCGCGGCCGTGCTCGTCGCGGTGGCCGCCGTGCTCGCGCTCACGGGCCGCCGGATTCTGTTCCACACCTTCGACCCCGTTGGCTTCACCGCGGCCGGGTTCCGCGCGTGGCCGATCGAGCTCGCCGTGACGGGCGTCATCGCTGCGGCGGTTGTGGTGGCGATGCCCGCGGTGGGCGCCATTCTCGGTGTCGCCGTGCTCATCGGACCCGCCGCCGCAGCACGGGCGCTCACGGACCGGATTGGCTGGATCCCACCCCTCGCCGCACTCATCGGGGTTGCGGGCGGCTTGGCCGGCCTGTGGGTGTCCCGCGAGCTCGGCATTGCAGCGGGCGGTGCCGTGGGGCTCGCCATTACCGCGCTCTTCCTTGTCGCGGTGCTGGTGCGGAGCGTACGCGCTGCGGCGGCCTCACGACGCGAGCGGGCCAAGCGAACCGACCACGCGGGCGAGAAGTTCGCTACGGTGGGGGCGTGACCGGAACGGAGGTGCGCGACATGCAGCCCAAGCGCAACACCTGGCAGCGCGAGGCGGTGCGGGCAACGCTCGCCGAAGCGCACGGTTTCGTGAGCGCGCAGCAGCTGCACCAGTCGCTGCGCGATTCGGGCTCGACGATCGGGCTCGCCACCGTCTACCGCAACCTCGCTGGGCTCGTGGAGACGGGCGAGGCCGACTCGCTGCAGTCGCCCGAGGGCGAGAACCTGTTCCGCTCCTGCGCCACGCAGGGGCACCACCACCACCTCATCTGCCGCAGCTGCGGTGACACCCGCGAGCTCTCGGCCACTGTGGTCGAGGAGTGGACGAAGCGGGTGGGCGCCGAGCACGGCTTCACCGAGATTGAGCACGTCGTCGACCTCTTTGGCCTCTGCGAGCGCTGCCGCGCCGCTGGGAAGTAGCGCGGAGACACCGCGGGGCGGGCAGGGATTCCCTGCCCGCCCCGCGGTCGTTCCCCCGGCGAGCGCCGGGGGCTGAGCCCTATTCGGTGGGTCCGGTGGGCTCGGTGAACTCCGTCGGCTCCTCCGGAGTGCGGCCTCGCTTCGCGGCGCGTTCGGCTCGGCGAGCGCTCTTCGCGTCACGCTTCGCCGCCTTCGCCTGGGCCCGCGCCTCGCGCTTGTCTGCGGCGAAGCTCTCCTGCGCCTCGCGCGCCTCGTCTGCCTCGCTCGCGATCGTTGCGGGGTCGATGCCCGCGAGCTTCGCCTCACGGCGGTCACGACGCACCTCACGCTTCGCGAGCTTCTTCTCGCGGCGGCGCTCCACCAGCGTGTAGAGGATCGGCACCAGGATCAGTGTGAGCAGCGTCGAGGAGACCAGTCCGCCGATCACCACAATGGCGAGCGGCTTCGAGATGAACACGCCGCCGCCCGTGAGGCCGAGCGACATCGGGATCAGCGCGAAGATCGTCGCCGCGGCCGTCATGAGGATCGGGCGCAGGCGGAGGCGCGTCCCGTGCTCCACGGCCTCGTCGAGGCTCGCGCCGGCCTCACGGAGTCGGTTCACGAGGTCCATGAGCACGATTGCGTTCGTCACCACGATGCCGATCAGCATCAGCAGACCGATGAGCGCGGGGAGGCCGAGCGGAGTGCCCGTGATGAGCAGCCCGAGGATCGCGCCGGTCGCCGCGAACGGGATCGACACGAGCAGCACGAACGGTCCGCGGAAGCTGCGGAACGTGGCCACCATGACGAGCAGCACGAGCATGATCGCGCCGAGCATCGCGGCACCCAGCTGCGTGAAGGCCTCATCCTGCTCGGCGCTCACGCCACCGAGTTCGAAGCTCACGCCCGCGGGCAGCTCAGTCTTCGCAATCGCGCGGTCGATCGCCGCGGTGGCCGCGTCGAGCTGCCCCTTCTTCGGGTCGACCGTCAGGGTGACCTGGCGCTCGCCGTCGGCACGGGTGATCACGGGTGCCGTGAGCTCCTCGGTCACCGTTGCGATCGCGCTGAGCGGCAGCGACGTGCCGGTGACCTCGGTCGCGGCCTTCTGTTCGGCCTCGGCGGCCTGCTGCTCGGCGAGCTGCGTGGCCGCCTGCTCGCGGGCCTCGCGAAGGCTGACGAGCTGCTGGTCCATGCCCTCGATGCCGCTCTGTGCACCGGCGATCGCGCCCTGGATGGCGGCCAGCTGCTCCGCGCGCTCCTGCTGGGCGCGCACGGCGGCGTCCTCTCCCGGGGTGCGGGGCTTCTCGGGCACGATGGGCGCGGCGGAGAGCTGCGCGAGCTGCGCGTTCAGCTCACCCAGCTGCGCAACGAGCTCGCCGCGCTGGGCTGCAGCCTCGTTGATCTGGGTGGTGAGCTCGGCATCCGCCTTGAGTCGCGCATCCTCGGCCTCGGCCTCGGCCTTCTCCTGCAGCGCATCAGCCGCGGCCTTCTGCGCCTGCGCGGTCTGCTGGGGCGTGACGGGCAGCTTGATCTCGCCGACCTTCTCTGCAGTGCGCTCAGCCCCCGGGGTGCGCACGACGATGTCGCGCTCGCGCCCCTCGAGCATGATCTGGCCAACGCGCTGGCCCTCCAGCGCCTCCTGCACGGCACGTGCCACCGATGCGGGATCGAAGCCCAGCTGTGCGGCCTTCGCCTCGTCGAGCGCGACGCGCACGATTGGCTGCTCGCCCGCGAGCTCGCTGCGCACGGACTGCACGCCGCGCTCGCCCGAAAGCTGCTTCTCCAGCAGATCGCTGGCCGCGCGGAGCGCCGCCGGGTCGTTGCCGCGGATCTGCAGGGCAATGCCGGAGCCGCCGGAGCCACCCACGAACGCGTCCTGGGTGAGCACCTGCACCTCGCCCACGTCCGCGAGCTTCTCCATGGCCGCCTGCGCGGCGTCGCTCACCGCCTGTGCGTCTGCACCGTCCGCGAGCTGCACGTCGTAGGAGATCGTTGCGGGGCCATTCGCCTGGCCCACCGGGATCGACGTCATGACATCGCGCACACCGTCGAGCTTGCCGAGGGCCTGATCGACCGGCTCGGCTGCGGCGACGAGATCGCCATCCTCCGAGGTTGGCGGGGTCTGGACGAGCTGGAGGCTCTCGTTGCCCGAGGAACCGAGGAAGTCGGTGGGGATCATCGTGCTCATCGCGAGCGTGCCCACCAGGATGAGGCTCGAGGCAACGAGCGTGATCGCCGGGTGGCGGCGGGTGGCGCCGAGCGCGGGCATGATCGCGCGCTGCAGCCGATCCGGCGCGGTGTGAATCTCGTCAAGATCGGAGGCGTGCCCGTCGACCGCGTCAGCGCGCACACCGGTTTGCCCCTGCGCCGCGTGCACGGTTGCGGGAAGCGCGGTGGTCGGGGCCTCGCTTGCCGGCAGCTCCGGGAGCTCTGGCAGCACGGCGGTGTCGTCGGCAGGCGTTCCAGCCACAGACTCGACCGACGCTGCTGCCTTCGCGGCCCGCCGCTCCTTGCCACGCATGAACCAGAAGGCGAGCACGGGCACGATGGTGAGCGCTACGAAGAGCGACGCGAGCAGTGCAATTGTCACCGTGATGGCGAAGGGGCGGAACAGCTGGCCCGCCATGCCCGAGACGAACGCGATGGGCAGGAAGACCGCCACTGTGGTGAGCGTCGACGCCGTGATGGCGCCCGCAACCTGCTTCACCGAGGCCACTACGCCCTCGATGGTCAGCTGGCCCGAGCCGCGCCGACGCGAAATGTTCTCGATCACCACGATCGAGTCGTCGACCACACGCCCGATCGCAATGGTGAGCGCACCCAGGGTGAGGATGTTCAGGGTGTTGCCGCTCCACCACAGCCCAATGAGGGTGATGAGCAGCGAGAGCGGGATCGAGACCGCGGCGATCAGCGTCGAGCGCCACGAGCCGAGGAACGCGAGGATGACGAGCACGGCGAAGAGCAGGCCGAGCCCACCCTCAACCGAAAGGTCGTGGATCGACTGCTCGATGAAGGGAGCCTGGTCGAAGATGGTCACGAACTCGGCGTGCAGGCCCGGGGCCAGCCGCTCGAGCTCAGCGTTCACGCCGTGCGAGATCTCCACAACGTTCGCGCCCTGACCCGGGGAGACCTGCAGGGTGAGCGCTGGCTTGCCGTTGACGCGCGAGATCGTGTCTGCGGGCAGCGTCTCGGTCTTCACATCGGCGAAGTCGGAGATCTTCACCACGCGGTCCTCGGCCTGGATGGGGAGGGCCGCGATCTCGTCCACCGTCGTGAGCGCGGAGCCCACCGTCACCGAGAGCGGGCCCTCGGGGGACTCAGCCTGGCCGGCGGGCAGCGCGGCGCCGTGCGCCTCGAGCGTGGGGGCGATCGAGGCGGGGTCCACCTTCAGGCGCGCAACGTCGGCGGCGCGCAGATCGATCATGATCCGCTGCTCCTCGCGGCCGGAGAGCGTCACCTTCTGCACCCCGTCGACGCCCTGCAGCGCCGGCACCACGGTCTGCGCGAGCGCGTCGCCGAACTTCGCGGGATCCTGATCCGATCCTGCGCTCAGCATCATGGCCGGCATGTCATCGGCGCCCCCGGAGAACACGGTGACCTCGGTTCCCTGCGGGAACGCCGGCTTCATTGCGTCCGCTGCGGCGCGGATCTTCGCGAGAGTCTCGTCATCACTGCCAAACGGCCACTCGACCATGATGTCTGCGGAACCGCTCGACGTGGTTGAGGACACCTTCGTCACCCCGGGCACCGCACTCAGCGCCTGCTCGGTCGGTTCAGTGACCGTTCGCGACAGCTCCTCTGGCGCGAGGCCGGGGGACTGCACGGAGACGAACGCCATCGGCACCTGCATCGAGGGCATGAGCTCTTGTTTGAGCGCGCCCATCGAGAAGATGCCGAGCACCGCAACCGCGAGGGTCGCGAGGCCGACGATCAGCCGGTTTCTGAGGCTGGTGCGGGTGAGGAAGGACATGTGGCCTTTCGGGGTGCGGCCTCAGCGCGGCGGATACCGCACGCTTCGGCCGCACGTGGGGCCGAGCTCGGCCGCACGAGGCAGGACAGAACGGTCGAGAATTCCACTCTTTCGGAAGTGGTGTCCACCGCGCATCGTCCCCTGGTACGACACAGGTCATCCCTGGGGATGAGTTCGCGCCCGTCCCGGTGCTCCCATCGCGCCCGCTGGCGCGATCCCTACGCGGCGCGTGAGGTGTCGCTGCGCGGGTGCACCCACACCCAGTCGCCGTACTTCGCGAAGCGGCCATCGCCGCTCGAGCGCCCCGTGAGTCGGCGCTGAATCCAGGGCACCACGTGTTCACGGGTGTAGCGCAGCTGATCCCGCGTTGAGGGTGCGCCCACTGGGGCGGCGTCGATCACCCAGTCGGCCGGTGGCTGCGTGTCGAGCGCGCGCAGCACGTTGGCCGCGACCCGGTGGTGGCCCACCGGCGCGAGGTGCAGCCGGTCGTGCGACCAGTACTGGCGTCCCGTGAGTTCGGCGTCGTTCCAGTTGTCCGCAAAGCGGATCCCGAGCTGCTTCGCGATCGCGCCGGCGGCCGCGGTGAGTTCGTTCCCCTTCGTGCGGACGCGCCCGCCGCCGGGCAGGCCTCCCGTTGGGTTCGCCCCGGCCAGCAGGAGTGGCTCGATGCCCGCGTCTTGGATGCGGCGCAGCGCGGTCTCCGTCTCCTGCGCAATCCACGCGAGGTCCGTGCCGGGGCGCAGCATATCGTTGCCGCCGCCGTTGAAGCTCACGAGCGTGGGGCGCAGCGCGATCGCGGGATCGAGTTGCTCGGCGATGATGGGGCCGAGCAGGCGGCCGCGGATCGCAAGGTTCGCGTACTGCACCGGCTGCCCACTCGCGTCGGCGAGCCCCTGTGCCACGAGATCGGCCCAGCCTCGCACCGAACCGTCGGGCTGTTCGTCGCCGACGCCCTCGGTGAAGCTGTCGCCGATCGCGACGTAGCGGATCGCTGCCTGCTGCTCGTGCTCGTTCACGCTGTCAGCCTACGCCCGCGCGGAACCGGGTGGGGCCCTGTCGGGGCAGAACTGGTGGTGACGTGCAGCGGAAGCAGTGGTGCACACACCGGAACCCGGGGGAGGCGTGCGAGGATGGGGCGATGGAGTGGTCGGGGCAACGTGTGTTTGGGGCGGGCGCGGGAGCGCTGCTCGGCGTCATGCTGGGCCTCATCCTGCTCTCCGCCTCCCGCGGCACACCGCTCGCGATCATTATTGCGGGGCTCGTCCTCGTGGTGCTCGTGGTGAACCTGATCGTGTCCGAGCGCATGGTCAGCCGGGTCATCACGCTCGCAGCGCAGCGCACGCAGCTCATCGCAACGGGGTACGCCCCCGGCGAGCCCGCACCGGCACGCGTGCACCGCGTGTTTGGCCGCGCCGCGGGCGAGGTCGCAACGATGGTGTGGCCGGGTGCGCAAGAGCCCGCGCGTCTCGCGATTCTGCACGTGCTGCCACAGAACGCGCCGCCGCGGAGCGTGTACGCGCTCCTGCCGATGCGCTACGGCATCGAAAAGGGTGCCGCTGCCGCGGTGGTGCTTGATCCCGCGTACCCGGACATCGCGATCCTTGACGACCGCGTGCCCCTCGACACGCTGCGCGCGATCGCGGCTGATGGGCGCTGGGCGACCGTGCGGGTGCCGTCGATGTTCGTGCGCCAGGGCGGCCCGGCAACGGTAGTCGCGTGCGTTGCCGGCCTCCTCGGTGTGCTGCTGTTCGGCCTCGTCTTCGGTTAGCCCCACGCGCTCGCGGTGGCGGCGTGCCCAATCGTGCCGACACGCCCGGCTTGCGTCGGGTCGCTCGGTCGCGTAAGCTTTCCCCTTGGCTGTGCGCCGTCCCAGTGCATAGACCGCGCGGGTGTCCTCGCCCGTGCTCGACTCAGGTTGAGCGCGAGAGGCGGCCCGTGCAGACAAGAAATCTTGGGTGAGGCCGTCCGGTCTCACGGTATGAGAGGAAACATCATGGCAGCAGTGTGCCAGGTGACCGGAGCCGTTCCCGGCTTTGGACACAACATTTCGCACTCGCACCGTCGCACCAAGCGTCGGTTCGATCCGAACATCCAGAAGAAGACCTACTTCGTGCCCTCACTCGGCCGCAAGGTGACGCTCACCCTGTCGGTCAAGGGCATCAAGGTGATCGATGCTCGTGGCATCGAGTCCGTCGTTGCTGATCTGCAGAAGCGTGGGGTGAAGCTCTAATGGCTAAGGATAAGGACGTACGTCCGATCATCAAGCTCCGTTCGACGGCAGGCACCGGGTTCACGTACGTGACGAAGAAGAACCGCCGCAACACCCCCGACCGCCTCGTGCTCAAGAAGTACGACCCGGTGGTTCGCAAGCACGTTGATTTCCGAGAGGAGCGCTAAGCATGGCTAAGAAGAGCATGATCGCCAAGAACAAGCAGCGTCAGGCCATCGTCGCGCGCTACGCCGAGAAGCGTCTCGAGCTGAAGAAGGCCCTCGTGGACCCGAACGGCACCGACGAGAGCCGCGAGGCCGCTCGCGTGGGCCTGCAGAAGCTTCCCCGCAACGCTTCGCCCGTTCGCGTGCGCAGCCGTGACGTCATCGACGGCCGTCCCCGTGGCGTCCTCACGAAGTACGGTGTTTCCCGTGTTCGCTTCCGCGACATGGCGCACCGTGGCGAGCTGCCCGGCATCACCAAGTCGAGCTGGTAAGCCAGTACCGCAACACTGAAGCGGGCGTGGATCCTCAGGGATCTACGCCCGCTTTTGTATGTGAATCGACACGCCAGACTGAAAAAACCCTGCCCAGATCCGCGGAAACCCGCCGATCTGGGGTAGATTCGTAGCGATCAACCGATCGGACCCTCCAAATCGGTGGGACACCTGAACCAGATCAGGGGCTCGGCCACTTGGTGTCGTCGCCCTGGAAGGACACAACATGGCACTCAACAAGACCGAGCTTGTCGCAAAGATCGCCGCTGAGACCGGCCAGAGCCAGGCCGCCGTTTCCAGCGTGATCGACGGGCTGTTCGCCGCTGTCTCCGAGACCGTTGCCGGTGGCGACAAGGTTTCGATCCCCGGCTGGATCTCGTTCGAGACCGCGACCACCGCTGCACGCACCGGCCGCAACCCCCGCACGGGCGAGACCATCGACATCCCCGCTGGCAAGCGCGTCAAGGTGTCGGTCGGCTCGAAGCTGAAGGCTGCCGTGAAGTAACTCAGGCTTCCTGGAAAACGCCCCCGCCGAATTTCGGCGGGGGCGTTTTCGTGTATGCCGCCGGAAAACGAGGAGGGTGCGGACGCTTCCGGATCCCACGCTGCCCGCCACTGACCCGGCTCACATCAGCGAGCACGTAGGCTAGAAGCGTGCCTCGGTATATGCGTGTCCTCGCCCCTGCCATCCTGCTCGCGGCGACCCTCGCGGCCCTGCTGGTGGGTCTCGCGATCGGTGGGGCCGCTGCAGAGCGGACGCTCGCCGACCCGGGTACCTTCATCCGCTTCGCAGTGCCGACGGCGCGCACCATCGTCAACGTCGCAATGGCGGGGCTCATCGGTTCGGTGGTGATGGCCGTGTGGGCGCTCGCGAGCGAAAAGCCCGAGACGCGCGTCGCGCTTGATCTCGCTGCGGGCTCCGCGGCCGTGCTGACGGTCGCGAGCGCGGCGACCCTCATCTTCACGTACGTCGACCTCTCGGGGCTGCCCTTCTCCGGCGACTCGACCTTTGGCGCGGGCCTCGCGCAGTTTGTCACCGAGATTGAGCTTGGCCAGCTGTGGCTCATTGAGCTCCTCCTCGCCGCGGCGACCACCGTGCTGGCCTTCGCGATCCGCGGGCGCCGGCTCACGCTGCTCGTGCTCGTCGCGGCCCTCGTCACCGCGCTGCCACTCGCGCAGCAGGGGCACGCTGCAGGCGCGTCCGGCCACGCGCAGGCCGTCAACTCGCTCCTCGTGCACCTCGTCGGCGCGGCGGTCTGGCTGGGCGGCTTGCTCACGCTCATCTTCGTGGCGTTCGTGGTCGACCGGAAGCGGCTCGCGCTGCTCACCTCGCGCTACTCCACGCTTGCGCTGTTCGCCTTCATCGGGGTGTCTGCCTCCGGCGTCGTGAGCGCGTGGCTGCGCGTCGGCACGCTCGATGCGCTCTTCGGCACGGGCTACGGCAAGCTCGTCATCCTGAAGACGGTGTCGCTCGTTGGCCTCGGCATCTTCGGTGCGATCCATCGCAGCTGGCTGATCCCGCGCATCGCGAGTTCGGATCGTGGCCGTGGCGTGTTCGCCTGGTTCGTGATCGCGGAGCTCGCCGTGATGGGCGTGGCGAGCGGTGTGGCGGGTGCGCTCGGCCGTACCGCGACCCCCGTGTCGTTCGAGCCGGCCCGCGACGGCGGCAGCAAGGTGAGCCCGGCCGAGTGGCTCACGGGCGATCCGCTGCCCCCGGAGCTCACGCCCATGAGCTACCTCACCGAGTGGAAGTTCGATCTTGCGTGGGCGCTCGTGTGCGTCTTCGGGCTCGCGCTGTACTTGGCCGGCGTGATCCGGCTGGCTCGCCGTGGTGACCGCTGGCCCATCGGCCGCACGATCCCGTGGATTCTCGGCATCGCGTTCCTCTTCTACACGACGAACGGCGCGCTCAACGCCTACGAGCAGTACTTGTTCTCCACGCACATGCTCGGCCACATGGCGCTCACCATGCTGATCCCGTTGCTGCTCGTGCTCGGTGCGCCGGTGACGCTTGCGCTGCGGGCCACGGAGAAGCGCCACGACGGCTCATGGGGCGGCCGTGAGTGGATCATGTGGGCCGTGCAGACGCCCTACTCGAAGTTCATCACGCACCCGGCGGTTGCCGCAGTCGTCTTTGCTGGTTCGCTGTGGGTGTTCTACTTCACACCGATCGCGCGCTGGGCGGCGTCCGAGCACCTGGGTCACCAGTGGATGATCATTCACTTCCTGATCTCGGGCTACCTCTTCAGCCTGTCCATGATCGGGATCGACCCCGTGCCGTACCGCTTCCCGTACCCGTTGCGCCTCGTCACGCTCTTTGCCACCATGGCGTCGCACGCGTTCTTCGGCGTGACGATCATGACGGGCGACGCGCTCATGCTCGCCGACTGGTACGGCGCCATGGGCCGCACGTGGGGTGCGACCCCGCTCGAGGATCAATCAACGGGCGGCGGCATCGCCTGGGGCATCGGTGAGCTGCCGACGCTCGCGCTCGCCCTCGTGGTGGCGGTGCAGTGGTCGCGCAGCGACGATAAGGAGCAGAAGCGCAAGGACCGTGCAGCGGATCGCTCGGGCGACGCCGAGCTCGTGGCGTACAACGAGATGCTCGCGGCCCAGGCGAAGCGCGACGGCAAGATCGCCCAGCGCTAGAGCCGACGCGGCGTTCGGCCGTGGCACGGTCTGTGCTGCGGCCGAACGCGTCCAGCGGCTACGCGCCGGGGGCGCCCGCCTCGGTGCCGGTCACGTCCGCGCGGTGGAAGTTCATGTGCGAGCGCGATGCCGTCGGTCCGCGCTGCCCGAGGTAGCGCGAGTACGTTGCGCCAGCGCCGTACGGGCGATCTGAGGGCGAGGTCAGCCGGAAGAAGCAGAGCTGTCCGATCTTCATGCCTGGCCAGAGGCGGATCGGCAGCGTCGCGACGTTCGACAGCTCGAGCGTCACGTGCCCCTCGAAGCCGGGGTCGATGAAGCCGGCAGTCGAGTGCGTGAGCAGGCCGAGGCGACCGAGCGAGCTCTTCCCCTCGAGGCGCGCAGCGACGTCATCGGGGAGGCCCACCTGCTCATACGTCGAGCCGAGCACGAACTCGCCGGGGTGAAGAATGAAGCCCTCTTCGGGATCCACCTCGATGAGGCGGGTCAGCTCGGGCTGCTCCTCGGCGGGGTCGATTACCGCGTACTTGTGGTTATCGAACAGGCGGAAGTAGCGGTCGAGGCGCACATCCACGCTCGACGGCTGCACCATCGAGGCTTCGCTGGGGGACAGCTGGATCCGGCCAGATGCGAGTTCGGCATTGATGTCGTGGTCAGAGAGCAGCACGCCCTCTATCCTAGGCGAGCTCGGCGCCCTCGGGAATCTCTTCGGTCAGGGCGAAGAGCAGCTCGGCCAGCCGATCGCCCAGTTCGTCGAGCGCACTCGACTGGGTGTGGGCCGTTCCGGCGAGGGCCGCCGCGCGGAGCGCCTGCTCGTACACGCCGCTCAGCACCGGCATCGCCCGCTCAACCGGGATCACGAAGCGCCTGCCCGCAGCGGCGAGCACGCGCTCGACCACGCCGGAGATGTTCGCGTAGAAGCCGTCCATGAAATCGTGATGCCCGGGGGCGAGTGAGGGATCCCGCATTGCGAGGAGCAGGAACTCGGCCTCCAGCACGAACCACGCTGTCGCGTCCTCTGACGGGGAGAAGAACTGCACGATGTAGCCCGCAGCCTCCGTCGGGGATACGCAGCCGCTGCGCTCCCGAAGCGTGGGGGCAAGTTCGTGCGCCTTCTCCGCGAGGTCTTCGGCGCGGCGATCGAACTCGCGGGCGAGGAGCTCGAGGAACAACTGCTCCTTGCTCTCGAAGTTTGAGTAGAACGCGCCGCGCGTGAAGCCGGCGCGCGCGCAGATCGACTCGACCGCGGCGCCCTGCAGGCCCTCCTCGGCGAACACTTCGATGGCGGCATCGAGCAGGCGAGTGCGCGTCTCTTGCCGCCGGGCGCTCGGCGGCGCATCGGCGTGAACCGCGGCGAGGGCGCCGGTGGGCATACCCGGTTCACGGACGGTGGCGTCCGCAGCGCGCTCGGGTGAAGGAATCATGGCCCCATTTTCTCACGTTCAGCCTGCTCGGAGCAGGCCTCGATACATTAGTGTATCGAAACGGATGCACTCGTGTATCGAACCCGTTAGCGACCGGAAGGCCCTTTCCCTCTCATGTCGACCCTCCTGTACGCGATCGGCCGCTGGGCCATTCGCGCACGCAAGCTTGTGCTCATCCTGTGGATCGCTGTTCTCGCGCTGCTCGGCGCGGGCGCCGTGGTCTTCGGTCAGGGCGCCAATGCACCGATTACGATCCCGGGCACCG
Source organism: Leucobacter chromiireducens subsp. chromiireducens (assembly GCF_016758255.1). Taxonomy (GTDB): domain Bacteria; phylum Actinomycetota; class Actinomycetes; order Actinomycetales; family Microbacteriaceae; genus Leucobacter; species Leucobacter chromiireducens. The sequence continues at coordinate 178,127 of NZ_QYAD01000001.1, forward strand.
AATCGCAGGAGGCGATCACCTCGCTGGGGCGCACGTTCCCCGAGGTGAGCGGCACAAGCGCAACGATCATCGTGGTCGCGGCCGATGGCGAAAGCGTCGAGGACGCACCGTACCGCGACATCATCACGGACGCCGCAGCGCAGCTAGAGAACGTGCCCGACGTGATCACGGTGCAGACGCCGTTCAGCGAGCAGGCGAGCGGAGGCCTTGCGGACGATGGCAGCGCCGCGCTGCTCACCATCCAGCTCGACGCCACGTCCGGAAGCATCCCGGACGCGACGGTGACGGGCATCGAGGACGCGACCGCCGACATTCGCGCGGCGCTCCCCGCGGGCGGCGAGACCTCGTACGGTGGCGACGCCTTCTCCGCCGCGATCCCGGGCATCTCGCCCACGGAAGCGGTCGGCGTGGTGATCGCGTTCGTCGTGCTGATCCTCACGCTCGGCTCGCTCATCGCCGCCGGCATGCCGCTGCTCATCGCGATCATCGGCGTGGGCGTCTCGATCGCTGGCCTCTTCTTCGTGACGGCGTTTGTTGACCTCACCTCGACGACACCGATGCTGGCGCTGATGCTCGGCCTTGCCGTCGGCATTGACTACACGCTCTTCATTGTCAGCCGGCACCAGGAGCAGCTGCGCGCTGGTGTGCCTGTCGAGGAGTCGATTGCGCGCGCCACGGCGACCTCAGGCTCCGCGGTGGTGTTCGCCGGCCTCACCGTGATCATCGCGCTCGTCGGCCTTTCGGTCGCGGGCATCCCGTTCCTCACCGCGCTCGGCGTTGCCGCTGCCGCGGCGGTCGCGGTCGCGGTGCTCATCGCGGTGACCCTCACCCCGGCAATCATGGCCATGGCCGGCATGAAGATCCTGCCGAAGCGCCACCGCCGCGCACTTGAGGCCAGCGGAGACTTGGATGCCGCTGGCGATTCCGTGGACACCAGCGTGGGATCCGCGAGCGCGCCGAACGGCACGCAGCCGTCCCGCGCCGACCGCTTCTTTGCGGGCTGGGTGCGCACGGTCACGCGCAAGCCGATCGTCACGATCCTCGGTGTGCTCGTGCTCCTCGGCCTCGCCGCGGTGCCCGCGCTGCAGCTGCGTCTTGCGCTGCCGAACGCGACCTCGCTCGCCGTGGACGACCCCGCGCGCGTTACGTACGAGCTCACCGGCGAGCACTTCGGCGAGGGCGCGAACGGCCCGCTGTTGCTCACCGGTTCCATCATCTCGAGCACCGATCCGCTCGGGCTCATGGAGGACCTCGCCGATGAGGTGCGGGCGGTGCCCGGGGTTGCCGAGGTTCCCCTGTCGACGCCGAACCGCGGGGCCGACACCGGCATCATCCAGGTGGTGCCCGAGGAGGGGCCGCACGCTGCGAGCACCGCAGACCTCGTGCACGAACTCCGTGAGCACCACGATGAGTGGCAAGAGAAGTACGGCGTGAGCCTCGCAGTCACCGGCTTTACCGCGGTGGGGATCGACGTGTCCGAGATGCTGATGCACGCGCTCGTGCCCTTCGGCATCCTGGTCGTCGGCCTCTCGCTGATCCTGCTCGCCATGGTGTTCCGCTCCGTCTGGGTGCCCATCAAAGCGACGCTCGGGTACCTCCTCTCCGTCGGCGTGGCCTTCGGAGCGGTGGTCGCGGTGTTCCAGCTCGGTTGGTTCGCAGACCTGCTGCACGTGCCATCGACCGGGCCCGTGCTCAGCTTCATGCCGATCATCCTCATGGGCGTGCTCTTCGGCTTGGCCATGGACTACGAAGTGTTCCTCGTGGCCCGCATCCGCGAGGAGTACGTGCACGGCGCCGATGCCCAGACCGCGATTCAGCGCGGCTTCGTCGGCAGCGCGAAGGTGGTCACGGCCGCCGCGCTCATCATGTTCGCGGTGTTCGCCGCGTTCGTGCCAGAGGGCGATCCGAGCATCAAGGTCATTGCGCTCGGCCTCGCCGTCGGCGTTTTCGTTGACGCGTTCGTCGTGCGGATGACCCTCGTGCCCGCCGTACTCGCGCTGCTCGGCGATCGGGCCTGGCAGATGCCGCGCTGGCTCGCGAAGGTGCTTCCGTCGTTCGACGTGGAGGGCGAGGGCCTCGCCCGCGAGCTCGCGCACGCGGAGTGGCCCGCCGACCGACCCGACGCGGTGATCGCGACTGAGCGCGCGCACATTGGTTCGGGGCCGGCGATCCCGGATCTGCGGATCGGCGCGGGCGATGTGCTGCTGCTCGACCCGCGTGACCCGGTGAGCCTGCCGCTTGCCACGGCGCTCGTCGGCCGCGCGCCCGTCGTGCACGGCACCGCCAAGGTCACCGGACTCCTGCTGCCCGAGCGGGCGAGCTCCCTGCGTGCCCGCTCGGGCTGGGCGACGCCCGAGACTCTCCGGGAGGCGCTGCGCGACCGCCCGGCACTGCTGCTGCTGGACCTGCGCGGTGCAGCGGAGGGCCCGATCCCACTCGAGACAGTTGATGCGATGCGCTCCGGCCTCGCAGCCCGCGCCGCTGAGGCGAGCCGCGACCAGATTGGTGAGCTTGCGCTCGTGGTGCTCGGTGAGCGCGACATTGCGGAGCGGGTGCTTCCGCAGGGGATCCGCCTGCTGCGGCCCGCCGATGCGGGGCCCGCGCCCACACCACCCGCTGGGGCTGAGCCGGCCCTCACCCCCACCACCCCGATCTTCGAAGGAGGCGCACGATGAGCGCCGCACTCGCTCGGCTCTCCGGGCGCAAGCCCGTTCGCTGGACCACCCTGCTCGGGCTGATCCTCGTGCCGCTCACCGTGGCCGGCGTGCTGCTGTGGGGGCTCTGGAACCCCACCGAGCGGCTCGACTCGGTGACCGCCGCGGTGGTCAACCAAGATGAGCCCGTTGAGGTTGATGGGCAGCTCGTGCCGCTTGGGCGGCTTCTCGCGGGCGAGCTCATCGACGCGGGTGGCGGGGCCGGGGCTGCCGAGCAGACGGACGCCGCGAAGGACGACACCGTCGACCCGGCGAAGAACTTCACCTGGGTGCTCACCGACGAGGAGGACGCCGACGCAGGCTTGAAGGAGGGCCGCTACACGACCGTTGTGACGATCCCGAAGAACTTCTCCGCCGCCGCAACCTCGATGTCGGGGGACCCGGACGATGCAGAGACCGCGACGATCGACATTCGCGAGAGTGAGCGGGGCCGACTCATCGACACGGCGCTCTCGCAGGCGGTCACGCAGACCGCGACGGGGCTGCTCAACCAGCAGCTCGGCGAGCAGTTCGTTGGCGGCGTGTTCGTGGGCATGAACGAGCTGCACAGCGGCATTGGGGGCGCGGCCGACGGGGCGACGAAGCTCGCCGACGGCGGCAAGCAGCTCTCCAGCGGGGCGAAGGAGCTGGCCGACGGTACGCAGCAGCTCTCGGACGGGACGCAGCAGCTCTCGAGCGGTGCACAGCAGCTCGCGGGTGGCGCTGGCGAGCTCGCCGGCGGTGCGGGCCAACTCGCGGGCGGCGTCTCTGAGCTGGCATCCGGCGCGGGCGCCCTCGCGGGCGGTGCGAACGATCTGGCCGGTGGCAGCGGGCAGCTTGCTGCAGGGCTTCGGGCGTTTGCGAGCGGCTCTGGGCCTGACAACCCGGGCCTGGCGGGCTACGCCGCCGGGGTGCAGGACTACGCGGCGGGCGCCGACAAGCTCTCGGCCGGGGTCGCCGGGTACACGGGCGGGATCAACGAGATCTTGGGCGAGGTGGTCGCTGGCGGTGGTCAGGTGCAGGCAATGCTCACGCAGTTGCAGGCGGACATTGAAAACGGCGTGATCCCGATCCCGGATCCCGCTCTGAAGCAGCAGGCGCTTGATGCGATCGCGCAGGTCTCTGGGCAGATGAGTGCTGCGGGCGAGAAGATCGGTGCGCTCCAGAGCGCCGGACAAGACCTCGCGGCTGGCGCGCAGGCCTCCGCCGCAGGAGCTGCCGAACTCGCAAGCGGGGCAAACGACCTCTCCGCGGGAGCGAATGACCTGGCGAGCGGCGCAGAGTCGCTCGCGGGAGGCGCCGCGCAGCTGTCTGCGGGCGTGAACGGGGTGGCCTCGGGCGCGAACGCGCTCTCCGACGGCGCGTCTGCGTTGGCCGGCGGCGCTTCGGAGCTCGCCGGTGGGGCGAGCGGCCTTGCCTCGGGCACCGCCGAGCTTGCGGCGGGCACCCCCGCGCTTGCCGACGGCGCTGAGAAGCTGGCCGACGGCGCCGGCCAGTCAGCTAAGGGCACCGCGGACCTCGCGAAGGGGCTCGGGCAGGCCGCGAGCGGAATCCCGAACTACACGGAGTCGCAGCGCGACAAGCTCGCCGAGACCGCGCTCGCGCCCGTGAAGGCGGAGGGTGGCAGCGATGAGCTGTTCAACGCGTCCGGTGTGCCGCTCTTCGCTGGCATCGCCCTTTGGGCTGGCGCACTCGCCTCGTTCCTCGTGCTCGCGCCGCTGTGGCGCCGCACGCGTGAGGCTGCCCGCGGCGTCGGATTCATCACGCTGCGGAGTGCGCTGCCCGCGCTCGGCCTGGGGGCCGCGCAGGGCGCAATCGCCGGTGTGATCCTGCCTATTGCGCTGGGCTACGGTTTCGCGCAGGGAGTCGGGTTCTTCGGGCTCGCGCTGCTCGCCGGGATCGCGTTCGCGCTCCTCGTGCAGGGCCTCTCGGCGCTTCTCGGCGGCTTCGGGCGTTTCATTGCCTTCGTGCTGCTCGTCGTGGCATTCGCGGTGGGGATCGTCTCGACTGTGCCCGCGCCGCTCGCCGCGGTGGGGGATCTCAGTCCGATTGGTGCGGCGCTGGGCGGCTTCCAGGCAATTGCGACGGGCGCCTCGGGTGCGGGCGGCGCAGCCGCGATCCTGATCCTCTGGGCCCTCGCGGGCCTCGCGCTCACCGCATTTGCGGTGGGGAAGCAGCGCAAGGCGTAGGCTCAGGGCATGATGCGTGCAATCGTTGCCCAGGCCCCCGGCGGATCCGATGTGCTCGAGGTTCGCGAGGTTGCGGAGCCGCAGGCGGGTCCCGGCGAGCTGCTCGTCGGGACCGCTGCGGTCGGCGTGAACTTCATCGAGACATATCAGCGCACGGGGCTGTACTCAGTGCCGTTCCCGTTCACGCCGGGAGCCGAGGCAGCCGGTCGGGTGATCGCGCTGGGTGACGGTGTCACCGGGTTTGCGGTGGGCGATCTCGTCACCACCGCGGAAGCGCGCGCGAGCTACGCGGAGCAGTTCGTTGTCGCCGCGGAGCGTGCGGTGCGCGTGCCCGAGGGGATCACGGCGGAAACTGCTGCCGCGCTGCCGCTCCAAGGGCTCACTGCCCACTACCTCGCAACCTCCGCGGCTACGCCGCAGCCCGGTGACACGGTGCTTGTGCACGCGGGCGCGGGTGGCGTGGGGCTGCTCCTGACGCAGCTCCTCACCGCTCGCGGCGTGCGCGTACTCACGACAGCCTCGACCCCTGAGAAGCAGGCGCTCAGTCGAGAGGCGGGCGCCGCCGAGGTGCTCGACTATGCCGACTTCGCCGAGCGTGCGCGCGAGTTGACCGATGGCGCCGGCGTTGCGGTGGTGTATGACGGAGTCGGAAAGGACACCTTCGACCAGTCGATGCGTGCGCTGCGTGTGCGCGGGGAGCTCGTGCTCTTTGGCGCCGCGAGCGGGCCCGTGCCGCCCTTCGACCTGCAGCGCCTCAACGCCGGGGGATCCCTGTCGGTCACGCGGCCGTCGCTCGGACACTTCCTGCTCAGCGCCGAGGAGCGCGCGTGGCGGTATGGCGAGCTCTTCGACGCGATCGCCGCGGGTCAGCTGAGCGTGCGCGTCGGGGCCACTTTCCCGCTCGCCGAAGCTGGTGCGGCGCACGCGGCGCTGGAGGGGCGCGCAACGACGGGGAAGGTCATCCTGGTTCCCTAACGAATCACCGTGAGGGGGCCCTCGTCGAGAGTGGGCGGCTCGAAGCGTTCGAAGTACGCCGTCGCCGTCTGCTCGGTGAGCGGCCAATCGTCCGCGTGCCGACCGTGGCGATTGCCTACCCGACTCAGGATGACGGGAAGGCTCGTCGCAATGTAGACGGTCTCCGGCACGACACCTCGCGGGGCGAGCAGCGCGCGGTACTCGTCACGCTGCCGCCGGAACCAGAACCCGAAATCGAGCACAACATCGTGCCCCTGTTCGTTCAGGTGCAGCAGGCGCTCCTTGAGCGCCGAGGCCACGTCGGCGACAACCTCCGCGGAGGGCATCGTGGTGATGCCGCGTTCCCAGAACTCCACCTCAAACGAGAGGCGGGTGAACCCCGCGGCCTCCAGACGCTGAGCGTGGTGGGTCTTGCCGGCGCCAGCCGGACCACACATCATGACAACGCGAGGCCGCTGTGGCTCGCTCATGTGCGCTGGCTCACGCCCGCCCCAACCGGAGCCGCTCACGCGGCCGGTTAGGGGACGCGGCGCAGCCACTCCTCGGTCTCAAACTTCTGCTCGACGAGACGCTCCGCAGCATCCCACTCGCCCTCGGTGACGGAACTCTCGGTGCCGCCGTGCCGCCGCTTGAACACGTCGATCATCTTCGCGATGATCTCCTCGCGGGGAAGGCCGGTCTGGCTGCGCAGCGGGTCGACGCGCTTCTGCGCGCTCGTGGTGCCCTTGTCGGAGAGCTTCTCGCGGCCGATGCGCAGCACCTCGGTCATCGCCTCGCCGTCCATGTCGTACGCCATGGTCACGTGGTGCAGCACGGCGCCCGAACCGAGGCGCTTCTGCGCGGCTCCGCCGATCTTGCCCTGCGGGCTCGTGATGTCGTTCAGCGGCTTGTATTGCGCATCGATGCCGAGCGACTGCAGCGCCTCGAGCACCCACTCGTCGAGGTACGCGTAGGAGTCCGCGAAGCTCATGCCCCGCACGAGTTCGCCGGGAACGTAGAGCGCGTACGTGATGCTCGCGGAGGGCTCCATGAACATCGCCCCGCCGCCGGAAATGCGACGCACGATCTGAGCGCCGTGCGCGGCAGCCTGCGCCTCATCAACCTCGTTCTGAACCGACTGGAAGCTGCCGATGATCACGGCGGGCTCGTTCCACTCCCAGATGCGCAGGGTTGGGCCGCGTAGGCCCTCGCCCACGGCGGTCGTCAGCACCTCATCGAGTGCCGCATTCAACACAGGCGTGATCGGTCGCTCGTGGATGATCTGCCAGTCGTAGTCGCGCCAGTGCGCCGCCCCCGTGATCGCACGGCGGATCGCCACCCCCACGGACGCGGGCGTGAAGCCGAGCAGGTGGACCTCGCTCGGAAGCGCGTCGTGAATGGCCTCGCCGAACTGCTCGATTGTGCCGTTCGGACTCATCCCCTCGACGGCGTCGTTGATGCACGCGAGTGCGTCGTCGGGCTCGAGGAAGAAGTCACCGGACAGACGGAAGTTGCTGATCCGGCCGTCTTCCACCTCGAAGTCAACGACAACGAGTTTGCCGCCGGGAACCTTGTACTCGCCGTGCATGCTCATGCTCTCAGGGTACGCCTCCGGCGAGTTTCCGGCGAGTGGTTTTCCCCGCTGGCGCGCCCGCTCAGTCTGCCGCGACGCGCTCCAGCATCCACGTGGTGATGTCGGCGATGATCGTGTCGCGGTTTGTTTCGTTCAGGATCTCGTGCCGGGCATCGGGGTACAGCTTGAGCGTCACGTCCCGCAGGCCGCGCGCGCGGTACGCGGCGGCGAGGCGCTGCAGCCCGTCACGCCGACTGAGCGGGTCGGCCGCACCCGCGGTGATGAGGAGTGGCAGGTCGGGATCGAGTTCGGCTCCGGGAGTGCCGAACAGTCGGAGCCCATCCGCGATCCCGAAGAGCTTCAGAATGTCGGCCTCGAAGCAGAGCGGATCGGCAATGAACGCACGAGCAACCTCCGGGTCGCGGCTGAGCCACTCGAAGCCGCTCGCCTCGCTGCCCGCCCACGCCGCGTTCAAGTCACCGCTCTCCATGAAGCGGGGCGTTCGGTACGCAGACCCAGAGAGCACGAGGGCATCCCACTCGGTCGGGTGTGCGTTCAGAATGCGCTGCGCCATGAGCGAGCCCCACGAGTGCGCAAACATGACCAGCGGCACGCCGGGGGTGCGCTCGCGCGCAATGTCGGTGAGCTGGAGGATCTCCGCTTCCGTCGCGCGGAGGCCACCCGGGCCGAGCTTGCCGAGGAGGCTGAGCTCGCCGCCGTGCTGGCGGCGGCCGGTCTCGCCGTGCCCGCGATGATCATCCGCGATCACGGTAAACCCAGCCTGGGTGAGCTGGCGCGCGAATGCGTCGTAGCGCAGCGCGTGCTCGCCAATGCCGTGTGCGATCTGCACGATTGCGATCGGTTCAGCGGCGGCCCACTCGTAGGCCGAGATTTCGACGCCGTGCGCGTCGACATAGCTGAACTCCGTGCGTGCCTCGGGTGCGGTGCTCATGCCCCCATTCTCCCCGCTGCCCACCCGATCGGGGTCACTTTGGCAGGGTGTCGCCTGGGGAGAGCGTGCGACACCCTGCCAAAGTGACCCCGATTCGCAGGGCCAGGGCGGGCGGGGAAGCCGGGCAGGCTAGCGGCGGTGCGCCACCGCGCCGTCCACCAGCGTGAGGGCGGCGCCGGTGCCGAGCAGCTCGGCGGGCGCGCCCGCCAGCGGGTCGGCGGTCCACACCGCAACGTTTGCGCGGTACCCGGAGGCGATGCGTCCGAGCTCCTCGCCACGGCCGGTCGCGGTGGCCGCGCCGAGGGTGAGCGCCTCGAGCGCCTGCGCCGGCGTGAACACGCGCTCGGGCTGGTAGGGCGCGCGGCTGCGATCGAGCGCCGACTCTGCGGTGAGCGCGATGAACAGGTTGTCGGGCGCGACGTGCGGCGCGGTGGGCGCATCGGTGCCGAGCGCGAGCGCGACGCCCGACTCCCGGAACTTGTGCCACGGGAAGCCGGTTGTGGCGCGCTCGTCGCCGAGCACCGCCTGCCAGTTGTCGAGCACCGCGGGGTCGCAGTGCACGGGCTGCATCGAGGCCGTGACGCCGAGCGCCGCCATGCGGGCAATCGTGTCGTCGGCAACGTACTCGAGGTGCTCAACGCGCGCCCGGCGGTCGGCGCGCGGGCCGTTCACCCGGATGCACTCCTGCACCATGTCGAGCGCGATGGTGCTCGCCTCATCGCCGATCGCGTGCAACGCGAGCTGCAGCCCGGCAGCGTCGGCCGCGACGGCCACGGGAAGGGCAAACTCGCGCTCCCAGATGGGGCCGGGCAGCGCGCCGTTCGCGTAGGGCGCGCGCATGCTCGCGGTGCAGGCATCGATGACGCCGTCGAGAATGAACTTCACGCCGACGATCTTCAGCCAGGCGTCGCCATACTCGGCGGCAAGCTCGTCGCGCACCCGCGCGATCTGTGCGATCTGCGCGACGTCGGTCGCAACATCGCCGGAGGCGGTGAGCAGCCAGTGCGCATTCACGGGGAAGGGGAGACGCCCGTCGCGGTCGAGCAGGCGCCGGTAGGTCGCCACCTCGGCCTCGCCGAACGACATTTCCGTCGCGCCGGTCACCCCGGTCTCGAGGTACGCGTCGAACGCGGCGGCGAGGTAACGATCCCGATCATCCTGACTGCGCACCGCATCGAGGTAGCCCCATGCGTGCGTCATCGCCGCGGTCTCGAGCAGGAACCCGGTGGCGTCACCGTTCTCGTCGCGCACGATCTCGCCGCCCACGGGGTTCGGGGTGTCGCGTGTGATGCCCATCGCCTCAAGCGCCGCGGTGTTCACCCACACCGAGTGCAGATCGTTCGCGTCGAGAATGACGGGAACGTCGGCGACGACCTCGTCGATCATGGCTGCGGACGGCTGCACGCCGGCGGGGAAGATGTCGAAGAGCCAGCTCGTGCCGAGGAGGCGGGGTGCGTCGGGGGCCGCCGCGCGGGCTGCGGCGAGGCGCTGCTGCACCTCGGCGAGGGTCTTCGCGTCGCGCAGCTGTACCTTCGAGAGCGACTCGCCGAGCATGAGCATGTGGGCGTGGCCCTCGACGATGCCAGGCGTGGCCACGGCGCCGCCGAGATCGACCTCGGTCGCGTCGGGGCCCGCGGCGAGCCGCACCGACTCCAGATCGCCCGCGGCGAGCACCAGCCCGTCGCGCACGGCGAAGCTCTCGCGCGGAGCAACCGCTGCGTCGCCGGTGAAGACGGTTGCGTTGCGGTAAAGGGTGGTCTCGGAGCTCATGGGACTCGCTTTCTTTCGATTGGGATCGGGACCTCGCCGTCACGGCGCGTGTCCCCGGGGAAATCGGAGGGCCTGCTGCGATCGTACGGGGTACGGCCGGGTGCTGGGTGTGCGGCGCGTTCGCGAGCGGGCCGCCGCCGCCGGGCGCCTCTGGGCGCGGCGGCTAGCTCGCGCGCTCGCTTGCGCGGGCCAGGGCGCGCTCCGCGCCGACCGAGACGCGGGCGATCATCACGGTGGGCACGATCACGAGGAAGCTCACGAGCCCGGTGATGAGGGTGAAGCCCGGGATCCCGATCCCCTCAATGAGTGCACCGCCGATGAGCGGGGCGAAGCTCGAGCCGACGAGGTACGCGCCGAGCAGGGGGCCCGACCAGCGGCCGCGCGCGTCGAGCCCGGCGGCGGTGGCGATGAACAGCGCAAAGGCGAACGCGTAGATCGTGTTGACCGCGATGATCAGGGCCGCGAGCAGGATGGGATCCGTCGCGAAGCCGATGGCGATCTTGAACGCGCCGCCCAGGGCGAGGGCGATGGCGAGGGGGACGGCGCGGCCGATGCGTGCCCCGAAGATTGAGACGATGAGCATGCCGAGAATGCCGCCGGCAGCGGCGAGGCTGAGGGCGAAACCGAGCGGCTGCTCCCCGAGGCCGACGGCGTCGCCGAGCACGGGCGCCATGGTCCAGATCGCGTCCTCGCTCGTGCCCCACAGCGGGAACACGATGAGGATCGCGATGCCCGCGATCGTGATGCGACGCGGCTCCGCGATCTGCAGGCTTGTGGTCACGTCAACGGGAGCGGCGTGCTCCGGGGTGTCGGGCAGCCAGGCGGCAAGCGCGAGGCCCGCGAGTGAGATCAGCGCGAGGGTGCCGAAGACGCTGCCCTGGGTGATGCCGAGCACGGGCACGATAGCCAGGATGATCGTGATGAGCACCCGGTTGACGAGGCCGCTCGTAGCGGAGACCCGGTTTGGGTTGCGCAGGGCCGCGATCGCCGCACCGGAGGTGGAAATCGCGGCGCCCACGCCCGCACCGCCGACGATGAGGCCGGTGACGGCAGCGCCCGGGGCAGGCACGAGGGCGGCGACGCCGAAGGCCAGCACCGCGACCGCGAGGCCGGCGACCGCGAGTGGGCGTCGCGCGCGTCCCGCCGCGAGGCGCGAGGTGCCGAGGCCGACGACGGCGGACGCGAGTAGCGCCCAGGTGAGGATGTTGCCGCTCGCGATGACGTCGAAGCCGAGGCCCGCGAGGGCGGTCATGACGAACGGCGCGAGGTTGGCCATCATGAGGCTCGCGAGCGCGATGATGAACGTCGCGCTGCCGTTTCGAACGGTGAGCGGGTGGCGCGGGTCTGTCGCGGTGGGGGTGATGGTCACGGGAATCTTCTCCGGCTGCACTGGCGGTGAGACGCTTCGAGCGAATTAATCGAAACGGTTTCGGTTTTAGTGTGTATCGTGCCCCGTGTGGGAGGATCTGTCAAGCAGCACCAACGAAGGGACCCCCGTGGCGAGACCCCGCACCGCCCGGCTCAGCCGAGAGATCATCGGGAGGGCCGCGCTCGACTACGTCGACGCCGGCCACGACCTGCAACTCGTGCCCCTCGCCAAGCGCCTCGGCGTCAGTGTCTCGTCCCTCTACCACCACGTCGATGGGCGCGACGGCGTCATTCGTGCGCTGCGCGAGGTGCTCGTCACCGAGTACATCGCGGTCGCGCCGGAGCACACCGACTGGGAAAGCCGCATCCGCAGCGAGGTGGAGCTCACCTGGCGCATGTACGCCGACCACCCGCGCGCACTCGAGCTCATGCTCACGGTGGTGATCGACGAGCCTGACGTGCTGCGGTTCTACAGTGCGCTCGCCGCAGCGCTTGGCGACGCCGGCGTGCCCGACACCGAGATCCTCACCACGATCGAGGTGATCGACGCGTTCACCTTCGGTGCCGCGCTCGACGCGCTCTCACCCGACACGATCCTCGATCCCGAGCACTCGGGTCCCGTGCTCGGCCCGCTGCTGCGCCGCCACCCCTTAGGGGCCGAGCGCAACCGGCGCGTGTTCGACCGGGGTCTCGACTTCATCATCGCGGGCATCCGCGCGCGGGTCGCGGCGGGAGTGCAGGAGTGATCGGCTGGCTGCGCCGGCGGGCCGAGAAGCGCCGTCTGCACATCACGGACATCGCGGTGCCAGGTCCCGCGCGCGGCCGCGAGGTGGGTGCGCCGAATCGCGTGGGATCGGAATCGGTGCCGGTGCGCGTCTACGAGCCGGCGCGTGCCTGGGCGACGCTCGTCTGGGCGCACGGCGGATCGTTTGTGCGCGGCACACTGGACTGGCCGGAGGCCGACTGGGTGGCGCGGAGTTTCGCCGCGGCCGGCATCCGGGTGTACTCGGTGGACTACGCGCTCGCGAGCGACGGGGTCAAGGCGCCTGCCCCGGGCAACGACGTGGCTGCCGTGCTCGACTGGGTGGCGCGCGAGGATCGCGCGCGAGCAGACCGGGATCGCGGGGCGGGGCCCACGCCACTCGTCATCGGCGGAGCGAGCGCCGGCGCGCACCTCGCCGTGCTCGCCGCCTTGAACCGCGCCGAGCATGCCGCCCTGGGCGATGGTCGGCCCGCCGACGCGCTGCTGTTGGAATACCCCACCCTGCATCGCGTGCAGCGCGCCGACGCGGCGATCAGCGCGGCCACCGCGACGCTGCCCGCGCAGCGCCGCTTTGACGCGCAGCGCATCGCTGAGATGTACGCGTTCTATCTGGGGTCCGCTGCCGGTGAGCCGCTCGCGGGCGGCGCCTGCGTGGCGGGTGAGCTTCCGCCCGAGCGCCTCGCGCTGCTCCCCGCCACCGTCCTCGTGCACGCCGACGCAGACGACCTGCGGGCCTCCGGCGAGCAGTTCGCCGAACAGCTGCGCGCCGCGGGCGTGGACGTTGCCGAGTCCGTGCAGCGGGGCACCGTGCACGGGTACCTGAACCGCCCCGAGGAGCACGAGCGTGCCCGCGACGACGCGCGCGCGACGATCGCACACTTTGTCGCCGAGCTGCGACGGATCACCGCGTAGCGCGAGCTCAGATCATGTACTCGAGCTCGCGGTAGGCGCCGCGGTAGAACAGCAGCGGCGCGCGATCCGGATCAGTGGAGAGCCCGCTCACCCGGACGAGGAAGATCAGGTGGTCGCCCGCCTCGATCTCGCGCTCGATCTCGCCCGCCACCCAGCCCGTGCCCCCGTCGAGCACGGGTGCGCCGTTGCTCGGCGAGGGCGACCACTCGACGCCCTGCCACTTGTCGGTGCCCGAGCGCGCGAACTGGCCGCTGAGGTGCTGCTGCTCGGCGCTCAGAAAGTTCACCACCACGCGGCCGTGCGCGCGCACCGCGCCGAGGCTGCGCGAGGTGCGCGCGATCGAGAACGAGATGAGCGGCGGCTCGATGGAGACACTGTAGAACGACTGGCAGGTGAAGCCCACCGGGCCGTCGGCGCCGTGCGTGGTGATCACGGTGATGCCGGAAGCGAAGCCGCCCATCGCGTCGCGGTAGCTCCGCTCGTCGAAGGGCAGCGGGGTGGCCGCCGCTGTGGCCTGGGCGCTCATGCGCGTGCCCCCGCCGCTGCGCCAGCTGAGGGGAGGAGATCGAGCTGGGTGCTCGCCCACTCGTCAAGAATCTCGGCGCGGCGATCGAATTTCGGTGTGGGGAAGGCGAGGCCGCGGGTGGGCACGCTCGCGCCGAGCTCGACGAGCAGGGGGCGGAGCGTGAACTCGACGGCCAGGGTGTGTTCCTCGGAGGCGATGGTGAAGATCGGGATCGCGGTGACCCCCTCGAGCCCGCGCGCCGGGAAACGGTCGAGGAACGATTTGAGGAGGCCGGTGTAGCTGGCCTTGTAAGTCGGGGTGGCGATCACCGCGAGCGTGGACTCGCGCAACTGATCGAGTGCCGGGTCGAGGGTGGCCGAGGGCCAGGCGAACAGCTCGGTGGCGTGGTCAATGAGGTCGACCGTGGGGTGAATGGCCGCGCCCGTGCGCTGCGCCACCCGCTGCGCGAGCTCCTCCGCGACCTGGCGGGTGCGGGAGTGTGGCTTCGGGTTTCCGACGATGACGGAGATGGTGGACACGAGGATCCCTTTCTGGCGTTGCGCGTCCGAAGACGCGGCGCACGCTCGTCCGTGTGTGGCGCTGGGAGCCACGGCAGATAGGTCTGATCCACGGTGTGATGTCGCGGAGTGGCCGGGGATCTCATCCCGCGGAACTGGGGCCAGTGTAGGTCGACCCGGGGTGCCCGTTCAGGGCGCGCGCAACACGACGTAACGGTCATTCTTCGTCACATTGGTGGACAGGGGTGGGCGGCATAAACATAAGCTCTCCGCATGTCTCCCATAACTCAACCCACCGCATTCACCGTCGGGGTGGCCCTCGATGGGGCCGGCCAGCATCCCGCCGCCTGGCGCGAACCCGACGCTCAGCCCGAGGCGCTCTTCACCGCCGGCTACTGGACCGAGCTGCTGCGCACAGCCGACGCTGCGGGGCTTGACTACGCCACCCTCGACGATTCGCTCAGCCTGCCGCACCCCGCAGCTGACGAAGCCGCGACCCCGCGTGCCGATCGTGTGGGCGGGCGGCTCGACGCGCTGCTCACCGCGAGCTGGGTCGCGCCGCGCACCACCGGCATTGGTCTGATTCCCACCGTCACCACGACGCACACGGAGCCGTTCCACGTCGCCACCGCGCTGCAGACCCTCGACCACGTGTCCGAGGGGCGCGGCGGATGGCAGCTGCGCATCTCCGGCGACGCGGCCTCGGCGGACGCGTTCGGCCGCCGGCCCGCCCCCGCGGTGGACCTGGGGGAGGTGGCGGCGGGGCGCCCCGATCCCGCGCTGGATGAGCTGCTGAGTGAGGCGGGAGACGTTGCCGAGGTCGCCCGGCGGCTGTGGGCGAGCTGGGACGCCGACGCCATCATCCGTGATGACGCGAGCGGCCGCTTTCTCGACCGCGACCGCGTGCACCACATCAACTTCGCGGGCGAGCGCTTCTCCGTGGCCGGCCCATCGATCGTGCCGCGTTCGCCGCAGGGCCAGCTGCCCATCACGGTACTGTCGCACTCCCCACGGGTGCACGAGCTCGCTGCCGAGGCCGCCGACGTGGTGTTCGTGACCCCCGAGAGCCCGTCGGCACGGGCGGGCGCATCGCGCGAGCTGACGATCGCCGAGGTGATCGCGCGGGTGCGCGCCGCCGAGCGACGCGTGGGCCGCGCGGGCAGTGCGCGAGAGCCGCTGCGCATCGTGGTCGACCTCGTGGTGGCGCTCGACACCGCGAGCGAGGCAGCGGCCGATCGGCTTGCACGGCTCGATGCGGCAGCGGGGGAGACGTTTGAGAGCGATGCCCGCATCGTTACTGGCGGCGTCGCCCAGCTTGCCGACGAGATCGAGCGGCTGCGTGACGCCGGGGTCGATGGGGTGCGGCTGCGGCCACTCACGCTGCCGGGCGACCTGCGCGAGATCACCGCGACCCTCCTCCCGCTGCTCCGAGCGCGGGGGATCGCGAGTGCCGTGGGTGCACCGCGGTCGCTCCGCGAGCGCTTCGGCCTCGACCCCGCCCCGCAGCGCCTACGCGAACACGCCACCCCCGAGAACCAGGAGCACGCGGCATGACGATCGACCAGCCCACCCAGCACCGACCCTCGACGACTGCGCCGCGCCAGGTGCACCTCGTCGCACACTTCCCCGGAGTGAACAGCGCCACCGTGTGGAGCGACCCAGCTGCCGGAAGCCAGATCGATTTCGCGTCCTTCCGGCACTTCGCACAGACCGCCGAGCGCGGGCTCTTCGACTACGTCTTCCTCGCCGAGGGCCTGCGCCTGCGTGAACACGGCGGCAAGATCCACGACCTCGACGTCGCGGGCCGGCCTGCCACGCTCGCGGTGATCACCGCGATGGCGTCGGTCACCGAGAACATCGGGGTGGTGGGCACGCTGACGAGCACCTTCAACGAGCCGTACGAGCTCGCCCGGCAGCTCGCCACCATCGACCACCTCTCACAGGGCCGCGTGGGCTGGAACGTGGTGACCTCGCCCGACGCGTTCCACGGCGGCAACTTCCGCCGCGGCGGTTTCCTGCCCTACGGCGAGCGGTACACGCGCGCGGAGGAGTTCGTCGCGCTCGCGAAGGAGCTGTGGCACTCGTGGGACGCCGACGCGATCATCGCGGACCGCGCGAGCGGCCGCTTCCTCGACCCCGAGCGCGTGCGCCGAGTGGAGCACCGCGGCCCGCAGTTCACGGTCGCCGCCACGAGCACTGTGCCGCGGAGCCCGCAGGGCTTCCCCGTGATCGTGCAGGCGGGTGACTCGCCAGCGGGGCGTGACTTCGCTGCGGCGAATGCCGAGATCATCTTCTCCAGGCACACGAGCTTCGCTGGTGGACAAGCGTTCTACCGTGACGTGAAGGGCCGGTTGCCCGGCGTGGGGCGCACGGAAGACTCGCTCCTCATCCTCCCCGGCGCGAGCTTCGCGCTCGGCGACACCGACGCTGAGGCCCGCGAGCGATCCCGCGAGATTGCCCTGGCACAGACCAGCCCGCAGACCGCCATCGCGTGGGTCGAGGCGATCTGGGGGCACGAGCTCCCGGGACTCGACCCCGATGGTGCGCTGCCGAGCACGGAACCGAGCGACGGTGCCCAGCGGCAGGGCCAGGTGTCCACGCAGGTGGCCGACCGCACCCAGCGGGCCGCGCAGCTGCGCGACCGCGCGAAGCGGGAGGGGCTCACGCTCCGTCAACTCGTCGCCGCGGAGACCGCGCAGCACACGTTTGTCGGCTCCGCCGAGACGATCGCGGCGGACATCGACCGGGCGGTGCAGGAGCGGGTATCCGACGGCTTCGTGCTCGTGCCGCACCTCACCCCCGGCGGGCTCGACGAGTTCGTCGACCGCGTGGTGCCGCTGCTGCAGGAGCGCGGCGTGTTCCGTACGAGCTACGACACCGACCCCGAGACCGGGGCGAACCCGACCCTGCGCCACACCCTCGGGCTGCCTACTCCGCCGCACGTGCCATGGACGGACGCGGCTGAGCCTGCACGCGAGAGCGAGGCCGTCGCATGAGCGCGAGCCAGCGCGCCGACGAGCTTGTGGTGCGCGTCGTCCATCCGAGCGACCCGCTCGCCGCGCCCCTCCTCGCAGATCTTGAGCGCGAGTACGACGCGCGCTACGGGGTTGAGGTGTTCGGCGAGCCCGCCGCCGTCGAGCTGAACCGCTACCCGGAGACCGCGTTCACCGCGCCGAACGGCACGTTCCTCGTGCTGCTCGCGGGCGGGGAGGTGCTCTCCGGTGGGGCGTTCATGCGCTACGACGAGCGCACCGCGGAGTTCAAGCGCATCTGGACGCGGGCCGATGTGCGTGGGCGCGGACTCGCGAAGCGCGTGCTCGCATCCCTCGAGCGCGAAGCCGCACGGCTCGGCTACGACCGCGTGTTCCTCACGACCGGGCCCCGCCAGCCCGAGGCCGTCGCGCTCTACCTCGGCACGGGGTACGAGCCCCAGTTCGACCCCGCACGCCCCGCAGCAGAGGTGGGCGTGCACCCCTTCACCAAGCACCTCGCGCCGCTCGCAAAGGAGAACCGATCATGACCGCAGTGACCGAGACACCGCCCGCGGGGGTGGTCAACCGAACGACGAGCGGCACCGCCGAGCACGTGGTGCCCCTGCGCCACTGGTGGCGGTGGGCGTTCAGCGCGATCGCGGTGTTCCTCCTCGCCCAGCTCGTGTGGACGTTCTTCTCGAACCCGCAGTGGCGCTGGCCCGTGTTCGCCGAGTACTTTTTCAACGACGCCGTGCTCCGCGGCCTGTGGCTCACGCTGTGGCTCACCGCGGTCTCCGCCGTGATCGGCTTTGCGCTGGGCGGGGTGCTGGCGCTTGCGCGTCTCTCCGGTTCCGGGCTGCTGAATTCATTCGCCTGGGGGTTCATCTGGTTCTTCCGCTCGGTGCCGCTCGTTGTGCAGCTGGTGATCTGGTTCAACCTCGGGTACCTCTTCCCAACGCTCGGCATCGGCTGGCCTTTCAGCTACGACTTCTGGGTGGTCGAGTTCGACACGGTGCGGCTGCTCTCCTCGACGGTCGCCGCGATCCTCGGGCTCTCGCTCCACCAGGCCGCGTACTCCGCGGAGATCATCCGCGGTGGTCTCCTGTCCGTCGACCAGGGACAGATCGAGGCCGCGAAGGCGCTCGGGATCCCGCGCAGCCGCCGCTTCTTCCGAATCGTGCTGCCGCAGGCCGCGCGCGCGATCCTGCCGAACGCCTTCAACGAGGTGATCGGGCTGCTGAAGGGCACCTCCGTGGTGTTCATCGTTGCGCTGCCCGAGCTGTTCTACACGGTGCAGGTGATCTACAACCGCAACCAGCAGGTCGTGCCGCTGCTGCTCGTCGCGGCTGTCTGGTACACGATCTTCACGACCGTGCTGAGCATTGCGCAGTACTACATCGAGCGCCGCTTCTCCCGCGGCACTGCCCGCGAGCTGCCGCCCACCCCGATCCAGCGGCTGCGCCGCGCGCTGCGGGCTGCCTTCGTGGGCCGCAGCGCTGCGAGGTCGCCTGCTGCCGAGCCGCAGCCCGCCGCCGTGCGCACCCCTTCCGCGCACACCGTCGCCGCACTCAACACGAGTGCTCACTAGCGGCCGCACCGGCCACCACCCCGATCCCGAACCCGATCCCGAATTGAAGGAGGCCCCCATGACGAGCAACACCGCACTCGAGACCCGGGCAGATTCCGCGTTGGAAACACCAGGAGCGCCTGCCTCGCCCGTGTCGCCCGACTCAGCCGCCGCGTCGCCCACCCAGGCCGCCGCCCCCACGACACCCGACCCCGCAGCCGCACCCGGCGAGAGCCCGCGCACCGGGCTCGTGGAGATCACCGACGTGCACAAGTCGTATGGCCCGCACGAGGTGCTCCACGGCATCACGCTGCGCATCGAGCCGGGGCAGGTGATCACGCTGCTCGGCCCCTCCGGATCGGGGAAGTCGACCCTGCTGCGTGCAATCAACCACCTCGAAACGATCGATGCGGGCTCCATCACCATCGATGGCGACTACATCGGCTACGAACGCCGCGGCGGGCAGCTTCACGAGCTCCCCGAGAAGCAGGTGCTCGAGCGGCGCACTCGCGTCGGCATGGTGTTCCAGAACTTCAACCTGTTTCCGCACCTCACCGCGCTCGAAAACATCATTGAGGCGCCCATCGGGCTGAAGCGCGCGAGCAAGGCCGAGGCAACCGCTCAGGCCCGGGTGCTGCTCGAGCGCGTGGGGCTCGCCGACCGTGCAGAGCACTATCCGCGGCAGCTCTCCGGCGGGCAGCAGCAGCGCGTCGCCATCGCGCGTGCGCTCGCCTTGGAACCCGACGTGCTGCTGTTCGACGAGCCGACGAGCGCCCTCGATCCCGAGCTGGTTGCCGAGGTGCTCAGTGTGATCCGGGATCTCGCGACCGGCGGCACCACGCTCATCATCGTCACGCACGAGATCGGCTTCGCCGCCGAGATCGCCGACCACGTGGTCTTCCTCGACGCGGGCCGCGTTGTCGAACAGGGGCCGCCCGCGCAGGTGCTCCGTGCGCCCGAGCAAGCACGCACCCAAGAGTTCCTCGACTGGGTGATCTGACGCCGACCTAAAGCGCCACCGCTCACCACCACTGCACTGCTCAACCTCGTTCACTGCCCAACTTCATTCAGTACCCACACGAAAGTCAGCACATGCTCCCCACCTCACGCCGCCGCACCGGCGCCCTCCTCGCCGCACTCACCGCGCTCGCGCTTGGCGGCCTCACCGCCTGCAGCGCGGTCGTCACGACCGACGGGAAAGGCAGCGCAGGCGAGGGCGACGCGGGCGCCCCGGCCGTCGCCGCCGAGTCTCCGTTCGATCTCACGAGCGCGAACGCCGAGGATCGGCTGCGCATCGACCCCATCCCCGAGGCCGTTGCAGCGCTCAAAGCGAGCGGCTTCACCCCGATTCAGGAAGGCAAGCTCACTGTGGCGCACGCCGCCTACGAGCCGCCGCTCGGATTCCTCGCCGAAGACGACAACCGCACGCTGCTCGGCATCGAACCCGACATCGCCCAGCTGGTGGCGGATGGGCTCGGCCTCGAATACGCCCCCGAAAATGTGGCCTGGGCCGACTGGCCGCTGGGGGTCGAGTCGGGCAAGTACGACGCAGTCGTCTCGAACGTCACCGTCACCGAGGAGCGCAAGGACCTCTTCGATTTCGCGACGCACCGCAACGACGTGCTCGCGTTCTCCGTGCAGCGCGACAGCGACATCACTTCGATCAGCGAGGCGAAGGATGTCGCCGGCCTGAAGGTCGTGGTGGGAAGCGGCACGAACCAGGAGAAGATCCTGCTCGACTGGTTCGCCGAGAACGAGAAGAACGGGCTCCCCGCGGGAGAACCCGTCTACTTCGATGACAACGCGGCCGCTCAGCTCGCACTCGCATCGGGTCGGGTCGACGCGCTCTTCGGGCCGAACCCCACGGCGGCGTTCGCTGCCGCGGTGAGCGGCGAGTCGAAGGTGGTCGGCACCCTGAACGGCGGCTTCCCTGAGAACGCGCAGATCGGAGTGACCACTGCGAAGGGGAACGGCCTCATCGATCCCGTCGCCATCGTGCTGAACGCAATCATCGCGGATGGCACGTACGCGAAGGCCCTCGAACGCTGGGATCTGAGCGATGAGGCCGTCACCGAATCACTCGTTAACCCGCCCGGGCTGCCCCGCCCCTAGCTCACGTGTGCGGTGCGGGCGACCGTTCGCACCGCACCGCACCGCATCCCGAAAGGACGCCCATGCCCTCCGCACCTTCCTCCGCTCGCACGCCCCGTAGCGCCGCAGGCGCACCGCTCCTCATCGCCGCGCTCGCGGCGGCCTCCGCGCTCGCGCTTGTCGGGCTGACCGGGTGCAGCTCGGTGACCGCGCCGAGCGATCCGGCCGCTCCAGGCAACGCGGCCGGATCCGCGCCCAGCGCTTCGTTCGACCTCACTACCGGCAACCTCGATACACGGCCGCACATCGATCCGGTTCCCGAGGCCGTCGCCGCGCTCGAGGCGAGCGGCTTCACGCCCGCGCAGGCGGGCAAGCTCACGGTCGCGCTCGGCGGGGCCGGCTCCCCGCCCACCTCGTTCTTCGCCGAGGACGACGCGCAGACCATCATCGGCAGTGATGCCGACTTCGCCTCGCTGATCGCCGAGGGCCTCGGCCTCGACTACGCGCCCGAGAACGTGGCGTGGGCGGACTGGCCGCTCGGCATCGAGTCCGGCAAGTACGATCTCGCCCTCACGAACATTGGGGTGACGGAGGAGCGGAAGGAGCTCTTCGACTTCGCCACCTATCGCGACGCGGTGATGGGGTTCTCCGTCGCTGCGAATTCGGAGATCTCTGAGATTTCGGAGCCGAAGGACGTGTCCGGGCTCCGCGTCATTGTGGGGAGCGGCACGAACCAGGAGAAGTTCTTGCTCGACTGGTTCGCGCAGAATGAGGCGGCCGGGATCGATCCGGGTGAGCCCGTCTACTACGAGGACTCGGCCGCAGGCTCGCTCGCGCTTAGCTCGGGCCGCGCCGACGTGAGTATCGAGCCGCACGCGCTCGCGAAGTTCCGCGAGTCCACGCTCGGCGAAACCCGCGTGGTCGGCAGCTTCAACAGCGCCTACCCCGTGAACGGCGAGGTGGGTGCCGTCACCGCGAAGGGCAGCGGCCTCGTCGAAGCCGTGAGCATCGTCATCCAGTCGCTCATCGACTCGGGCACGTACGACGAAGTGCTCGATCGCTGGGGGCAAGACGAGGAAGCCATCACTGAATCGCTCATCAACCCGCCCGGTCTCCCGAAGCCATGACGCCCGAAACTGCAGCGTTCTCGATCGGGATCGGGGAGCCCGCGCCTGCCGAACCGGGAGCACTCACCCCCGTTGAGGTGGTGTTCGTGGGGGCCGGCCCCGCCGCCGCGATGCTGCTCGAACGCCTGGCCGCGAGCCACGCGCGCGATACGCCCGAGCTGCCGCTTCACGTGCGGCTCGTCGACCCGTACCCGCCCGGGGGCGGTCGCATCTGGCGGCGTGAGCAGTCCCCGCTGCTGAAGCTCAATTCCATGCTGCGCGACGTCGCGTTCTTCACCGACGCATCGTGCCAGCTTGCCGGGCCCGTGGCGCCTGGCCCCGCGCTCGCCGACTGGGTGCGCGGGGTGCGCGAGGGTAGACTGCCGCTCCCCGAGGGCGCCGACGAGCTCCTGCTACGCGAGATCGCGGAGATCGCCGACGACGAGTTTCCCACCCGCCGCCTGAACAACGCATACCTGGGGTGGGCGCTCGAGGAGACGCTGCGCCGCGCGGCACCGAGCTTGCGGGTGAGCTGGTGCCCAGACACCGCGGTGACCGTGGAGGAGCCGGGGGATGGCTCGGCGCGGCACGTGGTGCGGCTCGCCTCGGGCCGCGCGCTCGCCGCAGACGCGGTGGTGTACGCGCTCGGGCACACGGGCACGGACCCGTCGCCTGAAGCGGTGCGGCTCAGCACCTTCGCGCGCAAGCACGCACTGCGCTACGTCCCGCCAGCGTTCACCGCGGACGTCGATTTCTCCGGGGTGCCCGCCGGCGCCGACGTGATCGTGCGCGGCATGGGTCTCGCGGCGATCGACCTCAGCGTGCTGCTCGCGGAAGGGCGGGGCGGAACGTTCACGCGGCGCGCGGACGGCTCGCTGCACTATGCACCGAGCGGCCGCGAACCCGTGCTCCACTTTGCGTCGCGGCGCGGAGTTCCGTACCGCTCGAAGATCACCAGCCAGGTTGTGGGTGATGCGGTGCGCCTCGAGTACCTCGGCCCGGAGTTTCAGGCCGCGGTGGCGGCGCGGAGCGAACCGCTCGACTTCGAGCGCGACGCGTGGCCGCGCATCGCCGCAGAGCTGACCACCGGCTACTACCGCGAGCTCTTCACCGGGCACCCGGAGCGCGTGCGTGGCACCTGGGACGCCTTCGCACCGCGGATGCGCGCGGCCATTGCGGATGCTGGCGCGGATGGCCACACGCTCGCCGCCCTCGTCCGCGCACACGTGCGCGACCCGCGCGATCGTTTCGAGCTCGCCGCGTTCGACCACCCGCTGCGCTTCCTCCCCGAAGATCATGACGCGGCAGGTGCCGAGGGTGGTCGCGCCGTGCACGAGCGGGTGCTCGCGCACATCGCGGAGGATCTGCGCTTGCGCACGCGGCCCGAGAACAGCGCCACGCAGGCGCTCTTTCTCACGGGGCTGTATGCCTTCCTCGCGCTCGCCGAGGTCGCTCCCGAACGCTGGAACGCGTGCAGCCGCACCCGCGCGCTGCCCCGTCGCTGGGCGAGCTACTTCAGCTATCTCGCGAGCGGGCCTCCCGGGCATCGCCTGGAGGAGCTGATCGCGCTCGCAGAAGCTGGGGTTGTGCGCTTCCTCGGCGGCGACGTCACGCTCGAAGCGGATGACGCGGCGGGGGTGTTCCGGGCAGCCGGCAGCGCGGTGACCGGGCCCCACGGGGCCGCGTCCGCGAACGTGAGTGCCGGGATCCTGATCGATGCGTGGTTGCCCGAGGCGCGCGCCGCAGCGAGCGACAACCCACTGCTTCGGCACCTCGTGGTGAGCGGACGCGCGCGTGAGCTCGCGGTGGCCGACCCGCAACTGGGTACCGTCGAGACGACCGGTCAGATCGAGGCTGCCCCCGATGGGAGCCTGCCCGGCGCAGCGCGCCAGTTCGCGCTGGGGCCGTTCGTCGCGGGGCTCACGGGCGGAGCGTTCACGCGGCCCGGACTGAACTCATTGCCGTTCCGTGTGCACGACCGCTGCGCCCGCGCGGTCCTCGCCGCGGCCACGGAGGTCTGGGCCGAGCGCGGCGAGGACGCCCGCGAGCTGGTGCCGAGCGGCGGCGCGGCTATGCGGCGAGCGTGACGCCCGGGCGAAGCTCGCCAGCCTCCACCCGCACCGGCAGGCGGTTCTCGGGCGGCGGGAACGGGCAGGTCGCGCTTGCGGAGTACGCGCAGGGCGGGTTCGTGGTCCGCGTGAAGTCGATGCGCACGGTGTTCGCGTCGACCACGTCGACGTCAACGAAGCGCGCCGACGGGAACGTGAGGTCGGCGCCGCTCGCGTCGGCGAAAATCGCGCGGAGGTCGTCGCCTTCAACCGAGCCGAAGAGCGTGAGTGAGAGCTCCTGCCCTGCGAGCGTGAACTCGGCGGTGCCTGGCGAGGTGAAGTCCTGCGTGCGCCCGGGACCCGCGGCCGACGACACCTCGACGGAGTCGCGTGGTGCGGGGACGAAGCGCGCGGTTACCACCCACTCTTCGCTCGGTGGGAAGGTCGCCGTGCCCGTGTAGCCCGTGCGGTCCTTCGAGCCCGGATCTCGCGGGCGCACAATGATGCCGCCGCTGCGCGCCGCGACCTCGATCTGCACGTCCCCCCAGGCGAGGGCCGTGCCCTCGGTGCCCGTGAGCGGGCCGAGCTCGACGGTGCCCGACACGGGTTCACCCCCGCGCGTCACCTGATCGTTTTCGCCCAGCTCGACCGTGACGAGCCCAGCGTTGGCGGACCACACGCCGGGCAGATCGGGGAGACGCTGCGGCCCCGCGCTGAGCCAGTGCATCGCAGTGGGGCTCAGCGGACCGTATGGGGCGGTGCGCGCGGACTCGACGCTCGCGTGCCAGGCGGCGTGGGCGTCGGTGAACGGGGTCGGCTCGTGCTCGGACATCTTGCTCCCTACGACTTCGTGGACCCCCAGCACATCACGAGTGAGTGAGAATCGGGTCAATGTGACCGGAGGTTTCGCTCGGAGCGTGCCGCGCGGCACAATGGGCCCATGAGTCTTGTGCATCCCGGAACCCTGAGCGGCCGCCTTGTGACGCTCGAGCCGCTCTCACACGAGCACCACGACGGGCTTGTCGACGCGGTGCGGGATGGCGAGCTGTGGAACCTCTGGTACACGCTCGTGCCGCAGCCGGAGCAGATGTCGGCGGAGATTCGGCGCCGCCTCGAGCTGCAGGATCAGGGCAGCATGATCGCCTTCACCGCGCGCCGCACGGACACGGGACAGATCATCGGCATGACCACGTTCATGAACATCGAGGCTGAGGTGCCGCGAGTGGAGATCGGTTCCACGTGGAACCGTCTGGGTGCGCAGGGCACGGGCACGAACCCCGAGTCGAAGCTGCTGCTGCTCAGCCACGCATTCGACGTGTGGGAGTGCCCGGCCGTCGAGTTCCGCACCGACTTCCACAACCATCAGTCGCGGGCAGCGATCGCCCGCCTGGGCGCGAAGCAGGATGGCATTCTCCGCGCGCACCGCCGCGCCCCTGGCTACCTGCGCGACACCGTGGTTTTCTCGATCACGCAGCCCGAGTGGCCGGGAGTGCGCCGCGGCCTCGAGCACCGGCTGTCCCGCTACTACGCTGCGCTCGACGCGCCCGACGCCGGTCTGCAGCTCGGCTAGCCTACCGCGGGGTGTACGCCACGGGCATGCTCGAGCGCGCCGCGACGGCGCGCAGTGATTCGAGGCCAGATGAGATCCACCCGAGCGCCTGTGCTTGGACGAGCATGTTGCCCATGGCAGTTGCTTCCGTTGGGCCCGCGAGCACGGTGAGCCCGGAGTGGTCGGCCAGACGCTGACAGAGCAGCGTGTTCTGAGATCCTCCTCCGACGATGTGGATGACCGACACTGATTTGGAGGCGAGCCGGCATGCGGTCCGCACGGCCGCAGCCAAAGCGACGGCCAAGCTTTCAACGATCGAGCGCACAATCGCAGCCCGACCGCGCGGGGCTGCTTCACCGCGCGCCTCGAACCACCGCACGATACGCTCGGGCAGATCGCCCGGAGAAAGGAACTGCGGGTCGTTCGCGTCGAAGACGGGCACGCTCCCGGAGATGCCCGCAGCCTCGGAGAGCAGCTCGCCGAGCAAGCTTGAGCGCTGGGCGTCTGTGGCCCCTGGCTCCCAATGGCGCAATGATTCCGAGAAGAGCCACGTGCCCACGACGTTGTGCAGGAACCGCGTCGTGCCGAAGACGCCACCCTCGTTGGTGAAGTTAGCGGCCCGCGCTGCTTCGGTGATGACCGGTGCGTCGAGTTCGAGGCCCACGAGGCCCCAGGTGCCGCACGAGATGTACGCGAAGTCGGTGGTTGTCGCGGGGATTGCTGCAACAGCCGAGGCTGTGTCGTGCGAGGCGACTGCGATCACATCGATGGCCCTCCCGACCACCGCAGCAACCTCAGGGGTGAACGATCCCACCAGTGTTCCAGGCTCGATGAGCGGCGGTAGAAGCCTGGCGGGGATTCCCAGTCGTTCGGCAAGGTCAACGTCCCACTCGTGACGAACCGGATCCAGAAGCGCTGTGGTTGAGGCGTTCGTGCGCTCGGCATGCTGCTCCCCGGTGAGCCAGAACGTGAGGAGGTCAGGGACGAGGAGCATGCGATCAGCGATGGCGAGCATCTCGCCCTCCGCAGCAAGTTGGAACACCGTGTTGAACGAGAGATGCTGCAGGCCGGAGCGCGCGTACAGCTCGGCGGCTGAGACCCGTTTGTGTGCGCTCGATACCGCTGCCGCGCCGCGCGTATCGCGATAGTGGAACGGGGCACCGAGGAGTCGGGCGCCGCGCAGCAGCCCATAGTCAACTGCCCACGAGTCAATCCCGACCGAAGCGATCTCGCCTGGGTGATCGCGCTCAGCGGATGCCAGGCCGGCGAGCGCTTCTCGGTAGAGCCCGAGGATGTTCCAGTGCAGACCGTCACGCGTGCGCACTGGATCGTTGGCGAATCGTGCGACGTGCCGCATCTCCAGTGTGTCATCCTCGATCCGTCCGATGATCACCCGGCCGCTGGTCGCTCCCAGATCGACCGCGGCTACGGCACCGTTCGGCCGCGCGCTGGTCATCGCAGGAACGCGGCGGCGACGCCGGAATCAACCGGGATGTGGAGTCCGGTGGTGCGCGTCAGCTCGGGGCCGGTGAGCACGTACACAGCGTCCGCGACGTTTTCTGGCACGACCTCCCGTTTCAGGATCGTGCGGTTCGCGTAGAACTGGCCAAGGTCTTCCTCGTTGACGCCGTAGGTCGCGGCGCGGTTGGCGCCCCACCCGGAAGCGAAGATGCCGGATCCGCGCACAACACCGTCGGGGTTGATCCCATTGACGCGGATGCCGTGCTCGCCAAGTTCGACAGCGAGCAGCCGAACCTGGTGAGCCTGGTCTGCCTTGGTCGCTGAGTAGGCGATGTTGTTCGGCCCGGCGAAGACACTGTTCTTCGACGAGATGTAGATTACGTCGCCACCCATTCCCTGCGCGATCATTGCGCGCGCCGCGGACTGCGAGACAAGGAATGAGCCCTTCGCCATGACATCGTGCTGCAGGTTCCAGTCTGCCTCTGTTGTGTCGAGTAGCGGCTTCGAGAGAGAAAGCCCCGCATTGTTCACCACGAGGTCGATGCCACCGAACGCGAGTACGGCCGTGTCGACCGCCGCCTGCACTGCCTGGGCGTCCGCAACGTTCGCCGCGACGCCGATGGCCACGTCGGTGGTGCCGAGCTCGGCCGCCGTGGCCTGGGCCTTTTCGAGATCGAGATCGGCAACGACAACGCAAGCGCCCTCAGCAGCGAGCCGCGTGGCGATCGCCTTGCCGATGCCGGAAGCTGCGCCTGTAACGAATGCGACCCGCCCCTGGTGTGACTTCGGTCGGGGAAGTCGTTGCAGCTTCGCCTCTTCGAGCACCCAGTACTCGATACGGAACTTCTCTGCGTCGTTGATTGGGGCGTAGCTCGAGAGTGATTCTGCGCCGCGCATCACGTTGATGGCGTTGATGTAGAACTCGCCCGCGACGCGCGCCGTCTGTTTGTTCGCGCCAAAGCTAAACATGCCCACGCCGGGTACGAGCACGATGAGCGGGTCGGCGCCGCGCATCGCCGGCGACGCGTCATCGGCGTGCGCGTCGTAGTAGGCGCGGTAGTCGGCCCGGTATGTCTGGTGCAGCTCGCGGAGGCGCGCGACCTGTTCTTCGAGCGACGCGGTGGCGGGGAGGTCGAGCACCAGCGGCTTGACCTTGGTCCGGAGGAAGTGGTCCGGGCAGCTGGTGCCGAGCGCCGCGAGAGGTGCGAGCTTCTCGCGTGCCAAGAAGTCGAGTACTTCTGCACTGTCGGTGAAGTGACCCACCATCGGTGTGTCGTGCGATGCGATGCCTCGGACTACTGGGGCGAGCTGCGCTGCGCGAGCGCGACGGTCGGCCGCGGGTAGCGCCGTGAAGCCCGCTACGGTCGCCCCGAACGGCTCCGGGCTGCCGTGCTCGGCGATGTAGTTGGCCGCCGTGTCGATGATCCAGAGCGAGTTGCGCTCGCACTCTTCGCTCGTGTCGCCCCACGCGGTGATGCCGTGTCCGCCGAGAATGCAGCCGATCGCCTGAGGGTGCTCGGCTTTGATCGCCGCGATGTCGAGTCCGAGCTGGAAGCCCGGGCGACGCCAGGGCACCCAGACCACTGCGTCACCGAAGATCGTCGCGGTGAGGGCCTCGCCGTCGGCCGCGGTGGCGATGGCGATACCTGCGTCCGGGTGGAGGTGATCGACGTGCGCGGCGTCGACGAGGCCGTGCATGGCGGTGTCGATCGACGGGGTCGCCCCGCCTTTCCCGTGCAGGCAATAGTCGAGGGCCGCGACCATCTCGTCCTCGTGTTCGATGCCGGGGTAGACCGAGGTGAGCGCTCGGAGGCGATCGATACGCAACGCGGAGAGCCCGGCAGGGGTAAGCGTGCCGAGGTCGCCGCCCGAGCCTTTCACCCACATGAGCTCGACGGTCTCGCCAGTGACGGGATCGACAGCGGGGCCCTTCGCCGAGGTGTTGCCCCCGGCGAAGTTCGTGTTCTTCGTGTCAGCACCCAGGCGGTTTGAGCGAGAGATGAGGTCGTCAACGGTGGTGGTCATGCGGTGTACTCCTTGAAACGTTGAGAATGGTCGGGGCGCGCAGCCGCGCTACGCTCCCCAGCTCGCCTGCGCGCCGCCGACGCGCTCGGCGGCGATGCGCTGCTGGTAGCCGGAAGCGGCGTATGCCGACATCGGATCGGCCGGCAGACCGCGCGATTCGCGCCACTCCGCGAGCGCCGGACGCACGTCCGTGTAGAACGCGTCCATGTACACCGCATTCGCACCGAGCACGTCGTGCGCGGCCTGCGCGGCCTCGAGCGCCGCGCGGTCGAGCAGCAGGGCACGCGCGGTCATCTCCTGCACATTGAGCACGGAGCGGATCTGGCCGGGGATCTTATCCTCGATGTTGTGGCACTGGTCGAGCATGAACGACACATCCGGGTTGTTGAGAGCGCCGCCGCGCACTACCTCGACCAGGATCCGGAATAGTTGGAACGGGTCGGCGGCGCCAACAATGAGATCGTCGTCGGCGTAGAAGCGACTGTTGAAGTCGAAGGAACCGAGCTTGCCGAGGCGAAGCAGCTGCATCACGATGAACTCGATGTTGGTGCCTGGCGCATGGTGACCGGTGTCGAGGCAGACCAGTGCCCGCTCGCCGAGCGCGCTCACCTGTGCGTATGACGTGCCCCAGTCGGGAACATCGGTGTGGTAGAACGCTGGCTCGAAGAACTTGTACTCGAGCACGAGTCGCTGCTCGCCCGTGAGGCGGTCGTAAATACGCTGCAGCGAGTCGTGTAGCCGATCCTGCCTGGCGCGCATGTCGGCCTGGCCGGGGTAGTTCGTGCCGTCGGCTAGCCAGATCTTGAGGTCACGGGAGCCGGTTGCGTCCATGATGTCGATGCACTCGAGGTGGTGATCGATCGCCTTCTGCCTGATCGCGTCGTCCGCGTGCGTGAGCGAGCCGAACTTGTAATCGTCGTCCTGGAACGCGTTCGAGTTGACCGTGCCGAGGGTGACGCCGAGGTCTTCCGCGTGCGCGCGGAGCGCCGCGTAGTCATCGACCCGGTCCCACGGAATGTGGATGGCGACCGCGGGCGCGAGGCCGGTGTAGCGGTGCACCTGCGCGGCGTCGGCAATTTTCTCGAACGGGTTGCGGGGCGTACCCGGGGTGCCGAACACCTTGAACCGCGTGCCCGAGTTCCCGTAGGCCCAGGAGGGGACCTCAACCGCCTGTTGTGCGAGGGCGGCAAAGTGTTCGGGAGTCAGCTGCGTACTCATGATCTGCGCTTTCTTTCGTGTCTCGCGCCTATGCGCGGTCCGGGCCCGACGGGGTGCGGGCGAGTTGGTCCTCGAGGTTGAAAACTTCGGTGAGTCGGGGTGCCTCCTGATCTGGGCGGCCGATCTCGGCGACGAAGAACTCCGCCATGTCTGCCTCCCACCTGGCGGTGCGCGGGTCGGCGGCGAGGGTGCGCTGTGCCGCGGCATCGTCGTCCGTCTCATAGGTGCCAATGAGGAGACCGTCCTCGCGGAGGAACAGCGAGTAGTTGCGGCGGCCAGCGTCCCGAATCGCGTGGAGCATCTCCGGCCAGACTGCGGCGTGGCGTGCGATGTACTCGGCGATGCGTTCGGGGCGTAGCTGCATTTCGAAACAGACGCGCACGTGATCCTCCTCGGTTGGGCGGTGGTCGGGTCCCGGCGCTGCCCGGCCGGGACCCGAGGTGACTAGAAGTCGAAGTCGCCGATGTTGTCCTTGTTGAAGCGGTACGGGTCGCCAAGCAGCACGACGCCGTCCTTGCCAACGGTGTACTCGCCGAGGTCACCGGCCGTGAAGGTGTCGCCCTCCGCTCCCGTGATGTCGCCCGCGACGAGCGCGTTCGCTGCGTACGCGGTCAGGTAACCGAGCTCCTCCGGGTTCCACAGCGCGAACTCGGTGACGGTGCCGTCCTCGACGTACTCACGCATCTGGTTCGGTGTTCCGAGCCCGGTCAGTGCAACCTTCCCCTTTGCCTCGGAGGTGGAGAGGTAGCGTGCGGCAGCGGCGATGCCGACAGTAGTCGGAGACACGATGCCCTTCAGCTCCGGGTAGGTCTGCAGTAGCGCGGCGGTCTTGTCGAACGAGGTCTGGTCATCGTCGTCGCCGTACACGACCTCGACGAGCTTGATGTCCGGGTGGCTCGCGGCGAGCTCCTCCTTCATCATGTCGATCCATGCGTTCTGATTCGTCGCGTTCGCGGCGGCCGACAGCACAGCGATCTCGCCGGCGTCGCCGATTTGCTCAGCGATCATGTCGACCTGCACCTTCGCGATGCCAGCGGCGTCGGCCTGGTTCACGAAGATGTCGCGGCAATCGGTGTTCGTGTCTGAATCGAAGGTGACGACCTTGAGCCCAGCGTCGCGGGCCTCGGTCAGCGCGTCACAGATCGCCTTCGGGTCGTTCGCCGAGACGGCGAGCGCGTCGACGCCCTGTTGGGTTGCGGTGTTGATGAAGCTGACCTGCCCGTCTGGCGTTGCCTCAGCTGGGCCGACTTCGTTGAATGTCCCGCCGAACGCCTCCACTGCGGCTTTGCCGCCCTTGCTTGACGTGTCAAAGTACGGGTTGCCAAGGTTCTTGGGGATGAACGTGACGCTCGCTCCTGCGGCGTCACCGGAGCCTGAATCGGATCCGGATCCGCCTGTCGTGTCTGGGCTGCTCGAGCAACCGGCGAGGAGGAGGGCGGCGCTCGCCGCAAGCGCGACGAGTGCGCCAGCTTTCTTATTCTTTGTGAACCACATTGTTCGTTCCTTTCGGGCCCGCGACTCGGAGCCGGGATGAGATGGATGAGGGAGTGGAAGCTAGGAGGTGGCGCTCGGGGTGCCGGCGAGCGTGAGTTTCGGGCCGGCACGGCGCCTGTTCTTGATCGCAGCGAACACGCTCGACGACACGACCGCGGTAATGAGGAGCACACCCGTGATGATGTTGATCACGTCGGAAGTGACGTTTGCGAGCCGCAGTGCGCTGGCGAGCACCCCGATAAGCAAAACGCCTGCGATGACACCGTGCAGCGCGCCGCGGCCGCCGAAGATCGAGACGCCCCCGAGGAGCACGGCGGCGATGACCTGCATTTCCATGCCGGTCGCGTTGTCGCCGCGTGCGCTGCCGTAGCGGAGCGTGTAATAGATTCCGGCGAGCGCCGCGACCGCGCCGCTCAGGGTGAAGAGCAGCAGCTTGGTTCGCGCGACGTTGACGCCAGAGAACCGCGCCGCCTCGGGCGAAAGGCCGATCGCGAAGATGCCGCGACCGAAGCGGGTGAAGTGCAGCAGAACCACAAACACTGCGGCGAGTAGCACGAAGAGGATGATCACAACGGGGATTCCGGTTGAGCCGAGCTTTGCCTTCGCGAGCCCGGTCCAGAACTCAGGGAAGTCGGTGACCGCAGTGGTGCCAAGCAGCCCCACGGCGAGTCCTCGATAGAGGGCAAGCGTGCCGATCGTGACGGCGAGCGATGGCAGGCCGACCGTGGTGATCAGGAAACCGTTGAACAGCCCGCAGAGCACCCCGGCAAGCAAGGCGATGATGATAGTGGCCCCGAATGGTACGCCGGCCTGCGTGAGTACCCCGGTGAGTACGCTCGAGAAGCCGACGACGCTTGCTACTGAAAGGTCGATCTCACCGGTCACGATGATTGCTGTCATTGGCAGCGCGATGATGAGGATGGGGAACATATCAAGGAGCAGATACGTCATGGTGATCTGGCTGCCGAAGTTTGGCACGATCGTCGACGCGGCGATCACGACAACGATGAACAACGCGATGATCGCGGTTTCGCGGGTGAGGAGGAGGCGCTGCCAGAGCGGCCGATCGTGATCGGCGATGGGGCGGAACCCGGCGGTGACGGGGGTTGTCGCGGTTACCTGTGCGCTCATCGCGTTGTCTCCCGTGCTTCGATCAGCTTTCGATGTTGTCTGACGGCGATCACCCGGTCGAGCACGATCGCGCTGATAATCAGGACGCCGACGACGGCGCGCTGCCAGAAGTCGGGAACTCCGAGTACGGGCAGTGCCCGGTTGATCGTGAGCAGCAGGAGCGCGCCAATTGCGGCGCCCCATACTGAGCCAACTCCGCCGAAGATCGCGACGCCGCCGATCACGGCCCCGCCGATCGCGTCGAGCTCCCAGCCGGAACCCGCCTGCGAGTTGATCGTGCCGTAGCGCGCGGCGTAGAGCACGCCGGCGAAGCCTGAGAGCGCGCCTGAAAGTACGAACGCCGTGATAATGCGACGCGTTACCGGCAGGCCGTAGAGCTGCGCGGCGTCGGGGTCGGATCCGATCGCGTAATTCTCACGGCCAGCGCGCGTATTGCGCATCCACCAGGCGACAGCGATAAGGACGACGACAGCGATGATGGTCAGCACGGGGATCGAGAACACCTGTGCGGTCCCGAGCCCCAGGAACTCCTTGGGCATGTCGGAGGCATTGATCCGGTCCGAACCCGTCCACCAGACGTTGATGCCACGGAACGCGTACATCGTGCCCAGAGTGATCACGAGCGCAGGAACGCGGGCAAGCGCGACGAGGGCGCCGTTAATGAGACCGAGGAGACCGCCGAAGAGGACCGCCATCAGCACGACCGCGAGCACGGGGATTCCCGGCAGGTCGATGAACAGCCGGCCAGTGAGGTAGGCGCTGAGCCCGAGCACTGAGCCGACCGACAGGTCGACGTTGCGGGTGATCAGCACGACCGCCTGGCCCACCGCAACGAGCATCAGCAGTGATGGCGTGAGCCAAAGATCCCGGTAGCCGTCGACGGAGAACAGGAAGTTCGGGTTCTTCAGGGTCGCCGCGGCGATCACGAGGATCACTGCGAGCAGGATGCTTGCTTCGCGTGCGCGAGTCAGTCGGCCGAGTGCGGTGCTGAATGCGCCGCGAGCGGTCGGGGCTGTGGCCGTGGGCGTTGCGGTCATGCGGCTTGCTCCGTCTGCGTGCTGGGGGTCTGGGTGGCGGCGCGCATCACGTTCTCCGGTGTCGCTTCGGCACGGTCGATCGTGGCGGTGATCCGGCCCTCGCGCATCACGACGACACGGTCAGCCATACCGAGCACCTCGGGCAGCTCGCTTGAGATCATCAGCACGGCCATGCCCTGGCTCGCGAGGGTCGAAAGGAGGCGGTGCACCTCAGACTTCGTGCCCACATCGATGCCGCGAGTCGGCTCGTCGATGATCAGCACGCGCGGGTTCGTGGCGAGCCACTTGCCGAGCACAACCTTCTGCTGGTTCCCACCTGAGAGCGTCCCCGCGAGCGTGCTGAGCGCCGTGGTCTTCACTTCCAGCTGCTCAGCCCAGGGGCGCGCGGCGCGCTGTTCGGCGCGCGCGGTGACGAGCCCAAGCCTCGCGATCGAGTCGAGGATTACCGCAGCGGTGTTGCGCGCGACGCTCTCATCGAGCACAAGCCCTTGCTTGCGGCGGTCTTCGGGCACGAGGGCGAGGCCGGCACGCATCGCTGCGGTGGGAGCGCTCTTGCGGATGCGCGTGCCAGTGAGGCGGACCTCACCGCTCTGATAGTCGTCGACGCCAAAGATTGCGCGTGCGACTTCGCTGCGACCGGCCCCGACGAGCCCGGCGAGGCCGACGATCTCGCCGGCGCGCACGGTGAAGCTGATGTCGCTGAAGATGCCGGGGCTCGTGAGACTGGTCACCTCAAGCAGCGGATCACCGATAGTCGTTTCGAGCTTGGGGAAGAGCTCGGTGATCTCGCGCCCCACCATCTCGGCGACGACGCTGTCGGGATCCGTCTCCGTGATCGCACGCGTGGAGATGTAACTGCCGTCGCGCATCACCGTAATCGTGTCGCAGAGCGCGAACACCTCGTCGAAGCGGTGCGAAATGAAGACGAGAGCGCGGCCCTCGTCGCGGAGCGCGCGGGCAACGTCGAATAGGCGATCGACCTCGATGCCAGAGAGCGCCGCGGTCGGTTCGTCCATGATGAGGATCTGCGCATCGAGCGAGATGGCCTTCGCAATCTCGATCATTTGCTGGTCGGCGATCGACAGGCCGTCCGCCGTGCGCTCCGGATCCATGCGTAGGCCGAGCCGTGCGAAGAGCGCCTCAGTTTCGATGCGCATGCGCGTCCGGTCGATGCGTCCGAAGCGACCGCGCGGCTGGCGGCCCATGAAGATGTTTTCGGTGACGGAGAGATCCGGGAAGAGCGTGGGTTCCTGGTAGATGACCGCGATACCCGCAGCCTTCGCTTCGGCGGTGCTCGTGAAGTCGACGGGGGATCCCGCAAGACGGATATCGCCCCCATCGCGCCGGTAGAGGCCGGCGATGATCTTGACAATGGTCGACTTGCCCGCGCCGTTCTCGCCCACGAGTGCGTGGATCGAGCCTGGGTGGAGGGCGAGCGTGCCGTCACGCAGCGCGACCACGGCGCCGAATGCCTTGGTCACGCCGGAGAGCGCAAGCAATGGCTCAGTGCTAGGTGATCTCTTCATTGAATTCACGGGGCTTCCTGTCGCAGGTGCGACATCTCGGCTGTGGGGCGTGCGATTGTGTAAATGAATCGTTTCAATCGCGTTACGCAGAGTTTAAACACAGTACTTTTCTTCCGTCAAGCGGCTGCTTCCGACGGGATGGATCCGTTATTGAAGCGTTTCAATTTGTCGGCACGCTCAATTATGATGAAGCAGATCACGGCGAGAGGAGCAGTATGACCGCGAGCATCAGAGACGTTGCACGCGAGGCGGGCGTCTCCGTCGGTACCGTTTCGAATGTACTGAATCGCCCGGATCGCGTTGCTGCCGCGACGAGCGCTCGGGTCCACGCAGCGATCGAGCAGCTTGGGTTTGTGCGTAACGATGCGGCCCGGCAGCTCCGCGCCGGGCGCAGCCATAGTTTCGGCCTCGTCGTGCTCGATACGCGCAACCCGTTCTTCATGGATGTCGCGCACGGTGCACAGAGTCGAGCGCTTGATGACGGCTACACCGTGCTGATGGGTGGCAGCGACGACTCGCCCGAACGTGAGGCCGCGCTGCTGGAAATGTTCGAGGAGCATCGCGTTGCGGGGGTGCTGGTGACCCCCGTTCATGCCAATCTTCACCAGCTTCGCTCGCTTCGTGACGCTGGGATTCCCGTGGTTCTCGTTGACCGTGGATCGCACGATCGAACTTTCCCGTCGGTGTCCGTTGACGACGTTGAAGGCGGCCGGATTGCGGCCCGTCATCTCGTCGAGATCGGGCGACGGCGCATTGCCTTCGTTGGTGGCCCGCACGAGATTGAGCAGGTGAGCGACCGTCTGTCTGGGGTGCGTGCCGTTGTTGCGGAGCGTCAGGATACCGCCCTTGAGATTTTCGAAACCCAGGGACTGAGCGTCCTGGAGGGGCGGCGCGTCGGCGAGGAAATTGCGCGACTCTCCCCGGAGCAGCGCCCTGATGGTGTCTTCGCTGCAAATGACCTTCTCGCGCTGGGTATTCTGCAGGCGCTGGTGATGCGCAGTTCGCTGCGTGTGCCGGAAGAGATTGCGTTGATTGGGTACGACGACATTGACTTCGCCCACTCGGCTGTAGTGCCGATCACTTCAGTGCGGCAGCCGGCGTTTTCTATCGGAAGCACCGCGGTTGAACTGTTGTTGCGGGAGCGTGGTGCGGGGGCAGACTGTGAGCAGATCGTCTTCCAGCCCGAGCTTGTGGTGCGAGCGTCGACCATGGGCGCATAGCCAACGGTGTGAGCGTTGTTGCGCGGCTCCGCTACCGGTCGCCGCGCGTGTGAGCCCACACGACCGCCTGAATGCGGTCGCGCACGCCGAGCTTCTGCAGCACGTTTGAGACGTGCGTCTTGATGGTCGCCTCGCCGAGGAAGAGCGCCGCGGCGATCTCCGCATTCGAGCGGCCCTTGGCCACGAGCGCGAGCACCTCGCGCTCGCGCTCCGTGAGCCCGGCGCGCAGCATCGCCTCTTCGGTGGGGTCGGCGGAAGCTGCCGCGTCGCCGTCAGCGATTGGGGTATTCGCGGCCGCGTCGCCCGTGCCGCTCGGGTGAGACTCCGCGGAGGACGCGACCCGGCCGAGCACCGCTCGGGTGACGTCGGGGCCGAGGAGCGCGTGCCCCGCTGCGAGCTGCCGCACAGCCTCGATCAGCTGCTCCGCGCGCGAGGTTTTCAGGAGGAAACCACTCACCCCAGCCGCGAGTGCATCGAAGAGGTAGCGCTCGTG
The DNA here is from genome assembly GCF_016758255.1 of Leucobacter chromiireducens subsp. chromiireducens. Taxonomy (GTDB): domain Bacteria; phylum Actinomycetota; class Actinomycetes; order Actinomycetales; family Microbacteriaceae; genus Leucobacter; species Leucobacter chromiireducens. Next base: position 215,262 of record NZ_QYAD01000001.1, read on the forward strand.
CCCGAAGGTCGTGAGGATGAGGATCGCGGGGGCGTTGCCCTGCGCTGCGCCTGCCCCCGACAGGATCTGGCGCGACGCCTCGATGCCATCAAGCTCGGGCATCTCCACGTCCATGCAGATGACGTCGGGCGTCAGCTCGGCGGCCAGCGTAACGGCCTCCGCGCCGTCGGCGGCCTCTCCCACCACGGTGAGATCTGGCTCCGATTCGAGGATGATCTTGAACCCCGAGCGCACGAGCGCCTGGTCGTCGACGAGCAGCACGCGAATCACATGACCACCTCCGCGCTCAGGGGCACGCGTGCCCGCACCATGAATCCGCCACGCTCGCGTCGGCCGCTCGCCACGGAACCTCCGACGGCCCCAATGCGCTCACGCATGCCGCGCAGGCCAAGCCCGGAGACAGCGGGGAGCGCGCCTGGGCTCAGCGATCCCACGCTGCTATCGAGTCGCTGTGTGACGCCGTCATCGCTGATCTCCACCTCGACGGCGTCGGCCTCGAAGCGGAGCCGCACCACCGCCTCGGCGCCGCGCCCCGCGTGTTTGCGCACATTGGTGAGCGCCTCCTGGGCCACACGGAATAGCGCAACGTCGACGAGCATGGGGAGCGGGCGGGTGTCGCCGGCAACGATGAGGGTGGTGGGCACGCCCGCGCGCTGCGCCTCGGCGACGAGTGCGCCAAGCTGGGCGATCCCCACCGCGGTGGAGCTCTCCTCCTCGTCGGGGGTGCGCAGCGTGTGCACGAGCTGCCGCAGCTCGGTGACGGCCGTGTGTGCGCTCTCCTCGACGACCGTGAGCGCGGCAGCGGCTCGATCGGGATCCTGCGTGAGCACACGCCGCGCGGCTGCCGCCTGGATTCCCATCACGGAGACGTGGTGCGCCACGACGTCGTGCAGTTCGCGCGCGATGCCGAGTCGGTCGAGGGCCACCGCCTGTGCCGCGCTCGTGCGGCGCTCACGCTCCAGCTCCTCGCCTTGCGCCTCGAGCTGTGCCTGCGTGCGTGCCGCTCGCCAGGCGCGCAGCCCAAACCAGTACGCCCCGGTGAAGTAGAGCAGGTTCGTGATGATCTGAATCACCGCGAACGTCGCATACGCGGAGAACAGGCCGGAGCGAGACATGCCGGGGAACGCGTCCTGAGTGGAGGACGCGATGATCAGCGCGACGATGAGCCAGATCAGCAGCGCCGCGCTGAGCGTCGCCAGCGTCCAGAACGCAGCGGTGCGCCGCGGTTCCCACGCCCCCACCGTGTAAAGGGCGAGGAACAGGCAGATGTTGATGATCAGCACCTCAGGCACGCCGAACTGGCCGCACACGAAGAAACCGATGCTCACCACGATCGCGACCGGGATCGGGGCGATGCGACGCAGCGCGAGCGGCAGCGTGCACAGGGCGATGCCGAGCGCCCACACCCACGGGCCCGCCGGCTCGGGGATGAGCTCGATACGCGCGTACAGCAGCGAGGTCGTCGTTGCGCCGAGGGCGAGCACCAGCGCGAGGACGGCGTCGAGACGCAGCACCGCGCGCCCCGGCCGCGGGCGCGCCCACGCAGCGGGGGGCTCTGTCATGCACACCAGCGTATGCGCTCCGCCACCGTGCAGACCTCCCCCGCGCGGCGGAAGCGGTGCGCGCCGGGTGCCCACCACAATCCGCCCCGCGGCGGAGGCGGCGGGCTTGCTCGGGGCCGTAGCGTGGGGGCAGAGGGAAAGGAACGGGATGATCGAGGTTGCAGGCATCTCCCGCAGTTTTGGGGAACGCCAGGTACTGAACGACGTGAGCTTCCGCGTGGAGCGGGGCCGCATGACCGGGTTTGTTGGCGGCAACGGCGCGGGCAAGACCACCACGATGCGCATCATTCTCGGCGTGCTCGCCGCGGATGCGGGCGCGGTGACCTGGGACGGCGAGCCGCTCACGGGGCGCGACCGTGCCCGCTTCGGCTACATGCCGGAGGAGCGCGGGCTCTACCCGAAGATGCAGGTGCTCGAGCAGCTCGTCTACCTCGGCCGCCTGCACGGCATGAGTCGGCAGGACGCTGGTCGCTCGGCACAGGCGCTCATCGAGCGGCTCGGCCTGGGGGAGCGGGCGGGCGACACGCTCGAGAGCCTCTCCCTCGGCAACCAGCAACGCGCGCAGATCGCCGCGGCGCTGGTGCATGAGCCGATCGCGCTCGTGCTCGATGAGCCGTTCTCGGGGCTCGACCCGATGGCCGTCGAGGTGGTGCTCGGGGTGCTCCGCGACTACGCGGCGCAGGGCGCGCCCGTGCTGTTCTCGTCGCATCAGCTCGACATCGTTGAGCGGCTCTGCGACGACGTTGTGGTGATTGGCGATGGGCAGATCCGCGCGCACGGGTCCCGCGAGGCGCTCCGCGCTGAGCATGCCGGCCGAAGCTTCGAGATCGAGCTCGCCGGCAGCGGGGGCGACGCCGGGTGGGTGCGTGAGCGCCCCGGTGTCACGGTCACCCACTTGGATGGCGGCTTCGCTCGCTTCGACGCGGACACGGATGCCGCGGCTCAGGCGGTGCTGGCCGCAGCGATGCAGCAGCCCAATACGACGGTGCGGAGCTTCACGCCCGTCACGCCCTCGCTCGCACAGATCTTCACGGAGGTAGTTCGATGAGCACGTCACACCGACAGGTGAGCGGCCCCCAGGGCGCCTGGCTAGTCGCCGAGCGCGAGATCACCACACGGCTGCGCAGCAAGGCTTTCCTGATCTCCACCGGTTTCTTGCTGCTGTTGGTGCTCGGTGGTGTGCTGTTCTCCGGGTTCATGGCGAGCTCGGGGGGCTTCTCCGGGCCCACGAAGGTGGCCGTCGTGGGTGAGGCCGCCACGGGACTCGACTCCGAGGCATTTGAGGTCACCGCAGCGCCGGATCGCGCCGCCGCCGAAGCGCTCGTGCGCGACGGCGAGGTTGAAGCCGCGGTGGTGCCGGGCGGGGATACCCCCGTCGATCTCACGGTCCTCGCGAACGACAGCGCGCCCACGGGCCTGCTGCAGGCACTCTCGGCGGCGCCGACCGTCGTACTGCTTGACCCCCTGACGAGCAACCCCTTCCTCGCCTACATCATCGCGATCTCGTTCGGTGTCGTGTTCATGATGAGCGCGGTGACCTTCGGCACGACGATCGCGCAGAGCGTCGTGGAGGAGAAGCAGACGCGCATCGTCGAGATCCTGCTCGCCACGATTTCCGCACGCACGCTCCTCGCGGGCAAGATCCTGGGCAACAGCATCCTCGCGCTCGCGCAGGTTGTGGCGATTGTCGCGCTGGCCTCGGTGGGCATGCTCGCCACGGGGCAGGACCTGCTGCTCGGCGAGCTCGGCACCGCGCTCATCTGGTTCGGGATCCTGTTTGCGTTCGGCTTCGTGCTGCTCGCCACGCTCTACGCGGCCCTCGCGGCGCTCGTCTCCCGGCAGGAGGACATCGGGTCCGTGACGAGCCCGGTCATGATGCTCGTGATGCTCCCCTACATCGGCATCATCGTGTTCTTCGACAACCTCCCCGTGCTCACCGCGATGAGCTACATTCCGTTCTCCGCACCCGTCGCAATGCCGATGCGCCTGTACCTCGGCACTGCGGAGTGGTGGGAGCCGCTCCTGTCGCTCGGCGTGCTGGCGGTATCGATTGCGGTGGTCCTCTGGATTGGCGCGCGCATCTATGAGAACTCGATCCTGCGCACGGGCACGCGGGTGAAGCTGGGCGAGGCGATCCGCGGCTGACCCGCCTCCCCGCCGTCTCCCGAATCGGGGTCACTTGGGCACGGTGTCGCGCCATCCGGCCCGCCGACACCCTGCCCAAGTGACCCCGATCCGAGGGAGCGGCGACGCGTAGGCTGTGGGCATGACCGAACACGCGATCGACTGGGCCGGACTCCGCGCCGCCGCGCTCGCCGCAGCGGAGAACGCCTACGCCCCGTACTCCGGGCTTTCGGTGGGCTGCGCCGCGCTTGCCGACGATGGGCGTGTGGTCACCGGCTGCAACGTGGAGAACGCGAGCTACGGGCTGACCCTCTGCGCCGAGTGCACGATGATCGGCGCGCTGCACGCGAGCGGCGGCGGAACACTCGTCGCGTTCGCGTGCGTCGACGGCTCAGGCAACACGCTCACCCCGTGCGGGCGCTGCCGCCAGCTGCTCTTCGAGGCCGCGGCTCCCGGCCTGCTCGTTGACACGGCGAGTGGTGCGCGCACGATCGACGAGCTCCTGCCCGACGCTTTCGGCCCGAGCGCGCTCCCCGCGCGGTAGTACGCATCCGGTCGCTGTCGGAGGGCCGGAGTAGGCTGTCCGGGTGAACTCCGAGCAGCCCGCACAGCAATCCCCGATCCGCCCCTGGGCCGCACTCTGGTCCATGGTGCTCGGCTTCTTCATGATCCTGGTGGACACGACGATCGTGTCTGTCGCAAACCCGTCGATCATGCAGAGCCTCGAAACCACGATGGTGGCAACCCTGTGGGCGACGAGCGCGTATCTGCTCGCGTACGCTGTTCCGCTGCTCATCACCGGCCGCCTCGGTGACCGCTTCGGAACGCGCCGCATCTACCTCGCAGGCCTCGCCGTCTTTACGATCTCCTCACTCATGTGTGGCCTCGCCGACAGCATCGAGGTGCTGATCTTCGCCCGCGTGCTGCAGGGCCTCGGCGCGGCGCTCATGACCCCGCAGACGATGGCCGTGATCACGCGCATCTTCGCGCCGCGCGAGCGCGGATCGGCGATGGCGGTCTGGGGCGTCACGGCGGGCGTTGCCACGCTCGTCGGCCCGATCCTCGGCGGCTTCCTCCTCGACGCGTGGGGCTGGGAGTGGATCTTCTTCATCAACGTGCCGGTCGGCGTCATCGCGTTCGTGCTCGCGATGCGCTTCGTGCCAAAGCTGCCCACCAACGCGCATCGCTTCGACTGGCTCGGCGTGATCCTCAGCGCACTCGGCATGTTCCTCCTGGTCTTCGGCATTCAGGAGGGGCAGAGCTACGAGTGGGGCATGATCTGGGGCCCCATCAGTGTGTGGGGACTCATCATCGCGGGCATCGTGATCCTCGCCCTCTTCGTCGTGTGGCAGCGCGTGCAGCGCGGCGAACCCCTGATCCCGCTCCAGATCTTCCGCGACCGCAACTTCTCGGTGGGCTCGGCGGCGATTGTGATGGTGGGTTTCAGCGTCACCAGTATGAACCTGCCGCTCATGTTCTTCCTGCAGCTCGTCATGGGGCTGACGCCCACGCAGTCGGCGTTGCTGATGATCCCGATGGCGGTGCTCTCCATCGTGCTCGCGCGACCCGTCGGGCTGCTCATCGACCGCCGCGACCCGCGCCGCATCCCTGTGATCGGCCTGCTGCTCGTTGGGATCGGTGTGCTCGGCTACGCGCTGCTGCTCAAGCCGGACACCCCGGTGCTCATGTTCCTGATCCCGAGCGCGATCCTCGGCGTGGGCAACGCCTTCATGTGGGGTCCGCTCTCGTCGATCACCACGTTTGGGCTGGATCCCCGGCTCGCCGGCGCGGGATCTGGGGTCTACAACACGAGCCGCCAGGTGGGCGCCGTGCTCGGCTCGGCCGCGATGGCCGTGCTCATGGAGTCGCGCCTCTCTGCACTGCTCGGCGATCAGGGCGCCGCGCACTCGATGGGCGGCGAGGGCGGGCTCACGCAGCTGCCCGGGCCCGCGCGCGAGGCGTTTAGCCAGGCCATGATGCAGTCGCTCATCCTGCCGATGTGCGTCATCCTCGTTGGGGCCTTCATCGCCGTGTTGTTTGGCCCGCGCCCCGCACGCACGGGCGAGGTGCGCGTCGTGGCGGCAGACTAGCCTCAGGGCTCGGCGCTGCCGGGCTCGTTTCCCGGGTTGAAAGGACTCCTCATGATTCTTGCATTCTCCGTCGCGCCGAGCGGCGTGGGCCCTGCCGGCCCCGCCATGAGCGAGACCGGCTCGGTTTCCGAGGCTGTTGCCGCCGCAATCCGGGTGGTGCGCGACTCTGGTCTGCCGCACCGCACCTCCTCGATGTTCACCGAGATCGAGGGCGAGTGGGACGAGGTCTTTGACGTGGTGAAGCGCGCCACCGAGGCCGTGCTGCCGTTCGGTTCACGAGTGTCACTCGTGATGAAGGCCGACATTCGCCCGGGCTTCGAGGGCGAGCTCGACGGCAAGCTCGAGCGACTCGAGCGCGCGGTGGAGGGGGCCTAGCTCCAATCCACCGCAGGCTCCGTCGCGGCCTACGCCGCGGGCGCCACTCGGACGAGCATCTTGCCCGTGTTGGCGCCCCGCATCATGTCGAGGAACGCGTCGACCGTGTGCTCGATCCCGTCGACCACGGTCTCGTCGTAGGCAATGTTGCCCTGCGCGAACCACTCGGCCATGCGCCCCTGGAACTCGGGAGCAAGATGCCAGTGTGCGCCGATCGTGAAGCCCCGCAGCGTGAGGGCGCGAGTAATGAGGTTGGCCATGTTGTCGGGGCCGACGGGCTTTTCCGTGGTGTTGTAGCTCTCGATCGCCCCGCACAGCGCCGCGCGGCCGCCGTCGTTGAACGCGTCGAGCGCGGCCTCGAGGTGGCTGCCGCCCACGTTGTCGAAGAACACGTCGATGCCGTCCGGGGCTGCCTCGGCGAGGAGCTCGCGCACATTGCCGCTCTTGTAGTTCAACGCCGCGTCGTACCCGTACTTCGAGGTGAGGAGCGCCACCTTTTCGTCGGATCCGGCCGAGCCGATGACGCGCTTCGCGCCGAGCAACTTTGCGATCTGACCCGCCGCGGTGCCGACCGCGCCCGCCGCGCCTGAGATGAACACGGTGTCCCCCTCCTGCATGTGTGCGATCTCGGTGAGCCCCACGTAGGCGGTGAGCCCGGTCATGCCGAGCACGTGCAGGTTGAGCGACAGGGGGACGCCCGGCAGCTCGGGGATCACGCGGAAGGTCTTCGCGTCACCCTGCGCCAGATCGCTCCAGCCGTGCTGGTGCAGCACGACCGCGCCGACCGGATACTCCGCGACGGTGGACGCGGTGACGCGCCCCACGGCGCCGCCCGTGATGGTCTCACCCAGCGCGTAAGGGGCGACGTAGCTGCGCACGTCGTTCATGCGGCCGCGCATGTACGGATCGACCGAAATGTACTCGTTGCGCACGCGGATCTGGCCGGGCGCGAGCTCGGGCAGATCGTCGGTGACCGTGCGGAAGTTCTCCGCGCTCGGCCAGCCGGTGGGGCGGGACACGAGTTGGATTTGGGTGCGAGACGTGGTGCTCATGGGGCGGTGGCCTTTCGGGCTGGGGTTGGTGTGGTGCTGAAGCCGGTGTGGTGCTGGGAGCGTGGGCGGCGGCGCGACGTGTGGCGCGCGGCCGTCCGCCTAGAACGCGAAGCTCAGCGCGAGCGCGGCAACGCTGAAGAGCGGCAGCGCCCCCTGCTTGAACGCGGCGGCCCGCTTGTCTGGGCTGGAAAGCGCGAGCACGAGGGCCGCGGCGAGCATGGATCCCACTCCCGTGAACACGAGCGTGAGGCCCACGGCCTGGTGTCCGAGTGCGGTGAGGAGCGCGCCGAGCAGCGCCGCCACGGCGAGAAAGAGGTTGTAGAACCCTTGATTGAAGGCGAGTTCGCGCGTGGCGTGCGCTTCCTCGGCGGTGATGCCAAAGACGGCGCGGGCGCGCGCTGAGGTCCACGCGATCGACTCGAGATAAAAAATGAACACGTGCAGCAGGGCGGCGGCCCCCGCGAGCACCAAACCGGTGATGAGCATGCGCTGTCCCTTCCGCGCCGCGAGCGGATGCTCGAACGGCTTTCCGTAACGATCGTTCCAATATATACTGGAACGACCATTCTGGAAAGGGGGAGCCGTGGCGAGAACTCCGAGCTTCGATCGTGCAACCGTGGTGCGCGCGGCGCGTGCCGTGTTCTGGCGCGACGGCTACGAGTCGGCCGCCGTCCCCCGACTGGAAGACGCCACGGGGCTCAGCCGCTCAAGCCTCTACGGCGCGTTCGGCTCGAAGCGGGGGCTCTTCGACGAGGTGGTGCAGAACTACCTCGACGAGGTGGTGCGCCCACGTCTCGCCCCGCTGCAGGCGGACGAGGTTGCCCCCACGGCACTGCGCGAGTACCTGCTCGGGCTGCGCGAAGCGTTCGCCAGCATCGACGCGATCGCGCCCGTCCCCGGCTGCCTGCTGATCAACACCGCCGCGGGCCCGGTGGGCGCAGACCCCGAGGTAGCGCGAGTTATTGCGGACTACCGGGCTGAGCTCCACGGGGCCCTGCGCCGCGGTGTGGCTGCGCAGCCGGGGCGCGATCCCGAGCAGATTGCGCAGCTTGCCACGGTCGTGACCGGCCTCGTCGTCTCGGCGTTCGCCCTGGTGCGCGTCGACCCGGATGCGGCGGGCGCGAGCCTCGACGCCGCGCTCCACGCGATCGAGCACCGCGGCTGACGCGGTGAGCTGAGCGGCGGCGTGACAGACTGTCCCCGTGAATGACGCAGTGACCGCGACGCAGCGGGACCGTGCCCCCGGGACAGCATCAGCTCGGGATCGCCCCGTGGAGCTTCGCGCCGGTGCGGCCCGGGCGACCGTTCTCCCGGGGTGGGGTGGCCGGCTCGCGAGCCTGAAGATCGACGGGCGAGAGGTGCTCGGCGCGGGAATCGTGGGCGGCGGCGCACCCGAATCGTGGTTCTCGGGCTGCTTTCCCATGGCACCCTTTGCGGGGAGGCTGACGGGCGACCGCGTCGTGTGGGCTGAGGAGGCGGTGGCACTGCCGCGGCCGGCCCCGCAGGTCGAGGCCGCGCACGGCACCGTGGATGCCGCGGCATGGACCGTGCGCGAGGCGACGCCTGAGCGAGCGCTCCTGCGCACCGAGCTTGCGGCGCCCTGGCCGTTCGGTGGCTGGGCGGAGCAGCGCATTACGCTCCGCGACGACGCGATCGAGCTCGTGCTGCGATGTGGCAATGACGAGCGCGAGATGCCGGTGTCGCTCGGGTACCACCCGTGGTTTCGGCGTGAAGTTGGGGGCGTGGTTGCCGAGCTGCGCTTCGCGCCCGAGGCGCGCTTCGCGGAGATCGGCCCTGGGCTGTTCGCCCAGCCGGTTGCGGGGGCGGATGCCGGGCCAGGCGATGGTGCCCGGGACCACTCGTACCTGCACGCGGGAGACCCGGTGATCGCGTGGGGTGACCTCGAACTCACGCTGCGCTCCTCGCACGATGTATGGCATGTGTTTGATGGGCAGCGGCCGGCGTTCTGCGTGGAGCCGCTCACCGCGGCGCCGGATGGCCTGCAGCCCGATCGCACCTGGGCGGTGGGGCCGGGGGTGGTTGCAGAGCTGCGCTTCGAGCTGAGCTGGGCCGTGAGGCCAACTGAGGTGTGAACTGAGCTGGGCTCAGTGCCGAGCCGCTGCTCGGGACGTTGCTATAGCGATGGGGTAGGCTGGTTGCTCGGGCTGCGCGTCCTGTGACCCGCCACCCCTGGGATGGTCACTGTTGACCCACGATTGGACCTACATGTCGCTGAGCAATCTGAAGAGTTCGAGTATCTCGGACACGGTGACCACCGAGTTGCGCGAGGCGATCCTCGCCGGCGACTTCGAACCCGGTGCGCGCCTCGTCGAGCGGCACCTTGCCGAGCAATTGGGCGTCAGCCACATCCCCGTGCGTGAGGCGCTCGCCCGCCTTACGGAGGAGGGGCTCGTCGAGCGCGAGCCGCGCCGTGGTGCGCGCGTTGCCGAGCTGGGCGAAACCGAGCTCGAGGAGGTGTCGAGCCTGCGCTCGGTGCTCGAGCGCTTCGTGGTGGAGCGGGTGCAGGCGCGCTGGCAGCCGGAGCACGAGGCCGAGCTCCGGGCGATTGTGGATCGCATGGGTGAGGCAGCCGCGGCGGGTGACGTCGATCTGCTCTTCACGCAGGATCGTCGGTTCCATGAGGCGCTCTGGACGCTTGCCGAGCACTCGGTGCTGGCGGACATCGCCTCGCAGCTACGCGGCCGCATCAACAGCTTCCTGAAGGCCGCGAACGCGGCACTGGCGCGCGACGAGCTTGAGCGCCACGTACAGGCGCACGCCGACCTCATTACGGCGATCGCGAGCGGCGACCTGGCTCGCGCGCAGGAGTCGATGACGCAGCACATCGAGGACGCGGTGACGCGCGTCTCCGCCACCGGCCGAGACGACGCGAGCTAACCGTGCGCGCCGTCTGGCCCGCCGGGGCGGAGGCCACGGCGAGCGATCTGGCGGGCCCGCGCGGCCTGCAACTTCCCGAGTCGCCACGGGTGTCCGCTGACGGGCGCACGCTCTGGTTTGTGGACATCACGGCGCAGCAGCTCTGGCGCGTGCCGATTGCGCGGCTGCACGATCGCGCGGCCTACGAGTCGCGGGAGCTGCTCGGCGAGCCCGGCTTCGTCGCGCCCGACGCTCACGCCGATGGGATCGTAACCGTGGGCCTGCCGGATGGTCTGTACCGCTTCGACTGGGTGAGCGGCGAGCTGCAGCTCGCGCGCGCGTTGCCCGCGGCCGAAGTGCCGGTGCGCATCAACGATGGGGCGGTGGCGGCCGACGGCGCGGTGTGGTTCGGCACGATGAATCTGCGTGCGGAAGATCCCCCAGCCGGCGTGCTCTATCGCGCCGCGGGCGGTGAGGTGGCCGCGCTCGACGCGCCGGTCGCCTGTTGGAACGGGATCGGCTGGCGCCCGGACGGTGGCGAGACGTACGTCACGGACACCCTTGGCGGCGAGATCCGTCGCTACTCCGCGCACGGGGAGCCGCTCGGCCGATTCCCCGTGCCCGGCGCGGACAGTAGCGTGCTGCCCGACGGCCTGATCGTTGACGACAGTGGTGCCCTGTGGAGCGCGATGTGGGGCGGCGGTGCGGTGCTGCGGCTCCGTGATGGGCGTGCGGTGGGCGCGATTCGCGTACCCGGTGCGCGGCCGAGCGCCCTCGCCGAGCTGCCAGACGGCGGGCTGGTGATCACTCGCGCAGCGGACGATGCGGGCGATGGCGCACTCGCCGTCGTCTCTGCCGCCGACGTGGCCCGCGTGCGCGCGGCGGAGGGTGCTCCGGCGTCACGCTGAGGGCGTAGACCGTCCGTGGAGAGAGCGGCATGCGCGGCGCGGTTCGCGGGGCGCGCCTCGGGAGCGGCGGTCGGTGAGAAGCGGTGCGGCGCCCCGCGATCCCGCGCTGCTGGGGTGTTCATTCCGTGCTCACTCCGCCGCCGGCGGAGTGCCGGTGTCGTCTCCCTCGGCTCGCGGAATGTGGCCGCAGATAGACACCGGAGCGCTTATGCTAGATACTATAGCGACGGCATGCAGTTGAGTGCCGGCCATCATCTTGGAGGAACAATGTTGTTGCGAAAGAAGCTCGCGACGGGCGCCCTGGCCCTCGCCACCCTGTTTACCCTGACCTCCTGTGCCGGCACTGGCGGCGGCACGCTCGGTTCAGGCTCGGGAGGCGGCGACGCCCCCACGAAGATCACGGTTGCTGCGGCGCAGGGTATCCCGCAGCTGAACCCCGCGATCCGCACCTTTGCGTGGGAGGAAGTGCTCTTCCCGCTGCTGTGGAACGGGCTCACCGAGACGAGCGAGAGCGGCGAAATCGAGGGCGACCTGGCCGAGGAGTGGAAGGTCAGCGACGACCAGAAGACCTGGACCTTCACGCTGCGCGACGGCGTCACCTTCTCGAACGGCAAGGCGCTCACCGCCGACGATGTCGTCGCGTCGTTTGAGTACTACCTCGCACCCGAGACCTCCACGCAGGAGAAGACGAAGATCGAGGCCATCACGAGCGTGAAAGCCGTCGACGAGCGCACCGTCGAGTTCCAGCTCGACGCCCCCACCGCAACCTTCCCCGCGGGCATCGTGTGGGTCAAGGTGATGGATATGGACTCGCTCGACCAGATCGACAAGGAACCGATCGGCACCGGGCCGTACACGGTGAAGGCGTTCACGCCCGACAACTCCGTCACGCTCGTGCGCAACGACGATTACTTCGGTGACGCGCCCGCGCTCGAGACGATCACTATCGAGAAGGCCGCCGAGTCGACCGCGGCCGTGACCGGCCTGCGCTCCGGCGACATCGACGTGCTGTGGTCGGTGCCGCAGGGCGACGTCGCACAGTTCGAGGGGGACAGCGCGATCGAGCTCGTGCGCCCGGAGAACCCGAGCCAGTGGCCGAGCTGGGAGATGGACACCACCTCCGCGCCCTTCAACGACGTGCGCGCACGCCAGGCGCTCGCCTACGCGATCGACCGCGACGCGATCCTCGAGGCCGCGTACGCGGATCAGGGCCATCTCGCGCCCACGAACAACGCGCTGGGCGAGAACAACCCCTGGTACGGCGGCAAGCTCGCCGACTACAGCTACGACCTCGACAAGGCGAAGGAGCTCTTCGCCGCCGCGGGCGTGACCGAGGGCACGACGCTCACCTGGTGGGGCGTGGCCGGCCAGTACCCCGAGTGGAACACGAGCGCCGAGATTCTGCAGGCCAGCCTGAAGGAAATCGGCATCACGCTGAAGATCGAGAACAACGACATCGGAACGTGGGTCGAGAAGTTCTACCCCGCGGGCAAGAACTACCCCGCGACGATCGTGCCGAACTTCCAGTCGACGCCGCCGGAGCCCGCCTACTCGCTGAACTTCTACCGCGAGGGCCGCTGCGAGTGCAACTGGTCGAACGACGACTTCGAGAGCGCGTTTGACGCGGCCGTTGGTGAGCCCGACGAGGCCGCCCGCAAGACCAAGTGGGGCGAGGTGCAGAGCATCATCAACCGCGAGGTGCCGCTCATCGTTCCGATCCAGGCCACCGTGGTGACCGCGACCAACAGCTCGCTTGACGGCGTGTGGGTCGAGGGCGGCGGCCAGCTCCACCTCGAGAACGCCGGCTTCAAGGGATAACGTGACCAGATTCATCCTTCGGCGGGTGGCGATCAGCATCGTGATGCTGATCGCCACCTCGCTCCTCGTCTTCATCGTCCTCCGGCTGCTGCCGGGCGACCCGGTGATCACCCGCCTCGGCTCCACCCCCGGAGTCGACGCGGAGATGATCGAGCGGCTTCGCGCCGAAGCGGGGCTCGACGCCCCGATCTGGCAGCAGTACCTGAACTGGGTGGGCGGCATGTTCCGCGGCGACTTCGGTCAGTCCTACTTCAACCAGTTCTCCGTGAACGAGCTCATCGCACAGCGGCTTCCCGCCACGCTCGAGCTCACCGTGATCGCGGTGCTCCTCGCGCTCGTGATCGCCGTGCCCACCGCAGTGTTTGCGTCCCTCAAGCCGCTCGGCTGGCTCGACCGCGTGCTCACCGCAATCTCAACAGCCGGAATGGCGCTGCCGCAGTTCTTGATCGGCATCGTGCTCATCGTCGTGTTCGCGGTGACGCTGCGCTGGCTGCCGGCGCGCGGCTACGTGCCCTTCTCGGAGGACCCGGCGCTCAACATCGTGGGGATGATCCTCCCCTCGGTGACGCTCGCGCTCGCCTCCGCGCCGCTGCTCATCCGCTTCCTCCGCGCCTCGATGATCGAAACGCTTGCCGCGCCCTTCATTCGCACCGCGCGCGGCAAGGGCGTGGACCGGGCGGGCGTCGTCGTGGGGCACGCGCTCCGCAACGCGCTCATCCCGGGGCTCACCATGCTCGGCCTGATCGTCGGCTACACGCTCGGCGGCGTGGTGATCATCGAGTACGTGTTCGGCATCCCCGGGCTCGGCTCGCTGGCCATCGACTCCGTGTTCAAGCGCGACTACGCCGTGCTGCAGTCGGTCGTGCTCCTCATCAGCGCAATGTTTATCTTGACCTCGCTGATCGTTGACCTCCTGTACGGGGTCCTGGATCCGCGCCTGCGAGTGGGGAAGAACCGTGGCTAATCTCACCACCCAGAAGCTCCTCCTGCCCATCATGCGCCGGGGCGGTGCGCTGCGCCGCACGCCGTGGCAGACGTGGGTGGCCGTCGGCGTGCTCGGCGTGATCGCCCTCGCGTGCATCGCCGCACCGCTCGTCGCCCCGTACGACCCGACTGCGCAGTCGTCCGACCGCTTCGCCGGCATGAGCGCGGCGCACTGGTTCGGCACCGACGAGCTGGGCCGCGACCTGCTCAGCCGTGTGTTGCACGGCGGACAGCTGACCCTCTTCATCGTGCTCGGCGCCACCGGGGTGGCCATGGTCATCGGCACGATCTGGGGCATGGCCGCCGCCTTCCTGCGCGGCTGGCTCGACGAGGTGCTCATGCGCCTCGCCGACACGGTCATGGCGATCCCGCAGATGCTCTTCGCCCTCGTGTTCATTTCGGCGTTCGGCGCGACCCCGGTGAAGCTCGCCCTGATTATCGGCGTGCTGCTCACTCCCACCACGGCCCGCCTCGTGCGCTCCTCGGTACTGGGCGAGATTCAGGCCGACTATTTCACCGCCGCCGTCTCGTATGGTGCGTCGAAGGGGCGCCTCCTCACTCGCGAGGTGCTGCCGAATGTGGCGGGACCGATCACGGTGCAGGCTGCGATCAACGCGGCCAACGCGCTCCTCCTCGAGGCGTCGATGAGCTTCGTCGGACTGGGGATCCAGCCGCCCGAGGCCACCTGGGGCACGCTCGTGCAGCAGGGGTATCAGAAGATGTACCAGTCGACCGGCTACGTGCTCTTCCCCGCCCTGTTCATCTTCATCACTATCTGGATGCTCAACCTGCTGGCGGACCAGCTGGGTGAGACCGCGCAATCGAAGGGACGGAAGTGATGACGAACGCAGCATCCCCCGACGCCCCCGTTCTCGAGGTCACTGACCTCACGGTGAGCTACGGCGAGGCGCAGCCCGTCAAGGGCATCAGCTTCCAGCTGCGCCGCGGCGAGAAGATTGGGATCGTGGGCGAGTCGGGATCCGGCAAGTCGCTCACCGCCCTCTCCATCATGCGCCTCACCGACGGCGCCCAGCTGGGCGGCAGCATCCGATTGGGTGACACCGAGCTCACGGGGCTCAGCCAGCGCCAGATGGAGAAGCTGCGCGGCGGCCGGGTCGCGATGGTCTACCAGGACCCGATGAGCTCGCTCAACCCGGTGATGACCATCGGCGCACAGCTGATCGAGGCGATCCGCTTGCACAGCCCGGTAAGCAAGCGTGCGGCGCACGCGCGCGGCATCGAGCTGCTCACCGAGGTGGGCGTGCCGTTCCCTGAGCAGCGCATGAGCCAGTACCCGCACGAGTTCTCGGGCGGCATGCGCCAGCGCGTGATGATCGCGATGGCGATGTCGGGCAACCCGGAGGTGCTCATCGCCGATGAGCCGACGACGGCGCTCGACGTGACCACGCAGGCGCGCATCATCGACCTGCTCGACAAGCTCGCCGAGGAGCACGGCACCGCCGTGATCCTCATCACGCACGACCTGGGTGTTGCCGCGGGCTTCTGCGAGCAGATCCACGTCATGCGACACGGGCGGATCATCGAGTCGGCGCCCGCGCCCGAGCTCTACGCGAACCCGCAGCACGACTACTCGCGCTCGCTGCTCGGCGCGGTCGTCGACCTCACCGTCGACGTGAACAGGCCGATTCCCACGAGCGCCGACATTCTTGCGGCCGAGGGCGTTGCACCCCGGCAGCTCGCGGCGCAGGCTGAGGTCGCGGGCCGCGGCGAGGTGCTCGTCAGCGTGCGGAACCTGAAGAAGACGTTCCACCTGGGCGGCGGCGAGTCAGTCACCGCCATCAACGACGTCTCATTCGATATTCGTCGCGGCGAGACCTTCGGCCTCGTCGGTGAGTCGGGGAGTGGCAAGTCGACGGTGTCGCGCGCGGTGCTCGCGCTACAGGATGTCGACTCGGGCACCGTAACGATCGGCGGCCGCGACGTGCATGCCCTCCGCGGCAAGGAACTGCGCACGGCCCGGCGCGACATGCAGATGGTGTTCCAGGATCCGTTCTCGGCGCTCAACCGCCGCCAGACAGTGGCGCAGATCGTTGCCTCGCCGCTCGAAGCGCACGGCATCGGCTCGCCGCAGGAGCGCCGCGAGAAGGTCGCCGAGACGCTTGAGCTCGTGGGCCTCGGCCAGGGGTTCAACGACCGCCTGCCCGGCACGATGTCGGGCGGCCAGTGCCAGCGCGTGGCGATTGCCCGCTCGCTGGTGCTCGACCCCGAGTTCATGGTGCTCGACGAGTCGGTGTCTGCGCTTGACGTGTCGATCCAGGCGCAGGTGCTCAACCTGCTCCGGGATCTGCAGGCCCGGTTGGGGCTCACGTACCTCTTTATTAGCCACGACCTCGCCGTGATCCGCTACATGTCGAGCACGGTCGCCGTGATGCGCCGTGGCACGATTGTTGAGCAGGCGAGCCGCGATGAGCTGTTCGCGAATCCGCAGCACGCCTACACACGCTCGCTGATGGCGGCGATCCCCGTCGCCGACCCCACGGTCGAGCGTGAACGGCGGAAGGAAGCCGCGAGGCTCGCGGCGGCACTGCAGACGGAGGCGGCAGCATGAGTGAGTCCACGCACGAGCGCCACACCCAGCTGGGGGATCGCCTGCGGGTGCCGCGCACCAGCGCGGGCCTCGGCATCGCGACGCGCGACATCACGCCGCCCACCGGCATTCGGGCGAAGAACTGGGGCCCCGCTGACTGGGAGCGCGCCGAGGGCGCCCACCGCGAGATGACGCTCACGGCACTGGCGATCGTGCCGAGTGCGGGCGCCGCCGCGCCGCGCGTGCTCATCACCGCGGACGGCACCTGGTGGCGCCGAGTGGCCGACGAGTGGGGCGTGCGCGGACGCGTGCTCGCCGAGCTCGGCCTCCCCGCCGACGCGCTCACGCTCTCGCTCTCACACACGCACGCCGGCCCCGTGCTCTGCGCGGCAGACGCGCACCTCGACGGCGGCGAGCTGATCCCGGGCTACCTCGAGGCGCTCGCCGGTGCCGCAATCGCGGCGGCACGCGAGGCCATCGCGAATGCCGCCCCCGGCCGAATTGAGTGGGCGACGGGACGCTGCGGGCTCGCCGCGAACCGCGAGCTCGACGTCGACGGCCGCGCACTCGTCGGCTACAACCCCGAGGAGACCGCGGACGACACCGTGCTTATTGGCCGGATCACCGCGGCGAGCGGCGACGTGCTCGGCACGATCGTGAACTACGCGTGCCATCCCACCACCCTCTCGTGGCAGAACCGGCTCGTCTCGCCCGACTACGTTGGCGGCATGCGCGCCCTCGTTGCGGAGGCGACCGGTGCTCCCGTGCTCTTCCTGCAGGGCGCCTCGGGTGAGCTCGCCCCCCGCGAGCAGTACACGGGCGACCTGGATGTTGCCGACCGCCACGGGCGATCGCTCGGCCACGCGGTGCTCGCCGCGCTCGACTCGCTCCCCGTTCCCGGCGCCGAGCTCGAGCTCGGCGGCATCGTCGAGTCGGGTGCACCGCTCGCCGTGTGGGCGCCCGCGCCCGCGACGGGCGGCGAGGAGATCACCGGCGTGACGGCCGCGGCCGAGCTTGAGCTCGTCGACCTGCCCAGCCTCGACGAACTCGCCGAGAGCTGGGCCGACATCGACCCCCGCAGCCGCGAAGAACGGCTCGGCCGGGCACGCAACCTGCGCGACGGATACATCACCGGCTCCACCGTGCAGCACCCCGTGTGGGCCTGGCGGCTCGGCGACGCCGTGTTCGTCGCGCACCCCGGCGAGGCATACTCGCGCCTGCAGACCACACTCCGCGCCCGCTTCCCGGACACCCCGATCCTCGTCGCGAACCTCACGAACGGCCCCGGCTTCGTCTACCTGCCCACGCAGGACGCGTACGATCGCGGCGCCTACCAGGCGTGGCAGACACCGCTGCGCGCCGGCTCCCTCGACCGGCTCGAGGAGCACGCCGCCGCG
This sequence comes from Leucobacter chromiireducens subsp. chromiireducens, assembly GCF_016758255.1. GTDB lineage: Bacteria > Actinomycetota > Actinomycetes > Actinomycetales > Microbacteriaceae > Leucobacter > Leucobacter chromiireducens. The sequence goes on from NZ_QYAD01000001.1 coordinate 232,997, forward strand.
CTCGTGGCCGATCTGCTCGGCCAGCCCGGGCGCTAGCCGCCCCGCTCCACGTTCTCGCACCACCGTTGTTCGCATCACCGCACCACCACCTCGAAAGGGCATCATGACGCAGCCGTCCGCTTCCCCCGCACTCCACACCGCCCCGGCGGGCCGCGCGCCCGTTGCCATCGTCACCGGTGGCTCCGGCGGGATCGGCTGGGAGATCGGGCGTCGTCTGGTCGCCGACGGCTACACGGTGATCGCCTGCGACATGGTGCCCGGCCTCACGGCGGAGCCGCTGCCCGAGGGCGATGCTGCACCGACCGCCCCGACGCTGTGGCGCGAGCTGAACGTCACCGATCACGCCGCCGTCGCGCGCGTTTTCGGCGAGATCGCGGCCGAGTTCGGGGGCATCGATGTGCTCGTGAACAACGCGGGGATCCAGCGCCATCGCGGCATCGAGGATCTCAGCTGGGGCGAGTGGGAGGCCGTGGTGAACGTCAACCTGCACGGCGTCTTCAATGCACTGCAGGCCGCGGGACGACAGATGCTCGGCCAGGAGACCGGCGGCCGGATCGTCAACATCTCCTCCGTGTCGGCACGCGGCTCGGCTGGCCGTGCCCCCTACTCGACCACGAAGGCCGCGGTGATCGGCCTCACCTCCACGGCGGGAGCCGAGTGGGCGGCGCGCGGCGTGCGCGTGAACGCGGTGGCCCCGGGCTACGTCGACACCGGCGTCTTCCGTCAGGGAGTCGAGGCGGGCACCCTGAGCCTCGACACGATCCTCAGCCGCATTCCCGCGAAGCGCCTCGCGCAGGCGAGCGAAATCGCGAACGCCGTGAGCTTCCTCGTGTCCGAGCAGGCCTCGTACATGAACGGCCAGACGCTGTACGTCGACGGCGGCTTCATGATCGACTACGGCGTGCCCCTCGCAAAGAAGCCGACGCCGTGAGCGAGACGCCTGCACGCCACGTGACCGCGGTGCGCACCGCCAACGCGGTGCTGCCGCTCCCCGCCCCGCTCCACCTCGGGGCGATGACGGTGACGCGTCGCGAGTACGCGGGGGTGCGCCTCGAAACCGGTGATGGCCTCGTCGGCTCCGCGTACTGCCTGAGTCGCGAGGCACCCATGACCGAGATTGTGGATCGCCTCGTCGCGCCGCACGCGCTCGGTTCCGACAGCTCGGATCCCGAAGCGGTGTGGGATCGCATGCTGCGCGGCTCCGCAATCGTGGGGCGCGTGGGCCTCGTGCGCCGGGCGATCGGCCTCGTCGATGTTGCGCTCTGGGATGTCGCCGCGCAGCGCCGCGGCCTGCCCGTGCGCGAGCTGCTCGGCGCGGATGCGGCGCCCCGCGACACCATGCTCGTGGCCGCCTACCCCACCCCCGAGCGGCCTATCGCCGAGGTGGTCGAGGAGGTCGTGTCGCAGGCTGCCGAGGGCTGGCCGCTCGTGAAGATCTCGCGCGCCGCCGACCCGGCCTACATGGGCGAGCTGGTTCGCACGCTCAACCGTGAACTCCCCGCGAGCTGCGGCCTCGTGGTCGACATCGGCTTCGGCTGGCGCGACGCGGAGTCGGCGCTCGCCGAGGTCCGTGCCTGGGGTGACATTGAGCTGGCCTGGCTCGAGGACCCGCTGCTGCCCGAAGACGTTGCGGGCTGCGCGCGTATTCGCCGCGAGACCGGGCTCACGGTGTCCGTGGGAGACGAGGTGACCGACCCGGAGGTGCTCCGCGCGCTCGTCACTGGCGGCGCGGTCGACGTGCTGCGCATCGACGTGGTGGCGGTCGGGGGCCTCACCCCAGCGCGCGAGCTGCGCGACTGGTGTGCCGAGCGCGGCGTTCCGGTCTCCTGCCACGTGTACCCCGAGATCAGTGTGCACTTGGGTGCCGGCGTCGAGACCTTCAACCGTCGCCCGGAGGGCAACCCGTACGATCCGTCAGCGCTGCTCACCACGGGCGGCCCGACGTTCGCCCAGGGGCGTGCAACACCGCCCGCGTCACCCGGGCTGGGCTTCGCGCTGCGCCCCGAGCACTTCGCCTTCGGGGCGTAGGCTCGGCCGCAGGCGCCGCACCCACCCCACCCACCCACCCGCAGACCTCACCGAGGAGCTTCGCATGACCCCCACCCTCCCCGCACCGCGCAGCACTGAGCCGCGCAGCGCCGTCGTGACCGGCAGCGGCAAGGGCATCGGCCGCGCGATCGCTGAGCGACTGACGGCCGAAGGCTGGCTGGTGGTCGGTCTCGAGCGCAGCCCCGGATCCGGCACCCTCGAGGCGGGCATCTGCGCGGACGTGGTGCTCGGTGACTCGCGCGAGCGCAGTGCGCACGAGGCCGCGGCGGCGCGCGCACGCGAACTCGCGCCGTTGGGCGGCTGGGTGAACAACGCCGGGATTACGAAGACCACGCCGCTGCACCACCTCGACGAGGCCACCGTGCGCGAGGTGATCGACATCAACGGGCTCGGCTACCTGTGGGGCGCCACAGCCGCCGTCGAGGCGTTCACCGCGCAGCGTTCGGGCGGCTCGATCGTCAACATCGGCTCCGTGCACGGCCGCTCGGCGTTTGCCGACCACGCGGCCTACGAGTTCACGAAGGGCGGCATCGACGCGCTGAGTCGCAGCATCGCCGTGAGCTACGGGCCGCTCGGGATCCGGGCCAACACGGTTGCCCCGGGTGGCGTGCGCACGCCCCACCTCGAGGCACAGATCGCACGCGCCGCGGACCCCGAGGCGGAGGAGCGGGGGCTGGCCGAGGGGCCGCCCATGCGCCGCATTGCGCGCGCCGAAGAGGTCGCCGCGGTGACCGCGTTCCTGCTCGGCGATGAGGCGCCCTACCTGAGCGGCCAGTCGATCGCCGTCGACGGCGCGTGGACGGCGTCTTTTGGGCGACCGCAGACCGATGCGGCACTGCTCGAGGCGTACGGGCTCACCCCGTAGCGCGATTCCACACACACGAACGCCCTCCGATCCCGCTCAGGATCGGAGGGCGTTCGCGTGTGTGAAGCGCTATGCCTTGAGCATGGACGCGCGCGAGATCAGGCCGTCCACGACGTCGAACGTGGCGATCGTCTCGGTCGCGACACCCGCGTTGATGACGCGCTCCTGAGCCACCACCCAGCGCTCACCGAAGAGCACCGTCGTGTCGATGACGCAGCTGAGCTCGGGGTTCTCGAGGCGAGGCGCATAGAACGCGCGGATCGCGTCGCGGCCGACGATCGGCTCGGGGCCGACCCCGGTGATCACCGCGTCCTTCGCGTAGGTGCCGACGAACGTGTCGAGGTCGTGGTCGTTGAACGCGTCAACCTGGGCGGTGACCGTGGCGAGCGCGGTCTGGCTGGGAACGGGCATGAGTGCTCCTTCGCAATCGGGAAGTGGGGGAGACGGGTGGCCGGGAGTGGGCTCCCGGATCCCAATCAATCGATTCGAACGCCGCCGTTGACGTCGTAGGTGGCGCCCGTGGTGAACGCGGCCTTCGGCGAGGCGAGCGCGGCGATGATCCATGCCACGTCGTCCGGCTGCCCAAAGTCGCCGAGGGGGATTGAGGAGGTGAGTGCGTCGCGCGCTGGGCCCTGGAGGTGGTCGGTGATTGCGGAGACCACGGGGCCCGGGGTGACCGCGTTGACGCGAATACCCTCGGCGGCGAGGCCGCGCGCGAAGGATCGGGTCAGCGCAAGGATGGCGCCCTTGCTCGCGGCGTAGTGCATGCCGGTCTTGAGCGCGCCCTGCTGGCCCGCAATCGAGGAGAGGTTGACCACCGAGCGGTCAATCGGCGCCTCGGGGGTGCCCGCTGCCGCGCGCAACAGGGGAAGGGCTGCGCGAGTGAGGAGGAAGGTGCCGCGACCGTTGGTCTCCATGACGGCGTCCCACTCATCGATCGTGATGTCGTCGAAGGCGCGGTAGGGGCACACTCCGCCGTTATTGATGAGCACGTGGAGCTTGCCCCAGCGGGCCTCGATCTCGGCGACGAGGGCCTCGATCGATGCGGGATCGCGCAGGTCCAGGCGCGACACGTGGGCCTCGGGTGCGCCGGCTGCGATGCATGCGTCGGCGGCCTCACGGGCTGCCGCCTCGCCGCCCGTGTACGTGAGCCAGACGGCGTTTCCGTCGGCGGCGAGAGCGAGTGCGGCGGCGGTGCCGATGCCCGAGCTCGCCCCGGTGATGAGTGCGTATCGGAGAGTCATACTCAAGACGCTATAGCATTTCTCGCCCCTCCGCATCGGGGTGGCGGTAGTTTGCTAGATGCTATAGCATTCGATTCATGAACTCTGATCTCGTACTCCTTACGGACAGCGATCTCCCCGGCACCGCCGCCAGGGACACGCTGGCCGCGGCCGGCCTCACCGCCCAGGCCGCCCAGACCCGCGATCCCGAACAGCTCATCGCTGCGGGCAAGGATGCGACCGCGCTGGTCGTGCAGTGGGCGCCGATCACAGCCGAGGTGATGGACGGTATGCCGAACCTCCGCATCATCAGCCGACTCGGCATCGGCGTGGATATGGTCGACCTCGCCGCGGCAACGGAACGCGGCATCGCCGTCGCGAACACCCCCACGTACTGCGTGGAAGAGGTGGCGACCCACACGCTCGCGATGATCCTCGCGCAGGCGCGCGGTCTCGCAGGCTACGACGCCGCCGTCCGCGCGGGGCGCTGGGCCGCCGTCGACGCGCAGCCCATGTCGATCCGTCCCTCCGCGAGCACCGTTGGCGTGATTGGCTACGGCCGCATCGGGCGCATGGTCGCGTCCTCGCTCATCGCGATGGGTTTCCGCGTGCTCGTCTCCGACCCGTTCCTCGACGCAGATGCCGCCCGCGCGGCGGGCGTGGTCCCCGCAACGCTCGATGAGGCGCTCTCGGGCGCAGACATCGTGACGCTGCACGCGCCGCTCACCGACGAGACCCGACACATGCTCAACGCGCAGAGCATCGCGCGCATGCGCCAGGGCGCGGTGGTCGTGAACACGTGCCGCGGGCCGCTCATCGACGAAGACGCGCTTGCCGACGCGATCGAGTCGGGCCACCTCGGCGGTGCCGCGCTCGATGTGTTCGCCGCAGAGCCGCTCCCGGCCGACAGCCGCCTCCGCGCGAACGAGCGCGTGCTGCTCACGCCGCACGCGGCGTGGTACTCGCCGGAGGCCCTCGCCGACCTCCCGGTGCACGCCGCACAGAACGTTGTCGAATTCCTCGCAGGCCGCCCCGTGCCCGCGATTCTCAACCCGGAGGCGCTGACGCGCCGTGAAGAGGTAGGTGCCTGATGGAACTCATGCGACTCGGCCAGCCCGGCCACGAGGTGCCCGTACTGCGAGACGGCGAGCGCGTGTTCGACCTCCGCCCCCTCACCGCAGACATCGACGGTGCATTCTTCGAGACCGGTGGCATCGAGCGCGCTCGCGCGGCACTCGCCGCGGGCGAGCTGAGCGAACTCGCCGACTCGGCATCGCTCCGCGTGGGCGCCCCGATCGCGCGCCCGTCGGCGGTGGTGTGCATCGGCATGAACTACGCCGCGCACGCCGCCGAGTCGGGTTCGCTGCCCCCCGAGAATCCCGTGGTGTTCATGAAGACCCCGAACACCGTGGTCGGCCCGTTCGACGAGGTGTTCCTGCCGCCCACCGCACAGACCGTGGACTGGGAGGTGGAGCTTGCCATCGTGATCGGGCGCCGCGCACGCTACCTGTCGAGCCCCGCTGAGGCTCGCGCACACATCGCCGGCTTCACGATCTCGAACGATGTGTCCGAGCGCGACTTCCAGCTCGAGCACTCGGGCGGCCAGTGGTCGAAGGGAAAGTGCTCCGAGACCTTCAACCCGCTCGGGCCCGTGCTCGTGCCCGCCGATGAGCTCGACTACCAGAACCTCCGCCTCGGCTCGCGCGTCAACGGCGAGACGCGACAGGACTCCACGACCGCCGACATGATCTTCCCCGTCGACGAGATCGTGTACCACCTGAGCCAGTACCTGGTGCTTGAGCCGGGCGACATTGTGAATACGGGAACGCCGAAGGGTGTGGCCCTCTCGGGGAACTTCCCCTACCTCGCTGACGGCGACGAGATGACGATGTGGATCGAGGGGCTCGGCGAGCAGACGCAACGCGTGCGCCCCGCCGTGCTCCCTGGCGCTTAGCCGCCTGTACGATCGACCGGCGGGTCCGCGCCACACGCTCACACCTCCTGAGTCGCGTGCGGGCCCGCCGGTTACCTGCTGCGCGCGCGTGAGAAACTGGTCGGGTGAGTAGACCGCGCGCCAACCCGCAAGATCCCACGCGCCCCGCAGGCCGCGTGGGGCGCGATGCCATGGCGACCATGGGCATCGTCTTCGCGCTGCTCATCTTCTTCGCGACGGTGCCGCTCTCCGCCCAAGACGGGACGGCGTGGTGGCTCATTACTCTCGCGGTCGGGTCCTCGCTGCTCCTCGCGGCAGTGCTCGTGCGTATGTTCATGCGTGGTTCGAACCTCTTCAGGCTGCTCGCACTTCTTCTCGTGGTGGCGGTCGCGTGTGCGCTCGGCATCTTCACGGTGGCGCGGGAGATGCCGGGTCAGTTCTCAGGCATCGAGACCCGTATCGATGCGCTCTACTTCACGCTCACCACGATGACGACCACCGGCTACGGTGATATTCACGCGGTTGGCCAGTTCGCCCGCGCCCTGGTGTCGCTCATCCTCGTGTTCGACCTCGTTTTCCTTGGCCTGTTTGGCGCAGAGCTCTCGCGGATCGCCCAGCGCACTCTCGGGCGTGTGCAGGGTGCGGCAGCTGACCAGGGGCACGTGAACCCGCCGGAGACAGCGCCGGAAAGGCAGAAGCCTGAGGGCCCCGAGCACGAAAGGGCGCAAGCCGAGTGAACGCCGCCGACCTCCCCGGGCCCCCCTCGCGCGGCGCCCGCTTCGTCGCAAACGTCAAGCCACTCGCCACCGCGATCCTGATGGGCGGTTTCGCGGGACTTATCGCGATCCTCACCTTTCAGGCCATGCAGGCGCTGCAGCACCTCATCTGGGGTGACGTGGCGGTCGGCCCGGCGCGCATTGCGCTGACGATCGCGGCGGGCGGTGCCCTACTGATCCTGCTCGCGCGCATCGCCCCGACCGAGTCGATGGACGAACTGCTGCGCGACACCGAGCAGCCCTGGCAGCGGTCGCGACGCACCATCACGGTCACGGCGCTCAGCGCAATCGTCGCGGTCGCGTTTGGCGGGGCAGTCGGGCCCGAGGCCGGGCTGCTCGCCGTCGTGGCGCAGTGCTCGGCCATCGTGTCGCGCCTCATCGCACGCGACGAGGCCGAGGCGCGCGCAATCTCCGAGGCGGGGGCCGCGGGCACGCTGGGCGGCATCTACGCCTCCCCGCCCGCCGCGGCTGCGATCGACGGCGATCGCCTCACGCCGAGCCGCTTCGCGTCGCTGATCGCCGCGGTATCGGGGTTCTTCGTGTTCCTCTTCGTTGCCCGCACCGTGTTCGGAGGCGAAGGGGTCACCGCCGTGCCACTGCCGGAGGCGAGCGCAGGGATGGCCTGGTTGCTCGTGGTCCCCGCCGTCGCGGGGCTGGTGCTCGGCGTGGCCTTCCGGCTGTTGCTCCCCGCCGCGGAACGGATCGCGAAGGCGGCACCCCGGCCCTGGATCGCCACCGCGGTGGGCACTGCGGTGTTTGCTGCGCTTGCGGCGGCCTTGCCGCTCGTGCGGTTCTCGGGTCACCACGAACTGGGTGAGGTGAACGCGCTGCACGCCGACGGCGAGTGGTGGCAGCTCTGGGTGCTCGCCGGGGCGAAGCTGATCGCGCTGGTGCTCTGCCTCGCTGCGGGCTGGCGCGGCGGCGAGATCTTCCCGCTCATCTTCATCGGAGCCGCCGCGGGAGCTGCGAGCGCCGCGCTGCTCCCGGCACTCGACCCGGCCGCGGCCGTCATGATCGCGATGGCGGCAACGGTGACGGTGGGCTGGCGTCGCCCGCTTGCGGCATTCCTGCTGCTCATCCTCGTGGTGGACGGCGCTGCCGCACTGCCGCTCCTCGCCGGGATCGGGTGCGGCATCCTCGTGAATCGGCTCTGCTTCCCGGAGCAGGGCGTAGCGCCCGCCGCGGTGCCGGCTGGTGCCGACTAACTCCCTGGCGCGGCGTACAGGAGATGCTTCCTGTGCGCCGAGTATCGCAATGGGCACACCGAATACTGTGCCCAGCGCCGCATCGCCGCTATGCTCCGAACATGAGCATGGGTGGTGGCATGGGCGGCGGCGGTGGCCGTGGCTCCCGCGTTTCCGGCGGCGACATGGAGCGGCAGCGTGAGCTGAACAGTCAGGCTCCGAAGGTCGCGAATCTTGGGCGACGCATTGCGGAGCTGTTCCAGCCCTACCGCGGCCCGCTCGCGGTCATCATCGCGCTGGTGATCGTGTCGGCGGCGCTCGCGATTCTGCCGCCCCTCATCACGCAGCGCGTGTTCGACGACGGGCTGTTCCCGGTGGACGGATCCGGCCCGAACATGCCGGTGCTCACCTGGCTCGTCATCGCGATGATCGTCGTGTTTGTGATCTCCTCGGGCCTTGGCATCATCCAGACCTACTTCACCGCACGCGTGGGCAACCGCGTGATGGGCGACCTCCGGGTGAAGCTGTTCTCCCACCTGCAGCGCATGGAACTGGGGTTCTTCACACGCACGAAGACCGGCGTGATCCAGTCGCGGTTGCAGAACGATGTCGGCGGCGTCGCGAACGTGCTCACCAACACGGTGTCGAACATCATCGGCAACACCGTGACGGTCGTCGCCGCTGCGGTCGCCATGATCCTGCTCAGCTGGCAGCTCACGATCGTCGCGCTGCTCCTCATGCCCGTGCTCGTGTTCGCGCAGCGCCGCGTGGGGCAGGTGCGCGCACGCATCGCGGGCCGCACCCAGGAATCGCTTTCGGAAATGACCGCGATTACGCAGGAGGCGCTGTCGGTCTCGGGTGTGCTGCTCGCGAAGACCTACTCGCGGCAGAAGGCCGAGACCGAACGCTACGCCGACGAGAACCGCAACCAGATCGCGCTGCAGGTACAGCAGACGATGAGTGGTCAGGTCTTCTTCGCGCTCGTGCAGGTGTTCCTCTCGGCAGTGCCCGCGATTGTCTATCTCGTCTCGGGCTGGCTGATGTCTGAAGCGCAGGGCACGGGCTTCGACCCGGGCATCACGGCGGGCACGATCGTCGCGTTCACGACGGTGCAGTCGCGCCTGCTGTTCCCGATGATGGCGCTCATGCGGATCGCACTCGATCTGCAGACCTCGAGCGCGCTGTTTGCGCGCATCTTCGAGTATCTCGATTTGGATCCCGCCATCGTGGACGCGCCGAATGCCCAGGAGCCCTCCGACGAGCCCGGCCGCGCCGGCCGCATCGAGTTCTCCGACGTCACGTTCCGCTACCCGGACGCTGGCCCAGACGATCGCCCCACACTCGACCGCATCTCCTTCGAGGTGGCACCCGGCGAGTTCGTCGCCTTCGTTGGGGCATCGGGATCGGGGAAGACCACGATCGGCAATTTGATCCCGCGCCTGTATGACGCCTCTTCGGGCACCGTGCGCTACGGCGGTGACGACGTGAAGTCGCTCGCCCAGGAGTCGCTCATGGACCGCATCGGCGTCGTCACGCAGGAGCCCTACCTCTTCCACGCGTCGATCGCGGCGAATCTGAAGTACGCCAAGCCTGATGCGACCCAGGAGGAGCTTGAGCACGCCGCCGGGCTCGCGAACATTCACGAGACCATTGCGGGCTTCGCCGATGGCTACGAGACGATCGTGGGCGAGCGCGGCTACCGGCTCTCCGGTGGCGAGAAGCAGCGCATCGCGATTGCGCGTGTGCTCCTCAAGAACCCGCGCGTGCTCGTGCTCGACGAGGCGACAAGCGCGCTCGACACCGTGAACGAGCGCGTGGTGCAGCGCGCCCTTGAGGATGCCCGCAGCGGACGCACCACTATCGCGATCGCGCACCGGCTCTCCACCGTCGTCGACGCCGACCGCATCTACGTGGTGGGCGCCGGTCACATTCTTGAGGCGGGAACGCACGAGGAGTTGCTCGCCCTGGAGGGCGCGTACGCCGAGCTCTACTCGCAGCAGCAGTAGCGGCGCCGCGGCGCACCCGCGGAGAAACAACGCGAGAGTAGGATCTTCCCGTGCGCCAGATCACCCAGTCCCGCAAACTCGCCGGTGTGCGCTACGACGTGCGCGGTCCGATTCTGCAGGAGGCCGAGCGCCTCGAGCGGGCCGGCCACGCAGTGCTGAAGCTCAACATCGGCAACCCGGCGCCATTCGGGTTTGATGCGCCGCCCGAGATCGTCGAGGCCGTGCAGCGTGCGCTACCGGTGGCGCAGGGCTACACCGATTCTCGCGGCGTCCTGCCCGCGCGCGAGGCGGTTGCCGCCGCGTACACCGCGGCTGGAATTGCCGGCATCGGCCCAGACGATGTGTTCCTGGGCAACGGAGTGAGTGAGCTCATCTCGCTCGTGCTGCAGGCGCTCGTCGACACGGGCGATGAGATTCTCGTGCCCGCTCCCGACTACCCCCTGTGGACGGCGCAGGTGACCCTCGCCGGTGGGCGTGCGGTGCACTACCCGTGCGACGAGAGCAACGGGTGGATGCCCGACCTCGCCGCGATCGAGTCGCTCATCACGCCGGCGACCAAGGGGATCGTGCTGATCAATCCGAACAATCCCACCGGTGCGGTGTACTCGGCTGAGCTGGTGCGCGGCTTCGCGGCGCTCGCAGAACGGCACGGGCTCGTGCTCATGGCTGACGAGATCTACGACCGAATTCTGTTCGAGGGTGCGGTGCACGAGCACGCCGCCGCGCACGTGACCGAGACGCTCTGCCTCACTTTTAGCGGCCTGTCGAAGGTGCAGCGGGTTGCTGGGTATCGCGCGGGCTGGCTGGTGACGAGCGGTGATCGGGATCGGGCGCGCGACTTCCTGGAGGGGCTGACACTGCTCGCCAACATGCGGATGTGCGCGAACGCGCCAGCGCAGCATGCGATCCCCGTCGCGCTGGATCCCGCACAAAACGGGTCTGGGATCGCCGAGCTGTGCGCGCCCGGCGGACGGCTGCGCGAGCAGCGGGACGCCGCGCACCGTCTCCTCACCGAGATCCCGGGGGTCACGTGTGTGGCGCCCGGCGGCGCAATGTACCTCTTCCCCCGGCTCGATCCCGAGCGTTACCTGATCGACGATGACCAGGCGTTTGTCATCGAGCTGCTGCGCGCGACGCGCGTGCTCGTGACGAACGGCCGCGGCTTCAACCTGCCGACGCCAGACCACCTGCGATTCGTGACGTTGCCCAGCGTGCCCGTACTCACGGAGGCGATTGGTCGCATCGGTGAGTACCTCGCCGGAGTGCGGCGTGACTGAGCGGAATGAACGCGCGTGCGCGAGCGTGCGTGGCAACACCGAGCCGTCGGGAGTGAGCGACACATGAGTATCAAGATTCTGGCCGTCGGGAAGAAGCACGAGGCCTGGGTGGCTGACGGCATCAGCCGCTACGAGCAGCGCTTGCGGAAGCCGTTCGATGTGAGCTGGCAGTTGCTGCCGCACTCCGCGCGCGATGGCGAGGCTGCGCGCGCGGAGGAGTCCGAGCGAATCCTCGCGAAGCTCGACCGCGATGCTTTTCTCGTGCTGCTCGATGAGCGCGGGCGCAACGTCGATTCGCCCGAGCTTGCGCGGCGCGTGCGCGCGGAACTCGACGCCGGGCGCCAGATCGTCGTGGTGATCGGCGGCGCCTATGGCGTTACCGACGCCGTGCGGCAGCGCGCCAACTTCGTGTGGAGTCTGTCCGCGCTTGTATTCCCGCACCAGCTTGTTCGGCTCATCCTCGCGGAGCAGCTGTACCGGGCGCAGGAGATCTCGGCGGGGCGCGCGTACCACCACGTGTAGGGCGCCCCCGCACATGTCGGAGGTGCGCGGTACCCTCGCCGCATGAACCCCTTCCGGCTCTCCACACGGCTCCGGCCCACGGTGGGTCGAACGCGCGCAGAGCAGGTTCCCACGGCGGTGTCTGTGCCCTGGCAGGTGACGGAGCGTTCGGCCTCCGGGGTAATTGAGGTCGCGCATGTGGGCGAGGCGCCGCTTCTTTCGGTGCGATTCGCCCTCGCGGGCCGGGGGATGCTGGGGCTCTCGCTTCCACAGACGGTTCATCCGGGGGAGCGGCTGCGTGTCACGCTGCGCGGTGCGCACGCGGAGAGCGCCTCGCGGGCTCCTGACGGCATGCTCGTTTTGCGGTGGTTTCAGTCGGATGGGACGGAGCTGCTGTGGCCGATCGCGCTGTGATGGAGGCCCAAAAGACGGGGCGATGGGCGCCGTACGCACCCGCGATGAGCGGGCTGTGCACGCCCCGCGAGCACGCGTGTGCAGCACAAGAGGCGACACGCCGAGGCTGGGGCGGTGGGGAAATTTCTTTCCACCCCCTCGACCTGTGGATAACCCCGCGAGAGGGGCGGAACTGTGCCGAAAGTTCTCCCCAAGCTGGCGAGAATTTCGGTGGAAAGTTCGTGAATAACTACATCGCTGTAACTACATCATGTTGTGGTTGGGCGAGGTGTGGTTCACTAGATGTAGTGCCTCGGGGTGAGGCTCACGGTTGTGGAAGAAGGGCGTGAAATGGCCATTACGGTATACACCAAGCCGTCGTGCGTGCAGTGCACCGCGACGTACCGGGCGCTCGACAGCAAGGGGATTGAGTACAACGTGCTCGACCTCTCGCAGGACGAAGCGGCACTCGAAGCAGTGAAGGAGCTCGGGTACCTGCAGGCGCCCGTTGTGGTGACCGACGAGGAGCACTGGTCTGGCTTCCGCCCCGACAAGATTTCGGAGCTCGCAAGCCGCCTCGCCGACTAAGGCTGAGCCCCGCGTAGCGCCCGCGGCGGACGAAGTCTTGGACTTCTCCGCCGGGGGCGTTTCAGCAGCACAATCCGCTTCGGATAGAGGTGATGACCATGGCGGATTTGGTCTATTTCTCGAGCGTTTCGGGGTACACCCACCGTTTCGTTGAGAAGCTCGGACGGCCGGCACATCGCATCCCGCTCTACGCGAAGGATGAGCCGCTCGTCGTCACGGAGCCGTTCGTGCTCCTCTTGCCCACCTACGGCGGAGGGCCCGCGACGCGGGCCGTTCCGAAGCAGGTCATCCGATTCCTCAATGACGAGCGCAATCGGAAGTTGATCCGAGGCGTCATTGCCTCGGGAAACACTAATTTCGGCGAGGCCTACGGTCTTGCGGGGGACATCGTGGCGCGGAAGTGCCACGTGCCGGTCCTCTATCGATTCGAACTCTTTGGCACCCCGGACGACGTGAGTGTTGTCCACGAAGGATTGGAACAGTTTTGGAAGCAACAGTGATGGAGCCCGGGCTCGCGTCGTCGAAGATCAGCGACATGGATTACCACTCGCTGAACGCCATGCTCAACCTGTACGACGCAGACGGCAAGATCCAGTTCGACAAGGATCGTGAAGCTGCGCGCCAGTACTTCCTGCAGCACGTCAACCAGAACACGGTGTTCTTCCACAACTTCGAGGAGCGCCTGCGCTACCTGATCGACAACGAGTACTACGAGAAGGAACTGCTCGACCAGTACGACACGAAGTTCGTCGAGCAGCTCACCGACGAGGCGTACGCGATGAAGTTCCGCTTCCCCGCGTTCCTCGGCGCATTCAAGTTCTTCACCTCGTACGCGCTCAAGACGTTTGACGGCAAGCGCTACCTCGAGCGCTTTGAGGACCGCGTGGTCATGGTCGCGCTGGGCCTCGCTCGCGGCGACCAGGAGCTCGCTCGCGGCTTCATGCGTGAAATGATCTCGGGCCGCTTCCAGCCGGCAACCCCCACCTTCCTGAACCTCGGCAAGGCACAGCGCGGCGAGCTCGTCTCCTGCTTCCTGCTGCGCGTTGAGGACAACATGGAGTCGATCTCGCGCGGCATCAACTCGTCGCTGCAGCTGTCAAAGCGCGGCGGTGGCGTGGCGCTCTCGCTCTCAAACATCCGTGAGGCCGGCGCCCCGATCAAGAAGATCGAGAACCAGTCTTCGGGCATCATCCCCGTCATGAAGCTGCTCGAAGACAGCTTCAGCTACGCGAACCAGCTCGGCGCGCGTCAGGGTGCGGGTGCGGTGTACCTGAACGCACACCACCCCGACATCATGAAGTTCCTTGACACGAAGCGTGAGAACGCGGACGAGAAGATCCGTATTAAGACGCTCTCGCTCGGTGTCGTGGTCCCCGACATCACGTTCGAACTCGCGAAGAAGAACGAGGACATGTACCTCTTCTCTCCGTACGACGTCGAGCGCGTGTACGGCGTGCCCTTCGGCGACATCTCGGTTACCGAGAAGTATGCCGAGATGGTCGCGGACGCGCGCATCAAGAAGACCAAGATCAGCGCGCGTCAGTTCTTCCAGACCGTCGCTGAGCTGCAGTTCGAGTCGGGCTACCCCTACATCGTGTTCGAGGACACGGTGAACGCGGCGAACCCGATCAAGGGTCGCATCAACATGTCGAACCTGTGCTCCGAGATCCTCCAGGTCAATACCCCGACCACGTACAACGAGGACCTCAGCTACAACGAGATCGGCAAGGACATCTCTTGCAACCTCGGTTCGATGAACATCGCGATGGCGATGGACGGCGGCGATCTCGCGGGAACTGTGGATCTTGCGATCCGCTCGCTCACCGCGGTGAGCGACATGAGCTCGATCACGTCGGTGCGCTCGATTGAGGACGGCAACGCGCAGTCGCACGCCATCGGCCTCGGCCAGATGAACCTGCACGGCTACCTGGCGCGCGAGCACGTGCACTACGGTTCCGAAGAGGGCATCGACTTCACGAACATCTACTTCTACACCGTGCTGTTCCACGCGCTCACCGCGTCGAACAAGATCGCGATCGAGCGTGGCGAGGTGTTCGGCGGCTTCGCTGACTCGAAGTACGCGTCCGGCGAGTTCTTCGACAAGTACACGGATGCTGCGTGGGAGCCCGAGACCGAGCGCGTGCGCGAGATGTTCGCAAACGCTGGCATCACGATCCCGAACCAGGCTGACTGGACCGCGCTGAAGGCCTCCGTCATGGAGCACGGTATCTACAACCAGAACCTGCAGGCTGTGCCGCCCACCGGTTCGATCTCTTACATCAACAACTCGACGTCCTCGATCCACCCGATCGCGTCGAAGGTGGAGATCCGCAAGGAAGGCAAGCTCGGCCGCGTGTACTACCCGGCGCCGTTCATGACGAACGAGAACCTCGAGTACTACACCGACGCGTACGAGATCGGTGCCGAGAAGATCATCGACACCTACGCCGCGGCAACGCAGCACGTCGATCAGGGCCTGTCGCTCACGCTGTTCTTCAAGGACACCGCGACGACGCGTGACATCAACAAGGCGCAGATCTACGCATGGCGCAAGGGCATCAAGACGATCTACTACATCCGTCTGCGCCAGCTTGCGCTCGAGGGCACCGACATGACCGAGTGCGTCTCCTGCATGCTGTAATTTGGCACCGACACGATCACTGCTGGCTGAGAAAGGCGCGAGGAACGCGATGAACTTCAAGTTGGGGCACGCCGTCCAGGCGATCAACTGGAACCGGATCGAGGACGAGAAGGACCTGGAGGTCTGGAACCGTCTCGTGAACAACTTCTGGCTGCCCGAGAAGGTGCCGCTGTCGAACGACGTGCAGTCGTGGGCGACGCTGACGGACGACGAGAAGCTGCTCACCATGCGCGTCTTCACGGGCCTCACGCTGCTCGACACGATCCAGGGCACCGTGGGTGCCGTGTCGCTCATCCCCGACGCGATCACGCCGCATGAGGAAGCCGTCTACACGAACATCGCGTTCATGGAGTCGGTGCACGCGAAGAGCTACTCGTCGATCTTCTCGACGCTGTGCTCCACGCAGGAGATCGACGACGCCTTCCGCTGGTCCACGGAGAACGTGAACCTGCAGAAGAAGGCGCAGATCATCGTCGACTACTACGAGGGTGACGATCCGCTGAAGCGGAAGATTGCCTCGACGCTGCTCGAGTCGTTCCTCTTCTACTCGGGCTTCTACCTGCCCATGTACTGGTCGGCGCACGCCAAGCTCACGAACACGGCAGACCTCATCCGTCTGATCATTCGTGACGAGGCCGTGCATGGCTACTACATCGGCTACAAGTTCCAGAAGGGCCTCGAGAACGAGACCGAGGAGCGACGCCAGGAGCTGAAGGACTACACCTTCTCGCTCATGTACGAGCTGTACGAGAACGAGGTGAAGTACACGCAGGATCTCTACGATCCCGTGGGGCTCACCGAGGACGTCAAGAAGTTCCTGCACTACAACGCCAACAAGGCGCTCATGAACCTCGGCTACGAGCCGATGTTCCCCAAGGAGATGACCGACGTCAACCCGGCGATCTTGTCGTCGCTCTCGCCGAACGCGGACGAGAACCACGACTTCTTCTCGGGCTCGGGTTCCTCCTACGTGATCGGCAAGGCTGAGGCCACCGAGGACGAGGACTGGGACTTCTAACTCGGCGCTGCTCCGGCCCGCACTCGCGGGCGCACGAGGCCCGGAACCGCTCGCGTGGTTCCGGGCGTCGTGCTGTGCACGACGCTAGTGCTCTCCGGTGCCGTCGGCTGCGGGCATCTTCGGGAAGCGCTCTCCGACCCGACGATGAACCTCCGTGGTGGCCCCGTTGATCACTCCGGCGGGGCCGGCGGCGCGCTCGAAGACCCCTACGAATCGGTAGCCGATTTCCCGCGTGACGGGGTTCCTGACCTGTGCGAATGTGAGGCTCTTGGTGACGCGATCCGGCGAGATCTCTTTGACGGCGCCGCCGTCGCCCCTGTGGGTGTAAATCGTCTGGCCGTCGCTCGCGAGCGAGTTCTGCCAGTGGAACGAATCGCTCACCGTTCCGACGAGCTTCGGGCACCAGATCCGGTAAGCGGAGTAGTCGCGGTCCGTGCCTCGCGTCCCGGCGAGGCCAGCGGGCGTAAACCAGGAGCGCTGGATCCCGCGATAGCTGCAGCCCAGCAGCACGTTGCAGATCTCGGCAATCGTGGCGAAGCTCACCCCGTCCCCGACGGTGAACTCATCCCGTCCTGCGTAGAAGGCGTTCGGGTCGTTCGCGACATCGAGATCGTCCCACATGACGAAGTCTGCCGTTGCTGTCCTGCGCGTGATCTCGGCGACGTGCGCGTCGATGGTGGCATCGATCTGCGCGACGGTGACCGCCTCGGGTGCGCGGCCCGCGTTCGAAGTCTCCGCGTCCGCGGGGGCGGGCACCGGGACGCGGAGGAACTCGCACTCATTAGCCTGAATGGCGGTCAGAGTGGTAAAGAGGTCCGGGTGCTCGACCGGTCGCAGCTCGGTGATGATGCTGGCCTGCCGCTGGGCGTCGGCGAGCTGGTTGTGCTCGTGAAAACGTTCGTCGCACTCGATCGCGAGATTCAGCTGTGGGAAGTAGAGGTCGATGTAGAACTGGCGACCGTCTTCGGTTCGAACGGACTGCTGGCTCACCGGTTTGAGCTGTCCGCGTACCTCGGGGCTGAGCCGGTGCCAGATCGCATTGATGACGTAGTTCTCGTAGTCCTTGCGTCGCGTGCGTGACAGCGTTCGTGAGAGGTATTCCAGCCGATCGATCATCCCCCAAGTATGCAGGAATTACATTGCTTATCGATAGGTAGCACGCGCAGCCCGTCACGATGGCTGCGGAAGCGGGCTCCCCTCGGGTCCCGGCACTCGCTCACCAGGGCGCTCTGCCGAGCCGGGCTGCTCCCCGGCATCCGCCCGGAGATGGCCGCGAAGCGCGGCCGCGATCTCGCCAGCGTGCTGCGCCTGCTCGGGGGTGAGTGCGTCAACGAAGAGCTCCTTCACCGCGTGCAAGTGCCGGGCCGAGGCCGCGCGGAAGGCGGACTGGCCGGCTGCGGTGATGCCGATCTGCACACCGCGAGAGCTTGCTTCGTCTCGACTCCGTGTGATGAGCCCACGCTTCTCCATGCGGCCGAGGTGGTGCGAGAGCCTGCTGCGCTCCCACTCAATGAGATCGGCAAGCTCGGAGGAGCGCAGGGTGTGCGTCTCTGCTTCGCTCAGCGCGAGCAGCACGCGGTAGTCGCCGAGGGAGAGCGCGGATTCTGCAGCCAGGCGCCGGTCCATGCGCGAGCGGAGGATCTCGGCGGACTCGATGAAGTCACGCCAGATGTGCAGCTGCTCCGCGTCGGGTGTGTGGCGCCGCTGGGCCTGGGTCACGGCGTGCCTCCTCGCATAGTTGACATGTCAACAGTAGCAGGCGGTAGGATTGATGTATCAATCGAGCGCGGATCGCCTCGTCGATTGAGCGAAAACCCACCCGGCAACTGACCGGTAGGTGCCCGGCCCACAAGGCCAGGCGACTTCGTGTCGGTTGCGACCTTGCACTGAGAGGTTGAACAACATGAAGGCAGCGCGCTACTACGGCCGCGAAGACATTCGTATCGAGGACATCGAGCAGCAGCCCCTCGAGCCGGGCACCGTGCGCATCGATGTCGCGTGGACCGGAATCTGCGGTACGGACCTGCACGAGTACCTCGATGGCCCGATCTTCGTGCCCGCCCACGGTCACCTGCACCCGATCTCGGGCGAGGATGCGCCGGTGACCCTCGGCCACGAGTTCTCGGGCGTCGTGTCCGAGCTGGGCGAGGGCGTCACCGATCTCGCGGTTGGCGACCACGTGGTGGTTGAGCCGTACATCATTCGCGACGACGTGAACACTGGCCCCGAGTCGAACGATTACCACCTGTCGCCCGACATGAACTTCATTGGCCTGGGCGGTCGCGGCGGCGGTCTCGCGGAGAACATCGTCGTGAAGCGCCGCTGGGTGCACAAGATCGACTCGTCCGTGGCGCTCGACGAGGCCGCGCTGATCGAGCCGCTCTCCGTCGCCTACCATGCGGTGAAGCGCTCCGGCGTGGTCGCCGGGCAGACCGCGCTCGTTGGTGGCGCCGGCCCCATTGGCCTGCTCACCGCCGCGGTGCTGCACGCCATTGGCGTGAAGGTGATCGTGTCCGAGCTGTCACCGCTGCGCCGTCAGAAGGCGCTCGACGCGGGCGTCGCGGACGTTGCGCTCAACCCGGCCGAGGTCGATGTGGTCGCCGAGGTGAAGAAGCTCACCGACGGCAAGGGCGCGCACGTCGCATTCGAGGCGACCTCGGTGCAGGTCGTCTTCGACACCCTGATGGACGCCGTGCGCCCGACGGGCGTCATCGTGGTGATCTCCATCTGGGGGAAGCCGGCCACCTTCGACATGCACAAGCTCGTAATGAAGGAGATCGACGTGCGCGGCACGATCGGGTACGTGAACTCGCACCCCGACACCATCGCGCTCGTGGAGTCCGGAAAGATCGATCTGAAGCCGTTCATCACCGGCCGAATCGGCCTCGAGGGGCTCGTAGATGAGGGCTTCAACACGCTGATCAACCACAACGAGACGGCGGTCAAGATTCTCGTCTCGCCGACCGGGAAGGGCCTGTAGCCCAGACGCGGCGCTGACTGGCATCGCGAAGCGGCCGGGACGGGGGAGCACCCCGACCCGGCCGCTTCGTGTATCTCCGGAAGGCCCGAGCGGAGCGCGATCCCTCGCCTTCGCGAATGACATCGATGTAATTTCGAAGCTCACTTCGAGTTATCCACAAGACTGTGCAGAATGTTCCGCACAAAGATGCGAGTTATCCACCGAGTTGTGCACAGGGTGTGGGGAAAACTCGATGTGGATCAGGAAGTCTTCGGCCCGGTCGAACCCTCCTCGCACGCGTGTTCGAGGCGCGCGGGGGCGGATTCCGATCGAGACTGGTCCGCGATCCGTGCGCCGCCGAGCGGCGAAGCATACCCCCGAGGGGGTTACCCTTGACGCATGCAGTTGAATGAAACGCGCGCCTGGAACCGCTTCTACGCCCCCGGGACCCCGGTGGACATTGAGCCCGTCACGGGGTCGCTCGTTGACCTGCTCGACGAGCGCTGCGCGCAGTGGGCTGACCGCGACGCGATCAGCTTCTTCGGCCGCACGGTGACCTACCGCGACTTGGGCGAGCGCGTTGCCCGCGTGGCACAGGGGCTTGCCGATCTGGGCGTGCGCGCCGGCGACCGGGTGGCGCTCATCATGCCGAACGCGCCACAGCACGTGATTGCGTTCTATGCGGTGCTCCGGCTCGGCGGCGTGGTGGTGGAACACAACCCGCTCTACACGCGCGATGAGCTCGAGACGCAGTTCCGAGACCACGGCGCCACCGTCGTGATTGCCTGGGAGAAGGTCGTGGCGACCGTGCAGGCGCTGCCCGCGGAGCTCGGGATCGAGACGATTGTCGCCGTCGATGTGACGCGCGCAATGCCGTTTGCGACCCGCGCCGCGCTGCGCCTCCCGATCGCGAAGGCGCGCAATTCGCGTGCCGCCCTCACCACCGAGACGACGGGAACGGTCCCGTTCGCCCGACTCGAGCGCGCCACCCCGATCGCGGCCTCGCACCCACGCCCAGTGCGCGACGACGTCGCGTGCCTGCAGTACACCTCGGGCACCACGGGGGCGCCGAAGGGCGCGATGATCACGCATGGCAACCTGTGGGCGAACGCGCGCATGGGCGCGGCGTGGATGCCTGACTTCACCCGCGGCGAGGGGTCCATTTACGGGCTCCTGCCCATGTTCCACTCCTTCGGTCTGCTCCTCTCGGTGATCTACTCGGTTGAAACGGGATCGCGCGCCGTGCTCTTTCCCACCTTTGACCCGGAGCTCGTGTCGCAGGCCGCGAAGCGCTTCCCGCCCACATTCATTCCCGCGGTGCCGCCGATGTTCGACCGTCTCGCGCGCGTTGCCCGCGATGGCAAGCTCGACCTCAGCCAGGTGGTCTACTCCATTTCGGGCGCGATGACCCTCACGCCCGCCATTGTGAAGCGGTGGGAGGACCTTGCGGGCAGCATGCTGAACGAGGGCTACGGGCTCACCGAGACGAGCCCCATCGCACTGGCCAACCCGTTCACTGATGAGCGGCGCATCGGCGCCATCGGCATTCCGTTCCCCTCGACCGACATTCGCGTTGTCGACCCTGAGGAACCCACCCGGCAGGTCGCACAGGGCGAGGTGGGTGAGCTGCTCATCGGCGGCCCGCAGGTGTTCCTCGGCTACTGGAACCGCCCGGAGGAGACCGCCGCGACCCTGCTCAATGGCGGCTGGCTGCGCACCGGCGACCTGGTCGTGCAAGACGAGGACGGCTTCGTCACCGTGGTCGACCGGAAGAAGGAGCTCATCATCACGGGCGGCTTCAATGTCTCGCCGAGCGAGGTGGAACGCGTGGTGAACGGCCTGCCCGGGGTCGCTGAATCAGCCGTCGTGGGGGTTCCCCGCGGCAGCGGCGCCGAGGTGGTGACGGTTGCCGTGGTGCTCGAACCCGGCGCCCAGTTCGACGAGGAGGCCGCGCGTGCCGCCGCCCGCGAGCAGCTCGCCGAGTACAAGCGGCCCAGCACCTACCTGGTGTGGGAGGAGCTGCCGAAGTCGCTCATCGGAAAGGTGCTTCGTCGCAAGGTGCGTGACACGCTCATCGCCGATCGCCACGCGGTGCGCGCCGCCGCGGACGACGACGAGGCATAGTCGGAGCGGATCCCGATCCTGAGTTCGAGACGGGCGCTTGGGATCGGGGCTACCGCCTGCGGGCGACGCGGCCCACCGCGCCGCCAATGGCCCGATCGAGCGCAACGAAGATGTACCCGATCCCCACGAGCGCGACCGTGAGCGCGAGAATCCACAGCGCCACCCCGCCGACACCGTGGGTGGCGACGTCGAGGAACGGGTAGGGGTAGTTCTGGCCGGGCAAGAACTCGCCGCCGAGCCCGCCGTATATGAGGGCGTAGGCGAGGTACGCGTACGGGATGAGCGCCCAGAGCAGCGGGTCAACCCAGCGCAGGCGACCCTTCGGCACGAAGAGCAGCCAATCGAGGATGAGTAGCGCCGGCGTGATGATGTGGATCAGGTTGTCCGTCAGCGAGAACGGCACGTAGTCGCCCTCCTGCTGGAACGTCGCCGGAACCAGCACCACCAGGTAGACGAGCAAGGTTACGGTGATGGCCATCATCACGGCGCCGCTCCACCGCGCAGACGGCGTGGAGTGTCCACGCGGGCCGCTCGCCGCGATGTCGCGCAGCGTGCGCACGATGAGCGCGCCCAGCCACACGAGGCAGAGCAGATTGCTGAGCACCGTGTAGTAGCGGAGTGCGCCCCAACTGGGATCGGGCGTGAACACGCCCGTGATGCGCACGAGGCCCGTGAGCACGAGAGCGAGTGCCAGGATGCGGAAGCTCAGCGCGGCGAGGCGCCACGTGAGCGCGCCATCGGCGAACGGGCGGGACGGGGATGCTGTCGTGGGTGCGGCAATGGTCACCGCACTATCTCACCACGCTGCGGGGCTGCGCGCGAGCGGCAGTTTCACCTCGTGCATGCAGCCCCCGCGGAGGTCGCGCGATCACACGCAGTAGACTGGGGGGAAGTGCGCCGGTCCCTATTCACGGCGCGAAGTGCGAACTCATGGAGGAGGCGCGGATGAAGCGAGGCCGCCTAGACCAGCGCACAATCGTTGACGCGGTGCTCGAGCTTGCGAGCAACGAACCGCAGGCCCGCATCACGTTTAAGCGACTCGGAGAAGCGCTCGGCGTCGATGCAACCGCGATGTACCGTCATTTTCGGAACAAGGATGAGCTGACGCGCGCGGCGCTCGACCGGCTCGCGGCAACTGCGACGACGGATGCGCGTGCCGCGGCTGGCGATTGGCGATCTCGGCTCGAAGCCTTCGCGACGCGGATGGCGGCGCTGAGCCTCGAGCATCCGGCGATCGGCGCGGAATGGGCCATGGTGGATCCGGTGGGCCCGGGCGATGTCGCCTCAGACGAGTTTCTACTCGAGATGCTTTCAGAGGCGGGGCTTGCGGGCACTGACTTGATCACCGCGTACGCTGCGATTTCTGGTTTCACGCTTGCTCAGAGCGCTGCGCTCGCGCAGGAGGCACTCGAGCGGACGGGGAGCAGCCGTGACGGCACCATCCCGTGGATCAGCACCTTTGGCTCCGTGGACCTCGCCGACTTCCCGCACGTGAGCGAGCACCGCGACGCCCTGCTCGCGATCGACGGGATCACCGTCTATCGCGCTGGCATCACCGCGATCCTCGACTCGATTGCGCGCTCGGCAGGAGCAGCGCAGTAGCGCACACGTCACACAAGAACGGGCCCCGCGAAATCGCGAGGCCCGAAGTAGCGGGTGGCTAGTCGAAGATGTCGCCGAGGAAGTCGAACGGGCTCTTCTTCTTGCGGTAGCGCGGGTCGCCGTAGCGCGGGTCACCGGAGCGGCCGTCGCGGCGCCGATCATCCTGGCGGTAGTCGCCGCCGCCGTACTGGCCGTGACGGGGATCCGCCGCAGGCTGCGGTGGCACGGGGGTGGTGTACTGCTGAGGCGGCGCGGAGTACTGCTGCGGGGCTGCGGCCGGCTGTGCGGGCGCGGGCGGAGCCGCTGCCTGCGGTGGCGCGGTGAACGCAGCCGCTTCGGCCTGCGCGCGGTCGAGAATCTTGTCGAGCTCACCCCGATCGAGCCAGATGCCGCGGCACTCCGGGCAGTAGTCGATCTCGATTCCCTGCCGCTCGCTCATGAGCAGGGTCGTTCCGTCGCTGGGGCAGTTCATGCCTCCCAGCGTAGGGGCGAAATCAGCTCTCTCAGCTGTGTCCGGGCGTACTGGGGGTGGCTTCCCAGGCACGGGGATCGGTGCGTGGTGTCGGGGCCACAACGCGGCACGGCCCGCCCCCGCAGAAGCGGGAACGGGCCGTGAACGGAGGGCTGATCCGAACGAGATCAGCGGGCGGGAGCGGGCTTAGAAGCCTGCGCCGCTCGGGGACGGGGTATCGGGATCGATGACGAGGTGGAGCAGCGCGGGGCCATCGTGCGCGAGCAGTTCAGCGACCGTCTCGGCGATGCCCTCATTCGTGTCCAGCCGAGCTCCGCGACCGCCGAAGGACTCCATCCACGCGGCGAAGTCAGGGTTCGCCATTGCCGTGCCGGACGGGCGTCCCGGGTACCAGCGTTCCTGGTGCTCCACGATCGTTGCGTACTTCCCGTTGTCGACCACAACGAAGAGGGCCCGCCCGTTCTGCGCAACGAGGGTGGCCACCTCCTGGCCGTTCATCAGGAAGTCGCCGTCGCCGCAAACGGCAACGGAGCGGCGCTCGGGGAAGACGAGAGCCGCGGCGACGGCCGCCGGAACGGCCATGCCCATCGCGCCGTTGCGCGAGCCGACGAGGCTGTTGGGCACGTTGTGCGTGAGCTGGCGGTGGCCCCAGATCGTTGCGTTGCCCGCGCCGTAGCTCACTACGCGATCATCGCCGAGCTGCTGCTCAAGCTCCGCGAACACGAGCTCGAGGTCGACGCCGCCGGTCACCGGGGCGTGCTCGGTCACCGCGGTGAAGCGCTCATGGCTGGCCCGCAGCTCTGCGACGCGCTCGCCGGTGCGGCTGCCGCGCACGTCGCCCAGGGCGCCGAGCTCGGAGACGAAGCCGGCGGGGGTCGCAGTGATGAGCTGATCCACCCGGCCCGCGTGCTGCAGCAGCTGCGCGTCCGTGGTGACGAGCACGGTCTCCGTCTCGAACCCGACGGTGTAGCCCTCACTCATCACGTCGCTGCGCACCGCGCCAACACCGATGAAGAGGTCAGCGTCGCGCAGGGCATCCACGATGCTGTCGCGACGCCCGTAGCCGGGCCAGCCCACGTACGCGGGGTGGTTGTTCGGCACGACGTCGTAGTTGCGCCAGTCACCCGCAACGGGAATGTGGTTCTCCAAAGCCCAGTCTGCGAGCTGCTTGCCGGTCTCACCCATGAAGCTGTCTCCGCCTGCAAGGAGGAAGGGCCGCTCGGCCTGAGCGATCCGCTCGCGCAGCGCCTCGAGGTCAGGGCGGCTGGGCGCGGGAGCAGCGAGTGCCCGAGGTGCGGGCGCGACCGCGCCCGTGACCTCGCGAAGCAGGTCCTCGGGCAGGCCCACCACCACGGGGCCGGGGCGGCCGGACACCGCGACGTGCATCGCCTCGGCCACAATGTCGCCCGCCTGGTCGGCGTTCTCGACGGTGAGCACGCGCTTCACCGTCGAGCCGAACCAGCTGTCGATGCTGAACTCTTGGAAGGACTCGCGGCGGCGATCGGCGATCGGCACGAGACCGATGAAGCAGACCAGCGGAGTGGCATCCTGGTACGCGCAGTGTGCGGCGATGAAGAAGTTGGCGGCGCCCGGTCCACGGGTCACCATCGCCACGCCGGGGCGGCCGGTGAGGCGGCCTTCCGCCAATGCCATGAAGCCGACGCCACCCTCCTGGCGGCAGACCACGTTGGTGATGTTCGAATCGTGGAGCCCGTCCAGCACGTCGAGGAAGCTCTCGCCGGGCACGGAGTAGACGCGTTCGACGCCGTGGCTCGCGAGCGTCTCGACAATGAGGTGGCCTGCGGAGCGCGAGTGAGTCATCGGGGGTTCCTCTCAAACATGGGTGACCGTGCGCGGGCACAGGGGTGCCCGTGGTACTCCTCCACCTTGCCAGGTACATCTGCACAGCGCGCGGGGCATACGTCACTGGATCTCGGTATCATTTTGGGTATGTGCACATTTGGCGCCGGGGCCGCGTGATGATCGCTGTGCCCGAGGACCACGATTCGCCGCTGTCGAGCCGGCCATTTGCTTCCGACCAGGAGCGCTGGTTCGCGTTGCTCGACCTGCTCGACCTCGAGCGTTTGGCGCGCGACTTTCTCGTGCGCCTCGCGGAGGTGGGGGAGTACACGGAGGCGCGGCTCTCCGACGACGAGCTCGCCATCGCCGCGCGCTCCTCTTTCGCGGGGTTGATCGAACGAATGCGTGACCCGGGAAGCACGAAGTCTCAAGCCGCGGCCTTCGCCGTAGGAACCTCACGCGCGCGTGCGGGTATCTCGCGCGCGGCGCTGATGACCGCGATCCGGCTCGATTATGTTGTGCTCTGGAACGCGCTTGTGGCCGTGGGCACTGCGGAAGACGCACAGCTGCTGCTGCGTCATGCGGACTACGTCTGGCAGGTGGTTGATGAGTACGCGCGGCACGCCCAGGACGGGTACCTGGCGGAGCGCGAGCTACTGAGCGACGAGCGGCAACTCTTGGAGCGGGCGCTCGTGTCCGAGCTTGTGGACACCGAGGAGCAGCCGGGCTCTGAGCGTGCCGTGGAAATCGCAACGGCGCTGGGGGTGCCCGCGCGGGTGCACTGGATTGTGCTTGCGGCCGAGGGGACAGAGGCTGCGGAGCTCCGGCAAACACTTGCGGGGGATCCGCGCATGCGCGAGGCGCTCCTCTCGTCGTACCGGGGCGCGACCCTGCTGCTGCTCGTCACGGCGACGGCGTGGCACACGCGGCCCGCGCTACAGGAGCTGCGTGGCAGCGCACTCGGGGCAATCGTGACGGTGGAGGGCATCGAAGAAGTCTGGTCGGGCGCGCGGCTCGCGTCAGAGCTCGCCGGGCTTCCGGCGCGCGGTGGCGTGCGGCGCAGCTTCACGGACTGGCCGCGGCTCGTGCGGAGCCAACTCACCGGCACGCACTTCGATCTGGTGCTCAACTTTGAAGCGAAGCTCGCGGAGTGCAGCGCGGCCGAGCGCGACGCGATCGAGGAGTCGATTCGCGCCTACCTCGAGACCGGAAGCGTGCAGGCCGCCGCCTCCCAGATGTTCTGCCACCGCAACACGATCACGAATCGACTCCGGCGCTTCACGGAGCTCACCGGCATCGACGTGACGGTGCCCACGGAGGCGGCGAGCGTTGTGCTTGCGTGGGGCTGATCCCGCCCAGAATGCACGGAGCGCGGTGCAATCCGACAGCATGCCGGGTCGCACCGCGCTCCGTGCGCGGGAGGCGGACGCCTAGTTCACGAGCGTGTGCGGCTTCTCGCCGCGCAGCACGAGGGTGACGTTCTCCGCGGGCACCATGAAGTACTCGCGGAGGGTCGCGTCGCTTCGGAACGCCGAGTGAGGCGTGACCTGGACGTTGGGGTGCGCGACGAACGGATCATCTGCCGCGGCGGGCTCGACCTGCAGCACGTCGAGGAACGCTGACCGCACTTGACCGCTCGCGAGCGCGTCCAGGAGTGCATCCGAGTCGATCAGTTCACCGCGCGCGACATTGATCACGTACGCGCCGCGGGGCAGCTTCGCGATGGTCTCGCGGTTCAGGAAGTCACGCGTCTCATCGGTGAGTAGCGCGTGCAGGCTGATCACGTTCGAGCGCTCGAGCAGCTCGTCGGTGCTGTGCACCCGCTCGACACCCTCCTCCCAGGCATCCTCGGGGACGAAGGGATCGTAGGCGATGACCTTGTCGAAGAACGGCAGCGCGCGGTGTGCAACCTTGCGCGCAATGCGACCGAAGCTCAGCAGTCCGAGGGTGAGCTCGCTCGCGCGGGGAGGCAGTGGGAGTGCCGAGTAGTCCCACTCGCCACCCTCGACCTGCTCGTATGACGCGCGGAGTTCGCGCAGCATGCTGAGCATGCCAGCGACCGCGTGCGTGGCCACCTCTTCGCTCGCCACACTGGGCATGTTGCACACGTCGATCCCGAGCTCGCGTGCAACCGCGACGTCGATCTTGTTGAATCCGACTGAGGTGGTCGCGATCACCTTGAGCTGGGGGAGCGCACGAAGCGTGTCGGCGTCGAGTTCGATGAAGCTCGCAACGATGCCCTCGCAGTTCGGCGTCTTCGCCAGCAGTTCCGCGGGATCGAGCGTGTCGAGGAGCGTGACCTCGTGCCCCTGCGCTTCGAGAAAGGCGATGGCCTCGGTGGGGTCGAGCGCGCCCCGATCGGTGATGGTGATCTGTGCCATTCCGGCTCCTCCTGCGTTGAGTGCGACGGCGGGAAAACCCGCCTCTCGAAGCTTCGCACACCCCCGGATGTGCATGTGCATACCGATCGCCCCGCGGTCCACGTCACTTGCCTAGTGACCTGAACCGGCCGGAAATGGCATTGTCATTGGAGCGAGCGCGACATGACTCACGGCCCGGTCGCTCGAAGAAGAGTGGGCCATTCACTGGAAAGAGGACGGATCTCGAGATGAGCTCGACGTCAAACATCACACAGGCGGAGCGGGAAACCGCGACCGTCAACGTCATCTCGCCGAGTGACGCCCGCCGGGCCTCCATCGGCGCACTCGTCGGCAACGTACTGGAATGGTACGACTACTTCCTGTTCAACACGGCCGCCGCGCTTGTGTTCAACGTGCAGTACTTCGTGAGCGACAATGCTGCCGCCGCGTCGATGGCTGCGTTTGCAACGCTTGCCGTTGGGTTCCTGGTGCGCCCGCTCGGCGGCCTGATCTTCGGCTGGTTGGGAGATCGCATCGGCCGCAAGGCAGTGCTCATGATCACCGTCGTGGGCATCGGTGTCGCCACGGGCCTCATCGGCATTCTGCCGAACTACGTTGCCATTGGGGTGTGGGCGCCGATCTTCCTGGTCGTGCTGCGCCTGCTGCAGGGCCTCTTCATCGGTGGCGAGTGGTCGGGCGCTATGACGCTCGCCGTGGAGAACGCGCCGCTCAGCATGCGTGCCCGCATGGCGGCGCTGCCGCAGCTTGGTTCGCCCATCGCAACGATCCTCTCCTCGGGCGGCTTCTTCCTGCTCGCACTCTTCCTCAGCGCGGACAACTTCGATGCGTGGGGCTGGCGAATCCCGTTCCTGCTCGCGATCCCACTCCTGCTGCTCGCTGTGTGGCTGCGCAACAAGATGCACGAGTCGCCGGTCTTCACCGAGATGAAGGAGAGCGGCCAGAACGAGAAGGCTCCCCTCAAGGTCGTCTTCGTGCAGGCGTGGCGCCAGCTGCTCGTCGGCATCGCCGCTGTCATCCTCGGCACCGCGGGCTTCTACATCGTCACGACCTTCGTCATGAACTACGGCACCCGCGTGCTCGGGATCGAACGCAACATGATCCTCATGGCAACGCTGATCGGCGCCGTGTTCCAGCTCCTCTCGGTGCTGCACGCCGGTCACCTCGGCCAGAAGTACGGCGCGACGCGCGTCATCATTGGCGCTGGAATCCTGACGGCAATCGTGGCCTTCCCCTGCTTCCTGCTCATCCAGACGACGCAGCCGGTGCTCGTCACGATCGGCATCGTCATCTCGGTCTCGCTGCTCACGTACTCGTTTGCCGCAGCGGGCACGGTGCTCACGGGTCTCTTCCCCGCGTCGGTGCGACTCTCGGGCGTCGCGGTGGCCTTCAACGGCGCGAACGTGCTCGCAGGCCTCACCCCGCTGATCGCGACGGCGCTTGTGACCGCATCGGGTGACTCCTGGGTGCCCGCAGCCGTGATGCTCGTGCTGTTCTCGCTGCTCAGCACCGTCGGCGCGATCCTCGCGCCCAAGCTGAGCCAGCAGTACGAGGGCTTCAAGCACTAACCCCGGTTGGTCGCGCGCTCAGCGCGGCACACCACCCTCCCCGGGTGCGGCGGAATGGGAACGTTCCCACCCGTCGCACCCGAGGCGTTTCCCCGGAAAGGACACCCCAGCATGCAGCTCGACCTCATCGTTCGCGCGCGTGAGATCCTCACGCTCGATCCCGCTCGCCCCGTCGCACAGGCGCTTGGTGTCATCGGCGAACGGATCGTCGGCTTCGACGAGGAGCTCGCTGGCCTCCACGCGAAGAGCGAGTTGGACTTCGGCGATGCCTGCATCACACCGGGGCTCATCGATGCGCACTGCCACACCGCGTGGTGGGGGCTCGGGCTCGCGGCGATCGACCTCAGTCGTGCGCGCGGCCTCGACGAGCTCTATGCGCTCGTTGCCGCTGAGGTTGCTCGTCTGGACGAGGCAGGGGATCCGGGCGCGTGGGTGCACGGCACCGGCTTCAATCAGGCGCACCACGGGGGCGAGTTTCCCGACATTGCGCGTCTGGACGAGCTGACGGGCGGGCGTCCGCTCTACCTGCGCCACACCTCCGGGCACGCGTCGATCACGAACACGGCGACGCTTCGCCTCGTTGGTGCGCTCGATTCGAGCTTTGAGAACCCCACGGGCGGCGTCGTGGTGCGGGACGCGGCGGGCGCGCCGACGGGGCTCGTCGAGGAGGCGGCACAGGGACTTGTGCAGGCGCTCCTCCTCCCATACTCGACCGAGCACCTGGTGGGCGCGCTCGAGGCCGCGACCGCGCGCTACGCGGCCGAGGGCATCACGAGCTTCTCTGAGGCTGGCGTGGGCGGCGGTTGGATCGGGCACAGCACCGTCGAGGTCGCGGCCTACCAGCAGGCGGCCGAGCAGGGCCGCCTGCACGCGCGTGCCCAGCTCATGCCCGCGCTCGACGCACTCCGGCCGCTCACGGGCCACACGCACGACTTCGTTGGCACTGGCGCGGGCGCAGGGCTTGACCTCGGGATCCGGGCGGGCTTCGGCGATGACCGCGTGCGATTCGGGCACGTCAAGGTGTTCCTTGACGGCTCCCTGCTTGGCGCCACGGCGGCAGTGACCGAGGACTACTGCGGCCACGACCACAACACGGGGTACTTGCTCGACGAGCCGGAGGTGTACCGCGAGCGCGCGCTGGGCGCATACCGCGCAGGCTGGCCGCTCGCCCTGCACGCCATCGGGGACGCCGCAATTGATCTCGCCCTCGACCTCATCGCTGAAGCGCAGGAGCGCTACGGTGTGCGCGATGTGCCGTGCCGCATCGAGCACTTCGGGATCGCGCGGCCCGATCAGCTCGCGCGCGCGGGTGCGCTCGGCGTTGCGGTGACCCCGCAGGCTGGGTTCATTGGGCCGATCGGCGACCAGATGGCCGACCGCGTTGGCCCGGATCGCGCGGCCTGGCTGTACCGCGGCCGCTCGATCATCGATTCGGGGATTCTGCTTGCCGGCTCCTCGGACCTCCCGGTGGCAGACAACAACCTGCGCCGCGGCATGCAGTCTGCCGTCGACCGACGCACCGACTCCGGTGCCGTGCTCGGACCCGACGAGGCGATCACCCCCGAAGAGGCGCTCCGCACGCACACCGTCTGGGCAGCTCAGGCGACAGGCCAGGTGGCGAGCCGGGGCACCCTCGAGCGCGGCAAGCTCGCCGACCTCACCGTGTTCTCAGCGTCGCCGCTCACCGCACTGAATATCGCAGAGCTGGACATCGTCGCGACCATCCTCGGCGGCGAGCTCAGTTACGACGGCCGCTAGTTCAGACTCGGCTCCTCGGAGCCCCATCCAGTTTTCCCACGAAAGGACGCACCATGACCGAGACCCTCGGCGCCCCCAACGACCAGGCATTTCTCACGGACTGGGCCACGCACTCCGCCTTTGGTGCGGTGCCCGGTACCAACGGGGTGGATCGGCAGGCGGGAAGCGCCGCGGACGGCGAGCAGCGGGCGTGGTTCGCGCAGCTGCTCGAGTCGCGTGGGTTCACGGTGCTGCGAGACGAGATCGGTAACCAGTTCGGCCTGCTCGAGCTCGTCCCCGGCGCCCCGTACGTGCTTACGGGCTCGCACATGGACTCGCAGCCGACGGCTGGCCGCTTCGACGGCGCGTACGGCGTCATGGCTTCGGCGTACGCCTGCTTCCGCGTCGCAGACGAGCTGCGTGCGAACCCCGCGGGGGCACAGTTCAACCTCGCCGTGGTGAACTGGTTCAACGAGGAGGGGTCGCGCTTCAAGCCATCGATGATGGGCAGCTCGGTGTTCACCGGCAAGCTCGAGCTGGCCGAAGCGCTCGCGACTCCCGATCCCCGCGGCACGACCGTCGCAGAGGCGATGGGCGGGCTGGGCGAGCTGGGCGCGGGCCCGGTGTTCGGCGGCGCCTCGGGGCGCAGCGTCGCCTCCTACGCGGAGATCCATGTGCAGCAGGGGCGCAGCATGGAGGAAGACGGTGTGACGATCGGCCTCGTGAACGCGACCTGGGCGGCGCACAAGTTCGAGTTCCGCGTGACGGGGGAGCAGGCCCACTCGGGCTCCACGCTCATGCCGGAGCGACGCGACGCGCTGCTGGGTGCGGCCCGGCTGGTGGTTGCTGCGCGTGAGCTCGTGGACGAGTTCGAGCCGGGGCAGCTGCACACGGCCTGCGGCGAGCTGAACGTGTACCCGAACTCACCCGTCGTGGTGGCGAGCGAGGTGGAACTGCTGCTCGATCTGCGCTCGCCCGACGCGGAGGTGATCCGCGCCGCGCACGCCTCGCTCATGGCAACGGTGGAGCGGGTGCAGCGCGAGGACCGCGTGGGCATCGAGGTGATCGCGGAGCATGCGTGGGATCAGAACCCCTACCCGGAGGACGGTGTCGAGCTGGCGCGCGCGGTCGCGGAGCAGCTCGATCTCACCCACGATCGGGTGATGACGGTCGCGGGCCATGACTCGACGAACATGAAGGATGAGGTGCCGACGGTCATGCTGTTCGTGCCGAGCGTCAATGGCGTGTCCCACAACCTCGCGGAGTACACGCGCGATGAGGATCTGCTCGCGGGGATCGCGCACCTGACGGGCGTTGTCGAGCGTCTTGCCGCGGGTGCGCTCGTGCAGGCTGCCGCGTAACGCGTACTGCCAGCGGCTGGGTGTGGCGGGGTTCGCCCCGCTACGCCCAGCCAAACACGAGGGCAGGGTGGGTGACTCGCCACCAGAGATCCGGCTCAGCGATCCGCTCTGCCGCGACGACGGGCACCTCGCTGGTGCCCTCCGGAGTGGTCACCGCGATGCTTCCCACTCTCTGGCGGGCGGGGCCCCAGCTCGCGGCGTCGAGCGTCACCTCGCGGCTCGCGCTCTCGCCGGCGAGCAGCACCGCCGCGGCGCCGCCATCTGCGATGAGCGGAATCTCCGTGCCCTCGATGGTGGTTGCCGTGCCGACGAGCTCTTCGGGGTGCACGAGCTGCACCTGCCGCGTCGCGTCCCCCATTCCGGTGAAGAGGGTGCTCGTGTCGTGCGCCCGCTCCGGGCCGGAGTTGCGACCCAGCACGGCGGCGACCCGCACGACGTCACGGCCGTTCGCATTGGCCTCCTGGGCGGCGACGAGGTTTGATCCCGCAGCGCCGGAGGTGCCCGTCTTGAGCCCGATGACGCCGGGCAGCTTGGTAAGCAGCGGATTCGTGTTCGTGACCTCGCCGATCCCCCAGGGCAGCTCTGCGCTCGGCGTGCGAATGAGCTCCGCGATGACGGGCTCGTTGAGCGCGAGCTTCGCGATCCGTACTACATCGGCGGCCGAGGCGACGTTGCTCTCGTCCATGCCGGTCGGCTCGGCAAGCGACAGCGACCCCAGCCCGTTTCGCTTCGCCCACTCGGCCACGGCGCTCGAAAACTCCTCGCCCTCCCCAATCGTCTCGGCCGCGTACGCCGCCATGAAATCGTTCGCGGACGGAAGGAGCGAGAGCGTGAGCATCTGCCGGGTCGTGACCTCCGTGCCGATCGGGATCGGGTAGGCGATCCCCGAGAGCGCCTGATAGCCGCGCGTACGTGCGGCGTCCTCAGCGCTCCACACGTGCACTGGTCCGTCCTCGTCAGCGGCGAGTGGTGCGCGCTCGAGCCCCACGAGCACGGTGACGAGCTTTGAGATGCTCGCGATCGGGCGTGGGGTGTCGTCGTTGCTCCAGACCTCGTCGCTGCCGAGCCACCCGATCGCCGCGGGGCCCCGCTGCGCGTCGACCGTGGCCTGTGCGCGCTGCGTGAGCTCCTCGGCTGCTGCCGCGGCGGCGAGATTGGCGGGATCCTCCTCGATGCTCGTTGCGAGAGTGAGCTTGGGATCGGGGAGCGGGGTGACCGCGCAGGCCACCGTGTAGCCGCCGAGCACCAGTCCCGTCGTGAGGAGGCCGATCGCCCAGGCACGCCCCGGGCGCCGCCGCTTCTCTGCCTGCTCCGCGGCGGGTGTGGTGCGCATTCGCCCAGCCTACTGGCCGCGCCAGGACGGTTCTGTGCGGCGTTACGCCTGCGCGGCCATGCGGTCGTGCAACAGGTCAGGCTGCACAGCCGCCGCGTGCTGGGCTGTGCCAGGATGCAGCCGGCTGCCCGGCCCGGCCCTGGCACAATGGCCGTACTCGCGGGCGCGCACGCGCACCGCCGGATCCAACGTCGCCCGAGGAGGCCCCATGTCTGCACTGATCGCGGGATACGCGCGCACCCCCTTCACCCGCTTCACCGGTCAGCTTGCCGCGCAGCCCGCGACCGTGCTCGGCGCACACGCGACGAAGGCCGCGCTCGAGCGTGCGGGGGTCTCGCCGGAGCAGGTCGACACGCTCGTCGCCGGGCAGGTGCTGCAGGCTGGCGCGGGACAGAACCCCGCGCGCCAGACCGCGGTTGCTGCGGGCATCCCGCTCAACGTCCCCGCGATCACCCTGAACGCCGTGTGCCTCTCCGGCGCTGAGGCCGTGTCGCAGGCCGTGCGCCTCATCAACGCGGGCGAGGCCGAGATCGTTGTCGCGGTCGGCCAGGAGTCCATGTCGCTCGCGCCGCACGTCATGCCGCTCCGTGCGGGCACGAAGTACGGCACCGCGCAGATGGTCGACACGGTCGAGCGCGATGGGCTCTCCGATGCGTTCGACCAGGTCGCCATGGGGGCGCTCACCGAGCAGGGCAATACGCCGCTCGCGCTGACCCGCGAGGAACAGGACGCGTTTGCGGCGGCCTCGCACCAGCGCGCAGCGGCCTCGGCGGAGTTCCTCGCAGCAGAGATCGCGCCGTTCACGGTCACCTCGCGCCGCGGCGACACGGTCGTTTCGGCGGACGACGGTGTGCGCGCTGACACCACGGCCGAGGGGCTCGCGGGCCTCCGCCCCGCGTTCGCGAAGGACGGCACGATCACTGCTGGCAACGCCTCGCAGATCACGGACGGCGCCGCCGCACTCGTCATCGTGAGCGAGGCTGCCGCGGAGCGCCTCGGCCTCACCCCCATCGCGCGCGTCGAAGCGACCGCGTTCGTTGCCGGCCCCGACACTCACCTGCACTCACAGCCGTCGCGCGCGATCGCGGCGGCGCTCGCAAAGATCGACGGAGTGGCAGCCGGAGACCTCGCGGCGGTGGAGATCAACGAGGCCTTTGCCGCGGTGGGCATCCAGTCGACCCGCGAGTTGGGCATCGATCCCGCAATCGTCAACCAGCACGGTGGCGCGATTGCGCTCGGGCACCCCATCGGGGCCTCGGGTGCGCGCATTGTTGGCACGCTCGCCCGCCAACTCGCGGCGGCGGGAGCAGGCTCGCTCGGCGCGATCGGCATCTGCGGCGGTGGCGGCCAGGGCTCCGCGGTGGTGCTCCGCGCCCTCTAGGGCTCCTTAGCCCCACCCGCCCCGTCCCCTCGCCCCCCGCGGATCGGGGTCACTTGGGCAGGGTGTCGGAGGCCTGCCCGGCGCGACACCCTGCCCAAGTGACCCCGAATCGGGGCGGGCGAGGGCGGCCGCGGCATATAGCCTCGATGGGGGCGTGTTTGCGCCCCACGGGAGTGAAGGTGGCGCGTGCACACGGTTCGGAGAGCACTACGAGCGGCAGGGGCCGCGATCCGAAGCCTCTTCGCGCTACCCCCGAACCCGGGGCCGCGGCACTGGATCGCGCTGCGCGCGGCCGCCTCGATGGGGGTGCCGCTTGCGACCCTCACCGCGCTCGGGCGACCCGACCTCGGACTGCAGGCCGGCACTGGCGCCTTTCTCGCCCTCTTCTACGCGGGACTCGGCGCGGCCGAGCGCGCACGCGTGCTCCCCGTGGTGGGCGCCGTGCTGCTGTCCTGCGCCGCGCTCGGCACCTGGCTCGCCCCGTCGCACCTGCTCACCGCTGTGGGCCTCGTCGTCGTCTCGATCGCGGTGAGCGCGTTCGCGTTCGGATGCCGGGTGGGCCCGCCCGGTCCCGTCTTCTTCGTGCTCATGTTCGGCCTCGCCGGCACCATCACGGGCGTGCACGACGGCGTACGGGTGACGGAGCCTGCGGTGTTCCTGAGCGCGCTCGCCGCCGGGCTGCTCTTCTCGTACCTGCTTGCCCTCCTGCCGCTCCTGCGGCGCACGGAACGCGCGAAGCCCGCTCGCCCCTTCCGTGAGCTGCTGCCCCGCCTCTGGCTCGGCGCGGGTGAGCAGCAACTCGTGGTGCGCATCGCTCTCGTCGCGGCACTCGGCGCGCTCATCAGCGTGCTCTGGCTCGATCCGCAGCGCGCGTACTGGACGGTCTCAACCGGGATCGCGGTGGTGGGGCTCAGTGCCGTGCGCAGCCACTCCCTCGGACGTGGGGTGCACCGCACCGCGGGCACACTGCTCGGCGCTGCGCTGTTCCTCGTGATTGCCCCGCTCGGCGAACACACGTGGATCTTCGTCGCGCTCCTCACCGCCCTGCAGTTTCTCATCGAGCTCGTGGTCGTGCGCAACTACGCGTTTGCGCTCGTATTCATCACGCCGCTGGTGCTGCTGATCACCTCGGCGGCCGCCGGTGGCGCCGACCCGTTTGCCACCGCGGGGGAGCGGGTGCTCGACACTGCCGTCGGTTCGGCCCTCGCGATCCTTTCCGCCGTGGTGCACCGCCCGCCGCGACAGGCGCAGCCGAACTAGGGGCGCGCCTCGAACACCATGCGGCCGCGGCCGAGCAAAATCCCCGCAACGAGCTGCACCGCCCCCACCGCGAGCACCAACCAGAGCGGCAGGATCCACCCCCCGCTGGACGCGGCGAGCCAGCCGAAGAGCGCGGGTCCCGCCGCGGCGATGAGATAGCCGATCGATTGGGCCATGCCCGACAGCGCGCTCGCGGCCTCCGAGCTCTGCGCGCGGATGGCCATGTAGAGCATGGACAGGCTGAGCGACGCACCCGACGCGAACCCGCCGAGCAATACCCAGTGCAGGCCGGGGCCGGGGATCAGCACCACGCACGCGAAGGTTCCCGCGATCAAGATTGGGATCACGGCCGGCAGCCAGCGCTCCTGTGTGCCGCGGAACATGAGCGGCAGGCAGAGGGAGCCGAGGATGCTGACGAGCTGGTAGAACATCACGTCGAGGCCCGCATCGACCGCCGAGCTGCCCTGCGACACCTGGATCGGCGCGAGCCACGTGGCGATCATGTAGAACAGCATCGCCTGCGAACCCTGGTACACGGCGACTGTCCAAGCGACCGGGTCGCGCCAGATTCGGCGCCCCACGCGGTCGTTCGTGGTGCCCCGCATGCTCGATGTGAGCGGGAGCGCTTCGTATCGCTGCGGTGCTGGTTCACCGCGGGTGGCCGAGAGCCAGGCGACGAGCGCGACGGGAATGAGTGCGCCGCTCGTGAGGAGCGCGATGCGCCACCCCAGCTCGCCCGTGCTGGTTTCGACGTGGGAGATGGGAACGACGAGGCCGGCCGCAAGCGCGCCAATGCCGCCGAGCAGCGCCGTGTAGATGCCCATCACCGTGGGCACGCGGGCACTGAAGTCGCGCCGGATCACGACAGGGAGGAGCACGTTGCCGATGGCGAGCGCCGCACCGATGAGGGCGGTGCCGAACCAGAGGTTGAGCTCGCTTCCGGGAAGCGAGCGCCACACGGTGCCCGCGGTGAGTGCCACGAGCGACCAGCTGATGGTGCGTGAGAGCCCGAACCTAAGGCTGAGCCCGTGCGCGAGTGGGGAGACGAGTGACCACGCGATGAGTGGCACGGAGGCCAACCCGCCGAGCGCCGCCGGGGCCACCCCGCGGTCTGCCGCGATCTGCTCGAGGAGCGGGCCGACGCCCGTGATGGTCATCCGCATATTCGCCGCGAGCAGGCATACCGCAACGAAGAGAAGGCCCCAGTTGCGGGGCCGAGCAGCGGCGTCGGTCACGAATGGACCCTATCGGACTTCGGGCCCCTCCTCGCGCGGCTGAGTGTCCGGGGCGCCCGCAGTGCCCCCGCTCCGACGCCGGGCGGGGACCCTGCGCTGCGGCTAGTGGCCGAACTCGTCGGCGTCGTGGTGCAGCGGGGCGCCGGTATCGAGTGCCGTGATTGCGGCCATTTCGCTCGGGGTAAGGGCGAAATCGAAGATGTCGAGGTTTTCCCGTTGCCGCGCGGGGTTCGCCGACTTCGGTGCGGCCGCATTGCCCTGCTGCACGTGCCAGCGAAGCGTGATCTGCGCCGGGGTTTTCCCGTGGGCGGCCGCCGCGTCGGCAATCGCCGGGGCGCTGAGGAACGCGCCGCCGCGGCCGAGCGGCGTGTACGCGGTGGTCACGATGCCGTGCGCGCGATTCGCCTCCTGCAGCTCGGGCTGCGTGTGCTCGGGATCGAGCTGAATCTGGTTCACCTCGGGCACGATGCCCGCGTCGATCACCCGCGCGAGGTGCGTCGGCTTGAAATTCGACACCCCGAGCGCGCGGATCAGCCCTTCCTGGCGGAGCTCGGCAAGTCCGCGCACGGCCTCGATGTAGCGATCCTGGTCCGGGTTGGGCCAGTGCACGAGAAAGAGATCGATGGTGTCCACGCCGAGCCGCTGGCAGCTCGCCTCGAACGCCGCGCGTACGCCGTCGACACTGTGCCAGGCGCGATTGAACTTCGTGGTGATGAACACCTCGTCGCGCGGCAGACCCGAGCGACGGATCCCCTCGGCGACCCCGCGCTCGTTGCCGTAGTTCTCTGCCGTGTCGATGTGACGGTACCCGGCGGCGAGGGCGGACTCGACGGCGTTGGCGGTCTCCGCGTCATTCATCGGCCAGGTGCCCAACGCGAGGGCGGGCATCGCGGCCCCGCCGGAGAGCTGGATCGTGGGTGCAAGCGTGACCATGGGACTCCTTCTCATCGGTACCTCCACCCTACGAGGCGCCGCCGACACATTGGGTGAATGGTCGCCTCGGTAAAATACGCGAGTGCCGCAGCGTCGGTGTGTGAGCGTGAAGGAGTGGGTCGAGTGCGTGGTCTGTGGCGTTCGGGGCAGCCGCGGCTGCCGTGGCGACGGCTGGTGCTTGCGGTACTGGGGGTGGCGCTTGTGGTCGCCCTCCTCGGGCTGCTCGGGGGAGCGGTCGATTTGACGCTGCTCTTCCTCGGCTTCGCGCCGAGTTGTCTGCTCGTGTATCTGCTCCCCGAGGCCCCCGTGTCGCAGCCGAGCGCGGTGGTGGGCGGGCACTTCGTCTCGGCCCTGGTTGGCGTGGGCGCTGCGGCGCTCCTTCCGCTGAGCTGGTGGAGTGCGGCGCTCGCCGCAGGGGTGGCCACCGCGGCAATGGCGCTCCTGCGCATCATCCACCCACCCGCGGTCGCGACGGCGGTGGTGGCGCTCGCCTCTGGCGCGGGCTGGATGTTCCTGCTGTTTCCCGCGCTCGCCGCCCCCGTGCTCATCGTCGCGGTGGCGCTCGTGTACCACCGCTTCACCGGGGTGCAGTACCCCGCGCCCGGCTTGATGGGCGGCGGCCGCGTGGAGCGGCACCCGCGGGACGAGTAGCGTCCGAGGGGCGAGAGTTCATCGCAAATTCAGCAGTTTCTCTGGCGGGATCGGTTCCTTTCGGTTAAACTTGAGTCAACAACACTCAAGTTTGCGGCGAAGGTCCGGCGCAGCCGCCCGGACGCATCGCTGCGCGGCACTGCGAACGGAAGGGACCCACATGCAGGCAAACTGGCAGCCCGCCCAGGGCGAGGGCGAACAGTCCGCCCTCGAGCAGTTCGGCGTCAATCTCACCGAGGTCGCCCGCTCGGGCAAGCTCGACCCGGTGATCGGGCGTGACTCCGAGATTCGTCGGGTGAGCCAGGTGCTCACCCGACGCACCAAGAACAACCCCGTCCTCATCGGCGAGCCCGGTGTCGGCAAGACCGCCGTGGTGGAGGGCCTCGCCCAGCGCATCGTCGCGGGCGACGTCGCCGAGTCACTGAAGGACAAGGAACTCATCTCCCTGGACATCTCCGCGCTCATCGCGGGCGCGAAGTACCGGGGAGAGTTCGAGGAGCGCATGAAGGCGGTGCTCGCCGAAATCAAGGAGTCGGACGGCAAGTTCATCACCTTCATCGACGAGTTGCACACGCTCATGGGCGCGGGCGGTGGCGAAAGCTCCGTTGCGGCTTCGCAGATGCTGAAGCCTATGCTGGCGCGCGGAGAGCTGCGCCTCATCGGTGCAACCACGCTCGACGAGTACCGCGAGTACATCGAGAAGGATGCTGCGCTCGAGCGGCGCTTCCAGCAGGTCTATGTGGGCGAGCCGTCCGTGGAGGACACGGTGGCGATCCTGCGCGGATTGAAGGAGCGCTACGAGGCGCACCACAAGGTGACGATTGCCGACTCGGCCCTCGTCGCCGCGGCCGCGCTGTCGAACCGCTACATCACTGCGCGCCAGCTGCCGGACAAGGCGATCGACCTGATCGACGAGGCCGCGAGCCGGCTGCGCATGGAGATCGATTCCGCGCCGATGGAGATCGACGAGCTGCGCCGTGCGGTCGACCGCCTGAAGCTCGAGGAGCTCGCCCTGAAGAAGGAGAAGGACGACGCGTCGAAGGAGCGTCTCGCGAAGCTTCGCGACGACCTTGGTGAGAAGCAGGCGGAGCTCGACGTGCTCGAGGCGCGCTGGGAGCGCGAGCGCGCAAGCCTGAACCGCGTGGGTGAGCTGCGCGAGAAGCTCGACCAGCTGCGCATGGCCGCCGAGGTGGCGCAGCGCGAGGGCCAGCTCGAGAAGGCGTCGAAGCTGCTCTACGGGGAAATCCCGGTGATCCAGAAGCAGCTCACCGAAGCCGAGAATGCCGAGGCCGCCGACGAGGTGAGCGGTGAGCCGCGCATGGTCAACGAGCAGGTGACCGATGAGGACATCGCGGGTGTGGTTGCCGCGTGGACTGGGATTCCGGTGGGTCGACTCCTGCAGGGCGAGACCGAGAAACTGCTCGCGCTCGAGAGTGAACTCGGCAAGCGGCTCATCGGACAGAGCGACGCGGTTGGCGCGGTCGCGGATGCCGTGCGGCGCACGCGCGCTGGCATCGCGGACCCGAACCGGCCGACGGGCTCGTTCCTGTTCCTTGGCCCGACGGGTGTCGGCAAGACGGAGCTCGCGAAGGCGCTCGCCGAGTTCCTCTTTGACGACGAGCACGCGATGGTGCGCATCGACATGAGCGAGTACGGCGAGAAGCACTCGGTCTCGCGCCTCGTCGGTGCGCCTCCCGGGTACGTCGGCTACGAGCAGGGCGGGCAGCTCACCGAAGCGGTGCGGCGTCGGCCGTACTCCGTCGTGCTGCTCGACGAGGTCGAGAAGGCGCACCCCGAGGTGTTCGATGTGCTGCTCCAGGTGCTCGACGATGGGCGGCTCACCGACGGGCAGGGCCGTACGGTCGACTTCCGCAACGTGATCCTCATCCTCACCTCGAACCTGGGCAGCCAGTACTTGGTCGATCAGGATCTCGCGTGGCCCGAGAAGGAGGCCGCCGTGCGCGAGACGGTGCGGCGGGCCTTCAAGCCTGAGTTCATCAACCGACTCGATGAGATGGTCATCTTCCACCCGCTCTCCGAGGAGAACCTGGCACAGATCGTCGAGTTGGCAATCGACCGGATGCAGGCGCGGCTCTCGGATCGCCGCCTCACCCTCGCGGTGACCCCCGAGGCGCGCGGCTGGCTCGCCTCGCGCGGCTACGACCCGAGCTACGGTGCGCGCCCGCTGCGCCGCCTCATGCAGAAAGAGATCGACGACCGTCTGGCCCGTGCGATCCTCTCCGGCGAGGTGCGCGACGGCTCAGCCGTGCGAGTGGACGTCGCCCCCGACGGGGGCTCGCTCGCTCTCGCCGTGATGCCGGAGCACTAGGCGCGAGGCTGCGGCCCGGCCGTTCCCCGAACACGAAGTTCCAGGAATGGCCGGGCCGCGGCGTGCGTTGGCCCC
Organism: Leucobacter chromiireducens subsp. chromiireducens; assembly: GCF_016758255.1. GTDB lineage: Bacteria > Actinomycetota > Actinomycetes > Actinomycetales > Microbacteriaceae > Leucobacter > Leucobacter chromiireducens. Next base: position 274,649 of record NZ_QYAD01000001.1, read on the forward strand.
AGTGGGGCGCCGACTGGTCGGCCCCACCGCATTCACCGAAGGAGTCGACATGGCAGAGACCACCCGCACGCGCATTGGTACGTCCGAGCTCGAGATTGCCCCGCTTGCGCTTGGCGGCAACGTTTTCGGCTGGACCGCTGACCGAGACGCCTCCTTCGATGTGCTCGACGGCTTCCTCGCGGGCGGCGGGAACTTCGTTGATACGGCCGACGGATACTCGCACTGGGTGTCCGGCCACGGCGGCGGCGAGTCGGAGACGATCCTTGGTGAGTGGTTCGCCGCGCGCGGTACTCGCGACCGCGTGGTGCTCGCCACCAAGGTGTCGACCCACCCGCAGTTCTCCGGCCTCGCGGGTGACAACGTGCGCGCTGCCGCCGACGCGTCGCTCGCACGCCTCGGCACTGACTACATCGACCTTTACTACGCACACTTCGACGATGCCGAAACGCCGCTCGAGGAGACGGTCGCCGCATTCTCCGGGCTCGTCGACGCAGGCAAGATCCGCGCGATCGGCATCTCGAACTACACCGCAGAGCGCGCGGCCGAGTGGTTCCGCATTGCTCGGGCGGGCGGGTACCACCTGCCCGTCGCGCTGCAGCCGCACTACAACCTGGTGGAGCGTGCCTTCGAGACCAACGGGTTGCGTGCCGTGGCCGAGGCCGAGGGCCTGGGTGTGTTCCCGTACTTCTCGCTGGCGAGCGGCTTCCTCGCGGGGAAGTACCGTGACGCGGGCGACGCGGAGACGCCCGGTGCGAGCGACCGCGCCTCTGCAGCGATTGCCTACCTGAACGATCGCGGCCGGGCCGTGCTCGGCGCGCTCGACACCGTTGCCGCGGCGCACGCGGCCGAGCTCTCCACGATCGCGCTCGCGTGGCTGCGCCAGCAGCCCACGGTTGCCGCTCCGATCGCGAGCGCGCGCACCCGCGACCAGCTCACGGCGCTGCTTGCGTCGCTGACCACGGAGCTCACGCCCGCCGAGCTTGAGCAGCTCGCGGTGGCGTCGGCCTAGGCTTCTCGCGCGGGATCGCCGGCACCGAGCGGCCCGGCCGGGAACGCGAGCGCGCACGCGTGGGCCGCGGTCTCTGCAAGTAGCGCGCTCGCGTCTCGCTGGAGCTCGCTCAGCGTCGCCGGGCCGGGTGCGAGCGACAGCGCTGCGGTGATCCCGGCAGCGCGGCACTCCGCCGCGCTGAGCGCGACGGACCCCGCAATGACCACCACGCGGGGCGGCCGCTCCGAGCCAGCGCTCGCGCACCCGGCAAGCACGCGGGACACGACCTTGCCGGCGAGCGATTGCGCGTCGAGCCTGCCCTCGCCCGTGAGCACGAGGTCGGCCTCGCGGAGCGCCGCATCGAGGCCGACCGCGGCGGCAACCAGTTCAGCTCCGGGCATGAGCTCCGCACCCCACAGCGCGACCGGCCCCAGAGCGAGTCCGCCCGCGGCACCGAGGCCGGGGAGCGTCGTGAGTGCTGTGCGTGCGTGCTGCGCCGCGCTGCGCGTGGCGGCGGGAGAAGTCTCCCCTGCCTCGGCGAGGAGTTCGGCGAACCGTGCGAGTCCCGCGTCGATCACGGCCACCTCCGCGGGGCTCGCTCCCTTTTGCGGTCCAAACACTGACGCAGCGCCTTGCGCGCCGAGCAGCGGGTTCGTGACGTCGACAGCGATGCGCCATCGTGCCTCCCGCGCGGCGGGCAGCAGACCCGACAGATCGATGCGCGCGAGCTCGCTGAGGCCTCTGGCGCCTCCCGCGATGGGCGCCCCATCGGCGCGGAGCAGCCGCACCCCGAGTGCGCGCAGCATGCCTGCGCCACCGTCGCTCGTTGCCGAGCCGCCGATGCACACGAGCAGCTCGCGCGCGCCCGCGTCGAGTGCGGCGCGAAGGAGCGCCCCGACGCCCGCCGAGTCGGCATCGAGCGCGCGCAGTGGCTCATCGGCGACGTGAGGGAGTCCGTTCGCCTCGGCGGCCTCGACGACCGCCCGCGATCCGTCGGCGCTCAGTGCAATCCGTCCGACGCGGGGCCGATCCAGCGCGTCGCTCGTGGGCACCGCCACGATCTCACCGCCCCACGCCTCGGCGAGGACCTCGAGGGTGCCCTCGCCGCCATCGGCCAGCGGCAGCTCATGAATCTGCACGCCGGGGCCGAGCGCCGCGCGGGCGCCCTGAGCGAGTGCGCGAGCTGCGGTCGACGCCGAGCAGCTCCCCTTCAGGGAGTCGGGTGCGATCACCACGCGGAGAGGAGCTGCTGTCATGCGCTCAGCATACGGCGAGCGATGGTGCCACCGTCGCGCTCGGCCTGGGAGAATGGGTGGGTGAACCACATCGCCGACCCCGAGCCCTCAGGCCCCGCAGCCTCGTCTCCGAATGCCGCTCCGCAGGCGGCGCCGGCGGCCCCGCACCCCGAGCGCACTACGGCGGGCGTTGGTCCGTGGCCCGGCGGGCCCGACGCGTGGCCGGAGGACGAGCGATACGATCCCGAGCTGCTTGAGCACGGGGACACCCGCAACGTGATCGACCGCTATCGGTACTGGCGCATGGCCGCGATTGTGGCCGATCTCGACGAGCACCGGCACCCGTTCCACGTGGCGATCGAGAACTGGCAGCACGACATGAACATTGGTTCGATCGTGCGCAGCGCAAACGCGTTCGCCGCAGACACCGTGCACATCGTGGGGCGGCGACGCTGGAACAAACGGGGTGCGATGGTGACCGACCGCTACCAGCACGTCGAGCACCGCGAGGACATTGACGCGCTCGTGGCGTGGGCGCAAGCGGAGGGCGTACCGATCATCGCGATCGACAACGTGCCTGGCTGCGTACCGATGGAGACGTTCGATTGGCCAGAGCGGTGCGTGATGCTGTTTGGGCAGGAGGGCCCCGGGCTCACCGCCGAGGCGATCGCCGCGTCCGAGGCGGTCGTGGAGATCACGCAGTACGGGTCAACGCGCTCCATTAACGCCTCGGCTGCGGCCGCGGTGGCGATGTTTAGCTGGGTGCAGCAGCACTCGCTGCTCGTGCCGCGCTAGACCACGTCCTTGCGCCAGCGCGTCACCCAGCCGAGCAGCACGGCCACCACGCCGTAGGCGAGGAGGACGGCGAGGCCGGACCAGATCCCCAGCGGGGCCGCGCTGTCCGGCGCGGTCGGGTCGATCGTCGACATACTGTTCATCACGCTGGCGCCCACGAACGCGTCGCTCGCGGCGCCCGGCAGGTACTTGGCGAGCTGAGCGCTCCAGTCCCAGAAACCGGCGGCCATGCGTAGCACCGGCTCAAGGAACTGCGTGAACACGAGGGTGATGACGATCGCGAAGGCCTGGTTGCCGACGAGCAGACCGACCCCGAAGCCGATCACGGCCCAGACGCCGATCGCCGCGATCACGCGCGCGAGGAGGGCCCACGTCTCTGAGGTGCCGAGCATGGGATCGCCGTCGGTCGCCGCGAGGATGCCGCCGCCCGCGCTCACCGCGCCGATGACGCCAGCGGCGCCGAGCAGCAGGCCGACGCCGAGCAGCACCTTGACCTTGCCCAGCAAGACGATGCCGCGGCGCGGTTCGAACGTGAACGCGAGGCCGAGGGTGCGGTGCCGCAGCTCGCCCGTCGCCATGAGCGCGCCAAAGATGAGTGGGATCACATAACCGAACGTGGCGACGCCCGAGTAGACGAGGCCGGCCGTCTCCTGCGCGGGGAGGGCGATCCCGCCCATGTCGCTGGGGATTGCGCCAAACATGAACGCGAACGCGCCGGCCATGAGTGCGGAGTAGCCGGCGAGCACAATGGCGAGGATCCACCAGAGCTTGGTGGAGCGCACCTTCCGCCACTCGGCGGAGACGCTGCGAAGAATCCGGTTCATGCGAAGCCTCCCTCGGTGCCGCCGTGCTCGGCGCTGCCGTTGATCAGGTCGAGGAAGCGCTGCTCGAGCTCCCCGGTTTCGGTGCTGAGGTGCGAGAGCGGCACGCCCGCCGCGAAAGCGATCTGCCCCACGGTCTCGGGCTCGAGCCCCGTCACGCGGAGGGCCGCGCCGTGCTGGCTGTGCACCTGTGCGCCGGCCTGCTCCAGCGCCTGCGCGAGTGTGACCTGGTCGGGTGCGGCAACTCGCACGGCGGCCTGCCCGGCGCCCCGCTGCAGCTCGTCGAGGGTACCGGCAAATGCCAGCTCGCCGCGCCGAATGACGATCACATCGTCGACGGTCTGCTGCACCTCGCTCAAGAGGTGGGAGGAGAGCACCACGGTCTTGCCCTGGCTGGCGAGGTGGCGCAGAAACACGCGAATCCAGCGGATGCCCTCGGGATCGAGGCCGTTGATCGGTTCGTCGAGCAGCAGCACATCGGGATCCCCGAGCAGCGCAGTGCCGAGCGCGAGCCGCTGACGCATGCCGAGCGAGTAGCCGCCCGTCTTGCGATCGGCTGCGTCGCTCAAACCGACGAGTGTGAGCACCTCGCCGACGCGCGCCTCCGGGAGGCCGATCGCGCGGCGTGCGATGTCGAGGTGCGCGCGCCCGGTGTGTGCGGGGTGGAAGTCGGCGGAGAGCGCGGAGCCCACCGTGAGCGCGGGGCGTTCGAGGCTGGCGTACGGCGCGCCGCCGATTGTTGCGCTGCCGCTGTCAGGTCGGACGAGGCCGAGCGTCATGGCAAGCGTGGTGGTCTTGCCCGAGCCGTTCGGGCCCAGGAAGCCGGTGACGCGGCCCGGCTCAGCGGTGAAGCTGAGCGCATTGACCGCACGCACCGACCCAAAGTTCTTGGTGAGTCCGTCGACCCTGACTGGCAGTCCCATGCGCCGTCCTCTCTCGATTGGTGCGGCGTTTCTATAAATAACCCTACAGGAAATAGAACTAATCGCGAGAGGATGGTGTGACTGGGGTGGCTAGTGGCCGCCGCCCGTGTAGGGGCCGGTGGCAGCGAGCCGCTCCATGTGGGCGGGCAGGGCGAACCGGGGGTCCACGCCCGCGGCGTCCGGCGAGTACCCGGCAGCCAACTGCGCCGCCCACTCGCCGAGCTTCGGGGCGAACTTGAAGCCGTGCCCCGAGAGGCCGGTCACGGTGACAACCCGGCCGCTCGCGCTCTGGTCGACAACGGGCAGACGATCCGGCGTGTAGGCGCAGTGGTGCACGCTCTCGCGCACGGGCTCAGGGTTAATGCCCTCGAACAGTTCTGCGGCGCGCTGCCCGATCCTGATCAGCTCCTCCCTGGTGTGATGCGTCGGCACTTCGCTCACGTCGCGGAAGACCGGCCACTCGGGGTTCGTGCAGGCCTTGAATGCGTAGCCGTCGAAGCTCGGGGCACCGAAGAAGTGCACGGAGCCCGCGTCGCGCAGGAAAGCGGGGAAGCGCTCGGGAACAAAGAGGCTCGGGTCCTTCGGCATAAACCAGGTGAGCCCGAGCACCTGCAAACGCAGCAGCTCGTCGAGTTCGGGCGAGAGGCGTGCCGACCACGATCCCGAGGCGACGACGACCGTGCGGGCGAGCCAGGCGCCCTGGGTGGTGCGCACGACCACGCCGTTCGCCCGCTCCTCGATGTCGATCACGGGGGTGTTGAAGTGCAGTTCGGCGCCATTCGCCTCTGCGATGTCGAGCGCGCTCATCAGGGCGACCTCGGGGCGCAGGCCGCCACCGTGCGCGTCGAGCAGGCCGACATCGCCGTCTTGCACGCGGTGCTGCGGGAACTCGGCGCGCAACTCCTCCGTGCTGAGAAGCCGGTGTTCAAGTTCGAACTCGCGCACCGTGCCGAGCGCGGTCACGAGATCGGGGAACCCCTCGGGGGCGATGCTGAGCGCGCCCACCTCCGCGTAGATGTCGCGACCCGACTCGCGCTCGAGCTCGCGCCAGAGCTCGCGAGAGCGCTGAATCATGCGGACATAGGTGCCGCCCTCGTGCACCGCGGTGCGGAACACGCGCGATTCGCCCGCGTACGAGCCGTGCGAGTGCACGCGACCGAACTGCTCGATCCCGACCACCTTTAGGCCCTCGCGCTTGCTGAGCTGCCAGAGCGCCATCGCGCCGACCGCGCCCGCTCCGATCACAATGACGTCGGTCTGCTGCAGATCCATGTGTGCTTCCTTCGCTGGTGTGGAGAACTGATCGGGTGGCCGCTAGGCCATTGTGGGAGTGTTCCAGAGGTTGAGCTTCGTGCCAATGCCGTCGCGCACCGCGTTGCGGTAGACGTGCGTGGCCCACGCGACGTCCTCGACCGGCATGCCGCCCACCGAGTAGATGAACACCTCGTCATCGTCCGTGCGACCCGGGGTCTTGCCCTGGATGATCTCGCCGATGTCCTCGAACTGCTCCGGGGTCATGCGGCCGTCGCGCACACGGTCGACGAGGTGCATGCCCCAGATGCCCACGGTCTCGTGCGCGGGCGCGGGGAGCTCCTCCGCCCAGGCCTGGTAGATCTTGCGCGCGTCGGCGACGTGGCGGGAGCGCTCGGTGAGCGACTCGTCGAGTGCGAGGTGGGCGGAGCAGCAGATGAACGCGCCGGGCTTCACCCACTCGTCGCGCACGCGCGGGTAGTGCTCGGAGCCTGAGGGGCTCGGCACCGCGATGCTGACAATGTCGGATTCGCGCACGGCGGCCTCCATGTCTGCGACCTGCTCGATCGTGGTGATCTGCGGGAAGCGCTCGCGAGCCCAGGCGATGAACGCGTCAACGCCAGCCTGGCCGCGCCCCGAGACCTTCACGGTGGTGATGCCGGGGCGCACGGCCATGAACGACTCGAGTGAGGTGCGGTTCATGGGCCCCGGGCCGACGATGCCGACCGTGGTGGCGTCTTCGCGGGCGAGGTAGCGTGCGCCAACGCCGGGGATCGCGCCGGTGCGGTACGCGCTCAGCAGGTTTGCCGACATGATGGCGAGTGGTGCTCCGGTGTCCTTGTCCGACAGTGTGAACATGAGGATCGAGCGGGGGAGGCCGCGCTCCTTGTTGGCCACGTTCGAGCCGTACCACTTGCAGCCGGCCACCTGATAGTCGCCGCCGAGGTAGGCGGGCATAGCCATGAAGCGGCGATCGGGCCCGTCGACCGGCATGCCGGGGAACTCTTCCGTCTCGGGGAAGTAGATCTGCGCGCCGTGCGAGTTGTTCTCGGTGCCGGCCATGCGGTAGTCGCCGGCGGCGAAGAGGCCGAGCATCTCCGTCATCGTGTCGACGCAGGCGGCCATATCCGTCACGCCCGCTCGAATCATGTCGGGCTCGCTCAGGTACAGGAAGTCGATCTGTGTGTCAGGGTTCGCGTCGCGTGTGGAATCGGTCACGTCGGTGTGTCTCTTTCGCTGGCTGACCCGGGCGGCCGTGCCCGGGCACGAGCGCCGCCGGTGGCGCTCGTGAGTGTCGCCAGCCTAAAACTATCCATTTGGATAGTCAAGTGCGCGTCTCGCCCGCCGCTCCACCCCTCTCGCGCAATCCGGGTCACTTGGGCAGGGTGTCGCGCAGGCGCGTGTAACGACACCCTGCCCAAGTGACCCCGATCCGAGGCAGTGGCGGGGCAGCGGCGGGACGGCGGCGGGGCGGGGTAGGTCAGGCCGCCTGGGCGGACACCAGTTTGCGGATCAGCCGCAGGGCGGGCGCCACGTCCGCGGGCGCAACGAGCTGCTTGAACACGATCCCGTCGAGGGCAAACCAAATGAGCTCGGTCAGCTCCACGTCTGCAACGCCCAGCCGGGTGAGCTGCCGGCCGATCGCCTCGCGGTACGAGGAGTAGTGCAGCTCAGCCAGCGCGCGCAACTCTGGCCGGCGGCGCGACTCGAGCAGCAACTCGTACTGGAACGACTGAATCTCAGCCTCCCGGTCGGCGAGCGATTCGATCCCCGCCGCAAACTCATCGCTTGTCAGCTCAGCCTGCAGCATGTTCGACTCCCGGAGGCTCGCGTGAATCGCGTACTCCATGGCCTCGGCGATGAGCTGATCCCGCGTGCCGAAGTGGTGCCGCACGAGCCCGTGAGACACGCCAGCCTCGGCCGCGACCGCGCGATAGGTGAGCGCGCGCAGTCCGCCCGCCGCAACGACCACAACGGTGGCGCGGATGAGCGCGGATCGGCCGGAGGCGTCGTTCATACCCCTGAGCGTACGCGAGAAGCGGCCCCGCCCGGCGTTGCCCCGCGCTGCGCCAATCACGCGCCCCACTGCGATGTCCGATTTCCGCGTGCGTGTGCGCCGATCGCGCGGAACAATGGACGAGTGATTTCCCCGCAGCTTGCTCTCCCGCTCGACGCCGACGCGTGCTACCGCGCCGCTTCCGGGCGCGATGCTCGCTGGGACGGCCGAATCTACCTGGGCGTCACGAGCACTGGCATCTACTGCAGACCCTCGTGCCCCGCGCGAAAGCCGCGCCAGGAGAACTGCCGCTTCTTTCCGAGCGCTGCGGCGTGCGTCGCGGCGGGGTTCCGCGCCTGCAAGCGCTGCCGCCCCGAGGCGGTACCGGGCACTCGCGACTGGGATGCGCGGGGAGACCTCGTTGCCCGTGCCATGCGCCGCATTCGTGACGGCGCGATCGACGAGGCTGGCGTCGCGGGCCTCGCGGCCGAGCTTGCGGTGAGTGAGCGCCACCTCCGGCGCATGCTGCTCGACTCGATTGGCGCGACGCCCGTGCAGCTTGCACGCACACGCCGAGCCCACGCGGCTCGTGCGCTCATCGAGGAGACCGAACTGCCGCTCGCAGACATCGCGTTCGCCGCGGGCTTCGGCAGCGTGCGCCAGTTCGGCGACACGATGCGCGAACAGTTCGGCGTCGCACCGTCCGCTCTTCCGAGGCGCCAGGCACAGTCTTCGCGTGACACCAGCAGATCGGGATCCGCGGAGCGGCCGAGCATCGCGCTGCGTCTCCACACCCGTGCGCCGTTCGACCCCGCGGCCATGCGCGCCTTTCTCTCCGCCCACGCGATTCCCGGCCGCGACGAGATCGGCGCGGCGCCGAGCGCGGAGACCGCCCATGCGATTGACGTGCCGGGCGGCACCGCCATCGCCCGCATCGACTGGAGCGCGGTGCCGCAGTTGGCCGCGCAGCCCGACGCCAGCGCGGGCGGGCTCGTCGGCATTCCGGTGGTGCTCGAGCTCCCGGGCCTTGCCGACACACTTCCCGCGATCCAGACGGTGCGGCGCATGCTCGACCTCGACGCGGATCCCGCGCAGATTCACGCCGCGCTCGGTTCGGACACAACGCTGCGCCCGCTCATCGCCGCGCGACCCGGCCTCCGGCTGCCCGCGGCCCGCGACCCGCATGAGTTCGCGCTCGCCACGGTGCTGGGGCAGCAGGTCTCGCTCGCCGCGGCCCGCACGCTGCAGGGGCGCCTGGTCGCCCGCTTCGCCCGCGAGGATCTCCCCGAACGCGGCACCGCCCCCGGCTTCGTCGCGCGAATTGACGTCGCGCGCGTCGCGGCGCTGCCCGTCGCTGAGCTCCGGGAAGAGCTGCGCATCACGGGCGCGCGAGCGGCCACGCTCTCGGCGCTCGCCGCCGCTCTCGCCGAGGGGCTTGATCTCGGGCCCGGAGCAGATCGGGATCGCGCGCGCGCCGAGCTCGCCGCCATCCGTGGCATCGGCCCCTGGACGGTGGAGCTTGTCGCGATGCGAGCCCTCGGTGACCCCGATGCCTACCCTGCGGGGGATCTCATCCTGCGCCGAGCGCTCGGGGTGGAGAAGCCTCGCGACGCGGAGCGGTTGGCCGAACCGTGGCGCCCGTTCCGCGGCTACGCGACCCAATTCTTGTGGGCAGATTTCCTGGCCGCACAGTCCCGAAAGGACACCCCATGAGCCCCGACCGCCCACTGGCCACCGCGACGATCGATGTCGTGGGGCACCCGTTTCGTGTGATCTGGACGCCCGAGGACGGGTTCGTTCGCGCCGCGGGCTTCGCCACAGCGGAGGACCCGCTGGCGCACAGCCTGCTTGAACGCCTGGCTCGGCTCGATGCCGAGCTGGGGGCCCGCGGGCTCGCTGCGGAGGAGACGCTGGAGGGGCCGATCCCGGATGCGGTGCGCGCCTACGCGTCAGGCGAGCACGCCGCGCTTGACACGATTCCCGTGGCACAGCCCGAGACACCGTTCCGTGGCGAGGTGTGGCGCGCGCTTCGTGGCGTGGCCGCGGGCGAGGCCGTGACCTACACCGAGCTCGCGGCTCGCGCCGGGCGGCCGAGCGCGGTGCGTGCGGCGGCGTCGGGGTGCGCCACGAACCTCGTTGCGCTCATCGTGCCGTGCCACCGGATCGTGCGCACGGACGGCGGGCTCGGCGGCTACCTCTTCGGTGTGCCGGTGAAGGAGCGGCTGCTCGCGCACGAGGGCGCAGAGTTTTCCGAGAAAAAGATCATCCATTCGGATGAGAGGAATCCGCCCCAACTCTGGTGAAACCCCAGCTCCGGCCAGATACGGTAAGGATCATGTCACCCCGTTTGCTGTTTCGGATCTTCGCGTTCGCTGAACTTGTTACCTGGGCGGGGCTCATCACCGCGCTCATTCTCCGCGGAACGGGGGTCACCGAGAACCTCGTGGGTCCCGCCGGTGGCGCACACGGTTTCGTGTTCCTGTCCTACTGTGTCGTGACCGTGTTCGTCTGGGTGAATCAGCGCTGGCGCACTGGCGTCGGCGTGCTCGGCCTGGTCCTCGCGATTGTGCCGTTCGCGACCCTGCCCTTCGAGCTGTGGCTCGACAAGCGAGGGCAGCTCGATGGCGGCTGGCGGCTCGCGCCCGGCAAGGATGCGCCGAAGGGCTTCGTCGAGCATGTGCAGGCGTGGGTGCTGCGGCACCCGTTCCTGTCCATCGTGATCCTGCTCGCGGGCGTGACGGTGGCGTTCAGCGTGCTGCTGTGGCTCGGCCCGCCGATCCCGAAGGCGTAGCACCCCCGGACACGACAAAGGCCCCGCAGAATGCGGGGCCTTTTCAGTTGGAGGGACCGACGGGAATCGAACCCGCGTTCTCAGCTTGGGAAGCTGATGTCTTACCATTAGACGACGATCCCAGGATGACGCCGGACCAACTATAGCAGGAAGCCCGGCCCCAAATCGCACGGCCGGGCGACGCACCGCGTGGCGCGCCGCCAGCCCGTCGCTACTGGCAGATCGCGCGCTCGGCGAGCGCCGCCGCCGAGTCTTCCGCAGACCAGGCCACCTCGGGTGCGGCGCCAGCTCCCGCCGCGATGGCGGTGAGCTGCAGGGCCAGCTGCTTCGCGAACTCTGCGCCCGCGGAGGAGTTGTTGAGCGCCACGACAACCGAGTAGCCCGACTCGGGATCGTGGTACGCGGCCGTGAGCGTGCCAGTGATCGCGCCAGCGCGACCGTAGAGCGGGCCGACCTTTTCCATGCCGAACGCCCACTGGCGGCCCTCGGTGTCGGGATCCTCGGTGGGGGTGCCCTTGTCGTCGCGCTTCGGGTTCTTCGTCGGCTGCAGCTCGGTGACCACGCCCGCGGACTTGCCGCCGAACGCGCCGTCGAGGTAGCTCTCGTAGAAGGCCTTCAGATCACCAACGGTGGTGACGGTTGCGCCAGCGCCGCCGAGCATTGTGGGGGAAACCTCGGGCACCGCAACCGGCTCAGCGTCGCAGACCGGCTTTCCACCGCTCATCGGGTAGGTGAGCGAGCCCAGCGTCGAGCCTGTCACCGTTGTCGCGTCGTCCTCGGGGTAGTACGAAGAACCCATCTTTGCCGGAGAGAACACGTGCTCCTCGAGCAGCTGCGGCATTTCCTCACCCGTCTTCACCTTGAGCACGCGCTCCAGGAGCACCGCGTTCGTGTCGGACTGGTGGAAGTCGAGGCCCGGCCACGACTCGGGGGAGTGCGCGAGGCCCTGCGCGAGCAGCTCCTGCTCGGGCCAGGGGCGCGTGGGGTTGTTCGCGAAGAGATCACCAAACGGGCCCTTGAAGTCGGCCACGCCGGAGCGCATGTCGCACAGCTGGCGGTAGGTGATGCCCTCGATACCCGACTGGCGGGTGAGATCCTTCGAGATCTCGCGGTCGAGATCGAGCTTGCCGGTGCCGACGAGGTCGAGCAGCAGCGCGCACATCACGGGCTGCGTCGCCTGCGCGCCGCGGATACGGCTGTTCCCGTCAACGGTGTCCGAGCCGAACCCCTGCACGTAGCTGCCACCGTCGCCGGAGCTCCACACGCCCACCACTGCCTCGGTGGACTTGCTGAGCGCGAGCGCGGACTCAACCGCGGTGTTGATGCTGCCAGCGAGGCCCTCGTCGATCGTGTTGACGTTGCCGGCGCCGGAGCCGCTCGTGCCGCCGGAGCAGCCGGTGAGGCCGAGGGCGGCGGCGGTAACGAGACCGACGAGTGCGAGGCCGGTGCGATGCGCACGTTTCAGGATCAAGCTCGACCGCCAATCTTCGCGGGATACCGCAGGGACTACAGAACAGTAGGGAAGTCTACTGCGTCGTGGGTGCGGAGGCGCTCAGGGAAGGGAGCGCAAGTCTGAGAACCGGCCATACATGAGATGTGGACCCGTGTAGCTGCCGTGAGAAACCGCACCAGCGCGCCGAAGTGAGGCTGCCCTTACTAGACTGATGTGGTGACGATCTTTACGGATAAAGTGGTGGCGGCTGTGACTGGGCACATGAACGGTGACCACACAGACGATAATCTCCTCATCGCGCGAGCCTTCGGGTACCCCGAGGCCATGGCCAGCACGATGGTCGGCGTGACGGGCGACGCGGGCGTATGGCGCGTGGTCGACCCCGCCGGTGAGCACGAGCTCTCAGTGGCGTGGCCCGCGGGGGCCATCTCGGAGCGCCCCGAGATCCGCCGCGAGGTGGTGGCGCTCTACAACGCGGCCTGCGAGAAGCTCGGCGTGCCCGCACGCGAAGAGCACGCGCCCGCTGCGGCAGCCGATCACCACCACGGCGGTCACGAGCACGGCGGCCACGAGCACGGGGCCCACCACGGCGGCGGTCACCACGGTGCTGGTCACCACGGCGGCACCGATGAGGTCGAGGACGGCGAGAAGCCGTTCTCACGCGTGATCCGCGAGAGCTCCTGGGGGGACCACTCCGACAGCGAGGGTGCCACCTTCATGGAGGACATCATGCGTGGCACGGGCACCCGCCAGGACTACATCGATCTCGTTGCTCAGCACTTCTTCATGTACGAAGCGCTTGAGGCTGCCTCCGAGCAGCTCGCGCAGGATCCCGCGTTCGCCGGCTTCCACCCGGGCGGACTCGTACGCATGGCCGCGCTCGAGGAAGATCTCGCCCACCTGATCGGCGCCGACTGGCGTGAGCACATCGCCCCGGTGCCCGCCACGGCGGCGTACGCGGCGCGAATTCGCGAGATCGCCGACGAGGGCTGGGCGGCCGGCATCGTCGCGCACCACTACACGCGCTACCTTGGCGACCTTTCGGGGGGCCAGATGATCGCGAAGCGCGTGGCGAAGCAGCACGAGCTCGAACACGCGGGCATCGCCTTCTACGACTTCGCGGGCCTCGGTTCGCTTGTGGACTTCAAGAACGCCTACCGCGCCGAGCTCGACGCGCTGGGCGAGCGGCTTGACGAGGCAGAGCGGGCACGCATGCTCGACGAGGTGCGCACGGCGTACGCGTTCAACACCGCGGTGTTTGTCGACCTCGGCGCAGCGAAGGCGGCGGCCGCCTAGCTCCCGCAGACGCGGATCAGCACGCGCCGCCCGGCATTCTCGCCGGGCGGCGCGTGCTGCGTTGTGGGGCGCAGCGATCCCGATCCCGAGCTGTGTGAGGCGCGCAGCGGACGCGAGTGTTAGCCGCGGACCTCGCGGTTCTGCATGAAGCGGACCACGTTCGGGTCGACGATCACGTCGCGCGGCTGCAGTGGGCGCTGGAGGAAGAGACCATCGAGTGACCGCACGCGGCTGAGCGCAACGTAGGTCTGCCCCGCGCTGAACGCTCGCGGCCCGAGGTCGATTACGGCGGCGTCATAGGTGTGCCCCTGCGACTTGTGCACGGTGACTGCCCACGCGAGGCGCAGCGGGAACTGCTCGAACTCGGCGACGACCTCTTTCTCGAGTTTCTTCGTCTCGGCGTCGTAGCGGTAGCGGTAGCGCTCCCACACGGTCGGCTCGACCTCGTACTCCTCGTCGTCGACCTCCACCCACACGGTGCCGTCGACGCGGGAGACCGTGCCGATGGTGCCGTTCACCCAGCGACCGTCGGCGTCGTTGCGGAGGAACATGACCTGCGCGCCGGGCTTGAGCTCGAGTACCTCGTCAGCGGGGTAGGTGTTCTCGCGGAACTCGCCGTTGATCTCCGCGACCGCGCGCAGGGCGCCGCCGCGGATCTCTGCGAGCCGCTCGGCGTTGATGCGGTTGACGGTCGCGTTCGTGGTCGCGAGCGTGATGACGTCGCGCGGGGCGGGGCGGGCACCCGCTGCGTTCAGCTCTTCCGCCTGGTCGGCAGTGACGACACCGTGGCGCACGGCGCCGAGGATCTGCTTGAAGCGGTCGTCGCGCTGGCGGTGCACCTCGACCAGCTCGATCGTTGCGAGCTCGGCGTCCTGCCACACATTCGCGTCGAAGAACCAGAGCGAGCGGTACGTGTCGGCGAAGTAGGCGCGCTCGTGCGGGTCGCGCGGCGGCACGGGGGGCAGCTGATAGGGATCCCCGAACATGATGATCTGGGCGCCGCCGAACGGGTCGTGCCGCTTGCCCCGTGCCTGGCGGAGTGAACGGTCGATCGCGTCCATCAGGTCGGCCGACACCATGGAGATCTCGTCGATCACGAGCGTATCGATCGAGGCGAGCATCTTCTTGAGCTCGGCTGGCTGATCGAGCTCCTGGTCTGCGATCACTCCCGTGGGCAGTCGCAGCAGTGAGTGGATGGTTTGGCCGCCGACGTTGAGCGCGGCGACGCCCGTGGGAGCGCAGACCGCGATGATCTTGCTGGTGTTCCACGCGAGGTGGTTCAGAATCGTGGATTTGCCCGTTCCCGCGCGGCCCGTCACGAAAATGTGCTCGCGCGTGTGCTCGATCCGCTCGTAGACGGAGAGCTGCTCGGGGGAAAGAGGGGGGCGGGCCACCGATCCAGGTTAGCGGCTTGCGGCCTGGACCGGGGCTCGGGTCACGCTGCCGTGGAGGCTGCGACTGCGTCGCGCTGGGTGCGGACCGGAAGGAGCAGGATCAACCCGACGATCAGCACGAGCGCGATGCCGAGAATGCCGAAGATTGCGGCGCCGCCGAGCGCCACCGTCAGAGTGAAGGCGCCGGGGGAGAGGAACGATACCGCGCGCCCCGTCGTGGCGTAGAGCCCGAAGATCTCGCCCTCGCGGCCAGCGGGAATGAGGCGGGTGAGGAAGGTGCGGCTCGCCGACTGCACCGGCCCCACAAAGATGCACAGCAGGAGACCGAACACCCAGAACACCCACGTGCCGAGGTCGGCAAGGATGAAGACGAGCAGCGCCGAGAGGATCATGCAGGCGAGCGACCACATCATGATCGGCTTGGCGCCGATCCGGTCTTCCGCGAAGCCCGCCACGATCGTTGCGAGTCCTGCCACCACGTTCGCGGCGATGGCGAAGATGATCACGGTGGTGGCGTCGAAGCCGAAGCTACGCGCGGCAATCACGCCGCCGAAGGTGAAGACGCCGGCGAGACCGTCACGGAACACTGCGCTCGCGACGAGGAAGAACAGGGTCTGGCGTGCGTTGTGCCAGAGGTCCCCGATTGTGCGGAACAGGGTGCCGTACGCGGTGACGACGCCACGGACACCCGGCTTACGTGCGGGGTCGGCGGCGATCTCTGGCACCGCGAAGAAGACCGGGATCGCGCTCAGGGCGAACCAGGCTGCCGACACCAGCATCGCGACGCGGATGTTCCACCCGCCCTCGTGTGTCACGCCGAACCAGCCGGGGTCGGGGAAGATGAAGCCGACGAGCAGGATCGCGAGCAGCACGATGCCGCCGAGGTAGCCCATGCCCCAGCCAAAGCCGGAGACGCGGCCGACGTTCGCGTTGGTGGAGACCTGGCTCAGCATGGCGTTGTAGCTGACAGTGGCGAACTCGAATGCCACGTTGCCGATCGCGAGCAGCACGAGGCCGAGCATCAGGTAGTTCGGCTCGGGGGCCACGAGTGCGAGGAGCGCGGTGCAGCCGACGGTGATCGCGGTGGTGATGCCGAGCCACAACTTGCGGCGGCCGGCGGCATCGGAGAGCTGGCCCGTGATGGGAGCGATGAGCGCCACGACGACACCGGCGATCAGCAGCGCGGTGCCGAGCTGCGCCGTGACCTCGTGCTCGGGCCCAAACGCCGGCTGCGTGATGTAGACGCCGAAGACAAAGGTGGTGACGACGGCTTGGAACGCCGCAGAGCCCCAATCCCACATCGACCACGCAAGGATGCGGCCCTTGCCGGCCGGGGCGGCCGGGGGAGTCGCAGCGGGAGGGACGACCGGCGCGGTTTCGCTCATGCTGCTCACAGTACTGGCTCCGCGGCCTGTGCGGGAGACCTTCGCTCCTTTGGGCTAAGCCGCAGATGTGGGTTTCGGCATCGCAGAGATACACTCGAGCTTGTTCATTCGATACTCATAGTTTTTGCCAAAGCGGATTTGGAGTTGTGCGCCTTGCCTGAATCACCCGTCGGACTCGTTGATGCGCCCGAAGTCGCTGATCTTCTTGGTGTTGCCCCGCACGCTGAAGCTCTTGCTGATTTTCTTTTGAAGTGTGCAACTCCAATGACGGTATCCGTCCAAGGGAGCTGGGGAAGCGGGAAAAGCTCAGTGATGGCGATGGCTGTGAATCGCGTGCGTGCTCGCGCCGACAGTAGCGTGAAGGTCGTTGAATTCAATACATGGCAATACTCACAGTTCAATCTTGGGGAGCAGCTGGCCGCAAACCTTATTCGCAGAATCGCGGACGCTGTCGCACCCCCGGCGGCGTCGCAAGAGCAACTGGATCGAAAGCGGAAGCTAAAACAGCATTTGGGGACGCTGGCTTTGGCCGGAGCAGATTTTCTGTTTGAGGAGGCCGCAGCCTGGGTGCCGCAAGGGCAGAAGCTGACTTCCTTCTGGAAGAAGTTGAACGAAAGGGCGAAGCAAGGAAAGCTCCGAGTTGAGCCGGCTGATTGCGTTGAAGCGATCACGGAGCTCCGGGACACCTTCGCAAACCTTGTTGCGGAATCCGGAGAGCGTGTGATCGTGCTTATCGATGATCTGGATAGGTTGGAGCCTCGGCGCGCTGTTGAGTTGCTGGAGTCAATCAAGATCTTCCTCGACGTTCCTGGCTGCGTGTTTGTGCTTGCTGTGGATATTGAGATTGTTGAAGAGGGTGTGAGTGCAAGGTATGGCAGTAGCGGTGACGCATCCAAGGACGCTGCGCGGGGGCGACGCTACTTTGAGAAGCTAATCCAGGTGCCATTTCACGTCCCGGTGTACGCCTATGACGTCACGGAACTCCTTGAAGCCGGAGTGCGCGCAGCTGGCCTCACTACGGGAGAGCATGCGAAGTCGTATTTGAGCTTTGCTCGTGAAGTTGGCAGCAGCAACCCTCGAGCGGTCAAGCGGCTGACAAACACCTTGGCTCTGCACAAGTTAGTTAAGACGGCGGAGTCTCCTGACTCCAGTGTTGGCGATCAGGGCGGTTTAGACCTCTTCGCAATGTTGTGCTTGCAGAGCGCGCATCCTGACGTCGCTGCTTTTGTGTACCAGTTGCAGTATGAGGGAGCGGGCGCCAAGGAACTTGTGCGGCTGATTGAGCGAGGCGAAGAAGGTGAAGAAGATGACTCTTGGGTGCCGGAAAACAAGCAAATGGGTGACGGGCGGGTCTGGGCTGAGGCCTGGGGGGCTGCAAAGAACATGTTGTACATGCTCAGGAAGCATTTCTCTGGCGGCGAGGATGGAACCATCAACGAGCAGAGGTTTCGGATTGCTTCTGAACAGGCAGCAGACGCCGATGGTCGACCAGGCCAATGGAACCTAATTGCGGACCCTGAGGGGATGCGCGAGCGTCTAAGCGAACTGGGGATCAATGGCAGGGATGTCGACTGGGGCTTTGAGTTTGCAGACGCGGCTTCGGAATTTCTTGTGCCAGTGGGGCAGAGCGGGCGAATGTGGACATTGAACTTCGCGGATCCAGGGCATAGGGGCCCCAAGCGTTTCGGCATGCTCAGTTTCGGCGTCAACAGGATGGGTCTCTCAATTGAGCGTGTCGCACGAGCCAATGAATCCGAGGAGACATTGCGAGGTCTTGGTGAAAAATGGGCGCGTGAACTCGGGGTGGAGTTCGGCAAGGGGAGTGAGCTTCCGCGGCTTGAAGTCTCGGCCTCCGATGCCCTCCCGGTGTTCGCTCGTGTGAGGTGGTACGGGCGGGAGCCGTTGCGGCCTGAGGTGCTCGCGAGGTTCGTGCGGGAACTTGTGGTTGGTTCGGGGGGCGAGGCCACGCCTGTCTGACCCGTGACCGAATCCTGAAAGTTGAGTGTGATTGGCTCAAGTTTGGGTGAATCGACTTGACTCGCTGGAGCGGCTCGGTAAACTTGAGTGCATCAGGCTCAAGGTCGGTGGATCCGATCCCGAGCGACCAGACCGCGGTGCCACACACGGTGCCGAACACACCAACACGAAGGAGCGCACATGTCACGTGCAGTCGGTATCGACCTCGGCACCACGAACTCGGTGGTTGCCGTTCTTGAGGGCGGCGAGCCCACCGTCATCGCCAACGCGGAAGGCTTCCGCACCACCCCCTCGATCGTCGCGTTCACGAAGGATGGCGAGGTGCTCGTCGGCGAGACCGCCAAGCGCCAGGCCGTCACCAACGTCGATCGTACGATCGCCTCCGTCAAGCGCCACATGGGCACCGACTGGAAGAGCGATGACATCGACGGCAAGCGCTACACCGCGCAGGAGATCAGCGCGCGTACGCTCATGAAGCTGAAGCGCGACGCTGAGACCTACCTCGGCGACAAGGTCACCGACGCCGTCATTACCGTGCCCGCGTACTTCAACGACGCCGAGCGCCAGGCGACGAAGGAAGCCGGTGAGATCGCCGGCCTCAACGTGCTCCGCATCATCAACGAGCCCACCGCTGCGGCACTCGCGTACGGCCTCGACAAGGGCAAGGAAGACGAGCTCATCCTGGTCTTCGACCTCGGCGGCGGCACCTTCGACGTGTCCCTCCTCGAGGTGGGCAAGGATGACGACTTCTCCACCATTCAGGTGCGCGCAACCTCGGGCGACAACCGCCTCGGCGGCGACGACTGGGATCAGCGCGTGGTGGATTACCTCGCTGCGCAGTTCAAGGCGTCGACCGGCGTTGACGTCTCCGGCGACAAGATCGCCCTGCAGCGCCTCAAGGAGGCCGCAGAGCAGGCTAAGAAGGAGCTCTCGAACTCGATGAGCACCCAGGTGCAGCTGCCCTACCTCTCGCTCACCGAGAACGGGCCGGCGAACCTCGACGAGACGCTCACCCGCGCGAAGTTCGAAGAGCTCACGAAGGATCTCCTCGAGCGCACCCGCAAGCCGTTCCAGGACGTTATCGCTGAGGCGGGCGTCAAGGTCGGCGACATCGCGCACGTGGTGCTCGTCGGTGGCTCGACCCGTATGCCCGCCGTCACCGAGCTCGTGAAGCAGCTCACCGGTGGCCGCGAGCCCAACAAGGGCGTCAACCCGGATGAGGTCGTCGCTGTCGGCGCCGCACTCCAGGCCGGCGTGCTGAAGGGTGAGCGCAAGGACGTGCTGCTCATCGACGTCACCCCCCTGTCGCTCGGTATCGAGACCAAGGGTGGCATCATGACGAAGCTCATCGAGCGCAACACGGCCATCCCCACGAAGCGCTCCGAGACCTTCACCACCGCTGAGGACAGCCAGCCGTCGGTCGCCATCCAGGTGTTCCAGGGCGAGCGCGAGTTCACCCGCGACAACAAGAACCTGGGTACCTTCGAGCTGACCGGCATCGCCCCGGCTCCCCGCGGCATCCCGCAGATCGAGGTCACCTTCGATATCGACGCCAACGGCATCGTGCAGGTGTCCGCGAAGGACAAGGGCACCGGCAAGGAGCAGACGATCACCATCTCCGGTGGCTCGACGCTCTCGAAGGAAGACATCGAGCGCATGGTGCGCGAGGCCGAGGAGCACGCAGCCGAGGACAAGCAGCGCCGTGAGGCAGCGGAGCAGCGCAACAACGCTGAGCAGCTCGCCTACTCCGTGGAGAAGCTGATCTCGGAGAACGAGGACAAGCTCCCCGAGGACATCAAGACCGAGGTGCAGGGCGACCTGGACGCGCTGAAGCAGGCGCTGGCCGGCGAGGACGAGGCTGCCGTGAAGACCGCCTCCGAGAAGCTCAGCCAGAGCCAGTCGAAGCTCGGCGAGGCGATCTACGCCGCGGCACAGGCTGAGCAGCCCACAGCGGACGGTGCCGACGCATCGAACGATGACGACGTGGTGGACGCCGAGGTCGTTGAGGACGACGAGTCCGAGAACACCGGAGAGCAGAAGTAACCATGACGAACAAGGAACAGCACACCCCGGGCTCGGACGACGAGTTCACCGGGAGTGAGGTTCCTGCTGCGGGGTCGGAGGCGAATGCCTCCGGCCCCGAGCCGCAGCAGGAGGACCTCACGGTCGACGACATCCTGAACGCGGAGCAGAGCGATGCCGCTGCGGGCGCGGACGCTGAGGCGGGCGAGGCAGAGAACCCCTACCTGGAGGATCTCCGCCGGCTCACCGCAGAGTACGCGAACTACCGCAAGCGCACCGAGGCAAATGCCGTGCTCGAGAAGCAGCGAGCCATCGCAGCGGCGGTGACCCCGCTCCTGTCGGTGCTCGATGACCTTGATCGGGCCGAGCAGCACGGCGATCTGACCGAGGGCAGCGCTTTCGCGACGATCGGGCAGAAGCTGCGCAGCACACTTGAGCGCTTCGGCCTCTCGAGCTTCGGTGAGAAGGGTGAGCCCTTCGACCCGCAGGTGCACGAGGCCATCGCGCAGGTGCCCGTGCCCGGCACCGAGCAGGACACGGTCCTGGACGTAATCGAGCGGGGGTACCGACTCGGCGATGTTGAGCTGCGCCCCGCCAAGGTAGCGGTGGCGGTGGGGGCAGATGGCTAGTCAGGATTGGCTCGATAAGGACTTCTACCAAATCCTTGGTGTCTCGAAGACGGCGAGCGATGCGGAGCTGAAGAAGACCTACCGCAAGCTCGCACGCACCTATCACCCGGACTCGAATCCGGGCGACGCGGCTGCGGAAGCGAAGTTTAAGGAGATCAGCGAGGCCTACTCGGTGCTCTCCGACGCTGAGCAGCGCGCCGAGTACGATCAGATTCGCGCCATGGGTGCGGGCGGCGCGCGCTTCACCTCCGGTGGCGGCGCGCAAGGCTTCGAGGACGTCTTCGGCGGCATGTTCGGCGGCGGCGGGCGTGGCCAGCAGTACGGCTTCCAGCAGGGCGGCGGCCAGGGCTTCGAGGACATCTTTGGGATGTTTGGCGGAGCGCAGCGCGGCCCCCAGCCGGGACGCGATGTGCAGGCCTCAACGACGCTCGACTTCGAGACTGCCGTGCACGGCAAGACGGTTACTCTCCAGGCGCCGACTGGCACCGTGAAGGTGAAGATCCCGGCTGGCGTGTCCGACGGGCAGAAGATCAAGGTGCGTGGCAAGGGCGAGCCCAGTCCGAACGGCGGGCAGCCAGGGGACATCATCCTCACGGTTGCTGTGCGTAAGCACCCCGTCTTCGAGCGCGAGGGCAACAACCTGCGTCTCAAGCTGCCGATCACCTTCTCCGAGGCGGCACTCGGCGCAACGGTCGAGGTGCCAACGCTGGGCGGCGACCCCGTCAGGCTGAAGGTGCAGCCGGGCACTCCGAGCGGGCGCGTCCTGCGCGTGAAGGGCCGCGGCGTGAAGACCGCCAAGGCGACGGGCGATCTCCTCGCGGAGGTGCAGGTCGTCGTTCCGAGCCACCTTTCCGCGGAGGCGAAGGCAGCGCTTGAAGCCTTCCGTGATGTTGAATCGGATGAAAACCCGCGCGAGGATCTCCTCGCACGTGCACGCAGCTAGCGTGCCGGGCCGGCCGCCACGTGCGGCCGGCCCACTCACACCACCCGGGACGAGAGGACAGCACATCATGGCGACACCCCAGATGGATCGCTTCACGCCCGTTTTTGCGATTGCGGCAGCAGCGGAGCTCGCCGAGATGCATCCCCAGACGCTGCGGCAGTACGACCGCATCGGACTGGTTTCTCCCCAGCGCACGCGCGGGAACACTCGCCGCTACTCGCTGCACGACGTCTCCCGGCTGCGCGAGGTGGCACGGCTGTCGGCCGAGGGCCTGAGCCTTGAGGGCATCCGCCGCGTGTTGCAGCTCGAGGACCGCGTGGAGCAGTTGCAGCACCAAGTGCGCGAACTTGAACGGGCGCTCTCTGAGGAGCGCATGCAGCGACCCGATCGGCGCGTGTTCGCTGCGGGCGGCGCGGGCGGCGAAGTGGTGACCCTCCGCCGGGGCACCCGTGTGCGCCGCAACGCGGAAGTGGTTGTGTGGAAGCCCTAACCGGGGCCGCAGACTTCTTCGCCCGGCTCTCGCGGGAGCCCGACTTTGACGCGGAGGAGCTGCAGGCGCACGACGCGACCGACGAGCTGCTACTCAGCACAGCAGCGGACGAGATCCGCGCGCTGCAGCCGGGTGAGCTCGTGGTGATCGGTGACCGCCACGGCGCGCTCACGCTCGGCGCGGCCGAGCTGCTCGGCGCCCGCGGAATTCGAGTGTTCCAGGACCCGGTGCTCGGCGAGCGCGCGCTGCACCGCAACGCAGAGCGGCTGGGGATCCCGGCCGGCGCTGATGGTGCGTTCGCCTCGCACCCGCTTGATGCGTCGTTGCTCGCTGGGGCACGGCTGGTGCTCGTGCAGTTGCCGCGCGGGCTTGACGCGCTTGACGAGATCGCGTGGTCCATCGCGGCCTGGGCTCACCCCGAGGTGCACGTGTTCGCTGGCGGCCGTGTGAAACACATGACCCTCGCAATGA
Source organism: Leucobacter chromiireducens subsp. chromiireducens (assembly GCF_016758255.1). Taxonomy (GTDB): domain Bacteria; phylum Actinomycetota; class Actinomycetes; order Actinomycetales; family Microbacteriaceae; genus Leucobacter; species Leucobacter chromiireducens. The sequence continues at coordinate 297,509 of NZ_QYAD01000001.1, forward strand.
ACGAAGTACTCGGCCGACGCTTCGCCGAGGTGTCCGCGGGCCTCGCCCGACGGAAGTCTCGGGTGCTCACTGCGCGCGCGCCGCTCGCCCCCGACGCGCTCGGCTCGGCGCCGTTCCCACGGTTCGGAGAAGACGCAGATCTTGCGTTCCCCGTCGCGGCCTTCGGCGCAACGTTCGGCGGCCCCACGCTCGACCACGGGAGCCGTCTGCTGCTCTCAGGTCTCGGCAACGTGTCACCCGGCGTGCGGCGCATCGTCGATCTCGGCTGTGGCAACGGTGTGCTCGGGGTCTCGGCCGCCCGCGCGTGGCCGGCCGCCCACGTCATCGCGACCGACCAGTCGGCCGCGGCGCAGCGCGCCACCACACTCACCGCAGATCGCGCGGGTGTGCTCGCCACGGGCTGCGCGCACGGCGCAGACACTGACCCCGCCGGCCTCTGCGTACATCGCGCGGACGCGCTCGAGGCGGTGCCCGATGGCTGGGCGGAACTGATCCTGCTCAATCCGCCGTTTCACACCGGCGCGACAGTGCACGCCGGCGTGGCACACCGGCTCATCGCGGCCTGCACGCGCGCGCTCGCGCCGGGTGGCGAGCTGCGCATCGTGTTCAACTCGCACCTGCGCTATCGCACGCTCGTTGAGCGCGCAATTGGTCCGGCCACGCAGATCGCGCGGGATCGAACGTTTACGGTTCTGTCTGCTCGTGCGCCCGCGCTTGGATCAGGTCGCGCGCGGTAAGCCGGTGCGATCGACTCCCGTAGTCGTCGGGGGTCACACCGGTGATCAGACTGCCTGGTTCAACACTCAGGGCAGTGGCGGGACGCACGAGCGTCTCAACGGTGGGGCTGGAGACCCCACGCTCGATCTTGCCGATAGTGGTCCAATTAATTTCGGAGAGTTCGCCCAAATCTTCCTGCGAAATGCCGAGCTCCAGGCGGACCGCGCGAATCTGCTTGCCGATCTTGGCGGCTGCGGGCGAGTGGATCCTGGACACCTTTCCAGCGTGGACTCATCAGGCATTCATCACCAGAGCGTCAACGCATAGTGAAAAAAGGCCGCATCGCGGTGATGTGGTGCATGCCTGCTTTTCGGGCGTCACGCTGGGCACAATGTGCATCGCGCCTCGGGCACACAGAGCAATAGTCTGGACCCCCTATGACGAATCCGACGCGCACCCTGCTCACGCGGATGGCACCGAGCATCTACGGTCCCACCATCCTCTTCACGCTGGGCCAGAACGCGCTCATGCCGCTCATCCCCGTAATCGCGGTGGGGATGGGCGCGAGCCTCGCGCTGTCCGGGGTCGTCGCGTCGGCGCTCGTTGTCGGCCAGCTGCTCGGCAACCTCCCGGCCGGGTGGGTGGTGTCGCGCGCGGGAGAGCGCATCGCGATGCTTCTTGCGAGTGGGGTGGCGCTGCTTGGGGCCCTGGGGGTGGCGCTCGCACCCACTCCTGGGCTGCTCGGCATCGCCGTGCTGGTGATCGGCTTCGCCGCGGCCACATTCGGGCTCGCGCGGCACTCCTTTATGACGACGCGCGTGCCGGTGACCTTCCGCGCCCGGGCACTCTCGCTTATTGGTGGGTCGCATCGGCTCGGTCGCTTCGCCGGGCCATTCCTCGCGGCGGCGCTCCTCAGCCTCACCGGTTCCGCTACCGCGCCGGTGTGGGCGTTCGTCGTGTGCCTTGCGCTCGTTGCCGCGCTCGTGTGGTTCGCGCCCGATCCCGAGCGGGTGCTCCCGGCCGCACCCGCTCCTTCCCCCGCGGCTGGGGTCGCCGCCGCGCCCACCAGCGTCCGCGCCGCGATTCGCGGGCACAGTGCGCCGCTCCTGCGCGTCGGCGGCTCTGCGGCAGTGCTCTCAGGCCTTCGCACAGTGAAGGATGTGCTGCTGCCGCTCTGGGGTGTCTCGATTGGCCTCGACGCCTCGGCGGTGGCCCTAGTCATGGGAATCTGCGGCACGGTCGACTTCGCACTCTTCTACCTGAGCGGCCAGGTGATGGACCGCTTCGGGCGGCTCTGGGCCGCGCTCCCCGCCACGATTGGCATGGCCGTTGCGTTCGTCACCCTCTCATTTACGCACGAACTGCCGAACGCCGCGGCGTGGCTGATCGGCTGCGCCGTGGTGATTGGCCTCGGCAACGGCCTCTCGAGCGGGATCGTGCTGACGCTTGGCGCGGACCTCGCGCCGCAGGCACACCCCGCCCCATTCCTCTCTGCCTGGCGCACGCTCGTCGATCTCGGCGGCGCGGCCGCCCCGCTCGCCATCTCTGCGCTGGCAGCCACCTCGCTTCCGCTCGCGGCCGGAGCAGTGGGCGCACTCGCGGTGCTCGGCGCCGCCGGCTTTGCGCGCTGGGTGCCCCGGTACATCCCCCGCGCGCGGCCCGGCACCGAGCCGAAACGGCCGCACTGATTCGGCGCATCGATCCCGCGCCGCGTAGCTCCCAGGGGTGAGCTACGGCGCCGAATGCGCGCACTGACGTAGCACCTGGGTACCGACTTCACTCACTTCAGTGCCAGAGAAGCGCCAGAACGGCCGTTCCGGGGCGACTTCGCCCAGCGGGTTGCCTAAACTTGAGCGTGTTCGCCCACCGGCGTTCATCCTCTCCCCGACCGAAGGACTCCCGCACACCGTGAGCACCACTGAGCGTCCGGCCCCGCTTCGCATCCTGATCGGCTGCGACACCTTCCTCCCCGACGTGAACGGCGCAGCCCGTTTCGCTGAGCGCCTTGCCGCTGGCCTCGTCCGCCGGGGCGATGAGGTGCACGTGGTCGCGCCGTCCGTGGGCCACAGCAACACGGGGAGCTTCCTGGAGACCATCGAGGGCGAGCAGATGACCGTGCACCGCTGGGCCAGCTGGCGTTGGTACCCGCACGACTGGCTGCGCTTCGTGTTGCCGTGGCGCGCCCGCGGCTACGCCCGCAAGCTGCTCGACCGCGTGCGCCCCGATGTGATCCACATCCAGTCGCACATCGTGATCGGCCGCGCCCTCGCGAAGGAGGGGGCAAAGCGCGGCATTCGCATCGTGGCGACCAACCACGTGATGCCCGAGAACGTGCTCGATTTCACTCTCTTGCCCGAGCGGGCGAAGCGCCTCTTCGTGCGCTGGGGATGGCGCGACGCCGACCGCGTGCTGCGGCATGCGGCCGAGGTGACCACGCCCACGCGCCGCGCCGCCGACTTCCTCGAGCGCAACACGCACCGCCGCGGGGTGCTGCCGGTGAGCTGCGGCCTGCGCGCTACGGACTACACCGCCGACCTCTCACCGCGCACCGAACACAAGCTCGTGTTCGTCGGCCGCGTGACCCTCGAGAAGGAGATCGACGTGATTTTGCGCGCGATCCCGCTCATGGATCCCGAACTGCGGGTGAGCTTCACGATTGTGGGCGACGGCGATCAGCGCAAGAACCTCGAGAAGCTCGCGGGCGAGCTCGGCATCCGGGATCGTGTGCACTTCACTGGCCGCGTGACGGACGCTGAACTGCGCGCCCACCTCACCGAGGCGAGCGTGTTCGTCATCGCCTCGATCGCCGAGCTGCAGTCGATCGCCACGATGGAGGCGATGGCCTCCGGGCTGCCGATCGTGGCTGCCGACGCGATGGCCCTGCCGCACCTCGTGCACGAGGGCGAGAACGGCTACCTGTTCCAGCCCGGCTACGACCGTGAGCTCGCGGAACGCGTCGAGAAGATCCTGCGCCTCTCGCCCGAGGACTACCGAAAGATGCAGGAAGCCTCGCTCGAGGCGGTTCAGGTGCACGACATCGACCGTACGCTCGACACTTTTGAGGCGCTGTACCGCGGCGAGACCCCCGCGAGCTGATCATGCACGTGCTCGTCGTCACAGACCAGCACCCTGACTCGCTGGGCGGGGTGCAGGTGGCGATCCGGTTGCAGCGCCAGGCTCTGGAGCGCCTGGGGCACCGGGTGACCATCGTGGCCCCCGAGCTGCACCGTGCCGGGTACGAGGTGGCAGAAGCGGATCGCGAGGCGTACCTCGACCTCCCCTCACGTCCCATTACGCGAGATCGTGAGTACGGCATCACCTGGCCCGGCGCACGCACGGACCGGGCGCTTGCCGCGCGGCTCGCACAGCTGCCGCCGGTGGATCTCGTGCACGTGCAGGGCGACTTCTGGGGTGCGATGATCGGGATCCGGGCTGCCCGTGGGCTCCGCGTGCCCATTGTGCACACCATGCACAACCACGTGGACGCGGGCACGCGCGCGGTGACACCGTTCGCCCCCGTCGCGTTCCAGGCGCTGCGTGCGTGGCGCTTCCTCGCGCTCGGGAAGCCGCGCGGCAGCGTATCGCGCAGCTCACGTGGTGCGTGGCGCTTCCTCGCGGAACTCGCCGCGGACGCCGCGGTGGTCACCGCGCCGTCCGCGCACTTTGCCGCGGAGTTGCGCGCGCATTCGGTGACCGCCAACGTGCGGGTTACTCCGGGCGGAGTCGACGACCAGGCAATAGCCGCGGCCCGAGCCGTGCCGCGCGCACCGCGGACGCGCCCGCGCCTCGTGTGGCTCGGGCGAATGAGCCAGGAGAAGCGCATTCTCGAGTTCATCGACGCGATCGCGGAGGCCGACATCGACGCCGACATCGCGCTACACGGCGCCGGGCTGCTGCTGCCGCGCGTGCGCGAGCGGATCGCGGCGCACGGCCTGGGCGATCGCGTGACGATCCCGGGGCCGGTTCCCTACGCGCAGGCGCTCGCCGCGATGCGGGATGCTGATGCCCTGGTGCAGACCTCGATGGGCTTCGAAACCCAGGGGCTCACGCCGTTCGAGGCCGCCGCGCTGGGCACCCCGACGATCTTCTGCGACCCGAACATCGCTGACGATGTCGCGGTGCAGCCGGAGTGGCGCGTACCTGCGGGGAACGTGAGTGCGCTCGCGGACACCCTGCGTGGCGCCGTGGCAGAGCTGCGTGCGGGGCTCAGCGATCCCGATCTGAGGGAAGCCGAGGCCGCTGCGGGCGGATCGTCCGAACGTGCGTCAGCGGGCCCCCTGCGCGTTGCTGAGGCCGATGGGGATCGATTCCTGCAGTCGGCGCAGAGCCGAGTGATGCTCGAGGCGTACGCCGCGGCGCTCGCCGAGCGTGCGTAACCGCCTCGCGGCGAACGAAGTTTAGAAGCGCCAGACGGCGGCCTGGAAGCCGGCGGGGGGCTGCGGCGTCCAGTTCTTCTCCTCGGTCACGAGGCCAGAGCCGCCGGGGCTGTTCGACTGCACGATGGTGAAGGTGCCGTCGTCGTTCACGTCGGTGATGAGGACGGTGTGGACGCCCGTCACCCAGGACGTGGGGGAGCTCGCGTACTCGTACTGAATGATGTCGCCGGGGGCCGCGGTCTCGAGCGTCATGCGGCTCGCGCCCGTGTAGTTGGCCACGGGGTCGCCGCCGCCGGTCCACGCACCGCCACCGGCCTTGATCCAGCGCTGGGCGGACATGATGCACTCACCCGGCTGGCTCCAGCCGGTCGGGCGGCTCGTGCCGATTTCGCTCTCCGCAAGCGCGATCGTCGCGGCAACGTCGAAGCCGTGGGGCACCTGGGCGACCTCTTCGATGTGCAGCACCGAGTCAATGCTCTCACCGGCAAGGCCAGCGCCCGTTGTGTCGAGAGTCTGCGAGACCGTCGTTGCGGGAAGAACCGCCGCGGGAGAAAAATCCTCGACCGGGGGTGCTGCCACCGCGGGAGCGGCTCCCAGCGCGAAGGTGACTGAAGCAACCAAGCTCACAATAAAAGCTTTGGCAGAAACATTCACGCGTTACACTCCGGGGGTTGTCCAACAAAAAGCGCCGGGACTGGGCCCGAGCGCCTCACCCAGTATGCGTTACCGTTCCGTTACGTTCAAGTCTTCCTCCCTCGTTTGAGGGAGTCTGGGCGCGAGTCGTGGGGTGCGATCCCAATGCTCGTAACGATGTTCGCTGCTCAAGAAATTCGCAGGAAAATCCATCGCGGAGGGGGATTTGCGGAGCGAAATCCGGGGGCAAGTAACGAAAAGCGTTGCGTTCCGGGGGCCCATTCGGGGTCTCGGCGCGTGTCTCGCGCCTCGCCGGGGGTGCGCCCGGTTCGGTGGAGCCGCGTGAACACGCTAGACTGGTACGCGCTGGCTTTCGAGCCAGTGAGGAGGATTCGCCTAGCGGCCTATGGCGCACGCCTGGAACGCGTGTTGGGTTCACGCCCTCGGGGGTTCAAATCCCCCATCCTCCGCCACATGAGAAAGCCCCTGCTTCGGCAGGGGCTTTCTGCGTTTCTGCGGCCCACTGGTAAGTGCAGTTGCCGCTCCGGCCTACTCAGGCGTCACCGCTCAACTCGGTGTTCTGCGCGGGGAACTCCGTGCTAAACGACCTCAGCTTAGGTGCCCCAGGTACTCAGGTGTAGCAAAAAGCGCCTAGGGGGCGCGCAAGCCGGGTGTTTGGGCCTGAAGATCGTGTTGCCAAGAAAACTCATGCAGCACGAAGGGAGCCCCGCAGCCAATGCGCGAACGAATTTTCCGTGCGGGAAACCGCAGCCGAGCCGCCAGCTCGGTATCCGCCCGCACGACTCGTCCGCGAGGCCGCGTGCTCGTCGCACTCGCCGCCGCGTTTGCCCTGGCGCTCGCGCCGTTCATGCCCGCCGCTGGCGCGCAGGCGGTGAACTACACCTTTTACCTCAACTCCGCGGATGTCACCGCGAACGCGAAGGACGCGAATCCCGGTGATGGGGTGTGCGCAACCGCAGCCGGCACGTGCACGCTGCGTGCGGCGCTTGAAGAGTCGAACGCGCTGAACCGCGCGCCGGGCGAGATCCTCATTACGCCAGCTGCGGGTTTCACAGGCAACATCGACCCCGTCGCCACGAGCTATCAGTACATGCAGACCGGTGCCGTGTCGAACCAGGACGGCGGTGCGCATTTTCTCGTGACGGCGCCAGTCACTATCGATCTCAAGAATGAAGTGACCGTTGAAGCCACACGGGACCTTGGTGGCGCGCTCTTCCACGTCAATGGGAAGAACATCGTCTTCCAGAACGTGACGCAGGTGCTCTCCGGTGAGTCCTCATTCGTCATGGGCCCGAACGCCGATGGCGTCACGATCGACGGCGGCTCCTCGGTCACTCAAGCCCACTACGGCCCCGAGCGCTTCATCGTCTTCCGCGAGGGATCGAAGAACATCACGGTGAAGAACTATCGCGTGCAGGGATTCTATGATGCGGGCACCGCGACGGGCCTCTTCTACTTCAACGCGCAGAACTCGACCCCGATCGAGAATGTTGTGATCGACAACGTGCGAGTGTCGTACACGACCGGTGGCTCCTGTACCGCAAGCGACGGCTCGGGCTGCCGCACGAGCCTCATGCAGTTCCTGCCCCGCAACCAGAACGTGGTGCTGAACGGCTTCACATTCACGAATTCCTTTGTTTCGAACCTCACGAGCCAGGTCTCCTTCCCGTTTACCACGGGTACGGCGACGGGCTACAGCGTGAAGGCGTCGAACATCAACATCTCGAACAACGAGTTCATCAATGTGCAGGGAACCGGTGGGCTGAGTTACACGAACGCTTTCATCGCGCTGCCGTACGGACCGATGGCCGGCACGAACGTGATCTCCGGCAACAAGTTCGTGCGTGCCACGAGCGGACACGGGTATGCGGTGAGCTGGAACGGAAACACCACGAGCGGTAGCGCCGGAGACCTCACGGTCGCGAACAACTACTTCAACGGGTACACCACGAACTCGATCTACCTGCAGAATGCGGGCGATGTGAGCGTCGAGCGCAACACCTTCGGTGCACGAAGTGCATCGCAGGGGCGCCCCGGAACCCTCGAGGAGACCCGTGACGGCTCGAGTGCGCTGCTCGACAACCAGTCAAACGCGAATGGGCGGGTGACCACGTGGTACCCGAATGCAGATGCGAAGGTACTCACCGCAGAAGCACCCGCGGGCTCCATCCAGGTGGAATCCCCGCTGCCCGAGGACGTGCCCGCCTGTGTGGCCACGCTCGACGCGGTCGCGCCAACCGACGGCCCGTTCCCCGCGGCGAAGGTCGACCTTGATCTGTACTGGACCCAGGATCGCACCGCCGAGGTGTACCTCGGTCGTGTCGAGAACGTGACAGGCTCCTCCGCGAAGCTGCTGCTCGACCTGCCGGTCGGCCCGCAGGAGTTCCCGTCCACGGTTGTGGGCAACACGGACACCGCGACGATCGTTGACGCAGACACCGGCGTCGCCGGCGGCTACATCCGCATGCAGACGATCGGCAGCGACACGCGCCAGTCATCGCAGTACTCGCGCATGGTGGGCTTCAGCGGAAGCTGCCGCCCGGAACTGACGATCAACCAGAAGACCGGGCAGAACGACCCGACGCTGGCCCGCGACCTGCACTACACCGTGAAGTCGTCGCTGCCGCTGAACCCCGATTCGGTGACCGCTGCGGTGGTCGACGTCACCGCGGCCTCGGTCCCGGAGACGATCGACGCAGGCCGACTGAACCCGCGCAGCGTGAGCGTCACCCCCGTGGCCGGCACCGCTGATCGTGAGTTCGAGGTGATCGCACGAGTCGATGACTCCGCGAAGGTCACCGCGGGCATCGCGGCAGATCGTGTGCGCAGCACGGGCGGTCTCACGAACCGTGCGGCGGCGGCAAGCACCGACCCGGACATCACGTTCCGGAACCCGATTTCGGTGAAGCCCGGCTCGTTCACCCTGGTGACGGGCGAGCCCGACGGCAAGCAGTATGGCTTCTCGCTTGCGGCGGGTGCCCCTGCCCCGAGCAAGGAGCTCAGCTTCGCAGCAACGCCTGATCAGGCCGCCACGGACAACGCCGTTGAGCTGTCCAGCCCGACCGCAACGATTGGTGTGGGCGAGACCACCTCGACCAAGATCCGTGTGACGGCGGGCGCCGGCGACGTGCAGGCGAACACGCCCGTCACGGTCGCGCACACCGTGGCGTCCGACGACACGAACTACGACGGGCTCGTCGTGAACACCCTCCTCGTGAAGCTGTTCTCGACCGATCCCTCGGTGAAGATCACCAAGCGTGCCTTCGTGGACGTCTCCGACACCAGCACGCCTGCGCAAATCATGGCGACGGGAACCGAGGCCCTGCCCGGCACGCGACTCATGGACGGCCAGCCGGTCTGCTTCATCTACGAGGTGGCAAACATCTCGGCTGATGACTGGGCGACGGTGCTGAGCGATGTCACCGTGACCGATACCGACACCCGCCTCGGCGAGGATGGCGTCATCGGCACCGTCGCGAAGCTGCCAGTCGGCGAGAGTACTCGCCTCTCCGCGTGCGGCTCACTGATCCCCGTCGACACGACTTCTGGGGCCGCCCGATGACTTCCACAGAACCCACGCGGCCCCGTGCCGCGAGACGCCGGGGCCTCAGCGCCCGCACCAAGCTGATCGCCAGCGCGAGCCTCGCGACGGTCGGTGTGCTGGCCGCAGCCAGCATGGCCACCGCGCTCTGGAACGCGGAGCACAGCGTCTCGGGTGCTCGCCTCACCGCGGGTGACCTGAACGTGAGCTACGGCTCGGGCACCTGGAAGCAGGTCACCCCCGGAGTCACCACTCCCGCGGGCGGCACGCTCGCGGGGGGCACCGACGGTTTCCATTCGATGCCCGGTGATGTCGTTGAGATGATCGTGCCGATTACCACCACCCTCCGTGGTGAGAACCTGAACGCGACGCTCTCGGTCGAGACCGGAGCTGGCGCAGCGCAGGACATTGCAAACGGAGTCGTGAAGGCAAGCTACCGCGTTGAGGACGCCTCGGGTACCCCGGTGGCACCCGCCACGGGCGAGGCTGAGCTGGGCACCCCGGTTGAGGTTCCCGGCCTGGTCAGCAGCAACGCTGGCGAGGTTGCAAACTGGACGGTCGTCGTGACGGTGACCGTGCTCGGCGACTACCGCTGGACGGAGCTCGAGCCGATGCTCGATCTCGACCGGTGGGCGATCGACGGCGTGAGCGTGACGCTCGACCAGGTGCGCTCAGGCGACGGCTATGCCGCCGCACGCGACGGCTTCGCTCATGTGAGCGCAGCCTCATGAGGACGCGTACTCGAACCCTGATCACCGGCGGCCTGGTTGTCGCGCTGCTCGGTGGCGCGCTTGCCGCAAGTGCGCTCTGGAGCGCCGGTACCGACGCGGACGTTCCCGATGTCGCCATCGGCGCGGTCCGCTTCGGCGCAGCGTCCGACGCCAAACCGGAGCGCGTGTTCTCGGACGGTGGCGCCCCCGTAGCCGTGACGATTCCCGGAAAGACGGTGATCGGGGTGCTCGAGCAGACCACCATCGACGCCGATCCTGTGATCTGGCGCTTCACCGCGAGCGGAGCTGCGCTCGGCATCGCTGGCCTGAACTACACCGTTGCGGTGAAGGAACAGGCAGGCGATGGCGGCACGCACGATCTGAGCTCGGGCTACGCCCAGCCGGGCACCGTGCTCGCGCTGTCCACGCTCAAGGTGTACCCAGCGGGGGCCGGCAGCGACTGCTCCGCGATCCCCGCCACGCCCGCGCCCGCACCGGGCGAGGACCCTCGCAACGTGCACGTGTTCGATGCCAGTGACGTGGAGCTGCAGGCCGCGGGCGCCGCGCTCACGGGTGTGGAGAGCACCCAGGAGTGGTGCGTGGCAATCGACTGGAACTCCGTGGGCGACGGGACGTACGTCAACGATGTGCGTGTCACGAGCACCGCGGAGGACGGCAGCTCGAACGGCGCGGTCGCGCGCTGGAACGCTGACGTGGGCTACCCACCCGCGCTCGAGCAGCTTGGCGTATACCGCAACCGTGCCTCGGTTGAAGCCACCGCGGAGGACACCACCCAAGCCCGCGCCACGAGTGAGTGGCAGGCGGACATCTACCCCGATCCTTCTGGCGAGCCAGGTGTCGTGATCACCCTCGATCCGATCGTGACGAACCAGAACCCCGACATCGCACCCCGCGACTAGGTCCCCAACCCCCAATACCCCCCCACCTGACCCTGACGACGAGCGCCGCCACGGTCCCCTTCCCCCAGCGCTCACCCCCAAGGAGAAACACCATGACGAACACCAACAACGACCAGATCATCGTCGTCACGGAGCAGAAGAAGCGCCGCCGCGGTCTGATGTGGGTCGCAGCGGGCGCCGCGGCGCTCCTCGCGGGCGGCACGACCTTCGCGCTGTGGTCAGCCTCGGACACGTTCTCCGGCGGCAACATCACCGCCGGCGACCTCAACATCGTGCAGCTCGAGGACACCTCGTTCTGGGACGTGTCGAACGACCGTAAGGACGCAACCGAGACCGTCGGCGCGACCGACGGCTCGCAGCTCGGCCACGAGATCGCTGATGTGAACACCTGGCGCATCGCCCCCGGCGACAAGCTCGCGGCATCGTTCGAGACCACCGCAACGCTCGACGGTGACAACCTGGTTGCTCGCGTCGGCATCGACGGCCTGCAGAACTACGATGAGGCCATCACCGGCATCAGCTACAGCTACGAGGTCTACTACGGCGACGAGCTGCTCGTCACCGAGACCGCGCTGCCCAAGACCGCTGACTCGCCGCTGCTCTACCTCTCGGCACCCGGCGCAGGCCAGGCAGCCGGCCTCGAGGACGCGACGAACGGCATTCTCGGCTCGACCGCAACCGCTGTTGACGGCGTCACCGCGCAGACCGCCGTGTTCGGCATGCCCGCAACCTCGGTCGACCTGAACGTGGTCATCTACGCCTCCTTCTACGAAGACACGAACGGCGACTTCCGTTACCAGGACACCGACGTGACCGTGACCGACCGCACCGACGTCACGCTGGTTGACGCGCTGAGCGAGCTCACCGTCTCGCTGTCGCAGGTCCGCGACACCGGCGCCCAGTTCGGCGCGTAAGTTCGCCGCAGCCGCGCTGCATCGCGGCACCGGGGGCGCCTGGTGACACACCGGGCGCCCCCACCCCAAACTTTTCTCCATCAGATCCCCCAGCGAGAGGAACTCCACCGTGAGCCGCACGCACGCCCCCAAGCCTGGCCGGAGCGTGCGCCGGGCAGCGCGTGCCGACTGGTACGAGTCTCCCTGGCGCATCGCCGGCCGCGCGATCGGCGCCGCCGCAGCCATCGTGGTGATTGCGGCGCTCGCCGCGCTCCTCGTTGTGCCGCGCCTCCTCGGGGGTGACTCGCTCACCGTGCTCTCCGGCTCGATGGAGCCCACCTTCTCGCCCGGCGATGTCGTGGTGGTGAAGGGGGTCGACGAGGGCAAGGTCTGCTCCGAGGTCGGAGTGGGCGACATCGTCACCTTCTTCCCCGAGCCGAACGACCCCGCCCTGATCACGCACCGCGTCATCGGCAAGACGGTCGGCACCTTCGAGGACGGCACGAGCTGCCGCCTCATCACGCAGGGTGACGCGAACTCCGATGTCGACGAGCCGATCTCACCCGCACAGGTGCGCGGCAAGTTCCTCTACGGTGTGCCGGGTCTCGGCTGGGTGCGCCAGTGGGCGAGCGAGAACACGGGCATCCTCATCGCCGGCGCGGCCGCGCTCATTGTGGGCGGCTGGCTGCTGAGCGGACTCCGCCGCCCGAAGAGCACAGTTGTGACCATCCCGCGCGTCGCGGAGACGTCCCCCGCACTGGTGGCTGGGCCGAGTGGCGCTCAGCTGGCCAGCCCTGCCGCGCAAGCGACGGCCGCTCCGCACGCGCGGCACGAGGCGATTGCGAGCAGCGATCCTCATCCACCAACTTCAGATCGCGAGTACCAACTGCGTCAGCGCGAACTTGAACTTCGCGAGCGTGAGCTTGAACTCCGTGAGCGCGAGCTCACCTTTGCCCAGGAGCGCCGGGACGACTGGCCCGACGCGTTCCTCCACGACGTCACCTCATCCAAGCGAAGCGAGGCCTGATCCATGCGAACCTTCGAACACGTTGCCGCGCCGGCACGGGTGCTCACGGTCGACTCCTCAGACGGGCTGTCGACTCGCGGCCGGATCATCGCCGGCTTCCTCACGGTGCTCCTGTTGCTCGGCCTGGGCGTGGGGCTCGCCTTCGCGGATGCGCTCCCCACGCTGGGCGGCCGAGCGAATACCAGTGGCGCGGCGGCGAGCCCGGATCCCGAGCGAAAGGGGCTGTCGCGAGCTGACGCGTCGACGGCCGCCGGCACCGAGGTGCTCCCTGCGAGCGTGGTCACCGCGCAGTGGGACGGCCCCGCCGTGCACCTCGACTGGACCGGCGCCGAGTACGCCCGGGCCGAGACCACCTTCATTGGCGACCGCACGGCCTCTCCGGGTGACCGCGTTGAGCGCACGCTCAACGTTGTGAACGCTGGGCCTGGCGCGGGCGTTGCCGCGGTGACGCTCGACCTCGCCGAAGTGATTCCACCCGGAGCCGCGAACCCGCGGCTCGCCGAAGACGTCACCCTGTTCTGGAACATCGGCGGTGTGACGGGCAGCGACACGTTCGCAGCGCTCAACTCGGCAGACCGCGTGAGCGTCGCCGAGCTCGCGATCCCCGCGGGCGAGACCGTCCCGGTGACCGTCGGCTTCGCCATGGATGCGGCCGTTGAGGGATCGCGCTCGGCTGGCGGGGACTCCACGATCCTCAGCTTCGACGTGGGCGTCAACCTCACGGGCGAGACCGCGCCGCCAGAGACCCCCAAGCTCGCCATCACGGGTGCGACCGGAATCCTCGCACTGATCTGCATCGCCGGGGCACTCATCTTGCTGGGCATCCTGCTCGTCGTACTCCGGCGTCGCCGCGACACCCGCGAGGACGCAGAAATCTCGGAGTCATTCCCCGGCTGATGCCCAGATCGGGTCCGTAGGCTCGGCCCCATGACTGATCCCTATGCGCAAGACGCAGCGCGCGCGCAGCGACTCAGCCGCGGGGTCGGGCGTTTCATGCACCGGTGGCGAGAGCGGATTCGCCGCCGCCCGTGGCTGAACGTCCTGTACCGCGTACTCGTCACCGTGCTGGGGCTCGCCATCGTGGTGATTGGTCTCATCCTGGTGCCGCTGCCCGGGCCTGGCTGGCTCATCGTCTTCCTGGGACTCACCCTGCTCGGCACCGAGTATTCCTGGGCGCGCCGGATGCTTGGCTGGCTGCGCCGCGTGCTGGCCCGGTTCTGGGAGCGCTGGAACGCGTGGCGGGCGGAGCGCCGGGCGCGACGCGAGGAACGCGATCGTGCGGCGGGCAGCGCCGCGGTCTCCTAGACAGCGCAGATACACCACAGGGCAGGGCCCGAACCTTGGTTCGGGCCCTGCCCTGTGGTGTGCGATCTCGCGTGCGTTGTTACTTGATGAACGGCACGTTGAAGATGAAGCCGGGCTGCTCGCCGCGACGGTATCCCTCGGGGGCCTTCGCCGCCGCGATGATGTGGAAGATGAAGAGCACGAAGGAGCCGATGCCGAGGATCACGGCGAGGAAGCCGCCAATGAAGGGCAGCGCACCGAGAATCCAGGTTGCGATGCCGACGCCGACACGCAGCAGCGAGAAGTTGAGGTTCTCGCGGTGGTACGCGAACGACGCCGCGTGGCCCTTGTCTTTCTCAACGAAGAAGAAGATCAGCGCGGGGATCCAGATGAAGAACACCGACAGCCAGTAGTTCAGCGTGATGTTGCTCACCGGGTCGCCCACGGGCTGCTGGTAGCCGTAGGGCGCCTGCGGGGCGCCGGGGGGCGGCGCCTGGTACTGGCCCGCTGCGGGCGGAGCCTGGTACTGGGGGGGCGCCGTACTGCGGCGCTGCCGGAGCCTGAGGGGCTGCGGGTGCCTGGTACTGCGGCGCGGCAGGTGCCTGCGGGAACTGGGGCGCCTGGGGCACCTCGGGCGCCGCGGGCGCCTGGGGCACCTCGGGCGCCTCGGACTGCGGTGCCGCGGGAACCTCGGGTGCTGCGGGGACCTCAGGGACCGCGGGCGCGGCTACCTGCTCAGCAGACGTTTCCGCGTTCGGCTGGCCGTCCTGTCCCTCGGGGGGCAGCGTGCTCATGTCGATCTCCTCTGTGCGTACGAACTGGGTACGAGATTACCGCAGGCTGGCGAACGCACGGTAGCTTCCTCGGCGAACTCTCGGTGCCGAGCGGTCACATGCAGTGGGCGCGGAAGCCTCCGTGCGAAGCGAATCCTGCCTAGAACACGTCCGGGCTCGGCGCCGCAGTGTGCAGGATCGACACGTCGGCGTGGCGGTCGAAGCGGTAGCCCGTGCCGCGCACCGTGCGCACGATGTCCTGGTACTGAGCCAGCTTCACGCGCAGGCGGCGGATGTGCACGTCGATCGTGCGCTCACTCGGGGTGTCCTCCTCAGGGGCGTCCTGCCAGAGCGACGAGATGAGCTCCTCGCGGCTGACCGTGCGGCCCTCGCGCAGCACGAGGTACTGCAGCAGCTCGAACTCGCGGAACGTGAGCGCTGCGGGAACGTTGTCGAGCAGTACGCGCTTGCGGGACAGATCGAGCGTGACGCCGCTTGCGGCGCGATCCTGCTCTGCTGCTTCGTGTTGCTTCTGGCGGGCGTGCGCTGCCGGATCGCCGAGCGCGAGGCGCACGACGTCTACGTCGCGGCCACCGGTCTGCTCGGGCGCGAGCGCCACGGCAGCGTAGGTCTCCGCGGTGGGGGCGAGCTGGGCGACGAGGCGCTTGATCTGCGTGACGATCTCGCCGAGGCGGGGATCGCCGTCTGCGATCTTGTCATCCGCGAGCCCAACGTAGAGCGCGAAGCCGCGCACCTCGGTGCCCTCGGGCACGTTGCGGTCGGGCGTTGCCGGCGCGGGGAGTGCCGAGGTGAGGTCGGGGCGGGCGCTGCGGAGAGTCTGGGTGGTGCTCATGATGATGATGTCCTTGAGTGCTGTCACTCCGCGTTCGCGGAGCGGGCCTCTGCTTCGATGCGGAGGCGGTGAGTGCGGGTGAGCGCTGGGGCCGTGTGGCTCAGTGCTCAGGGGAGGCGACGGGCTCGATCTCGAGCTGGCCGCAGGTGAAGACGCGTTTCAGAAGCGGTTCACATGCACATTCGACAGCGCATGACACCCCGACCGGCCATCATCATGCCGGTCTGCCCAATGTTCACCTCGAAGGCGGACTGGGGACGAATGGTGTCATACATAAGGGACAGTTAAGCAAAGCATTGCGCCGGGTGTCAACCCGTGACGAAATATGACGCCCCGTGACGTGCCGGCGGGGCCGGTCGTCACGGGGCGTCAGGAGACTGGTGGGGCTGCGCGCTATGCGGTGCCGTAGAGCCGGTCGCCCGCGTCGCCGAGGCCGGGAACGATGTACGCGTGTTCGTCAAGGCCCTCGTCGAGTGCGCCGAGCACGAGCGTCACCTTGCGGTCGCCAGCGGCCTCGCGGATCGCCTCAACACCCTCAGGGGTGCCGAGCACGCAGATCGCGGTGACGTCGTCCGCACCGCGATCGAACAGGAACTTGATGGCGCCTGCGAGCGAACCGCCCGTCGCGAGCATCGGGTCGAGCACGAAGCACTGGCGGCCCGCGAGCGACTCGGGGAGGCGCTCGGCGTACGTGGTGGGGAGCAGCGTCTCCTCGTCGCGCACCATGCCGAGGAAGCCGACCTCAGCGGTGGGGACGAGCTTCACCATGCCCTCGAGCATGCCGAGACCCGCGCGCAGGATGGGCACGATGAGCGGCAGCGGCTCGCTCAGGCGCACACCCGTGGTGGGCGACACTGGGGTCTGGATCTCGTGGGGCTCGACGCGCACCTCGCGCGTGGCCTCGTAGGCAAGGAGCGTCATGAGCTCCTCGATGAGGAGGCGGAAGGTGGGCTGCGGCGTTTTCGCGTCGCGGAGCACCGTCAGCTTGTGGGTGATCAGGGGATGGTCCGCAACGAAAACTCGCATGCGCCTATTCTAATGTCGTGCCCACCATCCCTCCATCACCCGCGGAGATCTCCGCGATGGAACTCGCGCTCGCTGAGGCCCGCGCGGCAGCTGCCGACGGCGAAATTCCGGTCGGCGCGGTCGTGCTGGGGCCGGATGGTGCGGTGCTCGGCACGGGACGCAACGCGCGTGAATCAGATCCGGATCCTACGGGGCACGCCGAGATCATCGCCATTCGGGCGGCGGCGCGCGCGCTGGGAGACCGGGTGCTGTCGGGCTGCACGCTGGTGGTCACACTGGAGCCCTGCACGATGTGCGCGGGCGTGATCCTTGCGGCGCGCCTGCCGCGCGTGGTGTTTGGTGCGTGGGACGAGAAGGCGGGCGCGGTCGGCAGCCAGTACGATCTGCTGCGCGACGGCCGGCTGCCCCACCCGGTACCCGAGGTCGTCGCAGGCGTACGGGAGGCCGAGTCGGTGGAGCTGCTGCGCGCATTCTTCGCGGCCCGCCGCTAGCCCGCCGCCTCCCCGCCTACTCACCCGGCGGGGGGAATCAGGGCGGGGCGGGGCGGCTGGTTAGGCGCGCGGGGCGACCGTGACCGGCTCGGGGGCAAAGGCCACCTGCACCGGGTCCCCAGCGCGGAAGTCGGCGTCGGCGCCATGCTGCGAGGCGGCTGTCGTACCATCCGCAAACTGCACCACCGTGCGCCGGATCGCGCCGAGGAATCCGCTCGATACGACGGTTGCCGTGCGCGCATCCTCAGCGTTCACCGCAGAGCTCAGCGTCGGCGTGAGGCGCACGTGCTCGGGCCGCACAAACGCGGTGACCCGCGCCCCGGCAACCCCGGTCGATTCAGCGGGCGCCGCAACGAGCGGCAGCGTCTCGCCGCGCACCACCACGCGATCCCCGGCGAGCTCACCGTCGAGGCGGTTCGACAGCCCAACGAAGTCTGCAACGAACGCCGACGCCGGGCGCCGGTACAGCTCCTCGGGCGTGCCGAGCTGCGCGATTCGCCCCGCCTCCATCACGGCCACCCGGTCGGAGATTGCGAGGGCCTCCTCCTGATCGTGCGTCACGAATACCGTGGTCATGCCGAGTTCGGTCTGGATGGCGCGGATCTCATCGCGCAGGCGCACACGCACCTTCGCGTCGAGTGCGGAGAGCGGCTCATCGAGGAGCAGAGCGCGCGGCCGTGTGACGAGGGCGCGCGCAAGCGCCACACGCTGCTGCTGGCCGCCCGAGAGTTCGTGCGGGAAGCGGCTTGCGAGGTGGGACAGCCCCACGACCTCGAGCATCTCGCCGACTCGCGTGCGGCGGTCGGGGCGGGGGAGACGGCGCATGTCGAGGCCGAACTGCACGTTCTGCGCCACGGTGAGATGCGGGAAGAGCGAGTACTGCTGAAACACCATGCCGATGTCGCGTCGGTTGACCGGCAACTCGGTGACGTCCTCCTCGCCGATCGAAACGCTGCCCGATGTGACCTGCTCGAGTCCGGCGAGGCAGCGCAGCGCAGTTGTCTTGCCGCAGCCGGACGGGCCGAGCAAACACACAAGCTCGCCCGGCTCAAGCGCAAGATCGACGCCGTGCAGCACGGTGGTGCTGCCATAGGTTTTCGTCACGTCCGTGAGCCGCACGGCCTCACCGGTCATCTGTGTGCGGGACTTAGCGGGCATGAGCGGACTCCTCGGCGGATAGCGGAACGAAGGGGGAGCTGAGGGACGCGGCCGAGCTGGCGGATCCCGATGGAGTGATGGGGCCTGGTGCGCCGTGGGCGCCAGCAACCGCGGGCGCGTGCGGATTGGGGCGCGCACCCCGAGCGCGGGAGCCCGAGCGGGCCCGCGGTGGCCCGCCCACGCCGCTCACTGCGAGCAGCACGAGGAACACCACGATGAGCGAGAGCAGTGACACGGCAACGGCGACGAACGGATCGGACTTCGACAGCTGGAGGAGCGCCGTCTGCAGCGTGATGCGGTTGAGCAGCGAGGAAACCGTGAACTCGCCAAGCACGATCGCGGTGGTGAGCAGCGCTGCTGCGAGCAGCCCGCGCCGCGTGCCGGGAGCAATGACGCGCACAAGGACGGTGCCCCACCCAGCGCCCAGCGACCGGGCCGCTTCGGCGCGCACTCGCGCGTCCATGCTCGTGAGGTCGGCCACGATCGCCCGGTACGCGAAGGGGAGCACGAGCACCCCGTACGCGAGACTCAGCGTCCACACTCCCGAGCCGAAGGCCTGGCCGAGCACGCGATAGATCGGCGCGAAGCCGACCACGAGCACGATTGCGGGGATGGCGATCGGCAGGATGGTGAGCAGATCAAGCGCTCGCTGCAGGCGCGGAAAACGCAGGTGCACGAGCACGATGGTCGGGAAGAACAGCAGCAGCACGAGCGCGAGCGTCAGCACGGCGAGGAGCAGCGAGTTTCCGAGCCCCTCGAAGAGCACGCGATACACGCGTTCCTTGGCGGGGTCGAAGAGCGCGAGCCAGTGCTCGGTGCCGTACCCGCCCGCGGTGCGGCGTAGCGTGAACTCGAGCATGGCAACGAGTGGGATCAGGAAGACCGCGCCGATCACCGCGATTACCGTGCGTGCGAGGGCGGGACTCGGCCGCCCGGGCGTGCGCGCGCTCATCGCTGCCACCGCGCAGCACGGGCCATCAGTCGGCCGTAGCCGAGCATCACGAGCGCCATCACGAGGATCATGCCAAGTGCGAGCACCCCGGCCGACGCCTGCTGGCTCGCCCCGGTCTCGCCAATGAGAGCGGCGCGGATCTGCAGGGGCACGATCTGCGATCCCTGGCTGATGAGAGCAGCCGCGGTCGCATACGAGGAGAACGCGTTCGCGAAGAGGAGCAGGAGCGAACCGAGGAACGCGGGGGCCAATACGGGGAGCCCGACTCGACGCCAGTAGGCGCCGCTGCCGCCACCGAGCGAGGCGACTGCCTCAGACCAGTCGGGGCGCAGCGCGAGCACGGCTGGCAGGAATGTGATCACCATGAGCGGCACCTGGAAGTAGAGGTAGGGCAGGAACAGGCCGGGCAGCTCGTAGAGCCAGACGCCCGAGGCGAAGATGTCGACGCCGAACTGCTCGCGCAGCGTCACGGTGATGAGGCCCTGGATGCCGATCGTCGCGATGAACGCGAACGCGAGCATGACACCGCCGAACTGGGCGAGCACCGAGCTTGCGGCATCGATGACGCGGCGGAGTGGCCCGTTCTCGGGCAGCGCGGCGAGCGCCCAGCAGAGCACGGCGCCGACGATGGCGCCGACGACTGCGGTGAGCGCGCTCACCCAGACGCTCGCACCGAACGCGGAAAGCGTTGCGGGTTCGGTGAGCACTGCGAGGTTCGAGAACGAGAAGCCGTTCGGCCCGAAGAAGCCGCTCGCGATTGCGAGCAGGGCGGGCACGGCGAGAAAGAGCAGGATGTACAGGACGAACGGCGTGAGGCCGAGCGCCGGCAGGATGCGTCGCATGGGAGAGCGCGGGGGTGGGGCGCCGAACGGGTCGGCGCCCCACCTGATCCGGCTTACTTGACGGTCGTCGCCCAGCGCTCGGTGAGGAGCGCGTTTGCGGCGTCGGTTTCCTTCTGCGTGGGGGAGACCCAGTTCGCAGAGTCGGTGCCGAAGGTTGCGGCCTCGATGGCCTTCTCGTCGGCGGTGCCGGCCTCGGTCAGGGCGTCAACGCGCACGGGAACCGCGTTGCCGCCGAGGAAGAGCGCCTGGCCCTCGTCCGAGAAGATCCACTCCTGCCACAGACGGGCAGCGGCAGGGTTCGGAGCATCCTTGTTGATTGCCTCGTTGTAGAACGAGACGTAGGTCGGGCCGTCGAGCACGGTCGTCTTCCAGCTCGGCTTGTCGGCTGCGGCCGCAACGTTGTTGAACGACCAGTCGAACACGACCGGGGTCTCACCGGAGGCGATCGTTGCGGGCGTGGGGTCGAGGGTGAGGAAGTTCCCCGCCTCGCGCAGCTTGCCCATGAAATCGATGCCGGGGCCGAAGTCGTCGACGCCGCCACCGTTCAGTGCAGCGATCGAGCCGACCGCGGCGAAGGCAGCGCCCGCCTGCGTCGGATCGCCGTTGATCGCCACAGCGCCCTTGTAGTCGGCCCCGAGAAGGTCATCGAGCTTCTTCGGCTCGGAGAACTTGTCGGAGTCGTAGCCGACCGACATGATGCCCGAGTAGTTGTTGACCCAGAGGCCCTCGGGATCCTTGTTCTCGTCCGGGATCGAATCCCACGTCTCAACCTTGTAGGGGGCGAAGTAATCGGTGCTGGTCTGCGCGACTGCGGCGCCGAGGTCGAACACGTCGGGCGCGGTGTCCTGGCCCTTGAGGTTGTCCGCAGCCTGGATCTCCTCGGCGCTCGATGCGTCGGGGGAGGCCGAATTGACCGTGATGTCGTACTTCTTCTCGAAGCCGGCGATGATCTCACCGTAGTTCGCCCAGGTCTCGGGCAGCGCAACAACGTTGAGCTCGCCCTCCTCCTGTGCGGCCTTGATGAGACCGTCGAGGCCGCCGAAGTCTGCAGCGCTCGTAGCGGTTGCTGCGTCGACGGTGCCCGAGCCGGTGTCGCCCGAGCCGGCCTCTGGCGCGCCCGCGGAGGAGCAGGCTGCGAGGCTTCCGACGAGGAGCGTGGCGGTGACGAGCGTCGCCGAGCGCAGGAGTGCGCGAGAGGTCACGAGGGTTCCTTCCGGAGGTGGGAGCGGATCGCCAGGTGAGGCATGCGGGCACCGGAGATGGTGCCCGTCGATCCGGATCCCACGCTAAGGAAGTGTGGTTGCCCGCCTGCGTCGCGCGGGTAGCGGGCTGTTGAACGGTATGTGTCTCAGGGGTGCACGTGGCACGCGCCGAGCCGCGATCCGCACCCCGCATCCTTCTCTCCCGTAGGAAAAATCGGCGATCTCGGAGGAAGTTCCGCGGAACCCTCCGAGATCGCCGATTTCTCCGCGCGGATGCGGGTGAGGACTAGTCGCTCGAGAGCATCACAATCGAGCTCGTTGTCGGCTGCGCCACGGACGGATCCAAGTACACGTCGGGCTCAATGTAGATGATGCGCGCGGCGGGCACTGCCTCGCGTACGCGCCGCTCGGCGAGGTTGATGATCATCGACACTTCGTTCATGGTGCGTGCCGCATCGAGGCTGATCTTCGCGCCGATCATGAACTCGTCGGGGCCAAGGTACAGCGTCTTCATGTGGATGATGCGATCGATGTCCTTCGACTTCAGCAGCGCGGCCTCGATCTTCTCAAGATCCTCATCGCTCGCGCCCTCGCCGACCAGCAGGCTCTTCACCTCGGTGCCGATGATCACGGCGACCGCGATGAGCAGCACACCGATCGCGATCGTCGCGATCCCGTCGAACAGGCCGTCGCCCGTGAGCACGGTGAGCCCGACACCAAAGAACGCGATAACGAGGCCGAGGAGCGCGGCGACGTCCTCGAGCAGCACCACGGGCAGCTCGGGCGCCTTCGAACGGCGGATGAACTGGAACCAGCTCGCATCGCCCTTCAGTGGACGGCTCTCGCGCACCGCGGTGCGCAGCGAGAAGCTCTCGAGCACGATCGCGATGGCGAGTACGAGGAGCGGCAGCCACCACATCTCGAGCGGGTGCGGCTCGCGAATCTTCGAGATGCCCTCATACACCGAGAACACGCCACCGATGGAGAACAACACAATCGCCACGACGAAGGCGTACACGTAGCGCACGCGACCGTAGCCAAACGGGTGCTCCTTGTCGGCACGCTGCTTCGCGCGTTTCCCGCCCAGGAGCAGGAGCAGCTGATTCCCGGAATCGGCGAGCGAGTGCACGCCCTCCGCAAGCATGGAGGACGAGCCGGAGAAGGCCCACGCGATGAACTTCGTGATCGCAATGCCCATGTTGGCGAGGAACGCCGCGATGATTGCCTTACTGCCGCCTGACGCACTCATGTCAGATGCCCTCCAGTCGAGAGTTCGAGCTCTTCTGGGTCATTCTATGGGGCGACTCGACGAGCGCCGCCATATGCTGCTGCGCGCCGCACTCCCTAGACTGTTCGCGTGAGCGAAGCGACGACGACCCAGCAGCAAGCACTCCCGACAACGGCAATGATCGGAGTGGGATCCATGGGCGGCGCGATCCTCGCCGGCCTGCGGAACCCTGAGGTGTCCATTGTTCGGCCCATCCGGGTGACCACGAATTCCGCCGCAAGCGCTGCCCAGTTTGCTGGCGCGGACGACGTCGTCGCGCAGGCCGTGGCGGAACACCCCGAGGCAAACCGTGCGGCGGTGGCCGGTGCCGGGCTCGTCATTCTCGCGGTGAAGCCGTGGATGGTCGTTGACGCTGCGCGCGACATCGCGGAGGCGCTCGAGCCGGGCACCGTGGTCGTGAGCGTTGCCGCCGGCGTGCCGAGCGCCGCGATCGAGGCGGTGCTTCCCGCGGGCACTCCGGTGGTGCGCGCGATGCCCAACACGCCCTCGCACATTGGCCGTGGCGTGACCGGCATCGCTGGCGGTGCACATGCCAGTGAGGCCGACGTTGCACTCGTGCGCGCGCTGTTTGAGACCGTGGGCTCGGTGCTTGTGGTGCGCGAGGACCAGATCAACGACGTTGCCGCGGTCTCAGGCTCTGGCCCCGCGTACGTCTTCCTCTACGTGGAGGAGATGATTGCAGCGGCCGAGCGTCGTGGCTTCAGTGCGGAGCAGGCGCGCGAGCTTGTGCAACAGACCCTCGTGGGGGCCGCGCTGCTGCTCGATTCGAGTGGCGAGGATCCTGCGCAATTGCGCCGCAACGTGACGAGCCCAAAGGGCACCACCGAGCAGGCCGTGTGTGTGCTGCAGGACGCGGGGTGGCCCGACCTCTTCGATCGCGCGCTCGCCGCAAATGTGCGCCGGTCGGAGGAGCTGGAAGCCCAGTAGCCAGGCTGCCGCCTAACCGATCGTGGCGAAGCGCTCCACATCGGACGCGGTGCCGCTCACGATAATGAGGTCGTGCGGCGAGATGAGCGTGTCCTGCGTTGCGTGTGTGAACGGCTGGCCGGGAGTCTTCACACCGACGACAGTGACCCGGTAGCGGGTGCGCACGCCGCTCTCGGTGAGCGTGCGGCCGCGGATCGAGCGGGGCGGGTACATCTTCGCGATGACGTAGTTGTTGTCGAACTGAATGAAGTCGAGCATCGCGCCGCTGAGGAGGTGCGCGACGCGCTCGCCGGCCTCGCGCTCCGGGTAGATCACGTGGTTCACACCGATGCGCTCAAGGATCTTGCCGTGCGAGGCAGAGATGGCCTTGGCCCAGATCTGCGGGATCTCGAGGTCAACCAGGTTGGCGGCGATGAGCACACTCGCCTCGATCGACGAGCCGGTTGCAACTACCGCGATCTGAAACTCGTCGGCGCCGATCTGGCGCAGTGCCTCCATCGAGCGTGCGTCGGCCTGCACCGCGTGCGTGACGCGATCGGCCCACTTCTGCACGAGCGTGGGGTCAGTATCGACGACTAGCACCTCACGGTCCTGCCGGTCGAGCTGGCCGGCCGTCGCGGCGCCGAAGCGCCCGAGGCCGATCACCAGTACGGGGGCATCACTGCGAATATCAACCAACGATCGGCCTTTCTTCGGGGAGACGGAACAAGCGAGAGCGGCTGGTCGCGGCGACAGCGGCCGCGAGCGTGACCGTGCCGACGCGGCCCGCCCACATGGTGGCAATCAGTACGTACTTGCCCGCGTCCGGGAGCTGCGCGGAGAGATCAGAGGAGAGCCCGCACGTGCCGAAGGCGGAGATCACCTCAAAGAGCACAATGTCGAGGGACTCACCCGTCATGTGCATGATCGCCACCGTCGAGGCGAGCACGATCGTGGCGCCCCAAATCATGATCGAGATCGAGACGCGCAGCACCTCGTTCGGGATCGAACGGCCGAACGCCTGGATGTCCTTGTAACCGCGCGCCTCTGCCCATGCCGCGAGGAATAGTACGGCGATGGTGGTCACCTTGATACCACCCGCGGTCGATGCAGAGCCGCCGCCCACGAACATGAGCATGTCCATCACGAGCAGGGTGGAGCCGTTCATGTCGAGCGGATCGATGATGCCGAGCCCGCCCGAACGGGTCATGATCGACATGTACACCGAGCTGAACATGGTTTGCCAGAAGTTTTGCTCGCCGAGCGTCGCCTGGTTGTTCCATTCAAGCGCTGCGATCGCGAGCCAGCCAAAGATCACGAAGATGATCGTGGTCGTGAGTGTGAGCTTCGCGTGGAGGCCGAGTCTCTTGTGTGCGCGCCAGCCGCCACCCACCACGTAGCGGTACAGAGCGAAGATGACGGGGAATCCGATCGCGCCGAGGAAGACGCCGATCGCGAGGACGCTGAGTAGGTAGACGTCGGTGGCGAAGGGCTCGAGGCCGCCCTGCAGGGGCACGAAGCCGGTGTTCGTGAAGGCGGACGCCGAGAGATAGAAGCCGTTCCACAGCGCGTGCGGAAAGTCGTAGCCAGCGCCCATGAGTCGCGGTGTGATGAGCACGGTGAGTGCTGCCTCGATGATGACCACGCTGAGCGCCACCGACCCGAGCAGCCCACCGATCTCGCCGAGGCCAACGGCCTGACTCTCGGACACGTCGCGCCCCATACGCATGGGGTTCGTATCGCCTGCCGCGAGGAGACGCTGACGCAGGCCGAGGCGGCGAGTCACGGTGAGGCCGAGGATGCTCGCCAGGGTGAGCACACCAATGCCGCCGATCTGCAGGCCCGCGAGCACCAGTAGTTCGCCGAAGAGCGACCAGTGCGTCGACATATCGACGGTGGAGAGGCCGGTCACGCAGATCGCGGAGACGGCGGTGAATAGTGCGTCAGCGAGGGGGGTGACCTTGCCGTCGGCAGAAGCAAGGGGGAGAGAAAGGAGCGCGGTCCACACCAAGATCAGGGCGGAGAACACCAGGAGCGCAAACCGGGCGGGCGATGAGTGAATCATCGCTCCGAGCCAGGACCGCCGCGAGAATGTGGCGGCGCGGCGATGGTTCACGGCGGGTGCCCCCACGGTTGGCCTTCTTTCGGGTGACGGCGCGAGTCGCGTGGATCTCACGGTCTCGCCTCGATTTAGACATCGTACACACGCGGCGCACCCGGGTGAAGCGCGCCCCGCTGGGCGCATGCGGGACAGATGGAGCCCGTGCGACTACCCTGGGAGGCATGCCAGATATCTTCGGGGTCATTGCCGACGCGACCCGGCGCGACATCCTGCAGGTGCTGCTCGAGCGGTTCCAGCGCGATTCTGAGATCAGCGTGTCTGAGATTGTCGCCCAGTTGGAGATCAGCCAGCCCACCGTGTCAAAGCACCTGAAGGTGCTGCGCGAGGCCGAGCTGGTCACCGTGCGCGAGGAGGGACAGCACCGTTTTTATTCGCTGAACCCTGAGCCGCTCGAGATGATTGAGGACTTCGTGATCCCGTTCCTCTCCGCGGGCTTCGACACGGAGGTGACGGTCGAGTACCTCTCCGAAGACGGTGAGCGCGTGCCCGGACCTGCCTCGGATGACGCGTTCATCGAGGCTGGCGAGGAGGTACTGCCTGAGGAGGCCGCCGCCGCCGCCGAGCGAATGGGACGTGCCGCTGCACGTGCGGAAAACCGTGTGAAGGAGCTGGTCGCGCGCTTCCGGCTGCGTGATTAGGCGGCGTTTCTCGCTCTCAGTTCGCGCTCCAGCGTTTCGCCGAGTAGAATAACTGTTTTGTGGGCCACGAATCCGGCGGCCCGAGAGACGTTGTGAGGTGACCGTGGGTTCAGTTATTAAGAAGCGCCGTAAGCGCATGTCCAAGAAGAAGCACCGCAAGCTGCTTCGAAAGACGCGTCACCAGCGTCGCAACAAGAAGTAGTCGAGGCGCCCCGAGCGCAATCGATGCTGGCGTCGGGCCCCTGGTCCGGCGCCTTTTGTTTTCTTCACACCCGTTCGGGGTGTGAGATTCCCTTCGAGAGGAGCGGTCACCATGCGCACCGTGCAGCTCACGCTGATCGGCAAGCCGGGGTGCCACCTGTGCGACGACGCACGCGAGGTGATCGCGGGCGTGCGCGCCGAGCTTGGTGCGCGCGGCATTGAAACTTCGCTCGAAGAGCTCGACATCCAGCAGGATCCCGCGCTCGCCCGAAAGCACTCGGAGCACATCCCCGTTGTGCAGATTGGCGGGAAGCGACACGCCATCTGGCGCGTGGACCCCGCGCGGCTCACCGCAGCGGTGGAGAAGGCTGCGCGCGGCCCGCTGGGCGGTTTGCTGCGCTGATCGGGATCACCCGCTGTTCTCGCGGCGCACACGCCGCTTCACTGTTCGGGCTGAGTCCCGAGAAAGAGTATGCACTCATGACGCTTCGTCACATCGTCTCCTGGAAGCTGAGCGGCGAGACGCTCGCCGATCGCGATGCGCAGGCCGCAGAGATCGCTGCAGCGCTCACCCCGCTCACGGAGCTCGTGCCGACCGTGCGCGCGCTTGCGGTGCACCGCAACGAGCTGTTCGACGGCGACAACTACGACCTCACGCTCGTGGCCGACTTCGATGACGCCGAGGGGCTCGCCGTCTACGCGACGCACCCGGACCACCTCGCCGCAGGCGCGATCGTGAAGCAGCACGCGGTGGCCCGCGTCGCAACGGACTTCACGCTCTAACCAGCCCCCCGAGCCCCGGCCCTCTCGTCTCCCCGAATCGGGGTCACTCCGGCACGGTGTCGCGTGTGCCGCTCGGACAACACCCTGCCTGGGTGACCCCGGTTCAGGGGGAGCTGGAGAAGTGCGCGCGGTACTCGCTCGGGGTGAGCCCCAGCACGGCCTTGAAGTCGGTCGAGAAATGGGCGTGGTCGGTGTATCCGAGCTCGTGGGCGAGCTCGGCGATCCTGGTCCCTGCGTGTCCGTGAGAAGCCGCGTCGCCCCGCAGCACCGCCGCAGCCTCCTGAATGCGCCGCCGTCGAATCATGCTGTGCAGCGAGAGGCCGAAGTACTTCGTTGCGATGCGCTGCAGGGTGCGCGTGGACGAGTGCAGCCGCGCGGCGAGTTGATCCACCCGTGTCACCGCGGGATCCGCAAGGAGTTCGGCGAGGTCATTGGCGAGTTCGGCTTCCGCGTCCAGCGGCGGTACTCGCGCGAGCAGCCAGGCGGAAAGCAGCTCAGTCGCGCGCGCCCGGCGCTCAGTGGGTGCGCGACGCTCCGTCATCGCAGCGACGACCTCGGCGTGCAGCAGTGGTGCCTCGACCGGACTGCTGAGATCCCGAATCGACGCGGGATCCGAGCACAGTGCGGGCAGTGCGGCGGGCCTGAGGAGTGCGCCGACCGCCCAGCCGGTGCCGCGCAGCTCGCGTTCAGAGCGCCGGGTGGGTGGCCCAACAAGCGTCACTCCGTCCGGTTCCACAACGAGGTTGCAGGCGGGAAAGGGAAGCACCTCCTGGCGCGAGACAGCCCCGTGCAGCAGCGACCACTCCGGGATCCATATCCACCGGACGAGTGGCTCGAGTGGTTCCGGTGGTGAGAGGCGGTGGAACTCTGGCAGCCGCTCCGGGTAGAGCACCCCGCGGCTTGCCCCGTCCGTGCCCGTCATCCCGGCTCCCCTCGCGTGTGCGGAGCGCGGCGTGCTTCGCCGATGTGGAAGCTGGCACAAATGTGCAAGCGCGCCCCGTCGGCATGATTTTACGATGAACGCATGAACACTGCAGCGACGACCCCGGCCACCGGGGAACACACCACCAACGGGCGCCCGAACGGCTCCTCGAGCCTGACGCCGTTCCTCGTGATTCCCGATGCGCGCGGCGCAATCGAGTTCTACCGGGACGTGTTTGGTGCACGAGTTATCGACGTCACGGAGATGGGCGGCCGGGTGGTGCACGCGGAGATCGGTCTTGAGTCGGGACACTTGCAGCTCGGGGAGCCGCTGCCCGACTACCACCTGGTTGCGGCGCCTGCGGGCGACGACGACTGCTATTCGCTGGGCATCTATGTGCCCGACGCGGATGCCGCGGTCGCGCGGGCGCTCGCGGCGGGGGCAACACTTCGTGAGCCGCTCAGTAACTTCGTTTCAGGAGACCGGTTCGCGAGTATCCGCGATCCGTTCGGTGTGCGCTGGTCGGTGATGACGCGCGTGGAGGATCTCTCCGAGGAGGAGAGCGCGTCGCGCGTCCGAGCGTGGGCTGCAGCGGCATCCGCCACAGACGCCTAGCAGCCCAGCGCACACGCACTCGTCCCCTGCGCTCCCCGCGATCGGGGTCAGTTCGGCAGGGTGTTGGGCGCACATCGCCCGCGACACCCTGCCGAACTGACCCCGATTCGTGCGGGGCGGGGGCTAAGCGGGGACGAGCGCCGCGCTTCCCGTGTAGGCCCGGTAGCCCTGCTGAATGGCGATCTGGTCGGCGAGGAACTTCGCGTCGTGCCAGATCCCCCAGATGAACGTTGATCCGCGCCGCGACTGCCAGGGCAAACCAAGGAAGTAGACGCCGGGCACGCCGGAGATGCCGCGCTGCTGCACTGGCCGCCCCTGCGGGTCGAACGCGTCGACCTCGAGCCAGCTGTAGTCGGAGCGGAAGCCCGTGGCCCAGACGATCGAGGTGATGCCGGCTGCGGCAAGATCGAGGTGCTGGATCGGGTGCGTCACACTGTCGGGATCGGGCCCGAGCGCCCGCGCCTCAGGCTCTTCTGGCAGATCGAGTCCGTTGCGCTCGATGTACGCGTCGGCCGCATCGAGGATGGCGAGGTAGGTCGCATCACCCACCGCGATGTTGCGGCCGAGATCGGGCGCAAAGGCGAGCGTGCCAGCTTCGTACGAGAGCGCCTTGCCGACGAGCGTGATCCCCGACGCTGCGAGCTCGCGGAAGTCGACGGTGTGGCCGCCGTGGGCGCCACTCACCGCAATGGTCACGTGCTCTGCGCCCGCGGACGGATTCGGCGCGTCCCACATGCCGAGCACCCCGAGCCACCACACGAAGTCACGGTCGCGGTAACGACGGGGCGGGCGCTCGTGCGGGCTCACCGCGAGGTGCACCTCGCGGCCGGCCTCCCGCAGCTCCGCGGCAATCTGCACGCCGGAGGAGCCCGATCCCACGACGAGCACGCCGCCGGCCGGCAGCTGGCCCGGGTTCTTGTACTGCGCCGAGTGGATCTGAGTGATCGGCTCTGACGCGGGAACGATGGGCGGGATCGACGGCTGCTGGAACGCGCCGGTCGCCGCCACGACGTAGCGCGCCGCGATGGCTCCCGCGCTTGTGTCGGCGAGATACCCGGGCGCATCGTCGTTGTGGCGTACGGCGTGCACGGTAACCCCCGTGCGCACGGGGAGCTCGAACTTCGCCACGTACTCCTCGAAGTACTCGGCAACCCGCTCCTTCGTGGCGAAGCCGTCGTCGTCGACGTTCGTGAACGGAAGATTGGGGAAGCGATCGTGCCAGGCCGGGCCGTTGGCGACCAGCGAGTCCCAGCGCTCGGTGCGCCAGCGCTCGGCAACACGATCGCGTTCGAGGACAATGTGGGCGATGCCCTGGATGGTGAGGTGCTCGCTCATCGCGATTCCGGCTTGGCCGCCGCCAATGACGAGGACGTCGGTGACCTCGGGTGCTGGGCTCGACATGGTGACTCTCCGCTCGAGATAGTGGATCGACGCGGATCAACGCTGCCGTGCTGCAGCGGGACTGGGTCCTGGATCCACGACCGGGGTGCTCAGGTGTGCGTGCCCGGATGATCCCCAGCAAAGCGCAGGGGCCGCGAGTGAAGCCAATACACATTCGCGGTGCACTTCATCGCCTATGCAGATTGACTCACAGGCTGCGATCGGAAAAACACATTCAGAGGGTTGAGTGGTCTCCCACGGCCTGTCGTGCCGACTCCTCGGCCACGAGCTCGCGCACCGCCTGGGTTACCGCGCGGGCGCGGGCGGAGAGCTCGACCTGAGCGAGTGACGCGACGGTGATGCCGAGGCTGCGCACTGGATCCGCGATCTCCACGACCGCGGTACGGTTCCCGGCGTATGTCTCCGCGACTCGGGGACGCTGGTTCAGGATCGCGAAGCCGAGCCCCATCGCGACGAACGAGCGCACCGCCTCGTAGTTCTTCGTGCGGTATTTGATGTGCGGCTGCACGCCGGCCTCGCGCAGCAGCCCGAGAAAGTACTGGCTGCTATCGGGGAGATCGAGGAGCACCAGGGGGTCCGCTGCGAGCTCTGCAAGGCTGGCGGTGCCCCGCGCGGCGAGCGGGTGGTCAGTTGCGACAATCGCGTGCGGGCGGGCCTCGCCGACGACCTCCTGCTCAATGCCATCAGCGTCAGTGAGGTCGTAGCTCACTGCGAGCTCGGCGCGGCCGCCACGCAGATCGGCGAGATTCTGCTCGTAGTCGCCCTCCCGCACATCGACGGTGAGCGCGGGGTGCGTGTGCTGGAGTCGCGCGAGCAGTTGCGGCAGCAGGAACGGGGTGAGCGTGTGGAAGCACGCGACGGTAATGGAGCCGCGCACCTCACCGCGCTCGGACTGGATCGTGTCGATTGATTCGGTGAGGAGACCGAACATGCGATGTGTGTCGCGCAGCAGTGACTCGCCAGCGGCGGTGAGGATGAGCCCCTTTGCGTGCTGGCGGATGAAGAGCGCGGCGCCGAGTGCGCGCTCGAGCTGCGAGATCGCGGTGGACACGGCGGACTGGGCGACGTGCAGGTTCTCGCTCGCAACCGTCATGTTGAGCGTCTTGGCGCACTCGGCGAAGTAGCTGAGCTGGGTGAGGGTGAGGGGAAATCGCTGTGCCACGGCGCACGTGCCTTCCTTGGGGATCATGCGGAATCTTGAATCTAGATAATTGATCCCCCGTTTATCTTTTCCCTATTTTACAGATGATGTCGACGTTCCGACAATGGAGATGGACGGGGCAGCCGCGCCCACGCACTCAACGAGGAGGACCAGTGACGGAGAGCACGCACCTGCGCCTGCGGAAGTTCAACACGAAAGAGACCTACCCCGAGCAGAACCTCGACAACGACCTGTGTCAGGCGGTCGTGGCTGGTGGCGTGGTCTACCTGCGCGGACAGATCGGGCAAGACCTCGAGACGCGCGAATCGATCGGGATCGGGGACGTGGTAGCGCAGACCGAGCAGGCCATGCGCAACATCGACCTCCTACTCGCCGAGGCCGGGAGCAGCCTGCGCGACATCGTCAAGGTGACCGTCTACATCGTCGACCCGCG
The DNA here is from genome assembly GCF_016758255.1 of Leucobacter chromiireducens subsp. chromiireducens. Lineage (GTDB taxonomy): Bacteria > Actinomycetota > Actinomycetes > Actinomycetales > Microbacteriaceae > Leucobacter > Leucobacter chromiireducens. The sequence continues at coordinate 329,399 of NZ_QYAD01000001.1, forward strand.
CTACCGCGAAGACGTGTACCGCACCATGGGGCGCTGGTTGCGTGGTGTGTACCCCGTCTCGACCGGGATCGTGGTGCAGGCGCTCGCCCGCCCCGAATGGCTCGTCGAAATCGATGCGACAGCCGTGCTGAGCGATGGGAACGCAGCATGACGTTCTCACTGCTCGTTCGAGACCCGCACACCGGCGAATTTGGATCGATCATTTCTTCCTCGTCCCCCGCGGTCGCGGCGCGCTGTGTGGCGCTCGCCGATCGGGTCGGCGGGGCGCACACCCAAAACGTCACCGATCCCCGTCTCGGGCCAGCGCTCATTGCGAGGCTCCGCGCCGGCGACTACGCGCAGCAGGCCGTGGATGCCGTCATCGCAGAGGCCGATCCCGCATTGATTCCGTACCGCCAGCTCCTCGTGCTCGACGCGGCGGGCACGACCGCCGCGTATTCGGGTAACCGTGCGCTCGGCGTGTTCGGGGCCGTGACCCGCGAGAACGCGGTGGCCGGCGGCAACATGCTCGCGAGCCTCGGGGTGCTCGACGCGCTCATCGACACCGCGCTCACCGCACCCGGGCAGCTCGAGGAGCGGCTCTTCGCAGCGTTCCGTGCTGCGCTCGATGCGGGCGGAGAGGAGGGGCCCGTGCACTCGGTCGGTCTCGCCGTCGTGCGCGACGCCGGCTGGCGGATCACCGACCTGCGTGTCGACTGGTCGGACGACCCCGTCGGCGAGCTGCGCGCGGCGCTGACCGAGTGGCTGCCGCAGCGCGACGACTACGTGAGTCGTGGGCTGAACCCCGCGGCCGCCCCGTCCTACGGGGTGCCCGGTGACGAGTGACGTGCGAAAGCAGCGCATCGCCGAGCGTCTGACCGCGGCCTTCCCTGAGCTTGTCGCGCTCTCGGACGATCTGCACGCGCACCCCGAACTTGGGTGGGAGGAACATCGTTCCTCCGCGGCCGTCGCGGCAGCGCTCCGCGCGCACGGGTTTGCGGTAGAGCACCCGTACCTGGGGTTCGACACCGCGCTGTGCGCGCGCGTCGAACCGAGCGGCCCGACGCGGTTCACCGTGGGCTTCCTGGCCGAGTACGACGCGCTCCCCGGCCTCGGGCACGCCTGCGGACACAATCTCATCTCGGCGATGGCGGTCGGCGCTGCCATCGCGCTCGCCGCGGTCGCGGACGAGACGGGTATCGCCGTCGAGGTGATCGGCACCCCCGCGGAGGAAGGCGGCGGGGGCAAGATCGTGCTGCTTGAGCGTGGCGCGTTCGCGAACCTTGATCTCGCCCTCATGGCGCACCCCGCGCCCGTCGACGTCGCGGAAGCGCGACCTTTCGCGGTGACGCACTGGCACGTGCAGTACGACGGCCGCGCCGCGCACGCCGCCGCCTACCCCGAGCGCGGAGTGAACGCGAACGACGCGCTCCTCATCGCGCAGGTGGCGCTCGGACTGCTGCGCCAGCAGCTTCCCGCTGGGGTGCGCGTGCACGGCGTGCAGACCCGCGGGGGCGAGGCGCCGAACGCGATCCCCGAGCGCACGGAGGCACGCTGGTACGTGCGCGCGGAGACCACCGAGCAACTCATCGATCTGGAGGCGCGGGTGCGTGCCTGCTTTGCAGCCGGCGCGCTGGCGACGGGCGCTGAACTTACGATCACCCCGGAGAGCGAGCGGTACGCGGAGATGCGCACGGACGAGGAGACGCTTGACCGCTACCGGGCGAACCTGCGGGCGCTCGGTCGTAGCTTCGACGTCGATCCGGCCGCCGCAACCATGAATCGGGCGTCGACCGATATGGGCAACGTGTCCCAGATTGTGCCCGCGATTCACCCCTACATCGGGGTCGGGGGCGACGCGAGCAACCATCAGCCCGCCTTCGCTGCGGCGTGCGTGGGTGAGCTCGCGGAGCGTGCGCTTCGTGATGGGGCCACCGCGCTCGCTTGGACCGCGCTCGACACGGCAATCGCGCGCACCGCCCAGGGGATGCCCATCCGCCCCGCCTGACCACCGACCACCAGCCAGAAACGGAGATGTCAATGTCGACGTCGAAGCCGCAGCGCGAGCTCAGCGATCTCGTCAGCAAGAAGAGCCTCAGGAAAAGCGTCGTCGCCGGGTCCATCGGCGTCTTCGTTTACTGGTTCGACTGGGCGGTCTACGCCTACCTCGCTGGCACCATCGCGACGGTGTTCTTCCCCGATTCCGATGGCACCGCGGGGCTCCTCTCCGCGTTCGCTGTGTTTGCTATCTCGTTCCTTGTGCGCCCCATCGGCGCGATCATCTTTGGTCGACTGGGCGACCGGCTCGGGCGGAAGCAGACGCTTTCGATCGTCATCCTTGCGATGGCGCTCGCCACGCTCGTGCTCGGCCTCTTGCCTGGATATCACTCGATCGGGATCCTGGCGCCCATCCTCCTCATCGTGACCCGGGTGGTGCAGGGGCTTGCCGCGGGCGGCGAGTTCGGCAGTGCCGCGGCGTTCCTCGGTGAGTTCTCGCCGACCCGGCATCGCGGCTTTGGGGTGAGCTGGCTCGAGGTAGGCAGCCTGCTCGGTTTCCTCATGGCCTCCTTCACTGTCGTGCTGCTGAACCTCGTGTTCACCACGCAGGAAATTACCGACTGGGCCTGGCGCATCCCCTTCCTGATCACCGTGCCGCTCGGCTTTGTCGGGCTGTACATTCGTCGCAAGATCGAGGACACCCCGGACTTCCAGCAACTGCAGCAGCTCGAAACGGTGTCGCACGCGCCCGTGAAGGAAGTGTTCCAGCGCAACTGGCGCGAATTCTTGCAGACCTCCGGCATGGAAATCTTCATGAACGTCACCTTCTACGTGGTGCTCGTGTACTTGCTCACCTACCAGGAGGTGTACATCGGGTTCGACGCGGGTCGCGCGGCGCTGCTGTCCACACTTGCCTCGGCGCTGGGCCTCATCATCGTGCCACTTGCCGGTGCGCTGTCGGATCGCGTGGGCCGAAAGCCCGTGCTGATGACCGCGGCAATCGCGCAGACGGCGCTCTCGATCCCACTCTTTATGCTCATGCAGTCCGGGGAGGAGTGGGCGGCGTTCGTGTCGACGCTCGGCCTCGCGCTGATTCTCGCCATCATTCTCGGCACACACGCGGTAACGGTTGTCGAGTTATTCCCCACCCGAACCAGGCAGACGGGCCTCTCGATTGCCTACGCGGTGACCGCAGCGCTCTTCGCTGGCACGGCACCGTACGTGCTCACCTGGCTGCTCGGGGAGACCGGCAACCTGCTGGTGCCCGGATTCTTCCTTGCCGCAGTGGGGGTGGTCGGAATTATCACGGTGCTCTCCATCCCCGAGACCCGCGGTACCTCGCTCATCAAGCCGCAGGATCTCGAAACCGCGACGGTCGACCTTCCCGCCGAACTTCTCGAACCCTAGCTCTCGGGCTCGCCGCGCTCGAATTCTCACCCAGCACCACAGAAAGAAGACGAAATGACTCGCAGTTTTGCTGAGTGGCAGCAGGCCGCTGCCGCACTGACGTTTGATGGTCGCCCCGTGATTGGGGGTGCGCGAGTAGACGCCGCCTCGGGCGAGCGGATCGCGAAGACGAACCCGGCAACGGGTGCCGTGATCTCCGAACTGCACGCGGGCGGGATCGCCGATGTTGACGCCGCGGTCGCCGCAGCGCGCACCGCCTTCGAAAGCGGGGCCTGGTCACGCGCCGGCGCCGCCTTCCGCCGCGAACGGCTGCTGGAGCTTGCCCGCCTGATCGAGGCACGCGCCGATGAGTTTGCTCTCTACGACACCCTCGACATGGGGAAGCCGATCCGAGAGTCGTCGACGATCGATGCGCCTGGATCCGCCGCGCTGTATCGCTTCTACGGGGAAGCGATTGAGAAGCAAGAGAACCTCATTCCCGTGACTCCACCCGGCTCGACTGCGCTCGTCACCCGTGAGCCGCTCGGCGTGGTCGCAGTGATTGTTGCGTGGAACTACCCCCTTGAGATTGCGACGTGGAAGCTCGCGCCTGCGCTCGCCGCAGGGAACACCGTCGTGGTGAAGCCTCCGGTCGAGGCGTCGCACTCGACGCTGCTGCTTGCTGAACTGGCGATCGAGGCGGGGATTCCTCCCGGGGTGCTCAACGTGGTGCCCGGGCGCGGGTCTCTGGTCGGCCGGGCGCTCGCCCTGCACGAAGACGTCGACATGCTCGCGTTTACCGGCTCGACTGAGGTGGCGAAGCAGCTGCAGCAGTATGCGGGGCAGTCGAATATGAAGCGGCTCGCGCTCGAGGCTGGTGGAAAGAGCTCGAACCTCATCTTTGCGGACTGCGAGGACCTCGGGCTCGCGGCGGAGAAGGCCGCGTTCGGCAGCTTCTACAACCAAGGCGAAGTGTGCTCGGCAAACTCCCGCATCTTCGTCGAGCGAGAGGTGTACGACGAGTTCCTCCGCCTCTACCGGGAAGCGGCGGGCGCGTATGCGCCGGGCGACCCGCTCGACCCGGCAAGTGGCATCGGCTCGCTCGTGTCCGAAGCGCACGCAGATACGGTCTGGGCCACGATTGAGAACGCGCGCCGCGATGGCACGATCGTTGCTGGGGGAACCCGGCCGGAAATCGCGGGATCGCGGGCGTTCATCGAGCCGACCATTGTCACCGACGTACCCGCCGACCATGAAGTGCACACGCGTGAGATCTTCGGTCCGGTCGCGGTGGTCACACCATTCGATACCGAGGCGGAGGCCATTGCGCGCGCCAACGAGACGCCGTTCGGGCTCGCGGCCTCCCTCTGGACGGGAAGCCTGGCGCGGGCGCATCGGGTGTCCGAGCAGCTCGTCGCCGGCACGGTGTCCGTGAACACCGTCGACGCGCTCGGGTTCACCACGCCCTTCGGTGGGTTTAAGCAGTCGGGCTTTGGTCGGGATCTGTCCGTCCACGCGCTCGAGAACTACACCGACTACAAGACGACATGGATGCAGTGGGGCTAGTCCCGCGCCCGAATCGGGGCTGCATCTGATCGCGAGATGCAGCCCCGCGAAAACCGCTATTTCACACCACTGTGTGCGACTGGAACGATGAACACCAACGGCGTCGCCGTCCGGTCAACGCCGACTGAGAGGAAAATCCACATGCCCCTGCAGCAGGAAGCCAGCACCACCGCTGAACAGCCCTCGAACATTCCGAGCGGCATCGCGGAGATCGCGAAGCGACACCTGGTCATGAATTTCACCCCCGCCAGTAAGTACCGGGACGACGAGCTTCCGGTGTTCGTGCGCGGTGAGCACTGCTCCGTATTTGACGAGAACGGCCGTCGCTTCTTCGACGGCCTCGCCGGACTTTTCTGCGTGCAGCTGGGCTACACGCACGGCGCTGAGGTGGGTGAAGCGGTGCGCGATCAGCTCGCCGCCCTGCCGTACCAGACCACCTGGAGCGTGGCGCACCCGCCGGCGGCGCTGCTCGCGCAGAAGATCGCCGAGCTCGCGCCGGGCGACCTGAACCGCGTGTTCTTCGCATCGGGCGGTGGCGAGTCGAACGAGGCGGCGATCAAGCTCGCGCGGCAATACCACATCACCCGCGGCGACCACGCGCGCTACAAGTTCATTGCGCGGCGCGTGGCCTACCACGGCACCAGCTTCGGTGCGATGTCGCTCAACGGCATGACCGATGTTCGGAAGATGTTCGAGCCCCTCATGAACGGCGTGCGGCACACGCACAACACCAAGCGATACCGTCGCCCCGAGGGGGAAACGGCCGAGCAGACCACGGCTTTCCTGCTCGCTGAGCTCGAGTCCCTCATCGTGCAGGAAGGCGCCGACACGGTCGCCGCGATCATCATGGAGCCGCTGCAGAATGCGGGTGGGAGTTTGATGCCGCCGACTCCCGAGTACTTCGCGGGCGTGCGTGCACTGTGCGACAAGCACGGCATCCTGCTGATCGCTGATGAGGTCATTACTGGCTTCGGTCGATTGGGATCCTGGTTCGGCTCGATCCACTACGCCTTCCAGCCCGACATGATCACGTTCGCGAAGGGCATCGCCTCGGCGTACATGCCCCTCGGCGGGGTGATCGCGAGCGATCAGATCATCGAGACCGTGCTTGACGGCCCGCTCGGCATGTTCAACCACGCGCTCACGTACGGCGGCCACCCGGTTGCGTGCGCGGCCGCGCTGAAGAACCTCGAGATCATGGAGCGCGAGTCCGTGGTGAGCAACGTGAAAGAGCTCAGCCCCTACCTGGCGGAGAAGCTCGGCGAGGTTGCCGCGAAGCACGCGGGCATCGTTGGCGACCTGCGCGGCGACGGCTTCCACCGCACCTTCGAATTGGTCACTGACCAGACTGCGAAGCGCTGGGCCGACACCCCGCTGAGCGCGGGCGACTTCGTGGGCGCACATCTGAACCCCGCACTCGCGGAGGCTGGGCTGCTGTGCCGCGTCGCGATTGACGCCGAGGGCAACCCGCTCGTGCAGCTGTCGCCGCCGCTCGTTGCGACCAAGGCTGACATCGACGAGATGGCAGGCCTCCTCGATCGCGCGTTCACCGCGGCGACGGCGAGCGCGGGCCTCTAGGCACTCGCTCCCACCTCGGGCGGGCGGGCCGGCACCGGCTGCGCCCGCCCGTCAAGAGTGTCTCGCGCGCATCATCCCTTCTGCAAGTCCAGCCCGAATCAATGAAGATCGAGGGAAACAATGTCCGACTATCCCCGGCTGAATACCGCGACAACGAAGATCATCACATTTGAGCGGAGACATATCCGCCCTATTCCTGAAGATGAGCGGCAGGGAACGTCCCGCGGTCTCTTCTTCATCTGGCTTGGCATGAACATGCTGCCGCTCACGGTGGTGACCGGCGCGCTCGGCCCGTCGATGTTTGGGTTGACACTGGGCTGGACGCTGACGGCAGTGGTGCTTGGCAACTTGATTGGTGGCTTTGGTGCGGCGCTTCATGCCTCTCAAGGACCAAAGCTCGGGATCCCGCAGATGCTCCAGTCTCGGGGCCAGTTCGGCTACTTCGGCGGGAGTTTGCTCGCGCTCTTCGCGCTGATCATGTTCCTTGGCTTCTTTGCTTCGAATCTCGTCGTCGCAGCGCAGAGCCTCGCAGTGGTGTTCAACAGTGACAATATCAACCTCGGCATCATTGTCTGTGCTGCTGTCGCTCTTGTCGCCGCAATATTTGGTTACGACGGGGTGCGCAAAGCGCTGGGATTCTTCTCAGTTTTCATCGGTGTGCTTGTGGTTACGTCGATTCTCATCGCAGTGAGTAACCCCGCTACGTTCCAGACCGAGCTTGAACTCGGCTACAACACCGCTGGGTTCTTTGGGATGGTTGCGATTGGAGTGACATGGCAGCTCGCATATGCGCCATACGTGTCCGACTACTCGCGCTACATGCCGAAGGAAACGGGGGCTCGGCCAGCATTCTGGGCAACCTACCTCGGCCTGGTCATTGGCACTGTGCTGGTCATGACGCTTGGTGCTCTGATCGGGCTGACCACCGCAGACGGGGATGCCATGGCCGCGCTCGGTCGACTGCTGGGGGGCTTTGGGCCAATTGTGCTGCTGGGGTTCGGGGTGTCGTCCGCGGTACTGAACGCTGGCAACATCTATTCGGGCGTGATGTCCTCCTTGACCGTGTTCGAAACAATCTCTCCCAAGATTCGGATCAGTACAGGCACTCGGGTGAGTATGACGGTGGTGTACGCGGTCCTTGCAATGACTGCGGCGCTGGCGGGTAAGGACAGCTTCCTCGTGTTCTTCAGCGACTTTGTCGCGATCTTGCTCTACGTTCTGATTCCGTGGTCGGCCATTAATCTCATCGACTACTTCGTCTTGGAAAAGGGCGAGTACGAGATTGACGACATGTTCCGTCGAGACGGAGGTCGCTACGGCAGGTGGAACACCGTGGGGCTCACCTGTTACCTGGTTGGCATTCTCGTGCAGATTCCGTTCATGGTGACGACGCTCTACACAGGGCCGCTTGCCGCGCCGCTTGGCTTCGTTGACGTTGCGTGGATCGTAGGGTTTGTGGTGCCTGGAGTGATCTACTATCTCTGGCGTCGAGCTCAGCGCTCATCCCGCGGCGCGCGCAGTTCTGCCCCCATGACTGAGTCTGCTGGCATTGCGGCGGAGCAAGGGGCCGCGAAGTGAATACGTACGATCTTGTCGTTACCGGAGCGCAGCTCTGGCTCCCGGAACAGTCACCATTCACTGCGCTCGCGGTGGGCGGTGGACGAATTCTCGCGCTCGGTACGGACGCCGAGATCTTGAGCGAGGCAGGGCCGGATACGCAGCACATCGACGCTGCGGGCCGAGCGGTGCTCCCCGGCTTTACGGATGCCCACGTCCACCCTCTCGCCGGTGGTCGCGCGCTCCTCGGGTGTGACCTCGAAACAGAACACTCCCGAGGTGGCTACGCCCGTCTCATACGCGCCTCGGCGCAGACGGCCGGCGAGTGGGTGGTGGGTTCCGGGTGGTTTGGTGATGTGTTCCCTGGCGGACTACCGACCGCGGAGGAGCTGGATGCGTTGGTCCCAGATAGGCCAGCTGTGATGACAAGCCACGACTCGCACGGAGTCTGGGTGAACAGCCGAGCAATGCAACTTGCAGGCATCTCGCGCGATAGTCACGACCCTCCCGCCGGTCGAATTGTGCGGGACGGACGAGGGGAGCCGACTGGCGTGCTGTTTGACACCGCCGGTGAGCTCGTCACGCGGCTGATCCCGCCGGCTTCCAAAACGGACATGCGCGCTGCGTTGCTGTGCGCTCAACAGCACCTGTTTTCACTAGGTATCACCGGGTGGCACGACGCAATCCTGGGGGCCTATCTCACGCTGCAGGACAGCGTGCCGACCTACATCGATCTGCTCGCTTCACGGGAGCTCCGGGGGCGGGTGAGCGGTTCGCTCTGGTGGTCACCTGGTGATGGACCAGACCGTCTGCCAGAAATGCTGCGCCGCATTCGCGCGGTGCGAGACGCTGGCTTCGCTGTTTCGAGCATCAAGATCATGCAGGACGGAATCTGCGAGAACTGCACGGCCGCATTGCTTGAGCCGTACGACGGCGTGCACCCCGAGGTCCGAGGCGACTCAGTTATTGCGCCAGATGACCTTGCGGAGATCACGGCCGGTCTCGACGCTCAGGGGTTGCGGGTGCATTTCCATGGCGTCGGTGATCGTGCAGTGCGGGAGTGCTTGGATGCTGTCGAGCACGCGCGGCAGATGAACGGAGCGGGCCAACCTCACCAGATTGCCCACCTCGATGTGGTCGATCCGGCTGACTTTCCTCGGTTTAAAGCACTCGGCGTCACCGCGAATCTGCAGCCGCTTTGGGCCCGCGACGACCAAGGAGATTCTTGAACGGAAGTACCCGCTCCTCGGTAAGGATCGCGTTCGCTATCACTTCCCCTTCGGATCGCTGCATCGCGCTGGCGCTCACCTCGCCATGGGAAGCGATTGGCCAGTTACCAGCCCTGACCCACTTTGGGGTCTCTACACCGCCTGCACTCGTACGGCACCACCTGATGACCCGCACGCATTGAATCCTGAGGCGAGGAAGACTGCGCAGCCCGAAGAACGATTGAGCCTTGAGACCGCTCTGCGCGCCTATACCTTGGGCAGCGCAGAGGCTTCGGGTTTCAGTGCGGAGGCGGGAAGTATCGAGAAGGGGAAGCTCGCGGATCTCGTCGTGCTCACCGGACCGCTCTCCGCAGCGGAGGATCTTGGAGCGCTTCGAGTAGAGCGAACCGTACTGGGCGGGGAAACCGTATTCTTGCGGGCGCCGTAGCGGGAGCAAAGAACACGATGAAGTCTCCCCGCCCGTTCTGATTTGCAGATTCCGCAGATAGGAAACGACTGTTCGCTATTCGCGGGTGCCTGCAATTGGCTAGGTCCTGTCAGCACTCACGCACTCCGGTCCAGCCGCGCGGGGTCCTGCGTCACTCGCGCACTTGCGCACCTCAGGCAATGACGCCATCAAGGAGAGAACATGTCACACGAACTGCCGGTCGTTACCAAGAGCTTCGTGCGTTTTGAACAGCAACACATCCTGCCGATCCCCGAGGATCAGCGTACGGGAACCCATTGGTCGACCTTTGCCATCTGGCTCGGGCTGAACATGATGCCGCTCACCGTAGTGACCGGCGCTGTGGCGAGCGGCTCGTATGGTCTGCCGATCGGGTGGAGCATCGCCGCGGTTCTCATCGGCAATGTGATCGGCGCCTTCGGCTCCGCGCTGCATGCGTCCCAGGGTCCGAATCTGGGTGTGCCGCAGATGCTCCAAGCGCGTGCTCAGTTCGGCTACCTCGGTGGCAGCCTGTTCGCCGTGATCGCGTTCATCATGTTCATGGGGTTCTTCGCGAGTATCCTGATCGTTGCGAAGGACGCGCTGGTGTCGGTGTTCCCGGACTTCAACGGCTCGCTCGCGATCATCCTGTTTGCCGCGGTGGGCATTCTGCTGTGCGCCTTCGGCTACGACCTGCTTCGTAAAACCATGGTGTACATCTCCTGGATCATCGGAATCGCGGTTGCCGTGTCAATGGTGCTGCTGTGGCTCCAACCCGAGATCACGAGCGCACGCGCCGACGCGCAGTTCACGATGGAGGGCTTCTTCGCGATGCTCGCAATCGGCGTGGTGTGGCAGCTCGCCTATGCCCCCTACGTCTCTGACTACACGCGCTACCTCCCCAAGGATTCCGGGCCGAAGGTTGCCTTCTGGAGCACGTACCTCGGCCTGGTGGTGAGTTCCGTGTTCGTGATGACGCTCGGCGTGCTGCTCGGCATCGCGAACCCAGACAACCCGCTGGCCGCGCTCGGCACGTACCTCGGCCCCATCGGGTTGCTCGTGTTGCTCGTGTTCGCGCTCACCTCCGCGCTCATCAACGGGGTTGAGCTCTACTCGGCGGTGATGAACGCGCTCACCGCGATCCAGTCGAGCTTCCGGGGCGTGGTCATCACCTCCCGGACGCGAGTCTGGACCACGGTCATCGCCGGCCTCGTGGCGACACTGATTGCGCTCCTCGGGCAGGGGAACTTCATGACGAACTTCGAGAGCTTCCTCACGCTGCTGCTGTACGTGCTGATCCCGTGGTCGGCGATCAACCTTGCCGACTACTTCATCGTGCAGAAGGGCGAGTATGTGATCGAGGATCTCTTCTCGCGCGACGGCGGCCGCTATGGGAAATGGAACGCGGTGGGCCTGTGGAGCTACCTCATCGGGCTTCTCGCTCAGGTCCCGTTCATGATCACGCCGCTGTTCACCGGACCCATGGCTGAGCCCATGCAGGGCATCGACATTGCCTGGCTCGTGGGCTTTGCCGTCACGATGATCGTGTACCTGAATCTGGTGCGGTCGAGTCGTGCCCGTGCGGTGTCCCGCGCGACGGAACGCGACGCGGCGCGCACCCAGGATGAGGCCGCCCGCTGACCCCCTCCGGATCGGGGTCAGTTGAGCAGGGTGTTGGGCGCACATCGCCCGCGACACCCTGCTCAACTGACCCCGATTCGCGCGTGAGGGTTAGAGGCGGGACAGCTCTCGACGCGGCCGAACCGCCACGTCGGTGATCTGCACGTCAGCGGGCGCGTCCACGACAAACCGGACCGCCGCAGCCACCGACTCGGGCCGGATGTAGCGCTCTGCATCGTACGCCTCGCTCGGGATCAGCCCGCGCAGCATCGGCGTATTGGTCTGGCCAGGCGCGATCGTTGCAACCCGCACCCCGTGCGGTACCTCGTCGATGCGCAGCACGTCTGCGAGGCCCCGAAGCGCGTGCTTGCTAGCGGTGTAGACCGCGCTCCCCGGTGCGGGCCGCGTGCTCGCGCCGGAGCCCAGGAAGATCACGGTGCCGGAACTCTCGCGCAAGAGCGGGAGCGTCAGCCGGGTGAGCTCCGCCGGCGCAGTCACGTTCACCGCGAAGTGGTCTGCCCAATCGCTGACCGCCGCATCCTCGACGCTCAACCCACGAGCAACCGCCGCCGCGTGCACGAGCACATCGAGCCGCTCGAGTGTGGCAACGCGCGCGGCGACCGCTGCTGCGTCACGAAGCTCGAGCGCCCAGGTCTCCGCGCCGGTCTCGGCTGACACCGCGGCAAGCCGCTCGGGATCTCTGCCCACCGCAATCACCCGGTGCGTGCCCGCGAGCTCACGAACGATCTCACGGCCCATGCCGCCGCTGGCGCCCGTGACGAGTGCGGTTGGTCGGTTATTTGCCATTAAAACTCCTGTTCGAGGGCGGCGCTGTTGGGTGCTGCGCCGTCTCCCTCCAGTGTCTCTTACTTGAGCTGCGGCTCGGCGCTGTCGTCGATTTCGAGCGGGGTGTGCAGATGTAGCCGCTCGCCGATCGTGTTGAAGATGCTGATGACCTCCGCCTTTCGGCAGCCTGCGGCGCGGATACGGTGCGGAGTCATCGTGTCGAACTCCGCGGCTTCCCCCGGCCCGAGTTCAAGCGTCTGCTCGCCGAGTTCGAGCGTCAGCCGCCCGGAGAGGACATAGAGCCACTCGGAGCCCTCGTGGATCTGCGCGGGGCGCACGGGGGCACCGGGGCGGTACGTGATCTTGAAAGCGCGCACGGCAGATGCCTCGCGAGTGAGTGGAGCAATCGTCATGCCACCGCGAGACACCGTCCCCCGGCGCACGCGCGGGTCGCGGTCGCGGTGGGGGAGGAGATCGTCAACGCGGATCCCTAGCTCGCGTGTCAGTGGGAGCAGGAGCTCGAGGCTGGCCTGGCGCTTGCCCGACTCGAGTCGCGAGAGCGTGCTTGCCGAGAGCCCGGCACGGGCCGCGAGATCTGCGAGAGTGAGCCCACGTTCTTGCCGTGCGGAGCGCAGGCGGGGACCCAGCTGTGCGAGTTCGTCCATCATTCACCTCTTTGCTAATAATGCAAACCTGATTGCCAGTATTGCAGACTGCAGGCAAGCTGGCCGCATGACTGAGCAGAACACTGACCTGGACTTCAGCTACGACGCCGTGATCATCGGCGGGGGAGCCGCGGGGCTCAGCGCCGCCCAGGCGCTGGGGCGATCGCTGCGCCGCACACTGGTAATTGACGGTGGTGCGCCACGCAACCGCTTCGCCTCGCACATGCACAACGTGCTCGGCCTCGACGGTACGCCACCGCACGAGTTGCTCGCGCGAGGTAGGGCTGAGGCCGCGGCCTACGGGGTGGAGTTCGTCACGGGGGAGGTGGGCTCCGTGCGCGAGGACGCCGGGGGCGTGCTGCTCGACGCCACGATTAACGGGGTGCCCCGCACCGTCGCCGCCCGCGCACTGCTGCTCGCCACCGGCGCGGTGGATGAGTTGCCTTCGGTGCCGGGGCTTGCCGAATACTGGGGTGGATCCGTGCTGCACTGCCCGTACTGCCACGGTTGGGAGGTGCGCGGCAGTCGGCTCGGCGTGCTCGCGACTTCACCGGGCTCGATTCACCAAGTGCTGCTCGCGCGCCAGTGGAGCGATCGGGTGACCGTGTTCGCGGCGGGGCTTGGCGTACTCGACCCGGAGACCGAGCGCCGCATGCGAGCCCGCGGCATGGAGATTGTGTGGGAGCCGGTGGAGGAGCTGCTCGGAAATGGGGCGAGCCTCACGGCTGCGCGCACGACGGACGGGAGCCTGCACGAGCTCGATGCCGTGCTCACGATGAGCGCGGTGCGGCCGCGCGATGCGGTGGTCTCGGCGCTCGGCCTGGCGCGCGCGGACACCCCGGTCGGGAGTTTCATCGCGGTGGATCCGGCAGGGCGCACGAGCCACCCCCGCGTGTGGGCCGCGGGCAACGTCGTGTCTCCCATGGCCACCGTACCGATCGCGATGGGCGGCGGCGCGCAGGCGGGCGGGGCGATGAACTGGGCGCTCGTGGAGGAGGACTTCGCCCGCGCGGTGGCGTAGGCGGTCACGTCGGCCGGCGGTGGTGCGGAGCTGTTGCGTGGATGAACGCTGCGAAAAAATTCACAGAAAAGCCTGTTGAAGTACCTTTTGTTGTCGTAGCATGTGCCCAAAGCATCACCAAGGTGGGCTTGGTGAGTCTGTACAAAGGGGTATGGCTTATGCGTGACGAACAAATTCGTACGGGGAGCAAGGCTGAGCGCCGAGGGTGGACGCGCGCGCGTGCACTGCTGGCGGGCGGGCTCGTGCTCGGGGTCGGGACGGCGGTCACTCTTGCCGCGTGGACCGACACTGAGTGGGTGCGCGGTGTATTCGGGAGTGGAACCTTCGGTATCGAGGGTTCGCCGAGCGGCACAAACTTCTCTGACCACCCAGTAACGGGTGCGCCAGCTGCGCTGACGTTCCAGATGAATGCAAACGCACTCGCGCCGGGAGACTCCGTGTACGCGGGGTACGCGGTGCAGCTCATTGCGGGCGCGACGAACCAGGCGAATGTGACACTCGCTACCGACTCGACGGACGCCATTACAGGAACGACGTCGAGCTTCGTGTACACCACCTCGGCGACGTGCTCGGCGAGCGCGTTCACCGCGGGGACCGACGCGAACGTGACGAGCTTCACACTCGCGGCTCCGGAAACTCCGAAGTTTGTGTGCTTCAAGGTGACCGCAGACAGCTCGTTGCCACAGGGGGCGACCGGTGAGATCGTGTGGACCTTCACCGCAGAGTCCGGCGCGGCCGTGTAGGTGACACGTGCGCCACGGTCAAACTGGCACATCGCGTCGAACTTGGGACGTCGGCCAGCGGGGGCGGTTCACACGCGTGCGGGCCGTCCTCGCGGGTGCGCTCGTACTCGGAGTGGGCGGGTCGCTCACGCTCGCTGCGTGGACTGACACGGAGACTGCGCAGGCGAACTTTGCCGCCAGCGTGTTCGCGATTCAAGGGTCAATCGACGGCACGACGTTTGCGGACCACCCTGCGGGAAGCCCCGCGGTGCTGAACTTTACCGTCGCCCCAACGGCGATGTCCCCGGACACGACGAGCTATGCGCGCTACACGGTGCGCACAACGCCAGCGTCAACGGTGGCCGGTGCGCTCTCGCTGAGCGCGGCGAGCGTGGGCGGCACCGGCCTCGGACCGTATCTCAGGTACGGGGTGGTGGCGATCGCCGGGAACGTGACCTGCAACGCGGCGGCCTTTGCTCCCGGAACGGGCACGGTAATCGTTCCTGCAGGGAGCCCGCTGACAACGGCTGGAACGGTAAATCAGCCGCTGGCGGCTGGGGGTGCAACTCCCGTGAGCTACTGCTTCGCGGTCACGCTTCCCGCGGGCACAGCGAACGCGGCCCAGGGTCTGAACGCTTCAGCAACGTGGACGTTCACCGGGACCTCAAACTCCTAGCAGCAGACGACGAAGGGAGATGCGTGACGCGAGAACGTGGGGTCCGTGCTGGCGCGGTGATCGGGGACGTGCTGCTCAACATCGCGGCTGTGGGCGGCATTGTCTGCATTGTGCTCGTCGCGCTCTCCGGGTTCTTCGGCATCTCGATCATCATGTTCAAAACGGGGTCGATGTCGCCGTCGATTCCTGCCGGGTCGCTGGCCATCGTGCGGCAGATTCCTGCGGATGCGATTCACGTAGGCGATGTGGTGACCGTTGATCGGGCCGGAATGCTGCCCGTCACGCATCGGGTGACATCGGTGTCCGGGGAGGGGCCGAGTCGCACCATCACCATGCGCGGGGACGCGAACGATGTCGATGACCCTTCTCCGTATGACGTCACCCAGGTGCGCGTCGTGATGGGTGCCGTGCCGGGACTTGCCCGCGTGGTCGTGTGGTTCTCGCACCCCGCTGTGCTCGGTGCGCTCACGATTGCGGCTGCGACCCTCGTCACGTGGGCGTTCTGGCCGCGAGCTCCGCGCGGGCCCGGGGGCTCGGAGCCTCATCCTGAACGTCGAGCCGGCCCGGCGGCGCGACGAGGGCGACACACTGCGGGAGTCGCGGCGCTCGCCGCAGTGTGTCTGGGCGCTGGATGGGGGATCGCGCAGCCCGCCGAACGGGCTGCGGCCGCGACGCCCCAGCATGCCGAGGCTCGCGGTGCTGATGGCGAACGGGTGGAAACGGTCACGGGGAAGCGCCTCAGGCTGACCGCGGTGGGGAACCCCGCAGCAATGCGCGCCATGCGCCCGGGCGTTCCCGTTGACTGGCAGGTCGGGGTTGCTTTTGACTCCGCCAGCGCCGGGGACATTGATGTTGCGCTGATCGCCACGGGCGACCCCGAGCTCGGGCTTGTCGTCGCGGTGCGCTCATGCGCGGTGCCCTGGGAGGGGCGTGTTTGCGCCGACGCGGAGCGTGTGGTTCTTGCCCCGGGCGCGCTCGATGTGTCAGGCGAACCGATCGAGCTGGGGGTGCTCACTGGCGTCGAGGAATGCTGGTATCTCGTCACGGGTGAAATCCCGGCCGGGGGATTGGGGCAGGTGGGCGTCACCTTTCGGGCGGTAGGGCACGGAGAGCGCGCGGAGATCGGACCGGGGGAAGGCGGCGCCTGGGCAACACCGACGCCCCCGGTGCTGCCCGTGACGGGTATGCCGGCCGCGTGGGGGCTCGCTGTGGTCGCCGTCGCGGGCGGGCTCGGTTGCGCGGGCATTGCCTCAGTAGTGCGCGGACGGTGGTCGAGATGATGCAGGCGAGAAAAGCTCGTGGTGCACGGCGCGCTCAGCTGGTGGTGGCGTGTGTGCTCGGCGCGGCGGTCGTGTCCGCGTGCGGAGCCCCGCCGTCGATCACCGATGCGAGCTGGGCGGATGCGGAAAACGCCACCGCGTCCTTCTCCGCGATGACCGTGCCCACCCCGCAGCAGCTCACCCCCAAGTGTTCCTTCAACCCTGGCTTGCTGGGAGCGACGCCAAAGATCACGGTCGAGTGGCGGGTTCCCGCCGGAGCGACGGGGTACACGATGGCAAGTGCAGAGTACGGCTATCTCGCACAGGGGGGACTCACTCCGTTGACCTCGGCGCTGCTGGGAAGCGTGACCGTCTCGGGGACCACTTCAGCGGCGAAGACCGAGTTCAATCTCGGGCTGCTGGGTGGTTTGCTCGGTGGCGGCGCATCAGTCGCAGTGAGGCTGACGGGGCCCGGCGGCTGGAAGTCTGCGTGGCTGGTCGCGACGGGAACGAGTGGTATCGCGGGGACAAACGCTGACTGTAACTGGAGCACCGTGCCTCCGAGCCCGTAAACGCACGTGTGCCCCGCAACCCGAGTGGGCGGCGGGGCACACGTGCGTGAGGCCTGAACTTAGGGGAGCAGACGGTTCGGGCCGCGGAACAGGTAGGTGACCTCGCGGATCGACGACTGCTCAAGCATCAGCATAAGCACGCGGTTGAGGCCCATGCCGAAGCCGCCGTGCGGGGGCACGCCGTAGCGGAAGAAATCGAGGTAGAACTCGAGCTCCTTCGGGTCCATGCCCTTCTCGATCGCCTGCGCTTCGAGTACCTCGATGCGGTGCTCGCGCTGCGCGCCCGTCGAAATCTCGGTGCCGCGGTAGATGAGGTCGTAGCTCTTCGTGAGGTTCGAGTCATCCTCGTGCCGCATGTGGTAGAACGGGCGAATCGATGCGTCGTAGTCCGTGAGGAAAACGAAGTCGCTGCCGTGCTCCTCCTTGGCCCACGCGGCGATCTGGCGCTCGCCCTCGGGGTCCATGTCGGCGTCGGTGCGGGGCACCTCGTAGCCGCGAGCCTTGACGATCTCCTTCGCCTCGGCGAGGGGCACGCGCGGGAACGGGCGCGCCGGCACGGTGAGGTCGATGCCGAAGAGCTTCTGGATCTCCTCGCCGTGCTTCTCCTTGACCGCGGTGAGGCCAGCGACGATGAGCTCCTCGTGCAGCTCCATCACGTCGACGTGCGAGTCGATCCAGCTGAGCTCGGTGTCGATCGAGGTGAACTCAGTCGCGTGGCGCGACGTGAACGAGGGATCAGCGCGGAACGCAGGGCCGACCTCGAAGATGCCGCCGAAGCCCGCGGCCTGCGCCATCTGCTTGAAGAACTGGGGGCTCTGCGCGAGGAACGCCTTGCCCTCGAAGTACTCGACCTCGAACAGCTCAGCACGCGATTCCGAGGCCGAGGCCATGAGCTTCGGCGTCTGGATCTCGATGAAGCCGCGATCCACCCACACGTTCCGCAGCGCGTGCAGGAAGGTGGTCTGGATGCGGAACACGAGGTTCTGCTCGGGGCGGCGGAGGTCGAGGAAGCGCCAGTCGAGGCGGACGTCGATGCCCGAGTCGCCGGCGACGGGGTTGTCGGGCAGCGCCTTCGTGAGAACCTCGATCGTTTCGATCTGGATCTCCACGCCGCCGAGCTTCACGCGCTCGTTGTGCTGCAGCTCACCCTCAACGGTCACGAAGGTGCCGTGGGTCAGCTCAGAAATGGTGGTGGTGCGGGGCACCAGGATGTCCGAGCGAGGGTTCTCGGGATCCGGCTCGCGCAGTACGCCGCCGTTCACGAGCTGCACTGCGCCCGACTCGTCGCGCAGCACCACGAACTGGACGTAGCGCTGATCGCGCACCTTTTCCACCCAGCCGGATACGCGCACGGTGCCGCCCTCAAGGGCGGGCAGGTCCTTAATCAATACACGCTCAGTCACCCCCACAGTCTACTCGCGTGTGGGGGCCTGCACTGCGCGTGGAGGACGACGAGTAATCAATAAGTTGAAACAATGTGTCACATCACTTTGGTGAATGGGTGGATCGTTCCTACGCTGTCCCTCGTCCCCCGGATCTTTGCACGGGGCCTTCGAAAGGACACTCCCATGACCCGCTTTGCTCGCACCACACTTCTCGCCGCCGCGCTCGCCACTGTGGCGCTGGGCGCGAGCGGCTGCGCTCCCGCGGCTTCCGCGGGCGGCTCGGGGTCAGGGGCCGACGCGGAGGCGGGGCCGCAGAAGCTGCTCGTTGCCACGGGCGGCTCGCCGCGGCCGTTCACCTTTCTGGACGAGAACGACGAGCTGACGGGATACGACATCGAGATCCTCAAGCTCGTTGACGAGAAGCTGCCCGATCTCGAGTTCGAGTTCCAGGTTGCCGAGTTCCCCGCACTCTTCGCCGGCCTCGACTCCGGCCGCTTCAACATCGTGGCCAACAACCTCTCCGCCACGGAGGAGCGCCGCGAGAAGTACGACTTCTCGGATCCGTACATTGAGGCGCAGTTCGGTGTCGCTTTCGCGAAGGGGTCTCCGCTCGCGGGGGCGACGACCCTCGACGAGCTCGCAGGCAAGCGCACCTTCGGGGAACCCGGCCTCAATTTCACGAAGATTCTGGAGGCCTACAACGAAGCGCACCCCGACAAGAAGATCGAGATCGAGTACACCGAGCTCGATCTGCAGTCCCAGTACAAGAAGGTCGCGACGGGCGGCGCGGACTTCGTGTTCAGCGACAAGGTCGTGTACGACGGGTACGCGAAGGGCGTGGACGTCGACTTCTCGCAGCTCGACGGCGAGAAGCTCGTTGAGGAGTATGGCACCAACCTCTTCTCCGCCTACGCGATCTCGAAGCAGACCCCCAACGTGGATCACGTGGTGGAAGAGCTGAACGGCGCGCTGCGCGAGCTCGCTGCAGACGGCACACTGACGAAGCTCAGCACCGAGTTCTTCGACGGCCTCGACGTGTCGCCGAAGACCGCGCTCGCCGAGAGCGAGTAGGGCGGAAACCGTTACCACCGTGGACACCATCATCGATTTCCCCGCGATCGGGAAGTACGTGCTCGATCTGCTGCCGTACATCCCGGTGACCCTCGCGCTCAGCGTGGTCGCGACGGTGATCGGTACGCTGCTGGGGCTCGGCCTTGCACTCATTAAATTGGCGCGCGTGCCGGTGCTGAGCCAGATCTGTGCCGTGCTGGTCTCATACCTGCGCGGTACCCCGCCGCTTGTGCAATTGCTGCTGAACGTCAACGCAGTGCCGATCGCAATCCTCTACATCAACCACGCGTTCGGGACGAACTGGGACGCGATGGCGCTCTCGCCCTTTGTCGTTGCCGCGTTCACGTTTGCTCTGACCGAAGCGGCGTACAGCTCGGAAACGATTCGCGCGGCTCTGCTGTCGGTGGACAAGCGCGAGATCGAGGCCGCGCACGCGCTGGGGATGACGTCGTGGCAGACCCTCACGCGGGTGACCGTGCCCAACGCCGCGGTTGTCGCGTTTCCCACCCTCGTGAACCACTTCATCGGCATGCTCAAGCAATCGTCCCTCGCGTTCGTCGTGTCGATCGTTGAGATCACCGCCTACGCGAAGATTCTCGGCGGACGCGACTACCGGTTCTTCGAGGCCTACCTTGCTACCGCGATCATCTACTGGGCGCTCACGGTGCTGATCGAGCAGGGCGCGCGCTGGATCGAGCGCTGGATGGAACGCCCGCGTCCCGTTCGCGGGCGGTCACGTGGAGCAGCCGTCGGGTCGACGCCGACTGGCGCGACCGCGCCGGGCGCCCATACCGCGGCCGGGGTGCTCGCATGATCGGCGTGCACGGCATCCGCAAGGCGTATGGCGAACGCGTGATTCTCGATGGCCTCGATCTCGAGCTCGCCGAGGGTGGGGTGACCGCCATCGTGGGGCCGTCTGGCGCGGGAAAGTCGACTCTGCTCCGCTGCTTCGACCTGCTCGAACGGCCCGATGCCGGAACGGTGACGGTCGATGAGGTGACCGTGAACGCGGCATCAGCGGGCCGCGCCGAGGTGCTGCGACTCCGTCGCAATACCGCGATGGTCTTTCAGCAGTTCCAGCTGTTCGCCCGCAAAACGGCGCTCGAGAACGTGGCCGAGGGGCTCCGTGTCGTCCGCGGCCTGCCGCGCCGCGAGGCCGAAGCCGCCGCCGCCGCGCACCTCGATCGCGTCGGCCTCGCCGCACACGCCGGGCACTACCCCGCCCAACTCTCGGGCGGCCAGCAGCAGCGCGTCGGCATCGCGCGGGCGCTGGCCATGGAGCCGCGCGTGCTGCTGCTCGACGAGCCCACGAGCGCGCTCGATCCCGAGCTGGTGGGCGAAGTGCTGCAGACGATCCGCGAGATCGCGGCCGCCGGGCAAACCATGGCGCTCGTGTCGCACGAGATGCACTTTGTGAGACAGATCGCCGATCGCGTCGTGTTCTTAGAGGGTGGCCGCATCGTCGATGACGCCACCCCGGACGCGTTCTTCGGCCCGGACGCGAGCACGCGCGCCCGCGCCTTCCTCCGCGAGTACCACCTGGCCCGCGGCGGCCCCGAATACCAGATTTGATCATCCAGGAGATACCTCATGACCACCACTCCCGCGCCGCGGCCCCTCAAGAGCCTCGGCTTCATCCACCTCGTTCCCTTCGACAGCGCCGACCCGGGCCGCGGGCTGCGCGATGGCGTCGAGCTGTTCCGCTACGCGGAGGAGCTCGGTCTCGACAGCGGCTGGGTGCGCACGCGGCACCTGCAGCACGGGCTGCCCTCGCCCGCAGTGTTCTTCGGTGCGGTCGCGCAGCAGACGGAGCGCATCGGGCTCGGCACGGCGGTGATCCCGGTCGGCCATGAGAATCCGTTCCGCCTGGCCGAGGACCTTGGCACCGCGGACGCGCTGTCGGGAGGCCGGGTGCTCACCGGTGTGAGCGTGCACCCGCCGGGGTACGCCGACGACGTGAACGACCTCGTGCACGACGCGGGCTGGCGCGACGAAGATTACTCCTACGAGCGGATTGAGCGGTTGCGTCGATTCCTTGCGGGGGATCGGGTGCGCGAGGTGCCGCCCTACAACGGTATTGGCGGGGACTTCGACTCGGAGCGGGTCGAGCCGCACAGTGCGGGGCTCTCCGAGCGGCTCTGGTACGGCGGCGGCTCGCTGCGCTCAGCGGAGTGGACCGGCCGCGCCGGGCTGAACTGGCTGGTGAGTAACATCAGCACCACGGCGGATGGCGACACGAACTTTGGGCGAGTGCAGCGCGCGCAGATCGACGCGTTCCGTGCCGCGCACCCTGCCGGCGAGGCCGCGCGCGCGACGGTGGCGCGCGTGATCGTGCCGACGGATGGGGCTACGCCGGAGCAGGCGGCGAAGTACCGTGCCTACGCGGAGGCCCGCACCCCGCGCACCGAGCAGGTGCACGGCGGGAAGACGATCATTGCCCGCGACGTGCTCGGCTCGCGTGACGAAATTGTCGAGTTTATTCGCACCGACCCCGCGTTCCAGGCCGCGGACGACTACCTCTTCGAGCTGCCGTTCGAATTTGAGCTGGCGGACTGGAAGCACATCCTCCACGAGCTCGCCACGAGCATTGGGCCATCGCTCGGGTGGCAGCCCGCGACCGAACGGGAGACAGCGTGAGCATCGCGGTGCGCCAGGCGCGGCGCGAGGAGTTCGCCGCGGTTGACGCGCTGATCGGAGCGGCGTACGCGCACGACTACGGCGAGACAAGTGGCGGGAGCGATCCCTTCCGCGCCGCGGCCGTGCGCGCTCGCGACTACGACGTGTGGGTGGCCGAGGACAGCGATGGGCAGTTGCTCGGCAGCGTGACGACCCGCCGCCCGGGCGGGCCCTCCCTGCACGAGGACATCGCCGCCGACGAGCTCGACCTCCGCCTCCTCGGGGTGTCGCCCGCCGCGCGTCGGCGGGGTGTTGGTGCCGCCCTCATGCGCGACGTCGCCGCGCGTGCCGCGGGGGAGGGATTCAGCGCGGTGGTGCTGAAGACCGGCCCCGCGATGCGCGGTGCGCACCGCCTCTACGAAACGCTCGGCTACGAGCGTCGGCCTGAGCGGGACGGGCTGTGGATCGGGGGCGAGCACCAGCTCGATCTGTTCACTTACGCCTACCCCCTCGTGCCACTCGTCGAGGCGCCGCTCGCGGATGAGTCCGCGGCGCGCGGGGTGCTTGGCGCGTTCCCCACGGGCGTGGTGGCGCTCGCCGCGCGCGGGGCGGCGGGGGAGCCCGCCGCGGCACTCACCGTGCAGTCGTTTGTCTCGCTGTCAGTCGCGCCGCCGCGCGTGCTGCTCACTGTCGGCACCGGCTCGAGCAGCTGGCCTCGCATCGCGGCGAGCGGCTCGTTCGCCGCGACGGTGCTCGGCGCGGGTCAGGGACCCATCGCACGCCGGCTTGCACGCCCCGGAGTGCGCGACAAGCTCGGCGGCACCCCCACCGTCCGCACGCCCACGCGCGGGCATCCGGTGATCGCTGGCGGGTCGGCCTGGCTTGAGTGCGCGATTCGCGAGGAGTTCGACGGGGGCGACCACCGAATTGTGCTCGCGGATGTCCTCACCTATGGCCTGCTCGGCGGGGTAGACCGGCCGCTCATCTATGCGCGCTCGCGTTTTGGCGGCTTCGCGGGTGTGGCGTAGCGCGATCCCGATCGAAAAGCGGCGAATCGAACCCGGATCCCGGGGGCACACCCGGAGGGGGTATGCTCCCGGGATTCTCAGGTGAGCCGAACGTACAATGGTCTGCGTGAGCGACAAACTGCTGCATTTGGTGCGCCATGGCGAGGTCCATAACCCCGATCTGGTGCTGTACGGGCGTATCCCCGGATTCCGCCTCTCAGAGCGCGGACACCGTATGGCGGAGGCCGCCGCGCTCGAACTCGCGGGCAGCGACCGCGCGATCGCGAAACTCTACGCGTCGCCGCTCGAGCGCGCACAGCAGTCGGCGCGACCGATCGCGAGCACCTTCGGTCTCGAGATTGTCACCGAAGAGGGCATCATCGAGCCCACCAACTTCTTCGAGGGCAAGGTGAACTCCGGCCCCGACGCCGCGTTCAAGCAGCCGCGCTACTGGCACAAGTTCTGGAATCCCTTCCGGCCGAGCTGGGGCGAACCCTACCGCCAGGTGGCCGCGCGCGTGCGGCAGGCGATGGACGATGCCTGGGCCAGCACCCGCGGGGGCGACATCGTGATGGTGTCGCACCAGTCACCCATTTGGATGGCGCACCTCGATATTGCAGGCAAGCCTCTCTTCCATAACCCGGCCTCGCGACGCTGCGAGCTGTCGAGCATCACGAGTTTTGAGAAGCGCGGTGAGCGCTGGTTCGAGGTCGACTACCGCACGCCCGCCGCTGGGCTGCTGGACGACGCCGTAGATGTGGGGGCCGTATGATCCGCCGAAAGACCTGGGCCGTCGCGGCCCTCGCCCTGAGCGCCGCGCTCGCGCTGTCCGCTTGCAGCAGCGGGGGAGGCAGCGACCTCTCGAAGCAGTGGCAGGAAGGCAGCGACAAAGGCTACGTCTCCGGCGACGGCACCTCCGCGAGCTTCGCGCCGAGTGAGCGCACCGATCCGGTTGAGTTCTCGGGCGAGACGGAGCACGGCGAGGAGCTGAGCTCAGCCGACATCGCGGGCCAGGTTACCGTGGTGAACTTCTGGTACGCGGGGTGCCCCCCGTGCCGTGCAGAGGCGCCGGACCTGGTCGCCGCGTACGACGAGTTCTCGCCGAAGGGCGTCGAGTTCATCGGTGTCAACACGCGCGATCAGGCCGCACAGGCCCAGCAGTTCGCCAAGGAATTCGGTGTCGAGTACCCCTCGATTATGGACATGCCGGGCGGTCGTTCCGTGCAGCGCGCGTTCGCCGGCCAGGTGCCGCTGAACGCTGTGCCGACCACGCTGATCCTCGACCGCGAGGGGCGCGTGGCGCACCGCGTGCTCGGCATGCTTGCGGGGGAGTCGCAGCTGCGCACCCTCATCGAGGAGACCCTCGCCGAGGGTGAGCAGGACGCCACAGATGCGCCCGCTTCTGCCGAGTCGGGGGACCGCACGAGCGCCCCGAGCAGCAAGCAGTAGCCGCGCGTGGGCATCTTTGAGATCGTGGCGGACGGGCAGTTGCTCGTCGCATCGCTGATTGCGATCGCCGCGGGGCTCGTCTCCTTCCTGTCGCCGTGCATTCTGCCGCTCGTGCCCGGCTACCTCGCGTACGCGAGCGCGAGCGCGGGTGCTGCTCCCGGGGAAGCACCGAACCGCCGCCGCCTGGTGCTCGGCTCGGTGCTTTTCGTCGCAGGCTTTACGGCAGTGCTCGTCACCTTCCTTGCGGCCGCCGGCTCCGTGGGCATCTGGCTGATGGAGTGGGAACCCGTGATCACGCGCGTCATGGGCGTGTTCGTGATCGTCATGGGCCTCGTGTTTATGGGCTTGTTCTCGCGCGCGCAGAACACGCGCAAACTCAAGCTCAAGCCCAAGCTCGGCCTGGCAGGGGCGCCGGTGCTGGGCGCGGTTTTCGCGATCGGTTGGACGCCCTGCATGGGCCCGACGCTCACCGTCATCATGGGGCTCAGCCTCCAGCAGGGATCCGTGGCGCGCTCCGTGGTGCTGGCGCTCATGTACTGCCTCGGCCTCGGCCTGCCGTTCGTGCTTGCCGCGTTTGGCTTCGGCTGGATGACTCAAACGATGACCTTTTTCAAGCGGCACATTCGTACCGTGAACCTGATCGGCGGCGGTTTGCTGATCCTCATCGGTCTCCTCATGGTGACCGGGCTCTGGAGCAAGATGATGTTTGCACTGCAGGCGGTGATTGACGGGTATGTCACGCCCCTCTGATTACGATGACGGCACCGGCGCTGGCGGCTCGCTGCGCGCGGAATCCCCCGAGCTCGGCCTCAAAGGCTGGGGTCGCTGGTTCTGGCGCCAGCTCACCAGCATGCGGGTGGCCCTGATCCTGCTCCTGCTGCTCGCGGTTGCAGCGATCCCCGGATCGCTCGTGCCGCAGCGCTCTGCCGACCCCAACGGCGTGGTGCAGTACCAGCAGGATCACCCGACGCTGTTCAAGGTCCTCGACGCCTTCCCGATTCAGGCGTTCGACGTGTACAGCTCGGTCTGGTTCTCTGCGATCTACCTGCTGCTGTTCATCTCGCTGATCGGGTGTGTGCTGCCCCGCCTCGCGCACCACTGGAAGGCCTGGCGCGGCACGCCGCCCAAGACCCCCGCGCGGCTGAACCGCATGGCCGGCTTTTCAGAGGTGCGTGTCTCGAACCCCGACGCGAGCCCCGAGGAGCGTGCCGAGTTTGGTGAGCGTGCCGTCGAGGTGGCCGCTGGCATGCTCAAGAAGCAGGGCTACCGCGTGGAGACGCAGGAGGTGACGCGTCGTGGCGTTACCGAGGTGTCGGTGTCCGCCGAGCGCGGCTACCTGCGCGAGACCGGCAACCTCCTGTTCCACGTCGCGATGCTCGGCGTGCTCATCAGCGTGGGCGTCGGCGCGGCACTCACGTTCAACGGCCAGAAGGTGCTCATCGAGGGTGAGACGATGGTCAACCAGCTCATCGACTACGACACCGTGAACTCGGGACAGGCATTCGATACGGGCAGCCTGGAGCCGTTCAGCCTGCGACTGAACTCGCTCGACGTGAGCTACATGACCCCCGAGGACGGCAACATCGACGCCCTGGGTCAGGTCAAGGACTACATCGCTGACATGACGCTGATCAGCGCCGACGGAAAGTCGGAGGAGGAGCACACGATTCGTGTGAACCACCCGCTCCGCGTGCATGGCTCGCCCATCTACCTGATCTCGAACGGCTACGCGCCGCTCATCACGATCAAGAACGCGGAGGGCGAGGTGGTGTACCGCGAGTCGATGCCGTTCATTCCGCAGGACACGAACATGACCTCGCTCGGCGTGGTGAAGGTGCCCTTCGGTATCTCGACGGAGGATGGCGAGGCGACGCAGCTCGGCCTTCGCGGCTTCTTCTACCCGACGCAGGCGGAGCTCGACACCGGCGCGTTCACCTCGAACTACCCGGACCTTGAGAACCCCGTGCTCACGCTCGATGTGTTCACGGGCAATCTCGGCATTGACGGAGCCGTGCCGCAGTCGGTCTACGTGCTCGACACGAGCGACATGGAGCAGCTCACGGGCCGTGCGGTTGACAAGAAGTCGCTGTCGCTCACGCCGGGTGAGACGGTCGACCTGCCGAACGGCATGGGAACGATCAGCTTCGAGAAAGCGCCTCGATATGCGGCGTTTGACGTCATGCAGAACCCCGCACAGATTTGGATCCTGATCTTCGCGCTTGCCGGCCTGGGCGGTCTCATGTGGTCGCTCTTCGTGCCTCGCCGCCGGATGTGGGTGAAAGCCCTGCAGGATGAGGACGGTGTCGTGCTGCAGTACGCCGGCCTGGCTCGCGGTGACGATCCCGCGCTTGACCGGGCCGTCGAAGAGCTGCGCGAGCGGCACCGCGAACAGCTCTAGCTTGCGCCGCATACAGTACTGCCCCGGGGCCTCACGCCTCGGGGCAGTACTGTTTTCTGGGCCGCGGTGATGCGGGAGCGCGCCGCCTAGCGGAAGATGATCGTGCGGGCGCCGTCCGCGAGGATACGGTTCTCGGCGAACCAGCCCACGGCGCGGCGAAGCACGCGCGCCTCCTCGTCCTGGCCGAGCTGCACGAGTTCGCGCGGTGAGTATGAGTGATCGACGCGCACGACATCCTGCTCGATGATCGGGCCCTCGTCGAGATCCGTCGTCACGAAGTGAGCCGTCGCGCCGATGAGCTTCACCCCGCGCTGGTGGGCCTGCTTGTAGGGGTTGGCACCCTTGAACCCGGGCAGGAACGAGTGGTGAATGTTGATCGCGCGGCCCTCGAGCGCTTCGCACAGGCTCGGCGACAGAATCTGCATGTAGCGCGCAAGCACCACCAGCTCAATGTCGTGCTCCTCGACCGCTGCGAGGACGCGTGCCTCGAATGCGTCGCGATCCTCCGGCGAGGCGATTGCGCGGTGCTCGAACGGCACGTCGTAGAACTCGGCGATGTCGCGCACGGTCTCGTGGTTCGACAGGATCAGCGGCACCTCAATGGGCAGCTGGCCGCCACGCTGGCGGTACAGCAGGTCGTTGACGCAGTGCGTCGCGGTGGAGGCCAGAATGAGCGTGCGCACGGGGCGGCCCACGCGGTCGAGCCGCCAGGTCATGTGGTAGCGCTCGGTCACGGGTGCGAGGGCGTTCGCGAAGCGATCCTCGAACGTGTCGGGCTGCGCCACGGCCTCAACCTGCAGCCGCATGAAGAAGCGGCCCGTATCGGCCGAGGCAAACTGCTGGCTCTCGGCGATGTTGCCACCGGCCGCCACGATCGCACCGCTGATGGCATGGACGATTCCGGGTCCGTCAATGCAAGAGAGGGTGAGCACCCACTGGGTGTCGAGCGTGTCAGCAGCGATCGTGTTCATCCGGCCAATTCTAGCCAGTCTTCCCGAGTGGCCGCGCTTCATGACGATCGGCTGACGGTTGCGTAACCGGGCGGAACTTCCCGGTTGGGGAATGTGCCCCGCTGGTATGCTGATCGGGTCGTGACTGGCGTACAGATGGTCCACCATCGGGGAACGACACCTCTTCACGGAATGGCCGCTCGCCTGGGTCTTGATTCCGATACCGATTCCGCCTGCGCGGAGCGAACACACTGAGGAGCGCACTATGTCCACCCAGTCAGCTTTCTTCAACGAGCCGCTCGAGGTCGTCGACCCCGAGATCGCTGAGGTCCTGAAGAACGAGCTCGGCCGCCAGCGCGGCACCCTTGAGATGATCGCCAGCGAGAACTTCGTTCCGCGCGCGGTGCTCGAGGCGCAGGGCTCGGTGCTCACCAACAAGTACGCCGAGGGCTACCCGGGCCGCCGCTACTACGGTGGCTGCGAGTTTGTTGACGTCGCCGAGGATCTCGCTCGGGATCGTGCCAAGAGCCTGTTCGGCGCGCAGTACGCCAACGTGCAGCCCCACTCCGGCGCCTCGGCAAACGCCGCCGTGCTCTCGGCAATCGCTGAGCCCGGCGATACGATTCTCGGCCTTGAGTTGGCGCACGGCGGCCACCTCACGCACGGCATGAAGCTCAACTTCTCCGGCAAGCTCTACAACGTTGCCTCCTACGGCGTCGACCCCGAGACGTTCCTGATCGACATGGACGTCGTCCGCGCGAAGGCGCTCGAGGTCAAGCCGAAGGTCATTATCGCGGGCTGGTCGGCGTACCCCCGTACGCTCGACTTCGCGGCGTTCCGTGCGATCGCCGACGAGGTGGGCGCGACCCTCTGGGTCGACATGGCGCACTTCGCGGGCCTCGTGGCTGCTGGCCTGTACCCCAACCCGGTGCCGCACGCGCACGTCGTTTCGTCGACCGTGCACAAGACGATCGGTGGCCCCCGCTCGGGCTTCATCCTCACGAACGACCTGGATCTCTACAAGAAGATCAACTCGAACGTGTTCCCCGGCCACCAGGGCGGCCCCCTCATGCACGTGATTGCGGCGAAGGCCACCGCCTTCAAGCTCGCCGCCACCGAGGAGTTCGCTGACCGTCAGGTCCGCACGCTCTCCGGCGCAAAGCTTCTCGCTTCCGCACTCACCACCGAGGCCTCGAAGGCTGCTGGCGTTGACGTGCTGACGGGTGGCACCGACGTGCACCTCGTGCTCGCGGATCTCCGCAACTCGAAGCTCGATGGCCAGCAGGCGGAGGATGCACTCCACGAGGTGGGCATCACGGTGAACCGCAACTCGGTGCCGTTCGACCCCCGCCCGCCGATGGTCACGAGCGGCCTGCGCATCGGTACGCCCGCGCTCGCCACCCGCGGCTTCGGTGATGTTGAGTTCGCTGAGGTGTCGGACATCATCGCGCTGACCCTGCAGCAGGCCGGCGACATCGAGGCGCTGAAGGCGCGCGTCACGGCGCTCGCTGAGGCTTTCCCGCTGTACCCCGGCCTCGAGGAGTGGTGAGCCCGGTGGCAGAGTCCACCGGCGCACAGCGCCTGAACGGCACGCAGGCCGCAGCCGACATTAAGGCTGAGCTCACTGAGCGGGTCGCGGCGCTCGCCGCGCGCGGCGTGGTGCCCGGCCTCGCGACGGTGCTCGTGGGTGAGGATCCCGGTTCGCAGTGGTACGTCGCGGGGAAGCACCGTGACTGCGCTGAGGTGGGCATCGCGTCGATCAAGCGCGAGCTGCCCGAGTCGGTCACGCAGGACGAGCTTGAAGCGGTGCTTGCCGAACTCAACGCGGATCCCGCGTGCACGGGGTACATCGTGCAGCTCCCGCTGCCGAAGCACATCGACACGGATCGCATCCTCGAGTGCATCGACCCCGCGAAGGACGCTGACGGCCTCCATCCGATGAACCTGGGCCGGCTCGTGCTGAACGCCAACACGGAGATCGCCTCGCCGCTGCCCTGCACGCCGCGCGGTGTCATCGAGCTGGTGGAGCGCAACGGCCTGTCGTGGGCTGGCAAGCACGTGGTCGTGGTTGGTCGCGGCGTGACGGTGGGGCGCCCGATTGGGCCGCTGCTGACGCGTCGTGAGTTCAATGCGACGGTGACGCTCACCCACACAGGCACGAAGGACCTGTCTGCTGAGCTGCGCCGCGCCGACGTGATCGTGGCCGCGGCAGGCGTGGAGGGCATCGTCCGCGCCGAGGACGTGAAGCCGGGCGCCATCGTGCTCGACGTGGGCGTCTCCCGCAAGGTCGATCCCGAGACCGGCAAGAGCCGCGTGGTCGGCGACGTTGATCCCGCCGTCGCCGAGGTTGCTGGCTGGGTATCGCCGAACCCCGGTGGGGTGGGGCCGATGACCCGGGCGCTGCTCCTCAAGAACGTCGTCGAGGTGGCGGAGCGCGCAGGCGACGCCGCGTAGCTCCTGGCACAGACACTCCGGCCCGGGCCGACTCCGCGCGAGTCGAACCGGGCCGGAGTGTTTCACGGGAAACTAGTCGGTCTCGCGGGAGCGAATCTCGCCCGTGGTCGCGTCGATCGCAAGCTCTGTTTCGGCCAGCGTCTCGGAGTCGAGCAGTGTCGCCTCCCACACGAGCGAGCCGTGATCCCGATCGAGAGAGAGCGAAATGAGTCGGGGGCTCGGGTAGGTGTCACCGGAGATCCGAGCGGCCTCGGCAATGCCGATCTTGGGGGGCTCCTGCTCCTCAGAATCGAGCGTGACTTCGCGCGAGCGCAGCTCGGTGAGCGAGTCTGCTGCGAGCTCAGCCTCGTAGCCACGCTCTGGCGTGGTGTTCGTGGGGCCCCCGCTCGGGAAGCGACTTGTCACCTCCCAGATCCACTCGTCGTTCTCGAAGTCGAGATCGATTGCCACGATCTCGCCGCGCACCCCGTTTCCTTCGGACGCAAAGCCCTCGAGCCAGTCGGTGGCCCAACGCACCTCGGTCGGGATCCCGGTCGCAGGGAAATCGCTGTCCCCATGGGGGCCGCTCGCGCTCGGAGAGGTGGTGCCTGAGCCGCTCTCGCGGGGCGGCACGTTGACGGTCACGCACCCCGAAAGGGTGAGGGCGAGCGCTGAGAACGCGGCTGCGGCGGCGATGCGTCGCCGGCGTGACTGCTGAGCGAGTGTGAGATTCATCCGGTGCTCCCTCCGGGCAAGCCAATGAGTGCCACTCACACTACCCCGCCGCAGTGGGCACCCACCGGGGGATCGACAGCCGCTCCCCAGCGGGCCGGGGCATAATAAGTTCGGTTGCGCGCCGCGCACCCCGCGCATCCCACACGAGAGCAGAGCCGACACACGTGACCTCGACCCTAGCCGCACTGACCGCTGCCACCGTTCCGGCGCTTCTTGGGATCGACTGGCTCGATCCCGAAACGCTGCTGAAGGCGGGCGGCTGGGCGGCCCTCATCCTGGCCTGCGCCTTCGTGTTCCTGGAAACCGGCGTGCTCGTGCTCGCGTTCCTGCCGGGCGACTCGCTGCTCTTCACCGTGGGCCTGTTCTCGGCGACCGGCGTGATCGACGTGCCGATTTGGATCACCTGCAGCCTGCTCTTCGTGTTTGCCTTCGCCGGCGATCAGATGGGATTCATGATCGGGCGAAAGCTCGGGCCAGCGATCTTCAGCAAGGAGAAGAGCCGCTTCTTCAACCCCGAGAATGTGGCACGCACTCACACCTTCTTCGAGAAGCACGGCCCCAAGGCCATCATCATCGCGCGCTTCCTGCCGGTCTTCCGCGCCTTCGTTCCGGCGGCGGCTGGCGTGGGCAACATGCGCTACCGCCAGTTTGTGGTGTACAACGCGGTGGGCGCGCTGCTCTGGGGTGTCGGCGTGACGCTCCTCGGGTACTTCCTCGGACAGATTCCCTTCGTGCGCGAGTACAGCGAGGTGTTCATCATCGTGCTCGTGCTGATCCCGGGCATCCCGATCCTCATCGAAGCAATCAAGGCATTCAAGGCGTGGCGCGCAAACCGCCGCGCAGCCCAGAACTAGCGCTCGCGGGGCGCGTCTCTCGCTACATCACGGTCACGAAGCGCGCGAGCGCGTCAACCAGCACGTCGGACACGCCGGTCTCGCCCTGCATCTCCGTGCGTGCAGCGAGCGCCTGATCGGGGTGGTCGGTGATGATCCCGTCGGTGCCGCGGCGCAGGTGCTCGCGCGTTCCCGGAACATCGTTCACCGTCCACACCATGAAGCCGAGCCCGGCATCCCACGCGGCGCGCTGCATCGCATCGCTCGCCGTCCACTGCTCAACCACGATGAAATCGGCAATTGTGTCGGGGAGCCCGCCGCCGGCAAACGCCATGGTGTAGCCGACGGTGAGGTCGGGGCGGAGCGTCTTCAGCCGCTCGACGCTCCCCGCATCGAGCGAGTGGTAGATGTTGCTGTCGAGCGCGTCGAGCGATTCAAGCTCTGCCACGAGACGATCCACGTGATCGGCGGTGTCGGCCCCGCCGAGCTTGATCTCGATGAGCAGGGGCATTCCGATCTGCTCCGCGTGCGTGACGTACTCTGCGAAGCTTGGGATCCGATCCTCGTGCCCGGCCCGGTCGTGCACCGAAATCGCCGTGATCTCGGCCAGCGTGAGATCCTTCACCGCGACGTCACGCCCTGCCAGGCGGCTCAGCTGCGCGTCGTGCATGGCGACGAACTGACCGTCGGCGGTCTGCATGACGTCCATCTCGACGAGGTCTGCGCCGGCAGTTGCTGCTGCGTCGAGCCCGCTCAGCGTGTTTTCGACCCCGCCATCTGAGAACCCGCGGTGGGCGAGAACGAGCGTGGTCGGCGCCTCGGCCAGCCGGTGGAGGGTGTCCCAGCCCGCAACACTGAGGACGGCGGCCAGGCCGAGCGAGGTGAGGAGTACGGCGAGGCGTGGGCCACGACGGGTGCGCGGCGCTGATGCGAGTGGGGCCGAGAGGAGTGTGATCCGGTCGGGGTGGGCCTGGGCCGCCCGACGCACACGGGTGATGAGCACACCGGCAACCGCGGCGGTCGCGAAACCGCTGAGGAGCAGCCCGACGACCTGGGCGGCCCCGAGCGAGATCGCCGCGACTGGGGGTGCCGCAGCGGGAAGGGCTGCGTCAGCGAGCGCGGTGGGCACAACCGCGGTGACCAAGAGACCGACACCCAGTGCACCGGCAACCAGCGTGACGACCGTGATAGCGAGCGCGATGGGAAGCCAGGCGCGCGGTCCTCGCGTGAGGCGCCAGCTCGTGCGCAGTGGCCTGCGGGATGAGGTGAGCACGAACACCGGCACGGTGAGCGCGAGGCGGATGTTGACCCACGCGAGCACCAGGAGCACCGCAGCAAACACGGCCTCACTCGTGGGCGACTTTGCGAGCTCCCCCGAGACGAACGAGGGGATCGCAATGCCCCGGGTCAGTACAGACGTGAAGCCGAACCCCGTGAGCGGAACGAGCACGAAGAGATAGCCGATGAGTGGGATCGATCCCGGGCGAAAAAGTCGTCGGGCGACTCTGCCGATCTCACGGAGAAACTGTCGCGCGCCGAGGCCGGGCCAGCGCAGCAGCACCACGAGTGCGGTGAATTGCAGTGCAATCACCCAGAACGCCACCGCCACGATGATCGCGATCATCGTCATCGTGAGGGGGAAGCCTTGGCCGAGTGACAGCTTGCCAAGATCGAGCCCCACCATGCCATTCGCGCGGAGGGCCTCTCGGAACACCCAGCTGATGAGGGGGAGCGCGATGAGCAGGAGCACGAGCTGTGTGAGCAGGATCAGGCCTGCGAGGCGAGCGCCGCCCTGTCGCACGAGGCGCCAGGCCTCCGCGCAGAGAACGCGTGTCTCTGCAAACACTCCGGGAGCGCTGCGCGCCATTGTGCCTCCTTCGCGACGGGACATCGGTCGTTCCGCCCGCTGATCGGGGCCCCGAGATCAGCCTAGGCCCGCACACATCATTGACTCTGGCGGCGCACGGAGA
Organism: Leucobacter chromiireducens subsp. chromiireducens; assembly: GCF_016758255.1. Classification (GTDB taxonomy): domain Bacteria; phylum Actinomycetota; class Actinomycetes; order Actinomycetales; family Microbacteriaceae; genus Leucobacter; species Leucobacter chromiireducens. The sequence goes on from NZ_QYAD01000001.1 coordinate 363,284, forward strand.
CCACTTATAGACTCAGCACATGAGGGACGACGCGGTCCACATCGACCGTGACGGGGGAACGGGAATGAAACGTATTGCACCGGTGCTGGGGGTCGCAGTGCTCGCCGCGTTGGTCTGGTTCGCGCCAGCCGCAGCAGTCGCGACTGCACCGCCCGCATTCGCTGGGGCGTACGTGTTGGACGGTACCTCGAAGGGCGTACTCGGTTCGCAGGTTGATGAGCTGGAGGACGAGGTGCGGGCGTTCGCTGCCGAGCATGGCGTGCAGCTCTTCGTGGTCTACGTCGATGAGTTCGATTCGCCAGAGGACCCGGTGGCCTGGGGTTCCGCAACTGCGCAGAAGAACTTCTTGGGCGACGATGGCGTGCTGCTCAGCGTTGCCGTGGAGGATCGCCTGTTCGATCTCAACGCCGCAAAAGACCTGATCTCGGACGCGCAGTACGACAAGCTGACCGAGGACTATGTGCGCCCCGCGCTCAAGAAGAGCGACTGGGCGGGTGTCGTCGGCGACACACTCACCGGAATCGACAAGACCGTGCTGAACCCCAGCTCGAACGGGACTGGCGTGGCGATCGCCGTGATCGGTGGCGTCGTTGTTGTGGGTGGCGTCGCGGCAGGTGTCGCGGTGTCGCGGAAGCGCAAGCGTGAGCGGGAGGCGGAGGGGCAAGAGCCTCAAGCGACCCTGGAGGAGCTCGAGGCGCAGGCGAGCGCGCTCCTGGTGCGGGTCGATGACGACCTGCGCGGAAGCGAGCAGGAGCTCGGCTTTGCGCAGGCGCAGTTCGGTGCCGAGGCCGCGGAGCCATTCGCGCAGGCGATCGAGGAAGCACGCGCACAGCTCCAGGCTGCCTTCACACTGCGCCAGCAGTTGGACGATGACGTCCCGGATACGCCGCAGCAGCAGCGTGAGTGGCTCAGCGAGCTCATCGCGCGCTGCTCGGGCGCAAAGGAGTCGCTCGACGCGCACACTGAGTCGTTCTCGCGGTTGCGTGAGGTCGAGCAGCGGGCGCCCGAGGTGCTGACCCAATTGCGTGATGCAGTGCCCGGTGTGGAGGCGCGACTTGCCGCGGGCCGGAATGCGATGAGCGAGCTCAGCACCCGTTACGCGGAGACGCTCGTTGCCGGCCTGCGGAGCAACATCACCGAGGCGGAGGCTCGGCTTCGATTTGTTGGGGAATGCATCACGGCCGCGGATCGTGAGATCGGCGAGGGCAAAACGGCCGCTGCCGCGGTGAGTCTGCGTGCTGGTGAGGCCGCGCTTGAGCAGGCGGGAACCCTCGCCGACTCCCCGAACACCATCGGGGCAGAGCTTGCTGAGAGCACACGCCAGCTGGAAGCGGCTCACGCGGATCTCCGCGCAGACTTGCAGACGGTTGCGCAGCTCATGCCAGCGGCGCCGGAAGGTGAGCAGCGCGCGCTTGCCGCAGCCGCCGCGCAGGTCGAGGCGGTGCTCGCCGCGGACGTCGCCGGCGATCCGGTGCGTGCGCTTTCCGCGGCAGCCGAGGTCAACGTGCAGATCGATGGCGCAATCGGTGCGGCTCGAGAGTCTGCCGAGCGGCAGCGGCGTGCCGAGGCGGCGCGCGACGAAGCGCTGGTTCCTGCGCGCAGCGAGGTCCTCGCGGCTGAGCAGTTCATCGAGACCCGTCGTGGCGCGATTGGTGCCGAGGCGCGGACACGCCTTGCAGAGGCCAAGCGGTACCTGCAGCTCGCCGAGCAGTACGCCACCGCGGATCCTGCGCGCTCGTACCAGAGTGCCCAGCAGGCGACCCAGTACGCGCGGGCCGCGTACCAGCTGGCCTCGGCCGATGTCTCCGGTTGGGGAGGCGGCGGTGGCTACGGCGGTGGGGGCGGCGGCTCGAACGGCAGCTTCGGCGGCGCGGTGTTGGGCGGCATCCTCGGCGGCCTCCTCAGCGGTGGAGGATCAGGCGGTGGCGGCGGCTGGAGCGGTTCCAGCGGCGGCTTCACCGGTGGCTGGAACGGTGGCGGTTCGATTGGCGGCGGCTCCGGTGGCGGTGGTCGACGCGGTGGCGGTGGCCGGTTCTGAGCGACCCGCTGAGTGCGGGGTTCGCGCACAAGACTTCATCCGGCCGTCCAGGCCGGTGAACACACTCCTCCGAGCTGGTTCGGTGGAACACTAGGAAAGGAAGCCGACATGGCAAAGCAGTCCATCCTTGGCCGTATCGCACAGCTCGCCAAGGCAAACATCAACGCACTCCTCGACTCCGCGGAAGACCCGGAGAAGATGCTCAACCAGATGGAGCGCGACTACAAGAACAGCATCGCCGATGCAGAAAGCTCGGTCGCGCAGACGATCGGCAACCTGCGTCTCATGGAGGCCGACCTCGAGGAGGATCGGAAGGCGATCACCGAGTGGGGCAGCAAGGCCGCCGCGGCGTCCAAGCAGGCGGAAACTTTGCGCGCCAGCGGTGATACCGCGGGTGCAGACAAGTTCGACAACCTCGCGCGCGTGGCTCTCTCGAAGCAGATCTCCTTCGAGAAGGAGGTGGAGACCGCTGAGCCGAGCGTCACCGCGCAGCAGCAGGTCGTCGAGCAGCTGAAGACTGGTCTGCAGACGATGCGCGAGAAGCTCGTGCAGCTGCAGGCGAAGCGCGACGAGCTCGTCTCTCGCGGCAAGGTGGCTGACGCCCAGTCGCAGGTGCAGGACGCGGTGAAGAACCTCGACGTGCTGGATCCCACGAGCGAGCTTGGCCGTTTCGAGGAGAAGGTCAAGCGTCAGGAAGCGATGGTGCGCGGCCAGGCAGAGCTCGCTGCTTCCACGCTCGATGCGCAGTTCAACGAGCTCGATGATCTCGGCGCGCTGAGCGAGGTCGACCAGCGACTGCAGGCGCTCAAGCAGGGCGGCAACTAGCCACGACCCCCACAACGACAGCGGCCCCTCCCCGAGCATTCGGGGAGGGGCCGCTGTCGTTGTGGGGCTTCTACTTCGCGCCTCGAACTTTTCGATACGGATGCGTCTGCACACGTTCCGTGACCTCGGTGATGAGGTCCTCGGACGTGCGGCCCGAGCGAGCGCCCGAGATAATGCGGCGCGTGACGCGCGCGGCGGCGCGGAGATTCATCGGGCGCCCCTCGATCCCAAACAAGAGCAGCGCCCAGTCCGGAAGCAGTGAGAGCACGCCGTCCTGGATGTTGAGGCCCGCCCAGACCTTGATGGGGTTGCCGGTGAGCTGGGGTTTCCGCATTGCCCGTGTGATCTCGGCGGCGGGAAGGGTGAGTGCCATCCAGCTCTTGTTGTCCTCGATGTAGCGGTCGAGCGCCTCGCGGCTGCCAGGCAAGAACTCATCGCCCTCGATGCCGACGATGCGTGCGGCCTCGTGCTGCTCGACGACGAAGCGATCCTGCTCCGCCACGGTGAGCGAGGGGCCGAACGCGTCTGCGGCGCGCAAGACGCCGTAGACAATGCAATTGTGGGTCCAGGCGAGCCACTCCTGTGTGTCGGCGCGGAGTTCCTCTCCCGTACGCGGGTCGGTCCACACACTTGCGGCGTGGAGCCGTTGGACTGCCTCGCCCGCGGCGTCAGCGTGCGCGCGATCGCCGAAAACGGTCGTGTCGATGTATCGGCCCGTGCGTTCGCCGCGACCTTCGACGTCCGTTGCGTAGCCGCTCGTGCCGTCGAACACACGCATCATCTGCGGGTTCAGTGATTGCAGGAGCAGCGCGGCAAGCCCGCCGAGCTTGGACGAGGGGTCTGAGAAGAGGCGCCAGCTGATGCTCCCGGGGCCGAAGTAGCCAGTGTCTTCGGTGTCGGTGCCACCGGAGGCAGCGCTCAGCGGACGGCCGCCCGTGTGGGCGACGGGGCAGCCAGAGGTGCTGGTGCTCGTCTGCTTGTCTGATGTCTGCATGGTGGCTCCCCGGGCACGTGTGCGCAACGCTGCGCTTTCAAAAACATGGATGATGTCCAAGAATAGCGGAGCGGCGCGTCAGTGCGCTGTCTGGACCGTGCGTTCCTTCTGTCGGCCGAGCAGCGCGAGCATCGGAAACAGCAGCACGGTGAGCATCGCGGCCCCCACCATCGCCGCAGCGAGCGATTCCTCGAGGACCCCGTGGGTGGTGCCGATCCCGGTCACCGCAATCACGAGGGGCAAGGTGGTCGCTGTGCAGAGGGCTGCAGTTCGTCGGTCACTGGTTGGAGCGTCCCGTCCTGCGCCGAGCCATCCTGGGATTCCCCGCACGAGGAGCATCGCGAGCGCGAAGACGGGCACGAGCGCGAGTGCGGCAGGGTCTGCAATGAGTGACGCGAGCGGGAAAGTTACTCCGGTCGCGATAAAGAACACGGGCACGAGGAACCCGAACGCGACGGAGTCGAGCTTCGCCTCGATGACACGGAGTTCTTCGGGGTCACCGCCCTGGAGCACTGCGCGCGCAAGCATGCCAGCGGTGAATGCGCCCAGCAGGAAGTCGACCCCGAGTGCGAGTGCGAGCACGACGAGTGCCGCGAGGATGAGCAGCACGAAGCGTACGGCGAATTGCCCGCTCGTGTGCAGCGTGAGTGACACCATGCGGCGAAGCCAATCGTGCGGGCCGCGCTGCGCAAGCCAGAACGCGAGTACCGCGATGAGTGCGAAGCCGAGCAGCACAATCGTTCCCGCGAGTGGCTGGCGGCCGCTGAGAAATACAGAGACAGCGACAAGTGGAGCAAACTCGCCGACGGTGCCGGTTCTAATGATGGCCTTGCCCAGAGGTGTGCGTGAGAGTCCTGCATCGCGCAGGATAGGCATGAGTGTGCCGAGCGCGGTGCCGGTGAGCGCGACAGCGATGAGTACCGCGGCTTCGGGTGACGGCCCGAGCGCGAAGCCGGCGCCCAGCGCGAGCACCGCGGAGAGTCCCCACCAGCCGAGGGCGCTCCGTCCGGCTGTGCCACGAAGCGAACTCGGGTTGATCTCGTTGCCTGCCATAAAGAAGAGTGCGGCGAGCCCGATCTGCGAGAGGGCATCGAGTATCGGCGAATCAGAGACCCAGCCGAGTCCGGACGGACCGAGCAACATGCCGAGACCAATCTCGAAGACCACAAGTGGGACCACGAGCACGCGCGCCACGAGAGCTGCCAATAGCGGGGCGATGACGGCTGCGAGCGGGATGAGGAGCGTGGAGAGCTCTGCGTCAGTCATGCGGGGGTGTCCTCTCCGACGCCCGTTTGGGCTTACTTTTCATCGTATCGAGCGGAAGCTGCGTATCGTGTATCGCTCGTTCGGGGGAGGCGCGAATCGGAAGCTGTGTTTTTGGGGTGAAGTGCGGGGTGAATTGCCTATTAAAAATCTACGGGCGTAGCGAAAAGAGCCTATGGTGGGATTAGTTCGCAAGATGAACTAAATGTGTCGGGGGTGCACACAGGGGGAAATTGGCCGTCGGGGGACGGCCACACACCGGTGCCCAAGGGCTGTATTTGGCGCGCCGTTTTTCAGGCTTGTCGTGACGTCCGGCGCAGTTTCTATCCACCGAAACTGATGAGGACACCACTTTGTCAATTCGCAAGACACTGACGGCGGCGCTTGGCGCGCTCGTCGTGGCGAGCGGGATCACCCTCCCGGCCGCGTCAGCGCAAGCCGCGCCTCAGCCGTCTGCGCCGAAAACATCGGCCGCAGTATGTATGCCCACCAGTGGCGTGGGCGTTGTTGGCCCCCAGGGGGACCACAAGCCCCAGCCCGTGGATGACGGTATTTCTGTATACGTGGGTGGCAAGTTCACTCGCGCCGCGGGCGCCGAGCTTGAAGGGCGCCTCGCAGTTCGTGGAGACGCGGACTTTGGTTCGGGGCTGTACAACCTTGGCTCCGCAGGAGGTGGCTCCGGCCTGCTTCCCACGATTGGGAGTGACATTGTCATGGTTGGGGGCAACGCGACGATCGCGGGGCCCAAGCTTGAGATCGCAACGATCACCGCTGGCGAGTGGGGCAAGGGTGGCGGACTTCCCGCACCCGGCAACATGGTGGTCGGCGGCACCCTTTCGAACAAGCAGCACGTGCAGGTCATTGACGGCGGCGAAGTCCGGTCTGGAGTTGGCGCTCAGAAGGCGCTCGGCGACGGGGTTTCTGCCTGGGCGGACAACGATTTTGCGTGGCTGAAGGAAGTTGCTCAACGCAACTCGGTTGGTACCGAGGGCACTGTTGAGTTTGAAGGCGACCAGGTCACACTGAAGGGCCAGGCTGGCGCGACTCGGCATCTGTTCACGATTGATGCAAAGGTCATCAGCGCGAAGAGCAACTTGACGCTGAACCTTGTTGGAATCGCTGAAACCGACATTGTCGTGGTGAACATCACGGGCGGACCGACGGCGACGTTGCCGCTCCAGGGCGTGGCGGTCAACGGAGCGACGCTTGCGATGTCCTCGAAGTCGTTCGGCCAGCGTGCCGCTCGCATGATGTGGACGTTCCCCGACGCAACCGATGTAAGCATCAAGGGAACTGCTCAGGTGCCCGGTTCGGTCATCGTCCCGACGGCAGGGTCGAAGACTGTCGTCGCAGTGGCGGGTGCAAATGGTCGCTACTGGGTTGCAGGTGACTTGACGCAGAATTATGGCGGCAGTGAGTTCCACAACTTCCCGTTCATCGGGGACCCGGACATCACCTGTGAGCCTCCGGTAACTCCATCGGTGAAGGTCGCTCCGGTCACTCCCACGGTGACGCAGGCTCTCTGTGAGGCGACGACCGGCAAGGTGACGGATCCGATCATTGCTCTGGCGGAGACGGCAGGAATCACCTACAAGGTGGTTGGCGAGATTGCCGCAGGGAAGACGGTGACCGTTGTTGCGACGGGGACTGGTGGCGCAAAGCTTGAGGCGGCCAAGGGTTGGACTCTCAATGAGGATGGCACTGCTTCGATGAAGGTTGTTCTTGAGGACGTGCCTTGCGAGGAGCCGTTGACTCCGGTTGCTCCGGTGGTTCCCGAGGTTACGCAGGCAGTGTGCGACGCCACCACGGGTGAGGTTTCCAAGCCGCTCGTGACGGTTGCGACGACCGAGGGTGTTTCTTACGAGATCGTGGGCGAGGTCGCTGCGGGCAAGACCGTGACCGTGGTTGCGACCGCGGACACGGGTGCGAAGCTGACTGCGGCCGAGGGTTGGACTCTCAATGAGGACGGCACCGCATCGTTCGAGGTGAAGCTGGACAAGGTTGACTGCGAGAAGCCGTTGACCCCGGTTGCTCCGGTTGCTCCTGAGATCACGCAGGCAGTGTGCGACGTCGACTCGGGCATTGCGACCGAACCCCGCATCACACTCGCCAAGACCGAGGGCGTGGAGTACCGCACTGATGGTGCAATCCGCGCTGGCAACACGGTGACCGTGATTGCATCCGCCACATCGGGCAACAAGCTCATCGCTGCCGAGGGTTGGGTGCTGAACGAGGATGGCACTGCGTCGTTCGAGGTCGTGCTCGCGGATGTGCCGTGTGAGACCCCGCTGGTCGCGGTCGCTCCGGTAGCCCCCGAGGTTGCACAGGCCGTGTGTGGCGTTGAGACCGGTGAGGTTTCCAAGCCGCTCGTGACGGTTGCGACGACCGAGGGTGTTTCTTACGAGATCGTGGGCGAGATCGCTGCGGGCAAGACCGTGACCGTGGTCGCGACTCCTGCCGGTGGGAACACGCTGACCGCGGCTGAAGGCTGGACGCTCAACGAGAATGACACTGCGTCGTTTGAGGTCGTGCTCGAGGATGTGCCGTGCGAGAAGCCGTTGACGCCGGTTGCTCCGGTGGCTCCTGAGGTCACGCAGGCAGTGTGTGATGTTGAGTCGGGCAACGTGTCGGCTCCAGTCGTGACGGTTGCAACGACCGAGGGTGTCTCCTACGAGATCGTGGGCGAGATCGCTGCGGGCAAGACCGTGACTGTGGTTGCGACTGCGGACACGGGCGCGAAGCTGACAGAGGCTGAGGGTTGGACTCTCAACGAGGACGGCACCGCATCGCTTGAGGTTGTGCTGGACGAGGTCGAATGTCTCCCCGTGGGCCCTGGTCCTGAGCCGAAGCCCGAGCCCAAGCCGGAACCCAAGCCCGAGAATCCGAACCCCGAGCAGCCGAAGCCTGCCCAGCCGAAGGACGGCCTTGCCGTCACTGGTGCCGCAGACCAGGCCCCGCTCTGGATCGCGGGACTCGCTCTCCTGATCGTCGGTGGTGTGCTGATCGCGCGCCGACGTCAGGACACGCGTCAGGGATAGCGAGATCCCTGGCGGCTTCTCCTGCCTGCAAGCCCCGGCCGGCCCTCACCCCCCCCAGCTGGCCGGGGTCTGTGCGGCACTCCCCAGGAGAAGCTGCGATCAGAGCTTGCGCTGAGTTCAGTGCCCTGATCAGCAAAACGGGGCGTGGATTCACGAGAATCCACGCCCCGTTTTGTGCGTGCACTCCTGGGAGCCGGGTGTCAGACTGGAGGCATGCGAAACCTGACTCGGACATGCTCGGCAATTGCTGCAGGAACGCTTCTCTTGGGGATCGTTGGCTGCAGCGGGAACGTGGGAGGACGAATCGACGAGGGCGCCGCGCGGACCAGCGAAAATGCTGAAGCAATCGGCGGTGACATCGTTGCGCCGCTCACGCTTGGTCTCAACGAGCTCGAGGGTCACCTCATCAAGCTCCAGGTCGGTCAGGTGCTGAACATCGACGTGTCGATCGAATCTGTCGCGAGCTACCGCGGCGCGGTCTCAGATCCAGACGTTGCTGCATTCACCGCGGGGTATCGAGATGACAGCGCGGTGTTCAACCCCGGCGTCACCGCGCTTTCGCTGGGGACGACACGCGTCACGCTCACCAACGAACAGAGCGGCGAAGAGCCAATCCAGATTGACATCGAAGTAACCAAGTAGCGCGCAGAGCTGTGTGTGCCCGCTTCTAGCACGTAGATCTGATGTGAGTTCCCAGGCATCTCGCGGCGTGCGGCGGTACGCTGAGAAACTGTGCTGAGCGAGCTGGAAACCTTCTCAACGATCGCCCTTTATTCGGCGATGATCGTGTACGCGATCGCGTTTGTCTTCTACGCGGTCGACCTTGCCAACCGAAGCGGTGATGCATCGGTTGCGGATCGTGAGGCTACCCCGGTGCAAGCTGCCGCAGGGGCGAGCGGCGCTGTTGCAACGATGACGCGTGCGGCCGCTCCGGTGAAGGCCGAGGTGAAACAGCCGCGCTCGCGCTCGCTGCGAATCGGCTTCTCGTTGACGGTCCTCGGGTTCATCCTGCACCTCGGCGCGACCATTCTCCGCGGCATCGGTGCTGAGCGAGTGCCGTGGGCCAACATGTACGAGTTCGCGCTCACTGCGACCTGCGCAATCATGCTGATCTTCTTGCTCGTGCAGTTCTTTGTCGACCTGCGGTTCCTGGGCACTCTGGTCACCGGCCTCACAGTCCTCTTCCTGGGCATCACGAAGGTCAACTTCTACGTCTCGATCGTCCCGCTGCAGCCGGCCCTTGATTCGTACTGGCTGGTCATCCACATCCTCGTGGCGGTACTCGCAGTCGCATTCCTCACGCTGTCCTTCGGCCTTTCGGTGCTGCAGCTGCTGCAGGCGCGACGGGACTCGAAGATCGCTGCGGGCGAGCAGCCCACGATGAACTTCCTGCGGAGCATCCCCGGCGCGGTGCGCCTGGAGGACCTGTCGTACCGCCTGGCGATCATCGGCTTCGTGTTCTGGACCTTCACGCTTATCGCCGGGTCGATCTGGGCCGAAGCTGCCTGGAGCCGCTACTGGGGTTGGGACACGAAGGAAGTCTGGACCTTCGTGATCTGGGTGCTCTACGCCGGCTTTATTCACGCCCGTGCGACGCGCGGCTGGCGTGGCACGCGCTCTGCGTGGCTGTCGATCATCGCCTACACCGCGGTCATCTTCAACTTCGCGATCGTCAACGTGTTCTTCAAGGGCCTGCACGCTTACTCAGGCCTCTAAACCTGGTGGGGGATACGCCTCGCGAAGCGGCGTCGGTGCGAAACCGACGCCGCTTTTGGCTTGTGCTCGGTCTCGTGTTGCTCTGCGGGACGGTGGCTGTGATCACGATGTGGCCACACCCGGTCGATCAGGGCAGCCGGGGTCGAATCGCAGAGCTGCTCGACGCGCTGCACGGCCTCGGCGTGCCCGCATGGTTTGGGTATGCACAGCTTGAGGTTCTCGCGAATGTCGCGATGTTTGCGCCGCTGGGCCTCGCGCTGGGGCTGCTGCTCCCGGCCCGCAGGGTCTGGCTCGCGGCCGTGCTACTTCCTCTGTGCTCGATCGCAATTGAGCTCACACAGCTGTGGTTTCTCCCGGCGCGCTTCGCAACGGTCTCGGACGTGATTGCGAACTCTGTGGGAGCGTGGATTGGGATCGGGATCGCCGCGCTCCTCCGCCGGCTCTGTGCCAGGCAGCGAGCCGTGTCGGCCGCACGGTCGACGCCCCTGCCCTGACCCTGCGGCTCGCGGCGCGTTTACTGCAGGACTTCGACGATTTCTGCGGGCTCGATGCTGCGGCCGGTGTAGCGGGGCTGCACCGCAGCGATCGCCGCGGTGCTCTCGCTCAGCTGGCGCACAAGTCGAATGACGTTGAGCGGGTCGTCGGCCTCCGCGGTGACGATCCAATCGGCCTCTGAGAGGCCGGTCGCCTCGTAGAGCCGCAGCGTCGCTTCGTCATCGACGAGCCGTGCGAGGCGCGACTCGTCTGGGATCTCCGCCGTTGCGCAGGCGAGCCAGTCGGCGGGCGCATCGAAGCCCGTGGACCCGAGCGCCTCGTCTTCTGCCGGGTCGATTCGGTACTCCGCGCCAATCGCGCTCCAGGCGCGAATGAGCGGGCGTAGCAGGGCACAGCGTCGCAGCTGGCGAAGTGCCCACTGCAGATCCTCGATCTCAGCACCGTGCAGGCGTACCATCAGGTCTGCGTCCGAGCGCAGTCCACTAACGTCGTACCAGCCGCGTACAATCACACCTTCCTCGGCGAGTGAGGAAGTGACGTCCTCGAGTTCCTGCACGATCGCGGGCACATCGCGGCCGTCGAGCACCACGGGGTGCGACGAACTGAGCCGAAACACCGCGAAGAGCGCAAACGCGATCTCCTCGGGGCCCGCGGAGTGCGCTGGCAATTCGGACACGGTCTGCGGGGTGCTGGTGTCGATGGTCATACTCTCATCGTCTCCCGCCCGGCTCGACCGCGCAAGAGGAACCAGTCACCCCGCAGCGGTGGTCTCAGCGGGGCATCAGGAAGGTACGACCGGGAAGGCGCCGTTCGGCGTCTCACCGTCGTCGTACACCGTGGCTGGCGGCCCGATGAGCTGCGGGTCGGGAGTGCCCACTACGGCATGGTCCTTGCCCGGGTAGTCGAAGCGGGCGAGTACCCAGCGGATCGCCTCGAGTCGTGCGCGCTTCTTGTCGTTTGACTTCACGACGGTCCACGGAGTCTGAGGGGTGTCCGTGTAGAAAAACATCGCCTGCTTCGCCGCTGTGTACTCGTCCCACTTGTCGAGGCTCGCAAGGTCAGTGGGGGAGAGCTTCCACTGCTTCACCGGGTCTTGCGATCGCGACATGAAGCGCTCGTGCTGCTCGGCCTTCCCGACGGAGAACCAGAACTTGATGAGGTGGATGCCCGAGTTGACGAGCATGCGCTCGAACTCTGGCGCGGCGCGCGTGAAGTCCAGGTATTCCTGCGGTGAGCAGTAGCCCATCACGCGCTCAACACCCGCGCGGTTATACCAGGACCGGTCGAAGAGCACCATCTCGCCCGCGGCGGGCAGGTGCTGCACGTAACGCTGGAAGTACCACTGGGTGCGCTCGCGCTCGGTGGGAATCTCGAGTGCCACCACGCGCGCGCCACGCGGGTTCAGGTGCTCGGTGAAGCGCTTGATAGCGCCGCCCTTCCCCGCCGCGTCGCGCCCCTCGAAGAGGATGACAATGCGCTCTCCGCTCTCCTTCACCCACGCCTGCAGTTTGAGGAGCTCGATCTGCAGAATACGCTTCTGCTCCTCGTAGTCCTTGCGGGTGATCTTCGTCTCGTAGGGGTAGCCCTGTCGCCACGGGGCATCCGGGCTGTTGTTCGCTGGCCGGCCCTTGCCGAGAAGCTCCCCGATCTCATCGATCTCGGGGGTGACATCCACCTGGCCAGGCGCCGCGAGCTCGAAGCCCTCCTCGGCGGCATCGGTGTGGGCGGGGGGACGAGGTGTTTCTCCCATTCGTGGGATCCTTCCAGTCGCGTTACCGTGTGGCCTGGTGTCACCCCCATTCTACGCGGTCGCTGTGGGGTTCAACTGTGCATTCAGCTTGGGACAACTAGGCTGGAGCATGGGGAATGAATGTCCAATCGTGAGGGGTCGGTGTGCACGAAAATCCCGGATTTCGGCAGCTCGCCGATGCGGTCCGCGAGTTTGAGGTGGCGTGTGCGGGCGAGACGGTCGAAGAAGCGCTCGCGTACTTCGACGTGTTCGCCCTCGAGGTGTGGTTTGGGGCCACGCCGAGCCGATTGCGGATCCTGCTCGGCGGGCTGATGCAACGTGGAGCGCCGCGCAGCAGTGTGGCCGGCGCGGTGTACGCCTTCCTGATGGGAACCCCGATTGAGACGCCGCTCACGGCTACGCGTCTGGGTGATCAGGTGCTGCCCGAGGCTGAGCCCTTCGCCCGCATGTTTGAGCACCGCCTCCGCGGGCAGACGTGCGATGCCGTGCGTGCCGGCGAGGAGATCGCGGCCCTCCGACTCGAGCCCAACGCGGTGTTCGACCGCCGTGGTGGCTGGAATCTTTTCCTGTCGGTGCAGCTCGGCACGACGGCGATGCTCGCCGGAGATATTGCCCAGGCGCTGCGCCACTTCACGGAGGCCTGGATGCACCCACCAGCGCCGGTGCTGCGCTGCCTGCTCCGAGAGGCGTACGCGAAAGCAGCGCTCATCGAAGCCTGTGATGGTGACCCGAGTCTTGCGCGACGGTACCTCGCACAGGCCGTCTCGATCTCGCGCACCACGAGCTGGCTTGAGCCGGGCATCGACGCGATCGTGACCCTCGCCAGTGCCCTGCTGGAACCGGACCCCACGGTAGCCCGATCGCTCCTTGATTCGATTCCGCTCGGCCAGGTGGGCGAGATGTGGCCGTTTGGCGCGATCACCGCGAATCGGATTCTCACTACCCAGGGTGACGAGGCCGAGGCCCAGCGACGTCTCGACATGTTCGAAGGCATGTCGCTCTCGCGAACACCGGGTGTCGGCTACCCCGGCAGCATGGTGGCGCTCTTACAGGCCGGCAACATGCTCGCGCGCGACAACGCGCACGAGGCCGAGCGATTGATTGCCACGGCGGATCCCGAGCTGCCTCGCGCCCAGCTCGGTCAGGCCCTCGTGAGCCTCAAAGTGGGGCAGCCGCGCAAGGCCCAGCAGCAGCTGCTCCGCATGCCGGAGATGGAGACGGGGCTGCGGCGCATCGCGGTCCTGCGGCACGCCCTCCTCGCCGCCACACACCTGCGACTCGACCAGCGTGCTGAGTGCGAGGCGGTGCTGCGGCGAGTGGTCCGCCTCCCCGGGACGTTCAGCATGGACGACGCGCAGCAGTTCGAGCCGGCCGTGCGGGCGCTCGCGGAGCAACTGGTGCCGGAGTGGCCGAAAACGGACCCGAAGCACAACTCCCCGTTTGCCCGGGCAACCTCGGGCACGGGGCGTCACCTCACCGAACGCGAACTTGAGGTGCTGGCGCTTCTCGCAAGCGGGCGGAGCCGTGAGGAGATCGCGGCGGCGCAGTTCATCTCGCTCAACACGTTGAAGACGCAGCTGCGCTCCGTTTACCGAAAGCTGGGAGTGTCCCAGCGGAGCTCTGCGGTGCTGGAGGCAGAGCGCCGCGGGCTCATCTAGGTTCCGTTCGCCTGCAGCGAGAGCGGGGTGAAACGGGGGGTGAATTGGGCCCCAACGAACCGGTCTGGAGCCTTCGCGTCGGTAGTGTGATCAGTAGTCAGCTCGACGGTCTGGAAACACTCCTCGAGCAGGCACCACCGGGCCGCGAGATGCAGCTTGCGCCGGTGAGCGCTCTCGGGGGAGAGCGCGTTACAAGCACACGGGGGTTGCCGCGTGCGCGTGCCTCACGGCCGCGCGCGCGGCGCACACACGTCAAGAGGCGCCACGGTGGGGACCGGGGCGCCTCTTGACGTTTCTTGGCGTGGCAGCGACAGCGGACGCGCCGCGCCCGCGACTAGCGGACCAGACGCGCGATCGCGGCCGAGGCCTCCTCGAGCTTCTCTGCCGCGACCTCGCCGCCGTCTGCCGCAGCAGAGGCGACACAGTGCCGCAGGTGATCGTCGAGGAGCGCGAGCGCCACGCGCTCGAGCGCCTTTGTTGCTGCAGACACCTGCGTCAGGATGTCGATGCAGTACGCGTCTTCCTCCACCATGCGGTGTACGCCACGGACCTGGCCCTCTGCGCGGCGCAGCCGCTTCAGCAGGTCGTCCTTGTGGCCAATGTACCCGTGGGTCTCATGCTCGCAGGCTTCGGCCGTCACTTCGCTCATGCGAGAACCATACACGCGAAAATCTGTGCGGTGGGGCGGGATCGCGCAGGGCGTACCGGCTATTCCCGGCGCGGACTTAGAGGGCGCGATCCGGGCGTCGCCGTTCACGGATGAGGGTCACGACACCGCCGATGAGAATCACCCCGACCGCTGCCCAAATGGTGCCGTAGGTGAGCCACTCGTCCGCGCCGATACGTTCGCCGTTGAGGAGCGAGGCGACGACGAGCAGCGCCGGCTCCAGGTAGCTCAGTAGCCCGAACAGGCTGAGCGTGAGGAGTCGCGACGCCGTGAGGTAGAGCATGAGCGCGACACCGGTCCAGAGCGCGAACAGCGGGGCCGCCCACCAGAGGGCAGGGTTTGCTGCGGTCGCCTCACCGATGATGACTTCCCGACCGAGGAAGAATGCCGCGATCACCGAGACGGCGACGAACTCCCAGAACATCCCTCCGAGGTGCGCGGTGCCGATGGCGCGGCGCAGCACGAAGTAGACGGGGTACCCGAGCGCGACAAGCAGTGTTTCCCACGACACCCCGCCCACGCGCACGAGTTCGAAGCCGACGCCTACGGCAGCGATGCCCGCTGCGGCCCATTGCCACCACTTGAGCTGGTCTTTGTACAGCACCCGCCCCACCACGATGAGCACAAGGGGCAGCAGGAAATAGCCGAGCGCCACCTGCAGGCCGCGCCCGTTCATGGGCGCCCAGCTGAACACCCAGAGCTGAGCGGACACCAGCAGGCCACACGCGATGATGGCGAGCGCGAGCAGCGGCTGCTTGCGCACGCGAACGACGATGTCGGACGCGAGGTGCCACTGTCGAACCGCCACGAGCGCGAGCGCGATCATGGGGATCGTGAGGAGGATGCGGATGCCCCACACGGCCTCGGCGGACGCGGGAGCGAGCATCGGGGTGACAAAGTAGACACCAGCGAACGCTACGGCCGATGCGACCGAAGCGATAACCCCGCGTGAGCTCTGGGTGGGGGAGCCTGTCACTCCCGGCTACAGAGTGATTGCGCCGATGACTTCGCCGTACGGGGTCTCCCCGACCGGAACGAAGCCAATATGCAGGAAGAACTCTTCGGGGCCGTCCTCGCCGCGCTCCCACAGCACAGTGAGGCGATCCACACCGCGAGTGCGTGCCTCGTCGATCAGCGCGCCAACCGCGAAGGTGCCGACGCCGGCGCCCTGCGCGTCCGCGTCAACATTGATGCGCCACAGCGCTGCACGGAATTCCTCCTGCGGAGCATCGGGGTCGAAGTTGCCGTGGATGAAGCCGACGACCTCGTCGCCATCGAGCACCACCCGCTGCCACGCCGTGTGCGCGGGGGTGACCGCCGCAGCCGCTGCGTACGAAACGGGGGTGATGAACTGCTCCTGGCCAGGCTTCAGACCGAGCGTGTTCACAGCGACGATGGTCGCAGCAGAGAGTTCTTCGAGTCTGAGATCGGTCATACCCTTAGGCTAGCGGCTGCTTCGAGACGCGCAAGTCTTCGTTGTTGGATCCATAGCGAACCGTAACCTCTGTTCACTCAGTCGAGGGCTGCGCCGACGGCCGCAGCGGGCGAATCTGAGGCGAGTACCTGCACTCTGCCACTCAGCTCGAGCTCGGCGAGGAAGGGCGACTCCGCGGCCCACCCTTCGAGCGTGGCGCGGATCCCGTCGATGAGTCGTGGCCCGAGAAGCCGGAGCCCCCCGCCGATGACCACCGTGTGCGGATCCATCGCGAGCACGAGGAGCCGGACACAGCTCGCCGCGCCGCGGACGAGGTTCTCGAACGCGGCTGTGGCGTCGGGATCGCCGGCGTCGACCGCGCCGAGCAGCACGCGGCCTGGGTGGTCGCCCCCGGCCGGCCAGAAGGTCTTGAGCGCTGAACCACTGGCCACGGTCTCGAGGCAGCCGCGCTGCCCGCACGGGCAGGGCCGGCCGAGCGGATCGACCGGAAGGTGGCCGATCTCGCCGGTGACGCCGTGCGCCCCGCGGAGCGGCACGCCGTTGACAACAAGGCCGGCGGAGAGCCCGGTGCCGAGGTTCAAGTACGCGAGTGTTCCAGATAGCTCCATGAGGTGGGCTGCGCCAATCGCCGCCGCGGTGACATCGTTGTCGAGCGTGATCGCGAGACCCGTCCGCTCGGCGAGCTGTGCGGCGAGCGGGAGGTGGTCGATGCCGATGTTGTAGGCGTGGCGCACCACACCGGCCTCGCGGTCGATCTGCCCCGGAATCCCGATGCCCACGGCAGCGAAGTCTCCCACCGAGCGATTCGTGTTGCGGGCCAGCGCGTCGATCGCAGCGACCGCGGTGCTGAGCACCCCCTCCGTGCCGCCCGTGGTGTGCAGGCGCGTCGTGGCGACGACGCGGCCCGCGGGGTCGAGGGCGACGGCTTCGGTCTTCGAGCCGCCGATGTCCATGCCGATGCGTAGTGCGGCGCTCATGCGTCGGCCCCCTCCGTGATGCGCAGCAACGCTGCTCCGGCGAGCGCGGAGGATCCGAAACTCGCAAGATCAGCGTAGCCGGGTGACACCCCTGGATCTGCGGGCCAGCCCATATCCACCGTGAGCACGGGGATGTCCGCGGCGCGCAGCGCGACGATACCCGAGCGCGCCGCTGGGGAGCGGTGCATGTCGCGGCCCACCACGATGAGGCCCGAGGACGCCTCGCCCGCGCTGTCTGACGTCAGCCAATCGGCCGCAGCCGCGCCGGACACCGCGCGCACGCCGCGCGCACGGAAGGCCGCGGCCGCAGCGGGCAGCAATTCCGCTGCGCCGCTCGCGAACGGCCCCCACGGCGCATCACCAATGGCCATGTTCGCCTCGGCGTCCACTCGGATGACGCGCGCTGCGGGGTACTCGGCGAGCCACGCGCGTGCGTGCGCGAGCCCCGCAAAGCTCTCTGCCACGCGCGAGATCTCCGCGGTGTCTGGCGCCGGGGCAGCGGCCGTCACAGCGGGCTCCGCCAGCGGCTTCTCGCGGAGCACGCGCACCCGGCCGGCGGCCTCGTTCACGCGGGCGGAGTCCAGGCGGCCCGCGGCGATCGCGTCGAGCACATGGTCTTCGATCTCGCGCAGCCCGGCCTCCTCGGTTGCCGTGCCGAGGCACAGCAGGTCACACCCCGCGGCAAGAGCGCGGACTGCCGCCTCAGGGATCCCAATCTCGTCGCTTGCGCCCGCCATATCGAGTGCGTCAGACACGATGACGCCGGTGAAGCCGAGCTCCTCGCGGAGCAGACCCTGCAGAATCGGGGCGCTGAGCGTCGCTGGTGCGTCGGGATCGATCTGGGGAAGCAGGATGTGGGACGTCATGATGGCGCGTGCGCCCGCTTCGATGGCCGCGCGGAACGGCGGCAGTTCGCGTGCGCGCAGCGTCGCGAGGTCGACATTGACGGTGGGAAGCGCAAGGTGCGAGTCCTGCGTGGTGTCGCCGTGTCCTGGGAAGTGTTTCGGGCACGCGACCGCGCCGCCAGCCTGGAGCCCGCGCACCCAGGCCGCGGTGTGGCGTGCCGCACCCTCGGGCGTCGCGCCAAAGCTGCGGGTGCCGATTACCGGGTTTTCCGGCGTGCTGTTCACATCCGCGTCTGGCGCGAGCGCGAGCGCGAAGCCGGCGGAGCGGATGTCTGCGGCGACGCGACGACCAATCTCCTCCGTGTACGCGACGTCATCGATCCGCCCCAGGATCGCGGCCCCCGGATAGGGAGCGCCCGAGCGGTAGTGGAGACGAGTGACCTCGCCGCCCTCCTCATCGATTGCCACGAGCGTTCCGGGAACCGCGCGCTGGAGCGCCTGTCCGAGCTCGGTGAGCTGCGCACGGTCCGACACGTTCTGGCCGTAGATGCAGACCGAGAGCAGGCCATCCTGCAGGAGGTCGAGCACCCACTGCGGCGTGGCGAAGCCCGTGAAGCCGGGCATGAGCGTGGCGCGGACCGCGAGGCGGAGTTTGCGCGCGGCGGTGTCGTGCTGCGCGTTCATCCCTTGACCGCCCCGCTGACGAGGCCGCTCGTCATCCGGCCCTGCACGAAGAGGAAGAAGATGATCACGGGCACCGCGACGAGAGTGGATGCAGCCATGACCTCGCCCCAGTCGATCGCGCGAGACGACGACTGCTGAATGAAGCCGCGGAGCCACAACGGCAGCGTTTGCATGCTCGAATCCTGCAAGATGACGAGCGCAACGGTGAACTCGTTCCAGGCCTGCAGGAACGCGTACACGCCACTCGCGACGAGACCGGGAGCGAGGAGCGGGAACGTGATGCGGAGGAACGCCTGCGTGCGGCTCAGGCCGTCGACCATCGCGGCCTCCTCGAGCTCGACCGGGATGCCGGCGACGAAGCCGCGCAGCATCCAGATGGTGAACGGCACTACCGCGGCAATGTAGATGATGCTGACGCCGATCACCGAGTTCAGGAGGTTGAGCGAGCCCATGAGCTTGTACTGCGCGATGAACATGCCTTCCGCGGGCAGCATCTGAATAAAGAGGACTGCGAGTACGAAGCTGCGGCGGCCACGGAACCGGAATCGGCTGATTGCGAGTGCCGCAAGGAAAGCGAAGAGCAGGCAGCACACCACGGCAATACCGGCCACTGTGAGGCTGATGCCGAGCGCACGGAGGAAGCTGCCGTCTGCGAAGACCGCGGCGAAGTTCTTGAGCGAGCCACCGATCGGCAGCAGCGTCGGCTTCGTCTGCTCGAGCACCACGTTCGGCAGCAGCGCCGAGTTGAGCATCCAGTAGACGGGGAAGGCCCACACGATGGCGAGCACAACGGCGAGCGCACCGAGAATGATGCGGGTGCGCCGGCGGGGGCGTTCGTGCCCGCGCTGCCGGATGACCGCGATGGGGGCGGTGACGGAACGAGTGTCTGCGCGGCTCATGGCTGTGCATCCTCCTTCACGAGGTTTCGGACGTATGCCCAGCTGAGGGCAATGGTGAGCAGCAGCACGAAGATCGACATGGCGCTCGCCATGGCGAAGTCGCTCGAGCCGACACCGAGCTGATAGATGTACGTGCCGAGCACGTCGGTCTGGCTTGCGATCGAGCCGCGATCTTGCAGCAGCTTGATCTGCGTGAACACGCGCAGATCCCAGATGATCTGGAGCAGCATCACGATGCCGAGCACGGGCTTGATCACGGGAAGAATGATGTAGCGCAGACGCTGCCAGGGCGAAGCGCCGTCCATCTGCGCGGCCTCAAGCACCTCGCCGGGCACCTGCGTGAGCGCAGCGTAGACGGAGAAGGCGACGAACGGCACGCTCATCCACACGACAATGATGAGTGCGACCGCGAAGAACGAGAGCGGTGACTGCAGCCAGTTGTGGCCCTGCATGGGGAGGCCGAGCCCGGTGAGGAGCCAGTTGACGAGCCCGCGCCGCCAGTCAAAGATCCAGTTCCAGATCGTCATTGCCGCGACGACCGGGGTCGCCCACGCAAGCAGAAGCGCAATCTGGAGGGTGATGCGTGTCCATGTGGGGATCGCTTGCATCAAGAGCGCGAGGCCCACACCGACCACCATGGTGGATCCGGCGGCGATGAGACAGAACGCGATGGAGCGGGCGACCACGAGCCAGGTGGTGGGATTGGTGAATAGCTCAACGTAGTTCGCGAACCACACCCACTCGGGGGGCTGGCCGAACTGCTGAGCGAGCCCGAAGTGCTGCATCGACGTGACGATCTGCCACACGATCGGGTAGGCGAGTGCGAGCAGCACGATGAGCGTCGCGGGGAGGAGCAGCGCGTAGGGGGTGAGCCGGAAGCGGCGTCGCTTCCGTGCGGTCGGAGCGCTCTGAGTCATCGTGACCTCTCGAAGAAGGGGTGTGGGGTCCGGCGGTGCGCCGAACCCCACACCTGAAACTGCTTACTTCTGGTTGAGCAGGGCGTCGAGCTCTGCGTTCGTGTCCTGCGCGAGCTTCTTCAGATCGTCAGCGTCGCGGATCTTCGAGAAGAATCCCTCCATGACGTTCTTCGCCTCGACGGCGGCCCAGCCGGGTGCGGCCGGGGTCAGCTTCGAGTTGGACGCCGACTCGATGAGCGCCTTCGCGAACTGGTCATCACCGAGCGACGACGCATACTTCTGGTTCGCGGGCCCGAGACCGTTCTTGCCGAGCATCGTCTGGTACTCCTCGGAGTAGATGATGCGCATCAGTTCCTTGGCGAGTTCCGGCTCCTTCGACTTCGCCGAGATGCCGATGTTCGAGCCGCCAGCGAAGACGGGGGCGGGCTTGCCGTCGTTGCCCGGCAGCACGAAGGTGCCGAACACGTCGTCGTTCCACTCGCGAGCGGGCTCACCCTTGTCGTTCTTCACCAGGTCGCCGATCGACCAGTGCGCCCAACCCGGCGCCATGATCGTCGCTGCTGCGAGCGAGAGGTCGTCGGTCACGTTGCCTGACTCGTCCTTCACCTGATCAGAGTCGTTCAGGTACTGGTACTGGTTCGCATCCTTCGCGTCGTTCGGCGCGTTCGAGGCGGTGCGGTAGATCGCCTGCAGCTGCTCGAGGCCCTTGAGTGCCTCCGGGGAGTCGAGCGTGGCAGTCCACTTGCCGTCCTTCTGCTCGGCGATCTCGCCGCCGTTCGCGAAGATCCAGGAGATGCCATCGCGCCAGTCCTGGCCACCGAGGTAGAAGCCCGAGAACTTCTCGATGCCCTTCGGGTTCTTCTCTGCGATCGTCTTCACTGCAGCGTTGAACTCGTCGAGGGTCTTCGGGAGTGCAACGCCAGCGGCGTCCCACACATCCTTGCGGTAGAACATGTAGCGCGAGCCGAAGTAGTAGGGGAGCGTGTAGTTCTTGCCCTCAACCTCGCCGACCTCAACGAAGGAGGGGATGAGGTCGTCGCCACCCAACTCGTCCTTCATGTCGCTGATGTCGAGGAACGCGCCGACGTTTGTGAAGGTGGGCGACTGCGTGTTGCCGATCTCCGTGACGTCGGGGGTGTTGCTCGCATCGGGAAGCGCGGTGGTGAGCTTCGTGACGAGGTCACCCCAGCCCTGCTCCTCGATCTTGAGGGTTGCGCCAGTCTTCTCGGTGAACTCGGTCTTCAGGTAGTCGCGCAGCTCGTCGGGGGTGTCCCCGCCTGCCAGCCACAGGGTGATCGACTTGCCGTCGCCACCCGACTCTCCGCCGCCCTGCGCGCCCTGGCTGCAGCCGGTGAACAGCAGCGCCGAGGCCACGGCCGCAGCGGTGAGGCCTGTGAGCTTTCTCTTCATGGTGTTCTTCCTTTCGGTGGGCCGCACGCGGGGTGCCGCGTGTAGCGAGTGTGGCGCTCCTGCGGAGCGCGGTCGGTGGCTCGGGAGCTAGCTGATCCCGAGCTGGGATCTCACAACGGTGGCGGTTGCCCCGCGCAGAATGAGGTCGGCGCCCTGCGTGCTCGTGCGGAGCACCAGGTCGCTGTGCGAGTCGGGCATCGTGCGACGGCGCAGGATCTCGAGGGTCGCGTCGGCGAGTGTCCCCCCGATGAGTTCAAGTGGCCCCGCGAGCACGATCTCGGCGAGGTTCAAGAGACCGACGGCCGGCGCGAGCACGATGCCGAGACGCTGCCCGGCTTCGCGGAGCACGCGGTCGCGCTCTGCCTCGGGCACCTCCGGGCCGGTCGCCGCCGTGAGCGAGGGTACCGAGAGCCAGTGCTCGAGCACCTGCTCGCGTGCGTAGGGCGCATCGAGGCCGTGGTCGGTGCCGACCATGACCTGGCCGATCTCGCCGGAGGCGAAGCGGCTGCCCGCGACGGTGCGCCCGTCGACGATGATGCCGGAGCCGACGCCGTGCCCCACCGTGATGAGGATGAAGTTGTCGCTCGACTCTCCGAAGCTGTACTCGGCGAGCGCGGCCACGTTCGCGTCGTTCGCGACGACGGTGGGGAGGCCGGTGCGCTCGGCGATGAGCTCCTGCAGCGGCAGATTCTCCCAGCCGAGGTTCGGGGCGGTGCGCACGACGCCGTGGTCGTCAACGACGCCGGGGGTGCCAACGCCCACGCCGAGGAGTGGGATCTCTGCGACGGCCACGAGTTCGGTTGCGAGCTTCACCGTAAGATCGCGCGCTGCGTCGCCCGTGGCCTCCGCGCGCTCAACCTCGGAGCGGGCAAGCACGGTGCCCTCGATCGTGACGACTGCGCCGCGCATGATGCGGTGGTCGCTGAGATCGAGCGCGACAACGGCGAACGCGTCACGTGCGATGTCAACGAGCGTCGCCGGCTTGCCCGGGCGCTGCGACTCGCGGAGACCAAGCTCGCGGAGCAGGCCCTCGGTGATGAGGTCGGCGACGAGGCCCGACACCGTGACCTTCGTGAGACCGGTGGCTCGAGCGAGATCGGCGCGGCTCTGTGCACCGGTATCGTGGAGGGTCTGCAGGACGAGCGTGCGGTTGTGCCGCTTCGCGTCGCCCAGCGTCGCCTTCACCCGGGGGCGGAGTGTGCGCGCGGGGATTCCAAGCCTCTGCGGGCTGGCGGTCAGGGTGCGCGGCGTTGCGGCGGTCATGGAGTTAGTAAAACTAACGAACTAAAGATTCGCAAGTCCCCACGGCCACGAAATGGGTGCTCGTAACCGAACCGTGACCGCCGCGGCCGCCGCCTAGCTGAGGCGCTCGCCCGATTCCGCGTCGAAGAAGTGCAGGTGCTCGGGCGCCGGAGTGAGCACCACCCGCTCCCCGGCTCGCGGATGCACGCGGCCGTTGACGCGCGCCACGACCTCGACGCGAGCTGCGCTGTCATGCGCGGTGGCGGGGTCCTCGAGGTGTCCGTACAGGTAGCCGTCGGCGCCGAGCTCTTCCACAAGATCGATGACGACGGGAATCCCGTCGGCCCCTGCGGGGGCGAGCGCGAGGTCTTCCGGGCGGATCCCGAGCGTCACCGCAGCGCTGGATGCCGCGTCGCGCACCGCCGCAGGCGCCGGGACAGTGTGCGCGCCGAGGCGGATGGCGTCGCCCGAGAGCTCGGCCGGGAGGAGATTCATCGCGGGAGAACCGATGAATCCGGCAACGAACACGTTTGCCGGGGTTTCGTAGAGCTCGCGCGGGGTGCCGAGCTGCTGCAGCTTGCCCTCCTTGAGCACCGCGATGCGGTCGCCCATCGTGAGGGCCTCGGTCTGGTCGTGCGTCACGTACACGGTCGTGACACCGAGACGACGTTGCAGCGCGGCGATCTGGGTGCGGGTCTGCACGCGCAGCTTCGCATCGAGGTTCGAGAGCGGCTCATCCATGAGAAACGCCTGCGGCTGGCGCACGATGGCGCGGCCCATCGCCACGCGCTGGCGCTGGCCGCCCGACAGCGCCTTCGGCTTCCGCCCGAGCAGTGGCTCGAGATCCAGCATGCGGGCGGCTTCGAGCACGCGCGCTGAACGCTCCTCGGCGCTCACACCAGCGATCTTCAGGGCGAAGCCCATGTTGTCCGCCACAGTCATGTGCGGGTAGAGCGCGTAGTTCTGGAACACCATCGCGATGTCGCGATCCTTCGGTGGCATGTGCGTGACGTCGCGGTCGCCGAGCAGAATTCGACCCGAGTCGACCTCCTCGAGGCCAGCGAGCATGCGGAGCGTGGTCGACTTCCCGCAGCCCGAGGGGCCGACGAGAACCAGGAACTCGCCGTCGGCGACGTCGAGCGAGAGCCCGTCAACCGAGGGGCCGCTGGCGCCCGGGTACACCCGAGAGACGCCGTCAAAAGTGATTGCAGACATAGTGTTTCCTCCACCGGCAGGCACGTGCCGGACGATCCGTTGTAGAAGATGGCGCCCGTGTGAGCGCCACGCCCGTCGTTGGGCGGGCTCAGGCTAGCACGGGGGCCGGCGAAAAAATCTGCGCTCGGTGACGGTGCGCGGTACAGTGCAGGCAGACGCTCCGGTTGTGCTGGGGCAGAATCACCAGGGGTGGGAGAACCGCATGCGCGAACGCGAAATACGAGAAATTCAGGCATCGCTGCTTGAGGGATCCTCGGTTCGCCTCGTCGCCCCGCGCGAGACCGGGCGCACGTTTCTGCTCGAGCAGGTGGCCACGGCGATGGAGGCGCGTGGCTTCACCGCGTTCCGCGTGACGGGCCGGCGTGCGTTCCGCAACCAGCCGTACGTCGCGCTCCGTGAAGCTGGCCTCGTGAGCCTCCGTGGGGCGCAGAGTGAGAGCGATATTTCTGACGAGCTGGCGGCAGAACTCGACGCCGCTGCCCGGCCCGTGATTCTGGTTGACGACGCTGAGCACCTCGATCTGGAGTCCGCCTACCTCATCGAGCACTCGCGGGCTCGGCGGGACATCCCCACGGTCCTGTCAGCCCCGCCCTTCGTGATGCTCGACGCGCAGGGCCGCGCCGCCACGAACAAGATCCGCACCGAGGCACGTCTCGAGCTTGATCCGCTCGGCTACGCGCAAATCAGTCTGCTCGCGCAGCGCGTCCTCGGCGCTCCCGCGCAACCAGAAGTGCTCTCGCGAGTGCTCGCGATGTCCTCGGGGCTCACCGGTATCGCGGTGGCGATCCTGCGCAGCGCTGCCCGGGAGGGCAAGATCGTGCGGCAGGAGAGCGGCTGGGCGCTCGTCGCCGAGTCGCTCTGGAATGTGCACCTGCGCAGCAGCGTTGAGCAGCTCATTTTCGGCCTTGAGCGCGATGAGTTCCGGGCGCTCCACGCGCTCGCGCTTGCCGAGAGCGTCATCGTGGAGCGCTTCCACACGATCGCCTCAAAACCCCTGATCGGGCTCGCGCAGCACGGTCTGCTCACGACCTTCGCGGATACCGAGGGTGTTGCGCACGTCGCGCCGCGCCCGTCGCTCATCACCGACTACTTTCAGCACCAGCCGATCGATCCGCTGCACTACGAGGCGCTCGGGCTGCTGTGCGAGCTGGGCGACACTGAGGCGCAGGAGCGGGCGGGCGCCGGCGCGACGGAGATGCTCGCGCGCGCCGAGACGTTTGACCGCGCGCACAACCTCGGCACGGGAATTGCTCGCTTCCAGCGGGCCGCGAGCGACACCGAGCTCGCGAGCGCGACACGGGAGTGGCGGAGCGACCCGTCGAACGAGCACGCGGTGGCCTACCTCGACAGACTCATCACGACCGAGGGCTACATCACGAGCGCCGAGGCGGTGTTCGAGCGCACGGCTGGCGGGGGTGGCAGCCCCATGGCGATTCGCCTGGGCATGCACCGGCTCTTTTGGGACACCCAGGCGAATCGAGAGGACGCGCGCGCCCGTCTCCGCGCTGCTGTGGCTGCGGAGTCGAACCCGACTGCGCGACTCGCGTTCGAGGCCTACCTGATCTTCTCGCGCATGGGGATGGACCCTGACGTGGAGGCGTGGTGGCAGCGTGCCGAGCAGCTGAGCGACGGGTTCTCGCTCGCGATCCACCATTTCATCGGCGTTATTTCGGGTCGGATCCATGAGGAGCTGCCGCTCGACCGGCTCGACTCGGCGCACCAGCTGCAGTTCGTCATCGCGGGGATCGGCAACACGATTACCCGCTCGCGCAACGAGCGGCCGGATGAGTATGAGCGCGGAGTTCGCAGCGGCGCGTGCGACGCAGGACTACCGGCGCATCACGATCTCCGCCTACTTCCTCGCGCAGCAGCAAGCCTCGACATTCCGCGACTTGCTCGCGACGGAAACGGTCAGCGCGACGTTCGCGATCGGCACGCCGAGCCTTGCCTACGCCGACTACTTCCTGGCGCAGCTGCGCTGGGCCGCCTACCTGCACTACTTGCGGGGCGAGGCGGAGCTTGCGCGCTCGGTCCTCGCCGAGACCGCCCGCTACCCGGGAATCTTCGGCCCGCTTCCAGCTATGCACCCTGAGTTCGCTACCGCGGTGGAGCTGCTCGTCGACGGCGATTCAGACGGCGCGGTGGAGCTGCTGCTGCGCATCGCCGTGCACTGCCGCGAGGTGCTGCTCCCGGACGCGGCGTGGACGTACGCGGTCATCGCCTTCATTGAGCGACCTACGATCGAGGTGTTCGCACAGCTCGAACGAGTCGCTGACACCTCCACGCACGGCAAGCCCGACATCATGCAGCTGGTGCGTCGCGCGCTCGAAGAGGATCCCGAGCTGCCAAAGCTTGCGCAGCGACTCTCCCTCGACGCGGAGATCTCGACATCGCTCTCGTTGCTCTCTGCGATCCTGCGGAAACGGCCCGCCGCGGCGAATGGCGGCAACGACCAGTATGCCGAGCTGCTCAGCGACACCATTCGCGAACTGCGGGCGCTCCTCGCCGCCGACGTTTCGGCAGCACTCGACGCCGGGGCCTCTGATCGGAACGGGCCGCAGCTCACGAAGCGTGAACGCGAAATCTCGATGCTTGCGGCCTCAATGCAGAACCGTGAGATCGCCGACCGACTGTCGCTCAGCGTGCGCACCGTTGAGAACCATCTTGCGCGCGCGATGCGTAAGCTCGGCGTGAGTTCTCGTGGCGAGCTCGCGCCGCGACTCGCGCCCGGCGTGGCCTCGCGTGCGGGGGAGTGAGCGTGACGCGCTCTTGTCCGATGGCGCGTGCCCGCCGAACCGACCCGTATTCTGGTCGTGAACTGCGCCGAGCGACATCCGCCGCTGTGACGCTCGCTGCGCCCGCACCGGTGCAGCCCCGAACCGCATGGAGGAACTGAGTGGACGTCATCATCGTGGAGAACGCGGCAGCGGTCGCGGAGCAGGCGGCTGAGCTCATCGCCGCGCGCATCGCCCAGAAGCCGAGCGCCGTGCTCGGGGTCGCGACCGGCTCCTCACCCGTCGGAACCTACGAGGCGCTCGCGGCCCGTGTACGAGCCGGTGAACTCGACTGCTCCGAGGTCAGTGCCTTCGCACTCGACGAGTACGTCGGCCTGCCGCTCACCCACCCGGAGAGCTACCACGAGGTCATCCGCACCACCGTGACCGAGCCGCTCGGCCTGGATCCCGCGCGGGTCAACGTGCCCGACGGCAGCGCGGCGGACCTCGAGGCGGCCGGCGCCGACTACGAGCGCCGGATCGGCGCGGCGGGCGGAGTTGATCTTCAGCTGCTTGGCATTGGCGCGAACGGTCACATCGGCTTCAACGAGCCCTGCTCCTCCTTCGCGTCACGCACGCGGATGAAGACGCTCGCGCCGCAGACCCGCGAGGACAACGCGCGTTTCTTCGACAGCCTCGACGAGGTGCCGCTGCACTGCATCACGCAGGGACTCGGGACCATCCACGACGCGCGCGAGCTGCTGCTTGTCGCGCAGGGGGAGGGGAAGGCCGACGCCGTTGCCGCGATGATCGAGGGGCCCGTTGCGAGCATCTGCCCCGCGAGCGCGTTGCAGCTGCACCCGCGTGCCACCGTGATCGTGGACCGCGCCGCGGCGAGCAAACTGCGCCTGGTGGATTACTACGAGCACGTGCAGCGGCACAAGCCTGCTGCGCGCGAGACCGCCGGAGTCTAGCCACGGTGAGCGAGATCATCGCGGCCGGCCGGGTGGTCACCAGCACGGCGAGTTATTCGCCCGGCTGGGTCGAGGTTGCGGCCGGGCGCACGGTCGCGCTCGGTGCGGGCGCCCCGCCCCGCACCCCGACGCACGATCTCGGCTCCGCGATTCTCGTTCCCGGCTTTGTGGACATCCACGTGCATGGCGGGGGTGGGGCTGATTACCCGACGGGCACTGCAGCAGCCGCGCGCGCGGCGCGAGCCGCCCACCTCGCCCACGGCACCACGCAGAGCATGGCGAGCCTGGTGGCTGCGTCACCGGACACACTGCGGGCACAGCTGGCTGCGCTCGCGCCGCTCGTGGCGGACGGCACCCTGGGTGGGATCCATCTCGAGGGGCCCTGGCTCAGCCCCGCCCGGGCTGGCGCGCACGACCCTGAGCAGCTTCGCGATCCTGATCTCCGCGAAATCGACGCCCTGCTCGCCGCGGCCCCGGGCGCGATCCGCATGGTGACGCTCGCGCCCGAACTGGCCGGAGCGATTGCGGCGATCGAGCGGTTTCGTGCGGCAGGGGTCGTGGTGGCCATTGGGCACACCGATGCCGACGCGGCGACCGTGCGAGCCGCAATTGACGCGGGCGCAACGGTGGCCACCCACCTGTTCAATGCGATGCCGCCGCTCCACCACCGCACGCCCGGCCCCGTGCTCGCGCTGCTGGCGGACCCGCGCGTGATCGTGGAGCTCATCGCGGACGGCACGCACCTCGATGATGCGCTCGCGCACTGGGTCGCCGCGCAGGCCGGGCCGGATCGCGTGGCGCTCGTCACTGATGCGATGGGCGCGGCAGGCTGTGGTGACGGCGAGTACCGGCTGGGGGTGCTTGATGTGACGGTCGCAGGCGGCGTTGCGCGCCTCGCGGGAACCGAGACCATTGCCGGGAGCACCGTGACGATGGACGCACTCTTCCGTGGAGCGGTGGGCGGCGCGCCCGAGGCTGCCGGTGCGCATGCCGAGCCGCGGTGGAGTGACGCCGCACTCGAAGCCGCCGTGCGCATGACTGCGACGACGCCCGCGCGCGCCGCTCGGTGGGCAGAAGTGGGCGATATCGCGCCGGGGCTTCGCGCGGACTACGTGGCGCTCGACGCGGAACTACAGATCGTGCACGTGTTTTCAGCGGGCGAGTCCGTTCGAGAAAATATCTCGACGCCGAGATATTCAGCAGAACTCGGGTAGAGTGGAGGGTGGTCCTACCGGACCCACCCCGGGCGCGCGTGTTGCGCAGCGCCCGCATGAATTCAGCGCGTGGCGCACACTGAGCCGCGCGCCTCCGAGCTCACACAATACGACACTGGGAGAAGCGTTGGCGAAGATCAAGGTAGCAGGCACCGTCGTCGAACTCGACGGCGACGAGATGACCCGCATCATCTGGCAGTTCATCAAGGATCGGCTGATCCATCCGTACCTCGACCTCACGCTCGAGTATTACGATCTTGGCATTCAGCACCGCGATGAGACCGACGACCAGGTGACGATTGACGCGGCGAACGCGATCAAGAAGCACGGCGTTGGCGTGAAGTGCGCCACGATCACCCCCGACGAGGCGCGCGTAGAAGAGTTCGGCCTCAAGAAGATGTGGCGCAGCCCGAACGGCACGATCCGCAACATTCTCGGTGGAGTGGTGTTCCGCGAGCCCATCATTATCTCGAACATTCCCCGCCTGGTGCCCGGCTGGAACAAGCCGATCATCATCGGCCGTCACGCGCACGGCGACCAGTACAAGGCGACCGACTTCAAGGCCGGCCCCGGCAAGGTCACGATGACGTTCGAGCCCGCTGACGGCTCGGAGCCGCAGCAGTTCGAGGTCGTCACCCTGCCCGAGGGCGGCGGCGTGATCCAGGGTCAGTACAACTTCAACGAGTCGATCCGCGACTTCGCTCGCGCCTCGTTCAAGTACGGCCTGTCGCGCAAGTACCCCGTTTACCTCTCGACGAAGAACACGATCCTGAAGGCCTACGACGGCCAGTTCAAGGACATCTTCCAGGAGGTCTTCGACGCAGAGTTCAAGGCGCAGTTCGACGAGCTCGGCCTCACCTACGAGCACCGCCTCATCGACGACATGGTCGCTTCGGCCATGAAGTGGGAGGGCGGCTACGTCTGGGCATGCAAGAACTACGACGGCGACGTGCAGTCGGACACGGTTGCGCAGGGCTTCGGCTCGCTCGGCCTCATGACCTCCGTGCTGATGACGCCGGACGGGCAGACCGTTGAGGCTGAGGCCGCACACGGCACGGTGACGCGTCACTACCGCCAGCACCAGCAGGGCAAGCCGACCTCCACCAACCCGATCGCGTCGATCTTCGCGTGGACGCGTGGCCTTGCCCACCGTGGCAAGCTCGACGGCAACCAGGATCTCATCGAGTTCTCGGAGACGCTCGAAGACGTGGTCATCAAGACGGTCGAGTCGGGCAAGATGACGAAGGACCTCGCGCTCCTCGTCGGCCCGGAGCAGGCGTTCCTCACGACCGAGGAGTTCCTCGGCGCGATCGACGAGAACCTGCAGCAGCGCCTGGCATAGGCAAAACGCGGAGCGTTTTGCGCCAGGCGCTGGTCGCGCCACTGCGCGAGCTGGCATAGGCAAAACGCGGAAGCCCGTCGCACCATCCCCTCGCGGGAGGTGCGGCGGGCTTTCGCCGTTTCTCGGCGTGTGCGACACCTTCTCATCAGGGCAATCACCGCGTCCTAGCGAGAGCGCGGCGCGCGGGTTAGCCTGGAAGGGCGGGCCAGAGCCGGCCCGCCGTTCCCTCACCTGGAGGTGGATGATGCGTGCGCAGACCATTCCCGCACCGCGCCCAATCGAGGAAATGACGGTTGATCTGCTGATCGTTGGCTCGGGTACCGGACTTGCAACGGCGCTCGCGGCCCACGAGCGGGGGCTCAACGTCGCGGTGATCGAGAAGACCGAGTATGTGGGCGGTTCGACTGCGAGATCGGGCGGAGCGTTCTGGATCCCCGCAAACCCCGTGCTTGAGCGCGACGGGGCCGTCGATTCGCTCGAGCGTGGTGCCGAATACATCGAAACCGTGGTGGAGGGCACGAGCCCGCCCGCGCGGTGGCGCCCCTATCTGGACCACGGCGCCGAGGCCGTGCGCATGATCGAGCGCACTACCCCGTTGCGCTTTCGGTGGATTCGGGGCTACTCCGATTACCAACCCGAGCGCGCTGGCGGCAATGCCGCGGGGCGTTCGGTGGAGGCGCGACCGTTTGACCTCGCTCGACTCGGCACCGAGCGGACACGCTTCCGCCCTGCGGCGATGGCGGCGCCGTTTCCCATGCCGGTCACCGGGGCGGACTACAAATGGCTGAACCTGATCGCGCGCTTGCCGCTGCGCGTCCTGCCGCGCGCGATCAGGCGAGCGGTGCAGGGGATCGGGGGCAAGCTCCTCGGGAGGGACTATGCGGCGGGAGGGCAGGCATTTGCCGGTGGGCTCTTTGCGGGGGTGTTGAACGCCCGGATCCCGATCTTCACCGAGACCGAGCTGATGCAACTTATCCGGGATGGTGAGCGGGTGACGGGGGCCGTGGTGCAGCAGGGGGCGCGGCAGGTGACCGTGACTACGCGGCGGGGAGTGGTGCTCGCAGCTGGCGGTTTTGACCACGAGATGCAGATGCGGCGCGCTTACCAGTCGCCCGGACTCGTGCGTGACGTGAGCTTGGGAGCGGATGGGAACACGGGCGACGCGATCCGTATTGGGCAGGAGGTGGGCGCAGGATTGCGTCATATGGATCAGGCATGGTGGTTCCCCGCGATTGCCCCCGTGGACGAAAGTGCGGGGCCACAGATCCTGCTCGCGGAACGCTCGCTTCCCGGTTCCTTCATGGTGGACGCGAGCGGAAAACGATTCATCAACGAGGCGCTGAACTACATGGCGTTCGGGCAGGAAGTGCTGCGACGCGAGGCCGCAGGGGACCCGGTGGGCCGGATGTGGCTCGTGTTCGATCAGCGGTACCGCAATGACTACCTCTTCGCCGGGCAAGTGTTTCCCCGAATGCCGCTGCCGCGCAGTTGGTACCGAGCGGGGATCGCGCATCGGGCCCAGTCGCCCGCGATGTTGGCGCGCGCCATGGGCGTGCCCATCGCCGCGTTCGAGACCGCGTTCCGACGGTTCAACGCGAATGCGGGAGCGGGGATCGACGAAGACTTCAAGCGGGGGAACTCTGCCTACGACCGGTACTACGGCGACCCCACTCGCACGCCGAACCCGAATCTGCGCGGCCTCGACGGGAGCCGCTTGTACGCGGTTGAGGTGGTGCTTTCAGACCTCGGGACCTGCGGAGGATTGCGTGCCGATGGCGCGGGGCGTGTGCTCACGGACGAGGGTGAGGTGATCCCAGGACTCTTCGCCCAGGGAAATACCGCGGCGAATGCGTTCGGCGAGGTGTATCCCGGTGCGGGCGCCACCGTGGGGCAGGGCATCGTGTTTGGGGTGGCGATCGTCGATGCGGTGCTTGGGGGCGGGCCGGCGCGCGTGCGCTGACCCGTTTCCCACAGGGCGGGCTACGAGCGAGGCACACCCGCGGCGCGGCTCGTTGAATCACGCACCGCGAGCGTTGCCGTGGGCACCTCGAGCGGCCCACTCGGTGCGCGACCCTCCGCGAGATGTACCGCAACCTCGACCGCGCGGGCAGCGATCCCTTCCGGGTGGAGGTCGAGGGTGGTGACGCTCGGCGTCGACATGCGGTTCTGGATCGCGCCGGATCCTGCCGCGATCAAGAGCTCCTCGGGCACACTGATGCCCCTCGCCGCGGCTGCTGCATTGAGGCCCGCCGCGTGGCGGCCCGTGAGACAGAAGATGGCGTCGGGGTGCGTGCCGCGAGCGCCGAAGAAGCGCTCCGCGGCGGCCTCGCCCGCGCGCTCGCCCTCGCTCTCGGGAAACGCGGCGATGTCGGGGGACTGGCCGTGACGCGCACACCACTCGAGGTAGGCGTCTTCCGACTCGCGGTTCCAGGCGTTCTCGTCCGTGCCGGTGAGGAGGGCGACGCGAGTGCCGCCAGCCTCGCGCAGGTGATCGAGCACCAGGATCGCCTCCTCCCAATCGCGGGTGGCGAGTTCCACGAACTGGCCCGGGCGCGCGGGATCGGAGCCGACCGAAACGACTGGGATGTGGCGCTCGGACAGCATGGTGAGCACCGGATCGTTGGCGAAAGGCTCGGTGACGATGTAGGCATCGGCGGCGGTCGCGCTGAGGGGAGCATCGGGACGAGTGGGGTCGTCGACGAGCATCATGCTGTAGCCGTGTTCCATCGCTGCGAGTGAGGCCGCTCCGGCCATACGGAGGAAGTAGTCAACGCCCTCGGGGAGGAACGTGTCGAGACTGTGCAGCGGGCGAATGACGAGTGCGAGGAGGCCAAGCCGCGAGTTCTGCAGGCCCTGGGCGATGGGGCTGGGGCGATACCCGATCTCGTCGGCCACTTTCTCGATGCGCTCGACGGTCTCGCGGCGCACAACGCCCTTGCCGTTGAGGGCGTGTGACACGGTCGTCGGAGAGACGCCGGCCGCCTTGGCCACGTCTTTGATCGTCGGTCTCCCGCTGCGCTGCACCTCGCCAGGATAGCCCTTCCGAGCTGGGGAAGGTGGTCTCGGAAGGGGGGTCGGGCCCCGATCCGTTACCGAAACGTGAAAACCAAACCGTTTTGCACAAATCGTTTTGGGTGTTAGCATCCTGCGTGGGTCTTCGTTCGGCATCGCGCCGGGCCAAGGAGATTCAATGACGAAACTTCGAATGGAGAACAACGTGAAACTCGCACCGATGCGGGCATCGATCGCCCTCTTCGCCATCGCGGGCCTTGCGCTCACCGGCTGCGCTTCCGGCAGCCGTGGCGGAGACGCCGGCGGCTCGAATGCTGAAGACGCCCTGCTGCAGACCACCCCGGCCCCGGCGGCCGACGCCGACAAGGTCACCTGGAACTCCACCTACGGTGAGCTCGCAAGCCTCGACCCGGTCAAGGCATTCAACTACCCCGAGAACACCATCGTCTCGAACCTCTGCGAGCCGCTGTTCCAGATGCAGCCCGACTTCTCGGTGCAGCCGAACCTGGCCACCGAGGCGAACACCGAGGACGGGAAGACCTGGACCCTCGGTATCCGCGATGACGTGACGTTCTGGGACGGCACCCCGATGACCGTGCAGGACGTGGTCTTCTCCCTGAACCGCCACATCGATCCCGCAGAGGGCAGCTACTGGGGCGGCGGCACCGTCGCCAACATCGCGAAGGTTGCTGCGAGCGGCGACGCCGAGCTGACGATCGAACTCAAGACGCCCGACTACACCCTGCCCTCCTCACTCAGCACCGTGATCGGTGTGGTCGTGCAGGAGAAGCAGCGCAAGGCGGCTGGCGAAAACTACGGCAACCCGGAGACCGGCGTCATGTGCACCGGCCCGCTGCAGTTCACGCCCGGCAACTGGAAGCAGGGGCAGTCGATCACCCTCGACCGCTTCGACGGCTACTGGAACGCTGACAAGCAGGCGCACGCGAAGCAGGTGGAGATCGGCTTCGTCGTTGATCCGACCGCCATCGCGAACGGCCTCGCCACCGGTGAGATCCAGGGCTCGTACGACGTTCCGCTTCCCGCGCTGGGCCAGCTGAAGAGCAGCACGAGCGGCACGCTCTACTCGGGCCAGGGCATGCAGGACATGGCGATCATCTCCACCGGCGAGGGCCTCTTCGGGAACCCCGTCGTGCGTCGTGCGCTCACCCGCGCGACTGACCGCCAGGCAATCGCCGATACGGTCTACGAGGGCACTGGCACCGTGGCGCGCTCGGTCGTGCCGCAGTCGGCCTGGGATGCGATCCCCGGCGTCGCAGAGCTGCGCGACACTGAGCTCCCCGACCTGAGCTACGACATCGAGGCCGCGAAGGCGGAGCTTGAGGGCGCGGACGTCGACCTCTCGCAGCCGATCAAGATCGCGTACCCGAGCGAGCGCAGCTTCTACGCTGACATCCTCAACGAGATGGCGAACGGCGCGAAGGAGCTCGGCATCACGCTCGAGCCCACCGGCGTGCCGAGCGCGCAGTTCGGTGCATTCTTCTCCGACCCCGAGGCGCGCAAGGGCTTCGACGGCTTCGTCACCACGAACTACCTGAGCGCTCCGGACCCGCTGCTGCACCTCATCAGCGTTGCGAAGACGGGAAGCGACCAGAACTACGCGAAGTTCTCGGACCCGAAGGTTGACGCGGCGCTCGATGCTGCGATCGCCGAGCCCGACGAGCAGAAGCGTGCCGAGCTGACGGTCGAGGCTGAGGCGCTCATCATGGCTGCGCAGCCGTGGGTGCCGATCAACGACCTCGCCGTGCGCATGTACATGGACGAGAGCATCACGGGTGCGCCCGCGTCGTTCGTCTACCTGTACTACCCCTGGGCTGCTGACCTCGGCGCAACGGCCTAGCGAGTGACCGCAGCAGGAAAGGATCGCTCATGATCTACCTTGGAAAACGGCTCGCCGCCCTCGTCGGCGTGCTCATCGTGTCCAGCTTCATCGTGTTCGCTGGCATGTACCTCGCGCCGGGCAGCCCCGAGCAGTTCCTCGTGCAGGGGCGCACGGTCAGCCCGGAGGTGCTCGCGGCAATTCGCGAGCAGTACGGTCTGGACGATCCTTTCCTGCTGCGCTACTGGCACTGGCTGCTTGATGTGCTGCAGGGCGACCTCGGCCGCTCGCTCATCACGCAGCAGGACGTGACCACCCTCGTCGCGTCCCGCCTCCCCACCACGCTCTACCTGGCGCTCTTCGCCGCAATCCTCATCGCCGTGTTCGGCGTGGGCCTCGGCGTGCTGGCCGCCACCAAGTCGGGCGTCTTCGAGAAGCTCGTGGTGTTCGGCTCGAACCTTGGCTTCGCCGTTCCCACCTTCTTCGCGGCACTCGTGCTCATGTTCCTCTTCGGCTCAAACCTGGGCTGGTTCCCCGTCTCCGGATCGGGCGAGGGATTCGTCGACCGGCTCTGGCACTTAACCCTCCCCGCGATCGCGCTCGCTTTCCCGGGCATCGCCGTTGTGGCGCGCATCACGCGCACCGCGGTGCGCGAGGAGCAGGGTTCCGAGCACGTGATCATGGCGATTGCGCGTGGCGTGCCGAAGCAGCTCGTGCTGTGGCGGCACACGATCCGCAACTCGATGCTGCCGGTCTCCACTGTGATCGGCACGCAGATCGCCGGCCTCCTCGCGAGCGCCTTCGTGATCGAGTACGCCTTCACCCTCGACGGCATCGGCTCGCTGCTCGTCAACTCGGTGCAGAAGAAGGACTTCGCCGTGGTGCAGGCGATCGCCCTCATCATGGTGCTGGCCTTCGGCCTCATCAACCTCATCGTCGACCTGCTCTACGCAGTCATCGACCCCCGTGTCCGCCTGAGCCAGGGAGTGGCAGCGCGATGACCGAGCAGAACTTCACCAAGCGCCCTGACGCGAACACGCGGGCGCAAGACACTGTGGCCGTCCAGCTGCTGCGCAAGCATCGCGGTGACGTGCCCACCACCGGCTGGCAGCTGCTGCGCCGTCGCCTCGGGCCTGTTGGGCTCGTGAGCCTCGCGATCATCATCCTCGTGGTGGCGATGGCGCTCCTCGCTCCGGTGATCGCGCCCTACGACCCGTTCGAGGGCAGCGTGACCGCCCGCCACGAGGCGTGGAGTCTCGCGCACCTGATGGGCACCGATCAGTCGGGTCGCGACATTCTTTCGCGCATTATCTGGGGCGCACGAACGAGCCTCATCGGCCCCACGATCGTGATCCTCATCACCGCGTTCCTCGCCACAACCCTCGCCCTCACCGCGGTGTGGTTCGGCGGCAAGGTCGACGCGTTCATCAGCCGCGTGCTTGACGTGCTCTTCGCATTCCCGAACATGCTGCTCGCGATCCTCGCGGTCGCAATCTTCGGCCCCTCGCTGCTCACCGCCTCGATCGCGTTGGCGATCGGTTTCACGCCATACTCGGCGCGCGTGATCCGCTCGGTGGCGCTGCGCGAGCGCAACCTGCCCTACGTCGCCTCGGCTCAGCTGCAGGGCATCTCGGGTTTCCTCATCACCGTGCGCCACATTCTGCCGAACGTGCGCACACAAATTCTCACCGGCATGACGATCAACTTCGGGTACGCCATGATCGAGCTCGCCGCCCTCTCGTTCCTGGGCCTCGGCGTGCAGCCGCCCACCCCGGACTGGGGCCTCATGGTCTCGAACGGGCAGGCCTCGCTGCAGCAGGGCTTCTGGGAGCAGAGCATCTTTGCCGGCCTCATGATCGTCATCACCGTCGCCGCGTTCGGCTACGTCGGCGAACAGCTCGGCGGTCGCCGCGCCGCAGGAAGGACCCGCTGATGCTGCACATCGAACAGCTCGTGCTCACCGTCACCGACCCGGACACCGGGCGTGAGACGGAGATCCTGCACGGCAACTCGTTTACGCTCGGCCAGGGCGAGGCACTCGGCCTCGTCGGTGAGTCGGGCTCCGGCAAGTCGATGACGCTGAAGTGCATCCTCGGCATCGAACCGAGCGGCGCTCGCGTCGACGGCAAGATCGAGCTCGACGGCGCAGATCTTCTCGCGACCAAGGGCGAGGAGCTGCGCAGGATCCGCGCTGAAGACCTCGCGCTGATCGCGCAGAACCCGCACGGCGCCCTCAACCCGGTACTGCCGGTCGGCCGCTACCTCGTGGAGGGGATGGCCGATGCGCGCTCGATGAGCCGAGCAGACGCCGAGGCGAAGGCCGCTGAGCTGCTTCTCTCCGTGGGCATTGCGGACACGGAGCGCGTGCTGCGCTCCTACCCGCACCAGCTCTCGGGCGGCATGCTGCAGCGCGTCGTCATTGCCGGTGCGATCTCCGGTTCGCCGAAGCTGCTCCTCGCCGATGAGCCGACCACCGCGCTCGACGTGACCACGCAGGCCGAGGTCGTGGCGATTCTCGATGAGATGCGCCGCGAGCACGGCCTCTCGATGATCTTCGTCACCCACGATCTCGACCTTGCCGCCGCCGTGTGCGATCGCCTCGCTGTGATGAAGGACGGCGAGATCCTCGAGATTGGCACGCCGGACGAGATTCGGGATCACCCGAAGACCGAGTACACGCGCAATCTCATGGCCGCGCGACCCATGCTCTACCCGGCCGGACATCCCGCTTCCCCGGGCCAGACCGCGACGAAGGAGTCAGGCGAATGAGCGACACCGCAATCATCGAAGCGCGCGGCCTGAGCCGTACCTTCCACCTCAGCCGCAAGGCGAGCGTCACTGCGCTGGACGATGTGAGCTGCGAGCTGCGCACGGGCACCTGCCTCGCCGTGGTCGGCGAATCCGGCTCGGGCAAGTCGACCCTCGCCCGTGTGATCGTGGGGCTCGAGTCCGCCGACTCTGGCACCGTGCGCATCTCGGGCAACGAAGTGCAGCCGACCACCGCCCGTCGTGAGCTGCGCAAGCGCGCGAAGCTCGTGCAGATGGTGTTCCAGGACCCGCAGGGATCGCTCAACCGCTCGCTTCCCGTGAGCGCGACGATCGACGAGATGCTGCGCGCTCACCGACCCGACCTCGACCGAGCCGGGCGCCGCGCGCGCGTGCTCGAGCTGTTCGCAGAGGTGGGGCTCACTGAGCGCCACGCCGATGCGAAGCCCGCCGCGCTGTCCGGCGGGCAGAAGCAGCGCGTGGCGATTGCCCGAGCGCTCGCCGCGGAGCCCGAGATCATCGTGCTCGACGAAGCCGTCTCGGCGCTCGACGTCTCCGTGCAGGCTCAGGTGCTCGCGCTGCTCAAGCGGCTGCGCGAGGAGCACGGGCTCTCCTACCTCTTCATCACGCACGATCTCTCGGTGGTGCGCGACATTGCCGATGACGTGGTGGTGATGCGGCAGGGCCGGATCATCGAGCGCGGCACCGTCGACGAGGTGCTCGACACCCCGCAGGATCCCTACACCCAGCTGCTCATCGCGTCCGCGCCGCGCCCCGGATGGAAGCCGCAGCGCGGTCTCCGGGACGCGCTGCTCGGGGCCAGCGCGAAGGGATCCCCAGCTCCGTAGCGCCTCTCCTCGTCACCCGAGCCCGCCGACGAGCTGGCGCCTGGCTGTCCACTGGCAGCCAGGCGCGGCCTCGGCGCGCAAGAAACAGCTTCAGATCCGCTTCGTGGGCCCACCAACTGCGTTGCCGAAACCTCAGAAAGAACACACCATGACCGAGAACACGAGCCGCATCCACCTGGATCTGAGCGGCAGCACCCGGCGCGAGCTCGGCCTCGCGCGTGGCATCGCCCTGCGCGACACGCTCGCGGCGGCTGCCGAGCA
The DNA here is from genome assembly GCF_016758255.1 of Leucobacter chromiireducens subsp. chromiireducens. Lineage (GTDB taxonomy): Bacteria > Actinomycetota > Actinomycetes > Actinomycetales > Microbacteriaceae > Leucobacter > Leucobacter chromiireducens. Next base: position 402,320 of record NZ_QYAD01000001.1, read on the forward strand.
GTACACCAACCTGTTCCGCATGATTGAGGTCGATCCCGAGCGAGAGCGCGCGGGCATCGAGACCATTTTGGAGACGCTGGGCGTGTGGCGCCCGGAGATCGTCGAGGAGCTGCGCGGGATCGCCGAGGGATCCGGGGTGCCGCTCGACCGCGTCGTCGCGCTCAACGCCCGCACCGAGATTCTCGCGCTCGGCAACCGGGCCGCGCACGAGTGCTCGACGCTGACCTCCGTGATTGATGGGCACCGCTTCGGCGTGCAGACGTGGGATTGGCACATCGAGTTCGATGCGCTGTGGCACACGCACACCGTCACGGGCCCCGGATATCGCTATGCCGGGCTCACGGAGCAGGGAATTGTCAGCAAGATCGGCGTGAATGAGGCGGGCCTGGGGCTCCACTTCAACATCCTGGGCCACGCGGAGGACCGCCCCGAGGGTGTGCCGATGCACGTACTGTCGAGTGTGGTGCTCACCGAGTGTGCGACGATCGCGGAGGCACTCGAACTGATTCGCAGCGCGCCCATCACCTCGTCGTCCGCGTTCACGATGGTGGACGCGACGGGGGCCGTGTCGGTCGAGATGAGCCCGGCCGGCGTGTTCCCGATCCCCGAGGTGGCCGGTTCCGTGCAGCGCACGAACCACTTCCAGCACGAAACCCCGCTGGGTGGACAGAAAACTGAGCTCTACGAGCCCGACTCCTCCGAGCGGCTCGAGCTCGTGCGCGAACGCCTGGAGACGGGGCTGCCGACCGCGCCCGAGGCGATGGTGCGCCTGCTGCTCTCCGGCGAAGGGCAGCCGCCGCTCACGTGCGTGCCCGACATGACGAAGGCGTTCGGTGAGCGCTGGGCCACGCTCGCGACGATCATCACGGACCCAGACGCGCGCACGATCCGCGTGCTCGACGGCATGCCCACCGACGCCGAGACCGGCGAGTGGCGGGTGCTCACCGCCTAGCCGCGCGCCCGCGAAGGAGAGACGGCCGGGGGCCCGGGGCGCTGATGCGCCCCGGGCCCCCGGCCGTTCGCGTGGACGCGCTAGGCCCGGACGCCATCCACGTAGGTGGCGAGCACGGGTGTCTGCGCGAGTTCCTCAGGGGAAACCGCGAGCGGATCCTCGGCGAACACCGTGAGCGCGGCCCGTGCGCCCGGGCGGATCGCACCCTCGTCGTCGACCCCGATTGCGCGCGCCGCGTGCACCGTGTACCCCTCGAGTGCCTCGAGGGGGGACAGCGCCTGCTCGGGTTGTACCGGGAGCAACTCGGGGCGCGCGAGGGGCACCCGGAGAATCGTCTCCGCCATCATCGCTCGTGGATCGTAGGGGGTGACGGGCCAGTCGCTGCCGAGCGCGAGCACGGCGCCAGCGTCACGGAGGTCTTTGCAGCGCCAACCGTGCGCAGCGCGCTCCTCGCCGAGCCGCACCGACCAGTTATCGCTCCGATCGGCGCGCGTGTGCCGCGTACCGTGGATAGGCTGCATGCTCGCGGCGACTCCGAGGGCCGCGAAGCGCGGCACGGTCTCGTCGGGGATCGTCTCGATGTGCTCGATCCGGTGCGTTGCACGGGCGCGCAGCTCGCCGAGAGACTCGAGCGCATCGAGCACAAACGACACCCCGCGGTCGCCGATCGCGTGGGTTGCTGTGGAGATGCCCTGCGCAGCAAAGAAGCGGAGCGCTCTGCGGTATGCCTCGGGGTCCGTCCAAATTGAGCGGAGCCCCTCGCCGTAGCAATCGGGCTCGGCGAGCCATGCAGAGCCGTTGTCGACGGTCCCGTCAATCATGAACTTCACGCCGTCGACCCGCCAGCGCCGGCCGTGGAGGCCTTGGAGATCAGCGATCTCGCGGAGCGCCGCGTCGTTCGAGCCAGGCGGCACCATGGGGGAGAAGCGCAACCGGAGCGGCAGCTCGCCCCGCTCCTCGAGGAGTTCGAGCACCTCGCGGCTCCCGTCGTGGAAGTCCATCACGTGCGTGCCGGTAATCCCGCTCGCTGCCATGCCGGCGAGCACATCGGTGAGCCGGTCTGCGCGCCGGGTAAGGGGCTCGGCCGGCACCTGCTCGAGCACGAGGTCCATGGCTGCGAGCTCGAGCAGGTAGCCCGTCGGGTTCCCGTCGACGTCGACGCCCACGGCGGACTCGTCGGGGAAACGCTCCGCGCCTGTGAGGCCCACGTACGTGATCGCGGCGCTGTTGACGACGGCGGAGTGCGCATCGCGCATCCGGAGGAAGAGCGGACGGCCAGCCGTGACGTCGTCGAAGATCCTGCCCGAGAATCCGGTCTCTGCGAAGATATTCGGGTCGACGCCCCAGCCGAAGACCCATTCGCCCTCGGGTGTTGCCGCGGCAGCCGTTGTGAGCGCGGCGCGCACCTCGTCGAGTGAGCGGTCGGTGAGCTGCACGCCGCGGGTGAGCTCGAGCCCGAACACGATGTGCGTGTGGCCGTCGATCAGACCAGGCACGATCGTTGCGCCTGGGAACTCGTCGACGATGGTCGCGGGCCCGCGGAGCTCAGCAAGCGACTCGGGAGTGCCGACTGCGAGCACCCGGCCTGCAGCGACCGCAACCGCCGAGTGGGCTCCGTCGGGGCTGAGATCAGTGAGCGCGTGGACGCGCGCGCCCACCACGATGCGCTCGGCTGGCGTGGCGACGGGAGCCGCTACACGAACGGGAGCGGGGGAAGCAGAGAGATCTGCGGGGCGCTGCTGAGTGGGCATAGGGATCCTTCCTTCGGGGCTACGCGTGCTCGACGAGGGGTGCGGCAACGGGAAGCGCGGTCGTATTGCCGTCCTCGAACTTGCGCCGGGAGCGCGAGATCAGGAAAAGGGCCGCGCCGAACACGATGCTCGGAGCGGTGACCACGAGCGCGTACTGGATGGGGCTCAGAACGCCGACGAGCTGGCCGCCGATGAGCGGGCCGAACGCGACGCCTGCCAAGTAGAAGCCGGAGACGATGACGCCGACGCGGCCTGTGACGTCCATTACCGCGGCGAGGCCCGTGACGAGCACCAGGATCGCGCCGTACATGACGCCCCTGATGACGATCGAGACGCTGTAAGCGAGTGCGGAGCCGCTTGTGATCATAATGAACTTCGTGATCGTGCTGATCGCGATGATGATGACGAGCGACCAGCTGCGGCCGATCCAGCGCAGTGCGAGCGGTGCGAGGAGCGCGCCGAGCAGGCCGCCGCCAACTTTGCCCGCGAGGAGCGCGCCGGAGACCTCGGGCGTGAGTCCCGCCTGATCCGCGAGCACGCTGGTCATCGAGTAGACCATGTCCTCGGTGAGCGACCAGAGGCACATCGAGACGGCGAGCACGAGTGCGGTGATCGTCACGGTGCGCGAGGCAGCGGGCGGGGTGGCTGCAGCGGCGACGCTGGATCCCGTGTCGCGGGGGAGGCCCGCGCCGGTCGCAGGGAGGTTCGGGAGGCCGCCGGCGAGGAGCAAGCCGAGCAGGCCGAGCGCGGCGATCACGATGAGCACGGAGCGCAGGTCGTTATGGAAGAGCGGCGCGATCGCGAGGAGCACGGCGGCGCCGATCCGGTTGATCACCATCACGGTGGTGACGGTGCGGTCGGGATTCTGCGTCGAGGATGCAGCCGCAGTGCCGGTCGCGATCATGATGCCGGCACCGATCCCACCGAGCATGAGACCGCCCATCACCGCCGGGGTAGTGAGCAGGGCGGCCGCGATCCCGTAGCCGAGCACCATTGCGAGGAGACCGAGGCGTCCGAGTCGGGGGCGATCGGCGGTGGCGATGAAGCGGGACGTGATGAACATGGCGAGCGCCGAGCCCGCGGTCATACCGGTGGCGAGGGCGCCCGCGGTAGCGATGTCGACGCCGAGATCCTGCACCATTGCGGCGATGAGCACGGGCACGAGGTTCGCGGCCATGAGCGCGATTACCCAGGTGCCGACGAAGCCCATGATGACCTTCCCGGTCAGCGCGGCGAGGCCGGCGGGGGCTGCGGGGGTGGCTGTGGACACAGGTGACTCCTTTGTCGAGTGGGCGGGGCGGCCGCGGGATCATGTGCGGGAACGTTCCCGCACTGCGTAAATATACGTGCCAGACCGTGCGCGCGCAACTGCGGATCGACGCCGTGTGGCCCCTATGCTGGAGCTATGGCTGCTTCCGGAGTGACGATCGTCGACATTGCCCGGGCGCTCGGTATCTCGAAGACGGCCGTCTCCTCCGCGCTCCACGGCCGCGGCCGGGTGTCCGAAGAAACGCGTCAGCGTGTGCTCGCGCAGGCCGAAGCGATGGGATACCAGTCCAATCGCGCGGCGCAGCGGCTCCGTGGTGGGCAGCACGGGGCGATCGGATTGCACCTCCCGGCTGACCTCCGCGAGCTCGCGTTCTACATGGAGTTCACGTTCGGCGTCGCAGACGTTGCCGCCGAACGTGGACTCGATCTTCTCCTCCGCACGGCTGCCACGGGAGGATCGCCCCGCCCCGAGGTGGACGGCCTGCTTGTCGTTGACCCAACTCCCGACACTTTTTCCGACGCCGTGCGCGGGCTCGGGGGCGTCCCTGTGGTCGCAGTAGGCGAGTACCGCGGCCCAGGGAGCGCGGCCGTCACCGCCTCGATCGCTGCCGACCACCGCGGTCTCATCGGGCAGGTGCTCGACGACCTCAGCGAGCGCGGCGCCGAGCGTCCTGCTCTCGCCGCGCTTGAGGAGCAGCGCGAACCGCTCTGGGCGAGCGACGTCGTGGCGGGGTACCGCGACTGGTGTAGCGCGCACGGGGCAGAGTCGTTGGTCCTGCGCGTCCCGGTGGCGCCCACGGACGCCGAGATCAAGCGGGCGCTCGCCGAGGTCGAGACGGCCGGACACGATGCGCTTGTCTGGGTAGCGCAGAGTGTTGTGCCGCATGCCCTTGCGCTGCAAGCCCGCGGACACGGCACTGGGATCAAGCTCGGCACGATGGCAGTGGATCCCGGCGCCGCGCGAGCCGTCGGGGTCGACCTCCGGCCACGCGCCTACGGGCGAGCCGCCGCCGAACTGCTCCTCGGGGTGCTCGCGGGCACGGTCGCGGTCGGCGCACACGAGGTGCACATGGCGGAGCTCGTCGGCCCGACCTAAACCGCGTGTCCCGGGCTGGCACCCTGCGCGAGCTGCGAGCTAGCGCAGCAGCTCGCGCACGCGCGGGATCACCTCGGTGCCGTACAGCTCCACGCTCTGCATGAGCTGCGCGTGCGGCATCGTGCCGTTCGCGTACTTGAGGTCGAAGCGATCGGCGCCGAGCGTCCGCACGGTCTGCGCGATGCGCTGCGCAACGGTTTCGGGCGAGCCGACGTACAGCGACCCCGTGTCAGCCTCGCGTTCGAACTCGGCGCGCGTGGTGGCCGGCCACCCGCGCTCGGCCCCGATTCGGTTGCGGTTGCGTTCGAAGTGCGGCCACAGCTGCTCGCGCGCCTCGGCGTCGGTGGCTGCAACGTGGCCGGGCGAGTGCACGCCGAGCGGCATCTGCTCGCGGCCGAGCTCAGTCTGCGTCTCGCGGTAGAGGTTCGCGAAGGGGAGGAAGCGTGCCGGGTCACCGCCGATGATGGCGAGCATCATCGGGATGCCGACCTCCACGGTGCGCAGCACGGAGTGCGGGCTGCCACCCACTCCGATCCACGCGTTGACGCCGTTCGGCTGCTCGGTCTTCGGGTACACCTCCTGTTCGACAAGTGCGGTGCGGTGGCGCCCCGACCACGTGACGGGTCCCTCGGAGCGCAGCCGGGCGAAGAGCTCAAGCTTTTCGGAGAACAGCTGGTCGTAGTCCTCGAGGCGGTACCCGAAGAGGGGGAACGACTCGGTGAACGAACCGCGGCCCAGGATCACCTCGGCGCGGCCCGAGCTCACGGCGTCGAGCGTGGCAAACCGCTCGTACACGCGCACGGGGTCGTCGCTCGAGAGCACGGTGACGCCCGTGCCCAGCAGGATGCGCTCAGTCTGGCCGGCGATTGCGGCGAGCGCGATCTCGGGCGAGCTCAGCGCGAAGTCGTCGCGGTGGTGTTCGCCGAGGGTGATGGCGTCGACCCCGAGGCGGTCGGCGAGTGCGGCCTGCGCGACCACGTCTCGCAGCACCTGGGCATGCGAGCTGCGGCTGCCGTCTGCGGCGAATGTGACGTCGCCAAACGTATCGAGGCCGAGGATGAGCTGGTCGGCTGAGGCGCCGGCGACCGTGCGCGGAAGTGTCATGCCAGCTACAACGGCGGCGCGTCCGCGGCTATTCCGCGCAGCGGAACCGAGCGACTACGCGCGGCGGCGGCGCGACGTGAGGTACCCGACCACCGCGCCGGCCACACCGAAGAGCGCGGGCCACACCCAGAAGATACCGAAGGAGAGGAGCGCCGCGACGGCCGCTGCGAGCAGCATGAGCTCAAACAGTGCGGCCGCGAAGTAGTCCACGCGCAGCACGGGGCGCGGCGAGAGGAAGAGTGCCCACAGCAGCACCGAGAGCACCAGCATGCCGAGGCCGGTGAAGATTCCCGGGAAGGGGAGCGGCCAGGACAGGAAGCCCCACACCGTAATCACAACGATGGCGACGAGGTGGAACAGGCCACGGGCAAGCTGGAAGCCTGCGGCCGTGCGTGCGGACTGGGGAGAAGCGGTGCTGGTCACCCGCCCAGTCTACCCGCTGTAGTGCGGGGTGGTTCAGCGTCACTCTGAGCAAGTGGTCCATCTCAATTACTCTCGGTACCGTACATACATGGACCAGGCGCGGCAGGCGACCGGGCCCGCACACTCGGGAGTGCCCGGGGCGGGCTCTATCTCCGGCGTGCGCGTGCTGAGCGAGGCCGGCGACTTCGGCGCACCGCGCGCACTGCACTGGAACCACAGTCGCATCACCGCGGCCCCGAGCTCGCCCGCCTCTGCCGCCAGCGACGGCACCGGGTTGTGGGTGATTCCGGGTCTCGTCGACACGCACGTGCACGCTGCGTGGCACGCTTTTGACGAGGCGGATCGTCATCAGATCCCCCCGGCAGCCCAGCGCGCCGCGACCGCGACGGGGCTCGCGCGCACCCTCGCGGCCGGCATTACGCAGGTGCGCGACGCGGGCGGCCTGAGCGCCGACGAGCTGGCTGCGCTCCCAGCGGCAGAGCGTCCGGAGGTGCAGCTCTCCGTGCGCCTACTGGACCGAGCTGCGGCCGACGCCGCGGGCAGCCTCGACCGGGCGGTGGCGCAGGTGCTAGACGCGGGCGCGGAGTGGGTGAAGCTTGTCGCCACTGCCGGTGTCGCGAGCCCCGCCGGTGCGGGCCTGGAACCGGTGTTCTCGGCGGCCGAGGTGCAGGGCGCGGTCGCGCGCGCAGAGCGATCCGGCGCAGCCGTCATGGTCCACTCGTGGGGCGGCGAAGCGATTGATCACGCGATCTCCGCGGGCGCCGCGAGCATCGAGCACGGGATCTTCCTCACCGACACCCAGGCCCACGCTGCGGCGTCCGCGGGGCTCACCCTCGTGCCCACGCTGCGGATCTATCGTCTGGTGCAGCGGATGATCGCCGCGGGCGCCCTGCCCCGAGCCTTCCGTGCCCGCGTCGACGAGGCAATTGGGTCGCACCCGATCGCGGTGCGTCGCGCGCGCGACGCCGGGCTGCCGATCGCGGTCGGCACGGACTCGGGCACGCCGGATCAGCACGGCACCGCGGCCCTCGAGGTTGATGCGCTTCGTGAGGCAGGCTTGAACGCTCAGGAAGCGCTGCTCGCGGCCACCCGTTCGGGGGCGAAGCTGCTCGCGCGGGTCGATCGGGATCGGGGCCGCGCGCAGTTCGCGGGAACCCTCGCCCCCGGCGCGCCAGCCGACGCGGTGGTGCTCACCCGGGATCCGCGCGAGCCGGGAGTTCTCGCTGATCCGGCTGCGATCGTGGGCGTGCTGCGGGCCGGGGTGTTCCGTGGCAATCCGCGACAGAGCGATGCGCTGCGCGGGGTCGGGTTCGTCCCCGGGGTGCCACCGCCCGCGACCCCCTAGCTTTCGTATCTCACCGGCCGACGCGCCCGTCGCCCGGTCCCATGATCTTCCCGCTCGAAAGGACCACCCACATGACCGCACAGCTTCCCAGGCGCCGACGCCTGGCACTCGCGGGCGCAGCCCTCGCCGCAGCACTCGTGCTCTCCTCGTGCGCCGCGGGCGCTGCCCCGGGCGATGCCGCGGCAGGAGGCGACCCTGTTTCCGGGGGCACGCTCACCTTCGGTCGCGTCGCTTCTGCGGACAACCTCGATCTCAACCAGCAGATCACCGCGAACAACGCGTTCGCGATCGATAAGATCTTCGAGCCGCTCGTGAGCTTCGATGAGCAGGGCGCCATTGTGCCATGGCTTGCGGAGTACACCGCGAACGATGCGGGCACCGAGTACGTGTTCACGCTGCGCGAGGGACTCACCTTCTCTGACGGTACCCCCGTCACCCCAGCTGACGTGGTGTTCTCGCTGAACCGCCACCTCGAGGTCGAGGGGCCGCTGCCGCTCACGGCACCCATCGACAGCATCGCGGAGACGGGGGAGCGCGACGTGACGATCACGCTGAAGACTCCGTACACACCGTTCCTCTCCGAACTCGCCGGATTCTCGAACGGCATCTTCCCGAAGGACTTCGGCGGGGTGAGCGAGGAAGAGTTCTTCCAGAAGCCCATCGGCACCGGGCCGTTCGCGGTCGAGAAGTTCGACCCGAACGGCGACCTGAGCTTCGTGAAGAACGAGCACTACTGGCAGGAGGGCAAGCCCTACCTCGCTGGGCTCGAGTACCGCGTGATCGCGGATGACGCGCAGCTGCGCCAGCAGCTCGCGGCCGGGCAGATCGACGCGATCGACACGGTTCCCGCTGCGAACGCGGCCGAGGTGGATTCGGCGGCCGACACCGTGCTCTCCAACACCTCCGGGTGGTCGACTGAGCAGGTCTTCTTCAACACGCAGCGCGCGGAACTCGGCGATCAGCATGTGCGCCGGGCCATCGCACACGCGCTCGATCGCGAGGGCATCACCGCCGCCACCACGTTCGACACGGCTGAGGTCGCAAACGCGCTCTTGCCGCCCACCATCACGGACTCCGCGAATGACACCGTGACGCCCCTCGCGTTCGACGTGGAGGCAGCCAAGGCTGAGCTCGCAAAGTCGGCGTACCCCGATGGATTCTCCACCACCCTGCTGATTGCGAGTGGCAACGCGCAGCGCGCGCAGATCGCGCAGATTGTGCAGGAGTCGCTCGCGAAGATCGGTATCACCGTGAAGATCGAGCAGCTCGACATCGCCGTGTTCCGCGAGCGTTTCTTCGCATACGACTTCGACATGATGCTGAACAGCGGGCAGTCTGATGCGCCCGACCCGAACGGCTTCATCACATTCCAGGCGGACCCCGAGGGTTTCAGCAAGTCGTACTGGACCCACTACACGAACGACCAGGTGACACAGCTGATGCATGAGGGCCGCACGACCGCGGAGGGCCCCGAACGCACCAAGATCTACGCGGAGATTCAGCAGATCCTCGCGGACGATGTGCCCTACATCCCGCTCTTCTTCCCTGCAAACTTGAAGGCCACAACGAGCGAGGTGCAGGGCTTTACGGTGCTGCCGAACGGCAGCGTGCGCTTCCAAGACGCCTGGCTCACGGGCGGCGGCAAGTAGCCGAGCAGACAAACTGACGCGTGCGCGCGGGGCGAGGGCCCCGCGCGCACTACAGTGATGACGTGGTGACGAGCAACACAGGGGCGCGGGAGCTGCTGCGCGGGATCGGGCGCGAGCTTCTCCGCGTGCTCGCGCGCATCGTGCCCGTGATGTTCGGAGTCGTCGTCGCGGTCTTCTTCCTCCTGCGCATGGTGCCCGGGGATCCGGCCGCAATGATTCTCGGCGAGCGCGCCACGCCGGAATCGATCGCGGCCCTCCGCGCAGAGCTCGGCCTGGACCTCCCGCTCTGGCAGCAGTTCACCGATTTTGTCGGGGGACTACTGACCCGCTTCGACACCGGCAACTCGCTCGTCACCGGTGCATCCACACGCGAACTCATTCTCGCGAAAGCCCCGGTGAGCCTTGGCATCGTGCTGTTCGCCGTGCTGCTTGCCGTGATCATCGCAGTGCCGCTCGCGGTCGCCGCAGCGCTGCGGCAGGACAGCTGGATCGATCACGCAGTGCGCATTCTGCCCGCGGTGGGCATGGGCATGCCGCTCTTCTGGGTAGGTCTGCTGCTCATCATCGTGTTTGGCGTGCAGCTGCGCTGGTTCCCCGTCGGCGGCGTCGGCACCGGTCCCGGTGAACCGCTGAAGAGCCTGTTCCTGCCCGCGCTTGCGGTGGCGCTCGGCATGGCGCCCCCGCTCATCCGCTCACTGCGCGCCCAGCTCATCGACGTGCTCGCCGCAGACTTTGTGACGACGCTCCGCGCCGCGCGCATCCCTGAGCGACGCATCCTCTTCCGCCACGTGCTCCGCTCCGCGGCGCTTCCCACGCTCACACTGCTGAGCGTCAACACGGCGTACCTCATCGGCGGCACGCTCGTTGTCGAAAAGGTGTTTGGAATCAATGGGCTCGGCACCCTGCTCTTCCAGTCGATTGGCAGCCGCGACTTCCCCGTCGTGCAGGGCATCGCGCTCTACTGTGCGGTGCTCGTTGTGCTCGTCACCACGCTCGCGGGCGTGCTCTCCGCCGTGCTCGATCCACGGCTGCGCAGCGTCCCTGAGACGAGCGCGCTCGTGGCCGCCGACGGGCCGAGCGGAGCGGCGCGATGAACGCGTGGCGCCGCGCGGCGTCGTCCCCCGCCTTCGTTGCCGGCGCGATCCTCACGCTCGCGCTTGTGGCGCTCGCCCTGCTTGCCCCCGTGATCGCCCCCGCCGACCCGGCCGCGCAGAATCTCACCGGTGGGCTGCAGCCGCCCTCTGCCGAACACTGGTTCGGCACCGATCAGCTGGGGCGCGATGTGCTTTCGCGCATGCTCTTCGCCGCGCAGACCGACCTCAGGCTCGCGGTCACGGCGGCCCTCGCGCCGTTCGGCATCGGCATCGCGGTGGGGCTCATCTCCGGCTACTTCGGCGGCGCGACCGACTGGGTCGCCTCCCGCGTCACCGACACCGTGATCGCGTTCCCGTTCTACGTCATCGTGATCGCGATCGTGTTCGCGGTGGGCGCGGGCGAGGGGGGCATTGTGCTGGCCTTCGCGCTCGTCGGATGGGTGGGCTACGCGCGGGTGCTCCGCGCGATGACCGCTGCGCTGCGCGACTCCGGGTGGGTGCAGGCTGCGCGGGGCGGCGGGCTCTCGCACGCGCGCATCCTGCTGCGGCATGTGCTCCCCAACGTGTTGCCGCAGGCCATCGTGCTGCTGGCAACAGAGATCGTGCTCATCATGGTGGCGATCGTGACGCTCGGCTACCTCGGGCTCGGGATCCAGCCGCCCACCCCCGACTGGGGCACGATGATCGCCGACTCGCAGCAGTTCGTCACCACGCACTGGTGGCTGCCCACCTTCCCCGGCCTCGCGGTTGTGCTCACGGGGATCGCGTTCTCGCTGCTCGGCGATGGGCTCGGCGACGTGCTGCGCGTGGGTTCGCGCTGGCCCGCACGCACGCGGAAGCGGCGGCTCTCGCGTGCGCCTGGCACGCACCACGTCGCTGACGTCGCCAACGCTGCTGACGTCGCTGACACCGCAGCCGCCCCGGGGGCGGTGCGGGTTTCGGGGCTACGGATCGCTGCGCGCGGCACGCGCGGCACGCGCGGCACGCGCGGCACTACGGCCACGGCCGAGCTCGTGCGCGGCGTCGACTTTGCGGCCGCGCCGGGCAGCGCGCTCGGCATCGTGGGCGAGTCTGGTTCGGGGAAAAGCCTCACGCTCCGCGCCGTGCTTGGGCTCCTCCCCGCCGGCGTGCGCGTGGCGGGTGGCGAGATCTCCGTCGGCGGTCCGGTCGGCATGGTGTTCCAAGATCCGCTCACCGCGCTTGACCCGCTCACGCGCGTCGGCGCACAGCTGCGTGCCGCGGTGCAGGCGGCGAGTGCCGAGACGCGCGGCCGTGCCGCGGCGGACGCGCGCGTGGCCGAGCTGCTGCGCGACGTGCGGCTCCCCGACCCCGAGCGCATCGCCCACGCCTACCCCCATGAACTGTCGGGCGGGCAGCGGCAGCGGGTGGTCATCGCGCTCGCACTTGCGGGCGACCCCGCGGTGCTACTGTGCGACGAACCCACCACCGCCCTCGACGTGACCGTGCAGCGCGGCGTGCTCGAACTGCTTGCCGAGCTGCGCCGGGCGCGCGGCATGACGCTCATCTTCGTGAGTCATGACGTGGCAGTGGTGGCCGAGCTGTGCGACAAGCTGCTCGTCATGCGCGGCGGGGAGATCGTCGAATCGGGCCGTACGGCCGACGTGATCGCCGCCCCGACGAGCCCCTACACGCGCGAGCTGCTCGCCGCTGTGCCGCGGCTGCCCGCGGTGAACGGCGGAGCCGGCGCCACCGTCGGCGCCACCATTGGCGCTGCCACTGTGTCCGGGGGACCGGTAGAGGCAGCAGCAGGTTCCGCGTCGCAGCCCGCACCAGCCAGTGCTCCCGAACTCGAACTGCGGGGAGTCGCCCTGCGCTACGGGCGCACCCTCGTCGTCCCTGGAGCCTCGCTCACGGTGCAGCGGGGAGAGGCGCTCGGCATCGTCGGCGAGTCGGGGTCTGGAAAAACGAGCCTCGCACGCGCCATCGCCGGACAGCTCGCTCCGGCCTCCGGCGAGGTCCGTTGGCGGGACGCGCCGCTGCCCGGGCACCGTACCCCGGCGCAGCTCCGAGCGATCCAGCTCATGCCGCAGGACCCTGCATCATCCCTGAACCCGCGGCTCACCGTGGGCCAGACGCTCGGCGAGCTCCTCCGGGTGCACCGCGCCGTGCCCCGTGCGGGAGTGCCGGGCCGGATCGCGGAGCTGCTCGCCAGCGTGCGCCTCGATCCCGCGCTCGCCGCCGCGTTCCCGCACCAGCTCTCGGGAGGGCAACGCCAGCGCGTCGCCCTCGCCCGCGCGCTCGCCCTGGAACCCAGCGTGCTCGTTGCCGACGAACCCACGAGCGCGCTCGACGTTGCCGTGCAAGCGCAGGTACTCGATCTGCTGCGGGAGCTGCAGCGCGAGCTCGGGCTCACCGTGCTGCTCGTCTCCCACGACCTCGCCGTCGTGCACGCGTTCTGCGATCGGGTGCTGGTCATGCGGGCGGGCGAGATCGTCGAACAGGGCGGGCGTGAGTTCTTCACCGCCCCGCGCTCGAGCTACGGGCGCGAGCTGCTCGCCGCCGTGCCGCGCCTCCCCTGAGCGCTCCGCCCCCGCACTGCGCGCGCGGAATGACGCCGCGACGTTGCACGATTCCGCACGATCCCGATTTGATTTCTTCCCGGTCGCAGCCCCGCGCTTGCTACGCTCCAAGTACCGGGCGTTGAGAGGAGGTGCCGAATGGACGGCATCATGGGCTGGCTGGATCGACTCGTGGACGGCTCCCTCATCGCCGGCGGCGTCTTCCTCATCATTGGCATTGTGGGCGGCGTCCTGCTGCTCATCTCGCTCGTGCTCGACGGCATTTTCGACGCGTTTGACTTCGGCGACGGCCCGCTCAGCCTCACCACGATCGCCGCGTTCACCGCGATCTTCGGCTTCACCGCGTTCGCGCTCGTCGGCGCCGGGGTGGCCACCCCGCTCGCGGGCACGCTCGGTGCGGTCGCCGGTGTGATCGGCGGCGCTGCGGCATGGTGGCTCAGCCGCTTGATCCGCAGCGCGGAATCCTCCACCGCGGTGTCGGGCGATGAGCTCGTCGGCAGCGCGGCGAGCGTCGTGCTCGCCATCCCCGCGGGCGGCCTCGGTGAAGTGGCGCTCGTGCGCCACGGCGAGCGCGTGTCGCTCTCGGCAACCGCAGACACCGCGATCCCACGCGGCGCGCAGGTGCGCATCGCACAAACCATCACGGCGACGTCGGTGCGGGTGGAGCCCGCACCCGCGCCCACCCCACCCACCCAGTAACCCGATCCGGGAGAGGACATGTTCTTAATGACCCCCGCAATTGTCGGAGTGTTCGGCGCCGTTATCGCGCTCGTGCTCATCGCCCTCGTCATCATCAAGCGCTACCGCATCGCAAAGCCCGATGAGGCGATCATCGTGACCGGTGGCAAGGGCAAGGAGGTGAAGACCGCCGATGGTGGCACCGTGCGCGATATGTCGGGCCAGAAGGTCGTCACCGGTGGCGGCGTGTTCGTGCTCCCCTTCGTGCAGAAGTCGTTCACGATCTCGCTGCGCTCGCGCCGACTCTCGATCACCACGGAGGCGCAGACCACTGACGGCATCACGATGCAGGCGCAGGCCGTCGCCGTGGTGAAGGTGGGCGGCTCGCAGGAGATGATCCGCGCCGCAGCCCAGCGATTCCTCTCGAACTCGGACGAGATCGACGAGTCGACGCAGGAGGTGCTCTCGGGTTCGCTCCGCTCGATTATCGGTGGGCTCACCGTGCTGCAGATCATTCGCGACCGCGCGGTCGTCGCGCAGAGCGTGCTTGAGGCTGCCGAAGAGGCGCTGACCAAGCAGGGCCTCGTCGTCGACACGCTGCAGATCCAGGAGATCCGCGACGGTGCCGACTACATCACGAACATCGGTCGTCCCGAGGCCGCGAAGGTGCGCCAGGCGGCAGATATCGCCGAGACGAACGCCTACCAGGCCTCCGAAGAAGCGAAGATCTCCGCGGAGAAGGTGCTGCTCGACCGCAACCGTGAGCTGAAGCTCCGCCAGGCCGAGATCCAGGCAGAGACGGACAAGGCGAATGCGCAGGCGCAGGCCGCCGATCCGCTCGAGCAGGCGATCCAGCAGCAGGCCATCGTCGAGCAGCAGCAGATCACCGCACAGAAGGAAGTTGCGCTGCGCACTGAGAAGCTGAACGCCGACGTTCGTGCGGTGGCCGAGGCCGAGGCATACCGCGTCGAGGCGCTCGCGAAGGCAGAAGCCACGGCGTCGGTGTCCGCCGCCGAGGGCCGAGCGCAGGCCGTCGAGCGCGAGGGTCTCGCGAGCCGCGCCGCGCGAATCGCTGCCTCCGAGGCCGTTGCGGCTGAGGGTCGCGCCGAGGCCGAGGCCATCCAGGCCAAGGGAACGGCTGAGGCCGCTGCGATCGACGCTCGTGCCCGCGCACTCGAGACGCAGTCGCAGGCGGTGCTGGCGCAGGAGCTCATCCACCTCCTGCCGCAGATCGCGAATGAGTACGCGCAGGCGATCGGGGCGATTGACAATATGACGGTCGTGTCGGCAGACGGCACGTCGAAGGTGGCTGGCGAGGCGATGGCCAACATCAAGGGCCTTCTCGAGATGGCGCGCGAGACTGTGGGAATCGATCTCGTTGGCATGCTGAACGGGGCCGTGACGGGGAACGCTGCGGGCGCCGCGGCGGGCCGTGCCGCGAGCGCCGCGGGGGAGCCGCAGCTCCTGGCGGCACCGCAGTCGGGAACCGCAGGAGAGGCTGCGGAGCACACCGCAGATCGGGATCAGACTGCGCAGGCAGCCCCGCAGTCTGCTGCGCTGGGCGCTGCCGAGGCCCCCGCCCACGCAGCCGGCGAGCCGAGTGCGGCGTCGGCGCAGGCTGAGCAGGCAGAATAGGAGTATGGCTTCCCGTTCCGCGCGCTCTATGACCGCAGAGGTCGATTCCGTGCTCGGACCGGCCCCCGCGAGCTACGCGCAGCCCGAGGTCGTGGTGCTGCGTTTCCGGCGCCACGGGCGCAGGCTGCTCCTCCCGGCGATCGCACTCATCGCGATCGCCGGGGTCGCGGGGTTCTGGGTGGGACGTTTTTCTGCCGCCTGGGTCAATCTGGGTTCCGCGCTCGTGGCGGGCCTGCTGGCGCTGCTGCTCGGCGTGCTGCCGATGCTGTCGTGGCTCGCAGGCCGCACGACGGTGACGACGCGCCGGGTGATCGTGCGCCGCGGGCTGTTCGTGCGCCAGCGGGCGGAGCTGGCACTCGGGCGGGTGCGCGAGGTACGTCAGCGCCGCAGCATTGGGCAGCGGCTCTGGGGCACTGGCAGTATCGAGCTGCTGCACGGCGCCGAGAAACTCGTGCTTGACGACGTGCCCGGCTTCGCGGTGACCGCGGAGGCGCTGCAGGAACTCATGGAGCGCAGCTTCGCGCACGAGAGCCGCATCCAGCAGACACTCGGCGGGGCGCCGCAGCTCTTCGGTGCGGGCACGCCCGCCCCCGGCCAGCCGTCGCAGCCGTTTGGCGCGGGCGGCTTCGGCCCCGGTCAGTAGCGCAGGCGCCGTGGGGCGAACGCCCGACTAGCTCGTGCGAGCGATCAGGGTGTTGATCAGATCCCCTGCGAGCGACACAAGCCGCGCGATCTCGTTCTCGTCGCGGTCGATCCAGCGACACTCGGGGTCGCCCACAGGCACGAAGTTTTCGTGCCGTTCCCACACCATGAGTGTGCGTTCTGCACCGAGCACGTACTGCTGCCACCACACCTGTCGAAGGTAGTGGCGTGGAATCGTGCGCCACTCCTTGTTCGTTGTCTTAATCTCGGCGAGCTCGATCGACCCGGTGTCGCGCAGCACGAGGCCGTCGGGGGTCGCGAGGTGCCGCAGGTCTGCCGCGGCGTGGTAGAGCGCCTGGCTGGGGGCGATCCCGTACTCGCGAAGCACCCAGCTGGCAATTTCGGGCTCACGGGCCTTCCCATGGTCCGTGTACACGTTGCCGCTGAACCTGCTCCCGTGCAGTTTCTCGTTCGCGGCGGTCTCGATTGAGCGCGGGGTCGAGAGCTTCGCAACATCGGTCGCGGTGATGCCGCGCGACCGCGCCTGCAGCCATGCGGCCCGGTTGGTGCCGTCGGTGACCATACGTGTGAGGTAATGCGGTGTAGAATCGGACACCCGTCCAGTCTCCCACGGACTTCGTCGTGGTACGGACGTCGCCATGGTGGGGGACGTCATCCGATACCCGGCCCCGAGACCGACTGTACGCCAGCCCCGCACACAGGGTGTACTCAGCGATTTCTATGACCGGAATCAGGCAGTGGCAGTAGGCTCAAACCGAGTTTTCGCCTGAATTTCCGTCGAGCGGTCGCGAGAACCGATTCATCGGGATATGGACGAAGCCCGAGCGCAGAGCGCTCGTGACCCCTACCCGCGCAAAGCCGAGAGGAACTGACAACAGCTATGGATTCACAGAATCTGACGCGCGCCGACGGGGGAAAGATCCGGGCGCTTGTCGTCGACGACGAAGCATCGATCACGCAGCTGATCGCGATGGCCCTCCGCTATGAGGGATGGGAAGTGGACACGGCCGCGACCGGACAGGAGGCCAGCGACAAGATCCGCAGCTTCCGCCCCGACGTCGCAGTGTTCGACATCATGCTGCCCGACTTTGATGGAATGCAGCTCCTCGCCCGCGTGCGCGGCGAGGGCGAGATGTTCCCCGTGCTCTTCCTGACCGCGCTCGACTCGGTCGAAGATCGCGTCAACGGCCTTACTGCGGGCGGCGACGACTACGTCGTAAAGCCGTTCAGCCTCGAGGAGCTCATCGCGCGTCTCCGCGGGCTGGTGCGCCGCTCGCAGATCACGCTCTCGCAGCAGCCCGACCCCGTGCTGCGCGTGGGCGATTTGACGCTCAACGAGGACAGCTACGAGGTGGAGCGCGGTGGTGAACCGATCATGGTCACCAACACTGAGTTTGAGCTGCTCCGCTACCTCATGCGCAACCCGAACCGTGTGCTCTCGAAGGCGCAGATTCTGGATCGCGTGTGGGCGTATGACTTCTCCGGGAAGTCGACCGTGGTGGAGCTGTACATCTCCTACCTGCGCAAGAAGGTCGACGCGGGCCGCAGCCCCATGCTGCACACCGTGCGTGGCGCCGGCTACATGCTGAAGGCCGCCGCGGAGGGCGCGGCGTAAGCGCCGTACCCGCTCGCACTCCTTCGGAGCCGCCCCGCACGCGCCACTCGGCGCGCGCGGGGCGGCTCCGTTTTTCCCCGTGTTGTTTTCCGGATACCCGGAATTTTGGCCGGTGAGCCCCCGAATTCCTGGGGAATGCCAGGGAGAAAAGCGTTCCGTCTCCTAGGCTGTTCCGCATGGAATTGACCGGGATGCGGGGCCTGAGCGCTGCCGAAGCGGAACGCAGGTTTGAGTCAGGGCAGGGAAACGCTGCGCCCGATGGCTCGAGCCGATCCCTCTGGGAGATCCTTGCCGCGAATGTGTTCACCCTGTTCAACGGCATCGTCTTCGCGGGGTTCGGCATCCTGCTCGTGCTCGGCCGCTGGCAGGACGCACTGTTCGGGCTCCCGGCCCTCTTCAACACCGTGATCGGTGTGGTGCAGGAGTTCAACGCGAAGCGCACCCTCGACCGGTTGGCCGTGCTGAACGCCCCGACCGCGCGCGTGCTTCGCGACGGCGTTGCCGTCGAGATTCCACTCGATCGCGTGGTGCTCGGTGACGTGCTCGTGCTTCGCACGGGCGACCAGGTGACCGCCGACGCGCGCGTGGTCGAGACCGATCACAGCGGGCCGGGCGGCCTCGAGGTCGACGAGTCGCTGCTCACGGGTGAGTCGGACCCGATCCGCAAGCGCGCCGACGATGAGGTGCTCTCTGGATCGAGCGTGGTTGGCGGCACCGGGCTTGCCGAGGTCGTGCGGGTGGGCGGAGATTCCTACGCCGCGAAGCTCACTGCCGAGGCACGGAAGTTCTCGCTCGTGCGCTCTGAGCTGCGCAGCAGCATCGATCGCCTTCTGAAGTGGATCACCTGGGCGCTTGCGCCCATGATCCTCATCGTCGCGAACGGCCAGATGCAGTCGCAGGGCGGCTGGGCCGTTGCGCTCGAGAACGGCGCGTGGCGCGAGGCCGTCGTTGGCGCGGTCGCCGCGGTCATCGCAATGGTGCCGCTCGGCCTCGTGCTCGTCACGAGCATTGCGTTCGCCGTGAGCGGGGTGACACTCGCGCAGCGGCAGGTGCTCATCCAGGAGCTTCCTGCCGTGGAGGGCCTCGCCCGCGTTGACGCGCTCTGCCTCGACAAGACCGGCACGCTGACCACCGGTGAGATGCTGTTCGACCGAGCGATCCCGCTCACGGAGGTCGCTGGCTGGCGCGGCATCCTTGGCCATCTGGGCTCCGCGGACGACGCGAACGGCACGGCCCGTTGCCTCGCGGCTCCCTTCGGCGACGAGCTCGGGCCTGAGGGCGCGCTTCAGATCCCGTTCAACTCGGCGCGCAAGTGGAGCGCGATCGTCGTGGCCGAAGCCGCGGAGGGCCGCCCCGCGCCCGGCACCTGGGCGCTGGGCGCCCCCGAGTTCGTGCTTGCCGACGCCGACCCCGCCGAGGTGTCCGAGACACTCGCCCAGGCTGGCGCTCTTGCCGAGGCCGGTTCGCGGACCCTCCTGCTCGCGCACAGCCCGATCGCGTCACCGCCGGCTGAGCACCCCGAGCTCCCCGCTGGACTGCAGCCCGTTGCGCTCCTCACGTTCCGCGAGCAGGTGCGCGATGACGCCGCACAGACGCTGAGCTACTTCGCCGAGCAGGGCGTCGACGTCCGCGTGATCTCGGGCGATGACCCGCGCACGGTCGCGGCAGTTGCGCGCACGGTGGGCCTCGACTGCCCCGAGGGGCGCGACGCGCGCACCCTGCCGGAAGATCTTGACGAGCTCGGCGAGGTACTCGAGCGCGAGCGGGTTTTCGGGCGCGTGACCCCGCACCAGAAGCTGCAGATGGTGCACGCCCTGCAGCGGCGGGGGCACGTGGTCGCGATGACCGGCGATGGCGTCAACGACGCGCTCGCGATCAAGGAAGCAGACCTTGGTATCGCAATGGACACGGCAGCGCAGGCCACGAAGGCGGTCGCTCGGCTCGTGCTGCTCGACGGGCGCTTCGACCGGATGCCGGGGGTCGTCGCTGAGGGGCGCCGCGTGATCGCGAACATCGAGCGCGTCTCGATGCTGTTCCTCACGAAGACGAGCTACGCGTTCGCCATCGCGGTGGTGTTCGGTCTGCTCGCCTGGGCCTTCCCGTTCCTGCCGCGCCAGCTGTCGATCACCGACGGCCTCACCATTGGCATCCCCGCGTTCTTCCTCGCGCTCATGCCGAACGCGGCCCGCTACCGCTCCGGCTTCCTGAAACGGTCGCTCGCATTCGCGATCCCCGCGGGCCTCGTGGTGACGCTCGCGCTCGTTGCGCTCCACATCGGTGCCGATCGCCTCGGCGGCTTCACGCTTATCGAGCAGCAGTCCGCTGCGACCCTCACCCTTGCCGGCGTGGCGCTCTGGGTGCTCGCGGTGCTCGCGCGGCCCGTGCACCCGTTCCGCGTGCTGATCGTGCTGGCCATGTACGCGGGGCTCGGGCTCGTCTGGCTGATCCCGATCGCGCGAGACTTCTTCCAGGTCACGTGGCTGCCGAACGATCTGGGCCTGCTGGTGTTGGCGATTGTTGGCACCGGCATTGTGCTCATCGAGCTGCTGCGCGCCTGGCACCTGCGGTTCATCCGGCACCAGGAGCCGGCCGAGCAGCTCGTCCCGGCATAGCGCCACGCCCCGGTTCAGGCGATGCTCGCCTCAGCCGGGGCGATCGGCTGCCGCAAGATCGTGCGCATGCGCTCGGGCGCGGTGCGGCGCTGATCGCTGAGGTAGATCTCGTGGTGCGTGCCGGTGAGACGCGCGCCGAGGCCGGGAATGACCTCGTCGTGCATGCGCGCGAGGGTCTCGGCCTCCGCGTCAAAGCTGCCAACGTGGAGCGTCTGTACGCAGCGCCCCTCGTCAAGCGTCTCGAGTCGAACGTCGCCGAGCCGCGCAGGCGGCTCCTTTCCGGCCGCGATGCCCTGCCTGGTTCGGGCGACGAGCTCCGGATCTATCCACTCGGGCACAAGCATCATCACGGTCCAGCTCCACTGCGACTTGTCGCGCGCGGAGGTAAACGAGGCCATGTCCTCCGCCCACCACAGGCCCTCGAGCGGCGGCACCACGTAGTCGCGCCCGAGCTCGCGCTTGCTGGCGAACTTCAGCTTGTAGGCGAGCGGGTAGAGCGATTCGAGGGCCTCGCCGAATGCTGGGGAGGTGTTCGGGTCGCCCCGCCCATCCAGCATGAGGTACCGCAGGGGCGGCACCACGAGCTCCCGAAACACGCCGCGCCGTGCGGCGTAGCTGTCGAGTGTTTTCGTGAGGTTGATCTTGTCCATTCGCTCGCCTCTCGCGCGGGATCCGGGCTCGGCCTGTCTCGCAGCGTAGCCACTCCGTGGGAAACGTGCTAGAGTTATCGACGGCCAAAGACCGCCGGTAGGGTTCGCAAGAACCCCGGAACGTCTGCGAGAGCAGAGACCAGCGCAGGTGCAGAACTCCTTGACCGGTGGGTTTCCCCGGGTTCATGAAGCTCCGTGCGTGCGCGCCGGAGCTTTTTTCGTATGAGGATCGCTCCGACAGGCACGGCCCTCGAGCGGCATCCGCCACTCGGGTACAACAAGCTAGGGAGCGCCATGGCTACGAAGGACGCTACGGTCGCCGATCTTCAGCAGAAGTTTGAAGAGTCGGGCGCCGTTCTGCTGACTGAGTACCGCGGTCTCACGGTTGCTGAGCTGCGGGAACTCCGCAACAGCATCCGCGAGCACGCGACGTACGCTGTGGCGAAGAACACGCTGACCAAGATTGCGGCCAACAACGCCGGAATCACCGCATTCGATGACGAGCTCGCCGGTCCTTCGGCACTCGCCTTCGTGCACGGTGACACCGTCGCGGTCGCCAAGGCTCTGCGTGACTTCGCCAAGGCACACCCTCTTTTGGTGGTAAAGGCTGGCTACTTCGATGGCAAGCCGCTTACCGCCGCTGAGGTAGGCAAGCTCGCCGATCTCGAGAGCCGTGAGGTGCTGCTGGCCAAGGCCGCAGGCGCCATGCAGGCCTCGCTCGTCGGTGCAGCACAGCTGTTCGCTGCCCTGCCCGCCAAGGCCGCACGCGGCTTCGGCGCGCTGCAGGAGAAGCAGGACGCGTAAGGATCGGCTCACGCCGGTTCACGTACACAAACCCCGCCTGAGGCGCGCGAGCGCCTGAGGCAAACATCAAGGAGATACATCATGGCTAAGCTTTCGACTGAAGAGCTGCTCGAGCAGTTCAAGGAGCTCACCCTCATCGAGCTCTCCGAGTTCGTGAAGGCCTTCGAAGAGACCTTCGACGTTTCGGCTGCTGCTCCGGTTGCTGTCGCTGCTGCTCCGGCTGCCGGCGCTGCTGAGGCTGTCGAGGAGAAGGACGAGTTCGACGTCGTCCTCGAGTCGGCTGGCGACAAGAAGATCCAGGTCATCAAGGTTGTGCGCGAGCTCACCGGCCTGGGCCTGGGCGAGGCGAAGGCTCTCGTCGAGGAGGCACCCAAGAACGTGCTCGAGGGCGCGAAGAAGGATGCCGCCGAAGAGGCAAAGGCAAAGCTCGAGGAGGCTGGCGCGGGCGTCAAGCTCGTCTAAGCTCTTCGCACTTGCGAAACTGGGGGCCCGCTCTTCGGAGCGGGCCCCCTTTTTTTGTGCCTCGCTCGGACTAGACCGCGAAGCGAGTCTCGGCGCCGTGCGCGCCCCCGCCAGGAACGTCGCCGCTGCGCAGCACGAGCACGCGGCCGCCGTGCTGGAGCACCTGCCCCGTAATCTCATCGATGAGGCTGCGGCCGGGTGTGGACTCGGCCGCGACGCTGCCGGTCGCAACGTCGAGCGTGCCCTCGGGGCGCGCGTCCACATCCACGTACAGGGTGCTGATCGCCCCGGCGATCGCCGAGCGGGCGATATCCGTGAGGTCGGTCACCGCGCGGCCGGCCGCCCGACGAGTCTCGAAGCGGTCGCGCAGCTCCACGAGCTCTGCGGCGTAGTGCTCGTCAAGGAGCGCGCGAGCCGCCTCATCGAGTTCGGCAGCACTGCGCTCATCCGGGTTCCCATCGATGGATGACGCCAGCAGGCGCGATGCCGACGTGACCGAGCGGAACATGCCGTCGAGAGGTTGCGTTGCCGCGAGGATCAGCGGACGCTGGGTGCCGCGCAGCTGCGGAGCGATCGCGCGGTCCACCGCGCGGGCGTAGCCGAGCAGTCGCGTGGTGTGCCCCTCGGGCCCGTGCAGACGGCGGCGGTGCGAGTCGACCCCCGGGTCCTCGACATTGAACGCGTCGAGCAGGTCGCTCGGCAGCTCGGGCACGTCAACCTCGGTGCCGGGGCCCGCGGGCCCGATTTCGATCAAGCGCACCGCGTTCTGGCTGAGCGCGAGCACCCACGCCTCGTGCGGGAAGGTGAGCGTGCGCAGGAGCGGCACGATCCGGAAGTTCTCGCCGGCGAACCACTCGGTTTCGAGCTCGTTGGGCAGCCGGTAGCTCACCGTGCGGTCTGGGCTCGCGAACACCACGAGCGTGTGCGAGAGGTAGCGCCACAGGTGTTGATCCTCATGCAGGGCACGCAACCCGGCCTCGGTGCGATCCCGCTCAGCGGCATCGCCACCCAGCTCGGTGAGGCGCGTGACGGCCTCTCCGATGAGCGTGCCGAAGGTGATGCGGTTCGCCTCCGCCTCCGTGGTGACCGGCGTCGTGCGCAGCACGATGGTCACAAGATTGGGTCGGTTGATCTGAGCGAGCTGTTCAATCTCCGCGAGCTGCGGGATATCAGTGTGCACTATTGCTTCCCCTTCTCTCGTCGCGGAGGGGAACGCTGGACCGCACCCCACCGCATCTTCTCCCCGCCGTGGAGTGGTGCTCCGCAGAGGGGCCGTGATCCCCACCCTGCACCACGGAGCCGAGAAAGTGAACAGTGACCGCAGAAAAGACGGCGTGCGATCTCCGGGGTGGACCCCTAGCGGGAGGTGCTGGAATGCCGCGCAGCACGTCGCCGCGCGCGACCACTGACCTGCTGCACTTCGACCGGCGCGGTGTCGTCTTGCACGTCCGCGCGCACTCCGCTCAGGCGCCTGCGGCGGTCGCTCGTGCGCGCGAGATCGCGGCGCAGACGGCGATCGCCGTGGTAGAGGATCGCTTGCCAGTTGATGGTCGCGCTGGGGTCGACGAGAGACTCCTGCTTCACGCGCTTGGGCTTGATGGGCACGTAGAGCCAGCCGATGAGACCGAGCGTCGCGTCAGCGATCGAGGCACGGATGCCGATGTAGGCCACGATCGCCCACACCGCCATGATCGCGTTGAACGAGGCGAACGCGGCGTTGCCCCAGTTCCCCACGTTGAAGTCGCGCACCGCAGTGAGCACGGAGAACCCGACGATGATGAAAGGGAGCGTGACGTAGATGCCGGGCGCCGCCGTTCGACCGACAACCTTGGGCGTGCGCGCGAACGGAATCTTCGCCCCCGTGGCGCCCTGCTGAATCGACTTCAGTACGCCCGCGAGGTTCACGGGGAGCAGGATGAGGTTGAAGCCGTAGATGCGGAAGATGTCGCCGAAGCGGTGTCCGCTCGCGCGTAGGTCCAGCCCCATCGAGATGAAGTAGGGGAGCGCCGCCGCGATGACGAGCGGGCTGAGCAGCCGCGAGTCGAACGGGAAGAACAGCAAGAACAGTAGGCCGAAGCTCGCCCACGCGAGCGAGGACATGTAGTTGCTGCGCAGCAGTTTCTCGGTGAGCCGGACCCGGTCCGAGGTGTGTTTGCGGGCCCGGATCATCTCGAAGAACTTCGGCATGATGAGCAGGCCGCCGTTCGCCCAGCGGCGACGCTGCACCACGAGCGAGCCGAAGTCGGGCGGCGTCGCGCTGTAGCTCAGTCGCTCGGGGTAGTTCTCGAGGGTCCAGCCATGGAGCCCCAGGTCGATGCTCGACTCGGTGTCCTCGATCACCGTGCGGTCTTGCACGTAGGTGGTGATCTCGAAGCCGCCAACGGTCTGCGTCACCGCGATGTCGTCGAGCGCGTCCGTGCGTATCACGGCGTTCGCGCCGACCCAGAACGTCGCGCCGAAGTAGGTGAGCCCCTGGTGCTGGATGTGCTGGAGGTCGGTCGTTGCGCCGGCAATGCGCTCGATGCGTGTGCTGGCGCCGCGGAACGAGGAGTACGGCGTCTGCGTCACGGCCACCCGCTCGTTCTCGGGCTGTTCGAGCAGGTAGACCAGCCGCAGACAGTACTCGCGCAGCAGCTGCGAGTCGGCGTCAAGTGTTAACAGATAGCGTGAATCGGGGATCACGAGGTCGGCGGTGGCGGGATCTTCATCGATCCCCAGCTCCTCAAGGATCTGCTCGCCCGTGTCGCGCACGATGCGATAGTTCCCGCCCATGAGCGAGATGTAGGAGTTCAGGTTCATCGCCTTGTTCGGCTCCTGCGAGAGCGAGGCGTACTGCTTGCGCTCGAAGGATCCGAGCTGCGCGCTGAAGATCCACACGAGGCGTTGGTGGAGTTGGCGGAGCCGCTCCCAGTCCGGCGCAGCCCCCTGGTCGTGGGCCGCGTCGAGCGCGAGGCGGGTGAGGCGGAGATCATTCGACAGGCCGAGCAGCACATACTCCGCGAAGAACTCGCCCATGTGCTCGTCGATCTGTTCGGTCCCCGCGAAGCGGTCGAGCCAGCCCGCCGCCGCTGCGTAGGCATCTGCCGCGCGCTTCGCATCGAGCGGGCCGGGAACCGTGGGCGCGTCCGCAAGGAACTCGTCGAGCGCGGCCTGGGCTGCGGCACGCGGTGACTCAAGCTCCGCCGAGATCTCACCGAGCAAGCTGCGCGTGCGCTCCAGCCGGGCGAGCGGCTCGCCCGTCAGCCCCGCGGCCTTGTCGTCGATGAGCAGCACGATGCGAATGTCGGGGAACTCCTGCAGTGCGGCCGACCACAGGGTGTAGCGCACGACATCGGGTTCCTCGTCGTAGCTCGGGATCAGCACGGTGACGCGGTCGTCCGAGCGCGCGAAGTGTTCGTCGAGGAGCGCGCGTTCGACGCGGCGGTGCTCGCGGAAGCGGACCAGTGCACCGTAGCGGGCGGTGAGATACATGATTGCCGAGAACGTGAGGGCGGTGACCGTAAGCCCGTACACCCAGGTCTGCAGGTGGAACACGAACGATTCTTTGGGGCCCTCGATCACCATGCGGATGATGGTGGTGAGCATGTACAGGAACCAGGACACCACCGTAATGACGATCGCGAGCCGGGCCCACACGATCGCGGCGGGCGACGGGCGCGAGGGAACGATCGCGAGCGGCTCAGCGCGGTGCTCAGCTCCCCACTGCCTGCGGCGGGCGCGCTGAGGATCGTTTTCTGGCACGCGTATCCTCCATCCCCAGTGGTGGCGCGCTCGCAATGCGCGGCGCAAACCTGACTCGAATGGAATCTCGTCGATCCGGCCCCGAGTGTGTCACGATAATCCTATCCGGGAGGGCGCCGATCGAGCGTGATCGATCGTGTGCAACGTCAGACCCGAACAGGACGCGGTGGGGAAGTAATGTCGAAGTGGTTTCCGGGGCGCAAGCTCTCATGGCTGCGGCTCTCGGTGCTGCTCATCGTGGTTGCGGCGCTCGTGGGCGGCGGCGTCTTCGGCTGGGGCTGGTGGCAGGATCAGCGTGAGGCGAGTGAGCAGCACCCGTGGAGCGACGGCTACGTCGATGTGACGGCGACGCCGAGCTTCCCGTTCGAGAGCCCGGGCAGCACCGGGCCGAAAAACGTTGCGCTCGCGTTTGTCGTGGGAGATCCCGACGCGGCCTGCAGCCCAGCCTGGGGCGGGGTCTACGGCCTCGACGAGGCGGAGCAGATGCTCGATCTTGACCGACGGCTCGCGCGCCTGCGCAACCTCGGTGGGTCTGCGATGGTGGCCTTCGGTGGCCAGGCGAACTCCGATCTCGCGCTCGAGTGCACGGATCATCAGGCGCTCACCGACGGGTACCAAGCGGTGGTTGAGCGCTACGAGCTCGCGAGTATCGACATGGATCTTGAGGGCGAGATGCTCGGCGATCGTGCCGCGGTCGAGCGCCAGGCGCGGGCCATTCAGGAAGTGCAGGCCAGCGCGAGCGACGGGCTCGACGTGTGGCTCACGCTCCCCATTGCGCCGAGCGGCCTCACCGAGGACGGGCTCGCCGCCGTGCGGAGCTACCTCAAGGCCGGTGTCACGGTCGCCGGTGTGAACGCGATGACCATGAATTACAACTCGGGCCTCGATGAGCCGCTGATCGACACGATTCGCGGGAGTCTCGTCGCGCTCCAGGGGCAGTTGCGCGCGCTCGCGCAGGAGCAGGGAACGCCGATCGGCGAGGCGACCGCGTGGAGCCGGATCGGGGCCACACCCATGATCGGGCAGAACGACGTGCGCGATGAAGTGTTCACCATCGCCGATGCACGAGCGCTCTCCACATTCGCCGCCGAGCACGGGATGGCACGCCTCTCCATGTGGTCACTGAACCGCGACCGCGAGTGCGACGCGAACTGGCCCGATCCCAAGCAGGTGTCTGACTCGTGCAGCGGCGTTGACCAGGGTGATGAGCGGTTCTCGCGCACGCTCGCCGGGGAGCGTAGCGGCGCGATCGCGCAGCCCAAGCCCACGCCCCAGCCGGTGGACCCGGATCACGGGGCGGCGGTGGACGATCCGGAGACGAGTCCGTACCCGGTGTGGAACAGCGACGCAGCGTACCCGGCCGAGACAAAGGTCGTGTGGCGGCGCAATGTGTACGAGGCGAAGTGGTGGACGCAGGCGGAGCAGCCCGATGAACCCAGCGAGAGCGGTGCGCAACCTTGGCGCCTTCTCGGACCCGTGCTGCCCGGAGAGAAGCCGATTGAGCGCCCGAAGCTGCCCGAGGGCGCGTACCCCGCGTGGAGTCACGCCACCGAGTACCGCCAGGGCGACCGGGTGATCTTCGACGGCATCGGATATGAGGCCCGCTGGTGGACGAAGGGCGAGAGCCCGGATGCCGCGTTGGTGCTGCCGCAGAACTCGCCCTGGCGCGTACTGAGCGACCGTGAAGTCGGCGAGGTGCAGGGCGGAAAGGGAGCTGCGGCCGAGACCGAAACGCAGAGCGCACCGGAGTAACTACTGAATTCGGGTGAATCCGTCGATTCTGTGCCCGCGCGGTGGTAGTGTTTTCGCCTGCTCCGTCGTTCGTGTTTTGCGCCCGCCCCGCGCGATTCTTCGGCGATTGGCGCGCGACGAAAGGATCCTCGTGGCCCTCATCTCACTGACACTGCGGCACGCGAAACGGTACTGGCCGTTCGTGGTTGCGGTGCTTGTGCTCCAACTACTCTCAACTATTGCCGCCCTGTGGCTTCCCAGCCTCAATGCCCAGATCATCGATCAAGGCATCGCGAAGGGCGACACCGGCTTCATCTGGCGTACCGGTGGCTTCATGCTCATCGTGTCGCTCGGTCAGCTGCTGACCGCGGTCGCTGCCGTGTACTTCGGTGCGCGCACCTCGATGGGCATGGGCCGCGATCTCCGCCGCGAGGTCTACCGCAAGGTGGACTCGCTGAGCACGCTCGAAGCCACCAAGTTCGGTGCGGGCACGCTCATCACCCGTGGCACGAACGATGTGCAGCAGGTCCAGATGCTGGTGCTCATGGCGCTCAACTTCATGGTGTCGGCGCCCATCATGGCGATCGGCGGCGTCATCATGGCGCTCCGCGAGGACGCCGGCATGTCGTGGCTCGTGTGGGTCTCGGTGGCCGTGCTCGCCGTGATTGTCAGCTTCCTCGTGTGGCTGCTCCTGCCCCTCTTCCGCACGATGCAGGATCGCGTTGACGCGATCAACGGCGTGCTGCGCGAGCAGATCATGGGTATCCGCGTGGTGCGCGCCTTCGTGCGCGAGAACTTCGAGGCGGATCGCTACGAGACCGCCAACCGCAACATCACCGATGTGTCGGTGCGCGTGGGCAACATCTTCGTGCTCATGTTCCCCGTCATCATGATGGTGCTCCACTTCGCGACCGCGGCGGTGCTGTGGTTCGGCGGTCATCGCGTGGAGGCCGGCGTCGTGCAGATCGGCTCGCTCACGGCATTCCTGCAGTACCTGCTGCAGATCCTCATGGCCGTGATGATGGGTGTCTTCATGACGATGATGATTCCGCGCGCGGTCGTGTGTGCCGAGCGCATTCGGGAGCTGCTCGACACGAAGTCGACGCTCTCGTTCCCCGATCGCGAGACCGAGGCGACGCCGCAGGCCGGCCGCATCGAGTTCAGCGGTGTGACCTTCGGGTTCCCGGGCGCTGAGCAGCCCGTCATCCGAGACGCGACGTTTGTCGCTGAGCCCGGCAAGACAACCGCGATCATCGGTTCGACCGGTGCGGGCAAGACCGTGCTGCTGAACCTCATGTTGCGCCTGTACGACGCACAGGAGGGATCCATCACGATCGACGGTGCCCCGGTTGCCGCGCTCACGCGCGCGCAGCTCGCGGACACCGTGAGCCTCGTGCCGCAGCGGCCCTACCTGTTCTCGGGCACGATTGCCTCGAACCTGCGCTTTGGGAAGACCGACGCGAGCGAAGCCGAGCTGTGGGATGCGCTGCGCGTTGCCCAGGGCGAGGATTTCGTGCGCGAGAAGGAGCTGGGCCTTGAGGAGCCCGTCTCCCAGGGCGGAACGAGCGTCTCCGGCGGCCAGCGGCAGCGACTCTCGATCGCGCGAGCGCTCGTCGCGAAGCCGCGGGTGTACCTGTTCGACGACTCGTTCTCCGCGCTCGACGTGGCGACCGATGCGCGCCTGCGGGCCGCGCTGCCGAGCGCGACCGAGGGCGCAACGACCATCATCGTCGCCCAGCGCGTGTCCACGATCACGGAGGCCGACCAGATTCTTGTGGTCGAGGCCGGTGAGATCGTGGGTCGCGGAACCCACGATGAGCTCCTGCTGAGCAACGAGGTCTACCAGGAGATCGTTCGATCGCAGCTTGAAGAGGCGGAGGCGGCGTAATGGCCAAGAAGGACCGAAAGTCCGCGCAGCCCGCGGCCGTCGAAGAGTTCGAACTCCCCGACGACTACCAGCCCGACAACGATGATTGGACGGGCGGCCAGCCCACGAAGAAGGCCAAGCACTTCTGGCCGGCGGCGAAGCGCCTGGTTGGGCTCCTCGCCCCCGAGAAGATGCTGTTCGCGCTCGTCGTGGTGCTTGTCATCGGCTCGGTGGTGCTCACCGTCATCGCGCCGAAGATTCTCGGCCAGGCGATGGACGTCATCTTCAACGGTGTACTCGGGAAGGATCTGCCCGCGGGCGTGCCGCTCGAGCAGATCGTCTCCGTTGCGCGCGACCGCGGCGAGGACCAGTTCGCCGACATGCTCGAGGGGTCGGGTGTGGTGCCCGGGCAGGGGATCGACTTCGGCCTCCTGGGCCGACTGATCCTGGTGGTGCTGGGGCTCTACCTGGTTGCGTCGTTCCTCATGTGGCTGCAGGGGTTCCTGCTGAACAAGCTCGTGATGCGCGTTGTGTACACGCTGCGCCAGGACATTGAGGAGAAGATCAACCGTCTGCCGCTCAGCTTCTTTGATGGGCGCCAGCGCGGCGACGTGCTCTCTCGCGTCACGAACGATGTCGACAACATTCAGCAGGCGCTGCAGCAGGCGCTCTCGCAGCTGGTGCAGTCGCTCCTCACCGTGATTGGCATCACCGCGATGATGTTCGTGGTGTCGTGGCAGCTCGCGCTGATCGCGCTGATCGCCCTCCCGCTCTCCGGCATCATCGCCGGCGTGGTGGGCGTGCGCGCGCAGAAGCTGTTCGTGGCGCAGTGGAAGCACACGGGCGACCTGAACGGCCACATCGAGGAATCGTTCACCGGCCACGAGCTCGTGCGCATCTTCAATCGCGATGCAGAAATGATTGAGGAGTTCGATCGCCGCAACGAAGGCCTGTTCACCGCGGCCTACAAGGCGCAGGCGCTGTCGGGCACCATCATGCCCGCCATGCAGTTCGTGCAGTACCTGAGCTACGTGCTCATTGCAGTGGCGGGGGCGCTGCGCGTCACCGCCGGTCAGATGACCCTGGGCGACGTGACCGCGTTCATCCAGTACTCGCGCGAGTTTGCGCAGCCCATCGGCGAGATGGCGGGCATGGCGAACATGCTGCAGTCGGGTGTTGCATCGGCCGAGCGCACGTTCGAGCTGCTCGACGCGGACGAGCAGGAGCCGGATACGACTGAGGCCGATCTGCCGGACCGCACGGACGGGCACGTCGTCTTCGAGAACGTGAGCTTCAGCTACGATCCCGAGCAGCCGCTGATCGCGGATCTCTCGCTCGAGGCGAGCCCGGGCCACACTGTCGCGATCGTTGGTCCCACCGGGGCTGGCAAGACGACGCTCGTAAACCTCGTGATGCGCTTCTACGAGCTCAACGCGGGGCGGATCCTGCTCGACGGCGTGGACATCACGAAGCTCTCTCGCGCAGAATTGCGTGGTCACGTTGGCATGGTGTTGCAGGACGCATGGCTGTTCGACGGCACGATCCGCGAGAACATCCGCTACGGCCGACTCGATGCCTCCGACGAGGAGGTCGTAGCCGCCGCGCAGGCGACGATGGTGGATCGCTTCGTGCGGCAGTTGCCCGAGGGCTACGACACGGTCATTTCGGAGAACGGCTCCTCGCTGTCCGCCGGTGAGCGTCAGCTCCTGACGATCGCGCGGGCGTTCATTGCGAACCCCTCGCTGCTCATCTTGGATGAGGCGACGTCCTCGGTGGACACGCGCACTGAGGTGCTCGTGCAGCAGGCGATGAGCGCGCTGCGAAGCGACCGCACCTCGTTCGTGATTGCGCATCGCCTCTCCACGATTCGTGACGCAGACACGATCCTGATGATGGAGAGCGGCAAGATCGTTGAGCAGGGCTCGCACGACGAGCTGTTGGCGCGGAAGGGCGCGTACGCCGCGCTCTACCAGGCGCAGTTCGCCGGCGAGGTCGACGAGTCACACGCCGAGGAGTTGCTCACGGGGTCGATCCCGGTTGTGACCGGATCTGTCACGGTTCCCCTCGATTCCGAGCCGGAGCCTCCACGATCTGAATAGTTCCAGTAGTCACGGGGCCCGGCCATGAGCCGGGCCCCGTGACTACTGAGTCGAAGCACACGCGAAGAAAATTTATGGACATGATCCAAGGTTCTGGCTAGCATCGGGCTCGGGTGTGTGTGCGCCCAGCGATGCCGCGCTGCGGCGGAAGAGGAATCCCTGATGCGATCTGCCGTGTTTCGAGGGGTCACCGTGTGCGCGGTGATTCCGCTTCTCGTCCTATTTGGTGGGCCCGCAGCCAGCGCTCAGGAGCCGGAGGCTCCCGTGACTACGTTGACTGACCGCCTGGTTGAAGCCGCCGAGGGGGGTGCCTCCGGTGCGGAAGATCTGGCCGATGCCGCCGCGCTGCCGTCTGAGGGTGGCGGAAGCCTTCGGGTCGATGACGCAGATCGTGTTGTCGCCACGGTTCTCTTCGCGCAGACCCCCGACGAACCGACCCTCTCGTCCCTCGCAGCGTTGAGCATTGTCGATGAGGTGTTTACCGTCTTCCCTGCGGCGACGATTCGCGTGGACCCCGCCGCGCTCTCGGCAGTGGAAGAGCTTCCCGGCGTGCTCAGTGCGACACCCGCACTGAAGCCCTTCACTGGCTCGGAGTTGCGTTCGGCAGAACTGCCGGGAGCGAGTGCTCTGCGTGCCGAGGCTGATTCAGTTCCTACCGCAGAAGCTGCGAGGTGCTCTCCAGTGCCGATCGAGGCTGACGGACCGCTCCGCTCCGCCGAAGCCCGTGAGAGATTCGGGGCCGATGGCTTGGGCGTCACGGTTGGTGTCATCTCCGATTCGTTCGCGTCGATCGACTCGCCGACCTCCTGGGCTGATGATGTCGCCTCGGGCGCACTTCCCGGAGCCGCGAACCCCTGCGGTCACACCGCTCCGGTAGAGATCGTTTCGGATTCCGTCGGCGGATCGGACGAAGGCCGCGCGATGGCTCAGCTTGTCCACGGGATCGCGCCGGGGGCGCGAATCCTTTTTGCGGACGCAGGTCGGAACGACCTCGAAATGTCGATGAACATTGCTGCGCTCGTCGAAGCCGGTGCTGACATCATCGTCGACGACATCACCTGGCCGCAGGAGACCGCGTACCAGCAGGGCTTCATTTCGGGTGCGATCGAGGAGGCCAAAGCCCAAGGGGTCGCATACTTCACCTCGGCGGGCAACTCAACGGGTGTGGGCTCGGAGGGGGAGTCAGCGGGGCGTCCCATCTCCTCGTGGAGCACCTCGGCCTACCGTCCTACCGACTGCCCGAGCTGGCTCGCACAGGGCGCGGGCGACCCGCTCGAGGGCGCGATCGGCATCGACTGCCTCGACTTCGATCCAGATCCGACAGTGGAGACGCCGTACGACACACTGATGCTTGAGGGGGAGCCCGGTGATCCCGACACCAATCTGCGGATGATCGGCTCGATTGCCGAGCCATTCCTCGGGATCACGACGGCGTACGAGTGGCGTTTCTACCGTGTGGATCCTGGCGCGAGCGATCCCGCGCTGATCGCCGTCGTTCCCCAGCTGAGCCAGTACTACCCGGGCGCGACCGGCGCGGTGACTGCTGCGGCCGGTTCGGAGATCCGCGCAGTGATGGTGCGCACCCGGCACGACCCCGCGGCCCCGGAGCCCGCCGTGCTCTTCTCGTTCCTGCGGGGAGGGGACTCGATCACCTCGCGGGCCCACCTCGGCGATGGCGCGAGCGACCTTGTCGGGCCGACGACCTTCGGGCACGCGGCCGACGGCTCCGCGGTGAGCGTGGCCTCGCTCGACTGGGAGGACCCCACGCGCGTGCGCCCCTACAGCTCGCTCGGTCCGGCCACGCTGTACTTCGAGCCCGTGCGCTTCACGACGGATGGGCCTGCACTCCCGTCGGCTCCGCTGCCGAGCCCGGTCGTTGTGAATACGCCGAACCTCGCGTCGGTCGACGGCACGCAGACAACCTTCTTCAGTGGTGAGCCCGGTGACGCGGAGTTCCGTTTCTTCGGCACCTCGGCTGCGGCACCGAACGCCGCGGCCGTCGCCGCGCTTGGCAAGTCCTACGCCCCGGGCATCTCGGGTGGGGAACTCACCGCACGTGTGTTGGAAACTGCGCGCGGCACCGCGGAGGGCGGACCGGTGAACCCGTATACAGCCGCAGGAATCCCCGATACCACCG
Source organism: Leucobacter chromiireducens subsp. chromiireducens (assembly GCF_016758255.1). Taxonomy (GTDB): domain Bacteria; phylum Actinomycetota; class Actinomycetes; order Actinomycetales; family Microbacteriaceae; genus Leucobacter; species Leucobacter chromiireducens. The sequence continues at coordinate 436,237 of NZ_QYAD01000001.1, forward strand.
TGTTCGGCGAGGGGATCGTGGATGCGGCTGGCCTGCTGGAAGCGCTCCCCGTTGCTCCCGCAACGCCGTCAGGGCTTCGCGCCACTGAGGTCACTGCAGAACGTATCGCCATTGAATGGGCCCCCGTCGAAGGTGCCGCCGCTGTGCGGGCCGAGTTGGTGCCCGTTGCGGCGGAGTCGCGCATCGCGAGTGACGCCTCGCACAGCCTGCCAGCGACCGCGACATCAGTCGTGTTCGAGGGGCTCACCGCTGACACGGCCTACACGGTGCGTGTCACTGCCGAGAATGCAGTCGGTGCCTCGCGGAGCGCCACGCTCGAAGTGCGTACGGCCGCCGAAGTTCCGAAGCCTGAACCCAAGCCTGAGCCGAAGCCGAAGCCGAAGCCGGAACTGAAGCCGGAACTGAAGCCAGAGCCCGCTCCAAACGTTGCGGAAGCTCCGCTCGCACACACCGGCGGGGCATCTACGATGCCCTGGCTGCTCGCGGGCGGTGCGCTGCTGATTCTTGGCGCAGGAGTGGTCGCGGTGGTTGCCGCGCGATCCCGCGCCCGGGCGCGAGCTGCCGAAAGCGCAGGCGCGGATGCGGTAGGCACGCTGGATGGTGATGAGGCGCGCCCGAGCGACGCGTCGCGCGAGCGCGGCGAATAGTCCGCTACACTGGAACGGCTCCCTACGTGGCGCTATCTCGAGAAACTCCCCCAGGTCGGAAACGAAGCAAGGGTACTCGGGCTCTAGCGGGTACGTAGGGAGTCTTTTCGTTTGTGCCCCCATCGCCCTCCCCGGATCGGGGTCACTTTGGCAGGGTGTCGCTGACACTGCAGTCGCAACACCGTGCCGAAGTGACCCCGATCCGTGGCGGGGCTACCGGGAGGTGGGGGAGCCTGGCGTCTCGTGCTGGGGCCACGCCGCCGCGAGTTTCGTGAGGAGCCGTGCGAGTTCCGCGCGCTCGGCCGGCTCGAGTGCGGCAAGTGCTGCGCCCGCTTCCGCGCGCTGGCGGCCACGGAAACCGTGCACCGCGTCCTCGCCGGCGGGCGTGATTCGCACCCGGGTGCGCCGGGCGTCCTCGGGATCGGCCTCGCGTGCGGCGAACTCGCGCTCGACCGCCTGCTGAACCAGGCGTGACGCGCGGGGCTGATCCACCCCGATCTCACCCGCGATCTCGCTGACGGTGAGCGGTGTTGACGCGTGCGCGAGCGTGCTCAGCAGGCGCAGCAGCGCCGGGCCGCCGAACCCACCCCTGGCGGAGCGCTGGGGGCCGCCGTGCGGGCCACGCCAGTCGGGTCCGTCCGCCGCTTCGTGCGGCTGGTGCGCGAGCGCACTGCGGGGGCCCCGGGGGAAATCGCCACCCGGACCATCGCCGCGCCGCGGGCCGCGGCGGCCGCGAATGCGCGTGAGTGCGCCGATGATGGCGTCGGCTTCAGGGCTGTCTGCCGGATCATGTGGGCTGCCGGGTGTGGAGGTCATGCAAGAAATTTTACATGCCTCTTGACATGCATTCATGTACATGTCATCATACATATACATGCACAATGACATACATTGCGGGCAGGGTGCCCGCACCGAAAGGACTTCACTCATGACGAACGCACATGACACCCAGACTTCTTCTGCACAGGCCGACTCGACGGATCGCTCGCTCGCCTACTGGCTCCGTGCCACCGCGGCACTCACGGCTCGCGAAACCGACGCGGCGCTCGCCGCAGCAGGCACCACGCGCCGTGAACGCCGCGTACTGAACGCGCTTTCGGGCGACTCGGAGCGTGCCGAGCGGCTGCGCGAGCGGCTTGAGCGCGGGGGCAAGCGCCTCTTCACCCTGGTCGAGCGCGGGCTGATTGTCCGCGCCGAAGACGGCTGGCAGCTCACCGCCGCAGGCGAGACCGTGCGCGACCGCGCAAATGCTGCGGTGCGCGAGGTTCAGGCCCGCGTGACCGCATCGGTTCCGGAGACGGACTTCGAGACCACCCTGGCCACCCTCGAGGCGATCTCGCGCGAGCTGGGTTGGACCGAGGAGACGCGGCTGCCCCGCGGTGGGCGTGGCTTTGGATACGGACGCGGACACAGCTTCGGACGCGGGCACGGCTTCGGCCGTGGACACGGACACCACCCGCACCATCAGTGTGCTGGAATCGGGCACGCCGGCTTCGGCCGTGGTGGCTGTGACCACGCGGGCTCTGGCCACCAGGGTCACGGTGGCCACGGCCGCGGCTTCGAGCGTGGCTTCACCGCGGGCTTTGCCGCGGCGCAGCGCACGGACGATGCTCGCTGATCCCACTCCGCTTTCTTCTCCGAGCCGGGCTCACCGGCCGGGTCGCAGAAGTCTTCTGCGCGACCCGGCCGACTGGGCTCGGCTTCGGTGATTCTGCGGGCAGGGCGACTCGAGCTGGCTTGGCTGCCGCGCCGCGCGCCCGTGCAGCCTAGACTGAAAGCTGTGGCAGCGAGCATCTACCTGACGTCAGCCGAAGGCCGTACTGGCAAGAGCGCGGTTGCGCTCGGAGTGCTTGACGCGCTCCGCGCAGACGCCCCGCGCGTGGGCGTATTCCGCCCACTGATCCGCTCAGCGAGCGAGCGCGACCGCGTGCTCGACATGCTGCTGCGCCGCGCCACCGCGGACGTCAGCTACGACGACTGCGTCGGCGTGACCTACGACGACGCGCACGCCGATCCCGACGCCGCGATGGTGCGCATCGTCGCCGCCTTCCAGGCGCTGCGCGCCCACTGCGACGCGATCGTGGTGGTCGGCTCTGACTTCACCGATGTGGCCGCGCCCACGGAGCTCGCCTTCAATGCGCGGATCGCTGCGAACCTCGATACGCCCGTGCTGCTCGTGCTGGGCGGTCGTTCCACCGAGGAAGCCGAGTACCTCGGGCAGCAGGCGGCGCGCACGCCGGGCGAGATCGCTCAGCTCGCCGAGCTCGGGCTTTCCGAACTGCAGGCGGAGCACGCAACGGTGCTTGCGGCACTCGTGAACCGTGCCGATCCCGATCGGCTGTCTGAGATCGACCGCGCCGTGGCCGCGGTGCTGCCTGCCGGTACACCCGTGTGGTCCGTCCCCGAGGAGCTGTTGCTCGTTGCACCGCCCGTCTCCGAAGTGCTCGCCGCCGTCGACGGCACGCTCGAGCGGGGCTCCGCCGAACTGCTCGCGCGAGAGGTACGCGATGTCGTGGTCGCCGGCATGTCGATGGAGAACGTGCTGCCGCGGCTGCTCGAGGGCTCGGTCGTGGTGATCGCCGCTGACCGCTCCGAGACGCTTCTCGCCGTGACGATGGCGCACGAGGCGCCCACCTTCCCCACGATCGCCGCCGTGGTGCTGAACGGCGACTTCGCGCTGCCCGCCGATGTGACGCGGCTGCTCGACGGCGTCGACTCGACCCTGCCGATCATCCGCACGCACTCGGGCACCTTCGACACGGTGCGCCGCATCTCCTCGGCGCGCGGCCTGCTCACGGAAGAATCCCCAACGAAGTTCGATACGGCGCTTGCCCTGTTCGCGCAGCAAGTCGACACGGCGACGCTCCGCGAGCGGCTCCGGCTGCACCGCGGTGGGGTGCGTACGCCCGTCATGTTCGCCTACGAGCTGTTCGACCGGGCAGCGGCAGCGCGCTCGCACATCGTGCTCCCTGAGGGGCACGACGATCGGATTCTGCGCGCAGCGAGCACGCTGCTCGCCCGCGGCACCGCACGCCTGACGCTCCTCGGCGACGCCGCGGCGATTCGCAAGCGGGGCGGCGAGCTCGGCCTCACGCTCGACGCCGCCGAGATCATCGACCCGCTCACCTCACCCGAGCGTGAGCGCTTCGCTTCCGAGTATGCGCGGCTGCGCGCCCACAAGGGCGTCACACACGAGCAGGCCTGGGACGTCATGGCCGACGGCAGCTACTTCGGCACAATGATGGTGCAGCTGGGCCTCGCCGACGGCATGGTGTCCGGCGCCGCGAACACGACCGCGCACACCATCCGGCCGAGCCTCGAGTTCATCAAGACGAAGCCCGGCGTCTCGGTGGTGTCGAGCGTGTTCTTCATGGGGCTGCGCGACCGTGTGCTGGTGTACGGCGACTGCGCGGTGAACCCCGACCCCACCGCGGCGCAGCTCGCCGATATCGCAATCTCCTCGGCGGAGACCGCCGCCCAGTTTGGTGTTGAGCCGCGCATCGCGATGCTCTCGTACTCGACAGGGGAGTCGGGCTCCGGCGCCGATGTCGACAAGGTGCGCGAGGCGACCGCGCTGGCGAAGGCTGCACGCCCGGACCTGCTCATCGAGGGGCCGATTCAGTACGACGCGGCGAGCGACCCTGCAACGGGCGCATCGAAGATGCCCGGCTCCGAGGTGGCTGGCCGCGCCACGGTGTTTATCTTCCCCGACCTGAACACGGGCAACAACACCTACAAGGCGGTGCAGCGCTCGGCCGGTGCGGTGGCCGTTGGTCCCGTGCTGCAGGGGCTGAACAAGCCCGTGAACGACCTCTCACGCGGCGCCACAGTCGAGGACATCATCAACACCGTGGCCATCACCGCCGTGCAGGCCGGCATGCGAGACGGAGCAGACGCGTGAGCAAGATCCTCGTCATCAACAGCGGCTCCTCCTCGTTCAAGTATCAGCTGATCGACCCCGAGAGCGGGGAGCGGCTCGCAAGCGGGCTCGTCGAGCGCATTGGCGACCCGGTCGGGGTGGTCAAGCACCGCAACGGGGACGCGGTGCTCGAGGAGGAACTGCCGATCCCGGACCACACCGCGGGCTTTGCGCAGATGGAGCGCGCGTTCGAGCGCTCCGGCCACCCGCTCGAGGGTTCCGCGCTCGCCGCAGTGGGCCACCGAGTGGTGCAGGGCGGCAACGACTTCTTCGCGCCGACCGTGATCGACGACCGCGTGGCCGCGCGCATCCTCGAACTGGGCGTGCTCGCGCCGCTCCACAACCCCGCGCACCATCAGGCGATCGTGGCTGCGCGTGCCACGTTCCCCGACGTGCCACACGTGGCCGTGTTCGACACCGCGTTCCACCAGACTATGCCGGCGGCGGCCTACACCTACGCGATCGATCGCGAGGTTGCCGCGGAGCACGGGATCCGCCGCTACGGCTTCCACGGCACCTCGCACCAGTACGTGTCTGCGCGCGCGGCTCGCTTCCTCGACCGCCCGCTCGGCGAGCTCAGGCAGATCGTGTTGCACCTCGGCAATGGCGCCTCGATGTGCGCGATCGACGGGGGCCGCTCGGTGGACACCTCGATGGGGCTCACCCCGCTCGAGGGGCTGGTCATGGGAACACGATCGGGAGATTTGGATCCTTCGATCCTGTTCCACCTCAACCGCGAGGCGGAGTACGACGTTGATGCGCTCGACCGACTGCTCAACTCGCGTTCGGGGCTGCGTGGGCTTGCCGGCACCAGCGATTTCCGCGACGTGCGTGCTGCGGCGGACGCCGGCGACGCGGAGGCACAGCTCGCCATTGATGTGACGACGCACCGGATTCGGCACTACTTGGGCGCGTACCTCGCGACCCTCGGCGGTGCCGACGTGGTTTCGTTCACCGCGGGCGTCGGCGAGAACAATGCGGCGCTTCGCGCGGACGTGTGTGCGGGGCTGGAATGGTTCGGGATCAGGATCGATCCCGAACTGAACGCCGCCGCCTCGGGGGCGTCCGAGCCGCGCCGCATCAGTGCCCCGGATTCGCGCGTCGAGATTCTCGTGGTGCCAACCGACGAGGAAGCCGAGATCGCGCGCCAGACGTGGGGCTTGGTGGGCGCCGCGCGCTGATCCCGCATCGTTGCGGCCTACTCCGCGCGTACCTGCGCGATCCGTTGCGCGGCGCTCACCCCTGTTGAACTTCTCGCTCACCCGAGCGGAATGAAGCGACCCTCGGCGACCTGAATCGCGGAGGCGCTGCGAAGTGCGACGAGAACGGACGGATCTTCCACGGAATCCGCTGCTCGCACCTGTGTATGGTCCTCGCCCCGCACAGAGGATGGAAGCACACAGACCGAAGGCGAGTGCAAAGGAGCAACGTGACATCGACGACACGCATGATTCACCTTGGTCGGAAGGAACGACCGAAACGCGGATCACTGCTACTGCTGATTCCCGGCATCGCATCTGTGATGCTACTTGGAATATTGCCGCTCTTCATCGTGGCGAGGAACAGCTTCGCAATCGCTGACAACTACGGCGGGATCGTGGGCGGCTTCACGCTGGAGCACTACGCGAAGCTTCTCGACCCGGTGTATTCGAAGACCTTGTTCTTTTCGCTTGGACTGGGTCTGCTGAACACCGTAGTTTGCCTCGTAGTGGGGTATCTCACTTCGTACTACATCGTCTCGCGCCCAGAGGGCAAACAGGGGTTCCTGTTGCTCCTCGTCATCATCCCGTTTTGGACAGACTTCCTGGTGCGCACATTTGCGTGGATCACGATTCTCGGTTCTGGCGGGCCGATCGCCGGAGTATTGGGCATCTTCGGGGTTTCTGGCTTCTCCATGATCCCGAGCAATGTCGCCGTCATCTTGGGGTTGCTGTACTCATTCCTGCCAACCGCGATCTTCCCGATCTACGCATCGATGCGCTCCATCGATCCGTCGCTGAAGGAAGCCGCGACGGATCTGGGATGTAGCTGGTGGGGCGTCCACCGGCGGGTGATCTTGCCCCTGAGTAGCCCGGGTATTCTCGGCGCGGCATTGCTGACTTTCATCCCGACAATGGGAGTTTTCGTGATCCCCGTCTTGCTTGGTGGAGGCAAGGACCCGCTGGTTGGCAACCTCATCGTGACGCTGTATACCGAGTTCCGCAACCAACCGATGGGCGCTGCAGTCTCGATGGTGCTGCTCGTCTTGATGCTGCTGTCGATGGCGCTGGTCGGCCTGCTTATGAAGCGCGCCTCGAACAAAAAGAAGGGGGCCTAGATCATGGATCGACTCGTCAACGGGATCGCCCGTGGAGTTTTCGTATTCCTGTACATCCCCATTGTCGCGGTCATCGTCTACTCGTTCAATGCGGCAGGAACCAACACGCGTTTTGATGGTTTCACGTTGCAGTGGTACGTCGACCTGTTCCGCGACGGTGCTCTCATGCAGACCCTGCGGACCAGCGCGATCGTCGCAGTGCTCGCAGCCAGCATTGCAACGGTGATCGGGATCATGTTTGCGCTCGGCATGGTGCGGTATCGCGGGAGGGGGAAGGGCGGCTTGATGGCCATGATCGCACTGCCGCTCATCGTTCCCGAGATTGTGCTTGGTGTCGCACTGCTCAGCGTCTTCAGCGCGACCAAGGTGCCGCTGGGAATTGCGACACTAGTGCTCGGCCATCTTATTGTTTCGCTTCCCTTGGCAACCCTCGTCTTGATGAGCTCCGCGGCCATGCTCGATCCGAGTCTGCCGGAAGCTGCGACCGACTTGGGGTGTTCACCCTGGCAGACCTTTACGAGGGTGTATTTTCCGCTTCTGCGACCTGCGGTGATTGCCGCATGGTTGCTGAGCTTCACTACCTCGTTCAGCAACATCGTGATGTCGACCTTCCTCAGCGGCGTGGGATCAACCACGTTGCCGCTCAAGATCTACTCCAGTTTGAAGAACGGGCTCACGCCGAGCATTAACGCGCTTGGTGCGCTACTGATTCTCCTCACGCTCGTCATAGTGCTTGCTGTAGGCGTGACACAGATGCGTCGAATTCTTGTCGACTCGCGCTCATAGCAGCGCTTCGGCGCCACCGTTAGACCCACCGAAAGGAAACCTGTCATGAAGAAGAAGTCTCTCGCAGCTGTCGGCATTGTCGCCGCCCTCGCACTCACCGGCTGCAGCGGAAACGGCGATGCCGGAGCGCAGGAGCTCAACGTCTACGCCTGGGCCGATGAAATCCCGCAGAGCGTGTTCGATGCCTTCACTGAAGAAACCGGCATCACGGTCAACGTTGACAATTTCGATAGCAACGAAACGATGATCTCCAAGCTTGCGGCCGGCAACTCTGGGTACGACATTGTCGAACCGAGCCAGTATGCGGTGCAGCAGCTTATTGGCCAGGATCTGATCGAGCCGCTCGACAAGTCCAAAATCACGGGAATCGACGGCATCGCGGAGAAGTTCAAGGACCCGTCATACGACCCTGGCTTGCAGTATTCCGTGCCTTGGGTGTGGGGTACCACCGGTCTCTTGTACAACTCGGAGTGCACCGGGGGCGAGGAGATCACCAGCTGGTCGTCGCTCTTCGATGAGAAGTGGAAGGGCAAGGTGAACATGCTCGACAACATGCTCGCCGCATACATCGCAGGCCTGCAGGTGAATGGGTATCCCGCGAACAGTACGGACGAGAAAGAGATTGCTGCGGCGACCGAGTCGCTCATCGAGCAGAAGAAGCTGCTCTCGGGCTACAACTCGAGTAACTACGGCGAGCTGGTAGCAAACGGTGACGTGTGCATGTCGGAGGCGTGGGGTGGCACGAGCACGGCAAAGATCGTTGCGGAGAATGAGAACGTGCATTACGTCCTCCCAGAGGAAGGGGGCAGCCTGTGGGTAGACGGCCTGTCGATCGCTAAGGGGGCCCCGAACTCAGAAGCGGCGTACGAGTTCATCAATTTCCTGCTTCGTCCTGAGATCGGTGCCCTGGCAACGAATGACGCTGGGCTTGCAAGCGCGAACCAGGCTGCACAGGAGCATGTTTCTGACCAGGGGCTGTTGACGAATGCCGCGGTGTACGCGTCCGAAGAGCAGGTTGCTGAGGCTGATTTCATCGTCGATCCCGGAGCGGCCATGAAGTTCTATCAGGACGGCTGGACGCGCGTGAAGGCCTCCTAGGGGCCTTTCGATTCCAAGAGAGCGAGAGATCATGATGACGCAAATCACCACCATCGCACCGGCCGTAGAGATTTCAGGTATTTCGAAACAATTCGGGGAGCACCTGGCGGTGCATCCGCTGGATCTTGAGATTCGTGAGAACGAGTTTTTTTCGATCCTTGGCCCCTCTGGCTGTGGCAAGACGACGCTTATGCGAATGATCACGGGCTTCGAATCCCCAAGCTCGGGCCGAGTGCGGCTTGGCGGAGTTGACGTGACGGATGTTCCTACGAGGAACCGTGATCTCAACATGTTGTTCCAGAGCTACGCGCTCTTTCCTCACCTCACTGTGTTCGAGAACGTGGCGTTTGAACTTCGGGTTCGACGTGAGCCGAAAGCAGAAGTGAACCGCCGGGCGCAGGAGGCTCTCGAACTCGTGAAGCTCGCTCATCTGGGTGAACGGAAGCCGGATCAGCTCTCGGGCGGGCAGCGGCAACGCGTAGCTCTCGCTCGAGCGGTGGTCTCTGGGCCCAAGGTGGTGCTGCTCGATGAACCGTTGGGCGCACTGGACCAGCAGCTTCGAAAGGAAATGCAGGTCGAACTGAAGCGTATGCAGCGTGAGGTTGGGATCACGTTCATTTACGTCACGCACGACCAAGAAGAGGCGCTCACGATGTCTGATCGGATCGCTGTGATGTCTGAGGGGGTAGTGCAGCAGGTGGCTGCTCCCGAAGACATCTACAACCTGCCGGAGACTCGTTTTGTCGCGGGTTTTATTGGCAGTTGCAACCTGCTGGATGTCACGATTCCTGCGGGGACCGCAGGTCAGTGCGTTGCCGCGCAGTTCGCCGGAGTCGGTCCATTGCACGGTGTGCTCGCGGAAGACGTCGCGCGGGAGCAGCAGGCGACACTGCTGCTTCGCCCTGAACGTGTCGAGATGATTCGAGGCGGGGAAGGGCTTCCGGCGATGGTCGAGATGCTCACCTTCCTCGGCGAAGAGTGGCACGTGCACTTGTCCTTCGGTGAAGCGACGCTCAAGGTGTCGTTGTCCAGCCTCGTCCGTGAGCGGGACCTCCCCGGCCTCTCGGTGGGTGAAGAACTCCGCGTGAGTTGGCGTCCCGAAGACGCTCGCATTGTCACGCGCTAATTCCACGCAGATGCTTTGGAAAGGGAACCTGATGAGAGTTGCAGTCGTACAAACATCGCCTGGCATTGATGTCGAGGCCAACTTCGCCACGATCCGCCGATTCACCGCCGAGGCTGCGGCCCAGGGCGCGCGGCTGGTGGTATTCCCGGAAGAGGCGGCGCTTCTCGCAGATGACGCGATTAAGCCGCAGTTTGGAACCATTCTGAGCGAGATGTGGCCCCGTTTCGAGGCGCTCCTTGCTGATCTGGCGAGAGAACACGGTGTGACGCTGATCTCCGCCGGCTATGAGCCTAACCCCGATGGCTTGCCGTTCAATACCATTCTTGCGTTTGACCCCCAGGGGCTGGAGCTGGCTCGCTACCACAAGATGCACACCTACGACGCGTTCGCCTACCAGGAATCGGCGTACGTCACTCGGGGGAGTTCACTACCCCCGGTGATTGAAGTTGAGGGTTTCAAGGTTGGCATTGCGAATTGCTACGACGTTCGTTTTCCGGAGCTCTTCCGCAGTCTTGCTGATCGCGGCGCCGACATTATTTCGTTGTCTGCGGCCTGGGTATCAGGGAAGGGAAAAGAGCAGCACTGGGAGGTGCTGACGCAGGCACGCGCGATCGAGAACGTGAGCTGGCTGCTCGCATCCGGCACGGTCGGAGACGACTCAGTCGGGCTCAGCCGTGTGATTGATCCGCTCGGCATCATCACCGCGAGCGCGAACGCGCATGAGGAGACGGTGATCTACGCGGACGTTGACGCCCGCCGAACCCGCCTCGCACGAGCGATGCTGCCCGCCCTCAACAATCGACGTCTTGAACTCAGCTACCGCATTGCGTAGCACCCCACACACCGAAAGGAACATCGATGTTCTTCCACACTGGCGAGACTCCTCATGCGCTGACGCAGGAGCTTCGTGACAAGCTCGAACAGCTGAGCTTCCCGACGCTTGGACATTACCTGGAGGAGGGCTTTGCTGATCCAGGAGTGCGGCGCATCGTTGCTGCGGGCGGGCGGATCATCGGAACTGCGTTCACGGTCCGCACTACGGCAACGGACTCGACCGCGCTGCACCACGCGGCCGGCATGATTAAACCGGGTCAGGTGCTGGTACTGGACACCGGTGGCGACCAGCGCCACGCACCGCTCGGTGAAGTTGTTGCCGCGCAGCTCGTTGCTCGCGGGGCAGCGGGGGCTGTCGTCGACGGGGTCGTAACTGACATCGACGAGATCGCTGATCTGGGTCTGACTGTTCACGCCCGAGGCACCAGCATGCTCACCACCAAACTCCAAGGAATCGACGCGGGCGGGGTGAACGTTCCAATCACCTGCGGGGGGTCGGTAGTGCACCCCGGCGATGTGGTGCTCGCCGATGCGAACGGTGTCTTGATCGTGTCGCCGCATGTGCTGGAGCGCATCGTCGATATCGCGCTCGCCGACGATGGTGAAGAACCAGAACTCATCGCAGAGCTGCAGGCCGGTACCCCGCTCGGCAGCCTCACTGGAGCAAGTGACACCGTTGCTCAGCTTCTTGCCGCGACCACGCCCCAATAGTCCGGCGCAGTCCCCTCTACCCTCGGCCGCGAGGCTCAGCTTCGTGCTGATGCTTCGCCGTGCCTAAAGCCTCGAAAGGATACTCTCTATGCTCCTCAAAGCCGCGATCAACGGTGGCCGATCCACCGAAGAACACCCTGCAGTCCCGCACACCACAGAGCAGATCGTAGCTGCGAGTCAAGCGGCGGTGGCTGCTGGCGCCGATGTGATCCACGCTCATGTACTCACTGAGAGCGGTGCGCAGACCATTCACCCCGATGCGGTTGGCGAGTGGGTGCGGGCGACGCGTGCTGCTGATCCCACAATTGTGATCGGGACCACCACGGGGCTGTGGACAGTGACCTCGCACGCCGAGCGAATGGCGCATATCTCGGCCTGGCCAGCGGATGCGTTGCCCGATTTCGCTTCGGTGGCGTTTTGTGAGGAAGGGGCGGGGGAAGCCGCCGAGCTTGTTATTGAACGGGGCATGATCCTCGAATCGGCTGTGTGGTCAATGGCAGATGTGCCCGCACTCCTCGCGTCGTCGACACTGCACCAGAACGTGCGCGTGTTGATCGAGCCGGAGACGGAGGATCCAGTCGCGGCCGTCGAACAGTGTCGGGAGATCGCTGCGGTGCTCCGAGAGGCTGGTGTCACCGCGCCGATTCTGTATCACGGCTATGACGAGACCGTCTGGCCCGTGGTGCGCGCAGCAATCGAGGACGGCTGCGAGACCCGGATCGGCTTTGAAGATGGCGTCTTGCTTCCCGACGGCGCGGCTCCGATCGACAATGCAGCGCTCGTGCGTGCCGTTCGCGACTTGGAAGCTCACTGACAAGTGAGGCCACGACAGCGCCCCTCTCCGCCAACCAGATAATCTGGAATCCTGCGGCGAGAGGGGCGCTTGGCATGCTTGACGAGGTGGACCGCCGGCTCATCGAGATGCTGGCGCGGGATGGGCGGCGCAGTTTTGCCTCACTCGCAGAGGAACTGGGCGTCTCGCAATCGACGGTTCGTGCGCGTCTCGCAAAACTTAGAGAGGACGACGCGCTTCAGATTGTTGCGCTGTGCAATGCGCTGCTGCTGGGACACCAGGTGGTCCGTCTGCTATTGCGGGTGCGCAACTTGACTCCACGTTCTGTGGCAAACGGTCTGCTCGGGATTAAGCAGATCAATCACGTGGCGCTCGTCGCCGGATCACACGACCTTTACCTCGAAGCAACGTGCCGGGACCAGCCGCGGCTCATCGACTTGATGGATGAGATTCGCCGTCACCCAGGCGTTGCCGCTATTCAGCCCATTATCGTCACTTCTCTCGCAAAGGACTACACCTGGGAAGGGCTGCGAGGAACTGCGGGGCAAAGCATCAGCGATCCCGACGGCTAGTTGGGGCTCTCAGGAACTGGGGCGACTCGTGAGCCGGCCCGCGCGGTTTGCTGGGATCGGGTCCCTGAATCCTTGCCAGAGGTACGTGTCCTTCATTACCTCAAGCACGGTGAGCGTCTCGAGGTCAGAGATACCGCGGATGCGTCGGAGATCCTGCAGGACGATCCTGCCGAGTTCCTGTGCGTCCTGCGCGACGACATCAAGAATGATGTCGTAGTAGCCGAGTGCGCACGCAACATATTTCACGTTTGGATGATCTGCGATCTCCGCAGCCACGCGTGCGACAGGTACCTCGGCAACACGAATTCCTACGTGGGCCGCGATTCCACCAATCTTGGTTTCGTCATACATCCCAGCCACGTAGATGATGCCAAGGGAGACCAGCCTGTTGTAGCGCTGGCGCACCGTCGGCTCTGAGAAGCCGATCCGCCGACCGATCTCGGAGAACGAAAGTCGACCGTCGACACGAAGCTCGTCGATGATGTCACGGTCGACATCGTCGAGGAGGTGTTCTTCTTGTCGCTTCGTTGCTTCCACGTCGACAGTGTAGCCGGGCGCATACTCTCCGGCAGGGCGGAAGCCGGGTGAATGTCGGTGGTCGCGGGTACCATTGAGAATGTGGTTGCCGCACTCTATCGCCGTTATCGGCCCGAAGCCTTTGCCGAGATGATCGGACAGTCCCAGGTGACTGATCCGCTGATGACGGCGCTCCGCAGCGGGCGCATCGGCCATGCCTATTTGTTCAGCGGCCCGCGCGGGTGCGGCAAGACGACGTCTGCCCGCATTCTGGCCCGGTGCCTGAACTGCGCGGAGGGCCCAACCGACACCCCGTGCGGCACGTGCCCGAGCTGTGTGGAGCTGAGCCGCGACGGTGGGGGATCGCTCGACGTCGTCGAGATTGACGCTGCCAGCCACGGCGGCGTCGACGACGCGCGCGACCTGCGCGAGCGCGCGGTGTTCGCACCCGCACGCGACCGCTTCAAGATCTTCATCATCGACGAGGCGCACATGGTGACGCCCGGTGGCTTCAACGCGCTCCTCAAGATCGTGGAGGAGCCGCCGCCGCACGTGAAGTTCGTCTTCGCGACCACGGAGCCCGACAAGGTGATCGGCACGATTCGTTCGCGCACGCACCACTACCCGTTCCGCCTCATCGCGCCGGGCACGCTGATCGACTACGTGCAGTCGCTGTGCGACAGCGAGGGCGTGCAGGTTGAGCCTGGCGTGCTGCCGCTCGTCGTGCGCGCGGGCGGTGGGTCCGTGCGAGACACGCTGTCCATCCTCGATCAGCTGATCGCCGGTTCCGAGACCGCGCTCGTCACCGCGGAGCGCGCGGCTGGCCTTCTGGGCTTCACACACACCGAGCTGCTCGACGACGTCGTCACCGCGTTTGGCTCGCACGATCCCGCCGCCGCGTTCCAGGCCACCGATCGCGTGGTGCAGACGGGGCAGGATCCGCGTCGCTTTGTCGAGGACCTGCTTGAGCGACTGCGCGACCTGATTGTCGTGAGCGCGACCACCGTGGACGGGGCCGCGGCGGTATTCCGTGGCGTGCCGCAGGACCAGCTCACGCGCATGTTCGAACAGGCGCAGCGGTTTGCGCCCGGCGAGCTCTCGCGCACCGCGGACGTTGTCGCTGCGGCACTCGACTCGATGGCCGGGGCGACGGCGCCGCGCCTGCAGCTCGAGCTCATGGTGGCTCGCGTCCTCGTGCAGGCAGGAGCGGCCCCGGCGGCCGCCCCCTCCGCTGTCGGCGCGGGCTCCGCCCCGGCAGCAGGCGGCCACTCCCCGCAGGCGGCTCAGGCCGCAGGTGGTACGTCGCGACCCGCCCAGGCAGCGCCTTCGGCTCCGGCCGCGCCCGCGGCTCCGGTTGCTCCCGCGGTGAACCCGTTGTCCGCGGTCGCCGCCGCGCGAAGTGCGGCAGCGGCTCCGGCGCAGCCGTCCGCTCCTGCTCCTGTACCCGCTTCGCAAGCGCCCGCGCCGGCTGCGGAACCGACCGCGCCGAACGCCGCGCAGACGGCCGCCTCGATCCGCGAGTTCCTCCGCGAAGATACCGCGGGCGCCTCGCAGGCACCGCACGTAGCGCCCACTCCTGAGCCCTCGGTTGCCCCTGCGCCGGTCGCCGCGCCCGAGCCGTCGGCTGCCCCTGCCCCGGCTGCCGCCCCGGCACCCGCTGCTGCTCCCGAACCCGCTGCTGCGTCCCAGAGCCCGGCTCCTGCTCCCGCGGTGCAGCCGCCCGCCGCGGCTCCCGCGCGCAGCGAGAGCGGCGAAGCGCCGCACCCCAACGCGGGAGCGGCATCGTTCGGCCGACCCATCTCTGACGTGCTGAGCGCCGCACAGATTGAGAGCATCGGCAGCGAGCCCACGAAGCCAGCACCACAGGCTGCGCAGGCGCCCGCGCCCGCGCAGCAGGCGAGCGCAGCAGCACCGGGGCAGGCGCCCGATGCGCCCGCACCCAGCACTCATGCTGTGGGCGATACTTCGTCGGGCGACAATGCGTCGGGTGGCGGTGCGGCTGACGCAGCTGCAGACGAGACCGCTGACGCCCCGGGCTTCGAGGACCTCCTTGAGCTCTGGCCTGATCTGCTCGAAGAGATCCTTGAAGCCGACCGCGATGCGTGGAACGCGGTGTCGCCCGTCGTTCCCGTCGCGCTCGACGGCGATGTGCTGACCGTGGGACTCACGTCCGAGTCCGACCTCGCGGCGTTCAAGACGTCAGGCGCCGGCCCGCTCCGCGAGACGATCCTGTCCGCCGTGGGCATCAGCGTGAAGTACAAGCCGACGCGCGTAGCTCCAGGGAGCGGCCCGGCCGCACCCAACGTGGCGCGCGAGCCTCAGACCGAGGGCGACGCAGAGGAGCCTCATCGAGCGGGATCACCCGCCGAACACGCACCGAACGCCGCGCCAAACACCACACCGGATGCGCACGACCCCGTTGCCCGGGCAGCCGCGCGGCTGAACGGTCTCGGGCCCGCGCTCGCGGCTCCCGCCTGGGCCGACCCGGTTCCGGAGGCGCCTGCGTCTGCGCCCGCGCCCACACCGCAGGATGCTGCGCCGGTCGTGCGCCCAGAACCGACTACGGAGAAGACCCCGGCACCGGCTCCGGCCGAGACTCCGGCCGAACCTGCAACGACCAAGTCTGCGCCGGAGGCCCCTGCCGCCGAGCACC
Source organism: Leucobacter chromiireducens subsp. chromiireducens (assembly GCF_016758255.1). GTDB lineage: Bacteria > Actinomycetota > Actinomycetes > Actinomycetales > Microbacteriaceae > Leucobacter > Leucobacter chromiireducens. The sequence continues at coordinate 452,209 of NZ_QYAD01000001.1, forward strand.
CTGCACCTGCACCTGCACCTGCACCTGCAGCCCCGCCCGCGCCCTCAGCGCCAGTACCCGTTGCCGGGCCCGCCGGCGCCGAGCCGCAGCAGGGGACCGCGATCCCGAGCGACCCGTATGCCGGCAGCGACCCCTACGGGGACGCCGATGCCGCACCCAGCGATGAGTACGAGGACGCGTACGGTGACCCGTACGGGCGGTCAGCCACCTCTGCGGCACCAGCAGCTGCTCCAGCCCCGGCCAGCACCCCCGCGCCGCAGGCCAGCACGCCCGCGGCTCCTGCGGCTGCTCCGGCACAGAGCCCCCAGCAGCCGAGTGCCGCCGCTGTGCCGAAGCCGGCGACTACTGAGGACGCTGTTGACACGAAGCGCTCCGCCCCCGCGTTCACCCGCTACGGCGAGGCCGTGGTGCGTGAGGTGCTCGGTGCGCGATTCGTTGAAGAACGCCCGCTCCCCGGCCACTAACGCCCTACACTGAAGCGCGTTGCACGATGTGCACGCACAGCGACACCCCGCGCCGCACACCGAGGAGGTACCCACCGTGTACGACGGAATCGTCCAAGACCTGATCGACGAGTTCGGCCGCCTCCCCGGCATCGGCCCGAAGTCGGCGCAGCGCATCGCGTTCCACATCCTGCAGACCCAACACTTCGACGTTTCCCGCCTCGCGGAGCTGCTCACCGAGGTGCGCGAGAAGGTCCGCTTCTGCGCGGTCTGCGGCAACATCACGGAGCAAGAGGAATGCTCGATCTGCCGCGATCCCCGCCGCGACCACACGCTTATTTGCGTGGTCGAAGAGCCGAAGGACGTCGTGGCGATCGAGCGTACCCGCCAGTTCCGCGGCGTCTACCACGTGCTGGGCGGCGCCATCAGCCCCATTGACGGCATCGGGCCCGACGACCTCGCGATCCCCGCGCTCATGCGCCGACTCGGGGCCGCAGAAATCCGCGAAGTCATTATCGCCACCGACCCGAACCTGGAAGGCGAGGCAACCGCGGCCTACCTCTCGCGCCTCCTGACGAGTATCGAAGTGCCAGTGTCGCGCCTTGCCTCCGGCCTTCCCGTCGGCGGTGACCTCGAGTTCGCTGACGAGGTGACGCTCGGCCGCGCGTTCGAGGGGCGTCGACGGGTCGAATAGCCCACTCCAACGCAGCTCCAACTCCTTTCGCACCGCTTCTTCGGAGAATTCCGGAAATGCGGTGCGAAAGCGCACATTACCTCCGATGAAGCCGAGAACTCCGCGGAGAATGGCGGGCTGACCGGTCAGACATACGCTTCGCGATAGACTGGCCTCTCGCGTTCGCATTTGAGGAGGAACCCGCGTGGCATTGATCGTGCAGAAGTTCGGGGGCTCGTCGGTTGCCGATGCGGAGAGCATTAAGCGCGTCGCGAAGCGGATCGTCGATACCCGCCGTGCTGGCAACGACGTAGTCGTCGCAGTCAGCGCTATGGGCGACACCACTGACGAACTGCTCGATCTCGCCGCAGAGTGCACCCCGATCCCCGCACCCCGTGAGCTGGATATGCTGCTCACCGCAGGCGAGCGCATCTCGATGGCGCTCCTCGCGATGACCATTAAGGGCATGGGCCTCGAGGCGCTGTCGTTCACCGGCAGCCAGGCCGGCATGATCACCACCTCGGAGCACGGCTCCGCGAAGATCGTCGATGTCACCCCCGGCCGCGTGCGCGAAGCGCTCGACCAGGGCGCCGTCGCCATCGTTGCGGGCTTCCAGGGCTTCAGCCGCACCTCGCGCGACATCACGACGCTCGGCCGCGGCGGCTCGGACACGACCGCCGTTGCACTCGCAGCCGCCCTCGGTGCCGACATGTGCGAGATCTACACCGACGTTGACGGCGTGTTCACGACTGACCCGCGTGTGGTGTCGAAGGCCCGCAAGATTGATGCAATTACCGCGGAGGAGATGCTCGAGCTCGCCGCGTCCGGCGCCAAGGTGCTCCACCTCCGCGCTGTTGAGTACGCGCGCCGCCACGGCGTCGCACTGCACGTCCGCTCGTCGTTCAGCAACGAGCCGGGCACCATCGTCTACGACCCCGCAAAGGGGCATCCGAAGGGAGAACAGGTGGAAGAGCCGGTCATCACTGGTATCGCAGCCGAGAAGGACGAGGCGAAGGTCACGGTCGGTGGCGTTCCAGACGTCCCAGGGAAGGCCGCGCAGATTTTCGAGATCGTCGCGAAGACGAACGCGAACATCGACATGATCGTGCAGAACGTCTCCGCTGCGGACACGAACCGCACGGATATCTCCTTCACCGTTCCGGTGGGCGACGGCCGTCGCGTCATTGAGGCCCTCGAAGCCGAGCGCGAGTCGCTCGAATTCGAGAACCTGCAGTACGACGATCAGATTGCAAAGGTCGCTGTCGTTGGCGCTGGCATGCGTACGAGCACCGGCGTATCCGCGCAGCTCTTCCGCACGCTGTTCGAAGCCGGCATCAACATCGAGATGATCTCCACCTCCGAGATCCGAATCTCCGTTGTGACGCGCGCAGACCTGATGGATCAGGCCGTGCGTGTCCTCCACACCGCGTTCGGGCTCGACTCCGACACCGACGCGACGGTCTACGCCGGCACCGGCCGCTAGACCCCACCACTTCCACCAGAACAGGACCAGACATGTCTGATCAGCAGGGGCTCAGCCTCGCAGTTGTCGGCGCGACCGGCCAGGTGGGCGCAGTGATGCGCCGCCTGCTCGTAGAGCGCAACTTCCCCATCGCTTCCGTGCGCTTCTTCTCGAGCGCTCGCTCCGCGGGCACCGTGCTCGAGTTCCGTGGCGAGCAGATCACCGTTGAAGACGTCGACACTGCCGACAAGAGTGGGATCGATGTCGCGCTCTTTTCCGCGGGTGGTACGGCGTCGAAGCGCTACGCCCCCGAGTTTGCGGCGGCCGGTGCGCTCGTGATCGATAACTCGAGCGCATGGCGCCTCGACCCCGAGGTTCCGCTCATCGTGAGCGAGGTCAACCCGCAGGAGATCGACAATGCGCCGAAGGGCATCATCGCGAACCCCAACTGCACCACCATGGCCGCAATGCCGGTGATGCAAGCGTTGCACGCCGAGGCCGGCCTGGAGCGTCTCGTAGTGACCACCTTCCAGGCGGTCTCCGGCTCGGGCCTTGTCGGCGCGAAGGAGCTCGCAGGGCAGGCCGCAGCTGCGGTCGAGTCCGGCAAGCTTGAAGATCTCGTGCACGATGGCTCGGCTGTCACCTTCCCCGCCCCCGAGGTGTACACGAAGACGATCGCCTTCGACGTGCTGCCGCTTGCCGGCTCGATCGTCGAGGACGGCGAGGGCGAGACCGACGAGGAGAAGAAGCTCCGCAACGAGAGCCGCAAGATCCTCGGCCTGCCCGAGCTCCGCGTCGCCGGTACCTGCGTGCGCGTGCCGGTGTTCACCGGACACTCGCTGTCCATCAACGCCGAGTTCGCGAACCCCATCAGCGCGGATCGCGCGCGTGAGGTGCTCGCCGCAGCTCCGGGCGTCGCTCTGAGCGATGTGCCGACCCCGCTTGAGGCAGCTGGCCAGGACCCCTCCTTTGTGGGACGGATCCGCAAGGACCAGTCGGCACCGGAGGGGCGCGGTCTCGCGCTCTTCATCTCGAACGACAACCTCCGCAAGGGCGCAGCCCTGAACGCTGTGCAGATCGCCGAACTCGTCGCGGCGAAGATGCTCGCAGCCTAACGGTACAGAAGCGGCACAGACGCGAGAAGGGGTGGGACTCAGTGAGTCCCACCCCTTCTCGCGTACCGCGCTGTCGCGAGCCTACACTGCGGCCTCAAGGGTGAGGAGCGATGCCTCCGGGCGGCAGGCGAAGCGCACGGGGGCGTAGATCGAGTTGCCCAGGCCCGCGCTGACGTTGAGGAAGGCAGCGCGGTGCGCATCGTGCCACACGCTCAGGCCGCGAGCCTGCGTGGTCGGCAGATCGCAGTTGGACGTCATCGCCCCAACGCCCGGCACACGCACTTGCCCGCCGTGGGTGTGCCCGGCCAGGATAAGTGCGGTTTCGTCGCGCAGAAGCTCGCCCAGGGCCTCCTGGTAGGGTGCGTGCACCACACCGAGACGCACAGGCTGCGCCTGCGCCGCGGGAAGCGCCTCGAGCTCCGCGCGCATCGCCGCGACATCGTCGTAGCGAATGTGCGGATCGTTGAGGCCCAGCAGATCGAGCGTGGTGCCCTGCACCTCGAGCCGCGCCGCGGTGTTGTTGAGATTGATTGCACCCAGGCCCTCGAGCCCGGCGGTGAGCGCCACGTTGTCGATATCGGGCACCCGGGTGCTCAAACGGCTCGGCTCGAGCAGGTACTTCACCGGGTTCTTGAAGCGCGGCCCGTAGTAGTCGTTCGAGCCGTGCACAAAGACGGTGGGCGCCTGCTCAGCAAGCGGGCGCAGCGCGTGGATCAGCGCGTGCCGCGCCTCCAGATGCCCCATGAGATCACCGGTCAGCACGACGAGGTCGGGGCGCAGCTCGGCGAGCGAGCGCACCCAGTCGATCTTGCGGCTCTGCCACGGCGCGAGGTGCAGATCGGAGAGCTGCAGGATCCGGATCGGGGCCGCGCCCTCCGGCAGGATCGGCAGCGTGTGCCGCCGCACGGTGAAGAGCTGACGCTCGATCACGGTCGCCCACAGGGTCACCCCTGCTGCGGCCGCTCCGAGAGCGACCGCAGCAGGACGGACGGTGCGTGCCATCCGGGCTAGTTCTTTGCCTTGCAGGACAGGGTCAGCGTGACCTTGCCGCTCGTCTTGGCATCCGAGCCACCGTCCGGGCTCACCGAGACGACCTTGTCCTTCTTCGGGTCGGGCTTGCCGCCGTCCTCACAGGTGAAGTCGACGTTGCCGAAGCCGGCGCTCGAGAGCGCAGACTTCGCGTCGTCGCCGCTCTTGCCGCCGAGGTCGCCCGGCACCTTCGCTGCCTCACCGTTGCTGCGATAGACGGTCACGCCGGAGCCGAGGCCCACCTGCTCGCCTGCCGCGGGGCTTGAGGATGCCGCGAGGCCCTTGCCCACCGAGGAATCGACCTCGCCGCCGTCGACCACGTTGAAGCCGAGCTGGGTCAGCATGCCGACGGCCTCGTCGAAGGACTTGCCCTTCACATCGGGCACCTGCACCATCGTCTGCTGGATCGCAGTGGCCGAGGGCTCGGGGAAGGGATCGCCGCCGTAGCGGGCGTCCGCCGCGTTCATGATCTGCGGGAAGATGTACTGGTCCGCGAGCATCAGGTCGCCAAACGGCTGCGTGGACACGCGCGTCCAAGTGCCGTCGGCGAGCTGAATCGGACCGGCGTTACCTACCCAGGTCGCTGTGGTGACCTTGCTGCTACCGCCCACCGTCCAGTTGTCGACGATGTCGTCAGTCGTACCGGTCTTCGCGAGGTGCGGAACCCCGTACTCAGAACGGGCGTGCTTCGCGAGCCCGTTCTCCACCGTGTACTGCAGCGCGTACGCGACACCGGCGGCGACCTCCGGGGACAGCGCCTCGGTGCACTTGCTCTTCGTGAACGGCACCTGCTCGCCGTCGGGCCCGACGATCGAGTCGATCGGTACGGGCGTGCAGACGGTGCCGTTGCCGGCGAACGCGCCGTAGGCCGCGGCCATCGTGATGGGCGCCATCTCGTCGATACCGCCGTAGACATTTGACGGCACCATGCTGAGCTCGGTGGTGCCGTAGGTCGGCAGATCCTTGTTGGTCTGCGGCGCTGCGCGGTGCATGCCGAGCTTCTTCGCGGTCTCGAAGGTGCCGCAGAGGTCCATCTTCTGCTGCATCGACACGAGGCCGCCGTTCACCGACTGCGCAATCGCGGTGAGCACGGGCTGGTTGCCGCGCGTGAAGTTGTTGTCGTTCTGGAAGGTGAACGAGCCGAAGCCATACACGCCGTCGGGCATGCACGAGGCCTGGATCGACGACTCGTCCACTGTGCGCGCGTTCACGTTCACGATGTCGCGCACCGAGTGCCCGGTCTGGATCCACTGCGCGAGCGTCACGGGCTTGAAGGTCGAGCCGACCTGGAACCCGCTCGAGCCACCGTACTCATAGTCGGTGTTGTAGTTGATCGCCGTGTAGTCCTTGTTGTTATCCAGCACGTTCGGGTCGTTGCTGAACGGACGGTTCTGCACCATCGAGAGCACGCGGCCCGTGTTCACCTCAACGCTGCTCGACGCCGAACCGACGTTGATGCCCTCCATCTGCGCGGGCACGGTCGCGTGCGTTGCGTCGACGCCGGCGCGCTGCATGTCGAGATCGATCGTCGTGTAGATCTGGTACCCGCCGCGGCTGAAGTTGAACTCGCGCTCTTCGGGCGAATCACCAAAGTTCGGATCCTGCTTGATGTACCGCTGCACGTAGTCGCAGAAGTGACCGAGGCCGTAGTTCTGCTCAGCGACGACACAGCCGGCAACGCGCGGCGTGATCTTCGGCTCGACCTCTGTGGCCACAGCCTCGTCGTACTGTTCCTGCGTGATCTTGCCGTGCTTCAGCATGCTGCCGAGAATCTTGTCGCGCCGCTCCTTGTTTGCGGGGATGTTCTCAGGCACGTCGATCTGCAGGTGGCCGGGGTTGTTCACGATCGCGACGAGGCTTGCAGCCTGTGCGAGGGTGACATCCTTTGCCGAGGTGCCGTAGTAGTAGTGCGCTGCCGACTCGATGCCGTAGATGGTGCGACCGAACAGCGCAATGTTGAGGTACCCAAGCAGAATCTCGTCCTTCGGGAACTTCTTCTCGATGCTGATTGCAAGCTTCATCTCCTTGAGCTTGCGATCCATGTCCTGCTTCATCGCCTCTTCGTAGGCGGCATCCTGCTCTTCTTCATCAGGGATCGCGAGCGCGTCCTGAATGAGCACGTTGCGGACATACTGCATCGTGATGGTCGATGCGCCCGAGAGGTTCTGGCCCGCTGCGTTCTGCAGCACGGCGCGGCCCGTGGCGAGCACGTCGACGCCGCCGTGCGTGTAGAAACGCGGATCCTCCTCGGCGACCGCGGCATCCTTCACGAACTGTGAGACCTGATCCCACGCGACCGTCTCGCGATCCTGATCGTAGAACTCAGCGAGCTTGTGGTCATTGCCGGCCGCATCCTTTGCCAGGATCGTGGACGGCTCCGCGAGGCGGCCCGGATCCAAGTGTGCGGGGAGACGATCGAAAATCTCGATCGCGGAGTTCGCCGCGGTGCCACTCAAGGCGACGACGGGCGTAACTGCTGCGGTGACGAGCACTCCCGCGATCGCGCTCATCGCGACTGCGCCGAGAATGCCTCCGAGGGCTCCGCCCGCACTGCGCGGCTTCATTGAGCGCACGCGCGAGGACTGGGGTGTCTGTCGGGTCATAAGATGTAAGCGTATGCGACGTAGCTGAAAATCCGCGAACGCCGTGGTGATCTTGAGCTGCGCGCGCACGACCGATCCGGACCCGATCCGGCCGCTTTCTGAGGGAGATCCGAACGTGAGTGAAGTGACCGAAACGACGCAGTGGGAGTACTTCGTGACGCCCCTGCTCCTGCACAACGAGGCCCAGATCCTCAACAACTGGGGTGGGCAGGGCTGGGAACTCGTCCAGATCATTGAGGGACCGGCCGGCGGGAACGTCGCGTATCTGAAGAGGAAGAAGGCCTAATCCATGTCGTCAGTAATTGAAGACCGCCTGAGCGAGCTCGGCTTCGAGATCCCCGAGGTGGCCGCCGCGGTCGCCGCGTACGTGCCCGCGCTGCGCGACGGCAACTACGTGTACACCGCCGGTCAGCTGCCCTTCGTTGATGGCAAGCTGCCCGAGACCGGCAAGGTCGGAGTGGGCGAGGGCCTCGTATCGCCCGAGCGTGCGGAGGAGCTCGCGCAGCTCTGCGCGCTGAACGCACTCGCAGCGGTGCGCGGTGTCGTGGGCTCGCTTGATCGCATCTCGCAGGTCGTCAAGGTGACGGCATTCGTCGCGTCGGATCCCGCGTTTACGGGCCAGCCGAGCGTCGCCAACGGCGCCTCCGTGTTCCTAGGCCGCGTCTTCGGTGACCTGGGCATCCACGTTCGCTCAGCCGTCGGCGTTGCCGTACTGCCGCTCGACGCCCCCGTTGAGATCGAGTTCGTCTTCAAGATCGAGGACTAGCCTGCTCGCACTCTCCCGCGCACGGAGAAAACAGAAATCTCGGAGCCAATCCTAGGAATGGCTCCGAGATTTCTGTTTTCCCACGCTTGAGTACTACTTCGCGGCGCGCTCCTCGCGGACGCGGGCGGAGATGGTCTGCATCACTGCCGTGTCGGCGAGCGTTGTGGTGTCGCCCACCTCACGGCCCTCGGCGGCGTCTTTGAGCAGGCGGCGCATGATCTTGCCCGAGCGCGTCTTCGGCAGCTCGTTCACGATGAACACCTGGCGGGGCCGCGCGATCGCGCCGATCTGCGCGGCGACATGCTTCTTGAGTTCGACCTCTGCGTCCTCCGCGGCGAGCAGGGTCTGCTGCGACTTGAGGATGACGAACGCCACGACGGCCTGGCCGGTGGTCTCATCGTCCGCGCCCACGACCGCCGACTCGGCGACGGCGTGATGCTCGACGAGTGCAGACTCGATCTCCGCGGTGGAGAGGCGGTGCCCCGAGACGTTCATCACATCGTCGACTCGGCCGAGCAGCCAGATGTCGCCGTCCTCGTCGAGCCGGGCGCCGTCGCCGGCAAAGTACTGGTTGTCGAACTTCGACCAGTACGTGTCGACGAACCGCTGGGGATCGCCCCAGATGCCGCGCACCATTGACGGCCAGGGGCGGCGGATGACGAGCAGCCCACCCTGTCCGTTCTTGACGGGCTCGCCCGCCTCGTTGAGTACGGCGGCCGAGATTCCGGGGAGCGGTGTCTGCGCGCTGCCGGGCTTCAGGCTCGTGATGCCGGGCAGCGGTGAGATCATCAGCGCGCCCGTCTCCGTCTGCCACCAGGTATCGACGATGGGAGCTTTCCCTGCGCCAATGACCTCGTGGTACCAACGCCATGCCTCGGGGTTGATCGGTTCGCCGACCGAGCCGAGCAGGCGAATGCTCGAAAGGTCATACTGCTCGGGAACCTGGCGGCCCACCTTCATGCAGGCGCGGATCGCGGTCGGTGCCGTGTAGAAGATCGTCACGCCGTACTTCTGGATGATCGACCACCAGCGACCCCAGTCGGGCGTCTCGGGGGTGCCCTCGTAGATGACCTGCGTCGCGCCGTTCGCGAGGGGGCCGTAGACCACGTAGCTGTGCCCGGTGATCCAGCCGATGTCGGCCGTGCACCAGTACACGTCGGTTTCCGGCTTCAGATCGAACACGTTGCGGTGCGTGGTGCTTGCCTGCGTGAGGTAGCCGCCCGAGGTGTGGAGGATGCCCTTGGGCTTCCCCGTTGTGCCCGACGTGTACAGGATGAACAGCGGGTTCTCCGCGGGGAAGCCCTCCGCGGTGTGCTCGCCGTCGAACGCGGTGATCTCCTCGTGCCACCACAGGTCGCGGCCGGGCTCCATCACCACGTCGTTCTTCGTGCGCTGCACCACGAGCACCTTCTTTGCGGTGCTGCCGCCGCCGTGGAGCGCGAGTGCATCGTCGACGGTGGGCTTGAGCGCGGAGACACGGCCCTTGCGATATCCGCCGTCAGCGGTAATGACGAGCTCGGCCTCGGCGTCGTCGATGCGGGCACGCAGGCTGTCGGCGCTGAAGCCGCCGAACACCACGGAGTGCGCCGCGCCGAGACGCACGACCGCGAGCATCGCGATGATGGTCTCGGGGATCATGGGCATGTAAATCGCAACGCGATCGCCCGCCTCAACGCCGAGGCTCGTGAGCATGTTCGCTGCGCGCTTGACCTCGTGGGTGAGTTCGGCGTAGCTGAGGCTCCGGGTGTCGCCGGGCTCGCCCTCGAAGTGAATCGCGATCCGGTCGCCGAGGCCCGCCGCAACGTGGCGGTCGAGGCAGTTCTCCGCGACGTTCAGCTCGCCGTCCGCAAACCACTTCGCGAAGGGCGGGTTGGTCCAGTCGAGGATCTCCGTGAACGGCTTGGTCCAGCGGAGTTGTTCGGCCTGTTCGGCCCAGTACGCCTCAGGGTCCTGCGCTGCGCGCCAGTAGACCGAGGAGTCGGAGAGGTTGGCCTGGGCCGCGAACTCGGGGCTCGGCGGGAACGTTTCGGTGCCATCGGCATTCTGCAGGGGGTGGCTCTCGATAGTGCCGTGCTGATCAGTCATGGACGCCCTTATCCGTGTCGAAAGTGAAGCCGTCCCGTGCGGTGCACGCACGCAGGGGACGCTGAATGCTCCCTCAGGTTATACCCCGGATCGAGACCCGCCCACATCCGGAAGGAGGGAGCCGGATCAGCGGATTTGTCCACATTTGGATCGCGTTCCGGGCACTCGTGCCGGCTGAGGCTTGACTTCTGAGATGACTCGTTCCCCCGCTCCCGCTTGGATTTTCGGCCCGAGTGCGCCGCGTGCTTCGCCCTCGCCCGAGCGTCCGCCAAACGCGGTGGCGACGCCGCTGCTCGCGCCAGACGCGCCGCGTGGTCCGCGGACCGAGCGACTTCCGCTGTCGGCGCGTCGCGCGCTGGGCGGGCTGCTGCCGCTCCTCGACCGCCCAGCGCTTCGCGATCTCCTGGTGCAGGTTGCTGGCGGAGTCGCGAGGCTCTGGCTCGATGAGGGCTCGGGGCCACGCGCTGTACCAGGCTGGCAAGCCCGCCCCGCGGCCGTGCACCAACTCGCGACCGCCCTCATCGCTGCGGGCGGCCGGCACCTCGATGAGCTGCGCCCGTCCGCGGATGTGCGCATGGGCGACGGAATCCGCGTGCACGCAGTGATTCCACCCGTTGCCGTGGCCGGCGCGGCGGTATCGATCCGTGTGCCCACCATCGGCCCGCTGAGCTACCCGGAGCTTGTCGGTGCGGGCCTCTGCGGCGTCGCGACGGACGCGGTGCTGCGTCGTGCAGTGCGCGAACGGCAGAACATACTCCTCACCGGGGCAACGGGGAGCGGGAAGACCACCGTTCTCGCGGCTCTCCTCGACCTAGCGCATCCGCGAGAGCGCATCATCACGATTGAGGATCTGGCCGAACTGCGCCTGCGCCACCCCCACGTCGTGGCACTGGAGTCGCGCCCAGACAGCGCGGAGGGCGTGGGCCGCATCAGCCTCGATGAGCTACTCCGTGAGGCGCTGCGGATGCGCCCGGACCGGATCGTGCTCGGTGAGTGCCGCGGGGCTGAACTCGCCACACTGCTTGCGGCGCTGAACACCGGCCATGACGGGGGCGCGGGCACGTTGCACGCGAGCAAGATCCACGAGGTACCCGCGCGGCTGGAGGCCCTCGGCGCGCTCGCTGGCCTGTCCGCCGACGCGTTGGCACGGCAGGCCGTCGCCGCGATCGACCTGGTGGTCCATCTCGTTCGGGATCGGGGTGTGCCGCGGGTCGCCGCGTTGGCCGGCTTGTCACTCGGCAGAGGCGGCACCCTGGAAATTGTTGAGCTTGAGGGGCGGCGTGAGCGGGGGCGCCGTGCGGCGTGATCCGGGTGCGGGTGCGGGTGCGGGTGAAATCGCCGCGCTCAGCTCTCGCGCAGCAGCACTCCTGCGCGGGGGCGTCGCCGCTGGGGAAATCTGGCACACGCTCGCAACTGAAGCCCCGCACCGGGCGAGTGTCACAGCCCGCGACGCTCGAGAGCCTGCGGAGCAGGCGGGTGCGAGTTCCTCCCGAGTCTCGCGTGCCGCGGCGGCGGTGGCGCGTGAGATTGATGGCGGTCGCGATGTCGCTGCGGCGCTTGCAGCTCAACCGCAGGCCCCGTGGCGAGTGCTGGCAGCGGCTTGGCTGCTGGGCGAACAGAGCGGTGCGCCGCTCGCCCCCGTGCTCGAACGAATCTCAGCGGCCTGCCGCGAGCTCGAACGGCTGGCAGAGCGGCGAGCGGTACTCCACGCCGGCCCGCGCGCGACGGTGCGCCTCGTGCTCGTGCTCCCTGCGCTGGCCTTTGGGCTCGGCGCGGTCCTGGGGTTCAATCCGATCCCGATCCTGATGACCGGGCCGGGCCTCTTCCTGCTCCTCGGAGGCGCGGCACTGCTCGGCGTTGGCGTCGCGTGGACCCGGGCGCTCCAGCGTCGTGTTGAACGCAGCGACACCGTGACAGGGCTCGAGTGCGAGCTCATGTGGGTGGCGCTCGGCGGCGGTGCGGCGCCGGCGTTGGCTCGGCTCCGCACCGCCGATGCCGTCGACGGTGCGGGAGCGGAGTGGGTTCCGCTGTGGCGGCTCTGCCGGGGCGAGCTGCTCGACACCGTCGTTGAGACAGCGGTCGGAACCGGTGCTGCGCTGCGCCCGCTCCTGCTTGCCGAGGCACGGGCGGCGCGGGTGCGTGCTGCCGCAGAGCTCGAGCGAGAGGCTGAGCGGTTCGGCGTGCAGATCCTGCTGCCGCTCGGCATCTGCGTGCTCCCAGCGTTCATCGCTGTGGGAGTCGCCCCGGTCATCCTGGCCATGCTGCGGGGACTCTGAACAGAAGGCCGGCGGACCCCCGCCCACAGTTCGAGAGCGGCTGAGAAGCGTCCGGCTTTCGTCCACAGAACTCCGCACAGGCTGCCCCTCGGGGACCGCGGCGCGGAGGATTGAGACACCGGCACGCGCCGGGCCGTGCGTGAGAAAGGACCCTCATGGATACCCGATTCCAACTCATCCCCGCCCGCGCCGCAGGTGCGCCCGCGCGACCAGCTCTCGGCCGAGGTGCCGGAGCACGTGTCGACTCACCGCGTCAGCGGCACGCGCGCTCGGACGCTGCAGCGCGTGCGAGCGCATTCAGGGCGCACCCCGCGCAGGGAGATCGCGAAGCGCGGCGCCCCCTCGCGTATCTGCCGAGCCAAAACGAACGCGGAGGCAGTTCGCCGGACACCGCTGCACGCCCCGCTGGCCCCAAACCCGTGGTGCAGTCTGCAACAGACACGGGTGCTCACCCGCAAGCCGGCGAACGTGCCGCAGGTCGCTTGCGCCGCTTCATGCGGGAGGAACACGGGGCCGTGACCGCGGAATACGCGATCGTCATTCTCGCGGCGGTCGCGTTCGCAGGGTTGCTTGTCGCGATCATGCAATCCGCGGAGATTCGCGGCATGCTGGTGGAGCTCGTCGAGAATGCGCTCGGCTCCAGCGAATAGTTTGTGTGGCAGGCTGCTCCGCGAGGACCGCGGAGCAGCCACCGCCGAGTTTGCGATCGTGCTGCCTGTGGTGATTGCGGTGCTCGGGCTCGTCATCGGCGGCACCGTGATCTCCGCCCACCGCATCACTCTCGTCGCGCAAGCCGGCGAACTCGCCCGTGCCGAGGCACGGGGCGACACTGCCGCGGCGGGCGGTATCGAGAAATTGCTCGCGCGCGGGGTGGATGTCGCGCGGGAAGAGCGCGGCGTGCTGCACTGCGTCGCACTGAGCTCAGCCCCGGCAGGTGGGCTCCTCCGCGCGGTGAGTGTGCGCGCGGAGTCGTGCGCTGCGAGGCTCGGGGACGAGCGATGAGCGCCCCCGCCGCGTTCGCCTGCGCGGTTGCAGCGCTCTGCCTCGGACTCCCGGTACTTGCGGCTGCGAGCCACCTGGAGGCGCAGCAGCGCGCCTCTGCAATCGCCGATGCCGCAGCGCTCGCCGCAGCCGATGCGGCGAGCGGGTGGGTGGATGCGGCACCGTGCGAACTGGCGGACGTGGTCGCGGACGCGCAGGGGGCACGCGCCTCTCGCTGCGAGGTCGATCCGGCACACGGGGAGGCGCGGGTCGAGATTGAGTTGAGTGCTCGCCTCGGCGCGGTCACCGGCAGGGCCCGTGCGGCGCCCCCAGGCCCGGACACCGTTGGCGAAACCGGCGGCTGGGTTTGGCCAGCAGTCGGGCGGGGCATCACACAGGGGCTGCATGACGGATTCGCGATCGATCTCGACGTGCCCGCCGGCGGTGCGCTCCTGGCCCCACGCAGTGGCATTGTCGTGTGGGCCGGAGCAGACGAAGGGCCTGTGCCCGCGGCGTGCCAGGCTCGGCCAGAGTGGTGGAGAGGGCCAAACCACGCGGTCATCATCCGGCACGATGATGGTGGCCAACCGCGATTCAGCTCCCATAACCACATCGCGCCCGGGTCCGCCGCCGCACTCGGCATCGCGGCGGGCACGCCAGTTCGAGCGGGTCAGCCCGTCGCCCGGGCGGGAATGAGCGGCTGCACCTCGGGCCCGCACAGCCACTTCACGATTGCATCCACACAGCGCAACGCCTACCCGGACATCAATCCGTTTGAGCTCCTGGGAGCGCCGCAATGATCGAGGCAAAACGGAGGCCGAGAACGCTGCAAAAAGTGTGGCCCCATAATAGAGAGGAGACACACTGCTTCGATCGATGCCGGGTTCACGGGTAATCCTGTGTATCGTTTCGAAGCAGAACCCTGAGTGGAAGTGGCGGTTCCGTCCGTCCTGAACTCGAAGCAATGAAGGAGACCCCGTGGCGGGTACGAAGAAACTTGTGATCGTCGAGTCGCCGACCAAGGCGAAGACGATTGGTGGCTATCTGGGCGACGACTATGAGGTCATCGCGTCCGTCGGGCATGTCCGCGACCTCGCCGAACCGTCCGAGCTCCCCGCCGAGCTCAAGAAGGGCCCGTTCGGGAAGTTCGCCGTTGACGTTGAGAACGATTTCGCGCCGTACTACGTCGTGAACGACAACAAGAAAAAGACGGTCTCCGAGCTCAAGCGAGCTCTGAAGGGAGCCGACGAAGTCTGGCTCGCAACCGATGAGGACCGGGAGGGAGAGGCAATTGCCTGGCACCTCCTGGAAGTCCTCAAGCCCAAGGTTCCTGTGCGCAGGATGGTCTTCCACGAGATCACGCAGGAAGCGATCGAGCAGGCTAAGCAGAACACCCGCGACCTCGACACTGCGCTGGTCGATGCACAGGAGACCCGTCGCATCCTCGACCGCCTATACGGGTACGACATTTCCCCCGTGCTGTGGCGCAAGGTCGCACCGAAGCTCTCTGCTGGCCGTGTCCAGTCCGCGGCCACCCGTCTGGTGGTCGACCGCGAGCGTGAGCGCCAGGCGTTCCGCGCGGCCGAGTACTGGGACCTCACCGCGACGTTCCACCCGGCAGCTGAGGCCCCGGACAGCACCGCGTTCGCCGCACGCCTCGTACGCCTCGACGGTCAGCGTCTTGCTACCGGCGGCGACTTTGGCGACGACGGCAAACTCACGGAGAAGGCCACCAAGGCCGGGGCAGTACCCCTGGCGCAGGCCCGCGCAGAGGCGCTCGCCGCGCTCATCACTGCGGACACCCCCGCGAGTGTGCGCTCTGTAGAGACGAAGCCGCACACCCGACGTCCCGCAGCACCGTTCACCACGTCGACGCTGCAGCAGGAGGCCTCGCGCAAACTGCGGTACAGCTCGCGCCAGACCATGTCGTTCGCGCAGTCGTTGTATGAGAACGGCTACATCACTTATATGCGTACCGACTCGCCGACGCTTTCGAAGCAGGCGATCCAGGCCGCACGCACGCAGGCTGCCGAGCTCTACGGCGCGCAGACGCTCCCCGAGAAGCCCCGCGTGTACACGGGCAAGGCGAAGGGGGCGCAGGAAGCGCACGAGGCCATCCGCCCCGCCGGCGACGCGTTCCAGCGGCCCAGCGACCTCAAGGGAAAGCTCACCCAGGGCGAGCACGCGCTCTACGAGTTGATCTGGAAGCGCACGGTCGCGAGCCAGATGGCCGACGCCAAGGGCTCCACCGATACCGTGACCCTCGAAGCTCAGGTGACGGAGGCCGACCGTTCGGCGCCCACCACCGTTGAGTTCACCGCGAGCGGTACCGTCATCACCTTCCCCGGCTTCCTGCTGGCCTACGAGGAGGGTCGCGACGAGAAGCGCGGCGACACCGAGCAGAACGTTTCGCTCCCGCAGCTGAGCTCCGGCCAGCAGCTTGCCGTGACTGACCCCGAAGCAAAGGGCCACGAGACGAGCCCGCCGCCCCGCTACACCGAGGCGAGCCTCACGAAGCGGCTCGAGGAGCTCGGCATCGGCCGTCCGTCGACGTACGCGGCGATCATCAGCACGATCATGGATCGCGGCTACGTCACGAAGAAGGGCCAGGCGCTCGTTCCGAGCTGGATCGCCTTCTCCGTTGTGCGACTGTTGGAGGAGCACTTCAGCGCGCTCGTGAACTACGACTTCACCGCCGAGATGGAAAACGACCTCGACCGCATTGCTGCCGGCGAGACCGACCGCAGCAAGTGGCTCGGCGAGTTCTACTTCGGCACGGACTCACACCCCGGTCTGCGCGGTGTGGTCGATAACCTCGGCGAGATCGACGCGCGCGCGATCAATACGATCCGCATCGACGACGAGATTTCGCTGCGTAACGGCAAGTACGGGCCCTACCTCGAGGTCTTCGACGAGAAGAGTGAGGTCGGTGAGGACGGTGCGCTCAAGGCCCGCACGGTCAACATTCCTGATGGACTCGCTCCCGACGAGCTCACTCCTGAGAAGGCGCATGAGCTGGCTGAGGCAGAGCCCGCCGAGGACCGAGTGGTGGGTCTGCACCCCACCACGGGGAAGCGCATCATCGCGAAGAACGGTCGCTTCGGTCCGTACGTGACCGAGCTGCCTGACGAGGGTGAGGAGCTGCCGAAGGGACAGAAGCCGCGCACGGCATCGCTGTTCAAGAGCATGGACCCCGCCACGGTCGACCTTGAGACGGCTACCGCGCTCCTTGACCTGCCCCGTGTGGTGGGGGCCGACCCCGAGTCGGGTGCTGAGATCACCGCTCAGAACGGCCGCTACGGTGCCTACCTGAAGAAGGGGACGGACACCCGTTCGCTGCCGAGCGAAGACGCGATCTTCTCGATTGACCTGGCCGGCGCACAGGAACTCTTTGCGCAGCCGAAGTACGGTGCTCGCAAGGCGTCGAGCGCACTCAAGGAGTTCGACGCGGATCCCGTGAGCGGCAAGCCCGTGCGCGTGCGCGACGGTCGCTTCGGTCCCTACGTGACCGATGGCGAGACCAACGCGACGATCCCGCGCGGCGACAGCGTCGAGGACATCACGTTCGAGCGCGCGATCGAGCTGCTTGCGATTAAGCGTGCCAAGGGGCCCGCGAAGAAGAAGGCGCCCGCCAAGAAGGCCGCAGCCAAGAAGCCCGCGGCAAAGAAGGCTCCTGCAAAGAAGGCAGCCGCGAAGAGTGGCGAGAAGACGGTAGACCCGGCGCGATCCGCGGCAGCGAAGAAGGCTGCCGAGACGCGCAAGGCGAATGCCGCGAAGAAGGCGGCCGAAGCCGCAGCGGCAGCGGGCGAGTGACCGAGTCGAGCGGACTGTTCGTCACCCTCGAAGGGGGTGACGGGGCGGGAAAGACCACTCAGGCGGAACTGCTGGAGGCCTGGTTCGTGGCGCGCGGCCGAGAGGTCGTGCGCACGCGCGAGCCCGGCGGCACGCCGCTGGGCGCGGAGATTCGTAGGCTCCTGCTGCACGGGGGCGACGAGATCGGCGCCGTCGATCCGCGCGCCGAGGCGCTCCTCTACGCTGCAGACCGTGCCCAGCACGTCGCAACAGTGGTGCGCCCCGCACTCGAGCGCGGTGCGGTGGTCGTGCAGGATCGATACATTGACTCCTCGCTTGCCTACCAGGGGGCTGGCCGCGTGCTCGACGGCGGCGAAGTCCGCCAGCTCAGCGAGTGGGCCGTTGACGGGCTCTGGCCACAGCTCACGGTGCTGCTCGACCTGCCGACCGAGGCGGCCGCAGCACGGCGGCAGGCGCGGGGCGGAGCGAGCGATCGTCTCGAGTCAGAGGCCGAGGCGTTCCACGTGGCGGTGCGCGAAGGGTTTCTCGCGCTCGCGGCGGCCGAACCCGACCGCTTCCTCGTGCTGGACGCCACGAGTTCTGTCACCGAACTCCACGAGCACATCGTCGCCCGGATCACCCAGCTCGGCTGATTCGCAGCACGAACCGGAGATACGCAACAGGCCCGAACGAATTCGTTCGGGCCTGTTGCGTATTCGACTACCGAGAGAGGATCTCGGCACCCACGAGGTCGGTGAATACGGTGATCTCGGCGGCGTCGTTCCAGCCAGCTGCGACAGCACGTGCAGCCGCGAGTACCGAGCGCGCGGCGGGAGCGCGCAGTGCCGGCTCAAGCGACTCGATATCGCGCACCTTGGCGGCCCCAACGATGCGGCGCGCCATCTTTGCGGAGGCGAAGAGCATGGCCTCGCGGCGGATGCGATCGAGCCGTCGCGCGGCAAATGCTGCGTCGAACAGCTGTACTTCGTGCCAGGTCTTGGCGCGGGCGGAGAATTCCGCCGCGAACGCGTTCCAGGTCTCTTCGACAAGACCCAGGGCCCACGTAGCGCGCTCGTGTTCGCCGAGCGCGGTTGCCCGCGCGGCAGCGAAGCTGTAGTTTGCGAACAGCGCCCCCAGATCAAACGCGATGGGTCCGTAGAAGGCGAATTCAGAGTCGAACACCTTGACTGAGTCGGCGGCGGCGCCCTCTGCACCGCGCACCATCACGGAACCAGTGTGCAGGTCGCCATGGATCAGCGCCTCAGCCTGGGTCATGAAGCGCCACTTCGCCTCGGCCATCGCCGCGGCGAATGCCGGATCTGCAGCAAGGGCGGCGGCGTCCGCGGCGTTCTCCGGGAGTACCTCGTTGCGGCCCGTGTCGAATACCGGCTCGGTGAAGACGAGGTCCTCGGTGATGGTGCACAGCTCCGGGTTCTGCGTCTCGGCGATCCGCTGGGCGACGAGCTGCCGGTCCTGTCCCAGGATCGAGGTGCCTACCGCGAGCGCGGCCACGTACTCGCCGAGGCGCCGTGCCACATCCTCGTGCCGCTCCGAGCGGTTGAGTGCGTCTCGCCAGACGGCGTGATCCGAGAGATCCTCGAGCGCGAGAATGAACCGCTCAGGGTCGTACAAGATCACGTCGACCACGAGCTCGGGCGTGAGCGCGTGGTGCGTCTGCAGGGAGTCCGCCTCGCGCGCAGCCCGCTCCGGCGTCATCGGCCACCCTGCGCCCGTCATACGGACGTAGGGGAGTGCCTGCTTCAGGATGATGCCGCGGTCATCCTCATCGAGGATATGGAAGACGAGGTTGAGGTTGCCGTCGCCGATCTCGCGGATCGAAGCGATGCGATCCGCGTCGATGCGATCGTGAGTCTCGGGACGCGACCGCAGGTACTCGGCGATGTTGTTGGCGTCGAGGAAGGTGTACTCGTGAGACATAAGGAGTGCCTTTCGTGGGGAAGAGCTGAACCGGGAATGCGGCCGCCCGCGCTGTGGCGGGCGGCCGCACGGTCACGTGGCCGGCGTGTACCGGGCCTTCTTCCGTGACAGGGTGAAGGAGAAGAGGAGCGCGATGATCACGACGAGGCCCTTGGCGGTGTCCTGGTAGTAGTACTCGAAGCCCATCATCGTCATGCCGGTGAGCACGATGACCACGAGCACCGCGCCGAGGAGGGTGCCCCACGCGTTGGGCTTGTTCAGGCCGAGTACGGAGGTGCCCACCAGCGCGACAGCAACGGCTTCAAGCAGGCTCGAGGCGCCCGCGTTCACGTCGCCCTGACCGATCCGTGCAACAAGGATGATGCCCGCGACGGAAGCGAACACCGAGGAGACGACGTACGCGGCGCCGCGGTGGAAGCCCACGCGAATACCTGAGAGGCGAGCGGCCTCCGGGTTCGCGCCGATTGCGTAGAGGATACGACCCCAGGACGTCTTCGTGAGGATGAACCAGCACGCGGTGACGAGCACGAGCATGACGATCACCGGGATGGGAACCGGGCCGACGGTGCCACGGTCGATCAGCAGGAACGCAGGATCGAACTTGCCGGGGGCGGCAGTGCCATTGGGGAGCGTCATGCCAGAGGACACCGACTGGCCGGATACCGGGATCATCTTTGCGCCCTGGATCACGAACATCATGCCCAGCGTGGCGAGCAGATCGGGAATCTTGCAGACCACGATAAGGAATGCGTTCAACAACCCGACGAGCACACCGGCGACGAGCACGAACGTGATGGCCATGCCCGCGGTGAGGTTGTAGAACACCATTGTCATGGCGGCGAGCTGCACGCTGAGGCCGGCGACCGAGCCGATCGACAGATCGAGGCCGCCAACAATCATGCTGAACATGACGCCGAGGCCGAGGATCGCCGTCACCGACGCGAACTTCAGCATCGAGAACATCGAGTTGGTTGTTGCGAACGCGGGTTCAGTGATCGCAAAGAACACGAACGCGATGACGGTCACGGCGATGAAGCCGTACTTCACGATGATGTCGCGCGCGCGGTCGGCGCCCGAGATCCGCACCGGGGCGGGAATTGCTGATGTGTCGGCCATCTCAGGCCACCTCCGTCATGCTCTGGATGATCTGTTCATTGCTGATGTCTGCGGCGCGTGCGTCGAGCGTGATGCGGCCCTCGACCATCACGACAATGCGGTCGGCCATCTCTCGGACCTCGTCGACGTCGCTGCAGATCATTACGACAGCTGAGCCGTCTGCGGCCTGCTCGCGAGCGCGCTGTGAGATGACCCGCCTCGCGCCGATATCCACGCCGCGGAAGGGTTCATCGAGAAGGAGGAGCCGCGGCGCGCGCTGCATCCAGCGCGCAACCATGACCTTCTGCTGATTGCCGCCGGAGAGCGCATCGACGGACTGCTCGGGCCCCGTGGTGACCACGGAGAAGCGATCGATCGCCGCTGCGCCAGAGGTGCGTTCCTTGCCCGGGGCGAGGATTCCGCCGCGGACGAAGTCGCTGAGGAAGGGGAGCGAGAGGGTGCGCATGACCGACCAGCCGGGCAGCATGCCCTGCGCCGCGCGGTCTTCGGGCACGAGGTACACGCCGTGTGAGATCGCTGCCTTGGGTGACTTCGGGGCGAAGGGCCGATCGCCGAGCGACATCTCGCCACTCGTGAGCTTGCGTGCACCGAACACTGTTTCCGCTAGCTCAGTCTTTCCCGCGCCGATGAGCCCGATGATGCCGGTCACCTCGCCTGCGGCGATGTCGATGTCGATGGGGGCGCTTTCGGGGAAGACTCGGTGCCCGCGAACGGACAGCACGGTCTCGCCACCGTGAAGTTCTTCGAGCTCTGCAGCGTCGGCGAGCACGCCCTCGCCGAGCATTGAGCGGACCGCGGCCTGCAGATCGAAGGGGAGCTGCTGCGCATTGACGATGCGGCCATCGCGCAGGACCGCAAGCCGGTCGGCCAGCGCGTTGATCTCGCTCAAACGATGGGACACGTAGAGAATTGCGACGCCACGGTCGCGCAACTTCGTCACGAGCGCGAAGAGACGTTCGGCCTCGTTTTGGGACAGGGTCGAGGTCGGCTCGTCGAGGATGAGGACCTGCGGTGTCGTAGACAGTGCACGCGCAAGCAGGAGCATCTGGCAATCCGCGATCCCAAGCTCGTGCACATCCTGGCGGAGGAAGGCGTCGTCCCACTCAAGATCGAGGGTGGCTGCGATCTCTCGCGCGCGCGGAAGGAGCGAGCGGAGAGATGCGATCGAGCGCACCTCTTTGAGTGCGATCTCCTCGAAGAGGAGGTTTTCGGCGACGCTCAGGCCGGGCACGATCGCGTCATCGATGCGCTGATGAACGGTGCGAACGCCGGCGCGCGCAGCTGACATGGGGGTGTCGAAGTCAACCGGTTCGGTGCCGAGCAGCAGCTCGCCCGCGGTCTGCTGGTGCACACCGGCGAGGATCTTGATGAGCGTCGACTTGCCGGCGCCATTCGCGCCGAGCAGCGCGGTGACGGTGCCGGGAACAAGCTCGAGGTCAACGCCCTTCAGTACGCGGTTCGCGCCGAAGTTTTTCGTCAACCCGACGAGGCGCAGGGCAGCTGCCGGTGCGGATTCCGTCGAATGCATGGGAACAACAACTCCTTGAGGAGGTGTGGGTGCCGGGCGGTCTGCCCGGCACCCACACGGGGAATTAGAAGGAGACGACCGGGATCCAGTCGGCGCTCGACACCTCGGAGATGTTGAGCGAGGGTTCGGCCGCGCGCAGATCGTCCATGTTCTTGATGTCGTTCTTGCGCAGCATCTCCTGCGTCACGAGGATGGGCGGGAAGTCCACGGTGTCCTCGGTGAGCTCGCCGGCCATCTTGAGCGCCAGCGTGCGCATCACTGCCGCGCCGATCGCGTTCGGATCGGTTGCGCCGGTGGCGACCCAGCGGCTGCCCTCAGCCGTCATCAGCTCGATGTCTGCAGTGGAGATGTCGGCGCCGTACACGAGGATGTCCTCGGTACCGGGAACCTGGTCGAGGCCCGTCAGCGTGCCCTTCGCGAACTCGTCATAGGGGGAGTAGATCGCCTTGACGCCGGAGTTCGCCTGCACAGCGGCGGTGATCATCGGTGCAGAGTCGGTGGCAGTGGAGTTCGTGAAGTTGCCGGTCTTGAACTTCTGGTCCCAGCCCTGCTTCGTGAGGTACTCCTGCCAGACCACGTCACGGCGGTCGAGCGGTGCGATGCCGTCGTAGTTGACGTAGCCGACTTCAGCGTTCTTCCCGATATCGGACGCCATCTGATCGAGCACGAGCGAGGCCATGAGCGCGTCAGACTGCTGGGTCTGCACCGCCTCCGGCGCGCACTGCTGGATCTCGACGTCGTAGATCGCGACGACGATGCCCTTGTCGAGCGCCTGGTTCACGCCCTCGCAGAGGGTGTCGGGCAGTCCGTGGCGAATGATGATGCCATCGACACCCGAGGCGATCGCCTGGTCGAGCTGGGTCGCCTGCGTCGCGTTGTCGCCCTGCGCATCGAACACGGAGAGATCGACGCCGAGGGCGTCTGCCTGCTGGCGGGTTCCGTTGAGGTACTGCTGGAAGTAGTCGCCCTGTCCTGACTGCTGGACAATCGCGATCTTGACGCCGTCGGCGTCGAAGGGCGCGGGTGCCGTGCCGGTGGCCTCAGCGACCTTCCCCGAGTCGGAGGAACTCCCCGAGCTTGCGGGGGCTCCCTGCGTGCAGCCGGCGAGGCCGAGGGTGAGGATGGCCGCGGCGCTGAGCGCTGCGGTGGTGATCTTACGCATCGTTGCGTTCCTTTCGTGAGGGTGCTGCGGGTGGGTGCGCGGGAAGATTAGCCGCCGAAGAGCGGCTGCGCGGTGGCGGCGGGCTCGACGACGCCGCGCTCGGTGACGATTGCGGAGATGATGTCGTGAGGGGTCACATCGAAGGCGGGGTTGAACGCGCGCACGCCCGGCGTTGCGACCTGTGCGCCGCCAAAAGCAAGCACCTCTTCGTCGCCCCGCTCCTCGATCTCGATCTCGTCACCGGTGGCCGTGGCCTCGTCGACGGTCGAGTACGGTGCGGCGACCACGAACGGGATGCCCTTGCGCGCGCACGCGAGTGCCAGCGCGACCGATCCAACCTTGTTTGCGGTATCGCCATTCGCGGTGATGCGATCCGCGCCGATCACGGCGAAGTCCACCAGGCCGCGCAGGATCGTGCTCGACGCGGCACCGTCGACCTCAACGAGGTGGGGGATGCCGTCTTGCTGCAGCTCCCAGCTCGTGAGGCGGGTGCCCTGCAGCAGCGGACGAGTTTCATCGACGTAGACGAGCTCAAGCTTGCCGCGCTCGTGGAGCTCGTGCAGAATCCCGTAGGCCGTGCCCCACGCCGTCGTTGCGAGCGCGCCCGTGTTGCAGTGCGTCACCGCTCGGAGCGGGCGATCGCCCACGCGAGCAAGCAACCAATCGGCGCCCAGGCGAGAAAGCTCGCGGTTCGCGGCCTCATCCTCGGCTGCAATGGCCCGTGCCTCGGTGAGGCAGCGATCAAAGCCTTCCGCGCGGAACTCAGCGACCCGATTCGCGCCCCATGCGAGGTTCACCGCGGTCGGACGTGCGTCTGCGATCGCGGTGATTGCGGCGCTGAGCTGCTCCTCGCTCCAGTTCTCGCGCGCAGCCTCGTGGAGCGCGAGCGCGACGCCGTAGCCGCCCGCGGCGCCAAGCGCAGGAGCGCCGCGCACTGCCAGACGCTGGATCGCGTCGATCAAGAGATCGACATTGGTGACCTCGAGGAACACCTCTTCGGCGGGAAGCCGCGTCTGATCGATCAGGCGAATGTGTGAGTCAGCTGCGGCATCAATCCACTCGATTGCGCGAACCATGGTGATGGCGATCCTTTCGACGGCGTTGTCAGTGCGCAGAGCGCGGACTATCGCGAGAAACGTATTCGGTTGACTGACAACTTGTCAAGTGAGGTCACATAAATGAGCTTTGACGCATGACCTAGACTTGGGGACACTGGAATCCGGGCGCGACCGCCCACGGGCAATGGAGGCGTGCATGGCAAAGCCAGGATCGAGGGTGGCGCTCGTCGCGGATGGACTGCGTGCGGCGATTCGCTCGGAGGAGTTCAGCGAGGGTGAACGCCTGCCGACAGAAGCCCAGCTCGCAGAGCGTTTTGGGGTCTCGCGACCGACCGTGAGGGCCGCGCTGCGCGAGCTCGAAACGGTGGCGCTCGTGCGCACCCAGCACGGCGTCGGCTCGTTTGTGGCCGAGCGCCCCGCGGTCACCGCGGGGCTCGAGCGGCTGGATTCCATCACCGAGTCGATCCGAAGCACCGGGCGTGAACCGGGCATGATCTACCGTGGCAGGGTGATTCGACCTCTGCTCCCCGATGAAGCTGAAAAGCTGGAGCTTTCGGGCGATGCGCACGCGCTTGAGCTTCGCCGAACCATCCTCGCCGACGGTGAGGTCGTGGCGTACTCGTACGATCTCATGCCGATCGGCGTCTTCCCCGAGGGGGAGGATCCCGAGTCGGTGCAGGGCTCGCTGTTCGCGTACCTTCGCGAGGTGCGAGACATGCATCCACACTACGGCGTTGCAGAGGTGCACGCGGTGCAGTCCGACCGCATCGGCTGGGACGCGCCTGTGGGCAAGCCTGCGCTCTACGTGCTGCTCGATCAGGTGCATTTCGATCGCTCGGCGCGGGCGTTGCTCTACTCGCGCACGTACTTCCTTGAGGGACGCTACGCGTTCACGATCCGCAGGGCCGGGTGAGGAACGCGCCTACTCCGTAGCTCTCGAGGTTGTTTGACAACGTGCGATGACGGAGTAACAATATTGAGGCCGCATGGAGCATGCGGCTGTCGCGTGAGTCGCGCCGCCGCACTCCCCGCGAGCGCTCACTGGAAGGTCGTAGTTCATGTTGAATACCCAGGAGGGCGCCGCCGCTGCGCTCGAGCTCTCGAAGATCGGTGCGGACGCGGTGGGCCGCGGCCTCGTGCTCGCGAGCGGCGGAAACCTGTCCGCGCGCCTCGACAGCGAGCACTTCATCATCACCGGCTCCGGCACCTGGCTTGACCGCCTGCGCCCCGGTGACTTCACCGTGATGCACCTGGACGGCACCGTCGTGTCTGGCAACCCCAAACCGTCGAGTGAGTGGAAGCTGCACCAGCGCTCGTATGAGGCGCGGGCTGACGTGAATGCGGTGATCCACCTGCACCCGCAGCACGCGGTGCTGCTTGCGACGCTGGGGATCGATATCCGCCTGCTGACGCTCGATCACGCCTTCTACGTGAAGTCGATCGGCGTGACGCCGTTCTACCCGAACGGCTCGGACGAGCTCGCCGATACGGCCGCGGCGGAGCTGGCCGAGCACGACTGTGTGGTGATGCGTCACCACGGGTGCACCGCGGTAGGCGACACCATCGAGATGACCTATCGCCGCGCCCTGAATCTTGAGGATGCTGCAAAGGCGACGGTACTTGCGCGGCAGCTCGGCGATACCGAGACCACGTTCCCGGACGAACACTTCCCGAACTTGCATCACGCGTAGGCTCCAGCGGTGCGCGTTCGCTCAGCGCCCCGGAAATCGTGCAATCGCCGCGGTTTCCGGGGCTTTTTCGTATCCAACTTGAACATCTGATGAATGTAAGCATAGGCTGAGTAGTGAAGTTGCTCACCGCGTCGTTCCGGCCGGAGAGCAGCGAACGCGCTGCTGCGATGCTCTCGCAGGAGCGCGTTTCCATGTCCGTTCAACTGAAGGATTCGACGTGTCACTTCGTTCCACCCGCACCCCCGCGGCTGCCGCCCTCGCAGTCGGCGCCGCGCTGCTCTTCTCCGCCTGCTCGACGGGCGCGCCCGCCGCGGAATCCGATGCTCCGAAGGCCTCGGGCACGGTGACCATCACCGACAACCACGGCGAAGTTGAGGTGCCGGTCAACCCGAAGACCGTCGTCGCGCTCGACAACCACGTCTTCTCCACGCTTGATGCGTGGGACATCGAGCTTGCCGCGGCGCCCAAGGGGATCATGGGAACGGTGTGGCCGAAGTACCTTGATGAGTCTGTCGCCGACGTGGGATCGCACCGCGAGCCCAACCTCGAGACCATCATCGCGGCGGACCCCGACCTCATCATCGCCGGCTACCGCTTTGGCGACTCGTACGACGAGATCAAGAAGCAGAACCCGAACGCTGCGGTCATCGACATTGCCCCGCGCGAGGGCGAGGACCTGATGAGCGAGCTGAAGCGCGAGAGCGACATCCTCGGCCAGATCTTCGACAAGAAGAACGAGGCCAAGGAGCTGAACGACAAGCTCGACAGCGCGATCGCTGATGCGAAGGGCGCATACAACGGCACTGATACGGTGATGGCTGTGAACACCTCGGGCGGCAAGATCGGCTACCTCGCTCCCGGCGTCGGCCGTTCGGTCGGTCCGGTGTTCGGCGCGCTTGACCTGAAGCCCGCGCTCGAGGTGGAGGGTGCCACGAGCGACCACCAGGGTGATGACATCTCCGTGGAGGCAATCGCGGCGTCGAACCCGCAGTGGATCATCGCGCTCGATCGCGATGCGGCATTCGCCCCGGAGGATCGTGAGGAGGGCTCGCTGCCCGCTGCCGAGCTGATCGCTGAGTCGGAGGCGCTGAAGAACGTCCCCGCAGTGAAGGACGGCAACCTCATCTACCTCGATGCGAACTTCTACCTCACTGAGGACATCCAGGCCTACACCGACCTCTTTGAGAACATCAAGGATGCCTTCGCAGCAGCATGACCACTGACGATCGCGCCGCGGATTCCCGCGGCCACGGAACGCCCGCTCAGTTGAGCGGGCGTTCTCGCGTTGCTGCTTCCCGCGCGGAGCCCGATCCCACCCCGCCTCCGAGGTCCTCGCCGTGGCCGCTGATCCTTGCGGTGATCGGGGTCATCGGGCTCTTGGTGCTCTCGGTCTTCGTCGGTGTGTACGATCTCTCCGACGGCGAGATGGGTGCGGAAATGGTGTGGATCACCCGCGTGCCTCGCACGCTCGCCCTGATGCTGGCGGGTGCTGCGATGGCCGCGAGCGGGCTCGTCATGCAAATGCTCACACAAAACCGATTCGTCGACGCGACCACCTCGGGCACGACGGAGTGGGCATCGCTCGGCCTCTTGCTCACCGCGATCCTCGCCCCGAGCGTCGGCCTGCTCGGACGCATGGTGATTGCCAGCGCGTTCGCGTTCATCGGGGCGATGGCCTTCATGCTGATCCTGCGCCGGATTGTGATTCGCACGACCCTCGTCGTGCCGCTCATCGGCATCATGCTGGGCGCCGTTGTCGGCGCGCTGACGACCTTCCTCGCGGTCCAGTTCAACCTGCTGCAGATGGTGGGCACCTGGTTCATGGGGAGCTTCACTGGCGTCGTGCGCGGCCGCTACGAGGTGCTGTGGGTCGTGGCAGTTGTCACCCTTCTGGTCTTTCTCCTTGCCGATCGCATCACCGTCGCGGGCCTCGGCCGTGACGTCGCAACGAACGTCGGGATGAGCTACGACGCGATCGTGATTGCTGGCACCGCGCTCGTCGCGATCTCCGCGGGCGTGACCGTGGTGGTTGTCGGTTTCCTGCCGTTCCTGGGGCTCGTCGTGCCGAATATTGTCGCGACGATTCGTGGCGACAACGTGCGGAGTAACCTCCCGTGGGTGTGCCTGGGTGGCGTCTCACTCGTCATCATTTGCGACATCATCGGCCGAGTGATTCGCATGCCCTTCGAGGTGCCGGTCTCGATGGTGTTGGGCATCATCGGCTCGGTCGTCTTCATCACCATCCTGCTGAGAGGACGTGCCCGTGGCTAGCATCGTCAAGCTCAGCGCAGCCGGGGCGCTCCCGGAGGCACCGGACGCCGCAACCCCGCGCTGGCTGCGTGCGCTCCCAATCGTCGTCGTGTACACGGTCGCTGCGGCGTTGGCCGTCGCCGTGCTGAGCTACGGCATCCCTGTCCCGGCGAGCAGCCCGGGGTTCTGGATCATCGTGCAGTCGCGACTCGCTTCGCTCGGCACCATTGCGCTGGTTGCCGTGTGCCAATCCGTTGCCACCGTGCTCTTCCACACCGCGACCTCGAACCGGATTCTCACCCCCTCGATTCTCGGCTTCGATGCGCTGTACGTGCTGACGCAGACGGCGCTGGTGTTCGTCTTCGGCACCGCCGCAACCGGGATGGAAGGAATCCCGAAGATCCTCGCGCAGAGCGGCCTAATGGTCCTCTTTGCAACGGCGCTGTATGGCTGGCTGTTTTCGGGCAAGCGCGCAAATCTGCACCTGCTGCTGCTCGTGGGCGTGGTGCTTGGGATCGGATTCGGCTCGGTATCGACGTTCATGCAGCGGATGCTCACGCCGAGCGAGTTCGATGTGCTGAGCGCGCGTCTGTTCGGCAGCATCGGCAAGGGGAATGTCGAGTATCTCCCGGTCGCGGCGACCATCGCGATCCTGATCCTCGGTTTTGTCTGGTCGAAGCGGCGCACCTATGACGTCGTCGCCCTCGGGCGCGATGCCGCGGTGGGACTCGGCGTGAACTATCGCCGTGAGATCGTCACGATCCTCGTCCTTGTCGCCGTGCTCGTGTCCGTCTCGGTGACCATGGTGGGGCCCATGACCTTCTACGGCTTCCTCGTTGCAACGCTCGCCTACCAGTTTGCGCGCAATGACTCGCACGCGGAGGTGCTGCCCCTCGCGATCGGCATCGGCCTCGTGACGCTTGTCGGCGCGACATTTATCTTGAAGCACGTGTTCGCGGCCGGTGGCCTTGTGACCGTCATTATTGAGTTCATCGGTGGGTTGCTCTTCCTTATCGTGCTGCTCAGAAAGGGGCTGCGTTGATTCAGCTCACCAATGTGGGGAAGGAGTACGCGGGGCGTCGCGTGCTCGGCCCCATCGACCTCACGATCGAGCGGGGCGGCGTCACCGCACTGATCGGGCCCAATGGTGCCGGGAAGTCCACGATGCTGACGATCATTGGGCGCCTGCTCGAGGCCGACAGTGGGCAGGTGACCGTCGGCGGACTCGATGTGCGCACCGCGAAGTCGCGCGAGCTCGCGCAGGTCGTGTCGATCTTGAAGCAGGAGAACCACTTCATGGCGCGCCTCACGGTGCGGCAGCTCGTCACTTTCGGCCGCTTCCCCCACTCGGCGGGACGCCTGACCGAGACGGACCACCGCGCCATCCACGCCGCGATCGCCTTCCTCGACCTCGCGGGCATGGAGGATCGCTTCATCGACGAGTTGTCCGGGGGGCAACGCCAGCGCGCGTTTGTTGCGATGGTGCTGGCCCAGGACACCGACTATGTGCTGCTCGACGAACCGCTGACCGGGCTCGACATGCGGCACGCGGTGGGAATGATGGGCCAGGTGCGTGCCGCGGCAGACGCGCTAGGGAAAACCGTGATCCTCGTCATCCACGATGTGAACTTTGCCGCCGCCTACGCTGATCGCATCGTGGCACTCGCAGACGGTCGCGTGGTGGCCTCGGGAACCCCGGAGGAAATCATCACCCCCGAGGTGCTCGAGCGCGTGTTCGAGACGCCCGTCGAAGTGCTTGAGCACGGCGGGCGTCGCGTCGCGGTGTACTACCGCCCGGAGCTCGACACTCGCACGGCCGAGAGCCGGTAGCGTGGAGCCTATGCAGAGTCTCAGCACGATTGACACCTGGCCCGTGAAGAACGCCGCAGCGGCGGTCATTGCGCAGGACGGTCGGATCCTCGGTCAGCACGGAGATCAGGATCGTGAGTTCAAGCTCGCCTCCGTCACGAAGCTCCTGAGCGCCACGGCGGTGCTGCTGGGCATCGAGGAGGGGGTGCTTGAGCTCGATGACCCCGCCGGCCCCGAGGGATCGACCGTGCGGCACCTGCTGGCACATGCCTCTGGCTACGACTTCTCGGAGGACATTCTCCGCGCGCGCCCCGGCCGACGACGGGTGTACTCGAATCGCGGAATCAACGTGCTCGCCGAGGTGTTCGCTGAGCGGGCCGAGATGCCCTTCGAAGAGTACCTCCGTGAGGGCGTGCTCGAACCGCTCGGGATGACCAGCACGCGGCTCGAGGGGCCGCCTGCCGCCGGTGGAGTCTCCACGGTCGCCGATCTCAGCCGCTTCGCCGCCGAGCTGCAGAACCCGCAGCTGCTGCACCCGGACACGCTCGCGATGGCCACGCAGGTCGTGTTCCCCGGCCTTGACGGGGTGCTCCCTGGCTTCGGGCGCCAGGACCCGAACGATTGGGGCCTGGGGTTTGAGATTCGCGACGGCAAGAGCCCGCACTGGACTGGAACCCAGAACAGCCCGCGAACGTTTGGCCACTTCGGTCAGGCGGGCACGTTTCTGTGGGTGGACCCGGTCGCGCAGGTCGCCTGTGTTGCGCTGACCGACCGAAACTTTGGCGAGTGGTCGGCTGCAGCGTGGCCGGTGTTCTCCGATGCGGTGCTCACGGAACTGGCGGGGCAGGGCTGAGCCGAACGCCGAGCCAGGCGTTCACTCCGCCACCACGACGTAAAAACGCGTGTGGCCCGGGAAACTCCCGGGCCACACGCGTTTCTGTCGGTGGCGTGTTAGCCGACGACTGGGCCGAAGCGCTCCGGCAGGGTGGCACGCGTCGCGGCGCCCAGCTCGGAGAGCGGCAGCGTGAAGCGATCCTGCACCTCAATGGCGGCGCTCTCGCCCGTGCCATCGGTCACGCCGATGCGCAGCACGGGGTAGTTGCGGCCGTCGCAGAGCCCGCGGAACTTCACGTCCTCCTCGTGCGGAACCGCGACGAGCACGCGGCCCTGCGTCTCCGAGAAGAGCGCGGCCGTGGCGTCGACGCCGTCGCGGGAGATGATCTCCTCGATCCACACGCGCGCGCCAACGCCGAAGCGGAGCGCACCGTCGGTGAGTGCCTGTGCGAGGCCACCCTCGGAGAGGTCGACCGCACCCGAGAGGATGCCGTTCTGCGACGCAGCGTGCAACAGGCCCGCGAGACGGCGCTCTGCATCAAGGTCGGCCACCGGGGGGCGTCCGCCGAGGTGGTCGTGCACGGTGCCGGCCCAGGCCGAGCCGTCGAGCTCATCGCGCGTGACGCCGAGCAGGTACAGGTGCTCGCCCTGATCCTGCCAGCCGCTCGGCACGCGACGAGCGACGTCGTCGATGATGCCAAGCACGCCCACGACGGGGGTGGGGTGGATCGGGGTGTCGCCGGTCTGGTTGTAGAGCGAGACGTTTCCGCCCGTGACGGGCACCTCAAGTGCGAGGCACGCATCCGACAGGCCCTCGACGGCCTGCGAGAACTGCCACATGACCTCGGGGTTCTCGGGGCTGCCGAAGTTGAGGCAGTCGGTCACCGCGGTGGGCACGGCGCCGGAGGTGGCGACGTTGCGGTACGCCTCTGCGAGCGCGAGCTGCGCGCCGACGAACGGGTCGAGCTGGCAGTAGCGGCCGTTCGCGTCGGTCGAGATCGCGACGCCGAGGCCGCTCTCCTCGTCCACGCGGATCATGCCTGCGCCGTCGGGGAAAGAAAGCGCGGTGTTGCCGAGCACGTACTTGTCGTACTGGTTCGTCACCCAGGAGACGTCGGCCTGGTTGGGCGACGCGGCAACATCGATCATCTGCTGGCGCAGCACCTCGGCCGAGCCGTCGCGCGTGAGGCCGGCGGCGTTCACCGAGTTGGCCTGCAGGGCATCGATCCAGGTCGGGTACGCAACGGGGCGCTCGTACACGGGGCCGTCGACGGCAACGGTCGAGGGATCCACGTTGACGATCTCTTCGCCGCGCCAGTTGATGACGAGGCGGCCGGTGTCGGTGACCTCGCCAAGCACGCTCGTCTCAACGTCCCCCTTCGCGGTAACCGCGAGGAACGCATCGAGCTTCTCGGGCGCCACGATCGCCATCATGCGCTCCTGGCTCTCGGACATGAGGATCTCCTCAGCCGTGAGCGAGGGATCGCGGAGCAGCACGCTGTCGAGCTCGATGAACATGCCGCCATCGCCGTTTGCCGCGAGCTCCGACGTGGCGCAGGAGATGCCTGCGGCGCCGAGGTCCTGGATTCCCTCAACGAGCTCGCCCTTGAATAGCTCGAGGCAGCACTCGATGAGCACCTTCTCGGCGAAGGGGTCGCCCACCTGCACGGCGGGGCGCTTCGTGGGGCCACCCTCGTCGAATGAGTCGGACGCGAGGATCGATGCGCCACCGATGCCGTCGCCGCCCGTGCGGGCGCCGAAGAGCACGACCTTGTTGCCGAGGCCTGAGGCGTTCGCAAGGTGCAGGTCCTCGTGGCGGAGCACGCCAACGCCGAGCGCGTTGACGAGCGGGTTCTGCTGGTAGACCTTGTCGAACACGGTCTCGCCGCCGAGGTTCGGCAGGCCGAGGCAGTTCGCGTACGAGCTGATGCCGGAGACGACGCCGTGCACCACGCGTGCGGTGTCGGGCTCGTCGATATCGCCGAAGCGAAGCTGGTCCATCACGGCGACGGGGCGCGCGCCCATCGAGATGATGTCGCGGATGATGCCGCCCACGCCGGTTGCGGCGCCCTGGAACGGCTCAATGTAGGAGGGGTGGTTGTGGCTCTCCACCTTGAACGTGACGGCCCAGCCCTCGCCGATGTCGATGACACCGGCGTTCTCGCCCATGCCGACGAGCAGGCGCTCCTTCATCTTGTCGTTGACCTTCTTGCCGAACTGGCGCAGGTAGATCTTCGACGACTTGTACGAGCAGTGCTCGGACCACATGACCGAGTACATGGCCAGCTCGCCCGAGGTGGGGCGGCGACCGAGGATCTCGCGAATCTGTGCGTACTCGTCGGCCTTCAGGCCGAGGGCTTCGTACGGCTGGTCCTTGTCGGGGGTCGCGATCGCGTCTGCGACGGTATCCGGGACATGGATCGGGGCGGTGGGTTCAGTCACGCTGATGTGCTCCGTGGGCTCGGGGGCGGTACGGCTACGATCGGAGCGACGAGCGCTCACCCGGCCAGTCTACGGCGTTTCCGGGGACACCGGAGCCGAGCCGATCCGCAGGCACGAAGCGCGGGTGTTTCTGGCGTTTTTCAGCGTGAACCGCGAAACTGGGTGCATGAGTACCCCGAACGCAGCACCCGATCGCGTCACTGGCGCCGAGTCGGCAGCCCCCGCCGCGACGACGAAGGGCGGCGCCGAGCCGCGCAAGCTGTCCACGTTCCTGAAGATCAGCATCGTGCTGCTTGCAGCGCTCACGCTCGCCTCGATCTCGCTCCTCTTCATCGGCGACTTCCAGGGCAAGTTCGAGCGCGTGTTCGCCACGTTCCTCGTGTTCGCGGTGTTCGTGGGGCTCACTGCGCTCGACACTCGTCGCGAGCTGCGCTCGGAGTGGTACGCGCCGGTCGCGCTGATCGCGAACTCCTACATCCTCGCGCTGCTGCTCATCGTGACGTGGATGACGCCGTACGATCCGTTCCTGCTGGGCTGGTCGCTGCTGTGGAAGAGCATCCTCGTGATCGGCGTGACGAGACTCGTGCTGGGCTGCTGCCAGCTGTTGCTCGGCATGAGCGAGGGGAAGCCCGAGACGATCGGCCGCTTTGCATTCATCACGAGCATGCTCGCGGTGCTTGCCGGCATCTTGTTCACGGCGCCGATTGCGATCGAAACGTTCAACGTGATCATCCCGGAGCTGTACTGGAAGATCGCCGTCGCCACGCTGATCCTCACGGCGCTCGGCCTTGCGATCACGCTGCTGCTGCGTTGGTCGTACGGTGCTCCGGAGCGTGAGACCGCACGGGCGTCACTGCGACAGGCAGCTCAGGATCGCGGCACCCCGATCGAGCCGTACCGCGCCGCACCGCTCGCAGCGCCCATCGCGGCTCCGCCCGCTCCGGCCCCACTGACTCCTGCCTCGGAGGCCCCGTCCGCGCAGTCGCTGCCCGGAACACCGAGTGCGGCTCCAACCGTGCCCGTAGCCCCGGTACCGCAGGCCGCTGGACCGCTGCTGCCCTGGCCCACCTTCGCGGATGGTCGCCCGATCCCCGCGCTGCCGAACGGTCAGCCGGACTTCAGCGTTCCGGGCGCCCCGCTGCCCCCGCAGTAGCCGCTGCGCCCAGGTAGGGCGGATCAGGCAACGAGAGTAAAATACTCGGGTGCCTGAGACAGACCTGACGCCCGAACACGCCGCACCCGCCGCCTCCGCAGCGCCCGCCTTCGTGATCCGACCGATTGCGCAGGGGGAGTACGCCGCGGAGGCGGCGCTCGTGCGTGCGGCCTACGCCGAGAGCACCTACGGCGCCGAACTCGCGGGAGACGCGCAGTGGGCGGCCGTGGAGCAGGACTCGGCGGGCCGCGATGCGGACGGCCGAATCCTGGTGGCCGTGCGTGGCAGTGAGCTGATCGGCGCGGTGTCGGTGCTGCGTGGCGGCACCACCTACACGAAGCTCGCGACGCCCGGCGAGGTCGAGCTGCGGCTCGTCGTCGTCTCCCCGAGCGTGCGTGGGGCTGGTGTGGGTGAGGCGCTGGTGCGCGCTGGCATCGAGCAGGCCCTGCGCTGGGGCGCGCGCGTGGTGCGTCTCGACACCGGCGAGCGGAACCCGGCAGCGCGACTCTACGCGCGCGTTGGATTCGAGCGCACCCCGGAGCTCGACCGTCAGCTTGACGGCGCGAACTACGGCGCTTCGCTGAGCTTTGTCTACCCGCTGCAGGAGCGCGAGGACGTGCGCGTCCGCGAGATTCGCCCGGAGGAGATTCCGGCGGTCAGCGGGCTCGTGCTCGCCGCCTACCGTGATGACTACGATCGTCTGCCCGACGTATACCTCGCGGAGATCGCCGACGTCGCAACGCGTGCCGCGCAGCACCTCGTGTGGGTCGCGGAAGACGCCGCAACGGGCACCCTGCTCGCCACGATCACGACCCCGCACGCGGGCGAGGTGCTGAGCGATGTCGCGCGGGCGGGGGAGATGGACCTGCGACTGCTCGGCGTCGGCGGCGCGGCGCGCGGCCGCGGCATCGGCTCGCTCATGATGCGCCACGGGCTGCGGCTCGGCCGTATCCGCGCGGTGGACCAGGTGGTGCTCAACACGAGCACCGAGATGGTCGCGGCCTACGAGATGTACGACCGGATGGGCTTCTCCCGGCTGCTCGATCGCGAGCACGACATCATGCGTGAAGACGGCACGAGCTTCCGCCTGCTCGCGTACGGGATTGATCCCGCGCAGGCCCCGCTCACGCGGGCGTCGCGCGCGGCCTGATCCCCATCGAAATTGCCGCGCCCCGTCCGTGCAGAAACGCTGAGAGCCGCCATCCCCTAGTGAGGATGGCGGCTCTCAGTGTTGTGCCGCGCGGCGCTTAGACGCGAGCGGTGAGCGCCTGGATCGCTGCTTCGAAGAAGCGGAGACCATCGGTGCCGGATCGCATCGCGTCGGGCATATCGGGGCCGAACCCCGCCTCAACCGCGTGCTCGGGGTGCGGCATGAGGCCCACGACGTTGCCGCGCTCGTTGCTGAGGCCGGCGATGTCGTTGAGCGAACCGTTCGGGTTCACCTCGGCGTAGCGGAAGGCGATGAGGCCCTCGCCCTCGAGCCGCTTCAGCGTCTCGTCGTTGGCGATGTAGCCGCCATCACCGTTCTTCAGCGGGATGACAATCTCTTCGCCGGGGGTGAAGAGGTGCGTCCACGCGGTGTCGACGTTCTCGACGACGAGGCGCTGGTCGCGGCGGATGAACTGCTGGTGCGCGTTGCGGATGAGACCGCCGGGCAGAAGCTTCGCCTCGACGAGCACCTGGAAGCCGTTGCAGATACCGAGCACGGGCATCCCACGGTTCGCAGCGGCGATCACCTCGGTCATGATCGGTGCGATTGCGGCGATCGCGCCGGGGCGCAGGTAGTCGCCGTAGCTGAAGCCACCGGGCAGCACGATCGCGTCGACACCCTGCAGATCGTGGTCCGCGTGCCAGAGCGCAACGGGCTCGGCGCCGGCGATGCGGATGGCGCGCTGTGCGTCGCGATCGTCGAGGGAACCCGGGAACGTGACGACGCCGATCCGGGTCGCCATTACTGGGCCTCTCCGGCGGGCACACCGTCGACGGAGATCGCGACGACGTCCTCGATCACCGAGTTCGAGAGGATCTCGTCGGCAACCTGACGCACCTCGGCGAGCACCTCGGCGGTCACCTCGCCCTCGACGGTGAACTCGAAGCGCTTTCCGATGCGGACATTCTCGAACTTGCCGTGGCCCAGGCGATCCAGCGCGCCGGTAGTGGCCTTGCCCTGCGGATCGAGCAGCTCGGCCTTGGGCATGACATCAACAACAATCGTGGGCACTGGCGACTCCGGTTTCGCGATTCGACGGTCGGTGGGTGATGCGGCGCGTGTGTTCGCCCCGCTCCCTGCAGCCAGTCTACCCGGCGAGCGCGATGCTCCAGACCCGGATCCTGTGGCGCTCCAGGGAGCAGGCCGAGCGCAGGCTACGCAGTGATGCGGTCGTACAGCTCCTGATAGCGGGCGCGGGTCTGCGCCACGATCTCCTCGGGCAGCTCGGGCGGGGTGCCCGTTCGGTCCCAGTTGGCGGCGAGCCAGTTGCGCACAATCTGCTTGTCGAACGACGCGAGGCGCTCGCCCGCAGCCAGCTCGGGATCCTCGTACGTCGCCGCGTCCCAGTAGCGCGAGGAATCGCTCGTCAGCACCTCGTCGGCGAGCACCAGCTCACCCGTCTCGGGGTCGCGGCCGAACTCGAACTTCGTGTCGGCGAGCACCACGCCGCGCGCTGCCGCGAGCTCGCGGGCGCGGGTGAAGATCTCGAGGGAGGCGTCGCGCAGTTCCGTCGCGACCTCTTCGCCCACGAGCTCGACGCTGCGCTCGAAGGTGATGTTCTCGTCGTGCTCGCCAAGCGGCGCCTTGTACGCCGGCGTGTAGATCGGGGTGTCGAGCAGATCGCCGTCGGTGATCTCGGCGGGCAGTTCGATCCCGCACACGGCGCCGGTCTGCACGTACTCGGCATAGCCCGAGCCGGTCAGCGCGCCGCGCACCACGCACTCCACGGGGTACATCTCCAGGCGGCGGGTCAGCATGGCCCGGCCGGCAACCTCTGCGGGGACCTCGGGAATGCCGGGCGCTGGCGCGATGAGGTGGTTCGGGCGGTCGATCTGTTCGAACCACCAGTTCGACAGTGAGGTGAGCAGCTCGCCCTTGCCGGGAATCGGCGGCTCGAGGACGTGGTCGAACGCGCTCACGCGGTTGCTCGCAACGACGAGGAGCACGTTCTGCGGGCCGTCGGTGGGGACGTAGAGGTCGCGCACCTTCCCGGAGTAGGTGTGGGTCCAACCGGGCAGCTGCAGGGGAGAGGAAAGTTCCGTCACGCCCCCATTCTTTCACCTCGCGTCGCCGGGGCGGTTCCGCTCGAAACGCGGGGTCGGGATCGAGCGCGGCGCGCTGGCGCAGAACCGCGTATTTCCGCGACATTCGCCCCTGGTGCACGGGGATGTCGGGGGCGACGGTTAAGGTCATTTGTAGATGGGGAGCGCTGCTCTTGGATCCATCATCAAAGAACGCGGAGGAAGACCATGATCCCACTCGGGCCGGTTGTGGCGAGAAGCCGGTTGCGGGCGGCACGGACTGCCGCGTGGGCGTACCTTTCCGAGCCTGAACGGCGTGCGGAGTGGTGGCCCGAACTGCAGCTGGAGCCGAACGTGGGTGGTGCGATCTCCGAGCGCTGGTCGGAGGATACCGGCGAGACCTCGGTGAGCCGCGATGCGAGCGGAACGGTGGATGTGTGGGTCGAGGGCCACGCGCTGGGTTTCCGCTGGCGCGAGGCTGGCGACGAGCGCGAGACGGCGGTGCTGGTCACGCTTCGCACCCAGGGTGAAGAGACCGGCATCACGGTCACCGAGACGGGCTTCGATGCACTGCCCGAGGCCGCTGCCCGGGCCGCGGCTTCGCAGGATGGCTGGCAGGTGCTGCTCCGCGACCTCACGACGGCGCTTGAGGCTGCTGTTGCCGAGGGTCGCGTCGAGTCACCCGCTCCGGCCATCGCGGCACCCATCGCTGCTGAGGAGGAGCCCGCTGCAGAGCACCCTGCGCTGGAAGAGACTGCGGCCGATGGCGCAGACGAGGCGCCCGTCGAGGCCGAGGGCGCGACCGAAGCGGAGAATCTGGCCGAGGCGGAGAGCCCGGCCGAGGACGACAGCAGCACCGCTGGCGATGAGACTGACGCAGAGGCAGAGGCAGAGGCAGAGGCCGAGGCCGAGGGCGACGTCGACACCGAGAGCGATGACGACACCGAGCTCGAGGATCTGGACGATACGATCCGGGTCGAGCCGCTCACCCCGGAGGCCGCCGCGAAGATCGAGGCTGAACTGATCGAGGCCGCCGAGAATGAGGCCGCCCAGAATGAGGCAGCCCAGAGTGCAGCCGCCCAGACCGACGCCGGGCAGGAAAGCGCTCCTGACGAGAGCGAGCCCACCGACGTCGGGGAAGAGCCCACGACCGCTGAACTCGACTTCGATGCGCTGATTCGAGGCGACCTGCCTGATGGGCCGGCGCGCGAGCACTGACTCGGGACAACTCTCGCGTCCTGCGACCCACCCTCGACGCTCGGGGGCGTTCGCTGCTGCGCTCATCACTGCGGCCGTAGGTCTGGGCACCGTGCTTGTCTTTGTGCGCGGAATGCTTGACTGGTCAGACAGCCAACCCTACGAGGGCGCCCGCACGGAAACACGGTACCTTGTGCTCATGGCCGTCGCGCTCGCCATGTGTGTCGCCGCCGCGCTCGCCGCGTGGCGTATTTCGCGGCGTGTCCATCGCGCCGCCAACATTGGGCTGACTGATGCAGAAACGGGGCCGCAGGGCCAGCTTCGCTGATCCCGCGACCCCGTTTGGATCGTCCGCGGTGCCGTTTAGGCCACGCGTGCGGCGATATCGGTGCGGTGCTGCCCGCCCTCGAGCTCAATAAGGCCGACGGCCTCGTACGCGCGCTCGCGCGCCGCGCCAAAGGTCTCACCGCGCGCAACGACGCCGAGCACGCGACCGCCGGTCGCCACCCAGCCGCCGTCGGCATCGCGGGCCGTTGCGGCGTGCACGAGGTGCACACCGGGCACCGCTGCGGCAGCATCGAGACCGCCGATGGGGCGGCCCGTCACCACGTCGCCCGGGTATCCCTCGCTCGCCACCACTACGATGACCGCGGGCTCATCTGAGAACTGCGGCTCGGGCTGCTCGGCCAGCTTCCCCGTCGCCGCGGCGAGCAGGTACTGGCTGAGCGGCGACTCGAGGCGCGCGAGCACCACCTGAGTCTCCGGATCACCGAAGCGCGCGTTGAACTCGATGACGCGAACACCCTTCTCCGTGACGATCAGCCCGCAGTAGAGCAGCCCAACAAAGGGCGTGCCCTCAGCTTCAAGCTGGCGAACGGTGGGCAGGGCAACCGTTCGGGTGATCTCGGCGACGAAGTCGTCGGCCACCCACGGCAGCGGCGAGTACGCGCCCATGCCGCCCGTGTTCGGGCCAGCGTCGCCGTCGAAGATGCGCTTGTAGTCCTGCGCCGGGCTGAGGGGCAGCACGTCGTGCCCGTCAGCGAAGAAGAAGAGCGACACCTCCTGGCCGTCGAGGAACTCCTCGACGAGCACATCGCCGTGGGGAGCCCAGGTCTCGACGTGCGCGAGGGCCGCGTCGCGATCCTCGGTGACCAGCACGCCCTTGCCTGCGGCGAGGCCGTCGGCCTTCACCACATAAGGGGCGCCGAACTCGTCGAGTACGTTCCCGGCCTCGGCCACCGAGCCGACGCGAGCGGCGCGTCCGGTGGGAACCTCTGCGGCATCCATCACGCGCTTCGCGAATGCCTTCGAGCCCTCAAGCTGCGCGGCATCCTGATCCGGCCCGAACACGGGCACGCCCGCAGCGCGCAGCGGATTCGCGACGCCCGCGACGAGCGGCGCCTCGGGCCCGATTACCACGAGGTCGAAGCCGCGCTCGGCAACGAACGCGGCAACAGCTGCCGGGTCGGTGTACGCGAGCTCGGGGGTCTCCACGCCGCTCGCAGCGATCCCGGCGTTGCCGGGGGCGCAGACGACCTCGTGGTCGGTGTTCTCCGCGAGGAGCGCAAGAACGATGGCGTGTTCACGGGCACCCGGCCCCAAGACGAGGATCTTCACGCCGATAAGCCTAGCGTCCCCGCGCGTGCTCGCCGCCGCCGGACGGGTGCGAGCGCGCTAGGCTGATTCGCATGGCAAAGCGCAGGATCTCGGACGTGGACGGCCGGGCGGCTCTCGCCGCGGTGAGCGGCCCTGACACGCCACGAACCGTGCAAGCCACCGCGGTGCGGTACTTGCTTGAGGAGCTTGCGGAGCGCGCTCCAGGGAACTCCGTTGAGGTGCGCGTGCCGCCCTTTGGTGCGGTGCAGTGCGTTGAAGGCCCGCGCCACACACGGGGCACGCCGCCCAATGTGATCGAGACTGACCCAGACACCTGGTTGGCACTCGCGACCGGTGAGCTGCTCTGGGACGACGCGCTCGCTGCCGCTCGGGTCTCCGTTTCGGGCACCCGAGCGAATCTCACGGGGCTGCTGCCGCTCGTACGCCGAGCCGGTTGATTCGATCCCCAGTCCAAGCCTGAGAGAATAGACACATGAGTACTCCCGAGGCCGCGGCCCCGCAGCCGCAGCAGGATCCCGCGCAGCCCGTTTCGCCCGAGCCGCTCACGCCCGAGGCGACCGAGCCCGAGGTCGTCGATGCCGAGGTCGAGCCCGAGGCCGTCGAGCCCGTGGTGACTGAGGCGTCGCGCGAGGTCACTCTGCAGCGCTCCGTGCGGTACGGGCGGGTGCTCGTGGGTACCGCGGCGCTCGGCGCGATCATCGCCATGTTGCTCGTGCTCGTCTTCCCCGTCGCGGAGAAGGCCGACTACACGCTGGGGCAGGCGGTGGGCTTCATGGCTGTCATCGGGGCGGCGATCGGACTCGGCATCGGAGCACTGCTCTCGCTCGTGCTGGGCGTCATTGCGCGACGATCTCGCGGCAGCGGGGTCGCTATTCAGTCCGACGTGCGATAATCGCGTCACTACGAACGATCGGAGCATTCACATGCTGGGCAACCTCAGTGGCTGGCACATGCTGGTCATCCTCTTCGTCATCCTGCTGTTGTTTGGTGCGCCGAAGCTTCCCGGGCTCGCGAAGAGCCTCGGCCAGTCGATGCGCATCCTGAAGAAGGAAGTACGCAACGACGACGCTGGCACGGGCGAGGCGAGTGACGACGCGGCGAAGACGCCGCGCAGCACCGACGCCTCCTAACCGACCGCAGCGAAAAGGAATAGGGATTCTATGATCGGCAACATGGGCGGCCCCACGCTCATCATCATCCTCTTCATCATCCTGCTCCTCTTCGGTGCGCCGAAGCTGCCGGGGCTCGCGAAGAGCCTCGGCCAGTCGATGCGCATCCTGAAGAAGGAAGTGCGCAACGATGGCGCGGAAGAGGGCGGAAAGCCGGCCACGGATTCCGATGCTCCTGCCGCCGACGTTCCTGCCGCAGACGTTCCTGCCGCCGACGCGAAGCCCACGGGCGACACGACCCCCGGCGAGGAACCGAAACCCGGCAGCTAGACTCGGCCAGCGCGTCGACGACGCGCCACATACGCCGCGGGCGCTGATCCCAATCTGATGGGGATCAGCGCCCGCGGCGTTTTTCGTGAGTGACGAGCTCTCTTCGGTGGCTAGCTCTCCTGCGTGGCTTCCACCCAGGCGAGGTACTCGGCGTCGATGTTGCCGGTGACGTACTCACCGGTGAAGCAGCTCTGCTCGAGCTCCGTGACCGCGGACTGGCCGGCGAGGATCGCTCGGTTCATGCCCTCGACCGTTTGGTACACGAGCGCGTCGCTGCCCATCGCAGCGTTGATCTGCGCGTTCGTGCGATCGTGCGCGATGAGCTCGGTGCGGGTGGGCATGTTGATGCCGTAGACGTGCGGGAAGAGCACAGGGGGTGCGGCGGAGGCGAAGGTCACGCTGCGCGCACCGGCGGCCCGCGCCATCTCCACGATCTCCTTCGAGGTCGTGCCGCGCACGATGGAATCGTCAACGAGCAGGACGTTCTTGCCCGCGAACTCGACGCTCATGGCGTTGAGCTTCTGGCGGACGCTGCGCTTGCGCACCGCCTGCCCCGGCATGATGAAGGTGCGGCCGACGTAGTGGTTCTTGAAGAAGCCCTCGCGGTAGGGGATGTTGAGCTGCTGCGCCATCTGCATCGCGCTCGGGCGGCCGGAGTCGGGAATCGGCATGACGACGTCGATATCGCCCGTGGGGATCTCGCGGGCCACCTGCTCGGCGAGCGTCTCGCCGAGGCGCAGGCGCGCGTCGTACACGGAGATGCCGCTCAGCACCGAGTCGGGGCGTGCGAGGTAGATGTACTCGAACGCGCAGGGCACGAGGCGCGGGTTGCGCGCGCACTGCCGCGAGGTCATTGCCCCATCGGGGGTGATCAGGATCGCCTCGCCGGGGGCGACATCGCGCACAATTTCGTAGCCGCCGGACTCGAGCACGAGCGACTCAGAGGCGACGACCCACTCGTCACGGCCCGTCGCGCCAGTGCGCTTGCCGAGCACGAGCGGGCGGATCCCGAACGGATCGCGGAACGCAAGCAGGCCGTAGCCGGCGATCAGAGCGATCGTTGCGTACGAGCCCTCCACGCGCTCGTGCACGCGGGAGACTGCGTCAAAAATCTGGTCTTCGTCGAGCGAGAGCCCCGCAATGCCAGACTGCAGTTCGTTGGCGAGCACGTTGAGCAGCAGCTCGGTGTCGGAGTGCGTGTTGAGGTGGCGGCGATCCACGTTGTATAGCTCGGCCGTGAGCTCACGAGTGTTGGTGAGGTTGCCGTTGTGCACGAGGATGATGCCGTAGGGGGCGCCCACGTAGAACGGCTGCGCCTCCTCCTCGCGGGCAGCGTTGCCGCGAGTGGCGTAGCGCACGTGGCCGAGGCCGACCGTGCCGGCGAGCTGGCGCATGTCGCGGGTGCGGTACGCCTCGCGCACCTGCCCCTTCGCCTTCACCATGTGGAAGAAGTCGCCCTCAAGCGTGGCGATTCCAGTCGAGTCCTGGCCGCGGTGCTGCAGCAGGGTCAGGCTGTCGTAAATCTGCTGGTTAACGGGTTCGGACGAGACAATACCGACGATGCCGCACATGCGTTGTGGTGCTCCCTGAAAACTGGGTGGTGCGCCGGATGGACGCCCGACTAGTCTCCCACAACCTGGGCGGCCCTGCAGGCACGGTAGACTCTCGTGCTGTGAGCGAAAACGCGTCGATCTATGCCCAGTCCGGAGTGGATACCGCGGCGGGTGACCTTGCCGTCGAACTGATGAAGTCTGCGGTGACCCGCACGCACGGCCCCGAGGTGCTCGGTGGCGTTGGCGGCTTCGCCGGAATGTTCGACGCGACCGCGTTGACCGGCTACAAGCGGCCGCTGCTCGCCTCGTCCACGGATGGCGTTGGCACCAAGGTCGCGATCGCGCAGGCGATGGACAAGCACGACACCATCGGCCAGGACCTCGTGGCAATGGTCGTCGACGACATCGTTGTGGTGGGTGCAAAGCCCCTGTTCATGACCGACTACATCGCGTGCGGCAAGCTGGTGCCCGAGCGCATTGCGGACATCGTGCGTGGCATTGCTGAGGCCTGCTCGGCGACGGGAACGGCGCTCGTCGGCGGCGAGACCGCTGAGCACCCCGGGCTGCTCGGACCCGACGACTACGACGTGGCCGGTGCCGCAACGGGCGTGGTCGAGGCCGACAAGATGCTGCAGCCCTCGCGAGTGCAGGATGGCGACGTCGTGCTCGCGATGGCGGCATCGGGCCTGCACTCGAACGGCTTCTCGCTCGTGCGTCACATCCTTGCTGAGCGTGGGATCGGGTACCACGACCACAGCGACGACCTGGGCGCGAGCTACGGGGAGGCGCTCCTTACGCCGACCGCGCTATACACGGGCCCGCTGCTGCGCGTGCTCGAGGATCCCGCGCTCGATGGTGCGATCCACATGCTGAGCCATGTCACGGGCGGCGGCATTGCTGCCAACCTCGCGCGCGTGCTGCCCCAGGGCACCTGGGTCGAGGTGGATCGCGGCACGTGGTCCCCGCTGCCCGTCTTCCGCCACCTTGCTGAGCTGGGCGGGCACTCGCTCGAGTCGCTCGAGGGCGCCTGGAACTTGGGTGTGGGCATGTTCGCGGTTGTCGCCGCGGATCAGGCGCCGCAGGTTGCTGCCGCGCTCACGGCCGAGGGGCTGGAGACTTGGGTGGCCGGCACGGTGTCGAGCACTGCTCGCGATTTCACCGGTTTTGAGCAGGGCGCAAAGGGTGTCGACGGCGGCGCTGTGCGCCTCGTCGGCGGCTACGCGGCCTAACCACTGCGGCCCCCTTGGTGGGCCGCTGCTCGGCTGGATTCACTCTCTACTTGAGGGTGAGGGGACTTTCCAGAGTGGGATCAGGGCTTCCTCACGGTGTCCTGTTTTGCCGCGTGTTTCCGCGGTTTTCTGGGCTCTGAATGTCAGTGGTCCCTGCTTGAATGAGCACATGACCACCACCCGAGGCTCTCCCCCTGCTGGCTCGCCGCTCGCGCCGCGCCGGGCTTCCCGGGTGCGTTTCCAGAAGACCCCCAGCCCGTCCGCTCCAAACCCCGCCGCCGCCCCGGAGTTCGACCCCACCGAGCTCATCACCAAAGCGTTCGCGTCCGCCGCCCCGGGTGTCATCCCACCCGTGTTCTCCGTTCGGGTGGTGGATGACGTGGTCGGCATGCTGGAACAGTTTGACCGCTTCCAGAGCATTCTCACCGCCGCACGCCTGAACGTTCTTTCCTTCGCGATGGAGACCGCGGTGCACCGTGCCCCTTCCGGCAGTGGCGACATCCCGTACCGTT
Source organism: Leucobacter chromiireducens subsp. chromiireducens (assembly GCF_016758255.1). Taxonomy (GTDB): domain Bacteria; phylum Actinomycetota; class Actinomycetes; order Actinomycetales; family Microbacteriaceae; genus Leucobacter; species Leucobacter chromiireducens. Next base: position 497,193 of record NZ_QYAD01000001.1, read on the forward strand.
CCCTGCGTGCCGAAATCGCTACCGCCCTCCACCAGAGCGAACACATCGTGGAGCGCGATCTGAACCTTGCGAGTGCGCTCACGATGCGTTTCCCTGCGACTCTGCCGCGTATGCTCACCGGGCAGGTTTCTCCCGAGCATGTGCGGGCACTTGTGGAATCCGCGGACGCGCTGGGGCTTGGGCAGGACTCGGAGTCGGTGCGTGTGCGGGGTAGGTACGAGGCGGAGGTGTTGCGGCGTGCTGAGTCCCAGACTCCGCAGCGTTTGCGGCCGATCGCGCGGAAGCTTGCGCGTGAGCTCGCGAGAACGTTGCCGAAGCCGGCCCCGTTCCCGGGCGTTGACTCCACGGGCGGTGGCCCGGCAGGTGCTGACCAGTCCTCCCCGGATCCGTCCAGCACCGACCCGAGTGCCTCTGACCCGGTGAGCACCGACCCGAACGACACAGCTCCAACAAGCACCGATCCCAGCGACACCGAACCAAACACCGGCGCTCCTGCACCCTCCCCGGAGTGTGAGCGGCGGGTGTGGGTGCGTGATCACGAGAACGGCATGGCGGAGCTTGTGGCGTTCATGCCGACTCCTGTGGCGTATGCCATTCATGATCGCTTGACGCGGCTCGCGAAGTCCGCGGAGGTCACCGAGCACCAACTCGCCCGCACCCTCACTGGTCGCGATGGTCTTTCCGCGGGTGCAGGCATCGGCACGCGCACGCGCACGAGCACGGGCACGGGCGCGGGTGAAGAGTCACCCGCGCACCCCACGCGCAAGCCACGGGGTGTGAGAGCACAGAGTGTCGCAGAACGACGGCGCATGCTCCGGGAACTCCGTCCGGGCATGAAAGGTGGGCGTCCCGGGGTGCGAGAGATCCGGGCCGGGATCCCCAAGCGCAGTCGCGCTCAGACTCGCACGGATGTGTTCCGGGACTTGCTCCTTGCTGGGGATCCGATGCGGCTGGTTGCGGGGTCTCCGGAGGAGGCGGTGCGGGCGCACATCCAGGTCGTGGTGACCACCACAGCAGCCCCGGCAAGCGCCAATGCGGGCCCTGTCCCGGGCGCACGCCCTGCGGGTCCGACCGGCACTACCCCCACTGCTTCGGCGCCGCCGGAGTTCACGGATGCCGAACTCATCGGGTCCGGACCCATCGACCCTGAACAGATTCGTGGCTACGCAGGTCACGCGGACTTCTGGGAGAAAGTCACCGTGTCGGGTGAGAGTGGGGATGTACTGAGTGTGGATCGGTATCGCCCCAGTGCACAGATGCGCCGTTTCCTCGGGGCCCGCGACCTGCACTGCAGGTTCCCCGGTTGCCGGGTCCCGGTGAACCGATGCGATATCGACCACACGATCCCCGCAGCAGATGGCGGCACGACATCCACAGACAACCTTGCACATCTCTGCCGAGGCCACCACACCATGAAGCACAACTCTGACTGGGACCACCGGTTGTTGCCGGACGGGACGATGCGCTGGCGATCCCCAACCGGACGCGTGTACGACGATGAACCACCAAGCCGGGTGAGGTTCCTGAAACACGAGAACACCGGAACACCACCACCGGGGCCATCAGCGACGAGGTCATCGCCGCCGCCCACAGCACCGGTATCAGCGCCGAGCTCATTCGCACCGAAGGCTGCAGCACCGACACCGTCGGTCCGCACAGCACGACCGCTTGTTCCTCCACGGCCCGTCGTTGACGACGATCCCGACGATCACCCGTTCTGATGGAGAGGTTGCAGCGCAGCTCAGAGAAGAGTTCAGTGCCGTTCGATGAGCGCGGTTGCAATCGCGGCGAGTCCCTCGCCGCGACCGGTGAAACCCAAATGATCGGTCGTCGTCGCAGCGAGAGACACTGGTGCGCCGACGAGCTCACTCATCACCAGCTGAGCCTCCTCGCGGCGAGCGGAGAAGCGCGGACGGTTGCCCACGATCTGTACGCTCACGTTCACCGGGGCAAACCCTGCGGCCGCGAGCCGCTCAAGAGCCAAGCGCACGAAGCCCGTACTTGCGGCGCCCTCCGTGCCGGGCTCGTCGACACCCACCAACTCTCCGATGTCTCCAAGCCCCGCAGCGGACAGCAGAGCGTCCACGACCGCGTGGCACACCGCATCGCCGTCACTGTGGCCACTGAGACCTGGCTCGCCCGGCCAGTCCAGGCCAGCGAGGCGCAGCGGTGCCGACTCGTCGTAGGCATGGACGTCAAAGCCAGAGCCCACCCGCATCACGCGTCCTCCTCCAGGCCCACAGCGTTCGCGGCAAGGAAGTGCTCGAGAATGGGCATGTCTTCGGGGGTGGTCAGCTTGTGGGCACGAAGCTCTCCCGGCACCGTGCGCACCCGGCCGCCCGACCGCTGCACGACCTCAGCATCATCCGTGGGGAGCATGTCACCGGGGCCCTCCGAACGTGCGGAGTGCGCCGCAGCCAAAAGCTCTCGAGGGAACCCCTGAGGCGTCTGCACGGCAACCAGCGGGGTGCGGTCAACGGTCTCGTGCACCACCCCGTCAGCGTCGACTCGCTTGAGGGTGTCGGTCACGGGGAGCGCGGGCACCACCGAATCACCCGTGCGCACCACCTCGGCTGCAACGCGCTCGAACAACTCGGCGCTTGCGAAGGGGCGTGCAGCATCGTGCACCAACACGGTCTCGACGCTTGCGGGGAGCGCCTCAAGGCCGAAGCGCACTGACTCGTGACGCTCACGGCCACCCGCCACAACGGACACGGTCCAGTCGGAATCCCGGGGCAGGATCGCATCCACGAGTTCCAGCGCTTGAGCCGCACGCGCCTCAGGGATGACGAGCACCAGATGACCCGCGTGGGGGAGGGACGTCACCACGCTGATGCCGAACTCGATCAGCGTGCGTCCACGAAGCTCGACGAAGGCCTTCGGTACCTCCGCGCCCAGGCGGCGGCCTGACCCAGCACCGACCAAGATGACGCCAAGTGCGGGAAGCGGATGTGTCGCAGATTCAGAGTGGTGGGCGCTCATAGCCCCAGCGTACCCGCGGGGAAAACAAAACGCCCCGCATCACGTGCGGGGCGTTTTGGTACGGCGTGCCGAGGCTTAGGAAGCGAGCACCTCATCGAGGACGGCGCCAGCCTTCTCCTCATCGGTCTTCTCAGCGAGTGCGAGCTCCGAGACGAGGATCTGCCGCGCCTTCGCGAGCATGCGCTTCTCACCAGCCGAGAGCGAGCGAACTTCCTGGTCGCGGCGCCACAGGTCGCGGACGACCTCGGATACCTTGATCACGTCGCCGGAGGCGAGCTTCTCAAGGTTGGCCTTGTACCGGCGAGACCAGTTCGTGGGCTCCTCGGTGAACGGGGCGCGAAGCACCTCGAACACGCGCTCGAGGCCTTCCTTGTCAATCACGTCGCGAACACCGACGAGATCGCAGTTCTCAGCGGGAACCTCGATGGTGAGATCGCCCTGGTTTACCTGCAGCTTCAGGAAAAGCTTTTCCTCGCCACCCAGCTTGCGCTTCTTCACCTCGATGATCTTGGCTGCGCCGTGGTGGGGGTAGACGACGGTCTCTCCGACCTCAAATTGCATCGAGTGGCTCCTTTACAGTCCAACCACTAGGATACCACACCCCTTCTCGGCGGAGTTAGGCTTACCTAAGCTGCACGCTCTGCGTGGGGGTGGGTATGATGAGAGATGACTGTGTGCGCCGTCTACGTGGAGCACACTCACAGATAGACCCACGGCTCGGAGGACCACCTTGAAGATTCGGATTGCCTCGTCCATCGCGATCGCGGCGGCCCTCGCCCTCGGCGCCACCGGATGCAGCCTGATCGCACCGCAGGGAACGCTCAAGCCCTACGCCCCGAGCGATGGCGTTGACGTCAACGTCGAGGGCGTCGATGTGCGCAACATCATGCTGATCGCTGACGAGAGCGGCGAGAACTTCAACGTCGTATTCGGTGCGGTCAACCTCACCGGTGCGGAGCAGGACCTCGCGGTGACCTTCATGAACGAGGGATCGCAGCAGGCGCGCGCCGAGTTCACGGTACCGACCGGCAACACGCTCTTCGGCAACCCCGAGGGTGACGAGGCTCCCGTGCTCGTGACGATCCCCGGGCTTACCCCCGGCCAGACGATCGATGCATACTTCCAGCAGGCCGGCTCGGCCGAGGTTGAGCATAAGATCCCCGTGCTTGACGGCACGCTCGCGGAGTACCGCAACTACGTACTCCCGGCGGATTTCGCGCAGGACGAGAACGCTGCGGATGAGGCACAGGCCGAGGCTGCAAGCAAGTAGTTCACGGCTGCAGTGCACAACGCCCCTGAGGAATGATCCTCGGGGGCGTTGTTGCGTGAGCCGGACGCTACTTCGCGCTGGCGCGCGTCACGATGGCGAGGTCGAGCGGAAAGTCGATGGGCGCACCGGGGAAGAGGAGCCGCGCGGCATCCTCTGCTGCGGCACGGACTGCCTCAGCCGCCTGTTCCGCCTGCTCTTCCGGGGCGTGCACGATCACCTCGTCATGCAGGAAAAACACGAGGTGCGCGCGTCGTGCGAAGAGCGGGCCGGACGAGCCCGCGGCCGGGGCCTCCGACACCTGGGGAAGCTCAGCGAGCCGGCCGCGGAGGCTCGCGAGCCACGCGAGGGCCCATTCAGCGGCGGTTCCCTGCACAACAAAGTTGCGGGTGAAGCGGCCAAACTCGCGAGCGGATCGGCGTGCTCGGGCCTCGTCCGCGGAGGTTGCGCCGGGCAGGCTGGCGCGAGACTGGGTATCGAACCACTCTGGATCCGGCCGCGGGGACGTGCGTCCGAGCAGCGTACTGACCTGTCCGCCGCGTTCTCCCGTCGCCGCGGCGTTGCCGACAAGCGCCATCGCCGCGGGGTAGCTGCGGCGAAGACGCGGGGCGAGCCGACCGGACTCGCCGGTCGTGGCACCGTACATCGCGCCGAGCATGGCGAACTTTGCCTCTTCGCGGGTCGCCACCGCGCCTGAACTCACCACACCCGCGTAGAGGTCAGTGCCCCGGGCCGCGGCAGCAAGCGCGTGATCCCCCGCTGTTGCTGCGAGAACGCGAGGCTCGAGTTGCGAGACGTCCGCGGTGATGAGCCGCCAATTGGGATCGGCGCGCAGCGCAGGCCGAAGCTGACGGGGGATCTGCAGCGCCCCGCCTCCGCTTGAGGCCCAGCGCCCGGTGGGCACGCCGCCAGGAACGTATACCGGCCGGTAGCGGCCATCACGGACCCACTCGTCGAGCCACGCCCACCCGTTCGCCGAGAGGAGACGCGAGAGTTTCTTGTACCGCAGGAGTGGCGGAATCGCGGGGTGTTCGTGTTCAGCGAGCTCCCACTGAGAGGTGGACGCGACATCGATGCCGGCACGGCGGAGCGACTGTACGAGCTTGGGCGGGGAATCGAGGCTCGCGGTCGGGTCATCGAGCGCGGCTCGCACCTCCGTCGCGAGCTCGAGCATGCGGGCGGGCTTCACATGCAGCGGTGGGCGCGGGCCGAGCTCAGCCTCGAGAATGCGCTCGTGCTCCGCAATGTCCCAGGGGAGACCGGCCGAACTCATCTCGGCCGCGATGAGTGCCCCTGCAGACTCTGCCGCGAGCAGCATGCCCAGTGCACCATCCCGCGCGATCGCCACGTGTTGGCGGAGGAACTCGGCGTGCGATTCCGCTGCGTCGTATGGCACGGACTCGGCGGAACGCGGCGCTGCCGCAAGCTCGAAGAGCGTGGGCATCGGAGCCTCGGCGGGCGGGGCCTCCGGGGGAGTGAAGGGCACATCCCAGGCGGCGGCGCTGCGCAACGGGGCCGGATCCTGGACGCGCACGGAACGCGCAAGGATCGTGTGGCAGAGCCGAAGATCGTGGCACCGGGCAACCCGCACCCCGGCCGCGAGAAGCTTGGGGTACCAGTGCGCCGTGTCGCTCCACACCCACCGGGTAGTTCCCGCTGCTTCCTGCTCGGCGACGAAACCGGGCAGATCAGCCATGCTCAGCTGCGCGGGGGTTCCCGCGGGCTCGGCAGTACGCGAGAGGGGGATCGCGAGTACACGCTGCTCCGTCGCCTCGCCGAGCACCCACAGGCTGGGTGGGGCCGAATGCGCGGGATCCTCAGTCACGGCCTCAGCGTAGCGCGCCCCTCAGACAGACGACGTTTCCCGTGAAACGCCGGCGAGCGAGGTGAGGTGTGAGCGCGAGTGCACGTCGCCGCGGACTACCCGAAGCGGTAGCCGACGCCGCGCACGGTGGAGATGAGCTTTGGCTTTGAGGCTTCCTCTTCGATGCGCGCGCGAATGCGCTTCACGTGGACGTCGAGGGTCTTCGTGTCGCCGTAGTAGTTGCTGCCCCACACGCGATCGATGAGCTGCCCGCGAGTGAGCACGCGGCCGGAGTGGCGCATGAGCATTTCGAGCAGTTCGAACTCGCGCAGCGGCATGGCAATCTCCTCACCGCGCACGGTGACGGAGTGGCGCTCGGAGTCGAGGCGGATTCCGTGCTCGTCGAGTACGAACGCGTCGAAGGTCTCTCGCTCTTCCTCAACGGCGCCCGAGCGGCGAAGCGCCGCACGCACGCGCGCCAGCAACTCGCGAGTCGAGTACGGCTTGGTGATGTAGTCGTCGGCGCCGAGCTCGAGCCCCACGACAATGTCGATCTCGCTGTCCTTTGCGGTCAGCATGATGATCGGCACCTGCGAGGAGAGGCGGATCGCGCGGCAGACCTCGGTGCCCGGCAGGCTTGGCAGCATCAGGTCGAGCAGCACGAGATCGGGCTGCGCAGAGCCGAACTCGGTGAGCGCGGCGGCGCCGTCGTCGACGACCGTCACACGGTAGCCTTCACGCTCGAGCAGGAAGGCGAGCGGGCGGGAGATCGATTCCTCGTCCTCGACGAGCAGGATGTGCTGGGCCACTAGCGGGTTCCCTTCTGGGGAGCTGACTTCTGGGGGGCTGAGACTGCTGGGGATGCGCTGACGCTGTGCGCTGCGGCGCGTGCCGCTCGCTTCGCCTTCTTCATGCGCTTCGCGCCCTTCTCGGGGGCCGCGGAGTCGTGTACGGGGAAGGTCAGTGTAAAGCTTGATCCAACGCCCGGCTGCGACCAGACGTCGACGTCGCCGCCGTGCGCGCGCATGGTGTGTCGGGCGATGCTCAGGCCGAGCCCCGTGCCACCATCTCCGCGCGTGCGGGCGCCATCGACGCGGTAGAAGCGCTCGAAGATTCGCGGCAGGTGTTCAGGGGCGATTCCCTCGCCCTGATCAGTGACGGTCACCGTGAAGCTGTTCTTGTCTGAGCGCATCCCGATGCCCACGCGGCCACCCTCGGGGGAGTGGCGGATGGCGTTCGACAGCAGGTTCGCCACCGCGGATGCGAGCGAAGTGGGCCGCCCCATGATCGACGCATCTGCGGCGGATGACTCGTCGGTGACCACGAGCTCAACGCCGTGCTGCCCCGCGAATGAACGGTGCGAGTCAACCTCACCCCGCACGAGGTCCCGCAGTGAGACCGGCTCGCGATCCTCGGGGCGCAGCGCAGACTGCGCCTCGGAGAGCTGGATGATGTCGCGCGACAGCTCACCGAGACGGCGCGACTCCTTGACCAGGCTCTTCGAGAAGTCGCGCACCAGCTCGGGGGCATCGGCCGCCTGCTGTGTTGCCTCGGCGAGCAGGCCGATTGCCGCGATCGGGGTCTTCAGCTCGTGGCTCACGTTCGCAATAAAGTCGCGGCGCATCGCGTTCACGCGCTGTTCTTCTCCTTGGTCCTCCGCGAGGATCAAGACGAAGCGGCGTTGGAAGCGAACAATGTGAATACGAACGGTGTCGGCCGGGTTGCTCGGATCTGGCTCGTGCGTGTCCGGGATCCCGCTCGACATCACCTGGCGCACCCGGCTCAAGAAATCGGGATCGGCGAGCTCCGCATCGCCAATATGGCGTTCCTCGCGTGCTGTGGGATTCGCGTACACGGGGGCGAGCGATGAGTCGAGAATCACCGCAAACGTGTCAATCTCGTCGAGAATGGAGGTCGCCACCTCGGGGAGTTCGGGCCGCATAGCCGCGGCTCGCTTTACTCCTGCTCGGCGGGCCCCCACGATTGCTACCGTGGTACCAGCGCCGACCAGCACACCAAGTGCGGTGGAGGCGAGCACGAGCAAAGCCGGGTCCATGACTCTCATCGTAGGGGTGAGGGTTCACCGAACAGGCAGAGTTCAACTGTTGTTCACCTCCCCGTGCGGCCCGGTTCACTGTGGCCGCTCACACTGGGGAGGGTGCCCGGAGGCGCGAAATCTAGAGAGGAAACCGCATGCGTGAGGTGTTTCAGCAGGAGCTGCGCGAGGTTCAGGAGCGACTTGTCAAGATCGCAGAGCTCGTTGAAGACGCGATCGAGAACGCGACGAGCGCGTTTGGCAACTCGGACGTCGCAGTCGCTGAGCAGGTAATCGACAGCGTCGAAGAGATCGAAGAGCTCGCGGCGGAGCTGGACCAGCTCGCCATCGACATTCTGGCACGGCAGCAGCCCGTCGCCTCCGATCTGCGTCTCGTCGTCGGCGCGCTGCGCATGAGTGCGTCGCTTGAGCGGATGGCTGACCTGGCGCAGCACATCGCCCAGCTGGCGCGCTACCGCTACCCGGAGAGCGCCGTGCCCAAGGGGCTCACGAAGACGTTTGTGCGCATGGCCGCACTCGATGTCGAAATGGCGTCGAAGCTTGTTGAGTTGCTCCGCACACAGGACCCACGCGTCATTGACGAGGTGCGCGATCTCGACGACGATCTCGACGAGCTGCACGCGAAGGTGTTCGAGAAGGTGCTGAGTGACAAGCTCGCGAACAACCCGACCGGTGTGGTGGACGCGACGCTTGCAAGCCGCTACCACGAGCGCTTCGGCGATCACGCGGTGAGCGTCGCGAAGCAGATGCAGTTCTTCCTCAGCGGCTCGCTCGACTGAGTCTCTCTTCCGCGGCCCGCTCCTCTCAGTCAGGGGAGCGGGCCGCGGACGTTAGGATTAAGGGGTGAAGCAACGCATCTATGACTCCCGTGCCCAGGCGGTCGTCGACTTCGAACCCCGTGAACCGGGACGGGTTGGCCTCTACGTCTGTGGTCCGACGGTGCAGTCCTCGCCCCACATCGGGCATCTGCGCAGCGCTCTCGTGTACGACCAGATGCGCCGCTGGTTCGCCGCGACCGGACACGACGTCACGCTGATTCGCAACGTCACCGACATTGACGACAAGGTGCTCGACAACGCTCGGATCGGCCAGGAGGCCGGCGGGAGCGAGGCGTGGTTCGCGCTTGCGTACCGGATCGAGCGCGAGTTCACCGCGGCGTACGATGCGCTGGGCGTGCAGGCGCCCACCTACGAGCCTCGGGCCACGGCGAACATCGCCGAGATGGTTGCCCTGATCGAGCGCTTGATTGAGCGCGGCCACGCGTACCCGGCGGCCGACGGCTCGGCGAGCGTGTACTTCGACACCGCGAGCTGGCCCGACTACGGCGCGCTCACGCGGCAACGCCGGGACCAGATGGAAGATGCCGCCGATTCTGAGCCGATGGGCAAGCGGGATCCCCGAGACTTCGCCCTGTGGAAGGCCACGAAGGAATCGGAACCCGAGTCAGCGTCCTGGCCGTCCCCCTGGGGTCGCGGTCGTCCCGGCTGGCACATCGAGTGCTCGGCCATGGCACAGCGCTACCTCGGCGAGGAATTCGACATCCACGGTGGCGGCCTCGACCTCCGCTTCCCGCATCACGAAAACGAGCTCGCGCAGTCGACCGCCGCGGGCCATGCCTTTGCGCGCTTCTGGGTGCACAACGGGCTCGTGAACACGGGCGGGCAGAAGATGTCGAAGTCGCTCGGCAACTCGCTGTTTGCGGTGAATTTGCTTGCGCAGGAGCGGCCCATAGTGCTCCGCTACTACCTTGGGTCAGCGCACTATCGATCCACGCTCGACTTCTCGGACCGTGCATTGAGTGAGGCAGCGACATCATTTGGCCGTATCGAGAGCTACCTGGCACGAGCGAAAAGTTACATCAAGTCGATTGCTCTACAGCAATCCAACTCAATTACGCGAGCTTTCAGTCTCCCTGGCCAGGATCCAATCGATGTGATGTGGCCAGAGAGTTTCGAAGCCGCGATGTATGATGATTTCGCCGTTCCGAAAGCGCTCGCAGTTCTTCACTCAACGATTCGCGACGGCAAGAACGCAATCGATGCAGATGATCTCTTGCTCGCGGCCCAACAGTACGCAACAGTGTTAAGGATGCTGGACGTGTTGGGGATCAATCCCGATAGCGAACCATGGAGCTCTTTCTCAAAGGACGCTCAAGGCAGCCTTAGACCGAATCGCACTATGGGCGCGCTCGACACCCTCGTGGCCGCGTTCATCGCGCAGCGCGCAGACGCTCGCGCCGCACGCGATTTCGCCGCGAGCGACGCCATCCGCGACACCCTGCAGAACGCGGGGATCGCACTTGAAGACACCCCAACTGGAACCCGCTGGAGCCTGACATGAGTAACAAGAAGAGCCGCACCGGCGCCGTCCGGAAGAAGGGGCTCGGCAAGGCCGTTGGCTCCGGGGGCCAGGGCCGCCAGGCCCTTGAGGGGCGCGGCCCCACGCCGAAGGCGGAAGACCGCGAGTACCACACGGCGTACAAGGAGAAGAAGGCGCGCGAGCGCTACGCCGCAGCGAAGGAGCGCCACGCTGCCCGCACGGGGCAGTCGACCGACCGCGGTCGTGGCTCCGGCGGCCCTCGCAAGAAGGACGAGTCCGAGCTCGTCACCGGCCGCAATGCGGTGCTCGAGGCGCTGCGCGCGAAGATCCCCGCGTCGACGCTGTACATTGCGGCGCGCGTTGAGATGGACGATCGCATGCGCGAGATCCTGCGTCTCGCGACCAACCGGAACGTTCCCGTGCTCGAGGTGATGCGCCCCGAGATGGACCGCATGACGGAGCGCGACACCGTGCATCAGGGCGTCGTACTGAAGGTGCCGCCCATGTCGTACGCGCACCCGATGGAGATGCTCGACGAGATCATCGACCGCGACGAGACCCCCCTCATCGTGGCGCTTGACGGCGTTACTGACCCGCGCAACCTCGGCGCGATCATTCGTTCCGTTGGTGCGTTCGGTGGCCAGGGCGTCATCGTGCCCCAGCGTCGCTCGGCCGGACTGAACTCGGCCGCGTGGAAGACCTCTGCCGGGGCCGCAGCCCGGATCCCGGTCGCGATGGCTTCGAACCTGACGCAGACGCTCAAGGAGTTCAAGAAGCAGGGCGTCTTCGTTGTCGGTCTCGACGGCGACGGCGACGTGATGCTGCCCGGGCTTGAGCTTGCAGATCGCCCGATGGTGATCGTCATCGGCTCCGAGGGCAAGGGGCTCTCCCGCCTCGTGACCGAGACGTGCGATGCAATTGTCTCGATCCCGATCCACGCGGTCACCGAGTCGCTGAACGCCGGTATCGCGGCGAGCGTCGCGCTGTACGAGGTGTCGCGCCTCCGCGGCGTGACCGAGTCGCCCGAGGCGTAACTCGGACGAACTGTGAATGGGGCGGGGTCTCACACCGAGGTGTGAGACCCCGCCCCATTTATGTTTGTGAGCGGTCTGACTAGAACAACTCTGCTCCATGCTCTGCGAGGTATGCCGGATTGCCTGCCGCATAGCTCAGTCGGCCAGCAGCGAGCTCGAGCGAGATCGTGAGCAGTGTGGTCCACTGCTCGTGGGGCGGATCTGCCGGATTCGGGGTGAAACACACGGGGGCGAGGGCGCCTTCTGGACCCGCAAACTGCGCGGCGCGTTCACGCACTGGAAGGTGCGCGAGCATCGGGACGCGGCTACGGAGGTGGTCATAGCGCGCATAGGTGGTGGACGGGTCACGGGTTGCCTCACCACCCACGAGCACGGGGTCCAGGTAGTGGTTGGTATGGAGGAGCCAGCCATCGTGGTCGGGCAACACTGTTGCCACGCCCGCAGGTGAAAGTTCGAGGCTCGCCGCGCGCTGGCCCGACGCCGAGTTCACCGCCACAGTGATGACGGTAGAAGCGCTCACGCGGGCGGAGCGGGCGATAGTCTCGGCCTCCTCTAGACTGCGGGCTTCCTCGAGAATGCGTCGGGCGACCGCGTGCACCGGCACGCCACCCGTTGGACGATCGCTCGCATGATGCAGGATGTTGAAGTGCACGCCAAGCCCCGCGTCGTTGACTCCGATCTTGCCGAGAACACCGAGTTCGGTGAAGAGCCGCACTCGGGTGACGAGATGGTGGGTGGAAGCGTCGTCGTCGCCTGGCACGAACTCGATGACGAGCCCAGTCGGGCAGAGGTCCGCATGCCAGTCCCAAGTCTGCATGGTTTCGGGCTCGGAACCCTCAGGCGCGTACACCATCGTTGAGCACTCGCCCTCTGAGTCCGGACCGATGGCTGCGAGTACCTCGGTCCGGGCGTTGAGCGCGGCGAGCCGCCAGGTTTCGACACCCGCGCCTGCGGCGGTGGCGACGAGCTCGGTCGCGAGCCGCGGACACCAGTCCTGCAGGGCAGCGAGTGAGTTTTGGGCGATCTCACGCACGGTGGCTTCTGGAAGTCCACGGAGCGTGAAGAACGCGTGGTAGCGATCTGCCGCGTCCCTGATCTGGGCAGCGAACGTCGAACCTATCTCGAGGCCCCGCGCTTGAGCGCCGCGCACTGAACTGACGTGGGTGAGGATATCCATGGGACTACTTTCGTGGGGCCGCAGGGCGGCAGTGTTGATGGTGGGTCGGTGACTTCGGCTAGTCCTCAGAGCGCTTGCGGGAGTGTGGGCACGTGCCAACCTGCCCCATCAAGTCGGCAACATCGGGGTGCTGATGCTGTCCCGCGGAGAGGTCTTGGCGGACACGCTCGTGCACATCGGGTTCCATGTCTTGGCTGAGTTTGAACATCGAGTTCTCGGTCTCGATATCGATCGCGAATGCGACGACGCCGCCGATGATCTTGCGGAACACATGCTGAGAGGGCTCCATCGGCCAGGGCTGAGACCGACGTGCTTCGAATACCTCGACGGTGCGTTCGACAACTGCGAGCGCTTCTGGTTCGGAGAACAGCGTGACTCGGCCGGTCAGGTGCACGGTCGCGTAGTCGAGAGTCGGCACTGCGGGCGTGAATTCGTAGCTTGAGGGCGACACATAGGCGTGTGAGGTGCTGAAGATGAGGAGCATCTCAGGGTGCTCTGCGAAGTACTGCCAGTGTGGATTCGCTCGACCAATGTGGCCCCAGAGACGAACGCCGACGAGCGAGTCGCCGGCTACGACGCCTGGTGGAAAGACGACCGGGGTATGCGTTGCGATGGGGGCGGCGCCCGGAAGTGAGGTCGCCAGAATGGCGAAGGGGTGGTCGCGTACGAAAGCGACGGCGTCGGCTGGCGTTGGCGCTGGGTAACTGGGGAAGGAATGCATGGCTGTAGCTTTCGACGGAAGGGGTCGGGAAAGAAACCCGGGGGGCGATGATTCCCGCCCCCGGGCGGCATGCCGCGGAGCTACTGAGTCCGCGACTGGAGGAGATTCGCGGCTAGTGTGCTGCCTCGAGGAGCGCGTCCCACATCACCTCGGAGGCGAGGGCGCCGAGCGCAGTGCTCGTGACCGAGAGCCGGCCAGCTTCACTCGCCTTGCTCACGGGAAGCTCGATCTCATCAGTGGTGAGAGCGAATAGCGTGTCACCGTCCATGTCCGTGTGGAACGGCTGGATTCCGCGGTGCATGGAACTGTGGACCTGTTTGGCGAACTGGTTGAGCTCAGTCTCGTTGAGCTTCACATTCGTGACAATCGCGCTGATGGTCGTGTTGCCTGACTGCGTCTCAGGCGCAATTCCAGCGGCGAATGCGCGCTCGTAGTCGTAGAAAGAATGGCTTCGAGTGCCTGTAGCCGAGTCGTAGTTTCCGCGGATCACGGAGCCGTCACGGTCGACAATGACGCCGACAGGGTTGGGCACGACGACCGCAAGAATCTTCACCTCACCGATCTGGCGGAACGCGGCGCCCTGGCCGGTCAACTCTGTGCGCGCGTAATCGACTTTGCCCGCCGATGCCGTCATGCCTGCGCCCGCGCGACCCTGCTGGAAGCGGCCCTCTTCAGCCGCAGCGAGTGCTGCGACCCCGAGCGCTGCGTCGGGATAGACAGAGTTCGAACGGGCGGAGAAGTCGTAGATGATCGCGGAGGACACAAGCTGCAGTTCGAGGAATCCGGTGTTGTTGCCGTGTTCCCGCAGCAGCGCGTTGTTCACACCAGATCCGGCCTCGAGCCCGTGAATCGACCCTCCTGCGAGGCAGATTGCATGGTTGAAGTCGTAGCCGCCGGAGAGGCCAACTGCCCCGCCGCGCGCGTCGACTGCCGTGCGCGCACCTTTCGGCACGTGAATCACTGTTGCACCAGTCGGGCCTTCTTCGTAGTGAGCGGAGCCGATGCGCACACCAGGGAAGTCAAACTCGAGCGTCGCCCGCCCCACGCTCGTGACGGGGGTGATGCCAGGGAAATCGAGGTTTGACGGACCAGCATCCGGATGTTCCCCGGCCAGACGCGGCGCCGGGTCCGCGACGGGACCTTGGCCCGCGGCAACGATCGAGGCTCGCGCTACTGACGACGCGGTGTGTGTGGTGTTCTCGGTGGTCATAGTGTCTCCAAGAGTCGTTGTGAATACGGATGTTGAGGTGAAGTGAAGAAATGCTCGGTTTCGCCGGTCTCGACGATTTCTCCGCGATAGAGCACAGCGATTCGGTGTGCGACGCGGCGCACAGCACTCAGATCGTGCGAAATGAAGAGTGCCCCGAACTGGTGTTGTTCCTGCAGCTCGCGGATGAGCGCGAGGATCTGCAATTGGACTGACACATCGAGGGCGCTCACTGCCTCGTCGAAGACGATGAACCGTGGTTCGGTAATGAGCGCGCGCGCGACGGACACGCGTTGCCGCTGTCCGCCGGAGAGCTCATGCGGATAGCGGTCCGCCATATCGGCGCTGAGCCCGACTCGCTCGAGAATGGCTTCAACTCTCGCCTGCTGTTGAGAGCGGCTGGTTCGTTCTGGCGCGACAGTCAGCGGCTCACGAACTGATTCGCCAACCCTGCGTCGCGGGTTGAGCGACCATTGTGGGTGTTGCAGTACGGCTTGAATGCTGCCACGAAGCGCGCGCTTTGTAGCGCGGTCGAAGGGGCGGCCGAGCAGGCGGGCAGTGCCGGTGTCGGGTGTACGGAGGCCGAGCGCCACAGCGCCGGTGGTCGACTTCCCGGAGCCAGACTCGCCCACTATTCCGAGTGTCTCCCCGGGAGCGATCGTGAAGCTGACATCACGCATCGCGGTCATGACGCGTCTTCGTTTGCCGAGCCCGCTCGTGAATGTCACGCTTGCTCGTTCGAGTTCGAGTACCGGGTGCGGGAGGTTGCCGGTCATACGATTTCCGTTCCGCCCGCGGCTGCGGACTTCTTCAGTGCTTGCACGGATGCGCCGTCCATCGCAGCGGCTTCAGGGAGCGCAGCAAGAAGGGAACGCGTGTACTCATGCTCTGGATGTGTGAATACACGCGTTGTAGCTCCGTCTTCGACGATCCGTCCCTGGTGCATGACGACCACACGGTCGCACCAGCGGCGCACAGCGCTGAGATCGTGACTCACCCAGATCAGGCTCGCGCCGGACGCCTCGGTGAGCCGAACGATGAGGTCGAGGATCTCTTCGCGAACTTGAGCGTCGAGCGAGCCTGTGGGCTCGTCCGCGATGATGATCCGAGGTTCGCGGGCCATCGCCATCGCGATAGACACACGTTGCGCCATGCCTCCCGACATCTCGTGAGGAAAGAGCCCGAGAGCGCGCTCCGGGTCTGCAATCTTCACTTCGGTGAGGAGTGACACCAGGCTCGCGCGGTCGGTAGGTTTTCCGAGCGGGGAGAGCGCGAGTGCAAGCTGCCGTCCAATTCGAGCGGTGGGGTTGAGCGCTGCGATCGGGTCCTGTGGCACAAAACCGAGGGCATCTCGCCGCAGCTCGCGAACCTCGCGGGGGCTGAGGCTGTCCAGTTCTCGCCCGAGCACGGTGATGCTTCCTCCGACGATGCGGCAGGCGCGGGGGAGGAGGCGTCCGAGCGCCTGTGAGAGCGTGGACTTCCCGGAGCCCGATTCGCCGACTATTGCGAGACGTTCACCAGCGCTGATCTCAAGCGACACTCGGTCTAGTGCTCGGACGACACCGCGTCGGGTCCGGTATTCGGCGCTGAACGCTTCGACCGAGATGACCGAGGTCGGGGCGCCGAGGGGCGCCGCCGGAATGAAGTTCGTGGTCATGTGAGGCTCCGAGTCTCTCGAGGGTCGAGTCGATCGCGCAGCGTGTCGCCGATCAGGTTGATCGCGAGGATTGCGAGAACGAGTACCAGAGCAGGCCCGAACAGCAGCCACGGGGCATGCACCATGTACACGCCCCCTTCCTGGATCAGGAGGCCGAGGGACGACTGGGGCAACTGCACGCCGTATCCCAGGAAGCTCAGTCCGCCCTCGACCAGGATCCCGACCGAGAGTGCGTACGTGCCCTGCACCGCGACGGTGCCGCTGACATTTGGCAAGATGTGCCTCACGAGGATCACCGGCAGTGAGACTCCGCTGATCCGGGCGGTGGTGACAAAGTCTCGTTCGGCTACCGACATCGCGGCCGATGTCACCATGCGGGTCATGAGCGGCACGGTGACCAGCACGATGCTGGCGAGGGCAGCGGATTGACCCGGGCCCACGACGGCGGCAACGAGAATGGCGAGCACGATTGAGGGGAACGAGTAGAGAACGTCGACAACGCGCATGACAAGCTCGCGCAGCCAGCCACCGACGGTGCCGGCCAGAAGACCGAGCGCGACGCTGATCACTGAGGTGCACAGAACAGCGAATGCCGACAGCACGAGTGTGGTGCCAACGCCCTCAAGTAGACGCGCGAGCAGTGAGCGCCCGAGCCCGTCGGTGCCGAGCGGAAACTGGAACGAGGGCGCGCTCAAGCGTGGCCCCACGATCGCTGTGGGGTCTCCCGCGATCGGAATGATTCGGGCGATGATGGCGACGAGAACGATGACTCCGAGCGTTGCGACAGCAGCGACGAAGAGCCCGTCTCGCGGCGGCGCTGCGCTCGGAGCGGAGCCTCGCCTGAACAGGGTAGTTAGCGTGGTGCTGGTCATTTCCTTCGCCCTCCCACGATGGCGACGCGCGGGTCAATGGCACTCGTGACGAGGTCGAGGACCAGACTCACGATGATGAACACGGAGGCAGCGAAGAGCACCGCAGCCTGCACGACCGCGAAGTCACGTCGGTCCAGGCCGGTCACCATAAAGGACCCGAGCCCGGGAATATTGAACAGGGTCTCCACGATGACGGCCCCGCCGAGCAAGTACGCCGTGATGGTTCCAAGCAGCGTGAGGATCGGTATCCCGGCGTTGCGGATCACATGGTGGCGCACGATGTACCAGGGCGTCTCACCACGAGCGACGGCCGCGCCAATGTACGGCTCGACGAGCACGTTCATCACAGCGTCACGCGTGGTGCGTGCAGTCGCGGCGACACAGAACACTGTGAGGACGAGCGCGGGCAAGAGGAGCGCGGTGAACGTTGCCCCAAAGCTCTCGCCCACCCGGGCGAATCCTCCGACCTGAAGGCCCAGGCTGAATCGCGAGAAGAGATAAACAACGATGCTGCCGAGCACGAACTCCGGGACACTGATCCCGAGGCTTGAGACGATGCGGGCGGCTGCTCCGCCACGTCGAGCAGAAGCGCGCACACCGGTGTAAATCCCAAGCGGGATACCCACCACGAGCGTGGCGACGATGGCCATACTTGCGAGCATCGCGGTCACCGGGATGCGCTGTGCGAGCTCCGCGGAGACGGGGGTCTGCGTGACGAGCGAGATGCCCAAGTCGCCTCGGAGCAGCTGCGTGATCCACGCGAAGTACTGGATGATGACGGGCTGGTCGAGTCCGTAGGCAGCGGCGAGCCGTGCGCGTTCCGCTTCCGTCGCGAGGGGGCCGAGGATGATGTCTTCGAAGCCGCCAGGCATGAGCCGGACGGCCACGAAGATGATCACCGAGACCCCGAAGAGCGTGAGCAGAGCGCTGAGGACGCGCCCCGCCGACCACTTAAGGGTGCCGAGCACGGGAGCCTACTTTCCTACCCGAGTGAACGCGCCGATGTGGCGGAGGAAGTTGCCCGTACCCTCTGTCGACTGAATGGTCGGGCTGATCGTTTCCGTGTTGTACCCGAGCAGAGCAGGCCGGTGCACGAGTGGCAAAATCTCGGCGTACTGATCTGCGACCGCGCACAGCTCGGTGAAGGTCTTTTCACGCGCGCTTGGGTCGGTCTCCGAGGAGCCCTGCTCGATCAGCTTGTTGAGGTCATCGTGTGAGCCGGTGAAGCCAACATTGAAGCCGGCGACTTCGGGGTTCCACCAGCGAGTAATCATCGACGGATCGCTGTAGCCAGCGAACCAGCTGAGCGCCAGATCGAAGTTGCCTGGCTGAGAAGTAAAAACGCGCTCGGTAAAGGTTGCGGTGTCGTACTGCTCGATCTTCACGGTGACCCCGATGGTGGCCAGCTGCTGCTGGATGAGCTGGGACATCTGAGCGAAAATCGGCTCCTCCGTGTAGACGAGCAGATTGAGGGTGATGGGTCCCTCACCACTGTCTTCGATGAGCTTCTTCGCCGCTTCAACGGTCGTGGTAGTCGATGGCAGATCCGCGACCGAGCACGCGCCAGGCAGGTTCGACGGTGTGACTCCGGTTGGCGCGCTCTCGCCCGCCAGCACAATGTCCGCGATTGCCTGGCGGTCGATCGCCGAGTTGATCGCGAAGCGCACGTCCTCGTTGGCGAGTGGGGAGTCCGGGCGCTGGGAATTGATGTTGAGGTAGTAGTAGTCGCTCTGCAGCTGGTTGACCACCTTCGCGGTCTTGCTATCTGACAGCAGTGTCAGGGAGTCGACGTTGTTGAAATTGACGAAGTCTGCGCTGCCCTCTCGCAGCGCAGCCTGGCGGGTGGACTCCTGGCCAACAATCTGCAGTGTGAGATCCGTGATGTGCAACGACTTCGCGTTTCGCCACTCGGGGTTCGCGGTGAACTTCCAAGCTTCGTCTTGGCGATGGGACGCGACTGCGTATGGGCCCGTGCCGAGCATCTCGGTCTTCAAATCGACCGAACCAGCTTCGATTTCCTTCATTGGGAGCACAGCAGCTGGGGTGTTTGCGAGTGAGGCGAGGAACGGTGCGTATGGGCGGTCGAGTTTCACGGTCACCGTTGTGTCATCGGTCGCGGTTACCGAGGTGATCGGGCCCACCTGGCCGGACCAGACACCTCCGCCTGCAACGAGACGGTTGAGGCTTCCGGCCACGTCCTGGGTGGTGACCGTGCGACCGTTCGAGAACTTGGCATTCGTATCGATCGTGAACACGTAGCTCGTGTCATCCGGCTGCGACCACTCAGTGGCGAGGCCCGGCTGTACCGTGAAGTTCTCGTCCGTGGTGACGAGCGTCTCGTAGACCAGACCCATGATCATCCACGAGCGTGCGGTCTGAGCGGTCTGTGGGTCGAGGCCGTCGGCTTCTTGCGTGTCGTAGTCAACCTGCACCGTCGCTGCGCCGGTTGCGTCATTCTCTGCGGCGACCGCGAGGAAGCCCGGGGCGACTTCTTCCTGAGTGCCGACGAGGGCGCTGTCGCCGCCTGCGGCGCCCGGGGTCGCAGCGCAAGAGGCAAGCACGCCGCCGAGCGCGAGAATGAGGGCCGCGCTCGCGAACTTTCGCGTGTGGGGATGTGTGCGTTTCACCGTTGTCTCCTTTGGCATGGTGTGTGGCGCTGTAGTGCCGATCTCCGGGGCAAGGCCACTCTTGAGTGACCCCGGAAGTACCCGGCGATCGGAACGCTACACGCGTAAAACGTTTTATGTGCGGTGTGATCAAACCGTGACAAAACGATTTGTGAGCGGCTACGCTGATCGTCACGACGAACGAGTGGCTACCAATGGCGGGAGCGTAGAACGATGCCGACCAAGCGAGGAATCACCATCCGCGACGTGGCACGAAGGGCTGGGGTGTCGATCACCGCGGTCTCGCATGCGCTCAACGGGAAGGGTACGATATCCGATCTGACCAGGGAAAAAGTGCAGCGGATCGCGGACGATATGGGCTATCAGGCGGATGCTCTCGCGAGGGGGTTGCGGCGCTCACGCATGGGCGTGATCGGACTGGTGCTCCGTCCGCTCGATAGCTTGGGGAGCTACGCTCCCAACGGCGTGGACTATTTTCTGAGGTTCGCGGGGGCTTCCGCCGCTCGCGCGTTGGATCTGGGGCTCGGTCTCATGCAGGTGGGTGATCTCA
Source organism: Leucobacter chromiireducens subsp. chromiireducens (assembly GCF_016758255.1). Classification (GTDB taxonomy): domain Bacteria; phylum Actinomycetota; class Actinomycetes; order Actinomycetales; family Microbacteriaceae; genus Leucobacter; species Leucobacter chromiireducens. Next base: position 517,466 of record NZ_QYAD01000001.1, read on the forward strand.
CGAAGCGGCCGATCACTCCGCTCGCGTTCTCGCTCGACGGCTACATCGTGATGGACCCGATGGCCGATGACCCCGTGGTCCGGCTCCTCACCGGGAGAGAGATGCCCTACGTCACACTCAACCGCGATGTGTTCCGCCCGGAGGTGACGAACTGGGTTGCGTCTGATGACACGCGATCATCGTGGGAGTCGTTCGAACATCTCGCATCCCGTGGTGCGCGTTCAATCAGCATGGTGGCGGGAACGGACCAGAACTCGTGGAATCACGACTACGAAGAGGCATACCGTGCATGGTGCGCCGCCCGTGGTGTCGAGTCGCGGGTGTACCGCGTGCCGGAGGCCGACGCCGAAGCGGGAGGTCGACGAGCCGCCCTCATGTTGCTCGCTGACGGGTTCCCGGATGCGGTGCACTGCATGACGGGTCGACATGCTGCCGGCCTGCAGTCGGAACTTGCTCAACGGGGGCTACGCACTCCTCGTGACTACTTGCTGCTTGCTGCCTCTGACGCAGAGCAGACTCGGCGAGCGGACCCGCCCATTACGGCCTTTGATCTTGAACCCGAAGCGCTTGCCGTCGCTACAGTCGAGAAACTTGACGCGTTAATCCGGGGTGAGGACACTGGCGCAGGGACTTTGGTTGCGTCCCGCTTGATCGTGCGTGAATCGACCGCGGGCTCAAGCGCTGAGTCGGAAGAACGGGCCTGACGCGGGATCCACTGCTCTTTCGAGTTGCGCTACAGCACGGTGAGATGCGTGGCGCGCCACTGGCGAGCTCGCAGCTCGAACCGCAGAGCAACCGCGTACGCGCGGCCCGGGGTATGCAGCACGACCACCGCGTCAACCACCCCCTCCCGCGGGGAAGTCATGTGCGGCCGGCCCGGGGACGCGACGATTCTGCGCGCGTCCCGGTGCAGCGTGCGCTGCTCTGTGCGGAGCGCGCGACGGACGCGGAGTTGCCGCGCCACTTCGAGCGTCACCGAGCTCGCGACTTGCGCAATCGCACGGCTGCCCTCAAGCACCTCGAACGCGCTGAGCGCGATGCGCTGCACTGCCGATGCGGGGAGCCGGGGCGCAACTGGTTGACTGGCATCGTCTGGCACGAGTTCTAGCCGCGGCTTCGCCGTGCGATTCGCGGAGTTGCGCGGCGTCGAGTGCGTTGGGGACGCCGCAGTCGTGATCGAAGGGTCGGGGGCGTTGCACTGTGCGGCGCCGGTGGTGGGCATCATCGGGGTCCTTTCGCGCCTCCCGTGGTGTGGTGCCCTGTGCGGTGTTCCCCCGGCGTCGCCCGTGTGGCCGGGAGTGCGGTTGTGTCGTGACCCCACCATAGGAAGGCCCGACTATGGAGAGTCAACTGGCGTTTAGGCACAGGACTTTTCCGCCGCCCGATCGCGTCCTCCAGTGGGAGCTGTCCAGGTGCTCTACTCTGGTCAGGTGGCCACTCTCCGGAACCTTGCGACGAAGTACTCCTCCATCAGCGAAGAGGAGATCGAGTGGCTTGAGCTGCTCACTCTCGACCTGCAGCTGCTCGCCGATCTCGCGCTCAGCGACGTGGTGCTGTGGGTGCCGACGGAGGACGGCGACTACCTTGCAGTAGCGCACTCGCGCCCCGCGGGGTCGGTGACGCTGTTCTACCGCGATGTCATCGGTGACTTCCTGCGCCCGGACTGGCGCGGCCTCGTCGACCAGACGATCGAGACCGGGGAGCGCGCAGCTTCCACCTCGCCCGCGTGGTACGAGGAGAACCCCATGCGGCTCACGGCGTATTCGGTGAGCCGCCGAGACGAACAGGGCAACGTCCACGGCCCCTTCGCCGTGATGACCGTGCACACGAGCGTGGCCGACACGCAGCCCGCATCGCGGATTGGCGCGGCCTACCGCGAGGTGGCTGGCGACCTGCTCGACATGATCCAAGAGGGCCTGTTCCCCGCGCCCGGCAACACCCGCGGCGGGGAGCAGGGGTCTCCTCGCGCTTCGGATGGGCTCGTGCGTATCAACCTCGATGGCGAGGCGACCTTTGCGAGCCCGAACACGCAGACCACGTTCACGACCCTCGGGTACCGCGACGAGATCGAGGGTGAGAACTTCGCCGAGGTGCTCGCCGAGATCGTGAAGGGGCAGTTCGACACGAACGAGTCGCTGCCACTCATCGCGCAGGGCAAGATCGCGAAGCGTGTGGAGATCGACGCGCGTGGGCGCACGGTGACGCTTCGCTCGATCCCCGTGGTGCGCGAGGGGAAGCGCGTGGGCGGGATCGTGCTGACACGCGATGTGACCGAGCTGCGCCAGCAGGCGCAGGAGCTCATCACGAAGGACGCGACGATCCGCGAGATCCACCACCGCGTGAAGAATAACCTGCAGACGGTGGCGTCACTGCTGCGCGTGCAGGCGCGACGTGCGCGCAGCGAAGAGGCGAAGGAAGTGCTGGGCCAGGCAATGCGCCGAGTCGCCGCAATCGCCGTTGTGCACGACACCCTGTCGACTGGCCTGTCCCAGATCGTGGACTTCGACCAGGTGTTCGACCGGGTGGTGGGGCTCGCCGCCGAGGTGGCCAGCCTGCATGGCACGACCGTCCATCCCCACAAGGAGGGCGAGTTCGGCGAACTGCCCTCGGAGTACGCGACCCCGCTCGCGCTCGCGCTGACCGAGATCGTCACGAACGCTGTGGAGCACGGCCTGGCTGGTCGCGAGGGATCGGTGTTCGTGCGCGCGGATCGCACCGAAGAACGGCTCTCGGTCGAGGTCGTCGACACCGGCACCGGCCTCCCCGGCGGCACGGTCGGTGACGGCCTCGGCACGCAGATCGTGCGCACGCTCGTGGAGGGTGAGCTCGGCGGCAGCATCGTCTGGGCCCCAGACGAGGGCGGCGGAACGAAGGTGTCGATCGAGGTGCCGCTGCACTGGATCTCGACGCAGACTCGCGAGATTCCCCGCATTCGCGGATAGATCGGGATCGAAACAGCTGTGGGGAGTGACGACACGTCGTCACTCCCCACAGCTGTTTCCCGTCTTGTCTACCGTCGGCGGTTGCGGATCAGCACGGCCGCGCCGACTCCGAGGAGCAGCACTCCGAGCCCGATGGTGATCGCGGCGACCCAGGTTGCGAGATCGAGCTCACCGGTGCCAAGCATGCGCTGGGCAATGTATCCGCAGAACGCGAGAATGAGCGCACCCCACACGATGGGACTGGTGCGGGGTGCCGGGCGCCGGGGTGCGGGGCGGGCCGGCGCCGACTGGGCCGGCGGCGCTGACTGCACCGGCGGTGCAGTCTGTGTGGGTGGCACCGGCTGCGGTGCGGTCGCCTCGGGCACGTACATCGGGGGCTGCTGTGGCAGCTCCGCGGGAGTCTGCTCGCGCTCGTTCATCGGGTGACCTCCGTCTTCAACTCGTCGAGCTGGTCCTGCAGCTCATTGCGGGTGGTTTCAAGCTGAGCGGTGTCGCGGGCGCTGAGCCCGGGCTCCGAGAGCTTCCACTCCACGCGCTCGAGCTCCGTGGTGAGGCGGCTCTGCTCCTGGGCGCTGAGCCGCTCTCGCTCTTCGGCACTGAGTCGCTTCTGCTCTTCGATACTGAGTCGCTTCTGCTCATCGGTGTCCAGCCGCGCCTGCTCCTTGTCTGTCGCTCGATCCCGCCCGTTCGCCGTCACGCCGCTCACCTCAACGCGGCCAGCGAGCAGATACACGGTGACGTGCGAGGCTTCTGCGGCGGCCTGCTCGTACCCTGCCGTACCCAGGGTCGGCATATTGGCGGTGATGGTGCGGGCGAGCAATGGCCCACCTGCGCCGCGGGGCTCGTCGCCCTCTTCAAGGATTGCCCCGGCGAGGACACGGACCTGCACAACCGCGGGTGCGTAGTCGGGCATCTCGATCTCGACGTTGCCGGCGAGCTGCCAGACCTCAAGATCTTCACCGGTGGGGGTGCTGTCGTCGAGGACAGTCAGATCGACCTCGCTCGTGCCCGCGAGAAGCACCGTTCCCGGCGCGGACGTACCGGCCACGTGCATCGTGCCGAACGGCTGGAACCTGGTGCCCCAGGGCAGCACCACGGTGACGAGCAGGGCGATCACACCGCAGCTCGCGAGGAACCCGACCCAGCCGGTCTGGCGGCCCCGAATGCCGGCGACGATGAGAGACACTGCGAGCACTGCGACCGCTACGGTGAGGCCGCCGATGAAGGCGGTCGTCGGCGACACGGCGAGGTTCAGTAGCGCCCACGCGGCAGATCCGCCGCCCGCCAGCAGCGCCAGCGCGAGGGTGATCACGGACTGCGCGGTGCCCATGCGGTGCGTGTCATGGTGCTCGGCGTAGCGGGCGCTCCACTCGTCAGCCTGCCGGCCGACCTCGTCGCTCCAGCGGGTGGCCTGCTCGGTTGCTCGCTTGCCCCAATCGCTCGCTTGATCAGACGCGCGCTTGCTCCAGTCGCTCGCCTGCTCAGACGCGCGCTGCGCGTACTCTTCCGTGCGGTCGGCGAACGCGCGGGTATGCGCGGTGAAGTCCGTGGCGGAGTCCGTGGGGGAATCCGGAGTGCCGTTCGTATCGGCCGTCGGCTGACTGGTGGGAGTGCCAGCCCGACCCCCGGCACCGCGCTCTGCTGAGGCGGCTCGGCCGCGCTTCAGCATCACGGCGCGCAGCCAGAGGACGCCGCCCACAATGATGGCGATCCAGAAGACCCAGGCAATGGTGCCGCGGAGCCACTCAGGGATGCCCATCGCGTTCCATACGCCCCAGCCCCACACGCTGAAGGGGGTCGAAACCGGGGAGAAGATCGAGAAGAACGCCGGAATCACAACCAGGGTGGCGATGACGATCGCCGCAGTTACGATCCCGGCGGTCGCTCGCCCCCGGAAAATGTCCTCCACATGGATGCGCCCGGTGAAGTCGGGAAGGAGCAACCAACCGAGGAGGTAGAGCAGAATGCCCGGGCCGCCGAGAACCGCGAGCACGACAAAGATGCCTCGCACGATCAGCGGGTCGATGCCGGCCTTCGCCGCGACGCCGCCCGCGACGCCGGCGAACCAACGCTCGTTGCCGCGCACGATGCCGAGTCCACGAATCCACGCGAAGAAGCCGCTGCCAAACGGGCGTCCCGCGGGCTGCCCGGCCGGGTGCCCTGAGGGCTGGCCGCCGGGGTGATCGGATGAGGGGGTGTCGTTCATGGTTCTAGTCTGAGCGAATGCTGAGCGCGCGGCTATGGGGGTTCCCCCTGATCGAACCCTGAAGAACCCCAACCCGACCCCGCGGCTGCCCGGGTTGCTGCTTGGATAGGTGCATGACACGACCGCCCCTCGTCCGCGCGACCGACGACCGCTTCCTCGCTGGAGTCTGCGGTGGGCTTGCCGCGCATCTGGGAGTGCCGGTCGTGGCCGTGCGGGTGGCAATGGTGGTGCTCGCGCTCATGGGCAGCGCGGGAGCACTGCTCTACGCGTGGCTGTGGGCGACCGTGCCAAAGGCGGGCGAGACCGACGGGGTCGTGCCGTTGCGCCGCGCACTCACGAAGCCGAACTCCGCCGCGCTCGCCGCCGAACAGGCAGAGCCCGCCCTCCCAGCGGACTCGGTGGTCGATGCCGCGGCTCCCTGGGTCTCTGATCCTGGTCCTGCTCCTGCACGGGGGTATGGCCCTTCGTCGGGCACAGCTTCTCCTGGCACTGCTTCTCCTGGCACTGCTTCGCCTGGCACTGCTTCGCCTGAACCTGCCGCGCCTGCCGCGGGCGAGCGGGGGACGCGCTGGCCGATCGCGGAGCTGCTGTTGGGCGGCTGCCTCCTCGTCGTTGGCGTCGGCTTCGTGCTCGTGCGCCTCGGCGTACGCGTGAACCTCGAGGTGCTTCTGCCCGCCATGGCAGTGCTCGTGGGAGTCGGACTGACCTGGTGGCAGATCGCGGATCGGGACCGGCCCGACCGCAACCAAGTGCCGCGGGTGCTGGGCGCCGTTGCGCTTGTCGCCGCGGGCGTCCTCATGTTCTTCATCACGGCGCGCGAGCCAAACGCCTGGACGGTCATTACCGCGGCGTTCGCGGTGCTCGCTGGGGTCGCGCTCGCGATCGCACCGTGGTTGCTGCGCGTCAACCGGGAGCTCATGGCCGAGCGTGCGGCGCGCGCCCGGGAGGCCGAGCGCGCCGACATCGCGGCGCACCTCCACGACTCGGTGCTGCAGACACTCGCGCTCATTCAGCAGCGTTCCACCCCGGGCAGCGAGGTCGCGCGGATCGCCCGTGGACAGGAGCGCGAACTACGTGAGTGGCTGTTCCGCACCGCGGACGGCGCGGCTCCCCGCGAACGCGAGGCGGCGGCCGAAGAGCTTCGTGCGCATGCGGCCGGGCTCGAGGAACACCACGCCGTGCGCTTTGAGGTGGTCGAGGTGGGCGCGGCGGGCGTTGCGCCCGAGGCCATCGTTGCGGCGGCGCGCGAGGCGATGCTGAACGCGGCGCGGCACGCGGGCGGCGATGTCACCGTGTATCTCGAGTCGAACGGCGAACGCGTGTCGATCGACGTGACCGATCGCGGGCCGGGACTCGACCCGAGCGAGCTACCCGCTGATCGGATGGGCGTGCGCGAGTCAATCCTCGGCCGCATGGAGCGCGCCGGCGGCACCGCACGCATCGTTCCCGGCCCGGGCGGCGGCACGTCCGTGCGACTCTCCATGCTGCGTGCCGCGAGCGAGGACAATGGAGCTGTGCCCGACACGAGAACCCCGGAGGAAGAACGATGAGCGCACCTGAGACGGCGCAGCTGCCCGCCCCGATCCGCGTGGTGATCGTCGACGACCACCAGATCTTCCGCACGGGGCTGCGCGCCGAGCTGGGCGCCGAGCTCGAAGTGGTGGCGGAGGCCGCGACTGTCGATGAGGCGGTCGCCGTGATCGCGGACACTGCGCCCGATGTCGTGCTCCTCGACGTTCACCTGCCCGGTGGCGCGGGCGGGGGCGGGGCCGAGGTGCTGCGCCGCATTGCGGGGCTCCCCGGCGCGGCTGAGGTGCGGGTGCTCGCGCTCAGCGTTTCAGACGCTGCCGACGACGTGGTGAGCGTGATCCGCGGGGGCGCGCGTGGGTACCTCACGAAGACCGCATCGGGCGCGGAGGTGACGGCGGCGGTTGTGCGCGTGCATGGCGGAGACGCGGTGTTCTCGCCACGGCTGGCGGGCTTCGTGCTCGACGCGTTCGGTGCGGGCGGTGGGGAGATCGCCGCCGCAGACGATGAGCTGGACCGGCTCACCGCACGCGAGCAGGAAGTGATGCGCATGATTGCGCGCGGCTACGCCTACAAGGAGGTCGCGGCCGAGCTCTTCCTCTCCGTGAAGACCGTCGAGACGCATGTGTCGAAGGTGCTGCGCAAGTTGCAGCTCTCGAACCGGCACGAGCTCACCGCGTGGGCGCTCGCCCGGCGGCTGCTCTGAGCTCGGTCTCAATTCAGCGGGAGCTCGTTCCAGCCGGGTCTTACTTCAGCCGGGTCTAGTTCCAGCCGGGCAGCCACAGGTGCGCGCGCCAGAACCACTCGGCGATCGGCTGCCCGGACCACAGCGGGAAGAAGAACAGGGCGACCGCGAGCGCGAGGGCGAGGAAGACCGCGGTGGCGAGGCGTCGCCCAAGGAGCTCCTCGGGGCTGAGCACTCGGAGCTCCAACGTCGTGTGGAAACTCCGTTCAGGAAGGAATCCTGGTGCGGCGCTGAAGCTCGGGCCGAGCCGGCACACCGCTCCGATGCACAGCGCGAGCGCGAGTGCCGCAAACGGCGTGAGCACCACCGCGTAGAACTGGAACACCGCGGATCGACTCACGGTCGCGACCCAGGGGAGCCACCCGGAGAGGTAGCCGACGAGCACGAAACCAGCGGCCGTGGTGATGGGAAGGAGCGGTGCCAGGTTCTGCGTAGGGCGCGGCGCGGGCTCTGAACCGCACGCGGATCCCGCGTGCAGCGGTGCGGGTCGCCGGCCCACCCAGAGTGAGCGCACCGCCCACCAGCCGAGTACCCCGAGCGCCACCACGCCACCCCATGTGACGAGCGCGTTCGGGAGCGGAGACACCGCTGCAACGCACTCGGTGAACGGGCAGCCGCTCGTCCAGTGTTGCTCGTACATGCCGGTGGGGCGAAGCGCCAGCGGCCACGTGAGTGGGTTCGCCTGGTACGGGTGCGGGGCGCTGAGCGTGCTGTGCCAGCCGAGCATCTCGCGGTGGTAGCGCAGCAACGACACGGGCCAGGGGACCCCCGGCTCGCGTGCGTGACCGCCGGCCGTCGCGATCCAGCCGACCCAGCTCGCGAGGTAAGTGAGTGCCGCAGTGGGGAGCGCGACGAGGGCGGTTGCCCCGGCCTGCCAGGTCGCACGCCAGACCGCGCGGGGCTCGCGCGCGCGGAGCCGTGCGAGCAGATCCCGCACCGTGATGAACACGAGGAAGAACGCGAGCGGGTACAGCCCCGACCACTTCACCGCGGCCGCTGCGCCAAAGGCCACCGCCGCTGCGATGAGCCAAGGACGGCGCCACCAGATCGGGATCCGGGCTGTGCCACCCCCCTCGCCGAGTGGCCCGCGCTCTGCCCGGGCGAGCTGATCCCGCCAGACGAAGAGCGCGCCGAGCGCAACGAAGAACGCGAGGAAGCCGTCGAGGAGGCCCACGCGGCTGAGCACCACGTGCACGCCGTCGATCGCGAGGAGGAAGCCCGCGAGGCACGCGAGGATGAGACTGCGCGACATCAGCCAGGCGAGGCGCATCACCACGCCGACGGTGCCGACCCCCGCGAGTGCCGCTGCGCTGCGCCACCCCCAGCCGCTTTCGGGGCCGAACACGAGGATCCCGATCCCGATCAACCACTTGCCGAGTGGTGGGTGCACCGCGTTCGACGCCTCGGCAGTGAACGCCGTGGCCCGATCCCCAGCCATTGAGGGATCATCGTCCGGCCACACCGTGGGGAACCCGTGTGCAAGCTGGCTGATCGCGTCGCGCACGTAGTACAGCTCGTCAAACACGAGCGTGCCCGGGCGCCCGAGCGCCCAAAAACGGAGCAGCGCGGCGAGGACGAGCACCGCTATCGGACCCAGCCACCTCACCCACTCGCGCATGCGCCCAGCCTAGGCGCTCGCCGCAGCGGGTGAGCGCGCGCGTCGAGAGGGCTACGATGGTGGGGTGATCACACGGCTCAGCAATTACTTCCTGAAGACTCTCCGCGAGGACCCCGCGGACGCCGAGGTCGCCAGCCACAAGCTGCTGGTGCGGGCGGGCTACATCCGGCGGCAGTCGCCGGGCGTCTTTGGGTGGCTGCCACTCGGCCTGCGCGTGAAGGGCAAGCTCGAGCAGATCATCCGCGAGGAGATGGCGGCGGCCGGCGCGCACGAGGTGCACTTCCCCGCGTTGCTGCCCCGCGATCCCTACGAGGCAACCGGCCGTTGGGACGAGTACGGCGAGACGATGTTCCGCCTGCAGGATCGGCACGGCGCCGATCACCTCCTCGCCCCCACGCACGAGGAAGCCTTCACGCTCATGGTGAAGGACATCGTGTCCTCCTACAAGGACCTGCCGCTGCAGCTCTTCCAGATCCAGGATAAGTACCGCGACGAGGCGCGGCCCCGCGCCGGTCTGCTCCGTGGCCGCGAGTTCACCATGAAGGACGCATACTCCTTCGACGTGACCGACGAGGGGCTTGCCGCGAGCTACCAGAAGCAGCGCGATGCCTACGAGCGCATCTTCACGCGCCTCGGCCTCGAGTACGTCATCGTCTCCGCCGACGCGGGCGCCATGGGCGGCTCGCGCAGCGAGGAGTTCCTGCTGCCCACGCCGATCGGTGAGGACACCTTCGTCCGCTCGGCCGGCGGCTACGCGGCCAATGTTGAGGCGTACGAGACCCCGGTGCCCGAGGCGATCGACTTCACGAACGCACCGGCCGCCGCTGTGTTCGACTCCCCGAACACCCCCACGATCGAGACGCTCGTTGCGCACGCCAATGCAGTCATTCCGCGGGCCGACGGTCGCCCGTGGGAGGCCGCGGACACGCTCAAGAACGTGGTGCTCGCAATCACGCCGATCGGTGGCGAGCGGGAGCTCGTGGTCGTCGGAATGCCGGGGGACCGTGATGCCGACATGAAGCGTGCCGAGGTCGTCTTCGGGGGCGCCGATGTTGAGCCGGCCACGGCGGCAGACTTCGAAAAGCACCCGGGCCTCGTGCGTGGCTACATCGGGCCCGTGCTCGGCGGCCAGGCCGTGCTCGGCACCGAGGGCAGCACCGGCGTGCGCTACCTGCTCGACCCCCGCGTGGTGTCGGGCACGGAGTGGATCACCGGCGCCAACGAGTCGGAGAAGCACGTGGCGCACCTTGTGATGGGGCGCGACTTCAGCGCCGACGGCGTTGCCGACATCGCGTCGGTGCGCGACGGTGATCCCGCTCCCGACGGGTCCGGCCCGATTGAGGCCGCGCGCGGCATGGAAATCGGCCACGTGTTCCAGCTCGGACGCAAGTACGCGGAGGCGCTGGGGCTCAAGGTGCTCGATGAGAACGGGAAGCTCGTCACCGTGACGATGGGCTCCTACGGCATCGGTGTGACCCGCATCATGGCGATCCTTGCCGAGCTGCACCATGACGACCGCGGGCTCATCTGGCCCGAGGCGATCGCGCCCTTCGATGTGCACCTCGTGGCCACCGGTCGCGACGCTGCCGTGTTCGAGATCGCTGAGACCCTGGCCGGCGAGCTCGAGGCCGCCGGGGCTGACGTGCTGTTCGACGATCGCCCCAAGGTGTCGCCCGGCGTGAAGTTTGGCGATGCTGAGCTGCTCGGCGTGCCGCGCGTGGTGGTCGTCGGACGTGACGCCGCTGAAGGCTTTGCCGAGGTGTGGAACCGCGCTGATGGCACCAAGGAAAAGGTTGCGATCGCCGACATCCCGGGGCTGTTCTCCGCGTAGCCCCGGAGCCCCGGCTCGTTGCACGTGCCACCTGTTGCCGACGCACCCGCGCGGGCGACAGGTGGCACTTGTCATGTGGCTGGAGTAATCTAGTCTCTTCCGCCCGGGGCTGTCCCCGGGTGACATCTGAATAGACAGTTCAATACAAGGAGGCCACGGTGAAGATCGAGCTGGTAACGCTGCGACAGATCGAACGCGAGAAGGAAATTCCGTTCGACGAGCTCGTTGAGATTATTGAGCAGGCCATCCAGTCCGCGTACATTCGTCACGCGGAAAACCAGAACATCCCAGTGCCGCGCGAGTCTGATGTGCGCGTGACGCTGGACCGCAAGAGCGGTGAGATCTCGGTGCTCGTACCCGAGCTCGACGAGGCAGGGCAGAAGATCGGTGAAGCGTACATCACCACCGACGAGTTTGGCCGCGTGGCGTCGAGTGCCGCAAAGCAGGTCATCAACCAGCGACTGCGCGACCTGAGCGACGACGCCGTGCTCGGCACCTTCAAGGACCGCGAGGGTCAGGTCGTTTCGGGCATCGTGCAGCAGGGGCCGAACCCGCGCATGGTGCACGTCGACCTCGGCGAACTCGAGGCGATCCTGCCTCCCGAGGAGCAGGTGCCCGGCGAAAAGTACCCGCACGGCATGCGCATCCGCGTGTACGTGACGAGCGTGTCGAAGGGCACGAAGGGACCGCAGGTCGTTGTGTCCCGCACCCACCCCGGGCTGGTGCGCAAGCTCTTCGAACGGGAGGTTCCGGAGCTCGCTGAGGGCCTGGTCGAGATCGTGTCGCTCGCGCGCGAGGCGGGCCACCGCTCGAAGGTTGCTGTGCGCGCGAAGCAGGCCGGCATCAATGCGAAGGGCACCTGCATCGGCGAGATGGGCAGCCGCGTGCGTGCCGTGATGAGCGAGCTCGGCGAGGAGAAGATCGACATCGTCGACTACTCGCCCGAGCTTCCGAAGTTCGTCGCCAACGCGCTGTCTCCCGCAAAGGTGACCGACGTGTTCATGCTCAACGAGTCGCTCAAGCAGGTGCGCGCGCTGGTGCCCGACTTCCAGCTGTCGCTTGCGATCGGCAAGGAAGGGCAGAACGCTCGCCTCGCAGCGAAGCTCACGGGCGCGAAGATCGACATTCAGCCCGACTCGATCATGAACGACTAGTTCACCGAGTCTGCGTACGGGCGGTGCTGGGGAGCCCCGGCATCGCCCGTTTCGCGCGGGCCCGCCCCCGCCGGGTGGATTGCCGACGAGCGGGTGCCGAACATGCATGAAGTACGTACCCTTTGGGGAGGAGTCTGCCCGCAGCGGACGGCACGCCGTCAGCGCGAGACACAGACAGGAAGCTGGTAAGATGGATGCGGTTCGGACCTGTGTGGCGTGTCGGAAACGCGCTCCACGCACGGAACTGCTTCGAGTCGTGGTGCACGAAGGTCGACTGTGCGTCGATGATCGTGCGGTGCTTCCGGGGCGGGGAGCCTGGGTTCACCCCCTGGCTCAGTGTCTGGATCAAGCTGTGAAGCGTGGGGCTTTTCCCCGCGCGCTGCGAGCATCGGGGAAGCCCGATGCCGGCCCCTTAGAGAACAGGCTGAAAACACTCATGGACAACTAATGAGCGGCTCACGATGAGACCCGTCCAGTAATTTTGGTTCTCGCCTGTCTGGCGTGAACCCAGACAGGAGAAAAGTGGCAAACCCACGCGTACACGAGATCGCTGCGGAGATCGGTGTCGATAGCAAGGTCGTTCTGGCCAAGCTGAAAGAAATGGGAGAGTTCGTCAAGGCGTCCTCCTCCAGCGTCGCGCCCCCCGTGGCGCGCAAGGTCAAGGCTGCGCTCGCAGCTGATGGCGTGAGCGGCACCCCCGCCGAGTCGGCGGCGACCCCCGCTGCCCCCAAGACCCCTGCGGCGCAGAAGCCCGGCCCCCGGCCTGGTCCGAAGCCCGCTGCCCCGAAGGTCGCTGAGCCCGAGGCTCCCGCAGCCCCGGCCGCGCCCGCTGCTGAAAAGGCCGCTGCGGCGGAGAAGCCCGCTGCGCCGAAGGCCGCTGCGGCCGACAAGCCCGGTGCCCCGAAGCCTGCGGCGGCAAAGCCCGGCGCGAAGCCCGGTGCTGCTGCGAAGCCGGGCGCGAAGCCCGGTGCCGCTGCGAAGCCCGGCGGCCCGCGCCCCGGAAACAACCCCTTCGCTTCCAGCCAGGGCATGGGCATTCCGCGCCCGCCGCGCCCCGGCAACAACCCCTTCAACTCGAACCAGGGCATGCCCCGCCCCGGTGGCGGAGCAGGTCGCCCGAACCCGGGCAACATCCCGCGTCCCTCGCCGCGTCCCGCACCTGGTGCAGCCGGTGCAGGTCGTCCCGGCGGCCCCGGTCGCCCGGGCGGCGGCGGTCGTCCCGGTGGTGGCGGTGGCTTTAACCGTCCCGGTGGTGGCGGCGGCGCTGGCGCGCCCGGAACCGGTTTCGGTGGTCCCCGTCCCGGCGGCGGTTTCGCTGGTCGCGGTCGTGGTGGCCGTGGTGCAGGCACCGCTGGCGCATTCGGTCGCGGTGGCTCCAAGAGCAAGGCACGCAAGTCGAAGCGGGCGAAGCGGGCAGAATTCGAGATGCGCGAGGCGCCGTCACTGGGCGGCGTGAGCGTACCCCGGGGCAACGGATCGACTCCGATCCGCCTGCGCCGTGGTGCATCGCTGAGCGATTTCGCGGACAAGATCGATACGAGCGCATCGAACCTCGTGACCGTGCTGTTCCACCTCGGTGAGATGGCGACGGCAACGGAGTCGCTCGACGAGGCGACGTTCCAGATCCTCGGTGAGGAGCTGGGCTACAAGATCCAGGTCGTTTCGCCTGAGGACGAGGACCGCGAGCTGCTCGAGGGCTTCGACATCGACATCGAGTCGGAGCTTGAGGAAGAGGGCGACGACGTCCTGCAGCCCCGCCCGCCCGTAGTGACGGTCATGGGCCACGTCGATCACGGTAAGACCCGACTGCTCGACGCGATCCGTAAGGCGAACGTGGGCGGCGGCGAGGCCGGCGGCATCACGCAGCACATCGGTGCGTACCAGGTGCACACCGAGCACGACGGCGTCGAGCGTGCGCTGACCTTCATCGATACCCCGGGTCACGAGGCGTTTACCGCCATGCGTGCCCGTGGTGCGCAGGTCACCGACATCGCGATCCTCGTGGTCGCGGCCGATGACGGCATCATGCCGCAGACGATTGAGGCGCTGAACCACGCACAGTCGGCGGGCGTGCCGATCGTGGTCGCGGTCAACAAGGTCGATAAGGAAGACGCGAACCCGGAGAAGGTGCGTCAGCAGCTCACCGAGTTCGGCCTCGTCTCCGAGGAGTGGGGCGGCGACGTGATGTTCCGCGACGTCTCCGCGAAGAACAACGTGGGCATCACCGAACTCCTCGACGCGGTCCTCCTGACCGCTGACGCTGGCCTCGACCTGCGCGCGAACCCGGATAAGGACGCACGTGGTGTGGCCATCGAGGCGAAGCTCGATAAGGGTCGCGGCTCGGTTGCCACCGTGCTCATCCAGTCGGGTACGCTGCGCGTTGGCGACGCAATTGTTGCGGGCACGGCCTACGGCCGCGTCCGTGCGATGCACGACGAGAACGGCGATCCGGTGCTCGAGGCACTTCCCTCGCGTCCCGTTTCGGTGCAGGGTCTCTCGAGCGTGCCGCGTGCAGGCGATAACTTCATCGTGACGCCCGAGGACCGCACGGCCCGCCAGATCGCTGAGAAGCGTGAGGCCGCTGAGCGCAACGCGATGCTCGCCAAGGCCCGCAAGCGCATCAGCCTCGAAGAGTTCACGAAGGCGCTTGAGGATGGCAAGGTTGAGTCGCTCAACCTCATCATCAAGGGTGACGTGTCGGGTGCCGTTGAGGCGCTCGAGGAGTCGCTCATGAAGATCGAGGTGGACGATTCGGTCCAGCTCCGTATCCTCCACCGCGGTGTGGGTGCGATCACCGAGTCGGACGTGGATCTCGCCACGATCGACAACGCGATCGTCATCGGCTTCAACGTGCGTCCCGACGTCAAGGCTCGCGAGCGCGCAGCGCGCGAGGGCATCGACATCCGCTTCTACAACGTCATCTACAACGCGCTCGATGACATTGAGGGTGCACTCAAGGGCATGCTCAAGCCTGAGTACGAAGAGAAGCAGTCGGGTGTTGCGGAGGTCCGCGAGGTCTTCCGTTCGTCGAAGTTCGGCAACATCGCGGGTGTCATCGTTCGCTCCGGCACGATCACGCGTAACGCGAAGGCTCGCGTCATCCGCGAGGGCGTTGTCATCGCCGATGGCCTCGCCATCGAGTCGCTGCGCCGCTTCAAGGACGACGTCACCGAGGTGAAGGTGGACTTCGAGGCTGGTATCGGCCTCGGCAAGTACAACGACATCCAGGTCGGCGACGAGATCGAGACCACCGAGATGGTTGAGAAGCCCCGCGACTAACCGCAGGGTGTAACGGAGAAAGGCCCGGGCAGCGAGTGTGCTGCCCGGGCCTTTCTCCGTTGTCGGCGGCCGGGTGAGGCCGCCCTGCACCGCCGCGCAGGAAATACGTTTGTCAGAGCTGCTGCACACGCACCGTGTTGCCCGCAGGGTCCCGGAATGCGAAGTCGCGTGTGCCCCAGTCCTGGTCCATGGGCTCTTGCAGGATCTCGGTCCCGGCGGCCTCGACTCGCGCGAAGAGCGGCTCGAGCTCGTCGGTGGCGAACACAATCGAGGCGTACGAGCCCTTCGCGATGAGCTCGGCGATCACGCGTCGCTCATCATCGGTGAGCCCGGGGTCCACCGCCGGCGGTCCGAGCACTATGGAGGTCTCCGGCTGGTTCTCCGGGCCCACGGTGAGCCACCGCATGTCGCCGTAGCCGACATCATTGCGCAGCTCGAAGCCGAGCACATCGCGGTAGAACGTGAGCGACGACTCAGCGTCAGTGTGGGGCAGGAAGGTGACGTGAATGTTGATCTTCATGCCGGTCACGCTACTCCTCGCCGGTCGCCGGAACTTCTCGATTCCTGACGGGTTTTGTGGCGCGCATCGTGACGATTCCCGGCAGACCGGTGAGCGGGCCGCCCTCGCGCCGATACCGCCCGGGGGAGACCCCGACAAGCTCCGTGAACCGTGTAGTGAACGTACCAAGCGAGCCGTAGCCAACGGCAAAGCACACCTCGGTGACTGAGAGATCCCCGCGCCGGAGAAGCGTCATCGCCCGCTCGATTCGGCGCGTCATGAGGTAGCTATACGGCGACTCCCCGTACGCTGCGGTGAACTCGCGGCTGAGGTGGCCGGCCGACATCCCCACGCCACGGCCCAGCTCAGCGACGTTCAGGGGCTCCGCGTAGTCGCGATCGATGCGGTCGCGCACCTGCCGCAGGAGGCGCAGCGCCTGCAAGCGCCGCTCTTCCGCGGCAGAGTGGGGAGGCATGCGTGCGTCGGTTAGCGGCCCGCGGCGGGGCCGGCCGGGCTGGCGAAGGAGCCCTGCGGTGCTGCGTCGAAGCGCCGACCCTCGGGGCGAGAACGCATGAGCATCAGCACGAGCAGCACCAGATCACCCGCGGGGGCAAACGTCAGGAACCAGAGCGGGCCCGGGAAGTTCGCGTCGTGGAGGCGCCGCCACATGCTCGCAATGGAGGGGAGCGCGAGGCCCAGCGTGACGAGGATCCCGAGCGTGATCCAAGCGCCGGCGGCCGGCTGTCCCGCGGAATCGGGGAGGCTCAGTACGCCCGCGGTGCCAAGCACCCACCCGAGCATCAGCATCGCGAGGAAGAGCCGGGCGAACCAATACTCGCTGAGGGACGCGCGCCCCTCGAAGCGGACGTAGCCGCGGAAGAACCGGGCGATCGCCTGCCCGAGTGTCGCGCCGTAGAGCGGGCGGCTCAGATCGCGCGGATCAGCTGCGCCATCGAAGGGTTCGCCCGTGCCCGGCGCGGGAGCCCAGTTCGCTGCGCCGGGTTGCGCTGCGTACTGGGGCTCGGCGTACTGGGGTGCGTACTGGGGTGCGTACTGGGGCGCGGCGTACTGCGGGGGCGCGTACTGCGGAGCCGCATATTGAGGCGGCGCGTACTGCGGGGCCGAGTGCTGTGGCGCCGCAGGCTCATCCTGATCCGGGTGGGGGTCTGAAGCGGTGTCGTTCACAGTGCAACTTCCGTTGGGGAGGGGCGGTGGCCTCCACGCTACCGCGCGGGCGCGAGCCTGGGGACCTCCCGGGGCACTCACGGCTAGTA
Organism: Leucobacter chromiireducens subsp. chromiireducens; assembly: GCF_016758255.1. Classification (GTDB taxonomy): domain Bacteria; phylum Actinomycetota; class Actinomycetes; order Actinomycetales; family Microbacteriaceae; genus Leucobacter; species Leucobacter chromiireducens. Next base: position 534,541 of record NZ_QYAD01000001.1, read on the forward strand.
TTGGGGTATGACGAATCCACGTGCGGGGAAGGTAGCGGAGCGGATCCAGCAGATCATCGCTCGTCGCCTGGAGAAGGGGCTGCGCGATCCGCGGCTCGGTTTTGTGACCATCACGGACGTCCGCGTAACGGGCGATCTGCAGCAGGCGAGCGTGTTCTACACGGTCTACGGCGACGAGCAGGAGCAGGCTGACACCGCCGCAGCGCTGAAGGCCGCGACCGGCATGCTGCGCAGCGAGGTCGGGAAGCAGCTGGGCACGAGGCTGACGCCCACGCTCGAGTTCATTCACGATGAGCTGCCCGAGAGCGCGCAGCACTTGAGCGACTTGCTCGCTGAGGCGAAGCGTCGTGACGATGAGTCGGCCGCACTTGCGGCGAACGCCACCTTCGCGGGTGAGGCCGATCCGTACACGAAGCCTCGCGACGAGGACGACGATCAGTAGTACCGCGCAGTAGTACCGGGCCGCGGCTCGGTTAGGGGAGGCGGAGCGCGGGGACGACTGCGCCCGTCTCGCCGTCGTTGATCGCAGTTTCCTCCTGCACGAGACCGTCGGCAAGAAGTGTGGTGACCGCGCGCTCGGCTTGCTCGGGATCGTCGCTCGCCGCGTGCAGCGCGGCGGCGCGGGACACCGCTCCCGCGGATTTCCGAAGGAGCGCGAGGACGCGGCCGCGCGCCTGGCGATCGCTGCCTTCGAAGCGTGCCTGCTTGGGCCGCTTCGTTGGAGCATTGTCCGGGTAGCCAGCGCCCCGCCACTCGCAGAGTGCGGCGATCGGGCACTCGTCGCAGCGCGGTGCTCGGGCGGTGCAGACGATGGCACCGAGCTCCATCGCTGCCGCGTTGAACGTCGCTGCCGCGGCTGGCTCCGCGGGTAGGAGCGCTGCCATGTCCTCGAGGTCGCGCGCCGCGGGCATCCCCGCCGCGGCCCGTCCGTGCACGGCACGGGCGATGACTCTGCGGGTGTTCGTATCGACGACCGGGTGGTGCTCGCCGAAGGCGAAGACCGAGACCGCGCGAGCGGTGTACGGCCCGATCCCGGTGAGCGCGAGGAGCTGATCGACGTCCGCCGGTACGGCATCTCCGTGCTGCTCGGCGATCTCAACGGCGGCGCGGTGGAGCCACAGTGCCCGGCGGGGGTAGCCAAGCCGATCCCACGCGCGCACTGCTTCGCCGGGTTCTGCGGCCGCGAGGGCGGACGGTGTGGGCCACCGCTCCAGCCAGTCCGTCCAGCGGGGGAGCACTCGATCGACCTGCGTCTGCTGCAGCATGAACTCGGAGACGAGGATGGACCACGGGGTCGCGGCCGGCTCGCGCCACGGCAGCTCGCGTGCGTTCCGCGCGTACCAGGCGTTCACGGCCGGCGCGATCCCCGTGGTGTCCATTCGCACCAGTCTACGGTTTATGCCGTGGCGGGAACCTCAGTGCGGCGCACGGCGGCGCGGAGCGCGACGAAGAGGGCGATGATGCCACCCGTGATGGCGATGTGGCCGAGCCCCGCGATGCCAGAGATGGCCGCGGACACGGGCTCATCGAGCACCGTCATCGTGCCGTGCACGATGAGCATCGCCGAGGTGATGATGACACCGGCGTGGTAGAGGCCGAGGAACCAGCCAAATGCGCGCTTCGACGAGGAGAAGGTGAAGACCCGCTCGAGCCCGAGGAGGATGAGGAACGGGAAGAAGCCCAGCGCCAAGAGGTGCGTGTGCGCGACCCCGAGCTGCGTGAACGCGCCCTCCGGGAAATCGTTGAGCTTGGTGAACTCGCGAAAGAACACGCCGGCGGCGACGCCGAGCCCGGCGTAGACGAACGCGGAGACGAGGAGATGCTGCAGAGGTTTCTTCATACCTCCAGCCTCGCCTGCCTTGCGGCGCGGGGCATCAGCCGAATTGATGACATTCGCGCGCAGTAGGCTGGAGGGGTGACTTCTGCTTCCGTTTTGTTGCCCGCGCACGGCGGGATTCTGCTGCTCGACAAGTCCGAGGGGTGGACGAGCCACGACGCGGTGGCGAAGTCGCGCCGCGCGCTCGGCACGCGCAAGGTGGGCCACGCGGGCACGCTTGACCCCATGGCCACCGGGCTTCTGGTGCTCGGCGCGGGCCCCGCGACCCGGCTGCTCACGCACCTCGTGGGGCTCGATAAGACGTACCGCACCACGATCCGCCTGGGCGTCACAACGGTGACCGACGACCGCGAGGGCGACACGACCGCGGTCGCGAACGCCGCTGACGTGGCAGCCGTACTTGCGGATCCCGATCGAATTGCGGCAGCCGTGCGCGAGCTCACGGGCGACATTTTGCAGTCGCCGAGTGCGGTGAGCGCGATCAAGGTGGACGGACAGCGCGCGTATGACCGTGTGCGCGCGGGCGAGACGGTCGAGCTGAAGCAGCGCCCCGTGACGATCCACGCCTTTGACATTGGCGAGCCACGCGCGGCGGAGACCGCCGAGGGCGCTCCGGTGATCGATATCGATGCGACCGTGCGCTGCTCGACGGGGACGTACATTCGTGCGCTCGCTCGGGATCTGGGCGCAGCGCTTGGGCTCGGCGGGCACCTGACCGCCCTGCGCCGTGACGCGGTTGGCCCCTTCGACGTCGCCGACGCCGGCACAATCGAGCAGCTGGTTGCCGGGGAGAACGTGCGGATCCTCGATCCCGCGACGGTTGCCACGACACTCTTCCCGACGCTGCAGCTCGACGCGCAGCAGGCTGTCGATCTGGGGCACGGAAAGCGCGTGACGGTGGGTGAGGAGCACGACGCGAAGCTCGCTGCTGCGCTCGCCCCGGACGGGCGGCTCATCGGGCTCGTCGTGGTGAAGGGTGGCCGCACGTTCGTGGCCACGAACTTCCCCACCCCGGACGGGGTGAAGGGCGGGAGCGGCGAATGATTCTCGGGTACGCGATCGCGCTGATCGCTGTTGCGCTGGTGGGCGCGGGGCTGTGCCTCGTTGAGGCGCTCCGCAAACGGGGTCCCAACGACTTCACGATGGGAGCCACCCTCGTCGTGGCGCTCATGCTCCTCGTGCAGATCATCATCTCGATCGCGGCGCCGTTCTCGGGGAACACCGCGGCGGGGGACCCGCTTGAGTTTTGGATGTACCTGATTGTCGCATTCCTTTTGCCGCTCGGCGCGGGGTTCTGGGCGCTCGTGGATCGGACTCGCTGGGCCAACCTCGTGCTTGCGGTGGTGCACCTCTCGGCGGCGGTTATGACGTACCGCATGCTCGTGATTTGGGGCTGAGGCAGCGCGCATCGTGCAGGCTCCGGCGCCCTGGACACGCCCGGTGAGATCGCGACTGAGACACGCTCGCGTGTCAATGAACTTCAAGTTGGACTTGAGGGTTTACACTTTCCGGCTTGACTTGCGCGAATCACAACGGTGTAATTAATGCATTGTCCCGGCGTTCCCGCCGCGACACGCGGTACTGGCAGGAAAGGGGCGACAAGTGAACGAAACACCGCAGACTCCGGTCCCCGGTAATTGGTTCGTCGATCCCGTATTCCTCGGAGTGCCGGGTGTGCGCGAGGAAGACGAGGCCCTCGCCTGGCAGAGCGACGCGCTCTGCGCGCAGACGGACCCTGAGGCCTTCTTCCCCGAGAAGGGCGGCTCGACGCGCGAGGCGAAGCGCATCTGTGAGAGCTGCGAGGTGCGCTCTGAGTGCCTCGACTACGCGCTGCAGAACGACGAGCGTTTCGGTATCTGGGGTGGCCTCTCTGAGCGCGAGCGCCGTCGCCTCCGCCGCGAGGCGATCTAACACTCGGATGCCGGGCCACGCGGTGCGGCTCCATCTTTCACGCCGCGGAGCAGCCTAGACTGGGCGCGATATGCGCACGAGAGTAACGGCCATTCTCGTCGCCCAGCAGGGTGGCGAATGGCTCGACCAGACCATCGCCGGCATCGCGGCTCAATCGGTCGCGCCCGCGGCCATCATCGCCGTGAACAACGGCGGCTCGGATGGGGTGGGGTCACAGCTCATGGCGAGCGGCGCGGAACGCGTCATCGGCATTGGCAACCGCGTCTCCTTCGGACAGGCCGTCGCGCACGGCGCGCAGGCCGTGGAGTCCGTGGACGACCCCGAAGTGAGCGAGTGGCTCTGGTTGCTCAGCGAGGACTCGTGCCCTGAGCCTGAGGCGCTCGCACTCATTCTCCGCGCCGTGCAGCGCGCACCCTCGGTCGCCGTTGCTGGCCCCAAGCTTGTGGACTGGGATCGACCCGAGCGCATCATCGAGCTGGGGCAGAGTCTCACTCGCTACGGCTCCCGCTGGACGCTCCGGCGGCAGGAGCTCGATCAGCAGCAGTACGACCACCTGCAGGACGTGCTGGGCGTGGGCCCGGTCGGGATGCTCGTGCGTCGCGACGTGTGGGAGCAGCTCGGCGGGTTCGATCCCGCGCTGCCGGTGTATGACGACGGTCTCGATTTCTGTGTACGTGCCCGCCTCGCGGGTCACCGTGTCGAGGTGGCGCCCGAGTCTCGCGTGCGCTTCGCGCAGAGCGGCGTCGCGGGCCCCCGCATCGATCGGAAGCGATCGGTGCTGCGCCAGGCGCACCGCCAGGCCCGCACCGCACACCTGCACCGCCGGATCGCCTACGCCCGCGCGCCGCTCGCGTTCCTCGCCTGGCTCGGCCTGCCCGTGCTCGCGGTGCTGCGCGTCGTGTGGTCCCTCATTCGGGAGCAGCCCGGCAACATGCTGGGCGAGTTCGTTGCCGCCTTCAGTGTGTTCTTCAGGCCGCACGCGATCATTGCGTCGCGACGGCGCATCAAGCGGAACAACACCGCGGGGTGGGCTGCGATCCGGCCCCTGCGCATCGACCCGAAGAGTGTGCGCACCGCGCGCATGATCGACCGCGAGGCGATTCTCGCGAGTACGGGGATGCAGCGCCGCGAACTGCATTTCATTTCCTCCGGTGGACTCGCGGTGCTCGTCGCTGCGTTGGTTGCGACGGCTGCGCTTGCCTGGTGGGCGTTCCCGCAGACGAGCCTCGCCGGTGGGGGACTCGCGCCACTCAGCTCACTCGATCAGCTGTGGTGGAACACTCGTTCGCTCGACGGCGTGCCCGCCGATCCGTTCACGTGGGTGCTCGCGCTGCTCGGCACGCTGACGTTCTGGAACCCCTCGCACGCGATCGTGCTGCTGGTCATTGCGGCGGTTCCGCTCACCGCGCTGGGCGCCTGGATCTGGGCGGCGCAGCTCACCGAGTCGAAGGCCGGCCGCGCGCTCACCGCGCTCGGCTTCGCGCTCAGCCCGGTGCTGCTCGGATCGCTCGATTCGGGCCGACTGCCCACGCTCGTGCTCACGATCACGCTGCCGTGGCTGCTGCTCGCCGCCACGCGCTGCCGCGAGTCCTGGAGCTGGGCTGGAACCGCGTCGCTGCTCGCCGGCGTCGCACTTGCCGCGGCTCCCGTGCTGATCCCGGCCGCGGTGCTGCTGCTCATCATTGGGCTCTTCACGACGTTGCGCGGTGCCGCGCGCGTCCTCACGACCGCGCTTGTGCCGCTCGTGCTCTTTGCGCCAAAGATCGTCGTGGGCATCACGAGTGGGCGACCGCTCGACATTCTGCTCGATCCCGGCATCGTGCTGCCGTTTGAGCCGGGTACGCCGTGGCACATGCTGCTCGGCTTCCCGGAGTTCGGGCTTGCGGGTTGGGCGGGCATCCTCGACGCGATCGGCCTCGGCGGCCCGCCGGCGACGCTGCTCGTTGGTGTGCTCATGCTGCCGATCGCGCTGCTCGCGGTACTCGGCCTCTTCACCGGTCGCGTCGCGGTGACGCTCTTCAGCTCGCTGCTCGGCGGGCTGGGCATGCTCACCGCCATTGGTGCGGCGCAGCTGCAGCTCACCGTTGTAGGCGACACCAGCGTTGCGCTCTGGACCGGGTCCGGTCTCGCCGTGTACTGGCTCGCCGTGCTGAGCCTCGCATCGGTGGGGGCGTCGACACTCCGCAAGGGCGCGGCCCCCGTGGTTGCGGTCGCACTCGTCACCGCGATCCTTGCGGTGGTGCCGGTGAGCGCGCAGCTCTTCCTCGGACGCGTGCCGTTCGGCCCCGCAACCACGCAGATGCCCGCGCTTGTGCAGGCCGCCGGGGAGACGCAGCCGGGCGTGCGCACCCTCGTGATCACCGCCGAGGCCTCGCACGCCGTGCGTGCGCAGGTGGTAACTGGAGCGGGAGAGCGGCTTGACCGCGTGCGCAGCGTCGAGCGCATTCCCGAGGTGAACAACACTGACCGGCAGATCGCGGAGCTCGTGGGGGGACTCGCGAGCGTGGGTGGCCCCGACCTCACCGGGTCGCTGCGCGACGCCGGTGTGGGGTTCGTGCTGCTGCCGAGCTCGGGAAGCGATGTTGAGCGCGCCGAGCTGCAGCGGCTGTTCGATCAGCACCCGGCGCTCGTGAACGCAGGACAGACGGAGCAGGGTCTGCTGTGGCGCGTGGCGGAGCCGGAGACCGAGGATGCGGATCCTGGCGATGCCGCAAAGCGCGTGGACGGCACGACGCTGACGGGCAGCACCATCTGGGTGGTGCAGCTGGTCGTCTTGCTGGGTGTCTTGCTGCTCGCTCTGCCCACCGGTGAGGTGACGTACCGCCCCGAGCGTCGGAAGCGGCCGAAGCGTCGGAAGCGCGGGAGTCAGGTGACGGTGACCCCGGTCGTTCCCGCGGAGCCGGTGGCTGAGTCGGCCGAGCCGGTTGCCGAGCCCGAAGCGTCAGCGGAATCGGAATCGGAAGTGGAACCAGTAGCGGAGAGCTCCGCGGCGGCGCCGGAAGAGCCGGAGGCTGCGCCGGAAGCGCCTGAAGAGCCTGAAGAGCCTGAGACTGCGCAGGAAGCGCCAGAAGCGGAGGACGTCGAGAACGTCGAGATCGTCGACACGGACGTCGACACGAGTTCCGACGCCGGCGCGGTTTCTGGCACCGACACGGATGCGGCGACTCCAAGCGAGGCCGCGACCGATACCGACACAGACACCGCGACGAACGGAGACGCACGATGAGTGACCGCACCCGCATGCTGCGTGGCGGCGCCCGCGCGCTCACCGGTCTGCTCGTGGCCGCTGCCGCGGGCGCCGCGGTGGTCGCCCTCGGGAGCGTGACGCTTCCCGAAGTGACGCGCGCCCCGCAGCCCCTCGTTGTCGACACGACCCAGAACACGAACCGCACGCTCGTGTGCGCCGGCGCGTTCTCCGTGCTGGGCGCCGACGAGGCGCGTCCTGGGGCCGCGATCCCCATCGGCTCGCCCTCGGTGACGGTCTCCGGCGAGGCTGCTGGCACCGCGAGCCTGCAGCGCAGCGAGGGCGGCCAGGGCCTCCCCTCGGTGATCACGGCCCCCATCGCGCAGCCGCTCGCGGCAGCGCAGGTGCAGGCCGTGAACGGTGAGCAGCTTCGTGGCGCCACAGCGAGCGCGTGCGCCGAACCGCTGAACGAGCAGTGGCTGCTTGGCGGCGGCAGCAGCCTGGGCGTCTCTACGACGCTCAGCCTGGGCAACCCGGGCGGCGTGCCCGCGACCGTCGAGATTTCCGTGCACGACGAGAACGGCGCCGTCGATGCGGTGCAGACCGCGGGCGTGCTCATCGCTCCGGGAACCGAGCAGACCATCTCGCTGAACGGCTACGCTCCAGATCGGGATCGCTTCGCGGTGCGCGTGGTGAGCACCGGTGCACCGGTGACAGCGAGCCTCGGCATTGCACACCGGCTGGGCCTTGACGCGTACGGGGTGTCCTCCGTGGGCCGCCAGGTGGAGCCCGCCAAGCGGCTGGTGATCCCCGGTGTGGCGAACGAGAGCGATCACGAGCGCGGGCCGAGCGACTCCGGCGAGGGCGACGACTACCCCGTGCTCATTCGTGCGCTCGCACCCGGGGGCACGGAGACGACGCTCCGCGCACGCGCCATCGACGCGAAGGGTGGCAGCACCGACCTGGGTGAGCTGAAGCTCCTGCCGAGCGCAGTGGGCGAGCTGAGCATCACGACGTGGCCAACGAACGCGAACGCCGTGGTCATCGAGGCAGACGCGCCGGTGCTCGCGAGCGTGCTCGGTTCTGCGACGAAGGGCCGCGAACACGACTACGAGTGGTTCGTCCCCGCCACAGAAATGGCAGCGGGCGAGCCGGTGGCCGCGCCCGTCGTGTCCGGGGGCAAACTGGTGCTCGTCAACTCCGGCACGGAGGCTGCGACGGTGCAGATCACGGCAGCGAGTGGGAAGGGGAAGCCGAGCACCGAGACGGTTCCCGCGGGCGCCGCGGTTGCTGTTTCGGCTCCGTCTGACGCGATGCTCGAATCCTCGGCGCCCATCGCCGCTGGCGTGCGCTACCTGAAGGACGCCGACATCGCGGGATACCCGGTGCTTGCGCCAGACCCGCGCGAAGGTGAGCTGACCGTCTACACCCGGTAGCGGGGGCCTAGACTGGGGGCATGTTCGGTCGTCAGCGTGCCCAGCGCAGCAGGGTTTCTCGTCGGCACGGGCGACGACCGATCCGGTCGGCGCTCGTGGGGCCGCACCTGCCTGATGTCTCGGGCAGGGTTCCGCGATTTGAAGCCGATGCCCGCGGTGCGGTGCAGCTCCTGCAGCAGCACTTCCCCGCAGAGCTCGACGGGGTGCGTATTGGGTTTCAGACCGCTCCGAGCGGCCGCGGCGAGAGCCGCCATCCGCTGCTCTATGCCATCGACCGGAAGGCCCGCACCATCATGCTCTTCCGGATGCCGATCCAGCGCGCACGTGGTCTCCACGTGAACGACGACGAGCACCGCCGGTACTTTGTTGAGCACTGCGTGCATCTTGCGGTGTCTGAGTATCTGGGCCGCGAGCCGTGGGAAGTACTGCCCGGCCGCTTCGACCACTACTGAGTTGCGCGGCGTTTGAGGGCGCTGGCAGCAGGGCCGGCCTCCCGGAGAGTGTCCAAGCTTTGCCTGATCCGACGCGGAATGGCCCGCGTCACACGTATTCCTCGCCCGAGCCAGTCATAATGGGACCATGAGTGCGCGCATCTTGGTGGTAGACGACGACCGGGCGCTTGCCGAAATGCTGGGCATGGTGCTGCAGGGCGAGGGCTTCGAGACGGAGTTCTCGGTGGACGGGGCTGAAGCGGTCGAGAAGTTCCGTGAGATGCGCCCCGATCTCGTGCTGCTCGACGTCATGCTCCCGGGCCTCGACGGCATCGAGGTGGCAGAGAAGATCCGCGCGGAGTCGGGCACCCCGATCATCATGCTGACCGCGCGCACGGACACCCGCGACGTGGTGCGCGGCCTCGAAGCCGGCGCCGACGACTACGTGGTGAAACCGTTCAACCCCGTCGAGCTCATCGCGCGGATTCGCGCACGCCTGCGCGAGCCGCAGCAGGAGGCAACGGAGACGCTGCGCATCGGCGACCTGACGATTGACGTTGCCGCCCACGAGGTGCGCCGCGGCAGCCAGGTGATTCCGCTCACCCCGCTCGAGTTTGACCTGCTCGCCATCCTCGCGCGGAAGCCGCAGCAGGTGTTCACGCGTGAGGTGCTGCTCGAGAAAGTGTGGGGGTACCAGTACAAGGCTGACACCCGCCTCGTGAACGTGCATGTGCAGCGGCTGCGGGCAAAGATTGAGCAGGATCCCGATCACCCGACCATCGTGACCACGGTGCGTGGCGTCGGGTATCGCGCCGGCTCCTCCCCGGAGTAGCCGCGTGGCAGCCCGCCGCTCTCGGCTTGGGATCGCGCTGCGGCGCCTCCACCTGCGCTGGGTGCGATTCACGCAGCCGGTGTTCGGGCCGTTCCGTGCGCGCTGGCGGCGGTCGCTCATGGTGCGCACCATGACGATCACGGGCCTCGTGACGGGCTTCATGGTGCTCGTAGCCGGAGTCTTCCTCCTCACGAGCATCAGCGGCGACCTCTACTCCTCGCGTCGAGATCAGGCGCTGCAGGACTCTGCGCGCGCCACGCTTGCGGCGCAGCGGCTCATCGACGCCTCCGACGCCTCCGACGGCGGATCGCTGTCGCTGCTTGCCGGCTCAGTGCGCCGCACGGTGCAGGACGCCTCGTCGAGCCAGCTCGTCTACCTGCGGCGAGAACCGGGCCAAGCGCCGAACCCGGACGCGCCGCCCGCGATCACCTCGAAGAACCTGCTCATCGAATCCGTGAGCGCCGAGCTGTCGGAAGCCGTCGCTTCGGGCACCGAGCCGCAGTACTACCAGCCGGTTACGTTTGTGGAGGAGGACGGCTCGAGTGCGCCGGGCATTCTCGTCGCCTCGCGACTGGTCTTTCCCGCGGGGGCCGGCACCTACGACCTGTTCATCGGCTACAACCTCGGCGATACGCAGAACACGCTGAGTTTTGTGCTGCGCACGCTGCTCATCACCGCTGCGGCGATGATGGCGTTCATCGGCATCCTGGTGTGGATCATGTCGCGCATCGTGTTCCGTCCGCTGCGGGCGGCGGCCGACACGAGCAGGCGGCTGGCCGCGGGTGAGAGCGATGCGCGCATGCCGCTCCAGAATGATGAGCACTTCGATGTGCTCTCCGAAGGCTTCAACGACATGGCCGACACGCTGCAGGCCCGCATCCGCGAGCTTGATCATCTCTCGGAGATGCAGCAGCGCTTCGTCTCGGATGTGTCGCACGAGCTGCGCACCCCGCTCACCACGATTCGGCTCGCGAGCCAGGTGATCCAGGGGAACGCCGAAGGCCTCGAGCCCGGGCAGCAGCGCGCGGTCGAGGTGCTCGGCACGCAGGTGGAGCGCTTCGAACTGTTGCTCGGCGATCTCCTTGAAATCTCGCGCTACGACGCCGGCAGAGTGACGCTCGAGACCGAGCCCACCAACCTCGTTGCGCTGGTCGGTGAGGTGGTCGATGGGCTGCAGACGCTGTCCGACAGCCAGATCGAGGTGCGCGCGCTCGGTGGATACGCTCCGGTCGAGGTTGACCCGCGCCGGATCCGACGCATCGTCTCGAACCTGGTGGGCAACGCCATTGAGCATGGTGAGGGCCAGCCGATCCTCGTGACGATTGACTCGAACGCATCGGCGATCTCCGTGGCGGTGCGTGACTGGGGCATCGGCATGACGGCGGACGCGACCGAGCACGTGTTCGATCGGTTCTGGCGCGCCGACCCCTCACGCAAGCGGACGCTCGGCGGCACTGGCCTGGGGCTCGCGATCGCCCAGGAAGACGCCGCTGTGCACGGCGGCTTGCTCGACGCATGGTCGCAGCCGGGGGAGGGATCGAACTTCCGCCTGACGCTCCCGCGCGGCGAGCACGTGACCAGTTTCGTCTCGCCGCTGCCGCTCGTGCCGGAGGGTGCCACTGCGGCGGAGGGCGATATCGGGACGACAGGTGGCTGGCTACGGAGGCCCGGCCGCCGAATCAGGAAGGACAAGCGCCGATGAGCGGGAATCGGAAACTGCGCGGCGCGGCGCGGCGCACACGCGCGGGCCGCGGGGCGCGCGGTGCGCTCGTCACCGCGGCGGCGCTCGCGCTCGCCGGGTGCGTGGCGATTCCCACAGCCGGCCCCGTTGAGGTCGGGCTCACCGACCTCAAGCAGGCGGACCAGGTGTACCAGTACAAGCCGCCGGGGCCCGTGACCGGGGCGAGTCAGGAGGACCTGGTGCGCGGCTTTGTGCTCGCGGCGACCTCTTCCGCGGATGAGTACGCGACAGCGCGTGAGTTCCTCACCACGAAGTACGCGGGCCAGTGGGATCCCAATTCGGGCGTACTGATCGACGGGGGGAGCCGCCCCTACCGCGCAGATGGCGACACCGCGGGCGTGCTGTCGCTTGCCGTGTCCGCGAAGGTCGACGCCGCTGGCGAGATGCTGCCCGTCGGCCCGGGGCCGAGCCTCGAGATGCGGTTCGAGTTCGAGCGAGTCGGCGCCGAGTGGCGCATCTCTTCGGCCCCGAACGGGATCATTCTCGACTCCACGATGTTCTCGACTATTTGGTCGCCGCACCAGCTCTACTACATCGGCGCCGGTAACCTGTTGGTGCCCGAGACGCGCTGGTTCCTCACCCGCAGCTCGCTCACCACCGAGATCGTTGGGGCGCTGCTCGAGGGGCCGAGTGAGGGAATGCGCGAGGTGCTGCGCAGCGGCTTCCCATCCGGGACCGCGCTGGCGAAGAGCTCGGTGCCGGTGGTCGACGGATCCGCGCGCATTGATCTCACGAACCAGCTCATGGAGGCGCAGCCGGCCGCACTTGCTGAGCTGCGCCAGCAGCTCAAGTCGAGTCTGCAGACGGTGCCGGGCGTCACCGGGTTTGAGCTGCTCGTCGACGGCACCCCGCTCCGCTCGAATGTCGGTGACGAAGCGAACGCGCCACGCATGGTGAGCGTGCCGAGCACTCCCGCCGTGATGATCGACGACCAGTTCGGTGCACTAGTTGCCGGCGAACTGACGGAGACGCCACAGTTCGGCCCGTTGATTCACGAACTCGACCCGAGCGCAGTGACCCTTGCGCTCGACGAGCGGGCTGCCGCGGTGCGACATCCGGGTGGGGTGAGTCGTGTCGACGAGAACGGGGCGACGCTGATCGACACCCGACCGAAGCTCCTCGAACCCAGCTTCGATCCGCTCGGGTACATCTGGACGGCGTCTGCGGCGCACCCGGAGCAGTTGCTCGCGACGAACGCCGAGGGTGTCGCGGTGGGCATCGCGGCTCCCTGGCTCGCTGGGCGCACCGTTGTTGCGGTCCGTGTGTCCCCCGACGGCAGCAGGATCGCGGCGCTCGTTGAGGACGGCGACGAGAGCGCCGTGTTGATGGGCGGGATCGTGCGTGACGCGGCTGGTGTGCCGGTGCGCACCACTGCGGAGGCCGAGACGACGCTGTGGGTGTCTGGTGCACCGCTTGATCTCGATTGGGTGGGGCAGCTCCGCTTTGCGGCGCTCACCCGTGTCGGCACCGCGGGGAAGATTAGCCTCGGTGGAATTGGCGCGATCAGCTCCGAGCAGACTTCGGTGCAGAACGGGGTCAAGGTGAGCGGTGGCGGCGGAAAGAACTATCTCCGTGTGTTGAGTGCTGACGGCTCGCTGTATGCACCGCAGGGGAGCGGCTGGCAGCGGGTTGACGACGACATCGAGATCCTCGCGAAGCGGGGGTGAGCCCCGCTCACAGGGTTGGCGACGCAGGAGCGCAGCGTCACGGATCCCCAGTTCGTGGGTGAAGCTGGTGAGCGCGCGGTAGCCGGGGAAACTGGAGCCATGCCCCTGCCTCACCTGCTCCGCGAGCTCGCCTTGGATCTACTGGCTCTTGTGTGGCCGACCGAGTGCCTCGCATGCGGGGCTCCCGACCGCGAGTTCTGTGACGACTGTGTGGCTGAGATCCACGTGCCCACCCCGCCGCTACGTGTCGAGATCGGGATCCCGGCGTATGCGCGCGGACTCTACGCCGGGCCGCTCCGCGCGCTCCTTCTCGCCTACAAGAACGGCGGCCGTGCCCGAGGCGCCGCTCTTCTGGGCGCACAGCTGCGTGAACCGCTCGCGCGAGCCGTCGCTGAGTGCACGGACACTGCGCCGCCCGTGCTCGTGCCGGTGCCCTCCACGCCGGCGCGCTTCCGCGAGCGAGGGTACCGACCCGTCGAACTTCTCCTCGCACACGCGCGCCGTGGACAGGCGATGCGAGGGCAGGTGAGGCGAGCGCTCCGCACGACGCGGGGGCGCCGCGGCCAGGTCGGTTTGTCACCGCGTGAGCGGGCGCGAAATGCGCGGATGATCGCGGTTCGGCATGCGGCACGCCCGGGCCTCGGCGGGCGTGAGGTGGTGCTCGTTGACGACGTCATGACCACCGGCGCGACGCTCCTTGCGGCCCGCGATGCCTGTGAATCAGCGGGCTCCCGGGTCGTCGCGATCGCCGTGCTGTGTGTTGCTGAATCGCGTGCTGAACAGGTACTGGGAGCGCAAATCAGATGAGGGTGGCAGCGGCGCTGGCGAGTGGAGTAGAGTTCGAGAAAGGCGTAGCGGTGCGCCGCACTGGCCCACCCGCCTGAGTCACCTGGGAGGTCACCATGGACGTGAACATCCGCGGCAAGAATGTTGGGATTACCGATCGATTCGAGCAGTATGTCGAGTCGAAGACTGACAAGGTGGCTGGGCTGCTGCCCAAGGCTCAATCGTTCGAAGTGCGTGTCTCGCGACAGAGCGACCGCAGCCCCCAGAACGGCGATCAGGTGGAGCTCACGCTGATCGGCCCGGGGCCGGTGATCCGTGCGGAGTCGGCCGGCGCCGACAAGTACACCGCCTTCGATATCGCCTACGGTCGGATCCTGGAACGCATTCGGCGGATGAAGGATCGTCGCCACGACCGTCGTGGTCGCGGCCGCACCTCGCTCGGGGATGCCGCGGCGAACGACTTCGGCATGATCGACGTCACGCCCGCCCCGCTCGAGGTGCTCGAGTCGGTAGCGACGGGCGAGATCCCCGTGGCCTCGGACTCGGGCGAGGAGCAGTACACGCCCGTAGTGATCCGCAGCAAGGAGTTCCCCGCGGAGCGTCTGTCGGTCGAGGATGCAGTCGACCAGATGGAGCTTGTCGGCCACGACTTTTTCCTGTTCGTGGAGCACGGCTCGGGCCGCCCGAGCGTGGTCTACCGGCGCAAGGGATGGAACTACGGCGTGATTAGCCTCGCGGAGGCATAGCCGGGCATCCCGCGAGGCCGGGATCGAGATGAAAGCCCCGAGGATTCAGGGAGTCCTCGGGGCTTTCGTATGTCTTCGGCATGAAGGATTGCTGTAGCCCCTGTAGTTTTTTGTTTTTTCTTGGTAGCTTGCTATGTATCTAGCTTGCTGCGCGAGAATGGTGTGTTCTCATGGGGGCGCTGTAGCGGGCCTTGGGGAGGACACCAGGTGCGCAAGAAATCAGTTCGAAGCGGTGTGAATCGCGGCAGAGGAACACTGGCCGCGCTGCTCGTCGGAGCGTTGATCGCGGGGCTCGGGGCGCTTGGTGCACCCGCTGCCGTCGCGGCCCCGCCGGTGACGTTCGCGCTATCGACCGTGGATCTGGCGAGTGGCGCACCGGTCACCGAGGTGAACGCGGGAGACGACTTCACATACGTGGCGAGCGTCGGTTGTCCTGACCCGGACGGCTGTGGCCCGGTGGCGTTGACCGTCACCTTCCCCGCCCCGGTGAACTTCGTTGAAGGGGGATTCAACGCCCCCACGGGCTCCCGCGTCGAGAGCGTGGTGCCTGGCCCGAACGGGAGCACGGTGCTCACGCTCGTGTGGGACAAGCTCGGCAGCACCGCCATCGCGTTCCTGCCCGCACAGATCGACACGATGGTGGACGCCGGGCTTGACGGAACACGACTCACGGCGACCGGCACGCTCATCCCGGGCGGGGTTGCAGAGGACGCCATCACGAGCGATGTGACCGTCACGCTGCGCGCGTACGAGCGCGCCGGGCTGGAGAACGCGAGCGCGAGCTGGAACCGAAGTGCTGTGACCGAGGAGACCACGGGGAACGACGCCCGCGCGATCGCGACGTTCAGCGGCACTGCCGAGGCGAATGCGCCCAGCACGCTGCGGTTCCGGGTTCCAGGCACGCAGCCGCCCGCGGGCACGTCCCTTCCTGTTTCGGAGGCCTTTGATCTCGCTGCATTGAGCCTCAGTGCGAATCCCGGGGGTGCCAAGGTCGTTTTCACACACGCGGACGGCAGCACCAGCGAAACCACGATCCCTCAGGGCGAGCTCGTCGTGCCTGTTGCCGCGAACGTCGTCGGCTACGACGTGGCGCTGCGCGGCGTTCCCGGGCGTGACATGGCTGATGCCGGCGGGCGCACTGTGTCGCTCACGGCCGAGTACACGCTCAGGTCGACGGACCGCTCCGGCAACCGGATCGTCCTCGAGGGGACGAACTCGCGTGCCATTCACCTCGCAGCTGATGTGACGGACTCGGTCGACCGTCCGGCTGCGGGCGGTGTCCCATCGGTCACGAAGGAGCTCGCTGCGGCGATTACGGTTGAGGCCGTGCTGCCCTCGATTCAGCACGATGTCAGCTGGAAGACGGATTCCGGTGAATCGACGAGCGTCTACGGATCGGCAGAGCCCTCGACGCTCACGGTGGAGTCGTGGAACTCGGGCATCCCTGGCCTCAAGAACCTCTCGATCTCACTGCCAGCGCTGAACAGCCGCTACTTCGACTACCAGGAACTCACGAGTGCGCCGCGGCTGCGCTTCCCCGCGGGCGCGACCGCGGCAACGATCCAGTATCTCTACGGGAACGACAAGACTCCGGGCGCGGTGCAGAATGTGACTGGCTCCGCGGGTGCATGGACGCCCGCTCCCGGACCCGAGACGGATGCGCCCGTGCCCGATGACGAGCTTCCCGCGCTCGCGCAGGTGAGCGGCATCATCGTCGTGTTCACCGCGGCCGACGGGTCGGTCATCTCGGGCGCCTGCGAGGAGACCGCAAGCTGCGCAGGCGGCATCGAGCTCTCGAGCACGCTCCGCACCCACCTGCGCAACACGGGCGCCGAGATCGTGCCCCCCGCGAGCGGGAGCGGGGAGACCACGGTCGGTGCGATTGCCAATATCGTTGCGGAGACCGCGACCGGCGCGAAGATCTCCGAGACCACAATTCAGGCCACGCTCCGGCTCGTGAAGCCGCAGATCACCGTGAAGCTCGGCAAGCGGTTCGGCAACGAGGACGGCAGCGATCAAACGGTGTACCCGCTGACAGGTATCGCACACGCGGGGGATCTGTACGATCCCGAGCGAGACCCGCAGGACTTCGCGGACCACAAGCTGCGCTTCGTCGCGTCGACGAGCGCGAAGGAAGACGCCAGCGAAGCAACGGGCGCACGCGAACTGCGGATTCAGGATCCGCAGCAGGAGCCCAAGCTCTCCGGGCTCAAGAGCAGCCCCTTCAACACTATTCGTGTGACCTCGTTCTCGGACGATCCTGCGGTGTGCACCACCGGAAAGGCTCCTGACGAGAAGCCAGTCGCAAGCGAAACGAGCCACAACGTGTGGGTTGTTGACCGCGCAAACGACCCCACCAAGGTCACGAAGGTGGCGTACGAGGAGAGCATCGATCCCGAGCTGATTGTGGGCATCGAGACGGTGATCACCCCCGAGGGAGCGGCGACATTCCCGACCAACGTGCGCTGCGCGAGCGCGGACGGCTCGACGGTGAAGTTCCGTGACACGCAAATGGTGGGCGGCGCCAAGGTGTCGCCGGACACCATCGGCGCCCCAGAAACCCCGGGTCTGCTCGCGGTGGGCAACGTTGCCCGAGTGACGACCGGCAAGAACGGCGACTTTGCGGATGGCGCTGACTCCCTCTTCCTGGTGGACCTGCTCCGCGCGGCGATGTACAAGCACTACACGGCGGACGCCGCACGCTCAGGCATCGCCGGCCAGCAGCCGAAGACCGCGTTCGTGCTCTCCGGTGTGCCCGGCTCCGCGGACACCGTGCGGACCGTGTTGACGGACCGCGGCGGCGCGAAGGAAGCCCTCGACGTATTCGCCCTCACCGGGGTGCGGGGTGCCCGCCTGGGGCCCGACCAGCAGCTCACCTTCCGCTTTGTCGACGTCTCCGGTGCCGCGATCGGCCCCGTGGGCACGGTGGCGCCCAGTACGGAGCTGACGCTTGAGGGCGGGGCGACGAGGACCCTGACAGCGGACGAGATCAGCGACTCGCAGAGCGAAGGCTACCTCGCGTTCCAGAGGATTGAGCGCGAGATTGATTGGGATCGCGACTGGGCGACCGGCGAAATGGCCCGCGTCGGTGGCGTCGAAATCGCCGTCACACGCGCGGATACGGACGAGCCGCTGCAGCGCTTCGGTGCGTTCTCCGCCACCCTCGACATGTCGCTGCGCGATACCTTCCTCTCCGATCCGAGTGAGCGGGTGACCGGCTCGAACAGCGGCACGACATACCGCAACACCGCCTCCATCCTGTCGAAGGACGCGGCGGGAACCACAACGCACACGACGTCGAGCTCGGTCCCGTTTGGCGTGTTTGAGGCGACCGAATTGTTCACCGATGTTGCGGTCTCCTGGCGCGGTCTCAACCAGGCAGGGAAGCCGGTGGATGGGTACCTCGTGGCACAGAACGAGACCCCGTCGCGGATCACGCTCGACGCGCAGAACCGCACGGCGCTCGGCGTTGAGAAAGTCGACGCCTGGAACCAGTGGGAGCAGCCCGGCAGCATCGGGGTTGGCCTCGACCAGCTCTCCGCAAGCGTGGGAGGGGCCCGGCCCGCGCCGGCGCCTGGTGTTGACGAGTGCGTTGCTGAACGAGATCGCAATCCCTTCGCAATCAACGACTTCGCGGGAGTGAGCGACTTCGACTGGCCAACCGAGAACGCCGCAAAGATCAAGCCTGGTGAGAAGGGTCCTCGGATCGACGGTCGTATCGTGTACACCGACGCGAATGGTGCCACCGAGAGCGTGGTCGCACCGGTGGACACGCCGTTCGAGGATCTCAACCCGAGTGAGCTCGAGTGGGCGGACATCGTCAGTGTCTCAGTCGAGTGGGCGGAAGCCGGCAAGTTCATCGGCGTACACCGCACGAGCGGCGGGACAAGCGGCTCCATCAGCTTCGACCTGACGCTCCGCGACACGCTGCGCACCGGGTTCAACTATCAGTTTGACGCGGGTGTGCCCCAGTGCCTGTCTGGCGCGACCGAGAGCAACACCGTGCAGATCGATGGTGCGGTACAGGTCGAGGGCGCGACAGTTGATCAGATGGCGCAGATCGCGCCCACGGTCTCCGGCCGCTTCGAGGCACTCACGGCTCGTCAGGCGACGGCAGCCGAACTGGGGAAGCAGCCCGCGTGGCGCTTCGCCGAGATCATGGTGGACGTTGAAAAGAGTGCGGTTGAGATCGGCGTGACCGCGCCGAGTACCGCGATCTATCGCGATACCGCGCAGGCAACGAGCCCGCAGAAGCGGTGGACCGCAACGATCAGAAACACGGGCAACCTCGATGTCAGCGCGTTGCGCTTGGCAACGGACTCCGCGTTGCTGGGCGGAACATGGCCGGACGGAGATCCCGCGGGCTTTGAGATCGCTCCGGGCTCCGCGTTCGATGCGTTCGACGCAGTGGGGGCGAACCTGAGCTTCCCCATGGGAGCGCTCAGCGCAGAGGTGTGGGTGCGCGATGAGGCGGGCGTCTGGGGAGCGGCGAGCCTCGGCGCGCAGAACCGGATTGTGTTGCCGCAGAGTGGCGCCGGACCGCACGCCTGGAACGAGGTGACGGGGTTCCGTGTGCAGTTCGTTGGCGCGGATGGCCTGAACCAGCGCATCATCCGTGGCGCGCAGGGAGCCCTTAACATCGACACCGTTCTGCGAACGCACTTGCGCAGTGACCCGCAGGAGCTCGCTCCCGCGACCCAGCTGCCCGAGAACGCGCAGAGCTGGCAGTCGGGGCTCACCGCTGCCGGGGTCTCGTTTATTGGGAGCTTCGACGCACCCCGCTCGAAGGTGGACAACGCGAACGCGAACGCCACAATTCAGCCGGGTGTGCCCCAGCCGCTGGTGAAGAAGTACACCAGCTACGACGCCGATCGCAACACCGGGGTGACGACAACCACCGCCAACCCGGGCAGTTGGGTGAACTTCACCGTTGTGCTCGAGAACCGCGCGGCCGCAACGAGCAACCTGTACGGAGTCTCGGGGACGGACGTACTGCCCGACACGCTCGCGTACAACGCCGTCAACGACGGTGCGAAGTGGGCTGCTCAGATCTATCGTCTGGGCGCGAGCCCAGAAGATGTAACTGATGACCTGAAGTTCGTCGTAGAGACGGTGAATGATGAGCAGCAGATACGCTGGACGGCCCCTGAGGATTGGGTGCTCCGGCCAGGCGAGCGCATCGTGATCCAGGTGCCGCTCCAGATGGGCGACGGCGTCGCGGCGGGCGCGAGCGTACGCAACGTCGCGCGGATTGTCGGCGCTGGGATTGCAGGAGCGGCAGTGCCATCCGCCTGTGCGGCTCCCGACGCAAGCGCCCGAGAGTGTGTCTCGGAGGCCTTTGCGACGACACTGCGCAATGACTCTGTGCGTGCAGAGTCGTACATCGACGCGACGCACGGCGGATGGGACACGATCGACCGAAAGGGCTGCGACGCCAGCACGATCTCCGACTGGAGCGACGGCACCTGGGTGCGCAACCCCTGCGTCGCGAAGACCACGGTGGGGAGCACGCTCACTTACCGGTTGAAGCTCATCAACTCGGGCAACATGGATCTGAGCGAGCTGCGTTTCGTCGACAAGATTCCTGGCATTGGTGACACCGGGACGGTGCTGGACAGCGCACGAGGATCGGCGTGGCAGCCGAGCTACGTTCCCGGTTCGGCCAGGCTTCTGACTGGCGACACCGCGACCGAGCTGGGCGCTCGAGGCGATGCAGCGATCAGCGGAGGCGAATTCCGTTATTCCGCGAACGCTGACCCGTGCGTCTTGAAGCCGGACGCATATTCTGGCCCAGACACGCTGGGCTGCGAGAACGGCTCGTCCTCCGTCTGGTCGAACACGGGTGACGCACGAAGCCGCGCGCTGGGCGCTGACATTGCGTTCACCGGCGACAAGCTTCGCGGCGGCGAGTACGTGATTGTCGAGTTCCAGGTCAACGTGCCGGAGGAACGCGACGAGGCGCTCGAAGGCACCCCGCTGATGGCGTGGAACACGGTTGCTGTGAGCGCGCGCCCCAGCGCGGTGAGCCATTGGCTGCCGGCAGCGGAGTCGCCGAGGTCAGGCGCTCGCTGGGAAGACACCGCGCTGACCGTCACGCTTGCGCTCGAAGATGGGCCCGCGACGAGCTGGCACATCACGGACAAGGAATATACCGCGACCGTGAGCTGCACGGTGCCAGGGAGAGATCCAGCGACGGCGCTCGTGAGGGACGTTACATTCCCCGGGGAGAACATTGCTCCGATCACGCTTTCCTCGATGCCAGTCGGTGGAAACTGTGTTGTGACGGATATGCGGTACGAGCCGCAGCCCGCCACCGCACCAGGGCAGTACGGTTCGGCGTTCTCGACGCCAGCGCCCACGGGCTACAGCACGGTGGTCGCCCCGGCCGACGGAGTGGAACTCGTGCTCGACGCTGCGGACAACACGCTCGCGATCACGAACAGCTTCGCCGAGGCGGAGGTTGAGCTGGGGGTCGACGTGACCGGCAACGCCGCGAGCCTGCTCCCGGACGCCGCGACCTTCGATGTGGCGCTCAGTTGCTCCTTCGGCGGGGAGACCCGCTCGATGGGAACGGTCTCGCTGCGGGCAACCGAGCGCACCGTTGTGGGCGGTATCCCCGTCGGCGCGAATTGCACCGCAACCGAAACTGAGCACCGTGGTGCCACACAGGTGAGCGCCGAAGTTGACGGCGAGGCAGTGGAGCTCTCCGCTGATCGTGCCGCCGACGTTCCCACCGTGCGGGCTGGCATCACCCCCGTCCACTTTATGAACGAGTTTGTGGCGGGCGGCGCGTTGACGATCCTCAAGACGGTCGAGGCGCCGAGCGCGAGCACCGTGTCAGGTGATGTGGCGTTCGGCATCGAGTGCACGCTCGGCGGACACGCAATCTCGCTGGGCGAGCAGAGCACCCTCGGGCTGAGCTTCGCGCCTGGGGCGCACCAGACCTCGGGAAGTGTCACCGGGATCCCGAGCGGTGCAGAGTGCACCGTGCGCGAGACGGAATCGGGCGGCGCGCATGTGGCGGCGCCCGACCGAACCGTCACGATCCTGCCGAATGAGGAAGTGATCGTCGAGATGATCAACGTCTTCGAGCCGGGAACGCTCGAGCTCGAGAAGCGGGTCACGGGCGCCGGAGCTGGTGAATCGCGGGTCCCCGCAACCTTCGACATTCGCGCAAGCTGCACGCGCGAGCTGACGATCGGTGGGGAACAGAAGACCGTGACTGATCACGACGCCCTCACGAGCGTCGCGCCGGGAACGCCAGCGCAGATCACGGAGCTTCCCGCGGGCAGCCGCTGCGCCGTGACCGAGCCGGATCCTGCGGGAGCCAAGCGCACCACCGTGGACCTGGCCACCTCCGCGCTCAGCGATGAGGATCCGGCCGACGATGCGGTGTTGGTGGCTCTCCGCGGCCCGGACGGCGACGGCACGGCGCTCCCCACGACTGTGCGGGTGACGAACGAGTACGCACAGACCGGAGGCGGGCTGGTGGTCACGGGCGCAGGCTCAGGCCTGCTGGGTGGCGCGGCCGTGCTCCTGCTGCTGGGGGCAGGGGCGCTGATCCTCCGCCGACGAAAGCGCACCGTGGGGTAATGCGCCGCCGCTGAAACGCGAGATGCGGGCGGGGCGACGGCCTAGAGCCGACGCCCCGCCCGTGCTCGTCGCTCGTCCGCGCGAAGCCGCCAGCCCCAACGGAGCACGTTGCGAAGCGCCTCCCAGACAATTGCTGGGCTCATTTTCGATGAGCCGGCGGTGCGCTCAACGAAGGTGATGGGCACCTCCGCGATGGGGCAGCCCATTCGCTCAAGCGTCCATGCTGTTTCCACCTGGAAGGCATAGCCCTGCGAGTCGAGCTTGCTGAAGTCGAGGCGGGCGAGCCATTCGGTGTCGAGCACGCGGAAGCCGCTGGTCAGGTCGTGCAGCTGTGAGCGGAGCGAAGTGCGCGCCACACGGGTCCCGGTGCGCGAGATCGCGCGCCTGGCCCACGGCCAGTTCACGATGCGGCCACCACGGATCCAGCGTGCGCCGATGACGAGGCCGTACCCCTTGCGCGCGGTCTCGAGCAGGCGAGGCAGCTCGACCGGGAGGTGGGAACCGTCGGAGTCCATCTCGGCCACGAAGCGGTAGCCGCGCTCGAGCGCCATCTGGAAGCCCAGCGCATACGCGGTGCCGAGCCCCTGCTTGCCTTTGCGATGCCGCACGGTGACGCGCGGGTCCACCGACAGCTCGGCTGCGAGCCGGCCCGTGCCGTCTGGGCTGCCGTCGTCGATGATCAGGATGTTCGCGGCCGGCAGGTGGGCGAGGATGCCCGCCACCGTCGCCGGAAGTGTTGCCCGCTCGTTGTACGTGGGAAGAACAACAAGCAACTCGCGGGTGACGCGGGGGCGCTCCGGAGTGGTCATGGTGTTCATCCTGGCAGAAACGACGGTGGGAGGCCGCCCCATTCGGGGCGACCTCCCACCTGTTCTCTCGCAGCGTGATTTACGCGAGGTACGCGACTGCGAGTGCGTGCGGCGTGTGCTTACGCAGCGAAGCGATCCCGCAGGATCTGGCCGAGCTCGGCGTCAACGTTCGTCCAGTACTGGAAGAAACGCTCACGGATCTCGGGCACGGTGATGGCGTGGGCCTGGCCGTTCAGCACATCGTGGAAGGTGGCCTTCGACTCTGCCGAGAACACGTCACGGTAGAGCGTGCCGGCCTGGCCGAAGTCGTCGTCCTCGGAACGGAGCGCGTACGCGCTGCGCACGAGCTCGCCGTCCGACTCCCAGCTGCCCTCGACGCCCGCCAGCGGATCCGCCACGGGGCCGCCTGCTGCGCCGTAGGAGTTCGGCGTGTAGGTGCGGTGCTGTGCGCTGTTGAAGTGGTAGCGCATGTTGCCCTCGTGCATGTAGTTGTTCACCTCAGCCGCGTGCGGCTGGTTCACGGGGAGCTCGTTGAAGTTCGTGCCGATCCGGTAGCGGTGTGCGTCCGCGTACGAGAACACGCGCGCCATGAGCATCTTGTCGGGCGAGATGCCGGTGCCGGGAACCTGGTTGCCGGGCGAGAACGCAGCTTGCTCGATCTGCGCGAAGAAGTTCTCGGGGTTGCGGTTCAGCGTGAAGGTGCCGACCTTGATGCGGGGGTAGTCCGCCTTGGGCCAGGTCTTCGTGAGATCGAAGGGGTTGAAACGGTACGTCTTCGCGTCCTCGTACGGCATGATCTGCACGTGCACGTCCCACGACGGGTACTCCTCGCGCGCAATCGCGTCGAAGAGATCGCGGCGGTAGAAGTCTGCATCGCTGCCGGCGATCTTCTCAGCTTCGTCAGCCGACATGTGCTCCACGCCCTGCTGGGAAATGAAGTGGTACTTCACCCAGAAACGCTCACCCTCAGCGTTGATCCACTGGTAGGTGTGCGAGCCGTAGCCGTTCAGGTGGCGCCAGCTCTTCGAGAGGCCGCGGTCGCCCATGAGGTAGGTGACCTGGTGTGCAGACTCAGGCGACAGCGTCCAGAAATCCCACTGCATGTCTGCGTCGCGCAGTCCCGAATCGCCGAGGCGCTTCTGCGAGTGGATGAAGTCGGGGAACTTGATGCCGTCGCGGATGAAGAAGGTGGGGGTGTTGTTGCCCACGATGTCGAGGTTGCCCTCGGTCGTGTAGAAGCGCAGCGAGAAGCCGCGCACATCGCGCCAGGTGTCGGGGGAGCCCTGCTCGCCGGCAACGGAGGAGAAGCGGATCAGCGTCTCCGACTTCGCACCGGGCTGGAACACCGCGGCACGGGTGTACTTCGAGACGTCCTCGGTGACGACGAACTCGCCGAACGCGCCGCCGCCCTTTGCGTGAGGGTTGCGCTCCGGCACGCGCTCACGGTTGAACGAAGCGAGCTTCTCAACCAGGTAGCGGTCGTGCAGCACCGTGGGGCCGTCGGTGCCAACGGTCAGCGAGAACTCATCGCTCGCAACCGGAGTACCCGTCTGGGTGGTAGTGGGCTTGATGTCAGACATAGCGCCTCTTTCTTCGGATGGGTGGTGGGGTGGCTTGTGAGGTGTCGGTACCGTGCGCCGGGGGTTAGGCAGCGTCAGACTGCGCGGCTGAGCATGCGGCGCAGCGCCCGCGGAACACGACCTCGGCGACGTCAATGGTGAAACCGAGATGATCGGCTGGCTCGAGGCACGGCGCGGAGCCGACGACGCACGGCACATCCTCGATGACGCCGCAGTCGCGGCAAATGAGGTGGTGGTGGTTATCTCCCACGCGAGCTTCGTAGCGGGCCGGGCCCCCGTCGGGGGTGATCTTGCGCACCAGATCCGCGTCAGTGAGCGCGCTGAGTACGCCGTATACCGCCTGCAGTGAGGTGCCGGGCAGTGTTTCCCGCAGCTGCTCGTAGACCGCACTGGCGTCCATGTGGCCGCCAGTGGCGAGCATGTCGAGGACAGCGCGACGAGGGGCGGTCGAACGGAGCCCAGCAGCGCTCAGTCGCTCGGCGACGGAGGGGTGCACCGGGTGGTGCGGGGCTGCTGCGGTCATGATCCCAGTCTACTACTTATTTTGAGTCGTTCAAAAGACGGCATTCCCAGCGCTGGAACTCCTTGCGTTGCTAAGCTGAGGCGTTGTCACAATTTGGCAACGACGGTGGCTCCGCATGGCGGGTCGGCAAGCCGTGCAAACTAACAGGAGAGACAACGTGGCGACAGTTCTCGAAAAGCTCCTTCGCGTCGGCGAGGGTCGCACTCTGAAGAAGCTCGAGCGGCAGGCGAAACTGGTCGCCGACCTTGAGGAGTCCTTCGCAGAGCTCAGCGACGAGGAGCTGCGAGGCGAGACCGAGGAATTCCGCGGCCGCCTGGAGAAGGGCGAGACGCTCGACGATCTGCTCCCCGAGGCGTTTGCGGCGGTTCGCGAAGCGGCGAAGCGCACGATCGGTCTGCGCCCCTTCGAGGTGCAGGTCATGGGTGGCGCAAACCTCCACCTCGGCAACATCTCCGAGATGAAGACCGGTGAGGGCAAGACCCTTGTTGCGACCATGCCTGCGTACCTCAATGCGCTCGCCGGCAAGGGCGTGCACGTTGTGACGGTGAACGACTACCTCGCGAGCTACCAGTCGGAGCTCATGGGACGCGTCTTCCGTGCGCTCGGTATGACGACCGGCTGCATCGTTGCTGGCCAGGATCCGACGGTGCGCCGCGAGCAGTACAACGCTGACATTACGTACGGCACGAACAACGAGTTCGGCTTCGACTACCTGCGCGACAACATGGCCTCGTCGGCTGAGGAGCGCGTGCAGCGCGAGCACTTCTTCGCCATCATCGATGAGGTCGACTCGATCCTGATCGATGAGGCCCGTACTCCGCTCATCATCTCCGGCCCCGCTTCCGGCGAAGCGAACCGCTGGTTCGCAGAGTTCGCCCGCATCGCGCGCAAGCTCAAGGCTGGCATCGACTACGAGGTCGACGAGAAGAAGCGCACCATTGGTGTCCTCGAGCCCGGTATCGAGAAGGTCGAGGATCACCTCGGCATCACGAACCTCTACGAGTCGGTGAACACGCCGTTGATCTCGTTCCTCAACAACTCGATCAAGGCGAACGCGCTCTTCACGCGCGATAAGGATTACGTCGTGCTGAACGGCGAAGTGCTCATCGTTGACGAGCACACCGGCCGTATCCTTGCCGGGCGTCGCTACAACGAGGGCATGCACCAGGCCATCGAGGCGAAGGAAGGCGTGCAGGTCAAGGCTGAGAACCAGATGCTCGCCACCGTCACCCTGCAGAACTACTTCCGCCTCTACAAGAAGCTCTCCGGCATGACCGGTACGGCCGAGACCGAGGCCGGCGAGTTTATGTCGACCTACCAGCTCGGTGTGGTGCCGATCCCCACCAACAAGCCGATGCAGCGCAAGGATCAGCCCGACCTCGTCTACAAGAACGAGCAGGCGAAGTTCGCTCAGGTGGTCATCGACATCGCCGAGCGCTACGAGAAGGGCCAGCCCGTCCTCGTCGGCACGACGAGCGTTGAGAAGAGCGAGTACCTTTCGCGTCTCCTCGCGAAGGCGGGTGTGCGTCACGAGGTGCTCAACGCAAAGAACCACGCGCGCGAGGCCGCGATCATCGCGCAGGCCGGCCGCCTCGGTGCGGTCACGGTCGCGACCAACATGGCTGGCCGTGGTACTGACATCATGCTCGGTGGCAACGCCGAGTTCCTCGCCGTGCAGGAGATGACCGCACGCGGACTGTCGACCGAGGAAGATCCGGATGCCTACGAGGCTGCGTGGGACGATGTCTTCGCTGCGGTGAAGGAGGCCGTCTCCGAGGAAGCCGCGAAGGTGCACGAGGTTGGAGGACTCTACGTCCTGGGAACCGAGCGCCACGAGTCGCGTCGTATCGACAACCAGCTGCGCGGTCGTTCGGGCCGTCAGGGCGACCCCGGCGAGAGCCGCTTCTACCTGTCGCTCGCCGACGATCTGATGCGCCTCTTCAACTCGGGGGCTGCTGCCGCGCTGATGAACCGCGATAGCTTCCCCGACGATCTCGCGATCGAGTCGAAGGTAGTCTCTCGCGCCATCCAGAGCGCCCAGAGCCAGGTCGAGCAGCGCAACGCCGAGATCCGCAAGAACGTGCTGAAGTACGACGACGTTCTGGACCGCCAGCGCAAGGCCATCTATGGCGATCGCCAGCAGATCCTTGACGGCGAAGAAATCCAGTCTCGGATCGAAGCCTTCCGCGAGCAGACGATCGACGCGATCATCGACTCGCACGGTACCGATGGTGAGTGGGACTTTGACGCACTGTGGAGTGACCTGCGCCAGGTCTACCCCGTGGGGCTGACGGTCGACGAGCTCCTCGCCGAGACCGGTGGGGGCCGTGTCGACAAGGACTTCCTCCGCCGCGAGATTCTCTCCGATGCGGTCGTTGCGTACGAGAACCGCGAGCAGGCACTCGGTAGCGAGGCCATGCGCGAGCTCGAGCGCCGCGTGGTGCTCGCCACGATTGACCGCCGCTGGCGCGATCACCTCTACGAGATGGAGTACCTCAAAGAGGGCATCGGCCTGCGCGCGATGGCGCAGCGCGATCCGCTCGTCGAGTACCAGCGCGAGGGCTACACCATGTTCGAGGGCATGATGGGGCAGATCAAGGAGGAGTCGATGGGGCTGCTCTACAACCTTGAGGTCAAGGTTCGCGAAGAGGTCGATGCACAGGGCCACGTGCACCTTGAGGGTGGCGGGCTCGAGGAGCAGACCACGCCGGATCAGTCCAAGCTGTCGTACAGCGCGCCTGACGAGGACGGCGCTCCCGCGGTGAGCGGTGCGCCTGAGCCTGGGGCACAGGGCGGCGCGACCAAGCGTGGCGCCTTCGGCCAGCAGGTGCCCGCTGACGGGGCCGCGGGCAACCGCGCTGAGCGCCGCTCGAATAAGAAGAAGTAGGGCCGGAAGCGCCATACCAATCCGTGATCCGCAGCAGCGGACCGACTGGGAGAAACACTGATGTCTAGCGAGACTAACCACCGTCCTACGAAGAACGAGCGCCGCGCTCAGGCCCGTGAGCAGGCCCGCGTTGCGCGTGAGCAGGAAAAGAAGCGGGAGAAGCGGAATCGCCTCTTCCTGCAGGGCGGCATCGTCCTCGGCGTGCTCGCCATCCTCGGCATTGTCGCGCTCGTGCTCACGCAGACCATGAAGCCGGCGGGCCCCGGTCCGAAGAACATGGCCTCGGGCGCCGCGGTCTTCACTAAGGATCTTGAGGTGCTGAAGACCCCCGCGCTCGAATCGGGTGCGGATCGCGAAGCACGTGAGGTGAACCGTGATGAGCTGCCGCTCGACGTGACGGTCTACGCCGACTACATGTGCCCGGCCTGTGGTGCGTTCGAGCAGCAGTACGGCACCATGCTCGAGAACTACGTGGGCGCTGGCGACATCGAGCTCGGCATCTACCCGCTGAACTTCCTCGACAGCATGTCGAATGGCTCGAAGTACTCGACCCGCGCAGCGAACCTGTTCAGCTGCGTGGTTGAGGAGCAGCCCGAGGTCGCGTTCAGCCTGCACACCCGTCTGCTGAGCCCGGAGGTGCAGCCGAAGGAGCAGACCACCGGCCTGACCGACGATCAGCTGCTTGAGCAGGCTGAGGCTGCCGGCGCAGAGCTCACCACCGAGCTGCGCCAGTGCGTGAAGGATGTCCGCTTCGGCAACTTCATTTCGAGCAACTACAAGTCCGCGAGCGAGACCGGCATCCTCGGCCTTGCGAAGGGCGCGCAGATGCTCAGCTCCGACGGCGTGACCCCGCAGCCGGCTGACGGCCCGCAGCGACTCGTTTCCACCCCGACCGTCATTGTGAACGGCCAGCAGTGGAACCAGGCTCGCGACGGCGATCTCGAGTCCTACCTTCTGAAGGTCAAGGGCGAGTTCGAGCAGAAGCAGGACGCGGACGCCAAGAAGTCCGAGTAGTATGCTCTGGGGCGGTTCTTCGGATCCGCCCCACAGTGCCGCCTTAGCTCATCTGGTAGAGCAGCGCCCTTGTAAAGCGCAGGTGATCGGTTCGAGTCCGATAGGCGGCTCCATGTTTCGCGGCGATGCCATTCGGCGTCCGACACCGCCCACACCCGAGTAGGGTGGTGCGAGTGACTCGCACCCGCTCTTTCCCTGTTTGGGCAGCCCTGCTCGGTTCCGGCCTCGCCGGCGTGCTCGTCGCGCTCCAGTCGCGCATCAATGGCGGCCTGAGTCAGCAGCTCGGCAACGGCTACGTCACCGCGGCCGTCTCATTCGGTATCGGTCTGCTCATCATGTGCGCGGTGCTGCTGCTCTCGCGTCGCGGCAGAGTTGGATTCACCCGGCTCCGTGGAGAACTCCGAGCGTCGCGGATTCCGGCCTGGGCGCTTCTCGGCGGCGCAGGCGGCGCGCTGTTCGTGCTGAGCCAGGGTCTTGTCGCGCCGCTCATGGGGCTCACGCTCTTCACGGTCGGCATCGTCGCCGGTCAGGTGCTGGGAGGCCTCTTCATGGACCGTGTCGGCCTTGGCCCAGGCGGACGCATCGATCCCACGCCCACGCGAATCGCCGGAACGGTGCTCGCCGTGATTGCGGTCGCGCTTTCGGCGGGACTGGGCGGGAGCGCTGACCACGGGCCAGTGTGGCTGATTCTCGTTCCCGTGTTCGTCGGTGCGGGGATTGCCGCGCAGTCCATGGTGAACGGACTGGTGCGCGCGGCATCCCAGAGCGCAGTCACCTCGACATTCATCAATTTCGTCGTGGGGACGGCGCTGCTTGGTGCCGCGGCGCTGGTCTCGATTGGGATCGCGGGTTGGCCCACGAACTGGCCGAGCGAGCCGTACTACTACATCGGTGGATTCGTCGGCACGATCTTCATCGCGGTCGCCGCCATGCTCGTGCGCACCGCGGGTGTGCTGCTCCTCAGCATGTCGAATGTCGCAGGGCAGCTCATCGCTGCGGTCGCATTTGAGCTGGGCGCGCCGCTGACGGGTGGCCTCACACAGGGCATGATCGCGGGCACGGCGGTTGCGCTCCTTGCCGTGGTTGTTGCCGCGCTGCCGTGGCGCGGAGGGCCAACTACAGTGCGCTGAGGTGGCGCGTGAAGTCGAGGGGCTTCCTGGGCTTGGGGCTCTTTTCTGGTCGCCCGCGATCGGGGATCCCCCCGATGTACAGCCAGCCGAGGAGGTACTCGTCGGCACCCAACTGGTGGGCAGCATGCACAGCATCGGTGCGAGTGAGCTCGCCGGTGCGCCAGATGGAGCCCCAGCCGGCTTCGTGGAGGAGGAGCCCGAGCCCGTGAGCCACACCGCTCGCCACGGCTTCCTGCTCCCACAGCGGAACTTTCTTGCTCGGCTGCGGGGCAACGACGATGGCGAGCACGAGCGGCGCGCGCGTCGCCTTGGCGCGGTACTTCTCGTGCTTTCCTCCCGCTGCGTCGCCCATGGCGTCACCGAGCCGGAGGCGGGCGTCGCCCCGCAGCTCGATCAGCCGCCAGGGGCGTAAGCCGGAGTGATCAGCGACGCTCGCCAATGGGGCGACGAGCTCGCGAAGCTCGTCGCTGCTGGGCGCCTCGGCAGTGACCTTCGAGAAGGATCGGCGCGCGTCGAATGCCGCGCGTGCGGGCATCGATGCGCTCACGCGTCGCGCTCGGGGCGTGCGCCAGGTTCGAAGGTGAGCGCAAGCGAGTTCATGCAGTAGCGATCGCCGGTTGGGGTGCCGAAGCCATCGGGGAAGACGTGGCCGAGGTGTGACCCGCACTCCGCACAGCGGACTTCCGTGCGCGTCATGCCGAGGCTGTGATCCTCGAGCAGCTCAACCGCCTCCGGGCGCACGCTCTCGTAAAAGCTCGGCCAGCCGCACCCCGAGTCAAACTTCGTGCCCGCAACAAAGAGCTCGTTGCCGCAGCCGCGGCAGCGGTAGAGGCCGTCACGTTCTTCGTCGAGGAGTTCGCCGGTGCCCGCACGCTCGGTGCCGGCCTGCCGAAGGATCGTGTACTCGTCGCCGCCGAGCTTCTCACGCCACTCGCTCTCGGAAAGCTGGAACGGGTACTCGGCCGAATCGATGGGCTTGCTGCTCATGACGGGTCTCCAATCAGGGTCGGCAACAGTGTACGCCGAGCACCCGCGCGCGTGTTCAGCTCGGTGCCCGGGTGAGCAGCACGCGAATCCCGGCGTCCTTGGGATGCCTCATTGCTGAAGATCTCATCCGATCGGGTGATGTGAGACCTCGGGATTCGAAGCCGACTTGCATCATCGGATGATATTCGTCAGACTAAGTGGTGGACTTGAGGTAAGGCGTACCTCAGTTCGATCCGATGTGAGCGTATCGCCACATTCTCGGGCCCGGTCTTGGTGTCACAACAAGGAGCACGCAACGCATGTTTGCACGTCGAAGGGCCCGTGGGGTCCTCTCAGCGACTTTGGTTACCGCGCTTGTCGCGGGAGCCGCATTCCTCGGAACGAGCGCTGCGAGCGCTGAGCCGACTGACCCGGTGGCGAGCGAGGCCGCGGCGACTCAGGTTGTGGCAGCACCGACCATTTCTCGTGCTGCTGTGGACGGGATCGAGCTTTCCGTGGCTGCGACCGGTATCGCGGTCCCGGCGGACAAGCAAGGGGTGTACGCGGGTCTCGTG
The DNA here is from genome assembly GCF_016758255.1 of Leucobacter chromiireducens subsp. chromiireducens. Lineage (GTDB taxonomy): Bacteria > Actinomycetota > Actinomycetes > Actinomycetales > Microbacteriaceae > Leucobacter > Leucobacter chromiireducens. The sequence goes on from NZ_QYAD01000001.1 coordinate 566,189, forward strand.
CCGGCTGGGACCTCTGCTGTGCTCGGCACCGGCGCTTTCCTCCCCACGGCCGCCATTCGCGGGGGCGCAGGAACGTTCAAGTACACCATCCCCGCTGCGTCGCTCGACCGCAATCAGAGCTACGAAGCGATTCTCTGGTGGGCTCACGGCAACCCTGACGACGACGCCATTGTCGCTCGCGTTCCTGTAGAGATAGCTGCGGAGCAGTGGGATGCTGTGTTCCCGCCCGTGGTGCCGGCTGTTCAGACCACAACAACGCTGAGCTTCTCGGCCACCACCGTTGAAGTGGGGGCGCCAGTAACGCTGACCGCGCAGGTAGCTCCCGCCGCCGCCGGTAACGTCGCGTTCCTCGAGGGATCGACACAGTTCGGCACTGCTGCCGTGCTTGATGGGACGGCGACGCTCACCACGACGACTCTGCCGGTCGGGATGCACAACTTCACCGCTGCATTCTCGCCGACCGATTCTGCCGCGTTCGTCGCGTCCAGCTCGGCAGCGATGACGCTTGAGGTCGTGGAGGTGCAGCAGCCGGAAGGAGCTACTGGTTCTGCGGTGGTGTCTGCTGCGTCTGAGACTGGTTTGACGGTGCAGGCGAAGGTGGCTGGGGTTGATCCGGCTTCGCAGCCTGCTGGTGTGCATGTTGGTGTGGTGCTTCGTGGGACTGCTGATGGTGCGACGCAGTCGTCGTTCCTGGGTGGTACGCAGTCGGTGAATGTGATTCCTGCGTCGGGTGAGTTCGAGTCGAGTGTGACGGTGCCGGTTGCGCAGTTGGATCGCTCGAAGGAGTACGAGGTTGTGGTGTGGCCGCGGCGGTCGAATCCGACTGCTGCGAACATTGTGAAGGTGTTGCCGTTTGATGTGTCGGCTGCTGAGTGGGACAAGGTGTTCCCGAAGCAGGTAACTGGTTCTGCGGTGGTGTCTGCTGCGTCTGAGACTGGTTTGACGGTGCAGGCGAAGGTGGCTGGGGTTGATCCGGCTTCGCAGCCTGCTGGTGTGCATGTTGGTGTGGTGCTTCGTGGGACTGCTGATGGTGCGACGCAGTCGTCGTTCCTGGGTGGTACGCAGTCGGTGAATGTGATTCCTGCGTCGGGTGAGTTCGAGTCGAGTGTGACGGTGCCGGTTGCGCAGTTGGATCGCTCGAAGGAGTACGAGGTTGTGGTGTGGCCGCGGCGGTCGAATCCGACTGCTGCGAACATTGTGAAGGTGTTGCCGTTTGATGTGTCGGCTGCTGAGTGGGACAAGGTGTTCCCGAAGGCTGCTGCGTCGGTGAAGCCGAAGGTGTCGGCTGCGTCGGAGACGGGTCTGACGGTGACGACTGAGCTTGCGAACATTGAGTCGAAGACTGGTGCGTATGTTGCGGTGATCGAGGCTGGGAAGCTGTCTGAGGTTTCCGAGTCGAATATGGGTCTCGCGATGGAGTGGGTGCGTCCTGCGTCGTTCACGGGTGGTGCTGCGACGAGCACGCTTGAGGTGCCTGCTGCGAAGCTTGATCGTTCGAAGAGCTACGAGGTTGTTGCGTGGACGGGGCATTCGATGCCGTCCGCGGAGACGACGTACGGGGTCGCGGCGCTCGATGTCTCGCTCGCGCAGTGGAACCAGGTATTCCCCACGGGAGGAGCGAAGGTCCAAGCCGGGGTCTCGCACGCGGGTGCGGACGGGATTTCGGTAACTGCCACCATTTCTGGCATCGCGTTGGATTCGCTGGATGCTGGGGTTTACGCGTCGCTCATTGAGCGAGGCACTGAAGGACTGATCACGCCTGAGAACATGGGGGCGGGATACGCGTTCGTGAAGCGCGATGCCATTCGTGACGGCAAGACAACCGTTGTCCTTGACGCAGGCGCGACGAAGCTCGACCGAACTAAGTCGTACGAGGTCATCGTCTGGCGTGCTCACGCTATGCCGACGCCTGACCGGATGGTGGGGCGCGACACGGTGGACATCACCGAGGCGCAGTGGAACGAGGTGTTCGGGGTCGACTTCACCGCAGGGGGTACTGCTGGGGTGACTGGTGCGGGCGCCGGCAAGCTCGAAGTCACGGCGAAGCTCCGTGGGTTCGATCCTGCACGTTTCTCTTCGGGAGTCAACGTAGCGGTGATTGTTGCGGGAACCTCGGAGAAGCCGAAGCCGATCGGCACGGTCCGGGTGACGGACATCCCCAAGAACGGGGCCTTCGATGCCAAGGTGGTTGCCACGGGGAGCTCCCTCGACCGCACGCGAACGTACGAGGTGCTGGTTTGGGACGGGAAGTCTGCTGGAGGCTCAGCAAACGTCCTTACTTTGCCGGTCGATGTGACGAAGGCGAACTGGGATGCCGTGTTCCCGCCCAAGGTGGAGACCATGGACGGCAGCTTCGAGTGGGGCGTGCGCAAGGAGTTCCGCGACTACGTCACGGGCTCGATCGCCAAGGGCAAGATCACTGTGTCGAACCCGGCATCGGGGTCGTCCGTGTACAAGTTCCCCCAGATTGCGGGTGGCACCTGGGACGCCAAGAAGCAGACCGGATCCGTCAAGTTTGCGGGCAACGTGAACTTCACAGGCCATGACGGCGTACTGAACCTGAACCTCGCGAACCCTGAGCTGCACGTGCTGTCTGCGTCGAAGGCTGAGCTCCGAGCTGTGCACAAGGGCAAGCTGTTGACGATCGCGACACTTGACCTCTCGAAGGGCAAGAAGTCTGCGCCCGGCGGCAACGCAGTACGCTTCACCGGCGTGCCCGTGCAACTCACTACCGCCGGTGCGGCCGAGTACTTCGACAGCTACTTGGACACCACGGCAGTCATGGATTCGGCGAGCTTCACCATCGGGGCCGCCGCCAACGTGAAGCCGGTGAAGCCGCCGGTATCGCCCGTGGTGAAGCCGAAGCCCAAGCCGAACGTGCCCGTTGCGCCGGTGGCGCCGGGCGCGGGCGGCCAGCAGGCCGGGTCGCTGACGTGGGGCGTGTCGTCGGGCTTCGCGGCCTATACGACGGGCCGCATTGCCAAGGGCAGCATCTCCACGAGCGGTGTGGGCGGGGGAGCCGGGGGCTACGTGTTCCCGCAGTCCTCGAGCTCCTGGAACGCCACGACCCAGACGGGCACCGTGCAGTACTCGGGCGTCGTCACGTTCACTGGACACAAGGGCCTCATGTCGGAGTCGTTCGCGAACCCGGTCATTACGGTGACAGGACCGTCGAGCGGAACCCTGACCGCGGGCGGGCGTAGCTTCGGCCTGAACCTGGCTGCCGGCAGCAAGTCCGTGGGTCAGAACGGTGAGGTCACCTGGAGCGGCGTGCCGCTGTCCGGCGGGATCGCCGGTGGTGGTGGCGGTGGTGGCGGTGCATTTGGCGCCGACCCGATCTCCTTCACTGTGGGCGCGGTCTCGGGTGCGAGCTTCGGATCGACCACGGTCGACGCGAAGAGCACGAAGCGCACCGCGGCAGATGCGCCGCCGGTAACCACCGGCATTCGGATCCTCACCGATGCGAAGAAGCTGGTTCCTGGTGGCGAGATCGAGTTCGAGGCAGCTGGCTTCGAGCCCGGCGAGCGCGATGTGCTCGTGGTGCTGTACTCGGAGCCGACGGTGCTCGATGACGCGGCCGGTGCCGACGCGAACGGAGTGGTCCGCTGGATTGGCTCGCTGCCGAAGGACCTGCCGGTCGGCGAGCACACGATCACGCTCCAGGGCAGCAAGGACGCCGGTGCGGTGTTCACCGTCGTGAAGGCAGAGAAGAAGGCGAAGGCCCCCGCGAAGCAGGAGTCCGCTGACGAGATCACGATCGAGGCGGAGGCCGCGACGCCTGTTGCCGCGGGCATTGTGCCGAGCGAAGGAACACCGGTGTGGATCTGGTGGACCGGTGCACTCGCGCTCCTCGTGGTTGCCGGCGCGATGGGCGGCCTCGTTGTCGCTCAGCGCCGCAAGGCGACCGCCGGCGCTGAGAACGACGCCTAGCCACAATCCGTATCATGAGGGGGTGCCCGACTGGGCGCCCCCTCGTCAGTGCAAGGAGCTTCACGTGAATACCTCCCCGCGGAACGGCAGCCGTTTCGGCCACCGCACCACCGCAGCGATCGGTGCCGGGCTGATCGGCCTGGGCATGCTTGCCGCCCCCGCCGCGGCGATCGCCGCCCCCCTGCAGGCGACCGCCCCCACAGAGGCCGCCTGCACGGTGGACACGGCGACGCTCACGTGGGGTGTGAAGGAACGCTTCCGTTCGTACGTGAGCGGCTCGATCGCCAACGGCGAGTGGACGGTCTCTGAGGACATGCGCTACGAGACGCCGAGCTTCATCTGGGACAAGGTCACGGGTGCGGTGGGCAGCGAGCTCGAAGCGGGCACGCTCTCGTTCACCGGTGCGGTGCACTTCACCGGCCACGGCGGTGCGATGAAGCTCGACCTCGCGGATCCTGCCATCGAGTTCGTGGGGGATGACACCGCGTACCTCCTGCTGACCATTGGCTCGACCGACACCGCCGATGCGGGCGGCGAAGCCGTGGGTGAGCAGCTGCGCGCGGCGAAGATCGACTTGACCGGCGCGGTCACCGCGGGCGGCAGCGCGTTGAACATCGACGGGGCCGTGCCCCGCCTCACCTCTGAGGGGGCCGCCGCTTTCAATGGCGACTACGGCAGCTACGTTGCGGGAGAGGACCTCGATCCGATTACGCTCGCTGCGACCGTGAGCGGCTGCGAGCTCGGCGAGAGCGTGGCGACCGCGCCCGAGACTCCGAGCCCCGAGGCGACGGCCCAGCCGGGCACCCCCGCACCCGAGCAGCTCGCCCCCGAAGCTGCGCCGCAGGTGCCGTGGGTGCCGATCGTTGTCGGCGGTGTCGCACTGCTCGTGATCGGCGTGACGGGCGGCATGCTGCTCGCGGGCCGCAAGAAGCCGAAGACCACGAGCGCTGCGAGCGAGGACGAGCCCCAGAGTTAGCGACGCGCGGTATCTCCGCAGCAAGACGGCAGTGGCCCCGGATCCTGATTGGGATCCGGGGCCACTGTCATTTCCGGGGGAGCGGCTTGGTGCGCTACGCCCGTTTCGGCATGACGATGCCCTGCCCGGTGATCGGGTGGGGAATCACCTCGACCGGGGTGCGATACACCTCGCTGACGATCTCGGCGGTGAGTACCTGATCCGGGGCGTCGCACGCGGCGATCTGGCCGTCGCGCAGGAGCGCGATGCGATCGGAGTAAGCGGCCGCAAGATTGAGGTCATGGAGCACCACGAGCACGGCGTCTCCGGCGCGAGCACGCTCGCGCGCGAGGGTGAGCACCGCCTCCTGGTGGCCCAGATCGAGCGCGGCCGTGGGCTCATCGAGCATGAGGACTCCGGTACGGCCGGCCATCACCCGCGCAAACGCGGTGCGTGCGCGCTCACCGCCCGAGAGCGAGGGCACACGTCGGTTACCGAGGTGCGCGATATCTGCCGCGGAGATCGCCTCGGCGATGGCCTCGTTGTCTTCGTCCTCGAACGGGGTGCGACGCCACGGCGCGCGCCCCATCTCGACGACCTGGTGCACCGTGAACGGGAAGAGGAGCTGGTTGTCCTGCAGCAGCACGGAACGACGGCGCGAGAGATCGATGAGCGACCAGTCGGAGATCTTGCGACCGCCGAACAGCACGGCACCCTGATCGGGTGCGACATCGCCGGAGAGGAGGCTCAACAAGGTCGATTTGCCCGCGCCGTTCGGCCCGAGCAGGGCAAGCACCTCGCCCGCGCGAACGTCGAGCGAAACCCCGTCGAGGAGGTTGCGGCCGCCACGGGTCAGCACGACCGACTCGGCCGCGCAGACGACCTCGCCGGCCACTGCGTGGGTGGGTAGCGCGATGTGCCGGGCGCTCATCCCCAACCTCCGCTCCGCTTGCGCGTACGTCGCAGCAGCCAGAAGAAGAACGGTCCGCCAACGAGCGCGGTGAGCATACCAATCGGCATGTCCGCCATCGGGATCAGGGTGCGCGCCGCGAGATCCGCGAGCGTCAGCAAGAGCGCGCCGCCGAGCGCGCTCGCGGTGACGAGCGGCAGGTGCGCGGGCCCAAGCACCATGCGCATGAGGTGCGGGATCACGAGGCCCACGAACGAGATGATGCCGGCGAACGCGACGGACGCGCCAACGAGCAGCGCCACGACGAAGATCATGGTGATGCGGAGCGCCTCAACGTTGACGCCGAGGTGCCGCGCATTGCGCTCGCCGAGTGCGAGCAAGTCGAGCTTGTGCGCCGCGAAGTAGGCGGCGAGCAGACCGATCGCGATGATCGGGGCGATGACAAGCACCTGCGACCAGCGGCTGCCGGCCAGGCTGCCGAGCTGCCAGAAGACGATCTGCTCACGCGACTGCGTGTCGCCCAGGAAGGTGAGCAGTGCGATGCCCGCGCCGCCCACGGCGTTCACCGCGATGCCGGTGAGCACGAGCGTGACGACCTCGGTCTTCCCGTCCGCGCGGCTCATCGCGTAGACGATGAGGGTGGCGCCGAGACCAAAGATGAAGGCGAGAATCGCGGTCGTCCACTCGCCGAAGAGGGTGAGACCGAACACGATTGCGATGCCCGCGCCGACCGCCGCACCCGAGGAGATGCCGATTACGCCCGGCTCGGCGAGTGGGTTGCCGAAGATCGCCTGCATGAGGAGACCGGAGACGGCGAGGCCGGCGCCCACGAGGGCTGCCATAGAGACGCGGGGGAAGCGGATGGCCCAGAGTGTCTGATCGCCCGCGGGGTGGGCGGGGAGGGGGAGCCAGTCGATCCCGATCCGATGGAGCAGGGAGCCGAGCACCTCCTGCGGCGGGACCTCGAGTTGCCCGGTGCCAGCCGACACGAGCAGGGATACGATCAGCGCGACCGCGAGCGCGGTGAACAGGATCGTCGACTTCGCGGCGTGCCGCGAGGCAGGTGTTCTGCTGAGAGGAGTCATGCGTGCGTGGGGCAGCTTTCGTCTGAGTTCGGGGAGGAGGTTGCGGGGACGCACGCGCTCCCGGGCACCGCGAAACCGCGGCAACCTCACATCTTCATCATACCTTTCTTGGGATAAGCTAACCGGCGGTAATGCTCGGACTGCTCAGACTCGGCTGATACGCGGACCGCGCATTGAATCGTGATTTCGAGGGGAACCCATGCACACGAATCGTGGCGCTCGTGCCCGACGAGTCCTCACTCTGGCTGCTGTCGCTCTGCTTGGGATCGGGTTGACCGCGTGCCAGACCGGCGGCGGCTCGGATCTGCACGCGGCCGACAGTGTGGAACTGCCCCCGCTCTCCGAGCTCACTCCGGTCGCTGACCCGAGTGCGGTGGAGGGCCCCACGACGGCCGAGATTGGCGGACCGTCGATCTCGCCCCTTGAGAACCCGCCGAAGCCCGAGCTGCCGGTCACGGTGACCTCACACGACCGTTCCGGCGATACCGAGGTCACGGTCACCGACACGTCACGCGTGCTCGCGCTCTCGCTGAGCGGTTCGCTGGGCGAGCTTGTGCACTCCTACGGGCTGTCCGAGCATCTTGTCGGCCGCGACGTCTCGACGAACTTCCCGGGCGCCGAAGACATCCCGATCGTCACGAAGGATGGGCACTCGATTGACGCGGAGGGCGTGCTCTCGCTGAGCCCCACCCTCATCATCACCGACGGCAGCATCGGCCCGACGGATGTGGTGCTGCAGATGCGTGACGCCGGCATTCCTGTGGTCACCGTTGACCGCGCGGTTGATGCGGCCACCACCTACGTGACCGCACAGCAGGTCGCCGATGCGCTGGGCGTGAGCGCCGCTGCGCCGCCGCTCATCGACACGCTCAAGGCGGCGATCGCAGCGAAGGAAGCAGAGGTTGCGAAGCTGCTGCCCGAGGACCCAGAAAAGCTGCCGCGCGTGGCGTTCCTCTACGTGCGCGGTACGTCTGGCATCTACTACCTCTTTGGTGAGGGGAGTGGGGTCGACAGCATGATCCGCTCGGTCGGCGCGGTGGACGTGGCGAAAGAGATCGGGTGGAAGGGCGAGAAGCCCATGACGGACGAGGCGCTCATCGCTATTGATCCCGATGTGATTCTCGTCATGACCGCGGGACTGAAAAGCGCAGGCGGGGTCGACGGACTGCTTGAAGCGCAGCCCAGCATCGCGCTCACGACCGCGGGGAAGAACCGCCGCATCATCGACGTCGACGACACACTGCTTTTCGCGGGAGGCACCCGCATTCCCGATGTAATCGACGGGCTCGCGCGGGCGCTCTACGCGCCGGACTCGCTCCAGTAGCGCCCGAAGCCGCGCTTGAGCGGCGGTGACGCGCTTCGGGATCCCGATCGATTTCACCGTTCTGGCAGCTGACGCAATGTACTCTAGGGCTGATCACGCGACGGGCGTGTGAGGCAGACTGCCGTGACCAAGAGCTGTGAGGGGACGCACGTGGCGAAACGGACCGAAGGTGCGCGAGAGCACCGTGGGGCCCGCCAGGACTACCCTCAGGATCGCTTCGATCGGATCCAACCCAGCGGTCGCGTGGGTGCCCACCGGGTGACAGCCCGCCCGCGCTACACCTGGCAGTACCTGATCGCCGGCCTGCTCGGGTTCGCGCTGCTGACCACCGCCGGGGTTATCGCGGTGCACAGCATCGGCAACACCGGAAAGCTGCCGCTCACTGGCCGCCCGAGTGGCGGCGGATCCGTGACGCAGACGCCCGATGCCGTGCTGAATCCGGATGCGACCGTGGCCGTGCTGAACGGTACCGAGACGCAGAACCTCGCCGCCGCCCTCGATGGCATCATCACCGAGAGCAAGTGGGGCAAGATCATCTTCTCCGGAAGCGCGAGCGCGTCCGATGTGAAGATCTCCGCCGTGTTCTACTCGGATCCGGCGCAGGCCTCGGCAGCCGCGGGTCTTGCCGCCAAGCTCGGCGGGCTGTCGACCTACACGACCGAGGACTATGCGTCGTACAACGCGGACCTCATTGTGCTCATCGGAGCCGACTACGCGGGCCCCGGGCTCGACGAGGCGAAGGCGATGACCGAACAGGACGCCAAGAACACCGACGCTGAGGGCGAGCCGAGCGGTGTCGACGGGGAGAACTCCGATCCCGAGACCACGCCCGAGATTGACCCTGTGACCGGGTGGGAGATCGATCCCGCGAGCGGATTCCCGATCAACCCGGACACCGGTCTGCCGCAGGATCCTGCGACCATCGCGCCGTAAGTGCGGGTGTCAGGCGGCCTCCCTCCCTGTTCGCTGTGCGCGAGCGGCAGCGCTTGCACTCCCCCCGTGTGAGTGCCAAGATTGATTTAGCAGTCGAATCGACTGAGTGCTAAAGCTCCGCGCATCGATGCTCACCGTCGCTGTGCTGCTCACCACTACGAGAACGTCCGGGAGGGGCGAATTACATGGCAAAGATCATTGCGTTTGATGAGGAAGCACGTCGTGGGCTTGAGCGAGGCCTGAACACTCTCGCTGATGCCGTGAAGGTGACGCTTGGCCCGCGCGGCCGCAACGTCGTCCTGGAGAAGAAGTGGGGCGCGCCCACCATCACGAACGACGGCGTCTCCATCGCCAAGGAGATCGAGCTCGACGACCCCTACGAGAAGATCGGCGCTGAGCTGGTCAAGGAGGTCGCAAAGAAGACCGACGACGTCGCGGGTGACGGCACCACCACCGCAACCGTTCTCGCACAGGCGCTGGTTCGCGAGGGCCTCCGCAACGTTGCTGCCGGCAGCGACCCCATCGCGATCAAGAAGGGCATCGAGAAGGCTGTTGCCGCGATGACCGCGAAGCTTCTTGAGAACGCCAAGGAGATCGAGACCACCGACGAGATCGCGGCAACCGCGTCCATCTCGGCGGCTGACGAGCAGATCGGCAAGCTCATCGCTGAGGCGATCGACAAGGTCGGCAAGGAGGGCGTCGTCACCGTTGAGGAGTCGAACACCTTCGGCACCGAGCTCGAGCTGACCGAGGGCATGCGCTTCGACAAGGGCTACCTGTCGGCCTACTTCGTCACCGATGCAGACCGCCAGGAGGCAGTCTTCGAGGATCCCTACGTCCTCATCGTCAACGGCAAGGTCTCGAACATCAAGGACCTGCTCCCCGTTGTTGATCCCGTGATCCAGTCGGGCAAGCAGCTCCTCATCATTGCTGAGGACGTCGAGGGTGAGGCGCTCGCTACCCTCGTGCTCAACAAGATCCGTGGCATCTTCAAGTCGGCTGCCGTCAAGGCCCCCGGCTTCGGCGACCGCCGCAAGGCCATGCTGCAGGACATCGCAATCCTCACGGGTGGCCAGGTCATCTCCGAGGAGGTCGGCCTCAAGCTCGAGAACGCGACGCTCGACATGCTCGGCACCGCACGCAAGGTCATCATCACCAAGGACGAGACCACCATCGTCCAGGGTGGCGGCGAGGAAGAGGCGATCCAGGGCCGCGTGACCCAGATCCGCCGCGAGATCGAGGCGACCGACAGCGACTACGACCGCGAGAAGCTGCAGGAGCGCCTCGCGAAGCTCGCCGGTGGCGTTGCCGTCATCAAGGCTGGCGCTGCGACCGAGGTTGAGCTCAAGGAGCGCAAGCACCGCATCGAGGACGCAGTCCGCAACGCGAAGGCAGCCGTCGAGGAGGGTGTCCTCCCCGGTGGTGGCGTCGCGCTGATCCAGGCTGGCAAGGACGTCTTCGAGACGCTCGAGCTCAGCGAGAGCGAGGCTGTGGGCGCGAAGATCGTCCAGGCCGCCATTGAGGCGCCGCTGCGTCAGATCGCCCTCAACGCTGGCCTTGAGCCCGGCGTTGTGGTCGACCGCGTTGCGAACCTGCCCCTCGGCCACGGCCTGAACGCCGCGACCGGCGAGTACGGCGACCTCGCCGCTCAGGGCATCCTTGACCCGGCAAAGGTGACCCGCTCGGCGCTGCAGAACGCTGCATCGATCGCTGGTCTCTTCCTCACCACCGAGGCCGTTGTCGCCGACAAGCCCGAGCCGGCTGGCGCCGCGCCGGCCGGTGACCCGACCGGTGGCATGGACTTCTAAGTCCAGCTTTCCTGGCAGGGGCCGCACCTTCGGGTGCGGCCCCTGCTGCGTTTTGGGCGTGGGAAGCGCGGCGCACCCGCCCAGCCTCCGCGTCCTGCCTCTCCCGTGTCTCACAGCCCTCAGGAGAAATCCCAAATCTCGGAGCAAGCCTCCGCGTTGACCCCGTTGTTTCGGAATTCTCCTGCAGATGGGGCGGGGAGGGGGAATCATGATGGGAGAGGGGGCGATGAGCGGCCGTCCACAGACCTGTTTGGCGTGGATTTCTCCACCGGTCCCGATCTCACCGCGTTCCTGAGGCAGGCGCAGCGCACACTCGTCGGTATGAGATTGCACGAGACACTCCGCCGAGCAGGCGGTATTCTGCGAGCCTCCGTGCTCCACGACCTCGGACACTCCGTCCATACGCTCCGGGCGCACGTGCACGCGGGTCAGTTGGTGAGGCCACGACACGGGTGGATTGCACTGCCTAGTGCGGATCCCGATCTCGTCCACGCGGCCGTGCATGGTGTTCTGCTCAGCTGCATGACGGTGATTGAACGCGAGTCGCTCTGGGTTCCGGAGCTCCTCACGCGCCTGCACGTCGCCGCTCCAACACCGAAGTCGCACGTCCGCCCGGGAGAGCACGTGTGTCACTGGGGCGTTCCCGTCGTCCGGAGACGCCCCTTTCAGCTCATGGATCGGGTGGAAAACGCGCTGGTTCTGGCGTCCCAGTGTCAGTCTGCCGAGGCCGCGCATGCAATCTGGGAGTCGGCGCTGCGCAGTAGGGTCGTCACACGGGATGCGCTCGCACGGTTGCCACTTCGTGGCCCCGAGCGTGCCCTCCTTGCAGAGTGCACAATGTTCTCGGAGTCTGGGTATGAGAGCTACGTGCTGCGTCGCCTGCGCGCCCTACGGCTCCACGTCGTCGCCCAGGCTTGGCTGTTGGGCGCGCGCGTCGACTTTCTCGTCGAAGGATGGCTGGTGGTCCAGGTGGACGGCGGGCACCATGTGGGCAAGCAACGCGACTATGACAACGTCCTCGACACCCGTCTCGCCGCCAACGGGTATGCCACGATTCGGGTGAGCGCGCATCAGATCGAGCATGAGTGGACCGAGGTGCAAGGGCGGATCATGATGGCGATCTCGCAGGGACGTCCGGCGACGGGCGCCGCTGTGCCGGCGCGGCGTCGAAGCTCTGGTGCTCCGAGCAGGCAGGAGAAAAATGGGGGAGCGGGTGCTTCCCGCGGAGAACATCCGAGATTCGAGATTTCTCCGCGGGAAGGGGCAGTGGAGGCGGGCCGGTTCACGGCGGAGGCTGTACGGGGCGCGCTCCGGGCAGGTTAAGCCTGGGAAGTTGTCTCCGCGGGGTCCCCGCCGTTCCCACCATCCGGGTTGGACGGTGAGCTCGGTGACTGCGAAGAGCGCGGTGACTGTGTGGCCGACGCAGGGGCTGCGGGCGCTTGGTCCACGGGCGCCGGCGCAGTCTGGATAGCCGCGGTTTCACCCGTGATGGGAGCCGGGGGCGAACCGGGGAGATCGACCCGGAACGTTGCGCCACCACCCGGGGTGTCATGCACGCTCACGCGACCGTGGTGAGCCTCAACGATCGACTGGACGATCGCGAGCCCGAGGCCGGAGCCCCCAGTCTCGCGGTTTCGCGAAGAATCCGCGCGCCAGAAGCGGCCGAAGATCTTCTCACGAATTTGCTCGGGGACACCCTCGCCGTGGTCCGCGATCTCGAAGCGCGCAACCGGCTGCTCGCCCTCGGAAACCTCGGGCGTCGAGACGATGATCTCGATCGGGCTGCCCTCCGGCGTGTGCCGCATCGCGTTGCCGATGAGGTTGGTGAGGAGCTGCCGGACCTTGTGGTCGTCGCCAATCACCGACGGGTTCGATGGATCCTCGACAACCGTCACCTCACGGTCGGGCGCCTGGGCGCCCGCGTCGAGTGCGGCGTCGCGTGCCAGCTGGTTGAGCGGCAGCGAGGTGAGCGCGAGCGGGCGGCGCTCGTCAAGCCGGGCGAGCGCGAGCAGATCCTCAACGAGCGAGGTCATGCGGATCGCTTCCTTCTCGATGCGCTCCATCGCTTGTCCGACCTGCTCCTCTTCTTGCAGCGCGCCCATGCGGTACAGCTCGGCGTAACCGCGCACGGAAACGAGCGGGGTGCGAAGCTCGTGGCTGGCGTCACCGATAAAGCGGCGCATCCGCTCAATGGTGCGCGCCTGGTCTTCCAGCGAACCGTCGAGGCGGTCGAGCATGACGTTGAGCGATTCGCCGAGATGACCCACCTCGGTGTGCGGGCTCGCCACCATGATGCGCTTCGAGGTATCTCCGCGGGCAATCTCGAGCGCGGTCTGCTCCACCTCCGCGAGCGGCAGGAAAGTCGTCGTGACGAGCAGCCGCGTGAGTGCGGCCCCCAACAAGATGACCGCGATCCCGAAGCCCGAGAACACAATGACGTACCGCGCCACCACTTTGTTGATGGCCGCGGTCGACGACGCGATGAGCAGCATTCCGCTTGGCTGACCGTCAATGAGCACGGGGGCCGCCACCGCGCGCCAGTTGCTGCGATCTGGGCTGGTCATCGGGATGAACTGCCCGGGATCGGCCATCAAGGTTTCGAGCGTGAGCGGCGACAGCAGCTCGGGCACTGCAGACGACTCGCCCAGACTGTGGGTGTTGTCGTACTGCAGTGCACCGGCCGCGTCAAACAGTGCAACGTAGTACTGCTGGTTCGCGTACAGGATGTCAGCGCGACTGAGGTTCGAGGCGTTCGCCCCGGTGCCGAGCGCGGTGGTCGGGTCCTTACGGAGCTGATTCAGTGTGTTCGTCTGATCGGCGAGCAGCATCGGGCGGAGCACGGAGAGCGTCCCGACGCCGGCCACGATGAGCCCCAGGAAGAGGATGAACACCGTGACGCCGGTGATCTTCGCCCGCAGTGAGATGTCGTCCCACCGCTCAGCGAAGCTCAGGCGTGACACGCTACTTGGCTTCAGTCTTGAGCATGTACCCGAAACCGCGCTTCGTCTGGATGAGCGACTCCTCGGTCAGCGGATCGAGCTTGCGCCGCAGGTACGAGATGTACGACTCGACGATGCCGGCATCGCCGTTGAAGTCGTACTCCCACACATGATCGAGGATCTGCGCCTTCGAGAGCACGCGGTTTGCGTTCTGCATGAGGTAGCGCAGCAGCTTGAACTCCGTGGGGGAAAGCTCGACGGAAGAGCCCTCGACGGTCACCTCGTGCGTGTCCTGATCCATCGTGATCGGGCCGACCGTGAGGATCGAGTCCTCGTCCTCCTGGATGGTGCGACGCAGCACTGCCTTGATGCGGGCAATGATCTCGTCGAGGCTGAACGGCTTCGTGACGTAGTCGTCGCCGCCAACGGTGAGGCCCTCGATCTTGTCCTCAGTGTCGTCCTTCGCGGTGAGGAAGATGATGGGCGCGGTGTAGCCGGCCGAGCGCAGTCGCTTGGTCACGCTAAAGCCGTTCATATCGGGCAGCATGACGTCGAGCACGATCAGGTCGGGCTCCTCCTCAAGCACTGCCGAGATGGTCTGTGCGCCGTTTGCGACAGCGCGCACACCGAACCCTGCGAAACGGAGGCTCGTGCTGAGCAGCTCGCGAATGCTGGGCTCGTCGTCAACGATCAGAATCCGGGGTCCCTTGGGCTGTGTGTTCATGTCCCCAGTCTCTGATTGTTTGCTATGAAGTGGCTGGAAATGACTGGGCGTGTGGGAAACCCGGTTCCCACACGCCCAGCCAGCGGGTGCTCGCTACGCGCCCGTCACCCAGTTCGCCCAGGCGGTGGCCATCGCGTCGTAGTTCTCAACCCAGAAGTCGAAGTTGGGAACGTGTCCCGTCTCGAAGCGTGAGCTCGCGAGCCAGGCGGCGAGCGTATCGTCGACCTGCGGCTTCGCGTTCACGTTGACCGGCGACATCGAGTTGAGCTCGGTCATGCCCGCTTGCTGCTTCGCGCCGAGGAAGTAGTTGATCGCGGCGTGCGAGGCTGCGGGATCCTTCGCCCCCTTCGGGATGGCGGTCGAGTCGATCGCAACGAGCCATTCGTCCCAGACCGGAGCAATGGGCGCCCCCGCCTCGGCGGCGCCGTAGCCACGGCCGGACCAGACGTACCCCATCACAGCCTCGCCGCTCTCGAGCTGCTGCTGCGCCTGCGCCCCGGTCGACCACGCAATCATGTCGTCGCCCAGGCTGTCGTACTTCGCGATGGCCTGGTCGATGTGCTCAGGTTTCAGGTTGTCGAGGTCCACCCCGTCAGCGAGCAGCGGAAACTCGAGGTTCTGCGGATCAACGTAGGTTGTCTGCGGCACGGTGCGCTTGCCGGGGAACTTCTTGGTGTCGAAGAAGTCGGCGGCGCTCTTCGGCGGGTTGTCGCCGAAGACCTCGGTGTTGTACGCGATCACAAAGCCGTACATCACGTTCGGGATCATGCAGTCATCCGTAATCGTGCCCTCGGGAAGCTGCGAGGTGTCGATCAGTGAACGGTCGATCTTTTCGTAGAGCGTGCCGCAGCCGCGTGCGGTGTCGACCTGTGAGGTGTCGACGATGTCCCACGAGACGTTGCCGCCATCGACCATCGCCTTCAGCTTGCCGGCGTCGAACGCGTCCATCTGCATGACTGCGCCCGACTCTTTCGCGAAGGGCTGCCAGATCGCTTCATCCTGCCCCTCCTGGAAGATGCCGCCGGGGCCGGCGTAGGTGAGCGTGGTGCCCGCGAGAACGTCGGGCGCGATTTCGCCGACCACGGGGGTGCCGAAGTCGCGATCTTCGGCAGGAGCAGGGGTGCCTCCGGAGCAGGCCGCGAGAAGAAGCCCCGCGGCGCCGACCATCGCGACGGCGGAAATCGATCTCGGGAGTGAACGGTGAGAAGAGCGGGAGAGTGTCATCATTGATTCTTCCGTTTCGGTGGGTGGGCGCCAGCGAACTGACTACCCGAGGGTGGCGGGGGTGCGTCCCCAGAGGGACAGGAACTCGTACGCGATGTGGGCCGCGGCGAGCGAGGTGACGTCGGCGTGATCGTAGGCGGGCGCGACCTCAACCACGTCGGCGCCGACGATGTTGAGCGGTGCGAGCCCGCGAAGCAGGTAGAGGAGTTCCCGGCTGGCAAGGCCCCCGGGTTCGGGGGTGCCGGTGCCCGGGGCGAACGCGGGATCGAGCACATCAATGTCCACCGACACGTACACGGGGCGATCGCCCAGCCGGCGGGTGATCTGCTCGAGGATGCCGCCGAGCCCGGTGGTAGCGAACTCGCTCGAGTGCACGGTTTGGAACCCGACCGCGCGGTCCTCCGCGAGATCATGTGGGCCATACAGCGGGCCGCGAATGCCGACGTGCATGCACCCTTCGGGATCGAGGAGTCCTTCCTCGGCCGCGCGGCGGAAGGGCGTGCCGTGGTGCATGGCCGCGCCGAAGTACGGACCGAACGTGTCGATGTGCGCATCGAAGTGCAGCACGGAGATGGGGCCGTGGTGTCGGGCGAGCGTTTTGATCGCCGGGTATGCGACCGTGTGATCGCCGCCCAGAATGACAAGTTTTCCCGCGCGCTCGCGCGCTGCGGCAAGCCCGACGAGCATCGCCTCAACCGCGCGGTCGATGCCGAACGGCGTGACGGCAAGGTTCCCAACATCCGCCACCTGGTGCTGCGCGAAGGGGAACGCATCCAGCTCCACGTTGTAGGGACGGATCAGATGGCTCGCCCCACGAATCCCCTCGGGACCGAAACGCGCGCCCGGGCGGAAAGTGACGCCGGAGTCGAACGGAATGCCGATGACCCCGGCCTGGGCCTCGCCCACACTCGCGAGCGACGGCAGCCCCGCGAAAGTGCCGGGCCCCGCGAAGCGCGGAACCTGCGAGAAGTCCACCTGTCCAGTGATGGGCGAACCGTCGGCGCCAACGCTGGTCGTGTACGGGATGTCGAGGCTCATGCGGCCACCTCCGGGTTGAGTGAATCGGCTTCGACGCGGTGCGCGGCGGGGGCCCGCACCACGATGACGGATAGGCCGGCGTGCGCCGTGGCCGCACGCAGCTCGGCCTCCAGTTCGGCTTCGGACGTGGGGCGCGCGACATGTGCCCCAAATCCTTCTGCGATGACCCCAAGGTCGTGCGCTGTGGTGCGCACCCCGGCGGGCTGGATCTCGGCGCGGTCAAACGACACTTCGATCTCCCGATAGCCGCCGTTGTCCCAGATGGCCATCGTGACGTTCGCGCCGAGGTCGCGTGCGGTGGCGAGCTCGGGCAGGGTGAAGAGCGAGCTCCCGTCGCCGGCCAGTGCAACGACCGGGCGGTCGGGTGCCGCCACCGCCGCACCGATCGCCATGGGGAGCGCGGGGCCGAGCGTGCCGTAGCCGTACGGCGCAAGCCAGCGCCCCGGCGTATCGAGTGGGAGGAAGTGGTGCGCCTGGTACGCCACCTGGGCGGAGTCGGCGGTAAGAATCGCGTTCTCGGGCAGTGCGCGGGCAATCGCCTCGATCCACGGCGTATGCGGATCCCGCGCTCGCTCCTCGGCGAAGCCAGCGCGCGCGGCGGCTGCACGCCCGGCACCGGCCCGAGCCTGAGCGGGATCTGCGGGGGTGAGTTCCGCAAGCATCGCCGAGGCGAACTCGCCCACGCGCAGAGGAAGCGTGGGGCGGGTCTGGTCCGGATGCGTCACGTCGGGATCGATGTCCACGCGGAGCACGTCTGCCAGCCTCGGCTCTTCCGAACCCGTGAATAGCACCTCGAAGTCCGAGAGCTCGGTGCCGAGGGCGACGACGAGATCGGCGTCCGACACGAGTTCTTGTGTGAGCGGAAACGGCATGCTGATGCCGACGTTCAGCGGGTGCGCCTCGGGAAGCAACCCCTTCGCGTTGCCCGTGAGTACTACGGGCGCAGCAAGCCGCTCTGCGAGCTCGCGCACCGCCTGCCCATCGTGGCGCGCGCCACCGCCCGCGATGACCACGGGGCGCGAGGCCTGGGCGAGCACCTCACGCGCTGCCGCGAGGTCGAATTCGGGCGTGGGATCGCTGAGCGTCGCCGCGCTCGCCGCAGCGGGGCGGTGCAGCGCTCCCACCTCCTCCTCAAGTAGATCGCGCGGGATGCCGATGTAGACGGGACGTGGTCGCTCGGTCTCCCAACGGCGGAACGCCTCGTCAATGAGCTCGGGGACCCGCGCGGCGTCGGTGACGGTCTCGCTGAAGAGCGTGAATGGCCGGAGCACGGGGGCAAGGTCGGGGGTGTCGTGCAGCGTGCCGCGGTGGGCGCCGAGCTGTGCGCGTGTGACGGTCGAGCCGATGATCAGCATGGGGATCGAGTCGTGCCAGGCCTGCGCGATGGGGGTCAGCGCATTGAGCACGCCGGGCCCCGTGATCAGGTAGCAGACACCCGGCGTGCCCGTCACCCGCGTGTACGCGTCGGCCATGAAGCCGGCTCCCTGCTCGTGGCGCGGGATCGTCACCGACAGCCCGCTCTGGTCGATGTCTCGGAAGAGCTCCAGCGTGTGCACGCCGGGAATTCCGAAGATCTGTGAGACGCCGTACTCCGTCAGCAGCGCACTAATGGCCTGTCCGAGCCGCATTCGACCCATCCCCTCTGCGAACGACACTGTTCGCGATGTTTGCTCAAGCGATACTCTGTGAGGGAATACTAAACACCGGGCTCGGGTTTCGTCAACGGGAAAATCCGGGCAGGATAGACACACGGTGGGGCACACGGCCCCGCACTGCAGGAGTCGGGGAGTCCCATGACCGAACGCACCACCGCGGCGAGGCCGCCGCGGCCAGCGGCCTCGGCGCAGCTCGAACAGATCGGGTTTCGGCTGCGCGTTGCGCGGGAGGAGCGCGGCATGACGCTGAGCAGCGTGGCCGACTTCACCGGGCTGACGAAGGGCTTCATCTCGCAAGTGGAGCGAGGCCTCACCTCGGCCTCTGTCACGTCACTTGCCGCGATCTGCGACGCACTCACGATGCCCATGGGGCGGCTCTTTGACCCGCCGCAGATTTACGTGAACCGCGCGGAAGGGCGCGAGCCCGCGTTGATGATGGGCGACGGCGTTGCCGACACGGTGCTTTCGCCACCCGGTCAGAGCGACACGCAGATCATTGAGACATGGGTAGAACCCGGCGGCGGCTTCGAGCCCGAGCCATACCGCCTGCCCGTCGACCGAGAGTTCGTCGTGGTGCTCGCGGGCACACTCGAAATGCAGATCGAGGCGGAGACCTTTCTGCTCGGCGAGGGCGACGCGATGAGCTTCAACGCGCGCCACGCACACCTGTGGCGCAACCCCTCCGAGACCGAGCGAGCGCGCGTGCTCTGGGTGCTCACCGCGCAGGTGTAGCGCCGGGCGAGCGGCCGCGTGGCGCGTTAGGCCTCGGCCAGCTGCGCCTCATCCATGATCGTGTACGCGTAGCCCTGCTCCGCAAGAAAGCGCTGGCGGTTCTGCGCGAAGTCCTGATCCACGGTGTCGCGAGTGATGAGCGTGTAGAACGACGCGGTGGCACCGTTCGACTTCGGCCGCAGCAGACGACCGAGACGCTGGGCCTCCTCCTGGCGGGAGCCGAACGAGCCCGAGATCTGGATCGCCACGGACGCATCCGGGAGATCTACGGAGAAGTTCGCCACCTTCGACACCACGAGGATCTTCACGGCGCCCGTGCGGAACAGGCCGAACAGCTCCTCGCGCTCGTCGACGGGGGTCTGCCCGGTAATGAGCGGGGCGTTCAATGCCTCCGCCATCGACTCCAACTGGTCGATGTACTGCCCGATGACGAGGATGCTCTCGCCGGGGTGGTTCGCGATGATGCGCTGCGCCACACGCTCCTTCACAGGCGTGCTTGACGCGATGCGGTAGCGATCCTGATCCTCCGCGATCGCGTACTCCATGCGCTCCGCCTCACCGAGATCGACGCGTACCTCGAAGCATGCGGCGGGGGCAATAAAGCCCTGCGCCTCGATGTCCTTCCACGCCGCGTCGTACCGCTTCGGGCCGATGAGGCTAAACACGTCGCCCTCGCGGCCGTCCTCGCGCACGAGCGTCGCGGTGAGCCCGAGTCGGCGGCGCGCCTGCAGGTCAGCGGTGAGCTTGAACACGGGGGCGGGGAGCAAGTGCACCTCGTCGTAGACGATCACGCCCCAATCCTGCGCATCGAGCAGCGAGAGGTGGGCGTACTCGCCCTTCCGCTTGCTCGTGAGGATCTGGTACGTGGCGATGGTGATGGGCTTGATCTCCTTGACCTGGCCCGAGTACTCGCCAATCTCGTCCTCAGTGAGCGAGGTACGTCGCAGCAGCTCGTCGCGCCACTGCCGGGCAGACACCGCATTCGTGACGAGGATCAGCGCTTTCGCGCCGACCGCAGCCATCGAGGCGGCGCCCACAATCGTCTTGCCCGCGCCACATGGCAGCACGACCACACCGGAGCCGCCCTTCTGGAACGCCTCGACGGCCTTCGCCTGGTAATCGCGCAGCTCCCAATCACCCTCGGCGAGCGCGATGTCGTAGGGGTCACCCGGCGTGTAGCCGGCGAGATCCTCGGCAGGCCAGCCGCGCGCCACGAGCTGCTGCTTCAGCTCGCCCCGGGCCCACGGCTCGACAGGGTACGTGCGGTCGTCGAGCTTGTTGCCGAGCAGCGGCGCAATCTTCTTTGCGCTCGTGACCTCCCGCAGCACCGCGGGATCCTCCGAGCGCAGCACCAGCGCGCCCTCGTCGTCGCGCTCAATGGTCAGCCGACCGTAGCGCCGCATGGTGTCGGAGATCTCGCTCGCCACCCCGCTCGGCACGGGGAACTTCGCGTGCCGGTTCAGCGTGTCGAGAATCTCTTCGGTGGTGTGACCTGCGGCGCGCGCGTTCCACAGCCCGAGCCGCGTCACGCGGTAGGTGTGGATGTGCTCGGGAGCGCGTTCAAGCTCCGCGAACACGGCGAGCTCGTGCCGCGCATCCTCGGCGTCGGGGTGCGCAACTTCGAGGAGGACAGTGTGGTCGCTCTGCACGATAAGTGGGCCGAGAGTCATAAGGATCTATTCTACCCGCGTTGCTCGTGAAGGCGGTGGGGAGGCTCGGCTAGACGGCCTCGACAGCGGTGATCATGCTGACGGGCAGTGTGCGCTCAACCCCCGCGATCTGGTCGGTGGCGCGGAGCCTGCCGCCGGACACCGAGACGGGGAGGAGCGTGAACTCGTGGGTCTGCCCGCGTGCCTCTGCGGTGACCCGAACCGCTCGCTTGTCGCGCATGGCCAGCTCGAGCCGACGCGTGAACTCGCTGGCGCCGGGCTCGGCGCGGGCCGCGGTGTGCACTCGGTCAACGAGGGCCGTGAGCGCCTCGGTGAGCGGAGCAACCGCTTCCTCGCTCGCGGCGATGGGCGCGGTTTCCGAGGTAGGCAGCGCGATCGCTTCGGTGCCCGTGCCACCGCTGGCCGTGGCGGCCGGTGTTGCCGAGACGAGGGCCGAGCTCGGCTGATAGCGCGCGTCGGCGAGTGCCGAGAGCACGTGTTCCGGCCGCAGTCGCGAGAACAACTGGGCAGCGCCGTCGGCGGTTGGGAGGCCACGCATCAGCTGCAGGTGCTGCAGCGCGCGGTCGACGAGCAGCGTCTCCGCGAGCTCGGGTCGCGCCACCGCGAGCCGAGTTCGGCCCTCGTCGCCGTGGTGATCGTGGACGATGAGGTCTCCGACGCGCTCGGCCCGATGCGTGAGCAGGTATTCGAGCGGCTGCGGTACCCCGGTGAGCGAGAGCCGCGACACCACCGCGCGCACATCCTCCGGGGTGATGCCCTGCTCGAGTGCTTCGCCGAGACTGGTGTCCGAGATACGCCGAGTGGATGCGACGCCGATTTGCTCAGGTGCCGAGAACGCCGCGAGCAGCGCTTCGTCACGCGGGGAGAGCGGGCCGGGGATCACGACGCTCAGATCGGGCTGCACATAGACGCCGGGAGCGGTGTCGGGGGTGTCCTGCGCGATCAACTCAGCCGCTGCCGCGTGGTCGCCCGCGAGCAGTGCCAGCGCTGGCGCCGAGAGCGCGCCGTGCACGGTGCAGCCGACGTGTTCGGCGACCTCGGTGTAGTTCTTGGCCGCCGTGCGCTCCGCCGCAGGCAGAAGCGGGAAGCGGTGCGAGATCCGGGTGTGGGCACCCGTGAGCGAGCCGGGCGTCTCCGCGAGCGTGCGACGCAGCGCCGGCGGCATCCCGGCGAGGAGCGCCTCGGCGAGCTGCTGCCAGCGCGCGCGGTGATCCCGATCGAGCCACTCCGGGGCCGCGGCGGCCGCAACGAGGAGCTGCGCGTCCGTGTGCGCGGCGGTGAGCCCTGCGGTGGCGAGGGCGCTGAGCACGTGTGTGACCACGGACACATCGATTCCGGTGGCTTCTGCGAGCTGTCGCACAGATGCCACTGCGACGGTGCCGTTGCGATTGAGCTTCGCGGGGCGCGCAGTGAGCGCGCGGAGCGCCTCGGCCGACTGACCCACCGCGGTGAGCGCGGGGGAGTACCAGGTTGCGGTGCTCGCGCTGGGCTCGGCCGAAGACGCAGCTGCTGACCCAGCCGCAGTCACGCCCACGGCCGCCGTCTCTGTCTCCGGGGCGGTCAGCTCGGCCGCCGTGACTCCGGCCTCCGCGAGGGCCGACACCAGTGCATCCGTCACCTCGGGAATGGCAACGGGTGCGCCCTGCTGCAGCCCGGTAAGCCCCAGCGCGGTGAGGTCGGACAGCGCGGTGGGGGAGAGCGCTTCGGGATCCCGATCGAGATGCAGCAGCGTCGCAAGATCCGCGCGCTCGAGATGCAGGATCGAGCGCAGGATCGAATCCGCGCGCAAGAGCTCAGCGGCGAGCCCGATCGGATCGGTGATCCCGGCGGCCGCGTACGGGCGCCGCGCCGCAACGAGTGCGTGCAGGGCGTCGCGATCCATCTCCGCGAGGGCGGAGGCGAGCGCGAGGGTGCCACTCATGAGGCGCGAGTCCGGTCTCAGCCCTGGGCGTTCCGGCGGAACTCGCGGCGGCGGCGAGCCTGGCTGACGATCAGCAGCACAACCAGCAGGACGAAACCGATCGGCAGTGCGATGAGCGAAATGCCGTACACGATGGGCCACAGCCCCTCGGCCATCGCCTCGCGGTTGTTCAGGCCGACGATCAGCGTCGCGAAGAATGAGAGCAACGCGGCTGCAATGATCGTCAGCGAGCTGTACGCAAGAATCCGCTCGAGAATCGACGGGGTGCTGGGTTCAGTGGACATCCGCACCATTTTACCGCGTTCAACCTCATCGTGGGGAAGAAGCTGGGGCGGTAGACTTGCGTGGATATGCGGGCGCGCACCGCCCAGCACGTGTGTGCGGGGGCGGGGAACGAGCGCCCGCCGAGACGGAAAGGAACGAGGCATGCCGAACGGCAAGGTCAGGTTCTACGACGAAGACAAGGGCTTCGGGTTCATCCAGGGCGAGGATGGCGCGCAGGTGTACCTGCACGCGTCCGTGCTGCCCGCTGGCGTCGAGGTGCAGCAGGGCACCCGCGTGGAGTACAGCGTTGCTGATGGGCGGCGCGGGCCGCAGGCACTGTCGGTGCGCGTGCTCGATACCCCCAAGCTTGCGAAGCGCAACCGGAAGTCGGCTGACGAGATGGCGATCATCATCGAGGACCTCGTGAAGCTGCTTGACGGCCTGGGCGGACGACTGAAGAACGGGCAGTACCCGGAGCGCGCTCAGTCGCGTCAGGTCGCCACCATGCTGCGTCGCGTTGCGGATGACTTCGATGTCTGAGGCCGGGGCAGCGCCGGTGAGCGCAGAGGTTGAGGCCCCGGTCGAGGTCGTCGCTGATCCCGTGCTGCTTGGATCGCGTGAGCAGGCGCGTGCCGCACTGCTCGAGATCACCGATGCGGCGACGATCGGCGCGGATGAGGGGTACGAGGCGCATGAGGCGCACGTGCTCACCCTGTTCTTCGAGTGCCGCCTGCCCGGGTACCCCGGGTGGCGCTGGGCTGCGACCCTGGCGCGGGTGGACGAGGAAGCGCCGGTGACGGTTCTTGAGGTCGAGCTGCTCCCCGGCGCCGGTGCCGTCGTGGCGCCCGAGTGGGTGCCCTGGTCGGAGCGTCTGGCGCAGTATCGCGAGACGCAGGCGCGTCAGGCCGCGGAGGAGGCTGCCGCTGCGGAAGCGGCCGCTGATGAGCTGCGCGACGAAGACGAGATCGCGGGCGACGAGGACCTGCTCGAGAACGACTTCAGCGATTTTGACGACGATCTTGACGGTGCGGACATCGACGATCTCGACGGTGGCGATTCGAGTGCCGATTCGGGCGACGCGGACGACGACGATGACGATGACGATGAGGATCGGGCTGACGAGTCCGACGACACCGAACTCTTTGCGGACGATGAGTCGGATGACGATGACGCGGACGACGACGAGTCGGATGGTGACGATGATCATGACGATGACGAGCGGGCGGACCGCTCGTACTGAGCAGCCCCACCGCTGAGCGCGGCGGCCCGGAATTCCGGGCCGCCGCGCTCTTTTTTGTCGCCCGAAACGCAAAATACGTAATTTTCCCGGATCCCCTGTTTCTCGACTTTCCTTAACGTTTCCCGTGGGTGGGGACTCGCAATGCGATCGCTGTGATCGCTTGCGCACTCAGCACTGTCTGAGGGGGAAAGGGAAAACGATGGGGTACACGGACCTGCACCGCGCAGGGCGCCGGGGGGCGCACCGCGCGACGCGCACGTCGAATCGACGACGCCAGCGCACGACGCTGCTCGCGTCCGCGGCGGCGCTCGCAACGGCGCTGCTTGGAGCAGCACCAGCGCTCGCCAATGAGGGGAGCGCAAATCAGGTGTCCGCGGCCGCTCCTGTCCTGCGGTGGCAGGCCGTCGACGCGGCACAGCAGCCGGTGACTGGTGCGACCTTCGAGGTGCAGCGCGCAGACGCACGCGACGGTGACATCGTCGCCAGCGTGGTCGATAACACCGGGCAGGCTGACTACACGGGCCTCGATCGGGATCCCGCCCCGGGCGTCTTTTCGCTCGGCGAACTGCGCGACGCGAAGGATTCCTCCCGCACGGAGAGTCTTGCCGCCGGTGACGCGCTGCTCGTGCGTCTCGCGCCAGGAGGCGCAGATGAGCCCGCCGGTGCGTGGGAAGAGGTGACCGCGGGCAGCGCCGATGCCGCCACGGAGCCCGTTCCCGTGCAGGCGGTGCGCGTGGATCCCGCGACGCCGGCCCAGCCGGCCACCCCTGAGGCGCCCACCACCCCTGATGGGGAGGCAACGACTGCTCCCGAGGCAACGCAGCCGAAGACAACGAAGGCCGCGCCGAAGGACGCAGCCGCGGCGTTGACGCCGCTGGCCGCTGGTCCGGACGCTCCCGGTGTGAGCGCGCCGTACGTGTACTGGCGTGCGGTGGATCCGTCGGGTGCACCGCTCGCAGGTGCCACCTTCGAGTTGCAGGGGCCGCGGCAGAGCAATAACAACTGGACGAGCACCTACACGATCACCGATTGCACCTCGGCGCCCTGCACGGGGCTCGACCGGGATCCCGATGCGGGTGAGTTCCAGGTGAAGTTCCTGACGCCCGCGACGAACCCCACAAGCACGTCCGTGTCGACGAGCTCGGTGTATCGCGTTCGGCAGACCGCCGCTCCCGCTGGCTACTCAATAGCTTCAACCGCGTGGCAGGAGATCCCGCGATCCGGCAACACCGGGAACTGGGGCGGCCAGACCTTCAACTTTGGCGATTTCACCAGCACCCCGATCCCCCCGGCAAAGATCATCGTGTCGGTGGGTGGTGACCGCACCAGCACGGGTGGTGTCTCGAAGCTTGCTGGAGTGACTCTGATGCTGAACACCGGCAACACGAGCCCGAGCGGTACTCGCCCTGACGGGGTGAGCGGATCCGGTGCGGGCTGGGCACGCTGCGTCTCCGACGCAAACGGTGAGTGCACGTTCGACGTGCCGAACACCCAAAGCGGTGGCGCCAATCGCGATCAGCGCTACTGGGTGGTGCAGCCGAGTACCGGCGCGCCAACCGGCTGGTTCACGAACGCGTCACTCGGCACGGGAAGCAACGGTGCAGCGACACTCAACAGCTACGTCTTCCGGACCGGCAGCAACCTGCGCTCCGGCAGCAGCTACCTCTCCACGAGCGACTTCATGTACAATTCGGCAATCGCGTCCAGCAACAACTACACCGAAAATGCCTCGGCTGGCGTATGGCAGAACTCCCGGACGAACCCGGCACTCACGCAGAGCTGTGGCATTGACGTTGCGCTAATCATGGACTTCTCCGGCTCGGTGGAGGGCTCCGTGCCCGCGCTGAAGTCGGCAGCCGGTGCGTTCGCGGACGCGCTCGTGGGCACGCCCTCGCGAATGTCCCTGTTCTCCTTCTCGACGAGTTCCCCGGCCGAGACGGCCAGCTCAAACTACCCGGCGCTGACCTCGGTGGCCACGCAGAGCCAGGCCGATGCGTTCAAGGCTCGGTGGAGCAGCTGGGGCGCCAACGGCGGCACGAACTGGGAGCAGGCTCTCGTCGCAGCGTCTGATGCACGCGCAAGCAACCCATACGACGTCGCCATTGTGATCACCGACGGCCAGCCCACCTTCTGGGGCTCGAACGCATCGGGGCCTGGTGATTACACCCGCATGGTCGAGCTTGAGAAGGGCATCTTTGCGGCGAACGCGCTCAAAGCACAGAACACCCGCGTGATCGCGTTCGGTGTGGGCGCCGGCGTCTCAGGGAGTGCAAACGCAGCGAACCTGGCTGCGATCTCGGGCAAGACCGTGAACAGCGACTACTACCAGACGAGCAACTATCAGACCGCGGGGAACACGCTGCGGGCGCTCGCACAGGGCGCGTGCAAGGGGCAGCTCACCGTCACGAAGATGATTGTGCCGAACACCACACCCGCGGGGCAGATCACGGGAGCGACCCCGGCGCCCGCTGGCTGGAACTTCGCAGTGTCGGATCCGGCCCAGGGCGTTACCCTGCCGAACCCAGCAACGCGAGTGACCGAAGACGATGGCACGGGCACCGTGGCATTCCCGCTCACCTACGGGACCGGCGTCACGAGTGGTGCGGTGACGATTGCGGAGACGCAGCAGCCGGGCTATCAGATCGTTCCGGTCAACGGGAAGAACGCCGTCTGCACGAACCTGGTGACGAAGCAGCCGGTCACCCCCATCAGCGATGTGACGAACGGCGTGCGAGTGGCTGTGCCGCAGAACGAGACCGTCAACTGCACCGTGTACAACCGGGCTCCCGACCAGTCGGCCACTGTGCAAGTGGACAAGGTGTGGCGCGTGCTTGATGAGAACGGCACGGAGACGGGCCGTTACCGGATCCCGGGCGATGAGGGATCGCTGCCCCAGGGACTCGGCGCTCAGCTCACGCTGACCGGACCGGCCAGCGCCGGGGCGACCCCGCAGCAGTGGGGGACCCCGCGCTCAGGCTACGCCGCGAACAACACCGTGACGCTGGCGGAGACCACCACGATCGACGCCGCGAAGTTGCCCGGCTGCACGGTCACTTCGCAGCAGCTCACCAAGCGCGGCTCGGTCGCGGTGACCGAGTCGGTGCCAGCTCAAGCGACGCTGACCCCAGGCGCGAACACGTTCGAGATGACCAACACGGTGACGTGCACCTCGAAGCTCACGCTCCTGAAAGAGGTAAGCGGGGGCACCGCGAGCCCCGCGGGCTGGGACCTCACGGCAGCCCCGCAGGGCGGTGGCCAGGCGAAGACCGTCTCGGGCGCAAACACGCGCTCCGCGGTGAACACCTTCGCGGTGACCCCGGCGAAGCAGTACGCGCTCTCTGAGGCACTGCACGATCCGGCCACCCCGCTCGCGTACCTCCTCGACCGCGTCGAGCGCTGCGTCCCCGACACCACCGCACCCGGTGGGTGCGACTGGACCCAAGTGGATGAGAGCGCTCCCGTCTCGGTGGGGATTGGACAGCACGAGGTCTACCGCTTCGTGAACGTCTCCGCCCCCGCGCTTGAGGTCCCGCTGACCGGAGGTGTGAGCTCTGACGCGCTCAACATCGCCGGCGCAGGCCTCGCCGCCCTCGCACTGCTCGTCGGATCGCTCAGTTGGGCACACCGCCGACGCAGGGAAGCCCGCGCATAGTGCGCGGCACACAGACCAGGGCGCGGCCAGAACTGGCCCCGCCCAGCAGGGCCCGCACCGCAGGCCCACATGAAATGAACCACCCAGGAAGGACACCCACCATGAGTCAGAACGGACGCGGGGGAACCCCGAAACGAGCGCTTGCTGCGCTCGCCGTATCCGCTATCGCGCTGCTCGGCGCGGTCGGCGCAACCACGCCCGCGTTCGCTGCCCCGGAGCTCGGTGGCATCGACCCGAACGCGAGCGGCTCGATCATCGTGCACAAGCACGAGCACCAGACGGGCACCACGCCCGTGACGAAGAACCCGGACGGCTCGGGCGCTGACATTCCCACGCCCGGAATCAAGGACGTCACCTTCACGGCGTACCCGCTGCTGAAGGGCGGCGCCGCGATCGACCTGAACGATCCCGCCGCGTGGGATCAGCTTGCCGACCTCACCGCCGGTGCCGACTGCACGGCGCCGAGCGGCTACGAGCTGGGTACCCCACTCGCTCCCGCGGTCACCGGGGCCGACGGCACCGCGACGATCCCCACCGACGTGGGCGTCTACGTGGTGTGTGAGACGGATGCTCCCGCGCAGGTCGTTGACCGCGCCGCTCCGTTCATCGTCACCGTGCCGTATCCCTTCGAGGGCACCTGGCTCACTGACGTGCACGTGTACCCAAAGAACGGCGTCACGAGCGTCTCGAAGACGATCAACGCTCAGCAGGGCCTTGGCCTCGGCAGCACGGTCGAGTTCCCCGTGACCGTGAAGGTGCCCGCGCTCGCCGCAGGCCGCACGTTCGCGAGCTTCGATATCGCGGATACGCTCGACGCACGACTCACCCCGTCTCCCGCCGCGAACGGTATCGGCGTGGGCATCAAGAGCATCACCGTTGACGGCACCCCGGTGACCGCGGCGAACTTCGGAATTGCCGCCTCCGGCCAGACCGTGACGCTCTCCTTCACCTCGGCGCCCGGCCTCGACTACCTCCGGAGCCTCGCGGGCAAGGAGATCGTGGTGACGTTCCAGGCAACGGTGACCACGCTCGGTACCGGCGTGATTGAGAACACCGCGTTCGACTCCGTGAACGGCAAGAAGTACACCACCAACAAGGTGACCACGAACTGGGGCGACGTTGTCGTCAAGAAGGTGGACGCGAAGAGCAAGGCGACGCTCGCCGGCGCCAAGTTCGAGGTATACGCGGCAAGCGATCCCTACGCGGCTGACTGCACGAACGCGACCCCCACCGGTTCGGCCCTGCAGGTGAGCGGCGCGAGCGAGTTCACGACGGGCAGCACCGGCCAGGTGACCGTGCCTGGCCTCTTCGTGAGCGACAGCGAGAACGACACGAAGAACGCTGCGCAGCGCTGCTACGTGCTCAAGGAGACCGCGGCTCCCGCGGGCTACGTCACCCCGACCGGCGCTGCTGCGCTCTTCCCCGTGGCAGTGAAGACCGGTGCAACCGCCGGTGTTGACGTGACCGTTGAGAACGTGCAGCAGAAGGTTCCGGGTCTGCCGCTCACCGGCTCGGCCGGCGCGCTGATGCTCTCGGTCGCGGGCGGAGCACTGCTCATCGCCGCGGCTGGCACCGGGCTGATCGTCTCGCGCCGTCGCACGGCACGCGCCGAGTAACACCCCTTCCGGGGCTCGGCTGCGGCTGAGCCCCGGTCCCTGACCGGGCCGGCGGGGGATTTCCCCATCTCCCGCCGGCCCCTCTGAGAAGGAGCCCTTGTGTCGCAGCAGACCCTCGCCGAGGACCACACCACAGCTTCCTCGGCTGACACGGGGTCGTCGACCGGCCCTTCTCCCCACCCACCGGGCTCGGTCCGCCGCTGGCGGAGACCGAGCCCGGTGGTCCTCTTCGTTGCGCTGCTCGCGCTTGCCGGCATCGCGCTGATCCAGGCACCGAGCATCGCAACCTGGTACTCGCAACTCGAGTACTCGCGCGAGATCGTGGGCCTCAACCGCGACACTGGCGCGGGGGACGTCACCACGCGTGCGGCCGAGCTCGCCGCGGCGCGTAGCTACAACGAGGGACTGACTGGCGCGGCGGTGGTCGCCGCGGGGCAGCGGATCCCCCAAGCCGTTTCAGACACCGATGGTGCAGACTACGACGGGCTACTCGCGAGCGACGCGTCGGGACTCATGGCGCGGATCAAGATCCCCAAGATCGACGTTGATCTTCCGATCTACCACGGCACCAGTGATGACGTGCTCCAGCAGGGCGTTGGGCACCTCGAAGGCACCGCGCTTCCTGTCGGCGGCCCCACCACGCACACCGTGCTCACGGGCCACCGCGGGCTCGCGAAGGCAGAGCTGTTCAACAACCTTGACCAGTTGACGCCGGGCGACACGTTCACGATCGAGGTGTGGGGCGAGGTACTGACCTACCGCGTTGCCGAGACAAAGGTCGTGCAGCCCGATGAAACCGAATCGCTCTACCCAGTATTTGGCAAGGACCTCGCGACCCTGATCACGTGCACCCCGCTCGGGATCAACACGCACCGCATCCTCGTCACCGGGGAGCGCGTCACGCCCACCCCGCAGCGTGATCTTGACGCGGCAGGGGCCGAGCCCACGATCCCCGGCTTCCCCTGGTGGGCCGTCTGGTCGGCCGCTGGGGTGCTGGGCGTCGCCGGATATGTCACGGCAACATGCCGCGTGCGCGGCACCGCTGCTCTGAAGAACAGCCATGCCGCGCACGCGCGGGTGTAGTGCTTAGCTGAGGCGCTCGAGCACGTAGTCGATCGATGCGGTCAGGGCGCGCACGTCGTCGGGCTCGATGGCCGTGAAGGTGGCGATGCGCAGCTGGTTGCGACCCAGCTTGCGGTAGGGCTCCGTGTCAACAATGCCGTTCGCGCGCAGTGCGGCGGAGATCGCCGCGGCATCCACCGAATCGTCGAAGTCGATCGTGACGACCACCTGCGAGCGGTGGTCGGGGTTCGTGACGAACGGCGTGGCCACCGCGGTGCGCTCGGCCCAGTCGTACAGCACGGCCGAGGACTCGGCGGTGCGAGCCGCGGCCCAGGCCAGGCCACCCTGGCCATTGATCCAGCGCAGCTGCTCGTCCATCATGGCGAGCGGCGCGAGCGCCGGGGTGTTGAGCGTCTGGTTCTTCCGCGAGTTCTCAATCGCTCCTGCGAGGTTCAGCGTCTCGGGGATGTAGCGGCCCGAGGAGGTGACCCGCTCGATCCGCTCAATCGCGGCGGGCGAAACAAGCGCGAACCAGATGCCGCCGTCCGATGCGAAGTTCTTCTGCGGGGAGAAGTAGTACACGTCGGCCTGGGAAGCGTCGAAATCGATGCCGCCCGCTGCGCTCGTCGCGTCAACGACCGTCAGTGCGCCGGCATCGCCAGCAACGCGCTGCACCGGCGCCATGACGCCCGTGGAGGTCTCGTTGTGTGGGAACGCGTAGACGTCGATGCCCTCGGCGGGCGCGAACTCCGAGCGGGATCCCGCATCCGAGCTACGCACATCGGGTGCCTCGAGGAAGGGAGCTGCCGCAGCAGCCTTGCCAAACTTTGCGCCAAACTCGCCAAATGCGAGGTGCTGGCTGCGGCGCTCGATGAGCGAGTGCACGGCCGAATCCCAGAACGTGGTCGCGCCACCGTTCGCAAGCAGGATCTCGTAGCCCTCGGGGGCGCTGAACAGCTCTGCGAGCCCGGAGCGGACGCTGCCCACGAGGTCCTTCACGGGAGCCTGGCGGTGCGAGGTGCCCAGCACGCGCGGCTGCAGCGATGCGAGGAAATCGAGCTGCTCTGAGCGAACCTTCGAAGGGCCGCACCCAAAGCGGCCGTCGGCGGGCAAGAGGTCTGTGGGGATCGAGATGTCGGCCATGCGCAAGATTCTACCGGGGGAGTACACCGCAGTTTCACGGTACGCATGCCCTAAGCTGGTGGCCGGACTGATGAGAGGACGGCGATGACAGATCTGATCGACACGACGGAGATGTACCTTCGCACGATTCTGGAGCTCGAAGAAGAGGGCATCGTCCCGCTTCGTGCCCGGATCTCTGAGCGACTTGGTCACTCGGGCCCCACCGTCTCGCAGACTGTTGGCCGGATGGAGCGCGACGGTCTCGTGGTTGTGACGGACGATCGTCGCCTCGAGCTCACGGAGCCGGGTCGCACGAAGGCCGTTCGAGTGATGCGTAAGCACCGGATCGCGGAGCGGCTCCTCGCCGATGTGATTGGCCTCGAGTGGGCCTATGTGCACGAGGAAGCGTGCCGCTGGGAGCACGTGATGAGCGAGCGCGTCGAGCGCAAGCTGCTTGGCATGCTCGGCAACCCCACGGAATCGCCCTACGGGAACCCGATCCCGGGCCTCGAGGAGCTCGGCTCCACCCGCGCGGGCTCGTTCCAGACGGGTGTGACCGGTCTCGGTGACCTGCTGATCGACCCGGAGCTCGTGCTGCGTGCGCGGATCCGGCGCCTGGCCGAGCCCCTGCAGGTCGATCCCGAACTGCTTGAGCAGCTCGCGGCCGCGGGTGTGACACCCGGAAACCATGCTTCCTTCGCGCGACGTGGCGACACCGTTCACGTCGAGGTCGAAGGATCAAATGAAGCGATCGATCTTCCACTGGAAGTCGCCGCGCACATTTTCGTCTCGCAGTAGAGGCACCCCGCAATAGCGGTGACTCCCTCCGAATGGAGGGAGCCCGGCCTCGTGCTGCCCACAATGGAGTTGATAGACAGAGGAGTCCCTGGTGACATTGCCCACCCCCGAAGCGCATGTGCGCGACGTAACCGAAGTCGTTGAGCGCAGAAGCGCAGGCGAATCGGAATTTCTGCAGGCCGTTCGGGAGGTGCTGGACACACTCGCGCCGGTGCTCGCCGAGCACCCCGAGTTCATCGAGGGCGGCATTCTCGAGCGGCTGGTGGAGCCCGAGCGGCAGTACATTTTCCGGGTGCCGTGGACGGACGATCAGAACCGGGTGCAGGTGAACCGTGGTATCCGCGTGCAGTTCAACTCGGCGCTCGGGCCGTATAAGGGTGGGCTGCGGTTCCATCCTTCCGTGAACCTGTCGGTTATCAAGTTCCTCGGCTTCGAGCAGATTTTCAAGAACGCGCTCACCTCGCAGCGCATCGGTGGCGGCAAGGGCGGGTCGGACTTTGATCCGACCGGGAAGAGCGACGCCGAGGTCATGCGCTTCTGCCAGAGCTTCATGACCGAGCTGGTCCACCACATCGGCGAGCACACAGACATCCCCGCAGGCGACATCGGTGTGGGAGCCCGCGAGATCGGGTTCATGTTTGGCCAGTACCGTCGCATTACGCAGCGCTACGAGGCGGGCGTGCTCACCGGCAAAGGCGTCGGCTGGGGTGGCGCCGAGGTGCGCACCGAGGCCACAGGGTACGGCGCCGTGTTCTTTGCGGAGGAGATGCTCGCGCGGGCCAGCCAGGGCATCGAGGGCTACCGCGCTGTTGTCTCCGGATCCGGCAACGTCGCAACGTACGCGATTGAGAAGGTCGAGCAGCTCGGTGGCAAGGCGATCACCGCCTCCGACTCAAGCGGCTACATCGTCGATGAGGCAGGAATTGATCTGGATCTGCTGAAGCAGGTCAAGGGCGTGGAGCGTGCGCGCATCTCCGAGTATGCGGAGCGTCGACCGGGGTCGCACTATGTTGCGGGCGGCTCGGTGTGGGATGTCCCCGCGGAGCTTGCCTTCCCGTGCGCCACGCAGAACGAGCTCACTGGTGCGCACGCGCGCACGCTGATCTCAAACGGGGTTCGCGCCGTCACGGAGGGTGCGAACATGCCGACCACCCCCGACGCGGTCGAGGCGTTCCAGGGGGCCGGCGTGCTGTTTGCGCCGGGGAAGGCGGCCAACGCCGGTGGCGTCGCAACCTCCGCGCTCGAGATGAGCCAGAACGCTGCTCGATCCCGGTGGGATCGAGACAAGAGCGAGTCCCGTTTGCACGGCATCATGCGCGACGTCCACGAGGCGACGTACGACGCCTCGGAGCGCTACGGCAAGCCCGGTGACTACGTGCTCGGGGCGAACTCGGCCGCGTTTGTGCGCGTTGCGCAGGCAATGCTTGAGCAAGGCGTCATCTAAACAGCTGAGTTGCGCTACGCGTGGCCTGGGAATTTCGTTCGGGGTCGAACGAGTTCCAGGCCGCGCTGGCGCCTGGAACTGTTGAAATGACGCGGCTTGTGGCGGGTTCGTGACCTGAGCGTGACATTCCCGTGATCATCCGTTACTCTTGAACGGTCGCGTCTCGTACGAGGCGCCCCAGATGTACAACCCACAAGGTGAAGGCAGATTATTCTCGTGAATCACAACCCCAGTACTGAGGTCGCGGTTTCGGACAACGCTGCCCGTCCCACGCGGGCGCGGGCAAAGCGCGTCGGCCAGATGGTCGGAGCAGCAGTCCTGAGCCTGGGCCTGGTGGGAACCTTCGGGCTCCCCGCCTACGCCCTTGCGCCCGAGGTCGAGGGCCAGCCCGATGCAGACATCGCGCTGCAGCAGAACCTCGATACGCCCGAGGTCGCCGCGCAGATTTCGCCCGTCGTCGCGCTTGATGGCGAGATTGGCGCCGCAATCCTTGAGCAGGAGCGCAAGGACAAGGAAGCCGAGAAGAAGGCTGAAGCTGACGCGAAGAAGGCTGCTGAAGAGCAGGCTGCAACGCTGAACGGCACGAGCACCACGGGTGCAGCTGCCCCCGCTGAGGGCAAGAGCTCGGCAGACGTTCCCGCAGGCAAGGGCGCGCAGGGCCTCGTGGCTGCCGCGCTCGCGCAGGTGGGTGTCTCGCAGGACTGCACCGACCTCGTCCAGAACGCGCTCGCGGCCATTGGGCTCACCGAGCGTCGCGACCAGGGTGGCTACGACCACGGTGTCTCGGACTTCTACCGCTACGGCACCCCCGTCACCGATGGCAACTACGCCCCCGGCGACATCCTGATCTGGCCGGGCGCCCCCCACGTGGCCGTCTACATCGGCAACGGCCAGGCCGTGCACGGTGGCTGGCAGGGCAACCAGACGGTGGTCGCGGGCTACGCGTCGCCGAGCGCAACGCCGGACGTCATTCGTCTCGGCTAAGAGAGCTTTTCAGAGCGGGCGGGGTTTCGACCTCGCCCGCTCTGCGTTTTCTGCGCCGGTTTCTGTTGGGTCCTGTGCGCGCGATGCGGGGTATCTGACGTGCGCTAGACTCCCAAAGGTCGCCTACGCGCGGCTCCGCCCTGGTAGCTCAGTGGATAGAGCACTTCTCTCCTAAAGAAGGTGTCGGAGGTTCGATTCCTCTCCAGGGCACAAAACATCTGAACGGTATTTCGTGTGACGCGTTGCTTTTGTGCCCAGGCCTCTTCAAGTGCTTCACGAGAGAGATCTCTCAATATCACTCCCCAACGATCCTTGGGGTAGAGGTGTGACCCTAGAACTCTTACCACGCATCCCCGTCTTTCCTCTTCCCAAAGCGGAAACTGGGCTAGAAGCTCCTATCTCCGAGCAAGGAGAAGGAAGCGGGTCTCGCCCAGGGGGATGCCCGTTTCGGGAATCAGGTTGAGGGGCTGGCTCATGTCGCGCGCGAACGCGAGTTGGGATTGCAGTGAGAGTGATAGCCTCTTCCGGTTAGGAGTTCGCTGTCCCTTGTCTGTGTCGAGTGCTGCGAGTTCCCGGGAAACTGTTTCTGGGTGGTTGCCTTACCCACGCTGACGACGAGAAAGCAGATACAACAATATGCAGAATGGACTTTCTGGCGGGGGTGATCGCGCCGTCGACCATACCTCGAATCGCGCTGCTGGGGGACACTCGACAGCAAAGCTCGTCTCCTTGATCAGTGTCGCTGCGGTCAGCGGGTTGGTGCTCGGAGGCAGCGCCGGTGTCATGCTTGGGACAACGGCCCAATCCTCGGCAGGACATGAGACCGCGAAGTCAGACTCCTCGCAGGAGACTGATGCGACGCCGACCACGGGGCCCGTTGAAGAAGAACAAACTCCTTCCCCGGCGGTGAGTAAACGCGGAAACCTCATTAAGCGGGTAGGCGAACGTGGTGGTATCGGGGATAGTGAGCCGCTCGAAGTGGAGTTCCTGGTCACCGGAATCACGGTCGACCCTGAATGCACCGGGGAGTATCCTCAACCCTCAAAGAACGGCCACTTCGTAAAACTGGACTTTGAAGTGGCGACTTCGTCGGAAGCGCAGGGAGAATTCGGCTTCGCGTTCTGGAAATGGATTCGTCCCGACGGGACTACGGCCAACGCGGACCCCGGACAGGACGGCAATGGGTACATGTGCCTCGCTGCAGGTGAACAATTGCCCCACTACATTGGGCCTGGCGAGAGCGTCACCGGGAGCGTCGTCCTCGATGTCGCGGACCCTGAGGGCACCCTTGTCGCGCAGCCTGCCTACGCTGGAAGCACTGGTTCGTGGACCTGGGAATGGGCGGTGCCAGCTGGGTAGCTGAGAGTTAGTTCGGTCTGCGCAAAGGAGCGCTGTTCGCCTCGCCCTGTTCGCGCACGCAGGCGAGCACCACGCCCATCGCCATGAGCGTCGAGATGAGCGACGTGCCGCCCGCAGATACGAAGGGGAGTGGCACCCCGAGCACGGGGATGAAGCCGAGCACCACGGCGACATTCACCGCCATCTGTGCCGTGATCCACGCTGCAGCGCCGCCGAGGACAGCGACCGCGAACGGGTCGCGGCAGTGCCCCATGAGTGCAATGAGCACCGCCACCAGCGTGACGAACGCGAGCAGGATGACGCCTGCGCCCACCGCGCCCAGCTCCTCGCCAATGATGGCGAAGATGAAATCGGTCTCCGCCTCGGGGAGCCACGACCACTTCGCCGTTGAATTGCCGACGCCCGCCCCGAACACCCCGCCTCGGGCGAGCGCCCAGAACCCGTTCAGCGACTGCCAGCACACCCCCTGAGCGTGCTCCGTATCCGAGAGACAGTCGATCTCGATGAAGTGGATGATGCGCACCACCCGGTTCGGCTTGATGAGTGTCATCACGGCGATCCCGGCCGCGGCAAGGGCGGCGATGCCCGCGAGGAACCTCAACCGCACGCCGGAGAAGAACAGACAGCCGAACACAAGCGCCGTGATGATCATGAGCGTGCCAAGATCTCCGCCCAGCACGTTGATGAACATCGACAGCGCGACCACCGGCAGGATCGGAATGACCACGTGCCACCAGCGCCCGAGGAGCGGGAGCTTGGCGGCGAGCACGGTGGCCACCCACACGAGCAGCACGAACTTCATGAATTCCGCTGGCTGGGCGGAGATCGGGCCGAGACGCAACCAGTTGCGGTTGCCGCCGGCCTCGTACCCGAGCGGCGTGTACACGAGTAGCTGCAGGGTGAACCCGGCTCCCAGCAGCCACCAGGCCCGCCGGCGCAGCACGACGGTGGGGACTCGGCTGAGCACGACGAAGAGGGCGAGCCCGATCAACGCGTACGACCCCTGCCGAACAAACCCGGAAATGGGGTTCTGCCCGCCTGCGATTGCGGTGACCTGACTTGCCGACTGCACCATCACCACCCCGGTCAGGGTGAGAAACTGCACCACCCCGATGAGCGTGAGCGCAAGCTTTCTCAGCGGCCCGGGTCCCGGCGGCACGAGCGACCGTCGGGACCTGGGGTCCGCGGGGAGAACGACACGCTGCGTACGGCGGGCAAGCATGGTGCCCCTAGTTCACACAGGGAAGCGAGCCGGCGAGGATCGGTTCGTCCCACGAGTCGTACACCGCGAGGGGTTCGCCCGCTGCGCCTCGGCCACTGGGTACCTGTGCGGGAGCCTCATCCTCGGCGAGCTGGTTCGGCTCGTCCGTCTCGTCCAGATCCCCGTCGGTGATTGGCTTGTCGCCGGCCAGCGCATCGGGATTGTCCGCGGCGACCTCGGGCTCGAAGTAGGAGCCGTCGAGCACGGCAGCGACGACGCTCTGCACCTCGTCAATATCGACCGTGTTGACCGAGGCACCATCGATCGTCTCAAACCCGAGGATCGGCAGCGTGACGAACCGGGCGCCGCTCTTCGACGCTTCGAACGCGGTGCGCACGAAGGCGAGGATGTCGAAATCGGAGTCGAGAGCGACGTGATGCTGCGTGACATCGGCGAGCGCGAGCACGGTCTTCGGGTTCGTGAGCGTGCTGCGCTGCTTCAGGTTCGTCGCGAGGCTTGAGAGGAAGGCCTGCTGTCGGCGTGAGCGATCCAAATCAGTGAGGAACGGTCCGTCGAATCCGGTGTCTCGCCGCTGCCGCACGAAGCTCATCGCCTGCTCGGCGTCGAGCTCCTGCACTCCGGCCGTGAACTGGGCGCCCGAGTAGCTGTCTTCGGTCGCCTGGTTCAGGCAGACCGTCACGGGGGCGACGGCCTCGGCAACGTAGTAGAAGCCACCCATGGTCATCTCAACGAAATGGTCGATGCGCACATCGCCGAGGAAGTGCGACACCGTCTCGATCTGCGCCTGCCGACCGGCGCGGCG
This sequence comes from Leucobacter chromiireducens subsp. chromiireducens, assembly GCF_016758255.1. Lineage (GTDB taxonomy): Bacteria > Actinomycetota > Actinomycetes > Actinomycetales > Microbacteriaceae > Leucobacter > Leucobacter chromiireducens. The sequence continues at coordinate 604,602 of NZ_QYAD01000001.1, forward strand.
CGCATCCTGGTACGCCTCCTCGTCCGAGAACTCCTCATCCGAGTAGGCAATCTCGTTCATGCGCTCCTGCATCGCGAGCCCGTACGCCTCCTTGATCTTCGAGTGCGTCACCCCGAGCGGGGCCCCCACCAGCTCGACATAGTCGTCGCGCGGGATCGAGATCACGCTGGTCTGCGATCGATCCTCGGGGATGTGCAGCAGCATGAGCACGTTTGCGTTGTATCCGCCATCATCCGCGTTGCCGGCGTGGAGCGCTTCGTAGATTTCATCGGACAGTGGCTCGCCGTTCTGATCGACCCGCGAGTCCATGCCCATGATGAGGATGTTCTGCTCGCTCGTGTCTTCTTCGGGCTGTTCGACGAGCGGAAGCGCGAAGTCCGAGCGCACGATGCTGTCGGTGAAGTTCTTGAAGATGAGCGCTGCCACGGCGGCGCCCGCGCCGAGCACGAGCACGAGGCTCGCGGCAATCGTGGTGATGAGGCGACGCCGGCGAGACCAGCGACGTCTCGGCTGGGCTGCGTCGGCGGTAGCGAAATAGGGATCGTGCATGGAGGTTCCGTCCGTGTGGGGTGAGCTGCGATCGCGGCGCGGCAGAGCCGGGCCATCGTGAGTCACCGCGCGTCGAAGCGAAGCCTGCGTGGCGCACCCTCAGTGGGCGTGCGTGTCCGTGCGAGGGGCGGTGCTCAGACGCAGAGCAACGGCGGGGTAGTGGGCACCTCGAGCGTGGGGGTGAGTGGCATCAGCAGTCGCGAGAGGCGCTGGGTCTCGCCGCGTGAGAGCGTCGGGAGCGGAACGTCAACCGCCGGGAGCGAGGCACCCGCGTGCGAGAGCGGCAGCACGTGCGACGCTGCCCCATCTGGAGCAGGCTCGTCCGCGCCGGGCGCACGCACCATGGTCAGGTACAGGGTGCTCGCCTCCGCAGGCTGCGTGAGCGCAAGTGCCACATCCTTGCTCTCGATGAGCTCGGGGCGATCGCTCGGTGGCGCGATGCTCGGTGCGCTCTGCGGCGTCGCCTCAGGGCGCGGGGAGGGCACGCGCGGCGCCTCAATCTGCTCGGTGGCCTGTACCGGGGTGGCACCCGAGTGGGCGGCGTCCGCCTGCGCGAGGTCGATCATCCAGAACGCCGGCAGCAGCACCGCAAACGCGAGCAGCAGCGCCAGGGGAACGCGGTGCGTGTGTGCGCGCATCATGCTCCCATCAGATCTGGATCGGGGCCGAGCGCCCAGACGGTGAGCGATGCTAGCAGGGTTTGCTGGGCGGTTCTGGCGGCACCCGCGCCGAGCGGCACCCGCGCCGGGCGGCGGCTAGACGAGCCCGGTCTCCTGCGCCACGTGGATTGCGCGCGCCCGAGTCTCGACGTCGAGCTTCGTGAAAATGTGCGCGAGGTGGCTCTTCACGGTGGCCTCGGTGACGAACAGTGCGCGAGCCATTTCGCGGTTGGTGGCACCGGTGACGAGCAATTTCAGCACCTCGAGCTCGCGTGCGGTGAGCTTCGGCAGCGGGTTGCGCATTCCCTGGACCACGCGCGACGCGAGGCTCGGCGCGAGCACCGTTTCGCCGGCCGCGGTGCGCTGCACGGCGTCGATGATCGCCTCGGGCGGCATGTCCTTCAGGAGGTAGCCGGCCGCGCCGGCCTCGATCGCGCCAAGGATCTCGGCATCGCGGTCAAACGTGGTGAGGATGAGCACCGCGGGCGCGGGATCGAGCCGCCTCAGTTCGGCGGTGACGCCGATCCCGTCGAGCCCATCGCCGAGCCGCAGGTCGCACAGCACCACGGCAGGGGACAGGTGCGCCGCGAGTGTGATGGCCTCTTCCCCCGTGGCCGCCTCGCCCACCACCTGGATGCGCGGATCGGCGTCAAGCACAGCGCGCAGCCCGGTGCGCACGACGGGGTGGTCGTCGACGAGCAGAACGGTGACGGTCATCGGGGCTCCTCTGCCGGGGCAGGCGCGGTAGCGGTCGGCGCTGCGGCGGAATCGGGGCGTGGGATCGGGGCAGCGGTGAGCGGGAGGTACGCCGAGAGCGCGGTGCCGTCGCCGGGCGCGCTCTCGACCTCGAGCCCACCGCCGAGCTCGCGCAGGCGATCGCGCATGAAGCGCAGGCCATAGCTTGAGCCGCCGGCGCCCGCGCGTTCCCAGCTCGCCGCGTCAAAGCCACGCCCATCGTCGATGAGGTCGAGGCGCACCGCATCGCCCGCGTCGATCAGGCTGAGCACGGCACGCGAGGCCTCCGCGTGGAGGCGAACGTTCGCGAGCGCGGACTGCGCGGTGCGCAGCAGAGCGACCTCCGCGGCGGCGCCGAGCTGTGGGAGTGAATCGTCGACGTGCAATTCGGTGCGCACGCCGGTCTCGTCCTCGAACGCAGCGAGCAAACGACCGAGCGCCGCACCGAGCGCGCCCTCGTCGAGCTCGGCGGGCGAGAGCGCCGCGATGATTCGGCGCACGTCCCCCAGACTGTCGCCGGCCAGATCCTCGATGCGGGCGAGGGTGCGCAGGGCATCGTCGGGCGTCGCGGGTTCACGCTCCGCGTGCGCGAGCAAGCGGATGGACGAGAGCGATTGCGCGACAGTGTCGTGAATATCGCGCGCGAGGCGCGTGCGCTCAGCGACGGCGCCGGAGTGGCGCTGCGCGACCGCGAGCTCGTCCTGCAGCTCCGCCATCTCCTGTTGCGCGCGCGTGAGCGAGGCGACAAGGCGCTCGCGCTCGGCGGCATCACGCAGCAGTTCAAGGTAGCCGCGTGAGATGCCCAGCGCGAAGATACCGCCGATGAGGGGGCCAAACACGTTCGCGTAGCTCGTGGCGCCGTGGTGCACGAGCGGGCCGCCCACGACCACCGCGTACACGAGTGCCGAGAAGAGCAGCGCCCACCGGCCGGGGAGGAGGTGCCCGGCGAGCAGCCAGAGGAGAAAGGCGAGCCACACGAACTCTGCGGAGACCGCGACCGCGACGACCCAGATCACGGCGAGGCCGACGAGCCACCACGCGACCACGCCCGTGCCGCGCACGCGCGAGGGCAGCAGCGTGCCCGCGGTGTGCCAGGCGAGGATCGCGAGGCCGCAGATCAGCGCGACCGGGATCGCGACCCCGTCGCCGATCGCGCGGATCACGCCAATCGTGGTCAGCGCCGCGGCGATCACGTGCTGGCCGATCTGCATCGCGCGCACCGCGGGGCGCGGGGCGGTGCCCGGGGCCGCGTGGGGGAGTGGCGCGTTCACAATGCTCATGCCAGTCTCCTCCGTCCCCGTGGGGTTCTGGCCCCACACTATCCGAGCCGTCTGCACCCGTGGCTCCGCCTTTTGATTGATCTTTGCCCCGATCATGCGGTTTTCGGGTGACATCGAGATGAGTGCAGACGTACGCTGGCGCTATGAAATGGGAACAGCTCCTCCTGCGCATCGATCGGCTCGCGGGCGGGCGGGCCGCGGGTGAGCGGATCCCCGTCGCGGATCGGGATCATCCGCGCACCCGCCGCGCCTTTGGATGGATCTGGGCGCTCCTTGGGGTGGAGGTGCTGCTCGGGCTCGGCGCGGTCGTGGTGGCTGTCGTGATCGCCGGGTCGGGTGGTGCAGTGCCGTTCGCGGTGTGGATGCGCACCGTCGTGGTGCTCGGAATGACCGTGACGCTCTGCTACTTCACGTGGCGCGCCTCGCTCGGCTGGCGCTGGGCGTACCAGCGGCTGCGGCTCTTCGCGCAGATCTTTCCCGTGATCACCTTGGTCATGGCGGCGATCCCCGGCCTCTACCCGCTCTGGATGATCACGGAGCAGATCGTGTTCAGCCTCATCATGATCGGCATCGCTGATTTCCTGACGAGCGACCACATGCGCGCCGCGTTTCGGAAACCGGGCAGCGAGCCCAATCTGTCGACCGCTTCCGAGCCGACCACTCAGCCTTAACGCAGCGCGACGCGGCATTCGGCACAGAAACACCGACAACGCTACCCAGTGCCCTCTACGCAACACGGAGTTTTCGAATCCGGGCTACGGAGAACGCCGCGTTCGGGGCTACGGGCGCCGCTCGCGGGCCTACTCTAAAAGGACCACCAACCCCCGGTGGAGCGCGGATCCCCCAATCCGTGCGACACGAACTGCTCGATCCCCAGACCGCAATCATTCCCCCATTCGATCGTGTGTCTTGAGCAGATCCCCCTGAACTGTGTCGGCCGCATCCCCCATCACACGCGGCCGGCACAGTTGTTTTCTGGCAGGCGCCGCTATTTTCTGGCAGGAGCCGCCGTGCGGGTCGCTGGCGAGCGCCGTTAATTCGGCTCGGGGGAGCGCAGCAGCGCGGCGCGATCGGCAAGAAACGCAGCAAGCGTCTGCGCTCCGGACAGCGGTGCGCCGGCCCGCCACCGCACGCGCACCTCGCCGTCCGCGAGGCCGAGCGGCAGCGCCGAGTTCTCTGCCTCAAGCGCTGCGAGCGCGTCCGCATCGCCGAGCGGGATCGCGACGGCATCAAAGTTCACGGGCGCACCGCTCTCGAAGCCGCCCCGCAGCGCCGCCGCGGCGATCTCGCGGCGCTCCTCGCGGGACAACGACTGGTAGCCCGGGCGACCGCGCTCGGCTGCCCGGGTCGCGCGACCGGCGGCGTAGAGCGTGCCGTCAGTACCGAGGAGCAGGGTGCCCACGCGCCACACGCGGCCGAGTGAGCGCATGCGAGCGGGCCGAGTCCAGAGGAGCACGCGCCGGGGCGGCTCGAGCACGGCGAGATACTCAGCTTCGACGCCAGCCTGAGTGAGTGCGGCAGCGGTCTCCATGCACGCTGCAACAGCGCGCGCTGTTGCCCCGCTCTCCCGATCGTCCACCGTCACCCGGCCAGTGTAACCGGCACTAGAGTTGGTCTGATGAGCTCAGTGTCGACGCCCCAGCACTTCGGACGCAGCGCAACGATCCGCGCCATGCTCCTCGTGCTGATCGGATCCCTTGGTATGCAGTTCTCCGCCGTAATCGCGGTGGGGCTGTTCCCTGCATTTGGCGTGCTCGGCACGAGCGCACTGCGCATGCTGCTCGCCGCCGTGATCCTGCTCATCATCTTCCGCCCGCGGCTGCGTGGGCGCACCCGCCGCGAGTGGAGCGGAATCGTGCTCTACGGCGTTGCCATGGCCGCGATGAATGCGTTCCTGTACCTCGCGTTCGCTCGCCTGCCGCTCGGCATCGCGACCACAATTGACTTCCTTGGCCCCTGCCTCGTCGCGCTCGCGGCCTCCCGCCGTGCGCGCGAGGGGCTGCTCGCCGTCGTGGCGCTGCTCGGTGTCGCGCTGATCGCGGGCTTCGGCGGCGCGCTCGACCCGCTCGGCCTCATGTTCGCCGGGCTCGCGGGCGCCGCGTTTGGGCTCTACACGCTGCTCGCAGCGCGCGTGGGACAGTCCGACGGTGGCCTGCCGAGCGTCGCGCTGTCGGTGACCGTCGCGGCGATCCTCACACTGCCATTCTCCGCGCCCGTGGTGCCGCTCGTGCGCGTGGAGCACCTCATTCCACTGCTTGCGTCCGCGCTGCTCGGCACCGCGCTCGCGTTCACGGTCGACACGATCGCGGGCCGACTCACCTCGGCGCGTGTGCTCGGCGTCTTCTTTGCGTTCGATCCTGTTGTGGGCACGATTCTCGGCGCGCTGTTCCTGGACCAGATGCTCACCCCCATCGCGCTCGTCGGCATCATCCTGGTGGTCGCCGCGGGAGCCGGAATTGTGTGGCTCTCCGGCGGGCACGGGCCCGCTGCCCCGCCGCAGGACGAGCCGGCGACCCCGTAAGCTGTCGGCGTGACGACACAGCCGGGAACCGAGTCGCTCGAGATCGAGCGCAAGTACGAGATCGCGGTCGGGGCACCGCTGCCGAGCGCGGAGGAGTTCGCGGCAGCGGGCTTTGCCGCGGACGCGCCCGAAACCTTCGAGCTCGTCGCGCGCTACTACGACACGCCTGACGAGGACCTCGCACGGGCTGGCATTGCCGTGCGCGTGCGCGAGGGCGGCACTGACGCAGGGTGGCACGTGAAGCGACGCGAGCCGGGCGGCGTGCGCGAACAGCACTGGCCCCTCGAGACGCAACTGCCCGCGGGGTTGCTCGCAGAGCTCGCCGCGCGGATCGGCGTGGCCGCGGGATCCGTGCGGCCGCGCGCCGAACTGCTCACCGAGCGCACCGTTGTTGTGCTGCGGGATGTCCAGGGCCGCGCGCTCATCGAGCTCGCTGACGACCGCGTGCGCGCGACCGACCTCGCCGACGGGGTGCGGCGCGCCTGGCGGGAGTGGGAGGCAGAGCTCCTCCCAGGCGGAGTGGAACCGCACCTCGATGCGCTCGATCCCGTGCTGCGGGCGGCCGGGGCCAGCCCGTCCGCGAGCCCCGCAAAGATTGCGCGCGCGACGGGCAAGCTCGTGCAGATCGCCCGCGCGAAACAGGCCGATGCTGCCGTGATCGCTGCACTTGTGGAACTCGACGCCGATGATCAGGCGGCGGCGCGTACCCTGGACTCATGAGCAACCGAGCGAAGCCCAATAAGAACCGGAATGAGCGCGGGGCGGGCAAGAAGCAGGGCTCACAGAAGGGCTCGCAGCCGTCGCCTGAGGCGCGGCGCAAGCAGATCATTGTCGGCATCGTGATGGGCGCCATCATGGGCGTCGTCCTGGGCGCGCTCACCCAGTTCTGGCTGTGGCTCCCCGCCGGGCTCGCGATGGGGCTCGCCACGGGCGCCATCATGAAGCCGCCGGCTGAGTAACGGGCGGCGCGTGGCGGCTCCTGAAAAGAGGAGTCACCACGTGTAAACGCGAATGTCAATGTCATTTACATTCGCGTGATTCTGTGCAAGGATCGTCTCGGACATCGAAGACGAGGACCCCATGCACCAGACCATTTTTGAAACGAACCGACCGGCAGCGAAGATCGTCGAAGACTCGCTTGCCGACACGAAGCTCTCCTGCTTCTGGATCGACGACGTTGCCGACACCGCAGCGCGCTACCCCGCGCTCGCGGGCGATACGCGCGTGGACGATGCTGTGGTGGGCGGCGGCTACGCCGGCCTCTGGACCGCGATCAAGCTGAAGACGGAGCACCCCGAACGACGGGTGATCCTGCTCGAGGCGAAGCGCGTTGGCTGGGCGGCATCAGGCCGCAACGGCGGCTTCTGCGAGGCGAGCATCACTCACGGTGAGCCGAACGCTGAGGCACGCTGGCCCGAGGAGACCGGCGTGCTCGCTCGCCTCGGCTACGAGAACCTCGACGCGATGGAGCAGTTCATCGCGGACAACGGGCTCGACGTGGACTTCGAGCGCACCGGCCAGCTCTCCGTGGCGAACGCCCCGCACCAGGTCGAGTGGCTCGGCGAGAGCGAGGACCCCACGGTCGTCACGCTGAACGCCGAAGAAGTGCAGGCCCGCATCGCATCGCCGACTTTCCTGGGCGGCGAGTTCGCCCCGCGGGAGAATGCAAACCTGCACCCCGCGAAGCTGGCGGCAGAGCTTGCGCGCCACGCCGCGAAGATCGGCGTCGAGATCCACGAGCAGACGCCCGTGAAGCGCCTCGATGGGGGAGCGGATACTCCCGTGCAGCTCACCACCGAGCGCGGCACGGTCACCGCAGAGCGCGTGGCGCTCTGCACGAATGTGTTCCCCTCGCTGCTGAAGCGCTACCGCTTCCACACGGTTCCCGTGTACGACTACGTGCTCATGACCGAACCGCTGAGCGACGAGCAGCTCGCCTCGATCGGCTGGGACGGCCGGGAGGGTCTCGCCGACATGGCGAACCAGTTCCACTACTCGCGCCTCACGAAGGACAACCGGATTCTCTGGGGCGGCTACGACGCCGTCTACTACGCGGGCGGCAAGATCAAGCCCGAGTACGAGGACCGGATGGAGAGCCACCGCAAGCTTGCGAGCCACTTCTTCACGACCTTCCCGCAGCTCGCAGGCGTGAAGTTCACCCACCGCTGGGCCGGCGTCATCGACACGAGCACGCGCTTCTGCGCCTTCTTTGGCCAGGCGCTGGGCGGTCGCGTGCAGTACGTCGCTGGCTTCACAGGTCTGGGCGTGGGGGCCACCCACTTCGCGGCCGACGTGATTGTCGACCGCCTCGAGGGTCGGGTCACCGAGCGCACCGAGCTCAAGATGGTGAAGGACGTGCCGCTGCCGTTCCCGCCCGAGCCCGCCGCCTCGATCGGCATCAACCTCACCCGTTGGTCGCTCGACCGCGCGGATCACAACGAGGGCAAGCGCAACGTGCTGCTCAAGACGCTTGATGCGCTCGGCCTGGGTTTCGACTCGTGAGCGGCGTAGAGGAGAACATGGATCAGACAGCAGCGAACGAGAGCGCAGCGAACGAGGGTGCCCTGCCGAACGGCCGCAACGCAGCCGTGCACGCCGGGTCGATCCCGGTGGCGCTCGAGGCGGTGGAAGCCGCGGACGTCGTCTCGGGCGATCCCGCGCAGGGGATTGTTGAGCTCGGCGAGATCGGCGGCGCCGAGGCCGGCATCTGGGAGCTGCGCGGCGGCACCGTGACCGACACCGAGGTGGACGAACTGTTCGTGGTGCTCTCGGGTGGCGCGTCCATCGAGCTGCTCAGCGAGCCCGGCGTCGAGAGCGATCCCTCGGCCGATCCGCGCACGGTTGAGGTGGGCCCCGGCGACGTCATGCGCCTGGTCGCAGGCACCCGCACCCGCTGGACCGTACGCGACCACATCCGCAAGGTCTACATCGCGGGCTAACCCGCACGCGCGCTTGAACGCTCAGGGTCGGTGATCTTTTCGCACCGATCCTGAGCGTTCGCTGTATGATGATCGATTGGTCGCGCGCTCGCAGGGGCGGACGCGCAGCTCACTTCTGAACTGACCGCCCCATTGAAGGAGCCCGCATGGCGCTGCCCTGGAAACTGCACGGTGACGGAAAGCACGTTGCCCCCGACGCGATTGTGCTCCCGGAGGAGCGCCTGAGCTGGGGCCGCACGATCGGCTTCGGCGCACAGCACGTGGTCGCCATGTTCGGCGCGACCTTCCTGGTCCCGCTGCTCACGGGCTTCAGCCCCACGGCCACCCTCTTCTTCTCCGGCCTCGGCACGATGCTGTTCCTCTTGCTCACGGGCAACCGCCTGCCGAGCTACCTCGGTTCGTCGTTCGCGTTCATCGCGCCGATCCTTGCCGCCACCGCCGGCGGCGATGATCTCGGCCGCGCCTCCTTCGGTATCCTCGCGATCGGTGTGCTCATGGCCGTCGTCGGCCTCGTGGTGCACCGCTTCGGCACGGGCTGGATCAACGCGCTCATGCCGCCCGTCGTGATGGGCGCGATTGTTGCTCTCATCGGCTTCAACCTCGCACCGGCCGTGCGCAACAACTGGACCGGCAACCCCGGCGCAAACCCGGATGTCGATCAGGTGCTCTCCTCGTGGGTGGCGCTCGCAACGCTCGTCGCGATCCTGCTCATCACCGTGCTGTTCCGCGGCCTCATCGGCCGCCTCTCGATCGTGCTCGGCATGGCGGTCGGCTACATCATCGCGGTGGTCGCGGGTCTCGTGAACTTCGATGCGGTCGCTGAGGCCGACTGGGTGGGGCTGCCCCAGTTCCATGCGGTGGGCAACCCGTTTGCCGATCCCTCGCTGTGGGGCCTCCTCCCGGCCTTCCTGCCTGTCGTGCTCGTGCTCATCGCCGAGAACGTGGGGCACGTGAAGAGCGTGGGCCTCATGGTGAACCGCGACCTCGACGGCGTGACGGGCCGTGCGCTCCTCGCCGACGGACTCTCGACCATGCTCGCCGGCTTCGGCGGTGGCTCGGGCACCACGACCTACGGTGAGAACATCGGCGTGATGGCCGCGACCCGCGTCTACTCGACGGCCGCGTACTGGGTCGCCGGCACCATCGCCGTGCTGCTCAGCTTCTCGCCTAAGGTGGGCGCCGTGATCTTCTCGGTGCCGCCGGCGGTGCTCGGCGGCGTGACCGTCGCGCTCTACGGCCTCATCGGCCTCATCGGTGTGAAGATCTGGATCGACAACAAGGTCGACTTCTCGAAGCCGATCAACCAGTTCTCGGCCGCCGTGCCGCTCATCGTGGGCATCGCAGACTTCACGATTCAGTTCGGCTCGGTGGTGTTCAACGGCATCGCGCTCGGCACGATCGCGGCGATCGGCGTCTACCACCTCATGCGCGTGCTCGCGAAGGCGCGCGGTGGCGAAATGCAGCTCGCGGACCCCGTCGTCACGGGCCCGGCAGCCGACGACGCGAGCTAGCGCGTTCGATCCCGCGCCATCAGCGCATTCACAGCGCATCCGCAGCCGACGAAACTCCGTTGCGGATGCGCTGTTTTGCTGTTTCAGCGCCTAGGGTGGCGGTGTGTGGAGTGTAGACCGACGTCGGCGACCCGAATCGGGTGGCGACGATAATGAGACCGTAGAGGTCACCGCTGAGGCGGTGCCGCCCCAGGACGAGGGCGCGGTCCCGGCTGCCCCCGCCCCCGAGGCTCCCCGCGCCCCCGAGCGCGATCTGACGGCCCAGCTCACCGGGCCGGTGTCACTCGTCGACGCGTACGCGGACGAGCACGCCGACTGGCGCCGCGACGCCGCGCGCATCGGCGGCCGCAACCCGCTGCTGCACTTCGATGACCGACCCGCCAACCGGATTGAGCTCTCGACCACCCACCCGGGCGGATTGCCGCAGTTCATCACGGGTAACAAGATCCTGCTCTCTGCCCTGATTCGCGACGACCTCGCGCTCCGCCACGCGCGCGCCGCCGCTGGGCGCGTGACCGACAAGGCGATCGAGATGCGGACGGTGCGCGGACTCGAGACCGTTCACCTCGGTGTGGGCATCGCGAAGTGGACGTTCGAAGGCGAGGAGTTTTGCGCCCCCGTGCTGCTGCGTCCCCTCGCTATTCGCCGCTATGGCCGCGACTTCGAGCTCAAGCTGAAGCAGTTCCCATCGGTGAACGAGGAGCTGATCCGTGCGCTGCGCGAACAGTTCGGCATCACGCTTGATGCGCGCGCACTGGTCGAGCTGTCGCAGTCCGAGGGTGTGTTCAAGCCCCAGCCCGTGATCGACCGCGTGCGCCAGACCGTCGCCGGGGTCTCTGGGTTTGTGGTGCAGCCGCGCCTCGTCGTGTCCTCGTTCCACTCGGTGGCGCAGGGCATGGTCGGTGCGGTGAAGGATCTCGACTCGCCGATTCTCGCGGCTGTGTGTGGCAGCGAGCCGGCGCGTGAGCAGCTCGCGAAGGCCTACCGGCCCGTGAGCGCGACCGCGCCCGACGAGCGCTCGCCCGACGTGGACCGGCACCTGTACGACGCCGATGCCGAGCAGGACGATGTGCTTGCGCAGATCGACGCCGGCCACTCGGTCGTCGTGCACACGCTGCCCGGCACGGGCGGCACGCAGACCGTGGTCAACGCGATCGGTAGCCTTGCCCGCGACGGGAAGCGCGTGCTCGTCGTGTCGCCCCGCCGGGCGACGCTCGACGGGATTTCGCACCGCCTGACGCGCGCAGGCCTCGCCGGCCTCTCGGTCGGCCCGCGCCGTGTGCGCCGCAACCTCGTTGAGTCGATTAGTCGCAACGAGAACGCGCGCGCCGAGCAGCTGGGTGAAGTCGATGCTGCGCTGATCCGCCTCCGCGGGGTGCTGCGCGACTACCGCGGTGCACTCTCGACCGCGGACCCGCGCTACGGGGTCTCGCCGCTCGACGCCCTCCGTCGTTTGACGCGGCTCGCCCAGAGCGAGCGTCCGCCGCACACGACCGTGCGGCTCGATGATCACGCCCTCGGCCAGCTGACGCTTGATCGCAGCGCGATGGCGGAGGACCTCACAGAGGTCGCGCGCCTCGGCCAGTTCCAGTACGGGCCCGAGGATTCGCCCTGGTACGGCGTGAGCTTCTCCACGACGGAGGAGGCCCGCACCGCGTACGGCACCGCAGTCGATCTCGCCGAGGCGCAGCTGCCCCGCCTGATCTCGATGGCCAACGAGGTGATTGGCCAGACGTCAATGCGCCCATACGAGACGATCGCCGAGCTTGGGGTTTATCTCCGGCTGCTCATGGGCATCCGCGATACGCTCGACCGCTTCACCCCGTCGGTGTACGACCGCTCGCTGACCGAGGTCATCGCGGCGCACGCGCCGCGCGGCTCGGACGAGATGACGGCCGCGAACAAGCGTCGCCTGCGCAAGCTCGCCCGCGAGTACGTGCGCCCCGGCGTGCACATCACGGACATGTACTCGCGCCTCGTGCAGATCCAGCAGCAGCGCGTGCTCTGGCAGCGCTACACGACTGTGGTCGGCGCCCGCCCCGAGGTGCCGCTCGGTATCTCTGACGTGGTCGTGGCGTTCCAGTCCGCCTACCAGGATCTCGATGAGCTCGATCGGGTGCTCGGCGTTGCGAGCGATCCCGATCGGCTGAAGAACCGCACCCTCGGATCGCTCGCGAGCCGCATCTCCGACCTCGCCCGCGAGTCCGAGGTGCTGCAAAACATTCAGGAGCGCACGAAGATCGTGGAGCGCATGCGCGCCGCGCACCTCGAGCCGCTGCTCGACGACCTCTCGGCGCGCCACGTGCCCGCCGAGGACGTCGCCTCTGAGCTGGAACTCGCCTGGTGGCAGTCGGCGCTCGAGCGGATGTTGCACACGAACCCCGCGCTGCTCAGCGCGAACACTGGCGTGCTCGAGCGGCTCGAGGCCGATTTCCGCCTCGTCGACGATGCGCATGCCGGCGCGAACGGCGCGCTCCTCGCTGCGAGCTTGGCCGATGCGTGGCGCGTTGCCGTGCTCGACCACAAGCAGGAGGCGCTCGCGATGCGCGAGGCGCTGCGCCGCCCCGACGTGACCGTCGCCCAGCTCGCACAGGGCGCCCCTCACCTGCTCAGCGTGCTCGCCCCGGTCTGGACGATGTCGCCGTACGAGGTTGCAGAGCTGCCCGACAGCATGCGTTTCGACACTGTGCTGCTCGTCGATGCGGGAGCCACGACCCTCGTGGAGAACCTCGGTGCCATCCGTCGCGCTCAGCAGGTCGTGGCCTTCGGCGACACGATGACGCAGACGCCCGCGCACTTCGAACTGTCGGTTGGCGCCCCGGTGCCGGAGGCGGCATCCGATCCTGCGGAGGCCGACGCCCTGCACCGCAGCTCGGCGTTCGCCGCGCTCGGCGAGGTGCTGCCGACGCTCACGCTGACGCGCAGCTACCGCGCCGGCGGCGAAGACCTCACACAGCTCGTCAACACGCGCTTCTACGGCGAGGCGATCCAGACCCTGCCCTGGGCGGGCAGCTTCCTCGGACACTCGAGCCTCACGTACGAGTTTGTGAGCGGCGGCCAGGGCCTGCCGGACCAGCAGACCGGTGCCGTGGAGAGCACGGACGCCGAGGTCGAGCGCGTGGTGCAGCTGGTGCTCCAGCACGCGAGCGATCGCGCCGGTGAGTCGCTCATGGTCATCACGGCGAGCGAACGCCACGCGGTGCGCGTGTACCAGGCCGTGCTGCAGGCGTTCTCGAAGTTCCCGCAGTACCGCGAGTTCTTGCTCGGGGATCGTGCGGAGCCCTTCGCGGTGATGACGCTCGAGCAGGCGACCGCGCAGAGCCGCGATCGCGTGATCTTCTCGATCGGCTACGGCCGCACCCCGCACGGGCGCGTGCTCTCCAACTTTGGCGGCCTCGGTCGCCCGGGCGGCGAACGCCTGCTCGCGGTCGCAATGACCCGCGCCCGCCGCGCGATGACCATCGTTAGCTGCTTCAAGCCGAAGGACCTCGACTCCGCGCGCATCAAGCACGGCGTCGTGGAGCTCGCCGAGCTGCTCGCACTCGAGCACCCGGCACCCGAGCCGCCCGCGCTCCCCGCCGAGCGCGATCCCATGATCGGCGAGCTCGCCGACCGCTTGGAAGCGCTCGGGCTCACGGTTGCGCTCGACTACCGCGGCGCGATTCCGCTTGCCGCGTCGTACGACGGCCGCGCGATCGCGATCGATGTTGACCTGGGTGACGGTTCGGAGAGCCTGCGCGATACGCTGCGTCTCCGCCCGGCCGTGCTGCGCCGCCTCGGCTGGCACTACCACCGAGTCCAGAGCTTCGACTTGTTCTCCGACCCCGACGAGGCCGCGCGCCGCATCGCCCGCACCCTCGGAATCGAGGCGGGGGAGCTCGCCGCGGATCAGGCGTGACCGATACCGACCCGGCGGCGGAGTCTCGCCCGCAGCGTCGCTCGCGCCGGGCGCAGCGGCCCGCTCCCTCGGGAGTGGATCCGCGCCCGTCGGAGCACGCGCTCAACGCGCGAGCCGGCGAGGATCGCGCGGAGGGCTGGGGGGACACGGCTTCTGGTGCGGACGGCACTGCCGAGCGCGCCAACGAAGCACGGTTGAAGCGCGATCGCCCGCCGCACTGGGGCTAGCGGGAGCGCGACGCCGAGCTAGGAGCTGGACGAGCTGCTGGAGGAGCCCGATCCTGATCCGCTTGCCCGCGAGTCGGTGCGGTAGAAACCCGAGCCGTTGAACGTCACGCCGAGCGAGGAGCCGAAGACCTTGCGCAGCGCGCCGCCGCACTCGGGGCACTCGGTGAGCGCATCATCCGAGAACGACTGGTAGATGTCGAATGCGTGGCCGCAGTCGGCACACCGGTAAGCGTAGGTAGGCACAATCAGTCAGCCTACCCCGTCTTGGCTGCGAAACGGCGGACCCCAGCCGGAGTGACCACGCCCGTGACTGGGATGTCGTGGGCATCGCGGGGGAGCGCGGCCACGAGATCCGCGTCGTGCACCACCGCGTAGACGGGCGGGCGCTGATCCAACGCTGCCAGACACCGGTCGTAGTAGCCGAGGCCCCAGCCGAGGCGCGTGCCCGCCCGGTCGACCGCGCACGCGGGGATGAGCAAGAGGTCTGCGCTGCCGGCGGCGGTCGCGAGAAGCCTCGGCCCCACGGGCTCGCGGATGCCGTGACGCCCGGGCACCGGATCGCCCTGCCCCGCGAGCACCCACGCGAGGGTGTGGTCGGGAAGCGAGACCGGCAACAGCACTTCGATGCCCTGCTCGGTGGCCCACTGCAGAAACAGCTCGGGATCGGGTTCGCCCGCAGTCGCGAGGTAGCACGTCACCCGGCGTGCCTGTGCGGCCTCGACGAGCGCGATGAGGTGCGCGGAGATTTCGGCTGCCGCGGTGCTTCGATCTGATGGGGATCGCGTAGCCCGGCTCGCGCGCACCGCCGCGCGCACCCGCCGCTTTGCGCGCGCTCGCGCAGAAACCGGTGTGGCACCCACGGAACTGTCCATAGCGAAACCATACCTTTCCTGCGGAATCGCTGGCGGCCCAACTTTGTTCGCGCCTCTGCCGACATTAGGCTGGCCTGCATGACTGAAACGCAGCGCGCCGTCACGAAGGCCGTCGTCCCCGCCGCGGGGCTCGGTACCCGATTCCTTCCGGCGACGAAGGCGATGCCCAAGGAGATGCTCCCGATCGTCGATAAGCCGGCGATCCAGTACGTCGTCGAAGAGGCGGCATCTGCTGGCCTCGGCGACGTACTCATCATCACGGGCCGGAACAAGGACAACCTGGTCAACCACTTTGACAGCGTTCCTGAGCTTGAGTACTCGCTTGAGCGCAAGGGCGACGAGGGCAAGCTCGGCAAGGTACACGAGTCGAGCGAGCTCGCCGAGGTGTACTTCCTGCGCCAGGGCCAGCCGCTCGGCCTCGGCCACGCGGTGGGCCGCGCGCGCGGCCACGTCGGCGACGAGTCGTTCGCGGTGCTGCTCGGTGACGACCTCATCGATGCGCGCGATCCGCTGCTCGACCGCATGATCGCTGAGCATGACAGCCGCGAGGCGACCGTCATCGCGCTCATGGAGGTGCCGCAGGAGTCGATCCACCTCTATGGCTGCGCTGCCGTTGAGGCGACCGACGATCCCGATGTAGTGCGCGTCACCGGCCTCGTGGAGAAGCCTGCCGCTTCAGAGGCGCCCTCGAATCTCGCTGTGATCGGCCGCTACGTGCTGCGCCCGGAGATCTTCGACATCCTCGACGAGCTCCCCCCGGGGCGCGGCGGCGAGATCCAGCTCACAGACGCGCTGAACCAGCTCGCCGAGGGCAAGGGTGAGGCACCGGTTTATGGTGTGATCTTCCGCGGTCGTCGCTACGACACGGGCGACCGTGCCGACTGGATCAAGGCAAACGTGCTGCTCGGTGTCGACCACGATGAGCTCGGCGGGGAGATCTCCGACTGGGTGATTGACTTCGCTGAGCAGCTGCGCGCGCGTCGCGAGGGCTAAGAACCCGTGCCGCTCGGCCAGGCGATTCCAGACCCGGGGCTGCTCAGCGTCGGGCGCGTGGGGTTGCGTGTCGTCCGAGCGGCCGACGCCGCCACGCTGCAGCGGCTCCTGCGCGAGAATCGCGAGTGGCTGCAGCCGTGGGAGGCGACGCACCCGAGCGGGCGCAGCATTGTGCCCGGTTCCGTGCCGATGCGCCCCACAATTCGTCTGCAGCGCCGGCAGCTGCGGGCGGGCAGCGGCGTACCGTTCGTCGTGCTGTACGACGGTGCGGTCGTCGGGCAGCTGAGTATCTCCGAGCTGAGCGGTGGTGCGCTGCAGTCCTCCCAGATCGGGTACTGGGTGTCGCAGCACGTCGCCGGTCGGGGTATCACTCCTGCCGCGGTTGCCCTCGCGATGGACTACATCTTTGGTGAGCTCGGGCTGCACCGCGTGGAGATCTGCATCCGACCGGAGAACTCCGCGTCGCTCCGCGTCGTGCAGAAGCTGGGGCTGCGGTACGAGGGTCGACGTCAGGACTACATCCACATCGACGGCGCCTGGCGCGACCACGAGTGCTTCGTGACGACCCGCGACGAGGGGCCAATGCTCGCCCGCCTGTCGTGGCCGCAGCACTGAGTTCGTACCTGAGTACCGTTCGTGTGGTGAACTCTCCGCGCCGCGGCGCGCCGGGACGCGCCGAACCGGGCGGCACCGTACAGTAATGCACATGACTGGCGGCGTGCTCGGAGGCGGAGTGATCTTCGTGATCGCTGCGCTGCTCTGGGCCGCCGTGCTCGTGCCCGCGTGGGCCCGCCGCCGCGAGTTCCGCGCCGCCGAGCGGAATGCTTTGCGGCTGCAGCGCACCCTTCGCATCCTCGCGGAGACGAGTGAGGTGCCGCAGGAGGTGCGGCTCGAGGCCACCGCACGCGAGGCCCTGGCGCACGAGAAGCTGCTCCGCACGGCTCAGCGTCAGCAGGAGGCCGAGCGCGAGGCAGAGCTCGCCGAGGCGCGCGCAGCGTCCGTGCGGGCGGAGATTCGCGCGCAGCAGATGCAGCGCCGGCAGGCCGCGGCTCAGCGTGCGGCAATGCTGCGCCGCCCGGCCGCTCGCCGCGTGCGTGCGATCGCCGCGCTTGGTGCCCTGATGGGCTTCCTCGGCGCGCTCGTGGGTATCGGCCTGCTCATCGCGGGAAGCGGCCCCGCGCTACTCGTGTGCGCGCTGCTTGTTGCACTGGCCTCGTTGGGCGCGCTTGTGCTGCTCGCCCCGGGGCGCGTGCGCGTCGAGCCGATCGCTGCGGAGCACGTGCCTGGTGAGGTCGCGCCCGCGCCCGTGGTTGAGGCGGAACCGGTCGCGACGGGTGAGACGGACGCGGCCGCCGAGGCGCACGCCGCCGCACAGCGCGCTGCGGCCGAACGCATCACCCGTGCTCGCGCGCTTGCCCGTGCACGCGCTGAGCGCCCGGCTGCTCAGGTGAACCAGACCGACTCGATCCTGCTCCGTGAGGTGCGCGAGCAGGTGGCCCGCGAGCACGCGCAGCGCCAGCCGCCCGCCCGCCCGGCAGCTCAGGCTCCCGCGGCTCAGGCTCCTGCGGCTCAGGCCCCTGCGGCTCAGGCCCCTGCTCAGGCCTCCCCGCAGCCCTCCGCGGGCCGGCCCCAGTCGTCTGCCGCGACAGCTCAGCAGCAGGCCGCTCAGAGCCGCCTGCGCGGTATGGGCGTCGTGGGCGACACGAGCGAGGGGATGCCCGATCTCGACGCGGTGCTCCGCCGTCGCCGCAACGCGGGCTGACCCGCACGACACGCTTCGCACGCCTGCTGGGCGATTTTACGTGCGCACCCCGCGCCTGCTAAACTCGATCGCTGTAAGGGTCTGTGGCGCAGTTGGTAGCGCGTCTCGTTCGCAATGAGAAGGTCAGGGGTTCGATTCCCCTCAGATCCACCACAGGAGGCCTCGCGTTTGCGGGGCCTCCTTCGGTTTTCAGGGCCCGGTGAACGAGGGTGCCCCGTGCGGCGATTACACTGTGAAAGTGGCCCCCGCACTCTGGATCTCCCTGCTCACCGCGACGATCGTGATCAGCCTGACCCCTGGGGCCGGCGCGATCAACACGATGTCGAATGCGCTCACCGTTGGGTGGCGTCGCTCGGTGTGGGGTGTGATCGGCCAGCAGCTCGCGCTCCTCGTGCACATCCTCATCGTTGCCGCTGGCGTCGGGGTACTCGTCGCGAGCACGCCCGCCCTACTCACTGGCATCCGCTGGGCCGGTGCCGCGTACCTCGTGTACCTCGGTGTGCGTCTGATCGTCGCGAAACCCGAGCCCGAGGAAGACCCTGAGCGCACCGTCAACACCGGCCGCTGGGAACTGCTGCGCCGTGGATTCTGGGTGAACCTGCTCAACCCGAAGGCGGTCGTCTTCTTCCTGGCGTTCATTCCGCAGTTCATTCGGGCAGACCAGCCGCTGCTGCCGCAGTACCTCGTGCTCATCGCCACGGTGATGGGCGTCGACGTTGTGGTGATGTGGGGCTTCTTCGCGGGTGCCGCGAAGCCGTTCCGCCGCTATGCGTCGACCCCACGCGGGCAGCGTACGCTCAACACCGTGTTCGGCTCGCTCTTCATCGCGGTGGCCGGCCTGCTCCTCTTCGTCCACTGATCGCCGCAGCATGGACGTCTTCCCGCAGCTGAGCGTGGACCGGGGGATCCCGATCCCGATCGCAGAGCAGCTCACCGCGCGCATTCGGGAGGCCGTGCTGGCGGGGAGCATCGCGCCCGGGGAAGCGCTCCCTGCAAGCCGTGCCCTTGCGAGCGCGATCGGGGTGTCCCGCACCGTCGTCGTGTCGGCCTACGAACAGCTCGTGGGCGAGGGATTTCTCGAGAGCCGGCAGGGAGCGGGAACCCGCGTGGTGCCCGAGCTGCCCCGCTGGGGTGAATGGGAACGCCGTGGGGCCGATCCCGAGCAGGGGAGTGTTTCGAACGGGCCAGCGAGCTCGGGATCGATCGATCTGCGCCCCGGCCGACCCCACGTTGCGGCAGCGCCCCCGCGAGAATTCGTGCGCGCGATGCAGGAGGCGGCGCGGCAGCCGTGGCACTCTGACGCACCGGACTCGAGCGGGATCCCCGCGCTGCGTGACGCCCTTGCAGCACACACGCGTCGATCGCGCGGGATCGCCTGCGCCGCGGCGGACGTCAGCGTGACGAGCGGCACCTCGGAGGCCTTGCTGCTGCTCGCGCTCGCGCTGCGTGCCGTGCACGGCCGTGCGCCGCGCATCGCGGTGGAGGATCCGGGATACGCGGAGGGCATCCGCGCGTTCGAGCGCGCTGGGGCGGAGATTGTGCGCGTGCCGGTCGGCGCCGACGGGGCAACCGCCCACGACCTCCGGGCGCTGAGCGCCGGGCAGCCCCTCGACGCGGTGCTCCTCACACCGAGCCACCAGTTTCCCCTCGGCGGGCGCATCCCAGCGGCAGAGCGGCTCGGCATTCTCGAGTGGGCGCGTGCAAGCGAGACGCTGATCATCGAGGACGACTACGACAGTGAGTTTCGGCACGCGGGCGCGCTGCTGCCCGCGCTCGGATCGCTCGCCCCGGGCGTCGCGACGATCACCACGCTGAACAAAGTGCTCTCGCCGTCCATCCGCTGCGCGGCGATCGTGCTCGTGGCAGAGAGCGCGGCGAGCGTCGCGTTGCAGACGGAGCTGCGTGCCGTGCGCGAAGATGTTGGGCCGCCGCTTCCCCTGATCCAGCAGAGCGGGCTCGCCACATTCCTCGAGAGCGGCGGATTTCGGCGTGAGCTCGCGCGCACGCGTCGCGAGTACGGGCACCGACGCGGGCTGCTGCTCGAGCGGCTGAGCGAGCTCGGGATCCCGGTGAGCGGCGCCGACGGCGGGCTCCACGTCGTCGTACCGCTCGAAGACCAGGACGGCGACGCGGTGGTGCAGGAACTTGCCGCGCAGGGTGTGCTCGTCGATCGTGTGGGCAACTACCGTGCGCGCCTCACGAAGACGCAGCAGGACGCGCTCATCATCGGCTACGGTGCTGAGCCCGCGACCCGGCTGCTGCGCGGCATTGACGTCGTCGCGGCAGCACTCGCCGCACACAACAGTGCCCCGCGCCGCTGAGCGACACGGGGCACCATCACGCAGTAGGCCCCGCCGGGCTCGAACCGGCGACCCGCGGATTAAAAGTCCGATGCTCTACCAACTGAGCTAGAGGCCCCTACTCGTTCTAATCTATCGTGTTTTTCCGTGCGCCCGATCCACGCGCGGCGCGGCCGCGCGGCGTAGACTCGCCAGGTCCGATGCTGGCCCGCGCGAGCGGGCGATCCGAATCAAGGAGATGCGTGAGCCGAGAACACCTGCGACCCGTGCTGCAACCGAGCATGTCGTTCGACTGGATCATCGGTTCGGACGAGGCCGGCGCAGCGCACCGGCTCGCGCAGGAAACCTCGTGGGCATTGCTCGACCGTGTGCGCCGCGGCACCGATCCCGCCGTGGTCGACCGTGTCGTGGGGCTTGCCTCCGGTGAGGGCCTGCACGACATCGCAGAACTCTGGGCCGGGCAGAGCGCGCACTCGCTCGCCGGGGTGCTCTGGCGGCTCTACCTGCTGCGTCGGGTGGTTGACGCTGATCCCGAGGCGGCCGCCGACCTGTTTCGACGCGGCTCTGAGGTGTCCGTGACCATCGACCCGATCGTGGCTGGCGCGCAGGAGCCGGTCACGCCGCTGTCGATCGTTGCGCTGTGCGACACGATCCTCCGCGGTGCGTTCGTGGGCGACCTCGGGGCGGCACTCGAGCGCGCGGCGAGCTACTGCCGCGTCATGGCGCTCGGCGCGGCCGACCTTGCCGACGCGCGGGACGCGCACGACGATGCGCACGCGGGCGAGCTCACCACGCGCGCGCTGCGCTACTCGACCCTCAGCCAGGAGCTGCACGCTGGCGCGCGCCGCTGGCGAGACGGAACGCTCGCGTGACCGGGCCGCCGTGCGGGCCGCGAATCGCGCGGGCCACACACCCCTGCCGCTCCGAAAGGGCCTGAGGTACACTAGTGTCGCCGGGCCGCAGTAACCCCGGGCTCCAATTTTTGCCGCTTCGAGCGGCCTTCCGCCGAGAGGCGTTTCTGCGGTTCGGTTTCTTTCTGCCCGGGGGCAGATTCCCGGTCGGGCCGAGCTCGGCAACCCGGCGCTAGCCGACGTGCACCCACGGGCGATGCCGCGGATCTGGTGCAGCCTCGCGCAGCACCTCGCGCGTCATCGGGGCGACCTCGCCGTCACCGAAGAAGAGGAAACGGGCGAGCTGGGCGAAGGGGTTCCCCTCGGTCCAGCGGAAGTAGATGTGCGGCGTGCAGCCGATCGCGTCCTGCAGATGGAGCGCCACCGCCGCGATCGCATTGGGCACCGAGCTGGATTCCACCGCGAATACGCGGATGCCGTGCCTCTCGATGCCGCGCACGAGCAGCTCACCCTCGAAGTCCGAGCTGTCGGTCACGGTCACTTCGATGAAGAGCGGGGCGGCGTCATTCAGGCCGTGCGCAATGCGTGCGTGCGCGAGCTTCTCGGCGTAGCGCTCTGGGCTGAGATCGTTTGGCTCGTGCGCAATCAAGTGCACCGTCTGTCCGGCGGCAATAAAGCTGGCAGCCGTGGGATCAAGATGCACCGCGGTGGCGCGCAACTCAGTCGAGCGCGCGACGCGTGAGACGAGGCTCACCACGAGAATGCCGAGGATAAAGCACCCCGCAATCTTGATGCCGTCGGGGCGCTCGATGATGTTGGCAACGGTCGTGTACGCAAACACGAGGCTGATGATGCCGAAGCCAACAGTGGCGCCGCGTTGGCCGCGAGCTCGGGCCGCGAGCGTCACCGCGATTGCGGCCGAGGAGATCAGCACGAGGACGCCCGTGGCGTACGCGCCGCCCTGCGCATCGACGCTCGCCTGGAAGATCCACGTGATGAGGAACGCGATCGCAGTGAACACGAAGACGAGCGGTCGGGTGGCGCGGGCCCACACAGGCGCCATGCCGTAGTGCGGCAGGTAGCGCGGCACGAGGTTCAGCAGCCCCGCCAACGCGGATGCGCCGGCGAACCACAGAATGGCGATCGTCACGAGGTCGTAGGCAGTGCCGAAACCCTCGCCGAGCAACTGATGCGCGAGGTACGCGAGCGCGCGGCCGTTTGCCGCCCCGCCCGGTTGAAACTCAGCGGCGGGGATGAGCGCAACCGTGGTGATCGACGAGGTGATGAGGAAGCCGCTCATGATGAGAGCGGACGTGGTGAGGAGCCGGCGTGCGCCGCGGATCCGGCCGGTGGGCTGCTCCTCGGTGTCGCTCGCGTCCCCGCGAATCTGAGGCATCACCGCGACCCCGGTCTCGAACCCGGACAGGCCGAGCGCGAGCTTAGGGAAGACGACGAGTGCGATCCCAATCACAAAGATGGGGTTGCCGTGCTGCGTGGTGAGCACGCTCCACCAGTCGCCGAGCGGGGCCGGGTGCGCGATGAGCTGTGCGCCGGCGACCGCGATGACCACGAGGTTTGCCGCGAGGAAGAGCCCCACAAGCGCGGTTGCAACGCGGATCGCCTCACGGAAGCCACGCAGAAAGACGATGCCCAGTCCGCCGAGCAGCGCGAGCGTGATGACAACTTCCTGCCCGCGCAGCGCCTCCGGGGCAAACGGGTTTTCCACGAGGTGCGCCGTGGCGTCGGCGGCGGAGAGCGTCATGGTGATCATGAAGTCGGTCGCGGCGAAGCCGAGCAACACCAGCACGGCGAGCTTGCCGCCCCAGCGGGGGAGCAGTCGGGCAAGCATGGCGATCGAGCCGGTGCCGTGCGGGCTCTCCTGGGCGACTCTGCGGTAGACGGGCAGCGCTCCGGCGACCGTGACAAGCACGAGCACGATCGTGGCAATCGGAGCGATGGCGCCCGCGGCAAGGGCGGCGATGGCGGGCTGATAGCCGAGCGTGGAGAAGTAGTCGACCCCCGTGAGGCACATGACGCGGAACCAGTGCGCCCGGCGATGCGCGCGTGGACGGCCGTGAGGGCCGGTGTGCTCGCCCGGGGCCTCGGCGGTCTCGGCGAGCAACCACGTGCGGAGGCCTCGGGGCCGGCGCCGCCCGGGCAGATCCTGCGGCGCGGTCTCGAGAGATGACCTGTTCGCACTAGTGTTCACGACGTAACAGTACGTCCGCGGCGGCAGGGGTGTCTACCGCCGCGGACGCTGAGCGTGGCGCGGTACACACCCCCACGCACAAACACGCGATCGGGGTCACTCTGGCAGGGTGTCGCCGCGCTGAGATGCGCGACACCGTGCCGGAGTGACCCCGATCGGGAAGGGGAGGCGGGGAGGGGCTTAGCCGAAGCGGCCCGACACGTAGTCCTCCGTGGCCTGCACCGACGGCGTCGAGAAGATCGTCGACGTGTCGTCGTACTCGATGAGCTTGCCCGGCTTGCCGGTGCCCGCGATGTTGAAGAATGCGGTGCGGTCGGAGACGCGGGAGGCCTGCTGCATGTTGTGCGTCACGATCACGATCGTGTACTCCTGCTTCAGCTGGTCGATGAGATCCTCGATGGCCAGCGTCGAGATCGGATCGAGTGCCGAGCAGGGCTCATCCATGAGGAGCACCTCGGGGGACACCGCGATCGCGCGGGCGATGCACAGACGCTGCTGCTGGCCGCCGGACAGACCGGAACCCGGCTTGTCGAGGCGATCCTTCACCTCGTTCCAGAGGTTCGCCCCGGTGAGCGACTTCTCGACGAGATCCTCAGCGTCGCTCCTCGACATCTTCCGGTTGTTGAGACGCACGCCGGCGAGCACGTTCTCACGAATCGACATCGTGGGGAACGGGTTGGGGCGCTGGAACACCATGCCCACCTGGCGACGCACGAGCACAGGATCGACGCCCGCGCCGTACAGGTCCTCGCCGTCGAGCAGCACCTCACCCTCGACGCGCGCGCCGGGGATCGCCTCGTGCATGCGGTTCAGGGTGCGGAGGAAGGTCGACTTACCGCAGCCCGACGGGCCGATGAAGGCGGTGACGCTGCGGGGCTCGATGTTCATCGTGACCCCCTCGACCGCGAGGAACTTCGAGTAGTAGACGTTGAGGTCCGAGACCTCGATGCGCTTCGACATTCGGTGTGCTTTCCTTTGGCTGCGGAATCTGGGTGCCGCGTTAGCGGCCGAACTTGGGCGAGAACCACTTCGCGATGAGGCGTGCGAAGAGGTTGAGTGCCATGACGATGAGGATCAGGAGGAGCGCTGCGGCCCAGGCGCGCTCGAAGAACGCGTAGGCCGGGTTGCCCTGGTTCGCGAACTGCGTGTACACGTACACGGGCAGCGACTGCATGCGATCCGAGAAGAGGTTGTAGTTCATCGACGCGGTGAAGCCCGCAGTGATGAGCAGCGGTGCGGTCTCGCCGATCACGCGGGCGATCGCGAGCATGACACCCGTCGTGATGCCGGCGATGGAGGTGGGCAACACGATCTTGAGGATCGTGCGCCACTTCGGCACGCCGAGCGCGTAGGAGGCCTCGCGGAGCTCGTTCGGGACGAGGCGGAGCATCTCCTCGCTCGAGCGGACGACGACCGGGATCATCAGGACCGAGAGGGCGACCGCGCCGACGATACCCATTCGCACGCCGGGCCCGAAGAACACCGCGAACAGGGCGAACGCGAAGAGGCCGGCCACGATCGAGGGAATACCCGTCATCACGTCGACGAGGAAGGTGATGATCTTCGCGAGGCGGCCGCGGCCGTACTCGACGAGGTAGATCGAAGTCATGAGGCCGAGCGGCACCGAGATGATCGTCGCGGCGAGTGTGATGAGCAGCGTGCCGATCATCGCGTGGAGTGCGCCGCCGCCCTCGCCGGTGACGTTGCGCATCGAGCTGGTGAAGAACTCCGCGTCGAAACGCGCTACACCGTTCGAGACGACCGTGATGCCGACCGAGATGAGCGGCACCATCGCGAGGAGGAAGGCGCCGGTCACGAGGCCCGTGACGAAGCGGTCAACCGCCTGGCGGCCGCCCTCGACCGTGGCCGAGAGGATCGTAATGACCGCGAGGTAGGCGAGGGCACCGATGAGCACTGCGCCAACGAGGGAGAACTCGGAGCCGCTTGCCGCGGCGAGCAGCGCAAAGAGCGCGAAGGAACCGACGAGGCTCGCGCCAAGCACGATCCACGGGGTGCTGCGCGGCAGACGATTGCCCGCAAGGGCTGATCCCGCATGGACGGGGCGGACGGTGAGTGCCACGGGTGCGCTCCTCTTTTCTTTCCGTTCGGTCTGCTGCAGCATTAGTTGGCGGCGTTGAACTCTGCCCGGCGGCTGATGATCCAGCGTGCGAGCGCGTTCACCAGGAAGGTGACGATGAACAGGATGAGGCCGGTCGCGATGAGCACGTTGATGTTCTCGCCGTAGGCCTCAGGGAAGGCGAGCGCGATGTTCGCCGCGATCGTGGACGGGTTCTCGGAAGTGAGCAGCTTGAAGCTCACTATGCCGGTCGCGGAGAGCACCATGGCGACGGCCATGGTCTCGCCGAGCGCGCGGCCGAGGCCGAGCATGGCTGCCGAGATGATGCCGGGGCGGCCGAACGGCAGCACAGCGAGCCGGATCATCTCCCAGCGCGTGGCGCCGAGTGCGAGCGCGGCCTCCTTGTGGAGCACGGGAGCCTGCAGGAAGATCTCGCGGCAGATCGCGGTCATGATCGGGAGGATCATCACGGCAAGTACGAGGGCCGCGGTGAGGATGGTGCGGCCGGTGCCGGTGACGACGCCGCCGAAGAGCGGGATCCAGCCGAGGTTGTCGTTCAGCCAGGCGTAGACGGGCTGCGCCGCGGGGGCGAGCACGCCGATGCCCCACAAGCCGAACACAACGCTCGGAACGGCGGCGAGGAGATCGACGACGTAGCCGAGCAGCTGCGCGAGCTGGCGGGGCGCGTAGTGCGAGATGAACAGGGCGATGCCGATGGCGAGCGGCAGCGCCACGGCGAGAGCGAGGGCGGCTGCCCACACGGTGCCGAAGACCAGGGGGCCAACGTAGGCCCAGAAGTTGCTGCTGAGGAGCGACGCAGTCTCGTTGGTCGCGACGAAGGCGGGGAGGCTGCGAACGATCAGGAAGATCGCGACGGCTGCGAGCGTCACGAGGATCATGCTGCCCGCGAAGAGCGCGGACCGCGAGAAGACGCGATCGCCGAGGCTCAGCACCGGCTTGGAAGGGGCGGAAGCGGTGGTCACTCGGGCTCCTGGTTCGTGACGGGTGTTCGTGGGGTGAAGCACGGCGAGTGGGGTGCGGCCGAAGCCGCACCCCACTCAGAGCGATTAGCTGATCGCGTCGATGGCGGGCTTGATCTTGGTGCGCAGATCCGCCGAGATCGGGGCGCTGCCCGCGGCGTCAGCCGCGACCTTCTGACCCTCTTCGCTGACGATGTAGCTGAAGTACTCCTTGACGAGCTCCGCGTTGGCGGAATCGGCGTACTGCTCGCAGCCCACGAGGTAGCTGACGAGAACGATCGGGTAGACGCCGGCCTCGGTGGAGGTGCGGTCGAGCTTGATCGCGAGATCGTGGTCGGTGCGACCCTCCTCGAGCGGCGACGCGTCAACGATTGCTGCGGCGGCCTCGGGGGTGTATGCGACGTACTCCTCGCCGACCTTGATCTCGACGGTGCCGAGCTCGCCGGCGCGCGATGCGTCTGCGTAGCCGATGGTGCCGACGCCGTTGGTGACGGCCTCAACGACGCCCGAGGTGCCCTGTGCACCCTCGCCGCCGAACTCGGTGGGCCAGGACTCGATCGAGCCAACGGTCCAGTCGCTCGGTGCCGCAGCCGCGAGGTAGTCGGTGAAGTTGCCGGTGGTGCCCGACTCGTCCGAGCGGTGCACGGCGGTGATGTTCTGGTCGGGGAGCGAGACGCCCTCGTTCTGCGAGGCGATCGCGGGGTCGTTCCACTTGGTGATCTTGCCCGAGAAGATCTTCGCCACGGTCGCGGCGTCGAGCTTCAGCGAGTCCACGCCCTCAACGTTGAAGATGAGCGCGATGGGGGAGATGTACGCGGGGAACTCGACGATGCCGGTGTCGGGTGCGCAGGTCTGGAACGGGCCAGCCGTGATCTCCTCGGCCTTGAACGCGCGATCCGAGCCGGCGAAGGCGCTTGCGCCCTGCTGGAAGGTCTCGCGGCCAGCGCCCGAGCCCGTGGGGTCGTAGTTCACGGTGACGTCAGCGTGGGTGGTCTGGAAACCGGCGACCCATGCCTCCTGGGCCGAGCCCTGCGAGGAGGCGCCCGCACCGACGAGCTCGCCAGCGAGCGAGGAGTTGGTGTTGCCGCCGTCTGCCGGAGCGGTCGAGCCCGACTCGTTTGCGGCGCAGGAGGTCAGCGTGAGCGCGGCGAGTCCGCCGATGGCCGCGACCTTGGTCAGTGCTGAGAGCTTCACGTGCGTGTGATCCAATCTGAAAGCGGATGTTGGAGGTGGCCTCGTTCGGCCACACCCCCACGCTAAGCGGGCAGTGTGAAGCGCGGTCTGCCAGCGGGTGAACAACGGGTGAACGAGTGGGAGCGGCTGTGCGACGGCGGTACCGGGCGGCGACCCCGCGCGGTCACCCTGAGTTCAGTTCCCGGCCCCCGTGTGGGGTTCGTTCGCGCTCGGTTCGCCGCCCGGCTCGCCGCGACATCGCGGCGTCTCAGTGCTTGAGCGGATACGTCTCGACGGCCAAGATCCCCGCACCGGGTCGGGACCGCGAGAAGTGGAACACGGAGAACCCGCCGGGAGGCAGCGCGGTCGCCGCAGAGAGGTACTCGCCGGGCACGCTGCCCGTCGCGAGCACGAGTTCGCGGGCGAGGTCGGGCAGCACCGGCCGATGGCTGCACACCACGGTGTTCTTGCCGCGCGTAATGATCTTGCCCATGAGGCGGCGCGTGTCCGCGAGATCGCCCGCGTCCCAAAAGTCCTGGCTCAGCGCCTCCGACACGCGCACGCGCTTGTCGAGGTACGCGGCGAGCGGCGCGACCGTGTCGAGACAGCGCCTGGCACTCGATGAGCGGATGCGCTTCGGCCCGAAGGACGCGAGGATCGGCACGAGGGTGCGCGCCTGCTTCTCGCCGACCGCGGTGAGTGCGCGCAGGTGATCGACGGGGGCATCCTCGCCGCGCGGCTCTGCCTTGGCATGCCGCAGGAGCGTCACCGAGAAGGTGTCGAGCAGCCCGTGCTCTGCCAGCCGGAGGAACACATCGTAGAGCTCGCGGTCAGCCTTGTACGAGAGCCGGGCACGCGCCGCATTCGCGGGCACCCACTCGAGCGCCTGCACCTCGTTGTTCGGCGTGAACGTGGAGGCGAGTGCGGCATCACCCGTCACCTCGGCGGCCCAGTACTGCACGGTTTTTTGACGATTGCCGCTCAGCTCGTAGTGGATCGTGCCGAGGTTGACCCCGAGTGATACGCGGAGGCCGGTCTCCTCCTCGGTCTCGCGGACCGCCGCCTCGGGCATGCTCTCTCCGGGATCGAGCTTGCCCTTCGGGAACGACACATCGCGCTGCTTGGTGCGGTGAATGAGCAGCACGTGCAGCTGCTCCCCACGCGGCGTCGGAACGCGACGCCAGCACACCGTGCCGGCGGCAAGAATTTCGGTGCTCACCGCGTTCTCCGTGCCCTCGCCTCAGTTCGGTCGATCATCACGAGGTCCTGGAGATCGGGCAGCAGTTCGCCCTCCTCGCTGATCACGCGACGCTGCCAGGTGCCATCGGGCAGCATGCGCCACGACGACACATCGTCACTGAACGCGAACGAGAAGAACCGGTCGATCCGCTCCAGGTGCTCGCGGTCCGAGATGCTGACGAGCACCTCGATGCGGCGGTCGAGGTTGCGGTGCATAAGGTCTGCGCTGCCGATGAACACGTCGCGTTCCCCGGAATTCTCAAACGCGTAAATGCGCGAGTGCTCGAGGTAGCGCCCAAGCACTGAGCGGACCTGGATGTTTTCGGAGAGGCCGGGCACGCCCGCGCGGATCGAGCAGATGCCGCGCACCCACACCTCGATCGGCACACCAGCCTGGCTGGCGCGGTAGAGGGCGTCGATGATGGCTTCGTCGACCATCGAGTTGGCCTTCAGCTTGATGCCGCTCGGCAGACCAGCGCGTGCGTTCGCGGCCTCGCGCTCGATTCGCTCGAGCAGGCCGTGACGCAGCTGCAGCGGGGCCACGAGCAGGCGGTTGTAGTCGGTCTCGATCGCGTAGCCGGAGAGCACGTTGAATAGCTTCGTCACGTCGCGGCCCACCTCGGGCGAGGACGTGAACAGGCCGAAGTCTTCGTAGATGCGGCTCGTCTTCGGGTTGTAGTTGCCCGTGCCGATGTGGCAGTAGTGGGCGAGCTTGCCGCCCTCCTCGCGAATTACCTGCACGAGCTTGCAGTGCGTCTTGAGCCCCACGAGCCCGTACACGACGTGCACGCCGGCCTGCTCCAGCTTGCGGGCCCACGTGATGTTGGCCTCCTCGTCAAAGCGCGCCTTCACCTCGACGAGCGCGAGCACCTGCTTACCCGCCTCAGCGGCCTTAATGAGCGCCGCAACGATCGGGCTGTCGCCCGAGGTGCGATACAGCGTTTGCTTGATGGCAAGCACATCGGGATCGGTGGCCGCCTGCTCGAGGAACGCTTGCACACTGGTGGCAAACGACTCGTACGGGTGGTGCACGAGCACCTCGCGGCGGGCGATCGCGGCGAACGTGTCCGGCCGCTCGCTCGGCGAGTTCGTGCGGAACTTCGGGTGCGTCACGGGGATGTGCGGTTTGAACTTCAGGTCCGGGCGGGGCAGCCCGGTGAGCGCGAACAGGCCCGACAGGTCAAGCGGCGCCGGGAGCGTGTACACCTGCTCCTCATCGATGTCGAACTCGCGAACGAGCAGCTCGAGCGTCGCGGGATCCATGTCGTCCGAGATTTCCAGCCGAATGGGCGGGCCGAATCGGCGGCGCAGCAGCTCCTTCTCGAGCGCCTGGATGAGGTTCTCGGTCTCGTCCTCTTCGATCTCCATGTCCTCGTTGCGCGTCACGCGGAAGACGTGGTGGTCGATGACCTCCATGCCGGGGAAGAGTCCGTCGAGCTGGTTGGCGATGAGCGCCTCGAGCGGGATGTACCGAATATCCTCGGCGTCCTCGCGGCGATCAACCCGCACGTACCGCGGGATCATCTGCGGCACTTTGAGACGCGCAAACTCGATCTTGTCGGTGCGGGTGTTGCGCACACGGATCGACAAGTTGAGCGCGCGCCCGGAAATGTAGGGGAACGGGTGCGCCGGGTCGACCGCAAGCGGCATGAGCACGGGATAGATCCGCTGTTCGTAGTACTCGGTGAGCACCACGCGGTCGGCGTCGTCGAGCTGTTCCCAGTCGACGATCTTGATGCCGGCCTCGGCGAGCGCCGGCTGCACCTGCTCACGGAAGCAGTTCGCGTGCCGCACCTGCAGTTCGTACGCGGTGCGGTTGATGTCTGCGAGCACATCGGTGGGCGCCCGGCCCACATTGGTGGGCACCGCGAGCCCGGTGATGATGCGACGCTTGAGCCCCGCGACGCGCACCATGAAGAACTCGTCGAGGTTCGACGCGAAGATCGCGAGGAAGTTTGCCCGCTCGAGCAGCGGCACGGTGGGATCCTCGGCGAGCTCGAGCACGCGCTGGTTGAACGCCAGCCAGCTCAGCTCGCGGTCGATGTACCGATCCGCGGGAAGTGGTGCGAGACCGGTGGCGACTTCAGGCGTCTCTTCGCTCATGCACCCATTCTGGCATCCGCGGCGCCCTGACCGCCCGCTTCCCACTGGCGACTGCGTGAATCAATGGTGAACCCGGCAGTTTCGTAGAGGCGAACGGCGCGCTCGTTGTCGCCATCGACGTACAGGGTGACGCTGCGCGGTGCGTGCTGCGCCATGCGCGCGAGCGTCACGTCGAGCAGCAGGCGCCCGAGCCTGCGCCCGGCATTCTCGGGGTGCACCGCGAGCGCGTAGAGTTCGGTGTCGACCGCACCGGTGGCCGCGTCTCGCACGGTCTTCAGCCACGTCGAGCCGATCACGTCGCCGTGTGCATCGGAGAGCAGGATGAGGTCTGCCGGATCGAACCACGGCTCCTCGCGCAGCAGCGCAAGGTCCGCCTCGGTCATGCGCCCCTGTTCAGGGTGCGTGGCGAAGGCGGCCGCATTGACGCGCACCCAGTCGGCCGCGTCGTTCGCTCCCTCGCCAAAGGTGTGGAGTGCGAGCCCGCCGGGCGCGAGCTGCAGCGGATCCTGCCCATCGCTCGGCAGCAGATTGGGATCGAGCCCCATGCGGTACAGCGAACGGATGGGCGCGAATCCTGCCCGTTCGAGGAGCGCGGTGGCTGCGGGGTTCTCGCCGTGCGCCCAGGCGCGCAGCGGACCGGAGCCGAGCTGATGCTGGGCGAGCAGCGCGACGAGGGCGGCCCGACCGACCCCGCGCCCGCGCGCCGCGGGGTGCACGACCAGATCCACCTCGCCCTCACCGATGATGCCGAGCGCGATCGGCTCGGCGCTGGGCGCCGCGGCATCACCGAAGAACAGGAGAGTGCGCTGGCCGCGCGTCACCGCGAGCATCGCCTGATCCGAGATCGGCGGCGTGCCGTCAGCGGCCTCGGCGCTCGCGGTCAGCGTCCGGGCGGCAACGAGCGCCTCGGCGGTGGGGGCCGTGTCGGCGCCGAACGTGAGATCAGTGAGCTGCACCATCGGTGTCCTCCTCGTCTTCCGCGAGCCGGGCGCGCGCGAATCCATAGCCGACGCCACGAACGGTGCTGATGAGACCCTCGTGGTCGCCGAGCTTTGCCCGGAGCCGGCGCACGTGCACGTCGACCGTGCGCGTGCCGCCAAAGTAGTCCGTGCCCCACACCTCGCTGAGCAGCTGCTCGCGGGTGAACACGCGGCCAGGGTGGCCGGCAAGGAAGTGGAGCAGCTCGAACTCCTTGTAGGTGAGATCGAGCGGTCGGCCGAACAGGCGGGCCGTGAAATTTGATTCGTCAATGACAACGCCCGCGGCCTGGACCGCGGGCGGGGGATTCTGCGTGGCTGACTGCTGCTCGAGCAGACGCAGGCGAAGTTCGATCTCCGCCGGGCTCGCGGTCGGCAGGAGCAGCTCGGACACCCCCCACTCACTCGTCAGCGCGGTGAGTGCGACCTCGGGCAGGATCACCACGCGCGGCGTGGCCACCCCCGAGGCGAGGCTCAGGCATGCGCTCCGTGCGCGGCGGGCATCCAGGGTGCCGTCAATGAGGATCGCGTCGTAGCGTGCGGCAAGCGTCTCGGGAATGTGCAGCGCGAGCGGCGAGGTGCGCAGCT
Source organism: Leucobacter chromiireducens subsp. chromiireducens (assembly GCF_016758255.1). Taxonomy (GTDB): domain Bacteria; phylum Actinomycetota; class Actinomycetes; order Actinomycetales; family Microbacteriaceae; genus Leucobacter; species Leucobacter chromiireducens. Next base: position 637,045 of record NZ_QYAD01000001.1, read on the forward strand.
CGTGCGGCAGGAGGTCGAGGCCGGGGAGTGACTCACCCGGATCCCGGTCCGTGAGGCAGAGCAGCTCCATGCGCGGGGCTCCCTTCCTCGGTCCAATGAACGACCCCATTCTACGGGGGCTTTCGTTTCCGCTCCGTTTCGCGCAGGTCACACGCCCAAGACAGGAAGCTCCGGATCAGGCAGCCCTTTCCGGCGGGGTGTGGAAGAATGTGGCCGTGACTGAGTCCCAGACTGAAGAGCCACGCGAGATGCCCGACGTGCACTCGTGGCACGTGCCGCGCCTGCTCACCGCGTGGGCGGTCGCGGCCATCATCGGCACGCTCGTCACGATTCTGGTGCCCAATGAGGATCGCTTCGCGTGGTTGGTCTTCGCGATCGGCGCGAGCACGCTCGTCACCTTTGGCCTCCAACTGGGTACTGCCCAGCGCGAGGGATTCATCACCCGGGTGGCGTTCAGCGTTGCCGGCTCTGTGCTGGTGATCGGCGTGATCGACGTGATCGGTCTGCTCGTCGACTAGCCGTCTGGTGCGAGCTGCGCGGTGCGCACGGTTCGGCTAGACTAGCCTCATGCTGCTTGCGCTCGAACTCTTTTTTCTCGGCCTCCTGGGCCTCGCATCCCTGGCGATCGCGTGGGTCTCGGGCACTGTCATCTACAAGCTTTTCAAGGGGCAGCGCTAGTCGCCTGCCTCACGCGCTCGGAGGAGTGGTGATTCGATGACTGCCTTCCGTGAGCTTCCGGGGGCAGTCGTTGTCCGCGATCTCGGCGTGCCCGCTCACTACGGTGAGCCGCTCGCTGAGCAGCGTGCCCTCGCGGAGGGACGTGCGCTCGTCGACCTCTCGCACCGCGGTGTGATCATCGTTGAGGGCGCCGACCGTCTGAGCTGGCTGCACTCGATGACGAGCCAGCAGCTCGCTGGCCTGCGCCCGGGGATCAGCACGGAAACGATGCTGCTCGACCCCAACGGACGCATTGAGCGAGCCATTCGTCTGGTTGACGATGGGGAGCGCGCCTGGCTGCTCGTCGACGAGGGATCCGCAGAGCCGCTCACTGAGTTCTTGACCCGGATGCGCTTCGCGCTGCGTGTGAGTGTGCGAGACGCGTCCGACGAGTTCGCTGCCGTGCTCGCGTTCGCGGGCCCGGCGACCGAGCTGTTGCGTGCGGCGAGCCCCGCTGCGATCTGGGAGGATCCGTGGCGCGGGGTGCTTCCCGGCGGTGTGCAGTATGCGAAGACCGAAGCGCACGCGGGAGCCGAGTGGAGCGCGACACAGTTCATCTTCCCGCGCGCTGAGCTTGCCGGCCTGGCTGCACGTGTCGCCGCGGGCGAGACGCAGGCTGCGGGGCTACTCGCGCTCGACGCCCTGGAGGTGCGTGCGTGGCGCCCAGCGCAGCACGCCGATGTCGATGAGCGCGCGATCCCGCACGAGCTTGATTGGCTGCGCACCGCCGTGCACCTCACGAAGGGGTGCTACCGCGGGCAGGAAACTATTGCGAAGGTCCACAACCTGGGGCACCCGCCGCGACGCCTAGTGCTGCTGCACCTGGACGGCTCCGGCGGATCGCTTCCCGAGGCGGGCGCACTCGTGTTCCGCGCGGGGGAGGCACAGACGCCCGATGCGCGTCCGGTCGGCCGAGTGACCCGCGCGGCGCTGCACTATGAGTGGGGCGGCATCGCGCTCGCACTGCTCAAGCGCTCGGTGCCGGAGGACGCGGCGCTCGAGGTGCGCGGCGGGGAGAACGGTGGGGACGCGAAGGTTCCCGTCTCCGAGGTGGCCGAGGTGATTGCTGCGGCGCAGGAGGTCATCGTGCCAGCTGACGCTGGGGCGGCCCGAGAGATCCCGCGCCTGAAGCGGCTCTAGTCTTTCGTTTCGGGGGTCATGCGCTCACGAGCATCGGCAAGCGACCGGATAGGCTAGAGGTATGACGAACACGCTGATCTTGCTGCGCCACGGGCAGAGCGAGTGGAACCAGAAGAACCTCTTCACTGGCTGGGTCGACGTCCGGCTCACCGAGCAGGGACGCGGCGAGGCTGCCCGCGCCGGCGAGCAGCTCGCAGCTGCCGGTCTCCTGCCCGACGTGCTGCACACCTCGGTGTTGAGCCGTGCGATTCAGACGTCGAACCTCGCGCTCGACACTGCAGATCGACTGTGGATCCCCGTGAAGCGCTCCTGGCGTCTCAACGAGCGCCACTACGGTGCGCTGCAGGGCCTCGACAAGGCGGAGACCCTTGAGAAGTACGGCGAGGAGCAGTTCATGGAGTGGCGCCGCTCCTTCGATACCCCGCCGCCCGCGCTGGATGATGCGAGCGAGTGGTCGCAGTCGCGCGACCCCCGCTACGCAGGCATCGACGGTGTGCGCCCGCAGACCGAATGCCTGAAGGACGTCATTGAGCGCCTCGTCCCGTACTGGGAGGGCGAGATCCTGCCCGACCTGAACGCGGGCCAGACCGTGCTCGTCACCGCACACGGCAACTCGCTGCGCGCACTCGTGAAGCACCTCGAGGGCATCTCGGATGCGGATATCGCATCGCTGAACATCCCGACCGGCATGCCGCTCGTGTACGACATCAACGAGGACGGCACCCCCGCGGGCGCCGGTCGCTACCTTGACCCCGAGGCCGCCGCTGCCGGCGCCGCTGCGGTCGCTGCGCAGGGCAAGCACTAGCTCAGCGCGGCGGGTTCCCCGCCAGTTCCCACGGCCCCGTTGCGCCTCGCGTTCAGCGGGGCCGTGGCGTTTCCGGGGCGAGCGGAGCCCGCACAACCGTGCGGAGATACAGCAGTGCCCGCACCGGTTTCACGTCATCCCGGTGCGGGCAATGGTGCAGCATTGCAGCTGGCTCAAATTCACGCGGGAACGCAGCGAACCGGATGGCTCGCTGCGCGCACGAATGCGAGGAGCGCCTCAGCCTGGCGCCACGACGTTAATCGTCGTCGTTATCCTCATCTGCGTTGTACTTGTCCGCGTACTCGGCCCAGGGGTCTTCGCCCGAATGCTTCTCGGATTCAGATGCGAGCTCTCGCTCAAGCGCCGAGTAGTTCGTATCGGGGCTGAAATACTTCAGCTCCCGTGCGACCTTGGTGTGCTTTGCCTTCTGACGGCCGCGCCCCATGCGTGACCCCCTTACACATTCGGGCCTCGCGGAATATGCGCCGCGAGGCAAGTACCAATTTAAATAGACGTATGGAGCAGATTCTAGCATGACCACCGTGCGCTGAGATCGCTGGCCGTTACGATAAAGCCATGACCTCTTCTCGCCCGCGCCCGTTGCGGATCGTGCTGATCGTGCTTTTCGTGGTGGCGCTCCTCGTGCTCGCCGGAGTTCTTGCCGTGCTGATCCCGATCCTCACGCACCAGAGCGCGGGCGGATCCGGCCAGGAACTGCCGCAAGACTACGTTTCCTCAGTGGAGGCGAAGGGGGCCGATGGTCGCACTCGCGAGCTGTCGGCGAAGACCGCAGACGGCGCGGACGCGGAGCTCGAAAATATCGCCCCGGGCGAGTCGCTCGTTGTCACCGGCTCCGGCTTTGATTCCGGCATCGGCATATACCTGGCAATCTGTGCGATCCCGGCCACCCCGGATGAGAAGCCGGGCCCCTGCCTGGGCGGCATCCCCGAGGGTGCCGAGACTGGCGAGGCGAACGCAGAGACCGGGCTGTCGAGCGCGTGGATTACGAGCGACTGGGCGTGGCGTGCATTCGCGACGCAGAGCTACGACGACAACGCGAGCGGCTCGTTCACTGCGACGCTGACGGTGCCCCCGCCCACGGTCGATGGCCTGGACTGCCGGGTCTCGCGCTGCGCGATCACCACGCGCGCCGACCACACCGCGGCGAAGGATCGCGTGCAGGACATGATGCTCCCGGTCGCGTTCCGTACCGAGTAGCCGCGAACGAACGGGGGACCACGGGCGGCGATCCTACGCTCGCACGAGCTACCCCACGAGTGGCGCGATGACTAGCGTCGCGATCGCGAAGATGGTGAGGCCCGCAAGCGAACCCACCACGGTGCCGTTGATGCGGATGAACTGCAGGTCCTTGCCGACCTGAAGTTCGATCTTCTCGGCGGCTTCGCGGGCGTCCCAGCGCTGCACGGTTTCCGAGATGACGCCCGCCAGGTCGTGCCGGTAGTTGCGCACCAGGTGCTCGACCACACCCATCACCCAGACGTCGATCTTGTACTGAAGCGTGGCGTCGGCGACGAGTCTGCGGCCGAAGTCCTGGGCCGCCCGCACCATACGCACGCGCAGATCGCTCTTCGGATCTTCGAGCATGGCGACGAGCGCCGCGCGGGCGGTGTCCCAGGTGCTCGCAGCAAGCGCTCGCACGCGCGGGCTGTCGAAGACCTCTCGCTTGAAGCTCTCGAGCTGCTGCTGCAGGTGCTCCTGCTCCTGCAGGTCGCGGGCCAGATCACCGAGAAACTTTGTGACCGCGATCCGGAAGGGGTGGTTCGGCTCGGTGGCAACTTTCTGGGCAAAGCGCACGGCCTCCGAGTGCAGCCGGTTGTCAACGAACTTCTCGACGACGCTCGGCATCCACGAGGGCAGGCGTGAGGAGATCACACGGTCGAAGGCCTCAGGGTGGCCGACGAGCCACTCCTCCATGCGCTCCGCCGCGATATCGAGCAGTGCCTCGTGGTGGCCCCCCGTCACGAAGGAGTCGGCGGCCCGGCCGAGCAGTGGACCCCACTCGGGGTCGACCACGTGCTTGCGCACGAGCACCTCGATGAAGTCCTGCACATCGTTGTCATTCAGTACAGTCATCGCGCCGAGCCCCGCGCTCGCTACCATGCCCGCGGCGCGCTCGGCATTCGCGCGCTCGGAGAGCCACACGCCTGCCGTACGAGCCCCGCTGATCTCGGCGAGCTTCGCGTGCACCACCTCGTCGGCGAGGAAGTTCTCCTCGACGAAGGAGCCGAGGCCCTCGCCAATCTCATCCTTCTTGTTTGAAATGAGGTTGGTGTGCGGGATCTTGATGCCGAGCGGATGGCGGAAGAGCGCGGTGACGGCGAACCAGTCCGCGAGCGCGCCGACCATGCCGCCCTCGCTCGCCGCGCGAACGTAGCCGAGCCAGGGGTATCGCTCCTGGAGCACGAAGGATACGACGAACACGACCGCCATGCCGATCAGCAGCCCCACCGCAATGCGTTGCATACGGCGGAGGTCGCGCAGGCGCTGGAAATCGTCGGGGGTCACAGCGCCCAGGGTGCGTCGGCTTTGAGACAGCGGCATACCCAGCATTATGGCTGGTCCGGGCGAGTGTTGCCGACCACACTCCGCACGGAGTTCGCGGCGCGCAAACTGGGCGGGAGTGGCGCGGCATGGGATAATCGTGCGCATGCACCAGCTCACGGCGCTCAGCCTGAAGAATCGTGCCCTGATCGCGCTTGTGACCATCGTTGCGGCGGTGTTCGGTCTCATCGGGATGGGCTCGCTCAAGCAAGAACTCATGCCCTCCGTGCAGTTCCCGGCGATCGCGGTCGTTACGAGCTACCCGGGCGCCTCCCCGGAGGTCGTGAACGCCGACGTCTCCGAGCACATCGAGACCGCGCTCCGCGGCGTGCCCAACCTCGAGAGCTCCACGGCGACCTCGAGCACCGGCGCATCGATGGTGCTTGCGCAGTTCACGTACGGCGTGGATATCGCTGCCACCGAGCAGAAGGTCGAGCGTGCGATCAGTCGCATCTCGAAGATGCTGCCGGCGGCCGCGGACACGCAGGTGATGTCGGGCAGCATCGACGACTTCCCGGTGATCCAGATTGCGGTGACTCCCGCGGAGGGAGAGACGCCCGAGCACGCGGCCGAGCTCGTGACCCGTATCGCGGTTCCCGAGATCTCCGATCTTCCCGGAGTGCGCGACGCGCAGCTCGCGGGTGCGCGACCGGACCGCGTGACGATCACGCCGAACGCCGCGGCACTCGCCTCGAACGGTCTCACGGCGCAGTCGATCACGGATACTCTGCAGCAGAGTGGTGTGCTGGTTGCCGCTGGCACGGTGAGCGACGGCGACCGCACGCTCGCGGTGCAGGCCGGCTCTGATATTGATTCGGCCGAGCAGATTGGGGCGCTGCCGATCGCGGTGAGCGCCGGGCAGCTTGAGGCGCAGCAGCGCGCTCTGGTCGCGCAGCAGGAGGCCGCGGCTGAGCAGCTGCGACCGGGGGCGTTGCCGGGCGCATTGCCCGAGGTGGAGCCCGCGCCCGCGCTCGAACCTCTGAAGATCTCCGATGTTGCGGATGTCGAGCTGGGACCGGGGCCCGTTGAGAGTATCTCGCGGGTTGACGGGGCGCCTGCCCTCACCATTGGCGTCACCAAGATGTCCGCAGCGAACACCGTCGACGTCTCGCACGCCGTGCAGGAGAAGCTCGACGAACTCGCCGATCAACTCGGCGGCGCGAAGCTCAGCGTCATCTTCGACCAGGCCCCCTATGTGGAGCAGTCGATCGAGACGCTCACCACGGAGGGCATGCTCGGCCTCGTCTTCGCGGTGCTCGTGATCCTGGTCTTCCTCATGTCGATTCGCGCGACGCTCGTCACCGCGATCTCGATTCCCACCTCGGTGCTGCTCACCTTCGTGGGGCTGAACTTCGCGGACTACACGCTGAACATGCTGACGCTCGGCGCGCTCACGATCTCGATCGGCCGCGTGGTCGACGACTCGATCGTGGTCATCGAGAACATCAAGCGCCACCTCGTGAATGAGGGGGACCGGGCCGCGACCATCGTTCGCGCAGTTCGCGAGGTCGCCGGCGCGATCACCGCGTCGACGGTCACCACGGTGGCGGTGTTCCTGCCCATGGCATTCGTTGGGGGCATGGTCGGCGAGCTGTTCCGGCCGTTCGCGTTCACCGTGACGATTGCGCTTGCCGCATCGCTGCTCGTGTCACTCACGATCGTGCCCGTGTTGGCCTACTGGTTCCTTCGACCTGAGAACGCGGAGAAGAGGCCGAGCGCGCTCGCCGCAAAGCTGGGGCGCCCGGGCGCCCGGCGTGCCACCGCGCGTCTTGCGGAGTCTCGTCCGGCTGGGCAGCCGACCGCCCTGCAACGCTGGTACCGCCCCGTGATCGACTGGACGCTCCGGCGCCCCGGCATCACGCTGATGATTGCGGCGCTCGTGTTCGGCGGCACGGTGGCCGCGACGCCGCTCATGAAGACCAACTTCATGGGATCTGACGAGCAGAACTCCGTCGGCCTGGTGCAGACGCTCGCGCCGGGCACGAGCCTCGACGCACAGCTCGCCCAGGCAAAGCGAGTGGAGGAAGCGCTCGCTGACGTGCCGGCGGTGGAGACAGTGCAGGTGACGGTTGGCAGCACCGGTGGCGGCATGGCAGCCATCTTTGGCGGCGGGGGCGACGGTGCGATCAACTACTCGCTCACCACGAACCCGGACGCAGACCAGGCGAAGGTGCAGGACGACATTCGCGCTGCAGTGAAGCCGCTCACGGACGCGGGTGAATTCTCCCTCGGGCAGTCGGGCGGCGGTGTGACGATGTCGAGCGCAATCGAGGTTGGGGTCACCGCGCCGGACCAGGCGACCTTGGAAGAGGCGAGCGACGCCGTGCTCACGGAGCTGCGAGCGGCCGACGGGCTCAAGCAGGTTGAGAGCGATCTTGGGCAGTCGCGCCCCTACCTCTCCGTGACGGTCAATCGTGAGGCAGCCGCGAAGGTCGGGCTCAGCGAGGCGGCCGTCGCCGGCCAGGTGGCGCAGCAGATGCAGCCCACACAGATCGGGCAGATCTCCATCGATGATTCGGGCACCTCCGTGTACCTCGCGGCGGCCGATGCGCCGAACGATGAGGCTGGGGTGGCCGCGCTGCAGATTCAGACTGCAGACGGTGCTCGTGCGCTGAGCTCGCTCGCCACGGTCGAGATTGCGGACGGGCCGGTGACCATTCGCACCGAGGACACCTCGCGCATGGTGACCATTTCGGCGCTGCCGCAGGGAGACGATCTCAGTGCGGCAAGCACCGCGGTGAACCAGGCGCTCGATCGGGTGAAGCTGCCCGCGGGCGCAAGCGCGAAGATCGGCGGCGTGATGTCGCAGCAGTCTGAGGCGTTTGGTCAGCTCGGTCTCGCGCTGCTCGTTGCGATCCTGATTGTGTACGTGGTGATGGTGGCGACGTTCCGCAGCCTGCTGCAGCCGCTCCTGCTGCTCATCTCCGTGCCGTTCGCCGCAACGGGCGCGATTCTGCTGCTCATCGCCACCGGGATTCCGTTGGGCGTTGCATCGCTCATCGGTGTCCTCATGCTGATCGGCATCGTGGTGACCAACGCGATCGTGCTGATCGACCTCGTGAATCAATACCGTGAGCGTGGAGATTCGCTGCACGACGCGGTGGTGCACGGCGCGCTCCAGCGTCTTCGTCCGATCGTGATGACGGCGCTCGCGACAATTCTCGCGCTGACGCCCATGGGCATCGGCATCACCGGCAAGGGCGGGTTTATCTCGCAGCCGCTCGCGATCGTGGTGATTGGCGGCCTGCTGTCGTCGACGCTGCTCACCCTCATCGTGCTGCCGACCCTGTACTACGCCGTTGAGCGCCGCCGCGAGGGTGGCGCTCAGCGACGACGTGCGCGGCGCGCTCCGAAGCGTGGCGGCGACGGTGAGGGACTGGTGCTCGCCGGTGCGGGGCTTGCGGGCGCGTCCCTTCCTGCGACGTCGGGCGAACCGCTGGTCGCGGCTACTACTGCTGACTCGGGCGCAGGCGGCGCCGCGCACGGTGCACATGGTGCGCACGCGGTGACCGAGGCTGTCGCGGATCCCGATCCGATTCCGGCAGCGGATCCCGCGGAACTGCCCGAGTTCGCTGCGGAGGATCTGCCGGCGCCGGTCTCGGCGAGCAACGCCGCGGCCCTCGTCGAGGAGGAACCGCTCGACGCTGCCGAGGTGGAGGAGATTGCGGCGGAGGCCGAGCGTGCCGAAGCCCTCGCCACTGAGGAGGCGCAGGCCGCGGAGGAGGCGCAGGCCGCGGAGGAGGCGCGTCTGGTCGAGGAGGCTCGGCTGGCTGAGGAAGCACTGGCGGCTGAAGAAGCCCGTGCCGTCGAAGTCGCGCGCGTTGCCGAGGTCGAGGCCGCGCGCGTTGCCGAAGCCGAGCTCGCACGAGCCGCCGAGCTTGAAGCGGAGCAGGCCGCTGCGGCAGCAGCTGAGGCCGAGGAAGCGGCGCGCCGCCAGCAGATCCTCAGCGAGCTGGTGCAGGCCGGGCTCGCGGCGCCCGAAACCTCCGGCGCGCACGCCTCGGTGCCGGTTTCGGCGGATGAGGATCCCGATCCGAGTGCACCCGAGACGGTTGCCCTCGAGCTCCCCTCCGCGCCAGAACCCGCTGGCGCTGGCGCCGACATGGGGCCGGAGACGCAGCAGATGTCGATGAACCTGTCGGAGCTCGGGTTCACGGGGGAGCACAATCCGCTGACCGACAGCTCGACCGGGCTCGAAGCCGAGGCTGTGCACTCCGCGGAGGAACCTGACGTATCCTTGCCTGAGCCCTACACGGCACAGACACCCGATGCCGCACCGGTTCCCGACACGGAGCCCGTGTACGCAGGCCAGCCGGAGCCGGAGCCGGAGCCGGAGCTGTCCGAACAGCCCGAACTCGAACTCGAGCCCGAGCTGCCTGAACAGCCCGTCGATGTCACGCCGGAGATTCCGCAGGACGCGTTCCACGCGGACTCCGCGGCTCCGCCCGTCACAGGCGAACTGAACTGGGAACAGCTGCTGTGGCAGGCCACCCAAGACATCGATGCCGAGTCCGACGCGCCGGCGCAGCCGAGCGACGGGTCGGCGAATGAACACCCCACCACCGGTCGCGATGCGACGGAAAGCGACGAGAAGTAGATGGCCCAAAAGGGACGACGTGGCTTCAAAGCCCCCGCGAACTACGAGCCCGGGCGCAAGCCCAAGGGGCGCAAGTTCCACGGTGGCAGGGCGCAGGAGTCGGGCGGGGGGCGGCCGTCGCGCGATGAGCGCGAGCAGACCGGTCGCGCAGACCACGGTGGCCGCGCTGCCCAGGGAGGCCGCGCAGCCCAGGGTGGTCGCTTTGATCGCGCGCCTGGTGCTCGGGATCGACAGCGGCCCACATCGGGCGGTGCGCCTGCGGCAGCGGGCGGTGCGGCGCGCTCTGGGCAGCGTGGCGCACTGCGGCGCGACCCACACCCGCGGGAGCAGCCGCTTCCGAAGCTGGAGGCCACGCTCACCACGGCGGCCGACGCTGCGGGGGTGAGCTTCGGAGACCTGGGGCTCGGCGGAAACATTGTGCGCGTGCTCGGGGAGCTGGGTGCTGACCAGCCCTTCCCGATCCAGGTCGCAACGATTCCTGACACGGTGCGCGGCCGTGACGTGCTCGGCCGTGCGCGCACCGGTTCAGGCAAGACGATCGCGTTCGGTGCCGCCCTCGTGGAGCGCATGCTCATCCTCAAGGCGCAGGGCGCCTTCGGGGCAGCGCCGGCGAAGAAGCAGAACCAGCCCAAGCGTGGCGAGCGGGTCACTCAGCGTCCGACGCGCAACCCGCGCGCGCTGATCCTCGCCCCCACCCGCGAGCTCGCGCTGCAGATCGACCGCACCATCCAGCCGATCGCGCGCTCCGTTGGGTTCTACACGGCGCAGATGGTGGGTGGTCAGCCGATCGACCCACAGGTGCACGCGTTGCAGCGCGGGGTCGACATCGTGATTGGCACGCCGGGTCGTGTGCAGGACCTGGTGAGCCGCCGCAAGCTCGACCTCCGCGAAGTGCTCATCACCGTGCTCGATGAGGCTGACCACATGTGCGAGCTCGGGTTCCTTGAGCCCGTGCAGCAGGTGCTCCGCCAGACCGTGCGGGGCGGGCAGCGACTGCTCTTCTCTGCGACGCTCGACAGCGGAGTGGCCGAGCTTGTCTCGGAATTCCTCACCGACCCCGCGGTGCACGAAGCTGAGGCTGCGGCAGATGGTCGCGTGCGCCACCGCGTGTACACCGTGCAGCGTGATGCGAAGGATGCGTCACTCGTGCAGCTCGCGCGCACTCCCGGCCGCGTGCTCGTGTTCTGCCGCACTCGTGCGTATGCGGAGCAGGTGGCCGAGATGTTTGACGCCGCGGGCATGCGCGTCGTCGCGCTGCACGGCGATCTGAGTCAGGCACGGCGCGAGCGCAATCTTGAGAAGTTTGCGACGGGCAAGGCCTCCGTGCTGGTCGCCACCGACGTGGCTGCGCGCGGTATCCACGTGGACGATGTTGATCTGGTGTTGCAGGCTGACCCGCCGAACGACTTCAAGACCTACCTCCACCGCGCGGGCCGCACGGGACGTGCGGGTCGCGATGGCGCCGTGGTGACGGTGATTCCGCGGATGCGGGAGCAGCGGATGCGCGAGATGTTGGAGGACGCTGGCGTGACCCCTGAGAAGTTCACGGACTTCGTGCCGAAGGGCGCGGGTAAGCGCCGCTAGCGCGGGCGCAGAGCAGCCATCACTCGGTTGCTCTGCCCGCCGGCTGGGCGAGCGGGGCCCCGATCTCGTCTTCGACAATCTTTCGAAGGAACGACTCAATGCCGAGTCTTTCAACGCTGCCGATATTGAGCGCCCGTTGAATGAGGAATCCGTCCGCGACCACATAAATGCGCTGTGCAGATGCTTCCGGGTCTGCGCAGTGGAAGTCGCCCGTGTCGGTACCTCGACGCATGATTGCGGCGAGCGCGGCCGCACCGATCCCCATGAGTTCTGTTGCGGCGTCTCGGAGCCCTGGGCGGCGACTCGCAGCAAGCCAGCCGCTGAGCCATACCGTCAGCGATGGGTCACGCTCCGGTGCAACGCTTCGGGTGAGAAATGTGCTGAGCGCCTCGGTGGGGGGAAGCTCGGCGAGTCCGCCATGCAACCATTCAAGGTCTGCACTTGCGATACGACGAAACGTTGCGATGACGAGATCGTCGATCGACGGAAAGTAGTGATGGAACAGCCCGGAGGTCACGCCGACCCGCTGGGCGACGTCACGCACCGTGAGCCGATCAAGGCCCTGTTCTGCGGCGAGCGCGACTGCTGCTTCGAGGAGCTCTTCGTGCCGCTCGGCTTTTGAGCGGCGACGCGGCGCGGTCTCTTCCATATCACCAGCCTAGTTGGTGGTGTGTCCAGCAATCGTTCCGAGCATATTGACTATTTGTCCAACAGTGGTGTTTACTGGCACCACAACGGTCAGTTGACTGTTTGTCCAATAGTGCTGTGCGTGATCAAAGGAGCCCAATGAACAGCAACATGCAAGCAGCGAGGCGGCGCAAGGCGGCGTTCGCCTCGTTCATCGGTACCGCGATCGAGTGGTACGACTTCTATGTGTTCTCGGTCGCTGCCGCTCTCGTGTTTGGGCCAGTGTTCTTCCCGACGAGTGATCCCATCGCCGGACTCGCCGCCTCCTTCGCAACGTATGCGGTCGGGTTTGTTGCAAGGCCGCTCGGCGCCATGATCTTTGGGTCGATCGGGGATCGCCTCGGCCGGCGGCAGGCGCTTGTCGCAACGCTGGTACTCATGGGACTCGCGACGTGCTTGACCGGCCTCCTGCCGAGCTATGACGCGGTCGGGCCACTCGCACCCATTCTGCTCGTCGCGCTGCGCGTCATTCAGGGCATCGCTGTGGGCGGGGAGTGGGGCGGTGCTGCGCTCATGGCTGTGGAGCACGCGCCGGAGAATGCGAAGTCGTTCTACGGCGGCTTTGTGCAACTCGGCAACCCCGCGGGAGCGATGCTCGCGACCGGGATCTTCGCCGTCCTTGCCAGCTTTGGCGATGACGCGCTGCAAAGCTGGGGGTGGCGCATTCCTTTCCTGATCTCGGCAGTGCTCATCATTATTGGTCTGGTGATTCGTGCCCGCGTGGAAGAGTCGCCGGTGTTTGAGCCTGCGCCCGCGAACGCACGCCCCGTGCGCGACGCGATCGTGCAAAACTGGCGACCCCTGCTGCTCGCCATCGGCATTATGGCGGTGCCGAGCGGAAGTTACTACATCACAAGCACCTACTTCACCTCCTATGCGACCGTGGACGCTGGGATTGACGCAACACTCGTGCTCAACGTGCTCACCATCGGTTCATTCGTTGAGCTGGTCGCGACGCTCCCCGCTGCGTGGCTCGCTGACCGCTTTGGGCGCATCCGTGTGCTGGTGATTGGCATGGTGGGGCTTGGAGTGTTCGGAGCGCTGACCTTCCTGGTGGTCAGCCTGAATCTCGGAGGGCCTGGCCTCCTCATCCTGGTGTTCGCGCTGCTGCGGCTCGCAGGATGTAGCGCATACGCCCCACTCGCCGGTGCTATGGCGCAGATGTTCCCGCCGCAGTCGCGCTACACCAGCATTTCGCTCGGGTACCAGGTGGGCGCGGCTATTTTTGGCGGCTTCTCGCCCCTCGCAGCGACGCTCCTTGTCGGCGCAACGGGCAGCGTGTGGGCGGTCGTGGCATTGCTCGGCGCGCTTGTTACGGTCGCGGTGTTCTGTACGCTGCGCGCACCCCAGCATGTTGATGTGGTTGTCGGTGCAGGGCAGGCTGACCCCGTCGTTGCTGCCGAGGTGCCTCGCGTATGAGCGCCGCAGCGTCGGTGCGTCACAACTGGTTCTCGCGGGCAGAGGTCGCGGGCGGGGTGACGCTGCTCCGCGAACCGCGTGTGCACGGACTGTTGCGCTGCAATATCTGGCGCTTCGACGGGGATCGACCGCTCTGGGTGGACGCCGGAACCGGCGTGCGTCCTCCACTCGCAGAGTTTCCGGAGGACGCGGCGAGGTCACCGGTACTGGTGCTCACTCACGCGCACGTTGACCACACGGGCGGTGCGGCCGAGTTCGGGGATGTTCGAATGCATCCCGCTGACATGGGGCGGGCGCGCACGCCGCCACTGCCGCTCACGCGGGAGGCGATCACCCGACACCTGGGTCTCGGGCCTGCTCCCCTCGGCGTGCCATTGCCGGACTCCCTGGTGCAAGAGTGGGGGACGGCTGGCACCCCTGCCGTTGCAGGGGTAGGGCCAGAGGGCCCCATTACTTCGCTGCACGAAGGAGAACTGCTCATTGCGGGGGACTACCGCTTCGAGGTGCTTGAACTTCCCGGCCACACCCCCGGGAGCATCGGGCTCTGGGATGACCGCTGCGGCGTTCTCGTCTCAGGTGATGCGCTCTATCGGGGCACGCTCCTCGATGATCTCCCCGAATCAAATCGCGCCCGCTACCACGCAACGATGCAGCGAATTCTGAACTTGCGCCCACGCCAGGTGCTTCCGGGGCACGGGCCTCCCCTCACGGCAGAGGAGACCGCTGCAATTGCCAGCGATTACCTCTCCCGCCGGGCACACGCCGCAGATACGTAGCCGAAACACACCGACAGAAAGGATGCACCAATGCACCTACTCAACCGCGCTGACAGCGCGCTCATGATCATTGATCTCCAGGAGGAGTTCTATCCGATTGCGCGAAGGGACGTGCACCGGGCCACGCTCGCCCGAGTTGTTGACAATGCAGCGTGGCTTGCCGGGGTTGCCAGCGCGCTCGAGATTCCCGTCATCGTGACCGAGGAAGACCCTGCCGGGAACGGGCCAACCGAGCGTGTGATTCTTGACGCTTTGGAACCGAGCGCACAGGTGCTCCCGAAGACCTCGTTTGGGGTGGCCGGTGAGCCGCGAATTTTGGAAGCGCTTCGTGCCACTGGCAAGGAAACCGTGGTTCTTGCGGGCGCGGAGACGGATGTCTGCGTTGGGCACTCTGCCCTGGGCCTGCAAGCGTTGGGCTTTCGAGTGGTGGTGGTGAGTGACGCAACGTTCTCTCCCGGAGAAGCGCACGATCATGGCGAACGGCGGCTCGCAGCGCGAGGTATCGAGCTGGTCGCCGCGAAGGGTGTCTACTACGACTGGCTGCCGCGTCTTGAAGAGACCCGGGCATTCCGGCAAGCGAATCCGGCGCTCGGACACCCTCGCCACTTCAACCTCTAACGCGTTGGTTCCGGGGCGTCCCGCACGCTCCGGAACTGACCGTCCGGCCTAGAGGGGGTCTCTATTTTTCCTGCCCAAAAGTAGAGGCTTTCTACAAGCGAGTTCATGGTGGCAACGCAGTGCGTTGTGGGGGAGGGAATGCGCGGTTGTCCCGCCAAGGCGGGGAGCCTAGCCTGGCTGCAGGTCAACCGACGACCGCGGATGCGGTCACGCGCGCACGCCAAAGGAGCACCGATGAGCGACACCACCCCCAAGGACCCCCGCATCAACACCAGCGTCGTGAGCGACGCGCTGCTGGGCAAGTGGAAGAAGGAGCGGCTCGAGTCGCGCGCGCTCGCCGCAGATCCTCGCCTGCACACGATCAACGGTCAGTCGATGGACGAGCACCGAGCACGCGTGCTTGAGCAGCTTGGGATCCTGGTGGAGCACGGCGCGATCCAGCGCGCGTACCCGAGTGATCTCGGCGGCGGCGACAACCACGGCGGCAACATTGCCGCATTCCAGGAGCTGGTGCTCGCCGATCCGTCACTGCAGATCAAGAGCGGGGTGCAGTGGGGCCTCTTCGGCGCCGCGATCCTGCACCTCGGCACACGGACGCACCACGAGAAGTGGCTGCCCGACGTGATGAGCTTGAAGCTGCCCGGCGCGTTCGCGATGACGGAGATCGGCCACGGCTCGGACGTCGCCTCCGTGGGCACCACCGCCACCTACGATCCCGAGACGGAAGAGTTCGAGATCCACACGCCCTTTACCGGGGCGTGGAAGGAGTACCTCGGCAACGCGGCACTGCACGGCCAGGCCGCCGTCGTGTTCGCGCAGCTCATCACGCGCGGAGTCAACCACGGCGTGCACGCGTTTTTCGTGCCGATTCGCACTCCCGAAGGGGAGATGCTCCCCGGCGTGGGGAGCGAAGACGACGGCGTGAAAGGCGGCCTGAACGGCATCGACAACGGCCGCCTGCACTTCACGCACGTGCGGATTCCGCGCGAGAACCTGCTGAATCGCTACGGCGACGTCGCCGCGGACGGCACGTACTCCTCGTCGATCGAGAGCCCGGGCCGCCGCTTCTTCACGATGATCGGCACGCTCGTGCAGGGGCGTGTTTCCCTCGACGGATCCGCGGTGAAGGCGATGATGGCCGCGCTGACGATTGCGATCCGCTACGGCAGTGAGCGCCGGCAGTTCCCGGGTGCCTCCGGCCGCGAGACGGTGCTGATGGACTACGGGCAGCACCAGCGCCGCCTGATTCCGCGCCTCGCGCAGACCTACGCGATGGCGTTCGCGAGCGAGCGCCTACTCACCGTGTTTGACGAGGTGTTTTCGGGCGCGAAAGACACGGACGAGAACCGCGAAGACCTCGAGACGCTCGCCGCCGGCCTGAAGTCGCTCTCCACCTGGGCCGCGCTCGACACGCTGCAGGAAGCGCGCGAGGCAACCGGTGGGGCGGGCTTCATCGCGAAGAACCGACTCACTGGGCTCCGGGCCGACCTCGACATCTACGTCACCTTCGAGGGCGACAACACGGTGCTGCTGCAGCTCGTGGGCAAGCGCCTGCTCACCGACTACGCGAAGCAGTTTGCGGGCGGCGACAAGGCCGCGATGGCGAAGGCCGCCGCAAGCCAGCTGGGCGACCGCGTGAGCCGCTTCGGCCTGCGCCAGATGGGGCAGAGCATCGCGGATCTCGGACAGGTCGCGCGCTCCGTCGAGAGCCTGCGAGCGCCCGAGTCGCAGCGCGCGCTCCTCACCGACCGCGTCGAGACGATGGTGTCGGAGATCGCCATGGCGCTCCGCGAGGCGACGAAGCACGTGCCGAAGGGTGACGCCCACGGCAAGGCGATCGCCAATGAAGAAGCGTTCAACGCGCAGCAGCACAAGCTCATCCAGGCGGCGCGCGCGCACGCCGAGCTGCTGCAGTGGGAGGCGTTCACGGAGGAGCTCGAGCGCATCTCGGATCCGGGCTCGAAGCAGGTGCTTACCTGGCTGCGCGACCTCTTCGGCTTCGGACTGATCGAGGAGCACGCGGCCTGGTACCTCGTGCAGGGCCGTATCTCGGGGCAGCGCGCTGAGGCCGTCACCGCGTACATCGATCGCCTGATTGCGCGCCTGCGCCCCCACGCACTCGACCTGGTCGACGCGTTCGGGCTCGCCCCCGAGCTGCTCCGCGCCGAGATCGCGACGGGCATCGAGGCCGAGCGGCAGGAGGAAGCGCACGCCTACGTCGAGGCACAGCGCGCGGCAGGAACCTGGCCGATTCACGAGAAGGAACTGCGCAAGCGCGCGAAGCAGGAGGGGCGCGCATAGCGCTCACGTTTTCGCGTGCGACACACGCCGCCACAGGGGCTGCGCAGCATCTGCTGCGCAGCCCCTGTGAGGTATTAGAGTGAGCGGTATGGCACTGCGAACGCTGTATCCGCCGATCGAACCGACCGCGCACGGCATGCTGCCCGTCGGCGACGGGAACGAGATCTACTGGGAAAGCTGCGGCAACCCCGACGGCAAGCCCGTCGTCTTCCTCCACGGGGGCCCGGGCGGCGGCTGTTCGCCCGACCACCGGCGCTTCTTCGATCCGGATCGCTACCGCATCGTGCTGTTCGACCAGCGCGGCTGCGGGCGAAGTGTGCCGCACGCGAGCGCGCCGGACGCAGACCTCAGCGCGAACACTACCTGGCACCTCGTGGCGGACATTGAGCGGCTGCGTGAGCACCTGGGCATTGAGCGCTGGCAGGTGTTTGGCGGCTCCTGGGGCTCCGCGCTGTCGCTCGCGTACGCACAGACGCACCCCGAACGGGTCACGGAACTGGTGCTGCGCGGCATCTTCACACTTCGCGAGAGCGAGCTTGCCTGGTTCTACCAGGATGGCGCCTCGCACCTCTTCCCGGACGCGTGGGAGGACTACCTCGCGCCGATTCCCGCGGCCGAGCAGCATGAGCTGATCGCCGCGTACCACCGTCAGCTCACCGATCCCGATCCCGCGGTGCACACGCCGGCCGGCGTCGCCTGGACGGTGTGGGAGAACACCACGATTCGGCTGATTCCCGACGAGGACGCGATCGCTGCGGCACGGGCGAACACCGCGGCAGCGGTCGCCTTCGCCCGCATCGAGAACCACTTCTTCACGAACGCCGGGTGGTTCGAGGAGGGGCAACTGATTCGCGATGCCGCCGAGAAGCTGAGCGGCATCCCCGGTATCATCGTGCAGGGGCGGTACGACGTGTGCACCCCCGCGCGGACCGCCTGGGATCTGCACCGGGCCTGGCCCGCGGCAGACTTCGAGATGGTCGCCGACGCGGGGCACGCAGCGAGCGAGCCGGGGATCATTGACGCACTGGTGCGCGCGACTGACCGCTTCGCAGAGTCGGGAGTCGCCCAGACTCCCGAAAGCAACCGAGAGTGAGACGCCCATGACGTTCAATGACAACGTGCGGATCGACACCAGTAAGGTGACGAAGCGCGGCGGCGGGGCGCGCCGCGGCGGAATGATCGCGGGCGGGGGCATCGGCGTTGCCCTGCTGCTCGCACTCGGCTCCCAGCTGTTCGGCGTGAACCTCAACATGTTCGCACCCGCCATCAACAGCGCGCTCGGCTCGGGCACCGTGATCTCTGAGCCGCAGTCGGGCTCGCTCGACGGCTGCGCTGCCGGTGCGGATGCGAACCGCGACGTCGAGTGCCGCATGGCCGCGGCGAGCGACTCACTCGACCGCTACTGGGCAACGCAGGTCGGCAACTACCGCGCCCCTGGCCCGGTGGTGCTGTTCAGCGGCCAGACGCAGTCGCCCTGCGGCGCGGCTTCGGCGGCGACGGGCCCGTTCTACTGCCCGTCCGACGAGACGATCTACATTGACGTCGCGTTCTTCAACACCCTGAACCGCGACTACGGCGCATCGGGCGGCTCGCTCTCGCAGATGTACGTGCTCGCGCACGAGTGGGGTCACCACATCTCGAACCTCATCGGTTCGCTGCAGAGCGTCGGCCGCGAGTCCGGCCCCGCCTCGGGTTCCGTGCGGCTGGAACTGCAGGCGGACTGCTTCGCCGGCGCGTGGGTGCAGAATGCCTCGACCGTCACCGACGACCAGGGGGTGCCGTTCCTGAAGCCCGTCTCGCAGCAGGAGATCGCTGATGCGATGAGCGCAGCGGCGGCCGTGGGCGACGACCACATCATGGAATCGGCGGGCATGGGCGTGAACCCCGAGCGCTTCACGCACGGCACCTCCGAGCAGCGCCAGCGCTGGTTCCAGATCGGCTACCAGCAGGGCCCCACGGCCTGCGCGACCTTCGACGTGCCCGCGTCGCAGCTCTAGCTCGCGCGAAGAAAACAGTGCGGGATCCGGGCGACGCGTCGCCCGGATCCCGCACTGTTTGTGTGTGTTAGCGCTTCCGACCCGGCCGCGGTGGCTTCTTCTTCGTGGCGGCGAGCTGTGCGCCGCGTGAGCCCGGCTTCGGCCCGGCCTTCTTCTTCTGCGGCTGCTGCGGCTTCTTTTTTGCGGGCTTCGGATCGCGCGCCGGCGGCTCCGTGTCGGCTGCCGTGCGCGAGCTGCGCGCCGTGCGGCCACGAATCACGCCGACGAGCTGCTGCACGTCGGCGCCGTCGCGCGCGACGTCCCAGCTTGCCCACACCGCGGTGCGCGGCACATCGTCAGCGCCGGTGAGCGGAATCAGACGATGGCGGCGCTTGTCCACGAGGTGGCGGGCGAGCATGGTGGGCAGCAGGATCGCGCCTGCGCCGGTAGCGACGAGCTCCAGGGCCGCGGGCACATCCTGCGGCATCCACTCGGGATTCTCCCACGGCGCCGCGGCAGGCCACTCCGCGGGATGATCGGGGTGATCGAGCAGGTGCACCGCGCCGAGCGCATCGAGCGCGATCGATTCGCGCTTCGCGAGCGCGTGATCGACGTCGACGACGAGGGTGATGGTCTCTTCGTAGAGGCGCATGGCGTGGCGGGTGCGCGCCGCTTCCTCGCTACCGGCGGGGCGGCGCCCCGGGAGCGCTCGCTCGAGCATCACGTCGCACGCGACGCTCGCCGAGCGGCCGAAGGCCACGTTCACCGGGACCAGCTCGAGCGGAGATCCCGTGACGGTCTCCCAGCGCTCGGCCCACTTGCTCGGGGCGATGCCGCGCGCGAAGGCAAGCTGCAGCGGGGCGTGAGTGGGCTCGCTCATAGCGCGACCTCCGAATAGATCTCGTGGGTGTAGGGCAGTCGTGCTGCCGAGAGCGCCAGCCGGTAGTCGGGCGATTCCGCGTGCCGCAGCGGGGTGCCCTCCTCCCGGTAGCGGGGGAGCGCGAGTGAGGCGTGCCCCTGCGGCGGCTGACCGCTCGCGGGAACGACGCGCCACCAGGGCACCGCGTGGCCGTAGAGCGCCATCACGCGGCCGACGGCGCGCGGCGCCGAAGAACCGATCGCGAGGGCAACATCGCCGTACGTCATGACGCGCCCCGCCGGGATTCGGTGCACCACGGCGAGCACGGCGTCAACGAACTCGGGGCTGGGCATGGAGTAAGCCTACGGCGTGCGCGGCGTCATCACTGGGCACGCGCCGTGTGCGCGGGGCTAACCGATGGCTGAGACGCCCAGCAGTTTGCCGATCGTGTAGGTGACGGCGACTGCGATTCCACCGAAGGTGAGCTGGCGCACCGCACCGAGCAGCCAGTTGCGGCGCGTGGTGCGCGCGGCGAGGCCACCGGCAAGGAGCAGCCCCAGCCCGCCGAACGCGAGCCCCCAGCCGAGCGTGCCGAACCCGAAGAGGAACGGCAGGATCGGGATCAGGGCGCCGACGCTGAACGACAGGAGCGAGGAGATCGCGGCCACCCAGGGTGAGGGCTTCTCCTCCGGGCTGAGCCCCAGCTCGTGGGCGAGGTGCACGCGCACCGCCTGCTCGCTGTTCGTGTGCACCTGGCTGGCGGCCACGCGGGCCACCTCCTCCTGCATGCCGAGCCGCTCGAAGAGGAGCGCCAGCTCGGCCTGCTCACCCGCGGGGTTGCGGGTGTGCGCCTCGCGCTCGGTGCGCACCTCGGCGTCGAGCTGCTCGTTCGCGGTGCGCACCGAGGTGAACTCGCCGAGCGCCATGGAGATTGCGCCCGCGATGAGGCCGGAGACACCCGTGACGACAACCATGCCGGGGGAAGCGCCGGCAGCAGCGATACCGGCGATGAGGCCCACATTCGATACGAGTCCATCCATCGCCCCGAAGACCGTCGCGCGCAGCCAGCCCGATGACACGTCTGCGTGGCGGTGGTCGTACTCGTGTGGGTGTGCGATGTTGATCTCGCTCATGCTCGTTCGTTCCCCCGTTTTTCCGCGCGATTCCGCGCACGAAAGGCAACGGTAGCAAGCTTCGGAGGGGAGGGAGAACCCCGCAAAACGCTTCGAATTGACGCCGTGTTGGGGTTCGAGATGCCGAACTTTGAGGAACTGCGAGCCGGCGCCACGGTTTCGCCTAGGTAAGCCACCTGGCACTACGCAATTTCGCTCCTGCGACCCGCAGATTGGGTGTCTGGAGCACGGATTCTGCGGTGCTCGTCTTCCGACGCGCGCATCGCGCGGCGAGACTGGAACCCGTTCCCGCCCCGCTGCGCCCACGAAACGGAGTCTCCGATGCACGCACGCACCCCCGCACTGCGCCGCCTGGCCCAGGCCGCCCTCGGTGCTGCCGCGTGCTCCGGGCTCTTGCTCGCGGGAACGGGTGCGGCGCATGCCGATACCGGCGTCGACGCGAGCGCGCCGCAAACGATCAGTGGCACGGGCATCCCCGAGCTGGGCGGTGCGGAGAGTGCGGGCTGGTTCCTCGTTGCGGGTGCGGCGTACCTGATCGCGGGTGGCGTGCTGTACGCGCGGCGACGTCGTGCCGCGGCGCTTAGCCGGGCGTACCCGGCGGCGTAAGCGCGAGCGTTGCGCCTTGCCACCGGCCACGCAGCCAGCGGTCGTGTGACGCGATGACGAGCGCGCCGGGGTAGTCGGTGAGCGCCGCCTCCAACTCTTCCACGAGCGTGAGGGAGAGGTGATTCGTCGGCTCGTCGAGCAGCAGCACGGGCGGGGGATCCGCGATGAGCAGGGCGAGCGCGAAGCGGCGGCGCTGCCCCACGCTGAGGGCTCCCACGGCGCGCTCCGCATCGCGCGCGGCAATGAGTCCGCTCGCGGTGAGTGGGGTCGCCTCGGCGCGCTCGGGGCTGAGTGCCTCCTGCCACACCTCTGCGAGCGTGCGTGACGGGTCGGGAAATGCGAACTCCTGCGGCAGGAAGCCCACGCGTGCCCGGCGCTGCACGGTGCCCGTCTCGGGGGCGAGTCGTCCGGCGAGCACCGCGAGAAGCGTTGACTTTCCCGCCCCGTTCGGGCCTGTGAGCAGCAGCCGTCCGCGCGGCTCGAGCTCGAGTGAGATCGGGGCGAGCCGCCCGGAGACCGCGACGCGCTCTGCGAGCAACACGGCTGTGGTCTCTGTGCCGGGCTGGGTGGTGCCAGACGCCTCGAAGCCCGCGAAGCGCAGTGGCTCGGGCGGCCGCCGCACGCGCTCGCGCTCGAGAGTCTCCAGCCGCACGCGTGCGTTGCGGGCACGCCGCGCGGTGACCCGTGCATCCTTGTCCGCGTAAAACTTCCGCGTGATGCGGCTCTCCGACTTCGATTCGTGCTTCCGGTTGACCTCGCGCGACCCCACCTCGATCTCGTGTGTGAGCGCTGCGAGCTCCGCCGATTCCGCGTCGAAGCGCTCGCGCCAGCGGGCCAGCTCCGCCTGCCGCGCCTGCCGCGCTGCCGTGTACCCCACACCCCAGAAGCGGGCGCCGTAGCCCGAGCCGGGATCGCTCGTGCCCGGATCCCGATCAGCCTGGCTCGCTCCTGCGTGAGTTCCCACTGCGTGACTTCCGCCGGTGGCGTCCGCTGGCCGCGCATCGTCGAGCTCGCGCGCGGGCAGGGGAAGCGGGTCGAGATCGAGAATGCGGGTCGTCACCGCGTCAAGCAGTGTGCGGTCGTGGCTCGCGAGGATCACGATGCCCGGCCACTCGCACAGCACGCGCTCAAGATAGGCCGCCGAGGCGTCGTCCAGGTGGTTCGAGGGCTCATCGAGCAAAAGCACAACGGGCGCCTCGAGCAGGATCGCGGCAAGCGCGAGGCGCAGCTGTTGCCCGCCCGAGAGCGTGCCGAGCGCGCGCGACTCCGGGATCCCACCGAGCCCGAGGCCGGCGACCACCTCGCCGCGCTGCGCCGCAGCGGACCATGCACCCGAGCGCTCCGCCTCGGCGAGCGCCGCGGCGTAGCGCTCGGCGGCGTGTGCGTCGTCGGGGCGTGCGGCCAGTTCGGCCCCCAGACGTTCGAGCTCGTGTAGGGCCGCGAGCGCGGGCGCCTGCGCATCATCGAGCACTTGGGCAATGGGAGTGTCCGCGGGGTACGGCAGTTCCTGCGCGAGGAGCCCCACGGTCGCCGGGTGTGCAGCGGTGCCCGGCAGGGTCACCGTGCCCGCGGTCGGGGTGATGTTGCCCGCCAGGATCCCGAGCAGCGTTGACTTGCCGGTGCCGTTCTCTCCGATGAGGCCAATCCGGTCGCCGCGCGCGGCCGTGAAGCTCACCTCGGTGAGCACGCGGCGATCCGGGTACGAGTGCGAGACGCCTGCGACGGCGAGGTGCCCGCGATCGCTCGCGGTGAGTTCAGCGCCGCGCGACGCGGCCCGGCCCGCTGCGGCGAGACTCGGCGCGGACGGTGTGGGGGTGTTGGAAACAGGGGTGTGGTGCGCGTGCATGCGGCGCCTTTCGGAACGAGCGTGGGTTCCGCCGGGTGTGAGAGGGCAGCGTCTCGGGAGCGGGGCTCGAACCGGGCTGCGTTCCTCGGCCTCAGGCGCGGAACAGGGCTGCGTTAGTGCTTCACATCCCCGAGTGTACGCGAGCCGCCCCGGGGCGACGCAACCCCGAGTACGCTGAGAAGCCTCACGAGAGAATGGGGATCCCATGACGATGCACGCCAGCGGACGGCTGCTCAAGACGCCGCGCGGACGCGACCTCGTACTGGTGCGCTCGCTCGCGCTGCCGATCGCGGAGGCGTGGGAGTACCTCACCGATTCCGATCTCACCGAGCGCTGGTTCGGCCCCTGGGAGGGCGACGCGCGCACGGGCGGCAGCGTGCGCATCCGCATGCGCTTCGAAGAGAGCGAGCCGGCGATCCGTGCCCGCATCGTCGCCTGCGAAGCGCCGCACCGGCTCGCGCTGCACACCGTTGATGAGTACGGCAGCTGGGAGCTCGACCTCACTCTCGAGGAGGACGGCGAAGACGACACCCTGCTGCGCTTCGTGCACCACCTCGACGCCGACGCAGAGGTGGGCGAGATTGGGCCGGGCTGGGAGTACTACCTCGACCTGCTCATCGCCGCGACGGAAGACACTGAACGCGCGGGGTTTGATCAGTACTACCCGGCGCTCCGTGAGGCGTACCTCGCGCTGCGTCCGGAGTAACTTCCCGGGGCGTAGCGCGGCGGGCGGCACCCTCATCCGCCTAGGCTGGAGGGCATGGCTGACTCGAGTGGTCTCACGGAGTTCTGGGCGCGCTGCCGCGTCCAGGTGCCCGGGCTCCCCGCTGCGCTTCCCGACGCGTGGCCGTTCGGGGCGACCGCGGCGCACGCGGACGAACTGCTCGGGCTGGTGATCGCGGGCACCAAGACCGGCACGGCGACGTCGATCTGGGACGCTGAGACCACCGGGGAGCAGCTGCCCGAGGTGGGGGACTACAGCATCATTCTTGACGGGGCGGGGGAGCCTCGGGCCGTCATTCGCACGACCGCGCTCGCGACCGTACCGTTCGACCGGGTCACCGCGGAGCATGCACATTCCGAGGGTGAGGGCGACCGCACACTCGCCGATTGGCGCGCCACCCATGAGCACTACTGGCGGAGCTACGCTGCAAGCCCACGCGGTTTCGCACCAGACATGCCGATCCTCTGCGAGCGCTTCGAACTGATCTGGGCGCCGGGCACCGATCCGGCCGGGCACACGAACGGAAAGCTGGGCTGATGGGCAATCGGAACGCGGTGACGATCAAGGATGGCGTGCTCGTGGTGATCCCGCGCGGCATTGACAAGATGTGGGGATTCCGGCGGCGCATCGAGGTGCCGCTTACGCGCATCACCGAAGTGGCGGTGGAACCCGCTCCGCTTCGCGTGCCCACCGGGTGGCGCGGCCCCGGTCTCGATGTGGGCGGCAAGTTGTCCGGCACCTTCCACCCGAAGGGCGAGCGACACTACTGGAACTACTCTTGGGGTGGCCCGGCGCTGACCGTCGCGATTGCGGCAGGCGATCCTTTCGACCGGCTGTACCTCTCGGTGGGAGATGCTGAGGCGCTGTGCCAGGAGCTGCGTGCCGCGGTCGAGGCTGCGCGCCCCTCAGCGGTGTAGCCCGCCGCAACACCCCCAGTGAGTCGGAAACTGACAGCGCCGGCTACCCCAGGAGTTCAGTCATCAGAGCACGAATTCTCTCCCGAATCTCGTCCCGGATCAGACGGACAACTGCAAGCTCCTGCCCTGCAGGGTCATCGAGCTTCCAGTCCTCGTAGCGCTTGCCCGGGAAGAACGGACACTCATCACCGCAGCCCATGGTGATCACCACATCGGCGTCCTGCACGGCCGCAGAGCTGAGTGCTTGCGGAAGCTCACTGGCGATATCGATGCCCTCTTCCCGCATCGTCTCGACTGCAACGGGGTTGAGCTGCTCCGCGGGAACCGACCCGGCCGAGCGAACTTCGATCCTGTCCCCGGCGAAGTGGCGCAGGTACCCCGCCGCCATCTGTGAACGCCCGGCGTTGTGGACGCAGACGAAGAGTACCGACGGCTTCTGGACGGTTTTCATGAAGAGTTCCTTTGGTCAACTGCTGTAACAGTGTCGAGGAGCTTGCGAGCACGGACCTCGAGGTCGTCGCGAATTGCCTGCACGCCTTCTGGGGAGGCAAGCGCCGGGTCTGGCACGGTCCAGTCCTCGTAGCGGGTTCCGGGGACGATGGGGCAGACATCGCCGCACCCCATCGTCACGACCACATCGGCTGCTCGAACTGCGTCGTCAGTCAACGGCTTCGGAAACGCTTCGTCAGCATGCTGCGGGGGTTCCATCTGCTGCAAGAGCGAGCGCACTGTGGGCAGGACTTCCGGTGCCGGTGCTGAGCCTGCGGAACGAGCGATGACCGTGCCGCCAGCGAGACGGTTCAGTATCGCGGCTGCGAGCTGCGAGCGACCTGCGTTGTGCACGCAGACGAAGAGCACCTGAGGTACTCCGGTCGCCCGATTCCTGGTGAGGTCCGAGAGCCGTTGCCTCGCGAAGTGCCCGGTGCGTGAGAGCGTGTGCGTTGTGTGCTTCGCCGCGCGGATCAGTCCGACATGAGACTCCCGAACGATGGCCAGGACGAGGTCCGTGTGGACCGCTTCGAATTCCTCGCCGAGTTCTTCAGCAAGCCGCGAGAGACGGGCATCCGTCGTGTGCAGAGTTCCTTCGCCCCCCTCATGCGGTCTCAAATCTTCGCGCACGAAGGCAGGGGCAAAGACTTCAAGGAGTGCCTCCGTCGCCGCGCGACGAGTTGGGGCGATCCGGTAATAGACCCACGTTCCGCGTCGTTCTGAGACCACGAGCCCTGTCTCCCGGAGCACCTTCAGGTGATGCGAAATTGTTGGCTGCGACACTTCAGCGAGGTCGGTGAGGTCGCAGACGCAGCACTCGCCCCGGGGATCAGCTGCGATGGCTGAGAGCATCCGAATCCGAATGGGATCGGCGATCGCCTTCAACGAGTCAGCGAGTGCGGCCGCCGTCTCAGCACCCATTGCGTGCGATGACGCCGGGAGGCAGTCCTCCGGAGTGCTCGAGGGGTTCACGATGGGATCCCCTCGTACGGGTTCGTATGAAACCAAGCCCGTGCAGCCCAGAGGGATACATAGACCAGGCCGATCAGAACGGGCACTTCGATGAGTGGGCCGACGACGCCGGCAAGCGCTTGCCCAGACGTGGCGCCAAAACTGCCGATTGCGACCGCAATCGCCAGCTCGAAATTGTTGCCGGCGGCGGTGAACGCGAGGGTGGTCGAGCGTGCGTAGCCCAATCCAAGTCTTTTGCCGAGCAGCAGGCCGAGAAACCACATCACAGCGAAGTAGATCAGGAGCGGAAGGGCGATCCGGACAACATCAAGCGGTCGAGACGTGATCGCGTCGCCCTGGAGCGCGAAGAGCAGCACGATCGTGAAGAGCAGACCATAGAGCGCCCAGGGGCCGACTCCGGGAAGGAACCGTTCCTCGTACCACTCGCGCCCTCGGCGCTTTTCGCCGATCCAGCGAGAGACGAAACCCGCGAGGAGCGGGACACCGAGGAATACCAGTACGTTCAGCGCGATCTGCCCGATTGACACTTCGAGTCCCTGAGAGTCGAGGCCGAGCCAGCTGGGAAGCACGCTGAGATACAGCCAGCCGAGCAGAGAGAACGCCACCACCTGGAACACTGAGTTCATCGCGACCAGAACGGCAGTTGCCTCTCGGTCGCCGCATGCAAGGTCATTCCAAATCACCACCATGGCAATGCAGCGCGCCAGGCCAACGATGATGAGCCCGGTGCGGTACTCAGGAAGATCAGGCAGGAACAGCCAGGCCAGGGCGAACATCACCGCAGGGCCGACGCACCAGTTGAGCACCAGCGACGACACGAGGAGTTTTCGGTCGCCGGTGACTGCGGCAACCCTGTCGTACCGCACCCGCGCGAGCACCGGGTACATCATCACGAGCAGACCCAAGCCTATGGGTACCGAGATCCCGGCGATTTCAAGCCGCGAGAGGAGGTGAGCCAAGCCCGGGACGAACCGGCCGAGGACGAGTCCGGCGGCCATGGCGAGTCCAATCCACACGGGCAACCAGCGGTCGAGAGGCGAGAGCCGCTGGGTCGCTGGAACTGGTTCGGCGGGAGCCTGAATTGACATGTATCTATATTGATCGGCATCGATACAGAACGCAACGTCGCCAGGGGCGGGGATAGCGACTCGCTATCCCCGCCCCTGGCGACGGTGTCAGTGTTCAGCGGTGCGGTTCGCAGGCGGCTGGGCACGACCGGTGACCGCTCGGCTCCCCCGACGGGTGGTGGATTAGACCGCGTCGCCCTCCACCGGGCCCTCCGTGTTCGGCTTCCACCCGAGCGCCGGCGCCACGTGCTCCGCGAATGCCTGCATGACGTGCAGGTTGTACTCGGGGCCGAGCTGGTTCGGGATCGTGAGCATGAGCGTGTCCGCCGACATCACCGCATCGTCGGCGAGCAATTGCTCGATGAGCTTGTCGGGGGTGTCCGCGTACGTCTTCCCGAAGGTCGAACGGAAACCATCGATGATCCCGATCTGATCCTGCCCATCGCGGCCGCGCAGACCGAAGTACATTTCGTCCTGCTCGTTCACAATGGGGAAGACGCTGCGGCTCACCGATACGCGCGGGCGACCGGTGTGGCCAGCCTCCTTGTATGCGGTGCGGAACTCGTCGATCTGGCGGGCCTGCAGAATGTGCAGCGGCTCACCTGTTGCCTCGGTCAGCAGGGTGGAACTCATGAGGTTGAGGCCTGCAGTGCCGGTCTGGCGGGCAGTGTCGATGCTGCCGGCGCCCCACCAGACGTGATCGCGGAGGGTGGCCGACTGCGGCTCGATGGCGAGCCGGCCGAGCGGCCCCATGTTCGGGTCGCTGTCGACGAGTGCCTCGCCCTCGATCGCGCGCATGAAGAGGTCGAACTTGTCGCGCGCGATGTCGGCGCCGCGCGGATCCTCGGAGCCCGTGTAGCCGAACGCCTCGTAGCCACGCACTGCCGTCTCGGGGGATCCCCGGCTCACGCCGAGCGCCAGTCGGCCGCCCGCGATGATGTCGAGCGCCGCCGCTTCTTCCGCGAGGTAGAGCGGGTTCTCGTAGCGCATGTCGATCACGCCGGTGCCGACCTCGATGCGCTGGGTGCGCGCGGCCATGGCCGTCAAGAGGGGGATTGGTGATGCGGCCTGGCGTGCAAAGTGGTGCACGCGAACGTACGCGCCGTTCACGCCGATCTCGTCGGCGCCCTCCGCGAGTTCGATCGTTTGGCGCAGCATGTCGCCCGCGGTGCGCACGCGCGACCCGGGGACGGGGCCGTAGTGCCCGAAGGACAGGAATCCGAATGCTCTCATGCTGGGTGCAACGCCCGCGGCGCAACTGTATTCCCGTGCATATAGTTTTGGCTGCGTGGGTATGCGAGCGGCACCGCGGGACGATCCCGTGCGCGCGGCGCCCGGACAACGGCGGCACCGGGGGACGACGCGGATGGTACCCGGGGGCGATCCCGCCAGGCGCATGCCCTCGTAACTTCGAAGCATGGACATTCAACCGAGCGATATGGGCCTCGTGGCGCGAGTCGCGAACCTCAGCAAGCACTACGGCGCCGGAGACCACCGCGTCACCGCCCTCAACGATGTGTCGATCGGCATTCGGCGCGGGCAGTTCACCGCGATCATGGGGCCATCAGGCTCGGGCAAGTCGACCCTCATGCACGTCATGGCCGGCCTCGACACCCCGACCGAGGGGCGCGTCTGGCTTGGCGACGACGAGATCACCCACCTCGGCGATGCGGAACTCACGCGGCTCCGCCGGCGCCGGATCGGCTTCGTGTTCCAGGCATTCAACTTGGTTCCTACCCTTGACGTGATGGGCAACCTGCGGCTGCCGTTCGAGCTCGACGGACGCAGCGTGCCCGCTGCTGACCGCGAGCGAATCGACGCGCTCGTGCAGGCGCTCGGCCTCGCTGGCCGCACCTCGCACCGCCCCCACGAACTCTCGGGCGGACAGCAGCAGCGGGTGGCGATCGCCCGCGCCCTCGCCACCCAGCCCGACGTGATCTTTGCGGACGAGCCGACCGGCGCGCTCGACTCCCGCACCGGCCGCGAGGTGCTCGGCCTGCTGCGCGCCGCCGTCGTCGAGCAGGGGCAGAGCATCGCAATGGTGACTCATGACCCGATCGCGGCGAGCCACGCCGACCGAATCCTGTTCCTCGCCGACGGCCGCATTGTGTCGGATCGCGGGGCCATGACACCCGAGCAGATCTCCGAGACGATGCTCGGCCTGGAAGCGGTCGCGGCATGAAAACCGGAGCCGGAATCCGTGAACACGGTGCGACGGTCGTCGTCGCGGCGCTCAGCTCCCTGTTCGCCGCAACGCTGATCCTCGGCACCGGGGTGATGGGGGCGGCGCTCGATCCCGCACTGATTGAGGGCTCGGGCACCTTCCGCATGACGCTCCTGATGGTGTCGACCGTTTTCATCATCATCGCCCTCTACGTTGGTGCGATCGTCACCGCGAACACCTTCGCCACGATCATCGCGGGGCGCACCCGCACGATCGCGCTGCTGCGCCTCGTGGGTGCGAGCTCGCGCGCGGTGCGCAGCAAGGTCGCCTCCGAGGGGCTCGCGATGGGCGCGCTCGGCGCGGTAATCGGCTGGGTGCTCGCAGAGGCGCTGGTTATCGGTGTGGTCACGTGGGGTCCGAGCCTCGGCTGGCTGCCTGTGGGACGCGACTATCCGCTCTTCGACCCGCTCGCGCTCGGCGCGATCGTGATTGTGGCGCTCACCACCTGGGCGGCCGCCTGGGCAGGATCCCGCCGCGTGGGATCGGTCTCGCCGATTGCCGCGACCGGCGCCGCGGTCGAGCTGCGCCCTGAGGCCTCGCGTGGCCGCACTGGCCGCACCGTGTGGGCGATCATCCTGGTGCTGCTGGGCGTCGTGCTCATTGCGCTCGGCCTGTTCCTCAGCCTCACCACGCCGATCGCACTGTTTGTGTCGTTCTTCGGTGGGCTGTTCTCCTTCACCGGGATCGCGCTCGGCGCGCACGTCATCATGCCGCCGATCCTGCGCCTCACCGGGAAGATCTTTGGGGCGGGGCCGACCGGGCGCCTGGCCGCGGCGAACGCCGTGCGCTTCCCCGAGCGCAGCTCGCGGTCAACAATCGGGCTGGTGATCGGCGTGACGCTCGTCACGATGTTCGCCGTAGCGCTCGAGACCTATGCCGCGATGACCCTGCAGGCGTTCGACAACGATCCCGCGCTCGAAGCAGCGCTCGCGCAGACGCTTGCCGTGACCACGGCCGTGTTCACCGGACTCGTCGGGTTCTCTGCGATCATCGCCGCGGTGGGCATGGTGAACACCCTGTCGCTCAGCGTGCTGCAGCGTACCCGCGAGCTCGGCCTGCTCCGCGCACTGGGCTTCACCGGTGGCCAGGTGCGCCGCATGGTGATCACGGAGAGCTGCCAGATGACGCTCGCCGCGCTCGGCTTCGGTGTGGTGCTCGGCGCGTTCTACGGTTGGGTCGCCGCACAGTCGCTCGTTGGCTCGCAGGTCGGTTTTGCCGCGCCGTCGATCCCGTGGCCGATCGTGGCGGGCGTTGTGGTGTTCGGCTTCGCGCTCGCGGTGACCGCGGCGGTGGCGCCAGCGCGCCGCGCGATCCGGGTCTCGCCCGTGGCCGCGCTCGCGGTCGACTAGACCGGATGCTCGCCGAGCGGTTCAGGAAGTGGCTGCGCGCTCCCGCCACGCGCGCAGCAGCCAGGGATAGGCTGGAGACATGACCGTTGTGATTGATTCCAGTTTCGATCCCGTCCCTTCTCTGAACCGCTCGGTTGACGTCGCCGTCGCCGACGCCGCTGCGGTCGAGGCCGCACCGGCGCGCGCGTGCTTCGTGCCAGCCGAGGGCGAACTGCCCACGTGCGACTGCCTCGCGGGCCAGACGCGCGACGCGCTCGCCGCAGCAGGGTTCACCGGGGCAAAGAACCAGACGCTCGTGCTGCCGGGGGCGCAGCTGCGCGTGCTCGTCGGCACCGGGGCGGGCCTCGCCACGAGCGCTGATCTGCGCGACGCCGTTGCGGCATTCACCCGCGCCGCCCGCGAAGCCGCGCACCTCGCCATCGATCTCGCCGCCGTGGTCTCCGAGAAGATCTCGGCGCGCGACGCCGCGCTCGCTGCAACCGAGGGCGCACTGCTCGCCCGCTACCGCTTCGAGAGCCTGAAGGGCGAGTCGAAGCACGTGGGACTTGAGAGCCTCACGCTGGGCGTCGCCGAGGGTGACCGCGCCGCCGCGCAGGAGGGCGTCGACCGCGCAATCGTGCTCGCGCGCGCCGCTGCGATCTCCCGAGACCTTGGCAATACGCCGCCCCGACACCTCACCGCGGAGAAGTTCGCGGAACTCGCGGCGAAGCTTGGCCCCGAATACGGCCTCGAGGTCGAGATCTTTGACCGCGACGCGCTCGTCGAGCTCGGCACAGGCGGTCTGCTCGGCGTCAACGCCGGCAGCACCGACGAGCCGCGCATGATCAAGCTTCGCTACGTGCCCGAGGGTGCGAACGACGCGACTCCGCACCTCGCCCTCATCGGCAAGGGCATCATGTTCGACTCGGGCGGCATCAGCCTGAAGCCCGCGAACTCGATGGGCAGCATGAAGCTCGACATGATGGGCGCGGGATCGGTGTTTGCCGCCATGCTCACCCTCCGCGAGCTCGGCGTGCAGTCGGCCGTGACCGGTTGGCTCATGTGCACCGACAACATGCTCTCCGGCACCGCGACGAAGATCGGCGACGTGCTCACCATGCGTGGCGGCAAGACCGTCGAGGTGAAGAACAGCGACGCCGAGGGGCGCCTCGTGATGGCCGACGGCCTCGTGCTCGCGACGGAGGAGGAGCGTCGCCCGGACGCGATCGTCGACATCGCGACCCTCACGGGCAACGCCATGGCGGCACTGGGTCTCGGCACCGCTGCGACGCTCGCGAACAATGACGATGTCGCCGCACAGCTCAAGGCCGCCGCTGAGGCGACCGATGAGCGGGTCTGGCCGCTGCCGCTCGATCACCGCTACCGCGACCAGCTGAAGTCGAACGTGGCCGACCTGTCGAACATCGGCGGCCCCTACGGCGGCGCGATCCTCGCAGCGCTCTTCCTCAACGAGTTCGTTGCTGATTTCCCCTGGGGGCACCTCGACATTGCGCCGACCATGGAGGTCGAACGCGATGACCTGTGGCGCACGGCGGGCTCGACCGGCTTCGGTGCGCGTCTGCTTGCCCAGCTCGCCGACGATTTCGTGGCCCCGCAGGCTGCGGACGACGCGCAGGGAGCTTAGTCATGACCGGCCTGCTGCGTGATCTCGACGCCTACATCAGTGATTTTGCCGACTTCGTGACGGCTGCGCCCACCTCGTACCACGCGGCGGGGCGCGTCGCTGAGCTGCTCACCGACGCCGGCTTCGCCGTCCACGATGAGGGCGCCGCCTGGGCGCCGCTCGCCGCGGGTGGCGCAGGCTTCGTGGTGCGCGACGGCGCCGTGATCGCGTGGCGGGCCGGATCAGACCTTACCGCGACGAGTCCCGTTCGGGTGCTCGGCGTGCACACTGACTCACCGGGCTTCGTGCTGAAACCCCACCCCGACTTCCGTGCCGATGGCTGGGCTCAGGCTGGCGTCGAAGTGTACGGTGGTCCGCTGCTCAACTCGTGGCTCGATCGGGATCTGGGCATCGCCGGACGCGTGGTCACCCGCGATGGCGCCGAGCATCTCGTGTGCACGGGCGCGATCGCGCGGATCCCGCAGCTGGCGATCCACCTGGATCGTGAAGCAAACACAGGCCTCGCACTGAACAAGCAGCGGCACACGCAGCCGGTGCTCGCCGTCGGCGACAGCGCGAACGGTGTCACGGTTGCCGGCGTGCTCGCCGATGCCGCAGCGAATGCCGCCAACGCGGCGGGCGTTGCCGCCGCACCGTTTTCCCCAGACGACATCGCTGGAGCCGACGTGCGCCTGTTCGACACGCAGCCGCCGCAGCGGATCGGTGTGAGCGGCGAGTTCTTCGCATCGCCCCGACTCGACAACCTGAGTTCCACGTTTGCCGGACTGGTCGCGCTCCTCGAGACGGAGCCCGCGCCGGGCACGATCTCGATGCTCGCCGCGTTCGATCACGAGGAGCTGGGCTCGGAGACCCGCTCGGGTGCGGCCGGCCCCTTCCTTGCGGATGTGCTTGATCGGCTGCGCGCTGGCCTGGGCGCGAACGCCGACGAGGCCGCACGCGCACTTGCCGCGTCGTGGTGTGTCTCCTCGGATGCGGGGCACTCGGTGCACCCGAACTACCCGGAGAAGCACGATCCGAATGTGCGCCCGCTCGCGGGGAACGGCCCGATACTCAAGGTGAACGCGAACCAGCGCTATGCCAGCGACGCACACGGCGCTGCGCTGTGGAGTCGCGCCTGCGCGGAAGCCGGGGTGCCGACCCAGGAGTTCGTCTCGAACAACACGGTGCCCTGTGGCACGACGATCGGGCCGATCACGGCCGCCCGCCTCGGCATCCGCACGGTTGACGTTGGGGTGCCGCTCCTCTCGATGCACTCGGCGCGCGAGCTCGCGCACGTCGCAGACCTGCACGGCCTGGCCCGGGCGACCGACGCTTTCTTTGCGGGAGCCTGAGGTTTTCGCGGCGATCCCTGTCCGGTTCTGAGATTGGTTCGCTAGGATCATGGCATGAGTGAGATGCAGCATGCGGGGGCCGGCGGTGTCGCCCTCTCCAACGACCTGCTCGCACCCAGCGTGCAGCGCATCGGGAATCGTGACATCGAGATCACCTTCCTCGGTAAGAACGCCGCGGGGCAGAACACATGGATCATGTGGAACTCCGACGAGCCGTACCTCATCGGCATGCTCTCGCAGGGCAAGATGGGCTACCACTTTGAGCAGCGCACCAGCTCGGGTGTGCTCGTGCACGAAAACATCTCGCTCAGCCGCGTGCAGCGCGCCATTAGTGGCTAACTCGCCATACGGGTTGCGTTAGCCTTCGGCTCCTCGCCAGCCGCTGTTGCCGCCCACGGCGCGCTCGATTGCGCGCTCGTAGTTTTCCTTCACGATGTCGTAGTGCGCCCATGACTCGATGGCGCTGACGCTCGGCAGTGAGCGGAGCTCCTCCGTGGCGCGCAGCAGATGGGCGGCGGAGGGACCCTCGAGCGTTGCCACGTAGTCGAATCGGCCGTGTGTGCGCGCCGCGAAGTCGACGTCGGGGGAGCGCAGTAGGAACTCGCGAACGGGGGCGGCGTCGCCCCGCACGGAGATCCCGAGCCCGATCGCGATGCGCGATCGCGTGAGCTGCCCCGAGGTGATCGCCGAGATGCGGATCACGCCGGCCTCGACGAGTCGATTGACGCGCGCCCGCACCGACGAGGGTGAGAGATGCACGGCGTCTCCCAACGCCCGAAAGCTCATGCGGCCATCGCGCTGGAGGAGCCGGATGAGTTCGGTGTCGAGTTCGTCGATCGTGGCGGGGCTGCGTCGATCCGCCACGAAGAACCCGCTCAGCACGTCAACGTAGGTGGTGACGAGCAGCGAGCGGACTCCCGGGATCGCCCGCACCGCGTCGAGGACCTCGTGGAGTTCAGCTGAGTCACGGTGCCGCG
Organism: Leucobacter chromiireducens subsp. chromiireducens; assembly: GCF_016758255.1. Lineage (GTDB taxonomy): Bacteria > Actinomycetota > Actinomycetes > Actinomycetales > Microbacteriaceae > Leucobacter > Leucobacter chromiireducens. Next base: position 672,345 of record NZ_QYAD01000001.1, read on the forward strand.
ACTCGAACACGAGCGGCATGCTGCCGCTCGTCAGTGACACGAACACGCTGTTGGGCATCGCCGCGATGCGATCGGCGACGGGGCGCAGTGGACCGTCCACGGTGACGGCAGCGTGGGTGAGTACGTGGTGCCCCGCGAAGTGCGGGTCGAGGGCCGCAACGACGCGCACTCCCTCTTGCTCGATGAGCCGCCGCAACCGCAGCGACGCGGCATCCCGCGAGATGTCGAGGGTCTCGGCGAGGTCGTGGATCGATGCGCGGCCGTCCTCTTGCAGGGCGCGAATGAGTGCCGCGTCCACGCTGTCGAAGCCGGACTCGCGCGGGTGCGCACGTCGGGGCGCTGCGGGCTGCGTCATGCCGCCATCCTTTCGTGGTGAGCGCCTCGGTGCGCACACACTGTGGGCGTAGGCCCAGGATACGCGCGAATGCGAAGCAGTGTGCGCATAAAGATCGCACAACGTGCTTGTTGTCGGACTTGCGCCGAAGGTGTTGCCGACTTTGCGCGCAAAACGTTCGTGAATCGGCGAGTTGGGTGATGTTTCGCGGATGCGGCTCAGGCAAATTCGTCCTACAGTTCAAGGTGCGCGCCGCACCCGTCGTCTGAGTTCTCGCGGCGCACCCAGTTGAGCAAGGGAGCTTTGCATGTCATCGTCCACAGCCAGCGCGCCGGTCTTCACGCACCGGCGCGCGCTCCGATCCGGCTTCGCGGCCATGGTCGGCACCACGATTGAGTGGTACGACTTCTACGTCTACGCGACCGCCGCAGCGATCGTGTTCCCCGTGGTGTTCTTCCCCGAGCTTGACCGGGGCATGGCGACGCTCGCGTCGTTCGGCACCTACGCCGTGGCGTTCTTCGCGCGTCCCCTCGGCGGCATCATCTTTGGCCACATCGGCGACAAGATCGGCCGGAAGCCGGCGCTGACGATCACGCTGCTGCTCATGGGCGTGGCCACCACCCTCGTGGGCGTACTGCCCGACTACAACACGATCGGCATCATGGGCCCGATCCTGCTCATCGTGCTCCGCATCTGCCAGGGACTCGCAGTGGGCGGCGAGTGGGGCGGCGCGAGCCTCATGGCGGTGGAGAGCGCCCCGGCGAAGTTCAAGAACTTCTACGGCGGCTTTACTCAGATCGGTAACCCGCTCGGCGCCCTCATGTCCTCCGGAGCGTTCTGGATTCTCGCGCTCATGGGTGACGACGTGCTCTTCTCGTGGGGCTGGCGCATTCCCTTCCTTTTCTCCATCGTGCTCATCTTCGTGGGCATCTGGGTGCGCTACCGCGTTGAGGAGACGCCGGTGTTCGAGGAGAAGGTGGGCGGCCAGCAGCAGTCGACGCCGCTCCTCTTCGCGCTGAAGAACAACTGGTGGCCGATCCTGCTCGGCTTCTGCATCGTTGCGATTTCCTCCGGCGGCTACGTGGTGGCAACCACCTTCGTGCAGAGCTACGCCACGAGCCCCGAGGTCGGGCTGCCGTATGAAACGATCCTCGGTGCGATGACGATTGCTTCGCTCGTTGAAGCGCTGGTCACTCTGCCACTCGCCCTGCTCGGCGACAAGATCGGCGGCAAGTGGGTCATGTACCTCGGCATCGCCGGCTCGTTCGCCGCGGTCGTGCCGCTCGTCCTCTTCATCGAGGGCCACAACGTTGCGATGATCTACCTCTTCGTCTCCGTCCTGCGCCTCGCGCTGAGCGGCGCATGGGCCCCGCTCTCGACGATCATGACGCAGATGTTCCGCCCGCAGGCTCGCTACACCTCGATGTCGCTCTCCTACGGCGTTGGTGCGGCAGTGTGGGGCGGTCTCTCGCCCGCAATCGCGACCGCCCTGCTGAACGCAACCGGCAACTTCTGGTCGGTCATCGCGTTCTACGGCCTCCTCTCGGCCGTCGCCCTGTTCGGCGTGTTCTTCGCGCCGCAGCACTCTGACACCGCGCCGGTCACCGGATCCTTCCGGCCCCGGCTCGACACCACCGCAGTTCCCACCACCGAAGGAAAGTAAGCACTATGCGCTCGCTCGCCACCTATGACGCACGCAACTCGGCTCCGACGATTGTCACCGCCGAGCGAATCCTGACGGTCGACGAGAGTCGGCCCGAGGCGGAAGCCATGCTCACCGCCGAGGGCATGATCCTCGCGGTCGGCACGCTCGCCGAGTGCGAGCAGGTGGCGGCGAGCGCGGGCCTCACGCCCGTGCGCGTCGACCACGCCGGAGCCACCATCGTTCCCGGCTTCGTCGACGCGCACGCGCACCCCCTCATGTACGGGCAGTTGCTCACCTGGGTGGACATCACCCCGGCGAAGGCAGCGAACATTCCCGAAATCATCGAGCTGATGCGCGAGGCCGCGAAGCAGCTGCCCGCCGGTGTGCCCCTTCGCGGCTTCGGCTACGAGCAGCGCAATCTCGCCGAGCAGCGCCACCCCACCCGCCACGAGCTCGACCAGATCGCCACCGACCGCGAGGTCTACATCATGAACGCCTCCGGCCACGGCGGTGTCGTGAACTCGTTCACGTTCGAAAAGTTCGGCGTCACGAAGGACACCCCGAACCCCGAGGGTGGCGAGTTCTTCCGCGACGCGGACGGCGAGCTGACCGGTGAGCTCTCGGATGCCGCCTGTAACGTGCTCACCGGCCTGCACGGCGTGAAGGTGGGCCACCACGGCCCCAACTTCCACCTCGGCGATGAGCCCGCTGAGCACCAGCGTCAGCTGGATCTCGTGCAGCAGGAGTTCCTCCGCGGAGGTGTGACCGCCATCGGCGATGCGCAGGTGTCGAAGCGCGAGTTCGCTGCCTACCTCGAGATGGCGGATCGCGGTGCGCTCAACATGCGCGTCTCGATGTACTTCCTCTCACACCTGCTTGACCAGGTGGTCGACCTCGGTTTCACCGGTCCCTTCGGCAACGCGTTCCTCTCGGCCGCGGGTATCAAGCTCTACGCGGACGGCACCCTGGGCGGGTGGACCGCGTACTTCCCCGACGGCTACCTCGGCGATCCCTGCCGCACCGGTCAGCTGTACCACGAGCCCCGCGAATACACCGAGCTCGTGCGCAAGGCGCACGGTGCCGGTCTGCAGACGGCCACGCACGCGCAGTCGCCGATCGCAATCAAGATGGTAGTCGACGCGATCGAGCAGGCACTCGCCGATCGTCCGGACAGTGACGCGCGACACCGCATCGAGCACTGTGGGCTGCCCACCCCCGAGGACATCACCCGCATGGCGGAGCTCGGCATCCGCCCGGTCAACCAGACCCAGCACTACTACAACTGGGGCGAGGGCGTGGAGCAGGCGATCGGCACCCCCGGTGAGCGCTTCAACCCGCTCGGTGAGTTCCGTGACGCTGGCGTGCCGATCACCATCTCCTCGGACGCGCCCGTCGCTGAGCCCCGCCCGCTCGAGGCAATCCAGGCAGCGGTGACGCGCGTGACCCGCCGCGGCCACAAGCTCGGCGAAGACTCGCTGCGCATCTCGGCGGCGGAGGCGCTGCGCGGCCACACGCTCGAGGGTGCGAAGACGCTCGGCCGCGAGGCCGAGTTTGGCTCGCTCGAGGTAGGCAAGCGCGCCGACTTCGTCGTGCTGGCGCAGAACCCGCTCGACATTGATGGTGCAGAGATCGCCGCGATCCCGGTCCGCGAGACCTGGGTTGATGGCGCAGTGAAGTTCCGTGCGGAGGGGGAGTAACCATGACGGCGCAGACGACCGCAAAGCGCACGACCGGGTGGCTGGTCATCGAGACGATCAAGAACTACGGCGTGGACGCTGTGTTCGGGATCCCGGGCACCCATAACCTTGAGTTCTATCGCCCGCTTGCGGAGTTTGGCATTCGCGCGGTCACGTCCAGGCACGAGCAGGGCGCGGGCTACGCAGCCGATGGCTGGTCGCTCCAGACGGGCAAGCCAGGCGTGGTCATCACGACGAGTGGCCCGGGCCTCCTGAACGCACTGAGCGCGGCGGGCACCGCGTATGCGGAGTCGCGCCCCATGATCATCCTCGCTCCCGGCCCCGCCCGCGGGAAGGAGTTCGCCGATGTGGGGACACTCCACGAGACGAAGGATCAGCTGAGCGCCGCCGCCGCGATTGTCGAGCGTGCGCGTCGCGTGCAGACCGCCATCGAAGCGGTCGCCGCGGTGCACGAGGCGTTCGAACTGTTCGCCACCACCCGACCCCGGCCGGTGTACATCGAGGTGCCGCTCGACCTCCTCGAGGAGGAGATCGGAGACGAGGTCCCCGCCGCCGCGCTCGAGGCGCGGGAGTTCGCCCCGGTCGCGGATCCCAGCGCGGACGTGGTTGCCGCGGCGGCCGCAGCCCTCGCGGGAGCGCAGGACCCCGTGATTCTCGCGGGCGGCGGGTCGCGCGGTGCGGCTGCGGAGCTGCGAGCGCTCGCCGAGCGGCTGAACGCCCCCGTGGTAACCACGCTCAACGCGAAGGGCGTGCTCGATGAGACGCACCCGCTCGCGCTCGGCTCGAACCTGCGGCTCGCAGCCGCGCGAAATCGCGCACGTGACGCGGACGTGCTTCTCGTTGTCGGGGCGAAGCTCGGCGAGGCGGAGCTCTGGGTCGACGCGCTTGAGGCGCGGGGCCGTGTGATCCGAATCGACCTGCTCGAGACGCAGATCGAGAAGAACCAGACCGCAGAGATTGGGATCGTGGCTGACGCCGCCGCAGCGCTTGCCGCGATCGCTGAGGCGCTCGGGACTCAGGACCTGTCAGCGCGCGAAGCCGCTGCCGAGACTGCCGCCGCGAGCGTTGTGGCGAGCCGTGCAGCGGTGCGTGCGGAGTCGGCGGAGCTCGATCCCGTGAACACTGGGCTGGGCGAGCTCATCGCGAGTGTGCTGCCGGACAACGCGATCGTCTCAACCGACTCCTCGCAGATCGCCTACTGGGGTCTCCTCAACGCGATTACCGCGCGGGTGCCGAACTCGACGCCGTACATGGGCACCTACGCGACCCTTGGCTACGGTCTGCCCGCCGCGATCGGTTCGCGCATCGCCTCACCCGAGCGCCCGGCGTTCACGGTGCTCGGAGACGGTGCACTGATGTTCTCCATGCAGGAGTTCATCACCGTTGTTGAGCAGGGCATCGACGTGACCGTCATCGTGGTCGACAACGGCGGCTACGCCGAGATCAAGCAGAACGAGGCCGACGCGGGCATCGCGCCCGTCGGAGTGGTGCTGACTCAGCCCGACTGGGCCGCCGTGGCCACCGCATTCGGTGGTGCCGGGCAGCGCGTGGCGAACGCCGCCGAGCTCGCCACCGCTGTCGAGGCCGCCGTAGCGCGTGGTGGGCTGCAGCTCATCCACCTGCCGCAGGATTCCTTCGACCTGGGATCGGCGGCAGCAGCGTGAGCCCGCTCGCCGTCTACACGGACACCGACGATACTGACGTCTCTGCGGGCGTCGCGCTCCTCGAGGCAGCGGGCTACGAGGTCCGCGTGCTCGAGACGCGGGACCCCGCCGCGATCATCGCGGGAGCCCGTAATGCGGAGGTGTTGCTGCTCGGCTACGCGCCCATCACGCGCGAGATCATCGAGGCACTGCCGAAGCTGAAGCTCATCGCGCTGATGTCGATGGGGTTCGACTTCGTCGACCTCGAAGCCGCGAGCGAGCGCGGGATCTGGGTGACCAATGTGCCGGGCGCCGCAACGGAAGAAGTCGCAACGCACGCGCTGGCACTGCTCCTCCACGCCACGCGCCAGTTGCCGTTCTACCTGGGCTCGGCCACCCCCGAGCGGTGGAACGAGCGCGCGGCTGTGGCCCCGCCCCGGCTGAGCGAACTGCAGCTCGGTATCGTTGGCCTCGGCAAGATCGGGCGTGAGTTCGCTCGGGTTGCCGGCCCGCTCTTCGGCGGGATCGTGGGTTACGATCCGTTCCTCCCGGACACCCCAGAGGTGCGCGCCGACCTTGAGGCGCTCGGCATTCGGCGGGCGGAGCTCGTCGACGTGCGCGACAGCGCACACGTGCTCTCGCTGCATCTGCCGCTCACGCCGGACACGGAGCATCTCGTGGGCGCCGAGTTCATCGCCGCGATGCCAGCTGGGGCAGTGGTGCTGAACGTGTCACGCGGCGGCCTCATCGACAGCGCGGCCCTGGCGGCAGCGCTCGACTCGGGGCAGCTCTCGGCCGCGGCACTCGACGTGCTCGACCAGGAGCCGCCCGCGGCAGACCACCCCCTCCTGGGCCGTGACGACGTCGTACTCACCCCGCACATCGCGTACTTCTCCTCGTTCACCGAGGCCGAGTACGTGCGCGTGCAGGCGGCGAACGCCGTCACGTTCGCGCAGACTGGCCGGCCCGAGTCGCCCGTCAACACCCCCGCATAGCCCGGTGCAGCAGGCGGGCCGTCTTCCACATTGGGAGGCGGCCCGTGCTGCACCCGCACTCATTCATTTCCTGTCACACCCGCTTCACCCGAAAGGACACATCGTGACCGCACTCACCGCCGAGGCCAAGCGCACCGCGCAGGCGTGGATCGACGAACACCTCACCGAGCTCACCGAGTGGCACACCCACATTTGGGAGCTCGCCGAGCCTGCCTGGCGAGAGTATCGCTCGCAGGAGTGGTACGTTGCCCGCCTCCGCGAGGAGGGCTTCGAAGTGGAGGACGGCTCCGCGGGGATGCCCACGGCCTTCAGTGCAGTCTGGTCGAACGGTGACGGGCCGACGCTCCTCACTTACGCGGAGTACGATGCGGTGCCGGGCAACAGCCAGGCTGCCACCACCTCGGAGACGCCGCGCGAGGGGCTCAGCCGCTTCGCTCCCGGCCACACCGATCCGCACTCCGTGCTCGGCATTTCCACGCTCGCCGGTGTGCTCGCCACGAAGCACGCGATGACCGCGCACGGCATCGGCGGCACGCTGAAGTACACGGGTGAGCCGGCCGAGAAGATGCACGGCTCGAAGGTGGTGCACGGGCTGCGTGGCTACTACGACGACGCAGACGCAATCGTGTCGTTCCACCCCTTCTACATGCTCCCGCTCTGCAACACGGCCCGCTGGGACACGCAGTGCGGCGCGTACTACAGCAAGGTGTACTCCTTCATCTGCGATGAGCCCGAGACGTGGCAGATCTCGAGCGCGAACCCCAATTCGCCGATCCCCGCCTCGCACTCTGCAGCGCGCGCTCCGGGAGCCAACGTGGCGCTCATGCAGATGTACACGGCCTCGCGCACCATGCTCGACTCGATGCTGCCCGCAACGGGCGGCTGGAGCTTCTCTGACGCGATTTTGAGCGACGGTCAGGCCACCGCCGACAACCTGCCGCAGCGGGTGGCGCGTATCCAGTTCTCATGGCGCACCCCGGACATCGAGATGGCCGAGCACATCCTCGCGATCCTCGACCGTAACGCGCAGGCCGCGGCCAGCATGGCGCACTGCGCAGCGGAGGATCGCTGGATCGCCCGCAGCCGCCCCGGCCGCACGAACCACGTGATGAGCGAGACCCTCTACGCCAACCTCGAGGAGGTGGGCGCACCGAGCTATGGGCCCGAGGCGATCACGGTGGCGCAGGAGATTCAGCGCTCGCTCGGCCGCGAGGCCACCGAGAAGCCCTTCCTCGCCGAGACCGAGCAGCTCATCGCCCCGCAGGAGGCTGAGCGGCTGCTGCGCGAGCACATGCCTGCCTGGCAGCGGAACTGGACGAGCGACGACTACGTCGAGATGAGCCACTACGCCCCGCTCGTGCGTTTCTACGTTTCGCGCCCCGCGCTGCAGCCCGTGCAGGGGGAGGGGCCGTACCCGGCCTGGGTGATGAACGCGCTGGGCGGGATCCCCGAGACGATTGCCCCCACCATCGTCACGGCGGGCAAGACCGTTTCGGGCACCTTCCTTGACCTGCTCACGAAGCCCGAGACGCTCGCTGCCGCGCAGCAGGAGTTCGCGGACCGTGTTGCTGCCGAGCCGATGCCCGCGCTGCTGCCCGTCGATTTCGAGCCGCCGATCGACCTGCCCTGGCCCGACTACTCGGGCGCTGCGGAGCACCGTCACTGGTGATCCCGAGCGGCTCGGTGCCGCACCCACTTCGAGGGCCTCGCGCAGTGCGCGGGGCCCTCACGTGTTTCTGCGCCCCAATCTGCGTATTTTTCCCGGATCCGCTTTTCTTGCCCCACGCCTAACGTGAGCGGCATCACGCGGCCGCGGGCGCACGAGCAACGCTCCCGGCGTCTGCCGGCCGTGAGATCGGGGACAGGACAACGGAGTGCTGCCTCCGAATCCCACTGGAGAAGGCAGCACGGCCATGAGACACCATCGAGCCCATCAGTCGTTCCAGCCGAGCGCGCATCGCAGGATGCGCCGTCGGCCGTTCGAAGGCAGCGTGTTCCGTGGGGGCGGTGGGACCCTCAGGGGTGGCGCGGCACTGCTTGCGGCAGTCGCGCTCCTGTTCCCCGCGTTCACGTCGCCGGCGTTCGCTGAAGAACTCGCCCCGGCTGCCGATTCCGCGCTGACTGCGCAGGCGGCGCCAGCGGCAGCAGACGCTGCTGCAGAGCCAGCCCCCGCACCGCAGGAGGCGGCCCCAGAAGTGACCCCAGCGCCGACCCCAACGCCGGAACCGGCACCGGCCCCGGAACCCGCTCCCGTCGTTGAGCCAGCGCCTGCGCCGGCCCCTGCGCCAGAACCCGCTCCTGCGCCGGTCGCAGCGCCGGAGCCTGCCGCCGAGCCGGCGCCAGCGGCTGAGGTCGCTCCGAGCCCAGCTCCGGCTGCGGAACAGGCCCCCGCTGCGCCCACGGCGAGAGCGGCTGCCCCCGAAGCTCAGACGCTGGGGAACGGAGGTCCGAAGAAGGACAAAGTGACGCTCTGTCACGCAACGAAGTCGCAGAAGAACCCGTGGGTGTCGATCAAGATTGCGCCCGATGGCGCGGCGAACGGGCACGCAGGGAGCCATCACCAGGATGGCCGCGACATCATCCCGCCGTTCGAGTACACGGAACGGGGCGTCACGCTGCAGTTCCCCGGACAGAACTGGAATGCTGAGGGCCAGGCGATCTACAACGCGGGCTGCAATAACCCGCCGCCCCAGGTGGATCCCGCGCCGTCGGTGACGTTGACGCCGGGGGAGTGTGTTGCTGATCAGCAGTACCCGCCAGTTGTGGCACTGTTCGCGAACTTGGTTTCGGGTCAGCCGTACAGCTACAAGGTGAACGGTGGCAGCGTGCAGACGTTCACCGCGAGCGGTGCAACGGAAAGCGTCTCGCTCGGTGCGAGCGCCGTCGCTGAGATCACCGTCGAGGTGTGGGGCACCGACGAGCGGGCCGCAAGCGGCACCGTTTCTCGCGACCTGACCGTCGAGCGGTGCGCGCCGCCGGAGGACGTGAAGGTGACGCTGTGCCACGCGACGGAGTCGGATACGAACCCGTGGAACAAGATCACGGTGTCCGCGGAGGCTGCGTACAACGGGCACCGGGGTGCATCGCATCACGATGGGCGCGACATCATCCCGCCGTTCGAGGCGATGATTGCGGGCGCGATGGTGACGTTCGATGGTCAGAACTGGGATGAGGCCGGGCAGGCGATCTTCAACAACAACTGCGAGAACGTTCCGCCGCAGGTGGATCCCGATCCCGCGTTGCTGATCTCCGCCGGTGACTGCCCGGTCGCAGGCGGCTTCGCGCCTGTGACCATCGCGCTCTCCGAGCTCGTGGTGGGAGAGCCGTACACCGTCGAAGTTGACGGTGTCGGCATCGCCGAGACGAGCCCGATGGAGTTCGTTGCTGACGCAGCCGCCCACAGCATCACCGTCACCCCGAATGAGGAAGGGACGCTTCTCGTCACCGTTCAGGGCACAGGCGAGCACGCCGGTGACAGCGCTGAAGCGACGATCGAGGTGAGCGAGTGTCCCGAGCCTGAGGCTCCCACGCTGTATCTCGAGGTGGATCAGTGCACCGAGTTTGGGGCAGGGGTTCCCCAGACGCTCCTCGCCCAGCTGGGCGGCCTGGTCGCAGGTGTTGACTACACCGTGACTGTCCGATCCGGGAGCGCTACGCCGTACCTGAGCCGCACCGTGCAGGCGGGTGAGGGCTCGACCCTCGACGTCTCGCTTGACGTCGCCGGCGCTGGCACCTACACCGTTACGGTGAGCGTGGGTGACGCATCAGTGACCCGTGAGGTGACGATCAACCCCTGTCCCGCAGGTTCGTACGACCTGTCACTCGTGAAGACCGCGAGCGTCGGCGAGGACGGCGCGGTTGCCGAACTGGGGGACACGATCCACTACACGCTCGCCGTGGCGAATGCTGGCCCGGACGCGGCGCTCAACCCGGTAGTCACCGACGAGGTGCCCGCGGGGCTGACTCCGGTCGCAGGGTCTGAGAGCGCGAGCGAAGGATGGACCGTGTCGATCTCGGGCAACACCGTGACCGCAAGCTTCGAGGGGGCCTTCGATGGCGAAGCCACCATCTCCTTCGATGTGACGGTCACAGCGGCACCCGCGAGCGGTGAGGTGACCAACCAGGCCTGCGTCGCCGCAGACGGTGCCGCAGAGCCTGAGCCAGAGCCGGGTGACGCTCCTCAGGTCGACAGCGTAAGTACGCTGCATGCCGTTCTGGCGGGTGATGAGGCCCCCGGCGGTGGGGACAGCACCCCCGGCAATGATTGCGGGTCTGCAACCACCGAGATCCGTGCGGTGAGCGTCGCTGGCAATGCCGTCTGCATCAACGACACCCCGTGGTTCACCTACAACGTCACGCCGAGCGGCACCGCGGACACCGCGACCCTGCCGATCGTCATGATCTGGTGGACGCCGGAGGCATTCGCAAACCGTGATCCTTCGATCCCGGCGAACAATCCGGCGGCGATCTTGGCCAATGGTGCCTCCCAGGTGGATCCGATCGCATATCCGGTCGGGTGGCAGAGCGGCGACGCGGTGACCGGCAAGATGCTGTGGCCGGGCGCCACGATCGACGCGAACGGGAACCCGACCGGCTGGCCCGGCTGGAGCCTCGGAAGTGATGGCGTGTGGGTCCTTGACCCGAGCGCACCGCACTACGACCTCCGCGCCGAGGCAATCGTCGAGATCAGGATCAACCCCACGGCCAACGAGGCCACGGTGTACCCGCCGGCAACGCCGAACTGCTCGGCACAGCCTCCGGTCACCCCGGAGCCTCCGGTCACGCCAGAACCGCCGACCACCCCCGGTGGTGTGGTTCCCGGTGTTGCGCCCCGAGCGCTTCCGGCAGCGATGCCGCCTGTGCACGCGGAGCTCGCGAAGACCGGTGTCTCCGAGAGCGGATCTGAGCAGCTTGGAATGATCGGGCTGGGCCTGCTCCTCGGTGGGACCTTCGTCTGGACGCTAAGTCGCCGCAGGAAGACAGCCGAGTAGAGGAGGGTGAGCAGCCTCGGCCCCGCGGGAGTATCGCCTCGCGGGGCCGAGGTGTGTCTGTCGGGGCTGTTCGCTGAAAAGATGTTTCCCTGGTCGAATCGGCGTTTCGCGAAGCTGGCGAGCGGGTGTACGCTGTGTGTCAGGCAGGTGCGACACGCCAGGGATGCAGTGTTTTAGGCCCCTGATTTGCGTGCCTGGGTTGAATCAGCATAGTATTTCATCTCGGTAGCAAGCGGAAATAAAAAGCCGCTTCGGCCCCATCGTTTAGCGGCCTAGGACACCGCCCTTTCACGGCGGCAGCACGGGTTCGAATCCCGTTGGGGTCACTAATACCGAATATAATTGAATAACACACTATGGCCCTGTAGCGCAGTTGGTTAGCGCGCCGCCCTGTCACGGCGGAGGTCGCGGGTTCAAGTCCCGTCAGGGTCGCCAGGTGGAGAAGCCCTTCTTCGGAAGGGTTTCTTCGTCTCAGGCGGTCACCCAGTGTGAGTGCCTGGCTCTGTAGCTCAGTTGGTAGAGCGTTCGACTGAAAATCGAAAGGTCACCGGATCGATGCCGGTCGGAGCCACGTAGCGGAGATTACACCGCTGCTGAACCCCCAAGAGGCTTCTACTCTTGGGGGTTCCTTTATTCGTTTGACCAGGTGTTTTGTTTGCTGGTGCTGAATCATTGAAGATCTTTCGATGCAAAATCGAAAGGCCGCTCCCAAATCTTTCAGTCGAGCACCCCGCATAAACCCCGCACATTCAAAACAAGCCGTTGAGGCCTCTCTGCATGGTCTCGGCGGCTTTCTTGCTTCCTGTCTGCTTTGCCATGTAGATGTCCTGCGTGATTGAGGGGTTCGCCTGGCCTAGATACTCGGCAATGTCGCGAGCAGAGAGTCCGGCGGCGTCGAGCATCGTTGCGACCGTCTTGCGGAAGCTGTGGGTTGATAGCTCTGGGTAACCGAGATCCTCTCGGCGATCGCGAATCTCACGCTGTGTATTGGATGGGTCTCGCAGCTTCATGAGCGGCGTTGGGAAGAGCAGGTTGGTCTGACCCTCAAGTCGGTCACGTCGACGCCCCAGAAGCTCCACCGTGGACTTTGGTAGGGGAGTGGTGCGTGCTGAAGCTGCCGTCTTTGGGAACAGCTGCCGCTGCATTCCAATCTTCGGCAGTCGCTTCGCGATAGCTTCGACTGTCGCGGTGCCGGCTTTGAAATCGACGGACGAGACCTCGAGCGCGCACGCCTCGGCGACGCGCCACCCCGTGGACAGCATGAACTCGATCAGCTCGACCGTGTCCCACTCTTTCAGAAGGGCGTCTTCTTGCACCTTGGCGATGAAATTAGGCAGCTCTGCGAGAGGGATTGCCTCGCTCCCCTTCTTCTTTCGATGCGAGATTCGCTCCAGCTCGCGCACCGGATTGCGCGAAATCGCGCCATTACGCACCGCGAGACCCATCATGCCGCTCAGGGAGGAGCGGCAGTTCTTCGCAGCGCCCGGACCGTTCTCTTTCTCGATGCGAGTCAGGAACTTCTGCAGCCGCTCAGGAGTGGCCTCGGCGACTGACATGTCACCGATTTCTTTGCCGATGTGCGCGTTCACTGCGTAGCCGTAGGTCTCGAGCGTCCCTTCCGAGCGGCCGGCATCACGCTTTGCCGCCAAGAACATTTGTCCCAGTGTCTTGAGTGTCGTGGTGGGCTTAAGTTCGCCGCCGCGATCCGCTTCAATGGTTGTCAGAGCTGTCTTGAGAGCGTGCTCCGCCTTGCTCTTGGTGCTACCGAACCGCTCGACCTGACGTAACTTGCCGTCGCTGAATCGGTAGCGGGTTCGAGCTCGGACCTTTCCTGGCGCTATCTCGTCGATCTTGATGACGCCATGGGTGCCAATCGGATTACGCGGGCGGGACATGAGCTGTTTCTTCTGGATTAGAGCCAGCGGAAGGAGCTGGGATCAGGGAACTCCTGGGCGTCGGTTTCAAAATTGAAAGGGATCTTGGCCTTGTCCATAAGCGTGGCTACCTGCTGTTCAATGTCGGTGGTCTTGACACCCTTCGCTGTTAGTTCCTTTGACCATCTGACCACATTCACCGCACCTTCGATGGCATCCATCATTCGTGAGCTCTGTACCCTCTGGATCTCTTCGTCGTCGTCGCTGGTGACGAGCCCAAGTTGCGTGTACTTCAGAACAGCGTTCGTGAGCATGGACCAGGCCCGGCTGTATCCACGCAGTGCGTTTGTTGTTTCCATAACAGCCTTCGGGGCGCCATCGAGCGGCTCGTCTGCAATTATGCGTTCCCCCGTGAACCAAGACCAGAAATCTGCGTTTCTTCGCATGCTTTCGAGCTCTTCGATCTTGAGCGTTTCGCGGTTGAAACCTTTGCCTCTCGCAAGTGGCATGTAGTACGGGGCGTCTGCCCCGGGGTTGAAGATATCCACAACGAGCGCAGCCGGTGGGATCCGGAGAGCGTTCCCAAGTGCAACCAGTTGCTTGACTGTTACATCATCTTTGCGGCCGTTCTCCAGGTTGGCAATGACTGAACGGCTGAGGCCTTCGCCCGCCAGTTCTGATAGCTCAGCGGCACTCAAGCCCTCAGCTCGTCTGTAGCGCGAGATATTGAGCCCGAGTTGCGACACGCCGTCTTTCTCCATGTTGATACACACTATCGGAAGATCTGTGTATATTGAAGCTGAACACATAAACGGTATTTTTGTGTAAGCGAAAGGAAGAATTGTGGCGAAGACATTCAGTTCCCCGTCCGGCCCTCAGAGCCTTGTGAATGCTGCTGGCCTTGCAGAGCAGTTTGGGACCAGCGCAAGTTCGATTTACAGAAAGCGATCTCTGGGGGAGCCCTTGCCTCCCGCGATCAAAATCGGCAGGGGCACAGTGCGCTGGCGTCAGGCGGACATTGATGCCTGGCTCGAGCAGCAAAGGGAGGACTCGTAATGCCCCCGCCCCTGAAGTCAGTAGCAACCGGATCCCGATCGACAGCCGTCTCGGATGAATCCGCACCCGCACTAGACGAGAGTTCCGTCTACTCGTTCCGCGATCCAACATTTGAGGACACCGCTCGTCGGCTACGCCTTGGAGTTGGTGACTGGACGATCAAGGGCCCTCGTTTCGTGGATGGCACGCAGCCTGTGATCCACGTAGACCACAGGCTCGGGGAGCTCATCCTCCGAGTTCTGATTGACCGTGGTGAGCAGACACTTAGTCGGAAGCAACGAGAGAAGTTCCAGCAGGGCGAGCCCATTGAACGCATCCGCCTTGTAAAGAAAACAACCCCCATCGCAGGCACTAACGCCAATCAGAACTGCGATGAGGGTTCGAACACCAAGAAGATCCAGGAGGATCACTGATGACCGTTGTCCCTATTCTCACGCATGTTCGCGAGAACACCAACACCGCCTTCAATACGGAGATCCAAGTCGGCAGTCTCACTGTCATGGTCGAAAGTCAGAGCGTGAGGACCATCACGCCAATCGGGACGCTCACCTTCACTCCCGAACAAGCTTGCACGTATGCTGCGGCGCTCCAGGCCGTCGCTGTGCACGTCATGGAGCAGAACGAGGAGGTAGCAGCATGAGCATCTCGTCGCTGACTGTTGAGAAGCTGAACTACCTCATCGCGAAGAGCGGTCACCTGCACCAGACGCTCTCGATCGTCGCAGAAATCCCGCTCCCTACCCTTGTGCGAAAGCTCGCCGGTGAGGGTGACTTCACGGTGGGGGAGCTTGCCGGCATCACTCGCGCACTCGGGACAACAATGTCCGCTCTCTTCGCTCCGGGAACGATCAAAGAGGACAAGCCCTGCACCGTGCCCGCGTGCGTTCGTAGCACGCACCAGTATGAGAACGGGTACCGCGTTGACTACTGCCGCCTCGCCCGCATCGAGGACGAAGGTTTCAACGTGAACGGCCACCTCGACGAAAAAGACGAGTGGGCGGCATGGGTAGATCCCGACGACATTGCCGACGGGTGGGCAGGGATCGCCCAGGTGCGGAAGCTTCTGACGGCGTTCGAACAAATGCAGAGGGCCTGCGACGCGCTGAACGGCCATGCCATCGAACGCCGCACCGCGCCTGGCCAACCAGCGGCTGAGGAACTGCAAGGGGTGGGGCTGTGACTGAAATGTCGACAGACGGGATCGTCAACAAAGACCTCAGCCACTCAGCCTCTTTCACGCCACCTGGAGACAGCAGCATGACCATCAACCAGACCACCCCCGCGTCCTCCCCGCTCGACACTTTGAAAGCGCTCGCGCTCCGGAGCATCAGCCAACTCGAGTTCGTCATCGACGAGCTCGGAGGCGGCTCACCAGACGTGCCGGAATGGCTGATCGAGTTCGTCGACGGCATCCGGAAAGCGCAGTACAAGGCACTCAGCGAGCATATGGACGTAGGGGTAGACGAGTGGCTTGGTGAGCTTCGGATCTTGCCGGAAGAAGCGTTCAGATATGACGACGGCAGCCCTGTCTCGATGGCGTTCAAAAGTGAGCACGTAACCAGCGTGTTCTACCCCCGCTACGACTCTGAAGAGCGAGTCCGGAAGTCGCACCTAGAGTGCGTGGCTGAGCACGAGCGACGCTACGGGCTCCACGAACAGTTCGACAACGTGGTGCGTGGTACGAACTGGGGCCATGATGGCCCGCAGGCAAGTTAGCGCCGCCGCCGAACACACCCTCACACACTGGCTCGACCAGGTCTCACAGGGGCAGCTCCCACTCCAGGAGCTGCCCCTGTGTGTCTCCGCATGGTTCCATGCGGGCGAAGCAGCAGGGCGTGTATCTCGGCAACCTGAAATCGACCAGCTCAACCATCTCCTCGATGTGTACTGGGCGCGCGCGTTCCTCACCAATGACGAACGCCGCGAACGCATCCTGCAACGCCTCGACACAGGCCTCCAGGAAGCCGACGAGAAGGTCTGGGACCGCATCGAACAAGAGCTTGCCCAGGCAGCTGGGCAACGACAACTGAACACTCAGAACTCATTACGGGGCGGGGAACACCCGCCAGAACAAGGAGTCAACCATGACAGCAGCTCAGCACCTGAGCGCCGTCGAAGAGCAGCGTAAGCCTCATGGATACACGCCAGGCCTGTACTGCGATGTGAAGGAGCTGCTCGAACGAGGGCCACTCCAACCACCGGCCCCCGAGTATGGGCAGCGCAGCGACGGCATCGGGATCTTCTATAAGAGCGCAACGAACAGCCTCATCGGAGATCCGGAGTCCGGGAAGACCTTCATTGCGCTTACCGCGGGCGCTGACGTGCTCTTCACGGGCGGGAGCGTCCTCATCGTGGACTTGGACCACAACGGGGCGCAGGCCATCGTCTCGAGGCTTCGCGCGTTCGGAGTGCCGATCGATGTACTCATCGACCCGCTGAGATTCAGATACACCGAGGCAGACGATCCTCCCTCGATGGCGGGAGTTGTGACCGACGCGATGTCATGGCGACCTGACTTTGTGGTGATCGATTCCATCGGTGAGCTGATGCCCATGTACGGGGCAAGCAGCAACAGTGCCGATGACTTCACCCGGGTTCACTCCACCGCGATTAAGCCCTTCGTTATGGCTGGCGCGTGCGTGGTCCTCATCGATCACCAGGCCAAAGGCAACGAGTCACGTCAGTACGGGGCCACTGGGACTGCAGCGAAAAAGCGGGCGATCTCTGGTGCGCTGCTTCGCGTCACGATCGATGAACCCTTCGCGCCGGGATCGGGTGGCGCGGCCGAGATCACGCTCGTGAAAGACCGTCACGGCGGACTCCGAGCCCACTGCTCAAAGGACCGTGAACCTTTGGTGGGCCGCTTCAAAATGACCGATACCGAAGGCGCTTTGAACTGGTCTATCCGGCCACCGCTGGAGGGTGAGAAGCCGAAGCAGAGCATCAAGGTGGATGGTGCCACAGGAGAGCAGCTCCTCGAAGAACTCGACAAGCTCACCCCACCGCCAACGTCTGTGCGAGACATCAAAACACGTTGTACGTGGGGCACGGGGAAAGCGTCAGAGGCGTGGCGACTGTGGCAAGAACGAGAAGGGGTAGTGGCGTGACCGACGATCAGAACCAGGGCGTGTTCCCCGTTCCCGGATATAGGGGTGGGGAACACGGGAACAGAGGAACGAGGAACGGGGCCGGGAACAACCAAGATCGGCTCTACGAGAGTTCCGGGAACGTTCCGGGAACATCGGGGAACACCTCTGTTCCCCGTTCCCCGACCCTATATCCGGGAACAGAGGAACGAGGAACGAAAAGCGCCCCCCGAAAGCCCTACCGGGTTCAAGCAAGACCCGCTGAGTGGGGCAATGCGGACGGCACGACCAGCCCGCTCGTGAAGCTCTATGGCGGTACCCGGGCACCCGTCGCCGTTGACTACAGCGAGATCCCGCGTCTCATTGCAGAGCTCGCCGAGCTCCTCCACGAGCACCAACGAACCTCCCGGAAGGAGGAAGCATGAAGACCTACAAGAACCACCGCTGTAGCCGGCAACACCAAAAACCAGAAACCTTCATCCGCTGCGCACTCCCCACCCACACCTGGGTGAAAGGCACCGGCAGTTTCGCTCTCATCAGCTGGTGCGGACGACCAACCATCAGCCTCTGGGAGACCAACGCCGTAGCAACTGTGATCCTCGAAGATCTCAACGCGACCGGTTGCAGGAGCGGATGCCGAGGACGGCACGAGATCGTGCAAGTCGCCATTAGGCCGGAGACACGAGCGGGCGCAGCACGGGGATGAGCCACAGGCAGTACCCGGTCACAACTGACCACGCAACAACCTCAGCGCCATAAACAACCAAGGCGCGAGGCAACACGAAGCCGGCCCCAAAAGGCCGAACGAAAGGAACAAGATAGTGAGTTTCAGCACAGGAATGAGCATCACCTTCCGAAGCGAAGGCGTCACCATCCACGACAACGAAAGCCCCGACCTTGTGGAGGTCGCAGGACAGATTAAGCAGCTTCGGGACACCGCCCGCCAAGCCAGCAAGACACACAGCGCTGAACTCGCGGACATCCGACACGACCCACAGCTCAGCGACCAAGGACGAGCCGAACGCATCGCGGACGCAGAAACCGCATACGCAGCCGCACGCCGCAGCCGCATCAACGCCGAGAACCAGGTCATCGACACCAAGATCACGGAACTCGAGCGGCGCCTCGACGGGTTCGTCGGGTGCAGCGAAAACAACATCATCGCCTACCGAGACGCACAAGACCGAGCCGAAGCCGTCAGAGACAACGACCGTGCCGCAAAGGTCATGGACCGCGCACTACGCAGCAACGACCGAACACTCGCACACGCACTCTTCCGAGAAGCAGTCGAGAACCACTGGGAAGACGCACAGCGCGCCTTCACGAAAGCAAACCCCACAGTCGCAGCACTCGTCAACGACGTACAAAAGCTGCGCACACTCCGCAGCGAGTTCGGACGAGGCCTCAACTACATGTGAACACGCAACACAAAGCCACTCCTCCTGGGCAAACACCCAGGGGGAGTGGCCCCCAAGCCGTCATCTACAAGACCTCCGGTGCTTGCCGTTCTCTCTCTCCGGCATTTTTTCTTTTTTCGTGGGGGAGGTGTTGGGCTCCGTTGGGAACGTAGTTTTGGCATCGTTGTGCGGCGATTTGGGGTGTGGTGGCTTCTCTGGGGAAGACTCTCCGCTCAGCTGATGGCAACACTTAGGAGGTTTGGTGTCTCGGGGTTTGGGTTCGTGTCAACGGTTCCTGTTGGAGTCGTTCTTGTCGCATCCTGATGGTTTCGGGCTGGTGGTTACATCGGCTGCGACCACGCGTTCGGATGCGGTTTCGTTGCGTCGAGCGGCGCACACGTTGGCCTCACGTGGGCTAGTGCGAGTGGTGAGCGTGTTTGATCATGGCTCGCATCGCATGGTGATCTATTTAGTGAAGGAGTCAATCAATGGCTGAAGGTGTTTCGGCGGTACCGTCGCCGGCAGACGTGGCCGTCCGGGTCGCTGAGCGGACGTTCACACAAACTGAGGTGGACGAGATTGTTCAGAGCCGTTTGAAGAATATGAAGGCTGAGTACGAGCAGGTGCAGGCGCGTGCGGCTTCTGCGCAGGATCTAGAGTCACGCAACCAGCAGCTGGTGTCTGAGCTGTCCTCGTTGCAGTTGGAGAATTTGCGAGTGCGTATTGCTGCGGAGTTTGGCATCGGGTCGGTCGACCGCGACATTCTTCTCACTGCGACCGATGAGGGCATGTTGCGGATGCAGGCGGAGCGGTTCGCCGGTCTCGTGTCTCAACGACTCGTTGGGGGCAACCTGGCGCCCCGTGAAGGTGGCGTGGTTCAGCGGCCGGAGCCCAGCGGCGAGAGTATGCGCGAGAGCTTGAGGGAATTGTTCGATAGCGAACCGATGTGGGATTAGAGACGCAATAGACGGTTGTCTCGTTGTTCCAAACCGCTTATTGCGGGCAGGGGAGTCTCGTTTGGGGCTCCCTTTTGTGTTTCGTGGGTATGAGAGGGGCAGTGATGCTCGAGAAGGAAGATCTTGAAAGGTTGATGGCTGAGTGCCGAGAGTTCGGGTTGGCTGATGTGAAGGCGCTCGAAGCTGGGTGGAGTGATCTGGCGCAGAGGTTCCCTGGTGATGGTGCTGAGCTCATGGAGAAGCTGATGGCGTTTCTGCGGGTCGCGGCTGAGAGCACTCGTGAGATGGACCGGTTGAACGGGGAGGTGCTCTGATGGCGGATCGGTCAGTCAAGGTAACTCTCACCGCGCAGGCTCAGGGCTATATCGCAGCTATGGAGAAGGCGGCACAGGCCACCCGTGAGGCTGGCAGTGAGACGGAGAAGTTAGCCCAGAAGCAGCAGGCGTTCGAAGAGATGGGCCGTGTTGGGATGGCTTCGGGCGCGTTGCTTGCGGTCGGGCTTGGGCTCGCGTCTAAGGCGGCGATTGATTGGGACTCCGCGTGGGCTGGGGTTACGAAGACGGTTGATGGGTCGCCGGAGCAGCTGGCGCAGGTTGAGGCTGGCCTTCGCGGCTTGACGAACGTGCTGCCAGCGTCTCACACAGAGATTGCTGCTGTTGCTGAGGCTGCTGGCCAGCTTGGCATCGCGACACCGAATGTTGTGGCGTTCACCAAGACGATGATCGATCTTGGGGAGACGACGAACCTCACCGCAGAGGAAGCCGCAACGCAGCTTGCTCGGTTTGTGAACGTGATGGGTACTTCGCAGTCTCAGGTGTCGAACCTCGGCGCTGCACTGGTGGAGTTGGGAAACAACTACGCGACCACAGAGGCAGAGATCTTGTCGATGGCGCAGCGCCTTTCCGGTGCTGGTACTCAGATCGGGATGTCTGAGGGGCAGGTTCTTGGCCTGTCCACCGCCCTGTCTTCAGTCGGCATTGAGGCTGAGGCCGGCGGCTCTGCGATGTCGAAAGTCATGATCGATATTGCTTCGTCGGTTGATAAGGGTGGTGACCGGCTCGAGAAGTTCGCGTCGGTTGCTGGTATTTCGGCTGACCAGTTCGCGGCGAAGTGGCGTTCTGATCCTGGTGAGGCGCTCGCTGCGTTCGTGAGTGGTTTGGCGAATGCTGAGGCTCAGGGGAAGTCCACCTTTGGGGTGCTCGAGGAGCTCGGCATCACTGAGGTGCGAATGCGTGATGCACTCCTGCGCTCCGCGTCAGCTGCTGACCAGTTCTCGTCGGCCATGCAGATGGGCAACAGCGCCTTCGAAGAGAACACCGCGCTCGTTGACGAGGCGAACAAGCGCTATGAGACCACAGCTTCCAAGCTGGGGGTTGCGAGGAACCAGGCCGTGGATCTGGCGATCTCGTTCGGTGAGCATTTGCTGCCGGCTATCGAGTTCGCAGCTGACGGTGTTGGCCTCTTCACGAACCTTTTGTCTGGGCTCGATGGGCCTATGGGGGCCGTGGCCGCTTGGGGTGCTGTGGCGTCTGCGAGTGTGCTGCTTGGGGGTGGCGTGATGATGGCCGCGGTCCCCAAGATCGCCGCGTTCAAGGTCGCCCTGGAAACTCTGGAAGTCACATCAACCCGGGTGCTTGATGGGGTGGGTCGGGTTACTGGCATGCTCGGGAATCCGTGGGTGCTTGGCGTGACTGCTGCAGCTTCCGTTGTTGGTGTTCTTGTGGCGGAGCAGAACCGCCTCAGTAACCAGGCGAAGGCCCTTGCTGACACCCTGGACGGTGCGACGGGTGCGATCACGGAGAACTCTGAAGCGTGGGCTGCGAACGAGCTGCAGCAGCAGGGTGTGCTGTCCGCGGCGAAGCGGTTGGGGATCTCCGCGAGTGACATGACACAGGCATGGCTTGGCAACGCGGACGCACTCGAGACCGTGAATGGTCGGTTGGACAAGTTTAAGCACGATGCAGATTTCAGGCTTGAGAACGCGGACTGGAAGGGCTGGTCTGACGACCTTGCCGATGTGGGGTACGCCCTCGACGGGAGCAACAAGGTCCTTTCCGAGGCGAAGACCAGACAGCAGGAGCTCACGGAAGCAACCGGGCAGGGGAGCGCTGCTGCTGGTGACGCGGCCGACTCCGCGCAGGAACAGACTGCTTCACTTGAGGAGCTCGCTGGTGTGGCGGCGAAGACTAGTGACGAGATCTTTGATCTTGCTGACCAAATCCGCAACTTCGGTGAGGGCGCTTTCGATATGGAGGGGGCCGCGATCAAGTTGCAGGCCGAGTATCGGAAGCTCGCGGAGGCGTTTGCTGAGGGTGGGCAGTCGCTCGACATCACGACGGCTGCAGGCGCTGACACGGTGTCGATGCTGCTCGATATCGCTTCAGCAGCGAACGCTTCTGCCGGCGCAACATTCGAGATGACGGGTTCGCAGGAAGAAGCGAACAAGATTCTTGATGAGGCACGGCAGAAGATCATCGACGCCCGGGTGGCGTTGGATGAATCGCCTGAGGCTGCTGCAGCGTGGGCGGACCAGTTCCTGTCATCGTCGCAGGCGGTCTCTGAGGCTGCTGAAGCGTCGAAGGTCGCGATTGATGACATCCCTGATGAGAAGAAGATCTTCATGGATGCTGACACTGCTGCGGCGCTCGAGGGTATCGATGGGGTGCAGGTCATCCAGGTTGATGAGAAGACCGCTGTGGTTGTTGGTGAGACTGACGATGCGATGGCGAAGATCGGTGAGGTTGTCGCGAACAATCCACCGGAGAAGGTTTTGCAGATCAGTGCGGATGCGGCTGATGCGTACCGCGGTATCGATGGTGTGAACGTTCGCAAGGTGAACGGGAAGACCGCGTATGTGTGGGGCAACAACGCTGAAGCGATCAAGCATATTGAAGAGGTCAACAAGACGCAGACGCCTCGCAAGATGGTGTGGATTGGGGCTGACGATTCCGGGTTCCGCAGTGTGTGGGACTCGATTGCGGCACTGGGTCCGATCCAGAAGATCGTGAACTTCGTGAAGGGCACGAGCGCGAGCGATAACGCGAACGGCGGCATCTACGCCTACGCGAATGGGGGCATCGCGGCCTATGCCGGCGGCGGGTTCGCGACAGGGATCTACAAGGGTGGCGCCCCGATTCACAAGTTCGCTGAGCCTGAGACGGTGTGGGAGGCGTACATCTCGGGGAAGCCTGATCAGCGGGAACGCAACCGGCAGATCTGGGTTGAGACAGGCGAACGTCTCGGCATGGGAACCGGTAGCCAGGCAACGGTGTACGTGCCGACATCGGTCACTGTGAGGGACGCGGACAACCGTTTGGTGGGGACGATGGCGGTTGTTGCTGACCAGCGAATCGACGGCTATACGGAAGAACGGGCCCAGGCAGAACGCAGGGCCCGTCACTAACAAGTAGGTGCCCCTCTCCAGCTACGGCTGCGGAGGGGCACTACTCGTGTCTCTACCCTGATTAGGGCCGCGACTGCGCATCTCGCTTTCGTTGCGCTGCAGCTTGAACCCCGTCCGGAAGCAAGCTGAACAGGTCTGAGGCCCGCTGCGGCTTGGCCACTAACTCGTCAACAACCTGGTTGATGCTTCCCAGAAGCACGGGCGCCAACTCCGCATCCGCCTCATCAAGGAATAGAGCAACAGCCCCGTCATCAGATTTGCTGTGCAACACCCGATTCCCGGTATCTCGAAGTACCGTGAGGAGTTGCCACAACGGCTCACTCACCTGTGTCGATAGCAAGGCGATGCGGTCGTCAAGTCGAGAATCGGGAGGTCCGATCTCTAGAGCTTTGAGTTCAACTTCTAGAGCGGCTCTCGCCAGGGCCGCCGAAGCTCTCCGGGACACTGGCAGAACGCTCGCTGCTTCTTCGTAAAGTACCTTCGCGGCAGCATCCATCAGCTCGTGTGCGCGTTCAACGCCGGTGCGAAGGGGCGGATGGATAAGCGCTTCCTTGCGCCAGGTCGTGCGCTCGTTGCAGGATTTGCACTCGCTAGTCTTCCAATTGCTGTAAACCGCGACAGTTTTCGCTGGATCGGCCTCGACGTACTCTACGTCATCGTAGTAACGGTGTTGTGAACCATTTTCATCGTAAAAGTACAGTTCGAACCACTCGTGATGTGAGAAGGCTCCGCATCGTGCGCAGTTGAATCGATCTCGGTCCAAAGCGGGTGCGTTGTCATTCATATCTTGAGAGTACCGCGGGCGACTATTCCAGCGGAGTCAGTCCTTTAGCTCGCGCCTAAAGTACTCCAGCATCGAGTGCTTGGTAATGACACTGTTATCGCGCTGACCGTCGGATACGCTAGCCTGCTGCCTGGCTTCTGCCCACGGGGTGCCGGGTCTATGCGTCAATTCACTGAGCTCAATGCCCGAAAGGGCTCCGTAGTTGTGGAGCATTGCCTGGACTATTAGTTCAGGAAAACCGACAATCCGGGTGGATTTTCCTTGGTTCCAGGAGGACACGCTGTATTTGCCGCGATGCTGCATATACAGGTCCCAGTTAACGGGGCCGTTCTTCCAAGCATGAAAATCTTCCGCGAAGAGCGGCTCGCCGGAAATCCCTAGCGACCAACCCTGCCCGAAGAAACAAAGCTTCTGCAGCTTCATTGTGGATATAGGTCCATCGAACTTTGCGAGGATAAATGCGGCAACGTCATGGATGCTTGCGGTGCTAGCGGCCATCACTTCACCTCCTCGCCAGTGATAGTCATTCCAACAATGCTACCCGGTGAAGGAGTGCCAAAGGATATACCACGCCGGGCTGCCTCACGCCGCAACTCGTCGAGCTCGGGCTTTGTGTCCTTTGCGGCTCCAACCGTCTTAGCTAGTCCAATCCCGATTAAGAAAGCTACGGTATGAGCTACCGCGATCTCGTCCTCGGTGAATCGGCGTCTCTTTTCTCTCGTGTCGATTGATAGGACACCTCGAGGCTTATTGTCCACAATAATTGGGACGGCAAAGAACGCATGCCAGGTTGTTCCATTGGGGCGATCAACTTGGTCCTTCTCTTTCCTGACTGGGTATGGGACGCAAAGATACTGCGTGCCGCTCGCGACATCAATCAGTCGTTTCCCGTGCGGTGAGTCGGAATTGAATTCAGCTCGAGGGGTGTCCCCTCGTCCGGAGAATGATCGCCTCGTAAGGTATTGGGTGTCTCCGTCCTTGCTCTCAGATCCCTCGAGTTCGTAAACGCAGACGCGTGAGCCGCGCATTAAAAAGAGAGGCACTGCAGTTCGAACGACATTGTCGAAAAAGTCCTGCTTTGCCCGTGTGTTTCTGGGTGACGCGATGTACTGGCTCACTACCTGTAGGACTGCGTTGAGGGAATCGTTGAACTCAGACTGGGTGCTTGAGCGTTCAGTATCTGCTCTCGAAGATCTGATTTGATTCCAGGAGAGCAGCCCGACTCCGACCAGGCAGAGAAAGGCCCCTAACCAGATCGCATCTCCGCCATCCTCAACTACTTCACCGTCGCTCTTAAGTGTCAACCCATAGCTGATCAGAATCGGACCGCCGGCTACTAGCAGCGTTCCGACCACGAAACGGATCCAGTCGAGCGTCTTGCCCCCTCGGGACGTCGCTGCGTGATGGCGTCGTGACATACTCACACAGGGTACAGGATTCGCTATTGCTTCTTGGTGGTGGGCACGATCTCAAATCTCATGTGAATTCGATGTCCGCGCGAGCTTCACTCCGTCGCATCTGAGGCATCCGCCTATGGGATCATCACCGGGCAATCGCATTACGGGCACTGGGGAGCGCTGGGTGGTATCAGGCCCCTTTCGTTCATCCGCCCAGTCTGCGCGTCAACGACGGCCGCTGCGAACACGATCCCGAAATATGGATCCCTCGGTCCTCACGGATCCAGTACATGATGAGCGCACCATGCGGATCTTGTACGCCGCTACTAACCGGAACTGAGAGAGTAAGTGTGAGTTGCGATGAACTCGTTGATTGATGAGGCGGGGATTCGTTTCTTGGATTTGCCGTCCCCGAAGTTCGCAGTGACGAATGTCCCGTCTTTCATTCGCTCGTACACCCAGACGCGAGACATGCCGAGCAGCCTAGCCACCTCAGCAACTGGGTAGTGGCGCTCTACTTCTCCCGCGCGAATCGGCAGATCAACACGTGGGGTTGTGGTGGCTCTTGTTTTGGTCCAGGCGGGTGCGATGGCTGCGATTTCCTCGCGGATGATTGCTCGTAATGCTCGAGTGATTGCGTCGTCCATCGAGCAAGCGTATTTGCTCGCCTGTGGTCGCTGGGGCGGTCTAGGGTGCTGCCATGAACGATCAAGGTATAGAGGGTCTACTCGAAGCTGGGGCAGAGCTGAGCAAGTCTCTTGTGCGTTTCCTCGAGACTCTCGCTAAAGCGTGCCCTCAGCAAAACGATTCGGCGCCGGAGCGCTTGAATGTTCCGCTTGCACGTGCTGAGCCGGATGGTCCGGTGAGAGCCGATGACTTCTTGGATTTGCCCCCACGTATGGATGCAGCGACCCTTGCGGGGCTCCTGCCTGACACCTCCGCGAAGACGCTTGAGAGGTGGCGAAGTCTTGGGCAGGGGCCAACATATGTGAAATGTGCCGGCAAAATCTACTATTTGAGATCCGACGTTGTCGTTTGGATGCTGGCCAGCCGGAAGGAGAGGGCCAACAACCGATGACTCTGAAAGCTTTGGAGATTGCTTCTCCCACGGTCTGATTCTCCGCCGGCGTCACGGAACGCGGGACGCGGTCACCCTCTAATGCCAGTGGTGTAGGGAGAAACTCCGGGAATTCATGCTTATTCCTGTCAGGAATAAGCATGAGCCTGGAAGCGCTCGCGTGCGGAGCGGGTGAGCCCAGGTTGATGGGCTGGTTGGGAGGGGGGTGGGGCTTGGCGGGGCATGCTTACTCCTGTCAGGAGTAAGCATGCCCCGTTATTGCTGTCAGCAATAAGCGGGGTCTTGGAAGCGCTCGAGCGCAGGTCTATCGGCTGGCGCTGCTCGCAGGGAAGGTTTGTGGTCTGGTTGGGGCCGCTTACTCCTGACAGGAGTAAGCGGCCCCCGTTACTCCTGACAGGAGTAACGGGGCGTTGCCGCGCACTGGGATAGCGGGTATGTGGCGTCCTCAGTGGAGCGCTGCGTGAGTCTCTTCGCTTATTCCTGTCAGGAATAAGCGGGTCGAGATGCGCATGCCCCGTTATTCCTGTCAGGAATAGCGGGGCATTGGGACTGCAACTGCGCGGCCTTCCGCATCTAGAAGCATGAATGAAAATAATGAGTCCAATCAGCTTCCGATGTCGTGCGTAATTTGCGGGTCCGCTCTCTGTGCCCTTCGGTCCAAGCAAGCCGAAATGCTTGACCCCGGAACCTTCTTGTCCTGGTGCCTGGAAACTGGCGGTTATCCCGCATCTATCCCGCATATTCTTTGGTAGTTGGAATAAGGGGAAGTCATCAGAATGCAAATCTGATCTGCATAAAGCGAAGTTCTTGGCATCCCGCACAATCTCTCGATATGGTGTATTTCTAAATCGAAAGGTCACCGGATCGATGCCGGTCGGAGCCACGAAGGAATATTACACCTTCACCGAACCCCCTCGAGGCTTCTACTCGTGGGGGTTCTTTTGTTGGAGTGCTCGAGTGTTTCGCTTCCCTCTGCAGGCCGCGTGCCCTTTTGAAGCGAAACCGAAAAGTCCGTCCCGGCCGCTCCGATCGCGCGTCCCGAATCAACCCCGCATTACGATCACAACCCGCCTGGCTCAGGACTAGCGAGGCATTGCGTCGTGTTTTCTTCTAGGGGCGGGGAACTCTGGCCATGGGCATCACCACTGCCTATCGAGGAACTAACTTCTGCTCACCCCCACCGTTCCGAAGGCCTCGACACTTTTGAGAGGCTCGCTGTGAGCAGCGCTAGCGATGCAGAAATGCTCAAGACTGACGCTTTCTCCGGAAATTGACGTAGTCCGCCCTCGGTAGTACCGCTGTGGTGAAGAATGACGACTCAAGTCAGGGCAATGACTCGGCGATCCTGACCAGCGTCTCTTCGAGGGGAATCGAGTACGCAGCGAGAGCGGTTGCACATTATTCACTCGACAAGAACGGACTGAAGAGCGTCTCCCTCCCAGGCTCGGTCACACGCATTGGGGCTGGCGTGCTGTATCTCAACCAGCTCACTACGTTCGATTTCCCGCAGGGGATTGAAACGATCGACTTCAGCGCGTTTTTCGGGAATCAGTTGGAGCATCTCACCTCCCCTGAATGACTCACTGAGATTTCGATGACGGCACTCCAGGCCCACCAGCTTGAAAGTATCGTGCTCCCGAAGAGTCTGAAGCGTATTGAGGCTGGTCCTTTACGTACAGCACGTTGAAGAGCGTCGTGATACCCGCCTCAGCGGGATCGATAGGAGCCGGAGCGTTCGAAGGCAACGACGAACTTGCCCACATCTGGTTTGAAGGTGCCGCCCCGACAAGCGTGATAGCGGCCGACTCAGACGACCCGAATGAACCCCCAACATTTGGTTCAACGAGCGATGCTACGCTCCACTTTGTGTGCGGGGCGAGTGGGTTCACGTTCTCCACTTGGTTGGGATACCGAACTGCATCTGAGCGCCCAGCGAGCTTTGAACGGGGAGTGGGAGCGCAATTGAAGTTCAGCTTGTCGCCTTGGGCGGCGCTCTCACGGCGCCGGCAGCGCCTCAGCAGGACGGATTCGAATTCATTGGTTGGTCGATTTCAACTGACGGAGCTGATGTCTTCGACTACACCAGCCGAGTGATGGAAGAGATGACTCTGTATGCCACGTGGCGCGATGCCTCTGCTTCCTGCCCGGGAGTGAAGGACAACCGGTCGCCCGGAGGGCCCGTCCCTTGGGAAAAGCCGGCGGAGAAGTCAACAGTATGCTCTGCTCCTCGTGCCAGCGCTCATCGCCGTGGGTGGCGGCTTCCTGGTGTACAAGTGGATTCGAGCGAGAACGGAACTCAGTGCGTGACGCTGGCCCCGGCCACCCACCCCGGGTCTAGATCGCTTGCCGCCAGCCCCTCCGGGGCGAAGTGAATAGGCGAGCCTGGCACGAAGTGAGACCTTCGGAAAAGCGGCGGGGCACTCGAAATTGAGTGCCCCGCTGTAGGGCAGCCAGTCGTCACTTGACTTTCTGGTCAGCCGATTTCAGTGAGCCCTGAAGCGCTGAGTGGATCATAGTCGGGAGCTGAGAAGATCCTCTGCAGCTGCCGCCGTCGCACCCCAGTGTTGCTGCCCTCCATGATGGGATAAGCAATCGCGTCCAGCAAGTGGTGCAGAATCGGGAAACCAGTGTCATACGCTGTGACGCCGACAATTTTGACAAGCGCTGTGATGACTTCTACGGCAGCTTCAGAGCCGAAGATTTTCGCGTGTAGAGCGAGCTCGGGCCCGTCGGGATCCTGGGCAATGACTGCGTCGAGTGCCCGCCAAGACAGGAGACGCATGGCCTCAATCTTGCCTTTCGTGTCGGCGAGAACGTCTGATACTGCTTGGTGATCAATAATCGGCGAGAGTCCCCCGCGCGCTTCCTCGCGCGCAAAGTTGTACGCAATGGACCATGCCTGCCGTGCCGAAGCCGTCGCAAAAGCGCCAATCGAGGCGCCGCTGGCCATGAAAGCGTTGAGTGTAAGGCGAACACCGTCTCCCTCCGAACCAATGAGGTTTGCGTGAGGCACCCTCACATCCTTGAGGTGAACCCTTGTCGTGAGGCTTCCCCGCAGGCCGGGGAGGTCGTAGTATTCCTCGACCTCAATACGTCCCGCGAGTTGTTCCCGTTCCGCCACGATCACGGAGACACCCGCCTGAGTTCGGCAAGTGATGGTCATGATCTCGGGGCCATCGCCGTCCCAGCCGGGAAGATGCGACGCCCAGGCTTTGTGGCCGTTGATGACCCACTCGTCACCATCGAGCACGGCGTGTGTTCTGATGCCGGCAGCCGGCGTCTCAGCCGCGAAATTGGCGCTGCCCGTTGGCTCGCTAAATGCCATCGCCGCGACCGGGGAACCTTCATCTGCTAGGAAAGGTGAGACAAAACGAGAAATCTGCTCAGGGGTCCCTGCCTCGTAAACGGGCCCCAGCGCAATGAGTGGACCTGCGAAAGAGATGAAGAAGTCGGGTGACTCGGCGGCCCATTCTTCGATGAGGATCGCAGCGTCAACACCGTTGGAAGCCGTTCCTCCGAACGGGGCCGGGATCAACCCTCGCAAGAAACCTTCAGAAACGGCCTCGGCGAACACAGGCTGCAGCAACAGTGCCCGTGTGCGCGGGTCGCGTTCGCTTTCGACTCTTTCCATGAGTGGACGAAGCTTCGTCCGAGCGAACGAACGGGCGGCGGCTTTGAGCTGCTTCTGGTGATCGCTGAGCGTGAATGATACGGCCATCTGATTCTCCTCCTCGAGAAAGCTGAGTCACATCAGGCAGGCGACTGAAGTGACCTCTGGCCACACGCTATTTCGTATGCTTCAGCTCGGCGCGGCAGAGTATGCAGTTCTGCTGTGCAGTTTGTGCGGTTGGATGGAGCGGCGTCAGAATTTCGTGACTTCTCGACGGAACTCAATCGGCGAGGCGCCGTACATTCGCCGGAATGCCCGTGAAAACGACGCAGGGTCTTCGTAGCCCACCGCACGTGAGGCGTCTCCGACCGTGGTCTCCGAGCCTGTCAAGATCCGCGCAGCTTGCTCCATGCGAAGACGCCTGAGGGCCACTGCAAAAGTCTCTTCGCCTCCCTCGAATGCGGTGTGGAGCGTGCGAACAGACATGTGAAGTGCGTGCGCTATAGATTGAGCTGACAATGTGGGATCAGCGAGTCGACGCGACACGTGGGCGAGTATCTGAGCTCGACGAGTCACTGGGTCCGCTGCGTGTGCGGTCTGCCCGACAGACAGGAGCGCTGCTGAGACGACGGCGAGGAACGCCGACTCAAGCTCGCCGATAGATCGAGCCGGAGTGGCGCTGCCCAACTCCCAAAGCGACCGCATCGCATCCACGGCGACGGCACCCACGCCTGTTCGGTCGAATGGAAGCCCAACACCCCGTCGCTCCTGAGGTAAACGCGCATCCAGTTCGGGGTGTGGCACGCGAAAAGACAACATGCTCCAGTCCGAGCGATGTTCAAGCCGGAACGGCTCGGACGTGTCGAGCACGACGAGTTGTCCAGGTCCGGCGATGGCGTCGTTGCCTCGTTGCTGTACTCGACAGGTGCCGGTGATCTGGGCGTTTACGAAGAAGTAGGGCCCTTCAGAGGCCGACACCTCCTTGGGGCCGTGGATGGTTGTTTGTGGAACTGAATCTATCCAAGCGCGGGTCACCGTGTTCAGCGGGGCCGACACCACCCTCGACGGAAAGCCTGCGCGTGTGTTGGCCGCTTCAGGTCGCAGTTCGACGAATGTACGGCAGATGCCTTCTCGCCAGAAACTAAACTGCTCGTGTGGCGGCACGGACATCGTTTCCCAGCTCAGCATCTTTGCCCTCCTGTTTCCCGCGATTCTTGTGAGTATAGGCAGCAAAGTTTGCCGACGGGGTGTCTCGCTTTCGAGAATCGGTGTGCACCGCTCGAATGTCTTGCCTCTGGGTTAGCTTAGAAAGCATGAATCTTCTCTTGCTCTCGCTCGATCCAGGGGCTGTTCCGCAGTTTTTGGAACGGAGCACAAGCCTGGCGCCGAACGAACTGCGCATTGCCTATATTGACGATGCTGCGTACGGTATGCCGTTCGCTGCATCGGAACGTGCTGGTATCGCTGAATTCGGCTACCAGCTCATCGACGTGCGCGTGAGAGGCATGGCACCCGAAGGGTTCGCCTCGGTGCTTGACCGCGCAGACGCAGTGTACGTTGCGAGTGGCGAGACATTCCTGTTGCTCGACGCTCTGCGTTCGAGCGGCGCCGCTGAGGTGCTTTCCGAACGCGTGCACGCGGGGTTGCCGTACATCGGCTGCAGTGCAGGAGCGATCGTTGCTGGGGAGTCAGTCACGCCAGTGGAGCTCATGGACAACCGCTCACTTGCGCCGGACCTTGAAGGTGATGCTGGGCTAGCTTTCTTCGAGTCCGTGATTATTCCGCACGCGGACGGAAAGCTGCCTCCGTATCCGGCCGAACTGATCGCGCGGATCGTTGAGCAGTTCGGTGAGAATTTTTCGCTGACGCTCCTCGAGGATGCCCAGGCATTGCAGGTTTTGGACGGCGTCCCCGAAGTGATTCCCTCAGAAACGAGCTACTGAGCAAGAGCCCCAGCATGGATGATCGAATTGACAGGTTCTTGGTGAGTCTTGAAGAAGACGGGGACGAGCGTTTTTCTGTCGTCACAGGGCTGCGTGACATGGTCCGCTCCACGTTCCCGAGTGCGGAAGAAATGTTTAAGTATGGCGGCCTGCACTACCTGCGCGATGGGGTACCGTTCGCCGGGATCTACGCGTATAAGAAACACGTAAGCGTGGAGATCAACGGCGCAGCACACCTTGCAAACCCGCACGGGCACCTCGTGGGTGCGGGCGGAGGATCGGGCCGGAAGCACGTGCGACTCACGCACGTCACCGACATTTCTGAGAAGCGCGTGGCTGACTACCTTGCGCTGGCGTGGGAGATGCTCTGAGGCGTTCCGCCTGGGGTCGTGGGGCAGTTCCTGAACTGCCCCCCCCCGGATCGGGGTCAGTTGGGCACGGTGTCGGCGGATTGAGACTCACGACACCCTGCCGAACTGACCCGGATCCGGGGAGGGACGCGGGAGCGGGAGTGGGAGTGGCGTGCGGCTACGGCGTGCTGCACGAAGCGCACACCCCGAGGTAGGTCACCTCGACCCCGATGATGGTCATGCCCGTCCCGTGAGCACTATCTGCGGACTGGACGTGGCCAGTGGGCTCTGAAGCCGGCACGTCCACCACGCGGCCGCAGCGCACGCACTGCACGTGGTGGTGGGCGTGCTCGTCGGCAATCTCGTAGAGCGCGGCGTTCGATGCGGGCGGGCTGATGCGCTGCAGGATGCCCGCCCCGGCGAGGTCTTGCACGATGTTGTGCACCGACTGCGGGGTGAGGGACGGAAGCTGGGCAGACAGGCCGCGATGAATGTCCGCCGCCGAGCTGTGCGGGTGCGCGGCGAGAAACGCGAGCGTAGCCTCACGGCCTGCGGTGACCCGCAGACCGTGAGCGCGCAGCTGACGTGCGTGAGGAGCAGTGGCGTCCAGGGCTACGCCTCCTGGGTGATGCGGTCCTCCGGATTGAGTGCTCGGAACACGAGCCCCGCGAGCAGACCACCGAGCAGCGGCGCGAGCAGGTATAGCCAGAAGTTCGACCAGGCGAAGGTGCCGTTGAGCGCGAGCCCGAGCGCGACCGCCGGGTTGAACCCGCCCCCGCTCACCGGCCCGACTGCGAGCGCGCCGACGAGCACCGTGCCGCCGATCGCGAGGCCGTAAAAGGAATTGTTCGGATGGTCGCGCGAGGTCGCTACGTTGAGCACCACCGTCACCAGCGTGAACGTCACCACAAGCTCAGCGATGAAGGCGGGCAGCAGTTCGACTTCGACCGCTGCGGTTGCGCGTGGAACAACGAGCGCCGCCAGTGCGACCGCGAGCGCGGCTCCGATCGCCTGGCCCAGCACGTAGAACGCGAAGTCGCGGAGGCCGAGTGCGCCACGCACCAGGGCGCCGAGCGACACGGCGGGGTTGAAGTGTCCGCCCGAGATATGACCAAATGCGTAGACCAGCACCATCAGGGCGAGGCCCACCGCAAACGGAGTGAGCGCCCCGGCATTCGCGATCGCGGTGATGATGGCAAACACGAACAAGAACGTGCCGAGGGTTTCGGCGGCGACATTGCGGACGGCAGTGAGCACGGGAACAGGCTTTCTCTCGGGCGTGAACCACCCGGCGGAGACCGGAGCGATTCATCAGATGATTACCCGTGAACAGTAGCCAGCGGCACGAAACTGGCCGATCGGCGAATTTTCAGCTTGGGATCGATCCCGCTCGAAAGTCGCTCCCGAACTGGGAAAATGTTTCCTGAGAGGATGGAAAAGTGCCGCTAGTGAAGCGGTGCACTGAACTCAAGGACCAGCGACGCGACGGGCTGGGGGCTCTTGATGATGGCCTCGTGTCCACGCCCATCGATCTCGTCCATGCGTGAGTGAGGGATTGCGTCGGCTACCTCACGCACCCAGCCTCGCGGGCAGACACGGTCCGTCTCCCCGCGCAGCACGAGCGTGGGGGTGGTGAGCCGCGGGCAAATGAGTTCGAGGCGGTGGTGCAACATGAAGCGCAGTTTCGCGATGAACCAGCGGGGGCTGGTGTGGAGGTACTCCCAGAGCCCGGTAAAGATGACTTTTGGGGTCTCGCCTGCGAGGTCCTGCAGCATCCGCAGAGACTGCCGTACCGCGGTGCGCTCGTGCCGGTTCACCGTCGGGGCGATCAGCACGAGGCCGGCCACGAGATCCGGATGGTGGAGCGCGACTTCGGCGACGATCTGCGTGCCCATCGAGTGCCCCACCAGGATCACTCGGCCGGGAGCCTCCGCCCGGATGAATTGCGCGACCCGCTCGCCGGTCTCCTCCAGGGTTGTCTCGCTGCCCGGCTCAGGGGAGTCCCCGAATCCGGGGAGATCGACCGCAAGCACGCGCCCGTGGCCCGCGAGTTCCTCTGCCACTCCGGCGAATGTGACGCGCCCCATGCCGATCCCGTGGATGAGCACAAAGGTTTGGCCTGCGGGCCCAGGGGTGTCGGTGAACGCCATTTCGAACTCGTCCGTGCGATAGCGCCGTTCCATCCCGCTCATGCTGTTCACCCTAGCGAACCGAAGCCCGCGGAGACGCGGGGTGACGCGGGGTGACGGAGGAGACTGCAACCTTCTGAAGTGACTTGCTACGGTGGAGGGGATGAGCGACGCGAGCCCCGAGCAGAGTCCCGAGACCGGCCCCATCGCGGTGGGCGGATCGCTGGCGCGACCCGCGCGCACGTACACGACCGGGCCCGTCACGCGAACGTTGCGCTGGGTGGCGGTCGGCATCATGGCCGCCACGATCGTGGCGACGCTCGTGAGCTACCCTCATTTGCCCGAGGAGATTCCCGTGCACTTTGGGATTACCGGGCAGGCCGATGGCTGGGGCCCGAGGTCGAGCATCTTTCTGGTGCTCGGCATTGGTGCTGCAGTGATTCTCGGCGTGGCGTGGGTGTCGCGTCACCCCGCCTGGTTCAACTACCTCGCGGTCATCACCGAATCGAACGCGCAGGAGCAGTATCGCAATGGCGAGCAGATGATGGTCGGCGTGCTGTTGTGTTCTTCGGTGCTCTTCGCCGGAATTCCGCTCAGCACCGTCGCGAATCTGAACTTCGGTTGGCTTGTCGCGGCGGCCGGAATTGGCATGGTGGCTTCGGTGATTGTCGGGATCGCGAGGATGATCCGCCTCCCTTGATTCGCTCGCGGCGCACCGTGGGGCGGAAACCTACTCGGTGTCGTACGCCGCGAACACAGGGAAGTCGGGCGCCCGGGACTCGAGCGCCTGCCACTCGCCCAGAAACGCGGCGCGCGCCGCGACCGGCGGCCAAGGCGCCGTGCGTAGTTCAGGCGGAAGTAGCGGGTCTTGCGCGAGCGCGCGATCCAATCCCTCGGCGAGCATGAGTGCGCGCGCGGCGACATCGATCGGGCGGTCCGTGCCCGGGTCTGGCGAGGCGAGCACAGCCTCGAGCTCGGCGTAGGCGGCTACTGTCGGTGCCGCCGGCCAGAGCCGCTCGGCGATCGCCCGTGCGTCTGCGCAGCCCGGCACCTCGAGGGCTGCGCTCGTTGCGGTCATGAGGAACTCGGCCACGAGCTCGGGGGTGACCATGTGTTCGAGCTCTGGTCGCAGCTCGTGCGGAGAAACGTACACGCCCGGGACGAGCTGCGCTGCACCCAGCGTGGTGAGTGCGCCGCGCAGTGCGTCTCGCTCGGCACGTCGCGCCTCGGGCACCGTGAAAGCGTGGATGTGCCACAGCCCATCCCACGGGGCGCTTCCCGCGTCATGGGCGAACGCGAACGCGAGGAGTCGCGCCTCGAGTCGCACGCGTTCGGCGCCGCTGACGGTGCGCTCGAGCGTGCCGGCCCGGCCGCGTCCGAGCTGACGGAGCTCACCCACAGCCTGCATGCGCCGGATAGTGAGCCGAACGGTCTGTTCGGAGAGGCCGACTGCAAGCCCGAGGTCGTACACCGTGGCAAGCTCGGCGGTGCCGGCCGGTGAGAAGCAGCCCTCGATCACCGTGCGTGCTGACACGGCAATTGCGTGCGGGGCCGGGCGATCCTGATCCTGATCCTGATCCGTGATCACGCCGCGGCCTCCGGAGCGTTGGCGCGCGACGCAGGCGCGTGAGCGGCATCCCCTCGGTGGGGGAGCGACGTTCCCTCCCACGGGTATCCGTGGCGTGTGAAGGCGGCGGCGATTGCGGTGCGGCCGCCCTCGACGTCGTCGTGGAACAGGACTCGGCCCGCTTCCGACTCGATCCGCACCTTGCCGCCGGTGCGGTACACCCCGCCGACGAGTTCGCGGGCGATGGTGCGAGCGTCATCCCCCGTCTGCACGATGATGCGCTCGTCACTGATGGTGAGAGTGGCGCTCTCGTGTGTGATGACGAGGGCGATCACGAGACCCACGGCGCCCAACACTGCGGGGCGGCCGAACACCATAGCCGGGGCATCAAATGAGGCGAGGAACTTGAGCACGTCGAGGTAGGGCAGGGGCCAGCTGGCTACGTACTGCAGGAGCCAGGGCAGGACGAATCCGAGGAGCACGCCTGCGCCCACGCAGAACAGCCACACGACCGCCTTGGTGCCGGGCGTCATCGTGAGCACGGTGGGAGTGCGAGTGTCGGACATGTGGGCCCTTTCGTGTGGCGCGGGGTGAGGTGATTGCCAATCTATCACAATTGACACGGTCGTTTAATTCTAGATACTTTGTTGATGTGTCGGGAGGATCTGAGCTCCCACCGAACCAAACGGAGGCGCACAGTGCACAGCTCGTTCCCCGCAGGAATCGCTGACTTTCGCGATGGGCAACCCCTCGCAGGATCCCCGGGTGGGCGGTCCGAGCGAGCCGGAGTCGATTGAGATCGTGTCGTTCTCCCCGCTCTGGGCTGACCGCTACGAGGTACTCGCCCGCGACATCTCCGGAGCGCTCGGCGCAGGAGCCGTAGAGATTGAACACGTCGGCTCCACCGCCGTCCCAGGCCTCGCCGCGAAGGACGTGATTGATATCGACCTCACGGTCCCGGACCCGGACAATGAGTCCGATTACGTGCCCGCGCTCGAGGCTCTGGGCTATACGCTGCGCGTGCGCGAACCCGAGTTCGAGGAACACCGCATGCTGCGGCTCGCGTCTCCCCGAGTGAACCTGCACGTGTACGGGCCAAATTCTGCAGAGGTCGCTCGACACCGCCTCTTCCGTGATTGGCTGCGAAGGCACCCCGCCGAGCGCGAGCGGTACGCGGACGCGAAGCGCGTCGCCGCGGCCGCGGGAGCTGCGCGGCCCATGGAGTACAACGCGAAGAAGGCGATCGTGGTGCGTGAGCTCTACGCGCGGGCGTTCGCGGCGAGCGGGATCCCAATCCGCACTCGTGCGCTCGCCCCCGACCGGCTGCCCGCGCTCCCGGATCAGGTGCTGGAGGGGCCGCTGAGGTGGCGGCCGGTCACGGAAGGAGATGTTCCGCAGCTCGCCGAACTCAGCCGGGTCTGTGGGCTGCTCGACCATCCCCGGGCGGCGGTCACTGAGGAGCACATCGCGCTGAGCCTCCGGGGAGCGCGGTTTGACCCGGTGCGAGACACGATGATCGCCTTCGATGCCTCGGGCCGCGCGGTTGCCTACGGGGAGGCTCGGCTGCCCGATGCTGAGCCCGCAGCGGAGACGGGTGGGGAATTGCTCGAGGTGTCGCTTGAGGGGATGGTGCACCCCGCGCTCCGCCGCCGTGGCGTGGGGCGCGCGCTCCTCGCCTGGCAGGAGGCCCGCGGACGTCAGCTGCTTGCAGAATCGGCAAGCGCGCTCCCCGCCATGCTGAGTCTCGGCGGCCGTGTGGCACACCCCGGGCTTGCGGCACTCGCGCAGGGAAGCGGATTCGGGCCGGTGCGCTGGTGGTACGAACTTGAACGCACGCTCGAGGGAGAGCTGCCTCGCCGTGAAGCGCCCGAGGGTGTGCGCCTCATCCCGTTTTCGGACCGCTACTCGGAGCGCACGCGCGCCGCGGTGAATGATGCGTTCCG
The DNA here is from genome assembly GCF_016758255.1 of Leucobacter chromiireducens subsp. chromiireducens. GTDB lineage: Bacteria > Actinomycetota > Actinomycetes > Actinomycetales > Microbacteriaceae > Leucobacter > Leucobacter chromiireducens. Next base: position 710,222 of record NZ_QYAD01000001.1, read on the forward strand.
TGACCACTTTGGATTCCACCCGATCACTCGTCGGGAATGGGAGGACGAGGGAGCGCTTGCTGAGTTCTCACCGGCGCTCTCGCGCCTGGCCGTCGCGGGGCGGGGCACGCTGCGCGACCCGCATCGGGTGGTGGGCCTCGCGCTCAGCGAGGTGAAGCGAGCCGAGTTCGCGCTCCGTGGCGGTCCGTTCGGCTACCTGAGCACGGTCGGAGTGGTGCGCGACTGGCGGGGTCATAGGCTCTCCTCGGTGCTCATTGCCGAGGTGCTTCACGCCTACCGCGCCGCCGGGCTCGGCAGCGCAGTGCTCGACGTTGACGCAGCGAACCCGAGCGGCGCGCTCGGCATGTACGAACGGCTTGGTTTTGCCGAGCGCGACCGCTCGGTCACGTACGCAAAGTACTGTTGAGCGCAGGGAGGTTTCAATGTCGCACTGGGGAATGTGGCCGGCAGCGCTCTGGCTCATCGTCGTGGGCGTGGCGTTCGTGCGCTACCTGCGCGTTCTCTACGCCGGTGGGACGCTGAACCATGGTGAGGTGCAACGCGCACGCCAGGCGATGCTCCTGCCCGCGCTGCTGATGGTCGTGTTGCTCGGGGCGATCGTGCTTGCGACCGACCTGCTGCCGGGCCTCGCCTCCTGGCTGCCGCTTGTGCTGGGCGTGGCCACACTTGCCGGTTCGCTCTGGGCCCTCGATCGGGGCACGCGTGCGGTGCGGCGCGGCCGCGCGGAGCCGGGCGCCGAGCGATGACCACGCTCGTCTGGCTGCGCGACGACCTGCGCATCGCCGATCATCCCGCGCTTGCCGCGGCCGCCGAGGACCCCGCGGGCGTTGTGGTGGCCTACGTGCTCGACGAGGAATCCCCGGGTGCGCGACCCCTCGGCGGGGCGGCCAAGTGGTGGCTGCACCACTCTCTTGCGGCGCTCGGCGATCGCCTCGCCGAGTTCGGCGTGCCGCTCGTGCTGCGGCGCGGACCGGCTGCGCGAGAGATTCCCGCGCTCGCCGCAGAGAGCGGCGCGGCCCGGGTGCTGTGGAACCGGCGATACGGGGCCGAGCGAGCGGGCGATGCAGCGCTCAAGCTGACGCTGCGGGAGAAGGGGATCGCGGCTCACTCATTCACGGGTGGCGTGCTCTTTGAGCCGGGATCCGTGGTCACGGCGCAAGGCACGGGCTACCGGGTGTACTCCGCGTTCTGGCGCGCCTGCCTCTCGAACTCGCCGCCCGCTGCGCCGATCCCCGCACCGGCGACGCTGATCCCGGCCAGTGTGCAACCGCGCAGCGATGCGCTGGGAGCGTGGGGCCTGCTCCCCACAACGCCCGATTGGGCGGGCGGACTTGCCGCACGCTGGACCCCCGGTGAGGCCGCAGGGGAGGCGCAGCTCGAGCGCTTCCTGGGCGAGCGGGCACGCCGGTACGCCGCAGAGCGCGACTTCCCAGACGCGGGATCGGGATCAGAGCTGTCACCGTATTTGCGCTGGGGCGAGCTGAGCCCCCGCACTGTCTGGCACCGGGCGCTCGCCGCCGGGGTGGACGCGGGGATGTTTCTCTCCGAGCTCGGCTGGCGCGAGTTTGCCTGGCACACCGCGTTCGCGTCCCCTGACCTCCATGAGCGGGGGCTCAACCCGCAGTTCGATGCGTTCCCGTGGGAGCGGGAGCCCGGCGCAGAGCTCCTCGCGTGGCAGCGAGGTGAGACCGGCTTCCCGCTCGTCGATGCGGGGATGCGTGAGCTATGGGAGACGGGCTTCATGCACAACCGGGCGCGCATGGTGACGGCATCCTTCCTGACGAAGAACCTGCTCATCGATTGGCGCCTGGGGGAGGCGTGGTTCTGGGACACGCTCGTCGATGCGGACGCGGCGAGCAACCCGTTCAACTGGCAGTGGGTGGCCGGCTGCGGGGCCGACGCGGCTCCGTACTTTCGCATCTTCAACCCGCTGACGCAGCAGCAGCGTTTCGATCCGAGCGGCGAGTACGTTTCGCGGTGGGCACCCGAGAGTCTCCTCCTGCCGGAGCTGGTGGATCTCCGTTCGAGCCGTGCACGCGCACTTGCCGCCTACGATCAGGCGCGTGGGGTGGCGCCCGTGGGCTCCGAGAGGGAACGCTGAACGGCATCCTCCGCGGTTTCTGAGGTGAACGTGAAGCCGGACGCGAGCAGGGCGGTCGGCGCAACGTTCGCGTCAGAGAGCAGCAGTGAGTCCGCCGCGGCGCGGCCGAGCCCGAGGCGGAGTGCCCACCGCGGCGCGGGCACGAGAAACGGTCGGTGCAGCTCGCGCGCCAGAGCCCGGCCGATCTCGTTCGCGCTCGCGGGCTGTGGACCCGCCAAGTTCACGGGGCCGGTGAGGCGGTGCTCGATGATGTGGCGGATGGCGCGCACCTCGTCGGTGAGTGAGATCCACGGCCAGATCTGGTGGCCGCTTCCGAGTGGTCCGCCGAGGCCGAAGCGCGTCAGCGTGATCATTGGCTTGAGAACGCCCTCGGGGTGCAGTACCGGCGCCGTTCGAATGAACGCGAGCGGCACGGTGTCGCCGGCCTCGCGCGCCGCGCGCTCCCACTCCACCGTGAGCCCGGCAAGGTAGGTGGTGCCTGCGCCGCTCATCTCCGTGAGCTGCTCGCCCGGCCGGTCTCCGTAGAACCCCACCGCCGAGGCAGACACTATGAGGGGAGCCTCGTCGCCGAGCTGCCTCGCGGCCGCCGCGATTGTGCGGGCGGGGCCCAGCCGAGAGTCGCGAAGCTGGCGCTGGTACCGAGGCGTCCACGGCAGCCGCCCGATGCTCGCACCGCACAGGTTGACGATCGCAGTAGCGCCGCGGAGCCGCGAAGGATCGAGTGGGGCGTCCCCGGGCCGCCACTCCGTCTCGTCTGAAGAGCGGGGAGCGCGCCTCACGAGCCGCTCGACGGCAACTCCGTCGGCTCGGAGTGCGGTGCTGAGCGCACCACCGATCAACCCCGATGCTCCGGCAATGATGACTCGTTCACGCTGCATGGACCCCTCCTCCGTGCGCGCTGTGGCCGCGGTGCGGCGACGGCGCCCCAGTGACAGCCAGCGTACCCGCGAATCTAGAAGCGGTCATCCAGGATCGCGGGGAGGACAAGTTCGCGCACGAATGACGCATCGGAGAGGCCGAGCAGGCTGCGTACCATTGCCAGCACGTCGTGCACGGGGATGAGGGTGCCCGCGCCCCGCGTTGCGGCCTCGTCGCGCGGCACCTCAAGCGCGTCGTCGGTGTTGAGGTTGCCGAGTTGCAGGGTGGTGACCGCGAGATGCTCCGCGCGGTAGCTCTCGCGCAGTGCATCGGCGATGCCGTTGAGGGCGGTCTTCGACGCTCCGAAAGCGAGCTCCGGGCGCCCGCTGCGGGGCAGGCCCGAGGTCGACCCGGTGAGGATGACGCGTGGGTGCCCTGCCGCCAATAGTCGGGGGAGGAGCCGCTGCAGCACCAGCAGCGGCCCGGCCACGTTCGCCGCGAGCAGCCCCAGCGTAGTCTCGTCGCGCTCCGCCGCGAACTCGTAGGCGTCGCTGAATGCGGCGGGCTCCCAGATCCCTAGGTTGTAGATCACCACGTCGAGCTCAGCCGGAGCACCAGCCGCAACATCGTCTGCCGCCTGACGAGGGTCGGCGAAGTCGGCGGCGATCCAGCGTGTGGGCGAGCTCGCCTCTGCGGGGAGGCTGCGCGCCACACCCCACACTTCGTGGCCATCGGCGTTCAGGCCGTCGAAGAGTGCTCTACCGAGGCCGCGGCTCGCGCCGACAATCAGAATGCGCATGGCCCACAGTGTGGCACAGGCGTTGCCTCGGCGGCTGGGATCAGCCCGTCAGTCGCGTTCCGCGCGCTCGACATCCGCGTCGGTCGCCGCGATCTGGTCTTCCAGCTCGGTGACGAGGGCGGTGAAGTGCGCGTTGCACGCCTCGATCTCGGCAGTGAGCTTCGCGCGGCCCGCGGCGGTGGGGGTGAGCTCGAGGTCGAGCGCGTGGTCCCGCACGCGGTCGAGTTGCAGGGCGATATCCGCAACGCTGCGGAGGATGTCAGCGGTGTCCGCGCTCGCCGCGAGAAACTCCACCCACTGGCTGAGGGCCCGTGAGAGGATCTTGCGCTCCGTGACCACCTGATCGCGCAGCGCGCTCAGCTCCGTGCCCCAGCCGGTGATGTCGAGATCGGGATCCAGTCCGCGGATTGAGCGGGGCACCACGTGCCCGCGTGCGATCTCGCTCTCATCGTCGTCGGCCAGGTCGTGGAGGAACTCGGTGAGCGCAAGGCGGGTGACCGGGGCCCAGCGGCGTGCGGTCGAGCGCGCAACCACCTTGTCCACGACCAGCACGGTGAAGAGCGAGGTCACGAGCCCGGCAGCGAGACCCGAGAGCACGACGAGCTCCTGCCAGATGCCGGTCGCGACGTCGAGCCAGATCACCACAACAATCACGGCGATGCCGACGAGGATTCCGGCGACGTTGAGGGCGCGCTTGCGCGGCGATGGGTGACTCACAGATCCTCCTGGGAAGGGGGCGGGGTGTCCATAACCATATCCGAGCTGAGGCACAGGGGAGGGTGGACGGCACCGCGCCCCGCGGGGCAGAATTGCGCACAACGAAACTCATATGCTCGAATGCGGAATACCCCATAGGGGTATATGGTTGCAGGTGACGTCGACCGGTTGTGACTGGTGCGACGGAAAGGGGACGAAGATGACCGACACCCAATCGCCCACGCCAGACCCGCACGCAGGGCACACCATGCATGCCGGGCACGATCCGCATGCCGGGCATGACGAGCATGCCGGGCACGACGCCCACGCGGGGCATGACGAGCACGCCGGACACGATGAGCACGCTGGACACGATGCGCACGCGGGGCACGACGCGCACGGCGGTCACGGGGGCCACGCCGGGCACGGCGACCACGTCGCACAGTACCGCCGCCTCTTCTGGATCATGCTCGTGTTGGCCGTTCCCACGGCAGCCCTCTCGGGCATGTTTGCCATGATCCTCGGCTACGAGCTGCCGAGTTGGCCCTGGCTCGCCTGGGTGTCGCCGATTCTCGGCACGGTCATGTACGTGTGGGGTGGCCGCCCCTTCCTTGTCGGCGCAGTCGACGAGATCCGTGCGCGCAAACCCGGCATGATGCTGCTGATCGGCCTCGCCATCACGGTCGCCTTCCTCGCTTCCTGGGGATCCAGCCTGGGGATCCTCGACCACCAGCTCGACTTCTGGTGGGAGCTGGCGCTCCTCATCGTCATCATGCTGCTGGGGCACTGGGTGGAGATGCGCTCGCTCGCGCAGACCACCTCCGCGCTTGATTCGCTCGCGGCGCTCCTGCCCGACACTGCAGAGCGCGTGGAGCACGGCGAGATCGTCGTCGTTGCCCCAGCGGACCTCCGGGTGGGTGACCTGGTCGTCGTGCGGCCGGGCGCAAGCGTGCCCGCTGATGGTCGGGTCGTTGAGGGTCGCGCCGCAATGGACGAGTCGATGGTGACCGGCGAATCACGCACGGTCACCCGTGAGCCGGGGGATTACGTCACCGCTGGCACCGTGGCCACCGACTCCGGCCTGCGCGTCGAGGTCACCGCAACGGGCGACGACACCGCGCTCGCTGGCATTCAGCGCCTCGTGAGCGACGCCCAGAACTCCTCCTCGCGTGCACAGCGGCTTGCGGACACCGCCGCCGGGTGGTTGTTCTGGTTCGCGCTCGGCGCCGCGGTGATCACTGCGATCGCATGGACGCTCTTCGGCATGCCTGACGAGGCGGTCGTGCGCACCATCACGGTCCTCGTGATCGCGTGCCCCCACGCGCTGGGCCTCGCGATCCCGCTCGTGGTGTCCATCGCGACGGAGCGGGCCGCTCGCGGCGGCGTGCTCGTGAAGGATCGCCTGGCGCTCGAGAGCATGCGCGTGGTTGACGCGGTGCTCTTCGACAAGACCGGCACACTCACGAAGGGTGAGCCTACGGTTTCGGAGGTTGCGCTCGCCGACGCGAACGGTGGGCTCGACGCGGACGCGGTGCTCGCGCTCGCCGCAGCGGCGGAGTCGGAGAGCGAGCACCCGCTCGCAAAGGCGATTGTTCGAGCGGCGCGGGATCGGGGACTCACGGTTCCCGTCTCCTCCGAGTTCTCCTCCTCCCCGGCGGTGGGGGTCACCGCAACGGTCGACGGTGCTCGCATTCGCGTGGGTGGGCCGTACCTCCTGTCCGAGGAGGGCGCCGAGGAACTCGCCGCGGTCGAGCCGTGGCGCGAGCGCGGCGCGATCATCCTGCACGTGCTGCGTGACGGTGCGGTGATTGGCGCGCTCTCGCTGAGCGACGAGATTCGTTCCGAGTCGCGGGACGCGGTTGCCGCGCTCCATAAGCTTGGCGTCAGTGTGGTGATGATCACGGGTGACGCACCCGCGGTGGCACACGCCGTCGCGGCCGACCTCGGGATTGACCGCGTGTTCGCCGGCGTCCGTCCGGAGGACAAGGCGGCCAAGGTGCAGGAGCTGCAGGCCGAGGGGCGCCGCGTCGCGATGGTGGGCGACGGGGTGAACGATGCACCCGCGCTCGCGCAGGCAGACGTGGGGCTCGCGATCGGCGCGGGCACCGACGTGGCGATTGCTTCCGCAGGGGTCATTCTCGCGAGTGACGATCCTCGTTCCGTGCTGTCGGTGATCCGCCTGTCGCAGGCGGCCTACCGCAAGATGCAGCAGAACCTGTGGTGGGCGGCCGGGTACAACCTCATTTCAGTGCCGCTCGCTGCGGGCGTGCTCGCACCCATCGGCTTCGTGCTGCCGATGTCGGTCGGCGCGATCCTGATGTCGCTTTCGACCATCGTGGTTGCGCTCAACGCGCAGCTGCTGCGCAGGCTCGACCTGCGCCCGGAGGTGGTGACGCGAGAGATTCTCGGGGGCGCGGGCGCGACGTCGCCGGCGCGTGCGGAGGGGGACGAGTCGCTGTTGGCCTCCCGCTAGGCGCACCGCATTTCCGGCGGTCTACTCGGGATCGGGATCGTGGCCGATGCGCCGCGGTCCCGGTCCCTCGGCGGCCAGTCGGTCGCCGGGGTTGAGCGCGATGCAGGTGTTTAGTGAGAGGCACCCGCACCCGATGCACCCCGTGAGCTCGGCTTCGAGGAGTTCGAGCTCGCGACGGCGCTCCTCGAGCCGGTCGCGCCACGCTTCAGAGATGCGCCGCCAATCCTGTTTCCCGGGCATCCGGTCGTGGGGCAGATCCGCGAACACCTCCGCGACTTCACTGAGCGGCACACCGAAGCGGCGCGAGGCGAGGATGATCCCGATCCGGCGGAGCACGTAGCGCGGGTAGCGGCGCTGGTTCCCTGCCGTGCGCACCGAGCTGATGAGTCCCTGCGCCTCGTAGTACCGCACCGCGCTCGGGGCAATGCCCGCGCGGGTGGCGACCTCGCCGACGGTGAGAAGATCCTTCGGGCTCGTGCGCATTGTGCTCCTTGACTTCAAGTGAACTTGAAGTTTTAGGGTACTCGGTGTGACTGAAACCAACCAGACTTCTTCCCCCGAACCGCCGCACCCCGAGCCGCGTCCGGCTCCGCGCGCCGGCAGCTGGCGCGACCTGTTCAGTCGCGCGCACGCGCCCGCCGTGACGGTGTTGGCGAGTGGCGTGGGGCTCTACGCAATGAATCTCTACTTCACCGCAGCGCTCCTCCCCACGGTCGTGGCCGATATTGGCGGTGCCGAGTACTTCGCGTGGGCCGCCACCGCCTACCTCATCACCGCGGTGGTCGCGACCATGCTGGTCAGCCGGTTGCTTGCCGGGGCTGGCCCCGCCCGCGCCTATGCGCTCGCGTTCGCGCTGTTCGCGCTCGGCACCGGCGTGAGCGCGCTCTCCGCGGGGATGGAGCAGTTCGTGCTCGGCCGTGCGATCCAGGGATCCGGGGCGGGGCTCCTCACCGGGCTCGGCTACGCGGTGATCCGTGGCGCGCTGCCGCCGGCGCTGTGGACGCGGGCGACCGGACTCATCTCTGCGATGTTCGGCGTCGGGACGCTTGTCGGCCCCGTGCTTGGCGGGGCGTTCGCGGAGTTCGCTGCGTGGCGGGCCGCACTCGGCACGCTCGCGGTCCTGGCGCTCGCGCTCCTGCCGGTCGCCGTGCGGGCGCTTCCTGCCTCGCTGCTGGGTGCCGACCCGAGCGGCGAGCCGCACCGCCCGGCTCCCGTGCCGCTCGTGCCCATCGCGACGCTCGCGGCCGCCGCGGCAGCGCTGAGTCTCAGCTCGCGCCTCGGCGGTCCGCTTGTTGCGGTGGCGATTGGCGGTGGGTTGTTCTTGCTCGTGGCGTTCCTGCTGCTCGACTCGCGCCACGCAAACGGCGTGCTGCCCCGCCTTGCCTACGCGCGGGGCGGGTCGCTGAAATGGGTGTACCTCACGGTTGCCGCGCTCTGCGCAGGCGTTATGGTGGAGAACTTCGTGCCGCTCTTCGCGCAGCAGATCGGCGGGCTCACGCCGCTCGGGGCCGGGCTGCTCGGCGGTGCGCTCTCGCTCGGCTGGGTCGCCTCGCAGCTGTTCAGCGTCGGGGCGGGGTCAGCGCGCGTGCCGACACTGATTCGCGTGGCGCCGTGGCTTCTCACGGGTGGCCTCTGCACGTATGGCCTGCTGCAAATTGCCGAGCCCGGAATCCCGATTGTGCTCGCGTGGGCGCTCGCGCTGTTCATCGCCGGTGCGGGCATCGGCCTCGCGTTCCCGCACCTCTCGGTGGCCGCGATGATGAGCAGTAGCGACGAGCGCGAGGGTGCGAAGGCGGCCGCCGCCGTGAGCACCACGCAGCTGATCGCCTTCACGCTCACCTCGGCCCTCGCTGGGAACCTCATCGCGCTGGGGGATGGGCCGCTCAGCTCTGCCCGTTGGCTTGCCTTCGGGCTCACTGCGCTCACCGCGCTCGGAATCGCGACCGCGCTCGCGGCAACGCGCGCCTCCCGCCGCGCGCAGGCCGAGCGTCCCTAGCGGGCCGAGCCGGACTCACCTGCCGAGCGGGTCTCGCGTGCCCCGCTGCGCTGGTGTGGGGACGCGTGCCCCGCGCCCAGCGCGAGCACCTCGTCGACGAAGCCCGCTGCCCGGCCGGCGAGCTCCGCGCGGTGCGCGGCAACGAGCTCGTCGGCCGGCGGGTCGAGCGGCGTGAGTGGGCGCAGCGCGTTGACGCGGGCATTGCAGTCGAGATCCACGCACAGGTACGTGCCGAGCGTCGACATGCGCCGCTCCGCGAGGGCGGTCGGCGCAACAAAGAGGGACACCTGCTCGAAGCGGCGCGGGATCCGGCACAGCTCACACATCACCGCGCGGCCCGCCGCGGTGCGCGTGCGTGTGGTGGTGAGCATGATGCCACGGAGGGCTCCGCCGTGCGCGGTGAAGAGGTAGCCACGCTGGGGCGCGCTGGGGTCGCGCCAGCCAATGTAGTCGCGCTCACCCCATGCTGGGCGCAGGGGGTGTCTCGTCATGCGCACGGTGCGCCTCGTGGATTCGTCGATATTGCCGAGCGCGGCGCGCAGCTCGCTCAGGGTGTGCGGGGGCACAAGATCCTCCATTCGGTTCAATTTGTACAGTCGTACAGATTAGCTCGCTAGTCTGGATCCGTCCACTCAGGAAACGAGGAACGATGGCCTACCTGCCCCGAGAAGCGCGTCGCGAGGCGATGATTGGTGCTGCGCTCGAGGTGATTCGCGCGGATGGTTTCGCGGCTGTGTCTGCCCGTTCGGTCGCGCAGGCGGTGGGCGGGTCGCCCGGGCTCGTGCATCAGCACTTCACCTCGGTCACCGAGCTCACCGGGCTCGCCTGGCGGCACTACGTCGCCGAGAACCTTGCGGAGTTCACAGCCGCGGTCGCCGAGCCCGGAGGTGGCGCAGTTGCCGAGTTCTTCGCAAACCACCTGGACGAGACGCGAGCGGCCGAGCTCTGGCTCTGGGCAGACGCGTGGGCGCACGCGCTCCGTGTGCCCGAGTTCGCGGGCGTCTTTGCTGGCACGGTCGCCGAGCTCACTGACGCGCTTCGCGGCGCGGATCCCGGTCTCACGGAGGCCGAAGCGGATCGCGCGGTGCTCCTGGGGATCGGCCTTGCGGGGATGAGGCGCGTGGCTCCGGATCGCTACGGGACCGAGCGGGTCGCCGCAATTGTGGGCGTGGGAGGCGGCCGGGCGGTGGCGTCGGATACGCAGGGCGCACTCAGCGAGAACTGACACGATACGGGGTATGGGTATCTCAGTCGCGCGCGTGCGCCCCGCTCTTGTTGGCTCGGCGATTGCCGCAATCGTGCTGCTGGCCGGCTGCTCAGCGGCCGGTGCCGCGGAGCAGCCGGCCACCTCCGGTGAGGTCTCGGCCGAGGAAGCTGGCGCCGCCGCCGTGCTCGCTGAGCTGGGTATCGATGCGAGCGACCCCGTCGCGCTCGTGGAGGGCCTGGAGGCGTTGCCGGTGGCCGAGCGCCCTGCGGATTTCGTGGCGCAGGTGATGCCCACGGAGGTGAAGGTGCAGCCTGAGCAGCCGGGCGAACTCGTGCTTCCCGTTGCGGGCGATCAGTTCTACCTCTCGGTCGCGCCGTATCGTGCCCAGACGCATCCGTGCACGTTCCACGTGCCCACCTCGTGCCTGGGGGAGATGCAGAACGCGGACATTCAGCTGCGCATCACTGACGCCGCGAGCGGAGACGTGATTGTTGACGAGGCGCGTACGACCGAAGACAATGGCTTCGCCGGGGTGTGGCTGCCGCGCGATGGTGAGTTCACGATCGAGATCACCGCCGACGGCGATACCGGCGTGCAAACCGTGCGCACGGGGGCGAACGACCCGACCTGCATCACGACGCTGCAGCTCAGCTAGCCGCGGCGCCCGAGGCCAGCTGCGCGAGCAGAATCTCACGGAAGCGCTCGGCCGCGGGGGTCGGGTTGAACGCGTCCCAAATGAGCACCTCGTGTCGACGCGGTGCGGGCGTCACGGCGAAGGTTGCGAGCCGGTGTGCCTCTCGCTGCGCCACGATCGTGGGGAGTAGGCCCACGGCGAGCCCCGCTTCGATCAGCCGGAGCGACGAATCAAACGCGCTGCTCTCGAACTGCACCTCGCGCTCGATTCCCGCGCGCGCAAAGGCTCGATCGCTCTGCTCGCGCGCGGGGGAGCCGGCGGGAAAATCGACGAATGGCTCCGCCGCGAGTTGCGCGAGCGAGACTCGCTTCCGCCCCGCAAGCGGGTGGCTCCGGTTCACCGCACCCACGAGGGCCTCGTCCCCGAGGAGCCTCGCACCCACCTCCTCCGGCAGCTGGGGATCCGGCAGGCCGAGCACCGCCACGTCGATGCGGCCTGCGCGCACGTGCTCGAGGAGGCGATCGCTGTGGTGCGTGCGGAGGGTGATCCGCACGCCCGGGTGGCGCGCGCGAAAATGCGCGAGTGCCGCAGGCACGTCGACGGTTCCCGTCGTGGGGATTGTGCCAATGGTCAGTGTGCCGCGGATGTCCCCGGTGGCTGCCGCGCCCGCCGCAGCCGCTCGTGCGGCCGCGTCGAGTGCGGCGCGAGCGTGTGGCAGAAACGCCTCGCCCGCGGGGGTGAGCGCCACTTTGCGGCTCGTCCGCGCGAACAGGGGGTAGCCGAGCTCGCGCTCGAGCGCGGCAACCTGATGGCTGAGCGCGGACTGCACGACGTGGCACTGCTTGGCCGCGCGCGTGAAGTGTTTCGTCTCGGCAACCGCCACGACGTACCTGAGCTGTTGAAGTTCCACGGATCAATCGTGAATCACGATTGATCTCATGTCAATCATGTGTTGGACTCATAGGTCTGGTGGCGCCGAAGATGGGACTGTCCCGGAGATGCTGGGGCGGAAACGGAGACCCATGCGTATCGGAGTGCTGAGTGGCAGCATCGCGAGCGATTCGATCAACACGGCCCTGCTCGGGGCGCTCGGCCACATCATCGGTGAGCGCGCTGAGATCGTGCCCATCGCCATCTCGACGCTGCCGCTGTATGGCCGCGACGCGGATACTGGGCATCCCGAGGTTGCGGTCGCGTACAAGGAACTCGTGCGCGGCCTCGACGGGCTCATCATCGCGACACCGGAGTACAACCGTGCGCTCCCGGCTGCGCTGAAGAACGCGCTTGAGTGGGGCTCGCGCCCGTGGGGGGAGAACGTCTTTGCGGGGCTTCCGGTGGGCATCGTCGGGGCCTCGCCCGGCACGATTGGCACCGCACTGGCGCAGCAGCAATTGCGCGCCGGTCTCGCGTTTCTCGACGCCCCGACGCTCGCGCAGCCGGAGGTGTACCTCCGCTGGCGCGACGACATGCTCGATAGCGCGGGGCGCATCGCCGATGCGGGTACGCGCGAGTTCCTGAGCGCCTGGGTCGAGCGTTTCTTCGCGCACGTGACCGTCCACGCTCGGGCAGCGGTGCTCGCGTGAGCATGACTGCCGCGCCCACTCGTGCCGCGCGGGGGAGCGGCGCGGCGACCGCACTCACGGCGCTTGCGCCAATGATCTGGGGCACCACCTACTTTGTCACCACCGAGTTCCTGCCGACGGGGCACCCGCTCTTCGCGTCGCTCGTGCGGGCGCTTCCCGCGGGCCTCGTGGTGCTCGCGGCGACGCGCGTGCTGCCGCGGGGGCGCTGGTGGTGGCGGTCGCTGGTGCTCGGCGCGCTGTTTATCGGGGTGTTCTTCCCGCTTCTGTTTGTTGCGGCAGAGCGGCTCCCCGGTGGCGTCGCGGCGACGGTGGGCGCGCTGCAGCCGATCATTGTTGCGGTGCTCGCGCGGGTGATGCTCGGCGAAGCCGTTGCGCCCGCGCGCCTGGCCTTCGGCGGCCTGGGTGTCATCGGGGTGGCGCTCATCACCCTGACTCCGCAGGCGAGACTCGATCCGATCGGGATCCTGGCGGCGCTCGGCACCGCCGTCTCGCTCGCGCTCGGCATGATTCTTGCCCGGCGCTGGGGGCGACCCGCCGGAGTGGGGGCCGTGGCGTTTACGGGCTGGCAGCTGACCGCAGGCGGGCTCATGCTCCTCGTGCCCGCGCTGGTGTTCGAGGGTGTTCCCGCACAGATTGATGCGCCCGCGCTGGGCGGTTACCTGTGGCTGGCGCTCTTCGGTGGGCTCATCTCGTACACGCTCTGGTTTGGCGGGCTCGGGCGAATATCGATTGCCGCGGCCTCGTTCTTGGGCCTCCTCTCGCCGGTGGTTGCGGTGGCGATTGACGTGCTCGTGCTGCGCGCCGAGTTCTCTGGCGGGCAGGTGGTGGGCCTGGTGCTCACGCTCGCGGCGCTGCTCGGCGGGGCGCTTGGCGGGGGACGTGATGCACAACGGAAAAAGTCGTGATACTCTCGATCTGCAACGAAATCAGTTGCAAAATGATTGTTAAGCTACTGTATCCGCGCATAGCGTGAGTGTCCAAAGGGGGCGCTCCGCGGGCAGTAGGTCTCTCTGGAGTGATACCGTGACCGCCACCGGCCACACCTCAAGCGCGCTCGCGCCGTCCCTGTCCACCGTCGCAGACACGATCGCCGAGGTCGTCGATACCGCGACGAACCGCGTCGTGGGAAGCGGCTCCGCTGAGCGCCCGCGGCGCTTCTTCCAGGCGCACCCCGTGCTCCGTCGTGTCACCTTCGTGGCCGGCTACGAGGGCCTCAGCGTGCTCTTCACCGTCGTGGTGCTGAGTTCGCTGCTCGGCCACGGCGGCGGGCAGTCCACGCTCACCGCGGTGCTGCTCTCCACGACCGCGACCATCTGGAACTACGTCTGGAACACCATCTTCGAGGCGATCGAGCGCCGCACCGGCGCCACGGGTCGCGGCGCGGGATCCCGTGCGCTCCACGCGATCGGGTACGAGGGCGGGGTGCTCTTCTTCACGATCCCGCTCGTCATGTTCATGCTCGGGCTGGGCTTCGTGGAGGCGATCCTGCTCGAGGGCGGACTGCTCGTCTTCTTCCTCGTGTTCACGGTGGTCTACACCTGGGCGTTTGACCGTGTGTTCGGGCTGCCGGCATCGGCGCTCGCGGCGCACGACGCCGAGTAGGCCGCAGGCTCGCTGCGGCATCCATGCGCCGCGGGCGCGTAGCCGGGGACTCCCGACCACGCGCCCGCGGCGTCGTGTGTTCCGAGGATTAGGACATGATCTTCGCGAAGGTATCGCGGATGCCCTGCTCGTTCCATGACCAGATGTCGTCCCCACGCAGTACTGCGTCGGCGCCGCCGTCGCAGTAGATCGTCTGGCCACAGCAGTGCGTGTTCTGCTCGGAGGTGAGCCAGATCAGCAGGTTGGCGATGCTCTCGGGTGGCTGATGCGAGTTCAGCGGCATCGGCACGGAGCGGTCCACCAACTGTCGGCCTTCCTCGCTCGAGAGCAGCTCCTGGGTCATTGGGGTGATCACCGTGCCGGGTCCAACCGCGTTCACGGGGATGCCCGCGCCCGCCCAGCGAGCAGTGGGGGCTTCGCGGCGCACCCAGCGGGAGATCGCCTGCTTCGAGGATGAGTAGATGAGGTTGCCGGTCTGTGGATCGGCCTCGAGCTGCTCTGCGATCGCGCGGGCGGCGGCTTCGTCGCCGCTGAGCAGCGCGTCGACGAGTGGTGGTGCGACCGGCTGCAATGACGCCATTGAGGAGATGAGTGCGACGCGGGGTGCAGCTGACTGCGTGAGCGCCGGCTGCATCGCCTCCAGGAACTCGGTCATGCCGAAGTAGTTCACCGATGCGGTGATCACCTTCGGGATGGCGAGGCCCGCGCACGCGATGACCGCATCGACGGTGCCGCCCGCCAGGCGGGTGGCCTCCTCTGCTGCAGCGATCCGACCCTCACGCGTGGACAGATCGCCGGATACCTCGACGCCCTTCAGGTCGACCCCGATCACGGTGTTTCCGGCCTCCCGGAGCAACTGCGTGGTGGTCTTGCCGATTCCGGAAGCGGCTCCCGTGACAACATAGATGCGTGGCATGAGTGTTCCTTTCACTGTGGTGGTGTTGCGAGTAGCCCCGCCACAAAGCGGGGAAGCAGTGCGGTGAACGTGCGGAGGTCTTCGGGATCCCAATCAAGCGTTGCCGCCGTGATCATCGCGACCCCGGCGCCGAACAGCTTTTCGAAGATTTCTTGTCCGCGCCGAGAAAGCCCGATCGACACCGAGCGTCGGTCGTGCGGTGTCGCGTTGCGGGCGAGGAGGTCGACGCTCTCGAGCCGTGCGATGAGCTTCGAGGCGGACGGGCGGCTGAGGTGAAGGTCGTCTGCCAGCTTGCTCGGGGTGGTTTCGCCCTGTGCGATGCCCAGCAGGTACAGCGCGCGCACCGCAACCGGGTCGAGGGTAATCCCCGATGCGCCGACCACGCTGCGCTGCATCTCCTGCGATGACCAGTGCGAGATGAGGCGGGTGAGTGCGAGGAGCACCTCCCCGGTCTCGCGTGTGCTCGGCCGCCGGGTGGGCTCAGGTTTCGAGAGCTCCGGATCGTAGGCATCTCGGAGCGGCGTGTTCACCATGCCTCGCACTCTACGCCCGATAGTTGCCCGAGGTAACTATATTTTCCTCGCGACTTTCAGGCTTGAGGCCTAGGGTGGCCGCATGGCACGCATCATTCTCTTCGGCGGCCACGGCCGCGTCGCACTCTTGACCGAACCGCTCCTGGCCGCACGCGGCGACCAGGTCACGGCAATCATCCGATCCGCAGACCAGGCCGAGGCGGTGATCGCCGCTGGTGCGACGCCGCACGTCGCTGACGTTGAGACGCTCGACGAGCACGCGATCGCCGAGCTCATCATCGGGCACGACGCGGTCGTGTGGTCGGCCGGCGCCGGGGGCGGGAACCCCGCGCGCACGCGCGCCGTGGATCAGGACGCCGCAATTCGCACGATGACCGCGTCGGCGCTCGCTGGGGTACCGCGATTCATCATGGTGTCGTACTTTGGGTCTTCGCCAGACCACGGAGTTCCCGAGGACCACTCGTTCTACGCGTACGCCGAGGCGAAGGCTGCAGCAGATGAGCACCTCCGCAGCACCGCCCTTGACTGGACTGTTCTCGGGCCGAGCACACTCACTGCAGATGCGGGGACCGGGCTCATCGAAGCGCGCGCCGAGGCGTCGAGTTCGGTGTCACGCGCAAACGTCGCCGCGGTCATCGCGGCAACGCTCGCCGATGTTGGAACGACGCATCGCACGATCCGCTTCAACGACGGCGAGACACCGATCCTGCACGCGCTCGCCGCGCGCTAACACGCCCACCAGGGCTGGGGGAAAACGTTAGGGGGCGTCCGGCCACTCGATCGTTGCGTCGAAGTCCGGGTGGCGGCGCAGCCAGGCGGCGACAAACGGGCAGCGCGGAATGATGATGAGTCCCTCGGCGCGGGTCTGCTCGAGCGCGGCGGAGACCAGCGTGCCGCCCAGCCCACGGCCACCGAATGCCGGGTCGATCTCCGTATGCATGAAGTCGCGGCGCGTGCCGCCCGCGCGGCTGCGGTACTCGGCAAAGCCGGCGAGCTCGCCCTCGACGGTCACGGCAAAGCGCTGCTTTGCGGGCTCGTGGATCACCTGGATCTGGTCGCTCATGTGGAACTCCTTCGGTCGTGGGTGGGAGGGGATAAGAACTACTGCCGGCGCGGCACGAGCTTCGTGATGGGCAGCGGTGGCGCCGGGAGCGGGGGCGCAGGCTCATCGTCGGGCAGCGCGAAGCGCAGCGGGTCGACGGGCGCCGCGTGGTTGCGGGACGAGCCGGGGTGGCTTGCTGAGGGGGCGTCGTCGGCGGGATCGGCGACTCCGGCGGCGGCGATTCGCGCCTGCCAGTCGGCTCGTGCCCGCGCAATCTCATCGTGGCTGCGCCCCATGAAGTTCCACCACATGATCAGCTGCTCACTGAGCGGTTCGCCCCCGATGAAGAGCAGGCGTGCTCCGTCAGGGCCTGCGGTGAGGCAGATGGTCTCGACGCCGAGCGGTGCAAAACCGAGTTCGGTAGGGGCGATCGGGAGCTCCTGCGCATGCTCGCCGCTGCCACGCATCAGCGTGACGCTGCCGGCGTCAACGAGCACCGCGTGCTCGAACCCTGCCTGCACCTGCAGCGGCAGCACGGCGCCCGGTTCGAGCCGCAGTTCAGCGCCCACGAGCGGGGAGAACGTGGCAACGGGGGAACGCTCGCCAAGCAACTCGCCGAGGAACACCTGCGCAGCCCAGCCGAGGCCGCGCTTGGTGGGCGGTTCATAGTGCGCAAAGCCCGGGTCGGTGTCGGCGGCACCCTGCGGCAGCGCAACCCACAGCTGCGCACCGTGGAGCACGGTCGTGGTCTTCGTGGAGCGCTCCGAGTGGCTGATACCGCGGCCCGCGGTCATGAGATTCAGCTCGCCCGGGCGCACGAAGGCGTGGTGCCCCGCGCTGTCGCGGTGCTCGATCTCGCCGGAGAACAGCCAGCTGACGGTTTGCAGGCCCGTGTGAGGGTGCGCAGCGACGTCCATGCCGCCCGACACCGACACGTCATCGGGGCCGTAATGGTCCAGGAAGCACCACGCCCCCACAAACGACCGTGCACGCTGAGGGAGGGTTCGCCGCACGTTCATGGCGCGTACGCCGCCGAGCGGAACATCGCGGGGCTCGATGATCATGGGTGGCTGCGCCGCACCCGCCTCATCGCGGTTGGCGCAGAGCGTCTCCTCGGGCGCAGCCTCTGGGTTGCTCATCGGGACTCCCTTCGGACGCTGCGATCCTGATCGAGATCGCAGATCACTCTCAGTCTGTCACGCGGTCTTGCGAACGTGGCTGAACGCTCGGGCGCCGCGAGCGAACATCGTCAGGCGCGCTGGGTGCGTACACGCCGGCGCGCGCCTGTCCTGTGAGCTGCTGGATCGCGCGCATGATGCGTTCAGTTGCCTCCCGCCTCGCCTGCCCGGCAGGAAGCTCTGCGAGATCTGCGAGTGGCACGGGAGCCCCGTAGCGCACCGCAACCCGCGGCGGGCGGGAGCTGTCGGGGTTGCGCAGCGCGCGGTTGGTGCCGACGAGCCCCACGGGAACGACCGTCGCACCCGTCTCAAGTGCCAGCCACGCCGCCCCGCCCCGCCCGCGGTAGAGCCGACCGTCACGGGAGCGGCTGCCCTCGGGAAACACGACGAACACCTCGCCCGCGGCGAGCACTTCGCTCCCTGCCTCGAGTGCGAGCTGAGCGGCGTTCGACGCCTCGCGGTGCACGGGCACCGCGCCGATGCCGCGGAAGAACCAGCTGCCCAGCCGCCCCTCGAAAAGCGACGCCTTGGCGAGGAACTGCACCTTGCGCCGCGAGGTGGTGGGGATCAGTACGGTGTCGAGGCCGGAGAGATGGTTGCTCGCGAGCAGCACCGGACCGGCCTTGGGAATGTGCGTGCGGCCGGTGACCCGGGGGCGGTAGCGCAGCCAGAGGAGCGGGCGGAGCAGCGCGCGGCCGATGAAGAACACCGGGCCCGGTCGAGCACGACTGCGCTCGGGCCGCACCTTGTCCGCCTCGCGCTCGGTCACGATGTTGAGGGTTCGGTCGTCGTGGGGTCCGCCGTCGCGGCTCCCGCCGCCTGCTCGGCGAGTAGCGCAGGGAACACCAGCTCCGTGTTCAGCGGCGCGAGATCGTCGCGAGCGAGGGTTGGATCGACCCACTCGAGCTGTGCGATCTCCGCCTGCGGCGTCGCGGTGGCCGCTTCGGGCACCAGTGGGTGCTCGAATACGGTCGCCTCAACGAGATGACCAGGCTCGTTCGCGGCTGCCGTGCGGAACACACCGAGAGGGCGCAGCGCAGCGCGATCCAGTGCGAGGTCCAGCTCTTCCGCGCACTCGCGCACTGCGGTGTCGCGGGGATCCTCACCGGGTTCGTGCTTGCCGCCGGGGAGCATCAGCGCGCTCGTGCCGCGCTTGCGGACGTTGAGCACGCGCCCAAGCTCGTCACGCAGCACCACCGCGCTCACCCGAATGATGCGGGCCTCCGCGCCTCCGCGCTCCGCGGTGTGCTCGCGGGTGCTCGCCGGGACTGTGGACTGCGAAGAGTCGGGTGCGTTGCTCATTCGATGATGATAGCCGCGCCGCTAGTTCAGGTAGGTGGGTGCCGCTGGCAGCTCGAAGAACTCCTCGAGTGTCGTCGTGCCCGTACGCTCCATCTCCGCGGCAAGCTCTGGGCCGACGTACCTGAAGTGCCAGGGCTCTGGGGTGAAACCGGTGATTTTCTGCTTGCCAACCGGGTACCGCACGATGAAGCCGTAGTCCGCAGCGTGTTCACCGAGCCAGGCTCCCGCGGGGGTATCGCCGAAGCACGCGTCGAGGTAGCACGCACCGTGGTCATCGAGGTCAACGACGAGGCCGGTCTGATGCTCGGAGTGCCCGGGGCGCGCGGAGTACGTGTCTGCCGCGGCGGCACCGTCGCGCGCAACATAGTTGTCATAGAGCGCCACCTGTGTCGCGTAGTCGCGGTAGGCGCTGATGACGCGAACCTCGTGGCCCGCCTGCGCGGCGCCCGCGATCAGGGCTTCCACGGCGCGTGCCGCGGGCTCGCGGAGGGGCTGTGAAAACTCGTTCTCGATCCCCTCAGGCATGACGAGGTCGCTCGGCGCGAAGTCCACGGGAGCGAGCGGCCGCGCCTTGTTGCTCACCACCCAGATCGAGGCTGGGTCGTCGAGCGAGTGCGCGGCGCGATCGAACGCGGGATCCTCACTGGACGCAGGCGGTGCGGGCTCGGGTGCGGGCTCCGAGGCGGGGGACGTGTCGCTCGGGCTCGGGCCTGCCTCGCCCACGGGCTCGGGGGCACAGCCGGCAGCACTGAGGCTGAGTGCGAGGGCCGTGCCGAGCATGAGGAACGTTCGAAGCGGCCGGGCGGCGCGGTCGGCAGAGCAGAGGTGACGCATGGCGCCAGCCTAGTCGCGGCTGGGCCGCGGCTAGGCTGAGTGCATGACGGATGGCAGAGATCAGCACACGCCGATGCCGGGCAGCGAAGATCCTGGTCGCGCACGAGTTCGACGCGAAATGTCGCGCGGCAAGAAGCTGACGGTGTGGATCGCGGTCGCCGCGCTCGTGTTGGCGGCAGCCGCGGCGGGGGCCCTGGCGCTCCTTCCGAAGCGGGCCGAGGCCCCGGCCGCGTCTCCGAAGCCGACGCAGGCGCCAACTGAGGCGCCGACGCCAAGCCCCGATCCCACGCCCGCGTCACCCGCCCCCGTGCACATGATTGCCATGGGCGACATGCTGCCGCACGACGCCGTGAACGCGGCCGCTGAGCAGCAGGGCGGCAGCTACGACTACGCGCAGTTCTTTGCGGGGATTCGTGCGCAGCTCGATGCAGCCGATGTGACCTTCTGTAACCAGGAGGTGCCGAGCGCCGGGGTCGAGTTCGGCATCAGCGGCTATCCCACGTTCAACGCGCCTACCGAGTTCGCGCGCGATCTGCGTGGCGGCGCAGGGTGCGATCTCGTGAACACCGCAACGAACCACACCGCCGACAAGGGCACCGCTGGCATCGCCGCCACCCGGGCCGCGTGGGACGGCCTCGCGCCCGCGGTGGTCTCAGGGGCAAACCGCAGCGCGGCCGAGCAGCGCGAGGTCCACGTCTTCGACGCCGAGGGCGTGAACGTCGCACTCGTCTCGTTTGCCGAATACTCGAACGCACCCATCGACGGGGTATCGCTCAACATGATGTCGGATACTGCCCTCGTCACCGAGTTGCTGGAGAAAGCACGTGCCGCAGCCGATGTCGTCGTGGTGTCGGCGCACTGGGGCACCGAGGACTCGCACGAGGTGAACGATGCGCAGCGCGCCTTCGCGCAACAGGTTGCGGATCTCGGCGCAGACGTGGTCATTGGAACCGGTCCGCACGTGCTGCAGCCCGTCACCTGGCTCGACCGTGCGGGCGGCGGCCGCACCCTCGTCTGGTACTCGCTCGGCAACATGCTCAACACGCAGCTCGAGCTTGATCAGCGCACCGGTGTGATCGCGGCCTTCGACCTCGTGCGCGAGGCCGAAGGTGGGCCGGTGCGGGTGGAGTCGCCCACCGCGGTACTCACGTACATGCACTACGACTGGAGTGCAGAGGAGGAAGCCGCGGGTGATCTGATGGCACGAAAGAACCTGAGCATCACGCCGCTCGCCGGGGCGGATGCGCTGCTTGAACGCACGCGCTTCGGAACGACCGCGGCCGCGCAGGTGGCAGCATCCACAGCGATCCTCGGCCCCGACGTGCAGGTGATGCCGGAGTAGGCCGGCCCGGCGCGGGCTCGGCTGATCGGTGCTCGCGCTCGGCGCCTGCGCTAGGCGCTGAGCCCGCGGTACCGTGCGGCGTCGAGCCGGTCAGCGATCACCGGGAACTCCGTGCGAACGGCGGCGCTGCGGCCGAGGTCGACCTCGACGATGCGCACTTCCTCGTCAGCGCCGAGCTCGGCGAGCACCACGCCCGCGGGATCCACGATGCGGCTGTATCCGCCCAGCTCGACGTCGCCCTGTGCGCCGCACGCGTTGACCGCGACGACCCACATTTGGTGCTCAATCGCACGGGCCTGCGTGAGCACGCGCCAGTGCTCTCGCCGCGCGGCGGGCCAAGCCGCCGGGACGATGACGGTTTCTGCGCCGCGGTCGCTGAGCTCCTGCCAGAGCCCAGGGAAACGGAGGTCGTAGCACGTGATGCTCGCGGTGGGGCCGAGCGTGCTGCTGCTCACGCCAAGCGAGGTGCCCGGCGTGAGCAGCTCGGACTCGAGCGACTGATAGCCGAACACGTGGATCTTGCGGTAGGTCTGTGCGATTTCTCCGGTCGCGTCGACGAGCACGGCGGTGTTGTGCAGCGCGCCGTCGGCGGCGCGCTCGATGATGCTGCCGAGATGGATCGACGCACCGAGCTCGCGTGCGAGGTGCTGCGCCATCGCCACGGTCGGACCGGCAAGCGTCTCTGCAAGCTCGTCGTAGCGCTCAAACGAGAAGTACCCCGCGCTCCACAGCTCCGGCAAGACGTAGAGATCGGCGCCGGGGTGCGCGCGCAGCAGTCCGGCGACCCGCGCGATTCGTTCTTCGCGTGACTCCGAACGCGGGCTCGCGATCTGCACGAGAGCGACGCGGCGCGGCTGCGCGGTGGCCAGGGAGTTGGGGTGCTGCGCTGCGGGGGAAGACATGCTTCCACCATAACTCGGCACGGCAAGTCACTGCCGGCCGCGTGGCCTGGAATAATTGGCGCTGGCGCGGTGTGGTGCCGCCGGGGACGAAAAGAGTGACGTGCGCGGACACAGATTTCAACGCGGAGTGGGTCTCCTCGTGCTACTCATTGTGGTTGCGGCTGCGGCGATCCTGATCTGGGTCGTTTCGGCGACCGAACCGCCGCCGCTCTGGGCTCCTGCACACGCCACGCTCGCTGGCGTGTGGACCGTGCTCTACAACTCACAGCTGCCCTCAACAAGCGTGTTGCTCACCGCGATCGCGATCGCGCTGCTTGTTGGCGCTGGGATTGCGATCGTGGAGCGTTTCGTGACGAACCGGTATCGTCGCAGTCCCGCGACCGTGCAGCGTCGTGCCCTCACCCCGCGGCGTGTGATGGCGGAGACGCGGGGCGTGTACCACGGGCCGGTCACGGTGACCGTGCTGATCCCGGCGCACAACGAGGAAGCGGCACTTCCCGGGGCCCTCGCTTCGCTCGCTGCGCAAACGCGCCGCCCAGACCGCGTCATCGTCGTCGCAGACAACTGCACCGACAAGACTGTTGAGGTTGCCCTCAACGCGGGAGTTGACGTACGTGAGACCGTCGCGAATCAGCACAAGAAGGCAGGCGGCCTTAACCAGGCGCTGCGCGAACTCCTTCCGAAGCTCGGCCCGAATGACACGGTGATGATCATGGACGCGGATACCGGGCTCGGGGAGAAGTTCCTCGAGACCGCGGAGCGCCGCTTCACAGACGACCGAGCGCTGATGGCGGTCGGAGGCCTATTCCACGGGGAGGACGGGCACGGCCTCATCGGGCAGTTTCAGCGCGACGAGTACACGCGCTATGCGCGGCAAATCGAGCGGCGACAGGGGCGCCCGTTCGTGCTGACGGGAACTGCTACGGTCTTCCGATCCGCTGCGCTGCGCGCGGTTGCCTCTGCGCGTGGTGTTGATCTCCCCGGCATTGCCGGCGATGTGTACGACACCGTCGCGTTGACGGAAGACAACGAACTCACCATCGCGTTGAAGTCGTTGGGGGCACTGATGACCTCGCCGAGCGAGTGCACGGTGACGACAGAACTCATGCCGAACTGGCGGATGCTGTGGGCGCAGCGCCTGCGTTGGCAGCGCGGTGCGCTCGAGAACCTGGGTGCGTATGGGCTGACGCCCGTCACGTTTCGCTACTGGGCACAGCAGCTCGGGATCGGGTACAGCACGATTGCACTGTCAAGCTACCTCGCACTCATGATCATCATGCTGCTCGCGATGGACACCTGGGTGTGGTTTCCCTTCTGGTTGGGTGTGGGCGCGCTCTTTGTGCTCGAACGCGTAGTGACCGTCTGGCGGGGCGGGTGGCGTGCACGACTGCTCGCGCTCACTGTCTTCCCTGAATTGGCCTACTCGCTCTTCCTGAACATTGTGTTCTTGAAGGGCATCCTCGATATCAGCCTGGGGCGGCAAGGAGCCTGGAAACACCTGCCGAGCACTGAGAAGGCGGGAAGTGCCGACGCATGAACGCGGAGATGGTGCATACGGTGATCCGGCATGGCGGCATCCTGTTCGAACAGAGCCTGCTGAGCGAACCCTGGTTCACCGTATTCGCGACGTTCGTGGCGATCAACACACTCGGATATGTTGCGATCACCGTTGCGAAGGTGCTGCCGCTGCCGAAGTTCGGTCGCCGCAGCGGGCGGAATCGGCGGGCTGAGACGCGCGGGATCGTGCCTGACAATCTGGCACGGGAGATCGGTGATCCGGCGGATCCGCGGCTTCGTGGGGCACAATGGCCTCATGAGCATTGACACCGCCGAACTGCCGGAACCCGAGGGGCCCGAGGATCGCCCGGCGCCCGCGGGGAACCCTGGCTGGCTGAGCGCGGAGGAGCTTGAGTTCGTGCGTGGGCGACTGCCCATCGTGTACGTCGAGGCGGTTCCCGTGCGCCTGGACGGGCTCGGCCAGGTGTCAGAGGTGGGGCTGCTGCTGCGCAGCACTCCGGACGGCGTGATGACCCGCGCTTTCGTGTCGGGCCGCGTGCGTTTCGGCGAGCCGCTGCGTGAGGCGCTGTTCCGGCATCTCGAGGACGATCTGGGGCCAATGGCGTTCCCGCAGATGCCCACGGCTCTGGTGCCCGTGCAGGTGGCCGAGTACTTCCCGATGCCGGGCATCTCTGCGTTCGTTGATGAGCGCCAGCACGCGGTGTCGCTCGTGTATGTGGTGCCGGTGACGGGCACGTGCAACCCGCGACAGGACGCCCTCGAAGTCACCTGGATGGCGCCGGAGGAGGCGCTCTCGGCGGACACGCTCGCCGAGCTCGGCGGCGGCCGGGGTGCACTGCTGCGCCAGGCGCTCGCCAGCGTCGGCTGCTAGCCGGATTCTGACTTCCGTGAGCGCCGCGCTGCTCGTGCCGGCGGTCAGGCGCGTCGGCGCCAGGCGATGAGGTGCTTGGGGGAGAACCCGCGGCTGCACTTGCCGCACGAGGTCTGCCGCGTGGGGCGGCGAAAACGATAGTGCTCGTGGCCCCCCGGACACTGGCCGACCCAGGGCGCATGCTCGTGAGCGATCTCGCCGTCGTGGGTGCGGCCGCCGACATACCCGAGCTCGGCCGCGATGCGACGCCAGGACGGGCCGTGCCCCGCGGTGGGGCCCGCGATTGCGTGCGCCACCTCGTGTAGGAGCACCTGATGGATCTCGTCGTCCTCGAACTTTGCGGCGAGGTAGCGCGACACGGTGATCCGGTGATCCGTGAAGTTGCACTGCCCAGCCCGGCGCTTCGCGTGGTCGAAGCCAAACGACCACAGCGCTGGGTCGAGGTGCGTGCGGATCAGGGCGTCGGCCCACACTCGCACTCGGGCGAGGTCAGCCACGTTCGAACAGCTCCCGAGCGGGCAGCGGCGAGGCGACCGCTGTCTCGTCGGTGATCGCGCGAGCTCCGCGGCTGAAGTCTCGAAACTCCTGGCCCACGAGCATGCGCGCTGGGTGCGGGCCGCCCGCGAGGAGGCGCGGCAGCCAGTCGAGCGCCTCGAGGTCCGTCTGCGACGCAACGAACACGACGTTGCCGAAGCGGCGTCCCTTGAGGACCTGCGGTTCCGCGATCGCGGCGACCGAGGTGAAGAGTTGGGCCAGCGTAGCCGCCTGGCCGCGGACGAACGGGAGGCCCGCACCGTCAGCGGCGTTCACGACAACCAGCCCGTTCGGGGCGAGGAGCGGCCGAATGAGCTCGTAGAACTCGATGCTCGAGACGTGAGCCGGGGTCTGCGCGCCCGCAAAAATGTCGACGACGACGAGGTCCATAGCGCCCTGCATGCCGGCCGGGAGCTTGCTGAGCACCGCGCGCGCATCGCCGCGGCGAACACGAATGCTCGCGCGCTTCGGGAGGGGGGCAGCCTCGCGCACGAGGTCAACGAGCCCACCCTCGAGTTCAACGACCTGCTGCCGGCTTCCGGGGCGAGTGGCCTCGACGTAACGCGGCAGCGTGAACGCTCCGCCGCCGAGATGCAGCGCTGAAATCGGTGCACCGGGCGTGCGGAAGAGGTCGATCACGTGACCGATCCGGCGGATGTATTCGAAGAACAGTTCGCTCGGGTCTGCCAGATTGACGTGCGACTGCGGTGTGCCGTCAACGACAAGTTGGACGGCACCGGGAACCCAGCGATCTTCCTCGACCTCCGCGCTCAGCCCCGAGGACAGCGTGATCGGCTCCGGCAGGTTCATCGCTGTGCACCTCGCGTGGGGTCAGGCACGCCCGAGCCCGAGCTCTTCGATTTTGCGCTGCAGGTCAGCGTTCGACGGCTCAACCTGGTGGCTGGCGTCGGGATACAGAATCACGGGAATGTTCGTGCGGCCGCTGATGTCTTTTGCCACGTCCGCTGCAGCCGGATCCTGCACCAAATCGACGTACCGGTACTGCACCCCGGCGCGGTCGAAGATCATCTTGGCGCGGCGGCAGTCGCCGCACCAATCGGCGCCGAACATCACCGTTTCGTTCGGCGTGGTATCGCCCTGCGCGGTGGTGTCGCCCTGCCCCGCGGTGTCATTCTGATCGATCATGCCGTCATCCTACGCGCGCTCGAGCGAAGCCGAGGGGCATTCCGCGGCGGGCGTAGTGCGCCGTGGAAAACTCCGAGTTTCGGGCCCGGGATGCCGGGTGTGAGCGAGAGGCGTGCGATCGTCAGCTCGTGCGGCGACGGCCCAGGGTAGGCGGCGGCGCGTTGCGGAACCACAGCCACCGAGACAGAATCGCCACGCATGCGCCGAGGAGACCGCCGGCGAGCACGTCGCTCAACCAGTGCGCGTGGAGCGCCGTGCGGCTCCACATCATGAGGAGCGGCCAGGCGCACGCGAGCACCCACGTCAACCGAGTGATCCGCGCGGAGACCTCTGGGGCGTACGCAACGACGAGCGCAATCGAGACCGCGAGTGATGCTGCGCCGAGCGAGTGACCTGAGGGGAAGGAACTGCCGTGCACCGGGTAGAGCTGATCCCAAGGCCTCGGGCGCAGCGCGAACGACTTCAGCGCCTCCGAGAGCAGCACCCCGCCGAGCATCGCCGTTGCCACTGCTGCGGCATCACGGCTCCGCCGAATCGCGAGGAGGAGCGCTGCGACGATCGCGGCGCAGGCCGCCGCGCCGAGGCCCCCGCCGATCTCGGCAAAGAACACGGCGACAGCGTAGGGGAGCGAACCCCGAGTGACTCCGGCAACGCCGTGCCACCACACATCCACGCCGAATGGACCGCCGGTCGTGAAACGGAAGAAGCAACTCACCCCGATGACCAGCGCGACTCCTACCCAGGCCCAGGGCGCCGCGGCACGAAGCTGCCGGCTCTGTAGGGCAGGCGTCGCGGCTGATCGCGGGGCCGATTTGGGGGAGAGGGATGCCATGTCGATACCCTAGAGGGTTGGCGCTGGACAGTCCGTGAAGATCCTGTTATTATCAATAGTTGCACTTCGGACACTAGTGTGCCTGCATATGGCGGTGGGCCCCGGGAGCTGGCGCGAAAGCGCAGATGAGCCCCGAATTGTGTTTCGTTACATGCAATTCTCGCAAGACCAGGTCAACCGGCCCGACGGGGCCCACGGAGGTAGTTTCCTTGGCTGCTGCGCGCAACGCATCGTCATCCACCCAACCGAAGAACGGGCGCGCCCACCAGCGCCTCTCCTTCGCCAAGATTTCCGACACGCTGTCGGTGCCTAACCTGCTGGCACTGCAGCTCGAGAGCTTCGACTGGCTCGTCGGTAACGATGTCTGGAAGGAGCGCGTCGCCGAAGCCCAGGCTGAGGGACGCGACGACATCGCACTGAAGAGCGGTCTGGAGGAGATCTTCGACGAGATCTCCCCGATCGAGGACAACGCTGGCACCATGCAGCTGTCCTTCGAGAACCCGATTCTCGACGAGCAGAAGTTCACCATCGAGGAGTGCAAGGAGCGCGGCAAGACGTACGCGGCTCCGCTGTACGTCGAGGCGGCGTTCTACAACACCGAGACGCAGGTGCTCAAGAGCCAGACGGTCTACATGGGCGATTTCCCCATCATGACAGACAAGGGCACGTTCATCATCAACGGCACCGAGCGCGTCATCGTCTCGCAGCTCGTCCGGAGCCCCGGCGTGTACTTCGACCGCACGCAGGAGAAGACCTCCGATAAGGACGTCTTCACCGCTCGCGTGATCCCGAGCCGCGGTGCGTGGCTCGAGTTCGAGGTCGACAAGCGCGACCAGGTCGGCGTGCGTATCGACCGCAAGCGCAAGCAGTCGGTCACCGTGTTCCTCAAGGCGCTCGGCATGACGAGCGAGGAGATCCTCGAGGAGTTCGCCGGCTACGAGTCGATCGCTCTGACGCTCGAGAAGGACGGCATCCTCACGCAGGAGGAAGCCCTCAAGGACATCTACCGCAAGCAGCGTCCGGGCGAGCAGGTGGCCATCGAGGCTGCGCGTGCGCTCCTCGACAACAGCTACTTCAACCCGAAGCGCTACGACCTTGCCAAGGTGGGTCGCTACAAGATCAACCGCAAGCTCGGGATCGATGCACCCATCACCGATTCGGTGCTCTCCCTCGAGGACATCGTCTCGACGATCAAGTACCTCGTTGGCCTGCACGCCGGCACCGAGACGCTCCCCGGCGTCCGTGACGGCGAGGTCATCGACGTGCGTCTCGATACCGATGACATCGATCACTTCGGCAACCGTCGTATCCGCGCGGTTGGCGAGCTGATTCAGAACCAGGTCCGCACCGGTCTCTCGCGCATGGAGCGCGTGGTCCGCGAGCGCATGACCACGCAGGACATTGAGGCGATCACGCCGAACACCCTGATCAACACGCGTCCCGTGCTGGCCGCGATCAAGGAGTTCTTCGGCACTTCGCAGCTGTCGCAGTTCATGGACCAGAACAACCCGCTCGCGGGTCTGACGAACAAGCGTCGTCTCTCCGCGCTCGGCCCCGGCGGTCTCTCGCGTGACCGCGCAGGCGTCGAGGTGCGAGACGTTCACCCCTCGCACTACGGCCGCATGTGCCCCATTGAGACCCCTGAAGGCCCGAACATTGGTCTGATCGGTGCACTCGCAACCTTCGCGCGCATCAACGCGTTCGGCTTCATCGAGACGCCGTACCGCCGCGTGCTCCAGGGCAAGGTCACCGACCAGGTGGACTACCTCACCGCGCACGAGGAGGACGAGTACCTCATCGCGCAGGCCGGCGCCCCGCTCACGAAGGACGGCAAGTTCTCCGAGAAGCAGGTGCTCGCGCGCCCCCGTGGCTCCGAGGTGGTGCTCGTCGACGCCGAGCGCGTGGACTACATGGACGTCTCGCCGCGCCAGATGGTGTCGGTTGCGACCTCGCTGATCCCGTTCCTCGAGCACGACGATGCGAACCGCGCCCTCATGGGTGCCAACATGCAGCGTCAGGCCGTGCCGCTCGTCCGTTCCGAGTCGCCCGTTGTGGGCACCGGTATGGAGGGCTACGCCGCAATCGACGCCGGTGACGTGGTCACCGCGGCGAAGGCGGGCGTTGTTGCAGACGTCTCGGCTGACGTCGTCACCATCCAGGAGGATGAGGGCGGCACGAAGAGCTACTTCATGCGCAAGTTCGACCGCTCGAACCAGGGCACGAACTACAACCACCGCGTGATCGTCAAGGCTGGCGAGCGGATCGAGGCCGGCGAGGTTATCGCCGATGGCCCCGCAACGGAGAACGGCGAGCTCGCGCTCGGCAAGAACCTCCTCGTCGCGTTCATGTCCTGGGAGGGTCACAACTTCGAGGACGCGATCATCCTGAGCCAGAACCTGGTGAAGGACGACACGCTCTCGTCGATCCACATCGAGGAGTATGACGTTGATGCCCGCGACACCAAGCTCGGCAAGGAGGAGATCACCCGTGACCTCCCGAACGCCAGCATGGAGGCGCTCAAGGACCTCGACGAGCGCGGCATCATCCGCATCGGCGCCGAGGTTGCGCCCGGCGACATCCTCGTCGGCAAGGTCACGCCGAAGGGCGAGACTGAGCTCTCAGCTGAGGAGCGCCTGCTCCGTGCGATCTTCAACGAGAAGAGCCGCGAGGTGCGCGACACGTCGCTGAAGGTGCCGCACGGCGTCTCCGGCACGGTCACGTCCGTCAAGGTCTTCGACGCGGAGAACGACAACGACGACGAGCTCGGCTCGGGTGTCAACCAGCGCGTGGTGGTCTACATTGCGCAGAAGCGTAAGATCACCGAGGGCGACAAGCTCGCAGGCCGTCACGGCAACAAGGGCGTCATCTCGAAGATCCTCCCCGTTGAGGACATGCCGTTCCTCGCGGACGGTACGCCGGTTGATGTCATCCTGAACCCGCTCGGTATCCCCGGCCGAATGAACTTCGGTCAGGTCCTCGAGATCCACCTCGGCTGGATCGCGAAGCAGGGCTGGAAGGTCGACGGGTCTCCCGAGTGGGCTGCGAAGCTCTCCGAGGCAGCGCTCGAGGCTGCGCCGAACACGAAGGTCGCGACCCCCGTGTTCGACGGTGCGTCGGAGGCGGAGATCGCAGGTCTCCTCGATTCGACCCTCGAGACCCGCGATGGCGAGCGTCTCATCGGTTCGAGCGGCAAGACCCGCCTGTTCGATGGTCGCTCCGGCGAGCCGTACCCGTACCCGATCTCGGTCGGCTACATGTACATCCTGAAGCTGCACCACCTGGTCGACGACAAGATCCACGCGCGTTCGACGGGCCCCTACTCGATGATCACCCAGCAGCCGCTCGGCGGTAAGGCCCAGTTCGGTGGCCAGCGCTTCGGTGAGATGGAAGTGTGGGCACTCGAGGCCTACGGCGCCGCATACGCGCTGCAGGAGCTCCTGACGGTCAAGTCCGACGACATCCTGGGTCGCGTGAAGGTCTACGAGGCCATCGTGCGCGGCGAGAACATTCCGGAGCCGGGCGTGCCCGAGTCGTTCCGAGTGCTCATGAAGGAGATGCAGTCGCTCTGCCTGAACGTCGAGGTGCTCGGGGCTGACGGCAACGCCGTCAACCTGCGCGACAACGACGATGAGGCTCACCGTACGGCAGAAGAGCTCGGCATTAACCTGTCCAGCCGCTTCGAGACCTCGTCTGTGGACGAGATCTAAGCCGGACCAGACTTTTAGCTACCAAGGAGAACATTTTGCTCGAGGGTACGAGTTTTAACGAGCTGCAGATCCGCCTGGCGACCGCCGAGGATATCCGCAGCTGGTCGTTCGGTGAGGTTAAGAAGCCGGAGACCATCAACTACCGCACGCTGAAGCCGGAGAAGGACGGCCTGTTCGGCGAGCAGATCTTCGGTCCCAGCCGGGACTGGGAGTGCGCTTGTGGCAAGTACAAGCGTGTCCGCTACAAGGGCATCGTGTGTGAGCGCTGTGGCGTCGAGGTCACGAAGTCGTCGGTGCGCCGTGAGCGTATGGGCCACATCGAGCTCGCCGCGCCGGTTACGCACATCTGGTACTTCAAGGGTGTGCCGTCGCGTCTCGGCTACCTGCTCGATATGGCGCCGAAGGACCTCGAGAAGGTCATCTACTTCGCTGCGTACATGATCATCGACATCGATGAAGAGGGCCGCCACGAGGATCTCGCTGAGCTTGAGGCCGAGCTGCGGCTCGAGCTGAAGGCGCTCGAGGACCAGCGCGACATCCAGATCGCTCAGCGTCAGCAGCAGGCCGAGTCTGACCTCGCCGCGCTTGAGGCAGAGGGGGCGAAGGCTGATCAGCGTCGCCGCGCAGAGGCGTCCGCTGAGAAGGAAATGACCGCCATCCGCAAGGGCTTCGACGATGACATCGCTCGTCTGCAGCGCGTGTGGGAGGACTTCCGCAACCTGAAGGTCGGCGACCTCAAGCCCGAGGACGCGGTCTTCGCGGACCTCATGGACCGCTACGGCGATTACTTCGAGGCCTACATGGGCGCCGAGGCGATCAAGAAGCGCCTTGAGGCATTCGATCTGGAGGCTGAGGCGGAGACGCTGCACCTGCAGATTGCTGAGGGCAAGGGCCAGAAGAAGATCCGCGCGATCAAGCGCCTGAAGGTCGTCAGCGCCTTCCTGCAGACGGGTGCAAGCCCGGCCGCAATGGTGCTCGACGTTGTTCCGGTGATCCCGCCGGAGCTGCGCCCGATGGTGCAGCTCGACGGTGGCCGCTTCGCGACCTCGGATCTCAACGATCTGTACCGCCGCGTGATCAACCGCAACAACCGTCTGCGCCGCCTGCTTGACCTCGGGGCTCCCGAGATCATCGTGAACAACGAGAAGCGCATGCTGCAGGAAGCTGTCGACGCACTTTTCGACAACGGCCGCCGCGGCCGCCCCGTCACGGGCACCGGCAACCGTGCGCTCAAGTCGCTCTCCGACATGCTGAAGGGCAAGCAGGGCCGGTTCCGTCAGAACCTGCTCGGCAAGCGCGTCGACTACTCGGGCCGTTCGGTCATCGTTGTCGGCCCGCAGCTGAAGCTGCACCAGTGTGGTCTGCCCAAGCAGATGGCGCTTGAGCTCTTCAAGCCGTTCGTGATCAAGCGCCTCATGGATCTGTCGCACGCGCAGAACGTGAAGGCCGCAAAGCGTATGGTGGAGCGCGCGCGTTCCGAGGTCTGGGACGTGCTCGAGGAGATCATCCGCGAGCGCCCCGTGCTGCTCAACCGCGCACCGACCCTGCACCGCCTCGGCATCCAGGCGTTCGAGCCGCAGCTCGTTGAGGGCAAGGCGATCCAGCTGCACCCGCTCGTGTGTGCCGCGTTCAACGCCGACTTCGATGGTGACCAGATGGCAGTGCACCTGCCGCTCTCGGTTGAGGCGCAGGCTGAGGCCCGCGTGCTCATGCTCGCGTCGAACAACATCCTGAAGCCGTCGGACGGCCGCCCGGTGACCCTGCCCTCGCAGGATATGATCATCGGTCTGCACCACCTGACGACCATCAAGGATGGTGCGGTCGGCACCGGCCGTGCGTTTGGCTCGATCGCGGAGGCAATCCTCGCGATGGACGAGGGTACCCTCGACCTCGGCGCCAAGGCGAAGATCCGTCTTATCGGCTACACCGATGCCCAGGGTGTGACCCACGACAAGCCCGTGCTCGTCGAGACCTCACTCGGTCGCGCGATCTTCAACGAGGCGCTGCCCGCGGACTACGTCTACTTCGAGGCTGTGGCCGACAAGGGCTCGCTCTCGACTCTGGTCAACGACCTGGCCGAGCGCTACCCGAAGGTGGAGGTCGCTGCGACCCTCGACCGCATCAAGGACGCCGGCTTCTACTGGGCTTCGCGCTCGGGTGTGACGGTTGCCCTGTCGGACATCGTGACGCCGTCGAACAAGGCAGAGATCATCGCGGAGCACGAGAAGCGCGCCGCGAAGGTTCAGCGCGACTACGATCGCGGCATGATCCAGGACAGCGAGCGCCACAAGGCACTCACCGAGATCTGGACGGAGGCAACCGACGAGGTCGCCGCCGCGATGCGCGACGCGTTCCCCGCGGACAACACCATCTTCCGTATGGTGTCGTCGGGTGCTCGTGGTAACTGGCTGCAGATCCGCAACATCGCCGGTATGCGTGGCCTGGTGTCGAACCCGAAGGGCGAGATCATCCCCCGCCCGATCATCAACTCGTACCGCGAGGGCCTGTCGGTGGCGGAGTACTTCATCGCGACCCACGGTGCGCGAAAGGGTCTGGCCGATACCGCTCTGCGTACCGCTGACTCGGGGTACCTGACCCGTCGTCTGGTGGACGTTTCGCAGGATGTCATCATCCGCGAAGAGGACTGCCGCACCCGCCGTGGTCTCGACCTCCCGATCGCTGAAGCAGACGCCAACGGCGTGCTGGTCGGCGACGAGAACGTTGAGAACTCGGTCTACGCCCGTACGCTCGCAGCTGACGCTGTGGATCCCTCGGGTGCCACCGTTGCTGCGGCCGGCTCTGACGTGGGCGACGTGCTCATCGATCAGCTCATCGCCGCAGGCGTTACCGAGATCAAGGTGCGCTCCGTGCTCACCTGTGAGTCTGCGGTCGGCGTGTGCGCCACCTGCTACGGCCGTTCGCTTGCGACCGGTCAGCGCGTGGACATCGGCGAGGCTGTCGGTATCATCGCGGCACAGTCGATTGGTGAGCCCGGTACCCAGCTGACGATGCGTACCTTCCACACGGGTGGTTCGGCATCGGCTGACGACATCACGCAGGGTCTGCCCCGCGTGCAGGAGCTCTTCGAGGCGCGTACCCCGAAGGGCGCCTCCCCGATCGCCGAGGCCGCAGGCCGCGTGACGATCGAGGACACCGAGAAGAGCCGTCGCATCCTCCTCACGCCGGATGACGGCACCGAGGAGAAGGCGTACCCCGTGCTGAAGCGTTCGACGCTGCTCGTCGCGGACGGCGATCACGTCGAGCTCGGCCAGCCGTTCCTCGCGGGCACGCTGGATCCGAAGGACATCCTGCAGGTCGGCTCCACCGAGAATGGCAAGCACATTCCCGGTGAGCGCGCGGTGCAGAAGTACCTCGTTGAGGGCGTCCAGGGCGTTTACCGTTCGCAGGGCGTGCCGATCCACGATAAGCACATCGAGGTCATCGTGCGCCAGATGCTGCGCAAGGTCACCGTCGTCGACCACGGCGAGACCGAGCTGCTTCCGGGTGA
Organism: Leucobacter chromiireducens subsp. chromiireducens; assembly: GCF_016758255.1. GTDB lineage: Bacteria > Actinomycetota > Actinomycetes > Actinomycetales > Microbacteriaceae > Leucobacter > Leucobacter chromiireducens. Next base: position 744,336 of record NZ_QYAD01000001.1, read on the forward strand.
GCTCGTTGATCGCTCGCGCTACCAGCGGATCAACCGCGAGGCGCTGCTCGAGACGAAGCGCGTGGCAACGGCCCGTCCCGAGGTCATGGGTATCACCAAGGCCTCGCTCGCGACCGAGTCGTGGCTGTCGGCGGCTTCCTTCCAGGAGACCACTCGCGTGCTCACGCAGGCTGCGATGGAGGGCTCGAAGGATCCGCTGATCGGTCTCAAGGAGAACGTCATCATCGGTAAGCTCATCCCGGCCGGTACCGGCCTGAGCACCTACCGCGACGTGACCGTTGAGGCGACCGAGGAGGCGAAGGCGGAGCGCTACCCGAACCGCCTCTTCGCCACCGAGGGCACCTTCGACGAGAACGACCTCTCGTTTGTGGACTTCGACAGCTTCACGGCTGACGAGTTCAACCCCGGCAACTACAGCTAGGGCACCCGCCGGCTGAGTCGGGACGCACGCGCGCGGGCGCTCGCACTTCGGTGCGGGCGCCCGCGCTGCGTTTTTCGCGGGCGCTCGCGATCCCGATCGGGACACGCCGAATTTCGTGGCATCCGGGCGCGTACGCGGGCGAAAGCCCGCGCAAGCTTGTACTGTGGCGGCACAGACACCGCATTTGGTGATCCCAGATTCGGCGCAGCAACGAGAGGTGAACCCATGAGCGAGGACCGCGAGACGCCCGGCGCGAGGGCAGCGGAGACCCCCGAGGCCGCAGGTGTGCCCGGGGCGCCCGTCGAGGAAGTTCAGGCGAGCGAGACCGAGGTGCTGCGCGCTGTGCAGCGCTCGCGCGACACCGTTGCTGACGAGACCGCGACGCCCGCGAACGAGGCCGCTGCCGAGGCTGACTCGTCTGAGAACTCGGGGGAGGGCATCGCCGCTCCCGCGAGCGAGCTCGACGACGCAGAGCGCGCCCGCCGCGAGGTAGTCAGCGAGGTCGACACGCAGCTCGATATGAGCCCCGCGCCGACCGCGGCGCCGGCCGCTCCCGCGGTCGCACCGCAGTACGATGAGCTGCCGAGCGCGGCGCCCGCTGCGGTGCCGTTCGGTGCCGCGCTTCCGCCTGAGCGCGACGGCGAGATCCGTGTGAGCGCAGACCACCCGATGGCGGCGCTGTACACGCAGACGCCGATGCCGCCGGAGCTGCGCGGCAACCGCGGTGCGGGCGTACTCATCTCGCTACTCTCCACTGTGGTGTTCGCGGCGCTCTACCTCGGCGTTATTGCGGCATGGATCTCACAGTACTTCCCGCCGTCCACTTTTGTGGACGAGGGTCTGTTGCCGTGGCTCACCTCGCTCAGCTTCATCATTCCAGTCGCCACCTTCTTCATCGCGTCCGTGCTGCTCGTCCTGATCGTGGGCCGCGCTGGCTGGTGGGCATACGTGCTCGGCGGCTTCCTCGTGGCCGCGCTCGTGTGGGGCTCCGCGACGCTCTCGCTCGGTCAGTTCGGGACGCCCTACGCGACGCCCGATGAGCTGCTTCCCGGGTTCTCGATCGGGATCGATTCCGCCATGACGCTCGTGCACCGCTTCGGCCTGACGGTGCCGGCCCTTGCCGCGGCAGCGGTGGCCCGCGAGGTGACCGTGTGGTTCGGGGCGTGGATCGGTGCCCGTGGTCGCCGCATGAAGCTGCGCAACGCGGAGGCGCTTGCGGAGTATGAGGCCGCACTCGCAGAGGTCCAGGCGACGCAGCCATGAGTGACGGGCCCCGCCGTGGGGTCACCCGCGGGTACGTGGGGGCCCTGATCCTCGCCGCAGTGATCGTCTGCGTCGCACTGCTCATCGCAGCGTGGGGCGGGCTGACACTTGCGCTGTCGCGGCCACCGGTCGCCACGGAGAGCGTGCCCGTGTGGGCTGCGCCGCTTGTGCTGTTTCTTGCGCTCGGGATGCTCGCGGCAGCCCTGTGGGGGCAAGCGCTCACGCTCCTGCGGGGTCGTCGCTCGCCAGCGTGGGGGCAGCTGATTGCCGTGGCGGCGGGCGCCTATCTGCTCTGGGGGCTCGGCGGAAGCCTTGCCGGAATGGACCAGGGCGACGCCTGGTTCAGCCCGTTCGGTGGCATCATTCCGATCATTTGGCTCCTCGCGCAGCTGCTGTTCTGGGCGGTGCTCGCGCGGCGCGTCTACACCGATCGGCCGCCGCCCCGCTGGCCGTGGGAGCGTGCGGAAGACGAGGAGTGAGCGTGGCGGCCACGATCGAGGATCGGGTCTCCGCGGCGGTCGACGCATGGCTGCGCTGGGTGCCCCGCTGGAGCCCCGGCACGCACCGCGGCCGCGCAAAGCCGTGCGCACGATGCACGGGATCCCCCTTCCTCACCGCGGCGGGGCTCTCCGGCGATGTACCGCACCAGGTCACGCACGCGCTCATCTCCCGGCTGCAGCGCATCATTGACCGGGAGGTGGATGAGTTCACCGCGGCAGCGCTCCCGGCGCTGCACGCGGAACTCACGCAGGACGAGCTCTGGCGCGCGGGCGGCTACGATCCCGCCGCGAATCTCGCGCCGGAGTACGAGGGGCTCGATCCCGATCCCGAACCGGGTGATGCGGCCCAGCCCTTCCTCTTCACTCTGACGGGTCTTGCTGAGGAGACACAGCCGGAGCCCCCGCTTCCGCGCCCGCCGCTCAGCTCCGACGAGAAGCGGCAGATCCGTGACGAGATCGGGCGAGCAGACGCGCACGCAGAGGAGTGCGGGCGTGCAGTGTGCTTTGCGCTGCTGACGCACCGCGAACGCATCACCTCGGCGGTCGCCCGTTTCATCGAACCACAGATCCGCGCGATGCTCGACGAGTTGAGTCTGGGACTTGAGCCGCCGCAGTAGCGGGCCATAGCACCGGATCGGATGGATCCTTGCGCGACCCGGCGCGAGCGCGTAAAGTTGCTTCTTGGTGTGCTCCAGCGTACTGAGCCGTGCCCGCACGGCAGTGGATGGGGGAGCGCACCATGGGATCACCGCCTCTCGGGGCGGTACCCCCACGGCATAGCTGCACTCGGGTGGAGACCTCGCGTTCGCGTGGGCAATCGACCAGCAGCTCCGCGTCCGCGCAAGCGGTCGCACATGCTCAAACCATTTGAAGCATTCCTGTCACCGTGCAGGAGTACATAGGAGAATCAGTGCCAACTATTCAGCAGTTGGTTCGCAAGGGCCGGTCGCCGAAGGTCTCAAAGACCAAGGCTCCCGCTCTGAAGGCGAACCCGCAGCAGGCCGGGGTGTGCACCCGTGTCTACACCACCACCCCGAAGAAGCCGAACTCGGCGATGCGTAAGGTCGCTCGTGTGAAGCTCCGTAACGGGACCGAGGTCACCGCCTACATTCCCGGCGAGGGCCACAACCTGCAGGAGCACTCGCTGGTGCTCGTGCGCGGTGGTCGTGTCAAGGACCTCCCCGGTGTCCGCTACAAGATCGTGCGCGGCGCGCTCGACACGCAGGCGGTCAAGGACCGTCAGCAGGCTCGTAGCCGCTACGGTGCAAAGAAGGTGAAGTAATGCCCCGTAAAGGTCCTGCTCCCAAGCGCCCTGTCGTCGCCGATCCCGTATACGGCGCCCCCATCGTGAGCCAGCTCGTCAACAAGATTCTTCTTGATGGCAAGAAGGGTCTCGCCGAGCGCATCGTGTACGGTGCACTCGAAGCAGTTGCAGAGAAGTCCGGTCAGGACGCTGTGACGGTTCTCAAGAAGGCGCTCGACAACGTGCGCCCCACCCTTGAGGTTCGTTCGCGTCGCGTCGGCGGCAGCACCTACCAGGTGCCCGTCGAGGTGAAGCCGCACCGCGCGAACACGCTCGCGCTGCGCTGGCTGACCAGCTACGCAAAGGCTCGTCGCGAGAACACGATGACCGACCGTCTCACCAACGAGATCCTCGATGCATCCAACGGCCTCGGTGCCGCTGTGAAGCGCCGCGAGGACACTCACAAGATGGCCGAGTCGAACCGCGCCTTCGCTCACTACCGCTGGTAAACACCACCCGGTAGAACCCAGCGGGTGGGGAGCAGCGCCTCGTGCGTTGATCCCCACCCACTGCGGGGCCGAGCCCCGCAATCCAAACTTTCACCCCCACCCGGAGGAGACCCCGTGGCACAAGACGTGCTCACCGACCTGAGCAAGGTCCGCAACATCGGCATCATGGCTCACATTGATGCCGGCAAGACCACCACCACCGAGCGCATCCTGTTCTACACGGGTGTGAACCACAAGCTGGGCGAGACCCACGACGGTGGCGCGACGACTGACTGGATGGAGCAGGAGAAGGAGCGCGGCATCACGATCACGTCGGCCGCCGTGACCTGCTTCTGGAACAAGAACCAGATCAACATCATCGACACCCCGGGCCACGTCGACTTCACCGTTGAGGTGGAGCGCTCGCTCCGCGTGCTCGACGGCGCAGTCGCAGTGTTCGACGGCAAGGAGGGCGTTGAGCCCCAGTCCGAGACCGTGTGGCGTCAGGCCGACAAGTACGGCGTTCCCCGCATCTGCTTCGTCAACAAGATGGACAAGATGGGCGCGGACTTCTACTTCACGGTGGACACCATCGTCAACCGCCTCGGTGCGAAGCCGCTCGTGATGCAGCTTCCCATCGGCTCGGAGTCGGACTTCGTTGGCGTTGTCGATCTGCTCTCGATGCAGGCCTTCGTCTGGGAGGGTGACTCCAAGGGCGACGTGACCCTCGGTGCGAACTACGAGACCCGCGAGATTCCCGCTGACCTCCAGGCTAAGGCCGAGGAGTACCGCGCGAAGCTCGTCGAGACCGTTGCTGAGACCGACGACGCGCTGCTCGAGAAGTTCTTCGGCGGTGAGGAGCTGTCGATCGAGGAGATCAAGGGCGGCATCCGCAAGCTCGTCGTGAACAACGAGATCTACCCCGTGTACTGCGGCTCGGCGTTCAAGAACCGCGGCATCCAGCCGATGCTCGACGCGGTTGTTGACTTCCTGCCGAACCCGCTCGACGTGGGCGCCATCGAGGCGCACGATCCCCGCGACGAGTCCGTGGTCATCGAGCGTCTCCCGAAGGCTGATCAGCCGTTCTCGGCGCTCGCGTTCAAGATCGCCGTTCATCCCTTCTTCGGTCGCCTCACTTACGTGCGCGTGTACTCCGGTCACGCACCGTCGGGCGTCCAGGTCGTCAACTCGACCAAGGGCAAGAAGGAGCGCATCGGCAAGATCTTCCAGATGCACGCCAACAAGGAGAACCCTGTCGACGAGCTGACCGCCGGCAACATCTACGCTGTGATCGGCCTCAAGGACACCACGACCGGTGACACGCTGTCGGATCCGGACAACCAGGTTGTTCTCGAGTCGATGACCTTCCCTGAGCCCGTCATCGAGGTCGCCATTGAGCCCAAGACCAAGGGCGACCAGGAGAAGCTCGGTGTGGCCATTCAGAAGCTCGCCGAAGAGGATCCCACGTTCCGCGTGAGCCTCAACGCCGAGACCGGCCAGACGGTTATCGCCGGCATGGGCGAGCTGCACCTTGACATCCTTGTCGACCGCATGAAGCGCGAGTTCAAGGTTGAGGCCAACGTGGGCAAGCCCCAGGTTGCGTACCGCGAGACGATCCGTCGCGCGGTCGAGAAGTACGACTACACCCACAAGAAGCAGACCGGTGGTTCCGGTCAGTTCGCAAAGGTGCAGATCGCGCTTGCTCCGCTCGAGGTTGAGGGCGACAAGATCTACGAGTTCGAGGACAAGGTCACGGGTGGCCGCGTTCCGCGCGAGTACATCCCGTCCGTCAACGCTGGTATCCAGGACGCGATGGAGTACGGCATCCTCGCCGGCTTCCCCGTCGTGGGTGTCAAGGCGAGCCTGCTCGATGGTCAGTACCACGACGTCGACTCCTCGGAGATGGCGTTCAAGATCGCCGGCTCGATGGCGTTCAAGGAAGCGGCTCGCCTCGCGCAGCCCGTCATCCTTGAGCCCATGATGGCCGTCGAGGTCCGTACTCCTGAGGAGTACATGGGCGACGTCATCGGCGATCTGAACTCGCGTCGCGGTCAGATCCAGTCGATGGAGGATGCCTCGGGCGTGAAGGTTGTGCGTGCACTCGTACCGCTTTCCGAGATGTTCGGGTACATCGGCGACCTGCGGTCGAAGACCAGCGGTCGTGCGGTGTTCTCGATGACCTTCGACTCCTACGCGGAGGTTCCGAAGGCAGTGGCCGATGAGATCGTTCAGAAGGCTAAGGGCGAGTAATTCCGTCCACCGGTCGGCGGCAACGCACCCTGTTGCCGCCGACCACCCCGCTCGGGTCGCGATCACCGTCCTGAGCTTGTAACATAGGTACACACCCCGTACTCGTGCTCTCCGAAACCGTCGGAGGGTGGCGGTACTCGATGTCCTGAGGAGGACCATAGTGGCGAAGGCCAAGTTCGAGCGGACCAAGCCGCACGTAAACATCGGAACGATCGGTCACGTCGACCACGGTAAGACCACCCTTACCGCGGCGATCTCGAAGACGCTCGCCGACAAGTTCCCGTCTGACGTGAACGTGCAGCGCGACTTCGACACGATCGATTCGGCTCCTGAGGAGCGCCAGCGCGGCATCACCATCAACATCTCGCACGTTGAGTACGAGACCGACAAGCGCCACTACGCTCACGTTGATGCCCCCGGTCACGCTGACTACATCAAGAACATGATCACCGGTGCCGCTCAGATGGACGGCGCAATCCTCGTGGTTGCGGCGACCGACGGCATGATGGCACAGACCAAGGAGCACATCCTGCTCGCGAAGCAGGTTGGCGTTCCCTACCTGCTCGTCGCGCTCAACAAGTGCGACCAGGTCGACGACGAGGAGATCCTCGAGCTCGTCGAGATGGAGGTCCGTGAGGAGCTCTCCAAGCAGGGTTACCCCGGAGACGACGTCCCCGTCGTCCGCGTTTCGGGCTACCAGGCGCTGCAGGGTGAAGAGAAGTGGGTGAACTCGGTTCTCGAGCTCATGGAGGCCGTGGATGCGAACATCCCCGATCCCGTGCGCGACAAGGACAAGGCATTCCTCATGCCCGTCGAGGACGTCTTCACGATCACCGGCCGTGGCACGGTCGTCACGGGCCGCGCCGAGCGTGGCACGCTGAAGATCAACTCCGAGGTCGAGATCGTGGGTCTGCGCCCGACGCAGAAGACCACCGTCACCGGCATCGAGATGTTCCACAAGCAGCTCGACGAGGCGTGGGCTGGCGAGAACTGTGGCCTTCTCCTCCGCGGCACCAAGCGCGAGGATGTTGAGCGCGGTCAGGTTATTGTCGAGCCCGGCTCGATCACCCCGCACACCAACTTCGAGGGCACTGCCTACATCCTGAAGAAGGAAGAGGGTGGCCGCCACAACCCGTTCGAGACGAACTACCGTCCGCAGTTCTACTTCCGTACGACTGACGTGACCGGTGTCATCACCCTCCCCGAGGACAAGCCGATGGTTATGCCCGGCGACACCACGGACATGACGGTCGAGCTGATCCAGCCGATCGCTATGGAAGAGGGCCTCGGCTTCGCGATCCGTGAGGGTGGCCGCACCGTCGGCGCCGGCACGGTGACCAAGGTCGTCTCCTAAGTTCTGACGAACTGAGAGAAGCGGCTTCGGCCGTTGAGCCCCCCGGGATTCTTCCCCGGGGGGCTCTTTCCATTCCAAGCTGGGCGTTTCCGGGTGGGGCGCCCGGCCCAGCCGCGGCCGCGCGGTATCCTCGAGGGTGACCCTCTCGTTGGGTCGCTGCTTGTCGACGGAATGGAGCCCGGGTGCCGGAAACCCTCAGCGAACGGATCGCGCACTTCGCGAGACAATACGGTCTCCTGTTTGCGCTCGATGCGCTCTCTTGGGCAGGAGCGGTGCTCGCGGCGCTCGTGCTGCGCTTCGACTTCAACCTCAGCCACATCCACTGGGGCTGGACCGCCGTGGTGATTGCCGCCGCGGTCGCGTTCCAGCTGGTGGGCGGCTGGATGTTCTGGATCTATCGCAATCGCTACGAAGTGGGCAGCTTCGACGAGGTGCGCGCCCTCGTGCTGAACGTCACGGGCGTAATGGTGTGTACCTGGCTGGTCGCCTACTTCGTTGGTTACGGCAATGGGATCCCACGCAGCACGCTCATCATCGCTGCGCCCATCGCGTTCAGCCTGATGGGAGTGGCGCGCTACGTGCTGCGGCTCTATGCGGAGCGTCAGATGAAGCCCGGCGCCGAGGCCGAGCGCACACTCCTCTACGGTTCCGGCTACCTCGGCGTGCAGACCGCGAAGCGCCTACTCACGGACGCAGCGGGCGCAGCGCTTCCCGTGGGGTTCATCGACGACGACCCCATGAAGCGCAACCATGAGGTGCGAGGCGTTCGTGTGCTCGGCGACTTCGAGGATCTTGCACGTGTCGCGCGGAAGACTCGGGCCACACGCATCATTGTGTGTATCGGTGACGCGGACGCCGCGCTCATGCGACGCGTCGATGAGGCCGCAGACCGGATTGGCATGACGGCGATGGTCCTGCCACCGCTGGACCAGATTCTGCGCAACGCCTCCGCGATCTCCGATGTGCGCGCGCTCAGCATTGAGGACATCATCGGACGTCACCCCGTGCGCCTCGAGACCGAGTCGATCGCTTCGTACCTGCAGGACAAGCGCGTGCTCGTCACGGGGGCCGGCGGGTCGATCGGTTCGGAGTTGTGCCGTCAGCTCGCCCGCTTCGCGCCTGACGAGTTGATCATGCTTGATCGCGACGAGACGGCGCTGCAGGAGACGCAGTTGTCGATTAGCGGGCACGGGCTACTTGACACGAATGATGTGGTCCTCGCTGACATCCGCGACGCAGCCACGCTTGAGCAACTCTTCGTCGAGCGCCGTCCCGAGGTCGTGTTCCACGCGGCGGCGCTCAAGCATCTTCCGATGCTCGAGCAGTACCCCGACGAGGCGTGGAAGACGAACGTGCTCGGCACCTTGAACGTGCTGCGCGCGGCGCAGGCCGCGAACGTCGGCACCTTTGTCAATATCTCGACGGACAAGGCGGCAAACCCCACGAGCGTGCTGGGGCACTCGAAGCGAGTCGCCGAGAAACTGACCGCGTGGATGGCGGAACAGACCGGTCAGCGGTATCTCTCCGTGCGTTTTGGCAACGTGCTGGGCAGCCGGGGATCGATGCTGCCCACGTTCCGCTCGCTCATTGAGGCAGGCGGCCCGCTGACGATCACCCATCCCGATGTGACCCGCTTCTTCATGACCATTCCCGAGGCGTGCCAACTCGTGGTGCAGGCCGGCGGTCTCGGGCGGCCCGGCGAGGTTCTCATCCTCGACATGGGCGAACCCGTGAAGATCATTGATGTTGCCCGGCGCATGATCGCGCAGTCCGGGAAGGATATCGACATCGTCTATACCGGTCTCCGGCACGGCGAAAAACTGCACGAGGAACTCGTGGGGGAGGGCGAGGGGAATGAGCGTCCCTTCCACCCGAAGATTTCGCACGCCCACGTGGATACGATTTCACCCGAGGTGCTGAACCACGACGGCTGGATCGCGCGCCTTGACCTCACTGAGGCAGCAGAGGAGCGTGTGCAGTGACCCCGCTCGCCGTTGCGCTCCTCGCGGGCGCACTGACGCTCGCGCTCAGCCTGTCTCTCCCCATCGCGGTGAAGCCATGGCTTGTGCGTCTGGGCATCATGGACGTGCCCAATGAGCGGTCATCGCACGAGCGGCCGGTGCTGCGAGGCCTTGGGCTCGCAGTGTTGATTGCCATGCTCGTCGGCGGGGTCTTCGCCGTTGTGCTGTTCGCCGTACCCGGTTGGGGCGGGCACGCGGTGTGGGACGCGCTCCTTGTAGTGGTCATCGGCTCGCTACTTGCCGGCATGCTTGGGCTCGCCGAAGATCTCCGGGGGATCAGTGTTCCCGTGCGCAGCGCCGCGCTCCTGCTGATCGCCGCTGGCTCGGCCGTGGGGGTGCTGTTCGCCGCAGGACAGTTCGGCGGCGCCGGCCTGGGGCACGGACCCGGGCTCGCCGGAGGCGACGTCCGGCCGCTTGTGGGCCCGCTCGCCGGTGTCGATCCCTTGAGCTCGGTGACCGTGTCGACCGAGCCTCTGCCATTCTGGGGCGCCGCGGTGCTCGTCGTGTACGCGGTGCTCTTCATCTCGAGCTACATCAACGTGGCCAACTTCATGGATGGGCTCAACGGGATCAGTGGCTTCCACGGCGTGATCGCGGGGCTGACGTTCGGTGTGGTCGGCTGGGTACAGGACATGCCCTGGCTCGTTGCTGCGGGCCTCGTGCTGGCCGCCGGCTTCGCGGGCTTCTTGCCCTGGAACCTCACGAAGCCCGGCGCGTTCATGGGAGACGTTGGCAGCTACCTTCTTGGAGGCGCGACCGCGCTCACCAGCTTTGCTGCGCTCGTCTCGGGAGCCCCGCTCCTCGCAACGATCGGGCCGATGGTCATCTACTTTGGGGATGTGGGCGTCACCCTGGTAAAGCGCGTGCGCGCGGGCAAGCGCTGGGACGAGCCGCACAAGGAGCACACGTACCAGCGGATTCAGCAGCGCGGCTACACGCACGTCCAGGCATCGGGGCTCACCGCAGCGTGCACGCTCGCGGCGTCGGTGCTCGGGGTCGCGTCCTGCTGCACGCCACTCTGGGGCACGCTCGTGCTCCTTGCGGGCGGCTTCGCGGTGCTGCTTGTCTACTTGGCGCTCCCACGCCTGTTGCCGGATCGCTCCGCCGCGATCCAGCACTGATTTTTCGGGTGCCCGCTGCCTCGTCCGGGGGAGCTGAGAGGCGCGTTTCGGCGCAGGATTCCCGCCCGAATACGTGCGACACGCAGCGCGACACGCCCGGGTTGCATGATGCATATTCCGTGTGTCAGAATAGACAGGTTCAGTACTCCGCGCTTCGGTGCGGATCACTGCCAGGCAGTGCATAATCTCCCGGTCCGCCGGGGTTAGGCCGCGGGTAGCGAACACAACCCGCACGCCAGTCGGCGGCCAGACTTCGTCCGGCCGTTTTTGTGTGTGCGGGGCCGCTTGCGCAAGCAGGTGGTTTTGACAGGTGAACAGAGACCCAGCACATGCGCCTCCTTGTGGGGTGCCGCTGCCAGGGCGCTGGTACGCAAGACGTCCAATGCCGCTCGCCCCTCGGGGTGCGCAGTACGACGCAAGTAGAAAGTAGAGATGTCATGGCGGGACAGAAGATCCGCATTCGACTGAAGTCGTATGACCACGAGGTCATCGACAACTCCGCGCGCAAGATTGTCGACACGGTAACCCGCGCGGGTGCAACCGTGATCGGCCCCGTGCCGCTCCCGACGGAGAAGAACGTGATCGCAGTGATCCGTTCGCCCCACAAGTACAAGGACAGCCGCGAGCACTTCGAGAAGCGCACGCACAAGCGCCTGATCGACATTGTCGATCCCACCCCCAAGGCCGTCGATTCGCTCATGCGTCTCGATCTCCCGGCCGACGTCAACATCGAGATCAAGCTCTAAGGGGGGATCGAATCATGGCAGTAGAACGCAATGTGAAGGGTCTCCTGGGCACCAAGCTCGGGATGACGCAGGTGTGGGACGAGAGTGGCAAGGTCGTTCCCGTTACCGTGATCGAGGTTGCTCCCAACGTCATCACGCAGATCCGCACCCCCGAGGTCGACGGCTACAACGCCGTTCAGATCGCCGCGGGCGCAATCGATCCCCGCAAGGTCAACAAGCCGACCGCTGGTCACTTCGAGAAGGCCGGCGTCACGCCGCGCCGTCACGTGACCGAGGTCCGCACGGCCGACGCCGCTGAGTACACGCTGGGCCAGGAGCTCACCGTCGACGGCACCTTCGAAGCCGGTCAGAAGATCGACGTCGTTGGCACCTCGAAGGGCAAGGGCTTCGCGGGCACCATGAAGCGTCACAACTTCAAGGGTGTCTCCGCATCGCACGGCGCTCACCGTAACCACCGTAAGCCCGGCTCCATCGGCGGCGCAGCGACCCCCGGTCGCGTGTTCCGTGGTCAGAAGATGGCCGGCCGTATGGGTGGCGATCGTGTGACCGTGCAGAACCTCACCGTGCAGGCAATCGACGCCGAGAAGGGTCTCATCCTGGTTAAGGGTGCAGTTCCCGGTGCGCGCGGTCGTCTCGTATTCGTTCGCAACGCAGTGAAGGGGGCGTAGTTCATGGCTACCGCTACCAAGCTCGAGGTGCTCGACGCGAAGGGCAAGAAGGCCGGGTCGGTTGACCTGCCCGAGGCTCTCTTCGGCGCCGAGACCAACGTCCCGCTGATCCACCAGGTGGTCACCGCTCAGCTCGCAGCTGCGCGTCAGGGTACGCACAAGACCAAGAACCGTGGCGAGCGCTCCGGTTCGGGTGTCAAGCCGTTCAAGCAGAAGGGCACCGGCCGCGCCCGTCAGGGTTCCGTCCGCATGCCTCAGCACCGCGGCGGCGGCATCGTCCACGGACCCGTGCCCCGCGATTACTCGCAGCGCACCCCCAAGAAGATGATTGCTGCGGCTCTCCGCGGCGTGCTCTCGGACCGCGCTCGCGCGAACCGCCTGCACGTTGTTGACGGTTTCGGCATCGGTGACAAGCCCAGCACCAAGACCGCACGCGAGTTCCTCGCTCAGGTCGCGCCGGGCAAGCGCGTGCTCGTGGTCGTTGACCGCGCGGACGAGCTGACCACGCTGAGCGTGCGCAACCTGCCGTTCGTTCACGTGCTGTTCCAGGACCAGCTCAACGCTTACGACGTTGTCGTCAGCGATGATCTCGTCTTCACCAAGGCTGCCTTCGACCAGTTCGTCGCCGGCCGTGCCGCTCAGGAGGACACGAAGTGAGCCTGAACAAGTCTGCACACGACGTCATCATCCGCCCGATCGTTTCTGAGAAGAGCTACGGTCTGATCGACACCAACGGCCAGTACACCTTCGAGGTGGCGCCGACGGCGAACAAGACCGAGATCAAGCTCGCTATCGAGCAGGTCTTTAGCGTCAAGGTCGAGAAGGTCCGCACGCTGAACCGCAAGGGCAAGACCCGCCGCACCAAGTTCGGTGCGGGTAAGCGCAAGGACACGAAGCGTGCCATCGTCACGCTGAAGTCCGGCTCCATCGACATCTTCACGGCTGCGCTGTAGAAGGGGCGAAAAGGAACACACTATGGCTATTCGCAAGTACAAGCCGACGACCCCGGGTCGTCGCGGTTCGAGCGTTGCTGATTTCGCTGAGATCACCCGCTCCACGCCCGAGAAGTCGCTGCTTCGCCCGCTCCCCAAGACGGGCGGCCGCAACAACCAGGGCCGTATCACCACCCGCCACATCGGCGGTGGCCACAAGCGCCAGTACCGCGTCATCGACTTCCGTCGCAATGACAAGGACGGCGTCAACGCCAAGGTTGCGCACATCGAGTACGACCCCAACCGCACGGCGCGCATCGCGCTCCTGCACTTTGAGGACGGCACGAAGCGTTACATCATCGCGCCCAACAAGCTGAAGCAGGGCGATGTCGTCGAGTCGGGTCCGGCCGCCGATATCAAGCCCGGCAACAACTTGCCGCTGAAGAACATCCCGACCGGTACCGTGATTCACGCGATCGAGCTGAAGCCCGGCGGGGGTGCCAAGATGGCGCGCTCCGCAGGTGCATCCGTTCGCCTCGTTGCGAAGGACGGCCCCTACGCTCAGCTGCGTCTCCCCTCGGGCGAGATCCGCAACGTCGATGCGCGCTGCCGCGCGACCATCGGCGAGGTCGGCAACGCCGAGCAGTCGAACATCAACTGGGGCAAGGCTGGCCGTATGCGCTGGAAGGGCGTCCGCCCGACCGTCCGCGGTGTTGTCATGAACCCGGTTGATCACCCGCACGGTGGTGGCGAAGGCCGCACCTCGGGTGGCCGTCACCCGGTCAGCCCCTGGGGCCAGAAGGAAGGCCGTACGCGCCGTCCGAACAAGGAAAGCGACAAGCTCATTGTGCGTCGCCGCAATGTTGGCAAGAAGCGTTAGTCGGCGGGTAGGAGAATAGAAGATGCCTCGTAGTCTCAAGAAGGGCCCCTTCGTCGATAACCACCTGCTGAACAAGGTGGTTGTCCAGAACGAAGCTGGCACCAAGAACGTGATCAAGACCTGGTCGCGCCGCTCGATGATCATCCCCGCAATGCTGGGTCACACCATCGCAGTGCACGACGGTCGCAAGCACATTCCCGTGTTCGTAACGGAGACCATGGTCGGTCACAAGCTGGGCGAGTTTGCGCCCACTCGTACCTTCCGCGGTCACGTGAAGGACGACAAGAAGGGCCGTCGCCGCTAAGCGGCGACGTGAAGGAGGAGAGAGAAATGGTGGAATCGACCGCACGCGTGCGTCAGATCCGCATCACCCCCCAGAAGGCCCGTCGCGTTGTTGACCTGGTTCGCGGGAAGAACGCTCAGGAGGCACTTGCCATCCTGAAGTTCGCCCCCCAGGCTGCCGCTGAGCCCGTGTTCAAGCTGGTCGCTTCGGCGATCGCGAACGCCCGGGTGAAGGCCGACGCGGAGAACCTGCGTCTCAACGAGGACGAGCTGGTCATCGCTCGCGCCTACGTCGACGAGGGCACGACGCTCAAGCGTTTCCGCCCCCGCGCGCAGGGCCGTGCGTTCCGGATCAACAAGCGGACCAGCCACATCACCGTCGTTCTGCAGACGGCCGATGAGCTCCAGTCCGCGAAGAAGGGAGCCAAGTAAATGGGCCAGAAGATTCATCCCTACGGCTTCCGCCTCGGGATCACCACTGACCACGTCTCGCGTTGGTTCTCGGACTCGACCAAGAAGGGTCAGCGTTATGCTGACTACCTGGCCGAGGACATCAAGATCCGCCAGCACCTGACGAAGCAGCTCGATCGTGCGGGCGTGTCCCGCGTGGAGATCGAGCGCACCCGCGATCGCGTCCGCGTGGACATCCACTCGGCGCGTCCCGGCATCGTGATCGGCCGCCGTGGCGCCGAGGCTGAGCGCATCCGCGCTGACCTCGAGAAGCTCACGGGCAAGCAGATCCAGCTGAACATCCTTGAGGTCAAGAACCCCGAGGCTGACGCTCAGCTCGTCGCACAGGGCATCGCCGAGCAGCTCGCTGCGCGCGTGGCTTTCCGCCGCGCAATGCGTAAGGGCCTGCAGGGTGCTCAGCGCGCCGGTGCCAAGGGCATCCGTATCCAGGTCTCCGGCCGTCTTGGCGGCGCCGAGATGAGCCGTTCGGAGTTCTACCGTGAGGGTCGCGTGCCGCTGCACACGCTCCGCGCGAACATCGACTACGGCTTCTACGAGGCGAAGACCACCTTCGGCCGCATTGGCGTGAAGGTCTGGATCTACAAGGGTGACCTCACCAACAAGGAACTCGCTCGCGAGCAGGCGGCCCAGAAGCCGTCTCGCGACCGTGGCGACCGCCGCCGTGCGCCCCGTGGCGCTCAGGCCGAGGCTGCACCCGCTGCAGCAGGAGCGGAGAAGTAAGCATGCTGATTCCTCGTCGAGTCAAGTACCGCAAGCAGCACCACCCCAGCCGCAGCGGCCAGTCCAAGGGCGGCAACACCGTCGCCTTCGGTGAGTTCGGTATCCAGGCACTGACCCCCGCCTACGTGACCAACCGTCAGATCGAGTCCGCTCGTATCGCGATGACCCGTCACATCAAGCGTGGTGGCAAGGTGTGGATCAACATCTACCCCGACCGTCCCCTCACCAAGAAGCCTGCGGAAACCCGCATGGGTTCCGGTAAGGGTTCGCCCGAGTGGTGGGTGGCCAACGTCAAGCCGGGCCGCGTCCTCTTTGAGGTCGCCGGCGTCGATGAGCAGCTCGCACGTGAGGCGCTGACCCGCGCCATCCACAAGCTGCCGCTCAAGGCCCGTATTATCAAGCGCGAGGAGGGCGACGCGTAATGGCGATCGGTACCAAGGAACTGGCCATCACGGAGCTCGACTCGTTCGAGAACGAGCGTCTGGCCGAAGAGCTCAAGAAGGCAAAGGGTGAGCTCTTCAACCTGCGATTCCAGTCGGCCACCGGCCAGCTGGAAAGCCACGGTCGTGTGCGCCAGGTGAAGCGCGATATCGCGCGCATCTACACGGTGCTCCGCGAGCGTGAGCTCGGCATTCGGGTCACCCCCGCTGCCGAGACTGCTCCCGCCAAGGCGAAGAAGAGCACCAAGAAGACCGAGCAGGCGGACGCCGCCGCTGAGACGAAGGAGGCCTAAGAATGGCTGAGGTCGAGAAGGAACAGCGCGGCTACCGTAAGGCTCGCCGTGGCTACGTCGTCAGCGACAAGATGGATAAGACCATCGTCGTCGAGGTCGAGGACCGCGTGAAGCACCCGCTCTACGGCAAGGTCATGCGCCGTTCGTCGAAGGTGAAGGCCCACGACGAGCAGAACACCGCCGGCATCGGCGATCTCGTGCTCATCCACGAGACCCGCCCGCTGAGCGCTTCGAAGCGCTGGCGTCTGGTCGAGATCCTCGAGAAGGCGAAGTAAGCCCTCGCGGCTTACTGATTGAAGGAGTAACAAGTGATTCAGCAGGAATCCCGACTCAAGGTTGCCGATAACACCGGCGCCAAGGAGTTGCTCACGATTCGCGTCCTCGGTGGCTCGCGACGTCGTTACGCCGGTCTCGGCGACACGATCGTTGCAACCGTGAAGGACGCAATCCCCGGCGGCAACGTGAAGAAGGGTGAGGTCGTCAAGGCCGTCATCGTTCGCACGCGCAAGTCGACCCGTCGCGTTGATGGCTCGTACATCAGCTTCGACGAGAACGCTGCCGTCATTCTCAAGGCAGACGGGGAGCCCCGCGGCACCCGTATCTTCGGGCCGGTCGGTCGTGAGCTGCGCGACAAGCGCTTCATGAAGATCGTCTCGCTCGCACCGGAGGTGATCTAGTCCTATGGGCCAGAAGATCAAGAAGGGTGACCTCGTCGAGGTCATCACGGGTCCGTCGCAGGATCGCGGCGGCTACAAGGGCAAGCAGGGCAAGGTCATCGAGGTCTTCACCGAGACCGACCGTGTGATCGTCGAGGGCGTCAACTTCGTGACGAAGCACGTCCGCGTCGGCCAGTCCGAGCGTGGCACCCGCGAGGGTGGGATCGAGACCGTCGAGGCCCCGATCCACATCTCGAACGTCGCAGTTGTCGACCCCGAGACGAAGAAGCCGACTCGCGTTGGTTTCCGCGTCGAAGAGGTCGAGAAGGATGGCGTCAAGAAGACCGTCCGCGTGCGCTACGCCAAGTCGTCTGGGAAGGACCTCTAATGTCTGAGACCAAGATCCAGCCCCGCCTCAAGGAGAAGTACCGCGGCGAGATCGTCGAGCAGCTCCGCGAGGAGTTCAGCTACTCGAACATCATGCAGGTTCCCGGCGTCGTCAAGGTCGTCGTGAACACTGGTGTTGGTGAGGCAGCTCGCGACAGCAAGGTGATCGAGGGCGCAATTGCCGACCTCGTGAAGATCACCGGCCAGAAGCCCATGGTCACGAAGGCCCGCAAGTCCATCGCGCAGTTCAAGCTGCGTGAGGGCCAGGCCATCGGCGCGCACGTCACCCTCCGTGGTGACCGCGCGTGGGAATTCCTTGATCGTCTCATCAACCTCGCACTGCCGCGTATCCGCGATTTCCGCGGACTTTCGCCCAAGCAGTTCGATGGCAACGGCAACTACACCTTCGGTCTGACCGAGCAGAGTGTGTTCCACGAGATCGATCAGGATAAGATTGACCGCGTGCGTGGCTTCGACATCACTGTCGTGACCACCGCTAAGTCGGACGACGAGGGCCGTGCGCTGCTTCGCGCACTTGGCTTCCCGTTCAAGACTGACAACTAAATAGTCCAAGCGGTGCGGGTGCCCGGGGGATTCCCCGGGCACCCCATCCGCATGTCACCCAGGTCGCGCTCCGTGTAACGGTGCGTGATACCAGGCGAGAAAGAAGAGTCACTCATGACGATGACTGATCCGGTCGCAGATATGCTGACCCGGCTGCGCAACGCCAACTCTGCGCATCATGACGACGTTTCGCTCCCCGGCTCCAAGCTGAAGGTGCGGATCGCGGAGATCCTCAAGCGCGAGGGCTACATCAAGGACTGGAAGGTCGAGGACGCACGCGTCGGCACGACCCTCACCATGTCCCTGAAGTACGGCCCGAACCGCGAGCGCTCCATCGAGGGCATCAAGCGCGTGTCCAAGCCCGGTCTCCGGGTGTACGCACGCTCGACCGAGATCCCGAGCGTGCTCGGTGGCCTCGGCATCGCGATCCTGTCCACGTCCTCCGGTCTCCTGACCGACCGCGAGGCTGACCAGAAGGGCGTTGGCGGGGAAGTCCTCGCTTACGTGTGGTAAGCCGTCATGTCACGTATTGGTAAGCTTCCCATCACCGTTCCCGGTGGTGTAGACGTCAAGATCGAGGGCCAGAAGGTCACGGTCAAGGGTTCGAAGGGCGAGCTCTCGCTCGTCGTTGCTGAGCCCATCCGCGTTGCTGTCGAGGAGGGCCAGGTTGTGGTCTCTCGTCCCGACGACGAGCGCGACTCCCGAGCGCTGCACGGCCTGACCCGCACGCTCATCAACAACAACATCATTGGTGTCACCGAGGGCTACTCCAAGCAGCTCGAGGTCGTCGGCACCGGCTACCGCGTGCAGCAGAAGGGCGCGGGCCTCGAGCTGGCGCTCGGCTTCTCGCACCCGGTGCTCGTTGACGCTCCTGAGGGCATCACGCTCGCTGTTGAGGGCAACACCAAGATCACCGTGAGCGGGATCTCCAAGCAGGCGGTCGGCGAGGCCGCTGCGAACATCCGCAAGCTGAAGAAGCCGGAGCCCTACAAGGGCAAGGGCATCCGCTACGCGGGCGAGAACGTTCGCCGCAAGGCTGGAAAGGCTGGTAAGTAACCATGGCCGCTAACATCACCCGTGCAAAGGGTCGTTCGGCTGCGCGTGTGCGCCGTCACGCCCGCCTGCGCAAGAAGATTGTCGGCACGGAGCTCCGTCCCCGTCTCGTGGTGACCCGCTCGTCGCGTCACGTCTTCGTTCAGGTTGTTGACGACTCGAAGGGCATCACCCTCGCGTCGGCGTCGACCATGGAAGCCGATCTCCGCGCTCACGAGGGCGACAAGACGGCAAAGGCCCGCAAGGTTGGCGAGCTCGTCGCCGAGCGTGCGAAGAGCGCTGGCGTTGAGGCAGTCGTCTTCGACCGTGGCGGCAGCAAGTACGCCGGCCGTGTTGCAGCGATCGCCGATGGCGCTCGCGAAGGGGGGCTGACCCTGTGAGCAAGGAAACGAAGGAGCAGGAAGTGTCCGCAGAGACCCAGACCGCTGAGTCCTCGGCCACCGAGGCCCAGGGCGCGGATCACCGCAACGAGCCCCGCGAGCAGCGTCGGGGGAGCCGCGACCGCGGCACCCGTGGCGAGCGCGGCGGCCGTGATCGCAACGAGAGCCAGTTCCTCGAGCGCGTCGTCACCATCAACCGCGTCTCCAAGGTCGTCAAGGGCGGCCGTCGCTTCAGCTTCACCGCGCTCGTCGTGGTGGGCGATGGCAACGGCACCGTTGGCGTCGGCTACGGCAAGGCGAAGGAGGTGCCTCTCGCCATCGCTAAGGGTGTCGAGGAGGCCAAGAAGAACTTCTTCCGCGTGCCCCGCGTTGGCAGCACCATCCCGCACCCGGTGCAGGGTGAGGCAGCAGCCGGTGTGGTGCTCCTCCGCCCCGCAGCGGCAGGTACCGGTGTTATCGCCGGTGGCCCCGTCCGCGCCGTGCTTGAGTGCGCCGGCATCCACGACGTGCTGAGCAAGTCGCTCGGTTCGTCGAACACCCTGAACATCGTGCACGCGACCGTTGAGGCGCTGCAGCTGCTTGAGGAGCCCCGCTCCGTTGCAGCTCGCCGTGGCCTTGACTTCGACCGCGTCGCCCCGGCTCGCATTGTGCGCGCTGAGGCGAAGGCTGCGGCCGACGCTGCCGCGAAGGCAAAGGCAGGTGCGTAATGGCGAAGAGCCTGAAGATTACGCAGACGAAGTCCGTTATCAGCGAGAAGCAGAACCAGCGTGACACGCTGCGGAGCCTCGGCCTCAAGAAGATCGGCCAGTCGGTCGTTCGCGAGGACACCAAGGCCAACCGCGGCTACGTTCGCGCCGTTGCTCACCTGGTAGAGGTTGAGGAGATCGACGCATGAGCGAGAAGAACGAGGAGCGCGAGCAGGTGCTGAAGGCTCACCACCTTCGCCCCGCACCCGGCTCGAAGAAGGCCAAGACCCGCGTGGGTCGTGGCGAGGCGTCCAAGGGTAAGACCGCTGGTCGCGGCACCAAGGGCACCAAGGCCCGTTACCAGGTCAAGGCTGGCTTCGAGGGTGGGCAGATGCCGCTGCACATGCGCACCCCGAAGCTGCGCGGGTTCAAGAACCCGTTCCGCACCGAGTACCAGGTCGTCAACGTTGCCAAGCTCGCTGAGCTCTACCCCCAGGGTGGCGACGTCACGATCGAGGATCTCGTGGCCAAGGGTGCCGTCCGCAAGAACCAGCCCGTCAAGGTGCTGGGCAACGGCGACATCCAGGTCAAGCTCACCGTTTCGGTGGACAAGGTCTCCAGCTCGGCTGAGCAGAAGATCGTCGCAGCTGGCGGAGAGGTCAAGTAAGGATCCCTCTCGGATCCTGACTTCCTCGAGCTGAGCTCGAACCGCGGGGGCGGTGGAACGGCAGAAATGCCGGGCCACCGCCCCCGTTTTTTTGTCTCCGGGCGTTCAAGAATGGCCCGGATATTGGTGAGGCAGCCCGCACAGCGTGTAGGCTGGAGCAATTGGTTCTCGTCGTCAGGCGACGGCCCCGTACGACGCCCCCAGGAGGCAGCTTTTGTTCAGCGCTATCGGACGGATCTTTCGGACACCCGATCTGCGGCGAAAGATCGTCTTTACGCTCGCGATTGTTTCGCTCTTCCGGCTCGGATCGTTCATCCCCGCCCCGTTCGTTGACTTCAACAACGTGCAGGCCTGTCTGATCGCGAACCAGGCACAGGGCACCTCCGGGCTGTACGACATGATCAACCTGTTCAGCGGCGGTGCGCTGCTGCAGCTCTCGATCTTCGCGCTCGGAATCATGCCGTACATTACGGCGTCCATCATTACCCAGCTGCTCCGCGTGGTGATCCCTCACTTCGAGGCACTGCACAAGGAGGGCCAGGCTGGCCAGGCGAAGCTGACGCAGTACACGCGTTACCTCACCATCGCGCTCGCGATCCTGCAGTCGACCACGCTCATCACGGTGGCACGCTCGGGTCAGCTGTTCGGCGCCTCGGCGAACCAGGCCTGCCAGAACCTCGTGTCGCAGGAGTGGTGGGCGATCCTCATCATGATCATGACGATGACCGCCGGTACCGGCCTCATCATGTGGTTCGGTGAGCTCATCACCGAGCGCGGCATCGGCAACGGCATGTCGCTCCTTATCTTCACGTCGATCTCGGCGACCTTCCCCGCTGGCATGTGGGTCATCAAGGAGTCGAAGGGCTGGGAGGTCTTCTTCCTGGTGCTACTCGTTGGGCTCCTGGTCGTCGCTGCCGTGGTGTTCGTCGAGCAGTCGCAGCGCCGCATCCCGGTGCAGTACGCCAAGCGCGTGGTCGGCCGCCGCACCTATGGTGGCTCGAGCACCTACATCCCGATCAAGGTGAACATGGCGGGCGTGATCCCCGTGATCTTCGCATCGGCGATTCTCTACCTCCCCGCCCTCATTACGCAGTTCAACCAGCCGCAGATTGGCGAGGATCCGAAGCCCTGGGTCGTCTGGGTGCAGAACAACCTCGTGATGGGCGATCAGCCGCTTTACATGCTGGTCTTCTTCCTGCTGACGATCGGCTTCACCTTCTTCTACGTGCAGATCACCTTCAACCCGGAGGAGGTCGCAGACAACATGAAGCAGTACGGCGGCTTCGTCCCGGGGATCCGCGCCGGCCGCCCGACGGCCGAGTACCTCAACTACGTGCTGACCCGGATTACGAGCGCTGGTTCGCTCTACCTCGGTCTCATCGCGCTCATCCCGCTGATTGCGCTGTCGTTCTTCGGCGCCAACCAGAACTTCCCGTTCGGCGGCTCGTCGATCCTCATCATCGTGGGCGTTGGCCTCGAGACGGTGAAGCAGATTGACGCACAGCTGCAGCAGCGCCACTACGAAGGGCTCCTCAAGTGACGGAAACCACCACACGCCTCCTCATCATCGGCCCTCCCGGGGCCGGCAAGGGCACCCAGGCCGCTCAGATCGCTGAGCGCTTCGGCGTTCCCGCCATCTCGACGGGCGACATCTTCCGCGCCAACATCAAGGGCGGTACGGAGCTTGGCCAGCAGGTCCAGGCAATCATTGAGCGCGGCGAGCTCGTTCCCGACTCGCTGACCAACGAGATCGTTGCAGATCGCCTCGCCCAGGCTGACGCCGCCGGCGGCTTCCTGCTCGATGGTTACCCCCGCAATGTTGAGCAGGTGCACGCGCTCGACGGCATGATCGAGGGCGATGCCCTCGACGCCGTGGTGCTGCTCGAGGTCGACACCGACGCGGTCGTTGCTCGTCTACTGAAGCGCGCGGAGCTCGAGGGTCGTGCGGACGACACCGAAGAGGTCATTCGTCATCGCCAGGACGTGTACGCGGAGCAGACCGCACCGCTCGTCGAGCTGTTCTCGGAGCGCGGGATCCTGGTCTCGGTTGATGGCCTCGGCAGCGTCGAAGAGGTCGCCGAGCGCATCGCATCGGGCCTCGATGCCCAGCTCGCAGCGAAGGCGGGTCGCTAGGTCGTGGCTCGTCGGGGATTGTTGCGCCGCTCGATCTACAAGTCGCCGGCCCAACTGCGGTTGATGGTTGAGCCTGGCCTCGCTGCCGCCGCCGCGATTGCGGCGATGCGGGAGGCCGTGCGCCCGGGCATCACCACCCTGGAGCTTGACGCGATCGCGGAAGACGCGATTCGTTCGCGAGGCGGTGCGCCCAACTTCATGTTGGAGCCCGGCTACCGTCACACGATCTGCGCGAACGTGAATGATCAGGTGGTCCACGCGATCCCTGGTGACCGTCCACTCGCGCCCGGTGACATCGCATCGCTCGATGTTGGCGCAGTGATTGATGGTTGGCACTCAGATACCGCGATCACGGTGACCCTGCCAGATCATGCTCGTCCGGAGCTGACGGCAGCGAACCAGAAGCTCAGTGACGTGACGGAGCAGGCCATGTGGCGCGGTATCGCCCGGCTCGCGACGGCGAAGCACCTGAACGAGGTGGGAGAGGCCGTCTCCAGCTACGTGCGTGCGAACAGCGACTTTGGGGTGCTCGAGGATTACATCGGGCACGGCATCGGACGCAGCATGCACGAGGATCCGCCGGTCTTCAATGTCCCGGTCCGCCCGCGCGGGCCGGAGGTGAAGCCTGGCCTCGTCGTGGCAATCGAACCGATCATCTCCGCAGGTGGCATTGACACCGATATTGAGGACGACGACTGGACCGTCACGATCGCCGACGGCTCGATGAGTGCCCAGTGGGAGCACTCGGTTGCGGTGCACGCCGACGGAATCTGGGTGCTCACCGCCGCCGACGGTGGGGCGAGCGGCCTTGTGCCGCTCGGCATCACGCCCGTACCGATTCCATAGAAAAGGATCGGGCCGTCCGAGCCGCTGGCTCTGGGCTTCGCCCGCTCGCTCCGCCCCGTGTCCGCGCAGTTTGCGCGCCGCGGGGCGGAACTGTTTCCGCAACTTTACAAACGCCCGATCGGCGAGTACTCTTGACATTTGGTGCTTTGCGCCTGTTTTCGTGTTCGCGAAAGCGGGCGCTTGGCATTCGCAAGACCAGTACATCCTACGCAAGCGATAGTGAGGCTATGGCGAAAAAAGACGGCGTCATCGAGATCGAGGGACAGGTTGTCGAGGCTCTGCCGAACGCGATGTTCCGCGTCGAGCTGACCAACGGACACAAGGTTCTCGCCCACATCTCGGGCAAGATGCGCCAGCACTACATCCGCATTCTCCCCGGGGACCGCGTGATTGTGGAGCTGACGCCCTACGATCTGACCCGCGGCCGCATCGTCTACCGCTACAAGTAGGGGCTGCTGGAAAGTAACGGCAGCCGGCATCCCGGCTGTACGAGGACAGCGAACTCCGCGAAGGAAACATCATGAAGGTTAATCCCAGCGTCAAGCCGATCTGCGATCACTGCAAGGTCATCCGCCGCCACGGCCGCGTCATGGTGATCTGCAAGAGCAACCCCCGTCACAAGCAGCGCCAGGGCTAAGTCCCTGTCGCTCGGCGGTCTCGCAGAGCACACAACTGAATATCTGATCCAGCGCATCGAAGAACCCGGCTACTGAGTGGCCGGGGGACACCTCGGGGTGGAGGCCCGAACCCCCGATGCGCGAAATACCTCCACTACCGCAAGGAGAGCCACACATGGCACGTCTCGCAGGAGTCGATATCCCACGCGACAAGCGCGTTGAGATTGCACTCACCTACATCTACGGCGTTGGGCGCACTTCCGCGCTGAAGACGCTCGCCGACACCGGCATCGATGGCAACATCCGCGTCAAGGACCTCACCGACGATCAGCTCGTCGCGCTCCGTGACTACATTGAGGGCAACTTCAAGGTTGAGGGTGACCTCCGCCGTGAGGTCGCCGCCGATATCCGCCGCAAGGTTGAGATCGGAAGCTACCAGGGCCTCCGTCACCGCAAGGGCCTGCCCGTGCATGGTCAGCGCACCAAGACGAACGCTCGTACCCGCAAGGGCCCGAAGCGCACCGTCGCCGGCAAGAAGAAGTAATAGCCGGTCCTCTCGACCATCACATAAAGCTTTTCAGGAGAATACTCAATGGCTGCACCAAAGACGGCGGCTCGCAAGCCGCGTCGCAAGGACAAGAAGAACGTGGTCGTGGGCCAGGCCCACATCAAGTCGACGTTCAACAACACGATCGTTTCGATCACCGACACCACCGGTGCCGTGATCAGCTGGGCTTCCTCCGGCGGCGTGGGCTTCAAGGGCTCGCGCAAGTCGACGCCCTTCGCCGCTCAGCTCGCTGCTGAGTCTGCTGCCCGCAAGGCGCAGGAGCACGGCATGAAGAAGGTTGACGTCTTCGTGAAGGGTCCCGGCTCGGGCCGCGAGACCGCAATCCGCTCGCTGCAGGCTGCCGGCCTCGAGGTGGGGTCGATCAACGACGTCACCCCGCAGACGCACAACGGCTGCCGCCCCCCGAAGCGCCGTCGCGTTTAAGGAGCTTGCGCTACTTCCCGGCGCGGTGGGTTCCCCGCCTCGCCGGGAAGGCGCCGAGACCTGGTTTTCCGGGTCTCGGGTGCACAGAGGACACACCTCATTCCCGATACCGCATGAGTCATATAGCGGACTCCAGCGAAAGGACCACACACCTTGCTCATTGCACAGCGACCCACTCTGACCGAGGAGTCGATCTCCGAGTACCGTTCGCGCTTCGCAATCGAACCGCTTGAGCCTGGCTTCGGCTACACGCTCGGCAACTCGCTGCGTCGCACGCTGCTGTCGTCGATCCCCGGCGCCGCAGTTACGAGCGTCCGCTTCGAGGGCGTTGCCCACGAGTTCACGACCATTGCGGGCGTGACCGAGGACGTTACTGAGATCATCCTCAACATCAAGGACCTTGTCGTCTCGAGCGAGCACGATGAGCCCATCACCGCCTACCTGCGCAAGACCGGCGCAGGCGAGGTCACCGCTGCCGACATCTCCGCACCCGCTGGTGTTGAGGTGCACAACCCTGAGCTCGTCATCGCGACGCTCAGCGACTCGGCGCAGTTTGAGCTCGAGCTGACGATCGAGCGTGGCCGTGGCTACGTTTCGGCCGCTCAGAACCGCAACGAAGACGCCGAGGTTGGCCGGATCCCCGTTGATTCGATCTACTCGCCGGTGCTCAAGGTCACCTACCGCGTGGAAGCCACGCGTGCCGGTGAGCGCACCGACTTCGATCGTCTCGTCGTTGACGTTGAGACGAAGCCCGCCATCAGCCCCCGCGACGCGATCGCGTCGGCTGGTTCGACCCTGGTCGAGCTCTTCGGGCTTGCGCGCGAGCTCAACACCGCTGCCGAGGGCGTCGAGATCGGCCCCGCGCCGGTTGAGGTGGTCACGGAGGGCGAGCTCTCGATCCCGATCGAGGACCTCGACCTGTCGGTGCGCAGCTACAACTGCCTCAAGCGTGAGGGCATCAACACGGTGAGCGAGCTCGTTGCGCTCTCCGAGGCTCAGCTGATGAACATCCGGAACTTCGGCCAGAAGTCCGTCTTCGAGGTGCGCGACAAGCTCACCGAGATGGGACTGTCGCTGAAGGACGCCGTGCCCGGCTTCGACGGTGCGCAGTTCTACAGCTACGAAGACGACAACAACTAATTCACGATCCGTCGACCTCGACCCGATCGTAAACTTACTGGAGTAAACAATGCCGAAGCCTAACAAGGGCCCCCGCCTCGGAGGCGGCCCCGCTCACGAGCGCCTGATGCTCAACCAGATGGCTGCGCAGCTCTTCGAGCACAAGCGCATCCAGACCACGGAGACCAAGGCAAAGCGCCTGCAGCCCGTGGCCGAGCGCCTCGTCACGTTCGCGAAGCGTGGTGACCTGCACGCACGCCGTCGCGTGATGCGTCAGATCCTCGACAAGTCGGTTGTTCACGAGCTCTTCACGGAGATCGCGCCGCTCGTCGAGAACCGCGAGGGTGGCTACACCCGCATCATCAAGACCGGCTACCGCAAGGGCGACAACGCTCCCATGGCAGTCATCGAGCTCGTGCTCGAGCCGGTGCAGCCCAAGGTGAAGGCCGCCAAGGCTGAGCCCAAGGCTGAGAAGGTCGTCGAGGCTCCGGCCGAGGAGACCACCGAGGTCGTCGAGGAGGCCGCTGAGGCTGCCGAGGCAACCGAGGCTCCCGCCGAGGAGAAGGCCGAGTAACTCTCGCCTCACGCACTGAACGCCCCGTCGATCTTCGGATCGGCGGGGCGTTCTGCTGTTTCCCGGCCTGGGCTCCCCGCGCTCTCGGCGAATCGGGGTCACTTGGGCAGGGTGTCGCTGTGCCGGGCTTCGCGACACCCTGCCCAAGTGACCCCGATTCGCGGGGCGGGGAGAGAGCGGGAGCGCCTAGCGGCGGGGGAGCGCGAAGCCGCGCGCCTCACCGGGGGACTGCAATTCCTCGAGGGCCCGCTTGACCGAGTCTGCGTAGATCTCGCCGCCGCTCGGGTTCGGGTGGATGTCGTCGCCGGCGAGCGCGTCAGGCACTCCGGTCACTGCGCCGGTCCAGTCGGCCACCACGACGCCCCGGTGATCCCGAGCGAAGCGTGTCAGCTCTTCGTTCACTCCGGGGATCCAGTCGCGGTCGGCGTGCGCGTTGACGAGCACGATCGGCCTGTCACCGGCCGTGCGGTAGATGGCGTCGAGATCCTCGGGAGCAACGGGACCGTTCGTACCGAGGCCGACCACGAGGAACGGGCGCAGGCGGCCGCTCGCCGCCCACTCGTCTGCCAGCTCGACGCCCACGCCCATGCCGCGCGACACTGCGGCGTCAATCTCGATGCCGGGGAGCGCGGTCTCGAGCTCTGGAAGGCTTGCGAGCATCACCGAGTCACCCAGCGCGCTGATGCTGTCCCCACGCGGCACGAGCGGGCCCGGAGGGAGCTTGGGGCCCTTCTGGCCCTTGGGGTCCTTCTGGTCCTTCTGGTCCGTGCTGTCCGTCGGCGCCTCTGAATCCTTCGCGCCGTCGCTCGGCGAGTCCTTGCGATCTGCTTCGTCGGCGGAGTTCTGCGCAGAGGCATCCGCCGCCTCCTGCCCGCGGGCAATCGCCGCGGCAGCGGAGGTCTGCTCGGGCGCACGCGCGATGGCGAGTGCGGTGGCGGGCAGCGTCAACAGGAGGACCGCGCCCAGCGCGATCGTGACACCGCGCTGTTTGGGTGTGTACGCAGACGGGCGGAACGCGAGACGCAGTGAACGGCGCAGCCCGAAACGGCGCACCGGCTGTTCAACAAAGCGGTAGGAGAGGGTGGCTGCGACGATCGTCGCGCCACCCGCAATGAGCGCGATACTCCAGGGATTACCCGCAGCGCCCAGCGCCGCCGTCACGATGATGAGCAGGGGCCAGTGCCATAGATAGATGCCGTACGAGCGCTCACCGACCCAGCGGAGCGGGGCCACATCGAGGGCGCGTCCAATCGCGGCGCCGTTGCGCGTCACCGCCCACACGAGTGCCAGAGCCGCGATGATCGCGAGCTGGAAGCCGCCCTCGAAGCTCTGCGGACTGCCCTCGGGAAGCGTGCAGGCGAGCCACGCGATCACTCCGAGCGCAGAGAGTGCGAGTGCGCCGAGCAGCACCTGTTGGCTGCGACGGAGCGGCGCGGGCGACTCCGCACCTCGGCGCGGGTGCACAAGTGTGGCGAGCGCAGCGCCCCAGAACAGCCCGAAGGTGTGGGTGTCTGAACCGAAGTAAATCCGAGTGGGATCGGCCCCCTGCTGGGACAGCATCACCATGAGCGCGGCGGAGGCGATCCCGAGCAGGGTGAGCAGCACCGCGCGGCTGCTGCGGCCGCGGAGGCGCAGCAGCGCGATGACGAGCAGGGGGAGCAGGATGTAGAACTGCTCCTCGATGGAAAGCGACCAGGTGTTGCGGAAGAGCTCGGGGGTATCGCGCGCGAAGTAATCGGCGCCATTCGCGATGAACACCCAGTTGCTCACAAAGAATGCGGTCCCCGTGATCTGCCGGCCGAGACCCACCAGAATGTCCCCGCCGATGAGGAGTGCAAGCGAGGAACAGACAAGCAGTACGAGCCCGAGCGCGGGAAGGAGGCGGCGTGCGCGGCGACGCCAGAACGCGCCGAGGCGAATACCGCCGCGCAGCTCTACCTCGCGCAGCAGCAGCGAGGTGATGAGGAAGCCGCTGATCGCGAAGAAGATGTCGACGCCGAGGAAGCCCCCCGGCAGCGCGTGCGGGAAGAAATGGTAGATCAGCACGAGCCCCACGGCGATTGCGCGCAGGCCATCGAGCCCGCCGAAACGGCCGGGCTGAGCTGGGGTGCGTGGCAGTGCTGAGGTCATAGAAGAAGGCTTTCGGCCGCGCGCTGGGCGTCGCGGGCAATGCCGTCCAGTGTACGCCGCGTGCCTGGGCGGCGCGGGCCCGTCGTAGGTCTGGCAGGATCGAGGGGTGAGCACCGAACCAGAAACCCCCACCGTGCGCGTGCGCCTCGACCTGGCGTACGACGGGACGGATTTTGCAGGCTGGGCGGCGCAGCCGGGCCTGCGCACGGTGCAGGGGGAACTCGAGCGCGCGCTCGGAGTGCTGCTTCGGGTGTCTGAGCCGCGCTTGACGGTTGGCGGGCGCACCGATGCTGGCGTGCACGCGCGCGGCCAGGTGGCGCACCTCGATGTGACCGCAGAACAGCTCGAGAAATGGGGTGGCCGGGCCGCGTCAGAGCGCAGCGAGGCGGAGCTTGCGCGCCTGCGTGCTCGGAAGCTGAATGGTGTGCTGAAGCGCGGGGCGAGCGATATCGCGGTGCACTCGGTGCGCGTCGTGCCCGGCGCCTTCGATGCGCGCTTCGGGGCGCTGCGCCGCCGCTACGAGTACCGCCTGCGCGACGATGCCGCCCGCCGAGACCCGCTCACAGCGCGCTTCACCGCAGAGCTTGCCCACACGCTCGATCTCGAGGTGATGCAGCGCGCCGCGGATGAGCTGCTCGGCCTCAATGATTTCACCACGTTCTGCAAGGCGCGGGAGGGCGCCACCGCGGTGCGGGATCTGCTCTCCTTCGAGTGGCGACGCACCGATGACGGCGCGTACGCCGCCCGCATCGAGGCAGATGCCTTCTGCCACTCGATGGTGCGCGCAACTGTTGGTGCCGTGGTGGCGGTGGGGAGCGGACGCATCTCCGAGGAAGAATTCGTGGCACTTCGCGATGCCCGGGCACGCAGCAGCCGCTTCACGGTGATGCCGGCGCACGGGCTGTCCCTTGAAGAGATCGCGTACCCGGCGGACGCCGACCTTGCAGCGCGCGCCGAGCAAACCCGCGCCCGGCGCGACCCCCTCGGCGGCGAGTAGCTCTCTGCTTGGCGGGGAGCGGCTCCCGGCCCGGCAGTGGATGAACCCCGCGTGTGCTAAAGTTGATCCTTGGTGCGTAAGCATCCGATTTGTTGAGCCCTCCATCGCTCTGGCACCCTCCGGGGACCGGGCAGCGGAGTGGGATTCACGAAACACCTCCAATTCGACAGAAAGCAGCACGATAGTGACTCGCACTTATTCGCCGAAGGCCGCTGAGCAGAAGCACGACTGGATCGTCATCGACGCAACAGACGTGGTGCTCGGCCGTCTGGCATCGCACGCCGCAGCCCTGCTTCGCGGCAAGCACAAGACGACGTTCGCTCCCCACATGGACATGGGCGACTACGTCATCGTTGTGAACGCTGACAAGGTGGTCCTCACGGGCAACAAGGCAGCGAACAAGAAGGCCTACCGCCACTCGGGTTACCCGGGCGGCCTCCGCTCGATGAGCTACACCGAGCTGCTCGAGAAGAACCCCGAGCGCGCCGTTGAGAAGGCGATCCGCGGCATGCTGCCGAAGAACTCCCTCGGTGCAGACCTGTTCCGCAAGCTCAAGGTCTACAAGGGTGCAGAGCACCCGCACGCTGCTCAGCAGCCCACCCCGTACACCTTCGGCCAGGTCGCGCAGTAACTGCGCCCCAACGAGACATTCAGAGAGAGACTTCACAGTGACTGAAGAGCAGACCGTGGCCACCGAGAGCTACACCACCGAGACCCCGGCCTCGCAGGCCACCACCACGGCGCCCCGCCCGGCACTCACCGTCCCCGGTGCAGCTGTTGGCCGTCGCAAGCAGGCCATCGCTCGCGTGCGCCTCATCCCCGGCTCGGGCACGATGACCGTCAACGGTCGCGAGCTTGCCGAGTACTTCCCGAACAAGCTGCACCAGCAGCTCATCACGGATCCCTTCACCGTGCTCGAGCTCGGTGGCTCGTACGACGTGATCGCTCGCATCGTCGGCGGCGGCCCCTCGGGCCAGGCCGGTGCGCTGCGCCTCGCGATCGCTCGTGCGCTCAACGAGATCGACGCTGAGCACAACCGTCCCACCCTCAAGAAGGCTGGCTTCCTGAGCCGCGACGCTCGTATCAAGGAGCGCAAGAAGGCTGGTCTCAAGAAGGCCCGCAAGGCGCCTCAGTACTCGAAGCGCTAAGTCGGAATCCTTTTCCGATGGGACGCCTTTTTGGCACCGACGGGGTTCGGGGTCTGGCCGGGGTCGATGTGACCGCCGAGCTGGCCCTGAACCTCGCGGACGCTGCGGCTCTCGTTCTCGGGCGTTCTGCCCGAAGCGAGAGCCGTCGTGCTATCGCGGTCATTGCCCGCGATCCCCGGGTTTCGGGAGAGTTCATCTCGGCCGCGGTTGCGGCCGGGCTGGCCTCGGCCGGTGTCGACGTGCTCGACGCCGGCGTGATTCCGACCCCGGCCGCCGCGTACCTCGTCGCAGACACGGGCGCCGACTTCGGTGTGATGGTGTCGGCTTCGCACAACCCGGCTGCAGACAACGGAATCAAGTTCTTCGCCGAGGGCGGGCGTAAGCTCGCCGACGACATCGAGGACGAGATCGAAGCGGCGCTCGAGCGCCCAAGCATCGCGGTGACCGGCCGTGAGGTGGGGCGCATTCAGCGCTTTGCCGACGCGGAGGACCGCTACCTCGTGCACCTGCTGGGCACCCTCGAGGGGCTGAGCCTTGAGGGCCTGCACGTTGTGCTCGATTGCGCACACGGCGCCGCGGCGGGAATTTCGCCCGACGTGTTCACCGACGCGGGCGCAAAGGTCACGGTGATCGGCAACGATCCCGATGGCTTCAACATCAATGACGGTGTGGGCTCCACACACCTTGAACCGCTGATTGCGGCAGTCACCGAGCACGGCGCCGATCTCGGCATCGCGCACGACGGCGATGCGGACCGCTGCCTCGCGGTGGACGCAGACGGAAACGTCGTTGACGGCGATCGGATCATGGCGATTCTTGCGCTCTCGATGTCGGCACGCGGCAAGCTTGAGCAGAACACGCTCGTCGCGACCGTCATGTCGAACCTCGGCCTCAAGCTCGCGATGGCCGACAACGGCATCGACGTGGTCGAGACGGGAGTGGGCGACCGCTACGTGCTCGAGGCGATCAATGCGCACGGCTACTCGCTTGGCGGCGAGCAGTCGGGTCACGTCATTATGAGCGACTACGCAACCACCGGCGACGGCATCCTCACGGGGCTCCACATCGCCGCGGAGCTGAAGCGCACCGGCAAGACGCTCGCCGAGCTCGCGACGTGCATGCGCGTGTACCCGCAGGTACTCGTGAACGTGCGCGGTGTCGATCGCGCCGGCGTTGCCGGCGATGCCGTTCTGCAGCAGGCGGTGCACCAGGCCGAGCTCGCGCTGGGAGGCCAGGGTCGGGTGCTCCTGCGCCCCTCGGGAACCGAGCCCGTCGTTCGCGTGATGGTCGAAGCTCAGCACGAGGACCAGGCGCAGAAGCTCGCCGATGACCTCGCGGCCATCGTCAAGGAGCGCCTCGCTGTTTAGTACGCACGGGCCCAAGCACTCAATCTGATCGGGATCCCCGCAGCTCATGCCCCCATCGTCTCCGCGAGGAGTACGGTGGGGGCATGAGTGCTTTTCGGAGTGTTTCGCGACTGGTCAGCGGTGTGGGTCTCGGCGCGGTCGCCGCGCTGCACGCGGCATGGGCGAGCGGCTCGACCTGGCCGGCACGCAACCGTCAGGAGCTCGCCGAAGCCGTCGTGGGGAACCGCAACGCGCTGCCTGATCGGCGCGCCACTGCGGCCGTTGCAGGCATTGCGGGCGTCGCAGCGGTGACGACCGCCGGCGCGTTCGGCGAGAGCACCGCCCTTGTGCGCGGGCGACGCCTGGTCGGTGTCGCGCTGCTTGGCCGCGCAGCCCTCGGCGGCGACGTCGCACTCGCGCTGCTCGGAATGCCGCCAGCGGGGAAGCGCTTCCTCGCGCTCGATGACCGCTGGTACCGCCCGCTGTGTGCGGTGCTCGGCGTTGCCGTACTCGCGGGGGCACGCCGCACGCGCAACGCGCCCCCCGAAGGAACCGACTCGTCGCGCCTATAGCTTGCGGAGCAGCACCTTCTGCACCCGGTGGTTGGCTTCCTTGCGGAGCATGAGGGTGGCTCGCGCGCGGGTTGGCCGAATGTTCTCAATGAGATTCGGCTCGTTGATGTTGTTCCAGTACTCATCGGCGAGCGCCGACGCGACCTCGTCATCGATGCCCGCAAAGCGGCGGAAATGCGAGTTCGGGTTCGAGAACGCGGCCTCGCGGAGCCGGAGGAAACGGTTGCGATACCACTGATGGATGTCAGAGGTGCGTGCGTCGACGTACACCGAGAAGTCGAACAGATCGCTCACCGCGAGGGGGTGTTCCATCGACGCGGGCTGGAGCACGTTGAGGCCCTCGACAATGAGGATGTCGGGCTGACGCACCATCGTGTACTCGTCCGGCACGATGTCGTACAGCAGGTGGCTGTAGTGCGGCACCCGCACCTCGGCAACGCCGGCCTTCACCTGCGACACGAAACGCAGCAGCGCCCGACGATCGTACGACTCCGGGAAGCCCTTGCGGTGGCCGATGCCGCGGCGCTCAAGCTCGGCGTTCGGATAGAGGAAGCCATCGGTCGTGACGAGCTCTACGTTCGGCGTCTCCGGCCAGCGCGCGAGGAGGTCGCGCAGAATTCGCGCCACCGTCGACTTGCCCACGGCGACCGAGCCCGCGATGCCGATCACGAAGGGGCTCGGACGCTCGCCATTGCGCTGCAGAAAACCGCGCGTGCGCTGATGCATTTCGCGCGCAGCGATCGCGTACTGATTGATGAGCCGGCTGAGCGGTCGGTACACCTCGGAGACCTCGGCCATGTCGAGCGGCTCCCCAAGACCCCGAAACGCCGCGATCTCCGCCTCGGTGAGCGGCATTGGGGTCTCGCCCGCAAGGCGGGCCCACTCGTCGCGACCAATCTCGATGAAGGGCGAAGTGAACTCCGGGCGAACCAGCGCCTGAGTGTCCGTACTCGGCTCCTGTGGGTGTGTGCCCCCGCCACCCACGTCGGCGATGACGGGGATTGGACGTGTAAGCGGCTGCTGGGGTGAGTGGATCTCGGCCATTATCCACCCATCGTGCCATTAAACTGATGCCATGTGTGGAATCGTCGGATATGTCGGCCCAAATGATACGGTCGACGTTCTTATCAACGGACTGCGGCGTTTGGAGTACCGCGGCTACGACTCGGCGGGGATCGCCGTGGTTGATGACGACGGGGGTCTGACCGTCCGAAAGCGCTCGGGAAAGCTCGCGCGACTCGAGGAGCTCCTCGCGGACAGCCCGGTCTCTGCGTCCAACACGGGCATCGGGCACACCCGCTGGGCCACCCACGGCGGCCCGACGGATGAGAACGCTCACCCCCACCTCGGTGACGAGGGCAAGCTCGCGGTCATTCACAACGGCATCGTCGAGAACTTCGCTGAGCTGCGCGAGGAGCTCCTCGCCGACGGCATCGAGCTGCTCAGCGAGACCGACACCGAGGTGGTCGCTGGCCTGCTCGGCCGCGAGGTTGCCGCGACGGGCGACCTTGAAGCCGCCTTCCGTGCGGTCGTGAAGCGCCTGCACGGCACCTTCACCCTGCTCGCAACCCATCGCGACGAGCCAGGCAAGATTGTGGCGGCCCGCCACCACTCGCCCCTCGTCGTTGGGCTCGGCGACGGTGAGAACTTCCTCGGCTCGGACGTCGCGGCATTCGTCTCCTCGACCCGTCGCGCCGTGGCGGTCGACGAGGACAACATCGCCGTGATCACGCCCGAGGGTGTGCGCATCACCGACTTCGACGGCACCGAGGTGGAGTTCGAAGAGTACGAGGTGCAGTGGGACGCTGAGGCGGCCGACAAGGGTGGCTGGTCGTCCTTCATGGCGAAGGAGATCAACGAGCAGCCCGAGGCGATCGCCAACACCATTCGCGGCCGCATCGTCGACGGGCATGTCGAGGTGCCGGAGCTCACCGAGCTCGGCGCTGAGCGCCTGCAGAACGTCGACCGGATTGTCATCATCGCCTGCGGTACCGCATCGTACGCCGGCATGATCGGCGCCTACGCGATTGAGCAGTGGGCCCGCATCCCCGTTGAGGTGCAGCTCAGCCACGAGTTCCGCTACCGGGATCCCGTGCTCAGTGAGCGCACGATGGTCATCTCCGTGAGCCAGTCGGGCGAGACCATGGACACGCTCATGGCTGTGAAGTACGCAATCGAGCGCGGCGTCACCACCGTGTCGGTGTGCAACACGCAGTCGGCCACGATCCCGCGCGAGTCTGATGCTGCGGTCTACACGCACGCCGGCCCCGAGGTCGCGGTGGCCTCGACGAAGGCGTTTGTTGCGCAGATCACGGCGCTGTACCTGATCGGCCTGCACCTGGGAAAGGTGCGTGGCACGCTGTCGGCTGAGGACGAAGCGGAAGCCGTGCGCCAGTTCGAGGCACTGCCCGAGAAGATGGCAGAGGCCGTCGCGACCCACGAGCAGATCGCGCAGCTCGCGCACTGGATGGCGGACACCCGCTCGGTGCTCTTCCTCGGCCGCCACGTGGGCTACCCCGCCGCGCTCGAGGGCGCGCTGAAGCTGAAGGAGATCGCCTACATCCACGCCGAGGGCTTCGCGGCGGGCGAGCTGAAGCACGGCCCGATCGCGCTGATCGACCACGGCCAGCCCGTGTTCGTGCTCGTGCCGAGCCCCCGCACCTCGCCGCTCATGCACGCGAAGGTGGTGTCGAACATCCAGGAAATCCGCGCCCGCGGCGCCCGCGTGATCGCGATCGTGGAGACCGGCGATACCGCGGTGCTGCCCTTCGCGGACGACGTCGTACGGATCCCGCTCTCGGACGCGCTGTTCGACCCGATCCTGCAGGTGGTTCCGCTGCAGTGGTTCGCGCTCGAGCTCTCCACCGCGAAGGGGCTCGATGTTGATCAGCCCCGCAACCTCGCGAAGTCGGTCACGGTCGAGTGATTATTGGCATCGGGGTCGACACCGTCGACATCGCGCGCTTCGAGCGACAGCTTGAGCGCACGCCGGCGCTGCGCGCACGCCTCTTTACCGAGGCCGAGCGTGAGCTGTCGACCCCGTCGCTTGCGGCGCGATTCGCCGCGAAGGAGGCGCTCATCAAGGCGCTCGGGGGGTCTGACGGTGTGAGCTGGCAGGATCTCGAGATTCGTCGCGGCCCCGAGCGTGCGCCGGTCTTCGCCGCGACGCCCGGGCTCGCGGCAGCGCTAAGCCGTCGCGGCGCGGACCGCAGCCACGTCTCGCTCACCCACGATGGGGGAGTGGCCACCGCGTTCGTGGTCGTTGAACGCACCGAGGGGAAGCAGGAGACATGAGATCCGGATCCATGCGAGTCGCTGAAATCTCGCTTCCCGCCATTCGGCACAACGTACGACGGGTGCGCGAGCTGACCGGCGGGGCCGTCATCGTGGTGGTGAAGGCCGGAGGCTACGGTCACGGGGCCGCGATCACCGCCAACGCTGCCTTTGCGGCGGGTGCGACCATCGTCGCGACCGCGGACCTCGAGGAAGCGCTCGCGCTGCGTGACGCCGGCGTGACCGGCCCACTCTTGTGCTGGCTGCATGGCGTGCGCGCCGACTTCGGGGAAGCCGTCGACGCTGGGATCGAGATCGGTGTCAGCACCCTTGAGCAGCTCGAACGGCTCGGCGCAGCAGCGGCCGAGCGCGGATCCCAAGCTGTCGCGCAGCTGAAGGTCGATACGGGGCTTAGCCGCAATGGCTCGTGCCCCGACGACTGGCCCGTGATCTTCGCCCGCGCGGCCGAGCTCGAAGCCGAAGGCCTCGTGCGTGTGCGCGGTATCTTCAGCCACCTCGCGAACGCCGGGGACGAAGCCGACCGCGCGCAGGCCACACGCTTCGACGAGGCAATCGAGCTGTTGCGGCAGGCCGGAATTGATCCCGAGCTGCGGCACCTCGCCGCGAGCGCTGCGACGTTCTCGTCTCCGCACCTCCATTACAACGCCGTGCGCGTGGGGGTCACCGCCTACGGGCTCAGCCCCTTTGCCGACAAGACCTCGGCGCAGTTGGGCCTCATCCCCGCAATGACGCTGCGCTCCGAGATCATTGCGCTGCGCGGCGTGCCCGCGGGCACCGGGGTCTCGTATGGCTTCAACCATGTGTGCGAGGCGGCGACCACGCTGGCGCTCGTGCCCATGGGCTACGCCGACGGGATGCCGCGCGCGCTCAACGGCTCGGGTGCCTGGGTTACGGTTGCGGGCGAGCCACGCCCCATCGTTGGCCGCATCGGCATGGACCAGTTCATTATCGACGTTGGCCCACTCGCCGGGCGTCTGAGCCTCGGCGATCCGGTGGTGCTCTTTGGCGATCCCGAGCAGGGGTATCCGCCGGTGGAGATCTGGTCGGGCCTCATGCGCACGATCAACTACGAGATCATCGCGAGCATCGGGCCGCGCGTGATCCGCGTGCCCATTGACGGACCAGACCGTAACCCGGCGGCGGACGCAGAGGCGCGCGCATGACGCTGGGCGCATCCCGCACGACGATCCATCACGTGGCCGACCCCGATGCAATGCACGAGCTCGGGCTGCGGCTCGGACGCGTGCTGCGCGCGGGCGACCTACTCATCCTCACCGGCCCGCTCGGCGCGGGGAAGACGACTCTCACTCGCGGCATCGGCGAGGGGCTCGAGGTGCGAGGACCCGTGCAGAGCCCGACCTTTGTGCTCGCACGAACGCACCCCTCGCTTGTCGGCGGCGCGCGGCTTGTACACGTCGACGCTTACCGCCTGGCCGACGCGGACGAGCTCGACGACCTCGACCTCGATTTCGAGGGTTCCGTCGTGGTGGCGGAGTGGGGCGCCGGTCTTGTGGACACCCGCGAGTCGTGGGTGGAAGCGGTGATTGAGCGTCCGCGCGGGGCGGACGACGAGATAGAAACGGACTGGTCGGAGGCGCCCGTGGAGGCGCGCACCGTCACCATCACCTGGACTGGCCCGCGCTGGGCCGAGGAGACACTGTGATTCTCACTGACGTGCCGGAGCTCGGCTCGCACGTATTGCTCGCGATCGATACCGCCATCGGCACGACCGTTGCGCTCGGCGCTGGCGGACGCGTGTGGAGCGCCGAGAGCGAGAACGCGCGGGGCCACGCGGAAGCGATTGGCACTCTGCTGCTCGACGTCTTCGAGGAGAGCGGTGTTGCACCTGCGCGCGTCACCGGGGTCGTCGCGGGCGTGGGGCCCGGGCCGTTCACCGGGCTGCGCGTGGGCATCGCGGCGGCGCAGGCATTTGCGCTTGGCCGCGGCGTGCCCCTGCTGCCGGTTGAGGGGCACGAGGCCGTGGCGCTCGCCGAGCTCGAGCGCGGGGCGACCGCGGGCGTGCGCGTCGTGCAGGATGCGCGGCGACGCGAGCTCTTCGTCACCGAGTATTCCGGGCTCGACTGGGCGGGCGTTCCCGTCCGCACCGCCGGCCCCGGGCTGTACGCGCGCGCTGACTACGTTCCCGTCGCCAACGAAGTGTGGCCCGAACGAATCCCTGGTGCCCCGCTGATCGGGATCGCTGCGCGTCGCCTCGCCGCCGGGCAGGAGTTCACGGATACGCAGGCGCGCTACCTCCGCGCTCCCGATGTGGCCCAGCCGGGAGCGCCGAAGCGAGTGAGC
The DNA here is from genome assembly GCF_016758255.1 of Leucobacter chromiireducens subsp. chromiireducens. GTDB lineage: Bacteria > Actinomycetota > Actinomycetes > Actinomycetales > Microbacteriaceae > Leucobacter > Leucobacter chromiireducens. The sequence continues at coordinate 782,890 of NZ_QYAD01000001.1, forward strand.
ACGTGAGCGAGCCCGACACCGAGGCGGCCGCGGCACCGGCGCTGCGCCCCGCGACTGCGGCCGACGTCGATGCGATCTTCGCGCTTGAGTCGAGCTTGTTCGCGAACGACGCGTGGAGCCGCTCGATGCTGCACGACGAGCTCACGGGGGAGCTGCGCCACTATTTCGTGCTCACCGCCGCCGACAGCTCGACGATTCTCGGCTACGCCGGGCTGCTGGTCGTCGGCACCGAAGCGGACGTGCAGACGATCGCGGTGTCGCCCGAGGTGCGTGGCACGGGGCAGGGGCGACGGCTTATGGACACCCTGCTCCGGGTCGCTGCCGAAGCCGGCGCCCGCGAGGTGTTCCTCGAGGTGCGCGCCGACAACCCCGTGGCGCGCGGTTTGTATGCTTCCCTGGGCTTCGCCGAGATCGGTGTACGGCCCCGTTATTACCAGCCGGATGGCGTCGATGCGATCGTCATGCGGCACGAACTGAAGGAAACACGATGAGCGCCCGCGAACCCCTCGTCCTCGGCATCGAGACGAGCTGCGATGAGACCGGCGTCGGGATCGTTCGCGGTCGGACGCTGCTTGCCAACGAGATTGCATCGTCGATGGACGAGCACGCGCGCTTCGGCGGTGTGGTACCCGAGGTTGCGGCCCGCGCCCACCTCGAGGCGATGAGCCCCACGATCGAGCGCGCGCTCGAGACTGCTGGGGTGCGGCTCGAGGAGCTCGACGCGATCGCGGTGACGAGCGGGCCCGGGCTCGCGGGCGCACTGATGGTGGGCGTCGCGGCCGCGAAGGCGCTTGCCGTATCGCTCGGCAAGCCCCTCTACGCCGTGAACCACCTGGTCGGCCACGTCGGGGCTGACCTGCTGCAGGGCGAGGGACTGCGCCCGGTAGTCGGCACGGTGGGGGAGTTCGAGCTCCCTACGATTGCCCTGCTCGTGTCCGGCGGACACACCTCGTTGCTCCTTGTGCGTGACCTCGTGGGCGATGTCGAGTTGCTCGGTGAGACCATCGACGACGCCGCAGGTGAGGCATTTGACAAAGTCGCGCGTCTCCTCGGGCTGCCCTACCCAGGTGGCCCCCACATCGACCGGGTCGCCGCGGAAGGCAACCCAGAGGCGATCCGCTTCCCCCGAGGGCTGTCGCTGCCGAAAGACATGGCGAAGCACCGCTACGACTTTTCCTTCTCCGGGCTCAAAACCTCGGTGGCGCGCTGGGTAGAGAAGCACGAGGCGACGGGCGAGCCCGTTCCCGTGGGCGACGTCGCAGCGAGCTTCCGTGAGGCGGTCGCGGACGTGCTGTTGACCAAGGCCGTTGCGGCATGCCAGGATCTCGGGGTGCCGCGGCTGCTGCTCGGTGGCGGAGTGGTCGCAAACGCGCGCATTCGTGAGCTTGCTGCCGAACGCACGGCAGCGGCTGGGATCGAGCTGCGCGTGCCGCCGCTCTCGCTCTGCACCGACAACGGGGCGATGATCGCCTCGCTGGGCGCGCAGCTCGTCGCCGCAGGTCACGCCCCCTCGGGGCTCGATTTTGGCGCCGACTCCACGCTCCCAGTGCAGCAGATTCAGGTGGCGTAGGCGCAATTTGCGCAGGAAATTTCGCTTTTTCGTTCGAAAACGTTGTTTTTGCGTTCCCTGAGTCTAGGCTGAGAGTACGGAAACCGGCGGCATGCCGCCGCGATCACCGACTGAAGGAGCACCATGTCTGAGAACCTGCCCGGCAACGACCCCACCCAGCCGCCCGTGCCGCCCCAGGCACCCACCACCCCGCCCCAGGCACCCACCACCCCGCCGCAGGCACCCGCGGCGCCCGAGCAGGGCGCACCGGTCCCGCCACAGGCGCCGCCCGTGCCCCCGCAGGGAGCACCGGCGTACGGTCAGGCGAGCGCGCCCCAGGGCTACCCGCAGGCCGCATCGCAGGGCTACCCGCAGGGCGGCTACGCGCAGCCCCAGTCGAAGGGTCTCGCAATCGCGGGCATGGTGCTCGGCATCGTGGGCCTCGTGCTTTCGGTCGTGCTGTTCTTCCTGCCCGGTTTCGGCCCGCTGCTCGGCGTCGTGGGCATCGTGCTCAGCATCGTCGCGCTCGTGAAGAAGCAGTCGAAGGCGATGGCCATCACCGGCCTCATCACCGGCGCGCTGGCGATCATCGTCGGCATCATCGTCTGGATCATCCTTCTTGCGGGCTTCTCGCAGATCGCTAACGATCCCGACTTCCAGCAGCAGCTCGAGCAGCAGTTGCAGGAGCTCGAAGAGCAGAGCCAGACGCAGGAGTAGTCTCCCGCGCACGCAACGGGCCCGGGGCGATTCCCCGGGCCCGTTTTGCGTTTTTCTCCCGCGGGGTCAGAGGCTGAACGCTCCGGGGAGCTTGCCTGAACGGCGCTCGACGCGCACCACCCACTCGTCACTCGGCGCGAGTCGTGTCGCGATAGTCGCGCGCGAAGATGTTCACTACCATCTGTCCATCGCTCACGCGCTTGCCGCGCTCGTGCCCGTCGACGCTGCCGAGGCCTCGCTCGTCGAGCACTGCATCGAGCCACTCGCTTGCGTGTTCGATGTGCCGTCGATCCGCCGCGCTTGTGCGGGCGGGAAACTGCACGACGAGATAGGCCAAAGCGTCCTCGGCAACCGGCGTGAAACCACGCGCGAGGAAGAGCTCCGCGAGTTGCTCGGCGCACCTGGTATCAGGTGTAAGCCCAGTCTCGCTGAGTTTCGCTGCGCGGCCATTGGCGGTTACGGCTCGCAGCGCTCCGCAAGGATCGCGACATGGGCCCCGTCTGCACGGGTGAGGATGAGCGTGCCACGATTCGGCCCGCGAAGCTTGAGCCGGGTGCGCAGCGCCGCTGGATCCACATCTGCCCCGCGCTTTTTGATCTCCAGCGTGCCGATACCGCGCTCGGCCAGAGCCTTCCGCAATTCCTTCTCGCGGACGGGCAGCTCCGCGACCACGCGGAACGCCTGGGCAAACGGGGTGGGGGCGAGCCGGTCCGCCGTCAGGTATGCGATCCCGGGGCTCAGCATCCCGGCGCCGAGTTGGCGTGCCAGCATGCCGATCAACCGGGCACGGATCACCGCGCCATCGGGCTCGTAGAGGTACGTGCCGAGCGGGCGAACCTCCGCGTCGAGCGTGTCCGCGGGTGCGGCAAGCTCGTGGGCGCGTTCTCCGCGGATGACCAGCGCGGAGCGGAGCGCGTTCGGACGCGCGAGTGGGCCGAACCAGAGCCCCGTTTCAACGAGTTGCCCATCGACCGAGACCCACTGCGCCTCCGCGGTATCCGGGATGAGTTCGCGGTCGAGGCCTGGTCCGAGCTTGATGCCAGTGGGGAGCCGCTCGGCAAGACCGAACGCGAAGCTCAGACTGGGGGAGTAATCGTCGGGAGAAGCGACGCGGCGGGTATCCGAATGCCCGGCCGTGCGCCGCGCCGGGTCGAGGAAGACGCCGTCGGCGTCTGCTGCCCCGAGCTGTTCCGCATCACCGACGCGAACCTGCGGCGCGGGGAGCCGGAAATGCGCTGCCGCGATCCCAAGATTGTGCTCCGCGATACGCGCAGTGAACGGATCGAGCTCGACGGCGAGCGGCGAAATGCCCGCGCTGATGAGCGCCATTGACTCGGTGCCGATGCCGCAGCCGAGATCAGCCACCCGCGTGCACCCGGCGTCCCGGAAGCGCGCGGCATGCCGGGCCGCAACGGCACGACGCGTCGCTTGTTCGAGGCCCGCGGGGGTAAAGAGCAGCGACAGCGCCAGCTCGCCGAGCTTCGCCTGCGCCTTCAATCGCAGTTGTGCCTGCGTGAGTACCGCGGCCGTGTGCTCGGCGGCGAGCCCGTCTTTGCGGAGCTGCGTGTTGAGCCGAGCGGCATCCACTCCCGCGGCGAGGGCACCCACAGCGCGTCCCAGGGCGTCGACACCTGCGGTAGTGAACAGGAAGTCCCAGCCGGGAGGCACCGTTGATGCTGCGGCGGGGGAGAGCGGGCCAGGCACTGACTACATACTCGAGCCGGCGGCAGCGATGACCCCGACCCAGACGATGAACGCGATGAGAATCGCCCAGAACGCAACCTGGATGTACCCCAGCACGAGCGCGGTGACGGCGAGCCCGCGGCCGCCCTCGCCGGTACGACGAATCTGGTTCATGCTCAGATGGCCGAGCACCACCGGGACAACGAATGGCGCCACGAAGGCAGAGATCAGCGCGAGGATCGCGAGCGTGTTCGTGGGCGGCGCAGCGGCGGCGACGGGAACGTAGTAGGGCACCGCGTACGGCTGTTCAGCGGCCTGGTACGCGGGCTGCTGCGTGTGGTCGGCCTGCGCGGCCGTGTACTGCTGCGGCGCCACGTACTGCGGAGCGGCGTACTGCGGCGGAGCGTACTGCGGCGCCTGCGGCTGCTGCGGCACCTGCTCGGGATCCCCTGCGGGAAGGTTCTGGCTCACGGTGAATCCCTAGTAGCTGTACCCGGAGTAGCCGGCGTAGTCGCCGCCCACCGCGGCGATCGCGAACGCAATGAAACCGATGTAGAGCACGAAGAACAGGACGAGGAACACGATCGCGGCGTACCCGATCACGAGGCCGGTGATGGCGAGCCCGCGGCCCGCGTCGCCCGTGCGCTTGATCTGGCTGAGGCTCATGTGGCCAAACACCACACCCGCAATCGGCGCCATGAACGCGAGCAGGATCGCGAGTACGGCATACGTGTTGGTCTGCGCGAGCGTGGTGCCGCGCGGAGCCTGGGCGGGAGCGGGAGCGGCCGCGCGGTAGACCGGCTGGCCCGCCGCCGGGTATGCGGGCTGGCCAACCTGGGCCTGCGCGGCGTACGCGGGAACGCCGGGCTGCAGCGGGACGGTCGGCTGAGCCGCGGTCGGCTGCGCTGCCGTCGGCTGTGCGGCGTGGGGCTCAGGGGTGTTGGGGGTAGACATCGGTTCTCCTCGGGACGCGTGTCGAGGCTTGGGATCCGTGCCGTGGTCCCCTCGCCCTGTTCTTCCCACCATTCTACCGCCGCGTTTCTGCACGGCGCATGGGGTCGAGCCGTGAATCACCCCACCCCGTGCTGTGTGCGTTCGCTTGGAGCGATCCGCACAGTTGGCACTCCCCTTGCAGGAGTGCCAATGCGCGTCCTAGACTCGATGGCAGACGCGCTCGCATCGGGCGGGCGCGAGAACTTTCGCACACTGGAAAGAGGTCAACTGTGTCGGTTGCCATCAAGCCGCTCGAGGATCGCATCGTTATCAAGCAGGTCGAGGCTGAGCAGACCACCGCCTCCGGTCTCGTGATCCCTGACAGCGCCAAGGAGAAGCCCCAGGAGGGCGAGGTCGTTGCAGTCGGCCCCGGCCGCGTGTCTGACAGCGGCACCCGCATCCCCCTCGACGTCGCCGTGGGCGACGTGGTGATCTACTCGAAGTTCGGCGGCACCGAGGTCAAGGTGTCGGGCGACGATTACCTCGTGCTCTCGGCACGCGATATCCTCGCAGTCGTTACGCGCTAAGCGCTTTTCGTTCTGCACTCCGGGGCCGACGCGTTTCGCGTCGGCCCCGGTTTTATTGTTTGCGCTTCACTCGACAGGAACCCCGTGCCCGTAGTTGCTCCTCGCGGAGAGTCCCAGCGCGGACTCCTCGCTGCCCTCGCCGCCTACACCCTCTGGGGTTTCCTGCCGCTCTACTTCGTGCTGCTGGTGGGCATCAACGCGTTCGAGATCGTCGCGTGGCGGATCTTGCTCACGCTCGTGTTCTGCGCGATCCTCATCACCGTGCTTCGCCAGTGGGGAGAGGTGGGACGCGTGCTGCGCGACGGCCGACTCCTCGGGCGGCTCGCCCTCGCCGGAGCGGTGATCTACGTGAACTGGCAGACGTATGTGCTGGCGTCAACGTCAGGACACGTGCTTGATGCGTCGCTCGGGTACTTCATCAACCCGGTGGTCACGATCCTGTTGGCCGTGCTGCTGCTTGGCGAGCGGCTGGGCCGCGTGCAGTGGATCGCGCTTGGCGCCACGGTGGTCGCGTTTGTCATCATCGCGGTGGGGTACGGCACCTTCCCGTGGGTGGCGCTCGTGCTCGCGCTGTCCTTCGGCTACTACGGATTTGTGAAGAAAGATGTGGGCGGCCGTGTTGCCGCGCTGCCGGGGCTCTTCGTCGAAACTCTCGTGCTCACGCCGATCGCGCTGATCGTGCTCGCAGTGCTCGGCGCCACGCGCGGACTCGACGCGCTGAGCGCTCCGCCCGCGGAAGTGTGGATTCTCTCCGGAGCGGGGATCGCGACCGCGGTGCCGCTGCTCCTGTTCGCCGCGAGCGCGCGCAGGATCTCGCTCACGGCGCTCGGCTTCGCGCAGTATCTTGCGCCCAGCATCATGTTCCTGGTGGGCTGGTTGATCCTCGGCGAGCACATTCCGGTCGCGCGCTGGATCGGCTTCGCGGTGGTGTGGGGCGCGCTGATTGTGCTGTCGGTCGAGACGCTTCGCGCGGGCAGGCGGAGACCGTAGCGACGGGCACGGCGCCCGCCGGGCCCGCCGCCCGCCCGCTAATGTGGTGGGCGAACGGGGCGGCGATGGCCCCGCCAAGCGCCAAGGAGCCCAATGACGCCGCTGCCAGATTCCTGGGACGAGACTGATCGCCAGATCGCGGCGGTGCTGCAAATCTCTGGTCGCGCATCTTGGGGCGCGGTCGCGCGACTCCTGGAGCTGCCCGAGCGCACGGTGGCGCGCCGGGGCCAGCGACTCATCGACCTCGGGGTGATTAAGGTCTCCACCTATCTCGATGCGACCACCGTGTACCAGGCGCGCTCGGTGGTGGTGCGTGTGCGCACCGCGGCGGGCGCCGCGCGAACGGTCGCGGCGGCGATCGCGGGGCGCGCTGATGCCTCCTCCGTCTCGGTGCTTGAGGGGGCACGGCAGGTGGTCGCGCTGCTCATCCTCTCCGAACCGGAACGGGTGGCCGATGTGCTCCTCGACGAACTCCCCGCGATACCCGGTGTGCTGGATTCTGAGGCGATGACCGTACTCCGCCCCTACCGCTCCGGCTATGACTGGATGATGACGAATACGATCTCGCCCGAGGTGCGTGCGCAGGCGGAGGCGGAGACGCTCGCCGCGCTGCAGGAGGACGCCGAACCCGTGGCCGACCTCACGGAGCAGGACGAGCGGCTGATCGCGCTGCTCGCCGAGGATGGCCGGATGCCGGCCACGCGCCTCGCGGAGCGGCTGGACGCGAAAACCGGAGTCGTGCGCCGCCGGGTGGAACAGCTCATTGCCACCGGCACGCTGCGCGTGCGCGCCGAAGTGCTTCCCGGGGTGTTCGGGCTGCGCGTGGAGGCAATGGTCTGGCTGCGCGTGCCGCCCGGGCGGGTGGACGATGTGGGCCGGCGGCTCGCCGCCTCGGGGGAGGTGCGCTTCTGCTCGGCGGTGTCCGGTGAGTACCAGCTGATGGTGGACGTGCTGGCGCGGGGCGAAGAAGCGCTGCTCGAGTTCCTTGCTGGTGTTCTCCGAGAGTTCGAGGGTGCCCAGATCGGTGATCTCTCGCTGGTTCTTGCCCCCGTGCGGCGCGGGCCGCTCAGCCTCACCACTTGAATAGTCTGCCAATCAATTTCCAACAGAGTGAAAACTTCGACATTGTAAATTCATAATTTGCAATTCTCGGCCAATCGTGATGAGATGCTCTCAGTCAACGATTGGTCAACAATGCCCACTTCTTCGCACTCCCTCTCCAGCCGGGATCAGGCAGCACTCGCAGCTGAGCGCGCCCCGATCATCGGCATCACGGTGTGGCGCCGTACCCTTCCGACCTACCTCGGCGAGCGCACGGATCTCTTCACTCTCGGAACCGAGTACGCGGCGCGCGTCGCCGCGGCCGGCGGCGTCCCGCTGCTGCTCGCTCCCGTGGCGGATGAGCACGTGCCCGCACTCCTGTCGCGCATCGACGGCCTCCTGCTGTCCGGCGGTCAGGACCTCACCCGCGAGCTGCGCGGCCTCAAGCCGAGCGCGGTGGAGGCCGCCGACACCGATCCCGAGCGAGACGCGTTCGAGCGGGCCCTGCTGCTCGGTGCTCAGGAGCGAGAGCTGCCAGTCCTTGGCATCTGTCGCGGCCTGCAGCTGACGAACGTGGTGCTCGGCGGCACACTCATCGAAGACATTCCGCGCACAGCGGTGCACCCCGCGCAGGACACTCCCGAGGCGTTCCTCGGGGACCGTCACGAGGTTACCTTCGCCGCGGGGAGCGCCCTCGCCGCCGTGTACGGCACGGCGTCGCGCGAGGTGAACACGATCCACCACCAGGCAATCGACGCGGTTGCGGATGGCCTGGTGGTCAGCGCCCATGCCGCAGACGGCATTGCCGAGGCCGCCGAGTCGACGTCTGACGCCTGGCCGTTTCTCGGGGTGCAGTGGCACCCCGAGAAATTGACCGCGCCGGACGAGGTCGCCGCAGAGGCGCAGCTCTTCACCGGCTTCGTGGCAACCGCCACCGCATTCGCTGGGCGGACGCACCCCGCCGCCTAGCCCCGCACACTTCCCCTCCCACAACACGAGAAAGAACAGAATGACGAAGCAGATCTCCCTCACCTTCCCCAACGGCGCGAAGGCCATCGCAGAGCTCAACCTGGACAACGCGCCCGTCACCGCGCAGACGATCTGGGACGCGCTCGAGCAGCCCGTCGAGGTGCTCGCGGTGCACGCCGCCTTTGCGGGCCCCGAGATCATGACCGGTCTGCCCGAGTCGGCACAGAACTTTGACCCTGAGTCGATCCCGGTCGAGAACCAGACCTGTTTCCCCGCCGCGGGTGACCTGCTCTGGTACTATCAGGCTCCCAACCAGATGAAGAACATGTCCGAGGATCTCTGGGAGATCGGCGTGTTCTACGGCGACGGCGGCCGCATCTTCGGCCCGCTCGGCTGGACGCCCTGCAACATCTTCGCCTCGATCACCGAGGGCCTCGATGAGTTCGCAGCCGCGTGCGCGAACACCCGCATCGACGGCGCCAAGACGATCACCATTGCCCGCGTGAACTAACCACGCACCACCCCACCCTCAGTTCGAAAGAAGTCAGTCATGAAAAAAGCAGTGTCGCTTATCGCGATGGCCGGTGCCGTCGCTCTGGCCCTCACGGGTTGCTCCTCCGGGTCCGCCCCGGAGAGCGGTTCGAAGGACCAGCCCTTCGCTGGCCAGACCATCGTCGTCAATTCCTTCGGGGGCGACTACGAGGCCACGCTTCAGGAAGCGGTAATCAAGCCGTTCGAGGCAGAGACCGGAGCCAAGGTCGAGGTGGTGACTGCGTACAGCGCTGACGCGCTCGCGCAGCTCACGGCGCAGAAGGGCAAGCCGCAGCTGGACGTCGTGACGTTCTCGGGTGGCCAGGAGGTCGTTGCGGCGGCCGATGGGCTGCTCGCTCCGATCGCGGAGGCGGACATTGAGGGTGCCGCGGACCTCGTTCCCACCGCGCTTGACGGCGTGAAGCGCGGTGAGGGCGAGGGCCCCGTGATCCAGATTGCTCCGATGGGGCTCATCTACCTGAAGGATCAGGTGAAGGACGCTCCCACCTCGTGGGACGCGGTGCTTGACCCGAAGTTTGCCGGCCACGTTGCCCTCACCGACTTCTCGAACTCCTACGGCCTGCTCACCTTCCTCGCGATGAACGCGAAGCTTGGCGGCAGCACGGATGACGTGCAGCCCGGCCTCGACGCAGTCGGTGGCCTCCTCGCGAAGAACGACGCCGTCGTGACCGCGACGAGCCCCGAGATCCAGCAGGCATTCACCCAGCGCGACATCTGGCTGGCGCCCTACGCGCAGGACTACGCCTACACGCTCACGAAGGCCGGCCTGAACGTCGGCTTCACGGTGCCCGAGAACAGCCCCGCCTCGTACATCACGGCGAACGTCGTTGCAGGAACCGGCAAGGAAGACCTCGCGACCGCGTTCGTGAACTACCAGCTGCGCCCCGAGGTGCAGCTTGCCTGGGCAGACGCGCTCCGCTACTCGCCCACGAACATGACGGTGGAGATCCCCGCCGAGTTCGCGGAAGAGGTCATCGCGGGTGAGGGCCTCACCGGGCTCGTCCGCTTCGACCCGACCGAGATCGACGCGAAGCGCGCCGAGTGGGTCAAGGCCTGGAACGCACTCGTCGCCTCATGACCCAGCCGCTTCATCTCGCATCGCGCTCCAGCCGCGGACGTCAGCGTCCGTGGCTGGAGCCGCTGCTCCTGCTCGCTCCCGCGATCGTGCTCATGCTCATCGGCTTCTTCTTGCCGGTGCTGCAAATGCTGCTCTCCTCCGTGACGAGCGTGCAGGGCGTCGCGGGATTCTCCCTCGGCAACTACGCCGAGGTCTTCCAGAGCGACTACTACCTGTCGGCGATGGGACGCTCTCTTCGCCTGTCGCTCATCCAGACCGCGATCACCCTGGTGCTCGCGCTGCCGCTGTCCTACCTCATGACGCGCGTCTCCGGCCGCGTCTCGAGCATCCTGATGGCCGTGATCATCCTCCCGCTCATGACGAGCGTCGTGGTGCGCACCTTCGGCTGGGTCGTGCTACTCGCGCCCAACAGCTGGCTCGGCCAGTTCGCAAAGAGCCTTGATCCTGTTGCGTACGGGCAGGGGCTGCTCGGAACCGAGGCCGGCATCGTCATCTCGATGGTGCAGGTGCTGCTGCCGTTCGCCGTGCTCACGCTGTACGGCGTGATGCAATCGATTGATCCCAAGCTCGAAGAAGCCGCGCGCACGATGGGAGCTGGATTCCTCCGCACCCTCCGCACGGTCGTCTTCCCCCTGTCGCTTCCCGGCCTGGTTGCGGGCGCCACCCTGGTGTTCGCGCTCTCGGTCAGCTCATTCATCACCCCGCGCCTCGTGGGTGGCTCGCGCCTCCCGGTACTTGCCGGCACGATCTACAACGACGCGACGGTGAACCTCGACTGGCCCTTTGCTGCGGCGCAGTCGACCCTGCTCTTCCTTGCGGTCGTGATGCTGATCTTCGCGACCTCCCGCATCGGATCGAGGAAATAATCATGGTCAAAGCCGTACCCGGCTGGATCCGCGCGGTCGCGGTCCTGCTCGCCGTCGCGATCGGCGCGTACATGCTGCTGCCCATCATCGTGGTGGCCATCTCCTCCGTGAACTCGGAGCGCTTCCTGAGCTTCCCACCCAAGGGCTTCAGCCTGCAGTGGTACGAGATGGTGCTCACGACGGACACCTACCTGCAGCCCTTCCTGACGAGCCTGTGGATCGGCCTCCTCGTTACCGCGGTTGCTGTGGTTGTGGGCACGGCCGCGTCGATCGCGCTGACCCGCTTCCAGATTCCTGGCTCGCAAGCGATCCTGAGCTTCCTCATGGCGCCCATCATCGTGCCGAGCATCATTCTCGGCATCGCGCTGCTTGCGTTCCTCTCCGTCTACGCGGGAGGCGCCTCGCTCGGGGGCATCATCATCGGCCACATCGTGCTGGCGATCCCGTACGTCGTGCGCACCGTATCCGGTGTGCTGCTCCAGCAGGATCGCTTCACCGAGGAAGCCGCGCGCACCATGGGTGCGAACTGGTGGCAGCGCTACCTGCTGGTGCTCCTTCCGATGTGCAAGTCCGGCATTTTCGCCGGCGCGTTCTTCGCATTCAACATCTCCTTCGACGACGCGGTGGTCGCACTCTTCCTGCGCAGCCCCTCCGTTGAAACCCTCCCGCTCGCGATCTATGGCCGACTGGAGTTCAGCCCGGACCCGTCGGTCGCCGCGGTCTCCACCCTGATGGTGCTCGTCACCGTTCTCGTGCTCATCGGTTTCGAGCGCACCCTCGGACTTGGAAAGGTAATGGCCTAATGGCTGATCTCGTCATCTCCGGGCTGCGGAAAGAGTTCGGCTCCTCCGTTGCCCTGTCAGAAATCTCACTGGACGTCGCCTCCGGCACGTTCATGTCGCTGCTCGGCCCGTCGGGCTGCGGCAAGTCCACACTGCTGCGCTGCATCGCGGGGCTCGAGACTGTGACGCGCGGCTCGATCCACATTGGCGCCGAGAACGTCACCGCGCTGCCGCCCGAGAAGCGACGCCTCGGCATGATGTTCCAGTCGTACGCGCTCTTCCCGCACATGTCGGTACTCGAGAACGTACGCTTCCCGCTCCGCATGGCGGGGGAGGGATCGAAGGCAGAGCAGCTGGAGCGTGCGGCCCATGCGCTCGAGCGCGTGCAGATGGGGCACCTTGCCGGGCGGAAGCCGCGTCAGCTCTCCGGCGGTCAGCAGCAGCGAGTTGCCCTGGCGCGTGCGATCGTGTCGCAGCCGCGCGTGCTGCTGCTCGACGAGCCGCTCTCCAACCTCGACGCGCGGCTGCGCGAAGACATGCAGATCGAGCTGCTCGAGCTGCACCGCGAGCTCGGGCTCACCACGGTCTTCGTGACGCACGACCAGGATGAGGCGATGAGCCTCTCCGACCTCGTCGTGCTGATGAACGTCGGTCGCGTGCAGCAGCAGGGTCGCCCCGAAGAGATCTACGGCGCGCCGAGCACGGTGTTCGCCGCGGACTTCCTGGGAGCCGCGAACCTGCTGCCCGGCACCGTGACCGCGCAGGGCACCGTGCAGCTCGCGGGCGGCCACGAGGTACCGGTCCCGCCGCACACGCTGGCGATCGGCGCAGACGCTGTGGTGGGTCTCCGCCAGGAAGACCTCCGCCTCGAGGCTGGCGCCGATGATGATGCAGTACTGCCCGTCGAGGTCGTCGCTCCGGTGTTCCGCGGCTCGGAGGTGCAGTACGTCGTGGACTACGGTGAGCAGCGACTGCGTCTGATCGCGGACAAGCGCGGCGCGGTGATGCCCGCCGGGCCCGCACGCCTCAGCTGGCGCGTCGCAGACTCCTTCGTGCTCGACCCGGCGGACGTGTAACCGCCTGCTTCGCACGCCGCACCACCCCGCGTGGGGCGCCGAGGCGCCGCACGCACCGAGGCCCGGGAATATCACCCGGGCTTCGGTCGTTTACGATGGAACAAGCGACCCACCACCCACGGGCCTGCTGAGGACGTCCGCATCAATACCAGTAAAGAGGTTCCATGGAACAGCGCGATCCCTTCGCTTTCACCGGCCTGACCTACGATGACGTGCTGCTGCTGCCTGCGCACACCGATGTCATCCCCAGCGAGGCGGACACCTCGACCCAGCTCACGCGCCGTATCAAGCTGCAGATCCCGCTGATCTCTGCTGCAATGGACACCGTCACCGAGACCCGCATGGCGGTCGCGATGGCGCGCAACGGCGGGCTCGGGATCCTCCACCGCAACCTGTCGATTCAGGATCAGGCCGAGATGGTCGACCGCGTCAAGCGGAGCGAAGCCGGCATGATCACCAACCCCGTCACCACCACGGTCGAGGCGACCGTGGCCGAGGTAGACGCGCTGTGCGGCGAGTACCGCGTGTCGGGCCTGCCCGTCGTGGACTCGAGCGGTGTGCTGCTCGGAATCATCACAAACCGCGATATGCGCTTCATCGATCCGAAGGACCGTGCCAACGTGCGCGTCGCCGACGCGATGACGAAGATGCCGCTCATCACGGGCCCCGTCGGCATCTCCCGCGAGGACGCCGCCGACATCTTCCGCAAGCACAAGATCGAGAAGCTTCCCCTCGTTGATGGTGAGGGGCGCCTCACGGGTCTCATCACCGTCAAGGACTTCGACAAGGAAGAGCAGTACCCCTTCGCCACGAAGGACGACGCGGGTCGTCTCCGCGTCGGCGCTGCGGTCGGCTTCTTCGGCGACGCCTGGAAGCGTGCCGGCCAGCTCGTTGACGCGGGCGTGGACGTGCTCGTGGTCGACACCGCGAACGGCGACAGCCGCGGCGTGCTCGACATCATCGCGAAGATCAAGGGCGACCCGGCGTTCGCCGGTGTCGACGTGATCGGCGGCAACGTCGCGACGTACGCCGGCGCGAAGGCGATCGTCGACGCCGGCGCAGACGCCGTGAAGGTGGGCGTTGGCCCCGGCTCGATCTGCACCACGCGCGTCATCGCCGGTGTGGGCGTGCCCCAGGTCACCGCGGTCTACGAGGCAGCAAAGGCGGCCACACCCGCCGGCGTGCCGGTGATCGCTGATGGTGGGCTGCAGTACTCGGGCGACATCGCGAAGGCGCTCGTCGCCGGAGCTTCGTCCGTGATGATGGGCTCGCTCCTCGCCGGTACCGACGAGAGCCCCGGCGACCTCGTGTTCGTGGGCGGCAAGCAGTTCAAGAACTACCGCGGCATGGGCTCGCTCGGCGCGCTCCAGACTCGCGGTGAGCGCACCTCGTACTCGAAGGACCGCTACTTCCAGGCGGACGTGCCGAGCGACGAGAAGCTGATCCCCGAGGGCATCGAGGGCCAGGTGCCCTACCGTGGCCCGGTCGGCGCGGTCGCGCACCAGATGATCGGCGGCCTGCGCCAGTCGATGTTCTACGTGGGCGCACGCTCGGTGCCCGAGCTGAAGGAGCGCGGCAACTTCGTCCGCATCACCTCGGCTGGGCTCAAGGAATCGCACCCGCACGACGTGCAGATGGTTGTTGAAGCGCCGAACTACAAGCGCTAAGCCCGCCGCACTGGGTCCCCGGGGCGCCGCAGACTTCGGTCGGCGGCGCCCCGCGGCGTTTCCGCGGCGGGGACACCCCCAGGCAGGGTTCGATAGACTGGGCGGGTGAGCAACGAGATCGAGATCGGCCGCGGCAAGCGCGCACGTCGCGTGTACACCTTCGATGAGATTGGGGTGGTGCCGACGCGACGCACCCGCGACCCCGAGCTCGTCTCGACCGCCTGGTCGATCGACGCCTTCCAGTTCGAAATTCCGGTGCTCGGTGCGCCGATGGACTCGGTGATGTCGCCAGAGTCCGCGATCGCACTCGGCAAGCTCGGCGGCCTCGGCGTGCTGAACCTCGAAGGTCTCTGGACCCGGCACGAAAACCCCGAGCCGCTGCTCGCAGAGCTGGCGCAGATCACCGACGGTGTCGAGGCGGTGCACCGCATGCGCGAGCTCTACGCAGCGCCGATCCTGCCCGAGCTGATCCGCGATCGCCTCGGACAGATCCGCGAGGCCGGTGTGACGGTGGCGGGCGCCCTCTCTCCGCACCACACTGCTGAGTTCACCGATACGGTCGTGAAGGCCGGCGTCGATCTCTTCGTTATTCGTGGCAACACGGTCTCGGCAGAGCACGTTGCGCGCGAGGGCCGCGAGCCCTTGAACCTCAAGCAGTTCATCTACGAGCTCGACGTCCCCGTGATCGTGGGCGGCGCTGCGACATACCAGACTGCCCTGCACCTCATGCGCACAGGCGCGGCGGGCGTGCTCGTCGGCTTCGGCGGGGGCGCCTCCTCGACGACGCGCGTAACGCTCGGCATTCGCGCGCCCATGGCCTCGGCAATCGCTGACGTTGCTGGCGCGCGCATGGACTACCTCGACGAGTCGGGTGGCCGCTACGTGCACGTCATCGCCGACGGCGGCCTTGGCAGCTCGGGCGACATGATCAAGGCCGTCGCCTGCGGTGCCGATGCTGTGATGCTCGGCGGTGCGCTCGCGAAGGCGACCGACGCCCCCGGTCGCGGCTGGCACTGGGGACAGGAGGCACACCACGAGGATCTGCCCCGCGGTCGCCGCGTGGCAGTGGAGCAGGTCGCTCCGCTCACGGAGATCCTGAACGGCCCCGCAAACGTCGCAGATGGCAGCTCGAACCTCGTCGGCGCGCTTCGCCGCGCGATGGCCACGACCGGCTACTCGGAGCTCAAGGAGTTCCAGCGGGTTGGGCTCGTCTACGCCGAGCGCTAAACCCGAGTGCGCGCCGGCACCCCGGCGCGCACCCCGCCACCACGAACCGAGAAACGAGAAGACCTCCCGTGTCGACACCGTCGAAGCCCGAGTACCTGGGGGAGCCCACCCTCGGGCAGGTGATGCGCCGGCCGTTGTGGATCCTTGCACTGCTGCTCGCGCTCGCGGTCGCTGGCGGATTCGCGTGGCTCGGCCAGTGGCAGATGAGCATCGCGGTGCGCAGCGACGACCCCGAGCTCGTCGACACGGAGACGCCCCGCACCCTCTCCGAGGTGAGCGATCTCGCGAAGGGAGTGACGGAGGACGCCGCCGGCGTGGTCGTTGACCTGAGCGGAGAGTTCGTGCCGGGCGACTCGCGCGTGGTGGCGCCACGTCAGAACGACGGCACCAACGGCGCGTGGGTCGTGGGGCACCTCGTCACCGAGGATCCGGAGCGCGCGCACCTCGCCGTCGCGATCGGCTGGGCGCCCAGCCCGGAGGCCGCCGAGGCCGCCATCCCGCAGCTCGAAGCTGCCGCGGGCTTCGCCGCGCCGCGCGAGCTGGAGGGCCGCTACATGCCGCCCGAGGGGCCGCAGGTGCCGAAGCCTAGCGATGACCCGCAGGCGATGCCGACGATGATCCCCGCGCACTTCGCAAACGTGTGGGCCGACGTCGACGCCCCGGTCTACTCGGGCTACCTCGTGCTGCACGAAACGGCAGACGTCCCCGAGCTCCTCGCCGCAGCAGACCTCGATGTGGTCGACTCCGTGCCGCCGCTCCCCGCCGAGAAGGTGAACTGGCTCAACGTCTTCTACGCGATCGAGTGGGTCGTGTTCGCTGGCTTTGCCGTCTTCTTCTGGTTCCGCCTCACCCGCGACGCCTGGGAGAAGGAGCACGAGCTGAAGGCCCTCCGGGAGGCCGCCGAGCAGGAGGCCGCGGCCGGCCCCGATCCCGAGCGAGACCTCGCAGATTCCCGCCCCGAATAGAATGGACACCATGAAACTCCAGCCGAAGCCCTCCGACTACCCGCGGATTCGGAAGGCGCTGAGCTTCTACAAGGTCACCTCGGTGATCACGGGCGTGATGCTGCTGCTGCTCGTCGCCGTCATGGTCATGAAGTACGCGTTCCAGGTGCAGCTGTTCCTGTTCACTCCCGACGCGTTCGCCGAGTTCGTGCCGCTCGCCCCCGAGGGCGTTGACAGCGACTTCGTGCCGCAGGGCTTCGATCTGTTCAAGGCGATCCTCATCGCCCACGGCTGGTTCTACGTGATCTACCTGATCTCCGACTTCATGCTGTGGAGCCCCATGCGCTGGCACTTCGGAAAGTTCCTGCTCATCGCGCTCGGCGGCGTCATTCCGTTCATGTCGTTCTTCCTGGAGGCCCGTATTGTGCGCCAGGTCAACGGCTTCCTCGCGAGCGTCGACGGCTGCTCCGCGCCGGCGAGCGCCGCAGTCGACAGCAGCGCGGGATCGGCCTCGGCCTAGCCGCGCTCACCGTCCGCAGCGGAGTGCGCCGAGCCTCGATCCCAAGCTGGGCGCGCAGCCCCCGCTCAGGCGGTAGAATCTTCCCTTATCTCCCTCCCCACAGCTGAAAGGCCGAAGCACTCGAACATGGCGAATCAGGAACAACAGACGGACACCGGGCACCGCCCCGTCCTCGTGGTCGATTTTGGCGCGCAGTACGCGCAGCTGATCGCCCGCCGCGTGCGCGAGGCCGGGGTGTACTCCGAGCTCGTTCCGCACACCGTGACCGCGGCTGAGGTCGCGGCCAAGCAGCCCCTCGGCATCGTGCTGTCCGGCGGCCCCTCGTCCGTCTACGAAGAGGGCGCGCCCTCGTTTGACGACGCGATCTTCGATCTGGGGATCCCCGTGCTGGGGATCTGCTACGGCTTCCAGGTGATGGCTCGCGCGCTCGGCGGCGAGGTCGGCAACACCGGTGACCGCGAGTACGGCGCCACCGAGGCGACCGTGGTCGGCGATGGCGGCGCGATCCTGGGCGGCCAGCCCGACACGCAGAACGTATGGATGAGCCACGGCGACGCCGTGCAGGCCGCACCCGCGGGCTTCGACGTGCTCGCAAAGACCGCGGTGACGCCCGTCGCAGCCTTCGGCTCCGCCGAGCGCAAGATGTACGGCGTGCAGTGGCACCCCGAGGTGAAGCACTCGGACCACGGGCAGCGCATCCTCGAGAACTTCCTCCACCACGTCGCGGGGATCCCGGCCGACTGGAACGCGGGCAACGTGATCGCCGAGCAGGTGGCGCGCATCCGCGAGCAGGTGGGCAACGCCCGCGTCATCTCCGCACTCTCGGGCGGCGTGGACTCGGCTGTCTCGACCGCCCTCGTGCACAAGGCGATCGGCGATCAGCTGACCGCAGTGTTCGTGGACCACGGGCTGCTCCGCAAGGGGGAGCGCGAGCAGGTGGAGCGCGACTACGTCGCATCGACCGGTGTGCGTCTCATCACGGTTGAGGCCGAGGACATCTTCCTGGGCCACCTCGCCGGAGTCACCGACCCCGAAGAGAAGCGCAAGATCATTGGGCGCGAGTTCATTCGCGCGTTTGAGAAGGTGCAGCTCGACCTGGTCGCCGAGGCCAAGGCTGAGGGTGAGCCGATCAAGTTCCTCGTGCAGGGCACGCTCTACCCCGACGTTGTTGAGTCGGGCGGGGGCGCCGGCACCGCGAACATCAAGAGCCACCACAACGTCGGTGGGCTCCCCGAAGATCTCGACTTCGAGCTCATCGAGCCGCTGCGTGCCCTCTTCAAGGATGAGGTGCGCGCCATCGGCCGCGAGCTCGGCATTCCCGAAGAGATCGTTGGGCGTCAGCCGTTCCCCGGCCCCGGCCTGGGGATCCGCATCGTGGGCGAGGTCACCCGTGATCGTCTGGAGACGCTGCGCGAGGCCGACGCGATCGCTCGCGCCGAGCTGACCGCGGCAGGTCTGGACCAGGAGATCTGGCAGTGCCCCGTCGTGCTGCTCGCCGATGTGCGCTCTGTGGGCGTGCAGGGAGATGGCCGTACCTATGGCCACCCCATCGTGCTGCGCCCCGTGTCCTCCGAGGACGCGATGACGGCTGACTGGACGCGCGTGCCGTACGACGTGCTCGCCCGCATCTCGAACAAGATCACCAACCAGGTGCCCGAGGTCAACCGTGTGGTGCTCGACGTGACGTCGAAGCCGCCGGGGACCATCGAGTGGGAGTAAGCCTTCCGGCGTTCGCGTCGCTCGGCTAAACCGGAAACGCCGGGGTGCACCATGCGGGTGCGCCCCGGCGTTTCTGCGTTCGTTGTGAGGCCGCTCGGTGCTGCTCGGTGCAACGTGTCTACTCCGGGGCGAACGTTACTCTGCACTGAATGTGCCAGAATAGCTGCGTGCTTGGGGAGAGAATTCGGCGTCGGCGGCAAGAGCTTGGCCTCAGTGCGCAGCAACTCGCCAGGGCCGCCGAGCTTTCGCCCGCGCAGGTCAGTCAAATCGAGCATGGAAAGACCGATCCCAGCTTGAAGACGCTGCGACGGATCGCTCGGGCACTGAGTACACCGCTATTCGATCTGTTTGCTGAGCGTGGTGATGCTGCCGTGCGCGTGGTCCGAGAAAGTGACCGGATGATTGTCCGGTCGCCGCATGGGGGGCTGTCCTACTCGAGAGTTTCGCCGGGGAGCGGTCAGCTGGAGGTCCTCGCCGGGCACCTTGAGCCCGGTGCTGCTTCGAGTGATGAGCCCTGGTCGCACCCACCGAGCGAGGAGTGCGTTCTCGTTTCCGCGGGCATTCTCACCCTTGAGGTGGACGGCGAACTGTTTGAGCTTGCTGCGGGCGACAGTGCGACCTTCGCTTCAGTGCACCCTCATCGTTTTTTGAACCACACGAACAGTTCGGTGTTCTTTACGATTTCAGTGACGCCTCCGAGCTACTGACAAGACGTGTTGATCTGCCTTCAGCGGGTCCACGAACTCCTCTCGCCCGGGTATGTGTGGAATTACCATAACTACTTAATTCAATTTGATTGAAGTTTTCTTCACTTTGAGTAAACTTGCTCGTGTGCGTTGTTGCACATCCTCTGCCGGAGAGCGGGGAGTCCACTTAGATCAAAGGTGACCTATGAGCCAGGACCGGGCGCAGACGCCCCTTGTATTCAGAATCGGCCTGTTCGGTGCGTTTATCGCGCCAATCGTGTTTGTTGTCTCCACCATCATGTTCTTTGTCGTGTTCCGCGCATTCGACATGAACGCGCTCACCGCTGCCGCCCTTGCAGGACTCTTCATTGCGGCGCCGTTCGCAAAAGGCTACGAGTCCTTCTGGGAAGCTGTTGTGCGGGGAGTTTCTTCGAAGACCTCAGTAACGCTCATCCTGCTGCTTTTCGCTATTGGGCTCACATCTTCGCTCATCAAGTCGACTGGAATCTCTCAAGGGTTCATCTGGTTATCGCTCTCGCTGGGCGTTCATGGCGGGCTGTTTATCGCGATCGCTTTTGCCGCAGTGTGCGCGATTGCGATGGCCACAGCCTCCTCGCTCGGGACGATGTTCACGGCCTTCCCTATCTTCTATCCCGCCGGAGTTGTGCTCGGAGCCGACCCGGTTCTCCTTGCCGGAGCAATTCTCTCTGGCGCGCTTTTCGGGGACAACCTTGCGCCGATCTCAGACTCGACTGTGATCTCCTCGACCACACAGCGCTACCGAACCAAAGAGGGAACCGCAGAGATCCCAGGCGTCGTGGGTAGCCGGCTCCGGTACTCGCTGACGGCAGCTGTGATCGCGTTTGCCCTGTTTCTGGGCATTGGAACGCTTGTCTCACCGGGCAGTGCTGCGGTATCGAACGTTTCTGCGGATGATTTCTCGGCCCAGGGCTTGTGGATGCTGATCGCAGTGGTGGTGCTGTTGGGCACCGCGATTGTGACCCGAAATATCTTCAAGGCAGTCACCGCGGGCCTTGCGGCCGGCATTGTCGTCGGGCTGCTCAGCGGGGTGCTTGAACCGTCTGGGATTATCGGCGTCGAAGATGAAGCCATTACTGGCTTCCTTGTTGGCGGCGTCGCAAACATTCTGCCCATCATCGGACTCAACGTAGGTATCTTCGCGATGCTTGGCGTACTGGAAAGCGCTGGCGTTCTCGATCGTCTGGTCGCCGCGGTCGTGTCGAGCGGGTGGGTCACAACCCCGCGGCGGGCTGAACTCGCTATTGGTGCCGGAATTCTCACAACCACGACACTCTTTGCGGGGGTGAACGGGCCTTCGATGCTGGTATTTGGTCCCATCGCCGACCGGCTCGGGGCTCAAGTGGGACTGCACCCCTACCGGCGGGCCAATGTCATGGACTGCTTTGCCCTTGGCCTCGGGAGCGTGGTGCCCGTTGTGAGCTCCTTCCTGTTCATCGCAAGCCTCCTCACCGTGGATCAAGGCGACGCTCCGGCTCTCGACCCAATGTCCATCTTCACCGGGGCGTTCTATCCGCTCGTGCTCACCTGCGTCATCCTTGTCGCGGTCATCACTGGTTGGGGGCGGCGCTATGAAGGTCAGAATGGCGCTGTCGAGAAGGACCCAGCGAAAGCAGCGATGGTTCTGAACGCGCAACCGGAGGACCACGCCGTCCCGGTCGACTCTGCCGCTGAAGCCTTCACCTCATAACTTCCTCTCACTACCCACGAAGGATTTCTCATGCATACATCTCTCGCTCCACTCACCCCCGCTCAGTTTCGCCGAGCCTTCCCAGTACTCGACGAGGCCCCGCACTTCGCGAGCTGCAGTCAGGGAGCACTCTCTGACCATCTTGCTCACACCATGCAACGAATGACCGCCTCACTCATTGATGCGCAGGCTCCTTGGGGGGCCTGGGTTGGCAAGGTCGAGGAGTACCGGAGCCACGCCGGTCGTTTCTTCGATGTGGATAGTGAAAACATTGCGGTGCTCTCCTGTGCTTCAGAAGCGGCTTTCCAAGTTGTGTCGTCTCTTGACTGGTCAACCTCGCGGAATCGGCTCGTCACGTCTGACCTTGAGTTCCCATCTGTGGGGAATGTCTGGCGTGCACAGAGCCAGGGCATCGATGTGGTGAACGTTGCGGGCATTGAAGCGGCTTTGCACGCTGACTCCTGGATCCCGCTGATCGATGAGCGGACCAAGCTCGTCTCGATTCCGCTGGTGAGCTACATCAACGGCACCCGCCCAGAGACCGAACGCATTATCGCGCACGCCCGCTCGGTGGGGGCACTCGTCTTCGTCGATGCGTACCAAGCCGCTGGGATCTTGCCATTCTCGGCAACGCAACTCGACTGTGACTTCCTCGTCTCAGGCAACTTGAAATACATGCTGGGTCTTCCTGGCATCGCCATGCTGTATGTGCGTGATTGCAAGAACGTCGAACGATCGGCCGGCCTCACAGGATGGTTTGGGCGTGTCAACCCGTTCGCGTTTGATGCAGCGGGGGTTGACTACCCAGAGAATGCTCGCCGCTTCGAGATGGGGACGCACCCGATCCCCTCAGCGTACGCCGGTGTCGCTGGGTTTGAGATGCTTGAGCAGATCGATGCCCAGCAGGCGTGGTCGCATGTCGTTTCATTGCGCGATCGCCTCGCAGAGGAGCTGAGTTCTCAGGGGTATGCGATTGATTTTCCTGAAGACGCTGTGCATCGTGGGCCTCAGGTCGCACTCGTCACAGATGAGCCTGACGCACTCGCGGCGCGACTTGCAGAGCACCGAATCGGCACTTCACCGCGAGGAAGCCGCCTGCGCCTTTCCTTCCACGCCTATTCAAATGAGCAGGACGTGGATCGACTGGTGGCGGCGCTCGCGGAGCTTCGCTAGCTCGCTCGAAGGGTGTACGGCTAGCGCGCGGCGGCCGCTTCGATCTGCGCCACCCGTCGCGCAACGAAGCGGGCGAGGAGCTCGTCCGGAAGCGTCTCGCCCGCGCGGAGGTGGATCGAACCCTTGGTACTGCCGAGGCCCGCGGCGGTCACCTCCTCGGCGAGTTCCCCGAGGCTGCCATACGGGTACACGCCAATGTGGTGCTTGGTGAGCATCGCGGAGAAGAGACCTTTTCCCCGGTACAGGAGCGCTGGCATGTTGTAGGAGCGGCCCTCGTCGGCGTCAGGAACGAGCTCGCGCACGCGTGCGTAGAGCCCGGCGATCCGGGCGCGCTCGGGCTCGGGGAGCTCGGCAATGTAGTCGGTGACCTCGGTGCTCATGCATGCAGTCTGCCACTGAGTCGCCAAAACTTCGCCCCCGAGTCCTTGGAGAAGTGTGGGACGCGGGGGCTGGGTGCGCTGTATGTTCCGCGCCGCGGGAGTTCTCATGCGCGAAGAGATGGCGCACATACAAACGGCAGCGGGGGTCCGGCCAAAGCCGAACCCCCGCTGCCGCAGCGCGTCGAGCGACTAGTCGTTGCCGCGGAAGATCGCGAGCAGACGCAGGATCTCGACGTAGAGCCAGATCAGCGTGACCATGAGGCCGAAGGCCGCCGACCACGCCCACTTCTCGGGGACGCGGTTGCGCACGCCGTTCTGAATGAGCTCAAAGTCCATCACGAGGGAGTACGCCGCGAGGAACACCGCGAGGAGACCGATGACGACCCCGAGCGGCATACCGAAGATCTCGATGCTGCGCGCGCCGAACATGCCGGGGGTGACGCCAGTGAGCATCAGCACGAAGTTGACGAGCGAGAAGACCAGGTAGCCGACCATCGCGATGAGCACGATCTTGGTCATGCGCGGGCTCGTGCGGACCTTTCCGCTGCGGAAGAGGAGCAGCGTGACACCGAAGACCGACAGCGTGCCGATCACGGCCTGCGAGACGATGCCCGGCCACTGCGCCTCGTAGAAGCCAGAAATGCCGCCGAGGAAGAGTCCCTGCGCCACCGCGTACAGCACGATGAGCGGAACGCTCGGCTCCTTCTTGAAGGAGTTCACGAGGCCCAGCACGAGGCCGGCGATTGCGCCGGGGATCGCGAGGACGGGCATGAACCAGCCCACGGCGCCGAAGGCGAGCACGGTAAGGAAGAGAAGCACCGTCTTCGAGATGGTGTTCTCGTAGGTCATCGGCTTGTCGGACGGGGCGATGACGGGCGGCTGCTCGCCGCCGAAACCAGCTTCCGTCGGAGTGTCGATGCCGGGGCGCTGCGTCTGTGCAGCGGGCTGATCGTAGATACGGCGCAGCTCATCAGCGCTGAGGGTCTTGCCATTCAGAGCCGGGTTGTTGCTGAGAGCCGGGTTGCTCATGCGTCGGGATTCCTTTCCAGGCGTATGCGAGTGGTTCTAGCCTAGTGAGGGCGGCTTTGGAACCGCTGGGATTTTTTCGCTGTTCGTGCACGGCGTACGCGAGTGATTGCGCGCGGCGCGTGCCCTACGCTTAAGGCATGTCATCACGTGCGGCCGGCGGGCCGCTCATCATCGGCCACCGGGGAGCTCCTGGCTACCGCCCGGAGCACAGCGCCTCGGCGTACCGCCTCGCGTTTGAACTCGGCGCTGACGCGGTTGAGCCCGACATCGTGGTGTCTCGCGATGGTGTGCTCGTGGTGCGGCACGAGAACGAAATCTCGGGCACCACGGATGTCGCACGTCACCCCGAGTTCGCCTCCCGCCGCACCACGAAAATCGTCGACGGCAAGAAGCACACGGGGTGGTTCGCAGAAGACTTCACCTGGGCGGAACTCTCAACGTTGCGCTGCCGCGAACGGCTCGCGAAGGTGCGGCCAGACAACCGTGACTACGACGGCACCGAGCCGATTCTGCGCCTCCGCGACGTACTCGCCATCGTCGACGAGGAGAGCGCTGCCCGCGGCCGAAAGCTTGGCACGGTGGTGGAGGTCAAGCACGCGCACTTCCTCGCCGAGCAGGGTCACGACATCGGGGTATTGCTGCTCCAGGAGCTCGCGGATACCGGCTGGGACGCGAAGCCCGAGCAGCTCGTCGTCGAGTCGTTCGAGCTGGGGGTCCTCGAGCAGCTGAGCCGGGCCCGGGTCCGCGGCACGCTCGTGTTCCTGACCGAACGATTTGGCACGCCGCCAGACGAGCCCCGACCCGGCCGCGCCGCGCGGAGCTACGGCTGGTACCGGAGCGACGCCGGGCTCGATTTCCTCGCGCAACGCGTGGACGGGATCAGCGTCGCGAAAGGCAACCTCATCCGAGTGAACGCGCTCGGTCGGGCCACCGGACCCACCGACCTCGTGCACCGCGCGCACGCGCGCGGCCTGCTCGTGTTCACCTGGACGCTCCGCCCCGAGAACCGTTTCCTCAACGTCAAGCACCAGTCATCTCTGCGTGGCGCGGAGTGGGGCGACTGGCAGAGCGAGTTCGAACTCATCATCGCCTCCGGAGTGGACGGCGTGTTCCTCGACCACCCCGACCTCGCGGTCGCGCTCCGCGAAGCGTGGGAGTAGGCCGAGCCCCGATCCCGATCGAGACTAGTGCGCGACTCCCGCGCACTCGCCAACGAGGTTGCGCTCCATGAGCGCGCGCAGATCCGAACCCTGCACACCGCAGTCGAGCAGGTACCCGAGCTTTGCGATGGCGGCCTCGAGCGTGAGATCAGTGCCGTCGATGACGCCGGACCCCGCGAGCTCCTGGCCGACGGCGTAGCGAGAGAAGTCCACGCCACCCATGGCGCACTGCGAAATCGCCACGACTGGGATCTCCGCGCTGATTTCCCGGAGCACGGCCGTCATTCCGGGTCGCGCCATGGGGCCGTTGCCGCTGCCGTAGCACTCGAGCACGAGCGCGTCGGGGCGGCCGCCCACTGCCGCGCGCACATCCGCGACCGTCATGCCGGGCACGAAACGAAGTGTGAGCACCCGCGCGAGGCCGGCGTGCTCCTGCGCGGAGAGGCGCGGGAGCCCGAGCGGGCGCGGGGCGAGCTTCGACTCCGCGCGGAACGCTGTGAGCGCGCGGCTGTCGTGCTTCGTGGTGCGCACGGCGGGGAGGAGCGCGCCGCCGAACGCGACCGTCACGGGCGAGCCCGGGGCCGCCTTGACTGATGCGCGGATCGCGAGTGAGAGGTTCGCGCGAGCGTCGGTGTCTGGGGCGCCGTGGGCGAGCTGACTCCCGGTCACGACCACGGGCACGCCCAGATCGCCAAGTTCGAAGGCGAGGCGCGCTGCGGTGTAGGCGAGCGTGTCGGTGCCGTGCGTGATGACGACGCCGCGCGGGCGGTGCGTGCGCACGCGGGCGCGAATGGCGCGGGCGATCTTTGGCGCCGTCTCCGCGTCGGCGTTCGCGCTGTCGATGGGCGGCAACAAGTGGTTGATCCGCGCGCTGATCCCGAGCGGGCCGCAGATGCTCGCGACGAGTCGCTCGAGGACCTCCGGGAAATCGGGATCGGGGGCGAGGCCGTGGTCGGTCTCGCGCATGCCAATCGTGCCGCCCGTCGCGAAGACGAGCACGGAAGGGGTGCCGGAGGGGAGAGCTGACATCCCTCCATTGTGGCCGATCCTGATGGCGACCGGGAAAGCGGGACGCGGGGGCGCGGGTGTCGGTGGTGCAGCCTAGACTGGACCTCACAATGAGCGACTTCGAACTTCTGGATCCCGGCGCCCCCGCAGGCGGCCCGTTCACCGCTGAAACGGGCGGCGTCGACCCGCTGCTCGACGGCTTGAACCCCGCACAGGAGCGCGCGGTGATCGCGCGCGGCCCGGCGCTGCTCATCGTCGCCGGTGCAGGTTCGGGGAAGACCCGTGTGCTGACGCACCGCATCGCGCACCTGATCCGCGAGAAGGAGGCCTGGCCCAGCCAGATCCTCGCCATTACGTTCACGAACAAGGCGGCGGCCGAGATGCGCGAGCGGATCGGTGGCCTCCTCGGGGATGCGGCCGAGGGCATGTGGATCTCCACCTTCCACTCGGCGTGCGTGCGCATTCTGCGGCGCGAGGCGGAGCGCTTCGGCTACGTTTCCGGCTTTACGATCTACGATTCGGCGGACTCGCGTGCGCTGCTGAAACGCATCATCAAGGAACTCGACGCGGATAGCTACGGCTTCACTCCCGCGAACTCGGGTTCGAAGATTTCGCGGCTGAAGAACGAGCTCACCGACGCGAGCGGCTATGCGGCGACGATGAACGAGAGCGATCCGCGGGATCGACTCTTTGTCGAGATCTTCCGGATGTACGAGCAGGAGCTGCGTCGCGCGAACGCGTTCGACTTCGACGATCTCATCGGTCAGACCGTGCACCTGTTCCGCGCGCATCCCGACGTGGCTGCCGTGTATCAGCGCCGCTTCCGTCACATTCTGGTCGACGAGTACCAGGACACCAACCACGCGCAGTACTCGCTGATTCGCGAGCTCACGCGACCGATCCCCACGGAGCAGGTGGATCGGCTCGTGCCACCCGTGCGTGCGCGCGAACTCGACGCGAACGGGCGCATCCCCGGGGCGAGCCTCACGGTGGTCGGTGACTCGGATCAGTCGATCTACGCCTTCCGTGGCGCAGACATCCGCAACATCGTGGAGTTTGAGCGCGACTTCGCCGGCGCAGAGGTCGTGAAGCTCGAGCAGAACTACCGCTCGACGCAGAACATTCTGTCGGCCGCGAATGCCGTGATCGGCAACAACTTCGACCGTCAAGAGAAGAACCTCTGGACCTCGGAGGGCGATGGTGCGAAGATCGTCGGCTTCACCGGCTATTCGCAGCACGACGAGGCGCGCTTCGTCGCTGAGGAGATTGAAGACCTGCACCGCGAGGGCTTCGACTACAACGACATGGCGGTGTTCTACCGCACCAACTCGCAGACGCGAGCGCTGGAAGAGCTGCTCATTCGCTCGGCGATCCCGTACCGGGTGCTCGGCGGAACGAAGTTCTACGAGCGCGCCGAGGTGAAGGACGCGATGGCGTACCTCACCAGCATTGCGAACCCGTACGATCCGATCGCATGGTCGCGCCTGTTGGGTGCGCCCAAGCGCGGCATTGGTCCGATGGCGGAGGCCCACCTCGCGAACTTCCAGGAAGCCCAGGGTATCTCGCTCCACGAGGCCATGCTGCGAGTCGACGAGGTGCCGCAGATCGGCCCGAAGCTGCGTGGCACCGTGCGGCAGCTGGCTGAGCTCCTCACCCGCGCATCGCGGATGGCGGTGGGCGGCGGCGCAACAGACGTCACGGCGGCACCCGGCGAGGAAGCTGAGGAGAAGCAGCCGGCGCCCGTCGGCGACCTGATGAAGCTGATCCTTGACGAGACCGAGATGGTCGAGAAACTCCGGGCTCGCAGGGACCCGCAGGACGATGCGCGCGCGGAAAACCTTGAGGAACTCGTTGCGGTGGCGCGCGAGTTCGACGCGAAGCAGCCGGGGGCCGGCCTGCTCGCCTTCCTCACGGAGGTGAGCCTCGTCGCCGCGGCAGACGACCTCGACGATACGAGCGGCACCGTGTCACTCATGACGATGCACACAGCGAAGGGGCTTGAGTACCGCGCGGTCTTCCTCACCGGCGTCGAGGAGGGGCTGATCCCACATCAGATGTCGGTGGACGAGGTCGGCGGCGTGAACGAGGAGCGTCGTCTCATGTACGTGGGGATCACGCGCGCCCGGGAGCGGCTCTACCTCACGCTCGCGTCCACGCGCGCGACCTTTGGAGACGTGTCGGTGGCAATGCCCTCGCGCTTCCTGCAGGAGATTCCCGAGGGGCTCATCGACTGGCGGCAGTCGCCCGGCGAGGTGACGAGCCGCGGTGGCACGGCGTCGCGCGCCCTCAATGCGCCGTCGCGGCCGGGCGCGAGTGGCTCACGTTCGTGGTCCAGCCGGAACGCGGACTCCTCGGTGTCTTTCGGCTCGGGGAGTGGCTCGCGCGGCGGATCCGGTGCGGCGGCGGTCTCGGAGCC
The DNA here is from genome assembly GCF_016758255.1 of Leucobacter chromiireducens subsp. chromiireducens. GTDB lineage: Bacteria > Actinomycetota > Actinomycetes > Actinomycetales > Microbacteriaceae > Leucobacter > Leucobacter chromiireducens. Next base: position 811,371 of record NZ_QYAD01000001.1, read on the forward strand.
CGCGAGCGGAAACATGCAATCAGCTCTGGATCAGTGGCGTGAGCGGAAGCGCGCAGCGAAGGCGGCCCAGGCGGCCGGCGGCGGGTTCCCGAACACCATCGGCGCTGGCGTGCGCGACAACGGCGATCTTGAACTTGCGACTGGCGACCGGATTCGGCACGACGACTATGGCGAGGGTCGGGTTACCGGGGTCACCGGGGCGGGCACGAAGCGAATCGCGCACGTGGTGTTCGATTCGGTCGGGGAGCGGAAGCTGCTCGTGAAGCTCGCGCCCATCTCGAAGGTGGAGTAGCGCCCAGCGCCCGGGCGTGGAGAGGCGCAGCGCTGAGGTGCGGAGGAGCGCAGCGCCCGGGTACAGCTGCGCCCCGCCCGGGCTAGTCGGTGCCGAGGAGCTTGCGATACTCCGCCATCACTCGATCGAAGTCGCCTTCTTCTGCGGTGGTGTCGCCGGAGGACAGCATCCACTCGGTCATTTGTGTGGTGATGACTCCGTGCATGAGCGTGACCGCGAGCGACGCCTCCCGGGTGGGGGAATCGAGCTTCGCGTACTTGGGATTCGCCTCGAGCCAGGCTGCCGCGGTGACCGTGAGCGAGTAGGCAGATTCAAGGAGCGATGACGCCGTCATACGACCGGCGAGTGGCTGCTCCATGATGAGCTGCGTGCGCAGCCGCGCCACATCGGAGTTCACATAGTTGTGGCCGATCGCGGCAAACAGCAGACGGAATACCCCAAGGGTCAGGTCCTCTGGGCAGCTGTCCAGAATGCTGAACGCCTCGGTCCCTTCCGGGAGGCTCACCGCGCGGCCGACGATCGCGTAGTCGCGTGACGGGAAGTAGTTGAAGAACGTGCTGCGGGAGATGTCGGCCCGCTCGCAGATTGCCTCGACTGTGACATTCTCGACCCCGAGTTCGAGGGCGAGCATCACCGCGGACGTCTCGATCGCGTTCTCCGTGGCTCGCCGCTTCCGTGCGCGGAGGCCTTCGGGCTTGGGTGCTGCGGAACTCATCAACTCGGCTTCATCTCCGGCCGAGCCCGGGGTTGCGGAGCGCTCATCCCTGAGCGGGCGGGTTCGGCTGCGTTCGAGTCTAGCGAGGAGGACTGGGAAACTCAGGAACAGCGAACACAGGGAAAACCCTGTGGAAAGCAAGGCAAAGTGTGTACGCTACCTGTGGGCAATTGCGCGTGGGGCGCAATTTGGCGTGCGCGAGGGGGGTAAGGAGTGGCCGGGATACGTCCATTTCTGCGTCGGCAAGACGCTCACTCGGCCTACCTGATGTTCGCAGCGCTGCTCCTGAGCCTGACGCTCGTTGCCGACCTCGCCTTTCATCGAACGATGGACAATCGCTGGTTCGTCTGGCTGCTGCTGCTCCTGTGCGGGAGCGGCTCGCTCGTCACGTTGGTACTCGGTCGCCGCGTGCCGCGCTGGGTGGGTACGGCCGCGGTGCTGCTCTTCCTCGTGGCGCAGACATATTTTCTCGGGCTTGCGGACGATTCGGCCTCGGTGATCGCTTCCGTGCAGCAGCTTCCCGTGGTGGCGTTCTACCTGGGCTGGTTTGTGCGGCCGCGGTTCGCAATGTTGCTCATGGCGGTGAGTCTCGTCGTGTTCGGGGTCGTGATGTCCCGCAACCCCCTCTTCGCGCAAGACGGCGCCATCGGCGTTCCCGTCGCCGTGCACGCGCTCCTCGTGATGCAGTTTTGCTACGCGTCCGGAACCTACCTCTGGCGGCGACAGGTGCGCATCGCGTCGACAGACTCACTCACCGGTGCACGAAACCGCACCGGCCTGAGCGATCGCTTGGAGTACCAGTTACGCCGCCGCGCGTTCTCCCGCGCACCGCTCAGCGTGGTCGCGGTGGACTTCGACCGGTTCAAGGAATTGAACGACACTCGGGGCCACGCCGCGGGGGATCTGGTGCTGAGTCGAACGGTGACCGCCTGGAAAGACGCGATTCGCTCGGGCGACTCGGTGACGCGGCTCGGCGGCGACGAATTCGCGTTGATCTTGCCCCGCGCGACTGAGCGTGAGGCGCAGACCATCGTCGACCGCCTCCGGGAGGTGTCAGAGCACCCGTGGTCCTGGGGCATCGCGCAGGCGCTGCCCGGCGAGACTGCCGACGAACTCCTCGCCCGCGCGGACGCGAAGCTGTTTGCTTGGAAGCGTGTGCGTCGTGCTCGCGAGGACCGACAGCGTGAGATCGGCGGACCCCGATGAGCGAGTCAGGCCGGATCACGCTCCCGATTGGCGGAGACGTCTCCGCGCTCGAGCGTGCGCGACTCCTCGCGCAGGCGCAGTGGGAACGCTTTGCTCGGTGGCAGACGCCGTTCTCAATCGTGAGCGCGCTGATCCCGCTCTTGCTTGCGCTCGTCTTCCTCTCGGACCTGCTGTTCCCGCACCCTCGGCTCGACGCATCCGCCGTAACTTTGTGGTTGCTCGTCTACCTCGTTGCGGGAGTCATTCCCCTCGTGTTTGGGCACCGCTACCCGCGCTGGGCAGGCATTCTCATGGTTGCGCTGATCGAGGTGTGGTCGTCGTTTTTCCTCGTGTTCGTGCAGCACCCGCACGCCGAGATCAACGCGCTGCTCGAGCTGCCCGTGATCGCACTCTATGTCGGGTGGTTCTACTCGGGTGTCGTCGCCAGGATGTTCATGGGGCTGAGTGTCCTGCGAGTCGGTTTGTCACTGATTTGGAACCCTGACCTCGGTCACGGCCTCGGCTCGCCGACCATCATGATTGCGTACTCCGTCTTCATTGCGCTGTTCTGCTTTGAGGGTGCGCGGGCCGTGCGACGGCAGGGCCAGGTGCAAGCGCGCACTGATTCGCTGACCGGTGCGCTGAACCGCCGCGGCCTGCTGATTGCGGCCGAAGAGTTCCGGCAACGCGCCCGGCAAGCAGGAGAACCGGTGGCCGTCGCGCTCATCGACTTCGACGACTTCCGTCTCTTGAATGAGGAGGGCGGCCACGTGGCGGGCGACGAGGCTCTGCGCGAAAACGCCGAGCACTGGATGCGCGCGGTCGGCATGCGCGGGATCACGGGGCGTTCGGGGGGCCTCGTGGCGCGCCTCGGCGGTGACGAGTTCGTCGTGGTGCTGCGCGCGAGCCGCGCCGATGCCGCGACACAGCTGTGTGAGATGCGAAAGCGCGCCGGACACGCCTGGTCCTTCGGCCTCGTAGCGGTGGGTGCAGCGGAGGATCTCGACGCAGCGATTCAGCGCGCGGACGCTGAGCTCTACCGGGCAAAGGGCGGCCGCTAGCTGGGTGGGCGCGGAGGGTCGGCGCGTTCTGCAGTGCTAGACTCGGGCCTGGTCGAGTTATCTCGACATCGAGACATTTTCTGCCTCGCTTCCTCTGACGAAAAAACAAAGGACAGTACGTGGATCTGTACGAGTACCAGGCACGAGACATCTTCGAAGAATACGGAGTGCCGGTGCTTGCCGGCATCGTCGCCGATACCCCGGACGAGGCGCGCGCCGCAGCTGAGAAGATTGGCGGCGTTGTCGTTGTCAAGGCTCAGGTGAAGGTGGGCGGCCGTGGTAAGGCCGGCGGCGTGAAGGTCGCCAAGAACGCCGATGAGGCATACGCAGCAGCCGAGGCAATTCTCGGGCTGGACATTAAGGGCCATGAGGTCAAGCGAGTGATGGTCGCCGCAGGCGCCGACATCAAGCAGGAGTTCTACTTCTCCGTGCTGCTCGACCGCGCAAACCGCTCCTACCTCTCCCTCTGCTCCGTTGAGGGCGGCATGGAGATTGAGGTGCTGGCGGTGGAGAAGCCTGAGGCGCTCGCGCGCATCGAGGTGAACCCGCTGACCGGCATCGACGCGGCGAAGGCCGAAGAGATCGCTCGTGCAGCGAAGTTCCCGGAGGAGCTCGTCGCCAAGGTCGCAGCGGTCTTCGAGAAGCTGTACCAGGTGTACGTGGGCGAGGACGCCACGCTCGTTGAGGTTAACCCGCTCGTGCTCACGGGTGAGGGCGACATCATCGCGCTCGACGGCAAGGTATCGCTTGATGAGAACGCTGAGTTCCGTCAGCCGAAGCACGACGCGCTCGCTGACAAGGGCGCCGAGGACCCGCTCGAGGCGAAGGCTAAGGCGCAGGATCTCAACTACGTGAAGCTTGACGGTGAGGTCGGCGTGATCGGCAACGGCGCGGGCCTCGTCATGTCGACGCTCGATGTCGTCGCCTACGCGGGCGAGAACCACGGGGGCGTGAAGCCCGCGAACTTCCTCGACATCGGTGGTGGTGCATCGGCCGAGGTGATGGCCGCCGGCCTCGACGTGATCCTCGGGGATCCGCAGGTCAAGTCCGTCTTCGTGAACGTGTTCGGCGGAATCACCGCCTGCGACGCGGTTGCCAACGGCATCGTGGGCGCGCTCGCGAAGCTCGGCGACGCGGCAAACAAGCCGCTCGTGGTGCGCCTCGACGGCAACAACGTTGAAGAGGGCCGCCGGATCCTGAACGAGGCGGCGCACCCGCTCGTGACCCAGGCCGCGACGATGGACGAGGGCGCTGACAAGGCCGCCGAGCTCGCCAACGCCCGATAACCCGACGCCGAGACTCACGGAAAGAAGCAACAGAATGTCGATCTTCCTGAACAAGGATTCCAAGGTCATCGTCCAGGGCATCACCGGCGGCGAGGGCACGAAGCACACCGCACGCATGCTTGCCGCGGGCACCCAGATCGTCGGCGGCGTGAACGCGCGCAAGGCCGGCACCACGGTGTCGCACGTCGATGCCTCGGGCGCGACGGTCGAGCTGCCCGTCTTTGCGACCGTCGCTGAGGCGATGGCCGCAACCGGCGCCGACGTTTCGGTGGCGTTCGTGCCCCCGGCCTTCACGAAGGACGCGGCGATCGAGGCTATCGACGCCGGCATCGGCCTGCTCGTGATCATCACCGAGGGCGTGCCGGTCAAGGACTCGGCTGAACTCTGGGCACACGCGAAGGCAACCGGTGGTGCGACCCGCATCATCGGCCCGAACTGCCCCGGCATCATCACGCCGGGCGAGGCGCTCGCGGGCATCACCCCCGCAACGATCACGGGCAAGGGCCCGATCGGTCTCGTCTCGAAGTCGGGCACGCTGACGTACCAGATGATGTACGAGCTGCGCGATCTCGGGTTCTCCACCGCGATCGGTATCGGTGGCGACCCCATCATCGGCACCACGCACATCGACGCACTCGCGGCGTTCGAGGCGGATCCCGAGACGAAGGCCATCGTGATGATCGGTGAGATCGGTGGCGACGCTGAGGAGCGCGCAGCCGAGTTCATCAAGGCAAACGTCACGAAGCCCGTCGTGGGCTACGTCGCCGGCTTCACGGCGCCCGAGGGCAAGACGATGGGCCACGCTGGCGCGATCGTTTCTGGCTCCGCGGGCACCGCGCAGGCGAAGAAGGAAGCCCTCGAGGCTGCAGGCGTCAAGGTGGGGAAGACCCCCACTGAGACCGCCGAGCTGCTGCGCGAGGCGTTCGCCGCGCTCTAAGCCTCACTCCCGAATCGGGGTCACTCTGGCAGGGTGTCGCGCAGCCGCGGCACGCAACACCCTGCCAGAGTGACCCCGATCGTGTGTTTGGTGGGTGTCACGCGGCGCAATGCAGCCGCGGCGGGCGGGCGTGGTGCGCGATACTGAGGGAGGCGCCGAGACGCGGCGGCCACCGGGCAACCGGACGTTCAGGGAGCGCACCATGACCCAGTCCCAGCAGTCGCAGAACACGCCGCAGGGCGCCCATCTTGTGGGCAGCATCAACTTCGATGACGCCGAGACGACAATGCGCACGGCGGCCGCCGAGCTGGGCGCGCACCTGAAGCGCATCCCTGACGGCGAGGTGGGCGAGCGCTTCCACTGGATCGTGTTCCAGGCCGACCGCTTGGGCCAGACACCTGGGATCGAGCGGGTAGGGGACACCCCGATCCCGATCCGCACGCTCGATGCGCGCCCCGTGCAGCTCGCACCCGGCGTGCGCGCCGCGGACCTCACCCTTGCCCCGCTCGGCTACGCGGAGGCCGCGCTCGAATCGTACGCCGTGTTCGCCCGGCTGCAGGAAGAAGGGGTCATCCCAGCGACGACCCGCTTCCAGGTGTCCCTTCCGACGCCACTCGGCGTGGTGGGCAGCTTCGTGCACCCCGCGAACCGTGCCGAGTTCGAGCCCGTCTATGAGGCCGCGCTCGCCGCGGAGCTCGACGAGATTCTCGCAGCGATTCCGCACGAGCAGCTCGCCGTCCAGTGGGATGCTGCGCTCGAGTTCGCGATCCTCGAGGGCGTGAGCACGCGCGGGGTGCCGCACGAGTGGTTCTCCGACGTGTGGCAGGAAACCACCAAGCGGCTCGCGCGGCAGATCGACCGCGTACCGGCGGACGTCGAGGTTGGCGTGCACCTCTGCTACGGCGACGTCGCGGAACAGCACTTCGTTGAGCCCGGTGACGCCGCGAACCTCGTGCGCTTCGCGAACCTCGTGAGTGAGCAGACCGAGCGAGAACTCAGCTGGCTGCACCTCCCCGTGCCGATCGAGCGAGAGGACGCGGCCTACTTCGCGCCGCTCGCCTCGCTTGCGCTGCCCGCGGAGACCGAGCTCTATCTTGGCCTCGTGCACCGGGAAGACGGCGCGGCGGGCGCCGAGCGGCGTATTGCTGCGGCGCGCGAGCACGTGACGCGGCCGTTCGGCGTGGCGACGGAGTGCGGCTTCGGGCGCTCGCCCGAGGGGACGACCGTGCCGCTATTCGAGGCGCACCGCGCGGTTGCGACCGCCTGGGCGTAGCCGAGCCCCGGCGGCCGTGGCCCTCGGCCGCCGGAGACCCCGCTAGCCGATGATGGGCAACGGGATCCCCAATGACTTCGTTGCCGTGCGCGCGACGAGAAACCCGATGATGCAGAGGATCCACGAGGTGTTTTCGGCGCCGGTGCGCTGAAACCACGCCGTCAGGCGCTCGAGCGGCGCCGCCACGAGGGGTGCCGCGACGATTCGCGTGACAAGGAGCACAAGCGCGGGGAGCACCATCACCACGCAGTAGCCGGCGAGGTACGCGAATCGCGCGGATGCACTGAGGGGCGCCCCCGCGAGCATGGTCATGCCGATCAGGTAGGGGAGCATTCCGGCGATCTCGACGAGCCCGGCGGCGATCGCGACGCCCATCACGGCGCCGCCGCTCGCGCGTTCATCGAGTACCCGTGCGCGCCACCGGAGGATACGGCCGCTCTCGGGGAGCGGGGTCCCCGCCGCCGCGAGCCGCTTCCTGCGAGAGTCCGCGGCCCACACCAGGAGCCCCGCGACGAAGAGCCCGGCGCCCACGGTGAGGAGGAGCCACTGGCCGAGCTCACTCGCAAGAAGGTCGCTCGCCGCGTCGATCACGTTCACAAGCCCGAGCATGAAGAGTACGCCGATCGCGAGATAGAACCCGGTGATCGTCACCAAGTAGGCGAGAATGCGCCCGGTGCGCACCCGGCCTGGCGCGATCAAGAAGAATAGGGGAATGAGCAGCGTGCCTACGCTGAGGCCGTCAATCAGCGCGAGCACGGCGAGCGCCGCGGGGAGGGGCGCCGAGTCAATAAAATCCATGCCCCGAGCCTCCCGGAGAGCCCGGCCCCGCGCATCGGCGAGAGGAATGAGCGGCCCTCATCCCTTGGTCGGAGGTGCCGCGCGTCGAGGGGTGCTTGGATAGAGCGCATGACCACTGCGGAACCAAGCAACGTCGGCATGGGCGCTACGCGCCCGCCGCTTGCGCCGTGGCGCGTGGCGCTCGTGTACGTGGGCATCGCCGTGGCGCTCGCGGCGATCGGCCTTGGCGGCATTTGGAATGACCTCTCGCTGCTGCCGGAGCGCCCAGCGCGGTGGTGGACGCTCGCGACGGCCGTTCCGGCTGCGGCCACCGTGCTGATGAAGCGCCGCGCACCCTGGTGGGGGCTGCTCCTCGCGATCGGGATCGCCGCTGTGGACGTGCTGACGGTCGGCGGCCTCGTTCCCCTGTTCGCGGTGCTAGAAATGCTCCACTCTGGGATCATTGCCTTGAGCGCGCCCCGCCGTCGACTGGTGCTGAGGGGCATCGTGGCCGTGACGATCGCCGGTGCTGCTGCCACGCTCCTCGTGACCGGCGACCCCGGTGCCACAGTGCTCGTCGGGCTGCAGCTCGGTGCGCTGCTTGGCATGACGTATTGGTACGCAAACTCGGTGGCGCAGTCGAGCGAGCTCGTTGCGCTCTACCGGCAGCGTGCGGCCGGGCTCGAGCGGCTGGCCGAGCTCGATCGGGATCACGCGGTGCGCACGGAGCGTGACCGCGTGGCACGCGAGCTGCACGATGTGGTGGCTGGCCACGTGGCCGCCGTAGCGATTCGCAGCGAGGCTGCCCTGAGCGCAGGCGATGGGGCGAACTCGGCAGCGGCCGGGACGGGCGCCGATCGGGCGACGCTTCGCGCGGTGCGTGATTCGAGCCTTGCCGCGCACGAGGCGCTGCGTGACCTGATCGGGGTGCTGCGCACCGATACCGCAGCGCAGCGACACACCGCAGAGCCCGGGCGTGCGTCGCTGCCGCAGCTTGCGGCAGAGGCCGAGCGCTCGGGACTGCGCGTCGCGGTCGACGATACGGGCGCGGGAGCACTCACTCCCACGGCCGACCTGACCCTGGGACAGGTGGTGCGCGAGGCGCTCGCGAATGCCGCACGACACGACGCGGGCGGCAGCGTGCAGGTGAATGTCGACGCCGCAGACGGGCCGACGCAGCAGCCGGGGGTTCGCGTGGAGATCATCACCCGGGGCGGATCCCCGCTCGCCCACCCGGAGCTGCGCGGGAGCCAGTTGGGCCTTCGCCTGCTGGACGAACGGGTGCGCGCGAGCGGCGGAGAGTTCAGGGCAGGACCCAACCCCTCGGGGTGGCTCGTCTCCGCCTGGCTCCCCACGAAGACCGGACCCGCATGACCGAGACGGAGGAGAACCAGATGACGCTTCCGCAGGCGGGCGCACCGCGGGTGCTCATTGCTGACGATCACGCCATGATCCGCGAGGGCCTGCGTATGATCCTCGAGCGGCAGGGCATCGACGTGGTGGGCGAGGCCGCAGACGGCGCCGCAGCGATTGGCAATGCGCGTGCCCTGCGACCGGATGTGGTGCTCATGGATCTGCGCATGCCCGGCACCGACGGGATCGCCGCAACCGCGCAGATCGTGACGGAGGAGACCGCCGCCGTGCTGGCACTCACGAGTTTCGATGAGGACGAGCTGGTGTTCGACGCAATCCGGGCCGGCGCTGTTGGATTCCTTCTGAAAACAGTTGAGGCGGCGCCGCTTGCAGACGCGGTGCGTCGCATTGCCGCGGGGGAGGGAATCCTCGATCCGCGCGTCACGCGCCGCGCTCTCGCCGCGCTCGCGGGGCCCGCCGCTGGCCTCACGGGCGACGGTGCGCAGCGGGGACAGTCTGGCGCAGCCACACTGCCCGGGCTCGACGCGCTCACCGACCGCGAGCGCCAGGTGCTCGACGGGATCGCCGAGGGGTGGGCAAACGCGCGGATCGGGGCGGCGCTCGGGATCTCCGTGCCCACCGTGAAGACGCATGTCTCGAGCATCCTGGTGAAGCTCGGCGCAGAGAGCCGCACGCACGCGGTCGCGCTGCTGCGCTCGGTCGGGGGCGGTACACGGCCTCACGTAGGATAGGAGGGTTGCGCCGACGGAGAACCGCGTCGGCACCGCCGTGAAAGGACCGCCGTGACCAGTCGCCTCCTCCGCTCAATCGCGCTCTCCGCGACCGCCACCGCCGCGCTTGCGCTCGGCCTCGCCGGGTGCTCCGCGCAGCCCGCAGGCTCCGACGCCGCGACGGGAGACGCCGCAGGTGAGACTATTCGTATGGGCACGCAGCCGTGGCTCGGCTACGGCCAGTGGTATGTCGCGGAGGATCAGGGCTTCTTCGCGGACCGCGGCGTGGACGTTGCGCTCTCGAGCTTCAACGCGGACGCCGACGTGAACGCGGCGCTCGCCGCAAACCGACTGGACATGGCGAACGTGGGGGCGCAGGCCGCCCTCCAGTTCATCGAGCAGGGCCTCGACGTGTCGATCGTGCTGATGCTCGACTCGGCAACCGAGGCCGACGCCATCCTCGCGGGCGACGGGATCAGCGACGTCACTGATCTCGCGGGGAAGAAGGTGGCCTTCGAGCGCGGCGCCACGAGCGAGATTCTGCTCGCCGAGGCGCTCGACGAGGCGGGCCTCAGCTTTGACGATGTGAGCGTCGTCGAGGCCTCCGCGGACAAGGTCGCACCCATGTTGCTCGCCGGCCGGGTAGATGCTGGCGTCACCTACGAGCCCTACGTGAGTGAGGCGCTCGGCGCGGGCAAGGGGATCTCTGCGGTCGCGACGGCCGGTGAATTCCCCGGGCTCATCACCGACGTGCTCGTTGTGCGCAACGAGGTCCTTGATGAGCGCCCCGACGAGGTGCGCGAGGTGCTCGCATCGTGGGACGACGCGGTGAGCTACACGGAGGCGAACACCGACGAGGCGCGTGCAATCATCGCCGCCGGCGTTGGCTCTGACGTGAGCGATCTCGAGACCGCGTTCGACGGCGTGCACTACTACTCGCTCGCCGAGAACCGCGACCTCCTGACGGGCAGCTACGCCACGGAGACGCTGCCGGCGCTCGTGAGCGTCGCCGAGCGCATCGGCCTGCTCAGCGAGACGGTTGACGCGAAGACCGCGGTCCGCGCCGAGTTCCTCGGCAAGTAGCACACAGCGTGAGTACCGGATCCGGATCGATGCAGCGCCGCCCGCGGCGACGGCTGCGCATCGGGGCGCGCCTGTCGCGGCCCGCGTACCTTGCGACGGCGGTGGCCACGTTTGTCGTGCTCATCGCCGTGTGGTGGCTGGTCAGCGCGCTGGGCTTCGCGGACCCGATGTTCCTGCCCGGGCCGGATGCTGTACTGGGCGCGCTCGCGCAGCAGGCAGCGAGCGGTGAGCTGTGGGCTGACATTGGAGTGAGCTCCCTCCGGATTCTCATCGGATTCTCGCTCGCCACGGTGATGGCCGTGCCGATCGGCACGCTGATGGGCGTCAACGCCCGCGTCGAGGCCGCCCTCGAGCCGCTCATGGACTTCATTCGGTATATGCCGGTCGTGGCATTCGTGCCGCTCACGATCGTGTGGGCGGGGATTGACGAGGGGCAGAAGTTCCTCATCATCTGGATGGGCACCTTCTTCCAGCAGGTGCTTATGGTGGCGGATGCGGTGCGCCGCACCCCGAAGACCCTGGTGAGCCTCGGTGAAACGCTCGGGCTCAGCTGGACACAGCTGCTCACCCGCATCGTGGTGCCCTCCGCGATGCCGCGCATCTGGGATGCTTTGCGCGTGACCCTCGGATGGGCTTGGACCTGGCTGGTGGTCGCTGAGCTTGTCGCAGCGTCCAGCGGTATGGGCTTCCGCATTACGGTGGCGCAGCGTTTCTTCGAAACCGACCTCATCATCGGCTACGTCTTCGTACTCGGTGTGCTCGGCCTCATCCTTGACCAGTTGATGCGCGCCGCCGGGCGCCGCATGTTCGCCTACCAGGAGGGACGCGCATGAGCCCCGCAGCGACGCAGCCCCGCATTCGCGTGTCCGGCCTCACGAAGCACTTTGGTGCGGTCACCGCGCTCGATGGCGTTGACCTCGAGGTCGGTGAGAACGAGTTCGTCTCGATCGTCGGCGCCTCAGGTTGCGGCAAGTCGACGCTGCTCTCACTCATCGCGGGGCTTGAGGAGCCGAGCGCCGGCACGCTTGAGACCGCCGGGATGCCCATCACGGGCCCGGGGCGAGACCGCGGCGTGGTGTTCCAGCAGGCCACACTGATGCCCTGGCTCACGGTGCAGCAGAACGTGGAGTTCGCTCTGCGGGGAGAGCGTGAGCTCTCGCGCGCCGTCCGCGCAGACCGCGCACGCGAGTTCCTCGGCTTGGTTGGCCTCGCTGGGTTTGAAGATGCGCACCCCGCGCAGCTCTCCGGCGGTATGCAGCAGCGCGCGGCGCTCGCGCGCTCCCTCAGCTACGGGCCCGACATCCTGCTGATGGATGAGCCGTTCGGTGCGCTCGACGCGCTGACGCGGCGCACGATGCAGGAGCTGTTGCTTGAGGTATGGGAGCAGCACAAGCTGACCGTGCTGCTTGTCACGCACGACATCGACGAAGCGGTTGTCACGAGTGATCGCGTGGTCGTGATGAGTCCGCGGCCCGGCCGCGTGCAGCGTATCGTCGATGTGCCGATCCCGCGCCCGCGCACGCTAGCTTCTGAGCGCACCCCAGCGTTCCGTGAGCTGAGCGACGAGATCCTCGCGCTCATCCACGGCGGCGAGTCCGCGTAGCCCGCGGTCCGCGGTGTGCGGTGGCCCTGCGGGTTTCGACTGAGCGCGCCGCCCACCGCGCTCAGGGCCGAGCAGAGTAAGCTTTCGCCAATGAGATCCTTGGTGACAGCGGTGATCGCGGCGATCGAGGCGGCGGCTGCCGCAGCCCTCGGCCTGGCGATCGCGGTCGTGCCTGCGCTCGTACTGTGGGCGGTCACCTTTGGGCTCGCAGCCGAGCCGAGCGCGGTCTTTGCGGGCGGCGCCGCGGTGTGGTCCCTGGGCCACTTCGCGCCGCTCACGTTCACGCTGACCCCCGAGCTCGCGCTCAGCTTCGGGCTCCCCGCCGAGGCGTTCACGGTGGTGCTCAGCCTCGCCCCGCTCGGGCTGACGCTCCTCACCGCCTTGCTCGCGGTGCGCGCCGGGTGGCGCCTGGGCACGCGCGGCGGCGTGGGGGCCGCGGGCGTGCTGGGCGGCGCGTTGGGCTTTGGTGCGGCGGCGGGAGTTGTCGCCGCGGTGATCGCGCAGCTGCTGGTGTGGCCCCCCGTGCTCGCCGGCGTGGTGGCCGGCCTCGTGTACGGCGTGCCTGCTGGTCTCAGCTACCTGGTGCGCGCGGCTCGCGATGAGCACCCCTGGTGGCGGAGCACCGTGCGCGCGTTGCAGCGGGCACTCGAGCAGGTGGGCGCGCCCGGCGTTGCTGCACTCCCGGGTCGCGCCGCCGAGGTGCTGCGGCTCGCGGCAGGAGCACTGGCGGGGCTCCTCGGATTGAGTGGCCTTGCACTCGCCATCGCACTCTTCGGCGGGTACGGCGAGATCACCGCGCTCACGCAGCATCTGCAGCTCGATCCGCTCGGCTCGCTCCTGCTGTTCGGCGCACAGCTGGTACTCCTGCCGGTGGCGCTCTTGTGGGGGCTCGCCTGGCTCACCGGCGCGGGCTTCGCGGTGGGGGCGGGCACCTCGGTGACCCCGTTCGAGACCCTGCTCGGCCCCCTTCCTGCGTTGCCATTGTTCGGCGCGATCCCGCAGGGTTGGGGAGCGTTCGGTGCGCTCGCGCCAACGCTCGTGGTGCTTGTCGGGATTGCGGTTGCGGTGCTGCTGGGCCAGCGCGCCGAGACGCGTCGCTCGTCGTGGGCCGTCGCGCTCGGCAGCGCAGCGGGTGCCGCAGTGCTCGCGGGACTTGTTGTGACCGGGCTTGCTGCGCTCGCGACGGGCTCCATCGGCCCCGATCGACTTGCGGAGGCGGGCCCTGCGCCCTGGTTGGTCGGCGGCCTTGCCGCGGCGGAGCTCGGCGCTGGGCTGCTGCTCGGCACGGCGGCGTCTCGCGTCGACGCTGCGCGGGTGCGTGAGCTCCTGCCAGAGGGACTGCCCGCAGCCTGGGGTGGCGAGCGCGAGGGGCACACCGCCGATGCGCAGGAGACGGTGCCGCTGGAGGGGCTTGCGCCGGTGAGCACGGCAACGGATCTGGCTGATGCGGCGCCTGAACCCGACGAGGTGCACGCCGAGGTGTCGGAGCTGCCGCGAGTGGGCGTGTGGCCCGCGGACGAGGGCGGCTTGGAGCTCGCCCCCGCGGATCCGGATCTCGCGCTTGCTCATCTCGATCCCGCCGCTGGAGTGCCGGCTGACTCCGCCGAGGATTCCACTCCTGAGCACGAACTCACGTACGAACACGAGACCGTGCCTGTGGAGCCTGTGGAGCCTGTGGAGCCTGTGGAGCTGGGGGATCCCTACGACCAGGAAGCCGCTGGAGAGCCCGAGGAGGAAGACCACTCCGTTTCGGGGGGCCCGGAAGACGATGCGAACGTCGAGGAGGCCGCACTCGCCGCGTATGCCTGGGACGAGAACGCGACGGGCGAGGTGACGCCGCCGGAGACGGGGCGCCGGCCCGGTTGGCGTCTGCGGGGCCCGGGGCGCTAGGGTAGAGGCGCAATCCACGGGAGTCCCGACGCGCGGGGCTGAGAGGGAGCACGCGAGCTCCGACCGTTCAACCTGATCTGGTTCATACCAGCGGAGGAAGGAACTCTTCGATGACGCCTGCACACTCCCGGCTCACGATTCGGATCGGCGCGCGCGCTGGTCTGCTCGGCCTCACCGCACTGCTCGGTCTCGGTCTCGCGGGCTGCGCCCCGGCGACGCCCGAGGCAGCCGATTCACGCGAGGTAACCCTGGTGGTGCACTCCTCGTTCCCCAATGAGGAGTTTGCCGCCGCAGCGAGCGAGGCCACCGGCTACGAGGTGTCCGTCGTCTCGGCCGGCGATGGCGGTGAACTGACCAACAAGCTCGTGCTCACGAAGGGTGCGCCGATCGCCGACGCGTTCTTCGGCGTCGACACGATCTTTGCGTCACGACTCGTGACGAACGACGTGGTGGAGCCCTACCGCCCGCAGGGCCTGTCTGACGCGTTCACGTACCTCGCAATTGGAGCGGACGGGGGTGCGGTCTCGGGCGACGCGGACTACGCGCTCACCCCGATCGACCAGGGTGCAACCTGCATCAACATCGACCCGGCCTGGTTTGCTGAGCACAGCATTGCCGAGCCGAAGAACTACGAGGACCTCGCGAAGCCCGAGTACCGCGACCTCACCGTGCTGCTCGACCCGACCGCCTCATCGACGGGCGCATCCTTCCTCGTTGGCACCGTCGCGAAGTTTGGCGAAGACGGCTTCGCCAAGTACTGGCAGAGCCTCATCGACAATGGTGCGCGCGTGGAGCAGGGCTGGAGCGACGCGTACAACGGCCAGTTCACGCAGGGCGGCGGCGAAGGTACCAAGCCGATCGTGGTGTCGTACGGTTCGTCACCCGCCTTCACCGTGACGGAGGATGGTTCCGCCACCACGACGAAGGCGCTCCTCGACACCTGCTCGAACCAGGTGGAGTACGCGGGTGTGCTCGCCGGCGCGGCGAACCCCGCCGGTGCGCGTGCGGTGCTCGACTACCTCGCCTCCGGTGAGTTCCAGGCGACGATCCCCGACAGCATGTACATGTACCCGGTCGACACCGAGGTGAGCTTGCCCGAGTCGTGGGCGGAGTTTGCTCCGATCCCGAGCGAGGCACAGCTGAATGACCTGCCGAGCGCCGAGATTGAGCTTGGCCGCGAGGGCTGGCTGAAGACGCTGAGCGAGCAGATCGGCCTCTAGCGTGGGCGAAGCGGCACCCCGCGGCAACTCCGCGGGCGCAACACCCTGGGGCATCACTGCCTGGGTGCTTGCCGTGGCGGTGCCGCTCGCGTTCCTCGCGCTCTTCTTCCTGTGGCCGGTCATCGCGCTCGTTGCGACCGGCCTCACGAGCGATGGGCGCATCGACCTCGGGGGCATCGCCGAGGTGTTTGGTGCCTCGCGCACCTGGCGCGTCATTGGGCAAACGCTCGCGCAGGCGGGGCTCGCGACCGCGGTATCGGTCGCGCTGGGGGTCCCCGCGGCCTTCGTGCTTTACAAATTGAAGTTCCCCGGCCGCACCCTGCTCCAGGGACTCATGACCGTTCCATTCGTGCTGCCCACAGTCGTGGTGGGCGGCGCATTCTCCGCGCTGCTTGGCCCGGGCGGTCCGCTCGAACATCTCGGCCTTGAGCGCAGCCTCGTGTCGATCGTCGCGGCGCTCGCGTTCTTCAACGTCACAGTGGTGGCGCGCACCGTTGGTTCGTTCTGGGCGCGACTCGATGAACGTGGGGTGCAGGCCGCGCGTGTGCTCGGCGCCACGCGTGCGCGGGCCTTCTGCACGGTCACCGTGCCGGCGCTTGCACCGGCGCTCGCCTCGGCGGCAGCCCTGGTGTTCCTGTTTTGCTCCACGTCGTTTGGCATCGTGCTCATCCTCGGCGGGCGTGAGTTCGCGAACGTCGAGACCGAGATCTACCGGCTCACCGTGCAGTTCCTCGATCTGCGCAGTGCGGCGGTGCTGTCGCTCGCCCAGTTCGTGCTCGTCGGCCTCGTGCTCATCGTATCGACGCGTCTGCGCCGCTCGGGGGAGCGCGCGGTTGAGCTCGCCGCGGAGGGCACGGGGGAGCGGCGGCCTCAGCTGAGCGATGCACCCGTCATCGCGGTGTTCGTTGCAACACTTGCGCTGCTCCACGCCGCACCGCTCGTGACGCTCGTGCTGCGTTCCTTGCACACCGGAACGGGCGAGTGGAGCCTTGCCAACTATGCGGCACTCGCCCGCCCGCCCGCGGACTTTCCCATCTCCGGTTCGGTGCTCGCCGCGATCGGGCGCTCGAGCCGCACCGCACTCATCGCCGCGTTGATCGCGATGGTGCTCGGCGTGCTCATCGCCCTCGTTCTGTCGCGCCGCCCCCACAGCACGGCACTTCGGCGCGGCCAGAGCCTGTTCGACGGCCTGGTAATGCTGCCCCTCGGCGTATCCGCGGTGACACTCGGTTTCGGCCTCCTGCTCACCATGCACAAGCCGCTCGGGATCGGCCTCGACCTGCGCACCTCGGCGGCGCTCATTCCAATCGCGCAGGCGCTCGTCGCGCTGCCACTTGTCGTGCGCGTGCTGCTGCCTGTGCTGCGCGGCATCGATCCGAGTCTCCGCTTCGCCGCGCAGGTGCTGGGCGCCCGCCCGCCCGTGGTGCTCGGAACGATCGACCTGCCGCTGCTCGGTCGCTCTGCCGGGCTCGCGCTCGGCTTCGCGTTTGCGGCGTCGCTTGGCGAGTTTGGCGCGACTTCATTCCTCGTGCGGCCGGGCGAACCGACGCTACCCGTCATCGTCGCAGAACTCATTGGGCACCAGGCTCCCGGAGCATACGGAGCAGGACTCGCGGGCGCGGTTACACTCGGAGTGCTCACTGCCACCGCTATGCTAATCGCCGAGCGGCTTCGCATAGACCGCTTCGCCCGGACATCCGGCGGCGCCGCCGCCGGTTGGGCAGCGGTATAGGGGAGTATGCGCTTGGGCATGGACGCACTGGACGCGATAGTGATCGACGGACGCTCGGGATCGGGCAAGACGTCACTCGCGGACCTCCTGATTCGACGCTTCGCGGGAGTCGGGCGCGACGCCCAGGTGTTGCGTGTGGAAGATCTGTACCCGGGCTGGGACGGGCTCGCCCAGGGTTCTGCGGCGGTCGCCGCGGCACTCGACACCGGCGCCTACCGCCGCTTCGACTGGACTGCGGAGCGTTTTGGCGAACCGGTGCGCATCGATCCCAAGCTGCCGTTAATCGTCGAGGGGTGCGGAGCCGTGACGAGCGAGAACCTGCGCGCCGTGAACGACTGGACTCGTCGGGCCGACGCGGCGCCTGCCGAGCCTCGCATTTGGTCGGTGTGGCTTGAGCTTCCGGGAGAAGAACGGCGAACGCGGGCGCTCGCGCGCGACGGGGAGACCTTCGCTCCGCACTGGCAGCGCTGGGCAGACCAGGAGGACCGCCACTATGCGGCGCACGCGCCCTGGGACCTGGTCAACGAGGTGCTGCGCGGCTGATCAGCGCTACCGCACCGCCCAGACATTCCCGCGACGGGTAGACTGAGCGGGTGCTGAAACTCGCAGTTCTGATCTCCGGCAGCGGGAGTAACCTCAAAGCGCTGATCGACGCCGCGGCCGACCCCGCGTTTCCCGCGCAGATCGCGTGCGTGGGCTCGGACACCGACGCCCCCGGTCTCGCGCATGCGACGGCCGCCGGGATCCCCACATTCGTGGTGCGCCCGCAGGACTACGACGATCGCGAGGAGTGGGGCCAGGTGCTCGCCGCGGCGATCCAGGAGCACGGCGTGGGCACCGGGCCGGCCCCGGGGCTCGTCGTCTCGGCCGGCCTCATGCGCATTCTGCCGGCCGGGTTTGTTCGCTGGTTCTCCCCGAACCTCATTAACACGCACCCCGCGCTGCTGCCCCTGTACCCCGGCGCACACGCGGTGCGCGATGCGCTCGCCGCAGGCGCTACCGAAACCGGAGTGACCGTGCACGTGATCGACGAGGGTGTCGATACGGGGCCGGTGCTGCGTCAGTCCGCCGTTCCCGTTCGCCCCGGCGACACGGAGGACGAGCTCCACGAGCGCATCAAGCAGGAGGAGCGCCCGCTCCTCGTTGCGACCGTGCGCGAGATCGCGGAGGGCACGCTCTCGCTTGCCGCCGCAACCGAACGACCCTAGTTTCGCAACCCAACCAAGGAGCCTGATGGCAGTCCAGAGCCACGATCCCAGCCTGTACGAGCACCGCGACCTGATTCCGGTACGCCGGGCGCTCATCTCTGTGAGTGACAAGACCCGGCTGCTTGACCTCGCCGCCGCGCTCGCGGGGGCTGGGGTAGAGATCGTTTCGACCGGCTCCACGGCCGCGACGATCCGCGAGGCGGGTCACGCGGTGACCGATGTGGCAGAGGTCACCGGCTTCGCTGAGGCCCTCGACGGCCGCGTGAAGACGCTGCACCCCGCAGTGCACTCCGGTCTACTTGCCGACCTGCGACTTGCGGACCACCGTGCGCAGCTCGAGCAGCTTGGTTTTGCGCCGTTCGAGCTCGTCGTGGTGAACCTGTACCCCTTCGAAGAGACCGTCGCGTCGGGCAAGCCCGCAGCCGACGTGATCGAGAACGTCGACATCGGTGGCCCCGCGATGGTGCGCGCAACCGCGAAGAACCACGCAAATGCCGCGATTGTCGTATCGCCGGGTCGCTATGACGAGGTGATCGCCGCGATTGCTGAGGGGGGCACCACGCTCGCTCTGCGTCGTTCGCTCGCCACCGAGGCGTTCGTGCACACCGCGCAGTACGACGCCGCGGTCGCGAACTGGTTCCTCGATCAGGAGGACCTGGAATGGGGAGATGCACCCGCGCCGGAGCTCCCCGGAGCAGGCGACGATATCGACAGCATCTTCGAGGCGACCGACGGCTACGTCGGCTACGAGGTGTTCGGGCTGCGCGAGGCTGTGTTGCGCTACGGCGAGAACAGCCACCAGCGTGCCGCGCTCTTCACGGAGAACGAGGGCGCGGGTATTGCACAGGCCTCGCAGCTGCACGGCAAGGAAATGTCGTACAACAACTACGTTGATGCCGATGCCGCCCTGCGCGCTGCGTTCGATCACGAGCGCCCCGCGGTTGCGATCATCAAGCACGCAAACCCCTGTGGCATCGCGGTTGCGCCCGAGGGCGCGGCTGATCCGATCGCGGCCGCGCACGAGCTTGCGCACGCATGCGACCCGGTCTCGGCGTTTGGCGGTGTCATTGCGGCGAACCGCATCGTGACGAAGGCGATGGCGGAGACGGTCGCTGAGATCTTCACCGAGGTGGTTGTTGCACCCGGCTTTGAGCCCGAGGCGCTCGCGATCCTGAGCCAGAAGAAGAACATTCGACTGCTGGTGCTGCCGGAGGACTTCACCCCCAACCCGGTCGAGCTGCGCCAGGTATCCGGCGGCTTCCTGCTGCAGGACGCCGACCGGAGCTTCGCGCCCGCTGCCGAGTGGACCCTCGCAACGGGCGAGCCTGTCGATGCTGCCGCGCTCGCCGAGCTCGAGTTCGCGTGGCGTGCGTGCCGCGCGGTCAAGTCGAACGGCATCATCCTCACGGCCGGTGGTGCCTCTGTTGGCGTCGGCATGGGGCAGGTCAACCGTGTCGACTCCTGCCGACTCGCGGTCGAGCGGGCGGGGGATCGCGCACGCGGTGCGGTCGCGGCGTCCGATGCGTTCTTCCCGTTCGCCGACGGACTGCAGGTGCTCCTCGACGCCGGCGTCACGGCTGTGGTGCAGCCTGGCGGTTCGGTGCGCGACGCTGAGGTGATCGCCGCGGCTGAGGCCGCCGGTGTGACGATGTACTTCACGGGCGAGCGTCACTTCTTCCACTAATCGTTCGCGCGACCGCACCCGCGACCGCGCACACTCGAAAACCCCGACCCCTGCGTGGGGAGAACGGAACAGAAGATGGAAATCGTAAAGGGAATCCTCGTGGTGCTGCACCTCGTTGGCTTCGGCGCGGTCTTCGGCAGCACGCTTGCGCAGCTGTCCATGGTGAAGGAAGCACGTGCGCGCATCACGCCCGGCATCCTGCACGGCGCGACGCTGCTGTTTGCTACGGGTCTGCTGCTCGTTGCATCCGTGTACATGATGGGCGGCACGCCGAACAACATGAAGATCGGCGTGAAGACGCTGGTGCTGATCGGGCTCATCGTGGTCATCCTGATGAACCGTAAGAAGGAGAACGTTCCGGCTGGCGTGCTCGGCGCGATCGCCGGGATGTCGCTGCTGAACGTGGCGCTGGCGGTGCTCTGGCACTAGGCACCACGCAGCAACGCACGAAGGGGGCGTGGGATCATCAGGATTCCACGCCCCCTTCGTGCATGTTCGGGGGTGAAGAGCGGTCGGCCCCGGGCGGACTACTTACCCGCGCGGGGGAGCGAACCTACCTGGTCGCCCGACTCGTCGAACACCGCGAGCGTATCGCCGTCGAGCTTTGCCGTGTGGCCCTGCGACAGCCAGGTATCGACGCCCTCGCAGAACATCATCGTTGCACGCATCACGCCGAGCTCGATGGTGCCGTCCTTCTCGGTGTAGCTTCCGCCGATAATGTTGCAGCCATCGTTCCCGACATACTCGCCGCCGGTCTTGCCGTCCGCCGGGGTGAACTCAATCGACGGCTTCCCTTGGGTGTCAGGCTCACCCCAGGCGCCCGACACTGACGCAGCGGGCGACGAACATGCGGCGAGGAGCAGTGCGGCGGTGGTTGCCGCGAGAAGTGCGCCCGTGCGCACGAACTGAGTCTTCATGCCGCCAGTGTAAGGCACCACCTGGAGAATTCACGCGGGTTTCAGTGACGCTTCGCAGACAGCTCAGATGTGTACCGTGAATGCTGCGTTCAGGTTGTCTCGTCGCCGCAGAAATACGCGAAGGGGCGGGGAACCCGTAGGATTCCCACGCCCCTCCGCGGGTGCGCTTGGCGGCCTTCAGCGGGCCGCGCTGAAACGCGTGACTATCGCCAGCGAGCACCCCAGCTCTTCGACTCACCCGCGGGGGCGATTGCCTGCGGAACTCCCGCGGGGTTCTCATCGCGGAGGGCCTCGGGCAGGAACGCGGCGGGCGCGTTCTGGTAGGCCACGGGGCGCATGAAGCGCGTGATCGCGGCGGTGCCGACCGAGGTGCTTGCGTCGTTTGTCGTAGCGGGCCAGGGACCGCCGTGCTGCTGGGCGGGGGTCACCGCGACGCCGGTCGACCAGCCATTGAAGAGCACGCGTCCGACCTGGAGGCTGAGCGCTGCGACGAGTGCGCGCAGCTCGCCCGCGTTCGCGGTCTCGCCGCTCGCCTCTGCGCTGCTGAGGTGGAGGGTGCCGGTGAGATTCCCCTCAAAAAACTCGGGCATGATCGCCGCAAGGTCGGTTCCCTCGGGCACCTCGACCACGATCGAGAGCGGTCCGAAGGCCTCCTCGGCGAGAGCCTCCGCGCTCGCGCGGAAACCGTCGAGCGGCACCGAGACAATGGTCGGGGTGGCCCAGCCGTGCCCGGCCTCGTCGAAACGGATTCCTCCGGGCAGCACCGCGGTGACACCCTCGGAGCCCAGGATCGCGTTGCGCCGCTCGTCGAAGCTGCGGGCGATGCGGGGGTCGAGCAGGCGGTGCTCGGGGAAATCGCTTGCGGCGGTCTGGATTGCTGCGGGCAGCGCGGAACCGGCAGGGGCGAACACAAAACCAGGCTTCGTGCAGAGCTGCCCTGCGGAGCCTGAGACGCTTGTGAGGAAGCCCTCGGCGATCTCTGCGGCACGCTCCGCGATTGCGTCAGCGGTGACGAACACGGGGTTCACTGAGCCGAGCTCGCCAAAGAACGGAATGGGGGCCGGTCGACTAGCGGCGATGTCTGCGAGCAGACGGCCAACCGCGATCGAGCCCGTGAACGCGCCCGCCTTGATGCGCGGATCCTTCAGAACGCTCACACCCGCCTCGCGGCCGTGGATGAGCTGGAACGTGCCCTCGGGCATCCCCGCGGCGGCGAGAGCCTCGGTGGCAACGGCTGCAGTGGCGTCGGACAGCTCAGGGTGACCTGAGTGCGCCTTCACAATCAGCGGGCAACCCGCGGCAAGCACGGCGGCCGAGTCGCCGCCCATCACGGAGAACGCGAATGGGAAGTTTGACGCGGAGAAGTTGATGACCGGGCCAACGGGCAGGTGCGTCCGGCGAATGTCGGGACGCACTCCCAACGCGAAATCGGTGTCGGCGTGGTCGATGCGAGCACCGAGGTATCCGCCGTCGACCAGGGTGTCAGCGAAGAGGCGCAGCTGGACCGCGGTGCGGGTGACCTCGCCGGCGAGACGGACCTCGGTGAGGCCGGTCTCGCGCATTGCGATGGCCACGAGCTCGTCACGGTGTGCCTCGAGCGAATCAGCGACTGCGACGATCGCGCGTGCGCGCTCCTCGGGGCGCGTTGCGGCAAAAGCGGGCGCGGCTGCGGCTGCGCGCGCGACAACAGCCTCGAGTTCAGGGGAGAGGGTCTCGGTCATGAGCTTCCTTTTCGCAAGTGGTGCGGTGGTGCGGCATCGCGCCACCTGAGAATAATGCCATGTGCAATTGTATAGCGCGCGAAGCGGCAGTGGCCAGGGTTCCCACTCCAGGCGAGACGCGGCCGCGCCCAGTGTCTCACGCGCTGGCAATGGTGGGGCTGCCAGTTCCGAACAGTGCAAGTGCGGGCGAGTGTGCGGAAGTGCGACTGTGTGCCGCCCGCGACTCGCCGGTCTTGACGTGAGTTGAATCATCAGATCAAGGTAAGGGTATGCTGAATCGCCGCTCGCGCGGTGTTTCTACTTCTGCCCGAAAGGACCCTTGTGAATCATCAACTGCGGACGAGCCGCCGCGCTCGCCCACTCACGGCGCTTGCGCTTGCTCTCGCGGTGCCCGGTATTGCGTTCACGGCGACTCCCGCGTTGGCCGCACCGTCGACCGCATCGCTGCCCGCCGAGACGCAAGGCTCCGTGATTTCGGTCACTGGGGACCGGACGATCACCGGGCCCAATGGATCTGCGTTTGGTTCGACGGCGTCGCAGGCCCGATGCGACGTGAACGGGGACGGAGTGCCAGACCTTGCGGTTGGCACCTACGCGACCTTTGACATGACCCCCGGCGCAACCGGGGCCTACGTGATGTTGGGAGCCGATCACACTGGCGGCTCGGCGGGGGTCGAGGATGTCGAGCCGATTCATGTGATCGACACGTCGCGCAACATGATGGGCGGCCTTGACGTGCGCTGCGCCGGTGACGTGAATGGTGACGGGATCGACGACCTGGTCGCCGTGGCCCAGGCGGCGGGTGCATTCATCGTGTACGGGGCCCGCGACTTCGGGGAGGTGCGCCTCGATGAACTCGGAGATCGTGGCCATGTGGTGCTCGGAAGCATCACCCGCGCAAACGGAGTGGGCGATATTGACGGAGATGGCCGCGACGAGGTCGCAGTGACCGACACGAGCGGGGTGGTTACAATCTTGAACGCGGAGACGCTCGGCGCCGAGGTGGCGCTTGCCGAGACCGCGGGCCCTCGAGTCTCTGGGGCGGGGATCGACCTCGTTTCCGTGAGCCGTGCCGGGGACATGAACGGTGACGGTCGGGACGATCTCGCGGTCGGGGCGGCTTCCTGGCGTGCGCCCGGCGCGGGAAGCTTCGCGACCGGAGCGATCTGGGTGCTGACTGATCTCAGTGCGGATGTGACGGTTGGTGCGGATCCGGTGCCCGGCTTCCGCATCGATGGTCCGCCGCGAGGTTATGACTTGCTCGGTACCTCCACCGTGGGGCTTGGTGATATCACGGGGGACGGCTTCGACGATCTGCTCATTGGTGGGGAATCGGACGATCCGAAGACCGGGAGCGCTGTCGTCGTGACGGGCGGGCCCGACGGCGTGAACGTGCACACCGATCCGCTCGACGCTGATCGACCGGCAGTGCGCGCCGCGGGCACCGATGAGCAGCGTGGCTGGTGGGTGAACGGCATCGCGTCGGGCGACCACTTCGGGCACGCGGTCGGAGCGGTGCCGATGGAGGGCTGGGCCATGCTGCTCATGGGCGGAATGGACGGATCTCCGGACCCGGATCGCGAGGGCTCGGGCTACGTGGTGGCGCTTGACTCGCGTGCCCTTGTCGACGGACGCGCTGGTGTCTCGCAGGCCGGAGTCTTCGATGCGTCCTCGCTGCTTTCGAAGGACTCGGAGCAGACGGGGGCAGCGCTCATCGTCGGGAGCCACGCTGATACTCGTCTGGGACGTTCGTTTGCGGACCTCACGGCGAATCGTGCCGGGGATCGCGTGGTATTCGCTGCAGGCGCCCCGGCGCTCTTCAGCGATGCCGACCCGGCCGTACGCATTCTCGAGGTGACCTCGCCGGCACCGACCGTCACTCCGGAGCCGAAGCCGGAACCCAAGCCGGAACCCAAGCCTGAGCCGAAGCCGGAACCCAAGCCTGAGCCGAAGCCCGAGCCCAAGCCGGAGCCCGGCGTGACCCCCGAGGTCACCCCGGAGGTGGCGCCCAACCCTCGGGCCGGTGCGAATTCCGCGGAGCCGCTTGCGCATACCGGTGGTGACGGCGCAGCGTTCTGGGCTGTGGCTGCGCTTGGTGTGCTGGGGGTTGCGGGTGGCGGAGCCGTGCTGATCGCTCGTGCACGCACCGCTCGACGCAGCGAGAACGTGGGCTGAGCCGTATTGGGCTGGCGTGAACTCTGCCATTCCGTCTGACTCAGAACGGGTGGTCGTCGGGGTCGTCGTCTTTGGCGACTGGCCCCGGCGGCACGAGGGGCCGGGCTGTTCGCGCGGGCGGCCGGACCCGTGCTGCGGCCGGCGGTGACATCGGTGATGTCGGTGCTGCAGCCTGCGGTGCCGATGAACGCGCCGGTGGTTGCGGTGATGGTGGTGGTGTTCCGGTGTTGTCGTGTTTCAGGAACCTCACCCGGCTCGGCGGCTCATCGTCGTACACGCGTCCGGTTGGGGATCGCCAGCGCATCGTCCCGTCCGGCAACAACCGGTGGTCCCAGTCAGAGTTGTGCTTCATGGTGTGGTGGCCCCGGCACAGGTGTGCAAGGTTGTCTGTGGATGTGGTGCCGCCATCTGCTGCGGGGATCGTGTGGTCGATATCGCAGCGGTTCACCGGCACCCGGCAACCGGGGAACCTGCAGTGCAGGTCGCGGGCCCCGAGGAAACCGCGCATCTGTGCACTGGGCCGATACCGATCCACACTCAGCACATCCCCGGTCTCACCGGACACGGTGACCTTCTCCCAGAAGTCGGCGTGGCCTGCGTAGCCGCGAATCTGTTCGGGGTCGATGGGTCCGGACCCGATGAGTTCGGCGTCCGTGAACTCCGGCGGCGAGGACGGTGCTGTGCCAGTCGCGGTCTGGTCGGTGGCTGTGGGCTTCGCGGCCTGGGCACCAGGCACGGGAGCAGCGCTGTCGTTTGGTGGGGGTGCTGTGGTGGTCACCACGACCTGGATGTGCGCCCGCACCGCCTCCTCCGAAGACCCCGCAACCAGCCGCATCGGATCCCCAGCAAGGAGCAAGTCCCGGAACACATCCGTGCGAGTCTGAGCGCGACTGCGCTTGGGGATCCCGGCCCGGATCTCTCGCACCCCGGGACGCCCGCCTTTCATGCCCGGACGGAGTTCCCGGAGCATGCGCCGGCGTTCTGCGACACTCTGTGCTCTCACACCCCGTGGCTTGCGCGTGGGGTGCGTGGGTGACGCTTCACCCGTGCTCGTGTCTGCGGGACCGGTGCCGCTGTCCGTGAGGGTGCGGGCGAGTTGGTGCTCGGTGACTTCCGCGGACTTCGCGAGCCGCGTCAAACGATCATGAATCGCATACGCCACAGGTGACGGCATGAACGCCACCAGCTCCGCCATCCCGTTCTCGTGATCACGCACCCACACTTTTCGCTCACACTCCGGCGAAGGAACAGGGGCGCCGCCGGTCTGGCCGGGGCTGTTGGGGTCGAGGCCGTTCGGGTCGGTGCCGTCGGGATCGGTGCTCGTTGGGCCGGGGCTGGATGGGTCAGTAGTGGATGGGTCATCGATCGTGGAGTCAACGCCCGGGAACGGGGCCGGCTTCGGGAGGGTTCTCGCGAGTTCACGGGCAAGCTTCCGCGCGATCGGCCGCAAACGCTGCGGAGTCTGGGACTCAGCACGCCGCAATACCTCCGCCTCGTACCTGCCCCGCACACGCACCGAATCCGGGTCCTGCCCAAGCCCCAGCGCGTCCGCGGATTCCACAAGTGCCCGCACATGCTCGGGAGAAACCTGCCCGGTGAGCATGCGCGGCAGAGTCGCAGGGAAACGCATCGTGAGCGCGCTCGCAAGGTTCAGATCGCGCTCCACGATGTGTTCGCTCTGATGAAGGGCGGTCGCGATCTCGGCACGCAGGGAACGGTACGGGATGTCGCCACTGCCGGAAGGGGCACGGTGCACCGCGGTCTCCATCGCGAAGGAAAGAACGTTCAGGCGTGCGGCGGTGAGGATGTTCTGGAAACGATCGAACTGTTCCAGCATGCCGACCACGTCATCCACCACCCGCACAGAGAACACGGGTGGGATGACACCCGGGGCGGCGGACGCGAACGCTTTGGTGATGAGCTCGGTGGGGTCGAACTCCGGGGCGGCGGCGGGGTTTGGAGCGGACGGGCTGGGGGCCTTCGTGAAGCGCACCCGGGAAGCCCGGCGGGGCGCGATCGGTGAGCCAGCAGGGGGAGAACCTCGGGTGGTGGTCATGTGCTCATTCAAGCAGTGACCACTGACATTCAGACCCCAGAAAACCGCGGAAACACGCGGCAAAACAAGGGAATCCGAGGAAGCCCTGATCCCACTCTGGAAAGTCACCTCATCCTCAAGAAGAGGGTGAAAGTGGGGCGTGGCACAAGAATGCGCTGCGGGTTCCGCGTAGGAACCCGCAGCGCACAGGTGTGAGGAGCTACGCGACCTTCGGCTGCTGCTGGGTGATGCAGTGGATGCCGCCGCCGCGGGCGAAGAGCGGCCGTGCGTCGATGCCGATCACCTCGCGGCCCGGGTAGACCTCGCGCAGCGTTGCAAGCGCGCGGTCGTCGGCCGGGTCATCGAACGAGCAGGCCAGGACCGCCCCGTTGATGACGACGTGATTGATGTAGCTGTAGTCAACGTATCCCTCAGCGTCGCGCAGCGTCTCGGGTGCGGGGAGATCCAGGATCTCGAACCCTGCCGAGGTGGCGCTCCGGTACTCGTCCGCAGCCGCCCGGTTGGCCTGCGCGATGGGGTGATCGGGGTGTGATGCTGCGTCCTGACGGTGCATCAGCAACACGTCGGGGGTCGTGAACGCCGCGAGGATGTCGGAGTGCCCGCGCGTACCAAAGGTGTCGTGATCGCGCGTGAGCCCGCGGGGGAGCCAGAGCACGCTCTCGGCGCCAATGGTGCGGAGCAGCTCGGCCTCGACCTGCTCGGCCGACCATCCCGGGTTGCGGCCCGGATCGAGCTGAACCGTCTTCGTGATGATGACTCGGCCGGCGCCATCAACCTGGATGCCGCCGCCCTCGTTGACCATCTTCGAGTCGATCCGCTGGGCCCCGGCGGCCTCGGCGACAATCTTGCCGATGTGCTGATCGTTCTGCCAGCTGGCCCAGTCCTGCGCACCCCAGCCGTTGAACACAAAGTTCACGGCGCCGAGCTGCCCGTCATCCCCGATGACGAAGCTCGGGCCGATATCGCGCATCCAGGCATCGTCGAGTGGGGCGATCAGCTGGTCGATCTGGCCGGACAGGTAGCGGGAGGCGACGGCCTCATCGCCGGGGTTCACCACGACAGTGACGGCCTCGTGCTCGCTCGCTGCGTTTGCCACGGCTGCCCACGTGCTGCGGGCCTCCTCGACCTCTGCCTCGGTCTCGCCGAGCGTGTACCCGCTGGTGGGCCAGGCGAGCCACAGGCGCTCCTGCTCGTGTCCTTCGATCGGCATGCGCCAGGTGGTCATTCGAAACTCCTTTGAATCGGGGAGGGGATACCTCATATTACTGGGCGGTCGACCAATAAGGAAAGCTGCTTCGGTGAAATCCCAGATGGTGGAGGTTGTTGACAAGAGGGGTTCCATCTGTGAGCGTGCTGTGTAATATTGCACATGGCGCAATGACCGCGCCGCACGCATCACTCTTCCGTGTGATTCAACGAAGCATCAGGAAAGGAAGACCCCATGTCTGCACCCCACACATCGTGGTCCCGTCGTATCGCCGCCACCGGCGCTCTCGCTGTCACCGCAGCCCTCGCGCTGAGCGGGTGCTCCGGCGGCCTCGCGGGCGGCGGAGACGCGAGCTCCTCGGACGGCCCCATCAAGCTCGGCATGCTCGCGCCCTTCTCCGGCTCGGAAGCGGCCTTCGGCGATTACATGAAGAACGGCGCCCAGATGGCGATCGACGAGATCAACGCCGACGGCGGCGTCGACGGCCGTGACCTCGAACTGGTTGTGGAAGACGACGCTTGCGACGCGACCGCCTCGGTTGCTGCTGCGCAAAAGCTCGTGACCGCGGGCATCTCCGTGTCGGTCGGAGGCTACTGCTCGGGCGCCACGCTGCCCACGCTGCCGATCTTTGCCGAGGCAGGCGTTCCGATGATCATCCCCGCCGCAAATTCGAACGCCCTCGTGGGGCAGGGCGCGTTCCTCATCAACGGAACGGGGTCTCAGCAGGCGGCAGCCATCGTGAAGTACGCGAACAAGGTCGGCGCGAAACAGGCCGCGGTGATTGACGACAACACTGACTACTCGAAGGATCTCGCAAACTCGGTGATCAAGCAGGCGAAGAGCGACGGCGACTTCGAGGTCGTGAAGACCGACTCTGTGAACCCCGATGAGAAGGACTTCGCGGCCAACGTGAACAACGTGCTCAGCGCGAAGCCCGACTTCATCGTGTGGACCGGCTACTACCAGGCCGGCGGTCTGCTGATCCGTCAGCTCCGCGAAGCGGGCTACGAGGGCACCATCATGGTGGGCGACGGGTCCGTCGACGCGCAGCTCGCTGCGATTGCCGGCGCGGAGTACACCGACGGCGTGGTGGGATCCTTCACGCAGACTCCCGACATGCTCGAGGGCGCGGACAAGTGGCTCGCGAACTACCAGTCAAGCTTCAACGCGGCACCGGGCCCGTACTCGACCCAGAGCTATGACGCGGTGCGCGTCGCTGCGGCGGCGCTGACCCAGGCCGGCTCGACGGACGGCGACGCGGTCTCGAAGGCGATCGCTGGCCTCGACGGCTTCCCGCTCTTCTCGGGCCCCGCCACCTTCACGAAGGAGGGAACGCTTGAGGGCAGCGGCGGCTTCGTGATCGTCGAGCCCACGGGCGATGGCGGTGCGTTCGTGATGAAGGACAGCCTGCAGGACTAATGCGGACCGGGATCGCCCAGCGCTCACTGGGCGAACCCGCTGAGCGGCGGCGCGCGATTTCTCCGCAGCGCCGCCGCCCACCCCGCTCCCACGAAACTGCAAAGGCGGAAACGTGTTTCAACTGATCTGGAACGGCCTCTTCGTCGGTTCCTTCTACGCCCTCGTCGCGCTCGGCTACAGCATGGTCTACGGCATCATCAAACTGCTGAACTTCGCGCACGGCGACCTCTATATGCTCGGATCGTTCCTGGCATTCGTCATCCTTGGCGGCGTTACCGGGCTGTTTGGCCTGGGCTCGATCCCAATCTTGCTGCTGGTGTTGCTCATCACGATGTTGCTCACCGGCGGCATCGGCGTGATGATCGAGCGCGTCGCCTATCGTCCGCTTCGCACGAGCCCGCGGCTTGCGGCGCTCATCACCGCGGTGGGCGTCTCCTTCACCCTGGAGTACTCGGTGCGCCAGGTCTTCGGGGCCAGCCCGCTCGTGTTCCCGATACGACTCGCGGGTACCCCGATCGATGTGTTCGGCGCCCGCATCACCATGCCGCAGCTGGTGCTCATGCTGGTTGCCGCGCTCCTCATGTTCTTCCTGCAGCGCTATGTGATGCACTCCCGAGAGGGCCGGGCCATGCGCGCGATCGCCCTCGACCAGAAGGCGTCGCTGCTCATGGGAGTGAACGTCAACCGCGTGATCTCGCGCACCTTTTTCATCGGCTCCGCGCTCGCTGGCGCCGCGGGAGTGATGGCCGCCGCGTACTACGGCACGATCGACTTCCTGATGGGCTTCGTCATCGGGCTCAAGGCATTCACCGCGGCAGTGATCGGCGGCATCGGCAACCTCTACGGCGCCATGCTCGGCGGCCTCGTGCTGGGCCTCCTCGAATCGTTTGGCACACAGTGGCTCGGCGGCCAGTGGCGTGACGTCTTTGCGTTCGGCTTCTTGATCCTCTTCTTGGTGTTCAAACCCACCGGGATTCTCGGCGAGCGCGTAGTGGAAAGGGTCTGATCATGGCACAGTCCAAACAGCACCGACTCCAGGTGCCCAAGCCCTTCATTGAGCGGCCGCCCGCGGTGAGCGGGGTGCTGGCGCCCGAGCGCTTCATGAAACTCGTGGGCCTTGTGCTCTTCGTCGCGGCAGCGGTGCTTCCGTTCATCACCGCGACGCCGTACTTGATCTCGATTCTCACCTCGGCGATGATCTACATCATCCTTGCGATGGGCCTGAACGTCGTGGTCGGCTACGCCGGCCTCCTCGATCTCGGGTACATCGCGTTCATGGCCGTGGGTGCCTACACGAGCGGCATTCTCACCACGCAGTTCGGCTTCTCGATGCTCGAGACGATCCCGCTCGTGATCGTCGCGTGCATCATCGCCGGCGTGATCATCGGCGGGCCGACGCTGCGACTGCGCAGCGACTACCTCGCGATCGTGACGCTCGGCTTCGGCGAGATTATTCGGATCACTGCGAACAACCTCCAGATCACGGGTGGCCCGTCGGGCATCCACGGGATCCCCACCTGGTCGTTCTTCGGCTGGTCGTTCGCCGATGGGCTCGACATCGCCGGCATCCATTTCGGGCCAAAGATTCTCTTCTACTACTTCGTACTGTTTGTGGGGATTGGGATCGCGGTTGTGGCGGTTGCCCGGCTCGGACGCGGCAAGCTCGGCCGAGCCTGGAAATCCGTGCGTGACGACGAGGACGTCAGCGAGGCGATGGGCATCAACGGCTACAAGACCAAGCTCGCGGCGTACATCATCGGTGCGGTGTGGGGCGGCTTCGCCGGCACGCTCATGGCGAGCCACCTGAGCGCCATCTCACCGAACAGTTTTGAATTTCTCTACTCGGCACTCGTGCTCATGGCCGTGGTGCTCGGCGGCATGGGATCGACGCCGGGCGTGATCATTGGCGCGCTCTTCGTGTCCCTCGCGCCCGAGCTGCTGCGCGAGTTCTCCGAGTGGCGCTTCCTGCTCTTCGGTGTGCTGCTCGTGATCGCGATGATCTTCCGCCCGAAGGGGATTTGGCCCGCGAACGCGGTGTTGCCGTTCCTGAAGAAGCGCGAGATTCCACAGGTGCCGCCCACCGCGGCCGCGCCGGTGATCGGCGAACTGACTGAAGAGGGGGATCCCCGATGAGCGCGAACGCTGTCTCCGCCGACCCGGCCGGCACGGCACGGTCGGCACCCGAGCAACCGGTGATCCTGAGCGTGCGCGATCTTGCGGTGGCGTTCGGTGGGATCAAAGCCGTTGACGGGCTGAGTTTCGACGTCCACGAGGGCGAGATTGTCTCCGTGATCGGGCCGAACGGCGCGGGGAAGACGAGCGCGTTCAACTGCATCTCGGGCTTCTACCGACCGAACCGCGGAATGGTCGAGTTCGACGGTGAGGACGTGACACGCAAGAAGCCGTCGGCGATCACCGCGCGCGGCATGGCCCGCACGTTCCAGAACGTGCGGCTCTTCACGGACATGACGGTGCTCGAGAACGTGAAGACCGGCATGCACGCCCACCTTGGGCAGAACGTGTTCGACGCGATGCTGCACACGCCGCGCTTCCGCCGCAGTGAGGCGCAGTGCGCAGAGGATGCGCGGGGCTGGCTCGATTACGTGGGATTCCGGGCGGACGATGAGCTGCTCGTCACCCAGTTGCCGTACGGGGAGCAGCGCCGCGTCGAGATCGCACGCGCGCTCGCGACGCAGCCGAAGCTGTTGTTGCTCGACGAGCCGGGCGCGGGGCTCAACCACTCCGAGAAGAACGAGCTCATGGCGCTCATCCGCCGTATTCGGGATCTCGGGGTGAGCATCGTGCTCATCGAACATGACATGGGGCTCGTGATGCAGGTGTCGGAGCGGATCGTGGTGTTGAACTACGGCAAGGAAATCGCGGACGGTACGCCCGAGCAGGTCAAGCAAGACCCGCTCGTCATCGCCGCCTATCTCGGGGAGGAAGACGCATGAGCACGCTGACGCTGGAACACGTCGAGCTGTACTACAACCGGGTGCATGCGCTGCGGGATCTCAGCATCGAGGTGCGCGAGGGCGAGATCGTCTCGCTGCTCGGCAACAACGGTGCGGGGAAGACCTCGACGCTCTCCCTCATCTCAGGCTTGGTCCGGGCGAAGAGCGGTGCCGTGGCCTGGGGCGGGCACGACCTCACCAAGTTACACCCCTGGAACATCGTGGGAGCGGGGCTGCTCCATATTCCGGAGGGGCGACGCATCTTCTCAACGATGACCGTGCACGAGAACCTGCTGCTCGGTGGGTATCTCGTGAAGGATCAGAAGCTCATCGCCGAGCGTGCGGCACACGCCTACGAGCTCATGCCTCGCCTTGCCGAGCGTCGAGATCAGCAAGGCGGAACGCTCTCGGGCGGCGAGCAGCAGATGCTCGCGCTCGGGCGCGCGCTCGTGGGCGGCCCGAAGCTGTTGTTGCTCGACGAACCCTCGATGGGGCTCGCCCCACTCATCGTGCAGCAGGTGATGGACATCATTCGCGCGGTGAACGCCGAGGGCACGACCGTGCTGCTCGTCGAGCAGAACGCGCGCGCTGCGCTCAAGATCGCGCACCGTGCGTATGTGCTGGAGTCGGGGCGGGTGACGATGTCGGGCGCTGCGGCCGAGCTCGCCAGCGATCCGCGCGTCATCGAGGCGTATCTCGGCGCGTAGGGCACCGCGAGTGATCTCGCCGACGGCTGGGCTCAGCTGTCGGCGAGATCTGCGTCGGCAAGATCAGCGATCTCACCGAGCGAGAGCGGCTGCGCAACGGGGCGCTTCGCGTTTTGGGCAAGCGAATCGGCCGATGCCGCGCCGTCCGCGGCCAGGCAGGACACCGCGAAGCCGCACACGCGTCCCTGGCACCAGCCCATCCCCGCGCGCGTGACGCCCTTCTGGCTGCGCGAATCGTCGCTCGCGAGCGTGCCGCGCGCATGCCGGAGCTCGCCCGCGGGCACCTCCTCGCAGCGGCAGACGAGCGTGTCGTCGGTGACGCGCTCCGCCCAGCCAGCGGGAACCGGGTGCGCGAGGTGCATAGCCTCGGCGAACGCGCGCTGACGGCGCACCGCGCGAAGCTCTGCGCTGCTCGCTGCGAGCCTGCGCTCATTTCGGGCCTCGGCTGCGGCCACGCGGCCGGCGATCCGCCCCTCCAGCACGGCGAGCGCCGCGCCGCCCACGCCCGTGAGCTCGCCCGCAAGGAGCAGCCCGGGGACAGACGAGCGCTGTGCCGCGTCAACCTCGGCGATGAGCGAACCGTCCACATCGACGCGAGTGGCGACGCCCAGCTGCACGGGCAGCTCAAGTTGCGGGGTGAAGCCCCAGCCGAGGCCCACCGCGTCGACGTCGTCGATCACGTGCGCGCTGCCGGCGATTTCGCGCCCGGCGCGGTCGACACGTGCGGTGCGCACGGCCTCGACCCGATCCTCCCCGAGAATCTCGGTGACGACCGTGCGTACCCGGTAGGGAATGCGGTGCTTCACGAAGGCGGCGATGTACTCCGCGCCTTCGATTCCCTTCGCCGGAACTCCGAGCGCCCGGTGTGCGCGCGGCAGCCACCCGGTGAGGTTGGTGGACTCGCATACGGCAGCGACCTCGCCGCCCCACTGCGCGATGCCCGCCGCCACGGGAAGGAGGAAGGGACCGGTGCCCGCGATGACGAAGCGGGCGCCGGGCAGCATTCGGTTCTGCTTCAAGAACGCCTGAATGCCGCCCGCGGCCATCACCCCGGGCAGTTCCCAGCCGGGAACCGGGAGCTGGCGATCGTAGCCGCCGGTTGCGAGCACGAGGCGTGCCCCGCGCACGAGCGCGGGTGCGGCACCCTCTGCATCCCCGCCCTCGGAGTCCCCGCTGGAGTGTGCGCCGGACGCGGGAGTAAGCGCCAGCGCGAAGCCTTCGGCGTCGCGGCGTGCCGACCACACACTCGTCGCGAAGTGCGCGGTGAGCTGCCCCGCCGCGATACCCGCATCGCAGTCGGCGCGCAGTTCGAGGTAGCTGCGCCAATCATGGTGCAGCGCCCCGTCGTCGACCACGCCCGCGGCCTCCGACGCGTGCCGCCAGTACTGGCCGCCCGCCTGCGTACTCGAGTCGATGAGGCACACGCGCGCACCGCCCTCAAGCGCGCTCGCCGCAGCGGCGAGGCCGGCAGGCCCCGCACCCACGATGACCACGTCGAAGCGCGGTGCGGCGCCGGTGGGGCGCAGCTGCCCGCTCATGCGCGGTCCGCCTGCGCACCTCGGAGGTCTGCGTCTCGCAGGTCTGTATCTCGCAGGTCAGCGTCTCGCAGGCCCGCGGCCTGCTCGGCGGACGCATTCGCGTGTGCGGCACAGCTTCCGGCGGGTGCCACGTCCATCCCCTCCTCGAGCGGGATCATGCACGCGCGCTGGCCGGACTCCCCGTTGATGTCGACGATGCAGTCAAAGCACACGCCAATGCCGCAGAACAGGCCCCGCGGGGCCCCCGTGCGCGTGGTGCGCCAGGCGGTGCGCCCGGACGCGAGGAGCGCGGCGGCGACGCTCGCTCCCGCAGGCGCCTCGAGCGGCTCACCGTCGAAGGTGGCGCGCAGCACGCGAGGCCGTGTGGCTGAGCTGTCGGTCATGCTGCGGCCTCCTCGGTGAAGCGCTCGGGGCGAAATGGTGTGAGATCAAGATCGGGGGTGGCCCCAGACAGGGCCTGAGCGAGGAGCTTTCCCGTGCCGGCGGAGAGCCCGATGCCGGCGCCCTCGTGACCCGCTGCATGCCACAGGCCGGGCGCGCGCGGGTCGTGCCCGATCACGGGGAGGTGGTCCGGGCAGTACGGGCGGAAGCCGTGGTAGTGGCGCAGGATCCGGGTGCGCTCGAGGAACGGGAAGAGCTCGATGGCGTTCCGCGCGATGGTGCGGAGGGCCGCGGGGCTGACTGTGGGGTCGAAGCCGACTCGCTCGCGGCTCGAGCCGATGAGGATCGTGCCTGCCGGCGTGCCCTCGACCACGGGGGAGGCTTGGAGCCCCCCGTCGGAGCTGCCGACATTGTCGACGTACTCGGCGGCGTACACCTTGTGGTGCACCATTTTGGGGAGTGGTTCGGAGACGAGCACGAAACCGCGGCGCGGCAGCACCGGCACGTTCACGCCAGCGAGCGCTCCGATCTCACCCGCCCAGGTGCCCGTAGCGTTCACCGTGTGGGACGCGGAGAAATCGCCGCGCGGCGTGCGGGCTCCCGTGACGCGCTCGCCCGAACGCAGCAGCGCGGTGACCGGGGCACGTGTGACGAGAGTCGCGCCGGCCTCGCGTGCGAGGCGGAGGAGATGCGAGGCAGCGAGGATCGGCTGTACCTGGCTGTCCTCGGGGTAGAACGCGGCGCCCAGCGCGCGGTCCGTGACGTGCGGCTCGAGCTCTCGGAGTCCCGCGGCGTCGAGGCGCTCGGAGGCGATCCCGAATCCCCGCTGCGCTGCGGAGAATCGTTCGAGCGAGGCGAGGCTCGACTCGCGGGAGGCGACGATGATGCCGCCCTTCGACTCGAACTCCCAGAGGTCGCGGTGTTCGGCGAGCTCGCCCTTCCAGATGCCGAGGGAGTATTGCGTCAGCGCGAGCTCGGGGCCCAGCTCCTTGTCGGAGACGAGGATGTTGCCCTCGCAGCGCGAGGTGGTGCCGCCCGCGGGCAGATCCCGCTCGAGCACCGTGACCGAGAGGCCCGCCCGTGTGGCGAAGTAGGCGGTGGCGGCGCCGATGATGCCGGCGCCGATGATCAGGACGTCTGAGGTGCGATTCATTCGGGCTCGGCTTCTGATCGGGGTGGCTTGGTCGCCGCGTCCGCGGGGTGCGCCGTGGCGCTGTCGTCGGTGCCGCCGGTGGCCCAGATGGAGCGGGCGTGACCAATGTGCTGGCACATGAGCCGCTCGGCGCCCGCAGCGTCGTCGCGCCCGAGGATTTCGAGCAGCTCCTGGTGCTCGCGTGCGGAGTCCGCAAGACGCCCCTCGCGGGCCAGCGTCGCGATGCCGTAGAGACGTGTGCGGGTGCGCAGCGATGTGGCCAGATCAACGAGCTGCGGGTTCCCGGTGCGTGTGAGGAGCAGCGCGTGGAACTCGCGGTCGCTACGCAGATACCCCTCAAGGTCCTCGCTCTCCGCCGCGCTCAGGCACTCGGCGGCGAGCCGGTCGAGCTCGCTCCGCACCTCCGCGGGGATGTTGCCCACCACGAAGTGCATGGCCGGTGGCTCGAGCAGCAGCCGGATCTGGGTGAGATCTCGCAGATCCTCCGGGCTCATCTTGGTGATTCGGAAACCCTTGTTCTTGATCGTCTCGACAAGGCCCTCACGCGCGAGATCCATCATCGCCTCGCGCACCGGGGTGGCCGAGACCCCGAGTGCCTGGCCGAGCGACGGCGCGGAAACGACCTCGCCCTCCGCGAGCCGCCCGGTGATGATGGCGGTGCGCAGCTGCTCGAGCACGGTCTCGCGCAGGTTCATGGGCCGCTCGAGCGGCGTCCACGGCGACGGCTGCTCGGGGGCGGTGGGAAGCGGTGACATGTGAACTCCTCAGCGAATCGTGCGCTACCGGGCGTCAGAGAAGACAGTGGAGGCGCAGATCAGATCCTCCCACGACATGCCGACTCCGCTGTAGAAGGCTGGCCGACCGGGGGTGCGTGTCACCTCACCGCGCACGAGCTCCTGCAGATTGCGCGGCGCGGTCTCGGCAGCCCACGCAGCCGCGTCGAGCGCGGTGGCGAGGTTGCCGTTCTCGCGCTCTGCCGAGGCGCGACCCTCCACCACGATGTCCGCGCGGGTCACGAGCGCGTCGTCCACCTCGCGGAGCTCCCGGCCGTGCGTGCCCACTGCGGCGACGATCGCGGAGTCGCGCACGAGCGCGCCGTCGAAGAGCGGGGTGCTGGCGCTCGTGACGCACAGAATGATGTCGGCCTCGCGGACGGCGGCGTCGGCGTCATCGCCGCGATCCCGGATCCCGAGCTGCGGGAACTCGCTCTGCACGGCTGCGATGCGCTCGGGGCGCCGGCCGATCACGTCGACGCTCGCCCCGGGGAACGCGGCGAGCGTGGCCTGGATGTGCCCGATGGCCTGGATGCCGGCGCCAAAGACGAGCACGTGGGGCTCGGCGGGGAAGGGGGCGGGGGCGATCTCGGCGAGGTGCCGCACCGCCATCAGCGTGACTGCCGGGGTACGGATCGCGGTGAGACTCGCGCCCTCCAGCACCGCAACGGGCGACAGCGTGTCCGAGGAGTAGAGGATGTAGAGCCCCTGGATCTTTTCGAGCCCGCGGTCGGGGTTCTGCGGCGCGACCGTGAGCGCCTTGAGTCCGCTGAACTCGGCGCCCTGCGCGGGCATGAGCAGAAACTCGCCGTCGGGGGCGGGGCTGAACAACCGCGGCCCATCCAGCTCGGGATCGATGCCGTCACGCAGGCCGTCGGCGATCGCGGTCATCGCGCGTTCGAAGGGCAGGGCCCGCCGCACCGTTGCGGCGTCGAAGTACGGAAGAGTGGTCACAGCAGGAACCCCTTCGGGAACGGATCGCTCGGATCGAGGAAGTATTGGGCGGTGCCGGTGACCCAGGCGCGACCGGTGATGGTCGGCACGACCGCGGTGCGGCCGACGACCTCCGCGTCGGCGACCAGGCGGCCGGTGAACTGCGAGCCGATGTACGACTCGTTGATGAAGTCCTGGTGCAGCGGGAGCTCGCCCCGCGCGTGCAGCTGGGCCATGCGCGCGCTCGTTCCCGTGCCGCAGGGGGAGCGATCGAACCAGCCGGGGTGGATCGCCATGGCGTGCCGCGAGTGGGCCGCAGTTGAGCCCGGCGCTTCGAGGTACACGTGGTGGCAGCCGCGGATGTCGCCGCGCTCCGGGTGGACGGGCTCGTCCGCGGCATTGACGGCGTCCATGATGGCAAGCCCCGCGGTGAGCAGCTCATCTTTGTTTGCGCGGTCGGCGCGGAACTCGATCCCAAGCTCTGCGAGTTTCACGATTGCGTAGAAGTTCCCGCCGAAGGCGAGATCGTAGCGCACCGTGCCGAGCCCCGGCACCTCGACGCTCGCGTCGAGCCGTTCGACGAAGGAGGGGACGTTCGTGATGGTGACGCGCTCGGCGTGCCCGTCGGAGACGGCCACCTCCGCGATGACAAGCCCCGCGGGGGTGTCGAGTCGAATCGTGGTGATCGGCTCCTGCACCTCCACCATGCCTGTTTCGACGAGTACGGTGGCCACGCCGATCGTGCCGTGACCGCACATCGGCAGGCAGCCGGACACCTCGATGTAGAGCACGCCCCAATCGGCGTCGGGCCGCGTGGGCGGTTGCAGGATCACGCCGCTCATCGCCGCGTGGCCGCGCGGTTCGAACATGAGCAGCTGGCGAAGCTCGTCGTTGTGCTCCATGAACCAGGTGCGGCGCTCCGCCATGGTGGCCCCGGGGAACACTCCGACGCCGCCCGTGATGACGCGGGTGGGCATGCCCTCGGTGTGCGAATCGACGGCGTGGTACACGCGGGAGGTACGCATGTGGCTCCTTGGCTTGCGGCTGGATCGGGGTGAGGAACGTCGGGTGTGGCCGGTCGCCCGTGTGAGGCGACCGGCCACACCCGCTGGGCTCAGGCTACTTGTCGTAGCCCTTCGCTGCGGCCTCGCGGGTGTCTGCGATGATCTGATCCGCCACCTGCTGCGGCAGCGGGAGGCGGGGCGGGCGGCTCGGGCCGCCGTAGAGGCCGAGCACGTCCATCGAGAGCTTGATCGACTCAACGAACTCGGTCTTCGTGTCCCAGCGCAGCAGCTTGTGCAGGTCGCGGTAGATGACCTTGGCGCGCTCGAGATCCTGCACATTGCCCGAGGTGGACAGACGGTAGAGCTCAACCGTCGACTGCGGGATCGCGTTCGGGTAGCCGGCCACCCAGCCGACCGCTCCCGCGATGCCGACCTCAAGCACACTGTCGTCCGTGCCGATGAGGATGTCGATGTTCGGTGCAAGTTCCTGGATCTGGTAGATCCGGCGCGGATCGCCAGTGAACTCCTTGACGCCCACCATGTGGCCGGCGTCGTGGATCTCCGCGATGAGGTCGGGCACGAGGTCGACCTTGGTGTCGATCGGGTTGTTGTAGCCCACGATGGGGAGACCAGCCTGCGCGACCGTTGCGTAGTGGTGCTTCACCTGCTCGCGGTTTGCGCGGTAGGTGTTCGGCGGGAGCAGCATGACGCAGTCCGCTCCGGCCTCCGCGGCTTGTTCGGCCCAGCGCAGCGATTCGAGCGCACCGTACGCGCCGCAGCCTGCCATCACCGAGAAGCCCTCTGGTGCCGCGTCGACGGCAACCTCGATGACCTTCGCGCGCTCCTCGGCGGTGAGGTTCTGGTACTCGCCGAGCGAGCCGTTCGGGGCGATGCCGTCGCAGCCGTTTTCACCGAGGAAACGGACGTGATCCGCGAAGCGGTCGTAGTCGACCGCCAGGTCCTCGGTGAAGGGGAGCGCGGAGGCGACGATGACGCCGTGCCATGGCTTCTTTTCGGTCATCGGTGTGAATCCTTTCGAGTGGCCGGCGATCCGGGCCGCGTGTATGACGTGTGACATTGCACACTGTAGCAGGGTGATGGCGAGCAATGCAATGGCGTCGGCGGAGGGTGTGGACCGAAGCCCACCCCGCCGCCGACGCCGCTGCGTTGCTGTGTCTTGCCGCTACTCTGCCGAGGCGTGCGCGGGCGCCCGCTCGGGCTCGTTCATGGCCAGGAGCACGGCGAAGCCGGTCCACAGCGTCACGATGCCCATTGCGGTGTCCTTGCCGTTCCAGGTGCTCGACTGCCACATCGCGAACCACTCCGAGCCCACGACAATGAACCCGAGGAACCAGATTGCAAAGCCGAGACCATACGCCGCGTAGCCCCAGCTGCGGGCCGCGTTGTAGCTCTGGATGTCGTCGTTGCGTCGCAGAAAGAGTTTGACCGCGCCGACCAACGCCAGGAACGCGAAGACGCCCTCCGCGAGGATGATTCCGATGTAACCGACCGTCCACGCCCAGGGCATATCGATGGCCCGCCACATGAGTGCGTTGCCCTCGAATGTGTCGTCCATTGAGAGGACGTGCTTCACGAACTGGTAGTTCGAGTCGTAGTCCATGAGGTTGCCCATGAACACGAAGAGCCCGAACAGGCCGGCCGAGAACAGCGTGAATGCCTGCAGAATGCGAAGTGGATGTTTCATGCTCACTCTCCCTTGACGAACACGAGCTCCCAGTGGGGCTCGGGATCCGAAGTGAAGGGAATTGCCTGCGTGAATACCCATCCTCGTGTGGCGTGCTCGCGGATCACCTCGCGGTGGTCGCGCTCGAGCGTGAGGCCCTCGCGGCTGCGCAGCGCGCGAATACGAACAAACGTGTAAGTGTGCATGCCATCACCCCTCTTTGGGGGTCAACTGTTGCACTCGGAACGGCGCCTGTCCAGGGGTTTCGCCGATTTGAGACCTTAGCGCAGCACGAAGCCGTCGCCGAGCGCGTCCGCGGGGTCAAGGAAGAACCGGTGTTCGCCGGTGCGGTACGCGGTGCCCGAGACCTCGGGGACCACCGGCGCGGCGAGCGACGCGACGGCCATCGTGTCGACTGCGGTGCTGGCGGAAGCGCCGACCGGCACTGGCGCGGGGGCCGCCGCCGGGGTCCAGCGTGCCGAGAACTCTGTGTCCACGATGGAGCGGTGCTCGAGGGTCTCGCTCGCGGCGAGTGTGCCGTCGGCCGCGAGCAGCGCAACACGGGCGCCTGTTCCCGAGCCACAGGGAGATCGGTCGACCTCACCGTCAGCGAAGATCGTGATGTTTCGCTGCCGGGGCCCGGCCTCGCTTCTGCCCAGGTCGTCCCAGATGATTGTGCCGTACACGCCGGAGAGGCGCGGGTCCGCGGCGTGCTTCGCCTCGGGGGAGTCATTGAGTGCCCACTTGACCTCGCGGCCGAGCGCGATGAGCTCCGTGTAGTGCGCGGGGTCGACCGACAGTCCGAGGTCTGCCGCCCGGACCGACGCGTAGATTGCGCCGCTAAAGCTGAGGTCGGCGGTGATGTTGCCGCGCGCGGTGGACACGGGTATGGAGCGCGCGATCTCGTGCGAGGGCACGTTGCGGAATGTCGCGCGAACGAGCGCGCCCCCAGCGCGCTCCACGAGGGCCGCCACCCGTCCAGACGGTACGTCGATGCGCACCTCGGTGATCCCGTCGGGGTCTGAATGAACGAGCCCGGTGTCAGTGGCCCATACTCCGAGCGCGATCGTGCCGTGCCCGCACGCCGTCGAGAAGCCATCCTTGTGCCAGAAGAGGACGCCGAAGTGTGCGCCGTCGTCGTTGGGTGGGGTGATGAACCCGCCGTACATATCCGCGTGCCCGCGGGGCTCCTGACAGAGCAGGCGCCGGATCGAGTCCGCACCCGCGGCGTTCGTCATCGCCGCCATGCGACGTTCGCCCACGGTGCCACCGGGAGGAACCGGACCGTTCTCGTGCACAATTCGGAAGGGCTCACCCGCGGTGTGGTAGTCGGTCGTCGCGATGGGAGTCGTGTGGGTGGTCGGCATCATTGCAGAGCGCTCCTCGGGGCAGGGGGGGAACGACCGCGTGGTCGTCGAGTCGATATGTCGTGTGACATGGTACACCCCTGGGTGGTCGACTACAGTAGGGATATGCAGAGCTCTCGCGCCCGGGCGCTCTCGCCGACAGGCGGAGCGCTGTTTGTGCTTCTTGCGGCGGTGCTCTGGGGGACCACGGGCACGGCGGCCGCGTTCGCTCCGAGTGCCGGCCCGATTGCGATCGGCGCGGCCGCCATGGGGATCGGCGGGCTCCTGCAGGCGGCGGTTGCGGTGCCGCAGTTGCGCGCATCTGCGGGGATCCTTCGGTCTCGTGTCCCACTTCTCGCGGTGGGGGCAATTGCAGTGGCGATCTACCCCCTCGCTTTCTATGCGGGGATGCATTTCGCTGGGGTGGCGGTTGGAACCGTCGTCGCGCTCGCGGCAGGGCCTGTCTGCGCCGCGGTGCTCGAGCGTGTCTATGACGGTGCGCGACTTGATGCGCGGTGGCTGGTCAGCGCCGGCTTTGGGGCGCTGGGCATGCTGCTGCTGACTCTGGACGGTGGCGGCTCCGCTCGAGATCATGCGCCGCTGGGGATCCTCCTCGCGCTGCTCGCGGGTCTCAGCTACGCGGTCTATACGTGGGCGGCGCGGCGGCTCATGGCGGCGGGGGTGGGCAGCCGGGCCGCGATGGGGGGCCTGTTTGGCGTTGGAGGGCTGCTGCTCGTTCCCGTGCTTGTCGTAACGGGGGCACCCTTCATTGAGGACTCGCAGAACCTCGCTGTTGGGGCGTACATGGCGCTCGTGCCAATGTTCCTGGGATACCTCTTCTTTGGTGCGGGGCTGCGGAGTGTCACGGCTCGCGCAGCCACCTCACTGACGCTCGCGGAGCCCGCCGTTGCTGCGCTGCTCGCCTGGTGGCTCCTGGGGGAGCGGCTCGGAGTGCTGGGCTTTGCCGGGCTCGCCGCGATCCTCGTGTGCCTGG
Organism: Leucobacter chromiireducens subsp. chromiireducens; assembly: GCF_016758255.1. GTDB lineage: Bacteria > Actinomycetota > Actinomycetes > Actinomycetales > Microbacteriaceae > Leucobacter > Leucobacter chromiireducens. The sequence continues at coordinate 854,363 of NZ_QYAD01000001.1, forward strand.
TGGGTTTGACGCTTCCGCGACGATAAAACATTTACTATATGTAAGATAAACCTCCGCGGACTCAGGGTGAGTCCGGAGTGATGGAGGTTGCAATGACGCAGCACGTTCGTGTTTCGGAAGTATTTGATCGAATTCCGGCGGCCGGTCCGCTTGGTCCGCCGCTGGGAGTATCGGTCTCTGGCGTGCAGCAGACCTGGCTCGAAGAGTTCACCTCGGACGCGGAGCGTGGCATCCACACCGGGTTCTGGCGCTGCGATCCCGGCATCTCGGAATGGGACTTTATCGAGATGGGAGAGGTGATTCATGTGCTCGCCGGGCGGCTCGTTGTCACGGAATCCGGAGGTAGTCCAGTGGAGCTCGGTGTCGGCGATGTTGCCTCGTTTCCGCGCGGCTGGCGCGGCACGTGGGAGATCATGGAGCCGCTCGAGAAGTTCTACGTGATGCTCTGAGGCGAGTTCGATCCCGCGCGCCCGGCGGTGACGTGTGCACAAGCGCACGGCGTTCGCCGGGCGCGTCGTTTCCTTTTCGATGTCATTGACCGAATGCTTGCCCATTAAAACATTCACATGTAGGTTAATTCCAGCTCTCGCCCGCGGGAGTCACTTCACCGTCGACGTACAAGGGAGTACCACGCGACCATGACACACGATAATTCTGTCCTCGAGCACGATGAGGACGCCGCTCACCTGGCGTCGCTCGGCTACTCGTACGACACCACGTTCAAGCGTGAAATGAGTTTCTGGGGCAACGTCTCGCTCGGCTTCACGTACCTGTCCCCGATCGCCGGCATCTACTCGATGTTTGCGATCTCTCTCGGCCAGGCCGGCCCACCCATGGCCTGGGCGCTCGTCATCGCACTGGTGGGGCAGTTCTTCGTCGCCCTGATCTTCGGAGAAGTGGTGTCGAACTACCCGGTTGCCGGCGGTGTCTACCCTTGGTCGCGGCGGCTCTGGGGCCGCAAGTGGGCCTGGATGAACGGCTGGATCTACGTCGTCGCGCTCGTTGGTACGATCGCCGCGGTGTCGTACGGCGCCGCCCCGTTCGTTGCGTCGGTGATTGGGGCTGAGCTGAGTGCCGGTGGCACCGTGCTGGTCGCGCTCGGCACGCTCGTGATTGCGACGATCCTCAACTTCTCAGGTACCCGGGTGCTGAGCCTCGCGGCAACCGTCGGCCTCATCGCGGAGATGATTGGCGCCGTGGTGATCAGCGTGTACCTGTTGCTGTTCCACCGCAAGCACGACTTCTCAATCTTCTTCGACAATCAGGGTATCGGGAATGATGCACCCGGCGGGTATCTCGGGGCATTCGCCGCGGCGGCGCTGATCGGCATGTTTGCCTACTACGGCTTTGAAGCGAACGGGGACGTCGCAGAGGAGATTAAGGATCCGAGTCGCCGTGTGCCGCGCGCCATGCGTATGACGCTCTACATCGGTGGTTTTGCCGCGAACCTGCTGGTGTTCTCGCTCGTGCTGGCGGTGCCGAACTTCCAGGCGGTCGCGAGTGGAGAGTCGGTCGACCCGATCGGCAGCCTGCTGCACGAGGCGTTCGGGCCGATCTTCCCTGTCGTGATGTTCGTCATCGTTGTCGCGTTCCTCTCCTGCATTACGAGTCTGCAGGCCGCGGCAAGCCGGCTGATCTACTCGATGGGCCGCGACGGCTTCCTTCCCGCATCGCAATTCCTGGCGAAGTTCAACGAGCGACGCCACGTGCCGCACAACGCACTGCTCATGGCGGCGCTTTTCCCGGCCGCCGTTGTGCTGTTCTCGCTGCTGCTCGAGAACGCGCTGACCGCAATGGTCGGCTTCGGCACGGTGGGCATCTACATGGGCTTCCAGATGGTGGTGCTCGCGGCGCTCCGTGCGCGGATCATGGGCTGGAAGCCGGCGGGCAAGTTCACTCTGGGCAAGTGGGCATACCCGGTGAACATCATCGCGCTTGCCTGGGGCGTCGCCGCGGTCGTGAACATTCTCTGGCCGCGCCCCACCGGCGGCGGGTGGACCGAGGACTACCTCCTCATCATGACGACCGTCGGTGTGATCGCCGTCGGCTGGATCTACATGCTCGCTTCGAAGGCGTATCAGCGCGGCGACGCGCCCGCCGCAGACGCGAGTGGGCCGATCAAGACGGTCGCGTAGCTCTTCCTGCGCGCGGGTGTGCCCCTGGCTTTTCGGAGTCGGGGGCACACCCGCGTGAACATCGAATGAAAGGACCCCGCATGACAGATCTCGTTGTCGACCCGACCCCGTTCCTTGACACCACGGAGGAGGATCCGGCCGGGCCGCTGATTCCGCTCGTCGTGTCACTCACCTTCCCCGGCATGGATCGTGGCGCCCACGAGCTGCAGGACTCGTTCACTCGGATTGCATTCGACGCGGTGCGCGCTGCGGGAGGTCGGCCGCGCTTGGTCGACTCTGCTGATCCCGGGCGGGAGGGCCAGCGGGAGCTGCTCGAGCAGGCCAGCGGGGTCGTGTTCCTGGGTGGTGGGGACGTTGCCGGGGCGTGCTACGGCTACTTCGGTCCGCCGCCCGCGAATGAGTACGGCGTTGATCGGCGTGCGGACGAGTTCTGTATCGCTGCGATCCGCGAGAGCGTCGCGCGCGATCTGCCGACGCTCGCAATCTGTCGCGGATCGCAACTCCTCGCCGTGGCCTGTGGCGGCACCCTGATCGGCGACATCGAGAACTGGTCGCTGCACCGCGGGCGCTCGCCGCTCTTCATCGATGAGGAGGTGCTGCTCGAGCCGGGATCCGAGATCGCGCGCATCCTGGGGCGCACGCGTGCGATCGTGCGAAACGGGCACCACCAGGCCGTCGCGACGATCGGGCCCGAGCTCCGCGTGAGTGCGCGGGCACACGACGGAATCATTGAGGGCACCGAGCACCGCGCCGCCTCCTGGGTGGTGGGCATGCAGTGGCACCCGGAGGAGCCGGCCGCTGATCCGGTGGACCGGGCGCGGATTTTCGGAGAGCTCGTCACGCGAGCGCGGGATCGGGCGGCGCACTCCGCGTAGGTCCGAACAGGCCACGGGGCCCGAAGTGTGTGTGCTTCGGGCCCCGTGGCCTGTGGCGCCGGCTCGGCCGAGTTCTACCTTCGAGTTCTCCGTTCCGAGCGCCGGCGTGCCGGCGTCGTGCAGCGACCGTTCGATTAGGCTGTGACGCTCGCGGCGTCGAGCACACCGGGCAGCCACTCGAGCGCGACATCGCTCCCGAGGTCCCAGGAGGAAGCGTCATGGCGGCCGTACTCGCCGACGCGCTCCGCGCCCTGGGCGGTGAAGCGGCGATCGATGTGCTCGCTGCCCTGGCTGTAGGTCTCCTCGTAGAACGTATCCCCGAGGCCGAACACGGCGTAGCGCACGCCAGTGAGCTCGGGTGGTGCGGAGTCGAACGCCTCAATGAAGGGGAGCGCCGTGTTGGGCGGATCGCCCTCGCCGTGCGTGGAGCACACGACGAGCACAAATCGCTCGGGGGTGAGGTCCGCCGGATCGAAGTTTTGAAGGTCGAACACCTCGACCTCATCGTGCTCCTCGCGCAGCTTCGCGCCGAGGTCCTCGGCGATCAGCTCGGAGTTGCCGGATTCGGTGCCGTACAAAACAGTGAATTTCACGGGCGGGGTTCCTTTCATGCTGGGGTCCGTGTGTCAGCCGTGCCGCGTGCAATCGCGGCCATCTCGGCGTGGTCGGTGAGTTTCTGTCGCACCCGATCGGGGTGAGCGGAGGCCTGCTCGTGCGCATCAAGGGCGCCCCACTGGGCGAACGTGATGGCCTGCTCGCGCACGTGGGCGGGGAGCGCCGCGAATCCACGCTTCGCCGCGTTGGGTACGAGCATCCCGGCTGCGATATCCGAAACGATCTCATCTGCGACCGCTTTCGCGCACGCCCGGTTTTCGGGGATCGCGCCGTTCGGTCCACGCTTCGCCCAGCCCGTGCGGTAGAGGCCGGGGCGCAGACGCCCACTCTCGGGGGAGGGCGCCGCGCACAGCCGCGCAAGCTCGTCCGCGGGATCGGAGTCGAAGCCGATCGCGGTAAGTACGGCGGTCGCCGGGATGGAGGTCAGGCCGGCGCCGGTCTGCACGTCGACCGCTGTGACGTGGCCATCACCCCGCACCCGCTCGGGCGTCGCACCGAAAATGAGCTGCACATCCGGCCCCGCAGTGGGGATGCGCGTCGGCGCGGTGAGGTCCGTGTACGCGGCGGTGCGAGCCTCTGCGGTGCGGGCCTCTGCGGTGCGGGACTCAGGGGTGCGTGCCTCAGGGGTGCTGCTCGGTGCGTGCTCGGGCGCGCACATCGCGCCGCTCGTCGTGTAGCGCCCGCGCGGGAGAGCGATCAACTCCTTGATCATTTGGGGGTCACCTTTTGATCGCGCCGCGTCCGAACGGCTCAGCACCGTGATGCGCTGCACGGGGTCGGCGAGATAGGCCTCGAGCACGGGGTCGGCGACGTCGCTTGCGGCGTACCCTGAGCGATCCTTCACGAGGAAGCGGAGGAGGTCGAGGGCCACGTTGCCCGCGCCGACGATCACTACATCGCTGCCGAGTGGTGGGAGCGGAGCTGTGCCGGGGTGGGAATTGAGCGCGCGGGTGATCGCGCCGGATCCGATTACCCCGGGGAGGTCGCCGCCCGGCACGGGGAGTGGGCGATCTGCGCTGCGGCCGGTGGCGAGCACCACGGCGTCAAAGCTTCCCTCGAGTTCGGCGAGGGTGACATCGCGGCCGATCGTGATGTCGCCCGCGAAGCGCACTCCCGGGTTCGCGAACAGCCGTTCGAACTGTCGAGTGATCGCCTTGGTGTGCTGGTGATCTGCGGCGACGCCGTAGCGGATGAGCCCGTACGGAGACGCGAGTCGGTCGAACAGGGTGATCTCGCAGTCGGGGAGCGCGCGCAGCAGTGCGCTTGCCAGGTAGCACCCGGCTGGACCACTGCCGACGATGGCAATGTGTGGTGTGGAGGGGGAGGGCATCACAGCTCCTTTGTGTGACAGGGGCTGCCGTTGCGTGCGGCGTTGCACGGCGGCTGCACCCGAGTGTACCCATAAACATGGATCTTGTGAATGATTTATGAACAGCAATTTCATTGAGCTTTGGTGATTGCTGGGAAGTCTTGCAAATTAAATCATTCATCGATAACTTATTTGCTACCGGCTCTTGCAGCGACAGCGCGAGACCACGTTCGACAAAGGAGTACGAATGCCCGGAACACTGGTGGAGACTGATCTGCCCTACCTCGACATCGCCGCCCCAGAGTTTGCGATGAACTCGGAAGCGGTGCGTGACGCCCGCTCGCGGAGCTGGGTCGCACGCACGAACTATGGCTTCGGCGTACTCCGCTACCGCGAAGTCACCGAGCTCCTCAAGCACCCGAGCCTCAATCAGGGCAGCGCACAGTGGCCAGATCATCACGGCGTCCACTCGGGGGTGTTCTACGAATGGTGGGCAAAGAATCTGCTGGTGCTCGAAGGCGATGAGCACCACCGCATTCGGCGCCTGCTCAACCCGGCATTCTCGCCCACGGTGGCGCGCCGGCTGGAGCCCGAGTTTGCTGAGATTGCGCGCGAGCTCATTGACGAGATGATTGCAGCGCAGCAGCGCGGCGATCGCGTGGACTTCGTCGCGGCGTTCGCCGAGCCGTTTGCCACCCGCGCACTCTGCGCCATGCTAGGACTGCCGCATGAGCACTGGCCGTTCATTGCCGACCGGGCGAACACCGTGGGCTATGCGCTCTCCGTTTCGATCAAGGAGGACATTGAGCGCGTTGATGTTGCCGTGCAGGAGCTGTACGACTTTGTCGAGCAGCTGATTGCCGAGCGCCGCGCGGAGCCCGGGCAGGATGTGGTGTCCCGCCTCGTGCAGTTCTCGGAAGACGGCGACAAGCTGAGCGATGCGGAGCTGAGGAACGCGCTCGTGCTCATGCTGTTCGGCGGCATGGACACGACGCGCAACCAGATTGGGCTGATCCTGCAGACGTTCATGCGCAATCCCGAGCAGTGGGAGAAGCTCGCTGCCCGGCCTGCGGAGCTCGCCAAGCCGGCGCTCGAGGAGGGCCTGCGAGTCAACCCGACCACGCGTTGGGTGACGCGCGAGGCGAACGAGGACTTCGAGTACGAGGGCCTCTCGATCGCGAAGGGCACCACAGTGCACCTGTTCACGATGTCGAGTGGCACGGACCCGGCTGCGTTCCCCGACCCCGAGATCGATATCGAGGCCGAGGGCCGCAAGCCTCACCAGACATTTGGCGGGGGAGTACACCACTGCCTTGGGCACTACATCGCCCGCGCCGACATGGGGATCGCGATCCCCATGCTCGCCGAGCGACTGACTGACATCTCGTGCCCCGGCGGCGACGAGTGGCTGCCCGACTCGGGGAACCACGGCCCGATTCGGCTGCCCATTACCTTCACGGTGCGCTAGCAGCGGCAAGCGACGCCTGAGCGTCGCACCCGCACCGGGTTCCCGCGGGAACCCTGGGCAGTGCTGCCCAAACGACCCCTTCCAACGATGAAAGGAACACTTCACCATGTCTGACCCCACTACGGGCGGGAGCTTCGGCGCGGCGCTGCGCGAGATTCTCGCTGACACGACCGCCTTCGCCCGGCACCAGGACGCCAACATGCAGCCGGAGACCGTTGCGGTACTCGGCGAGCGCATCCGGGAAACCGGTGTGAAGTACATCTACTACATGATCCCCACCCTCGGCAGTCGCACGGTCGCCAAGGTGGTTCCCGCGGAGCACTACGAACGGATGCTGCGGAAGGGCATCGCGTTCCACCGCACCGCGCTCACCGATCTGCAAACCAGCCGCGAGGGCGAACTCATCGGCGGCGGTGTTGACGCGCACGAGTTCTGGGGATTGCCCGAACCGGAGACCTTCCAGGTGCTGCCGTGGGACCCGGAGGTCGGACGAATCTTCTGCACGGCCTACGATCCGCCCCAGCTCGGAGAGGGCTCGGGCGGCCTGATCCCGCTCGATACCCGCGCGCTGTTCCGTGCCGCGCACCGCTCGTTCACCGCGCGGACCGGATTTGAGCTCCGATCCGGCCTGGAGCCGGAGATGACCTGGACCGGGCCCGGCATGGACGTGAAGTGCAAGGATGACCAGAGCCCCGCATACCAGGTGGAGAACCTGGAGAAGATGCGGCCGGTGTTCAAAAAGGTGATCAGCTACGCACAAGGACTCGACTTCGCGATGATCCAGGGCGACTACGAGGATGACGGCCAGCTCGAGCTGAACTGGGACTTCGACCGTGCGGAGCTCACCGCTGAGCGCATGACCACCTACCGCCAGATCTGCAAGCAGGTGGCGCGAGAACTCGGGATCCACGCGAGCTTCATGGCGAAGCCATACAACGGCAAGATGGGCAATGGGTGCCATCACAACCTCAGCCTGTGGCGCGGCGACGAGAACGTCATTGAGGACGGCCGGGTGGAGCTGCACGTCACGGAGCCCGCGCGGAACGCGATCGCCGGCATGCTCATGCACACGCCGGGCTCCATGCTGGTCATGGGATCGACGGTCAACTCGTACAAGCGGTACTGGGATGCCGGCCAGTTCGCGCCCTCCGGCGCCGACTGGGGCCTCGACACCCGCGGGGTCGCGGTGCGCATTTCCGCCAACGGGCGAATGGAATACCGCCTGCCCGACGCGAGCGTGAACCCGCACCTCTCGCACCTCTACCTGCTTGCGGCCATCGAGCACGGGCTCGAGCAGAAGCTCGACCCGGGGGAGCCCGGTTCCCTCAACCCCGCACTCGGTGAGGTCGTCGTGCCGAACACGCTTGGCAGCGCAATTGAGGCGTTCGAGGCAGACAGCTACCTCATGGGCGCAATGCCCGAGGAGCTCACACGCATCTTCCTGCAGCTCAAGCGGGACGAGTGGGCGCGCTACTGCGGCCAGATTTCACAGTGGGAATTCGATCAGTACTGGGAGGCAATTCCGTGACCAACACAACTCGCACGCTCCGACTCGCGTGCATTGATTCAGAGGCGTTGCCGCTCTTCTCGAAGAGCCCCGACGGGATCACCCGCGATGGCTACGAGCCCGCCGCTGCCGCGCTCGTCGCCGAGCGACTCGGCGCCACCATCGAGTGGGTGATGCTGCCTTGGGAGGACATGATCCCAGCGGTGCGCCGCGGGGACGCGGACGCGGTGTGGTGTGGCCAGGGCATGACCGAGGAGCGCGCTGCGCTCGTTGACTTCACCCAGCCATACGCCGTGTTCAACGAGACGCTGATTGTGCGCGCTGATGACCCCGCCCGCTCGGTCGACGCGCTCTCCGGATACCGCATTGGCGCCATTGCGCACTCCACCAACATGAAGCTCGCTGAGACCTTCCCCGGTGTCGAACTGGTGAGCTTCGGCGCGAGCGACGACGTGTTCAGCGACATGATTGAGGCCACTCGCTCTGGCGAGATTGACGGCTTTGTTGATGACGATGTGGTGATGATTCCGCTGGGACAGGAGGATCCCGATTTTGTCGAGGCCTTCACCGTGCTGACCGGAAACCGCTGGGGCATCGGCGTCGCGCCTGGCAACGACGCGCTTCGCACAGAGATCGACGCCGCGCTCGCCGCAGTCATCGCCGATGGTTCGCTTGCGCGCGTGTGGCAGCGCTGGATGCCGCTGCTGCCATTCCCCCTGGCACCGGGGGCGTGACTGTGCGCGCGCCACGCATCGCGGTTGCCGGGATGTGGTCGACACAGATCCACGGGCTCCGATTCGACGGCACCGCGGTCGCAACCGCCGTGCTCCGGTCTGTGGTGCGCGCCGGTGGTGAGCCCCTCACGCTGTTCGCGGAGGGGCCCACCGTCGCAAGTGAGCGGCTGCGTGGCATGGACGGGCTGCTGCTCCCTGGTGGATTCGATCTTGACCCTGCGCGTTACGGACAGGCACCGCTGCCCACGACGGTGCGGGCGGACTTCGCGGCGCAGGATCAGTTCGAGGCGGATCTCCTCGCCGCTGCAATCGAGCGTGGGATCCCGGTGCTCGCCATCTGCCGGGGGTTTCAGCTACTCAACGTCGAGTGTGGCGGCACCATGATTCAGGATCTTGCGCCTGACAGCGTGCATCGCAACAGCGTGCACCCGGTCGAGGTGGCGCCAGACTCTGCGCTCGCCACGGCGCTCGGCGTCACCGAGCTCAGCGTGTCCTCGTACCATCACCAGGCGGTCGATACGATCGGGGCAGGGCTTCGCGTCGTGTGTCGCGCGCCAGACGGAGTAGTCGAGGCGCTCGAACACGAGCACGCGGAGCTGATCGCGGTGCAGTGGCACCCCGAGGACACTGCTGCGACGGACTCCACGCAGCAGGCACTGTTTGACTGGTTGGTTGCGCGCGCGGGTGCCGCCGCGGAACAGGAAAGGGTGGTGGTCTGATGGCCGAGAACATTTCGCCGGTGGTGCTCGTCGTCGAGCATCAGGGCAATGCCGGCATCGGCCACTTCGCGGAGCGGCTGAGGGCTCAGGGGCTCACACTGCGCACCGTGGGGCCCGCGACCGGAGCAGGGCTCCCCGCCTCGCTTGACGGCGTGGCCGGGCTCATCGTGCTGGGCGGCTCAATGGGGCCGGGCGACGACGAACGCGCGCCGTGGCTGCCCGCGGCGCGGGCGCTGCTCGCGGAGGGCGTGGCACGTGAGACGCCCACGCTGGGGATCTGCCTGGGTGCGCAACTGCTCACCACCGCCCTCGGCGGCGAGGTGCGGCTCATGGCCGGCGGCCCAGAGGTCGGGCTCGCGAGCGTGTCGTTCCTCGGCGAGGCGGCCGACGATCCGGTGTTTGGCGACCTCGCTGGCGGGGCCGCACCAACCGTGCAGTGGCACTGGCTCGAAGCCGCCGTGCTGCCTGCCGGCGCTCAGCTCCTCGCATCGAATGCGGCCTGTGCGAACCAGGCGTTTCGAGTGGGGTCGATGGCGTGGGGCGTGCAGTTTCACCCGGAGGCGCTCACCGGAACCGCGGAGGACTGGGTGGTTGAGGAGGGAGACGGCCTCACCGAGCTCGGGCTTACCGGCGACTCCGTCGTGCAGACGGTGCGCGCCGCGGAACCCCAGCTGCGCGACATCTGGGGAAGCGTGGCCGAGCGCTTCGCTACCCTCGTGAGAAACGAGCACGCCCGCGCCGAAGAGAACGTGGGCGCGCGTCCTGCCTAGCGCGCGAGCGGCGCTGCGATGAGCAGCGACACCCCGGCGGAGTCCGGCCCGAGCGCGACGCGTTCGGTGCCGGGCGCCTCCGCGGGAACGAATTCGCCGGGCAAGAAGCGGGAGCTATTGCCCAGGATGACGTTGCCGTGGCGCCCAACGAGCGCGAGTGACCGCGCGCTCCGCAGGAGCACCGGGAGCAACTCCTGCTCGAGATCGCTGACCTGGATGTCCGTTCCCACTGCCCCCAGGCGAGCGTCGCCGTGCTGCGCAGGCACTGTGAGCGTCACGACGTACGCCTCGACCCCGAGGTAGTCAACGTACGGGCCCACCAGCGCGGGCACGCCGTGGTGGAACGCGCGAATGAACCACTCGTGGTGTTCGTAGTCGTAGTAGCGGTCCCCACCGGGGACGACCCCGAACGAGTACCGCGCGAAGCGCGCCTCGTCCTCGCGCACCCACCACTCCAGGTGCCCGTTCTCGGTGTCGAGCGCGGAGCGCGCGAAGATGACACCGCAGCCATCCAACACGGGGTGGTCGGCAAGCGCGCGAACCGCAACCGCTTTCATGCGTCGGCGCGTGGACTCGGTGAGCTCGAGCCGACGGTGTTCGTCGAGCTTCAGCGCCGCGATCATCTCACCAGCGAGCACCTCCAGGTGCGCGAAGCGCGCGGAGAACCACGCCGAGATCTCCGCGGTGATCGCGGCGATCTCCTCGCTGAGGCCCGTGCTCAGCGTGATATCGGCTGATGTGCCCAGTTCCGCGCTCATGCGGTTCCCTCCCGCCGGCCAAGCGTGAACTTGCCCTCGATGATCAACCGCATGTTTTCGCGCACGTGCTCGACCGCGAGGCGCTGCGCCTCCTCGGGCTGGCGCTGCTCGATCGCCATGACGATCGCGAGGTGTTCGGAGAACGCGAGCTGCGTGGACGCGCTGCAGATCTCCTCGCACCACAGAAACGGCGAGAGCTCAGACTGCAAGCGCTGCTCCGCTGCAAGGAGTCGCTGTGAGTGGCTTTGCACCGCCACCTCGAAGTGGAACCGACTGTCCGCGAGCGCCCGTGCGTGACCGGCCGGAGCCTCACGCGCCTCGAACGCGAACTCTGCGAGACGCGTCCGCATGCCGGGCACCGCGCGCTCCGCGGCCAGCCGCGCGGCCATTCCTGACACGGCGGCGTGCTCGTCGAAGAAGTCGCGCAGCGCGACCGTGCTGATCTGACGCAGCGCGGCGATCAGCGTTTCAGGGGAGGGGAACGGCGCCTGCACCACGAAGGTGCCACCGTTTCTGCCCCGCCGAGTCTCGACGACACCCTGCTCCCGCAGCGCGGCGAGCGCCTTGCGCAGCGTGGCAACGGCGACGCCGAACTGGCTCGCCAGTTCGGCCTCCGGGGGGAGACGCTCGCCCACGCTCAGCATGCCGAGCGAGATGGCGGTTGCGATCCGCTGGGCGATCCCGTCCCCCTGCGGCAGCGACACGGAGTCGGTGCCGCGAGGGGACGGGTCACTCAAGAGCGGATGCTGCACGTGGATCGTCAGTCCTCGAAGCGCAGCGCGCGCGCGATCAGCGCCTCCTGCTCCACCGCGTGCACCTTGGCGGAGCCGGTGGACGGCGCTGCGGATGCGGTACGCGAGATGACGTCAATGCGATCGTTTGCGAGGTGCTTCGAGAGCTCGAGCGAGATGAAGGGCCAAGCGCCCTGGTTCTCCGGCTCATCCTGTACCCAGACGAGATCGGCGCCGCTGTACTGCGTGAGGACGCGACCGACCTCGACGATCGGCATCGGGTAGTACTGCTCGACGCGCACGATCGCAATCCGCGGATCCGGGTTCTTGTCGAGCGCAACGCGCAGATCGTAGTAGATCTTGCCCGAGACGAGCAGCACGCGCTGCACGGCCGACTTGTCGTCGACCTTCGGGTCATCGAGCACCGGCTGGAAGTGCCCGGTCGTGAAGTCCTCAACGCTCGAAGTTGCGCCGCGCAGGCGCAGCATCGACTTCGGGGTGAACACCACGAGCGGCTTGCGCGGGCGTGCGTACGCCTGACGGCGCAGCAGGTGGAAGTAGTTCGCCGGCGTCGACGGGCGCGCGACAATCATGTTGTCCTCGGCGCACAGCTGGAGGTAGCGCTCGATGCGCGCGGACGAGTGATCCGGGCCCTGGCCCTCGTAACCGTGCGGCAGCAGCATCACGACGGAGGAGCGCTGGCCCCACTTCTGCTCGGCTGCGGCGATGTACTCGTCGACGACCGCCTGCGCGGTGTTCGCGAAGTCGCCGAACTGTGCTTCCCACAGCACGAGAGCATCCTCGCGCTGCAGCGAGTAGCCGTACTCGTACGCGAGCGCGGCGTACTCGGAGAGCAGCGAGTCGTAGATCCAGAAGCGTGCCTGCTCCTCAGAGAGGTTGAGCAGCGGGATCCACTCCTGGCCGTTCGCGCGGTCGTGGAACACGGCGTGCCGCTGGGCGAAGGTGCCACGGCGGGCATCTTGACCAGCGAAGCGCACCGCGGTGCCCTCCATGAGCAGCGAGCCGAGGGCCAGCAGCTCGCCGAAGCCCCAGTCGATGCCGCCCTCGCGGCTCATCTCCGCGCGCTTGTTGAGCAGCTGCTGCAGCTTCTGGTGCACGGTGAAGCCCGCGGGCTTGTTCGCGTGCGCGTCACCGATGCGCTCGATCACGCTGCGGTCGACTGCCGTCTCGAGCGGTGCGGGGCCGGGGCCACCAATTTCGGCGACCTGTCCGATCCCACTCTGATCGATGATCGGGATCGAACCCGTCTGCGCCGCGTGCGTCTCCTGGAATGCAAGCTCCAGGCGATCCTGGAAGTCCTGCTTCGCCTTCTCGTACTCCTCCTCGGTGATATCACCGCGGCCGACGAGCGCGCTCGTGTAGAGGCGTCGGGTCGAGCGCTTCGCCTCGATCAGATCCGTCATGAGCGGCTGCGTCATCGAGGGATCGTCGCCCTCGTTGTGGCCGCGGCGGCGGTAGCAGATGAGGTCGATGATGACGTCGATGTGGAAGCGCTGGCGGAACTCGTAAGCGAGCTTCGCGACGCGCACGACCGACTCGGGGTCGTCGCCGTTCACGTGGAAGATAGGCGACTGGACGACCTTGCCGACGTCCGAGGAGTACACGGCGGAGCGCGAGTCCATCGGCAGCGTGGTGAAGCCCACCTGGTTGTTGATGATGATGTGGATCGTGCCGCCCGTGCGGTAGCCGCGCAGCTGCGACATCTGCAGCGTCTCGTAGACAACGCCCTGACCGGCCATCGCCGCGTCACCGTGCACGAGGATCGGCAGGGTGGTGAACGAGCCGATGGGCTTCAGGTCCTGCTTCGCGCGCACGATGCCCTCGAGCACGCCGTTCACGGTCTCCAGGTGCGAGGGGTTAGCGGCGAGGTGGATCGGCACCTGCGTACCGTTCGGCGCAGTGAACACGCCGGAAGTGCCGAGGTGGTACTTCACGTCGCCCGAGCCGGCCTTCGCGGACTGCGCGCCCTCGAACTCGCGGAAGATCTGCCCGTAGGTCTTCCCCGCGATGTTGGAGAGCACGTTGAGGCGGCCGCGGTGGGCCATGCCGACGTCGACCGAATCGACGCCGTCCTCAGCCGCGTCGATGAGCATGGCATCGAGCAGCGGAATGACGGATTCGCCGCCCTCCAAGCTGAAGCGCTTCTGGCCGACGTACTTCGTCTGCAGGAAGGTCTCGAAGGCCTCGGCCTCGTTGAGCTTCTCGAGAATGCGCATCTGCTCATCGCGGCTCGGCTTCGCGTAGTTCACCTCGAGCTGCTCGCGCAGCCAGAGCCGCTGCGCGGGATCCTGGATGTGCATGTACTCGATGCCGATCTTGCGGCAGTAGGAATCGCGCAGCACGCCGAGGATATCGCGCAGCTTCATGCTCCGCTGCCCGCCGATGCCGCCGGTGACGAACTCACGGTCGAGGTCCCAGAAGGTGAGGCCGTGCGACTCGATTTCGAGGTCGGGGTGCGTGCGCTGCACGTACTCGAGCGGGTCGGTGTCGGCCATGAGGTGGCCGCGCACGCGGAAGGAGTTGATGAGCTCCTGCACGCGCGCCGACTTGTCGACCGCGCCGGAGATGTCGACGTGAATATCGGACGCCCACTGCACCGGCTTGTAGGGGATACGCAGCGCGGCGAAGATCTCCTCGTAGAAGCGGTGGCCGCCGGTGAGGCGCTCATGCACGAGCTTCAGGAACTCGCCCGATCCCGCACCCTGAATGACGCGGTGGTCGTACGTGCTCGTCAGCGTGATCGTCTTCGAGATGCCGAGCTGGGTGAGCACTTCCTCCGATGCGCCCTGGAACTCGGCCGGGTACTCGAGCGCGCCCGCGCCGATGATGCAGCCCTGGCCCTGCATGAGGCGCGGAACCGAGTGCACGGTGCCGATGCCGCCGGGGTTCGTCAGTGAAACGGTGCCGCCCTGGAAATCGCTCGCGGTGAGCTTGCCGCCGCGGGCGCGCTTCACGAGATCCTCGTACGCGGCGAGGTACTCGTTGAAGTCGAGGGTTTCCGCGCGCTTCACGACCGGAACCATGAGTGAGCGCGTGCCGTCGGGCTTCGGGAGATCGATGGCGATGCCAATACCGACGTGCGCGGGCACGAGGAGCGAGGGCTTGCCGTCGACCTCGGTGTACGCGACGTTCTGGCTCGGGAACTCCTTCAGCGTCTGGATCAGCGCCCAGCCGATCAGGTGCGTGAAGGAGACCTTGCCGCCGCGGCTGCGACGCAGGTGGTTGTTGATGACGATGCGGTTGTCGATGAGCAGCTTCGCCGGGATCGTGCGCACACTCGTTGCCGTGGGAACGGTGAGCGACTGATCCATGTTTTTCGAGAGTGTGCGCGCCATGCCTTTGAGCGGGGTGACCACATCCTCGTGCGTCTCGGGAGCCTCGGGCTCAACCGGAGTGCGTGCGGCGCGCGGTGCGCGGGGCGCGTCAGCGGGAATCGGCGTTTGGCGCGGCGCAGTATTCGTGGTGCGCGCAGGCTGCGCGGGGGTAGTCACCGGCGCAGTGGCGGGTGGTGCTGCGGGGGGCGGCGTCGTCGCTGCCGGAGCTGCCGGGGCCGCACTGCCCTGCTGCGTGCTCTCTCCGGAGGCTACGGTTGCGCCGTATCGCTCCAGCACCGGCCACCACGATTGGTCGACCGAGTTCTTGTCGACCTGGAACTGTTTCCACAATTCATCGACGAGCCAAGCATTTGCGCCAAAATCTTCTGCGGGACCCGCCTGGTCGGGGGTCTCCGTGCGCTCTGCCAAAGCGATTCCTCTCGGTCGTGCCATTTGTGTGGCAAGTTTCCTGGATCGGGGTGCAGCACCGTAGCCGTACCACACACCAGCCTACGCCTTTCCCGGGGAACTTTCGGCAACACTCCCTCGCACGTTTCCCAGTGGGTGCTGATAAAATCGTCTGACCATGGATGCTGATTCTCGAAGACCCTCCGACCCTCCGAGTAGTTGCCGCGCGCTGGCGCGGCAACCTGAACGTCTGGGGAGTCGCAGGTGAACGACTGGCTCCTTCTGCTGATCGGCCTCATTCTGACTGTCGGCACCGGCATTTTTGTCGCCGCCGAGTTTTCCTTGGTCGCCCTTGATCGACAGGATCTCGAGCGGCGCCGAGAGAGCGGCGAGCGTGGCCTCGACCGTGTCATTCGCGGGCTCTCGATCACCTCGACGCACCTCTCCAGTGCGCAGCTCGGCATCACGCTCACCACGCTGCTTGCCGGCTACACGCTCGAACCCTCGATCAGTAGCTTCTTGAACGGTCCGCTCGGCGCGCTCGGCGTGCCCGAGGAGTTGCGTCGCGCGATCAGCGCCCCGGTGGCCATCGCGCTTGCGACGGTGTTCTCGATGATCGTGGGTGAGCTTGTGCCCAAGAATTTTGCGCTGGCTCGTCCCCTCGCGACCGCGAAGCTCGTGATGCCCGCGCAGGCAGCGTTTACGGCCACCTTCAAGCCCGCAGTTCTGGTGCTGAACGGCAGCGCGAACGGCATGCTCCGCGCCATCGGCATCGAGCCGAAGGAAGAGCTGTCCGGTGCGCGCTCGGCCGAGGAGCTGTCCTCGCTCGTGCGGCACTCCGCGAGCGCCGGCCTGCTGGAGGCCGACACGGCGACCCTGCTCGACCGCACGCTCCGTTTCTCCGAGCTGACCGCCGCCGACGTGATGACGCCGCGGCTGAAGATCGAGAGCGTGCAGCGGCTCGAGCCGGCCCAGGCTGTGCTCGAGCTCTCCGGCCGGTCGGGGTACTCGCGATTCCCGGTGATCGATGAAGACCGGGATGACATCGTGGGCGTGGTGCACGTGAAGCACGCGGTCGCCGTGCCGCGCGCAAAGCGCGGCGAGGTGCCGGTTGCGGCGCTCGTTGAAGACGTGGTGCGCGTGCCCGACACGATGCGGCTCGACCAGCTGCTCGGCGCGCTCCGCTCGAGCGGCTTCCAGCTCGCCATCGTTGTGGACGAGTACGGCGGCACCGCCGGCATCGTGACGCTCGAGGACCTCGTCGAGGAAATCGTCGGCGAAGTCGCGGATGAGCACGACCGTGCGGCGGCTGGCGTCGTTGGCACGGCCGAGGAGATGACGTTCCCCGCAGACCTGCGCCCTGACGAGGTGCGCGAGCAGACGGGGGTGGAGATCCCCGAGGACGATGACTACGACACGGTCGCGGGCTTTGTGCTTCGCGAGCTTGGCCGAATCCCCGAGGTGGGTGAGACCGTCGAGCTGGCCGACGGCGGTACCCTGCGCGTTGAGCGCATGGACGGGCGCCGGATCGCGCGACTGCGCTACACCGGTGCGCTGATTCCGGCGGACGCCGAAGAGCACGCCGAGCCCGAGAACGGAGGCGAACGATGAGCGACTGGATGGGACTCGTCTGGCTCGTGATCTTGCTGATCGCGAACGCCTTCTTTGTCGGTGCGGAGTTTGCGGTGATCTCCGCGCGGCGCTCGCAGATCGAACCGCGCGCCGAGGCCGGATCAAAGCGCGCGAAGACCGCGCTCTACGCGATGGAACACGCGACGCTGATGCTGGCCACGAGTCAGCTCGGCATCACGGTGTGTTCGCTGCTCATCCTGAACGTCTCGGAACCCGCGATCCACCACCTGCTCGAGGGGCCGCTATCGTGGACGGGGCTGTCGGCAGAGGTGGTCAGCATCACCGCGTTCGTGCTGACGCTGCTCATCGTCACCTACCTGCACGTCGTGTTCGGCGAGATGATCCCGAAGAACGCTGCGTTCTCGATTCCGGATCAGGCCGTGCTGCTGCTCGCGCCGCCGCTGGTCGCGGTGTCGCGGGTGTTCAAGCATGTCATCGCCGCACTCAATGCGATCGCGAACGGCGTGCTGCGCCTCTTCAAGGTGGAGCCGAAATCGGAAACGAACAGCACCTTCACGCTCGAGGAAGTCGCGAGTATCGTGAATCACTCCACACGCGAGGGCGTGTTGGAGGACCGCAGCGGCGCACTGACCGCGGCGTTCGAGTTCACCACGAAGCGTGCGGTTGACCTTCTCGTCCCTGAGGAGCGACTCATCGTGCTGCCGTGGGGCGCAACCCCGGAGGACGTCGACGCGGCAGTGGCGAAGCACGGCTTCTCGCGCTACCCGATCGCCGGTGAGAACGGCGGTCTCGCGGGCTACGTGCACATCAAGGACCTGGTGCGGCTGGGGGAGGAACGGATCACCGAGCCGATCCCCGCGAAGCGCATCCGCGAGATGGTCTCGCTGCACGCAGAGACTGAGCTGGAGGATGTGCTCGCGCGCATGCAGGCGCGGGGCATCCACCTCGCGCGCATCCACGATGCGGCCGGGACTGAGCTCGGCGTTGTCTTCTTGGAGGACGTCATTGAGGAGCTCGTCGGCGAGGTGCATGACGCGACGCGTCGACAGCGCCACATCGAACACTAGAACGTATCGGGGTGATCGCGGGTTCCGCGGTCACCCCGGCACGCTAGCGCGCAGTGAGTACCACGTGCGCAGCGACCTCGTCGATGCTCGGGTCTTCGCCCGCGTAGAAGGGGTTGTCGGGGACCGCGAGGTTGAGGTCGAACTCAACCGAGTCGGAGCCCAATACGGTGGGGGTGAGCTTCAGGCGGATCCCGGGTCGCTCGGCGCCGCCCACCGACAGCGTGCCGACGGCCGTGACCGTGCCGTCGGGACTGCCCTCGGGGCGAAGCACCGTTGGCTCGGTGAGGACAAAAGTGGCCTCGGGGAAACCGGCGAGCGCGAGGCCAAACTGTGCCTGGGTGATCACACCGTCGGTGAGCACTAGGAAACCGTGCGATTCGAGCTCGCCATCAACGGTGCCGCCGAGGGGAAGCGCGATCGGCTCAGTGAGCGTGGTCTCAGCGATTTCGTACTGGCGTTCGGCGGGTCGGGCCAGAAAGCCTGACTCCGCGGACGCACGCAGTTCGGTCGCCTGCGGCGCTGCTGCCTTTGGTGCGGGAGCGCAACCGGTGAGGCAGAGCGGGATCGATGCGGTCACCGCAGCGGCAAAGCCCAGCGTGCGTACCGAACGATTGACGGTCGAAGCCACCACCACCTCCTGCGCTCTGTCCGGGACAACCGGTGGAGAGCTTACGCGGGGAAGGTGGGAGCGCGCCGATAGCCCGGTGTGAAGCGATCAGGAGTCGCGCAGCGCGTCGACCGGTTCCACCCTGGCGGCCTTGATAGCCGGGTACCCGCCCGCGAGGAGACCCACGAGCGCGCCGACGACCACGCCGACGGGCGCGGCCCAGAGCGCGAGCACCGGTGTCCAGTTCTGCACGAGGCAGACCGCGATGAGCGCAAAGAGCCCCACCACCACACCGATGAGCCCGCCCAGGATGCCGATCGTCACCGACTCAAGCATGAACTGCTGCGCAATGTCACGGGTGCGAGCGCCCAGCGCGCGGCGCAGGCCGATCTCGCCGCGGCGCTCGGAGACCGAGAGCAGGGTGACGTTGGCGATACCAATGCCGCCGCCGATGAGAGCGACGATGCCGATTGCGAGGAACAGCACATTGATGTCTGACTCGACGTTGGCCTGAAGCGAGCTGGTGTTTGTGGGCGCGCCCACCTTGAACGCATCGGGGGAGTTCGGATTGAGCGCGATGGGAGCCTGCTTGGCCACCACGGACCCCGCGCCGACATCGATGCGGATGTCGAGGTTCTGCGCCGTGCCGAGCCCCAGCTCTGAGCGTGCGGTCTCGAGCGGCACGATGACGGAGTCGAGGAGTGTGGCGCGCGTGCCGACCTTCCCGAGGATCCCGATCACGGTGTAGGCCCTGCCGTCGACGAACACGGCCGGCTGGCCGGTGATACGGTTCACGCCGAGCCGCTTCGCCGCTTCGGCGCCGAGCACCGCGACGCGGTCGTGGCGTGCATCGTGACCTGCGTCAAAGAAGCGCCCCGCCCGGATCTTGCCCTGCACCACGTCGAGCAGCTCGGGGGAGGCCCCGAGCACGGGCGGCGACGCCTTCTGCGATTCGGAGGGGTCGGTGATCTGCACTGCCTCAACCTCGAGCGAGGCGGGCAGCTTCCCGATGAGTGCGGCGCTCTCCACGCCCGCAAGCGGCGTGACCCGGTCGACGGAGTCCCAGGGCAGCTTTGCGGTGGCGCGCTCCTTTCCGCCTGCGGCCTTGGTCGACCCTGGTTCAACCGTGACGCGCGTCGCGGCGAGCGCGTCGAACTGTTGCGAGATCTGACCCGCTGCGGTCTGCGCAAAACCGATGGTCGCGACGAGCGAGGCGATGCCGAGCACGGTGCCGATGAGCGTGATGACGAGCCGCGAAGGGCGTGAACCGATGCCCTCAAACGCCTCGTGGATCAGCGCCCGGAATGAGATGCGGCCGCTCATGACAGCTCCTGAAGTTCGCCGTCGCTGATGCGGACCCGGCGACGGGCCGCGTCAGCCACCTTGGCGTCGTGGGTGATCATGACGATGGTGAGGCCGTCGGCGCCGAGCTCGTCGAAGAGCCGCATGATGGACGCGGAGTTCTCACGGTCGAGGTTGCCCGTCGGCTCATCGGCGAGGAGGAGTCGCGGAGAGGTGCATACGGCGCGGGCGATGGCCACGCGCTGACGCTCGCCGCCCGAGAGCGTGTTCGGCGAGAAGTCGACGCGGTGGCTGAGACCCACGCGCTCGAGCGCAGTGCGGGCAAGCGGTTCGCGCTCCTCTCGGGTGAGGCCCGCGTAGGTGCCGGCAAGCATGACGTTCTCGAGCACGGTCCGTGTGGGCATGAGGTGAAACGATTGGAAGACGAACCCGACTGCCCGGCCGCGGAGTGCGGATCGCTGGTCGTCGCTCAGCTCGGAGACGTCGATCCCCTCGAAGAGAAAGCGGCCGGTGCTTGGGCGGTCGAGCAGGCCGAGCGTGTTCAGCATCGTCGACTTTCCCGAGCCAGA
This sequence comes from Leucobacter chromiireducens subsp. chromiireducens, assembly GCF_016758255.1. GTDB lineage: Bacteria > Actinomycetota > Actinomycetes > Actinomycetales > Microbacteriaceae > Leucobacter > Leucobacter chromiireducens. Next base: position 874,865 of record NZ_QYAD01000001.1, read on the forward strand.
CGGGCCGACAATCGCGAGGTAGTCTCCTCGCTCCACGGTGAGGTTCACGCCGCGCAGCGCGTTCACCGGCGGCGGGCCAGGGAAGAACCGCGTGACATCCTCCAGCTGGACGATCGGGCCGGCAAAGTCAGGGTTGCCCGCTGCAAGTGCGCCACCGTCGCTCTGCGCCTCGCGCGCGTTCGCGCGGGCGCGCTTGCGCGCGCGGCGCACCACATCGCGGTCTCGCTCAGGCTTCGCGGACTCGTCCGGCGTGGGTTCCGCGCCAGCCGGCTCCGACTCGGCGAAGAGCGCCTCGACCGAGCTCATCGACCAACCACGACGCGGGCACCCGCGGTGATCCGCGAGTCATCGGAGGTGATCTCAACGTAGCCGTCAGCCGCAAGGCCGGTCTTGACCTTGACGATCTCAGTCTTCGCGTCAGCGCCCTGGTCTTCCGAGACGAGTAGCTCGACGCGATCCTCGCCGCTCGAACCTGCGGACAGCGCCGCGATGGGCACCGCGAGCACCTCGCCGTCGGTTGCCGCGACGGGCACCCGAACGCGCACGTTGGTGCCGCGGAGCGCGTCGATCTGTTCGGGCTTCAGGTCCACGGGCGTGAGACGTACCGTGTAGCGGCTCGAGTCGCCGCCCGCGGAACCACCGCCGCCACCGGCGTTGCCGCCCTCGCCGCCGGACTCCCCTTCGCCCGCGGCCTTCTTGCTCTTCGGTGCGACGATCTGCGCCACCTTCGCGGTGAGATCGGTTCCGTCGGGCCCCGGATACGTTGCGATGAGGCCCTCGCTCAGCAGCTCAGCGTCCTGCTTTGAGATGCTGCCCTCGATGGTGAGGGTGGCGCCCGACACCGTCATCGGCGAACCGGAGAGGATGTCGCCGCGCGCAACCGACACCTCGTCCACGCGGCGGGGGAGCCCCCCGAGGAACAGTGCCTCGCTCGAGGGGAGCGTGGGCAGTACGCCCTGCTGCGCGGTCGCGAGCGCGTCCTGTGCGTCGACGAGCGCATCGTTTGCCGAGGTCACGGCAGCCTGCTCAGAGAGGAGATTCTTCGCGCCGCCCGACGTCGCCTCCTGAAGTGCGGCCTGCGCCTGCGCGAGCTGCACGCCCGCGTCTCGTGCCGCGCGTTCGGCGGTCTGGAGCGTTTCCTGCGCCTGGCTTCCGCCCGCTGGTGCCGAGTACCCGATCTGCTCGTAGAGCGCGCCGAGCGCGGTTGCCGTGTCGTACTCGAACACGTCGGAAGCGGTGTCGCCCGCCCAGAAACCCATCCCGTCGAGTGCCTGCTTCAGCTGCGTCACATCCGGGCCGCGCATCCCGATGCTCAGCGTGCGGTAGGCGGGGAGTGCGCCGGGGAGCACGATGACTGGTCGCCCGGCCACCTCAAGCGCGATGTTCGCTGCGTTGAGCACCGTGCCGACCTCGGGCACGTGGCCCGTGACAACGGGGCGGTCTTCCGAGCCCGCGGCGTCGAGCGTGACGCTCACGGCGTCCGCGTACGTTACCTCGCCGCGGGTCACCACGGTGTTCTCGAGCTCGCGCTCCTCGATGGGCGCCGTGACCGGTCCAGCCTTCGGCGGCGCAGTGCGTGCGGCGAGCTCCGCAGGGGAGACGATGAACTGCATCACGGCAACGCCGATCAGCAGCGAGACGACCGCGACCGCGGCGATGAGCCCAACGAGTCGGGTCCCCGACCAGTTCCCCCGCAACCCGCGACGCGCACGCCCCGGTGCGGCGTCTGTGCCGTCGCTCGACGGCTCGCCAGCCTCGGTGAGGTCGGCCGAGGTGACCGTCGAATCGGCAGGCTGCTGCGCCGCCCGGGCACGCTTGCGCTTCGGGCGCTGGGGGAACTTCACCGGAGTTAGTCCTTCTTCTTCGTGCTGTACTTCGAGGTCAGTGCCTCGAGCTCGGACTTGTGCTCGTCAACAAACTTCTGCTGCGCGTCGAACATGATCTTCTGCTCGGTCTTTTCGAAGTCGACCTTCTTCTTGCAGCTGAAGTCTGCGGTGGCCATCTCGATCTCGCGCTTCTGGAACTCGTCCTTCTGCTTCTTGCTCGGCTCCTTGTACTCCTCGTCCGTGGACTCACCCAGGCTGTAGTACTCCTCGTTCATGGAGTTCTGAGCGGTCATGGGGGACGTGAGGTCAGGGTAGCCCGCATCAGCCATGCAGTCTGACCACTTCGTGTTCAGCTTCTCAATCTCGGGGCTCAGGTTCTCCTCGTCCCACATGCCGTTGTACATCTCGTTCATCGCGGCGAAGAGATCAGCGAACTCGGGGTCCTCGTAGGCCCCGGCCATGTCGCCGTTCACCTCGTGCTGTGCGGCGCCGTAGCAGCCCTCCTGCGTCCAGTCGCTCTGGTAGCTGCCGCTCTCCTCCATCTCGGCCATCTGCTCTTCGGTGGGGCCGGTGCCGTGGAGGGTCTCGTAGAAGGCCTGCTGCTCGGAGTCGCTGAGCGACTCAACGTACTTCTGGTTCGGATCAACCTGCTCCTCGCCGGGCTCTTCGGGCTGGTCGTTCATGCCCGGCCAGTTGACGATGCCGTAGCCGTACTCCTTGACGAACTCTTCACTGCCCCACGCCGGGCCGTCCTGTTCGTCTTCCGAGGAGATGACCACGCCGCCTGACTGCGTGTTGGGCTTGTACTCGAAGCCCTCCTTCGTCATGCACTCGGCGACGAGCTCTTCGATCTTCAGCTGATCCTTGTCGAGCTTCTCCTGCGTGTACTCCTCGCCGTCCCAGAGCACGGAGAGGTACTTGTCGAGCGGCCCCTCCTCAACCTCGGCGTTCGACCCGCCCTTCGCGGAGCTGCAGCCGCTGAGCGCGAGCGCAGCGATCGCCAGAGACGCGGGAAGCCAAATGCGTGCGGAACGTGTGCGTGAAGACATGCCACCTCGATTGTGAGTAGTTCGTTGCAGAGACCCCGCAACACATGAGTAGTTCGTCAAGCTAGCACAGCGACGGCGGCGCGAGCGTCGTTTTCCACAAGGTCGGTACCCGGGTACTACGGTCGAATGTGAAAACTGCGCACGCCTGTGTGCCCGGCGAGCCCTCCGCGCAGACTATGCGCACGAAACCGTGCGCCACATCCCTCAGCTGAGGGGTCTGCGCTGGGCGTTTATACTGGGGCGCATGCACACTCCGCAGTTTGGCGCCGCTTCCGCGCCTCGCTCTCGCTCGTGCCGCGCGCATGTCCAGCTCGGCTGAGACCCGCACGCCCGCCTGGTCGCTCCCCGCATGGGTTGAGCGTTCGCCAGTCCGGGCGAAGATTGCGCGCTGGGCACTCGGCACGCGCTTCGTCGATCCGCCCATTCGCGGCTTCGCGTTGCTCCTCGGCCTGTCCGGGCTGCTTCCTTCCGCTGCGGAGAGTTCGGAACCGCTCTACCTCCTGTTTCACTACGCATCGGGCCTGCTCGTCATCGCGAGTGCGTTTATCCCGCTCGCGAGCGGCACGGTTGCCGCCGCGCTCTTCGTGGTGTTCCTCTTCGTCTTCCCCGAATACCTCAACCCGTTCTATACGGCGCTCGAGTTCGCTTCGGGGCTGCTGCTCGTGCGGTTTGCGTGGCGCTGGTCGCTCGTGATGCTCGGTGTGCTGGTGGGAGCTGGCTGGTTGGCTCGCACACTCACCCCGGAGACCGCGATGCCGCTCGGGATGCAGCTCTACTCGTGGGCGTACATCGCGCTGCTCGGTGCTGCGGCGTACCTGGTCGAGGCCCGCATCCGCCGCGAGATCGCGCAACGTGAGCAGAACGCACGTGATCACGAGCGGGAACTCCAACGGATGCGCTTGGGCGTCGCGACGGACGTGCACGACACGGTGTCGCACGGTCTCGCCACTCAGCTCGCCATCGTGCGCTTGCTCTCGGTTGAGCAGGACCGCGATGAGTCCGCGCGCATGCTGGGCGAACTCGCGGTGCGCACGGAGAGTGCGCAGGACGAGCTCCGCGCGCTGCTTACCGGGCTGCACGGGGGAAACGGTGCTGGCGCGCCGGCGGTGCCGGTGGGGGCCGCCGAGCTGAGAAGCGCCGTGGCGCGGCTCAGTGAGGCCGCTGCGGCGGGCGGATCCCGCATCGTCACCACATATGGTGAGTTGCCCGAGGCGATTCGCGCAGACACGCTCGATGACGCAGTGTTTGTGCTCCGCGAATTGGTCACCAACATCATCAAGCACGCCTCTGGTGAGGGGGAGCGTGCGCTTCGCGTGCGCACGATCACTGATGCCCGGGGCACGTGGCTGCTGCTTGCGTCGGAGAATCCGGTGGCGAGCCCCGTCACCCAGGTGCCCTGGAGCCTCTCGGCTCGCGTCACCCAGCGCGGTGGCGTGTGCGAGGCAGAGACCGTGCAGGATCGCTACGGTGTGCGCGTGCTCCTGCCGCTCAGCGGCGCGCAGATTTCCACACACGGTTTGGCTTCGGAATCGTCCCCCGAGCGGGGGATGCTGGATTCTGGGAAGGTCGATGAAATGAGGGTGTGAAAGCCCTCTTTGCTACTCTTGCCGCCACTGTCCTGCTGCTGCTCGGAGCGGTCGCTCAGCCCGCCTCAGCGACCGCGAATACGGAGGCGGTGACGATGGTCTCGGCCGAGGTGCTCGGCGCGACCGGCGTGGGTGCCGACGAGGCAAGCGACGGCGGCATCAATCTCATGGGAGACGAGATCATTCCTGGCGATCCGTATGCTGGCCAGGAAGATGCGCGCGCCACGCTTGCCGAGTGCAAGTTCTGGTTCATCCACAACAAGCCCCTGTACCGAAAGTACTGCCTGTGAGTTTCCCCGCCCCCGCTGCTGCACCCGCTCCGCTTCGCGTGCTCGTCGTCGACGATGATCCGTGGACCACGCGCGCGGTTGTGCACGCACTCGCAGGGGATCCGGGCCTCAGCCCGCTCGTCCCCGTACACAGCGGAGAGGCGGCGGTTGCGGCCTACGAGGAGCACCGGCCGGATGTGGTGCTCATGGACCTCAGCATGCCCCCCGGAATGAGTGGGGTCGAGGCGACCGCGCTCATCCGGCGGGTGAACCCCGACGCGTGCGTCGTGGTGCTCACGACCGTGTCGCCCGGGCCCGGGGTGGCGCGTGCGCTCGAGGCCGGAGCGATCTGCGCGCTGCAGAAGACCGCGCCGCCGGACACCCTGTGCGCTGCCGTGAAGCTTGCGGCTGAGGGCGGGGCGCCCACCCTGCTGAAGCGACTCGCGAGCGACATCTCGATCGCGGGGGATACGCTCCCGGACGCGCCGATCGTTGCTCCGGTGCTCACCCCGTCGGAGTACGCAATCCTCTTGCTGGTGTGCGAGGGCCGCAGCTATGAGGAGATCGCCGAGTCGCAGGGCATTACGGTGTGGACCGCGAAGTCGCACGTGAAGCGGCTCCGCGAGAAGCTCGCCGCCGAGAACCTCGCGCAACTCGTGGTGCGCGCGCTTCAGTTCCGCTTTATTGGCGGCTGAGCGCGCGGCACCACGCGAGCCGAGCTAGCGCGCGGCCGTCTCGATCAAGCGAGTGAGCTGAGCGCCCACGCGCTCGAACTCGATGAGAAACGCGTCGTGCCCGAACGGGGAATCGATGCGGGTGGCCTGATCCCCATCGAGACTGCCCGGAGTGTGCCGCGCGATCTCGTCTTGTCCCTCGATCGTGAAGAGCCGATCGCTCGGGATGCCGATGATGAGCGTCGGCAGATCGAGGGTTGAGAGCGCCGCGCGCACACCGCCACGACCGCGCCCGACATCGTGGGAGTTCATGGCTTGCACGAGCGTGACGTAGCTGCCTGCGTCGAAGCGGCGCGTGAACTTGTTTCCGTGGAAGTCGAGGTACGACTCCACCGCGAAGCGGCCGCCGCCGCCGAGCGGGCTCACCGCCGACTGCCAGGACCGGCCGAAGCGCTCGTCGAGCTCCGTGTTGCTGCGGTAGTTCAGGAGCGCGAGGCGGCGCGCGGTGGCGAGGCCGTGATGCGGGCCGATCCCATCGGGGGCGTCGTAGTAGTTCCCCTCGCGGAAGCTGGGATCGGAGCGGATCGCCTCGAGCTGCACGAGATTCAGGCCGATCTGATCCGCCGTCGTGACGGGTGGCGCGGCGATGACCGCGAGCCGGTCGACGCGATCACGGTGAGTGATGCCCCACTCCAGCGCGTGCATGCCGCCCATCGAGCCGCCGATGACGGTGTGGAATCGGTCAATGCCGAGCTCGTCGGCGAAGCGGGCGGTTGCTGCGACCTGGTCGCGCACGGTCAGGTACGGGAAGCGGCCGCCCCACTCCTGCCCCTCGGGGGAGAGCGAAGCGGGGCCCGTGCTGCCCTGGCAGCCGCCTAGCACGTTCGGCGCGATGATACAGAACCGATCGGTGTCGAGCGGGCGCCCGGGCCCCACGATCTCGGTCCACCAGCCATCGGTGGGATGCCCCGGCCCGGCCGAGCCGACCAGGTGGCTGTCGCCCGTGAGCGCGTGGAACACGAGGATCGCGTTGTCGCGCGCTTCGTTCAGTTCACCGAAGGTCTCGTAGGCGATCCGCACCGCGGGGAGCTCCCCGCCGAACTCGGTGGCGAAGGCGCCGATCGATACGAACTGCCGCGCCCCGACCGGGTCGCCATCACGCCACGCACCAGAGATCGGGGGGCGACCCATGAGTGCGCGCAGCTGCGCGTCGGTGATGAAGTCGGTGGGAAACGAATCCTCAGGGGTCTGCCAGTCCATAGCTCCTCATTGTGCCCGTCCTGCGGGGCGGGCGGGTGAATATTACGACGCGGGGGTGGGGTGCTGTTGAAAACACCCCACCCCCGCGTGGAAACTGTGCCCTGGTGGGCGCGCGCCGTGCCCGTGTTACGCGCGTGCCGCCGCAACGACCGCGCGTGCGGCAGCGAAGCCCTTCTCCAGGTCCGCCTTGATGTCGTCGATGTGCTCGAGACCCACCGAGAGGCGCACGAGGCCGGGCGTCACACCAGCCGTGAGCTGCTGCTCGGGCGTGAGCTGCGAGTGCGTGGTCGACGCGGGGTGGATGATCAGCGAGCGGACGTCGCCGATGTTCGCGACGTGGCTGAACAGCTCGACGTTCTCGACGACCGCGCGGCCGGCGTCGACCCCGCCCTTCAGCTCGAACGAGAGCACGGCGCCTACGCCCTTCGGCGCGTACTGGTTCGCCGCGGCGTACCAGGGGCTCGTGGGGAGGCCGGAGTAGTAGACCGTTGCGACATCGTCGTGCGAGTCGAGCCACTCGGCGATCGCCTGCGCGTTCTGCACGTGACGCTCAATGCGCAGCGACAGGGTTTCGATGCCCTGGAGCAGCAGCCAGGCGCTCAGTGGCGCGATGGCGGAACCGAGGTCGCGCAGCAGCTGCACGCGGGCCTTGATAATGTACGCGATCGGATCGCCCACCGCGCCCGTGTAGCTGACGCCGTTGTAGGAGGGATCCGGCTCGGTGAGCCCCGGGAACTTGTCCGCGTGCTGCGACCAGGGGAAGGTGCCGCCATCGACGATCACGCCGCCGAGGGTCGTGCCGTGGCCCCCCAGGAACTTGGTTGCCGAGTGCAGCACGATGTCGGCACCGTGCTCGAACGGGCGCACGAGGTACGGGCTTGCGACGGTGTTGTCGACGATCAGGGGGAGGTGGTTCTCGTGCGCCACGTCCGCGACCGCGCGGATGTCCAGCACGTTCGAGCGCGGGTTCGCGATCGACTCGGCGAAGAAGAGCTTCGTGTTCGGGCGCACGGCGCGCTGCCACGCGGCGGGGTCGTCCTGATCCTCAACGAAGGTGACCTCGATGCCGAGCTTGGCAAGCGAGTACTTGAACAGGTTGTACGTGCCGCCGTAGATGGAGCTGGAGGAGACGATGTGGTCGCCGGCGTTGGCGATGTTCAGCACGGCGAACGTCGACGCAGCCTGGCCGCTCGCGAGGAGGAGCGCTCCCGTGCCGCCCTCAAGCGCGGCGATGCGCTGCTCGGCGACTTCCTGGGTCGGGTTCGTGATGCGGGTGTAGATGGGGCCGAGCTCGGCGAGCGCGAAGCGGTTCGCGGCCTGCGCCGAGTCCTCGAACACGAACGCCGTGGTCTGGTGGATCGGCAGTGCGCGCGAACCCGTCGTCGGGTCGGGCTCCTGGCCGGCGTGGATCTGCTTGGTCTCAAAGCCCCAAACGTTCTGATCAGTCATGGTTGCTCCTTGATGCGTGTGCGCCTGGCGGCGGGAAAAGTCTGTGACGGGTGAGGGAGGTGCTGCTGGGAACGAGCGTACGAGGTTCCGCGCACCCGAGGCAACGCGGGGCGACACTGCGCGTAATGAAACCGGCGCGTGCGTGGACGCTACGCTGGCAGCAACACCGGGCAGTACCGGGCAGTACCGGGGCAGTACCCGGCAGCGGTGCGGTGCGCCGACGCCGGAATGACGTGCAAGGACAGGAATGGAGCGTCGCATGACACAGCGAGTAGTGGTGACCGGAGCAAGCTCGGGAATCGGCGCGGCGACGGTGCGGCGGTTCGCCGAGCGGGGCTGGCAGACGGTCGCTGTGGCGCGCCGGGCCGACCGCCTGGCGGCGCTCGCTGCGGAAACGGGTGCGCACCCCATCGTGTGCGACGTGACCGACGAGGCCGCGGTTGCCGCGCTCGCTGCGGAGGTCGCGGCGAGCGGTGGCGCGACGGGCCTCGTCAACAATGCCGGTGGCGCGCTCGGCACCGAGTCCGTCGAAGCGTCGTCGAACGACGACTGGCGACGCATGTTTGAAGTGAACGTGCTCGGACTGCGCTCGGTCACCGCCGCGCTGCTCCCGATTCTCCGGGCGGGGGCCGCCGAGAGCGGCTGGGCTTCCCTCCTGAACGTCACCTCGACCGCCGGACACAGCGTGTACCCGGGCGGTGCGGGCTACAACGCCGCCAAGTTCGCGGCGCACGCGGTCACCGGGGTCCTGCGGTTGGAGCTTGCGGGGGAACCGATTCGCGTGATGGAACTCGCGCCCGGCCTCGTGCACACGGAGGAGTTCACGCTCAACCGCCTGCGTGGCGACGCGGCCGCCGCGGCGAAACCCTATGCTGACGTTCTGCCGCTGCAGGCGAGTGAGGTTGCCGAGGTGCTCGTCGGTGCGTTTGAGCAGCCCCCGCACGTGAACCAGGATTTGATCGTGCTGCGCCCGGTCGCCCAGTCGAGTGTCTTCCACACACACCGCGGCCCGCTCACGCCGCGGGTCTGAGGGCAGCGCATGGTTTCCACGACACTTTCCGAGCACGGCGACTCCGCGCCCGCGGCTGGCACTCTCGACGGGCTCGTCGCCGCCGGTCGAATCGCGGCCGACTGGGGGAGCGCGCTCGCCGCAGAGGCGCCGCAGTTTGACGCCGTCACCGAGTGGCTTGCGGCAGAGCGAGAGGCACATGCGGTGCTGCCGGATCCCGAGCTGGTGTTCGCTGCCTTTGCGCGACCGCTCGCGGATGTTCGTGTACTGATCGTGGGGCAGGATCCGTACCCCACCCCGGGCCACCCCATTGGACTGTCGTTTGCGACGGACCTGGCCGTGCGCCCGCTGCCGCGCAGCCTGCAGAACATTTCACGCGAGTTGGAGAGCGATGTCGGCGCCACGCCGCTGCCGAACGGTGACCTGCGCGCGTGGGCGGACCAGGGTGTGCTGCTGCTCAACCGCGTGCTGACCGTGCGCGCGGGCGAGGCGGGGTCGCACCGCGGCCGAGGGTGGGAAGCCATCACCGAGTGCGCGATCCGCGCGCTGGCCGCGCGCGGGGGCCCGCTCGTCGCGATCCTGTGGGGCAACGATGCGCGAGCGCTCGCCCCGCTGCTCGGCGAGACGCCCGTGATCGAGAGCGCGCACCCGTCGCCGCTGTCCGCGTCACGCGGTTTCTTCGGATCCCGGCCGTTCAGTCGCGCAAACGAGGCACTCGTCGCGCAGGGCGCGCAGCCCATCGACTGGCAGATTGCGGGCGCGGCTCCGGCGCAGCCGACACTCTGGGACTGAGTGGTCGCTGCGCATCGTGTAGACTTGGCAGCTGTACTTCGGCGAGGGGCGCTTCGGCGCCCGTTATCGACGCGGGACGGAACGCCTCTGCGGGCCATCTTGCTGCGTTGCAACGCAAGTGCGAGACACCAGATCTGGCGGCCCGGCCGCCCTGACCGGGCTGCGGCCCGCAAGGAGAACATCATGACGGACACCAACCAGCTCGTCGCTTCCGCTCGCGAGAGCTTCGGCAAGGGCGTCGCCCGCAAGCTCCGCGCTATCGGCCAGACCCCCGCGGTCATCTACGGCCACGGCACCGATCCCGTGCACATCTCGGTTGAGACGCACCCGCTGAGCCTCATCATCCGCCAGGCGAACGCGCTCATCGAGCTCGACATCGAGGGCAAGAAGCAGCTCGTGCTCGTCAAGGACGTGCAGAAGGATCCGGTACGCCAGATCATCGAGCACGTCGACCTCGTGATCGTCAAGAAGGGCGAGACCGTTGAGGTCGAGGTTCCCCTGCACGTGACGGGCGAGCCCTTCAACGGCGCAAACGCGCTGCAGGAGCTCAACACCATCCGCCTGAGCGCTCCCGCAACCTCGATCCCCGAGAACGTGACCGTTGACGTCGAGGGCCTCGAGGACGGCACGCAGATCCTCGCCGGCGCGATCGAGCTCCCCAAGGGCGCATCGCTCCTCGACGCTGCTGACGCACTCGCCGTCAACATCGTGGCACCTCGTGCGGCTTCGGCTGACGAGGCTGAGGGCGAAGAGGCCGCTGCCGAGTAAGCAGCCAAGTCTTTCGGGCCCGTCGGTCCGGCGTTCGCGCCGGGCCGGCGGGCCGTTTGTCTCTCTGCCGAGCGCCCGGGTGGTGTGCGGCCGACGCGGCCAGTGTCAGAGGGGTCTGCGAGGATAGTGTGCGCGGAGGTGCGAGTGTTCTGGCGAAAACTGCAGGGGAAAGTGGAGAAGCACGTGGCTGAAGACAGCTGGCTGATTGTTGGGCTTGGCAACCCGGGCGCAAAGTACGAGGCGACCCGGCACAACGTCGGCCAGATGGCGCTCGACGTGCTCGCCGACCGCATCGGTGGCAAGTTCTCGCCTCACAAGACGGGTTCGCGCATCGCCGAGGGGCGCATTCGCCCGGGCGGCGCAAAGCTGATCCTTGCGAAGTCGAACGGCTACATGAACACGTCGGGCGGGCCGGTGAGCGCGCTCGCGAAGTACTTCGGCGTGCCCGCCGACCGCGTCATTGTGCTGCACGACGAACTCGACCTGCCGTTTGACACGCTGAAGCTCAAGCAGGGCGGTGGCCACGGTGGCCACAACGGCCTGCGCGACATCGCGAAGGCGCTCGGCACTCCGGATTATCTGCGTGTGCGGATTGGGATCGGGCGGCCCCCCGGGCAGCAGGATCCCGCCGACTTCGTGCTGAAGCCGTTCGCATCGGCCGAGCGCGCCAACCTGCCCGTGCTGCTCGAGGAGTCCGCGGACGCGGCCGAGGCACTCATCGACGATGGGCTGCTCGCCGCGCAGCAGCGATTCCACGGAGCGGGCAAGTGAGCCTCGCCGGGCTTGATCTGCTGCTCGAACGCTCCGAGTCGTTCGCGCGTGCACTTGACGCCGCCGCGACGGACGCGGAGTTCTCCGTCGCAGACGGTCTGCGTGCGCCGCTGATCGCCGGGCTTCTGCGCCGGCGTCGGGCCGCGGGCGACCGCGGCGCGCTCCTTGTGATCGCGGCGACGAGCCGTGAGGCCGATGCGATTCGGCAGTCGCTCGCCTCGCTGATCCCCGACGCGGTGACCGCGGAGTTTCCCGCGTGGGAGACGCTGCCACACGAGCGGCTGAGCCCGAGCGCCGAGACCGTGGGGCGCCGCGCGCACGCACTGCGCCTGCTGCGCGAGCATGACGTCGCAGACCCGGCCGCGCCGCCGCTCGTGCTCGTCGCCTCCGTGCGCGCTGCTCTGCAGCCGGTCTCGCCGCACGCGTCGCAGGCCGAGCCGGTGGTGCTGCGGGCGGGGCACGATCTCGTGCTCGCAGACACCCCCGAGGGCGGCGCCGGCGGAGGCGGGCTCGAGGCGCTGTCGCGCCGCCTCGTCGACTACGCATACACGCGCGTTGACATGGTGACCAGGCGCGGTGAGTTCGCCGTGCGCGGTGGAATCCTTGACGTGTTCCCGCCCACGGCCGAGCAGGCCATGCGCGTGGACTTTTTCGGCGACGAGGTGGATCAGATCCGCCGCTTCGCGGTGTCTGACCAGCGTTCCGCCGGAGACCCGGTGCCCGAGCTCGAACTGTGGCCGGCGCGTGAGCTGCTGCTCACCGATGCGGTGCGTGAGCGTGCCGCCGAGCTGCTGCCGCGTTTCCCCGCGCTCGCGCCCATGCTCGAGAAGATGAGCGCGGGGATCGCGGTCGAGGGCATGGAGAGCCTCCTGCCGCAGCTCGTGCCAGGTCTCGCACCGATCACGAAGTTGCTGCCCGCGGGCGGCGCCGTGCTCGTTGTGGCACCCGAGCGGGTTGCCGGGCGTGCGGTCAGCCTTGCCGAGACGAACCGCGAGTTCCTCGAGGCGGCCTGGCACGCCGCCACCGCGGGAGCCGATGCTCCCGTCCCCACAGACGACGCCGGCCTGCTCTCCGTGACGGAGCTCCGCTCCGCGTCAGCAGGGCGCCCGTGGTGGAGCACGACCGGCTTTGTGCGCGACGCTGCAGACGACACGGCCGAGCTCGCAGCGGCGCAGCCCGCGGACGGCGCCGAGACGGACGCCGCTGAGGGATCCCGCGCTGCCGGGTCTGAGACGACCGGCGCCGAGGCGGCGATGCCCGAGCCCCGCGGCCTCACCGTCATCGACGGCGTCGACGACGCGATCTACACCGTGCGCGGCGGTTCCGTGACGCGGGCCCCCGGGGCCGAGCCCACAGCGGCTGCGATCCAACACCTGAGTCGTCGGCTCGGGGAAGGATGGCGCGCGGTCGTCACCGCACAGGGCATCGGCCTCGTGGAGCGCGCACGCGATCTCCTCGCCGAAGCCGGCGCCGCCGCGCGCATCGTCGACGCGCTGCCGGACGAGCTCGACACCGGCGTGATCTACCTCGTCACGGGGACCGCCTGGCAGGGTTTTGAAAACGACGAAGCCCAGCTGCTGCTCGAGACCGAGGCCGAATTCTTTGGTCGCACGGTGTCGGCGCAGGCAGCGAGCGGGCAGAAGCTCGCGCGCCGCCGCGGCAAGAACGTGGTCGACCCGCTCAAGCTGGTCGCTGGCGACTTCGTGGTGCACGAGACGCACGGCATCGGCCAGTTCGTCGAGCTGACCCAGCGCATGGTGCCCACCGGTATCGGGCGCGACGCGACGAAGGCGCTGCGCGAGTACCTGGTCATCGAGTACGCCTCGACCAAGCGCGGCATGCCGAAGGACAAGCTGTACGTGCCAACGGACCAGCTCGACCAGCTGTCCCGCTACGTCGGCGGTGAGGCACCCGCGCTGTCCAAGATGGGCGGGAGCGACTGGTCGAACGCGAAGAAGAAGGCCCGCAAGGCCGTTCGCGACATCGCGGTGGAGCTCGTGAAGCTCTACTCAGCGCGCATGGCGTCACCGGGCTTCGCGTTCTCGCAGGACACCCCGTGGCAGCGCGAGCTCGAGGAGGCGTTCCCGTACGCGGAAACGATCGACCAGCTCACCACCATCGACGAGGTGAAGCGTGACATGGAGCGGCCCGTGCCCATGGACAGGCTCCTCGCGGGCGACGTGGGCTTCGGCAAGACCGAGGTTGCCATCCGTGCGGCGTTCAAGGCTGTGCAGGATGGGAAGCAGGTTGCCATGCTCGTGCCCACCACGCTGCTCGCAAACCAGCACTTCGAGACCTTCCAGAACCGCTTCGCCGGCTTCCCCGTGCAATTGCGTGCGCTCAGCCGTTTCCAGACGGACAAGGAAGCGAAGGAGACGCTCGAGGGTCTCGCCGCTGGAACCGTCGACGTGGTGATTGGCACGCACCGCCTGCTGTCGAACAACATCATTTACAAGGATCTGGGTCTCCTCATCATCGACGAGGAGCAGCGCTTCGGTGTGGAGCATAAGGACGCGCTGAAGAAGCTCAAGACTGGCGTCGACATTCTCGCGATGAGCGCGACGCCGATCCCGCGCACGCTCGAGATGGCGGTCACGGGCATCCGCGAGATGTCCACGCTCGCGACGCCGCCGGAGGATCGTCACCCCATCCTCACCTTTGTGGGCCCACGCAGCGACAAGCAGATCACCGCGGCGATCCGGCGCGAGCTGCTGCGCGAGGGGCAGGTGTTCTTCGTGCACAACCGCGTCTCGTCGATCAGCCGGGTCGCCGCCCAGATCGCCGAGCTGGTTCCCGAAGCCCGCGTTGCGGTGGCGCACGGCAAACTGAGCGAGCACCAGCTCGAGCAGGTGGTGCAGGACTTCTGGGAGCGCAAGTTCGACGTGCTCGTCTCCACCACGATCGTGGAGACCGGCCTCGATATCGCCAACGCGAACACGATCATCATCGACCAGGCCGACAAGTACGGGCTAAGTCAGCTGCACCAGCTGCGCGGACGCGTGGGGCGCAGTCGCGAGCGCGCGTACGCGTACTTCCTGTACGACCCCGAGAAGCCCCTCACCGAGCACGCGAACGAGCGACTCGAGACGCTCGCCGCGAACAACGAGCTCGGCTCGGGCATGCAGGTGGCGCTCAAGGACCTCGAGCTGCGCGGCGCGGGCAACCTCCTGGGCGGCGAGCAGTCCGGGCACATCGCAGGGGTCGGTTTCGATCTCTACCTCCGCATGATCGGCGAAGCGGTGAGTACGTTCAAGGGCGAGGAGGTTGCCGGCACGGTCGAGCTGGTGCTCGAGTTGCCCGTTGACGCGCACATTCCCGAAGAGTACGTCGAGAGCGAGCGGCTGCGCCTCGAGGCGTACCAAAAGTTCTCCGCGGCCTCCCACCCGCAGGCACCCGAGGAACACGTCGGACTCGTGCTTGAAGAGCTCACCGACCGCTACGGCGCACCTCCCGAGGAGGTGGAACGGCTCGCCGCGGTATCTGCGCTGCGTCGCCGCGCTTCACGCCTCGGCCTCGCGAAGGTGGTCGCGGCCGGGCCGTCGCTGCGCCTCGAACCGGTGAAACTGCTCGATTCGC
The DNA here is from genome assembly GCF_016758255.1 of Leucobacter chromiireducens subsp. chromiireducens. Taxonomy (GTDB): domain Bacteria; phylum Actinomycetota; class Actinomycetes; order Actinomycetales; family Microbacteriaceae; genus Leucobacter; species Leucobacter chromiireducens. The sequence continues at coordinate 889,894 of NZ_QYAD01000001.1, forward strand.
GCCGCATGCGCATGAACCGCATGTATCCCGGGTCCCGCTACACGGAAGCCACGCACTCGCTGCAGATTCCGCTGCCGGGCGGCACCGCCTTGTCACGCAGCCCGCTCGCAGGCGTGGGGCAGCGGCACACGGGCGACGAGGGCGACATCGTGGCCTGGACGGGGCGCGTCCTCGCAACGCTGCTCGAGGAGGATCCGCCAGCGGTGTAAAGCGTTCCGGCGCGGCGCGGGATCGGCTTCCGCGCCGCGGTTCGCTCCGACACGTGCGCACGCGCTACTGCGCTGTGCAGGCCTCCTGCAGCTCCTGTCCGGTCTGCTGCAAGGCCGGGAGGCGCTTCGTGAAGAGCGCGGACACCTCGGAACCGTAGGACTGCAGCTCGCCGATGGCCGACAGGTCGCCCTCACCGAGACCACTGAGATCTGGCAGCGCGAGCGAACCGAGGTCACCCGCGAAGCCGCTCCACTCGACCCGAGCCGCGTCGATCGCGGTGAGCACCGCGGGATCGGTGATCGATGCCGTCGCGGCGTCGAGCGCCTCGATCGCGGGGTCGACCAGTGCGCCGGCATCCACCGGGTTCCCCGCGATGCCGTCGGCGACGAGCTGGGAGATTTCCTTGCCCGCCTCATCGGTGACTCGCTGAATCGCCTCGCTCGCCACCTGGCACGTCGACTGCGTGCCACCGCTCGTGCCGCCAGCAGACCCGGCGCTGCTCCCGCCGCTGCCAATGCTCGGGATCGCGCACCCGGAGAGTGGGATCGCAACGAGCGCGAGTGTGGCCACGCCTGCGGCGGTGCGGGTGTGCCGTGCGGTGGAGAAACGAAGCATGGGGGTCCTTTCGAGCTGCGGCTCTCGTGGGGCGGATCGCGCAGCGGATCCACGGTCAACGGTAGCCTGGGCGGCTCAGGATCGGCTGAGCCGCACGCCGCGGCGCCCAGCTCAGCGTGAGCCCGCACCCAGCCAGACTCCAGAAGCGTGGGTAGGCTGGGGGCATGGACAGCGCGAGCGCAGGAGCCACGGCCGGCAGCCACTCATCGGAGGCGGACAGTCCCGAGGCGGTTCCGATCGCCCCTGCCCCCGAAGACCCGCCGCACAGCGACACGTCTCGCGCGGCTGAAGCGGTTGCTCGCGCCGCACAGACCGTGCGCACCATGGTTGAGGAGGGCGGCTGCGCGTGGCATGCCGCGCAAACCCACGCCTCGCTGACCCCCTTCCTCATTGAGGAGACCGCGGAGTTCGTCGACGCGGTGGAGCGTGAGCTCCCGCCCGCCGAGCAGAGCTCAGAGCTCGGCGACGTGCTGTACCAGGTGCTGTTCCACGCGGCGATCGCGGAGCGCGACGGCGAGGGCTACGACCTTGCGAGCGTCGCGGCGAGGCTGTCGGACAAGTTGATCGCGCGCCACCCGCACGTGTTCGGCGACCGTGGCTACATGAGCGTGGAAGAGCTCCACGCGGAGTGGGAACGACTCAAGGAGGACGCGGCCGGCGAGGAACGAGGCTCCCGCGGCGCGCTCGACGGTATCCCCGCGGGGATGCCCACACTGGCACGTGCGGCGAAGGTGGTCGAACGGTTGAAGCGTGCCGGGCTCGTGCAGCCAAACGCGGGCGAGGGGAGCCCGGAAGACCCGCTCGCAGCGGCGATCGGTCCCGACGAGCAGCGCCTCGCCGAAGTGGGTATCGGCGATGCCATGCTCGCGCTCGTCATGCGGGCAAACGCTGCGAGCATTGATCCGGATCGGGCACTCCGCCAGGCGGTTGACCGGCTCGCCGCGCGCGTGATGCACAACGGCGACAGCTAGGGCAGGATCCCCAACCGCCGCGCAGCCGCCACCGCGGCGTGCCGTGTGTTCACGTCGAGCTTCGACATCGCCGTGCGCAGGTAGCTTTTTACCGTGCTCTCGGCGAGCTGGAGCGCGCGCCCGATGTCCGCGTTCGTCGCCCCGAGGGCGGTGTGGGCGAGCACGTCGACCTCGCGCGGGGAGAGATGCACGGCCTCCGCTGTCGGGTCGGGGGAGCCGAGGCGTGCGAGCCGATCAGCGAGTGCGATGATGCGCTCGCGCACGTCGGGGTCGGCGACGGCTGCTGCGATACTGCGCAATTCCGCGTGCTCCCCGCGCAACTGCTCGAGCGGCTCTCCCTCGATATCGAGCACATCGGTTCTCACTGCCCGAGAGCGTGCAGCCGAGACCTGATCTTGAACGCCGATTTCGCGCGCAAGCGCCCGAGCGACCGAGGCACCTGCGCCGAGCCTTGGCACCTCAGCGCAGTGCCGATCACGGCTTCCGCCATAGAGCACGGCGCGCACGTCGCCGTCAACGATGACCGGCATCGCGAGTAGCGTGACGATGCCTTCGCCGCCGATCTGCTCATCGTAGTCGTGGGTAATGAGCGCTGAGCGTGCGTAGTCCTGCGCAAGGCGTGCACGATGCTCAGTCATGGCTTTTCCGCCAAGCCCGCGGTCGGCACGGACCGTGAGCCCGGTGAGGCTCCGGGTCCGGACACCCGCAAAAGCAGTCACTCGAGTGGTGCCATCCGCATTGAATCCGCCGAATGCCACGGGAAACCTGGTCTCTCGTGCGAACTCCTGCACGGCAGCATCGAGCGTTTCACGCAGCAGCGTGTGTGAAAGGTGGGTCATCGTCGCTCCCATCGTTCGGAGTACTCGATGCTAACTGGTTTTTCCACGTGTGCGTGGACGTCGTCCACTCGGGCCGCGCGGAGATGGAAGAATGGGGGAATGGCCACCCCCGTGAATCCTCCGCGCGGCATGCGCGACTTCCTGCCCTCAGACAAGGCGCGTCGCGAGCACGCGCTCGGCATCATCAAGGGGGTGTACCGCGCCCACGGCTTCGACGAGATCGAGACGCCCGTGGTCGAGGACTGGTCACGGCTGCACGCTGGGCTCGGCGGTGACAACGAGAAGCTGTCGTTCTCGATCCTGAAGCGTGGAATCACGCCAGAGGCGCTCGCTGCAGCGGCGGAGGCCGGCGATGTTGAACAGCTCGCCGATCTCGGCCTGCGCTTTGACCTCACGGTGCCGCTCACCCGGTTCTACGCGTCGCACCGCGCAGAGCTGCCGCCTGTGTTCCGCTCGATCCAGATCGCGCCCGTGTGGCGCGCGGAGCGCCCGCAGAAGGGACGTTACCGCCAGTTTGTACAGGCCGACATCGACATCATCGGCGAGCCGGGCCTCCTCGCGGAGATCGAACTCATCACCGCCACATCGCAGGCGCTGTCCGAACTCGGGCTCGCCGGGTGCGTGATTCGTGTGAACGATCGCCGCATCCTGTTCGGTCTGCTCGAGCACTGCGGTTTCGCCGCCGAGGTGCACGATCGCGCGCTCATCACGATCGACAAGCTCGACAAGATCGGCGCGGCTGGCGTCGTTGACGAACTCCGCGAGATCGATGCGGCGGCCGCCGAGCGGCTCGGCGCGGTCCTCGCCGAGGTCGAGCCGGCCATCGCGGGCGACGGGATCCCGCTCACGGGAGAGCGCATCGCTGCAGTGCTCCCGGCGGGTGCCGCGGCCGACGGCATCGCGAACCTCACCGAGCTCGGCGCTGCCCTTGCGGGCTCGCTGCCCGCGGGGGTCGAGCTGCGCTTCGATCCAACGCTCGTGCGCGGGATGGGGTACTACACCGGCACGATCTTCGAGGTCGCGCACCCGGGCTCCGGCAGCTCGGTCGGCGGCGGCGGCCGCTACGACGGCATGGTGGGGCGCTTCCTCGGGCAGGACGTGCCCGCGGTCGGCTTCTCGATTGGTTTCGAGCGCGTGGTCGATCTGATCACGCTTCCCGAGGCGAGCGGGCCGGAGGCCGTCGCGCTCATCGCGGACGCGGACGTTGAGTTCGCACAGCTTGTCGCCCTGAAACGTGAGCTCGTGGCGCGCGGCCACCGTGTGCGCCTGGAGAAGCGACAGAAGAACATGAAGACGCTGCTCGCCCGCGTCGCGGAGGAAGGCTTCACGAGCGTGGCCAACGTGCGCGCGGGGATGACGACCGCGGATGAGCTGGAGCTGCGCGCGCTCGATGCCTGATACACAGCTGGCAGTGCTCGGAGACACCTGAGAACCCCCTTGACGGGGGCCGCGCGCGGTGCGACTCTTTCCGCGAAGGGTCGCACCGCGCGACCGGATGGGGAGCACCATGTCCACGCAAATCTTCGTCAACATCGCAACCAGCGACCTCGAGCGTTCGAAAGCGTTCTACACGGCTCTCGGCTGCGAGATCAACCCGCTCTTCACCGACGAGAATGCCGCGTGCGTCGTGTGGGACGAGCAGGTCTACTTCATGGTGCTCACGCGCGAGTACTTTGCGACCTTCACGGATAAGCAGGTGGTCGACGCGAGTGGCAGCGCGCAGGTGCTGATCGCGCTGTCGCGCGAGTCGCGCGAAGACGTCGACGCGGTACTTGCTGCGGGGCTCGCAGCCGGGGGAACGGAGCCGCGCGACGCACAAGACTACGGCTTCATGTACTCGCGTGACCTCGAGGATCCCGATGGCACCATTCTCGAGTTCATGTACATGGATCCGGCGGCCGCCGAGCAGGGGCCGGAAGCGTTCCTCGCTGCCGACGCATAGGCGGCCCCGCGGCCGGGTCCCCGCACACGCAGCGCCGATCCCGCGCACAGGGGAGGCCGCGGTGCCTGGCCGCTAGACTGGTGTCGCCCGGCGATACCGCTGGCGCAGATTTGCTCAATCACCCTGGACACCTGAGGAGCGCATGGTGGCATTTATCGACGCAGTGATCGCCCGCGAGATTCTTGATTCGCGCGGAAACCCGACCGTTGAGGTCGAGGTCGGCCTGACCGACGACTCGGTGGGCCGCGCTGCGGTTCCGTCCGGAGCATCCACGGGTGCCTTCGAAGCGTATGAGCTGCGCGACGGCGACAAGGATCGCTACCTCGGCAAGGGCGTCACGAAGGCCGTCGACGCGGTCTTCGACGAGCTCGCCCCCGCGATCGAGGGCTTCGCCGCCGATGATCAGCGCATCATTGACACCGTGCTGCGCGAGGTCGACGGCACCGACAACAAGTCGCGCGTTGGCGCAAACTCGATCCTGGGCGTCAGCCTCGCGGTCGCACACGCCGCCGCTGCGTCGGCCGAGCTGCCCCTCTACCGCTACCTCGGTGGGCCGAACGCGAGCACGCTCCCCGTGCCGCTCATGAACATCATCAACGGTGGCGCGCACGCTGACACCGGCGTCGACATCCAGGAGTTCATGGCGGTGCCGCTCGGCGCCGAGAGCTTCTCCGAGGGGCTCCGCTGGGGCGTTGAGGTGTACCACGCACTGAAGGCACTGCTCAAGGAGCAGGGCCTCACCACGGCACTCGGCGACGAGGGCGGCTTCGCCCCCGACCTGCCGACCAACGCGGCAGCGCTCGATCTCATCGTCGAGGCGATCAAGCGCGCGGGCCTCGAGCCCGGCCGGGATGTCGCGCTCGCGCTCGACGTTGCGTCGACCGAGTTCTTCGAGAACGGTGTGTACACCTTCGAGGGCAAGGAGCGCACCGCAGCCGAGATGAGCGCGTACTACGCCGACCTCATGGACAAGTACCCGCTCGTCTCGATCGAGGATCCCCTCGCCGAGGACGACTGGGAGGGGTGGAAGATCCTCACCGACGAGATCGGTGATCGCGTGCAGCTCGTCGGCGACGACCTGTTCGTCACGAACCCCGAGCGCCTCGCTGACGGCATCGCCCGCGGCACCGCGAACTCGATCCTCGTGAAGGTCAACCAGATCGGCACGCTCACGGAAACCTTCGACGCGGTGCAGATGGCACAGCGCGCCGGCTACACGGCAGTGATGTCGCACCGCTCGGGTGAGACCGAGGACGTGACCATTGCTGATCTCGCCGTCGCGACCGACTGCGGCCAGATCAAGACGGGCGCACCCGCGCGTTCGGACCGCGTCGCGAAGTACAACCAGCTCCTCCGCATCGAGGAAGAGCTCGGCCTCGCCGCGAAGTACGCCGGCCGCAGCGCCTTCCCGCGCTTCACGGCGTAGTTCGACACGGAACGAGAGCAGCACGGTGAAGCGCGGAACGGGGGAGCTGGGGGCTTGGGCCTCGAGCCTGCGTTTCAGCGTCTTCACCGTGCTGATCGTGGGGCTGGTGCTGGCGGGCGCCGTCATCGTCAGCCCCAGCCTCTCCACGTTTGTGCAGCAGCGGCGCGAAATCTCGGAGCTGCGTGAGAGCGTGCGTCTGCACCAGGAAGCCGTCACCGAGATCGACGCCGAGCGCGCGAAGTGGAAGGACCCGGTCTACGTTCGCGCGCAGGCCCGAGACCGCCTCTTCTATGTGCTGCCCGGCGAGACGCAGCTCAACGTCATCGACGACGTGACCATGCCGATCGAGTCCGATGAGGAAACGAGCGCCGAGCTTTCGCGCATCGAGACGAATTGGGCCGAGGGGCTCGTCGGCTCATTCCTCAGCGCCGGGACGGCTACGCCGGATCCCGCGCAGAATGAAGATCCAGCAACCGATCCGGATCCCGCAGCCCCGAAAGATGCCAGCGCTGCGGGGTAAGATTCCGCGCAGGCCCCACGCGGTGAGTCCATGCACTCGCTGCCCCACGACCACCCGAGCGCACGCTGCGCTGCGGGTTTCCACTCTGCGAGGCCGCCCGCACCGGCTGGCTCGCACTGCCCGATCCTGACGCCCGAGGAGACCCACCATGAGCCGTCCGCCCTTCCCCGCACCGACCGAGGCTGACATCGCCGCTGTGAGCGAGCAGCTCGAGCGCGAAGCGCGCGGCGTCATCGGCATCGCCGCACGCACGGCAGATGGTGCGCCCACCGTCGTCGCCACGGCGCCGCGGCTGCCCGACGGTTCGCCGTTCCCCACCTTCTACTACCTGTCGCACCCCGAGGCGGTCGCCGCAGCGTCGCGCCTCGAGGCCGGCGGGATGATGGTCGAGTTCAACGAGATGCTGGCCGAGGACGAGGAGCTGCGTGCGCAGTACCAGGCCGCGCACGAGCAGTACATCGCCGATCGCGAGCAGATCGGTGAGGTGCCGGAACTCGCGGGAGTCTCCGCTGGCGGAATGCCCACGCGCGTGAAGTGCCTGCACGCGCTGATCGGCCACGCACTCGCGGCCGGGCCGGGCGTAAACCCGATCGGTGACCTCGCGCTTGAGCGCTGCGGCTGGCGCCCCTGAATCAGGCGTCGGAAACGCGGAACTTTCGTCGACCGGGGGTTTCGCCCGAATTTTCGACTGCTTTCGCTCAGATTCCCGCGGAAGCGGCTGAGCAGACAGGAAATGCACGGTAGACTGAGCCGTAGGGCAGCAGTCTGCCCGTTCCGCTGTGTCCGCACTCGGACAGTTCCCGCACAGAGCATCAAGGAGACCGCCCCGTGGCGAAGAAGATTCTGATCGTTGGCGGTGGCTACGCCGGCTTCTACACCGCATGGAAGCTGGAGAAGCTCCTCCGCGCCGGTGAGGCCGAGGTCACGATCGTCGACCCGCTGCCCTACATGGCGTACCTGCCGTTCCTCCCCGAGGTCGCTGCAGGCTCGATCGAGCCGCGTCACGCGGTCGTCGCGCGTCGCCGCCACCTCAAGAGCACCGCGAACATCGCGGGCAAGGTGACGGGCATCTCGCACGCCACGAAGACGGCAACGATCACTCCCAACGTTGGCGAGGCGTACGACTTCGAGTACGACCAGATCGTGGTCACCACGGGCTCCGTGTCCCGCACCTTCCCGATCGCCGGCATCGCCGACAACGCGATCGGCATGAAGACGATCGAGGAAGCCGTTGCGATCCGCGATCGCATGGTCGGCAACTTCGAGCGCGCCGCCTCGCTGCCGAAGGACTCGGCTGAGCGCGCGCGTCTCCTCACCGTGACCGTCGTTGGCGGTGGCTTCGCCGGTATCGAGTCGGTGTCCGAGCTCCGCTCGTTCGCGACGAGCCTGCTGCGCCGCTACCCCGAGATCACCTTCGACGAGACGAAGTTCCACCTCGTCGAGGCCATGGGCCGCATCATGCCCGAGGTTACCGAGGGTCTCGCTGACTGGGTGGTCAAGGACCAGACCCGTCGTGGTGTAAACATCCACCTCAACACGCAGCTCTCCTCGGCTGTGGACGGCAAGATTGAGCTCTCCACCGGCGAGAACTACGAGTCCGATCTCATCGTCTGGACCGCTGGCGTGATGCCCCGTCCGTTCCTCCGCGGCACCGACCTGCCGATCGGCGCGCGCGGCCACGTCGTGGGCACCCCGTCGCTCCGCGTTGCGACCGAGGACGGCGAGATCATCGAGGGCGCATGGACCGCTGGTGACACCTCACAGGTTCCCGACATCTCGTCGACCCCTGGCCCCGGCGGCTTCTGCGTTCCCAACGCACAGCACGCAGTGCGCCAGGGCAAGCTGCTCGCGAAGAACATCGTTGCGTCGCTGCGCGGCGAGGGCATCGCTGAGTACAACCACAAGAACGCTGGCGCGGTTGCTGGCCTCGGCATGAACACCGGCGTGTTCCGCTCGGGCAACTTCACGCTCAAAGGCTACATCGCGTGGCTCGCGCACCGCTTCTACCACGGCCTCGCGATCCCCACGTGGGAGCGCAAGTGGCGCGTGTTCGGTGGCTGGGTCAGCCACTTCTTCCTGGGCCGCGACATCGTCAACATTGAGGCGACGCAGGAGCCCCGTGCGATCTTCGAGGAGTTCGCATCGCGGCCGAAGCCCGCAGCAGAGTAACCACTCGCTGAACGCAGCGCGCCCCCGGAGACCACACGGTCGCCGGGGGCGCGCTGCGTTTTCCACTCACCCCGCGCCCAGCCGCCGCCTCCCCAGCGAATCGGGGTCACTTCGGCAGGGTGTCGTCGTGGTCGCCCAGGCGACACCCTGCCGAAGTGACCCCGATTCAGGGGGGGGCAGGGGCAGGGGCAGGTGGCAGGGGCGGTGGGAGTGGAAGGGGAGGGGCTACGCGTCCGGGGCGTGCTTGCTGAGGAACTGGTACATCTCGGTATCGTCAACGCCCGGGAACGTGCCCGCGGGAAGCGGCGACAACACGTGAGCGTGCATGCGCGCGCTCGGCCAGGCCTTCCCCTCCCACCGCGAGAGCAGTCCCGGCTCCGGGGTGCGGCAGCAGGCCGGATCTGGACAGGTGGAGGACTTTCGCACATCGGTGTCGCGTCCGCGGAACCACTTCGCGTCGTCGAAGGCCACACCACAAGCGATCGCGAAGGGACCGAGCTCAGCGTCACCCGTCTGCACGCTGGTCCAGTAGGTTCCGTTCGGTGTGTCTGTGTACTGGTAGAACTCGCTCGTGCGGTTCGTGCGGTTGAATGCCGTGCGGCCGCCCCACTTGTGGCACAGAGACTCGCCCTCGATTGAGCCCTCCTCGTCGCTCGGGAAGGGGAGGCCGTCGTTCTCGTAGCCGCGCACGAGCGTTCCCGCACCGTCTGCGCGGTAGTGGTGCACCCTCAGCCCGAGGTGCTGCGTCGCGATGTTCGTGAAGCGATGGGCCGCCGCCTCGTGTGTCACGCCGAACGCGTCACGAAAATCCTCGATCGCGAGGTTGCGATTGCGCTTGGCCTGCTGCAAGAAATCAACGGCCCGTGCCTCCGGCATGAGGCAGGCAGCGGCGAAGTAGTTGATCTGGAGCCGCTGCTCGAGAAATTCCGCATAACTTTTCGGTTCGGAATGACCGAGCACGCGGTGCGCCATCGCCTGCAGTGCGAGCGAGCGGAGGCCGTGCCCGCCCGGGATCGAGGCGGGCGGGAGGTAGATGCGCCCGTTTTCGAGGTCCGTGATGCTTCGCGTGTTGGAGGGGAGGTCGTCAACGAAGATCAGTGTGAAGCCCAGCATCTCGGCAAGCATGGCCACCTGCCGGTGCGTGACGGCTCCCGTGGTGTGACCGATGCGACGCATGAGGTCGGACGCGATCAGCTCAATGTCCTGCACGTAGTTGTCTTGCTCGCGCATCTTGAGACGAATCTCCGTGTTCGCGCGCCGCGCCTCCTCGGACGTCGTTGCAGCCGCGCGGGAGCGGTGCGCGAGCTCGCGATGCAGGCCGACCAGCGCCTCGAGCGTCTCGTCGCCGAGCGTGCGCGGTGCACGCACGTGGGGGAGTCCCAGCCGTTGGTAGCCCTGCGTGGCCTGCGCGCGCTCGAGCTCCACCTCGAGCTCGCTGCGCCGATCCGGAGCCTCGCCGGTCAAAAACGCGGCGGGATCGACGCTCAGTTCGCGGCCGAGCGCCTGGAGCAGACTGAGCTTGGGTTCGCGCCGCCCATTCTCGATCAGGGAAAGCTGGCTCGCCACCACGCCGACCCGTTCACCGAGCTGTTCGAGGGTGAGACCCGCCTGTGTGCGGAAGAAACGAAGTCGCTTGCCGAGCACCAGTCGATCGAGCTCAGCCTCGGTCGCTGGGGAAACACTGTTTGGTGCCATAACTTGACCATACGGCAAAAAGCTGAAAAGTTTACGCCTGATTTGGTAAACGGGGCGTGAATGCGTTCATCAGAATGGAGATGTCACCGATTCTTCGCGGTGTGATCTTGAGGAGCACGACATAGACATGGGTACCAGCCAGATCGTCGAGAACGAGATTTCGTTCGCGGACCTCGTCGCCGCAGAAGCGACCACGAACAACGCAGAGGTGCTGCAGTGGGTGACCGAGGTCGCCGAGCTGACGCAGCCCGACTCCGTGGTCTGGTGCACGGGCTCCCAGGATGAGTGGAACCGCATCACTTCCGAGATGGTCGAGGCGGGCACCCTGATCCCGCTCAATAAGGACCTGCGCCCGGGCAGCTTCCTCGCACGCTCGCACCCCGCCGATGTGGCGCGCGTGGAGGATCGCACCTTCATCTGCTCCGAGAACGAGGCAGACGCAGGCCCCACGAACAACTGGGTGGCCCCCGAAGCCATGAAGGCCGAGCTCATGCCCCTCTTCGAGGGCTCCATGCGCGGCCGCACCATGTACGTTGTGCCCTTCTCGATGGGCCCGGTTGGCGGCGCCATCACGCAGCTCGGCATCGAGATCACTGACTCACCCTACGCCGTGCTCAACATGCGCATCATGACCCGCATGGGGCAGTCGGCGCTCGACGGCATTCTGCCCGGTGGCGAGTGGGTGCGCACCGTGCACTCGGTCGGTGCTCCGCTAATCGCCGGCGAAGAAGATGTTGCTTGGCCCTGCAACGACACGAAGTACATCACGCACTTCCCCGAGACCCTCGAGGTCTGGTCGTACGGCTCGGGCTACGGCGGGAACGCGCTCCTGTCGAAGAAGTGCTTCGCGCTTCGCATCGCAAGCGTCATGGGCAAGAAGGAGGGCTGGCTCGCTGAGCACATGCTGCTCCTGAAGCTCACGAACACCGCGACCGGCAAGGCCTACCACCTCTCGGCGGCGTTCCCCTCGGCCTGTGGCAAGACGAACCTCGCCATGCTGCAGCCGACGATTCCCGGCTGGAAGGTCGAGACGATCGGTGACGACATCGCTTGGCTGCGTCCCGGCACCGACGGCCGCCTCTACGCGATCAACCCCGAGGCTGGTTTCTTCGGTGTTGCTCCCGGCACCGGTGAGTCCACCAACCCGGTTGCGATGGAGACCCTCTGGGGCAACACCATCTACACGAACGTCGCGCTGACCGATGACGGCGATGTGTGGTGGGAGGGCAAGACCGATGAGGTCCCCGCGCACCTGATCGACTGGCAGGGCAACGACTGGACCCCCGAGTCCGGCCGCGTTGCGGCGCACCCGAACTCGCGCTTCACCGTGCCGATTCAGCAGACCCCCACCCTCGCGCAGGACTGGTACGAGCAGAACGGCGTTCCGCTCGACGCAATCCTGTTCGGTGGCCGTCGCGCCACCAACGTGCCGCTCGTTGCTCAGTCGCTCTCGTGGGATCATGGCGTCTTCGTCGGCGCGACGATCTCCTCGGAGAAGACCGCCGCGCAGGAGGGCACCGTCGGCGAGCTGCGCCGCGACCCCTTCGCCATGCTTCCCTTCTGCGGCTACAACATGGCCGACTACTGGGGCCACTGGCTCGAGATGGGCGAGCAGCTCGGCGACAAGGCTCCCAAGATCTTCCAGGTCAATTGGTTCCGTAAGGGTGCCGATGGCCGCTTCCTGTGGCCGGGCTTCGGTGACAACTCGCGCGTGATCGACTGGGTGATTCGCCGGGTTGAGGGCGACGTGACGGGCCGCGAGACCGCGGTCGGCACCGTGCCCGCCGCCGGTGAGCTGAACCTCGACGGCATCGAGGTGCCCGAGGCAGACTTCGCTGAGCTGTTCGCGATCGATCCCGCGTCGTGGCTCGCAGAGTCCGACCTCACCGAAGAGTTCTTCGCTCAGTTCGGTGACCGCGTGCCTGCCGCGCTGCGCGAGCAGCTCGCAGGTCTCCGCGCACGCCTCAGCGCGTAGCGCTCGGCGCCACTCAGGCGCCTCACAGTCCGTAGGCCCCGTCGTTCTGCCCAACGACGGGGCTTACTCTTTTTCCCCGTGCATTCCGCCGGTCACTACTCAGCTCCTAGCGTCGCCCTACCTTGTTGGAATGGGTTCGGGCTCGGAATCGTGACGCCGATCCAGAGTCCGTTGACTCGAGTGGTGAGCTCTGTTGGAGTGGAACACATGAGCATTCTTGGTTGGGTTCTTGCGACCGCCGGGAGCGTGCTGGTGGTCGCCTACGCGGTGACGCTGGTGCGGGCAAACCCCGGCACACGGATATCGCTCTGGCGGCGCGCTGAGACAGTGCCCGAGCGTGCGACACAGTCGCTCACCTTTGGCAGCGGTGCTGTGATCTTCAGCGGCCTGTTTCTCACGGATGCGCAGCGGTATGTGCCCGCCGCGATGTACCTCATCGCGCTCTTGTGCTTGGTCACCGTACTCGGCGTGCACAACTGGCGGCTCCGCCGCAAAGGTGGCAGTCAAAACGCCGAGTAAGCGCCGACCCAGCGGGCATGATCGCTCACGTTCATCGATGAAATGCACTACAGGGGTGCAGCTGGGTTGTTCGCGCTCCCTGTGATGTCAGCGCATGGGTGTCAGGCTGCGCCTAGCGGTCGCTGCGACGGAGAAGCACGAGTTCGGCGATGATGGCCGCGCTGGTGAGGGTGATACCGCAGCCAATCAGCAGGAGACCGAGTGCGCCGAGCAGGAGTTCTGCCGGGTACATGTCGAGGGTGGAGCCACCGGCATCGCGGATCGCGTTGATCTGGCCGCTGAACACCGCGGCGCCACCGGCAATGAGTGCGAGGGCACCGAGATACGCAACGATGCGGATCCCGCCGCGCGCGGTAATCGGACGATTCATCACACTCTCGTTCACGCGTGCGGCTCCCTCACCGTGTATGTGGTCAGCTTCTCTGATGCGACACCGCGCTGCGGAACGCGCACGGGCGGTGGTCCCCCCACTGGGATTCGAACCCAGACTGTGCCGATTTTAAGTCGGCTGCCTCTGCCGGTTGGGCTATGGGGGGCCGCACCTATGTTCCCACAGGTCGCGCGGCACGCGTTCGGCTCCACAGCTCGGCGAGTAGGCTTGCCACGTGGTCTTTGCAAAGATTCTGCTCGTCGTCCTGCTGCTCGGCGCAGCCGCCGTCGCGCTGCTGATGCGCGTGCGCGTGTGGCGTGCCCGCCGCGCCGAGGCTCGCGCCAAGTGGCAGGCGGACGTGGATCGCGCGATCCGGGACAGCTAGGACCCACACAGGCGCGCAGCGTGAAGGGCATACACTTCGGGTATGACTCTCGACCTCACCTCGGCCGAGACCGTGAACGCAGCGGCGAAGCAGCCGTGGCGGGATCCGGCTCGCTACTGGGGCGCACTGCACGCAGCCACTGTAGATTTGCCCGCGCCGCTCGTTGCGCTATCGCCCGCGGCTCTGCGCTGGAACGCTGACGAACTGCGGCGGCGGGCCGGCGGCCTCCCCGTTCGCGTTGCGAGCAAGTCGGTGCGGTCCCGCGCCGTGTTGGATGCGGTGCTTGCGTTGCCCGGCTTTCACGGGGTGCTTGCGTACACGCTCCCTGAAGCGCTCTGGCTTGCTGAGACGATCGACGATGTCGTGGTCGGATACCCGAGCGTGGATCGGGCAGCCATCGCGCGGCTCGCCGCGTCCCCGCAGCTTGCCGAGCGCGTCACCCTCATGATCGACAGCGCCGAGCAGCTCGACCTCATTGACGCGGTCGCCCCGCCCGCTGGGCGTGCCGAGGTTCGCGTCTGCCTCGACTTCGATGCCTCCTGGCGCACTCGCGCGCTCGGCCACATTGGCGTGCGACGCTCGCCCGTGCGAGAGCCGGATCAGCTGCGTGCGCTTGCTGAGACTGTGGTTGGGCGCGCGGGTTTCGCCCTCGTTGGGGTGATGGCCTACGAAGCGCAGATCGCGGGCGTCGCCGACCGGCCGGGCGGCCGTGCGGAGGCCGCGCTGCTGCGCACAGTGCAGCGGGCGAGCGCGGCTGAGCTGGCCGAGCGGCGCGCAGCCGCCGTCGCCGCGGTGCGCGAGATCGCGCCGCTCGAGTTCGTGAACGGGGGAGGCACCGGCTCACTCGAGCGCACCGCCGCGGAACCCGCGGTGACCGAACTTGCCGCGGGGAGTGGCCTCTACGGGCCCCACCTCTTCGACCACTACTCGGCGTTCACGGTTGCGCCTGCGCTCGGCTTCGCGCTCGACGTCGTACGGAAGCCGACACCGGATCGCGCGACGCTGCTGGGCGGGGGATGGATCGCCTCCGGGCCCGCGGCGCCAGACCGCCTCCCGCTGCCCGTGTGGCCGGCGGGTCTCAGCTACGAGCCACGCGAGGGCGCCGGCGAGGTGCAGACTCCGGTGCGAGGTGCCGCCGCGGCGGGGCTCCGCGCGGGCGACCGCGTGTGGCTGCGGCACGCAAAAGCCGGCGAGCCGCTGGAACACGCGACTGAGCTCGTGCCGGTCACAGATGACGGACGCGCGGGGGAGCCGCTTGCGAGCTACCGCGGAGAGGGAAAGTGTTTCCTATGAGTCAGCCCACTCAGCAGATCTGGCGCAACTGGGCGCGCACGGAGAGTTCACTCCCCGCGTTGACCGTAGCGCCGCGCACTGCGGAACAGGTCGTCCGCGTTGTCGAGCGCGCCCGCGAGACCGGGCACGCGGTAAAGCCCATTGGCGCCTCACACAGCTTCACTGCGATCGGGGCAACCGACGGGATCCGGATCGATATGGACCGGATGCGCGGCCTCGTGTCAGCGGACCTTGAGCGCGGTCATGTCACGCTTCGGGGTGGCACGCGACTGTGGGAACTCCCGGCGATTCTGGGCCCGCTCGGCCTCGCGCTCCCCAACATGGGCGACATCGACCGGCAGTCGATTACCGGCGCAACGCAGACGGGAACGCACGGCACAGGCCTTGCGCTCGGAGGCATCTCGACCGGGATCGTGGGTCTGCGGCTGGTCACCGGCACCGGAGAGGTGCTCATGATCGATGAGACGAGCAACCCGGAGCTGCTCCCGGCGGCCGCGCTCGGGCTCGGCGCTCTCGGCGTCGTCACCGAGGTCACCCTGCAGTGCGTGCCGCGCTTCCTGCTCGAGGCCGAGGAGGCTCCCGCGCAACTCGACGAGGTGCTGGACACGTTCGTCGCGCGCTCGCGCGCCGCCGACCACTTCGAGTTCTTCTGGTTCCCGCACACGACCTCGGTGCGGACGAAGACGAACACGCGGCTGCCGCTCGCGCGCGGCACAGAGCCGCTCGGCCGGGTGTCCCGTTTCGTCGACGAGGAACTCGCGAACAACCTTGCGTTCGGAGCTTGCTGCGGGGTCGGTGCGTTCGCGCCGCGGGCGACGCCGAGCATCAACCGCTTCGTTGAGACCGTGTCGAGCAGGCGCCGCTACGTCGACGAGTCGCATCGCGTGTTCATCACGAACCGCCGCATTCGTTTCCGCGAGATGGAGTACTCGGTGCCGCTCGATGCGGTCCCTGAGGCGATCCGCGAGCTGCGGGCGATGATCGAGCGGAAGCGCTACACCGTGTCGTTTCCGATCGAAGTGCGCTCAGCCGCGGCCGACAATCTGCTGCTCTCCACTGCGCAGGGCAGGGAATCTGGCTACATCGCGGTGCATCGCTTCCATCGGGATCGCGACCTCGGCTATTTCCGCGATGCAGAGGAAATCCTCGCCGCACACTCGGGCCGCCCCCACTGGGGGAAGATGCATACCCGGGGCGCCGAGGAGCTGAGCTCGGTGTACCCCGAGTTCGCGCGCTTCCGCGGCGTGCGCGACCGCCTCGATCCCGATCGAGTGTTCGCGAACCCGTATCTCACCCGCGTGCTTGGAGTCTGACGGAGGTGGATGTTCCACAGCAGTTTCCGGGGAATGCTGGATAGGATGCACACATGTCTGGTGGATTGATTGCCACGCTGATTGTCGTCGGCGTCCTCGTAATTCTTGGTGTGTATGTCTGGGCGACGTACAACTCGCTCGTGACGCTGCGCGTGCGCGTCGACGAGGCGTGGAGCGACATCACGGTGCAGCTGAAGCGCCGAGCTGATCTCATCCCCTCACTCATCGAGACGGTGAAGGGCTACGCCGCCCACGAGAAGAGTGTGTTCGACTCGGTGACGCGCGCCCGCGCGGAGACGATCTCGGCCCAGGGGCCCGCCGAAGCATC
This sequence comes from Leucobacter chromiireducens subsp. chromiireducens, assembly GCF_016758255.1. GTDB lineage: Bacteria > Actinomycetota > Actinomycetes > Actinomycetales > Microbacteriaceae > Leucobacter > Leucobacter chromiireducens. Next base: position 906,464 of record NZ_QYAD01000001.1, read on the forward strand.
CCAGGCAGAGAACCACATGCAGTCGGCGCTGAAGAGCATCTTCGCGGTCGCCGAGGCCTACCCGCAGCTCCAGGCGAGCCAGAACTTCCTGCAGCTGCAGAGCGAACTCGTGGACACGGAGAACAAGATTCAGGCCTCGCGCCGGTTCTTCAATGGGGGCGTGCGCGAGTACAACACCAAGATCCAGGTGTTCCCGAACACCATCTTCGCCCGGGGCATGGGCTTCACGGAGCGGGAGTTCTTCGAGGTGACCGACGTCGCCGCGATCTCCGAGCCGCCCCGCATCCAGTTCTAACCGGGGAGCGCCGTGTACCGCGCAGTACGCCGCAACAAGGTCAACAGCTTTCTGATCGTTCTGCTCTTCGTCGGGATTGTTGGTGGGCTCGGCTGGCTCGCAGGGTGGATCTATAATTCGCCCGGCATGGTCATTACGGTTGTGGCGATCTCGATCGGGTACGCCCTCTTCCAGTACTTCATGGCCGGTCGACAGGCCATCTCGATGAGCGGTGCCCAGCAGATCACCGAGGCTGACAACCCCCGGCTCTACCGCATCGTCGAGAACCTCGCGATCACCACGGGCACGCCGATGCCCGAGGTATATATCGTGCAGGATCCCGCCCCGAATGCGTTTGCTACGGGCCGCGATCCCGAGCATGCGATGGTCGCCGCCACCACCGGACTCCTCGACATCATGACGGATGCGGAGCTTGAGGGCGTGATGGCGCACGAGCTCGGCCACGTCCGCAACTACGACATTCGTGTGTCGATGATTGTCTACGGCCTCGTCGTCGCCGTGGGCATGATTGCCGACATGCTCATGCGCATGGCGTTCTTTGGGCGAAACAACAACAACGGCAACCCGATCGTCATGGTGTTCGGGCTCGTTGCCATGCTGGTTGCCCCGCTTGTCGCGAGCCTCGTGCAGCTCGCGGTCTCGCGTCAGCGCGAGTACCTCGCCGACGCCACCGGCGCGCTCACCACGCGCCACCCAGAGGCGCTCGCGAGTGCGCTGCACAAGCTCTCCGAATACGGTCGACCGCTGCAGAAGCAGCAGTCGAGCATGGCGCATCTGTGGATCGCCGACCCGCTGAAGCCCGGCATGATGCAGCGCCTGTTTGCGACGCACCCCCCGATCCCGGACCGGATTCGCCGCCTGCTCGACATGGGTGATAAGTTCTAGCAGCCCCGCGCAAGAGACCGTGCGCCCCGCGGACGATGTCGCCCGGCGGGGATAGGGTAGAGGGAGCCGAAGGAGGTTCCCCGCACCGTGTCAAGCATGTTCCGATCGCTCTCCGTGCGTAACTATCGCATCTGGTTCGGGGGCGCGTTCGTATCGAACATTGGTGCCTGGATGCAGGCCACGACGCAGAACTGGGTCGTGCTGACCGAGCTCACCGACACGAATGCCGCGGCGGTCGGCACGACAATGGCGCTGCAGTTTGGCCCGCAGCTGCTGCTCGTGCCATTCAGCGGTGCCGTGGCGGACCGCTTCGACCGGCGCAAGGTGCTGCTCGTCACGCAGTCACTCCTCATGCTGCTCGCGTTTGGCCTCGGCACGATGCTCGTGCTCGATGCGGCGTCCATCTGGCACCTGTACGGCTTCGCGCTCGCGCTCGGTATCGTCAACGCATTCGACACCACATCGCGGCAGGCCTTCGTCTCCGATCTTGTTGAGTCAGACCAGCTCTCTAACGCCGTCGCGCTCAACTCGGCCTCGTTCAACTCCGCACGGCTTGTGGGCCCCGCTGTTGCTGGCGTGCTCATCGCCGCGGTCGGCTCCGGGTGGGTGTTCATCATCAACGGTGTCTCGTTCGTGGCGGTGCTCGGCGCGCTGCTCATGATCACGACGCGGCGGGCGGCCCCGAAGAACACCGGACCGCGCGAATCACAGCTTCGACAACTCTCCGCGGGGTTCCGCTACGTTCGGCAACGACAGGACCTGCTCATCATCTTCCTGATCGTGTTCCTCGTGGGCGCCTTCAGCATGAACTTCCCGGTGATGTCCTCCACCATGGCAGTGGAGTTCGGCCGCGGCGCCGGCGACTACGGGCTCCTGTCGTCGATCCTCGCGATTGGCTCGCTCTCCGGGGCGCTCCTGTCCGCGCGGCGGCCCGAGGCTCGCATGCGCGTGGTGATTATCTCGGTGGGCGGCATTGGCCTCGTGAGCCTCGTCGCAGCGTTGATGCCCTCGTTCTGGACGTTCGCGCTGACGCTCGTGTTCCTCGGCTTTGCGATCTCCACGATGCTCACCACGGCGAACGGCTTCGTGCAAACGACCGCCGATCCCGCGGTGCGCGGACGCGTGCTTGCGCTCTACATGGCGATCCTCATGGGTGGCACGCCCATCGGTGCACCGCTCGTGGGCGCAGCGGCCGATGCCCTGGGCCCCCGATCCACCCTGGTGATTAGCGCGGTCGCGGCGTTTGTCGCGTTCGGCATTGGCATGGCGTGGCTCCTCACTGCCCGAGAACTCCGTTTCCACCGCGATGGGTGGAACTGGCGCGTCACACACGTTGGGCGCCCCGGTCTCGACGACGATCCGGCACGGCAGTTGGAGACGCTCACCGCGCCCATCTCCGTGCTGCGGCGCGACCCGGAGCCGCTGGGGGAGTCGGCGCCGCAGGAGGGCGCGACGGGGGCGATCCCCATCGACCAGATCCCCAAGTCGGAGCGCCCCGAACCGCCCGAGGAATCGGAGGCGTCTGGCGACGAAACAGGCCCGCACACCGGGCCGTTCCCGGCCCGCAGCTGACTCGCCGCGCGGGCCAACCGAGTGCCAGCGCTCACAGGTAGCCCCGGCATGCTTTGAGGGGTAGGCTGGACGAGTTCCCGGCGGCCTGTCCGCACCCTTTCCGACACAGGAGCTAGATACCCGGTGAGTGACTTCCTCTCCGCCCAGACTCGTACCGAAACGGACTCTCTCGGTAGCGTTGAGATCCCGGCGTCCGCATACTGGGGGGTGCACACGGCTCGTGCCCACGAGAACTTCCCGATCGCACGTCGCCCCATCTCGGTCTACCCCGACTTCATCCGTGCGTTCGCGTGCGTGAAGCAGGCCGCGGCGCGCGCCAACCTCGAGATCGGTGCGCTCGATGAGCAGCGCGCCACGCTGATCGATCGCGCCTGCGAAGAGATCAAGACCGGCATGCTCCACGACCAGTTCGTCGTTGGTGTCGTGCAGGGCGGCGCAGGCACCTCGAGCAACATGAACGCGAACGAGGTCATCACGAACCGCGCGCTCGAGCTCGCAGGTCACGCCAAGGGTGATTACTCGTACATCAACCCCAACGACCACACGAACCACAGCCAGTCGACGAACGACACCTACCCGACCGCAATCAAGATCGCGCTCGCGTTCTCGCTCGGCAGCCTGCTCGAGGAGCTGCGCCTGCTGTCGGAGTCTTTCGCTGCAAAGGGCCGCGAGTTCTCGCACATCATCAAGGTCGGCCGCACGCAGCTGCAGGACGCCGTTCCGATGACGCTGGGCCAGGAGTTCAACGCGTTCGCCGTGACCCTGCGCGAGGACATTGAGCGCCTCCAGGAGGCCGTCTCGCTGCTCGGCGAGGTCAACATGGGCGCCACGGCCATCGGCACGGGCATCAACGCGCCGAAGGGCTACAAGGAGTCCGTGATCCGCCACCTGCGCGAGATCACCGAGCTCAACCTGGTGACCGCGGGTGACCTCGTCGAGTCCACGAGTGACACCGGCGTGTTCGTCACCTTCTCGGGTGCGCTGAAGCGTTCGGCACTGAAGCTCTCGAAGATCTCGAACGATCTCCGCCTGCTCTCCTCGGGCCCGCAGGCGGGTCTCGGCGAGATCAACCTCCCCGCGCGCCAGGCTGGCTCGTCCATCATGCCCGGCAAGGTGAACCCTGTGATCCCCGAGGCCGTGTCGCAGGTCGCGTACTCGGTTGCCGGCGCTGACGTGACAGTGTCGATGGCGGTCGAGGCGGGCCAGCTGCAGCTGAACGCCTTCGAGCCGATCATCGCGCACTCGCTGTTCCAGTCGATCACGTGGCTCGAGCGCGCGTGCCAGACCCTGCGCGTCAACTGCGTGGACGGCATCACCGCGAACGAGGATCGCCTCGAGGACATGGTGGCACGTTCCGTGACCGTCATCACCGCGCTTGCGCCGGTGATCGGCTACGCTGAGGCCGCGAAGCTTGCGAAGGAGGCGCTCGCGACGAACGCGAAGGTCTCCGAGCTCGTCGTGTCCCGTGGGCTGCTCGACCAGGATGAGCTCGACGACATTCTGCAGCCGCAGAAGCTCGCCGGCCTCGCCCCCGAGACCGACGCGATCGACATTATCCCGGGCGCTCCGCAGAAGCTCGAGGACGACGCCGCAGAGTAGCGTCGAGCGCACACAAAAGGGGCGGTGGGAGAAAAACCCACCGCCCCTTTTGTATGCGCGGTGCCTGCGCCGAAACGCAGGAACCGCGCACGCGCGGCTGCTACGCGCGGACGCAGTGCGAGGTCAGCGTGCCCACGTTCTCGATGGTCACGGTGACCTCGGTGCCCGGCTTCAAGTACAGCGGCGGCTTCCGCGAGCGGCCCGCGCCGCCGGGGGAGCCAGTAGAGATGACGGTGCCCGGGAGCAGCGTCAGCGACTCCGAAATCGACGAGATGAGCTGTGCGACCGTGCGCACCATGAACTCAGTCGTGGAGTCCTGCACGCGCAGCCCGTCCACATCGGTGGTGATCGCGAGCGCCTGCGGATCCGGGATCTCGTCAGCGGTGACCACCACCGGGCCCACCGGGGTGAACCCGTCGAAGGACTTGCAGCGTGACCACTGCGGCTCCTGGAACTGGATGTTGCGCGCGGTGATGTCGTTGATCGTTGTGTAGCCGAAGACGTAGTCGAGTGCTTCCTCGGGCGTCACGTTCTTGGCGGCACGACCGATGACGACGCCAAGCTCGCCCTCGTAGTCGACCTCTTCACTGATCTCGACCGGGATTGGCACCTCGCCGAGGTGAGCGCCCAAGGAATTCGGGAACAGTGAGAACAGCACGGGGCCGGAATCATTGTCGAGGCTGAGCTCGCTCGCGTGCTCGTCGTAGTTCAGGCCGACGGCAAGCACGATCGGGGGAGTGATGATGGCGGGCGCGTACTGCGCCTCGCTGATCTCACGCCACTCGGTCGCGGGGAGCTGCGCGGCGGCGGCGCGGATCTCGTCCACTCGCTCAGGCCCGGCTTCGATGAGCTGCTGCAGGGAGGCGTAGTCGCCGCCGAGCGCGCGCACGGGAGCGAAGCGCTCCTCCTGCACGACAACGAGTTCGGGAGTGGAAGCGGGGGCCAAGACTAGGTGCGCGAATCTCACCTCTCTAGGGTATCTGAACCGGGGCACGCGGTGGGCGCGCTCCGCGCCCGGAGCGCGGTTGGGGTTCCCTCTGAGCGAACTCGGAGGCGCGACCCCTTCCGGATCGGGGAGAATGAGTGCATGACTGAAACACCGATGACGAAGCCGGAGATCGAGTTCCCCGAGGGGCCCGCCCCCACGGAGCTGCAGATCGTAGACCTGGTGGAGGGCAGCGGCGACGAGGCGCTCGCAAGCTCCACCGTTGACGTGCACTACTTGGGTGTCGAGTTCGATTCGGGCGAGGAGTTCGACTCGTCGTGGGGTCGCGGCGAATCCATCAACTTCCCGCTGCGCGCCCTCATCCAGGGCTGGCAGGTCGGCATCCCCGGCATGAAGGTCGGCGGCCGTCGCAAGCTCATCGTGCCCCCGGCCCAGGCCTACGGCACCGCTGGTGGTCACCCGCTCGCGGGCAAGACCCTCATCTTCGTGATCGACCTCCTCGGCGTGAGCTAAGCGCTCCTCTTACTCACACGCGGGAGGTGTTCCCGCGTGAGCCACAGGCCCACCCGGTTTCCGGGTGGGCCTGTGCGCGTTGTGAGGCGTGTACTCCGCCGCGCCGCAAGTGGTAGCGTTCTTATGTTCAGGAAACGCCCAGCTTGAGGGAATGGAGCAGCCTGTGGCAGAGGCCCAGCAGGAAACGAGTCAGCGGAGCACCGTGGAGCCGAAGGGCGGACTCGACCGCTTCTTCCACATCACGGAGCGCGGATCCACGATCGGTACGGAAATCCGCGGCGGTCTCGTGACCTTCGTGACGATGGCGTACATCGTGATCCTCAACCCGATCATCCTTTCGGGGAAGGAAGACATCGCGGGGAACGTCCTTGATTTCGGGCAGGTGAGCGCCGTCACCGCGCTCGCGGCCGGCATCATGACGATCCTCTTCGGTCTCGTCTCTCGCCTCCCCTTCGCGTTCGCAGCGGGGCTCGGGATCAACGCGTTCCTCGCGTTCTCCGTGGTGCAGGAGGTCACCTGGCCTGAGGCCATGGCCATCGTGGTCATCAACGGTGTGCTCATCGTGCTGCTCGCCGCCACCGGCCTGCGCCGCATGATCTTCGACGCGGTTCCCGTGCAGCTGAAGCTCGCGATCACCGTGGGCATCGGCTTCTTCATCGCGTTCATCGGTTTCGTGAACTCCGGCTTCGTTGATGCGACCGGCCAGTCTTCGCCTCCCGTGGGCCTTGGCCCGTCGGGCGTTGGCTTCATCGCCACCATTCCCACCCTGATCTTCGTGATCACCCTCGTGCTCACGGGCGTGCTCGTTGCAAAGAAGGTCAAGGGCGGCATCCTCATCGGTCTCGTGAGCGGCACGGTCATCGCCGTGATCGTCGAGGCGATCTGGAAGATTGGTCCGAAGTTTGGCGCCGACGGCAGCGTCAACCCCGGCGGCTGGAGCCTCACCGAGCCCGTCCTCGGTGCAAACCCGTTCGCGGTTCCCGATCTGAGCCTCGTCGGAGCTGTCAGCTTCGACTTCGGCAAGGTTGGTTTCGTGACCGTCGTGATGCTCGTTTTCACGCTGCTCTTCACGAACTTCTTCGATGCGATGGGCACCATGACGGGTCTGTCCCGCGAGGCTGGCCTCGCGGACGAGAAGGGCAACTTCCCCCGCATCAAGTCGGCGCTCGTTGTCGAGGGCATCGGCGCGGTCGTGGGCGGCGGCACCTCCTCGTCCTCCACCACGGTGTTCATCGAGTCGGGCGCGGGCATCGGTGAGGGTGCACGCACCGGCCTCGCAAACGTCGTGACCGGCCTGGTCTTCCTGCTGGCGATGTTCTTCACGCCGCTCACGGAGATCGTGCCGACCGAGGTTGCGGCTGCCGCCCTCGTCATCGTCGGCGCGATGATGATGTCGCAGATCTCGAACATCGATCTGAGTGACTTCCGCGTGCTGCTGCCCGTCTTCCTGACGGCAGCCGTCATGCCGCTCAGCTACTCGATCGCAAACGGTATCGGCGCGGGCTTCGTGTCGTGGGTGCTCGTGCACGCACTCACGGGCAAGGCCAAGCAGGTGCACTGGCTGCTGTGGATCGTGTCCGCAGGCTTCGTGATCTTCTTTGCTCGTGGCCCCATCGAGGCGCTGCTCGGCGTCGCGTAGTACGGCGCGCACAATGCAGAAGGGCCCCGGGGTGATCCCCGGGGCCCTTCTGTGCTTTGGCGTCTCTGCGCGCTAGTTGCCGAGTACCTTCTGGAACGCCTGGGTGTAGCGGTTGTCTTCCTCCGCGGTGAGTGAGCGCATGTCAAAGATTCGCTTGGACATCTCCTCGTCGGGGAAGATGAGCGGGTTCTCAGCGAGCTCCGGGTTCAGTTTCGCCATCTCCTCCTGCGCGCCGGCCACTGGGCAGACGTACTGCACATATTCGGCAACCTGAGCTGCGACCTCGGGCTCGTAGTAGTAGTCGACGAGCTCGTGGGCCTGCTCGAACGCCTGCGTGGCCTTCGGCATCGAGAAGGAGTCGATGAAGACGGACGCGCCCGACTCGGGCACGACGAACTTCCAGATCTCCTCGCCGGCTTCCTCGTTGAGGATGGCGATGTCACCGGACCAGCACATGCCAGCCCACACATTGCCCTGTTCCAGATCCTGCGTGTATGAGTTTCCTTTCACCGTCGACACCTGGCCACTGTCGATGTGCTTCTTCGCGACCGCAAGTGCGGCCTCGAACTCGGGGTCACCCCAATTGCCCTCGATGTCTACACCCTGCTCGAGCATGATGAGGGCGAGCGTGTCATCCTGTTCGGTGAGGAGGTTGACCTTGCCCTTGAGTTCGGAGGCCCACAGATCGGAGACCTCCCGCACGCCCTTGGGGTAGAGCTGGGTGTTGTAGACGAGGCCGGTCATGCCCGCCTGGTAGGGAACCGACCAGACTCGATCGGGATCGAAACTTGCGTGCTTCACCATGTCGATCATGTTGGCGTCGACGTTCGGCATGAGCGAGCGATCGAACTCGAGAAGTTGATCCTGCTCGACCAGGCGCACGGTGGTCGTGTCCGACGGCACGATGAGGTCGTACCCCGTATCCTGCTCGAGCTTCAGTTGGTCCTTGATCTTCGCGATGAAGGTCTTGTTGTCGTCGATGTCCTCGTAGTACTCGACGTTGATGTTCGTGCGCTCCATGAACTCGTTCAGGGACGGCCAATCGCCCGTGTTCTCGTCGTAGTCGAGGTAGTAGGTCCAGTTGGCCCAGCGCAGCGTGCCGCCGGAACCGTCGCCCGGGCCGCTCTGACCCGAGCATGCGGCGAGGGACCCCGCCCCAATCATGGCCGCGCCGAATGCGGAACCGCGCAGCAGCTGCCTCCGGCTGAGCTGAGCGGCGCGTGCGCGGCGGACAAGTTCCTGGACGACGGGATCGGACGTCGAGTGGGACATGTTTCCTCCTTTGGAAACAGGCAGCGGAAAGGTGTGCTGGCCCCATCCTCACACATCTGGTGCGGGAACGTAAATGCTCGTGTCAGGATCGTTGACGAACGGAGTGTCGACGCGCCACCCCGGCGTCGAGTGGCCTACGCTTCGGCCGCGCCGAGCACCACGTCGCGCAGCTCGTGGACGAGTTCGGGCGCGGCCGCGAAGAGCAGCGGCTCTCCGGGCGGCGTCGCGTCATCGCGGCCGATCAGCGATGCGCCGGCTTCGCGCGCGATAAGCGCGGCGGCTGCATAGTCCCAGGGCTGCAGGCCGCGCTCGAAGAATGCGTCGAGCCTCCCCGCCGCGAAGGAGCACAGATCGTAGGCTGCGGAGCCGAGGCGGCGAATGTCGCGTGCTCGGGGGAGGAGCCGGGACACCATCGCGGCCTGCTCGATGCGGCGCTCAACGGTGTAGCCGAATCCCGTGCCCACGAGCGAGGTGGCGAGTTCAGTGTTGCCGGAAATCGAGATTTCCTTCCCATTGAGGCGCGCGCCGCCGCCCTCGTGGGCCTCGAACAGCTCGTCGAGCCGCGGCGCGTACACGGCCCCGGCAATACCGCGACGGCCATCTGCCATCGCCGTGGGGTCCGCGACCGTCGCCGCAATGCTCACCGCGTACACGGGCAGATCGTAGAGGTAGTTCACGGTGCCATCGATGGGGTCGACAACCCAGGTGATGCCCGACGTGCCCTCCACACCAGCGCCCTCCTCGCCCAAGATTCCGTCGTCCGGGCGCGCAGCGCGCAGCGCCCGGACGACCAGCTCCTCGGCCTCGCGGTCCGCGGCGGTGACGACGTCGGTGATGCTCGACTTGCTTGCCGCGACGTCCACGCCCGCCGCACGCAGTTCCTGGATGCGCCGGCCCGTGTCCACGGCGATGCGCGCTGCGATCGCGCTGAGCTCTGCGGCGGAAACAGTGGGGGCCTGCGCATCAGTCATGCCTTGAGCCTACCGCCGTGCCGTGGCGGCGGGGAGGCTCGGCGCGACGTCGAGCGCGTAGGCGTCTTCTCCGTGGGCGGTGGCATCGATCCCAAGCTGTTCCATGCGAGGTGGCACCCGCAGTCCAGTCAGCGCCCGGACCGCGCCCGCGATCGCGAGGGACACGACGAAGGAGTAGAGCATGACGCCGAGCACCGAGATGGTCTGCACGAGAAGGAGGCCGGCGTCGCCACCCACGAGGAGGCCGCGCCCTTCACTCGCGAAGAACCCGAGGTAGAGCGTGCCGAGCACTCCCGCAACGAGGTGGAGGCCCACGACATCGAGCGAGTCATCGAAGCCCAGTCGGTACTTCCAGTCGATTGCGAGCGCGCAGATTGCCCCGGCGAGGAGCCCGAGCAGCAGCGCCCAGAGCGGCGCGAGATCGGCGCAGGCTGGGGTAATCGCGACGAGGCCCGCCACGGCGCCCGAGGTGGCACCGACAACCGAGGGCTTCTTGCCGCGCAGTCGGTCCGTTGCAAGCCAGCCCAGGATCGCCGCCGCCGGCGCCCCAATCGTGTTCACGAGGATGAGGCCGGCCGTGCCCGGCGTGTCTGCGGCGCCCGCGTTGAAGCCAATCCAGCCGAACCAGAGGAGCGCCGCGCCGATCGTTACGAGCGGCAGGCTGTGCGGGCGGTGCGAGCCCGGGGCGAAGCCGGTGCGCTTGCCGGCGACGAGCGCGAGGGCGAGCGCTGCGGCCCCCGCGTTGATGTGCACCGCGGTGCCGCCCGCCCAGTCGATGACCTCCGGGGTGCCAAGCGCGGTACCGAGGTTCTGGATCCAGCCCCCGCCCCACACCCACGCCGCGACGGGGAAGTACACGAGTGTTGCCCACAGGCCAGCGAAGATCACCCAGGAGCCGAGGCCGACCCGATCAGCGATCGCCCCCGAGATGAGGGCCGTGGCGATCATTGCAAACGTGGATCCGAAGCCGAGGCCGATGAACTCGGCCGGATCGGTGTGAAGCAGCCCGAGGTCAGCCGCGGGGTTTCCAGCCCAGCCGCCCTCGCCCGCGGCAAAGCTGCTCATCCCGTAGCCAACGAGGATCCAGAGCACGCCGACGACTCCCATCGCGCTGATGCTGAAGAGCATCATGTTGACCACCGAGCGGACCCGCACGAGGCCCCCGTAGAACAGCGCGAGGCCGGGGGTCATGACGAGCACGAGGGCTGAGCTGGCAAGCACCCAGACGTCGTGCGGAGTGAGCTGTTCCATGCGGCACCACCTTCCCCCGGGGCGGGCCCGGGAATCTGTTGTGGCACCAGTGTGCGGGCGCGCCGTTTCGCGAGGGTTCCCGCGCGATCTCAGTTCGGGGTCGAGTGCGTCACGGTCGTGTTTCGTGGGGGAGCGCGGGGTGCTAAGATGTACAGGTTGCCGTTTAACGGCCGCGGATAAAGAGAGCCCCAGCATCCCGCTGACGGCGCCGCGCAGCAACAGGAAGGGGATCCCTATGGCACTGGAAGCAGACGTCAAGAAGGCGATCATCGACGAGTACGCAACCAAGCCCGGCGACACCGGTTCCCCCGAGGTGCAGGTTGCTATGCTCACGCAGCGTATCAAGGACCTGACCGAGCACCTCAAGGAGCACAAGCACGACCACCACTCGCGTCGTGGCCTCCTGCTGCTCGTTGGTCAGCGCCGTCGCCTGCTGAGCTACCTCCAGAACGTGGACATCACGCGCTACCGTTCGCTCATCGAGCGTCTCGGCCTGCGCCGATAGTTTGCGGCTGATCGTCAGCTGACTTTCTGCGAAGCGCCCGTCACCCCTGTGGTGGCGGGCGCTTCCGCGTTCCCGGGGCTCGGTGCGGGGGTGCTGAGCTGAGCTGAGCTGAGCTGCGGCGCGCTCTGTCCCCAGCGGCGCCCAGCCGGATCGATCGGGATCAGAGACGCCGAGCTGTGCCGCGGTACAGCGCCACCGGCTGGAGCTCGCTGAGGCGGACATCGTCACCGTGGCAGGCGTGAAGTGCACCGGCCTGCTCCGAACACTCATCGATGTCGGACGGACCGCGAGTGACGAGCAAGCCGCGGTGGTGCTGGACGCGGGGTCGCGGCTGAACAACAAGTTTGGCAGGGCGACCGAGACAAAGGTTTGGCGAACCGAGGTGCTGCAGCACCTTGAGTGGCTGCCACCCGGACCAGGAAGGGCGCGAGCGCTCGGCGAGAGGCTCGCGGCCTTCGGACTGCACCCGGCAGCTACCTGCGCGTGCGACGCGGGCGGGCCACAACGGGAACGGCCCCCTCGCCGAAGCGAGGGGGCCGTTCTGGCAGTCCGTGAAGAACTTAGATCTTCGAGGACGCGTCCTTCAGGACGCTGCGCAGGATGCCGCCGATCTCTGCGAACTCAGCCGGACCAATGGTCAGCGGCGGAGCGAGCTGGATGACGGGGTCTCCACGGTCGTCGGCGCGGCAGTACAGGCCGGCGTCCCACAGCGCGGGGGAGAGGTAATCGCGGAGCAGTCGGTTCGACTCCTCCTCGTTGAAGGTCTCCTTGGTCGCCTTGTCCTTGACAAGCTCGATGCCGAAGAAGTATCCCTCGCCACGCACGTCACCGACGATGTCGATGTCGAGCAGCTTCTCGAGCTCGGCGCGGAACAGCGGGCTGTTCTCGCGCACGCGGCCGTTGAGGTCCTCTTCCTCGAAGATGTCGAGGTTCTCGAGGGCCGCAGCAGCTGCCGCCGGGTGACCAGCGAAGGTGAAGCCGTGGTAGAAGGTGTTGTCCTCCGAGTTGAAGGGCTCCGACACCTTGTCCGAGACGATCATGGCACCGAGGGGGACGTAGCCCGAGGTGATGCCCTTTGCCGAGGTGATGATGTCGGGCTCGTAGCCGAGCGCCTTCGAGGCGAAGAAGTCGCCCACGCGGCCGTAGGCACAGATGACCTCGTCCGAAACGAGCAGCACGTCGTACTGGTCGCAGATCTCGCGCACGCGCTTGAAGTATCCGGGGGGCGGCGGGAAGCAGCCACCGGAGTTCTGCACGGGCTCAAGGAAGACAGCAGCAACGGTCTCGGGACCCTCGAAGAGGATCGCCTCCTCGATGCGGTTTGCTGCCCACTGGCCGAATGCCTCGAGGTCGTTGGACGGAGCGCCCATCTCCTCAGCACGGTAGAAGTTCGTGTTGGGCACGCGGTGACCACCGGGGGTCAGCGGCTCGTAGAACTTCTTCATGTCGGGGATACCGGTGATCGCCAGGGCGCCCTGCGGGGTGCCGTGGTAGGCAACCGAACGCGAGATGACCTTGTGCTTCATCGGCTGGCCCTTGATCTTCCAGAAGTGCTTCGCCAGCTTGAATGCCGACTCCACAGCCTCGCCACCACCGGTGGTGAAGAAGACCTTGTTCATCTCGCCGGGAGCGTACGAAGCGAGACGCTCCGAGAGCTCGATGGCTGCCGGGTGGCCGTAGGACCAGATCGGCATGAAGTCAAGCTGCTTCATCTGCTTGGCTGCTGCCTGAACGATGCGATCGCGGCCGTGGCCAGCGTTCACAACGAAGAGACCTGCAAGGCCGTCGATGTACTCCTTGCCAGCAGCATCGTAGATGTGGTGGCCCTCGGCGCGCGTGATGACGGGGATGCCGTCGTTCAGCACCTTGCGGTTCGTGAAGTGCGGCCACATGTGGCGCTTGGCCGAAGCCTGGAGCGCCGCGGTGTCAACCGCCGCAGTGGGATCGAATGACATGGTTATCTTGTTCCCCAATCGTATTTCTGTTTGGTGAGTTGGAGGTATACAAACGTCTCCGTCGCCGCGACGCCTTCGACCGCACGAATCTTCTCGTTGAGAAGCTCGATGAGTCCGTCGTCATCCTCACACACCACCTCGACGATGATGTCGAAGGAGCCTGCGCTGAGCACGACGTAGCTGATCTCGGGGATGGCGGAGAGCTGATCAGCGACGACACGGGTGTCGCCGGAGACCCGGATACCGAGCATTGCCTGGCGGGTAAAGCCAAGGCGCATGGGATCGGTCACTGCAACGATCTGCATGACCCCGGTATCCGTGAGTTTTTGCACGCGCTGACGCACGGCGGCCTCACTGAGGCCGACCGCTTTCCCGATCTCCGCGTACGAGCGGCGGCCATCGCGCTGAAGTTGCTCGATGATCGCCTTCGACGTTGGGTCGAGAGCCTGCGACGTGCGTTTGCTGCTCACGTTACTGATTCTTGCAGTGAGAACCTGAAAAAGCAAAGGAATCCGAAGATAACGGAGACGATTTCTGTTGATTTCGCCCTTTTAGACGAGGAGCGGGCGCGCGCGATGGGTGCACAACGGCGCGGGATCGCCGCACTGCCGAGCATAACCCTGGGCCCCGCGCGCTTCCACCTTTTTCCCTGGTCCGTTCGGTGAACTTGCAGCTCTGCTCCGCAGCCGAACCACGCCAATTGCGGGCGTACCCGGGCCAGCGATTCGTGCTCTTCATTTCGCACAAAATGTAACCGTTTCATGAAGAATTCCGGTTCCAGAGGTTATCTTCTTTGCATCGAGTCACTGTCTGTGACAGTCTCAGTGTCACCACCCGGCAGTGTCGCCGTTTGTGCGACTGTCGGTTCGCCTATGAGAAACCAAGGGAGATCTCTCATGGTCCGTCAGCCTGAAGACCCGATCGTTCGGAATATTGTGCAGATGCTTCGCGGCGCACAGCTCAACCGTCGCCAGCTGCTGCGCGGCGCTGCGGCCGGCGCCGCAGGAGCTAGCGCACTCGGTCTCGCCGCCTGCGCCCCGAATTCCGGCGGTGGAGGAGGAGGTGAAGGCGGCGAGGGTATCGCGTGGGGCAACTGGACCTACTACCTCGATTTTGATGAGCAGACCCAGTCATACCCGTCACTCGACGCATTCATGGAGCAGGCCGGCTTCACGGTTGACTACATCGAGGACATCGATGACAACAACACGTTCTACGGCAAGATCAAGGATCAGCTGAAGCTCGGTCAGTTCACGGGCTACGACACGATCACGTTCACCGACTGGATGAACGCGCGCCTGATCCAGGACGAGCAGGTCCAAGAGTTTGACTACGCAAACCTGCCGAACGTGAAGGCGAACCTCGTCGACGCCCAGTGGGACGCGCTCGATGTGGATCCGGGCCGAAAGTTCACGATCCCGTGGCAGCTGCCCGCGTCGGGCTGGGTGTGGAACACGAAGGAAGTGCCGAAGGGCATCAAGACGCTCGACGACTTCCTGCGCCCGGAACTCAAGGGGAAGGTGGTCGTGCTCAGCGAAATGCGCGACACCATGGGCATGGTCATGGCTGGCCTCGGCACCGATCCCAATGGTGCGTGGGGCGACAAGGAGTTCGACGCGGCCCTTGCGTGGCTCGACGATGCGCTGCAGAGCGGCCAGATCGGCAACGTGAAGGGCAACAGCTACACGCAGGACCTCATTCGGGGTGACGCGCTCGCGGCCATGGCATGGACGGGTGACGTCATCATGCTGAACACCGAGAACGACAATCAGTGGACGCTCGAGATCCCCGAGTCGGGCGGCATGATCGCGGCCGACTCGTTCACGGTGCCGAACGGCACGACCCCCGAGGCGAAAGCCAAGGTCGAGGAGATGATCAACTACTACTACGACCCGGAAGTGATGGCGGAGGTCGCGGACTACGTGACATTCGTGCCCCCAGTGAAGGGCACGCAGGAGGCCATGCAGAAGGTGAACCCGGAGAACGCCGACAACCCGCTGATCTTCCCGAGCGAAGAGGACTGGAAGCACCTCCACACATTCCGCACACTGACGGCAGAGGAAGACAAGAAGTACTCCACCGCGTTCCAGAACGTGCTGGGGCTGTGATCATGGCAGCACACGGTTCATTTGCAGAGTCCGGCGCCGACCTCGAACTGGTCGGCATCCAGAAGCGGTTCCCGGGGTTCACCGCGATCGAGCACCTCGACCTCACCATCCCCGCGGGATCGTTCTTTGCCCTGCTCGGCCCGTCCGGCTGCGGCAAGACGACCACCCTGCGACTCGTCGCGGGGCTCGAAGACCCGACTGAGGGTCGGATCCTGATCGGCGGCACAGACGTGAGTGCGCTAAAGCCGCACAAGCGTCCGGTCAACACGGTGTTCCAGTCGTATGCGCTGTTCCCGCACATGACGATCCTGGAGAATGTCGCGTTCGGGCTGCGCCGCCGCAAGATCGGCGACGCGACCGCGAAGGCCCACGAGGCGCTCCGTCTCGTGGAGCTCGACCACATTGCGGACCGCAAGCCCGCGCAGCTCTCGGGCGGTCAGCAGCAGCGCGTGGCACTCGCCCGCGCAGTTGTGAACCGCCCCGCACTCCTGCTCCTCGACGAGCCGCTCGGCGCGCTCGACCTCAAGTTGCGTCGCCAGATGCAGCAGGAGCTGAAGCAGATTCAGCAGGAGGTGGGGCTCACCTTCCTCCACGTCACGCACGATCAGGAGGAGGCCATGACCATGGCTGACACCGTGGCCGTGATGAACAAGGGGCGGATCGAGCAGATGGGTGCGCCCGAGGAACTGTACGAGCTGCCGCGCACGGTGTTCGTTGCGAATTTCCTTGGCCAGTCGAACCTGTTCCACGTCGATGTGGTCGGCGGCACGGACCAGGTCGTGCACACGGATATGGACGGCACCCGCCTGTCCGTGCCGAAAGCACGCACGCAGCGCGACTCGGGCTCGATCACCATCGGGGTGCGACCCGAGAAGCTGTCGCTCACCATGACGCCGCCGGAGCCAGACGCATCGCGCAACGTGGTCGGCCCCGGCCGCATCACCGATGTGTCGTTCATCGGTGTGAGCACGCAGTACACCGTCGAGGTGCCGGGTGCCGGCCCGCTCCAGGTGTTTGCGCAGAACCTGCAAGCCGGCCCCGCTGCGCGCCTCGGCGACGAGGTGTGGCTGAGCTGGCTCACGGAGCACACCTTCGGGCTTGCCGATGACCGGCTCGACACGGGCGCGCTCACCACCGAGGATTCCACCCGGGCGATTGCCGCCCAGGCGGCGCTCGGGTAGCGAAGGGGGAGAGGCTATGGCTTTTACCGCCTTTTCGGGCAACACGCAGGCTGTCGAACAGGCTCCGCGCAAGCGGGGCTGGGTTGCGCTCCTGCTGCTTGCCCCCGGCATTGCCTACATGCTGTTGTTCTTTGTGGCGCCGTTCGTGCAGCTGGCGATCACGTCGCTGCAGGCGCCCGCTGACAGCGGAGGCATCGGCCAGTACGTGGCTGCGCTGCAGTTCTCGAACTACTGGGCCGCGCTCCAGGAGTACTGGCCGCACCTGCTGCGCTCCTTTATCTATGCGATCGTGGCGACGATCATTGGGCTCTGCATCAGCTACCCGGTGGCGTACCTCATCGGGGTGAAGGTGCGTTCGCGGCCCATGCTGCAGGGAATCCTGCTGATCCTGGTGGTCGCTCCGTTCTTCATCAGCTTCCTGCTGCGCACCCTCGCGTGGAAGTCGATCCTGCCGAGTGAGCTCGTCGGCACGCACTTCTCCGTGATCTTCGGTTTGGTCTACAACTTCATTCCGTTCATGGTGCTGCCGATGTTCTCCTCGCTGCAGGCGCTCGACCTGCGGCTCCTCGAAGCGGGATCGGATCTGTACGCCTCACCGGTGACGACGTTCCGGCGGGTCACCCTGCCGCTGTCGATGCCGGGCGTCGTATCGGGAACGCTGCTCAGCTTCATCCCGATGTCCGGTGACTACGTGAACGCATCCCGAGAGTTCCTCGGTGGCACGTCGACGACCATGATCGGCAACGTGATCGAGTCGAACTTCCTGCAAACACAGAACTATCCGATGGCGGCAACGCTGTCGATCATCCTGATGGTGGTGATTCTCGTGATTGTTGCGAGCTACGTGCGCAAGAGCGGGGCGGAGGATTTGCTGTGAAGGGCTTTACTCTCGGCAAGGCGTTCGTACCCGTCGTTGCCTCGATCGCGCTCATCTACTTGCTGATCCCGATCGTCCATGTGATCGTGTTCTCGTTCAACGATGCGGGGCGCAACAACATCCTGTGGCGTGGCTTCACGCTCGACAATTGGCAGAACCCGTGTGGCGCTCCGCAGGTGTGTACAGCGTTCGGCAACTCGATCCTCGTCGGCGTCGTCGCTACCGTGATCGCAACGGTGCTCGGCACGATGATCGCGCTCGCCCTCGTGCGGTACCGCTTCAAGTTCCGCTCGACGATCAGCCTGCTCCTGTTCACCCCGATGGCAACCCCTGAGGTGGTGCTCGGAGCCGGTCTCGCCGCGCAGTTCCTGCTCGCCGGTGTGGAGAAGGGCCTCGGCACGATCATCCTCGCGCACACGATGTTCTGCATCTCGTACGTGGTGGTGGCGGTGAAGGCGCGCGTTGCGAGCCTGAACCCGGCGATCGAAGAAGCAGGGCGAGATCTCTACGCGTCACCCGGCCAGGTGTTCTGGCGCATCACACTTCCAATGCTCATGCCGGGCATCATCGGTGCTGCGCTGCTCAGCTTCGCGCTGTCGTTCGATGACTTCATCATCACGAACTTCAACTCGGGCACGGCGACCACCTTCCCGAAGTTCATCTACGTGTCCGCGCTGAAGGGCGTGCCCGCGCAGGCGAACGTGCTCGCATCCATCGTGTTCTTCGGCGCGCTTGCGCTGGTGATCATTGTGCAGATGGTGAACATCAACAAGCAAAAGCGGTTGCAGCGCCAGTAGCGCTGTGATCTGCGATAACGCTGCACCCGGGGGGCCGAAGAATCTTCGGCCCCCCGGGTGTCCTTTTGCGTCAGGAGGCTCGCGGGTGGAGGATAAGTGCCGGCGGGACACGATCCCACTCCACCCCATGTCGCAGCGAGGCGCAGAGGCCCCGGTGCGACCCTTCTTTTTTGAGGAGAGCACATGACGAAGACGTTGATGCCTGCTGCCAAGCGCGGCGGGTCGCTCAAACGGAACCTCGGCCTGTGGGCAATCGTCGGCCTCGGCCTCGGCTACATGACGCCGACCGTGGTGTTTGACACCTTCGGCATGGTGGCTCGCGACACGAACAATGTTGTGCCGCTCGCATACCTCGTGGCACTCATCGTGATGGTGTTCACCGCGGTCAGCTACGGCAAGATGGCGGGAGCGATCCCGAGCGCAGGCTCCGCGTACACCTACGTCAAGGAGTCGATGCACCCGAACGTCGGCTTTATCGTCGGCTGGACGTCGCTCATCGACTACATGCTGCTGCCCATGGTGAACTGCCTCATCATCCGCAGCTACCTTGAGGCCGTGTTCCCCGGGATCCCCGGTTGGATCTGGGTGGTGCTCTACTGCATCCTCGTCACGGGGGTCATCTACCTCACGATGCGCGGCACCTCGAACGTCAACATGATTCTGCTCGTCTTCTCGATCATCGTCATGACGGTGTTCGTGGTGATGGTGTGGGCGCAGCTCGCGGGTGGCGAGGGCGTCGGCTCGGTCGCGTCGATGCAGCCGTTCATTCATGACGGGGTCACGATGGGTGCCGTGCTCATGGGCGCCACGATTGTCTGCTTCTCCTTCATCGGCTTCGACGCGGTGACCATGTACGTCGAGGAGGCGAAGAGCCCGAAGATTGTGCCCCGGGCCATCCTGCTCACCGTGGTGCTCGGCGGTGCGATCTTCCTCATCGCGGGCTACTTCACCCAGCTGCGCTTCCCTGACTGGGAGGTCTTCGCGCCGGGCGGCGACATGCAGTATGTCGAGGACTCGACCTTGCCGCTCATCGGCAACTTCGTTGGTGGCCCGGTGCTGCAGGCCGTGCTCACGGCGGCCGGCTTCGCCGCGACCCTCGCGTCGGGTCTCGCCTCGCACGCCTCGGTGTCGCGCATGCTGCTCGTGATGGGCCGCAACAACGTGCTCCCGAAGAAGTTCTTCGGCTACATCAACCCGAAGACGCACACCCCGACCTTCAACATCGTGCTGACCGGCCTCGTGTGCCTGCTCGCCATCGCGTTCACGCTCGAGATGATCGCCGCGTTCATCAACTACGGCGCGCTCATCGCATTCACATTCGTGAACCTCTCGGTGATCGCCTGGTTCGCGATTCGCCAGGGTCGCCGCAAGACCCCGGGTGACATCTTCAAGTTCATTGTGATGCCCGGCATCGGCACGGCGCTCACCGGCGTGCTGTGGGCGAACCTCCACGCTGACGCGCTCATCGGCGGTGTGATCTGGACCCTCATCGGACTGGCATACCTCGTGTTCCTCACGAAGGGCTTCAAGCGGAAGGTCGCCGGCTTCGACGAGAGCCAGCCCGTCACCGGCTACAACAAGGTGCCGGTCGACGAGCTCGACTAGTTCGCGTGCGAACGGCGGCGGCCCCCGCAGAGAGATCTGCGGGGGCCGCCGCCGTTTTGCCGTGCACGCGCTACGCGGGGAGCGGGATCTCGCCGGTAGGGGTGGCAGAACGCGCCGGGTCGGCCGCGGCCGCGCGAGCGAGGCGGTCCGCGCGTCGTCGCTCGGGATCGAAGAGCGGCAGCGTGATCCCGCACAGCGGTCCGATGAGCAGCGCGAACGCGACTGTCCCGAGGCCGACGTTGCCGCCGAG
This sequence comes from Leucobacter chromiireducens subsp. chromiireducens, assembly GCF_016758255.1. Taxonomy (GTDB): domain Bacteria; phylum Actinomycetota; class Actinomycetes; order Actinomycetales; family Microbacteriaceae; genus Leucobacter; species Leucobacter chromiireducens. The sequence goes on from NZ_QYAD01000001.1 coordinate 926,685, forward strand.
CAGCCAGCCGATCAGCAGCACGGTGAGCTCGACGCCCGTCCGGCCGATCCAGAGCGGGGTGCCAAAGCGAGCGTGGATGCCGGTCATGAGACCGTCGCGCGGGCCGGGGCCGAGGTGTGCGCCAATGTAGATGCCGCTCGCGACCGCGAGAAGGAGCAGGCCGATCGCGAAGAACGCGATGCGCGCCCACAAGGCCTCGGGAGCAGGGAGCAGCCAGAGGCCCAGGTCGATTCCCGGCCCGACGAGCAGGATGTTCAGGATGGTGCCGAGGCCGGGGCGCTGGCGGAGAGGGATCCAGAGGAGGAGCACGCAGAGCCCGATGATGTTCGTGAGGAGGCCGATGCTCAGTCCGGTGTGCAGCGCGACGCCCTGCCCAAAGACCGTCCACGAGTCGACTCCGACGGCCGCGCGAATCATGAACGCGTCGGCGATGCCGTAAAGGAGGAGTCCGGGGATGAGTCGTGAGAGTCGTGCAAGCATGTGGATCAGTCCACTTCATTTTGGCCTGGTGCTCAAGATGCCAATCTGCGTATAGTGGCCCCATGATTGCGCAGCGACTCTCCGCACGTCGGCTCTCCCAGCTGCTTGGGGAGTGGCGTGGCGCGGGCCACGGGTACGAGGAGCTGAGCGACAGCATCGGGTTGCTCGTGCGCGACGGCGCGATCCCCGCGGGCACCGCGCTTCCCGCCGAGCGGCCGCTCGCCGAGGCGCTGGGGGTGAGCCGCACGACGGTTGCCGCGGGCTACCGTCGTCTACGCGAGGGCGGCACCGCTCTGTCGCGCCGCGGATCCGGCACGGTCGTGCGAGCCCCGCGCCCTGAGGGTGGGCCCTCGCTGCAGGAGCCCGGGGGAGAGCTGCACGTCGATCTCTCGACCGCCTGCCCCGCCGGGTGGGAGGGGCTCCCAGCGCTGGGAGCGCGCGCCACCACCGAGTTCCCCGGGCTATTTGCGCAGCCGGGCTACGACACCGTCGGGCTGCCCGAGCTGCGGCAAGCGATCGCCGAGCGCTTCACCCGGCGCGGGCTCGCCACCTCGCCCGAGCAGATCATGGTGACGCTCGGCGCGCAGCACGCGATCTTCCTCGTCGCGCGCACGCTGCTTGCCCGTGGTGACCGCGCGCTCATCGAATCGCCGAGCTACCCGCACGCGCGCGAGGCGCTCGCCGCAACGGGTGCGCTTGTGGCCGAACTGCCCGTTGGTCGTCTCGACTACGATGCGGCCGCAATGCTCGACATCGCCGCGCGGGTGGCGCCGCGCCTCGCGTACCTGATCCCGGATCATCACAACCCGACGGGGCTCAGCATGCCGCGCGAGCTGCGCAGCCACCTGATCCATGCGCTCAGCGCCGCCGGCACGCACGTGATCGCTGACGAGACCACGGCAGAGCTCGTGCTCGGGGAGTCGCGCCTGGTCGAACCCTTCGCCGCGGCCGCCGAGCTGCCGCACCAGCGAGACGCCATCATCACGATTGGGTCCCTGGGGAAGACGGTGTGGGGCGGATTGCGGGTCGGGTGGATCCGGGCGACGCCCGAGTTGATTGCGCGGCTCGAGGCCGCCCGGCGCGTGAGTGACCTCGGCACGGGCGCGTGGGAGCAGGCAACGGCGGCCCTCGCGCTCGAACGCTACGACGAGATCCTCGCCGACCGCAGCCGCGAGCTCACCGCCAAGCACCGGGTGCTCTCCGAACAGATCGCGGCCCGCCTGCCGGGGTGGGCGGCAAGCCCCGCGGCGGGAGGCGTGTGCACTTGGGTGGATATCGGTGAGCAGCGCAGCACGGCGCTTAGCCGCGAGGCCGCACGCCGCGGCGTGCGGCTCACGCCCGGACCGCGCTTTGGGAGCCCGGGCGTCTTCGAGCGCTTCGTGCGGCTCCCGTTCACCGCGCCAGAAGCGGATCTCGTCACCGCCGTCAAGGTGCTGGCCGCCGCCCGCGGGGCGGCGCCAGCTGCGGCGCCCGTGCTGCACGAGAGCGACGCAGTGATCTGATCCCGCGCCGCGTGGGCCCGCCGCGGCATGTGTCCGCGGCGCCAGCGTGAGAAAGCGACGTCGGAGCAGGGGCGCAGGGCGGTAGACTCGAGGATCATGCTCGAACTTGATTTCAGCGCCCGCATCCGTTCGCTGCGCGCAACCTACGCAGACATCGCCGCCGTGCTCGACCTCGAAAAGCTGGATCGCGAGATCGTGGAGCTCGAGGAGCAGGCCGCGGCGCCGGATCTGTGGGACGACCCCGCCGCTGCGCAGCAGGTGACGAGCGGACTGTCGCACCGCCAGGCAACGGTGAAGCGACTGCGCGCCGTCGAATCCCGCCTCGACGACCTCGAGGTGCTCGTCGAGCTCGCCCTCGAAATGGAGGACGAGGAGTCGGGCGCCGAGGCAACCGCGGAACTCGCAGCGCTCGAGACGGTCATTCAGAACCTCGAGGTGCAGACCATGCTCTCGGGGGAGTACGACGAGCGGTCTGCGGTCGTCACGATTCGTTCGGGCGCCGGCGGCGACGACGCCACCGACTTTGCAGAGATGCTGCTGCGCATGTACCTGCGCTGGGCGGAGCACCGCGGATACAAGACGAAGATGCTCGACACCTCCTATGCGGAGGGCGCAGGAATCAAGTCGGCCACCTTCGAGGTGGATGCCCCGTACGCCTTCGGTACGCTCTCGGTCGAGGCCGGCACACACCGCCTCGCGCGCATCAGCCCGTTCGGCTCGGCCGACAAGCGCCAGACGAGCTTCGCCGGCGTCGAGGTGATCCCGCTGCTCGAGGAGGCGACGCAGGTCGAGATCCCCGAGAACGAGATTCGCGTGGACGTGTACCGCTCCTCGGGCCCCGGCGGACAGTCGGTGAACACGACGGACTCGGCGGTGCGCCTGACGCACATCCCGACCGGCATCGTCGTGTCGATGCAGAACGAGAAGTCGCAGATCCAGAACCGTGCCGCCGCGATGCGCGTGCTCCAGACCCGCCTGCTCCTCCTGCAGCGCGAGCAGGAGGCCGCCAAGAAGAAGGAGCTCGCCGGCAGCGTCACCGCCAGCTGGGGTGACCAGATCCGCTCCTACTTCCTGTACGGTCAGCAGCTCGTCAAGGACCTCCGCACGGGCCACGAGTCGTCGCAGCCCGACGCCGTGTTCGACGGGGATCTCGACGGGTTCATCGCGGCCGGTATCCGCTGGCGCTCGCTCAAGAAGGACTAGCTGCTCCGCGGATCAACCCGCGCTCGGCTGCGCTGTGCTGGTTGGGCGCCGCGAAACCGAGAGGTCCCCGCGTATCCCAGCGCGCCTGCAGCGGGCGCGCGCGCTGGGGGCGTAGGGTCGAATCGTCATGATCCTCTTTGAGAACGTCACCAAGAAGTACCGGGGCACCGCGAAACCAGCGCTCGACGGTATCGACCTGCAGGTCGACCGTGGCGAGTTCGTGTTTATCGTGGGCGCGTCCGGTTCCGGCAAGTCAAGCTGCCTGCGCCTCATCCTGCGCGAGGACCAGCCCAGCGCGGGCAAGATCCACGTGCTGGGGCAGGACCTCAGCAAGATCTCCTCGCGAAAGGTGCCGTATTTCCGGCGCAACCTGGGCACGGTGTTCCAGGACTTCCGCCTGCTCACGAACAAGACCGTGTACGACAATGTGGCGTTCTCGCTGCAGGTGATCGGCAAGTCGCGCGGCTTCATCCAGGAGGCCGTCCCCGACACACTCGAGATGGTCGGTCTCGCGAATAAGGCGAAGCGCTACCCGCACGAGCTCTCGGGCGGTGAGCAGCAGCGTGTCGCGATCGCGCGCGCCATCGTGAACAAGCCGGCGATCCTCCTCGCCGATGAGCCGACGGGCAACCTCGACCCGGCGACGAGTCTCGGCATCATGCAGCTGCTCCGCGCGATCAACGCAGCGGGCACCACCGTCGTCATGGCGACGCACGAGGCCACGTTCGTGGACATCATGCAGCAGCGCGTGGTCGAGCTCTCGCAGGGTGTTATTGTGCGCGACGAGGTGGGCGGCGGTTACGGCGAGACCGCATCGATCCCGGTCGCTGACCTTTCTGCGGCCGGCGTGCAGGTGCTGCGCACCACCGAGGCTGTGGTGCGCGCGGCGCTCGCACCCGAGGAGATCGCGCGCGCTGCCGCTGTCGCCACCGCGGGCGCAGCGGCGCTCGCCCACGGGGGAGCTGGTACGGAACCCGCAGCTTCGGATCAGGGCTCACCCTCGAACGCAGTCTCCGCGCCTGAGGCCACCCCCGAGGCCGCTCCTGTTCCCGACGAGTCTGCGCGTGCAGCAGAGGCTGCTGACTCGGCGCTTCGCGATCCCGATCGAGAGACCGTTGCGGCCGAGCCTGCCGAGCCGGTTGACCCCGAGACGCTTCCCGCGGTTCCCGTCATTGCGGAGCCGCAGGCGCCGCAGGCACCCGAACCGCGTGGCCCCGAAGCCTCGGTGTTCGAGGAGCCGCAGCCGTTCGGGCCGGAAGACGATGAGATCGACGGCACCGACTTCGACCAGACAGTGCGCGCCGATGGTGGCCCGCAGGCGAAGCGGATTCCCGCGTTCCTGGATCCGGGGCGTCCGCTCGACCCCATTGAAATGTCCGAGACCGGCAACCTCGCCGCGCACCTCGGGCTCGACCGTAACGATGACGATCAGACAGATGTGGGGCCGGTTCGATGAGAGTGGGGCTCGTGCTCGGCGAGGTCTGGAATGGCCTGCGCCGCAACATGTCCGTGGTCATCTCGGTGATCCTCGTGACGTTTGTGTCGCTCACCTTCGTGGGCGCCGCGATCATCATGCAGCTGCAGGTGCAGCAGATGAAGACGTTCTGGTACGACCGTGCGCAGGTGGCCGTCTACCTCTGCACGGACGCTGATCAGAGCGCTACCTGCTCAGGCGCGGACGCGGGCGAGGAGGAGATCGCCGCGGTCGAAGCCGCGCTGAAGTCTGACACGCTCGCGCCCTATGTTGACGACTACTTCTTCGTGACGCACGAGCAGGCGTTCGAGGAGTTCAAGAAGCAGTTCGAGGGCAACCCGATCGTCGACATTACGAAGCCCGAGCAGCTGAACCAGACCTTCTGGGTGAAGCTCACTGATCCCTCGCGCTCCGACATCATCACCGAGACCTTCACCGGGATTCCCGGGGTGCAGAGCGTGTCCGATCAGCGCAGCTTGCTCGATCGGATCTTCCTCTTCCTCGGGGTGGCGAGCTACACCGCCATCGCGATTGCTGGACTGATGCTCGTCGCGGCGATGCTGCTGATCTCGACCACGATCCGCTTGTCCGCATACTCGCGGCGTCGGGAGATTGGGATCATGCGTCTCGTTGGCGCGTCGAACCGCTTCATTCAAACCCCGTTCATCCTTGAAGGCATCATTGCGGCATTGATTGGTGCGGTGCTCGCGAGCGCCGCGTCCGTGGCGATCGTGAAGTTCTTCGTGCAGGGCTTCCTCGTGAAGGAAGTGCCGTTTACGAGCTACATCACGGTTGAGCAGTCGCTCATCGTGCCGCCGATCTTGATCCTGGTGGGCGTGGTGCTCTCTGCGATCGCCGCGAAGATCGCGATCACGCGCTACCTCCGCGTCTAGCGCGGGGCGAAGCACCAGCGCGAACAGCCGCGCGGGGCGTGGGGTGCGCTGCATCCCGCGCTCCGCTAGGCTGGATCCTTGCGCGCGCCCGGCGCGCACCACCCGAGAGAGGATGTGACCGTGCCCAAGGAGACCGGCGAGAAGCTGATTGCTTCCAACAAGAAGGCCCGGCACGAGTACCACATTCTCGACACCTACGAGGCGGGGATGGTGCTCACCGGCAGCGAGGTGAAGTCGCTGCGCATGGGGCGCGCGTCGCTCGTCGATGGTTACGTGTTCATCGAGCGGGGCGAGGCGTGGCTCGACGCCGCGTACATTCCCGAGTACCTGAACGGTTCGTGGACGAATCACGCGCCGCGCCGCAAGCGGAAGCTGCTGCTGCACCGGCAGCAGATCGACAAGCTGTACCAGAAGACCCGGGAGGGCGGCATGACGATCGTGCCGCTGCGCCTATATTTCCTGGATGGCCGCGCAAAGGTTGAGATCGCGCTCGCAAAGGGCAAGAAGGAATACGACAAGCGACAGACGCTCCGCGAGCGCCAGGACACTCGCGAGGCTGAGCGCGCCATGCGCCAGCGCAACCAGATGGGTGACTAGCGTCGTGCGGCGCGCTGTGGCAAACCCGGGTCAGCGGATGACGCGGCCCGAGCCCGGCGCGGCGGCTGAGCCTGCCACGCGCGTGCGCAAGGCTCCGGGGGAGCGGCGCGAAGAGATCCTCGAGGAGGCGTCGCGCATCGCGCTCGCAGAGGGGCTTGAGCGCATCACCCTGCGCGAGGTTGCGGCGGGGCTTGGCGTGCGCCCGGGGCTGATCGGCCACTACTTCCCGGTGGTCGGGGAGCTCGTGGGTGAGGCATTCGCTCGTGCGGTCTCGCGCGAGCGGGATCGGCTGTTCGTTGCCTCAGGGGCGCCGCGCGCGCGTCTTGCTGAATTCGTGGCGCGCGTGGAGAGTGTCGAGGCTCGCGCGCTCGGCAGGCTGTGGCTGAATGCGCGCCACCTCGCACGATTCCAGCCCGCGCTCGCGGAAGCCATTGCCCAGCAGGAGGGCCTCGACGAGGATCGGCTGACCGCGCTCATTGAGGCTGGAAACGCGGCGGGCGAGTTCGCCGCTGCGGATCCGCGGGCCGCGTGTATTCGGATCTGGATGGCCGTCGACGGTTTGGGGGCGTACGCGAACAGCCCTGCGGTGCTTGAGGAGCCCGCGTACGGCGGGTTTGTCGCCGATGTGTGCGGCTGGACGCTGGGGCTCCGTTCGCCACTGTGAATTGTGAGCTGCGAGCTTCGCGGAGAGCGGACGTGGGCAGTGAGCGTTCTTGGGTGCGCGGTGCTAGAATGAGTGTTCCGGCGCACGCGTCGGGTGATAATTCCAGAGTGTGATGTGAACACCCCAAATGTGCACCGGGTTCGGTGTCACAGGGGGCCGATCGGTTTCGACACGTCGATTTGAGACTGTGAGAAGCGGGTCGAGGACGCGAAGTTATCTCGTTAACGCCCTTCGCAATCAATAGGTGCAACTTCTAAGCGCACCGACTTCGCTCTCGCTGCCTAAGCACGAGACCGAGTCCGTCAGGCCGGGTACGCCTTCGCCCCGGTTTCCTGGCGTCATCTAGAGGGCTTGCTCGCACGCTGCGTCTCAGGGCGTGTGGGGACTTTTTCTGAGGCTGGGCCTGTCGCACTAGGTGTTCGTGACAAAGGGCGAGGCCGAGTAGAACGCTTGCACGAACTACACCCGTAGAAGGCATGGAATCATCGAAGTGGACCGGGGTTCAATTCCCCGCGGCTCCACCAGTGCTCACATCACACCTTGGAATTACACAACGCCCCCGGATCGCAGATCCGGGGGCGTTGTGCTGTTTGCGGGCAACGCTGTGCTCTCCGCGTGGTGTTGTGTGCGCGGCGCGTTACGCCGCCTCAGCGATCCGCAGCACCTCGTCGATGAACAGCTGCCACCCCTCCAGCGTTGCGGCCTTCTGCTCATGCGGAAAGTCGGGGGTCTCTTGCGTCAGGTGGATGGACGCGCCGCCATCCGCGGGCATGATGCCGACCGCAACCGGAACCTGGAGCGCGTCGGGCCCCGGCTGGTCGGTGAGTGTGAAGGTGAAACGGTGCGGCGGGGCGACCTCGACGAAGCTGCCGGCCCAGTCGATGGTGTTGCCATCGGGCAGGATCATCGTGGCGGTCCACGTGCCGCCCTCGATGGCGTCAAAGTCCAGGCGGTCGGCCGGTACCTCGACATCCGGGCCACCAAACCAACGCGCAAAGGCAGCGGCCTCGCTGAACGCCGCGAACACGGCCTCCGGCTGCGCGGTGGTGGTGCGGTCGATCTCGATGCCTGCGGCGGTGACTCCGGTCATGGGGTGCTCCGATCGTCGGGGTGAGGGCGAGAGCCCGGTGATGTGAGCATAGCGCGGGCCACCGACGTCCCCCGCCTCTCTGTTCCCCTGTCCCTCGAATCGGGGTCACTTCGGCAGGGTGTCGGGTGTGCGGGACTCGCGACACCCTGCCGAAGTGACCCCGAATCGGTGGGGTGGGGAGCGGACGGGGTGGGGAGGAGTAAATCGAGCGACGTTCGGTTTGCTCAACCGAGCGGCGTTCGATTATGGTGGGGATACCCCGACGATTGGACCCGCAATGGCGCGACCGCACACCCCGCTGCTCAGCGAAGCCCGCATTCTTGACGCGGTGCGTCGCCTGAGTGCTGACGGCGACTTCACGCTCGCTCAGCTCGCCCGCGAGCTCGACGTGCGCGTCTCCTCGATCTACCACCACGTGCCCTCAAAGGGTGCGATTGTGCACCTGCTGCGCCGCGACTGGATTCAGCGCTTGCGCGAAGAACTCGGCGACAGCTTGGGGCGCGAACGGCTTTCGCTCATCGTGCGCTCGTACGCGGTCTTTGCTGCCGAAATCCCGGCGCTCGTGCCCTACCTGATCACCGAGCCCTTCCAGGACGATGAGCTCACCTGGCTCTACGAGGATCTCGCGGCCACGCTGCACAGCCTCGGCATCCCGGACGACCGGGTGTTGCCGCTCATCGGCACGATCGACGCGATCGTCATCGGGGCGGCGTTTGACCTCCTCGCCCCGCCCTTCCAGGCGGGCGAAGTTTCGGCGACGGCGCACCCTCGACTGAGTGCCGCGCTCGCCACGCTGCCCGAAGACGTCGACCGGCGCGCCCACCTGCTCTCCACGCTCGACGACCTGCTCGCGGGGCTGCTCAGAGATGCGCCGCCGACGTCCGATCCCACGCTCTGAGTAGCCCGCGCACCGTTGCGCCTCACATACCTACACCCCACGGCTCCACCCCAACGAAGAGGAAGGCCCCTCATGTCCCGAACCCACACCAGCGTGGCGCGCGCCGGCGCACCCGCGATGGGTGCGCTCATCACCACCTGGGTGTTTGCGCTCCTGCCCGCAAACCTCGTGCCCTCGATCGTCGAGAAGCTTGTCTACCAGCTCGACGTCTCCGTGACGACCGCGGGAGCGGTGGCGACCGGGATGACCCTGGCGAATGCGGTCGCAGTGCTCTCTTCCCGCCGTGCCGTGCAGCGCGGCAACCGCGTGATCATCGCGCGAGTTGGCCTGGCAATCATGATTCTCGCCTTTGCCTCAGGCGCCATCTGGCCCGTTGCTGGTGTCAGCATGGCCGCGCTCATCGCTGGCGGCGTGGGGTCGGGACTCGTGATCTCGGCCGCGACGGCGGCGGTGTCGGCAACGCCGGATCCCGATCGAGCGACCACCATTGTGATGACCGTGAACCGCTTCGTTGTCGCAGTGGCCTTCCTCACGATCCCGCTCGTGGGCGGCGGCGTGCGCGAGCTCTTCCTAATTCTCGCGATCCCCGGCATCCTCGGCTTCATCGGTGCGCAGTGGCTGCCCCGCCTGCCGGAGGAGACCGCGGTGGTGTCGGTCGTGGGAACGGTCGCCTCAGCGGCGTCCGCCGGCGACGCGGCACCGCCCGCCCCCGCCGCTGTACGCGCGGCAAAGGCCGCAATCACGCCGGCCGAGCAGCGCACCCGTCGCATCGGGTGGCTGCTGGCGCTCGGCTTTGGTGCCTGGTCGATCACCGACGACGGGGTGTATGGCCTCGTCGGCGTGATCGTCGGCGAGAGCGAAATGCAGGTCTCCGACAGCTTCGTTCCCATGATTTTCTCGCTGTCCGTGTTCTGCGGTCTGGGCGGTGCGCTCATCGCGCCGTTCCTGCACCGCTGGTTCGGTCGCACCGCGACCCTCGCCGGCCTGCTCTCGGTGAGCGCGCTCGCGAAGCTCGGGCTGATCGTGCTGGCCACCCCGGTGATGTATGCGACCTCGAGCGCGGTGTGGGGCTTCGTGTTTGGGGCGATGCTGCCGCTCGTGTTCGGCCTTGCCGCGTCGCTCTCGCGTGATGGCGGCGTCAGCGTGCTCGTGAACGGGGTGTACGTGGTGGGTGTGGCACTCGGCCCTCTCGTCGCGACCCAGCTCTTCGACCGCTTCGGCACCGGCGTGCTCGCCACCGTGATGACGATCCTTGCCGCCGCGACCGGCGCGCTGATCGTCTACGCGTCGAGCTTTGCTGAACGCGGGCGTCGGGGTAATCCGGACGAGCCGCGCGAGAGCCAGACCCCCGCTGCCGACGCAGCACGGACCACCCCCGCCGCTCCCGCGGCCGACTCGATTGGAGCAGGCGCATGACCGAGCGCATCCTCATCACGAACGCGACCGCCTTCCTCGGTGGCGCCCCGGTTTCGGGCCGCGGCGTGCTCATTTCCGACGGCGTGATTGCTGCAATTGGGGAGAGCACGGCAATTGCGGCGCTGCCCGAAGCCGCCGATGCCACGGGCATCGACGCTGCGGGTGGGCTGCTCCACGCGAGCTTCGCCGACGCGCACGTGCACACCGTGTTCGGGGGAGTGGAACTCGGCAGGCTGGAGCTCAGCGACAGCGCGAGCGGCGAGGAAACGCTCACGCGCATCGCCGAGTACGCTGCAGCGCACGACGGTGACTGGGTGCTCGGCGGCGGCTGGAGCATGGCGCACTTCCCGGGCGGCGCACCCACGCGTGAGGCGCTCGACGCGGCATGCCCTGACCTCCCGGTGTTTCTCATCAACGCCGATCATCACGGGGCCTGGGCGAACTCGCGCGCGTTTGAGATCGCCGGGATCGACGCGAATACGCCGGACCCGGCAGATGGGCGCTTCGAGCGCCACGCAGATGGGACGCCGAGTGGCACGATGCACGAGGGGGCGCAGGAGCTCTTCTCCCATGTGCTGCCGCCCACCACAATCGACGAGTGCCGCGCCGGCCTCCTCCGCGGTCAAGCGGTGCTGCACGGGTACGGTGTGACGGCGTGGCAGGAGGCGATCCTAGGGGAGTACGCGGGATACCCCGACGTCACGGCGGCCTACACCGCTGAGATGGCGGCCGGAATCGACGCTGATGTCTCGGGGGCGCTGTGGGTGACGCGCTCCCTCTCAGATCCCGATTCGCCCATCGACGCCGATGCAGTCGTCGCCGATTTTGAGCGCCGCCGGGCCGCTGCCGCCGCGCACGGCTTCCGCGCCGACACCGCGAAGATCATGGTCGACGGTGTCGCCGAGAACCTCACCGCGGCGATGAACGAGCCGTATGTGGGCGGCTGCGACTGCGCCGGCGGCACGGTGGATCGTGGGCTCGCGTACTTCAGCGCCGAGGACCTGCAGGCGCTCGTGCCGAAGCTGAATGCGCGGGGTTTTCACGCCCACTTCCACGCGATTGGGGATCGGGCCGCTCGCTACGCACTCGACGCCGTCGCTGCGGTGCCTGAACGGGATCGAGCGGGTGTGCGCAACCACATCGCGCACCTGCAGGTCGTCGACCCGGTGGATATTCCGCGCTTCGCGGAGCTCGGCGTCACCGCGAACTGTCAGGCGCTGTGGGCCGTGCTTGAGGAGCAGATGGTGGAACTCACCCTCCCGATTCTCGGCGAGGAGCGTGCCGGCTGGCAGTATCCCTTCGGCTCGCTGCTGCGCAGTGGCGCCGAGCTCGCGTTCGGTTCGGACTGGTCGGTGTCGACCCCCGATCCGTGGCAGGCGCTTCACGTTGCGGTGAACCGGCGCGCACCGGGAGAGGCAGACAGTGAGCCGTTGCTTCCCGCGGAGGCGCTTCCGCTCGCCGTGGCGCTCGACGGGTACACGCGGGGCTCGCACGAGCTGCTCGGCACCCCGGGTGCGGGTCGGTTTGAGGTCGGCGCGTTCGCGGATCTCGCACTCGCAGATCGGGATCCCTTCGCGGCGCCCGAGAGTGAGATCTGGCGTACCCGCAACGTGCTGACGCTGCGCCGCGGACGCGTGGTCGCTGACCGCCGCGACTCCTGACCCGCCGCCCCTGCCCCGATTGAAGGGGTTAGGGGCGGGGATGCTCGATGCCGAAGAGCGCGTGGGCTGCGGCCTGCGCCTCATCAGCACGCCCGGCCCGCGCGAGCGCGCGCAAGCGGGTCGTGGGTTCGTGGAGCAGCCTGCCCGTGAAACGCCGGAGCGCGGCCTCCACCTCCGCGGCAACAGCGTCCGTGTTGCCGTCAGCGTCGGGCGCCTCGCCAGCGGGGGAGCCCTTGCGCGCGCGGCACAGCTCGTCCTCGAGCAGGCCGAGCACGTGCCCGCGCAGCGTGCTCACGGTGGGGGCGATGGCGCGCTCGGCCTGATCGGTCGCGAACTCTGCAGCGGCGGCCCGCACGAGCGACCGCGCCTCGGCCTCCGCGCTCAGCTCGGGGATCGGGATGTGGCGCGCGACCGTATCGAGGTCGAGCAGTTCGATGCCGGGCAGCGCGCCAACGTCGGGGGCGATGTTGCGCGGCATCCCGAGGTCGAGAAGCAGGCGCTCCTGCGCGGTCGGGTGCGCGAAGTCCGCCGCCCCCAGCAGGGGATCCTGCGCCGCGCTGCACGCCACCACCAGATCGGCGGCGGCGAGCGCCTGCCCGACTCCGTGCGGCGCGACGGCGGTGAGCCCGTGCGACTCGGCGAACGCTTCGGCGCGGCCGGACGGTGAGTGCACGCTGATGCGCCGGGCGCCGCGATCGCGCAGGGCGGCGACGGTCGCGCCGGCGTACGCGCCGGTGCCAACGAGGACAACTTCCGCGTCCTCCCACGCGGCGATGCGGCGCTCCGCGAGAACGAGCGCCAGGCGCACGAGCGACTGGCCGGCCTCGCGCACCCCCGTGCGCTCGCGCACCGCGCGGGACGTGCGGGTCGCCGTTTGGAACACCCGCTCGAGGCGGTCGGTCACGGTCTGCGCCGAGCGCGCTGCGGTGTGCGCGCGGCGCACCTGACCCGCGATCTCCTCCTCGCCGAGTGCTGCGGACTCGAGCCCGCTCGCCACCGCGAAGAGATGCTCGGCCGCCGCCACATCGCTGGCAACGCGGGCGGCCGCGGTGAGCTCGTCCTCGGGCAGCTCCGCGATCTGCGCCAGTCGGGCGAGCGCCGCCGCGGGGAACTCTGGGGTGTCGCGCCCCGCGTCGAGGTACAGCTCGAAGCGATTGCAAGTGGCGAGCACAACGGAGCCCGCGCAGAACTCAGCAAACTCGGAGGTGATCTCCGCTTCGCGTCGCGCAACCGCCTCGCGGAGGGGGAGCGCGGAGCCTCGGTGGTCCAGAGAAAGGGCGAGCAGCATGGGCGGCTTCCTGATCGAAGTACAGTGGTCCGGTGGGGCCGGAAAGCATCGTAGCTGACACATCTGATCTTTCACATCAGATGTGTGGGGTACCATCACGTCTGATGAACGCGCAGCCAGCCTCCTCCGAGCCCACCAACCGATCAGACGCATCGGTGCCCCGTGCGCCCGGTGGGTCCCCCCTCCCCGCCGAGCACCCGCTCGTCACCGGTCGAACGGCCGCAGCCCCGCTCGTGCGGGCGCTGCGCGGCGATCGACCCGAGCGCACCCCCGTCTGGTTTATGCGCCAGGCTGGCCGCTCGCTGCCGGAGTATCGCGAGATTCGCGCAACGACGCGGATGCTCGACGCCTGCCTCGATCCCGAGCTCGCGAGCGAGATCACGCTGCAGCCGGTGCGTCGCCACGGCGTTGACGGCGCCGTGTTCTTTAGTGACATCGTCGTGCCGCTGCTCCTCGCCGGGGTGGACGTCGATCTTGTCGCGGGCCGCGGCCCGGTGTTCGCGCAGCCCGTGCGCACGGCGGCCGATGTGGCCCGCTGCCGAGCCGAGTTCACCCCTGAGCGCCTGCGCGCCGCGCTCGGCCCGATCACGGAAGCGGTGCAGCGGACGGTCGCCGAACTCGGCGAGACCCCGCTCATCGGCTTCGCCGGTGCCCCGTTCACGCTCGCGGCGTACTTGGTCGAGGGTGGTCCGTCGCGCGATCACCTCCGTGCCCGCACGCTTATGCATGCGGACCCCGAGACGTGGCGCGAGCTGCTCGCCTGGACGGCTGAGCTGAGCGGCGAGTTCCTCGCGGCACAGGTCGCCGCGGGGGCGAGCGCGGTGCAGCTGTTCGACTCGTGGGCGGGATCGCTCGGCGTTGCCGACTACCGTGCTCACGTCGCACCTGCCTCGGCGGCGGCGCTCTCGGCGGTACGGGAGCTGCACGACTCCGATGGGCGGCCGCTGCCATCGATCCACTTCGCGGTCGGTTCGGGTCACCTGCTCGAGGCCATGGCAGAGCTCGGCACCTCGGCTCTCGGCGTCGACTGGCGCACCCCGCTCGATGAAGCCTCCGCGCGTCTCGGTGATCGCCTCCCGCTGCAGGGCAACCTCGATCCCGCGTTCCTCGGAGCTCCGGAGGCCGTGCTGCGCGCGGAGCTTGCCGATGTGTTGCGGCGCGGCGAGCGCGCGCCCGGCCACGTGCTGAACCTCGGCCACGGTGTGCCGCCGGAGGCGGACCCCGCCGTGCTCACCAGAATCGTCGAGCTCGCACATGCCAGCTGACGCGCTCACCGCACGCCCGGCGCTGCGCGTCGGTGTGGTGGGCGGCGGCGTTTCCGGCCTCGTTGCGGCGCGCGAGCTCTCCCTCGCCGGGGCCGAGGTGCTCGTGTGCGAGGCCGCCGAGCGGCTGGGTGGGCGTGTCGAGAGTGCTGAGCTCGCCGGCCGCCGCGTAGACATCGGGGCCGAAGCGTTCGCAACGCGCGGTGGGCACGTCGCGGAACTGCTTCGGGAGCTTGGGATCGCGGAGCGTGCAGCCACCCCTGCGCCACTCGGCTCGTGGCTCGTCTCCGCAGTGGATGGCGCCGCTGCGCCGCTGCCGCCCGCGGGCACGCTGGGCATTCCGGCGGCGCCGCTGAGCTCGGCCACCCGCCGAGTGCTCGGACTGCGCGGTGCGCTCCGTGCCGCGGTTGAGCCGCTCCTGCCCGCACGCGTGGGCCGCGGCAGCACGACGATTGCCGAACTGGTCCGGGCCCGCTCGGGCGCCGCGGTGCTTGATCGGCTGGTGCGCCCCGTCGCGCTGGGGGTGTACTCCGCGCCGCCTGAGCGGCTGCCGCTCAGCGTGCTGCCGGGGCTCGAAGCCGAGGTGCAGCGGACGGGCTCGCTGACCCGCGGGGCGCGTGCCCTGCGCGGCCGCACGAGCGCCGCGGGCGGGGCCGTAGCGACCCTGCGCGGTGGAATGACTGAGCTGGTGACCGCGCTCGAGCGCGCGGTGCGCGAAGCGGGGGCCGAGATTCGCACGGGCGTACCCGTTGCGGCGCTCGACCGCACGGAGTCGGGGATCGCGCTGCTTGGCGATGCTGGCGAGGTGCACGCCCGCGTCGACGCCGTGGTGCTCGCCGTGCCCGAATCGGTGGCACGCGCAATTCTCGGCAGCCCCGCCGAGTGCGCCACCGAGAGCACGGTCGAGGTGCTGGTGTTGGCGCTCGACCGGACCCACCCCACGGTCGCCTCACTCGTGCGTGCCCCGCGCGGCACGGGCGCGCTCGTGAGCGCTGCGGCGACTGGAACCGGCCCCGCCGCCGGGCCTGCCGGTGCGGAGGGAAACGCGACCTCACCCCAGATCGTCGCGAAAGCCCTGACGCACATCTCACGGAAGTGGCCACACGCCACGCACCAGGACACGGAGCTTGTGCGGCTCTCCTACGGCCGAGACGGCGCAGCCCCCGCCACGATTGAACTCGACGACGACGCAGCGCTCGCGCTCGCGCTCCGCGACGCCGCCGCGATTCTCGGCGCTCCGCTGCCGCGGGAAGCGGTGCAGGGCCTCGCTCGTCGGACCTGGCAGATGCCGGCCCGCGGTGAGCGGACCCCCGTAACCCCGCCGGCGGGCGTGCTGCTCGCGGGCGATTGGCGATCCGGTGCAGGTTTTGCTGCCGTGATTCCCGCCGCTCAGCGCACTGCGCGCGAGCTGCTCACCGCGCACGGCGTGTGCGCGCACACCGCTTCCGCCGCGCCAGAAAGCGCGGCGACACCCCTCGACCCATCCTCGGAAAGGCACCCCGCGTGAACACCCAGCCCCACACCCCGCACGACTCCACCCTCGCTGAAACGCAGCGCGCGGTGCCGCGCGGCCGCGTGTACCGCGCGCCCGGCGCCGAGGCTGCGCGCCCCGGGCTGATCCGAGTGGGCACGCGCGGTAGCCGACTCGCGATTGCGCAGACGACCACCGTGTCCGAGGCCATTGCGGCTGCCACGGGCTGCGACGTGGCGCTCGTGACCATCACCACGCACGGCGATGTGTCTCGTGAGTCGCTCTCGCAGCTCGGGGGCACGGGCGTGTTTGTGAGCGCGCTGCGCGAGGCCCTGCTCGCGGGGGAGTGCGACCTGGCGGTGCACTCGCTGAAGGACCTGCCCACGGGCCCGTGTGCGGGCATCACGCTCGGGGCGATCCCCGTGCGCGCCGATGCACGCGACGCGCTGTGCGCCCGCGACGGTCTCGCGCTGGCCGATCTGCCAGCCGGTGCGCACGTTGGCACGGGCTCACCGCGCCGGGCCGCGCAGCTCCTCGCCGCGCGCCCCGACCTTGCGGTGCACGATCTGCGGGGCAACGTCGACACCCGACTGGGGCGGGTGGGGGTCGACCTCGACGCTGTGGTGCTCGCCGCTGCCGGGCTTGACCGCTCGGGTCTTGCCGACGCAATTACCGAGCGCTTCCCGCTCGCGACCGTGCCGACCGCGCCCGGCCAGGGAGCGCTGGCAATTGAATCGCGTGCGAGCGACCGCGGGGTCGCCCACCTGGACGCGGCGCTCGCCGCGCTCGACGATGCCGAAGCGCGCGCCTGCGCTACCGCCGAGCGCGTGCTGCTCGGCACGCTCGAGGCGGGGTGCGCCGCACCGATCGGCGCGACCGCAGCCGTGCGCGCGGGGCGGCTGAGCCTCACCGCCACCGTCTACCGGCTCGACGGCAGCGCTGAACTCACCGCGCGCACAAGCGAGCCGTGGGACGCCGCAGACGCCGACGTCGCCGAGCGGCTGGGGCGTGCCGCTGCCGCGGACCTGCTTGCGCGCGGCGCCGCGGAACTCGCGCCGCTCGGCCCGGCCCGATGAGCAGCCCCGTTCTGCCGCCGCTCACGGGGCTGCGCATCCTCATTCCGCGCAGCGCCGAGAGCGCGCACGTCACCGCGCGTGAGGTGCGGCGCCGGGGCGGTGTCCCCGTGGTGCTCCCGCTCATCACGTCCGCGCCGCCCGCGGACACCGCGCCGCTCACCGCCGCGATCGAACGCTGGCATCGTGGAGCGTACGCCTGGCTCGCGGTGACGAGCGCGGCGGGCGCCGCCGCGCTGCGTGCGGCCCGGGTACGCCCCGTCGCGGGCTCGCGGATTGCCGCGGTGGGTCCCGCGACCGCGCAGGCGCTCGTGGAGGCCGGCCTCACGCCAGATCTCATCCCCCCGCACGAGTACACGGGCCGCGGGCTCGGCGAAGCGCTCAGCGCCACGCTCTCCGCCGACCCCAGCACGGGCGCCCCCCAGTCCACTGACTCCCGCTCCGGCACCACCGCGGAACCGCCGCGCGTGCTGCTTCCCGTCGCGGCGGGCGCCGGTCACGACTTCGAGCGCGCGCTCGCCGCAGCGGGAGAACGCGCCGACCGCGTGACCGCGTACCGCACCGTTCCCACCGAGCGGCACGCTGGGGCCGAGCGCGCTGCGCTTGACTCAGGCATCGACGCGATTCTCGTGACGAGCGGCTCCGTGGCCCGCGAGCTCGCGGTACGGTGTCAGCCGCTGCCGCCAGCGGCACGCATTGTGGCGATTGGGCCGCCGACCGCCCGGGCCCTCGCGGAGCTTGGCATCCGGCCGCACCTCGTTGCCACGTCGCACACAGTGCCGGGCATGCTCAACGCCCTCGCCGCGGCGGTCGACGCCTCCGCTGCGACCCCCACCGTCCACACACCTCCACACTCCACCGCACCCGATTCCTCAGGAGCACACGCATGACCCTTGTTCCCAGCATCCGACCGCGCCGACTGCGCCGCACTCCGGCGCTGCGGCGCCTGGTCGCGGAGACCCGCGTCCACCCCGCCGAGCTCATCCTGCCGGTGTTCGTGCGCGAGGGGCTCAGCGAACCGCAGCCGATTTCGGCGATGCCCGGCGTGCAGCAGCACTCGCTCGACTCGGTTCGTGCCGTGGCAGAGGCCGCAGCGAGTGCTGGGGTGGGGGGCATCATGCTGTTCGGCGTGCCCGCCGAGCGCGACGCGCGGGGGAGCGCGGCGGACGATCCCGCAGGGATCTTGAATCTCGCCACCCGCGCCGTGGTCGAAGAAGCGGGCGATGCGCTCGTGGTGCAGACGGATCTGTGTCTGGACGAGTTCACCTCCCACGGCCACTGCGGTGTGCTCGACGCGAGCGGTGAGGTCGACAACGATGCGACGCTCGAGCGCTACACCGCGATGGCGATCGCCCAGGCCGAGGCGGGCTCCGCGCTGCTCGGACTCTCGGGCATGATGGACGGCCAGGTGGCGGCGGTGCGTGAGGCACTCGACCTTGCAGGACACGAGCAGACAGCGCTTCTCGCCTACTCCGCGAAGTACGCGTCCGCGTTCTACGGGCCGTTCCGCGAGGCCGTCGACTCGCAGCTCACGGGCAACCGGAAGGGGTACCAGCAGGACCCTGCGAACCGCCGCGAGGGGCTCCGCGAGGCTGAGCTCGATATCGCCGAGGGCGCCGACATCGTCATGGTGAAGCCGGCCATGACCTCGCTTGACGTGCTCGCCGATGTCGCCGCGGTGAGCCCGGTGCCCGTGTGGGCCTATCAGGTGTCGGGTGAGGCCGCGATGATCGAAGCGGCCGCCGCCAACGGGTGGATCGACCGCGAGGCGGCAATCGCGGAATCGCTCACCTGCATCAAGCGCGCGGGGGCCGATGCGATCCTGAGCTACTTCGCAATCGAGGCTGCGGGGTGGCAGCGATGAGCGGGGCACAGGAGCAGCGCACGGTGCGCAGTGCGCAGCTGCAGGAGCGCGCGGCCCGCGTCATTCCCGGCGGGGTGAACTCGCCGGTGCGCGCGTTCGGCTCGGTCGGCGGCACGCCACGCTTCCTTGTTTCGGGATCAGGGCCGTACGTGACGGACGCCGACGGGAACGAGTACGTTGACCTGGTTGCGTCGTGGGGCCCCGCGCTGCTCGGCCACGCGCACCCCGAGGTGGTGGCAGCGGTGCAGGAGGCGGCGGCCCGCGGCCTGGGCTTCGGCGCTTCCGTGCCCGAGGAAGCCGAACTCGCTGAGGAGATCACCCGCCGGGTGCCAGTCGTGGAGCGCGTGCGCCTCGTGTCGACGGGCACCGAGGCGACCATGACTGCGATTCGGCTGGCGCGCGGTGCGACCGGACGCCCGCTGATCGTCAAGTTTGCCGGGCACTACCACGGTCACTCCGACGGGCTGCTCGCCGCTGCAGGCTCTGGGCTGGCGACGCTCGCCCTGCCCGGTTCGGCCGGTGTGACGCCTGAGACCGCGGGGCAAACGCTCGTGATCCCGTACAACGACCTGCCTGCGCTCGAGGCAGCCTTCGCCGCGCACGGGGACCGTATCGCCGGCGTCATCGCGGAGGCCTCCGCCGCGAACATGGGGATCGTGCCGCCCGCGCCCGGCTTCACGGAGGCCATGATCGAGCTTGCACACCGACATGGCGCGCTCGTGATCCTCGACGAGGTGCTCACCGGTTTCCGCGCCGGCCCCGCAGGCTACTGGGGGATCGAATCGGAGAACATGCCCGAGGGGATCGCGCCCGATCTCTTCACCTTTGGCAAGGTGGTGGGCGGCGGGCTGCCGCTTGCCGCCCTCGGTGGCCGCGCGGAGATCATGGAGCAGCTGGCCCCGCTCGGGCCCGTCTACCAGGCGGGCACGCTCTCCGGGAACCCGCTCGCGGTCACCGCGGGGTTGACCACGCTCCGTCTCGCCGACGCGGCGGCCTATGATCGCCTCGCAAACGCCGCCGATGCAGTGGCCGGCGCCGTGGGCGACGCGCTCACCGCCGCATCCGTGCCGCACAGCATTTCGCGGGCCGGCACGCTCTTCAGCGTGGTGTTTGGTGAGTACGCGGAGGCACCGCGCGACTACGCTGGCGTGCAGCGACAGAACACGGACCAGCATCGTGCGTTCTTCCACGCGATGCTCGATGGCGGGGTGAATCTGCCGCCGAGCGCGTTCGAGGCGTGGTTTGTGACGGCAGCCCACGACGCTGCGGCGCTTGAGCGGATCGCCGCGGCGCTTCCGGCTGCTGCCGCGGCGGCCGCCCGCGCGACCGCCTAGCGGGATCGGGGCGGGTGCGAGCGGTCGCACCCGCCCATCACTACTTCCGCAGCGGCTTCGTGATCGGGCTCGTCTCGTCAACGAGGGGGTACCGCTCGCGGCCAGCGCCACGCACCCAGAGTCGGTAAGCGAGCGCGAGGAGTCCAACCCAGAGCAGCCCGACGATGAGGGCCGGGCGAGTGTTCTCCACTACGCCGATCATCACCACGATGAAGACGATGAATGCCACCGTGGCGTAGGACGCCGCGGGCCAGAGCGGAACGGGAAACTCGCTCGGCAACTTCCCGTCGCGCGCGATCTCGTGCTTCATGCGGATGTGCGAGAGCGCGATCATCAGCCACACCACGACGGTGGCAAAGGTCGCGAGTGCGGCGATGAGGAAGAAGATCTGCTCCTGGAACCACACGTTGAGCAGCACTCCGACGAGCAGTGCCCCCACCATCGTGACGACGGTCAGCCACGGCACCCCTGTGCGCGTGAGCTTCATGAACGCCCGGGGCGCGTGCCCCTGCTCGGCGAGCCCGTGCAGCATGCGGCCGGCACCGAAGATGTCCGCGTTGATCGCGGAGACGGCCGCGGTAATCACCACCGCGTTGAGCGCGTGCGCGGCGCCCGTGAGCCCGAGCGAGTCGAAGATCGTCACGAACGGGCTCGCCGAGCCATCGATGGTGTTCCACGGCTGAATCGACATGATGACGGCGAGCGCCAGCACGTAGAACAGCAGGATGCGCACGGGAACCGAGTTGATGGCGCGGGGGATCACCTGCTTGGGGTGCTGCGCCTCGCCCGCCGTGATGCCGATCACCTCGATTCCGCCGAACGCAAACATGACCACGGTGAAGCAGGCGAGGAATCCGGCGACGCCGGTGGGGAAGAAGCCGTCGTGGGCCAAGAGGTTGTCGAGTCCCGCCGCGCCGGCGCTCTGGTTTCCGATCCCGAACACGATGATCGCAATGCCGCCGACGATCATCAGCACGATCGCCGTGATCTTGATGAGTGCGAGCCAGAACTCGAGCTCACCAAATACCCTGACGCTGATGAGGTTGATCGCCCCGATGAAGAGGACGAGCGCGAGGATCCAGACCCAGCGATCGACGTCGGGGAACCAGAACCCCATGTACACCCCGAACGCGGTGACATCTGCGAGCGCCACCACAAACATCTCAAAGGTGTACGTCCAGCCCGTGAGGAACCCGGCGAACGGGCCCAGGTAGCGGGAGGCGTATTGTCCGAAGGAACCAGCAACGGGGTGCCGCACGGCCATCTCACCCAGTGCGCGCATCACCATGAACACGGCCGCGCCGCCGATCATGTACGCGAGGAGCACCGCCGGCCCCGCCGCCTGGATCGCCCCGGCGGAACCGTAGAAGAGCCCGGTGCCAATTGCCGAGCCGAGCGCCATGAACCGGATATGTCGCGCCGTGAGACCCCGCTTGAGCGTGGCGCGCGGTGGACGAGCGGCCGCGGGGGCGTGCTGATCGGCGGCGACAGGAGTGCCGCCCGGTTCCGAGGGTTCCATGCGGGGGTCCATTCACGGGGAGGATCGGGCTGCGGACGGAGCACCGCAGGAACCACGCATGAGGGAGCGGGCGGGTGCCAGCGGCGACACCGCCCACCCCTATTTTTGCAGACGCAGGGCGAGCCCCGTCGCGGCCTCCAACACGAGGAGCGCGGCGAGCCGCACCGTGCGTCCATCTGGCGTGTCTGCCGTGGCGTCCACCTCCGCGATGTCGATCCCGCGCACGCGCGGGTCCGCGGCGAAGAGGCGCGCCATCTGGCGGAGTTCGTGAGCCTGGATCCCGCCCGGAATCGATGCGGGGCAGCCCGGCGCAACACTGCGGTCGCACACGTCGACGTCGAGGTCGACATGGATCGGCCCGCCGGCCGCTCCCGCGATCTCGAGAGCCTCGGCGGCGACGTCTGCGAGCCGCCGGTCGTGGAGTTCGTCGCGGTGAATCACTGTGATGCCGAGTGAGCGCGCACGCTCGCGGTAGACGCGCGAGTTCGCGAAGTCCGCGATCCCAATCTGCACGATGCGATGCGGGTGAAGCCCGGCCTCGATAAGCCTGCGCACCGGAGAGCCATTGCTGCGGCCGTCTCGGAGGTCGTGGTGGGCGTCGACCGTGATGAGGCCCGCGTCGGCGAGCCGATTCCCGGCAACGCCGAGCGCCGCCGGAACCGTGAGCGCGTTGTCGCCCCCGAGCGCCACCACGAGGCGCGCACGCGCTGCGAGCTCCGCGATGCGTGCGGTGGCGGCACGCTCTCCGTGCGCTGAGTCTGGCTCCGCGAGGTCGCCCGCGTCGGCGATGGTGAGCGCCTCGTCGAGCACGAGCTCGCGCTCAGCGCCCCGCGCGTGGTCCGAGCCCGGCCAGGCGACGTGGCTCGAGTAGCGTTGGAGTGCCGCGCGGATCGCCGCGGGGGTCTCGTGGGCGCGGGTCGGGGAGAGTGAGGTCGCGAAGGTCGGCACCCCCACGAGTGCAAGATCGACGGGGGCACGCGCATCTGCGGGGAGCGGGGGCCACCCGCCGGTTCGGGGCCAGGCCGGATCGTGTGCGAGGGCAGCGGTGCTCATGTCAGCGACGGTAGCAAGGGCGCAGCTGACGCAGCGCAGAGATTTCGGTGAGCTGTCTGGGATCCCAGACAGGAGAACGCAGAAGCGACGACCGGGAACTCGCCCGATGCGCTGAGATCGACACATGGACACTCGCTCTCCTTCGCGCGTCACCGACGTGCTCGCCTCCGCCACCATCACGCTCGGCGCCGAGCCACTCACTATCGCCGACGTCGTTGCGGTGGCGCGCGCAGGCGCCCGAGTCACAATCGCCCCCGAAGCCCTCGCCGCGGTTGCCGCGAGCCGCGCCATGATCGATGAGCTCGCCACCGACAGCCGGCCACACTACGGCGTCTCCACCGGCTTCGGCGCGCTCGCCAAGGTGCAGATCCCCGCCGAGAAGCGCCAGCAGCTGCAGCGCAGCCTCATCCGCTCGCACGCGGCGGGCACGGGGCCAGAAGTGGAGCGCGAGGTGGTGCGCGCGCTTATGCTGCTCCGCCTCAACACCCTCGCGTCCGGCCGCACCGGCGTGCGCCCCGTCGTGGTCGGGACCTACGCGGCGATTCTGAACGCCGACATCGCCCCCGTGGTGCACGAGTACGGCTCACTCGGGTGCTCGGGCGACCTCAGCCCCCTCGCGCACTGTGCGCTGACGCTCATGGGGGAGGGGCACGTGCGTGTGTCGAGCGACCCCAACGCCGCGCCCGTGCCCGCGGCCGAAGCGCTCGCCGCAGCGGGCATCGAACCGCTCGTGTTGGCGGAGAAGGAGGGCCTCGCCCTCATCAACGGGACGGACGGCATGCTCGGCATGCTGTGCCTCGCACTGCACGACCTCGGTGCGCTCCTGCGAGTGGCCGATGTCGCGGCGGCCGCGAGCGTTGAGGCGCTGACGGGCACCGATGCGGTCTTCGCTGCTGAACTACAGGACCTTCGGCCGCACCCCGGCCAGGCCGCGGCGGCCGCCAACATGCGTGCCGTGCTCGCGGGCTCCGGCCTCGTGCAGCGCCCCGCGGAGGGCGAATTCACCCGCGTGCAAGACGCGTACTCGCTGCGGTGCGCCCCGCAGGTACACGGTGCTGCGCGCGATACCGCCGATCACGCAGCGCGCGTCGCGGGCGCCGAGCTCCGCGCCGCGGTGGACAACCCGGTGGTGCTGCCCGACGGTCGCGTCGAGTCGAACGGGAACTTCCACGGCGCACCCGTGGGCTACGTACTCGACTTCCTCGCGATCGCGGTCGCCGACGTCGCGAGCATGTCCGAGCGCCGCACGGACCGCTTCCTTGACGTCTCGCGGAACCACGGTCTCCCGCCGTTCCTCGCGGCGGATGCCGGCCTCGATTCGGGCCTCATGATCGCGCAGTACACGGCTGCGGGCATCGTGTCGGAGCTCAAGCGCCTCGCGGCGCCCGCGAGCGTCGACTCGATCCCGTCCTCCGCGATGCAGGAGGACCACGTGTCCATGGGCTGGCACGCCGGGAGCAAGCTGCGTCGCGCGCTCGACGGACTCACCCGCGTGCTCGGGATCGAACTGCTCACTTCCACCCGCGCGCTCGACTTCCGCGTGGCCGCCGCCGCGGGAGAGCCGGGCCCCGCCACCGCGGCGGTGCACGAGCTGTTCCGCACGCGGATCGCCGCCCCCGATGTCGACGCGTTCCTGTCGCCAGACATTGCTGCGGCGTACGAGCTCGTGCACACGGGCGCCGTGCTCGACACGGTTGCGGCTGCGATCCCAGGCGAGCTCTCCTGAGCCGGGTGCTCCGCGACCGCCGCGCGACGGCGCGCTAGAGTTCCGAGTATGAGCGATGCGAAGGTGCCGGCGGCCGACCACACGCTGCGCATTCTCCGCCACCTGAGCACGGCGCGCGGCCCGCTGCCCGCGTCGATGATCGCCACGCAGCTGGGGCTGCCTCGCTCGACGGTGTACCACCTGCTCGCGACGCTGCAGGAGCACGGCTTTGTCATGCACCTCCCTGAGGAGCAGCGCTACGGGCTCGGGATCGCCGCGCTCGAGCTCGGCTCGGCGTATGCGCGCCAGGAGCCGCTGGCGCGGATCGGACGCCCGCTGATGTCGGGTCTTGTCGACCGGGTGCGCACGAGTGGTCACCTCGCGGTGCCGCACGGCAGGGACGTGCTGTACGTGATCGAGGAGCGTGTGCGCGGTGGTGCGACCCTTGTGTCCGACGTCGACGTTCGGCTGCCCATGCACCTCACCGCGAGCGGGCGCGCAATCCTTGCGGCGCTCCCTAAAGCGCAGGTGCGAGCGTTGTATCCGGATCAGGGAGCATTCGTGCAGCGGCACGATGACGCGGCCGAGCCCGCGATTGATCGGTACTCGCGACTCCGTTCCGTGCTCGACGCGACGGTGACCCGCGGGTACGCCGTCGAGCGAGGGGCGGTGACCCCCGGGATCTCCTCGATCGCAGTGCCCGTGCTCGACCACCGCAGCTGGCCCGTTGCTGCGATTGCGCTGACGTTTCGCGACGCGGACCTTCCCGAGGAGCAGTTCGGTGGTCTCGCGGCCGAGCTCCGCGACACCGCCGAACTGCTCTCTGCCCGGATCCACGGGCGCGCCAGCTGAGTCGGCGATGCTGTGGCCCCGTCATCTTCCGTCACAGTTTGGCATTCGCTCGCGTTATATTATTGAATAGTGATCATTATGAGTGATGCTGTGCTGACCGAGGCTATTGCCGCTTCCCAAGACACCTACGACGCCTGGCGTGAGGATCGCGCTGCCGCGGTGACCGGCCCCACTGGAAATCTTTCGCTGGTCGAGACCCGGTGGTTGCCCGCCGGTGAAATTCCCGATACGGAGGCTGAGCAGGCCGCCGCGGGTGAGGGCATCACCGTGACCGCGCTTGCCCGCACGAACATCGACACGGGGGAGACAGAGCACGGCGTTCGTGTCTGGGACGCCGCCTCGCCCGCGATTCGCGCCTTCGACCGCATCACGGCCTTTGATTTCGCCCCGGAATGGGTGATCACCGCGCAGTTCACGCCCGTCGCGGCGGATCGCACCGTCCCGTTTGAGCACATTCGCGACAACGGTGGCAGCCGGGACCTCGTCGTTCCCGGCGACATCACCTTCACCCGCAACGGAGTCGAGTACCGCTTCGCCGCGTTCGACGACGGCGGCACGCTGCTGCTCGTGTTCGGCGACCCGAGCAACACCGCGCAGGGGGAGGACGCCACGTACGGGGCCGGCCGTTTCCTGTTTGTGCAGCGCGCCGACGGTGCCTCGTTTGGTGATCCGGGCACCGTACTCCTCGATTTCAACCGCGCTTTCGTGCCGCCCTGCGGGTTCTCCGTGCAGTACAACTGCCCGATGCCGCCGGCGCAGAATCGTTTCCCCGAGCCCGTCCAGGCCGGTGAGAAGCAAGTGCTGTTCACCGGCGACTTTGACATCTACGCGCTCTGACGCGCCCTCACTTGATCCATACCTGATCCTTACCTCCCCAGGAGACCCCTCGTGAAGTATCCCTTCGGTCGCGCGCAGCGCACCACCTCAGCGATCGCGGCTGTCGCGGCCGCCGCTCTGTTCCTCACCGGTTGCGCGGGCGGCGGCACCGGTGCCGCTGGTCCCGACGCCGTGATCTCCGTCGGCTCGCTCTACGAGCCGATCAACCTCTCGAACACCGCGGGCGGCGGCCAGGGCGTCACGGAGGCGCTCACCGGCAACGTCTACGAGGGGCTGTTCAAGCTCACGGACGAGGGCGAGGTCGAGAACCTCCTTGCTGAGGACGTCGAAACGAGCACCGACGGCCTGACGGTAACCGTGACGCTGCGCGAGGGGGTCACCTTCCACTCCGGCAAGGCGTTGACGTCGGCCGATGTGCAGGCGAGCGTCGAGGCGGTCACCGCCGAGGACTCGCAGTCCGCACGCAAGTCGAGCTTCTCCGTGGTCGACTCGATCGAAACGCCGGACGAGCAGACGGTGGTGTTCCACCTGAATGACCGCTCGATCTCCTTCGTGTACAACCTCAGCTACGTCTGGATCGTGAACAGCGATGCGACGGATCTCATGAGCTCCGAGGACGGCACCGGTCCCTACACGCTCGACGAGTGGAAGCGCGGCAGCAGCCTCTCGCTCACCCGATGGGACGACTACTGGGGCGAGCCCGCTACCAACGCTGGCGTCGAGTTCAACTACTTCACCGACGCAACGGCCCAGAACAACGCACTCCAGACCGGCAAGCTCGACCTCATCACGAGCGTGCAGAGCCCGGACCTGCTGGAGCAGTTCGAGGGAAACGCTGACTACACGATTAGCGCGGGCAACTCCACGACCAAGGAGGTACTGGCCTTCAACGACCGGGTCGAGCCGTTCTCCGATCCGCTCGTTCGCAAGGCGATCACCTCGGCGATCGACCGTGAAAAGCTGCTCTCCGCGATCTGGGGTGACTACGGCACCCTGATCGGCTCGATGGTGCCGCCGACCGACCCCTGGTACGAGGACCTCACTGAGGTGAACCCGTACGACCCAGAGCTCGCGAAGCGCCAACTCGCAGAGGCGGGCTACGCCGACGGCTTCGCCTTCACGCTCGACACCCCGAGCTACGACCCGCACCCGGTCGTCGCCGAGTTCGTGCAGTCGGAGCTCGCCAAGGTGGGGATCACCGTCACGATCAACACGATCAGCGCAGACGAGTGGTACTCGAAGGTGTTCAAGGAGCGCGACTTCGAGGCGACGCTGCAGGAACACGTGAACGACCGCGACGTCGTCTGGTACGGCAACCCGGACTTCTACTGGGGCTACAACAACGCCGACGTGCAGCGCTGGGTGACCGAGGCCGAGCAGGCTCCGGACGAAGCCGCGCAGACCGAACTCCTCAAGGAGGTCAACCGGCAGATCGCAGAAGACGCGGCGAGCGCCTGGTTGTACCTGTTCCCGCAGATCGTCGTGTCCGCGAGCGATGTCACCGGCTACCCAGTGAACGGCCTGAACTCGCAGTTCTTCGCGTACGACATCGTCAAGGGCTAGACCGCACCGCACACCCTGATCCGCCCGGCACGCGTTCCCCGAAGGAACACGCTCCGGGCGGGTCCGCGCGTGGGGAACAGCCCCGCGAGAGAATGACAGATATGACTCGGTACCTCGCACGCCGGCTCGGGTTTCTGCTCGGGTCCTTCGCGGTCGCCATGATCGTGATCTTCGTGCTGCTCCGGCTCCTGCCGGGGGATCCGGCGAACGCGCTGCTCTCGGTGAACGCCACACCGGAGCAGATTGCGGCCGCACAGGAGCAGGTTGGCTCGAACCTGCCGCTGTGGAACCAGTTCACGCTGTGGGCTGGGCAGATCCTGCGCTTCGACTTCGGCACCTCGCTGATCAGCCAGCTTCCCGTAGGCCCAGAGATCGCGGCCCGGCTGGTCGTCACCCTGCCGCTGACGGTGCTCGCCTTCCTGCTGGCGGTCGTGCTCGCACTCGTCATCGGCATTGCCGCCGCCGTGAAGGCGGATCACTGGGTCGGCACGCTGCTCTCCGGTTTTTCGCAGCTGGGCATCGCGGTGCCCGCGTTCTGGGTCGGCATCTTGCTGGTCTGGCTATTCGCCCTCGGCCTGGGGTGGTTGCCCTCAGGCGGTTTTCCCCGCGGTGACTGGGCGAATCCGGCTGAGGCGCTCACCTCGCTGATCCTCCCAGTGCTGACCATCGCGATCGTCATGAGCGCCTCACTTGCCCGCTACGTCCGCACCGCAACGCTCGACGTACTCGGGAGTGACTACCTGCGCACCGCGCGGGCGCACGGGGCCGGCTTCGGTGAGGCGCTGATCCGGCACGGCCTGCGCAACGGCTCGGTGCCGGTCATTGCAATCCTCGGTATCGAGCTGTCCACGGCACTGATTGGCGCGGTCGTGGTCGAGAGCGTGTTCAGCCTGCCCGGGCTGGGCAGCCTGCTGCTCGGCGGGATCACCCAACACGACTACGTCACTATCCAGGGGGTCCTCGTGGTCAGCACCCTGTTTGTCCTGCTCGTGGGCTTTGCCGCCGACGTGGTGCAGCGCATCGTTGACCCGCGATTGCGCCAGAGCGTTTCGGGGAACCGATGAGTCAAGAAATTCTCGTTCCGCGTCGTCGCAGCTCCCGCGGCATTTCCAGCCGTGCGACCCTCATCCTCGGCCTCGCGCTCACTGGCATGGTCGTGGTGCTCGCACTCGTGTCGCTCGTGTGGCTCCCGTATGCGCAGGGGGACACGAGCGGTGGCCGGCTCGAGGGTGCGAGTGCCGCACACTGGATCGGCACGGACAAGCTGGGTCGAGACCTCTTCAGTCAGCTCATGATCGGGGCGTGGATCGCCCTCAGCGTGGGGGCCGGATCCGTCGCGATCGCCGCCGTGCTCGGCATCACGCTCGGGCTTGTCGCGGCGTTTGCGCGCCCCTGGCTCGATGACACGCTTTCCGCCTGGTTGGACGTGATGATCGCGTTCCCCGTGCTGCTGCTCGCCATGCTCATCGTTGCGGTGCAGGGAGCCTCGCTGGGATCCGTGATCCTCGCGATCGGGCTCGGCATGTCCGCGGTGATTGCGCGCCTCACGCGGGTCCTCGCGAAGCGCGTGCTCCAGGAGCAGTACATCACGGCGGCGCGCACGAGCGGCACTCGCTGGCTCGGGATCGTGTTCGGCCACGTGCTGCCCAATATCGCCACCATGCTCGCCTCAGCGCTCGCCCTGCAGTTCGGGATCGCGGTGCTCGCGGAAGCCAGCCTGAGCTACCTCGGCCTCGGTGCCCCACCGCCGAATGCCTCCTGGGGGCGTTTGCTCCAGGAAGCGCAGGGCACCGTCCTCACCGCACCGCTCGGGGCGATCGTGCCGGGTCTCGCGCTCGTCGTGCTCGTGCTCGGCGTGAACTTCATCGCGGACGGCCTGCGCGCGTTCACTGACCCCACGATCCGGAGGGCCCGATGACCGGCGCACCCGCTGCGAACGCTGTACCTCTGCTCACCGTGCGCGATCTCACCGTCACGACAGCTGACGGCACCCCGCTCGTGTCACACGTCTCGTTCGAGATCGCCGCGGGGGAGCGCTTCGGGCTGATCGGCGAGTCCGGATCCGGCAAGTCAGTGACCTCACTGGCCCTGACCGGCCTGCTCGCTCCAGGGCTCACGGCGAACGGCTCCGTGCTCCTCGCGGGGACGCAGACGGTGGGGGCGACGGATGACGCGCTCCGGCCCCTGCGCGGGCCAGTGGCCTCGATCGTGTTCCAGGAACCGCTGACCGCACTCGACCCGCTCATGCGCGTGGGCAAGCAGGTGGCCGAGCCGATCAGGCGGCACCGGGGACTCACCGGGGCCGCGCTCGATGCAGCGGTGCGCGACGCACTCGCCGAGGTCGCCCTCACCGAACCACGCATTGCGCGCGCCTACCCGCATGAACTCTCGGGCGGCCAGCGTCAGCGCATTGCCATCGCGATCGCCCTGGGAGCGGAACCGCGACTCCTCATCGCGGACGAACCGACCACGGCGCTCGATGTGACGGTGCAGCAGGAAGTGCTCACCCTGCTCGACCGACTTGTCCGCGAGCGCGGCATGGCATTGCTATTTATTAGCCACGACCTCGCCGTGGTGTCACAGATCGTGGATCGGATTACCGTGATGCAGCGGGGCCGCGCGGTGGAAACCGGCGCGACTGAGCGGGTGCTGTGGGCCCCCGAACACGAGTACACGCAGCGGCTCGTTGCCAGCGCCCGGGCGCTCGACGCGGCGCTTGACGTCGCACCCGGGGCTGCGCCCGCGTCTTTCTCGGAGGAGAGCCGATGAGCCTGCTCGAACTGCACGAGGCGAGCTTCGCCTACGGAAAACGCACCGTGGTACACGACGTGTCCCTGAGCGTCGCGGCCGGTGAGACCGTCGGGCTCGTGGGGGAGTCTGGATCCGGCAAATCCACGATCCTGTCGCTGCTGCTTGGCCTGCGCGCGCCGCAGAGTGGCGAGGTCCGCTTCGATGGCGCGCCGCTCCTGCTGCGGGATCGTGCGCAGATGCGGCGTTTCCGCGCGAGCGTGCAGACGGTGTTTCAAGACCCGTACTCCTCGCTCGACCCGCGGCAGCGGATCGACCGTATTGTCGCGGAGCCGCTGCGATCGCTCGGGCTTGCCACGGGGGATGATGCCCGGCGCCGTGTGGCGGCGGCCCTCGCCGCCGTCGGCCTGCCCGAGGATACCGCTGAGCGCTATCCGCACGAGTTCTCGGGCGGCCAGCGGCAGCGGATCGCGATCGCGCGGGCGACGGTGTCGAATCCCCGCGTGCTGCTTGCGGACGAGCCGGTGAGCGCGCTCGATGTCACGACGCGCACCCAAGTCATCGACCTCCTCTCCGAGTTGCGTG
Source organism: Leucobacter chromiireducens subsp. chromiireducens (assembly GCF_016758255.1). Classification (GTDB taxonomy): domain Bacteria; phylum Actinomycetota; class Actinomycetes; order Actinomycetales; family Microbacteriaceae; genus Leucobacter; species Leucobacter chromiireducens. The sequence continues at coordinate 957,717 of NZ_QYAD01000001.1, forward strand.
CGGAGCGTGGGTTGGCGCTGGTGATGGTGTCGCACGATCTGAGCGCCGTCGCGGCGGTATGCGAGCGCACCGTTGTGCTGCGCGCTGGACGCGTCGTCGAACAAGGCCCCACGCGAGAGATCCTCACGAACCCCACAACGGAGTACGCCCGGGAACTCGTGGCTGCGGTGCCGAGGTTGCGGCGGCGCGGCGCTGAGCCCCAGAGCACAGTCGCTTAGACGACCCGCCCGCCTGCCCGCCACACTGCTGCCGTGAGGGGCATCCCCGGGCGGTAGGCGAGGTGCGTGACCGAGGGGGCGTCGAGCAGGTGCAGGTCTGCACGCGCGCCCGGTGAGATGACGCCGATGCGCGGATGCGCGACGCCGCGCGGGTCGTACCACCCGTCCTCGGCCATGCCGAGCGCAATCGCGCCGCCGCGGGTGGCCGCGTGCACCGCTTCCTCCACACTGAGGCCCATCTGCAACACCGCGGTCGCGACGCAGAACGCCATCGAGCTCGTGTAGGAGGTGCCGGGGTTCGCGTTCGAGGCGATGGCCACTACCGCTCCCGCGCCGAGCAGCTGGCGCGCGGGCGCGAGCGGCATCCGCGTGGACAGATCGCACGCGGGAAGCACGGTCGCGACCGTGCCTCGCGCCTCGCCCCGCCAGGACCCCGCCAGCGCGGCGATATCGGCGTCGTCCAGGAATCCCACGTGATCGACGCTCAGCGCACCGCTCTCGACGGCGAGCTGCACTCCGGGGCCGTGGCCCAACTGGTTGCCGTGTACGCGCGTGCTGAGTCCGTGCGCTCGCGCAGCCGCAAGTACGCGCGCAGTCGCCTCGCCGTCGAACGCTCCCTCCTCGCAGAACACGTCCACGGCGCTCACGAACGGGGCGATTTCGTCGAGCATCGGCCCCGTCACGAGGTCGAGATACGCGTCCGGATCCGATCCGGCGGGCACCACGTGGGCACCGAGGAACGTCACCGCGTCGGCGTGGCGGCCTGCGATGTGGGCCGCGCGTACCTCGTCTGGGGTGGTGAGGCCGTAGCCGGTCTTGGTCTCCAGGGTGGTCGTGCCACCGCGTCGGGCCTCGGCCACGAGGCGCGTCAGGTTCGCCTCGAGCTCCGCGTCGGAGGCAGCTCGGGTCGCCTCCACCGTGACATTGATTCCCCCGGCCGCATAGGCCTCGCCCGCCATGCGTGCCTCGAACTCCGCGGTGCGATCGCCGGCGAACACGAGGTGCGTGTGCGAATCCACCCAGCCGGGCAGGAGCGCCCGTCCCGCGGCATCGACGCGCGTGTCCGCGGCGGGGGCAGCGGCGGACGCTCCCACCCACGCGATGCGTTCGCCCTCGACCACCACCGCGGCATCGCGCATGCGCGACCCGATCCCGGCACCCAGTTCGGGATCGTGGGTGGTGAGTTCGCCGATGTTGTCGATCACGATCGATGCGGTCATGGCCGTGTTCCTTCCGCCCCGACTACCAGGGCTCGTCGGTGTTGCGAACGGTGGGAGCCATGGGCACACGCACGCCCCGCTCAGCCGCGACGTTGACGGCGCGCTGGTAGCCAGCATCCACGTGGCGAATGACTCCCATGCCTGGGTCGTTCGTAAGGAGCCGCTCAAGCTTTGCTGCGGCGAGCGCCGTTCCGTCGGCGACCGACACCTGCCCCGCATGGATGGAGCGACCGATGCCCACACCGCCGCCGTGGTGCAGCGACACCCAGGTCGCGCCCGATGACGCGGCGGTGAGCGCGTTCAGCAGCGGCCAGTCGGCGATCGCGTCCGAACCGTCGGCCATTGCCTCGGTCTCCCGGTACGGGGAGGCCACGGATCCCGAGTCGAGGTGGTCGCGGCCAATCACGATGGGAGCGCTGAGCTTTCCCTCCGCCACGAGTTCGTTGAAGCGCACGGCGGCGCGGGCGCGCTCACCGTAGCCGAGCCAGCAGATTCGCGCGGGGAGGCCCTCGAAGTCGACGCGTTCCTGCGCCGCGCGGATCCACGTGCGGAGGTGCGTGTTCTCCGGGAACAGTTCGAGGAGCGCCTCGTCAGTCACTCGAATGTCCTCGGGGTCGCCGGAGAGCGCGGCCCAGCGGAACGGGCCAAGCCCTTCGCAGAACAGTGGTCGAATGTAGGCGGGGACGAAGCCGGGGAACGCGAACGCGCGCTCGAAGCCACCGTGGCGGGCCTCGTCGCGGATCGAGTTGCCGTAGTCGAACACCTCCGCGCCCGCGTCCTGGAACCCCACCATCGCCTCGACGTGCGCGGCCATCGCTGCCTGCGCATCGCGTGTGAACTGCTCGGGATCGGCCTCGGCGCGCGCCAGCCGATCCTCCACCGCGTAGCCGATGGGCAGGTACGACAGCGGGTCGTGCGCGCTCGTTTGATCGGTGACGATGTCGATGCTGATCTCGCCCGCGTGCTGGCGACGCAGGATCTCCGGGAACACCTCGGCCGCGTTCCCCACGAGTCCCACCGACCAGCCACGGCGCTCCGCCTTCGCGCGCTGCACGTTCGCGAGCGCGTCGTCGAGACTCGTGACGACCTCGTCGAGGTAGCGCTTGCCTACGCGGCGGCGCAGTCGGGTTTCGTCGACGTCAACGATGAGGCACGCTCCGTCGTTGAGGGTCACCGCGAGCGGCTGTGCGCCGCCCATCCCGCCGCAGCCGCCCGTGAGCGTGATCGTGCCCGCGAGTGAGCCGCCAAAGCGCTTGCGTGCCACCGCTGCGAAGGTCTCGAAGGTGCCCTGCAGAATGCCCTGGGTGCCGATGTAGATCCACGAGCCGGCAGTCATCTGGCCGTACATTGTGAGGCCCTCGGCCTCGAGTCTGCGAAACTCGGGCCAGTTCGCCCAGTCGCCCACAAGGTTCGAGTTTGCGAGGAGTACGCGCGGCGCCCAGACGTTCGTTCGGAACACTCCGACCGGCTTCCCGGACTGCACGAGCAGCGTCTCGTCGTCCTCGAGGTCGCGCAGGGTGGCGACGATCGCGTCGAACGCCTCCCAGCTGCGGGCCGCGCGGCCGGTGCCGCCGTACACAACGAGGTCGTCGGGGTGCTCGGCGACCTCGGGATCGAGGTTGTTCATGAGCATCCGCAGGGGAGCCTCGGTCTGCCAGCTCTTCGCGGTGAGCTCGGTGCCGCGCGGTGCATGGACGGGGCGGGCGCCAGGGAGTGACATGCTGGATCCTTTCAGGAGCGACGCTGCGGCGGTGCAGCGCTCTGCCTCCATCTCACCGGCTCCCCGGTGCCCGAACAACGCGCCTCCGGGCGGTCGTGTCCGGGATCCCAGACCCGCCGTGTTAGCGGCCGTCGGCGTAGCTCGCCCACCCCGCGGTGAGCACGCGGAACGCGGCCTCGAGCACGGTCTCCGGGTCATCGTCAGTGATGGCGAGCAGCTGGATCTGCAGTACGAAGCGCGCGTAGGCGCGGATCTCTGGGGAGGGAGCGTCGAGCCCGAAGTCGGCGGCGATCGCCTCGCCGAGCGCGTGCTCGTGCCGGGTCCACATGCGCGCTGCGTAGTCGGCGAGCGCTGGTGTGCGGTCGAGAAACTCCATGAACTTGCGCCCGCCGTCGCTGTGCTCCTCGCGGCTCTCGAGGATGCCCGCGAGGTAGTAGGCGTGGATGGCATCGGTGATCGTGGTCCCAGCTGCGCGGTCGCGGACCGCCGCGACGAGTCGCTCCCGCTGTTCCTCGTCTTCGTCGAACACGAGCGCTTCCTTCTGCGGGAAATGCGCGAACACGGTGGTGGGGGAGACATCGGCCTGGTCCGCGATCTCACGGATGCTGACGTTGTCAAAGCCGCGTTCGAAGAACAGCGCGGTTGCGGTATCTGAGATCAGCTTGCGGGTTGCCGCCTTCTTGCGCTCGCGGCGGCCGGGGAGTGCTGGCTCGGTCATGGCTGCAGTCTAGCGAGATTCCTGAGTCAGTGGAGCGACTTCAAAACTGTATTGACACCGAAACTGGTATTGATACACTTTCGGCATGAATTCTTCTTCCTCTGCTGAGCCGTCGGCACCGGCACCGTCCGTTGCCCCGCCAGCGGGCCGCCGGCGCGCGTGGGCCACCCTGATTGCCATCACGATGCTCAACGTGGTCGGTATGACCGTCGTGCTCCCCGTGCTCCCATTCGTGGTGCAGCGCACCGTGGCCGATCCGGGGCACCTCGCAATTTGGGTGGGCGTGCTCGAATCGGTCAACGCGCTCTGCGCGTTCCTTGTCGCGCCACTCTTTGGCGCGCTCTCGGACCGCTTCGGGCGGCGCCCGGTGATCATCATCGCGACCCTCGGAGCCGCGGTCGGCTTCGCGACGTTTGGGATCGGCGGTTCGGTGTGGGTGCTCCTTGCGGGGCGCATCATCCAGGGCATCACTGCGGGCGACATGCCGGCGCTGTTCGCCTACGCCGCCGACATCACTCCGCCGGCGCAGCGCGCGGCCCGCTTCGGCCTCCTGGGCGCGCTCAACGGCATCGGCTTCATGATTGGGCCAGCGATTGGCGGCCTCCTCGCCGCAGTGCACGTTGATCTCCCGGTGTTTGTGACCGCGGGCATCGCGCTCGTCGTGGCGACCGTCGCGTTTTTCGCGCTGCCTGAGAGCCTTCCCGCGGCGAAGCGCGCGCCACGGCTGCGATGGGGCGCGTTGCACCCCGTCGCGGTGTTCCGCGGCGCCTTCGCTCGGACGGAACTGCGCGGTCTTCTGATCGCGCTCGTGCTGATCGGCCTGCCATTCGGCATGTTCGTGAACAACTTCGGCGTGCTCGCGCTCGACCAGCTGAGCTGGACGGCAACGTCGATCGGGCTCCTCACCGCTGCGATCGGAATCCTCGACATCGTGCTGCAGGGCGTGCTCATGCAGGCGCTGCTGCCGCGCATGGGCGAGCGCGGCATCATTGTCGCGGGCCTCATTGCGCAGGCGTTCGGCTTCGCCGCTCTCGCGCTCGTCGGATCGGTGTTCGCGGAACCGTGGGTGCTGATCCTTGGGACCCTCCTCCTCGGCGGCGGCCAGGGCCCGGCGAGCGCGGCCCTTGATGGCGTGCTCTCGCAGCAGGTGGGGGAGAGTGAGCAGGGGTGGATCGCTGGGGTGATGCAGTCGCTCAGTACGGGAGTGAACGTGGTGGCCCCGCTCATTGCGGGCCTGCTCTACGTTTCGGTCTCGCACGCGGCCCCGTACTGGCTGGGGCTCCTCCTGCTCATTACCGCAATCGTGGTGGTGTCGCGCACGCGCTTCACGAGCCTCGCGCAGCGCAGCGGCGCGGCCGCGCCGACCGCCGCACCGTAGCGCAGGTGCGCAGGGGTGCCGCAGCATCGCGCTGGCTGCGGATCGGGGGTGGGGCACCCGCGCCCCACCCCCGACCGTGTGCCTATGCGCGCTTGGTGCCGTCGAAGAGGAACTTGAACGCGGCGCCCGCGATCAGGCCACCCACGATGGGGAACACGATGAACACCCAGAGCTGCGCAAGTGCGTCCCCGCCCCCGTAGAGCGCCGTGGCGATCGAGCGCGCCGGGTTCACGGAGGTGTTCGACACGGGGATCGACGCGAGGTGAATGAGCGTCAGCGTGAGGCCGATAGCGAGCGGCGCGAACCCGGCGGCTGCGCGCTTCGAGGTGACGCCGATGATCACGGTGAGGAACACCGCGGTGAGGATCGTCTCGATCAGGATCACGGGCAGGAGCCCGTAGCCGCCCGGCGAGTGCTCGCCGTAGCCGTTGGACGCGAAGTTGCCGAGGTCGGCGCCCTCGCGACCCGTTGCGATGACGTAGAGCAAGCTCGTGGCGATCGCGCCGGCGACGACCTGCGTAATGATGTAGCCCGCCACGTCACGCCACGCGAAGCGGCCAGCGGCGGCAAGTCCGAGCGTGACCGCGGGGTTGAAGTGCCCGCCCGAGATCGGCCCGAACGCGTACGCGCTCACGAGCACCGAGAGGCCGAAGGCCAGCGCGACGCCGAGGAATCCGACGTTCACGGGGGAGCCAGGGTCGCCGGGGAAACCCGCGGCGAAGAGTGCGGTACCGATCGAGCCGAAGACGAGAATAAACGTCCCGGCGAACTCGGACGCGAGGCGCGCGCCCGTGGTGGGCGTCTGGGTGGAGTCGGACATGTGGGGTCCCCCTTGTGGAACGGATGGTGCCCGGGTTCGGGCACTTTTGAATGTACTGTGCATTCGCGATATCCGCACCACTGTGATGCTCTGTGACGAACGCCCTGCGCGTCGTACGCTGGAGGCATGAAGCGTGTCGCAGTCGTGGTGCTCGAGGGGGCAAAGCCCCTGGACGTTGGCATCCCCGCGCAAGTGTTTACGCAGCGGGCCAGCATGCCGTACACGGTGGATGTGTGCGGAGTGCACCCCGGACTCATCGCTGGCGGCGATGGACTTTCCTACTTCGTGGAGCACGGCCTCGAAGCGCTCGATGCCGCCGATATCGTATTCGTGCCCGGCTACCGTTTCCCGGACCGCGAGCGACCGCCGGCGGCGCTCACGGCAGCGCTTCAGAGCGCGCACGCCCGTGGCGCGACGCTGGCGGCAATCTCGACGGGCGCGTTCGCGCTCGCGGAAACCGGGTTGCTCGACGGGAAGCGGGCCACGACGCACTGGCACTATTCCGCGGCGCTCGCTGAGCGCTATCCCGAGGTGCGTGTTGACGAGCGTGTGCTGTTTGTTGACGAGGGGTCCGTGCTCACCTCTGCTGGGGCTGCCTCGGGGATCGATCTCTGTTTGCACCTTCTGCGACGCGACGCGGGCATGGCGGTGGCAAATCACGCGGCGCGGCGCCTCGTCGCGGCCCCGTATCGCAGTGGCGGACAGGTGCAATTCGTGCCACACAGCGTGCCCGAGTCGCACGGCGAGCGCTTCAGCAAGACGCGGGAGTGGGCGCTCGAGCGGCTGGGAGATCCCCTCACCATTGCGCACCTCGCCGCCCACGCGCGTGTCTCGGGGCGCACCTTCTCTCGCCGGTTTCGAGACGAAACGGGGTACGCGCCGATGCAGTGGATCATGCGCGCCCGGCTCGATCGCGCCCGCGAGCTGCTTGAGGAAACGGACCTCGGGGTCGACGAGATCGGGGTGGCGGTGGGGCTCGGTTCAGCATCAAATCTGCGACGTTACTTTCGCCGCGTGCTTGAAACGACGCCGAGCGACTATCGCAAGACCTTTGCGCAGGGAGAGTTGGCATGATCCGCACGTACTGTGGCAAGCGTGCCACTCGTCTGCGCGACCGCACCAGGCCAAGCTGAGAACAGACGCGCTGCAGTGCGCGGGCTGACGTCAGACGGACACGAAGGATGGGAACATGACCGGTCGGGTGGCAATCAACGGCTTCGGACGGATCGGGCGGGGCGTGCTGCGCGCGACGCTCGAGCAGGGGAGCGAACTTGAGGTCGTGGCGATCAACGATCTCGGCGACATCACAACCCTCGCCCATCTTCTTGCCCGCGACAGCGTCTACGGTGCCCTGCCCTGGCCCGTGACAGTGGAGGGGAACGAGCTGGTCATTGGAGAACGCCGGATCAGGATCCTGGCCGAGCGCTCGCCTGCAGACCTGCCCTGGGGTGAGCTCGGCATCGACGTAGTGCTCGAATCAACGGGCATCTTCACGGACGCGGACGCCGCGCGCCAGCACCTGGACGCGGGGGCGCGGCGTGTGCTCGTCAGCGCGCCCTCGAACGGCGCGGATCTCACGATCGTGGTTGGGGTGAACGATGAGCAGTACGATCCCACGCAGCATGTGATCGTGTCGAATGCGTCGTGCACCACGAACGCGCTCGCGCCGCTCGCGCAGGTGCTCGACGCGCTCGCACCGATCGAGTACGGCGCGATGACCACCGTGCACGCCTACACCCAGGATCAGCGTCTCGCCGACGCGCCGCACAGTGATCTGCGCCGTGCGCGGGCGGCCGCACTGAACATCATCCCCACCTCGACGGGAGCAGCGAAGGCGATCGGCCTCGTCCTGCCGCAACTTGACGGCAAGCTCACGGGGAGTGCGATCCGCGTGCCGGTGCCGGTGGGGTCGATCGTCGAGCTCCACGCCACGCTCGCGCGCGAGGTCACCGAGGAGGAAGTGCTCCAGGCCTACCGCGATGCGGCGGCCGCGGGACCTCTGCACGGCGTGCTCGAGTATTCGGAGGAGCCCCTCGTGTCGACCGACATTGTGGGGAACCCGCACCCGTCGATCTTCGATTCGGCGCTCACGCGAGTGCACGGCCGCCACGTGAGCGTGGTCGCGTGGTATGACAACGAGATGGGCTTCTCGAACCGCGCGGTTGCCGCGCTCGAGATGCTCGCGGCGAGCTAGCGCCCTGCCGCGCTGAACGTTCTGCGCCGCCGGGGAGTGCTGCCTACGCGCTCCGGCGGCGCAGACGCACGATCAACATCGCGATGAGGCGCCATCCGAGTAGGAACACACCGAGCGTGCCGAGCGTGACGAGCACGAAGGCGAGCGCGACCCCGCCGCCCGAGAGCCACCGAACGAGCATGCCAACGGCCACGGTGCCGAGCCACACGGGGAGTCCCGTGCGCAGCAGCGCGATCGGTCGGCGGGCTGCGCCGCAGAGGATCCAGCTCAGTGCGAGTGCCGCAAGGAACGGCCAGGCCGTCTCGAGGAGGCCGATGAGGGTGGCCTCGCGGGCGTGGCTGCCACGACCCAGCCCGGCGAAGAGCAGTACGAGCGCGACGTCGAGCACGAGCGCCGGGAGCGCGCGCAGCGCGATCTGCGCGGCGGAACGCCGCGGCTGGGTGGGCGCGTTGCCTGTCACCGGGCGTCCCCCGTCTCAGGTGTGCGCGTTCGCGATACGAGATCGACCACCGCGTTGTGCAGTGCGCCGTTCGTGGCGAGCGAGCTGCCGTTCCACGCGCTCTCGGCCCCGTCAATGTCGGTGAAGCGACCACCGGCCTCGCGTACGATCGGCACGAGCGCGGCAAGGTCGTACGGCTTCACGTCGAACTCGGCAACAATGTCGACGAGCCCCTCGGCGAGCAGCATGTACGACCACATGTCGCCGTAGGCGCGATCGCGCCACACCGTGCGGCTCAGCGTGATGAGCGGCTGCAGATAGCCCGCGAGGTCCCACTGCTCAATGCTCTGGAAGCTGAGCGAAGCGTGCTCGAGATCGCGCACGCCCGAAACTCGGAGCTGCCGCGGTGCCTCGTTCGGCTGCTGGCCCCACGCACCCGTTCCCGTTTCCGCCCACCAGCGCGCGCCGAATGCGGGCGCCGACACGACACCCACTGTGGGTTCGCCGTCGACCTCGAGTGCGATGAGGGTGGCCCAGTTCGGAACGCCGCGCAGAAAGTTCGATGTGCCGTCGATCGGGTCGATGATCCAGCGCCGCGAGCCACGCTCCGCCGAGCCTGATTCTTCGCCGAGGAAGCTGTCGCCCGGCAGCGCGGACTCAATGCGATCCCGCAGTGCGCGCTCGACAGCCTGGTCCGCGTCGGTGACGAAGGTGCGATCCGGCTTCGTTTCGATCGTGAGGTCCGCAGCACGGAACCGGGGGAGCGAAATCGAATCGGCAAGATCTGCGAGTTCGAGCGCGAACGCGAGATCCGCGGACTGCGCGGGGAGTGAGGTGTTCATCGGCGCCCTCCATGAACGAGGAGTGAACTGGGGCTGGATACACGGAAAGCTCGGCACACGAGTGCCGAGCTTTCCGAACTGTGCGCCCTCACGGGCTCGAACCGTGGACCCGCTGATTAAGAGTCAGCTGCTCTACCAACTGAGCTAAAGGCGCTTACTTGCCGCTTCCTGAGCTCCGGGGCTCATTTGCAACGGGTGAAACTCTAACACGATCGCGACGCCGCGTTCAAATTCGCGTGGGTATCCCGCGCGCGTCGCGATCGTGTTCCCGTCCGGACGCCTGTCGTTTACTCGGTTTCTTGCGCAGCGACCGCGCGCGGCCGAGCCTTCCTGACGAGCAGCGCTGCGGAGACCGCGACTGCGATCACGGAGCCCACCATCACCGCGAGGCGCGCGGTGTCGGCGTCACCCGCGTCCGAGAAGCTCAGCTCGGTCACGAGGAGCGAGACGGTGAAGCCCACGCCTGCGAGGGCCGCCACACCAATCAGTTCCCGCCAGCGCACCGCGGGGTCGAGCTCGGCGCGCGTGAAGCGGGTGAGCAACCAGGTGATGAGGGAGATGCCGACGGGCTTGCCGATCACGAGGCCCACCATGATGCCGAGCGCGATCGGGTCGAGGGGGAAGCGGGACGCGCCGCCCACTGCAACGCCCGCGGCGAAGAACGCGAACACCGGCACCGCGATCCCGGTCGAGAGGGGGCGGAAGCGGTGCTCGAAGGTTTCCGCCAGTTGCGTGCCGTCGCGGCCGGACACGGGAACGAGGAAGGCGAGCACCACGCCCGCGATCGTCGCGTGGATGCCAGAGGCGTGGAAGAGGGCCCAGGCGACCATGCCGAGCGGGAGCAGGATGAGCCACGGGCCCCACGTCGAGCGGGCCAACCGGGCGGCGTACTTCCGGGAGATGAACCAGTAGAGGGCGAGCGGAATCACCGACAGGACGAGGGGGAGGAGCTGGATGTTCTCCGTGTAGAACACGGCAATGATCGTGATCGCGATGAGGTCGTCGACCACCGCGAGGGTGAGGAGGAACATGCGGAGCGCGGGCGGAATGCGCGGGGCGATGAGGCCGAGGACGGCGACGGCGAACGCGATGTCGGTGGCTGTGGGGATCGCCCAGCCGTGAGCCGCTGGCGTGCCCGCGGTGAACGAGACGTAGAGGAGCGCGGGCACAGCCACGCCGCCGAATGCTGCGGCGACCGGCACGATGGCGGTTGAGAACTTGCTCAGCGCGCCCGAAACGAACTCGCGTTTGAGTTCGAGCCCCACCATGAAGAAGAAGATGGCGAGCAGGCCATCCGACGCCCAGTGACCCACATTGATGTTGAGCCCGAGGCTTGCGGGACCGATCTTGGTGTCCCGGAGCGCGAAGTAGGAGTCAGCGATCGGGCTGTTCGCCGCGAGGAAGCCGAGCAGTGCGGCGATCATCACAATCACGCCGCCGACGACTTCGGCGCGGAGGAGTCGGCTCACGCGAGCGGCTTCGCGCTTGCTGACGAGCGAGAGGATCCTGCGTCGGCGTGGCCGCTCGGCGCCGGGGATCGGGGAATTCTTGGCTGGGGTCATCGTTGGCCTTCTGTTCGGGCACGGTCAATGGACACTGTCGACCAGACTTCCCGACTCACCGCGACACAGTGTAGCGCGGTCCCCCGCCCAGCGCGGAAGAAAACGCGGCGCGCCCTGGCGCTACTTGCCGTCGAACTCGCGATCCTTGTCCTGCATTGCAACGCTGCCGATCGCGAGAGCGAGCGTGGCGAGCCAGACGCCCCACACGACGAAGCGGCGCCAATCGCGGGGCATACCGCCCGTGCGGCGAGCGGTGCTTACCGCGCCGACCGCAGCGCCGAGCACACCGGGGTTCGTGAGGTACTTTCCAAGAGACACGCGTCCTCCAAATCGTCGGCTGTGCGGATCAGCCTACCCGGGGGAGGCGAACGAAAATCGAGGAGTGGGGTATTCTGGCGGATGGACTCCGCCGTGCGGAGCAGACTTTTCGCGGGAATCCCCGCGGTGATGGCAGTGAATGGAGTAAATCGCTATGGCGTCGCAGGACAATGGGGCACTGTTCGAGGAGAGCTCGCGGGGTGGGGTGAGCGCGGTCACGGCGATCTTCTTCGTCCTGTCCATCGCACTCGCATTCGGTGGCTTCGTACTGATGAGCTTCGGCTTCAACCCGTCGCTCGGCGCGACCACGGAGCTGTGGCTGTTCGTTGGTGGCCTGGCCGCGTCCATCGTGGGCTTCGCGCTGCCGTTCACGGTGCTTCCCGCTATCGGGAAGTAACGCATCACGCGCGAACGCGTCGTCGGCCTCTGGTCGGCGGCGCGTTTGTTGTTTTTTGGGCGCCCTCCGGTACTCCAATCGGGCATGTGGGAGGGCATAGACTTGGGGCATGGCAGAGATTGACATGAAGCCTCGAAGTCGCGACGTCACCGATGGCATCGAGGCCACGACGAGCCGTGGCATGCTCCGTGCCGTGGGCATGGGCGATGAGGATTGGGACAAGCCGCAGATTGGCATCGCGTCCTCCTGGAACGAGATCACGCCCTGCAACCTCTCGCTCGATCGCCTGGCGCAGGGGGCGAAGGAGGGCGTGCACGCCGGCGGTGGGTACCCGCTGCAGTTCGGCACGATCTCGGTCTCCGATGGCATTTCGATGGGGCACGAGGGAATGCACTTCTCGCTCGTCTCACGCGAGGTCATTGCCGACTCGGTCGAGACCGTCGTGATGGCCGAGCGCCTCGACGGCACGGTGGTGCTCGCCGGGTGCGATAAGTCTCTGCCCGGCATGCTGATGGCCGCCGCTCGCCTCGATCTCGCGAGTGTGTTCCTGTACGCCGGTTCGATTGCGCCCGGCTGGGTGAAGCTGTCGGACGGCACGGAGAAGACCGTGACGATCATCGACTCGTTCGAAGCGGTCGGCGCGTGCAAGGCCGGCACAATGTCGGAAGAAGACCTGAAGCGCATTGAGTGCGCAATCGCCCCCGGCGAGGGTGCGTGCGGCGGTATGTACACCGCGAACACGATGGCCTGTGTCGCTGAGGCACTCGGGATGAGCCTGCCCGGCTCGGCGGCGCCGCCCTCTGCCGACCGCCGCCGCGACTACTACGCGCACCGCTCCGGTGAGGCCGTGGTCAACATGCTGCGCAAGGGCATCACCACCCGCGACATCCTCACGAAGAAGGCGTTCGAGAATGCCATCACCGTGGCAATGGTGCTGGGCGGCTCGACGAACGCGGTGCTGCACCTCCTCGCGATCGCTCGCGAGGCAGAGGTAGAACTGACGCTCGACGACTTCACGCGCATCGGGCAGAAGTCGCCGCACCTCGCGGACGTCAAGCCGTTCGGTCAGTTCGTCGCGCAGGACTTCGACCGTGTCGGGGGCATGCCCGTCGTGATGCAGGCGCTGCTCGACGCCGGCCTGCTCCACGGTGACGCGCTCACGGTCACGGGGAAGACCGTCGCCGAGAACCTCGCCGAGCTGACCCCGCAGCCCCTCGACGGCACGGTGATTCGTCAGCTGGACAACCCCATTCACGCCACGGGCGGCCTCACCATCCTTGACGGCTCGCTCGCGCCGGAGGGCGCGGTCGTGAAGACGGCCGGCTTTGACGCCGAGGTGTTCGAGGGCCCCGCGCGGGTGTTCGAGCGCGAGCGGGCCGCGATGGACGCGCTCACCGAGGGCAAGATCGGTGCGGGCGACATCGTGGTGATTCGCTACGAGGGGCCCAAGGGTGGCCCGGGGATGCGTGAGATGCTCGCCATCACCGCAGCGATCAAGGGCGCGGGGCTCGGAAAAGATGTACTACTATTGACGGACGGACGATTCTCAGGCGGCACAACCGGCCTGTGCATCGGCCATATTGCACCAGAGGCAACGGACGGAGGTCCAATTGCCCTGGTCCGCGACGGTGACCTGATTCGGGTCGATATCGCCGCACGAACGCTCGATCTGCTGGTAGATCCCGCTGAGCTTGAGGCCCGCCGAGCCACCTGGGCCCCGCTTCCCCCGCGATACACGCGCGGCGTACTTGCGAAGTACTCCAAGCTCGTTCGTTCCGCCTCCGAAGGCGCCGTCACCGGCTAAGCCGCGACGCCCCGCTTCCGCAGAGACGGAGTGCGTTGCACACGTTTGTATTGCGTTCCACCTTACGATCACGAAAGCAAGCAATGACCTCGGAATCGAGTGCACCCTCACCAGCAACGCCCGGCTCAGGCCGGGGAGAGCGGATGACTGGCGCGCAGGCCGTCCTCCGTAGCCTTGAAGCCCTCGGCGTCAAGGACGTATTCGGACTGCCGGGCGGCGCTGTCCTCCCGCTGTACGACGCCATCATGGACGCGGAGAAGCTGCGTCATATTCTGGTTCGCCACGAGCAGGGCGGCGGTCACGCAGCCGAAGGCTACGCGGCAGCGAGTGGCGAGGTCGGCGTGTGCATCGCGACCTCGGGCCCTGGCGCGACGAACCTCGTCACTGCGATCGCTGACGCCTACATGGACTCGGTGCCGCTCCTCGCGATCACCGGCCAGGTGTTCTCGCACCTCATGGGCACCGACGCGTTCCAGGAAGCAGACATTGTCGGCATTACGATGCCGATCACAAAGCACTCCTTCCTGGTCACCACGGCCGCAGAGGTGCCCGCCGCGATCGCTGCGGCGTACCACCTGGCGTCGACTGGTCGCCCCGGCCCCGTGCTCGTGGACATTACGAAGGACGCCCAGGAAGGCCTGCTCGATTTCGAGTGGGATCCGCAGGTCGAGCTTGCCGGCTACCGCCCGATCATGAAGGCGAACAGCAAGCAGATCCAGGCTGCCGCAGACCTCATCGCAGCGGCAGAGCGTCCCGTGTTCTACGTCGGTGGCGGCGTGAACCGTGCGGGCGCCTCCGCGGAGCTCAAGCAGCTCGCTGAGCTCGTGGGCGCGCCGGTTGTGACGACCCTGATGGCGCGCGGTGTCTTCCCGGACTCGCACCCGCAGCACCTCGGCATGCCCGGCATGCACGGCACCGTCCCCGCGGTGCTCGCGCTCCAGGAAGCAGACCTGCTCATCACGCTCGGCGCGCGCTTCGATGACCGCGTCACGGGCAAGGCCGCGCTCTTCGCCCCCGAGGCGAAGGTGATTCACGCCGATGTCGATCCCGCAGAGATCGGCAAGATCCGTGCCGCCGATGTGCCAATCGTGGGCGACGCGGCCGACGTGATCGCTGACCTGATCGCAGCAGTCTCGTCCGCAAAGATGAGCCAGACGTTCGCCGACATGGGACCGTGGTGGGCACGCCTGCGCGAGCTGCAGGAGAAGTACCCGCTCGGCTACCAGGAGACGAGCGATGGGCTGCTCTCGCCGCAGCACGTCATCCAGCGCATTGGCGAGCTGACCGGCCCCGAGGGCGTGTACGCCGCGGGCGTGGGGCAGCACCAGATGTGGGCCGCGCAGTTCATCAAGTACGAGCGTCCCAACGCATGGCTGAACTCCGGCGGCGCCGGCACGATGGGCTACTCCGTTCCCGCCGCAATGGGCGCGAAGGTCGCGGAACCCGACCGCGTGGTTTGGGCGATCGATGGCGACGGCTGCTTCCAGATGACCAACCAGGAGCTCGCCACCTGCATGGTGAACAACATTCCCATCAAGGTTGCGGTCATCAACAACTCCTCGCTTGGCATGGTGCGCCAGTGGCAGACCCTCATCTACGACGGTCGCTACTCGAACACGGAGCTCAACACCGGGCACGGCTCGCAACGCGTTCCCGACTTCGTGAAGCTCGGCGAGGCCTACGGCTGCCTGGCGCTCCGCGTGGAGCGTGAGGACCAGATTGACGACGCGATCAAGCTCGCGCTTGAGACGAACGACCGCCCCGTGGTGATCGACTTCGTTGTGAGCGCCGACGCGATGGTGTGGCCGATGGTCCGCCAGGGCACCTCGAATAGCGATATCCAGTACGCACTTGATCACGCCCCCGAATGGGAGGGAGAGTAACCATGAGCCGTCACGTTCTCAGCCTCCTCGTCGAGGATAAGCCGGGTCTCTTGACCCGAGTCGCCGGCCTGTTCGCACGCCGCGGATTCAACATTGAGTCGCTCGCGGTGGGCCCCACGGAGATGCGCGGCCTGTCCCGCATCACCGTGGTGGTCGACGAAGACGAGACCCTGCTTGAGCAGGTCACCAAGCAGCTCAACAAGCTCGTCAACGTCATCAAGATCGTCGAGCTCGATGAGTCGAGCTCGGTGCAGCGCGAGCACGTACTCATCAAGGTCCGTGCCGACAACCAGAATCGCTCGCACGTGCTCGAGGCGGTCAACCTGTTCCGTGCCCGCGTCGTCGACGTGGTGCCGGATGCCCTCACCATCGAGGTGACGGGTGACTCCGGCAAGATCGAGGCCTTCCTGAAGGTGCTTGAGCAGTACGGGATCAAGGAGATCGCGCAGTCCGGCCTCATCGCGATGGGGCGCGGATCGAAGTCGATCACCGAGCGAGTATTCAAGAACTAACTGCGTGCCGCAGCATCGCGGCCCGCATGACGTGCGCGTTTCGCGCAGAACTGAACCAACAACTAAAGGAGTAATCCAGTGGCTGAGATGTACTACGACGCTGACGCTGATCTGTCGATCATCCAGGGCAAGAAGGTAGCCGTTGTGGGCTACGGCTCCCAGGGGCACGCCCACGCGATGAACCTTCGCGACTCGGGTGTCGAGGTCGTCATTGCCCTCAAGGAGGGCTCGAAGTCGATCGCCAAGGCTGAAGAGGCTGGCTTCGAGGTCAAGACCGTTGATGCCGCGGCTGAGTGGGCTGACCTCATCATGATCCTCGCGCCGGATCAGCACCAGCGTGCGATCTACAACGAGCAGATCAAGCAGCACATGACCGAGGGCAAGACCCTCGCGTTCGCACACGGCTTCAACATCCGTTTCGGCTACATCGAGGCCCCCGCGGGCGTCGACGTGATCCTCGTCGCCCCGAAGGCTCCCGGCCACACCGTGCGCCGCGAGTTCGAGGCTGGCCGCGGCATCCCCGACATCATTGCCGTCGAGGTCGACGCATCGGGCACCGCCTGGGACACGGCGAAGTCGTACGCGAAGGCGATCGGTGGCACCCGCGCCGGCGTCATCAAGACCACCTTCACTGAGGAGACCGAGACGGATCTCTTCGGCGAGCAGGCTGTGCTCTGCGGCGGCACCTCGCAGCTCGTGCAGTACGGCTTCGAGACCCTCACCGAGGCGGGCTACCAGCCCGAGATCGCCTACTTCGAGGTGCTCCACGAGCTGAAGCTCATCGTTGACCTCATGTGGGAGGGCGGCATCGCTAAGCAGCGCTGGTCGGTCTCCGACACCGCTGAGTACGGCGATTATGTCTCGGGCCCGCGCGTCATCACCCCCGAGGTGAAGGAAAACATGAAGGCTGTGCTCGCGGACATCCAGTCGGGTGCCTTCGCTGAGCGCTTCATCGGCGACCAGGACAACGGTGGCAAGGAGTTCCTCGAGCTCCGTGCCAAGGGTGAGCAGCACCCCATCGAGACGACCGGCCGTGAGCTGCGCAAGCTCTTCGCTTGGAAGTCGACTGACGAGGACTACGTCGACGGCAGCGTCGCGCGCTAGTCACCGCGTTCGCGTGAGCGGCACAACGGCCCAGAAGGCCCGCGCGCCGCGCCACCTGAGGCCCCGGGGGAACACCCCGGGGCCTCAGGTGGCGCGGCGCGCGGCTCGCGGCTCAGCCGCGGGGCTTCGTACGGGCGGTCGCTTCCGCGGTCCACGGGTCCTCGGGCCACGGGTGCTTCGGGTAGCGCCCACGCATCTCTTTCCGCACCTCCTGGTACGGCCCATTCCAGAAAGACGCGAGATCGTCGGTGACCGCGAGCGGCCGGCGGGCGGGGGAGAGGAGATGGAAGAGCACGGGGACTCGACCCCCGGCGAGGCGAGGCGTATCAGCGAGACCGAAGAGTTCCTGCAGCTTCACGGCGACGACGGGACGTGCAGTGGGCTCGTCCGGTGCCGGATAGTCGATGCGCGCGCTCGTGCCGGACGGAACTGCGAGCCGCTCGGGCGCAAGCTCGTCGAAGCGCGTGGCGTCGGGCCAGGGGAGGAGCCGACGGAGCGCGTGGGCGACGTCGATGCCCTGCACGGAAGACTGGGGGCGTAGGCGCTCGAGATCCGGCCCGAGCCAGGTATCGAGCCGTGTGAGCAGCTCCGCGTCATCGACCCCGGGCCACGGCTCACCGAGGGCCTGCTGCAGCACGTGCAGGCGGCCGCGCACAGCGCGCGCAGCGGGGGTCCAGTCGAGCGCGCCGAGTCCCACCTCCAGAACATGTGCGGCGAACGCGGGGCCGGTGTCAGCCTGAGTCGCCTGTGCCGGCTGCGAAGCCAAAAGGATCGCGCCGAGGCGATGTTCCTCGCGCACGCGCACCCGGCCGTCGGTCACGGTAGCCGCGCGAGATGAGGTCCGAAGTGCTGCTCCGATTCGGAGCGCCTCAGCCGCCGGAATGGCCGCGGCGAGCCTGATGACCGCTCCCGTGCCATCCGCTGCGCGTCCGGCGGCCCGCTGCACCTCGCGAACCGCGAGCCACTCGGACGCGAGAAGCGGGCTCCCCTCCGGCAGCGCCGCTCGGGTACCGCTCGCAAGGAGATAGCTGCGTGAGTGCTCCGCGGTGCGCCGTGCGAGCCACTCGGGGCGCGCGAGCGCGGTGACCACGCCCACGTCGTCGGGAGCAGGTGTACCGCCCGTCGCAGGCGGGTTGCCGATGAGCGCTGTGAGGCGGCGTGTTTCTCGCCGCCACCGATCTGCGCCGGGGGCGCGCCCCGTGCGCAGCCCGCGCAGGAGGGCGCCGAGATCGGCGTTCGGCTCACGAAAGTCGTCAGAGAGCGCGGCCACCACCTCCGCCGCACGGCCCGCGTCGCCGAGTTCGGCCGCGCCGTCGAGGAGCGCGCGGGCCTCACGAACGCCGACGGGCATCGCTGCCACGCGTTCGCCCAGCGGTGTCGCGCGGCCATCCTCGCGGCAGAGCCCCAGGGCGTGCAGGGTTTCGAGTGCGCGGGCGAGCGCCGCGGCAGGCGGTGCGGTGGGCAGGCGAAGTCCGACCGCGCCGGGCGTTCCCCACATCGCCAGCATGAGCGCAGCGTCGGTGAGGTCGGCAGACAGGATCTCCGGTGTGACGGCGGCAGGCATCCGCGCGAAGTCGGCTTCGGAATACGCACGAACCGCGCGTCCGGGGCCTTGCCGTGCGGCGCGGCCCGCCCGCTGTTCCGCGCTTGCGCGCGCCGCACTTACCGTGACGAGTCCGGTCATGTCGCGACCCTGATCACGGCGCACCTCACGCGAGAGCCCGGCGTCGATTACGAGCCGCACACCGGGCACGGTCAGTGAGCTCTCGGCGAGCGCCGTGCTCACGACGATGCGTGCCGGCTCGCTCGTGCCGCGGCCGGAGACCGCGCGATCCTGCTCGCGGGCCGGCAGCCGTCCGTGCAGGGGAAGCACCTCCACGCCATGGGGCGCTGTCGGTCCGGGGACAATCTCGCGGATGAGTCGCGTCACCTCGTCGACCTCACGCGCACCCGGCAGGAAAACGAGGGCGTCGTGTCCGGCGCGCGACTGCTCAGCGGCGGCGAGCCGTGCCACGTGGGCTAGGAAGTCTCGCGTGACCCCGCGTTCGTCGAGCCGGGCACTGGGGCCTGCGGCGTAGGCGAGCTCGAGCGGGTGCAGCGCAGCGGGTACCTCGACGGTGAGCGCCCCGAGGAGTTCGGCGAGGCCGGCCGCATCGAGGGTGGCGGACATTGCGATGAGCAGCAGCTCGGGGCGCAACTCGCGCAGCTCTGCAAGCATCCCGAGGAGCAGATCGCTTTCGAGCCCGCGCTCGTGTACCTCGTCGAGCACCACGGCGTCGATGCCCTCGAGGGCCGGATCAGTCAGCAGCCGGCGCAGCAGGACCCCCGGGGTCACCGCCTCTACTCGCGTCTCCGCGCTGACGGTGCGCTCACCGCGCACGGTGAAGCCGACGGGCCCGCCCACCGGGCTGCCGTCCAGCGCAGCGAGGCGCCGGGCCGCGGCTCGCACGGCAACTCGGCGCGGCTGTGTCACGAGGATCCGGCCGCTCGTGTGCGCCGGTGCGGCGCGCGGCGCGCGTTCGGCACAGAGGTTCGCGACGAGCGCTGGCACGAAGGTGGTCTTGCCGGTGCCGGGGGGAGCGGTGATGACAGCCGCGCCGCTCAGTACGGCAGTCGCGAGCTCGTCTGCCGCTGCGGCGACGGGAAGCCCCGCCCCGATCACGGCGAGGTCGAAGAGGTGCGTGGTCACCCGTTCATCCTAGGGTTGGTGCCCCGAGACGCGTGTGGCCGCCGACCCACTGGATCGGCGGCCACACGGCGGCGCCTCCGCGGAACGGAGGCGCTGAACGCTACTGCGCGGGCTCCTCGGCGGGCGTCTCCGCCGGCGCCTCGGTGTCCTGCGTGGTGTCAGCGGCGGGCTGCTCGAGGCCTGCCTTCACGGCGTCGACCTGCTCCTGCGTGTAGCCGCAGTGCTTTGTCGCCTCGCTCTCCCACTTCTGCGTGAGACGGTCCTTGCCGGCGCCGTGCGCCTCGGCGACGGTGCCGACGTAGATGGTGCCGTCCTTCGACTCCTTGTTCACGTCGGGAACGGTCTGGCACACGTGGAAGACGCTTCCGCTCTTCGTCCAGAACACCTCATCGTTGCCCGTGAGTTGCTCGATGATGTTCGTCTCGTTGGCGTACTGCTCCTGCGAGGGCGACTGGTAGGTCGCTCCGAGCGCGCCTGCGATGAGCAGCACGACGATGCCGATGCCACCGGCGAGTGCTTTCTGCTTGCCCGACATGTTCTTGTTCAGGAAGATCATGATGATGAGCGGCAGGAACGAGACGATCGACATGATCGCGCCGAGCTGGTTCTGCACGAAGAACTTCACGCGATCCTTCTCGGAAGCGGGATCGAGGCGGTTCGACTGCTTCCAGCACAGCGAACCGATCACCGAGAGCACACCGGTCACGACGATCGCTCCGATGAGCAGCCACATGTTGACGGGGACCTGCTTGAGGACCCAGAAGATCGCGAAGGCCTGAACGCCAATTGCGAGGACCCACAGCACCCAGGAAATGATCCGGAGCTTTGTGGCCTTCGCCTTCGCCTCGGGGGAGGGAGTCCACGCCGGTCCGGCGTCTTCCGTACGGCTTCCCTGTGCCGGTGCGGAGGACTGAGGCTGTTCTACGCGAACAACCTTCTTCTTGGGGGTTTCGGTCATGACAGCTCTCTTTCGAGTCGACGGTACGTCAAAATATACCGGGAATACGTGGCTCCCGGGTGTCTCGGAGCTTCATCTCGTTACGCTGGCGGGATGGCTAAGAAGACGGTCCGAGCGCCGCGGGAGAGCGCGCTCGCGAGCGGGTGGACGGTAGAGGGAGATCCGGATCCGGAACTCGTGATCGCGGATGCCGCCGCGGCCCCGGACCCCGGGTCCGTGGACACTCCGGCTGACGAGGAGTCGGCTGCGGCAGCGACAGCCGAGCGCGGCACACAGGTATCGAACGGCGCGCTCGTCGCGCTAGGCGTGTTCGGTGGGCTCTACCTCCTGTACACGCTCGGTTGGGCGAACGTTGCGCAGGCCTACGCGACCGTGAACGCGCTCACCGCAGCGGGAAGCGGTTCGCTCGGTGGCGTGCTGCAGCAGATTGTCTTCTGGGCGGCTCCGTTCGCGCCAGCCATGTGGTTCTTCACCGCGCTCGTGTTCGCCCGCGGCAAGGGCGCGGCGCGACTCACGATCCTGCTCGCTGTCGGTGCCGTCGTGCTCCTGCCGCTTCCAATGCTCATCGCCCGAGGAGGCTAATCGTGGTGGCTCGTATCGCTTGGTGGATCGCCGGGCTTCTCGTCGCCGTGCTCTATGTGCACGCCACCGTGACCGGTATCGGAAACCTCACGGGCATGCTTGGCCTCGCTGGCGCGCTGGGGATGGGCCTGAGCGCCTCGGGCTGGGCGTGGCTGGTATTCGGGATCGCGATGCCGGTGCTCATTTTTGCCGGTGCGCTGTTGCTCGGCCGGAAGCGCGGGGGCGGCACACGAATCCTCCTGCTCGCGGCGGGGATCGCTGTCGTGGCGGTAGTGCAGCTCGACGTCATGCACCTCATTCCTGAGTCGACATATTTCGCCTAGCGCGCGGAACGCGCCCGGGACGCCGGTAGACTGAGTGATCTGCGTGACTATTCATGCAGATTCCCTGTCGCTGACCCGAAGGATTCGCTTGATGTCTGCGCCGGTCGTGCTGATCGCCGAACAACTCTCTCCCGCCACCATTGCCGCACTCGGCCCCGACTTCGAGGTGGTGCACGTCGACGGTACTGACCGCGATGCGCTGCGCTCGGCGCTCGCGACCGCTGATGCCGTGCTGGTGCGCTCTGCCACCCAGATCGACGCGGAGGCGCTCTCGTGGGCGCCCCAGCTGAAGGTTGTCGCCCGCGCTGGCGTCGGCCTCGACAACGTGGACATCAAGGCGGCCACGCAGGCCGGCGTCATGGTGGTGAACGCCCCCACGTCGAACGTGATCAGCGCCGCTGAGCTCACGGTCGCCCACATTCTCGGCCTCGCGCGCCACCTGCAGCGCGCGCACGCCTCGCTTTCCGCCGGCCAGTGGAAGCGCTCGTCCTTCACGGGAACCGAGCTCTACGAGAAGACGATCGGCATTATCGGGCTGGGCCGTATCGGCGCACTCGTTGCCGAGCGTCTTCGCGGTTTCGGTGTCGAGCTGGTCGCGTACGACCCCTACGTCACCGCCACCCGCGCGCAGCAGCTCGGGGTGCAGCTCGTCTCCCTCGAGGAACTGGTGGAGCGCGCTGACTTCCTGACGATCCACATGCCGCGCACGCCCGAGACGCTCGGCATGATCGGAGCGGAGCAGCTCGCAGCGATGAAGCGCACCGCGTACGTCGTCAACGTTGCGCGCGGTGGCCTGATTGATGAGGCCGCACTTGCTGACGCGCTTGCCGCCGGCGAGATCGCCGGTGCAGCGCTCGACGTCTTCGTGCAGGAGCCCCCGGCCGACACGAGCCTGACCGGTCTCGACACGGTCAACGTCACCCCGCACCTCGGTGCCTCGACCGAAGAAGCACAGGAGAAGGCCGGCGTGTCCGTCGCAAAGTCTGTGCGACTCGCGCTCGCAGGTGACCTCGTACCCGACGCGGTCAACGTCGCGGGCGGTGTGATCGACGAGACCGTGCGCCCCGGCCTGCCCCTCACGGAGAAGCTCGGCCAGATCTTCGCCGGCCTCGCGGCGGGGCCGATCGGCTCGCTCGACATCGAGGTGCACGGCGAGCTCGCCGATCACAACGTGGAGGCGCTTCGCCTGGCCGCGCTCAAGGGCATCTTCTCGAAGGTGGTCAGCGACCCCGTGTCGTACGTCAACGCTCCGCTCCTCGCCGAGCAGCGCAACGTTGAGGTGCGTTTCTCGGTCGACGCGGTCTCCGAGAGCTACCGCAACGTCATCACGATCCGCGGCGCGCTCACTGACGGCACCCCGCTCTCGGTCTCCGGCACCCTCACGGGGCCGAAGCAGATCGAGAAGATCGTTGAGGTGAACGGCTACGAGGTTGAGCTGCCGATCCCTGAGCACCTCGTAGTGTTCAGCTACACCGACCGCCCCGGCATCGTCGCGGCGTACGGCGGCCTGCTCGGCGACGCTGGCGTGAACATCGCCGGGCTGCAGATCGCGCGCGACGAGAAGAAGGGCACCGCGCTGTCGGTGCTCTCGGTCGACGCGCCGATCGCAGACGAGCTGGTGGAGTCGCTGCGCGCCGCAATCGGTGCTGACGCGCTGCACACGATCGACATCGACGCGCTCTGATCTGCGGATCTCGAACGCCAGTTTTGGCGTGATGCGCTGCGAAAACCCCCTGCCGTACGGCAGGGGGTTTTCGCGTTTTCGCGCGCTGACTTGTCGTGAGCCGCACCGGGGGAGTACTGTAATCGAGTCCCAGAGGTAAGGCACGCCTTACCATCATCACACCAGGCCACACTCGCGCTCGCGTGCCGGCCGTTTCCCGCAGAGGCACACATGCTCGGAACCTTTCTCATCGGCTTGCGTGAAGGCCTCGAGGCTGCGCTCGTTGTGGGGATCTTGCTCGCCTACGTGCAGCGCATCGGCCGGCCCGACGTAGCTCGGAGGATCTGGGCGGGCGTGGGCCTTGCTGTGCTCGCGTCGCTCACCGCAGGAGCCATCCTCACCTTCGGTGCGTACGGGCTCTCCTTCCAGGCGCAGGAGATCATCGGGGGCACGCTCTCGCTCGTGGCTGTCGGCCTCGTCACCTGGATGGTGTTCTGGATGCTGCGCACCGCGCGCGGCATGAAGTCGGAACTCGAGGGGCAGCTGGGCGCGGCAATTGCCGGCTCAGGCTGGGGCATTGTGGCCGTCGGTTTTCTCTCCGTGGGGCGTGAGGGCCTCGAGACCGCGCTCTTCATCTGGGCCACCACCCGGTCGGCGGGAGAGAGCCCGCTCGTCGGCCTGCTCGCGGCGATCGCCGGAATCCTGCTCGCCTGCGCGCTGGGCTGGCTGATCTACCGCGGCATGCTGCGCGTGAACCTCGCGAAGTTCTTCACCTGGACTGGCGCACTGCTCATCGTGTTTGCTGCCGGGGTGGTGGCGTACGCGATCCATGATCTGCAGGAGGCCGCCGTGCTTCCCGGGCCCTTCGCCGTCGCCCCTGAGGGTGCGGGCGCATTCCTCCAGTCCTGGTACGGCGAGGCCGCGTGGGCCTTCCGGATCCCGCAGGTGATCGCCCCGGACGGGGTGCTGGGCAGCCTCTTGAAGGGCACCATCGGCTTCACGCCCGAGATGACCAAGCTCGAGCTTGTCGGGTACGTGCTGTACCTCGTCCCCACGCTCACCCTCTTCCTGCGCCGCGCCCTGCGGCCGGCCGGGCGGCCCACCGCCAGCGCCGCGTCAGTTTCTCACCCCGCACCCACCCACTAGGAGTCACCGTGCAGACCCGATCCACCCTTACCCTCGCCGCCGTCGTCGCGACTGGCGTGCTCACCCTCACCGGTTGCGTGCCAAACGCCGGGACGGGCGCCGCAGCCGCGCTCACCGTCGACTCGTCGGCGGATGCCTGCGCGGTGAGCGCGGACACCGCAGCGAGCGGCCCCATCACCTTCTCGGTCACGAACTCGAGCGAGCAGGTCACCGAGTTCTACGTGCTCGCGGAGAATGAACTCTCGATCGTCGGCGAGGTGGAGAACATCGCCCCCGGCGCGAGCCGCGACCTGACGCTCGTCGCGCAGCCCGGCACCTATTACACGGTGTGCAAGCCGGGCATGGTGGGTGCGGGCATCGGCAAGATGCCCTTCACCGTGACGGGCGAGACGGTCGAGGCGAGCGCCGATGACGCGGCGGCCGAGGAGGCTGCTGTGACGAGCTACACCGCGTACGTGAAGAGCCAGGCCGCGGAGCTCGTGCCGCAGGTGCAGGCGTTCGTCGACGCGTACGCCGCGGGCAACGACGACGAAGCGCGTCGCCTCTTCCCGCTCGCACGTGTGAGCTACGAGCGCATCGAGCCCACCGCAGAGCAGTTCGGTGATCTCGACCCCGCGATCGATTACCGCAAGCCGGGCGCTGAAGCCGAGGGCCTGCCGTTCACCGGCTTCCACCGCATCGAGATGGACCTCTGGCTCGACGAGGCGAAGAAGAACTACCCGGATGAGCAGCTCGTTGCGCTGACGCCGGCGGAGCGTGCAGAGGTGGGCGACAAGCTCGTTGCCGACATCACCTCCCTCTACGATCTCGTGCACTCGGATGACTTCTCGCTGACGCTGAGCGACATCACGAACGGCGCGATCGGCCTGCTCGACGAGATCGCCGCACCCGACGGCAAGCTGCCCGGCGAGGAGAACGAGTTCGCCCACACCGATCTGTACGACTTCCGCGCGAACGTCGAGGGCGCGCAGGTCGCGTACGAGGCCGTGCGCGACATCGCCGCGGCGAAGGGCGACGATGGGGCCAAGCTCACGAAGACGCTCGACGCGCAGTTCGACGGCATGCTCGAGCTGCTCGCCACCTACGGCGACTACGAGGCCGGCTTCGTCGACTACTCGACGGTGGATCAGAGTGCCCGCGGTGAGCTCGGCGCACAGCTGAACGCGCTGAGCGAGCCGATGTCCCGCCTCACGCACACGGTGCTCGGGATCAGTGCCGAGTAGCGAGCGTCGCGTCAGCCGACGCGGCCTGCTCGGCCTGCTCGGCGCTGGCACCGCCGGCCTCGCGGTCGGCGGTGCCAGCGGTGCTGCGCTCGCGCACGCCGCTGGACGTGGCGCGCTGGGCGGCGACGGCGGCGCTGGAGCCGGCGACCGGGTCATCCCGTTCCACGGCGCTCACCAGGCCGGAATTGTCACGCCAGCGCAGGATCGCCTGCACTTCGCGAGCTTCGAGCTGCTGCGGGGGGTCGACCGTGAGGCGCTGATCGAGCTGCTGCGCGACTGGACGGCGGCGGCCGAACGGCTGACCCGCGGCGAGGACGTGACCGCGGCTGGCGCGGTTGACGGCCCACCGCTCGCTCCGCCCGATGACACAGGGGAGGCGCTCGGCCTGGGCGCCGCAGGGCTCACCCTGACCTTCGGGTTTGGGCCCTCGCTGTTCTCGAACGCGGAGGGTATCGATCGGTTCGGGATCGCGGATCGCAGGCCCGCGGAGTTCACCGAGCTGCCCGCGTTCGCGTTTGATCTGCTCGATCCGGCGACGACGGGTGGCGATCTGTGCGTGCAGGCGTGCGCCGATGACCCGCAGGTCGCCGTGCATGCGATCCGAAACCTCAGCCGCATTGCCATGGGGAAGGCGCGTATCCTGTGGAGCCAGCTCGGCTTCGGCCGGACCTCATCGACGTCACTGAACCAGGACACGCCGCGCAACCTGTTTGGGTTCAAGGACGGCACCGCGAACGTCATGGCGGAGGAAAAGGATGCGCTCGCCGAGTACATCTGGGCGCCGAAGAATCATCCGCAGGCGTGGCTGCGCGGTGGCAGCTACCTCGTCGCGCGGAAGATCGCGATGACGATCGAGACCTGGGACCGGGCGTCGCTCGCCGAGCAGGAACAGATCGTTGGCCGCACGAAGGGCGAGGGCGGCCCACTCTCCGGCGGAGCCGAGTTCGACGCCCCCAACTTCGCGGCGCAGTCGACGGAGGGTGGCCCGGCGATCGCCGTGGACGCGCACGTGCGGTTGGCACATCCTGAGCAGAACGGCGGGCTGCGCATGCTGCGCCGCGGCTACAACTACGTTGACGGGTCGAACCCGCTTGGCCAGCTGGGGGCCGGGCTCTTCTTCATCAGCTACCAGCGCACGCCCGAGACGTTTGTGCGCGTGCAGCAGAGCCTCAAGAGCGATGCGATGAATGAGTACCTGCGGCACGTGGGCTCCGGCCTGTGGGCGATTCCGGGTGGCATCCAGCCTGGGGAGTACGTGGGCGAGGCGCTCTTCACGAAGTCTGCGTAGCTGCGCGGCGTCGCTCACCGCGGCGCCGCGCGATGCGACCGCAGAGCCACATCGCGATCGCGATGAGGCCGCAGCTCGCGAGGAGCACCCCGGCGAGCGCGCCATCGCTGACGCTCAGAAACCAGGAGATCACGGGATGCTCGGCCACCGACTGCGGGGTCGGCTCCCACCACCGGTTCGAGCCGCGCACCGACGTACCTCGGCGGATCTCCTCCGCGTCGATGAACGTGGCGAGCCAGGGGCGCACGATTGCGTTCAGGAGTACGCCGACCGCGAGTGGTGACATGATGATCGCGATGTCCCGGCGAGCCCTGCGCCGGATCGCGGGATCCTGATCTGCTGGCATGAGCCCGGGCTCCGTTCGGTCCTGCGGAAGTGTGCGCTCCAGTCTATGCGGCACCAGGGTTTTCACCCGCCGTGGAGGGCCGCGGTGCTATCCTGAGAAGCGCGGGCGCTTGCCCGTGACAACGATGAACCGAGCACACGGTGGCTGGTCTTCGGTGGTGGATCCCTCCCAGTTCGTTCCTGGGATCGCGGGGGTGGCCTTCCACTGTTGATCAGCACTCGCGAACGCCCCGGCGTCGGCGAGCGGTTGCCGCGTGCCCACCCCAAACAAAGGAGAGCCCGTGGAGGGTCCCGAGATCAAGTTTGCCGAGGCAGTCCTCGACAACGGCAAGTTCGGAAAGCGCACGATCCGCTTCGAGACCGGCCGACTCGCGCAGCAGGCGCAGGGCGCGGTTGCCGCGTACCTGGACGAGGAGACGATGCTCCTCTCAGCCACCAGCGCATCGAAGCAGCCGAAGGATCACTTCGACTTCTTCCCCCTGACCATCGATGTCGAGGAGCGTTCGTACGCCGCGGGCAAGATCCCCGGCTCGTTCTTCCGTCGCGAGGGCCGCCCCTCGACTGAGGCGATCCTCGTCTGCCGCCTCATCGACCGTCCCCTGCGCCCCTCCTTCGTGAGCGGTCTGCGCAACGAGGTTCAGGTCGTCATCACCGTCCTCTCGATCGCACCCGGCGAGTTCTACGACGCGCTCGCGATCAACGCGGCATCCGCGTCCACGCAGATCTCGGGCCTGCCCTTCTCGGGACCGATCGCCGGCGTGCGCCTCGCGCTCATCGGTGACCAGTGGGTCGCGTTCCCGAACGTCGAGCAGCTGAAGGAAGCCGTCTTCGATATCGTCGTGGCCGGCCGCGTCGTCACCGACAAGAACGGCAACGACGACGTCGCGATCATGATGGTCGAGGCAGAGGCAACCGAGCACAGCTGGGAGCTGATCCGCGGCGGCGCCACGAAGCCCAACGAGGCCGTGGTCGCTGAGGGCCTCGACGCTGCAAAGCCCTTCATCGCGCAGCTGTGCAAGGCGCAGTCGGAGCTCGCCGCGCAGTCGGCCAAGGAGGTTGCGGACTACCCCGTCTTCCTGCCGTACTCGGACGAGGTGCTCGCTGCTGTCGACGCGCTCGCACGCGAGGAGCTCGCGCCGATCTACCAGATCGCCGACAAGCTCGAGCGTCAGGACAAGGACGACGCTCTGAAGGCGCGCGTCAAGGAGCAGATCGCTGCGAAGGTTGACGCCGGGGAGCTCCCCGAGTCGGCGAACGCGGAGGTTTCGGCCGCGTACAAGTCGGTCACCAAGGACATCGTGCGCAGCCGCGTGCTCGCCGAGGGCATCCGTATGGATGGCCGTGGCACGAGCGACATTCGCGCGCTCGACGCCGAGGTGCAGGTCATCCCGCGCGTGCACGGCTCCGCGATCTTCCAGCGCGGCGAGACCCAGATCATGGGTGTCACCACGCTGAACATGCTCAAGATGGAGCAGCAGATCGACTCGCTGTCGCCCGTCACGAGCAAGCGCTACATGCACCACTACAACTTCCCGCCCTACTCGACCGGTGAGACCGGCCGCGTTGGCTCGCCCAAGCGCCGCGAGATCGGCCACGGCTTCCTGGCCGAGCGCGCACTCGTGCCCGTGCTGCCGAGCCGCGAGGAGTTCCCCTACGCGATCCGCCAGGTGTCCGAGGCGCTCGGCTCCAACGGCTCGACGTCGATGGGCTCGGTCTGCGCCTCGACGCTGTCGCTGCTCAACGCCGGTGTGCCGCTGCGCGCACCCGTCGCGGGTATCGCGATGGGCCTCGTGTCCGACCAGGTGGATGGCGAGACCCGCTACGCGGCGCTCACCGACATCCTGGGCGCTGAGGATGCCCTCGGTGACATGGACTTCAAGGTTGCCGGCACGGCCGACTTCATCACCGCGATTCAGCTCGACACGAAGCTCGACGGCCTCCCCGCCGACGTGCTGAAGGGCGCGCTGACGCAGGCTCACGAGGCTCGCCTCACGATCCTTAGCGTGCTGAACCAGGCGATCGACGCGCCCGACGAGATGGCGCCCACCGCGCCTCGCGTCATCACGGTCAACATCCCCGTCGACAAGATCGGCGAGCTGATCGGCCCCAAGGGCAAGACGATCAACGGCATCCAGGACGAGACCGGCGCCGACATCTCGATCGACGACGACGGCACCGTGTACATCGGCGCCACCGACGGCCCCGCCGCCGAGGCTGCGCGCGCGCAGGTCAACGCGATCGCGAACCCGCAGAACCCCGAGGTCGGCGAGCAGTACCTCGGCACGGTCGTGAAGAACGCTGCATTCGGTGCGTTCGTCTCCCTGCTCCCGGGCAAGGACGGCCTGCTGCACATCTCCGAGGTGCGCAAGCTTGCCGGCGGCAAGCGCATCGAGAGCGTGGATGACGTGCTCTCGGTGGGCCAGAAGATCCTCGTGAAGATCACGAAGGTCGACGACCGTGGCAAGCTCTCGCTCGAGCCCGTGCTCGAGGAGCAGGCTGCTGAGGCAGAGGCTCCCGCAGCTGAGGCCGAGGCCCCCGCAACGGAGTAACTCTCCGAGGTGTGGCGCGGCGGCCCGCTCGCCGCGTCACACGCCTGACGCCCGCCGTCCCGGTTTCCGGGACGGCGGGCGTTTTTCATTGCGGTGTGCCTGGTGGTATCGGGGAGCCGCCTCGCCTGCCAAACTGGACGCATGGCGGATACTCAGAACGGCCGGGTCGCGGTCTACCTCGACTTCGACAACATTGTGCTCTCCTGGTACGACCGGGTGCACGGGCGAAACTCGTTCGCGCGCGATCGGCAGAAGATCACCGAGGACCCCACCGCGCCCGATGTCACCGAGCGCTTGCAGGCCGCCGCGGTGAACGTGGGTGCGATCATCGACTACGCGTCGTCCTTCGGCACGCTGGTGCTCACCCGTGCCTACGCCGACTGGTCGGCCTTCGTGAATGCGGAGTACCGCTCGCAGCTCGTCGCCCGGGCGGTCGACCTCGTCCAGCTGTTCCCCGCCGCCGCCTACGCGAAGAACGGCGCCGACATTCGCCTCGCGGTTGATGCGGTCGAAGACATGTTCCGACTGGATGACCTCACACACGTGGTGATCGTCGCGGGGGATTCGGACTACGTTCCGCTCGCCCAGCGGGTGCGCCGCCTGGGGCGGTACGTGGTCGGAATTGGCGTAGCCGGCTCGACCGCGAAGTCGCTGAAGGCCGCCTGCGACGAGTTTGCAAGCTACGACGATCTGCCTGGGGTCGAAGCGCCGAAGCGCGAACCCGCGCCGGCAACGCGCGGGCGCCGGGGGCGTGGAGCAAGCGGTGGCGCCCAGTCGGACGGGGCCGTCTCCGGGAAGGCGGACGCCGCGACCGAATCGGCTGTCGCCGGCGACGCCGCGGCAGACACCGCCTCCGCGGGTGCTGACGCCGGCTCGGCGCGCGGCGCAGAGCCGGCGGCTCGCTCGGGCTCATCGTCCCGCGGGCGCGGGCGACGGGGGAGCGGCCGCTCGGCCGATCGCGACGACACCGCCAGCTCGACCGGCGCGACGGACGCGGACGAGCCCGCAACGACTCCCGGAGCCGCAGAGAACGACACGCCTGATGACTCCGTCGAGACCGAGCTTTCCGGGCTCATCAATGCGCTCGACGCACTGGAAGACGAGCACGACGCAGACCACGACGACGATGGCGACGATCCCGATCTGGATGCCACCGGGCTCCTCATTCGTGCGCTGTGGCTCAGCCAGGACAAGGACGACTCCGGTTGGCTGTATAGCTCCGCGGTCAAGCAGCAGATGCGACGCATGGATCCGTCATTCTCCGAGCGCGCGCTCGGCTTCCGTTCCTTCTCCGACTTCCTGAAGTCGCGCTCGGATATCGCCGAGCTCGAGGAGAGCGGGCACGAGCGCCTCGTGCGGCTGAAGGACCAGAGCCACTAGCACGGCCTGGGAATTCGCGGCGCGCGAGGATGGTGCCGCGTCGGCGCAGTGTGCGCACGGCCCCCGCGGGCTAGGCTGGTGGGATGCGTGATCCGATCCTCCTCCCGCTCGACCAGGCCGAGCTCACAGTTGACCTGAGCGGTAGCCTCATGCGCCGCACGGTGCACCCGAGCGGCCTGCGCGTGCTCACCGAACTCATGCCGAGCGCGCGCAGCGCGTCGATTGGCTTCTGGGTGGGCGTCGGCTCCCGCGATGAGCAGTCGGAGCGCGACGACGCCCCGGGCAGCTTGGGATCCACACACTTCCTCGAGCACCTCCTGTTCAAGGGAACCCCAACACGCGATGCCTACGAGATCGCGACGAGCTTTGACCAGATCGGTGCCGAGCACAACGCGCTCACCGCGAAGGAGTACACCTGCTACTACGCGAAGGTGCGCGACGCGGATCTGGACGACGCGGTGATCGTGCTCGCCGACATGGTGCTGAACTCGGTGCTCGACCCCGATGAGTTTGAGACCGAGCGAGGCGTGATCCTCGAAGAGCTCGCGATGGCCGCTGACGACCTTGCTGACGTGGCAAGCGAGCAGCTGTTCGAGGAGGTGCTGCGAGATCACCCGCTCGGCCGTCCCATTGGAGGCTTGCCCGAGACGATCCGCGGCGCGCGGCGTGACGACGTGGAGCGACACTACCGCAACCAGTACGATCCCTCGACGCTCGTGGTGACTGCCGCGGGCGCGGTAGACCACGACAAGCTGGTCGCTCAGGTCGTCGCGGCACTGAATGCGTCGCCCGAGGAGCGGTGGCACACGGATCGCGCGGCGCTGCCCGTGCGGCGCGTCCAGGGTACCGGGGCGACCGAGTCGGTGGCTGGCGCTGCGGCGGCGGCACTGGCGCCCGCCCCGGCCGCGGCGGCACCGCGCATCAGTGTGACCGCGCGACCGAGCGAGCAGATCAACCTCATGATCGGCGCGGATGGGCTGCGCGCGGGCGATCCGCGTCGCTTCGCCTTCGGCATCATGAACTCCGTGCTGGGCGGTGGCATGTCCAGCCGCCTGTTCCAGGAAATCCGTGAGAAGCGGGGGCTTGCCTACACCGCCTACTCGTTCGGTGCGAGCTACTCGGACGCCGGGCTGTTCGGGATCTACGCCGGCACGGCCCCCGAAAAGGCGGCCGACGTGCTCGAGCTCAGCCAGCTGGAGCTGCAGCGCATCGCCGATGCCGGGATCACGCCGGAGGAGCATGAGCGGGCGCTTGGCCAGATCGCGGGCTCCTCCGCGCTTGCGCTCGAGGACTCAGACACGCGCATGGGTCGCCTTGCGCGGGCCGAGCTCGGTGCTGGTGAGCTCTACGATCTCGATGCGTCGCTCGAACGCTTCACAGCGGTCACGGCGGAGGAGATCACGAGTATTGCTGCGGAGATTGCCGCGCGCCCCATGACGGTGGTCGCGGTGGGCGACGTGTCGCGTTCGTCGCTGCAGCCTACGGACGCCTAGCGGGGCGCTGGCCGCACCTCGCCCGCTCCACCCCCGCAGGGGAGTTTGCCTGCGGGGAAGGCGAGGCTACGCGCTGCGCTTCCCGAGCTCGCGGAGCTTGCGCACACCCGCACGCCAGTACACCTGGGGGAGCGGCACCGTCTTGCCGCGGTAGAGGCCCTGGATTGCCGGGATGAGGCGCTTCGTGCGGGGAGTGAGCGCGTAGTGCTCCTCCTGCGAGCGGCTGCGCGTCACCAGCATGCCGATGTCGAGCCCGCGACCGCGCACCTCGCCCTCGCCGACAGCGCGCATCCAGAACACCTCGTCGGGGTCGGTGAGCGCCTGCCAGTCGAGATCGGCCGACACGAATTCCAGCCGGGCGCCGTCGTCAAGCACACGGTAGCGCCCGGTGCGCGGTGCCTCGAGCACGCGGTCGACCTCGGGGCCGGGGTACTGAATGACGAGCGTGCTCCACGTCTCGCCATCGAGCGCCGCGGCACGCTGCGCCTGGATCGTTGCGAGATCCAGCTCGAAGTCAACATCCGAGAACTGCAGCACGTGGTATGCGAAGAGCGGCAGCGTCGTATCGCCCGGCGTGAGGTTCGAGTGTGAGGATGATCCGCTGATGCGCGGGTTCAACTCGCCGAGGTAGACCTCGTTCGTGTCGGTATCGAGCAGCACACTGACCTCGAGGATGCCGCGGTACCCCTCGGCGCCCAAGCGCGCGCAGAACCGCTCCACCAACGCGAGCGTGCGCGCACGTGCATCGTCGTTCAGGAGGGCGGGGTAGAGCTCGCTGCCGGCCCATCCGCCCTTGTACGCGGTGAGTTCCGGGTGCCCGGTGATCTCGCGCAGCACGGGGCCGGTCACCGTCGCGTTGTCGGTGATCACGGCCTCCACCGCGAGCGGAAGATGGTTGATGTGTCGCATCACCTTGATCTGCGGACCCGTGATCTCGCTCGCGACGCGCTCGAAGTCGGCGTGCGACGCAACGAAGTAGGTGGTGCGGCCAGAATCGCCGTACGGAAGCTGGATCACGAGGTTCTCGCCGAGGCCCCCTGCCTCAGCCTGCGCGCGCAGGTCATCCCACCCGGTGATAGTCGTGAGGATATTGGGCACGCTCGGAGCGCCGGCCTCGTTGCCGAGCTGCGTGGTCATGATCTTGGAATCGAGCGACTTCCGCAGCGCGACCCGCGGCATCGCCAGCTCGTAGCCGAGTGAAGCGCACAGCGCCTCGGTCTGCTCGTCGAACATCGCGATGACCACCTTTGGCCGCAGCCCGGCGGGGGTGTTCGCCGCAATATACTGCTGCACCTGGTCGTTGGCGAGGAGCCAGTTGACGATGTTGATGTTGCCGCGCGGCTCAAGCGCCGGCACGTTGCTCGGTGCGAATGCGCGCGGGTGCGCCCCGTCCCAGCTGTCGCGCAGCGTGATGTAGTGGAAGCCACCCACCCAGCGATCCACACCGAGCAGGTTTGTCGCAGAGCGGCTCACGTAGAAGAACGGCTGTGGGGAGTCACGCAGGTGCTCCGTGATCTGCTCGAGGGAGGTCAGTCGCGCGCGCTGGGGGGCTGAGCCCGAGGAGGTCGTCATATTTCGAGGGTACCCCAGCTCGGGATCGCCCTCAGGGCGCCCACAGACTTCTCGCGCGACGGCGGGGAAGCCGTGCGGCGGTCGCGCAGCCACGCCCCCGGTATTCTGGAGCTATGTCAGTGCGTGTTGCGGTCTCCGGCGCCTCCGGTCGTCTCGGTTCTCTGGTGTGCGAGGTGGTCGAGCAATCGGCGGAGTGCGAGCTCGTTGCTCGCCTCGGCCGCGCCTCGGACGACAACGCGGGAGCCGACGCTGCGGTGCTCGTCGACGTGAGCCACCCGGATGCATCGCCGGAGATCGTCGAGCGCGCGCTCGCGCGCGGGCAGCGCGTCATTATCGGAACGAGTAGCTGGTCGGCGGACCGCCTGGCCTGGCTCGCCGAGCAGGTCGATGCACACTCGGGCACCGTCCTTGTGGTGCCGAACTTTTCGCTCGGCTCCGTGCTCGGCACCGCGCTCGCGCGCATCGCTGCGCCATACTTCGATGCGGTCGAGATCGTCGAGGCCCACCACCCGCACAAGGTGGACTCGCCCTCGGGCACCGCGGTCCGCACCGCGGAGCTCATCGCGGAGGCTCGTGAGGGCCGCGCGATCGACGCGCCGTTTGCGGAGCAGCCCGCCCGTGGCGAGCTCGTTGCTGGAATCCCCGTGCACAGTCTGCGCCTCGCGGGCGTCGTGGCGAAGCAGGAGGTCCGTTTCGGCGGCCCGGGTGAGGTGCTCACCGTGACGCACGATACCCACTCGAACGATGCGTACCGCGCGGGCATCACCGCGGCCCTGCGCTTCATCACGGAGGCGAGCGGGCTGACGGTCGGCTTGGACCGGGTCCTGGGGGTCGGCGACGCTTCCGCGTCCGCGGCGACCGCGCCGGCGGGAGACCTCGCGTGAGCGCGCGCACCCGCGCCATCATCGGCGTCACGATCATGAGCGTGCTGCTCGTCTTGTACTTCATCTTCGCGGGAATCCGCGCAGTGGGGCTGCTCTCTTCGGGCACGCTTGTGCCGATTGTCATGGGCGTCGCTATGTTGGTGTTGCCGCTGCTCGGTGTCTGGGCGCTCGCGCGCGAGCTGATGTTCGGGCGCCAGGCCACCCGCCTGGCAGATCGGCTCGACGCCGCGGGCCTCATGCCTGAGGAACCCGTGGCAACCCGGCCCTCAGGCCGCCCCGAGCGCGCGGACGCCGACGCTGCGTTCCCGCGCTACCGTGCGGAGGTAGAAGCGAACCCAGAATCGTGGGAAAGCTGGATGCGCCTCGGCATTGTGTACGACGCATGCGGTGACCGAAAGCGCGCAAGAGGGGCGATTCGCGAAGCGATTGCCCTCGAAAAGAACGAAATCAGTGGGATTTCTTCGAAGGATTAGGGAAAACGGCATCCCCTGCATAGACTCGATGCCCGAAAGACAGGGATCGGGGCCCAGATGACCCCGTACGGATTCCATCGCCGGAATCACCTGTAGCTGACGATGCGCACCATCACGCGCCAGAAAGCACGGTTGTCATGGCCAAGTATGACCTCAACGCTCCCGAGCCACGAACTCGAACGCTTGACTCGGTCACCGGTATCAGCAAGAAGGGCCTCCCGTCGGGAACCGTGGGGGTCATGGGCGCCCTTGTCATCGGTCTCTCGGTGTGTGCTCCCGCGTACACGCTGACGGCCGCAGTCGGCCCGGCCGCGAGCGAGGTGGGCTACCAGACTCCCGCGATCTTCCTCATGGGCTTCATCCCCATGCTGCTCGTGGCACTCGGCTACCGCGCGCTCAACTCCGCGATGCCCGACTCGGGAACCTCCTTCACCTGGGCCGCGCGCGCTTTCGGCCCGTGGGTGGGCTGGATGGCGGGCTGGGGCCTCATCGCAGCAACGGTGCTGGTGCTCTCAAACCTCGCGGGAATCGCCGTCGAATTCCTGTTCCAGTCGATCAGCATCATCGCAGATGACCCCTCGATCGCTGAGCTCTCGGGCAACAAGCTCATCAACATCCTCGTCTGCCTCTGCTTCATGGCGGTTGCGACGTTCATCTCGTACCGCGGCATGACGTCGACGAAGATCTTCCAGTACATCACCGTCATCTTCCAGATGGCCATCATGATCTGGTTCATCGTCGCAATGTTCGTCGGCGCCGCTGATCCCGCCAACGAGGCCGGCCGCGTCCCCGAGCTTTCCTGGTTCAACCCGCTTGAGGTGGACAGCTTCAGCGCGTTCGCCGCAGGTATCGCCGTCTCGATCTTTGTGTACTGGGGCTGGGACACCGTGCTCACGATGGGCGAGGAGACAAAGCCGTCGAAGGGTCGCCTCTCCACCGAGAGCAAGGCTGCGATGATCCTCGTTCTCATCCTTGTTGTGCTCTACGTCAGCACCGCCGCGGCCACCGTCGCATACGCGGGCCTGGGCGAGACCGGCACCGGCCTGAACAACCCGAAGATTGCCGAGAACGTCTTCGCCGCGCTCGCGCATCCCGTGATGGGCCCCGCCGCGATCCTGCTCTCGCTCGCGATCCTTGTGAGCGCCATGGCCTCGATCAACTCGACTGCGATCTCGCCGGCACGTACGCTCCTCGCGATGTCGCACTACGGTGCGCTGCCGCCCGCCATCAAGAAGATCCACCCGAAGTACAAGTCGCCCTACGTCGCGCTGATGCTCTCCTCGATCGTCGCCTCGGTGTTCTACGCGATCATGCGCTTCC
Source organism: Leucobacter chromiireducens subsp. chromiireducens (assembly GCF_016758255.1). Classification (GTDB taxonomy): domain Bacteria; phylum Actinomycetota; class Actinomycetes; order Actinomycetales; family Microbacteriaceae; genus Leucobacter; species Leucobacter chromiireducens. The sequence goes on from NZ_QYAD01000001.1 coordinate 994,734, forward strand.
TCAGCGAGGACGTGCTCTGGGACACGATCACCGCCCTCGGCATGATGGTCTGCTTCTACTACGGCATTACGGCGCTTGCGAGCCCCTGGTACTTCCGCAAGACCGCCGGCAAGGAGGGCCTCGGCTCGGTGATCTCGAAGATGGTGCTCCCGGGCCTCGGCGGCATCATCCTGCTCATCGTGTTTGTGCAGACCACGGTCGACAGCATGGATCCCGCGTTCGGCTCGGGCTCGAACATCGGCGGCATTGGGCTCGTGGGCATCATCGGTGTCGTGGTGCTCGGCCTCGGCGTCGTGCTCATGTTCGTCCAGGCGAAGGCCTCGCCCGCGTTCTTCCGCGGCCAGGTCCTCGCGAAGGCGGATGCGGCGTCCGACACTTCGGCGATGCCTGTGTTTGACGATGGGCTCGGTTCCTAGCCACTCGTGTGCGCCCGGTGGGGCGCTTCGGCCTCGGCGGGCCGCGGATCATGACGATCTGCGGCCCGCCGAGGCCGTTTTCGTTCGGGATCGCTGAGCGCTCACCGCAGCGGCTCCGGTCCGTCCCGGGGGAGGTGTGGGGTGAGCGGTCGCTCGCTAGAATCGGTGACGTGTGGTGCGACCCGGGGAAGGGTAGCGCATGATTGGGGAATCATGAAGCGGGTGCAGCAATCGGAGATGTCGATTGCGGCTGCCGCATTTCTCTTCTCGGGCACCTGCCTCGCGCTGCTCAATGCGACCGCGCTGCGGCAGAACGATGAGCCGCGCCCCGATCTCTTCGCCACCGCGCTTGCGGGCCTCGTGGCGTGCGGGGTTATCCTGCTGCTCGGTCGACGGTTCACGCGGGCGGCTGCGGGCACGCTGATGGTGCTCGTGTTGCTCGTCGTCGTGCCTTCCGTGCTGCTCGTGCCGACGATGCTGCGCGCGGTGAACCTGGGCCTCCTCTTCCTCCCGTTCTTCCTGTTCCTCGTGTGGTTCATGCCGATGTGGTTCGCGCGGCTGCTCGGCTCCGTCTGGATTCTCCTGTACGCCGCGATCATGCTGGGCCGGTTCGGGATCCAAATGGGAACGGTCGTGCTCACGATCGGGGTGACCGGCATCGTGATTGGCGAACTGGTGGGCCACTTCAAAGCGCGGCTCGAACGCACCTCGCTCACCGATCCGCTCTGCGATGTGTGGAACAAACGTGGCTTTGAGCGACTGCTCGGCTCGGCTGTCACCGCGGCGGAGCGCGGGGGCCACCCGCTCTCCCTCCTGTACCTCGATCTCGACGGATTCAAGGCCGTGAACGACGCGCTGGGGCACGGCGCCGGCGACGCGTTACTGCGGGGCTTCGCCACGCAGATGGGGCAGCGGACGCGACCGGAAGACGTGTTTGCGCGCTTCGGGGGCGACGAGTTCGCGCTACTACTCGTCGACGTCGATCAGGCGGGGGCCGTGCGCACCGCCGAGCGGCTGCGCGGCGTGATCACTGAGCCGGCCTGGTCTTTCGGGGTGTCTGAGTGGCGGCCGGGGGAGAGCTCCGCTGAGTTCATCGAGCGCGCGGATCTCCTCATGCTGAGTGCGAAGCGGCGCGGCCGTCCGCTCCTGGCGGAACGCGCGGAGTCGCCCGGCACGGCGGTTCCCGAGTGGGGCGCGGGTACACTGGGGGCGTGAGCGCCAATCAGATTCCCACCCCCTACGAAGACCTGCTGCGCGAGGTATACGAGCGCGGCGATGCGAAGTCGGACCGCACGGGAACCGGCACTCGGAGCCTCTTCGGGCGACAGATCCGCTTCGATCTCGCGGAGTCGTTCCCGCTGCTCACCACGAAGCGCGTGCACTTCAAATCGGTCGCGGTTGAACTGCTGTGGTTCCTCCGCGGCGAGGGGAACACGAAGTTCCTCACCGACAACGGGGTGACCATTTGGGACGAGTGGGCCGATGAGAATGGTGACCTTGGCCCGGTCTACGGCGTGCAGTGGCGTTCCTGGCCCACCCCCGCGGGCGAGCACATCGACCAGATCGAGCGCGTCATCGAGCAGATCCGTGAGACGCCCGACTCGCGGCGCATGATCGTGTCGGCCTGGAACGTCGCCGACCTTGACGAGATGGCGCTCATGCCGTGCCACGCGTTTTTCCAGTTCTACGTCGCGGACGGCAAGCTCTCCTGCCAGCTGTACCAGCGCTCGGCCGACATGTTCCTCGGCGTGCCGTTCAACATCGCTTCGTACGCGCTGCTCACGCTCATGGTTGCGCAGCAGACCGGGCTTGAGCCCGGCGAGTTCATCTGGACGGGCGGCGACTGCCACATCTACGACAACCACGTCGAGCAGGTCGAGTTGCAGCTCAGCCGTGAGGCGCTCCCGTACCCGAAGATCGCGATCCGCAAGGCAGAGTCGATCTCTGACTACACACTCGAGGACTTCGAGGTGCTGGGCTACGAGCACCATCCGGGCATCAAAGCCCCGGTGGCGGTCTAACCATGGCGGGGGAGCGCCCGCGGCTCGGCATGATCTGGGCCGAAGCTCGGGGCGGGGCGATCGGCCGCGCGGGCGACATGCCCTGGCATCTGCCTGAGGACCTCGCGCACTTCAAGCGAAGCACCCTGGGTGCGCCCGTGATCATGGGGCGGCGCACATGGGAGTCGCTGCCGGAGCGCGTTCGGCCGCTGCCGGGCCGCTCGAACATCGTGGTGACCCGAGACTCGACGTACGCGGCGCCCGGCGCCACCGTGGTCGGCTCGCTCGACGCAGCGCTGCAGGCGCTCGACTCGGACGCGGGACCAGACGTGGATTCCGGTGCGCAGCCGGGCGTCGTGGACGCGTGGATTATGGGCGGCGGCGAGCTCTACCGCAGCGCCCTGCCGCACGCGAGCGAGCTCGTCATCACCCGGATCGCGCTCGACGTGCCCGATGCTGATACCTTCGCGCCCCAGCTCGGGGCTGAATGGCAACTCGCTGAGGCCGGAGTGGATGAGCGTGCGGCAAGCGGGCTGGGCTACCGATTCGAGCGCTGGCTGCGCGTCACCGAATGACGAATACGGTCTCCCGGTGAGCGAGGGGCCGCGGCGTCCGGTAGCCTAGGGTGGTGGCAAATCAGGAGAATCCCTTCGGACAGGTACTCGTCGCGCTCGTCACGCCCTTCCAGGCGGACGGCGAGGTCGATTGGCCTGCTGTGGAGAAGCACATCGACGATTGCATCGTCAGTGGCGCCGACGGCATTGTCGTCACGGGTACCACTGGCGAGACCAGCACGCTGACGGACCCTGAGAAGCTCAAACTCGTTGAGGTGGCAAAGTCGGTCTCCGGTGGCCGCGCAAAGATCATCACGGGCGGTGGCTCGAACGAGACCGCGCACGCGATTGAGCTGTACCGCGCCAGCGAAAAGGCGGGCGCAGACGGTGTGATGATCGTCACCCCGTACTACAACAAGCCCACCCAGGCGGGCCTGCTCACGCACTTCCGCATGGTCGCCGACGCGACCGACCTGCCCGTGATCCTCTACGACATCCCCGGTCGCACCGGCGTACCGATCACGTACGAGACGATCCTCCGTCTCGCGAAGCACCCGAACATTCTCGCGGTGAAGGACGCCAAGGGCGACTTCAGCGAGGTCAGCCGTGTGCTGAACCAGACCGATCTCATGTACTTCTCGGGCGACGACGCAAACGTGCTGCCGCACCTCGCGATCGGCGCGACCGGCCTCATCGGGGTCACGGCGAACATCGCCGCGGCGCCGTACCGCGCCATCATCGACGCCGTGAACGCAGGAGACCTGCACACCGCGCGCGACGCACACCAGAGCCTCGAGCCCCTCGTGCGCGCCGTGATGACGCACGTTCCCGGCACGGTCGCGGCGAAGTACATCCTGCACGGCCTCGGCCGTATCGGCAGCCCGCGCGTCCGGCTTCCCCTCGTGGGGCCGGAGGAGTGGGAGGCCGCACTCATCGAAGACGAGCTCGCGCTCGTCAGCGACGTCCCCGGCGTCGACCTTTCAAACTTCAGGCCGGACCGCAATGCGGCTGCCGGCGGTGCCCTGCCCAAGATCGCAGGCACCACCCGCTAACAAACAGGAGGCTTTGTGCCCAACCCCCCTTACGCGCCCCCCGCCCTCGAGCAGGGAACACTGCGCATCACGCCGCTCGGCGGCCTCGGCGAGGTCGGCCGGAACATGACCGTCTACGAGATCAACGGCAAGTTGCTCGTCGTTGACTGCGGCGTGCTTTTTCCCGAGGTCCAGCACCCCGGTGTTGACCTCATCCTGCCCGATATCTCGAAGATCGAGGATCGCCTCGGCGATATCGTCGCGGTCGTCCTCACGCACGGCCACGAGGACCACATCGGTGGCGTTCCCTACCTGCTGAAGAAGCGCGAGGACATCCCGCTCGTCGGCTCGAAGCTCACCCTCGCATTTGTTGAGGCGAAGCTGAAGGAGCACCGCATCCGCCCCGTCACGAAGGTGGTCGCGGAGGACGAGCGTGTGCAGTTCGGCCCGTTCGATCTTGAGTTCATCGCGGTGAACCACTCGATCCCCGACGCGCTCGCGGTCGCGATCCGCACCGATGCCGGCATGGTGATCGGCACGGGCGACTTCAAGATGGACCAGCTGCCGCTTGACGGTCGCATTACTGACCTGCGCGCGTTCGCGCGACTCGGCGAGGAGGGCGTTGACCTCTTCATGACCGACTCGACCAACGCCGATGTGCCGGGCTTCACCTCGCCCGAGAAGAACATCGGTCCCGTTATCGAGCAGGTCATCGCGAAGACGAGCGGCAAGGTCGTGGTGGCGAGCTTCTCGAGCCACGTGCACCGCGTGCAGCAGGTGCTGGATGCGGCCCAGGCGAATGGCCGCCGCGTCGTGCTGCTCGGCCGTTCGATGGTGCGCAACATGAAGATTGCGGCCGACCTGGGTTACCTCGACGTTCCCGAGGGCGTGCTTGTCGACCTCAAGAAGAGCGGCGACATCCCCGATCATCGGATCGTGTACATGTCCACCGGTTCGCAGGGTGAGCCGATGGCAGTGCTCAGCCGCATGGTGAACCGTGAGCACCAGGTCGAGGTGGGTGAGGGCGACACCGTCATCCTCGCGTCGAGCCTGATCCCAGGCAATGAGACTTCTGTGTACCGCGTGATCGACGGGCTGATCAAGCTCGGCGCCAACGTCGTGCACAAGGGCAACGCCAAGGTGCACGTCTCGGGCCACGCGTCCGCGGGCGAGCTGCTCTATTGCTACAACATCGTGCGCCCGAAGAACGTGATGCCGATTCACGGCGAGCACCGCATGCTCGTCGCGAATGCCGCGCTCGCGATCGAGACCGGGGTGCCGCAGAATCGCACCGTGATCGCCGAGAACGGCACGGTCGTTGATCTCGTTGACGGTGTCGCACGGCCCGTCGGCCAGCTCGATATCGACTTCATCTACGTCGACGGCAAGAGCGTTGGCCGGGTCACCGAGGACGATCTGCGCGACCGTCGCACGCTCGCCGAGGAGGGCTTCATCTCGGTCATCACCGTTGTGGAGACCACACTCGGGCAGATCGTGTCCGGCCCCGACATCCACGCGAAGGGTGTCGCAGAGGAGAAGCACGTCTTCGAGAAGATCAAGCCCCAGGTCGCGAAGGCGCTTGAGGATGCCATGAAGGACGGGATCACCGATCACCACCAGCTGCAGCAGATCACGCGCCGCACCGTCGGTCGCTGGGTCGGCACCAAGCTGCGCCGCAAGGCGATGATCGTGCCCGTCGTCGTGGTGGTGTAGGGAGTATGGCCAACTTTTTCCAGACTGAACGCTGGTGGCAGTTCCAGTCGGAGCTCGGAGAGAAAGTCATCTCTGGCTCCGGCACCGACTGGCACTACTTCGGGCGAATCGTGCGCGATTCGCTCGGCCCCTACCTCTACCTGCCCTACGGGCCGGTAGTGCGTGACGAGCGCGGCCTCGACGCGGCGATTGCCCACGCGAAGGCGCAGGCCAAGCAGCTCGGCTGCTACCGCCTGATCATCGAACCCTCGCTGCCGATCACCCCCGCGCAAGCGGGGAAGCGCGGCAAGCGCATGCTCACGGGATTCCAGCCCAGCCGCACGCACGTGGTCGACCTCACGCAGAGTGAGGAAGACATCATTGCCGGCATGAACACCACCCGCCGCAAGCAGTACCGCGGCGCGGCAAAGCGCGGCTACAGCTTCGCTGAGCTGGCGGACGAGGCGGACTACCAGCTGGGGATCGAGCTGCTCCGCCAGACGGGCGAGACGCGCTCGTTCGAGGTGCGCGATAGCGAGTACTTCACGCACTTCCGTGGACTGGTGGACGAGGGCATCGCCCGGGTATTCACCGCGAAGCAGGATGGCGAGACCAAGGTGGTCGGCTACGTCGTCGACGACGAGGACACTCGGTATTACCTCTACGTGGGCCGTGACACCTCGAACGTGAGCATGCACATCTCCGGGCCGTTCATCGCGTATTTGATGCTCGACGCCAAAGCGCGGGGGCTCAGCACCTTCGATTTCTACGGGATTTCAGCGCGCGACGATGTGCCGGACGAGTGGACCGGCTTCACGACGTTCAAGCGCACCTTCGGGGGGCACGCCGTGCAGTTCTCGGGCGCGTGGGAGATCCCCGTGCTCCCCGGAAAGTACGCCCTGCGTCGCACCCTCGACTGGGCGCACGAGCTTCGCGCGAAGGCCGCGGCCCGGAAGGCGAAGCCCGCCGAGGCAGCACCCGCGGAACCCACAAAGGACTAGACAGATGAGCCTGCTGCGCGCGAGCGCCGTCATGGCGACGGGAACGATCCTCTCGAGAGTTCTCGGCCTCGCCAAAGTGATCGTGCTCGCCGCCGCGATCGGCCAGACGAGTTCGATCTCGGCCGACGCGTTTGCGAACGGCAACATGCTGCCGAACACGGTCTACACGATCTTGCTCGGCGGCATGTTGAACGCCGTGCTTGTGCCGCAGATCGTGCGCGCCGCACGGAATCCTGACGGCGGCACCGGCTACATCAACAAAGTGCTCACGTTCGTGATCGTTGCGCTCACGATCATCACGGCGCTCGCGATGCTCGGCGCGCCGCTCCTCGTATGGCTGTTCCAGCTCTCGTGGCCCGCCGACCAGCTGGCGCTCTCTGCCGCTTTCGCCTACTGGTGCCTGCCGCAGATCCTGTTCTACGGAATCTATACGGTGATGGGGGAGGTGCTGAACGCGCGGAGCGTGTTCGGCCCGTACACCTGGGCGCCCGTGCTGAACAACATCATCAGCATCGCGGGCATCGTGCTCTTCATGATGTGGTTCGGCGCCGACCCCACCGGTGCGCGTGCCCCCGGCGATTGGAACGGACTCGCAATCGCGGTGCTTGCGGGCAGCGCGACGCTCGGCGTCGTGGCGCAGGCGCTCATCCTCTTCGCCTCGTGGCGCCGGGCGGGCCTCAGCTATCGCCCCGACTTCGTGTGGCGGGGGATGGGCCTCGGTGCAACCGCAAAGATCGCGAGCTGGAGCCTCGCCATGATCGCCGTGATCCAGATCGGCGGTTGGGTGACCTCGAACGTGGTGGGCACGGCGACCGGCCAGGGGCCCTCGTCGGCTTCGCTCGGGAACGCCTGGCTGGTGCTCATGATGCCGCACTCGGTACTCGCGGTGTCGCTTGCGACCGCGTACTTCACACGTTTCGCCGAGGCGGGACGCGACGGTCGCATGGCAGATTTCCGGGCGGACTTCTCCGCCTCGGTGCGCCAGGTGTCGCTCGTGATGGTGTTCGCCGCCGGCGCGATCTTCGCCGCCGCAACGTTCCTCAGCCCGCTCATTGAGCGCGGCTCCCCGCTGCAGGTCGAGCAGTTTGCGCTTGTGCTGCGCACCTACGTGCTCTGCCTCGCGCCGTTCAGCTTCCTGTTCATCGTGCAGCGCTCGTTCTATGCGCTGTCTGATACGCGCACGCCGTTCATCTTCACCTGTGTGCAGCAGGGGCTCTTCATCGTGCTCGCGGTGACGTGCCTGTGGGTGCCCGCAGACATTCGTGGCGCAGCGGTCACACTTGCGTACTCAATCGCCACATTTGCGCAGGCCCTCGTCGGCACCATCCTGCTGCGCAGAAAGATCGGCCGGATCGATGGGCAGCGCGTGCTGGGCAGTATGGTGCGATTCACGCTCGCGGTGCTGCCTGCGGTGCTCGCTGGCCTGGGTGTGAGCCTTGCGCTGCAGCACTGGGTGCCCGCCTACAACGTTTGGCAGTCCTTTGCCTTCGCGATCGTGGTGGGGATCGCGGTGGGACTTGTGTACCTCATGGTGCTGCTCGCGATGCGCTCACCCGAGATCACCGAGATCGCCGGCACCCTCCGCCGCAAGCTCGGCCGCGGGTAGCCAGCCAAAACTCCAACAGCCACCCTGCAGTGCGGAATGAGGAGCGCTGCAGGGTGGCTGTCGTGTGAGACGCCTGTGTGGCTAGTACAGCCCGATGTCCTGGTACTTCGAGCGGTGTAGCTTGGCGACCACGCGCTCGCCGATCCGCTGCCACAACCGGTAGGCGCCCGCCTTGATCGGCAGATCGAAGGCGCCGATGTAGTCCGTACGCTCGCGAGCGAACGAGAGCTTGAAGAGCCCGAGCCCATACGAGGGGTGATCGGCGGTGCTCGTGGCCCACGCGGGTGCGATGCCCACGAGGTCGATCTCCGTCGCGCCGGCCGCCTGCGCATCGAGCATCATCTGCCAGATCAGCAGGTTCGACATGCCAGGGGAGACGCGATCGCGCTCGGAGCCGCCGTCCTTGTAGAACGCGCGCTTGCCGATGACGATCATGTAGCTCATCACCGCGGGGGTGCCGTCGACGTTGATCGCGTAGAACTGCCCTTGGCCCGCGCTCGCGAAGCCTCGCCACAGTGACTCGGTGTACGACTTCGGCCGCAGTGCAAGGTTCGCGGTGCCGCCGCCCACCAGCCGCATGAGGCGGTGCATGTGGCCGAAGGTCTCCTCGGATGCCGGGAGCTGCTCGACAATCGCCCCGTCGCGTTGCGCGCGGCGGATCATGTTGCGGCACTTCTTGTCGAAGCTCGCGATGAGCTCGTCCTCGCTCCGCTCGAGCGACACGATTGCGGTGCTCGCGCTGCCCTGGATCGCGGGGCGGCGCACCGCGCCGAGCGCGGCGAGCGGTGCAGGCGCCGGTCCTTCGAGCTCGCTCAGCTCACTCACCGCGATGGGCGGTTCGAACGTGATGGCGAACACGCTGCGCGCTTCGCGCTGCGCAAGGTCTCGCAGCGCGGCAACATGCTCCGCGAGCCCGTTGAGCTCGGTCACGGCGGGGCCGCGAGTGATGTACCAGAGCCGCCCCAGCAGGGGGACTTTGCGCTCAAGGACGAGCGTGACGCTCACGCGGGAGTCGGCCCGCTCGAACACGACGTAGCGGGGCTGCCAAGCGACCGTGCGCTTGGTGTCCGCAAGGGTGGTGGAGACGAGGAAATCACCCCCGTCGGGGTTGTCTGCGAGAAGGGTATCCCAGGAACTGATTTCTTGAGGCGTCGCGTAACGGGCGCGAAGCGCGGGAGCACTCATGACGATCGAGTCTAGCCGTACCTGCTGAAACCGGCGCGGAGGCGCGCATTCCGGGCCGGTCGGAGCGTCATCTCGCGAATGTCGGTGGTCGAACGTACCCTTGAAGGCATGGCTAGTAAAGCTTCGTCGCGCTCGAAATCAGGGAGCACTGCGTCGCGGGGATCCCGCACGCAGGCTTCGCGAGCGACCGCGAAGACGAAGGTGCTCGCAGAAGCGCAGCCGAGCGACGGCGTGCTTGTGCGCGCCTGGAACGGGCTCGCCCACGCTGTGGGCGGCGCTGCGCGCGCGTTCCGGGTTGAGCCGCTCGCGCCGGAGGATCGACGCGACAGCGTCCCGCTGCTGCTCGTGCTGCTCGCGGTGATCGGTGCCGTGATCGAGTGGTTCCTCATCGGCAACCCGGTGGCCGTGCAGCTCGATGCCTGGTCGTTCGGCGGCATTCTGGGGCGTGTGGCCTTCGGCCTGCCGATCATCATGGTCGGCTTCGCACTGTGGCTCTTTAATCACCCGTCGAGCGTGACGGACAATCGGCGCATCGCGATTGGTCTCTTTCTCGCGATCACCGCGGTTGCCGGCCTTACGCACATCTATGGCGGGCAACCTCATCCGCGGCAGGGCATGCCTGCGCTCGCGGAAGCCGGCGGCTTGCTCGGGTGGATGGTGGGCACCCCGCTCCTTGCCCTGACGATCTGGGTGGCCGCGCCGTTCTTCTCGCTGCTCCTGTTGTTCTCGGTGCTCATTGTCACGAAGACCCCGCCCGGTCGCATTATCAAGCGCCTGCGCGAGGCGTACGTCTTCTTGTTTGGGGTGTCCGAGGCCGAGCCGACGCCCGAGGGGGCGGAAGCGCCCGCACCCAAGACAAAGGTGAAGCGTGACCGGAGCACGCAGCAGCCGCTCTTTGATATCGAGGACGAAGAGCCCGAGCCCGGCGCGCTCCCGTGGTGGCGCCGCAACGCCTCCGGCCGTGAGGAAGATCCCGAGTACGCGGGGGATCAGGCCGGCCTCGACGCGGCACTGGATGGCGGCGCTGGCTCGGCTGAGACCGAAGCTCCCGCGCGTGCGGTCGCGTTCGACTCAGCGCTTACCCCCGATCCCGCGCCGGTGAACGAGGCGTTCGCTGACGGACTCTTTGACGACCTCGACCAGGCGGAGGCCGCGGTCGAGGAGTTGGGCGGCGCATCAGCGTCGGGACTCGGCGACGATTCCTGGGACAACTTCGCACCGGCACCGGCACCGGCACCCGCGGCAGCGGAGCCCGCAGCTGCGGCGGCGACCACCCCCTTTGAGGTTGCCCCAGCGCACGACCCTGCGCAGCAGCTCGAGTATCGCCTTCCCGACCAGGGAGCGCTCTCCGCCGGCGACGCCCCGAAGACGCACACCGAAGCAAACGACGCGATCATGGCGGCGATCGGCCGCGTGTTCGAGGAGTTCAAGGTTGATGCTCGCGTCTCTGGTTTCTCTCGCGGACCCACGGTCACGCAGTACGAGGTTGAGCTTGGCCCCGGCGTCAAAGTGGAGAAGGTTACCGCGCTCTCGAAGAACCTGTCGTACGCGGTCGCTTCGAACGAGGTGCGCATCCTGTCGCCGATCCCCGGGAAGAGCGCCATCGGTATCGAGATCCCGAACAAGGACCGTGAGAATGTCGCGCTGGGCGATGTGCTCCGCTCGAACCGGGCGCAGCGCAGCACGCACCCCATGACGATCGGCGTCGGGAAGGACGTGAAGGGCGGCTTCGTCGTTGCGAACCTCGCGAAGATGCCGCACCTCCTGGTCGCCGGTGCCACGGGATCAGGTAAGTCCAGCTTCATCAACTCGATGATCACGAGCATCCTCATGCGGGCCACCCCCGCGGAGGTTCGCATGGTGCTCGTCGACCCGAAGCGCGTGGAGCTGACCGTCTACCAGGGCGTTCCGCACCTCATCACCCCCATCATCACGAACGCAAAGAAGGCGGCCGAGGCGCTGCAGTGGGTCGTGAAAGAGATGGACATGCGGTACGACGATTTGGCGAGCTTCGGCTTCCGTCACATCGACGACTTCAACGAGGCGGTTCGCTCGGGCGGGATCGTGCTCCCGGCGGGCAGCCAGCGTGTGCTGAAGCCCTACCCGTATCTCCTCGTCGTGGTCGACGAGCTCGCAGACCTCATGCTTATCGCCCCGCGCGACGTCGAAGACTCGATCCAGCGCATTACGCAGCTGGCCCGCGCCGCAGGTATCCACCTGGTGCTCGCTACGCAGCGCCCGTCCGTCAACGTGGTCACCGGTGTGATCAAGTCGAACGTGCCGAGCCGATACGCGTTCGCGGTGGCCTCGGGCACGGACTCCCGCGTCATCCTCGATGAGGTGGGCGCTGAACGACTCATCGGCCAGGGTGATGGCCTGCTCCTGCTGAACGGCGAGTCGACGCCCATGCGCGTCCAAGGCGCGTGGGTCAATGAGTCTGAGATCGCGCAGGTCGTGGCGCACGTGAAGGCCCAGGCGCAGCCCGAATACCGCGCCGACGTGGCGCAAGCTGCGGAGAAGAAGGACATCGATGAGGACATCGGAGACGATCTCGAGGTGCTCCTTGCCGCCGTTGAGCTTGTCGTCACGTCGCAGTTCGGTTCCACCTCAATGCTGCAGCGCAAGCTGCGCGTTGGCTTTGCGAAGGCGGGTCGCCTCATGGACCTCATGGAGTCGCGCGACATCGTCGGACCGTCGGAGGGCTCAAAGGCTCGCGATGTGCTCGTCACGCCCGAACAGCTTCCTGAGGTGCTTGCGCGACTGAAGGGCGGCACTCCGCCTGCACCGCCGACGCCCACGGCTCCGCCCGTGCAGCCGGTCCCCCCAACATCCCCGGCTGGCGCTGGTGCGGCGGCGGTGCCGGGCGCAGCACCGTTCGTCGCTGCCGGCGAGAGCGACGCTGCGACTGTCGCGACCGCGGAGCCGAGCGACGCCTCGGATCCCGAGACCGCCGTGCTCGAGCCGCTCACGGAACACGCGACAACCGCCCTCAACGTGGTTGATGATCGGTACGACGATCCAATCGCGAAGTACCAAGACAGCCTCGAAGAAGTCGACGGCGATGACGACGAAGACGCGTGGCAACTGACGGGACGGGACTGACACACATGGCTGAGCAGCAGGTGGCCGATCGGCCGAGCAACTGGAACGCCCCGAATGTCATCACGGGAGCGCGGATCATCGCGACGCCGTTCTTCCTGTGGATGCTGCTCGCAGATGGGGGAGCCCACGGTGGCTTGCGGTGGGCCGCCGCCGCGTTCTTTGTGATCGCTATCGCGACCGACGCCTGGGACGGCCACATCGCGCGCTCGCGTGGGTTGATCACGAATCTCGGCAAACTGCTCGATCCGATTGCCGACAAGTTCCTCACGGGAGCGGCGCTCGTGGGGCTCTCGGTCCTGGGGGAGCTGCCGTGGTGGGTGACCATCATTGTGCTCATCCGCGAGGTTGGCATCACCGTGCACCGACTCATGATCGCGAGCGACGTCGTGGTTGCCGCAGCATGGATGGGCAAGCTCAAGACGGTGGCGCAGTCTGTTGCGATCACGCTCGCGCTCCTGCCGCTTGCTGACGTTCTGGGAAGCGCAGCTCCGATCGCGGTCTGGGCGAACATCATCACGATGACCATCGCCGTGGTGCTCACTGTGCTCAGCGGTATCGACTACGTGCTTGCGTTCCTTCGCACCGGGCGTGGTGGCGGTGGCCGCGCCTAGTGCGGCCCCGAGCGGGGGCGCCACGGTCGCTGCGTCGAACGTGATTGCTCGCGCGGCAGCCGCGGGGATTCGCATCGCGGTCGCGGAGTCTCTCACTGGCGGCGCGCTTGCTGACGCGCTCGTGTCGGTTCCCGGCGCATCTCGGGTGTTCTCCGGTGCGGTCGTCGCGTACGACACCGCGCTCAAGGCCTCACTGCTGGGGGTGGACCCGGCGCTGCTCCGCCGAAAGGGTCCGGTCGACGCGGAGGTCGCGCGGCAGATGGCGCGCGGCGTACGTCGTGCCTGCGCGGTGCCGCGCGCTGCGGCGGCTGGCAGCGCTGAGTCGCTCGTCCGCGATGCCGAGGTGGGCATTGCCACGACCGGCGTTGCCGGCCCCGATCCCGATCCGCAGACCGGCCAGTCGGCCGGGACCGTATGGCTCGGCGTGAGCATCGGTGAGCGGGCGCTCGCGATCCCACTCGTGTTGACGGGTGATCGTGCCGCGATCAGGGCGAGCACGGTCCATGCGGCGCTCGACGCGCTTGACGCGGCAATCGCGCGAGAACACCCAGAATTCGAGGCGTGATCGAAGCGTTTCCTGGGAATTGAGCAAAACCTGAGTGGAGTTGACTCAAGTTCAGCGAAGTTTCAGGAATAGACGAGGTAGTGTCGAAGTTGTTCCCAGTGACGCCTCCCAGAATGGGTGGAGTTCCCGCGGCGGAGATATGCGCTGCAGCGGGTAGGGTGGATGCACAACCCGCAGGGGAAGTGCAGTGAAGGAGGGTCCACATGGTGCTGATGCGTCAGGAGATCGGCGACGTGCTTCGTGACTTCCGTCAACAGAAGGGTCGCACGCTGCGCCAGGTTGCCGGGGATGCGAGCGTCGCGCTCGGGTACCTGAGCGAGGTTGAGCGCGGCCAGAAGGAGGCCTCGAGCGAGATTCTCGCCGCGGTCGCCGATGCGCTGGATACCCCGCTGTCCGTGATTATGGGCGAGGTGAGTGAGCGTCTCGCGATCGTCGAGGGGCTGTCGATGCCGCTTGCGAACCGCGTACCCGACACGGTGCCCGCGGAACTGGTTTCGGGTTTCGCGCCCGAGCTTGTGTCCTAGCGTGCGCCACCGGCAGGCTTCCGCGCGGTGAACGTGCGGTTTGGCGCCCGACCCCACACCGGGGGCGGGCGCTTTGCCGTTGGTGAGGAAGGAGCAGAAGGGGAGGGGTGAATGCGACTGAGTGAGTTCCGGCGTGCGTGCGCCGAGGAGTTTGGTGAACAGTACGCAGGCGTGCTGTTGCGCGATCACTGGCTCGGGGTGCTGGGTGGAACCCCGAATGACGCGCTTGAGCGCGGCGTTCCCGCACGAGATGTGTGGGCCGCCCTGTGCGTGGATCTGCAAGTGCCGGTTGAGCGGCGACACGGTCGCGGACTGCGCGAGCCGCGCGACTAATTCGGCGCAACACGCCGACGGTTGGTTCGAACATGTGTTCGATGGGTGCTAGCTTCGTCCACAGGTGAGGTTCGCGACGGATCATCCCCGGAAATATGGCTTCGACAGCGAATGTCGGAGGGTGCTTCTAGGGTGTGAAGCGCAACACACACCAATGCCTTGTCTGCCCCACACGGGGCCGAGACAGTCGGTAGGCAGCACCGCGCGCGGAGCGATCCGCCAGAACACAAGGAGCATGAACATGGCCGCACCCAAGGACCGCGAAAAGGCGCTCGAAGTCGCTCTCGCACAGATTGACAAGAACTTCGGCAAGGGCGCGATCATGCGCATGGGGAGCCAGGAGCGCGCGCCCGTCGAGGTGATCCCCACAGGCTCCGTCGCACTGGATGTCGCGCTCGGCATTGGCGGACTTCCGCGCGGTCGCATCGTTGAGATCTACGGCCCCGAGTCGTCGGGAAAGACGACGCTCACGCTGCACGCGATCGCGAACGCGCAGCGCGCGGGCGGCATCGCAGCGTTCATCGATGCGGAGCATGCGCTCGATCCCGAGTACGCACAGAAGCTGGGCGTAGACATCGACGCCCTGCTCGTCGCGCAGCCCGACACGGGTGAGCAGGCGCTTGAAATCGCCGACATGCTGATTCGCTCGGGCTCGGTCGACCTCGTCGTGATCGACTCTGTGGCGGCACTCGTTCCCAAGGCGGAGATCGACGGCGAGATGGGCGATAGCCACGTGGGCCTGCAGGCGCGACTGATGTCGCAGGCGCTCCGGAAGATCACCGGCAGCCTGAACGCAACGAAGACCACGTGTATCTTCATCAACCAGCTTCGTGAAAAGGTGGGTGTCTTCTTCGGCAGCCCCGAGACGACTTCGGGTGGCAAGGCCCTGAAGTTCTACGCCTCCGTGCGCCTCGACATCCGTCGCATCCAGACGCTGAAGGACGGCACCGAAGCGGTGGGCAACCGCACCCGCGTCAAGGTTGTGAAGAACAAGATGGCCCCGCCCTTCAAGCAGGCTGAATTCGACATTCTCTACGGCATTGGAATCTCGCGTGAGGGCTCGCTCATCGACTACGGCGTTGAGCAGGGGCTGATCAAGAAGAGCGGCGCGTGGTTTACCTACGATGGCGACCAGCTGGGCCAGGGCATGGAGAACGCGCGACGCTTCCTCATCCAGCACGCCGACATTGCCGCCGAGATTGAGGAGAAGATCCTCACGAAGCTCGGTGTGAACGGTCGGAGCGAGGAAGCTCCGGCAGATGCGAAGGCAACGCCTGCGGAGGGAGCCCCCGCCGCGGAGGCCACGCCTGTGAAGCCCGCGACTGCTGCGAAGGCGCCCGCGGCGAAGCCCGCCGAGCGGGCGAGCGCGTAACCCGTGGCCGTCCGCTTTCTCCCGCCCCCCGGTGAACCCACCGCGGGGGCGGGCCCCGACCGGGGAAATCTCGCCGAGGTAATCGAGCTGCGTGGCATGCTCCGGCAGCGTGCGTGGGCTGAGCCGGTCCGTGACGCGGAGCCCGCGCCCATCGGCAAGGCCGATGCTGAGGCTGACGCCGACGCCTGCGCAGACGTCGACGCACAGGTCAGCAGCGAGACCGAGGCGACTGCGCCTGCGCCGCGCGCAATGCGAAGCGAACGTACGGCTGTGATCTCCGCGCTGGGGGATCACCTCACTCGTGCGAGCGAGCTCACCCGCGCCGTGCGGGCCGAGCGCGTCTCGGAGGCCGGGTCGGATCTCCCGACCGAGCTCGGTACCGGTGGGGACGAAATTGAAGATGAAGGCGGGGCCGGGATCGCCGGCGAGAGCGACGGTGAGAACGGAGCCGACGAGGCCGCGCAGGCGGCGCACGATGCCGGCGTGCGGCTGCTCGCACGCCGAGCCCGCTCGAGCGGTGAACTCCGTGAGGAACTGCTGCGACTCGAGCACGCAGCGCATGACGTGGACGTCGTCATCGCCGAGTTTGAGGAACGGCTGTACCTTGACGATGCGGGACTGGCGCGCGCGGTCACGGAGAAGCTTCGCGACACGAAGCGTGCCAGTCGGTCACAGATCCGCATCAAGCTGCGCGAGCGCCGACTGCCCGATGCTGTCATCGAGGCAGCGATCGGTGAACTCGACGACGAAGAGGAATTCTCGCTGCTGCGCGAGGCCGCCGTCGCACGCGCGGGGAAGCTCGGCGGACTCGATCGTGCCGTCGCCGAGCGGCGTCTCCTCGGCTTCCTCGCCAGACGTGGCTGGTCCGGGGAGCCTGCGAGCCGCGCGGTGCGCGAGGCGCTCGACGGCACCAGTCGCGGCGGGCGCGGCGGCAGCGGCGTCCGGTTCCAGTAACCGGATCGGCCGGCCCTGGTGTGCAGGAGACTAAGTGGCGCGCCGGTAAACTAGGCGTATGAGTCTTGCATCGGCAGAACCCACCGTGATTGCTCCGTCGCCCGCGGCCCTCCGCCCCGACGGTTCCCCGCGTAGCTACAGCGTGCGCACTCTCGGCTGCCAGATGAATGTGCACGATTCGGAGCGGCTCTCGGGCTCGCTCGACGCTGCCGGATACATCGCGGCCACGGATCCCGCGGACGCGGATGTTGTGGTGATCAACACGTGCGCCGTGCGTGAAAACGCTGCAAACAAGCTCTACGGACAGCTCGGCTACCTTGCTGGCGTGAAGCGCGGTCGCGCGGGCATGCAGATCGCGGTGGGGGGCTGCCTCGCGCAGAAGGACCAGGGCACCATCGTGGAGAAGGCTCCCTGGGTGGACGTGGTGTTCGGGACGCACAACATGGGCTCGCTGCCGGCGATGCTCGAGCGGGCGCGCCACAACGAAGAAGCACAGGTCGAGATCCTCGAAGCCCTCGAGGTGTTCCCCTCGACACTGCCAACGAAGCGCGATTCCGCGTCGAGTGGTTGGGTGTCAATTTCGGTGGGCTGCAATAACACGTGCACCTTCTGCATCGTGCCTGCCCTGCGAGGCAAGGAGAAGGATCGTCGCCCCGGCGACATCCTTGCAGAGGTGCAGGCGCTCGTCGACGACGGCGCGATCGAGGTCACGCTGCTCGGCCAAAACGTCAACACGTATGGTGTCGAGTTCGGTGACCGCCAGGCCTTCGGCAAGCTCCTGCGCGCGATGGGGGAGATTGAAGGGCTCGAGCGCGTGCGCTTCACGAGCCCGCACCCGGCCGCCTTCACGGACGACGTTATCGCCGCGATGGCCGAGACTCACAATGTGATGCCCTCGCTGCACATGCCGCTGCAGTCCGGCTCGGACACCGTGCTCAAGGCCATGCGTCGCTCGTACCGATCGAAGAAGTTCCTCGGGATCCTCGATTCCGTGCGCGAGCAGATCCCCAATGCCGCGATCACCACCGACATCATTGTGGGATTCCCGGGCGAAACCGAGGAAGACTTCCAAGACACGCTCCGGGTCGTTGAAGCATCGCGGTTCTCAAGCGCGTTTACCTTCCAGTACTCGATTCGCCCGGGCACTCCCGCGGCGACGATGGAGGGCCAGATCCCGAAGGAGATCGTGCAGGAGCGCTACGAGCGACTCATGGCACTCCAGGAGCGCCTCTCGCTTGAGGAGAATCAGGCGCAGATTGGCCGTACCGTCGAGGTGCTGGTCGCGGTGAGCGAGGGGCGCAAGGACGCCGCAACCCGGCGGCTTTCTGGGCGCGCGGAGGACAACCGCCTGGTCCACTTTGCCGTCCCCGAGGGCGCCGACGAGCCTCGCCCAGGCGATGTGGTCACCGTCCAGGTCACGGCCGCGGCTCCCTTCTTTGTGATTGCGGACGAGGTTCCCGACGTGTATCGGCTGCGCCGCACGCGGGCGGGCGACGCTTGGGATCGCCGCCAGGCGGAGAGTTGCGGCGTGCCGGCACCGAGTGGGGACAGCACCGCACCCCGTGCGGTGAGCCTTGGCCTGCCCACGCTTCGCGCGCGATGAGCGAAGCCGGGCCGACGCGCGCCACCCCCGCCGCAGTGAACATTGCACCGGGAGCACGCGGTCCTGCGCTCTGGGCCGTCGTGGGCGCCACAGGCACGGGCAAGTCTGCCCTCTCGCTCGATCTCGCTGAGGCGCTTGCCGAACGTGGCCGACCAGCCGAGGTCGTCAACGCGGACGCGATGCAGTTCTACCGGGGAATGGACATCGGCACCGCCAAGCTGCCGGTGGCCGAGCGGCGCGGAATTCCGCACCACCTCTTCGACGTGCTCGCACCCGCTACGGAAGCGACGGTTGCGTGGTACCAGCCGGTCGCTCGCGCGGTGATCGACGAGATCCATGCCCGCGGAGCCGACGCGATCCTGATCGGCGGCTCGGGCCTGTACGTGTCGAGCGTCATTTTTGACTTTCAGTTTCCGCCGCGCGACGAGAACACCCGAGCCGCGCTGGAGGCGCAGCTCGCGGAGCAGGGCGTCGCGCCACTCCTCGCTCGGCTTGCTGAGCTGTCACCCGAGACCGCGGCGAGCGTGGACGGGCAGAATCCGCGCCGAGTGGTACGTGCGCTGGAGGTCGCGCTGCTCGGGGGCGATGCACGGACCACCCTGCCTGCGGAGCCGGCGCTCTGGTACCCCGACACCCGAATCGCGGGCGTGACCGTGGAGCGGGCCGAGCTCGTCGCCCGGCTCGACGCGCGCGTCACCGGGATGTGGGCTGACGGCCTGCTCGAGGAGGTCCGCGAGCTGATCCCTGAGGGGATCGAGCAAGGACCCACGGCATCCCGGGCGATCGGCTATGCTCAGGCGCTCGCGCAGCTCGCTGGCACGATGAGTGAGGCCGAAGCCATCGCTGAGACTCAAGCACTGACACGCCGCTACGCGCGGCGGCAGGTGAGCTGGTTCAAACGCTACCCGGGCATCGAGTGGCGCGCTCCTGGCGTGCTCCCGGATCTCAGCGCTGAGCCGAACTGATTCCTCGGCTGCGTGCGTGGAGCGCCCGGAGCTCAGCTTCGAACTCGGGCGCGGGGCCCGCGACGGGAACACCGGGCGCCACCTGCTGAATGGGAAGCGGCGCAACGGGGCCGGGGGCGATGCCCCATTCGGCGAGCCAGTCGGAGAGCTGCGCCGTGCTCGCGGCATACACGATGCGGCCAAGCCCCACCCAGCCGTGCGCGGCGGCGCACATGGGACAGTGCTCGCCCGAGGTGTACACCGTGCTGGCAGCTCGCTCCGCTGGCGTGAGGTGCGCCGCAGCCCAGCGCGCAATCGCGAACTCCGGGTGCTGTGTGGCGTCGCCGTCGCGCACGCGGTTTCGGTCTGCAAAACGCACCGCCCCGCTCGAGTCGACGAGCACCGAGCCAAAGGGCTCGTCACCGTCGGCGAGCGCTTCCGCGGCGAGCTCGACACAGCGTCCGAGGTGGCGAAGATCGATGTCGGTGAGCGGCGGTGCAGACATGGCCCCACCGTAGCAGCGGCTCACGGTCCGGTCACCCCGGGGGATAGGGTGGGTGCTCCGCGTGCGCCCGGCCGCGGAAGGAGGAGACCCACGTGCCCAGCAGAATTCGCCAGTTCGCCGAAGCCGACACCGCAGCCGTGATCGCGCTGTGGGGGGCGCGCGGGCTCACGCGACCGTGGAACGACCCGGTTGCGGACATCGAACGAAAGCTGCGCGTGCAACCTGAGCTGTTTCTCGTCGCGGAGGACGCAGGTGAGATCGTGGGCTCAGTGATGGCGGGCTACGACGGACACCGTGGCTGGCTGTACTATCTCGCGAGCGCGGCCGAGCGTGCGGGCGAGGGAATCGGCCGGGCGCTCGTCGCGGAGGCCGAGGCGCGTCTCGCCGCGATGGGGTGCCCCAAAGTGCAACTGATGGTGCGGTCGGAGAACACGGGCGTCGTTTCGTACTACGACGCGCTCGGCTATGAAGGATCGGACGTGGTGGTGCGTGGCAAACGGCTCGACACGCAGCTCGATGGCCACGTCGCATCGTAGACTGGGGGAATGACGACCCTCGCGTTTACCAAGGGCCACGGCACGGGCAATGACTTTGTGCTTTTCACTGATCCGGAGGGTGAGCTCACGCTCTCACCGGAGCAGATCCGATTCCTCTGCGATCGCAACTTCGGGATCGGCGCTGACGGAGTGATTCGCGCAGTGCGCTCGAAGGCACTCCCCGAGGGGGCGGCGAGTCTTGCAGAGGAGCCCGAGGCCGAGTGGTTCATGGACTACTGGAACGCGGATGGGACGCCCGCGGAGATGTGCGGGAACGGTATTCGCGTGTATGCGCACTACTTGATCTCAGAGGGACTCGTCGCGCCGGAGCGCCGTGATACGCTGCCCATCGGCACGCGCGCGGGCGTGAAGGACGTGCTTGCTGGCGTCTCGGGCTACACGGTGGACCTGGGGCGGTGGCGCCTCGCGCCCGAGCGGCTGGTTGCCGCGCACGGCCTGCCGGTTGCGCGCCCCGGCCTGGGTATTGACCTCGGCAACCCGCACGTGGTGACTGCGCTCGCGCACGTCGACGAGCTCGAGGGACTGGACCTCACGCGCGCGCCGGCGCTCGATCCGGCGCCCGCCGATGGCGCAAATGTGGAGTTTGTCGTTCCCGAGGATCCGCTGGTCGTTGACGGGGTGGCGCGTATCCGCATGCGTGTACACGAGCGCGGGGTAGGCGAGACGCTCTCCTGCGGCACGGGAACCGCCGCTGCGGCGCTCGCATTCCGCCACTGGGGTGGCGAGGGAATGCCGAACCACTGGCGCGTGGATGTGCCGGGCGGCCGCCTGGCCGTGCGCATGTTCCCCACCGAGGAGGGCGAGCACGTGTCGCTGAACGGGCCCGCTGAGCTCGTGTACTCCGGCGAGATCGAACTCCCCGAGGCGTAGCGCGTCGCGAACGCCGAGCGCGCCGCCCGTGGCTCGGCGCTACGCCGCGCGTTCGGCGCGGATGATGTGGAAGCCCTTGTCGCGGGCCACGCGCTCGACCGCGAGATCAGTGAACTCCGTGGCGATCCAGCGCTGCAGGGAGTCCGCGCCGAGGTGCTTCGCGACGACGAGGTGAGCCGCGCCACCGGGAGCGAGCCGGGGGAGCCAGAGCTGCAGCATGCCGTGCAGCACCTCCTTTCCGACTCGGATCGGCGGATTCGAGTGGATCTCCCCGAAACGCAGCTCTGCGGGAACGTCCTCGGGCGCTGCCACGTGTACGGCGTCGAGCCCGAGACGCGCAGCATTCGCGCGGGTCAGCTCGCGCGAGCGCTCGTTGACATCAACGGCCCAGACCTCTCGATCGGGATCGCTCAGGGCGGCAGCGAGCGCGATCGGTCCCCAGCCACAGCCGAGGTCGAGCACCGGGCCAGGCCGAGCATCGTCGATCCGCTCGAGGGTGCGGAGCAGGATCTCCGTACCGCGGTCGAGGTGCTCTGGGCTGAACACGCCACCCGCGGTCTGCACGCTGCGGGGAGCGCCAGTGAGGATCACCTCGATCTCGCGGGGTCGGAAATCGCCGCTCGGGGCCTCGGAGAAGTAATGCTCGCTCACTGAACCAGTATCGCAGCCCCGCGCCCGGTGCTGCGCCTGCGCCGTCGGCGAACGACCCGTGCGGGTGGGACGCGCCCGAAGTACACTGGAAGCCAGATGACGAAACGTGTTCCTGCAGATGCAGACCAGGTGTTGACCGACGAGTCGAACCACGAGAGTGCCGTGACCGAGGCTTCGGATCCGCTCGCGCGCCTCCTGAGCCGCGCCGAGCGCGCCGAATCCGCGACCGTGATTCGTGACCTGACGGGCGGCGCGTTGGCGCTCGGAGATGAAGCCCACGATGAGCTCGGTGCCGACCTCGACGCGATCCGCATGGAGCGTGAAGACCGCGCCTCGCTGAAGCGCGTGGTGGGCCTCTCCACGGAGCTCGAAGACGTTACCGAGGTTGAGTACCGCCAGCTGCGGCTCGAGAACGTGGTGCTCATTGGCATCTACTCCGAGAAGTCGTCCGAGAACGCGGAAAACTCGCTGCGTGAGCTCGCCGCGCTCGCCGAGACCGCGGGCGCCACCGTGCTCGACGGCCTCCTGCAGCGCCGCCAGAACCCGGACCCCGCGACCTACCTCGGAAAGGGCAAAGCCCAAGAGCTTGCCGAGCTGGTCGCCGCAGTAGGGGCAGACACCGTCGTCGCGGACACCGAGCTCGCGCCGTCGCAGCGCCGTGCACTTGAGGATGTCGTGAAGGTCAAGGTGATCGACCGTACCGCGGTGATCCTCGACATCTTCAGTCAGCACGCGAAGAGTCGCGAGGGCAAGGCGCAGGTTGAGCTTGCGCAGCTCCAGTACCTCCTCCCGCGCCTGCGCGGCTGGGGTGAGTCGATGTCGCGCCAGGCCGGTGGCCAGGTGGGCTCGGGCGGCGCGGGTATGGGTTCCCGTGGCCCCGGTGAGACGAAGATGGAGCTCGACCGTCGAAAGATCCACACACGCATGGCGAAGCTGCGCAAGCAGATCGCACAGATGGCGCCGGCGCGCGAGGCGAAGCGAGCCAACCGCAAGCGCGGTGAGGTGCCCTCCGTGGCAATCGCCGGCTACACGAATGCCGGTAAGTCGAGCCTGCTGAACCGCCTCACCGGCACGCAGGAGTTCGTGCAGAACCAGCTGTTCGCAACACTGGACACCGCCGTGCGCCACGCGGAGACGGACGATGGGCGCAGCTTCACCTACGCCGACACCGTTGGCTTCGTGCGTGCCCTGCCGCACCAGCTCGTCGAAGCGTTCCGCTCGACCTTCGAGGAGGTGGGGGAGGCCGACGTGATCCTCCACGTGGTCGATGGCTCGCACCCCGATCCTGAAGCGCAGTTGCGCACCGTCCGTGAGGTCATTGCCGAGGTCGACGCACAGGGCATCCCCGAGATCGTCGCGTTCAACAAGTCCGACCTCATCGACGAGTCCCAGCGTCTCGTACTGCACGGGCTTGTCTCCGATGCCGTGTTCGTGTCCGCGCGCACCGGGGAGGGGCTCGAAGAGCTCTCGCGCAGGATCGACGCCGCCCTGCCCGTGCCCGACCGCGAGGTCACCGTTGTCGTGCCCTACGACCGAGGTGAACTCGTCGCGGAGATGCACGAGCGGAACCGGGTGCTCGAAACCGAGTACGTCGAGGAGGGCACGCGCGTGCGCGCCTACGTCACCGCGGAAATGCTCGCGAAGCTCGAGCCGTACCTCGGCTGATCCCGATCGAATACGGGGTGCGCAGCCGCGCGCTGTAACGCGGCGTAGCCTGAGGTCACACGGCGTAATTCATACACTGCAACATGGGCGCGGTGGGCCGCGCTGCGCGGTTAGCGTGTGAGAGCCCGGGGCACCCGCCGGGTCTCAACTCGCACGTTCCCGGAGGACCCCCATGACTGCTCCCGCCCACCCCGTTACGCCGACCGGTGTCGCTCCGCTGCCGCAGGCCACCATCCTTGGCTACCCCCGCATCGGCCGCCGCCGCGAACTGAAGCGCGCGGTTGAGGCGTTCTGGAAGGGAAAGATCTCGGAGGAGCAGCTCCGCGTCACCGCGCGCGAGCTGCGCGCGGCGACCCGTGCCCGCCTCGTCGAGCTGGGCCTCCCCGCGACGGGGGGAGCGGTGCCCGAGAGCTTCAGCTTCTACGACCAGGTACTCGACGCGACGCTCGCGCTCGGCGCGATCCCGAGCCGATTCGCCGACGTCGCTGAGACCGGAAGCGACCTCGCGAGCTACTTTGCGCTTGCCCGCGGAGACGAATCGCACCAGCCGCTCGAGATGACGAAGTGGTTCGACACGAACTACCACTACAGCGTGCCAGAGCTGAGCGCCGCAACGCCGCTCGCAGCGAACGCCGCGGCGCTGGTCGCTCAGCTCGCGGAGGCCGCCGAACAGGGGATCGAGTCGCGCCCCGTGCTCGTCGGGCCCGTCACCTACCTGCTGCTTGCGAAGGCAGCGGACGACGCGGCAGAGGGCTTCGCGCCGATCGATCGACTCGACGAGGTCGTCGCCGTGTACGGAGAACTGCTTGCCGCGCTCGCCGCAGCGGGCGCACGCTGGGTGCAGCTCGACGAGCCCGCGCTGGTGTCCGACTCACTCTCGGTGCCCCGCGCCGAGGTGCTCGCGCTCGTGGAGCGCGCGTACACGACCCTGGGCGCGCCCGCTGTCGGCGCGGCGCGGCCCGCGATTCTCCTGACTGCGCCGTACGGCGACTCGTCGGCGGCGCTCACGCGACTCGGCGCGCTGCCGGTCGAGGCGGTGCAGGCGGATCTTGTGCGCGGCACGCTCCCGGAGGAGGCGCTCGCAGACGGCTCGCTTGCCGCCGCGTTCGCTGGCACGCAGCTCGTGGCTGGCGTGGTCGATGGGCGCAACATCTGGCGCACTGACCTCCGCGCTGCGCTTGCGCTGGCGCAGCGAATTTCGGACGCGGGCATCGCCACGGTGATCGGCACCTCGAACTCCCTGCAGCACGTGCCGCACGATGTCGCTGACGAGACGAAGCTCGACGCGCGCTTGGCGTCGTGGCTTGCTTTCGCCGATCAGAAGGTGACGCAGGTCGCGACGCTCGCGCGCGGCCTGGCCGAGGGTGCTGCCGCCATCGAAGCGGAGCTCGCGGACACCGAGGCCGCCCTCGCCGACCGTGCGGGCGCACCCGGGGTGCGGGATGCGCGCGTGCGAGAGCGCGCCGCTGCGGTGACGTCCGCCGACCGCAGCCGTGCCGACGAGGGTGCGCGCCGGGACGCGCAGCGCGGCATCGGTGTGCCCGAGCTCGCGACCACGACCATCGGCTCATTCCCGCAGACCACCGAGATTCGCACCGCCCGCGCGGCGTTTGTGCGCGGCGAGATCGATCAGGCCGCCTACGACGGCTTCCTGCGCGAGGAGATCGCACGCGTGATCCGTCTGCAGGAGGAGATCGGGCTCGACGTGCTTGTGCACGGCGAGGCCGAGCGCAACGACATGGTGCAGTACTTCGCGGAGCTGCTCGACGGCTTTGCGGTCACCGAGAACGGCTGGGTTCAGTCGTACGGCACGCGCGCAACCCGACCGTCGATCCTGTGGGGTGACGTGTCTCGCCCCGCGCCGATGACCGTCGCGTGGTCGGCCTACGCGCAGTCGCTCACGGAGAAGCCGGTGAAGGGCATGCTGACGGGCCCCGTCACGATTCTCGCGTGGTCGTTCGTGCGCGATGATCAGCCGCTCGCGGACACCGCCGAGCAGGTCGCGCTCGCCCTGCGCGACGAGATCGACGACCTGGTGGCCGCTGGGATCACCATCGTGCAGGTCGACGAGCCTGCGCTGCGCGAGCTGTTGCCGCTCGATGCCGATCGCCAGGCGGCGTACCTCGACTGGTCGGTGGGGTCCTTCCGCCTCGCGACGAGTGGCGCTGCGAGCGAGGTGCAGATCCACACGCACCTGTGTTACTCCGAGTTTGGCGAGATCATCGGTGCCGTCGATGGGCTCGACGCCGATGTGACGAGCATCGAGGCGGCCCGCAGCCGCATGGACGTCGTTGACCCGCTGGGCGATCACGGCTACTCGCGCGGCATCGGCCCCGGCGTGTACGACATCCACTCGCCGCGTGTGCCGAGCGCGGCGGAGCAGGAGGAGCTGATCCGAATTGCGGCTGCGCGCATCCCGGGCGAGCAGCTCTGGGTCAACCCCGACTGTGGGCTCAAGACTCGTGGCTATGAGGAGACGGTGGCGAGCCTCACGAACCTGGTGCAGGCGGCGCGCGCCGTCCGCGGAGCCTAGCACCGTGGACCAGGGTTCACTCACGCCCTGGCCCGCCGACGGCCTCCCCACGGAGGCCGTCGGCTCCTTGCCGCGCCCCGCCCGCCTGCAGCG
The DNA here is from genome assembly GCF_016758255.1 of Leucobacter chromiireducens subsp. chromiireducens. Taxonomy (GTDB): domain Bacteria; phylum Actinomycetota; class Actinomycetes; order Actinomycetales; family Microbacteriaceae; genus Leucobacter; species Leucobacter chromiireducens. Next base: position 1,021,101 of record NZ_QYAD01000001.1, read on the forward strand.
GGTGGTGCTCGACGCGGATACGGGCCTGGCGACGGGGGCTGAGCTCCGCGCGGAGCAGGATCGCGCGGTGGCAGATACGATCGAGCGCTTCGCCGCAACCGGATCGCCCATCGTGGGCGATGGAGAGCAGCGACGCGAGAGCTTTGCGAGCTACCCGCTTGGTACGGAAGACCTCTCGGCGGGGCCCGTGTTCGCGGTGTTCGCGGACGGGCATCACCGTGTGATCCCGAGCCTCGCCCGTGCCCCGTTCCGTTTTCAGGCCTGGGCTGCCGATGACGTGGCGGCCGCGCGCGAGCTCACCGATCTGCCCCTCAAGCAGGCGGTCATCTCGCCATCGATGCTCTCGCTCATGGTGCCGGAGGGCGGGCTTGGTGAGTATCGTCGCGAAGACTTCCTCTCGGACGTCGTCGCGGGGTGCGCGGAGGACATCCGTCGTTCCTTTGCGGCAGGGGCCGCGCGGGTGTCGATCGACTTCACCGAAGGGCGACTCGCGCTCCGGCGCGATCTCCGCGCCCCCTGGGCGGGTCCGCAGGCGCTCGGCGGCTTCATTGAGCTCATCAACCGGGTGCTCGATCAGCTCACGGATGCCGAGCGTGCCGCGGTGGGGGTGCACACGTGCCCCGGGAACGACAACGACTCAGCCCACAGCGCAGATATCGACTACGCGGAGCTGCTGCCGGAGCTATTTCAAATCGAGGCGGGGTACTTCCTGGTGCAGGCTGCGGGAGAGAAAGAGCCGGATCGTGTGGCGCGGCTCGTCGGCCGCCAGCTCCGGGGTCGCACCCGGGCCGCAGCGGAGGCGGGCAGCGGCGGCATCGTGCCGCGGGTGCTGCTCGGTGTGACGAACCCGACGAACCCGAAGCTCGAAACCGCGGAGCAGGTGCGGGATCAGCTTGTGCGCGCCGCGCGCTTCATCCCGGCCGAACTGCTCGGCTCCACCGACGACTGCGGTTTCTCGCCGTATCTGATTGATGAGAAGCCCCGCCACGGCTCGCCGGACTTTGCTCGCGACGTGGCGTTCGCGAAGATCGCCGCACGCGTGCGGGGAACGGCGCTCGCAGCGGACGAGCTTGCGGGAAGCCCGGGCCTCGCGGGCGCGGGCGTCTCGTACGCGGGCTACGGAGCGACCGGGAAGCCGGCCCCCGAGGGAGGACACGCATGAGCCCCGAACTGCTGACCGGCAGCGCGCCCACGCGCGCGAGATTCTCATTCGAGGTGTTTCCCGCGCGCAGCGGGGCGGCGGCCCTCGCATTGGGGCACGCGGTGCAACACCTGTCTGCGGCGGGGCCCGACTTCATCTCGGTCACCTACGGCGCTAACGGCTCAAATCGTGATGCCTCGATCGACCTGCTGAAGTACCTCCGCGATCACACTGACGCCCTGCCCCTTGCGCACCTCACCACGGTGGGGGAATCGAGGGAGGCCGTGCGGGAGGCGATCCACGGGATCATGGACGCGGGAGTGCACGACTTCCTCGCGCTGCGCGGCGACCCGCCGCGAGGGCTCACAGAGGATGATCCCGCGGTGGCTGGCTCGCTCTCCGCGCTTGAACTCGTTGAGCTGGTCGCTGAGGCCCGCGCTGAGCGTCCGGCGCTCACGAGTGTGGGGCGCACCGCCGTTGCCGCATACCCGAATGGGCATCCGCTGTCGCGATCCCGATCTGAGGACATTGAGTACCTGATCGCGAAGCAGGAAGCGGGCGCCCAGTTCGCGATCACGCAGCTCTTCTTCGAGGCCGAGGAGTATCTCGGATTCGTGGAGGACGCACGAGCGGCGGGGCTGCGGATTCCCGTGCTCCCCGGCCTCATGCCCGTATCGACGAGCGCGCAACTGCGAAAGGTGGCGCAGCTGGCGGGACGCCCCGCGCCGGGTCTCCTCGCGGCGGAGCTCGCGGAGGCGGGAGGCTATGCACCGGAGCTGGGCGTCGAGCACACGGTCGAGCTTGCGCGCGCGTTGCTCGCGGGCGGCGCACCCTCTGTGCACCTGTATACGTTCAACCGCCACGAGCAGGTACTCGCGGTGCTGCGCGAGCTGAACCTCCTCACCCCGTCGCCGCTCGGATAGCGCGAGCGGTCGGGGCGAGGAGGCGCCGCGCTACACCGCCTGCGGGAAGTCCGCGGCGGCGCGCTCTGCGAGGTGCTGCAGCTGCGGGGGCACCTCCCGTCCTGTGCGGAGCATCGTCTCCGCCCACAGGCGGCCCGCGCGGTAGGAGGACCGCACGAGGGGACCCGCAAGGACTCCGGCGAAGCCGAGCGCATCCGCCTCGGCCTTCAGCTCGACAAACTCTTCGGGCCGCACCCAGCGATCAATGGGGTGGTGGAGGCTCGAGGGGCGCAGGTACTGCGTGAGCGTGAGGATGTCGCAGCCCGCGTCGCGCAGCTCGTGCATGGTCGCGGAGATCTCCGCGCGAGTCTCACCCATCCCCAGGATGAGGTTCGACTTCGTGATCATCCCCGCGCTGCGGCCCTCGGCAATGACCTCGAGCGAGCGTTCGTAGCGAAAACCCGGACGTATGCGTCGGAAGATGCGGGGCACAGTCTCGAGGTTGTGCGCGAACACTTCGGGCTGCGCCGCAAACACCTGCGCGAGCCCGTCCGGCCGGCCGCCGAGATCGTCGACGAGCACTTCGACCCCGGATCCCGGGTTCAGCGCATGAATCTGGCGAATCGTCTCCGCGTACAGCCAGGCACCCGTGTCGGGGAGATCGTCGCGGGTCACGCCCGTGATAGTCGCGTATCGCAGCCCCATCGTGCGCACAGACTCAGCGACGCGGCGCGGCTCGTCGGTGTCGAGCGGCAGCGGTTTGCCGGACGTGATCATGCAGAAGTCACAGCGCCGCGTGCAGATGGATCCGCCGATGAGGAACGTGGCTTCGCGGTCTTCCCAGCACTCGTAGATGTTGGGGCAGCCAGCCTCCTGGCACACGGTGTGGAGACCCTCGGACTGGACGAGATCGCGCACGTCACGGTACTCCGGGCCGGAGCGAGCGCGGGTCTTGATCCACTCAGGCTTCCGCTCGATGGGCGTCTGCGCATTGCGCGCTTCTACACGCAGCAGCTTCCGGCCCTCGGGCTCAGGCCGCGTGCCGGTCGAGGGGAGTATTCGGGCGCTCATGCGGTGAGCTCCGCGAGCGCGAGGAGTAGTTCGGCCCGCAGGATCGGTGCAGCGTCGGCCGGCGTGACCTGCGTGCCGGCGAGTGCGCTCAGCGTGCTGACACCCGCGTCGGTGATCCCGCACGGCACAAAGCCCTCGAATGGCTCAAGTGAGTTGCTGCAGTTGAGGGCGACGCCGTGGGTGATGATCCCGGCGCTCGCGTGAATCCCCACCTGGCCGAATTTGACGGCGGCGGCTCCGGGGCGTGGAGGCGTGGACCACGCACCTGCGCGGCCAGCGATGCGCTCCCCGCGCACACCAAATGCAGCGGCCGTGCTGATCAGTGCGCCCTCGAGCGCGCGCACGCAGTCAACGACGCCCACGCCAGGGGCGAGTCGGACGATGGGGTACGCCACGAGCTGACCCGGCCCATGCCAGGTCACGCGCCCGCCACGGTTGACCGGCACGACCGGGGTGCCGTCCTGCGGATACTCCGCCGGGTCGGCCCGACGGCCCGCGGTGTACACGGGGGAGTGCTCGAGCAGGATCAGCGTCCCGTGATCGATGCGGTCGGTGAGCCGCGCGACCGCCTCGTCCTGAAGGCGGAGGCCGCGCTCGTACGGAACGGGCTCGGAACCAGGACCTTCGACCCGCAGCCGGTGGCCGGGAGCGCGTACACGGTGCGGAGCGGGAGTGCCTGGGGGCCGGGTGAGGGTGGGGGAGGTCATGACGTCATACTAAATAGACTCGGTACAACAAATCAAGACGAGTGGACATGGCACGCAAAAAGGACCACCCCGGAAGCCGGGGCGGCCCATCTTGCGTGTGGCGGTTAGACCGAGCGGAACACCGCGACGACCTTGCCGAGCACCTCGGCGTGGTCGCCAACAATCGGCTCGAAAGCGCTGTTGCGGGGAAGTAGCCACGTGTGACCGTCGCGGCGGCGGAAGACCTTCACGGTCGCTTCTCCGTCAAGCATTGCGGCAACGATGTCGCCGTTCTCTGCCTCGCGCTGCTGGCGCACCACAACAAAGTCGCCATCGCAGATCGCCGCGTCGATCATGGACTCGCCCACGACGCGAAGCATGAAGAGCTGCCCGTCGCCGACGAGTTGGCGGGGGAGCGGCACGATCTCCTCCACTTGCTGGTCTGCGGTGATCGGAACGCCCGCGGCAATCTGCCCAACGAGCGGCACGTACGCAGCCTCCTCGACCTGCTGACCCGGGGTGTCCGCGATCGCGTCGCTCGTGCTCGCGAGCTCGACAAGGATCTCTAGGGCGCGGGGTCGATTGGGATCACGCCGGATGTAGCCGCCCAGCTCCAGGCGGCTGAGCTGATGTGTGACGCTCGAGAGTGAGGAGAGGCCCACTGCGTCGCCAATCTCGCGCATGCTCGGGGGATAGCCGCGCGACTCGACGGAGCGCGCGATGAACTCAAGGATGGCTTGCTGCTTCTCGCTCAGAGGCTTCCGGGTCTGTGGCGCTGCGGCGTCGCTCATGGCTGTCCTTTCGAGCCCGGAGGGGCAGGGCGGGGGCGGTGAAAACCGAATGTCAGTGGTGCCTGGTTCAGTGATCTCGTTGAGCGAAACCCTAGCCGCGCGCTGGGAACAGGGGCAAACATCTGTTCGAGTGTCGTGGGAAAAGATCGAAACTGATCTTCGAACACGGGCTTGCGGTTTCGAATACTCGAAGATATATTCGAAACAGATGTTCGCATGGCGCTGGCCTTCGCGGGCGTCGCGACGAAAGGAAGTCCCATGAGTGCCGCAACTCTCGCAGGATCCCGGATCAGCGCAGGTGTATCGATCGCTCCCGTGGCTGAGGTCACCGCTTCTTCCGTGCCCGCGGTCACTCGACTGCGCTTGACCCGCCGCGGACGCGTGGTGCTGGGAACGCTCGCTACGGTGCTCGTGGCCGGTGTGCTGGCGCTTCTCGCGACGTTCGCTGCTCCGCAGGCGAGCGCGTCCGATGCGGCCGGCGCTGGCCAAGAGTTTTCTTACGTCGTGGTGGCACCCGGCTCCTCGCTGTGGGAGATCGCCACTCAGCTCGATCCGTCGGCGGATCCGCGTGATCTCGTCAGCGAGATCGTGCAGCTGAACCAGCTCACCGAGTCTGGCGTCGATGTGGGCCAGCCCCTCGCGGTGCCGCTTCGCTATGCGGGGGACCCGCAGACCATCCCGGCAGCAGAGCTCGGCCTGGCTGAGTAGCCCACCCGCTCGCGCCCCAACGACGCAGGCGCGTTTCGAAACTAGACTGGTGTGGTGACCAGCCTCAGTGACCTCCCCCTCCGCGACAATCTTGTCGGGCAAGAGCCCTACGGCGCACCGCAGGATCCGGTGCCCGTCAGTCTGAACGTCAACGAGAACACGCATCCCATCCCCGACGAAGTCATCGCCGACATCGTGAGCTCCCTTGCCGAAGCCGTGCGCGGCGTGAACCGGTACCCCGATCGCGAGTTCATGGGACTGCGCCAGGCGCTCGCGAGCTACCTCGGACACGGATTGGCCCCGGAGCAGGTGTGGGCCGCTAACGGCTCGAACGAGGTGCTCCAGCAGGTGCTCCAGGCATTTGGTGGCCCCGGGCGGTCGCTGCTGAGCTTCAGTCCCACGTACTCGATGTACCCCCTGCTTGCCGCGGGCACCGACACAACGTGGATCGATGTGCCGCGGCCCGCGGACTACGCGCTCACCCCCGAGCTGGTGGTCGCTGCCATTGCGGAGCACCAGCCGAACATCGTGATTCTGTGCGGCCCGAACAACCCCACGGGAACCGTGCTCGACCGCGAGGTTATCCGTGCGGCGTACGACGCCTTCGACGGGGTGCTCATTGTCGATGAGGCGTATCAGGAGTTCGATGCGGACACCGAGAGCGCTGTGGCGCTTCTGCCCGGCCGCCCGCGCCTGCTGGTGTCGCGCACCATGAGCAAGGCGTTCGCCTTCGCGGGTGTGCGCCTGGGGTATCTCGCAGCCGACGCCGCCGTCATCGACGCGCTGCGCTTGGTGCGTCTGCCCTATCACCTGTCCGCGCTGACGCAGGCGGCTGCGACGGCGGCGCTACGGCACTCGGACGCCATGCTGGGCGCGGTTGCGGAGATTCGTTCCGAGCGCGATCGGCTCGCGTCCGCGTTGCGCGCGCTGGGATACGAGGTCCACCCGTCGGGGGCAAACTTCTTGCTGGTCGGGGGCTTCACGGATCCCGCGGCGACGTTCGAAGCGCTGCGTTCGCAGGGCATCCTGATCCGAAACCTCGGTATCCCGGGCCATCTGCGCATCACCGCGGGAACGCCGGCGGAGACGACCATCCTGATCGACGCGATCACTCAGCTCGGTCCAGGCGGTGCGCAGGCGTAGGTCTCGCGTTTCGCGGAGCGGGGCCTCGTTCCGTGGGGCCCCGCTCTTCACGCGATGGCTGTCCGAGTGTGTGCCGAATCTGGGAGCCCACTGAGCCCGCCGCGAAGTGGCCGGATAGCCTGGGGGTATGCCTCAGCCACCCGAAGCACTGCCCCGTCACGAGCTTGAACGGAAGTTGCGCCGCTCCCGCACCCTGAACATCGCCCTCGGTGCGATCGCCATCATCGGGCTCGTGTTCGGCGGTGTGCAGCTGGCGCAGGGCGGTGGCTCGGCCGGTGCTGCGGGCGCTGCCACCGGCGTGAATGCCGAGGGTGAGAGCGCGGAGCAGCCGGATGCGCAGAGCATTGAGCGTCGGGACCCCGCCGACACCATGGCGATCGGTGATGTTGACGCGCCGGTTGTGATGAGTGAGTGGATCGACTTCCGGTGCCCGTTCTGTGCGGTGTATTCGCGCGACACATTGCCGGTGCTCATCGAAGAATATGTGAATACCGGAAAGGTGCGCATCGAGTTGCACGATGTCGCATTCTTTGGCGAGCAGTCCACGCGCGCTGCGGTTGCCGCTCGTGCAGCGGGCGAACAGGGCAAGTACGTGGAGTTCGTGCAGGCCATCTACGAGGCCGCTCCCGAGAGTGGGCACCCGGAACTTCCCGCTGAGGAGCTTCTCGGCTTCGCGAAGCAGGTGGGTGTCCCTGATCTTGCCAAGTTCGAGGCCGACATGACCCGCAGCGATCTGCAGGACGCCGTCGCGCAGAGCACCGCGCAGGCGCAGCAGCTGGGTGTCACCGGCGTCCCATTTTTTGCGGTCGACGGCCAGGCCCTGAGCGGGGCGCAGCCCGTCGAGACGTTCCGTGCGCTGCTCGACGAGGCAGTGGACGCCGCCAAGTGACGCGAACAGCCCGGGCCACCGAGCAGGGAAGTATCGTCTGGGCGGTGGACGCCTGATGTCGTTGAGCCTGCTCGGCGCCTTTCTTGGCGGCGTGCTGACGCTCCTCAGCCCATGCTCGGTGATGCTGCTGCCCGCCTTCTTCGCCTACGCGTTCTCGAGCCCGGGAGCCCTCCTCGCGCGCACTGGGGTCTTCTTCCTCGGGCTCGCGACCGCGCTCGTGCCGCTCGGATTGCTCGCGGGCACACTGGGCGCCTGGGTGAACCAGCATCGTTTTGCGCTCGTGACGGTCGTCTCAGCGCTGGTCATCGTGCTCGGCCTCGCGATGCTCTTTGGGGTGCGCCTGCCAGGGATGATCCCGCAGCAGGGAGCGAAGAGCGCGTCGATCGCGTCCGTGTTTGCGCTCGGCACGGTGTACGGGCTCGCCGGCGTGTGCGCGGGGCCGCTCCTCGGCGCAGCGCTCGCCTTCGCAGCGTTCGGCGGCAACCCGTTGCTCGGCGGCCTCGTGCTGCTCGTGTTCGCCGCAGGGATGACGGTGCCGCTGCTGCTCCTCGCCGTGCTCTGGGACCGAGTTCCCGCAGTGCGGAAGCTGGTACGTCCGCGCGAACTGGTCATCGGGCGCTGGCGGAACGCCTGGACAAACATCGTTGGTGGTCTCCTCACGATCGCGATCGGTGTGCTGCTGCTCATCACCCAGGGCACAACCTCGTTGGGCGGGGTGCTCGGCGCAACAGCGCAGGCAAACCTCGAAGCTCAGGTGATGAGCTGGGCGAACGCCGTGCCGGGCTGGATCGTCGGTCTCGTCTTCGTGCTGCTGGTTGCGGTGTGGCTCACCGTCTACGTGCTGCGACGTCGGCGTGAGCGCGCGACCACGGGCTGATCGCGAACCCGGATAGACTGGCGGCATGACCGCAGCTACACGCACGGCCTCGCTCGAGCGCTCCACGAGCGAGTCCCAGATCAGCCTGAGCCTTGACCTCGACGGCACCGGTGCCTCCGACATTCAGACCGGGGTTCCGTTCTTCGACCACATGCTCACGGCCTTCGCCCGCCACTCGCTCACCGACCTCACGGTCCGTGCGCAGGGAGATGTCGAGATCGACGTGCACCACACGGTCGAAGACACGGGCATTCTGCTCGGCCAGGCGCTGCTCGCCGCGCTCGGCGACAAGCGCGGCATCTCGCGCTACGGCGATGCGCTGGTGCCCCTCGATGAGGCGCTCGCGCAGGCAGTTGTCGATATCTCCGGCCGACCCTACCTCGTGCACTCGGGGGAGCCCGCGGGCTTCGAATTCCACCTCATCGGTGGCCACTACACCGGGTCAATGGTGCGGCACTTCTTCGAGGCGCTCACGCTGAACGCGCGCCTCACGGTGCACCTGAAGCTCATCGAGGGCCGCGACCCGCACCACATTGCAGAGGCCGAATTCAAGGCATTCGCGCGCGCGTTCCGCCAGGCGAAGGCGCTCGACCCGCTCGTCACCGGCGTACCGTCGACCAAGGGCGCGCTGTGAGCGCAGACGCAGGGGCGAGCCCCCGCGTCGCTGTGCTCGACTACGGCTCGGGCAACGTTCATTCGGCCGTCAAAGCGCTCGCCGCGGCGGGCGCAACCGTGGAGCTCACGCGCGACCCGCGCGCCGTCCAGGACGCCGACGGGCTGTTGGTCCCCGGTGTTGGCGCGTTCGACGCGGTCATGCAGCAGCTGCGCGCCGTGCGCGGTGACGAGCTGATCGACCGCAGGCTCGCGGGCGGGCGTCCGGTCCTGGGAATCTGTGTCGGCCTGCAGGTGATGTTCGAGCGCGGGATCGAGCGCGGCCAGGAGACCGAAGGGCTCGACCAGTGGCCGGGAACGGTGCGCGAACTGCGCGCTCCTGTACTTCCACACATGGGGTGGAACACGGTCTCGGCGCCCGAGGACTCGAAGCTCTTTGCCGGCATCGCCGACGAGCGGTTCTACTTCGTGCACTCGAACGCGGCGACCGAGTGGTCGATCGAGGGCCGCACCGCCGCCACGAAGCCGCGCGTCACGTGGTCTGAGCACGGCGAACGGTTCATCGCCGCCGTTGAGAATGGACCGCTCTGCGCCACCCAGTTCCACCCGGAGAAGTCCGGGGAAGCCGGCATCCAGTTGCTGCGCAACTGGATCGCGACGTTCTGACCCATACAAGGAGCACACCACACATGAGCGAGTTCACCGAGGGCCCCAAACTGCAGCTGCTGCCCGCAATCGACATGGTCGATGGCAAGGCAGTTCGCCTCACGCAGGGCGAGGCCGGCACGGAGACGAACTACGGGAGCCCCGTCGACGCGGCAATGGACTGGATCGAGCAGGGCGCCGAGTGGATTCACCTGGTCGACCTGGATGCGGCGTTTGGCCGTGGCAGCAACGTTGCTGTGGCACGGAAGATCATCAAGCGTGCGGGCGATTCGATCGACATCGAGTTCTCGGGCGGCATCCGCGACGACGCCAGCCTCGAAGCGGCGCTTGAGATGGGCGCACGTCGGGTGAACCTCGGCACCGCTGCAATCGAGAACCCGGAATGGACCCGCTCCGTGATTGCGCGCTTCGGCGACCAGATCGCAGTTGGGCTCGATGTGCGCGGGGAGACCCTCGCTGCGCGCGGCTGGACCGAAGACGGCGGCAACCTCTGGGACGTGCTTGAGCAGCTCGAGGACGCGAACTGCTCGCGCTACGTGGTGACCGACGTCACGAAGGACGGGACGCTCCGCGGCCCCAACCTGGAGCTGCTGCGCCAGATGTGCGAGCGCACGGACCGTCCCGTGGTGGCCTCGGGCGGCGTCTCGAGCCTGGACGACCTGATCGCGCTTCGCGCGCTCGTGCCGCTCGGTGTCGAGGGCGCCATCATCGGGAAGGCGCTCTACGACGGTGCGTTCACCCTCCCCGCGGCGCTCGACGTCGCCGGGCGCCCGGCACGCGCCGAATAGCGGTACGAAAGGGACGAAGGGACGGCCACGGTGGCGATCAAGAAACTCCCCTCAACGGGTGACGCGCCCCGCTCTACCGGGGTCCCCGAAAGCCTGGTGCCCGGGGGCGCGGCCGATTCCGCGGGGTTTCCGTGGGAGGGGCGCACCTTCGACCACCACGGCACCGCCTTTGCCGACGACGACGGTACAACGCCCGAGCACGTCGCTGCGGCAGTCGCGGGGTTGCGCCGGGCGGCGACCGCGGCAGCCGCGGCGCAGAGCGCTGCGGAGCACTGGGCAGCGGTTGCTGACATTGCCGAAGCGCACGCCGCGGTGATCGAGGCGCTCGGCACCGCCCGGGTGCTCGTCCCGATGCTGGCCGAGGCAGGAGACCTCGGACTCACCCCGGAGGGGAAGACCGTCGAGAAAACGCAGGAGCTGTCCATCGTGACGGTCGCGGCACCCGATGGGCGACGCGTGCTCCCGGTGTTCTCCTCCGTCGACACACTCACGAAGTGGCACGAGGAGGCGCGGCCGATTCCCGTGCCCGCGACCCAGGCGGCGCTCGCTGCGGTGCAGGAGGAGACGGACCTCATCATCCTCGACGCGGCGACCGCGGACGCCGAGTACGGGATTCGGCGCCCTGCGCTTCGGGCGCTCGCGCTCGGTGAGCGATACGTGCCGGCCTGGGCGGATGAGGAAGTCCTCGCGGCGTTCCGTGCAGCGGTCGCGGGGGAGCCCGCGGTCACAGAGCTCTGGCTCGCGCCGGGGGATCCCGAGGGGCGCTTGCTCGCACCCGAGGTCGACGTGCATGTGCGCTTGGCCCCAGGGCTCGACCGGAACGCACTCACCGCGCTGCTCGAGCGCGCTCAGGCGGGCTGGGCGAGCTCGGAGATCATCGCCGAGCGCGTTGACTCGATGCGCGTTCGGCCGAGCGCGGCGCAGTAAACCGCGCCCGGTTTCGCGCGGCCTGGGTGTCGGCCTGCTACGCTCGCGGGGTGCCTCCGGCGCCGTGAGGGGTTCGCTCACGGTTCCGACCCCAGACGAAGCGAGAACGATGACGCAGACCACCTCAGCACCCGCCGCGCCCCAGCGCGCCGAATGGACCGGCCAGCTCGGATTCATCATTTCGGCCATTGGCTCTGCGGTTGGCCTCGGCAACATTTGGCGATTCCCGGGCGTCGCGTACGAGAACGGTGGCGGGGCCTTCCTGATCCCGTACATCGTCGCACTCCTCACAGCCGGGATCCCGATCCTGTTTCTCGACTACGCGATTGGGCATCGCTTCCGGGGTTCGGCCCCGCTCGCGCTCCGCCGCCTCGCCGGAAAGCTGGGCGAGGGCATTGGCTGGTTCCAGGTGATGATTTGCGTGTTCATCGCGATCTACTACACGGCGGTGCTGGCCTGGGCCTCGAGCTACTTCGTGTACTCCTTTGATCTCAAGTGGGGAAGCGACGCTGCGGGGTACTTCACCGGCGAGTACCTGCAGCTTGCGGACGAGCCGTTCAGCATGACCTTCGTGCCGGCGGTGCTGATCCCGCTCATCCTGATGTGGATCGTCGCGCTCGTGGTGCTCGGTGCAGGCGTCGTGAAGGGCGTGCAGCGCCTCAACATGATCGCGATCCCGCTTCTCGTAGTCGGCTTCCTCATTCTCGTGGTGCGCGCGCTCTTCCTACCCGGCGCGGCAGAGGGGCTGAACGCCCTCTTCACTCCCGACTTCGCGGCGCTCGCCGACCCCTCGGTGTGGGTGGCCGCGTACAGCCAGATCTTCTTCTCGCTTTCCGTGGCGTTCGGCATCATGATGACGTACGCCTCGTACCGCCGCCGCCGCTCGAACATGACGAGCCCCGGTCTCGTCGTCGCGTTCGGCAACTCATCCTTCGAGATCCTCGCGGGCATCGGCGTCTTTGCCACCCTGGGCTTCTTCGCGCACCAGCAGGGCGTCGCGGTCGCTGACCTGGAAGGCCTGAAGGGCGTCGGCCTCGCGTTCATGACCTTCCCCGCGATCGCTGCGCAGATGCCGGGCGGCGAAATCTTCGGCGCGCTCTTCTTTGGTGCGCTGACGCTCGCGGGCCTCACCTCAATGATCTCGATCATGGAGGTGATCCTCGCCGGGGTGATGGACAAGTTTGGGCTGACGCGACGACGTGCCGTGTATGGCATCGGCGGCGTGCTCGCGGTGATCTCGGTGGTGCTCTTCGGCACCCAGTCGGGTCTCACCGCGCTCGACACGATCGACAACTGGGCAAACAACATTGGGATCGTGGCCTCCGCAGTGGTGATGACCATTACCGTGCTGTGGATTCGCCGTGCGGGGACGCAGCTCGCGGGCCACCTGAGCGTGCTGTCCACCTTCAAGGTGGGGCGCACCTGGCTCTTCTTCGTCTCCGTGCTCGGCCCCGTGGTGCTCGGCTACATGCTCATCGCAACGATCGTTAACCTGGTGCAGGAACCCTACTCGGGTTACGACAGCGGCTACCTGCTGCTGGTCGGCTGGGGATCGGTGGCGCTCATGATCATCGGCTCGATCGTGCTCACCGCGGCGCCCTGGCGCTACGACCCCGACCGGTTTACGCCGTGGCCGCCCGTTCCTACCCGACGCGTCTCGGGCGTCACGGGCGCGGCCGCAACCCCCGCAGCCACGCAGAACGCAGCTGGAATTGATGAGGAGAACGCACGATGACCCCGATCGCCATCACCTTCCTGGTCCTCGCGCTCACCATCATCTGGGGTGGGCTCATCGCAAGCACCGTGTTCCTCGCGCGCCGCCCCGAGGTCGCCGAGTACCCGGCAGGTGGCGAAGACGGCGCCTTCGAGCGCATCGAGTAGTCGGCAACGCTGCTGGTGCGTGCGTGCGTGCGTGTGGCGCGCTCGCACGCTACAGCAGGTTGAGCAGTAGCACGTAGCAGGTGGTGCCCGCAGCAATGCTGAGGAGCGCGCGCCGCTTGCACAGCAGGTGGACCGCCACGGTGACCGCGGTGGCGGCGAGGACCGCCCACACCTGATTCGGTCGGGCGACGAGCTCGTCGCGCAGCACCACGACGGCCAGGATGAGCATGATCCCGGCGGGCATCCACCGCCCCAGGGCCTGGACGAACTTGGACTTTCGCAGGGGCTTCAATATCGCGAATGGCAGGGCTCGGAGCCCGAGAGTAATGAGGCCTGCGACCACGACACCGGCGACAAGATAGGTGACGTCAGGCATTTGTGGCACCCTTCGTGAGGACGTAGCGCACTGCGAGGGCGGCCGTGAACATGATGAGTGCTGCAAGGAGTGCCTGGCCGGGGAAAAGCAGCAGCGCGACGCCGACCGCGAGCCCCGCGAGCACCGCTGAGGGGATTTCGCGCCGGCTGCGCAGCGCGTCGAGTGTCATCACGACAAAGAGTGCCACCAGCGCGAACTCGAACCCCTCAATCGGCTCGGGGAGCGCCGCCGCGATCGCGACGCCGACGAGCCCGCCGCTCACCCAGTAGGCCTGCATTGCGAGTTGGCCGCTCACCATGCGGGCGGAAGAAAGCTTCTCCGGCGCCATCAACACATACGTTGCGTATGCCTCGTCGACCATCCCATAGATCGAGTAGGCGCGCGGCAGGCCGGCGCGGACCCGCTGGGCCGGGAACGAGAGCGCGTAGAACACGTGACGGAAATTCACCGCGAACACGGTCACGGCGATGGTGATGAGCGGGGTCGCTGCAGCGAGCATCCCCACGAGCAGCAGTTCGACCGAGCCCGCGAACACACCGATTGCGAGCGCGGGTGAGAGCCACCAGGGGAGCCCGGCTTGCACCACGAGTACGCCGAGTGCGATCCCGAGCGGGAAGATGCCGATTCCTACGCCGAGCGAGTCACCCAGGCCGGCGCGGATCTGGGCCGCGCGTGTGACGGGGACGTCATCCCCGGCGGGCGAGGTGGACCCGCTCGGAGATGGCGGGTCGCTGGGGGGTTCGTGCATAGGACTATATTTGCGGACATTCCGCGCAATGTGCATGCGTGATCGTGCCGAAATGGCAAGAATCGGGCAATATAGCTGCATGGACGCGCTGGATCACGCAATTATCGAAGAGCTCATAGCCGACGGCCGCATGACCAATGTGGATCTCGCTGCGCGTGTGGGCCTCACGCCGGGCCCCTGCCTCCGGCGCGTGCAGCGGCTCGAAGCGGAAGGCGTGATCCGTGGTTACCGGGCCGAGGTCGACCCGCACGCGGTGGGCCGCGGGTTCGAGGTCATCCTGCACGTCGATCTCGTCACGCAGGAAGCTTCGGTGGTGACGGGATTCGAGCAGGAGGCCGCAGCGCTGCCCGAGGTGTCCGAGTTCAAGCGCCTCTTTGGAACCCCGGACTACTACCTTCGCATTGCGGTTGCCGACCTCGCTGGCTATGAGGAGTTCCTCACCAAGCGGATCATGTCGATTCGCGGGGTGGGAAAAGTGAGCTCCCACTTCGCCATGAAGAACATCAAGGGATGATGGCGGAGCGGGAGCTCAGGGGGCGCGTTGCGTGCGCCGTGGGTCGCTGTGGCGAGACGGCTTAGTTCACCGGTCCCGTGTACTTCTCGCCCGGGCCCTTGCCCGGTGCGTCGGGGATGGCGGACGCCTCGCGGAAGGCGAGCTGCACCGAACGGAGGCCATCGCGCAGGCTGCGCGCGTGCATGTCGCTCACCTCGGGGGCCGCTGCGGTGATGAGTCCGGCGAGTGCGTTGATGAGCTTGCGGGCCTCGTCGAGGTCGATCTGCGACTCGGGATCGTCGGCCAGTCCCACCTTGACTGCGGCGGCACTCAGCAGGTGCACGGCAGCCGTGGTGATGACCTCGACCGCGGCAACGTCCGCGATATCGCGCGTCGCCTGAGCGACGTCCTCGTGGGGTGCGCCCTCCTGCGCAGGCGCCTCGGGGCCCGTTTCTGCTGCTGCGGGCTCGGTCTGCGGCTGATCGCTGGGGTTCTCGCTCATGCTGTCCTGACTGTTGCGGCTGTGGTGTGCTAACATTGATTCGGTTCTCGGTGTTCACGCCGAGACGCGGAAGAGGAGATTCTCCCACCCGGCACCAGTTATAGGTTATCGGGTTGTTGACACCCCGCCTCCCAGGAGGCAGCACTGAAGGGTGTGGGATGGCGCGTGCGCGATCCTGATCTTCCTCTCCGTGACTCCCGTAAGGGAGCGTCCATGGTTCTCCCGACTGGGAGTGGCCACACTGAAGCAGAGGAGCCGGCGATCAGCGATCCCCGTACGAATGACAGAATCCGCGTCACCGAGGTGCGACTGGTAGGTGCCAGTGGCGAGCAGGTCGGTGTCGTGCCGATCGAGACCGCACTGCGCATGGCAGCCGACGCCGATCTCGATCTCGTTGAGGTTGCCCCGAACTCGAAGCCCCCAGTGGCCAAGATCATGGACTTCGGTAAGTTCAAGTACGAGGCTGCTCAGAAGGCCAAGGAAGCTCGTCGCAACCAGGCGAACACGGTCCTCAAGGAGGTCCGCTTCCGCCTGAAGATCGACAAGCACGACTACGAGACCAAGACCAAGCGCGCCGTGGGCTTCCTGTCCCAGGGCGACAAGGTCAAGGCAATGATTTTGTTCCGTGGCCGCGAGCAGTCGCGCCCCGAGCAGGGTGTCCGCCTGCTCCAGCAGTTCGCAGAAGACATTGCCGAGTTCGGCACTGTCGAGTCGAACCCCCGGATCGATGGCCGCAACATGGTGATGGTCATCGCCCCGCTCAAGAACAAGTCCGAGGCGAAGGCCGAGCAGAACGCTCGCCGCGCCGAGGAGAAGGCTACGCGGAAGGCGGACAAGGTCTCCGGACCTGCCGATTCCGACGACTAATTGTCGGCGCAGCGCGCCCCGCGCCGCTGGTGCCGTGCACAACGCAGCCCTCGGGCGCGCACACAACAAGGAGAAATCGATGCCAAAGCAGAAGACCCACTCGGGGGCCAAGAAGCGCTTCAAGCTGACTGGCTCCGGCAAGCTGATGAAGCAGCAGGCCGGCATGCGCCACAACCTCGAGGTCAAGTCCTCGCGTCGCAAGCGCCGCCTGAACGCTGAGCAGGTGCTGTCCAAGGGTGACGCCAAGCAGGCGATGAAGCTCCTCGGCCACTAAGCCACGAGCACCACGCTTTTCATCACAGAGTTTGTAAGGAAGAACTGAAATGGCAAGAGTAAAGCGGGCCGTCAACGCCCACAAGAAGCGTCGCGTCATCCTCGAGCGCGCTGAGGGCTACCGCGGACAGCGTTCGCGCCTGTACCGGAAGGCCAAGGAGCAGGTCACCCACTCGCTGGTCTACTCGTACAACGACCGCCGCAAGAAGAAGGGCGACTTCCGTCGCCTGTGGATCCAGCGCATCAACGCTGGTGCCCGCGCCAACGGCCTGACCTACAACCGTTTCATCCAGGGCCTCGGCCTCGCGGGTGTCGAGGTTGACCGCCGCATGCTCTCCGAGCTGGCCACCAACGAGCCCAAGGCCTTCGCCTCGCTCGTTGAGGTTGCAAAGAACGCGCTGCCCGAGGACACCTCGGCGCCCAAGGCTGCGTAACGCACCGCTTCGGCATTCGTCAGAAGGCCCCGTCCGTGAAGCCCCGCCCATTGGGTGGTGGCTCGCGGCGGGGCCTTCTGCGTATTCACGGGCGGGGGCACCGCCGCCGCCTCGGTAGACTTGCGGGGTGATTGAGAACCCGAAGTCCCTGCGCGTAAAGAAGGCGGCGGCGCTCGCCCGAAAGAAGGAGCGCCAGGCTCAGGGGCGGTTCCTCGTCGAGGGGCCGCAGGCCGTGCGCGAACTGCTCGCCTTCCGCCCGGAGCTTGCCGAGATCGTCTTCGCCACGATGGGCACCGAATCGTGGCAGCACGAGATCGACCGGCTGGCTTCGGACGCAGATGTTGCGCTTGAGCGTGTGACGGAGCCCGTGCTCGCCGCAATGGCCGAGACCATCACCCCGCAGGGCGTCATCGCGGTTGCCCGCACCTGGGAGAGCTCCCTCGCCGACGTGTTCGCAGGTGCGCGGCTCGTCGCGATTCTGCACGAGGTGCGCGATCCAGGCAACGCCGGTGCCGTGCTGCGGGCCGCCGACGCTGCGGGCGCCGACGCGGTCGTGTTTGCGGGGGAGAGCATCGATCCGTTTCACCCGAAGGTCGTGCGTTCCACGACCGGGTCGCTGTTTCATCTGCCGGTCGCGGTCGCGCCGGATCTCGCCTCAGCGGTCGACGCTGCACGCGCTGCGGGGGTCACGACGCTTGCCGCGGACGTGCGAGGGGATGAACTGCTGGCGGCGCGTTCCGAGGGCGTGCTCGATGGACCGGTTGCCTGGGTGTTTGGAAACGAGGCTCGCGGGCTCTCCGAAGCAGAGCGCGGGCTCACTGACCGGAGCCTGAAGCTGCCGATCTACGGCGCAGCGGAGTCGCTCAACCTCGCCACCGCGGCAAGCGTGCTGATCTACGAGACCGCGTTCGCGCAGCGCAGCTAACCCGTGCACCCCGCGAATCGGGGTCACTGCGGCACGGTATTGCTGGGCTCACCTCCGCGACACCCTGCCGCAGTGACCCCGATTCGCGGTGGGGCGGCTGGGATGGCCCCGTGGGCGGGGGATTCCGGCTCGATGTGACGCGGTGCACCCAAGCTCTGGATAGCTCGTCTCGTGCTCCGCGCTGGAGAAATGCGGGAACGCGGCCGTATTCGCCGGAGTGCGTCCGAAATTGCGGATTTCTCCGGCGAGTTTGAGTGCCACGGTCTGGTGGGGCGGTTCCGAGGCAAGCGCGCGCGAGCGGGGCGAACGCCGTGCGCGTGGGAGCAGGCCCCCACGCGCACGGCAGAGCCCGCGCGTTACGCGAGGAGCGACGCGCCGAGCGACTCTCCGGGAGCAAAGCCTGGCAGGATCGCAAACACTGCGGAACCGGTGTGCGTGACCCACTCGTTGAGGAGGTCCAGCTCGTCGAGACGCTGCTGGATCGGAATGAACTGCGTACGCGGATCCCGTTGGAAACACGCGAAGAGCAGACCGGACTCGCCACCCTCATCGTAGTTCGCAGCGCGCCGATAGATGCGCTCTGAGGGATCCGTGGAGTGCGCGCGCCGAATGTGGGCGTAGCTCGGGATCACCGGCAGCCCGATGGCACTCTTCGCCTCAAAATCGACAGGGGTGTGCTCGGTACCGCCGGTGAGCGGAGCCCCATCGTCGAGCGTGCGTCCGATGGTCTGCTCACGTCCGGGCCGATCCACCTGATCCCAAGTGTCGAGCTCCATGCGGATGCGACGCAGCACGAGCGCCGAGCCCCCGGTGAGCCACCCGCCGCCAGCCGCGGCCGAATCGGCAGCGCCAACCCACACGAGGTCTGCGAAGTCCTCATCTTTCGGCGCCGGGTTGATCGTGCCGTCGACCTGCCCCATGAGGTTCCGCATGGTGGTGCCGGACGGCTCGGCGCCGCGGGCCTGGCGGAAACCCTGCTGGCTCCACGCGAGGTCGGCGAAGGCGCGCAGATCGCGCTCGAGCATGCGCGTGGCATGCGCGAGGGGAAGCGGGTCGTCTGCCTGCAAGAGGAGCAGTAGATCGCCCCCATCGTGCGCGCCGTCGAGCCGATCCCGGGAGAACTTCGGGAGCGGGCCGAGCCAAGCTGGGCGCTTCGCCGGATCCACCCGGTTCACAAGCTCGGGGCCGACACCAACCGTGATGGTCAGGCGCGACGGACGAGCAGCGAGCTCGGGCTCGGGATCAGCAAGCGGCGCCGCGCCGGAGGTGAGGCCCTCCACGTCGCCGCTCAGGATGCGGAACATCCGGCGGATCGCGTCGCGGTCCGTCTCCGGCTTCAGCGTGTACGACAGGTACCGCAGGTGCGCGGTGGGCGTCGAGACAACGCCCGCCTGGTGCGCCCCGTGGCAGGGGAGCGTCTCGCCCCCGAAATCGTCCTCTGCCGCGGCCGGTGCGCTCGCCTCCCGCAGTGCGGGGATGCCGAGCGCCGCACCCAGGCCGAGCGCAGCGCCGAGGCCCGCACCGACCGCGCCCCCGGTGAGGAGGGCGCGACGGCCGATCCGACGCTCGTCGCGCGGCTGAGCCTCCGCGGGCGCGGCCCCCGAGACGGGGGCCGCGCTGCTCGGAACGGAACCGGGCTTAGTGTGCGGCATGCTCATCACTCGCGGCATCGCCGTGATCCATATCGCCGTGATCCATGTCGCTGTTCTCGGAGTCGCCGCCCTCGTAGTTCTCCTGGGCGCCCTCGGTCGCCTTCGCGAGTACGGTGACCTCGGCCTTCGAGCCGTCATCGAAGTGCAGCGTGAGCGACACGTCGTCACCCGGCAGGATCGCCTTCGGCATGTCCATGAACATGATGTGGTTGCCGCCGGGCGCAAGCTCGAAGGAGCCGCCGGCCGGGATCACAAACCCGCCGTCCACCTCGCGCATGGTTGCCGTGGCACCCGAGGTGACGGTCTCGTGCAGTTCGACCATCTTCGCGGCGGGGCTCTCGACGCTCACCAGGGTGAGGTCGGTATCGCCCGAGTTCTTCAGCGTGCCGAAGACGCCGGTCATACCCTCCTGTGCCTTGACCCAGCCGCCCTCGATCGAGAACGTCGCATGGCCGCCCTGCTCCGCGTGGGCCTCTTGCGTGTTCTGCTTCGCGGGGGCCTCCGCAGCGGGAGCGGAGGAGCAGCCGGTGAGCAGCAGTGCCGCGGCGAGTGTCGCCCCGGAGAACGCGGCGAATCGCTTCGCGGGGGTCTTCGGTGCTGCGGCGGTCAGTGCGGTGGTGAAGCGGCTCATTTGGTGTCTCCCTCGGTCGAGGCGGTGTCGGTGAAGTTCTGGGTGTCTGCGGCCATGCCCTGTGCGCGGCGACGGCGGCCAACGATGGCAGCGGTGACGCCGCCGATCACGACGACAGCGCCGCCGATGATGGCGATGAGGCCGCCAACGGGCAGGCCAGCGGAGTCGGCGCCCTGCGCGTCCTCGGTGCCGTGCTCGTGGTCAGCGCCGTGCTCGTGTGCCTCGGTCTCGTCCGCGTGCTCGTGGTCGGCGCTTTCTTCCGCGGGTGCGGCAGCGACGATCTCGCCGGTGCCGTCCTCGGCCACGCTGATGCCAAATGCACCCTCGATGGGATGGCCATCGCTCGAAACGACGCGCCACGCTGCCGAGTAGTCGCCGGGCGCGAGGTCCGCGCTCAGCTTCTGGGTGACCACGGGGCCTGCGATCTCGGGCTCGCCATCGCTTGCGTCGGCGCCGTCCGGCCCCGTCACTACCATCTCGGTGCCAACCTCGATGATGCTGTTGTTGAACTTCAGTTCGAACGCCTCGACTGCGCCGGTGCTCGCGTTCGCGACCACCTCCGTGCCGATGAGCTCGTCATGGGCGAGCGCGGGTGCCGCGACGCCGAGTGTGGTTGCGCCCGCGAGGAGCGCGATTGCCGCAAGACCGAGGGACGCTCGATGACGTGCGGCGGATGCTGGTGTGTGAGACATGGTCTCCTGATTCTCTCCGGCGTGCGCCGGGTCCGTGTGCGCCTCTGGCCGCTCCGGGCAGGTGCGCGAAGCGGAGCCCCCGAAATGAGTGCGGGCGCGGGAAAGGATTGAGTGGAATCAGGCGAAGCGCGGCGGGCCGCGCCGAGAGATCGCGCCTGTTGCGAGCAACCGATCGCGCAGCCGCGGCGGCATCGCGAAGCTCTGTGGCGGGGCGATTCGATCCGAGATGGGGATCAGGGCGCGCTGCCGCACCGGGAACGCCCGCTGCAGCGCTCGCCCGAGCGCGAGGAACGCGCGCTCGCCGCGTGCGAGGAGTACCGTGGTGAGCACCGCGGCGATCACGTGCCACACCCACATCGCGGTGTCGGCTGCGCCAGCCTCGGCGAGCCGGGGCGAGAAGCTCTCGAGCGCGGCGAAGTGCGCGGCGTGGGGTGAGACGACCTCGCCGCTCCCACCACCCACGGCAGAAATGCCGAGGCCCGCAAACGTCCAGTGGTAGAGGAACTGCGCGGCGGAGACCGCGAGCGCGAGCCGCCAGAGCGACCCGACGCGGCCGGCCAGCGCGACGCACAGTGGCAGCGTGAGCACCACAGTCGCCGCAACCGACGGCCACGTGATCACGCCACCGGCGATCCCGTGCGAAGCCGCGGCGAGCAGCACGGCTACCGTGGCTCCGAGCGAGCCCCGGAATACGCGAACGCCACGGGTCATTCCGGTATCCGGGACGACCCGCGGGGAACGCCGCGAGCTCTGCATGCGCCCCAGTCTACGCGGCCGCGAGCTGAGCAATGCCCCGGTTGGCGCAGCACCCCGTGCGGCGCACGCACGCCGTTCACGCGCACAGGCTAGACTTGACCCCCGTGTCAGACCTCAATCCGATCACCCAGGAAGCCGCCGACGCGGCCGTCGCGGAAGCGCTTGCCGCGTTTACCGCAGCCGACTCTGTTGCGGCGCTGAAATCCGCTCGCACGGCGCACGCCGGCGACGGCTCGGCCATCGCTCAGTTGAACGCCCGCATGCGCGAGGTGCCCAAGGATGAGAAGGCCGCGACCGGCAAGCTCATGGGCCAGGCTCGCGGACGCATCGAGGGCGCCTACAAGGCGCGCGAGACCGATCTTGTCGCGCAGGAAGCCGCCGCACGCCTCATCGCAGAGACCGTCGACGTGACTGCTGCCCCGACGCGTCAGCGCGCGGGATCGCGGCATCCACTGGCGCAGCTCCAGGAAGAGGCCGCAGACATCTTCGTTGGCATGGGATGGGAGATCGCCGAGGGGCCCGAGGTTGAGCACGAGTGGTTCAACTTCGATGCGCTCGGCTTCGATCCCGATCATCCGGCACGTGCGATGCAGGACACCTTCTTCGTGGAGCCCGCGGACCGCCACCTGCTGCTGCGCACGCACACCTCACCCGTGCAGATCCGGTCGCTGCTCGGCCGCGAGCTGCCCGTGTACGTTGTGGCGCCCGGCCGGGTGTACCGCACCGACGAGCTCGATGCGACGCACACCCCCGTCTTCCACCAGATCGAGGGCATCGCGATCGATCGCGGTTTGACGATGGCGCACCTGCGCGGCACGCTCGAGCACTTCGCGCGCCAGATGTTCGGCGAGGAAGCGAAGATCCGCCTGCGCCCCAACTTCTTCCCCTTCACCGAGCCCTCCGCCGAGATGGACGTGTGGCAGCCGAACGCCAAGGGCGGCGCGCGTTGGGTCGAGTGGGGCGGTTGCGGCATGGTCGATCCGCGCGTGCTCGACGCCGCAGGGATTGACTCGACCGAGTTCCAGGGCTTCGCGTTCGGCATGGGCATCGAGCGGACCCTGCAGTTCCGTCACGACATTAATGACATGAGAGACATGGTTGAGGGCGACGTTCGCTTCAACCGTCAGTTCGGAGGACTGGTCTAATGCGCGTTCCACTGAGCTGGCTCGGCGAATCTGTTGAGCTCCCCGCGGGAGTGACCCCCGAAGAGGTGCACGCCGATCTGGTGCGCGTCGGCTTCGAGGAAGAGGACATCCGCCGCTTCGATGTCACCGGTCCCGTCGTCGTGGGCGAGGTGCTCTCCCGTGAGCCTGAGGAACACTCCAACGGCAAGGTGGTCAACTGGTGCCAGGTGCGCGTCGCGCCCGAGGGCCAGAACGCGGCCGACGGCGGCGAGGACGTGCGCGGCATCGTGTGTGGTGCGCACAACTTCGAGGTGGGCGACAAGGTCGTGGTGACCCTGCCCGGTGCTGTGCTGCCCGGCGGTTTCGAGATCGCTGCCCGCAAAACTTACGGTCACGTCTCTGACGGCATGATCGCCTCGGCGCGTGAGCTGTCGCTCGGCGAGGATCACGATGGCATCATTGTGCTCTCCACGCTCGGGCTTGACCCCGAGGTGGGCGCCGATGCGAAGGCGCTCCTCGGGCTCGACGAGACGGCGGTGGAGATCAACGTCACGCCGGATCGCGGCTACGCATTCTCGATTCGTGGCGTCGCACGCGAGGTCTCGCACGCGACGGGGGTGGCGTTCCGCGACCCCGCGACGGCAGTGAACCCCGCAACGGGCACCGGATTCTCCGTGGTGATCGATGACCAGGCGCCCATCCGCGGTCGTGTCGGCGCGGCCGGCTTCATCGCACGCGTGGTGCGCGGTATCGATCAGTCGCGTCCCACCCCCGCGTGGATGGTGGCGCGCCTGCAGCTCGCGGGCATCCGCAGCCTCTCGCTCGAGGTGGACATCTCGAACTACGTGATGCTGGAGCTCGGGCAGCCGCTCCACGCCTACGATCTCGCGAAGCTCTCCGGCGGCATCACGGTGCGCCGTGCGACGGCGGGCGAGACGCTGGTGACGCTCGATAGCCAGGAGCGCACCCTTCACCCCGAGGACCTCGTGATCACGGACGAGTCGGGCGTCATTGGGCTCGCCGGTGTGATGGGCGGCAACTCGACGAAGGCCGACGAGACCACCACCGACGTGCTCATTGAGGCGGCATCGTTCGACGCGATCTCGGTCGCGCGTACCTCGCGTCGCCACAAGCTGCCGAGCGAGGCGTCGAAGCGCTTCGAGCGCGGTGTTGACCCGCTCGTCGCGCGCGCCGCAGCGCAGCGCATGGTCGACCTGCTCGTCGAGCTCGCAGGTGGCACCGCGGACGAGTTGGGCGCCGAGCTTCTCGCGCCGTGGGAGGCGCCGCAGATCGAGCTGCCGCTCGCGCGCATCAACGGCCTGCTCGGTACCGACTACACGGACGCGGAGGCGCGCAACGCGATCGAAATGATCGGCTGCACTGTCGCTGACGCTCCCGCCGACGCCGCGGGAAGTGCTGTGCTGCTGGTGAGCCCGCCGAGCTGGCGCTCGGACCTCACGCGGCCCGCTGACCTCATTGAGGAAGTCGCCCGCGTTGTCGGCTACGACCGCATCCCCTCCGTGCTGCCCGTGGCACCCGCAGGCCGTGGCCTCACGCGCGTGCAGCGACTGCGTCGTCGCGCGGCAAACGTGATCACGGCGGCCGGGCTTGACGAGGTGCAGAGCTACCCGTTCGTCAGCCGTGCGCAGCTCGAGTCGTTCGGCGCGGGCGCGGAGCCCGCGATCCCAGTTCTTGATGGCGTTGCGCAGTCCGAGAACGCAGACGGCCCGGTTGCTGCCGTGAAGCTCGCGAATCCGCTTGATGGGGAATCGCCCTTCATGCGCCGCTCGCTGCTGCCCGGACTCGTGACTGCCGCTCAGCGGAACGTGTCGCGTGGCCTCACCGACCTCGCCCTCGTCGAGTTCGGTTCGGTGTTCGAACCGCGTGCCGACCTCGGTACAGACGTGGTGCCGCCGCTCGCGCAGCTGCCCGATACGGACACGCTCGCTGCGCTCTACGCGTCCGTGCCGCACCAGCCGCGCCGTGCTGCAGCGCTGCTGATCGGCGACGCCGTTGCCAAGCAGGCCGGCGAAAGCGCTCGCGCGGTGGACTGGGCCGACGCGCTTGACGCGGCCCGCATCGTCGCTGGTGCCGTCGCGGCCGAGCTCGTCGTCACCCAGGGCACGCACCGTGCATTCCACCCGGGCCGCACCGCCGAGCTGAGCATTCGCGTCGCCTCTGATGTGGACGGCGAGGACGGTGGCCTCGAGGTCGTTGGTGTTGCCGGCGAACTGCTGCCCGAGCTCGTGGCCGATTCCCACCTCCCGGGTCGCGTCGCCGCGTTCGAGCTTGACCTCGACCGCATCATCGAACTGGCCCCGCGTGAGCCCGAGACCCAGCAGCTGTCCACCTACCCCGCGGCAACGCAGGATCTCACGCTCGTCGTGGGCGCCGATGTGCCCGCGGGCGATGTGCTCGCGGTCGTCACCGCTGGGGCCGGCGAACTGCTCGAGAGCGCCCGCATCGTGGACGACTACCGGGGAACCGGTATCGCCGACGGGCAGAAAGCGCTGACGTTCGCGCTCCGCTTCCGCGCTGAGGATCGTACGCTGAAGGCGGAGGAGGCCAGCGAGGCCAAGCTCGCCGGCGTCGCCGCAGCGGAACTCGCGTTCGACGCGAAGCTGCGGGACTAAGTGATGACGAGCGCGGCGAACCCCGAGACACAGATCGCTCAGGCGTTCGCCGCGCTCGCAGACGCTCACGTGATCGCTCGCACCGCATTCACCTGCTGCGGAACCTGCGGCGACGCAGAGATCTGGGATGAACGTGACGAGAGCGGCGGCTCGCGCGGCTACGTGTTCTACCACTCACAGGATGCCGAGTGGCTTGCCGAGTCCGGCGAAACGTTTCTGAATTACGGCGCATTTCTAGACGCGTTCTTTACCGAGGACGAATGGGAAGCGCTCGCTGAGTCCGCACGCGAGGAACGCTACGCAGAGATCGTGGCCGCGCTCCTGACCGAGACGGTGTTCCCGGTACTGCGACAGCACGGCCTCGAGGTCGAGTGGGATCAGGACCTCGGCACCCGTGTCCTGCTGCGGGTGCCCCAGGCGACGCTCGACGCATCCTGAAAATACGCCGGTGTTCTCCCGGTCTTCCCCTTGTGGTGCGCTGCCCAGGAGGCGGATACTTGCCGCAGAGCCGCCGCACGCTGCACGCTGCGGCGTGAGCAAGGGAGCGGGATAGATGAGCGATCACACGACACAACGCGTCGTACCGAACATTTGGTGCAACGGAACTGCCGCTGAGGCCGGTGCGTTTTACGCGGGCGCGCTTCCTGACACAAACTACACCGTGGAGTCTCGCTACCCCACGGAGGGGCTGCTGCCGTTCCAGGAGCCGCTCGCGGGTGAGCCGCTGACGGTCGCCGTCACCGTGGGTGATTACCGGTTGGTTCTCGTGAATGCGGGGCCCGAGTTTCGGCCCAACTTGGCGCTGTCGCTCATGCTGAACTTCGATCCCGCGCGGATGAGCGGCGGCGCAATCGAGGCCCGCGAGCAGCTCGATGCGGCGTGGGAACGACTGAGCGACGGCGGCGAGGTGCGCA
Organism: Leucobacter chromiireducens subsp. chromiireducens; assembly: GCF_016758255.1. Taxonomy (GTDB): domain Bacteria; phylum Actinomycetota; class Actinomycetes; order Actinomycetales; family Microbacteriaceae; genus Leucobacter; species Leucobacter chromiireducens. Next base: position 1,047,203 of record NZ_QYAD01000001.1, read on the forward strand.
TGCCGCTTGGCGAGTACCCGTTCAGCGCCCGTTACGGCTGGGTTGAAGACCGCTACGGCGTGAACTGGCAGCTGATGCTCACGGATCCCGATGGAGACCCGCGGCCCGCTGTCGTGCCGTGTCTCATGTTTGGCGGTCCGGTGCAGAACCGTGCCGACGAGGCGATCGAGTTCTACTCCGAGGTCTTTCCCGATGCCGGGCCCGGCCAGCGAGTACCGTATGGTGAGCCGACGGGCCCGGCATCGGCAGAGGCACTGATGTTCGGTGAATTCCGCATCGGCGATCAGTGGTTTGCGGCGATGGACTCGGGGGCGACGCAGACGGAGACATTCGGCTGCGGGCTCTCGCTCGAGGTGCAGTGCGCCGACCAAGCAGAGATCGATCGATTGTGGGACGCGCTCTCGGCAGTTCCCGAAGCGGAGCAGTGCGGCTGGCTCGCAGACCGCTTCGGCGTGAGCTGGCAGATCGTCCCCGAGAATATGGGGGAGCTCATGGCGCACCCCGGCGCGTTCGAGCGGATGCTCGAAATGAAGAAGCTCATCATCGCTGAGCTGTAGTGTGCGTGATCCCGCCCGGTCTGTGCACCGCTAGACTTCCTGAGTCCAGTGAGAGCGGCGGAGGGGAGCACCCGTGCAGGTGAGCGCAAGCGGAGTGAGCAAGGGGCCGGCTGGCCGAGCACTTCCACCCACAGACGTCGAGATGAGCTCAGGCACGGCGGTGTTCGTTGAAGCGGAAACCGCGCAGCGCCCCACCGTGCTCGGCCTGATCGTGAGCGGCCGGATGCGGCCGGATTCGGGCGAGGTGCTGCTCGACGGCGAGCCGAGCGCGCGTGAGCTCAGGAGGCGCATCGCACTTGTTGATGCCCCTGATGTGAGCGAACCGCACGGCGACGTCCGCCTCGAGCACGTCGTCGCAGAAGAACTCATGTTCGCGGGGGAGCCGCCGCGCCCGCTCGCGGCCCGACGCGAGCTCCGCAGTCTGGGCTTTGCCGATCACGCGCGCACACCGCTCGCCGAACTGGCACCCGAAGTGCGGGTTCGAGTGTTGTGCGAGCTCGCGCTGCGTCGCCCCGGGGTCGAAGGCATCGTGCTTGTTTCACCCGACCGTCACGGCGGCGATCCAATGGAGTGGTGGGGCATCGCCTGCGAGCTCGCGGAGCGCGGGCACGCCGTGCTCGTGATCGCGGGGCTCGCCGCCCGAGCCGCTATCGACGCCCACCCAGACGGGTGGCGCACGGGCGAAGTGACGCCGCTGCGCGGAAGCGCGGAACTGGCGGAAAATGAGCAAGGAGGGGCACGATGAAGGTGCTGCAGATGGTGCGGGCAGAGTTTGCCCGCCTGTGGGCGACGCCAATGGCGCGACTCGCCTTCATTGCCCTGATGTGCGTCCCACTGCTCTACGGCGGCCTCTACCTGTGGGCCAACCAGGATCCCTACGCAAAGCTTGACCAGGTGCCGGTGGCGCTTGTGGTGGAGGACGCCGGGGTGAAGTCAGGCGACACCGTCCGCTCCATCGGCGACGAGGTCGCGGACAACCTCGTGGAAGATGGCAGCTTTGACTGGCATCGGGTCAGTGCAAAGGACGCGGAACTGGGCATCGCGGAGGGCGCGTACGACTTCTCGCTCACGATCCCGCGCGAGTTCACGGAATCGTTGCAGTCCTCGCAGACGGACAATCCCCACCAGGCGCAGGTCGTGTTGACGACCAATGATGCGAACAGCTACCTCGCCACAACGATCGGTGAGCAGGCGGTGAAGCGCGTGCAGGCGCAGATCGTCCAATCCGTGGGGCGTGAGGCCTCGCGGGCCATGCTCGACGGGCTGGCGGAGGTGCGGACGTCGCTCGGGGATGCCCGTGACGGTGCAGGCAAGCTTGCTGACGGCGCGGGCACCGCCCGTAGCGGCGCACAAACACTCGCAGAAGGACTTGCCACGGCGCATAGCGGCTCCGGTGCGCTCGCCGCCGGGCTCGGAACGCTGGAGGACCGAACGAGCGCGCTGCCGGGGCAGTCCGCTCAGCTTGCGGATGGTGCCGCGAGAGTATCGGCGGGCAACGCCTCGGTCGCGGAGCTCGGTCGTGAGGTTGCCGGCGCGAGCCAGAGCGCGACCGATCGACTCGCGGGGGAGCGGGAGGCCATTCTCGCGGAGCTCACGAAAGCCGGAGTCGACTCCGGCGTGATCGATCGGGTCAACGCGCGTCTCGGCGAAGCCGATACCGTGTTGCGCGACGCGAACTCCCGGGTGCAGGGCGCGAGCGCGCAGCTTACTGAACTGTCCGCGGGGTCCCAGCAGCTCGCTGATGGTGCCCGTGCGCTTGCGGACGCTGCGCCGCAGCTCACCGCCGGAATCCGGGACGCGGCAAGCGGCGCCGGCACGCTGAACGATGGGCTGGGTCAGCTCGCAGACGGGGCTCCGAAGCTTGAGAGCGGGATCGGGCAGCTCGCGACTGGTAGCACCCAGCTCCGTGACGCGCTGGGAGCAGGGGTGCAGAAGCTGCCCGAGAGCACTGCGGATCTGCGTGCAAAGCAGGCGGCGAACATCGCTGATCCGGTCTCGGTGGTCACTGACAAGGTGACTTCGGCGGGGACCTACGGTGCGGGCCTCGCGCCGTTCTTTGTGAGTCTCGCCGCCTGGATCGGTATCTACGCGCTCTTCCTGATCCTGAAACCAGTGTCGCGCCGCGCGGTCACCGCGCTGCATGCGCCGCTGCGGGTGACGCTTGCGGGATGGCTCACCCCCGCTCTGCTCGGCGCAGCTCAGATGCTCGCGCTGTTCGGCATCGTCGCGGGCACGCTCGGGTTCCAGGTCGCGCACCCCATCCCTGCGTACGGCATGATGGCGCTCGCCTCGGCCACATTCGCCGCGATTATTCTCGCGCTGAACGTGTGGCTCGGCAGCGTTGGGCAGTTCATGGGGCTCGTGCTCATGGTGCTGCAGCTTGTCACCGCCGGCGGCACGTTCCCCTGGCAGACGCTTCCCGAACCGCTCGCGACGCTGCACCACTACCTTCCGATGTCGTTTGCGGTCGACGGCCTGCGACAACTCATGTACGGCGGGGATCTGGGTCACGCGGGTCTCGATGCGCTGAGGCTCGGGCTTGTCCTCGTGATCGCGGTGCTTCTTGCGGCGATTGGAGTGTCCCGGATGATGCGGTCGCGCACGCTGCGTGATCTGCAACCGAGCTTGATTGGCTAGTTGCGGCGTCAGCTTTGACGCGGAGGTCGCCGAGCCGAGCGCCATTTTGTATACATTAAATCCCTGATCTCTCGAAATGCTTGCGGCTGCACGCTCTTGTGTATACGCTAGCGTGTGTTGAGAGGGGCGCAGATGCGTGCGAGCGAACGGGCTTACGAAGGTCTGGTTGAGGACATCCAAAGTGGCGCGCTCGCCCCGGGTGCGGTGATCGCCGAGGTCGAGCAGGCCGCCAGACTCGGCGTCAGCCGCACCCCCATGCGAGAAGCGATTGCTCGGCTCGTTGCCGACGGGCTCGTGCGGCAACAGTCTGCACGAGTGCTCGTCGTCGCGGGATTCGATGCTGCCCACATTCGAAGCCTCTTCGAGGTGCGACGCGCGCTCGAAGAAAGTGCTGCACGGCTCGCTGCTCAGCGCGGCGACTCAGCTGTCTTTCATGAGCTCGCCGCGGGATTCCGTGAGGCACACCCCGAGACCAACGCGAGCGCAGCGGATGACTACTATGGGCTCATTGCTCGGTTCGATGCGGCGATCGATGCGGCGGTGCAGAACGACTATCTCACACAGGCGCTCCGTCCGATCCGGGCTCACCTGGCTCGTGCTAGACGGCTTGCCCGCGACAACGCGGAGCGGCTGCACCAATCCGTCGTTGAACATGCGCTGATTGCAGAGGCAATCGCGGCGCGGGATCCCGATCTTGCTGCGCACGCGACGCACGTACACCTGCACCACGCACTCACCTCGATTCTCGGCGCGATTGATGGTGCGCCGAGCACTGATCACTTGTAACCCCTCACTCCAACGAAGGAGCACCACAATGACCGTTTCGCACCCCGTTCGTGTGTATCGCAGCGAAGAGCCACTGCCACGTGAGGAGCAGCTGGCCTGGAAGATTGCGGAGGTCGCGGCCGACCCGGTAGAAGTCGACGCCGAGGTGACTGACATGGTGATCAACCGCATCATCGACAACGCGGCGGTGGCAGCGGCCTCGCTGACACGCGGCCCAATTATCGCTGCGCGGGCACAGGCGCTCTCGCATCCTGTGTCGACGGGCGGAGCCGGTGCGACGGTGTTCGGACTCGCGTCGGAGGAGGGTGACGCGCATCTCACCAGCCCCGAGTGGGCGGCGTGGGCGAACGGAGTCGCGGTGCGCGAGCTCGACTACCATGACACATTCCTCGCCGCCGAGTACTCGCATCCGGGCGACAATATCCCGCCGATCCTCGCCGTAGCGCAGCACACCGCGGCCGACGGTCGCTCGCTCGTGCGGGGTATCGCTACCGGGTACGAGATCCAGATGGACTTGGTGCGCGCGATATGCCTGCACAAACACAAAATCGATCATGTCGCGCACCTCGGGCCGTCCGCAGCTGCAGGCATCGGGACCCTGTTGGGGCTCGACGTTGCGACGATCGCCCAAGCGGTCGCCCAGGGACTGCACACCACGACCGCGACCCGGCAATCGCGGAAGGGCGAAATCTCCACGTGGAAGGCGCATGCCCCAGCCTTTGCAGGGAAAATGGCCGTTGAAGCAGTAGACCGTGCGATGCGCGGGCAGACCTCGCCGAGCCCGATCTATGAGGGTGAAGACGGTGTGATTGCGTGGCTGCTCGACGGGCCGGACGCGCGCTACGACGTGCCGCTGCCCGCGGCCGGAGAGCCCAAGCGTGCGATTCTTGAGAGCTACACGAAGGAGCACTCTGCCGAGTACCAGGCTCAGGCATGGATCGACCTCGCCCGGAAGCTGCACCGGGAGCATCCCGAGTTTGCCGACCCCGAGAACGTGGCCCGGATCGTGCTGCATACGAGCCACCACACACACTTTGTGATTGGTTCTGGTGCGAACGATCCGCAGAAGTACGATCCCACCGCTTCGCGGGAGACACTCGACCACTCGATTCCCTACATCTTTGCCGTGGCGCTGCAGGATGGCGGTTGGCACCACGTCGACTCGTACACCCCGGAGCGTGCGGGCCGCGCTGATACGGTGGCGCTCTGGCGCAAGGTGACGACCGCGGAGGACGCCGAGTGGACACGCCGATACCACTCGGAGGACCCGAACGAGAAGGCGTTTGGCGGCCGTGTGGAGATCGAGCTGAACAGCGGGGAGCGGGTCATTGATGAGATCGCCGTTGCCGATGCACATCCGCTTGGTGCTCGCCCATTTGCTCGCGAGCAGTACATTGCGAAGTTCCGCACACTTGCAGAGCCCGTGCTTGAGGCAGCCGAGATCGAGCGTTTTCTTGAGCTCGTGCAGCGCCTCCCTGAGCTCAACGCCGCCGAGGTGCGGGAGCTCGGGATTGTCGCGAAGCCTGGGACCATCGATCTTGCGGGCGCACCGAAGGGACTGTTCTGATGCTGTACTCGAAGACGCCGGCCGCGGAAAAGCGTCGGCTGTTCCGTGAACGACTTGCCAGCGGCGAACTGCTGCGCTTCCCCGGAGCGTTCAACCCGTTATCGGCGAGGATGATTGAACAGAAGGGGTTTGATGGGGTCTACATCTCGGGAGCGGTGCTCTCGGCCGACCTTGGTCTCCCCGACATTGGGCTCACCACACTCACTGAGGTTGCAGGACGGGCGCAGCAGATTGCCCGAATGACCGAATTGCCTGCACTCGTTGACGCAGACACCGGCTTCGGAGAACCGATGAATGTGGCGCGGACGATTCAGACTCTTGAAGATGCTGGCCTCGCTGGCGCGCACATTGAGGACCAGATCAACCCGAAGCGGTGCGGTCACCTCGACGGAAAAGCGGTGGTGGACGAGGCGACGGCGTTGAAGCGGATTCGTGCCGCCGTCGACGCTCGGAGAGACGAGAACTTCTTGGTGATGGCACGCACAGACATCCGCGCGACCGCGCCCGGTGATGTTGGCCTCCGTGCGGCCGTTGATCGCGCGCAGGCGCTCGTCGACGCGGGAGCAGACGCGATCTTCCCTGAGGCGATGCGCACGCTCGAGGAATTTGCGGCAGTGCGCGCAGCGATTGACGTGCCGATCCTCGCCAATATGACCGAGTTCGGAAAGAGCGAGCTCTTCAGCGCTCAGCAGCTCTCGGACGTCGGGGTCAACCTGGTCATTTGGCCCGTCTCAATGCTGCGTATCGCGATGGGCGCGACGGAACGGGCGCTCGACACGTTGAACGCAGAAGGGCACCTCACCAGCAAACTCGGCGAGATGCAGCATCGAGCCGAGCTCTACGACCTCGTTGATTACGAGAGCTACAACCATTTCGACACGAGTGTGTTCAACTTTGAGGTGGAACGCTAGCGTCGCCACGTATTCGCGGGCGGGCGGCCCAGATGAACGGCCGCCCGCACCGGCCCGACACTCTTCGCAAAGGAGCGATCATGTCTGACACGGAAATCAAGAAGGGGCTCGCAGGAGTCGTCGTTGATGAAACTGCGATTTCAAAGGTCAACCCCGAGACCAACAGCCTGCTTTACCGGGGGTACCCGGTGCAGGAACTCGCCGCCACCCAGCCGTTTGAAGCGGTCGCCTACCTCCTCTGGCACGGAGAGCTCCCGAGCGCGGGGCAGCTTGCTGAGTTTGAACAGCGTGAGCGGTCACTTCGCTCGCTCGATCCGCGCACGTTGCAACTCTTGGACGCAATGCCCGCGGACGCGCACCCGATGGATCTCGTTCGTACGGCAGTGAGTCAGCTCGGCGCATTCGATGGGACGCTGCACGAGGCGAACGGCTGGACGGACCGCACGCTCGATCTCGGTCGTGCGGAGTACCTGTTCGCACAACTGCCCACCATCGTCGCGGCCGTGCAGCGTCGCCGACGCGGACTCCCACTGATCGCCCCACGGGATGATCTCGATTACTCGCGGAACTTTCTCTGGATGACCTTTGGTGAGTTGCCGTCGGATGCGGCGGTCGACGTGTTCCGGGTGTCACTCGTGCTGTACGCCGAGCATTCGTTCAACGCATCAACATTCACTGCACGTGTGATTGCCTCAACGACCTCGGATATGTATTCCGCGGTGGTCGGTGCGGTCGGCGCGCTAAAGGGGCCCCTCCACGGTGGCGCCAACGAAGCAGTGATGCACGTGCTGGAGGAAATCGGTCGCGCTGAGAACGTCGTGCCGTGGTTGGACGCCGCGATCGCAGAGAAGCGCAAGATCATGGGCTTCGGCCACCGAGTCTACAAACACGGAGACTCTCGGGTACCCACCATGCACGCCGCACTGCAGGTGCTGCTCGAGGAGAGCGGTCGAAGAGACTTGGCGGACTTGTATGCAGTACTCGAGGCCGAGTTCGTCGCACGCAAGGGGATCTACCCGAACCTGGACTACCCATCCGGTCCGGCGTACCATCTGCTGGGTTTCGACACCGAGATCTTCACCCCGATCTTTGTGGCCGCGCGCGTGACCGGATGGACCGCGCACATCATGGAGCAGTCAGCCTCGAACGCGCTGATCCGCCCACTCTCCGCATACAACGGCGCGGAGGAGCGTCATGTTCCGTGAGACGCTTCACCGCAGCCACGTCGCACTGCCGCCGCGCGGCGGAGTGTGCGCGGTTGCGCTGCGGGCGCGGGCGTGAACTTGTAGCGTGGAGGCACACCCAGCGCGGGGTACCACTGTGGCCCCTGGTCCCGAGAGAAGGCGAATTCCATGACTCAGACTTCGATCCCCGAGAACTCCGACGACCGCGTAATCCTCACCGAGGTGCGCGGACGCGTCGGCTGGATCACACTGAACCGGCCCGCTGCGTTGAACGCGTTGAACGGTCAGCTGGTTGGCGAGCTCATCGACGCCGCGCTCGCGTTTGACGCTTCACCTGAGATTGGTTGCATCGTGATCACCGGTTCCGAGCGTGCGTTCGCCGCTGGGGCCGACATCAAGGAGATGGCGGAGCACGGGTTCTCAGACATGTTCTTGAACAGCGCGTTCCCCAGCTGGGAGGGTTTCGAGCGGATGCGCACGCCGGTCGTGGCCGCGGTCTCCGGCTTTGCGCTGGGTGGCGGGTGCGAGCTTGCCATGATGTGCGACATCATTCTTGCCGCTGATTCAGCGAAGTTCGGTCAGCCGGAGATCAACCTCGGTGTCCTTCCCGGTTTCGGTGGCTCGCAGCGACTGCCGAGAGCGATCGGCAAGTACAAGGCTGCCGAGATGGTCTTGACGGGACGGATGATGGGAGCTGAGGAGGCTGAGCGCTCGGGCCTCGTGTCACGCGTGGTGCCGGCTGCGGAGCTGTTGGATGAGGCAACCTCGCTCTCGGAGACCATCGCTTCGAAGTCGCTGCCAGCGCTCTACGCCGCAAAGAACGCGCTGCAGGCAGCGCAAGAAGTTCCGCTCTCTGAAGGTCTCCGTCTTGAGCGGCTCGCGTTCGCTGCGGCGTTCGCAACGGACGATCAGAAGGAGGGCATGCGCGCCTTCGCAGAGAAGCGCGAGGCGAATTTCACGCATCGGTAGGCGCGACGGGTGGCTCCCTCTTGGGCTCGGGAATCGCCTGGCCTCGCGGGAGCCGAGCAAAGCGAACACGGCTTGGTGGCGGCTCAGAATACTCGCGTCGAGTCGGGGTCACCCAAGTAAGCGTGCCGTTGCTCTGCTGAGTACTGTGCCAGTCGCCATGATGCTTCACAGAATGGTGACCACGGCAGAGGTGCGCGAGATTCTCACGTGACGTGCTCCCGCCCTTCGCGAACGCGACCGTGTGATCGAGGTCGCAGCGGTGCACCGGAACGCGGCACCCAGGGAATCGACAGTGGAGATCTCTCACACGGAGGAAGCGCCGCAGTGCGGCACTGGGCCGGTAGCGATCGATCTCGGAAATGTCGCCGATACTTGTCGTGGTGACTCGCTCCCACCAGTCTGTGTGCAGCAGAAATCTGGTCGCGGTGGCCATGTCGATTGTGCCGTGGCCCGCGACTTCAGCAGGCGGGGGCAATGAGCCCTCGGGTTTGGTGCTCGACGCGGGAACAACAAGGTGAATCCGAGCTCGAACAGCCTCCTCAGGTGTGCCCGCGGTCAATGTTGTGGGGGATGCGGCGAGCAGCAGGTCGATGAGTGCGTCGACTCGGGTCTGCTCAAGTGTGCGTGCGTCGCGGGATGCCCCGGTGGCCTGGCCCTTACGGGGTGAATCGGTGCGCGTGCCTGTGTGCGCAAGCTTGGCGATGCGCGTGAGGCGGGCATGAATCGCGTGCGCTTCGACGAGCGGGAGGTGAGCGATGAGATCTGCCATACCGTGTGCTCGGTGAATCAGTCGCACGCTCCGTAGACCCCGTGCGACGCGGTGTTGTTCTGCGTGTGAGCGTGGTGAGACCTGCGTCGCGATTCGTGTGGCCAGAGGTCGCAGTCGACTCGGCGTCGTCTGTCTGGCTTCCGCCAGTATCGCTGTCTCGTAGGTGGCGCGTTGTGCTGTGGTGTCGGGATCTTCGTCCGTACCGATCATCGAAGCCGCAGCAGTGATGACTGCGGCGTGGCCGAGCCCAATCTCACCCGCTTGAAGTGCCGTGTGCGTGCGGGTGAACTGCGTCGCCAATGCGCGAGCGGTCGCCAAATCGCCTTCCACCTGTCGCTCGCTCTGCTGGAGGGTGGCCGCGATCTCGGCGCGGAGCGATCGTATCTGCAGCTCTCGCTCAGCGTGAGTGTCGCGCGGCTGAGCGCGCTCTGGTCCGCCTCCGTCTTTTGGGGCGTGGGGAGGTCCTGGAACCTCGGGCGCTCGTGGCTTCAGCGCGTCCGTGAGTGCCGCTGCGAGCAACGACATCCGCTCCGCGTCGCGAGCGCGTTGCTCCTGCTCGAGCGTCTCGAGGCGTCCAAGAATCTGGGCTCGATCCGCGAAGGAGCCGGTCGTCGAAAATGCGGTGCTGAGAGACATGCACCCATTGAGCCAGACCATTCTCCTCTCCGCAGAAGCTATCCACAGACAGCTCGGGATCCTCCCGGACCCCACCGTGGCTGTGGAGAACTGTCCGTGGGTCGCCCACGAAGTGCCAGAATAGGGGGAGCGCAATCGAAAGGAGCGTCGATGACGTACAGCGTGGCGGTAGCGGGGGCATCGGGGTATGCCGGAGGTGAGATCCTGCGCCTGCTCGCCGGGCATCCGGAATTCGACGTGCGAACGGTCACCGGGCACTCGACCGCCGGCCAGCCGCTCATCGCTTCACAGCCCCACCTGCGTTCGCTTGCTCATCTCACGCTTCAGCCCACCACCCCCGAGGTGCTCGACGGCCATGACATTGTGTTCTTCGCTCTCCCGCACGGTGCGTCCGGTGAGCTCACCGCGCAGCTCACCAATGTGCGGCTCGCGGTTGACTGCGGCGCAGACCACCGCCTGACCAGCGCAGAGGATTGGGCGGCGTTCTATGGTGGCGAACATCACAAGGCCTGGACGTATGGTGTGCCTGAGCTGCTTGTCGCTGGGGCTGGGAAGCAACGTGACGCGCTCGTGGGGACGAACCGTATCGCGGCGCCCGGGTGCAATGCTTCGACGGTCGCGCTTTCGCTCGCGCCGGGAATCGCTGCGGGTGTGATCGAGGCGGGCGATATCGTGTCTGTGCTTGCTGTTGGGCCTTCCGGCGCAGGGAAGGCCGCGAAGACCCACCTGCTCGGAGCCGAACTCATGGGGACGGCCAACCCGTACGCTGTGGGCGGCACGCATCGGCACATCCCCGAGATCCAGCAGGCCCTCCGTGGAGCAGGTGCTCGTGCCGAGGTGAAACTGAGCTTCACTCCGGTGCTTGTTCCAATGAGTCGCGGAATTCTCGCAACCTCGACCGCCCGCATCGTGCCTGGTGTGACGGCCGCTGAGGTGCGAGCAGCCTGGGAGGACGCATACGCTGACGAGACGTTTGTGCACGTGCTGCCAGAGGGCGTGTTCCCGCGCACCGCTGACACGTTGGGGGCCAACACCTGCCTCATGGGCATCGCTATCGACGAGGCCGCGGGACGCGTCGTTGTCGTCGCGGCGCTCGACAATCTCGCAAAGGGCACAGCGGGGGCCGCGATTCAGTCGGCGAATATCGCGCTCGGTCTTCCTGAGTCGACGGGATTGAGCGTGAACGGCGTCGCGCCGTAGTACCCCAGCGCCGTGCGCTGGAACGCCGCCGCACTGCACTGACCTCCGAGCGCGACCCTGCGCACCACTGACGAGACTTTCCACCCAACACACGCCGCCGTTGCGCGGCACCAAGGAGACACCGTGACCGTCACCACCCCAGCTGGTTTCCGTTCCGCAGGCATTGCGGTCGGTCTGAAAAGCACGGGTAAGCCCGATCTCGCCCTTGTTGTGAACGATGGCCCCGCGCCCGCGAGCGCTGTGGTGTTCACGAGCAATCGAGCACAGGCGAACCCGATTCTGTGGAGCCGCAAGGTCGCGGACAACGGTCCGGCGCGCGCGATCATTCTGAACTCTGGCGGAGCCAACTGCTTCACGGGCGACTTTGGGTACGAGACCACCCGGCTCACTGCCGAGGCGGTTGCTGCGCAACTTGGCGAGGCCGACGCGGCTGAGCGGGTTCTCGTGTGCTCGACGGGCCTCATCGGCACGGGCGATCAGAGCTTCCGCGACAAGATCGTGAACAACGTTCCGGAGCTTGTCGCGCGCCTCGCCGCGGACGATACAACGGCGCCCGCCGCGATCCTCACCACCGACTCAGTCGAAAAGACCGCCGTGCACACAGGGGAGGGGTGGACCATCGGCGCAATGGCGAAGGGTGCGGGAATGCTTGCGCCCGGCCTTGCCACGATGCTCGTCGTCATCACCACTGATGCCATGCTCGACGACGCTGCGCTCGATCGCGCCCTGCGCGGAGCAACGGCACCGAGCTTCGATCGACTGGACTCCGACGGTTGCATGTCGACGAATGACCAGGTCACCCTGCTCGCAAGCGGTGCGTCGGGCGTCACTCCCGATGAGGCAGAATTCGCGGCGGCGCTCGTGCAGGTGTGCGATAGCCTCGCTGCCCAGCTTCAAGCTGACGCGGAGGGGGCAAGCCACGACATTGACATCGAGGTTCGTGGGGCCGCGAGCGAGGCCGACGCGGTTGAGGTCGGCCGCTCGGTTGCACGGAACAACCTGTTCAAGGCTGCGATCTTCGGCAACGACCCGAACTGGGGCCGCGTGCTCGCCGCCATCGGCACGACCGATGCCGCATTTGATCCGTACCAGGTCGACGTGTCCTTCAACGGAGTGCGACTCTGCCACGCCGGTGCGCCTGACCGTCCGGTGAGCGAGTGCGACCTCACTCCGCGTCGCACTCACGTCGAGATCGACCTGTTCGCGGGGGCGCACACTGCCACCATCCGGACAAACGACCTCACGCACGACTACGTGCACGAGAACAGCGCGTACTCGAGCTAGGGGCGAGCGATGACCACAACGCTGGGTCCCATGGACCACACTGAGGCTGCCGAAAAAGCGCAGGTACTGATCGAATCACTCCCGTGGCTGAAGAAGTTCCGCGACGCGATCATGGTGATCAAGTTTGGCGGGAACGCCATGGTCGATGACGCGCTCCTCGCGGCCTTCGCCGAGGACGTCGTGTATCTCCGCCACACCGGCATCAGGCCCGTCGTGGTGCACGGCGGCGGCCCCCAGATCAATGCGATGCTCGCGCGGCTCGGCATTGAGAGCGAGTTTCAGGGCGGCTACCGAGTGACGACCCCGGAAACCATGGACGTCGTACGCATGGTCCTGACCGGCAAGGTGAACCCCGAACTCGTTGACGAGATCAATGCGCATGGCCCGCTCGCTGCAGGCACCACGGGTGAGGACGCCGGCCTCTTTGTTGGTCGTCGTCGCCCGCCCATCGAGGTGGACGGTGAGCTCGTTGACCTCGGACTCGTCGGCGATGTGGTGGACGTGCGCGTCGAGCCCGTGCTCGCGCTGTTGGAAGCCGGACTGATCCCCGTCGTCTCATCGATCGCGCCGGACGCCGACCGGCCTGGCGACTCGCTGAACATCAACGCCGACGCTGCGGCGGGCGCGCTCGCCGCAGCGCTCGGCGCAGAGAAACTTGTGATTCTCACCGACGTCGCGGGTCTGTATGCAAACTGGCCGGATCGAGACTCACTGGTCTCTTCCATCTCCGCCTCCGAGCTTGAAGACATGCTTCCGTCGCTCGAATCAGGGATGATTCCCAAGATGCGCGCATGCCTTGAGGCTGTTCGTGGTGGTGTGTCGAAGGCAGCAATTATCGACGGTCGCGAGCCGCACTCGGTGCTGCTGGAGATCTTCACCGAGCGGGGGATCGGTACGGAAGTGACGCCCGAGTAGTGTCTGGTCGGCGAGGGGGAGCCGCAGTGCGCGGCCTCCTCGCCGAGTTGCGGGCGCTCCCCGCATGGTCACGTGGGGTCGTCTCGGTGGCCGTCTTCGTGGTCGGGCTGCTCGCCGCCACGGGGGCCCTCGACTGGCCCGGGACGAAGCGCGGCGGCGCATTCGTGCTCTGGGTGAGCGCACTCGGTGCTGCGGGCGCCTGGAGCGTGGTGCTCAGCATCATCGATGTTCGTGAGCACCGGCTCCCGAACCCTGTGCTGGGTGCGGCTGCGCTCAGCGTCGTGCCCCCAGTGTTCGCCGCGTGGGCGTGGAGCGGTGAACCGCGGCATGCGTTCTTCCTCGCAGGAGTTGCAGTCGGTGCGGCCTTGCTCGGAGCGAGCGTGTGGGCCGCGTTCAGTGCAGGCGAGGCAAGACATCGCCCACCCCCGATCGGTGCGGGAGACGTGAAGCTGCTGCCCATTGCGGTGATCATCGCTGGCGCGAGTTCGGTGCGTGATGCGGTCGAACTGTTTCCATTCGCGCTCGCGGGGTGCATTACGGTCGCGGCGTGCGCGTCCGTGCTCCGGGGCCGCGGCCAGGTGCCGATCGGGCCAGCAATTCTCGCGGCGAGCTGGCTCGCGCCGCTCGCGGGAGGCGCACTTCGCGCCGGGACGCTGGCGGGGTAGCAACGCGAGAAGCGCCCCGCCGAAGCAGGCGGCAAACGGAGCGGTGCGCACAGCGGTAGACTGGAGCTGTTTTTCGTAGTGCCGAGTGAAAGGGGGCGACGTGACCTACGTCATCGCTCTGCCGTGCGTCGATGTCAAGGATCGCGCCTGTGTGGACGAGTGTCCCGTTGACTGCATCTACGAGGGCGAACGCATGCTCTACATCCACCCGGATGAATGCGTGGACTGCGGCGCCTGCGAGCCCGTCTGCCCCGTCGAAGCGATCTACTATGAAGACGATCTGCCGAGCGAGTGGTCGGACTACTACAAGGCCAACGTCGAGTTCTTCGACGAGATCGGCTCTCCCGGTGGCGCGGCCAAGGTCGGGGTCTACGACTTCGACCACCCCGTCGTCGCGGCGCTGCCGCCCCAGGGCGAGTAAGTCGTGCGGGGACCGCTGCCCGACTATCCCTGGGACGCGATGGCGCCGTACGCCGCACAGGCGGCACGGCATCCCGAGGGCGCACTGAATCTTTCGGTCGGCTCTCCCGTCGATCCGAGCCCCGCAAGCGTGCGTGAGGCGCTTGCGAACGCGACCGACGCGCACGCTTACCCTGCAACCGCGGGGTCACCGAAGCTGCGCGAGGCGATTGCCGAATGGTTCCTGCGCCGCCGCGGCGTCACCGTCGCACCGAACGCGGTGCTCCCGACTGTCGGATCGAAGGAACTGGTAGCGCTGCTTCCGTTCCTGCTCGGCATCGGCGCGGGCGAGGCCGTCGTGTTCCCCCGAATCGCTTACCCGAGCTACGCAATGGGCGCCGCTCTCGTGGGCGCGGACGCGATCGCGGCTGACGACCCTGCTGAATGGCCGGAGAACACCCGTCTCGTGTGGGTCAACTCGCCGTCCAACCCCGACGGGCGGGTGCTCGATGCGGGCCGGCTTCGCGCTGCCGTTGAGCGCGCGCGAGAACTGGGCGCGGTCATCGCGGGAGACGAGTGCTACGCCGAGTTTGCGTGGGACGCGCCGTGGGACGAGCAGCGGATCCCCTCGATTCTCGATCCTGCTGTGGTGGGCGCGGACCACCGAGATGTGCTCAGCGTGTATTCGCTGAGCAAGCAATCGAACCTCGCTGGCTACCGGGCGGCGTTCCTGGCTGGCGATCCCGAGCTCGTGGAGCGCCTGCTCACGGTGCGGAAGCACGCGGGTCTCATGCTTCCCGCTCCCGTGCAGGCGGCAATGATCGCCGCGCTCGCGGACGAGGCACACGTGGCCGAGCAGCGGGAGCTGTACCGGGCTCGGCGTGCAGTGCTACTCCCCGCGCTCGAGGCCGCCGGCTTCCGCATTGAGGGGAGTGAGGCTGGACTCTATCTCTGGGCGACGCGCGGAGCGGATGCCTGGGACAGTGTCTCTGAGTTCGCGCAGCTCGGGATCGTGGTAGGCCCCGGCCACTTCTACGGCGACCACTCGCCGCAGCATGTGCGGTTGGCGCTGACCGCGAGCGACGCTGATATCGCTACGGCCGCACGCCGAATCCGCGGCGCCTGAGCGTGTTCCGAGTGCCTCGCGTGGATCCGCGGGGTGTGGGCCTGCTGGCGGCGACGAATCGACTTTTTGTTCGACGTCAAGATACTCTGAGGGAGTGCGCACGATCTGCGTTGCGCCACTCGGCTCTGCACTGAGCCGATAAGGTGTAGGAATGGCGGCGTCGCACCCGACGCCCAGCCACACATGAGACCCCACGAGGAGACGACGTGACCGAATCGACTCAGGGCCTGGGCTCGGCCTCAGCGAAACTGACCTTCCCCGGCGGATCGGCGGAGTTGCCGATCCGTGAGGCGGTCAACGGCCACCCCGCCATCGACGTCAGCACGCTCACCCGCCAGAGCGGCTACACCGCGCTCGACTATGGCTTTGTGAACACTGCTTCAACCAAGTCCGCAATCACCTACATCGACGGCGATGAGGGAATTCTGCGCTACCGCGGCTACCCGATTGAGGAGCTGGCCCGCCACTCGACCTTCCTCGAGGTGGCGTATCTGCTCATCTACGGTGAGCTGCCCGCAGCGGACGAGCTCGCGGCGTTTGACGACGAGATCCGCCGGCACACCCTGCTCCACGAGGACATGCGCTACTACTTTGAGGGAGTGCCGCACACCGCACACCCCATGGCGGTGCTCTCGGGCGGACTGCAGACCATGTCGACCTACTACGAGAACTCGCTGGACACCACGGATCCCGAGTTCGTCGAGGTGAACACGATTCGCCTGCTCGCGAAGCTCCCCGTGCTCGCGGCCTACGCCCACAAGAAGTCGATTGGGCAGGCGTTCCTGTACCCGGACAACAATCTCGGCTTCGTGGAGAACTTCCTGCGCCTCAACTTCGGTAACAAGGCCGAGAAGTACGAGATGAACCCCGTGCTCGTCGACGCGCTCGACAAGCTGCTGATTCTGCACGCGGACCACGAGCAGAACGCGTCGACCTCGACGGTGCGTCTGGTCGGCTCGACCGGAGCGAACATGTTCTCGTCTATCTCTGCGGGCATCAACGCCCTCTCGGGCCCGCTCCACGGCGGCGCCAACGAGGCCGTGCTCGACATGCTCGCGCAGATCCGCGACTCCGGCCAGAGCGTTGAGACCTTCGTTGAGAAGGTGAAGCGCAAGGAAGACGGGGTGAAGCTCATGGGCTTCGGGCACCGCGTGTACAAGAACTACGACCCGCGTGCGCGCATCGTGCGTGAGAGCGCCGGCAAGGTACTCGAGGAGCTCGGCGTGAACGATCCGCTGCTCGGCCTCGCGCAGGAGCTCGAGCAGATTGCGCTGGAGGACGACTACTTCAAGGAGCGCAAGCTCTACCCGAACGTCGATTTCTACACCGGTGTGATCTACAAGGCCATGGGCTTCCCGACCCGCATGTTCACCGTGCTGTTCGCGATTGGACGTCTGCCGGGCTGGATCGCGCAGTGGCGTGAGGCGCGCGAGGATCCGCAGACGAAGATCGGCCGCCCGCAGCAGCTCTACATCGGCTCGCCCGAGCGGCACCTCGACCGTTAAATCTCCCCCTGTAGGGGGAGGGGCCGCGCCTGGCGCGCTCGGTAGGGTGGCAGTATGGAAACTGCCACCCACCCGGCCGCGCTCGAACTCCGCGGCCTTGCCAAACGCTTCGGCGAGAAGATCGCCGTGAACGGGATCTCGCTGACCATTCCGACCGGCTCCTGCTACGGTCTCGTCGGCCCGAACGGTGCGGGAAAGACGACCACGCTGTCGATGGCCACGGGCCTGTTGCGGCCCGAGTTTGGTCAGGCGCTCATCCACGGTGTCGACGTGTGGGCGCAACCGACGGAGGCGAAGCAGCTGGTTGGCGTCCTCGCCGACGGCGTGAAACTGTTCGATCGCCTGACCGGCGAGCAGCTCATCACGTACAACGGCCTGCTGTCCGGGCTTGACGCCGAGACGGTGGCGCGACGTTGCGCGGATCTCCTGACCATGCTCGACCTGAATGACGCGGGGAACACGCTCGTGGTCGACTACTCCGCCGGCATGACGAAGAAGATCGCGCTTGCCTGCGCGCTCGTGCACGCGCCGCGCGTGCTGGTCCTCGATGAGCCGTTTGAGTCGGTCGACCCGGTCTCGGCGGCGAACATTCGCGACATTCTGCAGGGCTTCGTGCGCGGTGGGGGCACGGTGATCGTGTCGAGCCACTCGATGGATCTGGTGCAGCGCATGTGCGATCACGTCGCGGTCATCGCAAACGGTCGGGTGCTTGCCGCAGGAACCGTCGACGAAGTGCGCGGCAGCTCCACGCTCGAGGACCGCTTTGTCGAGCTCGTGGGCGGGCGTCAGCACCTGGAGGGCCCGTCATGGCTGAATCAGGCGTAGCCCCGGCGGCGGCCCGCATGGTGCCCCTGATCGGCACGGCACAGCCGCGCACGGGGGCGCTCGCTCGCGTGCGCGTGCTGGTGCGTCTGCGCTTCCGCGTGCTATGGAACACACTGACCCGGCACCCGTGGCAGCTGGTGGGCGCGATCATCGGCGTCCTGTACGGGCTCGGGGTGCTCGGTATGGTCGTCGTGGGCCTCGTCGCGGCCTCGGGCCTCGATCCGCAGCTCGCCCGCACCTCGCTGATCTTTGGTGGTGCCGCACTGATCCTGGGTTGGATGCTCGGCCCCATCGTCTCCTCCGGGATGGACCGTACCCTCGATCCCGCGCGACTGGTGATGTTCCCCATGAGCGCGGGCACCCAGCTGAGTGGGATCGTGGCCGCGAGCCTTCTCGGTGTGCCCGGCATCGTGACGCTGCTTGTCTCAGCAGCGACCGCGGCAACTTGGTTCCGCTCGCCGGCGGCAGTGATCGCCGCGATCCTCCTCGCGCCGGTCGCCGCGCTCACGTGCGTGCTGGCCTGCCAGCTGATGGTCACCGCGCTGTCGCGCGCCACAGCAAGCCGCCGCTTCCGCGAGATCATCGGCGGCATCGTGATCCTCTTGCTCGTCTGCGCGGGTCCGCTCATCGCGGGCATTGGCTCGGGCGCCGCAGCGCTCGCGGAGCGCCTGCCGGCGATTGCCGACGGGATCTCATGGTCGCCACTCGGTGCGGTGTGGGCCGTGCCCGCGGAACTCGCCCGCGGTGCGTGGGGAGTTGCCGTGGCGAAATTGCTCATCGCACTCGCCACTCCGGTGCTGCTGTTTTTCGCTTGGCGGCCGCTCTACCTCTCGAATCTCGGCGCGATGACCGAAGGCTCGCGTGCCACCGCGAAGCGCGGCGCCGGCTGGTTCGCGCGCTTCCCGGATACGCCGCGCGGCGCGGTCGCCGCCCGCGCGTTCACCTACTGGCTGCGCGACCCGCGCTACCTACAGAGCCTCCTCGTGGTGCTCGTCATGCCGGTGATCTTCGCGTTCGTGTCGGGCAGCTCGGGTGCGCCGATCCTGCTCCCGGGCTCCACCGTCATGGTCGCGGTGATGCTCTCGCTCAGTACCTTCACCGACATCTCGTACGATGGCACGGCGTTCAGCACGCACATCCTGCGCGGGGTGCGAGGAATTGACGACCGCGTGGGGCGCATCTGGGCAAACGCGTTGCTTGCGATCCCGAGCGTGATCATCGTCGCGGTGGTCACCACGGCGATCGTGGGTCGCTTCGACCAGCTGCCGACGCTCCTCGGTCTGACGGCGGCCGTGACGCTTGGCGGGTTCGGGGTGTCGAGCGTGTGCTCGGCGCTCTTCATCATGCCGGTGCCGCAGTCTGGGGAGAACCCCTTCGTGTCGAAGCCCGGCGCAGGCATGCTCAGCCTCATTGGGATGGCCGGTTCGTACGGATCGCTCGCGGTGATCGCGCTGCCCACGATCGGTCTCACGATCGCCGCGGCGATTACCGAGCAGCCGCTCTACATTTGGTTGACCTTCGCGGTCGGACTACTGAGTGGCGCACTCGTCTGCTGGTTCGGGGTGCGGTGGGGTGCGGCGATCTACGATCGCAAGGCACCCGAGCTGCTCGCCCGAGTGGTCGCGCAGGGCTAGATTCCGCGGGCGGACACCGTGCGTTTGCGCGGTGTTCGCCACTCGGCAACCCCCGACTGATGCGATGGTTTCGCACCATCCATCACGAAGGAGTTATGTTGCCCAGAACCGTCCGACCGTTCGCCGCGCTTGCCGCCGGCGCTATCGGAGTTACCTGCCTCACCCTTTCCCCGGTGGGCGCCGCGCTCGCCGTGCCCGCACCACCCACCGCGGCCCCCGCGGGGCTGCAGCTGTCCGAGATTGAGTCGAACGGCGGCACACCGGGCGACTGGGTCGAGTTCCGCAATGCGGGCACCGCCGCCGTGGACCTCGGCGGGTTCAGCGTGCGTGATAGCGAGGACACGCATGAGTTTGTGATTCCCGCGGGCACACTGGTGGAGCCAGGCGCATTCTTCGTGCTCGACGAGTTTGACAAGAAGACCGGCCTCGGCCAGTTCGACTTCGGCCTCGGCAAGGCGGACGAGGTGCGTCTCTTCGATCCCGCGGGGGAGCTTGTCGATCAGGTGAGCTGGTCCGCGCACGCAGAACACACGCTGGGCCGCACGGCTGCGGGTGACTGGGCGGAGACCTCCGAGGCCACGAAGGGCGCCGAGAACCGATTCGCCGAGACCACTGAACCGGAGCCCGTCTCGCCGCTGCGACTCAGCGAGGTTGACTCGCAGCCGGCGGACTGGGTGGAGCTCGTCAACACCGGAACCGAGGAGTTTGCGCTTGCGGGCTTCGAGCTGCGCGACAACTCCGATGATCACAGCTGGAAGTTCCCGGCGGGGGCGACCCTCGCGCCCGGCGCGTACCTCGTTGTTGACGAGAACTCGCTCGGCATCGTGGGCACGCAGGATGGTCTCTTCCGGGAAGCGATTGGGATCGGGAGTGCCGATCAGATCCGTTTGTTCGATCCCTCGGGCGCGCTGATCGACGACACGGGTGCGTGGACTGCGCACGCTGCAATCGATGGGGACCCGGCGCTCGCGACGCTTGCGCGCTGCAGCGTAGGGACGGGGCCGTTCGTGCTTGCTCACCCGACGCCCGGCGCCGCGAACCGCTGCGTGACCGACGGCGGCGGTGACGGTGGCACGGGCGGCGAGACACCGAGCTACGAGAACCTCGCATGGCCGGGCGCAGCCGCGGTGACGAAGGTGGATGCCTCGCGCATGTTCCTCGAGGACAGCTCGGGGCTCGACACGCAGGTCACCGAGGATGGCGTGGTGCTGTGGGCGGTCGACAACGGTGAGGGCCGGTTCTGGAAGCTCGACGTGCAGGCGGACGGCTCCGCGCGCTTCGCGGAGGGCTGGGCTGAGGGAAAGCGAGCTCGCTTCCAGAAGGATGCCGACAACCCGCGCGCGGCCGGTCCGGACACGGAGGGCATCACGGCCGCGAACGACGGCTTCATCTACCTTGCGTCCGAGCGTGACAACAGTGCGAAGGGCGTCAACTACAACGTCGTGCTGCAGATTGATCCTGAGTCCGCCGGCCCGGATGTTGTCGCGAGCACGGAGTGGGATCTGACCGCGCTGCTGCCGCAGGTCAGCGCGAACCTGGGGATCGAGGCGGTCGAGTGGGTCGCGGATAAGGATCTCGCCGGTGCACTCATCGACGCGAACACGGGCCTGGGCTACAACCCAGCTGACTACCCGCTGCACGGCGACGGACTCTTCTTTGTTGCGGTAGAGGACGGTGGCCAGGTGTTTGCCTTCGCCCTGAACACTGACGGGAGCGCCACACGCGTTGCTGAGGTGAAGCCGGGGCTCGGCGGCGTCATGGCGCTCGACTGGGATACCGTGCTTGGCGGTCTGTGGGCCGTGTGCGATGACGGGTGCAACGGGGATGCGGCGTTCATCACGCTGAATGGAACGGCGACGCCCGAGGTGACGCACTACGCGCGTCCCGCGGAGCTGCCGAACACGAACAACGAGGGATTCGCGACCGCGCCGGCCGAGCTGAGTGGCGCCGTGGGCGCTGCTGCCGCGCGGGCTGGTGAGGCCGTCGCTGTGCGCGCAGCCGACCCTGCGCTGTCGCGTCCGGCCTGGTGGTTCACTGACGGTGTGAAGACGGGGGCGCTGCACGCGGGAACGCTCTCGGTGGCGGGCGAGCCGGGTGGTGAGAACCCTGGCGGTGAGAACCCCGGTGGCGAAAACCCCGGTGGCGAAAACCCCGGTGGCGAAAACCCCGACTCCGGGACCGGAACCGAGACCACGCCCGATACCGGCGCGCAGCCGAAGCCGCAGGTTGCGCAGGGGACGAGTGATCAGCTCGCGCAGACCGGATCTGGATCCGGTGCGCTCGTGCTCTTTGGCGCCGCGGTGCTTGCCCTCGTGGGCGCGGCAGCACTCGTGTTCGGTCGCCGCGGAACGCGTGCGACGACGAGTGCGCTGCCCGTGATTGGCGAGTAGCCACACAACTGAGTTCAACACAACACAGCACCGCCCCGGCCGGGCCACTACGCGGAAGAGTTGCGCGGGTGGCTTCGGCCGGGGCGGGGCGGTGTGGCGGAGCGCTGAGAACGTCCGGCGAGGACTACGCGTGCAGCGCGGCGTTCAGCACAATGCCAGAGCCCTCGCGCGGCAGCGCCTCCACGGCGCCCGTGCGTGAATTCCGGCGGAAGAGCAACTGGGCAACGCCGGAAAGTTCGACGGCCTTGACCTCAACAGGCTCGCCCGCTGAATCTGCGGTGCCCTGCGGCAAGACAACCTTGGTGCCAGCGGTGACGTAGAGCCCGGCCTCGACAACGCTGTCGTCGCCCACCGAGATCCCGACGCCCGAGTTTGCGCCGAGCAGCGCGCGTTCGCCGATCGTAATGCGCTGCGTGCCGCCCCCGGAGAGGGTGCCCATGATGGACGCGCCGCCGCCGATGTCGGAGCCGTCGCCGACGACCACGCCCTGCGAGATGCGGCCCTCCACCATGGATGCGCCGAGCGTGCCGGCGTTGAAGTTGACGAAGCCCTCATGCATCACGGTGGTGCCCGGCGCAAGGTGCGCGCCGAGGCGGACACGCGATGCGTCAGCGATGCG
The DNA here is from genome assembly GCF_016758255.1 of Leucobacter chromiireducens subsp. chromiireducens. GTDB lineage: Bacteria > Actinomycetota > Actinomycetes > Actinomycetales > Microbacteriaceae > Leucobacter > Leucobacter chromiireducens. The sequence continues at coordinate 1,069,781 of NZ_QYAD01000001.1, forward strand.
CACGCCCGCGGGGACCACGTAGTCGGTGAGGCGCGGGAACTTGTCGAGACCCACTGCGGTGATGCCCGCGCGCTTCAACTGGGGGAGACGCGCCGCGTACTCTTCGGGGAGCATGGGGCCCGCGCTCGTCCAGGCAATGTTCGGCAGCTTGCCGAAAATGCCGTCGAGGTTCAGCGAGTTCGGCAGTGCGAGGCAGTGCGAAAGGAGATGCAGCCGCAGGTACGCGTCCTCGGTGGTTGCCGGCGCCGCGTCAAGATCGATCTCAACGTTGACGAAGCGCAGTTCGACCCCGCGTGCGTCATCGGTTCCGGTGAGTCCGGCAAGCTCAGCGGGAGCGATCCACGGATCGCGGTCCTCCGGGCGCTTGCCGAGTGCGGGGGCGGGGAACCAGGCGTCGAGGGTGGAGCCGTCGGCGGCGATCGTCGCGATTCCGGCGGCCCAGGCGTAGCGGGTCTCAGTCATACACTCAATGCTAGCGAAGCCTGCGGCTCGCGGGCGCCGCTGCGAACCGCCTAGGCTGGTCGGGTGAGCACCCAGGAGAACCCGCGCCCCGTCTTCCGCCTCGATCCCGCATCCGGTCCTGTTGCGCTGACCCGTCAGCTGTGCGACATCCCGTCGGTGTCGGGCGACGAGCTCGCCATCGCTGATGCGGTGGCCGCGATGCTTGCGGAGCACGCCCCCCACCTCAGCGTCACGCGTGATGGGGACACGATCATCGCCCGCACCGAGCTGGGGCGCGATCGCCGCGTCGCGATCGCTGGTCATCTCGACACCGTGCCGATCAACGACAACCTGCCCGTGCGCGACATGGTGGAGCCAGACACCGGTGAGGCCATGATCTGGGGACGCGGCACCGTCGACATGAAGGCGGGCGTCGCCGTGCAGCTTGCGCTCGCGGTCGAGCTGGTTGACCCCTCCGTCGACCTCACCTGGGTCTGGTACGACCACGAGGAGGTCGCCTCCGATCTGAGTGGGCTGGGCCGCGCGATGCGCAACCACCCCGAGCTTTTCACCGCGGACTTCGCGATTCTGGGGGAGCCCTCCAACGGCACGATCGAGGGCGGCTGTAACGGGACCCTGCGGGCCCGCGTCGCGCTCACAGGAAAGCGTGCGCACTCGGCGCGGAGCTGGATGGGCGTGAACGCGATCCACCGTGCTGGCGCGCTGCTGGCCCGGCTCGAGGCGTATGAGGCCGAGCGTGTGGTGGTCGATGGCCTCGAGTACCGAGAAGGCCTCAACGCGGTGCGTGTGGAGGGTGGCGTTGCGGGCAACGTGATTCCGGATCGCTGCGTCATCGAGGTGAACTACCGGTTTGCGCCGAGCCGCTCGGGGGATGACGCCGTGGCGTTTGTGCGCGAGTTCTTCGCCGACGCTGATGACGTGGAGATCGTCGACCTGTCGCCGGGCGCGCGCCCGGGCCTCGACGCGCCGCTCGCGCAGCGCTTCGTCGCGGCGGTGGGGCAGGAGCCCAGCGCAAAGCTCGGCTGGACCGATGTGTCTCGCTTTTCTGCGCTCGGGATCCCCGCGGTGAACTTCGGGCCGGGGAACGCGTTGCTCGCCCACGCGGACGACGAGCGGGTGCCGGTCGCCCAGATTGAGCACGGCTATGCGGCGCTCAAGAGCTGGCTTTCTGGTCCTGTGGCGTAGCCTCGGAACGCTTCTGGGGGCTCTGCGATCCCGATCTGCTGGGCGTCACTTTCCGCCGCGCCCGTCATCTGGCGCAGTCTGAGTTCGCCTTGGCGGTCAGCGGACCGATAAAATGGATGCGAACCACCAAACTATGCGAGGAGGCGTCATGGCTGCAATGAAACCGAGGACTGGGGATGGACCCATGGAGGCGGTGCGTGAAAGCAGGCTGATCGTCGTGCGTGTTCCGCTTGAAGGCGGAGGACGTCTCGTGGTGTCGGTGAATGACCAGGAAGCCGCCGAGCTGCGTGACGTGCTCGCTGGCGTGCTCGACGGCTAACCACACCCGTACGCGCCGGCTCGGCGCACATGCGACAGGCCCCGCTCCTCATCCGAGGAGCGGGGCCTGTCGCATGTGTGGCGCGGAACGCGGCGCTCAGTGGCGAGGCTGCGAACTCTGTGGCTGCGCGGTTTGCTGGCAGTGCCTCACTCGCAGACGATTTCCAAGTTGTGTGGACAACTGAACGCCGCGTGACGCGGTGAGGAAGCTTCCGTGACGCTCGCGCGTGTCCCTGACGCCCGGATTCGCAGTGCGCAGACTGGATTTCGGCGCGACCGGAGCGGTCGCGACGATCCACCACTTCTCAAGACATCTTGGAGCGAGTCACTGTGAGGAAACACACCATTGCCGCGTCGATCGGCGCGCTCGCGCTGGGCGTGACCGGCGTCTGTGCGGGCGTTGCCCCTGCCGCCCTGGCGGCGCCGAGCGAAGGCACCACCCCGAAGACGCTGGTGATCGGCGTCGACGGCGCCGCGTTCGACATCATGGCGGAGACCGAGCTGCCCAACGTGCGTGCACTGCAGGCCGGCGGGCTGACCGCGGCGAGCAACTTGCCCGGCAACCCGATGGCTCCCACCGTCTCCGGCGCTGGCTGGTCAACGATCGCGACCGGCGTGTGGCCCGACAAGCACAACGTTGTCGACAATAACTTCACCGCGCCAAAGTACGATCAGTACCCCGACTACCTGACTCGCATCGAGGCGGCGCAGCCCGAGCGCAGCACCTCCGCAATTGGGACCTGGGGTCCGATCTCCACCACCGTGTTCGGTGCAGCAGTTGACACGCGGGTGAAGGGCGCGGGCGACAAGGATACGACGGCACAGGTCGTCGCGAAGCTTGCGGAGCCCGCGACGGACGACGTCTTCGTTCACCTCGACGAGGTGGACGGTGCGGGCCACAGCAGCGGCTCGAGCTCGCAGGCGTATCGCGATGCGCTCGTGGTTGCCGACCGACAGATTGGCGAGATGATCGCCGCGGTGCAGTCGCGACCGAGCTACGCCTCGGAAGACTGGCTCATCATGCTGACTTCGGATCACGGCCACACGCCGAAGGGCGGACACGGCGGTTCCACGAAGCTCGAGCGGAAGACGCACGTGATCGCGCAGGGCGCCGAGTTTGCCCCGGGCTCCGTGCGTCACGACGTGAAGATCTCGGACATCGCGCCGACCGTGCTCGCCCACAACGGGATTGCGCGTGACGCGGGCTGGGATCTCGATGGCGCCGCCGTGAACGATCTCGTCGCCGACGACTTCGACACGCTCCGCCCGCAGCTGCGCGTCGCCGCGCAGGAGACTGGCCCGGGCCAGCTGCTGGGCTGGACCGATGTTGCACCCGAGGGGTGGATGGTTGACAACTCGAAGATGCCCTCGGGTGGCGCCCCCGAATTCCGCGGCTGGACGTTCATGACCGACGATTTCTTCTCGAACGTCGAGCTTGGACAGCACCGCGAGAACAATGTCCGCTCGCGTGACGTGTTCGCGGTCGCGGATTCGGACGAGTGGGCTGACGTGTCGCCGCGCGGCGGCAACATGTTTGATTCGACGCTCGTCACCCCGGCGTACGAGCTGAACGGCGCGGCAACGGCCGATGTGTCGTTCGTCTCCGACTACGCGGTTGACGGCCCGCAGGGCGCCAGCGTGTGGGTGGTGTTTGACGAGGAATCGGGTGCTCCGCGCCAGAAGCTGATCGACTACCCGGCAGACGGCACCCGTGCGAACCCAGTGAACACGGTTGAACGGCACACGATTGAGCTGCCGCGTGATGCGGCCGGCGCCCTTCCGAAGACGCTCAGCCTGCAGTTCTCGTACTCGGGCAACAACAGCGCATTCTGGGCGATCGACCAGGTGCGCTTCGGTCAGCCCGACGCCCCGATCGTTCCGGCCGAGATTGCACTGTCGGTGGAACAGGTCACCGCGGGCGAGCGCGTGAGCGTCACCGGCACCGGGTTCGTGGCGGGCGAGGAACTGAGCCTCGAGCTGCGCTCCGCACCGCAACTGCTGGGAACGGCGACAGCTGGTGCGGACGGCGCGCTGGCCACCGAGGTTGAGATCCCCGCGACCACCCCGGCTGGCGCGCACAGCCTCGTGGTCGTGCGTGCCGATGGAACCGAGCTCGCCCTGCCGCTCGCGGTCATCGCGGCAGACACCGGTACCGATCCGGAGCCTGAGCCGAAGCCTGAGCCGAAGCCCGAGCCGAAGCCCGATCCGAAGCCGGGCACCGACGCGGGCGCCGGGACGACGCAGCCCGGCGAATCCGGTGGGTCACCGCTTCCCTCGGGTGAGCTCGCAGTCACCGGTGGATCCGTGCCTGCCCTGCTCGTCGGCGGTGCAGTCGCTGCTGCGCTGCTCGGTGGCGGCGTGCTGCTCGCGGTGCGCTCACGCCGAGGAGCCTCGGACGCAGGTCCGCTCGCCTAGGCGAGGAGGGTGAGGGCGGGCGTCGCCCCGTTCTCACCCACCGTGCGCAAGACGCACAGAACGGGCCCGGCCAATGTGGCCGGGCCCGTTGCATTGATGGCGTGGTCTGGGAACTAGCCGTCGAGGCGCACGAGCGTGAGGAGACCGTCACCCTCGGGAGAGAGCATTGGCGCGATCGCCGACGACTCTGCGACGAGGGTCAGGAGATCGCGCACCGCCTGAGTTTCCGCGTCGCGCGCCGCGGGGTCTGGCACTCGACCGTGGGCGAAGGCGCCCGGCACGATGATGCAGCCTCCTTGCCGGACGATGCCCAGCGCGTACTCGAAGTGCTCAAGGAGCTGCGCCGGGTCCGCGTCAAGCAGCACCATGTCGTAGGAATCGAGATTCAGCCGGGGCATGACGTGGCGTGCGTCGCCCTCAATCGCACGGAGACGCGCGGCGGGGATACCTGCTTCAGAAAACATCGTGCGTGCCTCGCGCAGGTGCTCCGGCTCGATCTCGATGGTGGTGAGCGTTGCATCGTGTGCGTGGCGGAGCAGCGAGAGTCCGCTCACGCCGACACCGGTTCCCACCTCGCAGATCGCCTGCGCGCGAGTCAGGACCGCGAGTCCGGAGAGCTGCGCTCCGATGGAGCGGCTCACGGGCTCAATGCCCAGTTCGAGCGAGAGGCGTCGAGCCCGGACGAGCGCGTCGGTTTCCCCCGGGTACTGTTCGGCGTACTGCCAATTGCGTTCGAGCTTGCTCACGTTTCCCTCCGAAAATGTTGCGCGCGAGCCCCGTGGAGCACGCATCTCTGCGGGCGCTGGCCACACGCTGTCTCTAGCGTAGGGCCACGGGTGGCGTGTGGTGGTGTCCCACGCTGCGAACGGGGCGAGGCGAGTACTCAGCGGGCAGAGAACGGGGGCGTCGCCACCTCGTTGGAGCGGGAATCAGCGCTACGATAGAGGCTTATGGGACTCACGTTCGAGAAGATGCTGGTGATCTTGGTGATCGCACTCTTCGTGGTGGGACCCGACCGGCTGCCGATGTACGCGAAGAAGCTCGGTGATCTCGTACGCAACATCAAGCGAATGGCTGATGGTGCCAAGGATCGTCTCCGTGACGAGATGGGCCCCGAGTTCGACGAGGTCGACTGGAAGCAGCTCGATCCCAGGCAGTACGACCCGCGTCGCATTATTCGCGATGCGCTCGTCGAAGATGAGCGAGAAGCGCGCGTCGCGGCTCGCCGCGCCCGAGTGGATGAGGCCGCCGAGAAGCGCGCGGCCGCCGCATCTCTTGCGGAACCTCCAGCGGGCGGCATATTCTTCGACGAGGAGGCAACATGATGAACCACGGTTCCGCATGACCTCCCCTGTCGAAGCGGGGGAGCCCCGCGACTGGAGGCGCCCGCTCGGGGCCGACCAGATCGCTCCTCGCCAGGTGCTCGATGAGCTCATGTACGCGCTCGATACGACCTCAATCGTTGCGATCACGGATCGGCGCGGCATCATCACCTACGTGAATGATCGCTTCTGCGAGATCTCCCGCTACTCGCGCGAGGAACTGATCGGCCAGACCCACCGCATCGTGAACTCCGGGCGACAGCCGAAAGAGTTCTTCAAAGAGATGTGGCGTGTGATTGGCCGCGGTGAGGTCTGGAAAGACGAGATCTGTAACCGCGCAAAGGACGGCACGGAATACTGGGTCGACACCACGATCATTCCGCTGCTCGATGAGCGCGGCAAGCCGGAACGATATGTCGCGATCCGCACGGAGGAGACCGCCCGGCACCAGGCCGAGGAGCAGGTGCGCCGCCTGGCCTACACCGACTCCGTGACGGGGCTGGTGAACCGCGAGTCGATGCTCCGCACCATCTCCTCCGCGGTCGAGACGGGATCGGCGAAGGATTTCAGCGGGTTCGTGTCCATCAGCGTGGACGAGTTGTCGGTTGTGAACGACGCGTTTGGCTTTGAGGCGGGCGATCGCCTGCTGCTCGAGGCCTCCAAGCGGCTGCACGGGCTCGAAGGCGAGCGGGCGCACGTTGGCCGAATTGGCTCGAACACGTTCGGCATCCTGCTGCCCAACTTCGGGGCGGACTGCCGCGAGGCTGAGCGTGCGTGCCTCGACCTCATCGAGCGGGTGCTTGAGGTGCTCGCGGGACCGGTGCAACTGGGTTCAGGCGTGGTGATCGACGCGTCGGCGAGCGTGGGGTACGTGCTGTGGACGAGCCCGGGCCGGAAGGCCATGAACGACTCGCCGAGTGCGGAGGCATGCCCCGCAAACGAGTACATCGTGACGGATGATCCGCACGAGGTGGTGAAGTGCTCCGAGATCGCCCGCAAGCGTGCGCGTCGCGAGGGTGGCCCGCGCAGGCTGCGGCAGTTCCAGCAGCGCATGCTGCACGAGGCGCGCGATCGTGTGCGGCTCATCTCGGAGCTGCACCGCGGCATGGAGAAGGGCGAGCTGCAGCTGTTCGCGCAGCCGATCGTGGATCGAAACCGTCGCGTCATCGGCGAGGAGGGCCTCATCCGTTGGTTCTCGAGTGAGCTCGGCACAGTCGCGCCGGACGAGTTCATTCCGCTCGCCGAGCAGACCGGGGTGATCGTCGAGATCGGCGATTGGGTGCTCGAGGAAGCCTGCCGCACGCTGGCGCGGTGGAGCGTCGATCCCGAGCGCGAAAACCTCACTTTCTCGGTCAATCTCAGCGAACGGCAGCTCCGCGTCGATGGCTTTGCAGACCGCGTGCGCGAGGCCATCACCCGTCACCGGGTGCCGCCCGGGCGCCTCACCCTCGAACTCACGGAAAGCGTGCTGCACACCGACCTCGAACGCACCGTCGGGATGCTTGCCGTGCTGCGCACGCAGGGCGTGCAGTCCTCCCTCGATGACTTCGGCACGGGGTACTCGTCGCTCAGCTACCTGCAGCAGCTGCCCGTGCAGCAGCTCAAGATCGACCGCTCGTTCGTTTCTTCGGTGGTGGATGATGTGCAGGCCGCCGCGATCGCGCAGACGATCGTGTGGCTCGGCCGCACCTTCAACCTGCAGATCGTCGCTGAGGGCGTCGAGACCGAAGAACAGTTCGACAAGCTGCGCGAGATCGGGGTCGACGCGTTCCAGGGCTACCTCTTCGGCCGCCCGCGCCCGGTGCGCGAAAGCCTCGTCGCGGTCTAACGCGCCGGTTGATGCGCGACCTGACGCTGAGCTGAGCTGGTTCGCAGCGGAGCCGAGCGGGTCCTAGCCGACGCTGAGCCCGAGCGAGCGCCCGGCGAGCCCGCGCCCGCGTGAGGCGATCGCGCGGGCCACGCTGATCACTGCTGCCGCGGCTGGATCCTTCGGATCAGAAAGCACCGCGGGATCGCCCGCATCGCCGCCCGCGCGGAAGGCGGGGCTGAGGGGCACGCTGCCGAGGAGGGGCACCTCGCCGTGCTCGTCGTCGCTCAACCGCTCTGCAACGAGTGCGCCGCCCCCGGAGCCGAACACGTCGATCACGGAGCCGTCCGGTTGCACGAGGCCCGCCATGTTCTCGACCACGCCGATGACGCGTTGCCCGGTCTGCCGGGCGACGAGGGCGCTCCGCACCGCGACGTCTGCCGCCGCCTCCTGCGGAGTCGTGACGACGAGCACCTCGGCATGGGGGAGCAGTTGGCCCACGCTGATTGCGATGTCGCCCGTGCCGGGCGGCAGGTCGAGGAGGAGCACATCGAGGTCGCCGAACCACACGTCGCGCAGGAACTGCTCGATGGTGCGGTGCAGCATGGGGCCGCGCCACGATACGGCGGTGGTGCGCGGGTCAGCGTCGCCGAGGAACATGCCGATCGAGATGACCTTCACCCCGTGCGCGACGGGAGGCAAGATCATGTCGTCGACGCGCGTGGGCTGTTCGACGCGCCCGTCACGGCTGAGCCCGAGGATGCCCGGAATCGAGAACCCGAAGACGTCGGCATCGATGAGTCCGACGGCGAGACCCTGCTCCGCAAGCGCGACCGCGAGCCCAGCAGTGAGTGACGACTTGCCAACCCCGCCCTTCCCGCTCGTCACCGCGATGACCCGCGTCAGCGAGTCGGGGCCAAACTGCACAGGGCGAGTGCCGCCCGGGCCGCGCACGCGGTCGGTGAACGCGCGGCGCTCCGCCGGCGTCATCACGCCCACGTGCACGGTCGCCGCTGCGACACCGCTCGCCGCGGCTGCTGCCGCCTGTGTGTCCGCCTCGATCCTGCGTGCTGCAGGACACCCGGCGATCGTGAGCAGGATCGACACGTCCGCGTTCCCCGCCTCGTCCACTCGAACCTCACGCACCATGCCGAGCTCGGTGATGGGGCGCAAGATTTCGGGATCGCGCACGCGCCCGAGCTCGCTCCACACCGCGCGCTCGGCCGCACTCGCGTCGTCCGGGGCGCCGGTGAGGGCGTCTCCCTCCGAATGGTCGTCGGCCGTCACTTCTCGGTCTCCTCAGGGTCAGTCTCAGGCTCCAGTTCAGGCATCCGTTCGGGAACCGGGGCCGATTCGGCAGCCGGCGTCTGCTCGGGAACTGGGGTCTGCTCGGGGGCTGGCTCATCCTGCTCAAGCTCGGCGAGGAGCGCGCGCAGCTCGGCACGCAAGAACTCGCGGTCCGGCAAGTCCTTCATCGCCAGGCGCAGCGCGACGACCTCGCGGGCGAGGAACTCGGTGTCGGCGAGGGCACGCTCGGAACGCTGCCGATCCTGCTCGATCTGCACGCGGTCACGGTCGTCCTGGCGATTCTGCGCGAGCAGGATCATTGGGGCTGCATACGACGCCTGCAGCGACAGGATGAGCGTCAGTGCGGTGAATCCGAGGGCGGCGGAATCGAAGCGCACGTGCTCGGGGCCGAAGGTGTTCCACGCGAGCCACGCGATGCAGAACAGCGTGAGGATGAGCAGGAACCACGGCGTGCCCATGCCGCGAGCAATGCTCTCGGTCCAGCGGCCGAAGCGCTCATTGCCGCTTACCCGAGCGGCGTCTCCGCCACCGCTTCGTGCCGCACGGGAGCCGGCCTGTCGGGGCGCGTCCAGACCCGGGTCCCGGCCGAACAGCCTCATCGCTCTGCTCCCGGCGCGATGACCTCGTCGTCGGCGTGCCGCCAATCATCGGGCAGCAGGTGGTCGAGCACGTCGTCAACGGTCACTACGCCCACCAGGCGGTTCTGGTCGTCTACGACGGGCAACGCCACGAGGTCGTAGCTCGCGAGCCGGCGCGACACTTCGGCCGCGCTCGCGTGCACGGTGACGGCCTCGATCTCGGTATCGACGAGCGCGACGAGACGCTCGTGCGGCGGGAAGCGGAGCATCCGCTGGAAGTGCGCCATGCCAAGGTACTCGCCCGTGGGCGTCTCGTATGGCGGGTGCGTCACATACACGGCCGAGGCCATCGCCGGGGGAATCTCGGCACGACGGATCATCGCGAGCCCCTCCGCCACGCTCGACTCCGCGGAGAGCACGATCGGCGATGGGCTCATCAGACCGCCCGCCGTGTCGGCGTCGTACTCGAGGAGCCGGCGCACGTCTTCGGCCTCCTCCGGTTCCATGAGGTCGAGAAGCTCCTCGCCCTTCGCTGCGGGCAGCGCGGAAATGAGGTCGGCGGCGTCGTCCGGCTCCATCCGGTCGAGCACATCGGCGGTGCGGTCGGGGCGCAGATTTGCGAGCAGCGCGAGCTGATCGGGTTCGCTCATCTCCTCGAGCGCGTCGGCCACGCGGGCGTCGGGCAGCTCGCCCACCACCTCGATCATGCGCGCCTGGGGAAGCTCGAGCAGCGCCTCCGCGAGGTCGGCGGGCTTCAGATCGACCATGGTCTGAATGAAGAGCTCAGCGGACTGCGCGCCCGCGGCCGGCAGCCGGATCTCAGACCAGCGGACGGTCTTCGCATCGCCACGGCTGAACGGCGCGGCCGGCTTCGGGAGTCGCACAAACACCTCGGATACGAGCCACTCGCCCGAGCGTGAGCGCTCGATCGCGGCATCCTCGATGCGCGCGGTCACCGGCACGGCTCCCGCGGTCTCGGCCGCGAGTTGCACATCGCGGCCGATGAGCTCCGCGATCATGCGGGTCTCCCCGCCGCGCTGCTCGAACCGGCGCACGTTGATGAGGCCGGTCGTGATGACCTGCCCGGAGCCGATCGAGGTGACCCGGCTGATCGGCACAAACACGCGGCGTTTGCCCGGGATCTCGACGATCAGACCGACCACGCGCGGCGCTCCCGCCGCGCGGAACACGACGAGCAGATCGCGCACCTTGCCGATGCGGTCGCCCACCGGATCGAACACGCTGCGTCCAGCGAGCCGCCCCACGAATACCCTCGATGTCCTCACACCACTACGCTAGCGCGCTCACCTGTGTTCGCGCGCGTGAACTCGTGCGTGGCTCGATCGGGATCGTGGCCGCGCGAGCCCCAGGCCCCCGCGTGCCGCCGCGCGGTGAGTTCCCCGGTCTGGAGCCGCTGCTCAGCCGGGATCAGGCACACTGAGCGCATGGCCCCCAACTCGAGCGCACACGTCAGCCGCAGGCTTCTCCTCGCGCTGCCCGCGGTCGCGGCGCTGGGCCTCGTGGCCTGCGCACCCGAGCCCGGCGGCGCGGGGAGCGGAGCGGCGCCCGGCGCCGGCGCGGATCCCGAGCCGATTCCCACCGCTGAGCCGGAGCCGAGCCCCGCCCCCGCGCAGCTGCTGGTCGCCTCGCTGGCGCACAGCGACGAGATTGCCGTGATTGATCCGGCCCGGGAGAACGACGCGGTGACGCAGCGCATCCGGGTGGGGGCAGCGCCGTGGGGCGTCGGAGCGCACACGGACGCTGCGGGCGCGACGACCGTGTATGCGGCAACCGCGGAGGGCCTTGCGGTCGTCGACCTCGGGGCCGGCGAGCGCGTGGCACTCGTCCCGTATGCACACCCGGCCCCGCGCATTGCGCAGGGGGAGTACCGCCCTGGTGGGCTGGGGCTCGCTGTATCGCCCGACGGTTCCCGCGTGTACGTCGCGGTGACCCTGGGCGAGGGGCCGGCCTGGCTCGAAGTCGTGGACACCGCGAGCCGCAGCGTGATCGAGAGCGTGCCCGTTGGGGTGCGCCCGTTCGACGTGCTCATCGCCCCCGACGGTGCGTGGGTCGCGTCGATCGACCACGACAGCTTCTCGGTGACCGTGGTGGATACCAGCTCGTTCGCTGCGACCACGCACGAGGTGGCGCCGTTCGGCACGGAGGGCGGGCTCGCATCTTGGGAGAAGGTGCACTACGGGGCGGTCGCCCCCGACGGCACGATCCTCCTCCCCGTGCAGGGACTCACCGTGGTGCGGCTCAACCCGAAGACGGGGGAGAGCACCGCGCTTGCGAGTTCGGCAAACTCGCACTCGCACGGCGCCGCGCTTGCTGACACCACGCTGCTCACCGTGGGAACCGGGGCGTTCGGCAACGCGGACGGGGGCGCGAACCTCTCGATCCTCGACACCTCGAGTGGCGCCGAGCGCATCGTGCCGCTCGACGTGCCCCACGAGACGGTCGCCGTGTGGCGTGCGGCGGACGGCGCGCAATTTGCCGCGGTCGCGGGCGGGAACACCCGTGATCTGGGGTGGGACGGCGTGACGCTCGTGGTGCTCAGCGCCGACGACGCTGCCACACCGCGCGAGATCCCCGTGCCCGGATACCCTCAGGCGATCATCGCGATTCCGTGAGCACGGCCCCGATCCCGATCGCGCAAGAAATGCGCCGCACGCGAAAGAATCGTGCGAATCACCGCATCAGGTGGGAGAATCGGGACATGAGCACACCAGGCCCCATGTCATCCTCGCGCCTCCCGCTGATGCCGGAGATCCCGAAGGGCGACATCGTCTCCACCTACGATCGCTACGAGGACGCGAAGCACGCGGTCGACGTGCTTGCGCGCGCCAGCTTCCCCGTGCAGCGCATCAGCATCGTCGGCAACGATGTGCGCAGCGTCGAGCGCGTCACAGGCCGACTGACGTACGGCCGCATCGCGCTCATGGGAGCGCTGTCGGGCGCGTACCTCGGTCTGTTCCTTGGCCTGCTGCTCTTCATCTTCCAGCCCGACAACTCGGCGATCCTGGGGGTGTTCCTCTCCGCCGTGGTGATCGGCGCGGGCTTCGGCATGCTCTTCGGTGTGTTGTCGTACGCGATGAACCGCAACCGCCGCGACTTCTCCTCCGTGATGCAGATGGTCGCCACGCGCTACGACCTGATCACTGAGCCGGAGCTTGTGCACCAGGCGCGTCAGGTCCTCACGGACTCGGTGCAGCAGCAGTAGCGCGCGACCGCGCTGCCCCGCGGCTGTGGGACAGCGCATCGCACCACCCGGAGTGACGCAGAGATGGATCTCGAGATTGGCCGCGGGCTGACGATTCCCGCGGCGGAACTGCGTTGGCGCTTCTCGCGCTCCTCCGGGCCGGGCGGTCAGCACGTCAACACCTCAGACAGCAGGGTTGAGCTGTTCTGGAGCGTCACCGATTCCGCTGCGCTGAGCGACGCACAGCGCGCTCGGCTTACCGAGCGCTTGGGCGCCCGCCTCGTGGGCGGCGTGCTCACGGTCGCGGCCTCGGAACGGCGGTCGCAGCTGCGCAATCGACAATCAGCGCGGGATCGCCTCGCGGGAATCATCGCCGATGCGCTCGCACCCGATGGGCCCGCGCGGCGCGCAACGAAGCCGACCCGGGGATCGCAGCGCCGCAGACTCGACGAGAAGGGGCGTCGCTCGCAGACAAAGCAGCAGCGCCGCCGGCCCACCGCCGAGTAAGCGCCGCTGCGCGGTAGAATCGCCTGATGCCTCCGCGTTCTCCTCTGCCGCAACGTCTCGGCCTGGATGCGGCCTGGATGCGCACGCCCGACTTCGATGCGACGAACCCGCAGCCGTGGCCCACCATGCGCGCGTGGCTCGTATCCCGGCTCGCGCAGCACATCGATGTCGACGCGTTTCTGGCGGACGAGCGCTTCGTGCGCCAATCTGGGGAACCGTTCTTCGCGGATGCCGAGTACCGGCCCAACACGTTCGTGTGGTTTTACCGGGATCTGCCCGAGGAGGCGCCGGTGCCGGGCGAGATCCGCGTGGTGCACCGCGACGAACGGATCGTGGTGATCGACAAGCCGCCGTTCCTCTCCTCGATTCCGCGCGGGAAGCACATTCGCGAGAGCGTCGTCGTGCGAATGCGCGATGAGTTGGGCCTCCCCGAACTCACTCCGATGCACCGGCTCGATCGGGTGACCTCTGGCCTGCTGCTCCTCGCCACCGAGAAGCGGTGGCGCGGGGCATACCAGAGCATGTTCATGCGCGGCGAGGTCGCGAAGACCTACCGTGCCGCTGCCGCGCTGCGGCCCGAGCTCGAACTACCGACCACGGTGGTGAACCACCTGCGCAAGGAGCACGGGACGTGGCAGGGCATGGTGGTTCCCGGTGCGGAGCCGAACGCGGAGTCGCTCGTCGAGCTCGAGCGCGAACTCGTGCCCGAGGAGGTGCACGCCGACTGGGGGAGCTCCCCGTCGGGCCGCTGGGGCGCCTACCGGCTGACGCCGCGCACCGGGAAGACGCACCAGTTGCGCCTGCACCTTTTGGGGCTCGGCATTCCGATGGCGGGCGATCCGCTCTACCCGGATGTGCTCGATGTCGCGGTGGACGACTTCAGTACCCCGCTGCAGTTGCTCGCGAGCGAGCTGACGTTCACCGACCCGGTGGACGGCACAGCCCGGGAGTTTACGAGCGACCGGCCATTCCCGCTCGCCCCGTCGTCTGCTCAAAGCCATTGACCTCGCGCCCGAGGTGCCGGTAGAGCCGCAGCATGGTCATGCGGTTCGTCACCGCGAGCTCGGGCACCAGCTGGGAGAGCGCGATCTCGGCGGTGACAAGGCCGCGCCGGTCGCGCGCACCGATCGCAACGATCGCGTTCGCCGGGCCCGTGGAGCTCGCGGCGAACTGCACGGCCGGCACCGAGACGAAGGCCTCGAGAGCGTCAGCGAGGCGGGGCGCGGGGAGCTGCAGAAACAACCAATTCACCGCAGGGTAGGGGTTGAACCGCTCCGACATGTCTGCGCGAAGCTGCAGCTGCCCCTGCTGGCGGAGCCGCGCGAGCGCGTCGGCGGCGCGCTGCCCGCTGACGCCCACGCGCGCGCCCAACTCGGTGACGGGCATGCGCACATCGTTCTGCAGGGCCTCCCGGATCGCCGTGGCGAGCGCAGGGTCAATTCGCTTCGCGGATGCCTCGCGTGCTGGTCGGGGTGCCGGAATGCGCGCGCACTGTGCCGCGCTGAGCGCCTGAATAGTCCAGTCCGAGCCCTCTTTCGCCACATCGCTCACGAGGTGCGAACGAACCGCGCGAATCTCGGGGATCGTGCCGATCTCCTCGAGGAGGAACCGGGCGAGCGCGTCTTCGTCGCGCGCAAACAGCGTGATGAAGAGATCGCACGCGCCCGTGGCGAGTTCGATCGAGGCCACCCCGGGGAGCTCCGCGATCGCTTGTGCCGCGGCGATGACCTGTCCGGGGAAGCTATCCACCTCGATGAGCGCGAGCGCGTCCAAGCGCTTGATGCCTTGCATGGCGCTCAGCCAGACCGCACCGCCATCGACGAGGCGCTGCCACCTGCGCGCCAGGGTGTGCGCGTCGACGCCGAGCACGCCGGAGAGCGCATTCCAACGCACGCGCGGGTCAATCTGTAGCGCGTGAATTATCTGGAAATCTAACTCATCAAGAGAAATATCTGTCATCTGCGACCCTCCAAATGCAGAGTACGCGCATTTCATCCAAAATCCTGCACGCTCTGTCAGAGTACCGATCCGTTCCCTCATTCACCACTGCACGTCAGGAAACGACCACATGACCATCGACAGCGCCGTCACCACCCACCTCCGCCTCGAGGGCAGAGCGCGGCTCCTCGTTCCCACGTTCCTCGCCGTCGAACTCTTCGCCGGACTCATCCAGGGCTGGATCATGCCGCTGCTCGGTGAGATCGCCCGTTTCCACGGGGTGCCAGCTGGCTCGATCAGCCTCTACTTCATGATCACGATGCTCACCTCGGCGATGTGTGTCCCGTTCTTCTCGATGCTCGCCGACCGCTACGGGAAGCGCGCCCTGCTCGTCATCGCGATCGCGCTCACCGCAGTCGGCAGCGCGATGATCGCCTTCGCGCCCTCGTTCGCATTCGTGCTGATCGGGGCCGCGGTGCAGGGACCGGTCGCCGCGTTCCTGCCCATCGAGATGGGAATCCTGAAGGAGCAGCGCCCCGCACAGGCGAACCGCATCGTGAGCGCCCTTGTGGGCACGCTGACGCTCGGCATCGCGCTCGGGAGCCTCTTGAGCGGCGCAATCATGGACGCAACGGGAGACCTTGCACTCACGCAGGCGATCCCCGCGATCCCACTCTTTCTGCTCGCCGCCGCCGTGCATTTCTGCCTGCCGCGCGACACCGGCAACCCCGAGAACACCGTCGACTGGCTCGGCGCAATTCTCTTCAGCGGCTCGCTCGGCGCACTCATGTACGGGCTCACCGCGGGCACCGAGCTCGGCTGGCTGCACCCCGTAACGCTCGCCGCGCTCATCGGCGGCGTGATCGGCGCGATCATCTTTGTCCTCGTGGAGTCCCGGGTGGCGTCGCCCCTGCTCGACTTCACCGTGCTGCGGCGCGTCAAGCTCGGCATCCCCATGATCCTCGGCTTCCTCATCGCCCTCACCGCGTTCGGCATGTCGACGCCCACGACGCTCTACCTCACCGCCCACCCGGGTGAGGTCGGCTACGGCACCGGCATGAGCACGGGGAACGCTGGCCTCATCGTCTCGCTCGTGTTCCTGTGCTCGAGTCTCGGCGCATTCGTCGCCCCACTCGCCGTCCGCGCGCTCGGCACCTCCCGCGCCGTTGCCGCGGCCGCATTCGTTTCGGCTGCGGCCCTCCTCCTCATGCTCACGGCCCCGGCATCGCCCGTGATCGTCACTCTGCTCCTCGCGCTGAACTCGTTCGCCTCATGGGTGGCGCTCGGCATCCTGCCCGGCGTGATCGTCGCGCGCGCCCCGCTCAACGTCGCGACCACCCTGTCAGGCCTCTACAACTGCCTGCGCTCGCTCGGCGGCTCGGTTGCGGGGGCGCTGGTTGCGGCGATCATGGCGACACTCGTGCTCGCCGAACAGAACGCGGACGGGGTGGCTGTGCCCGCGCTGAGCTCGTTCCAGGTGACGTGGGCGGTGTTCGCGGGCTGCCTGCTCCTCTCCGCCGCGCTCGCGCTCTTCCTCAGCCGCCGCCAGTCGGACCGCACCGAGGCCGTGATGACCGCGCCCGCAGAGCCGCTCGTCACGCCCTAGCGTTCGCGCAGCAGACCCCACTCCACCCGCGGGCCGGCGGCCGCCCCGTCGCCGGCCTGCCCACACCAGAAGGCAGCACCATGACCACCGCTTCATCCACCCAGCAGCGCGCAGAGCAAACAATCCGCCAGGCAAGCGACGCGCTCCTCGAACTCAGCCACGCGATCGGGGCGGACCCGGAACCCGGGTTCCAGGAGCACCGCGCGGCGGCGCGAGTCGCTGCCGCACTCGCCGAGGTCGGGTTCGATGTGCAGCTCGGCGCCTACGAGCTGCCCACCGCCATCCGCGCAAGCTACGGCACGGGCGAGGTGACGATCGCGGTGGTGGGCGAGTACGATGCCCTGCCCGGGGTGGGGCACGCCTGCGGCCACAACATCATCGCCGCGGCGGGTGTGGGGGCCGCGCTCGGCCTGCGCGAGGTCGCGGACGAGCTCGGCTGCCGCATCGTGTTCCTCGGCACCCCCGCGGAGGAGAACGGCGGCGGCAAAGTCATCATGCTCGAGCGGGGCGCCTGGGACGACGCGACGTTCTCCCTCATGGTGCACGCGGCCGGCGCAGGCCAGATCCGCACCGCGGGCGGCAGCAGCCAGGCGCTCGACTACTGCGAGGTCACGTTCCACGGCAAGCCCGCGCACGCCGCCTTCGCCCCGCAGGAGGGCATCAACGCGGGCAGCGCCGTGACACTCACTGAGGTGGGAATCGGGCTCCTCCGCCAGCACATGCCGAGCGATGTGGTCATCTCCTCGATCGCCACGACGGGCTCTGCGGTGAACGTCATTCCCGAGACCGCGACGATGCAGCTCGAAATCCGCGGCAACACCGCCGAGTCGTGGGACACCGCGAAGTCCCGGGTGCGCCAGGTCGTCGAGGGCGCTGCGCTCGCCGCAGGCTGCTCCGTCGATATCGCAGTGCCGACGCCGGGCTACGCGCCACTCCTGCAGGATCCCGATCTGTCGGAGTTCTTCGACGGCGCGCTCGCGGAGCTTCGCGGCGAGGACGCGACCGCGTGGGGCCCCGGGATGACGCTCGGCTCGACCGACATGGGTGACGTGTCGCGCTACCTGCCCGCGATCCACCCGATGATCGCGCTCGACGGCACCACCGCGACGCCGCACCAGCACGAGTTCGCGGCCGCAGTGGTATCGCCCGCGGGCGATGCTGCGGTGCTCAACGGTGCGATCGCGCTCGCGCGCACCGCGATCGCTGCGGTGGAGGATACCGAGGTGCGGGATCGGCTGCTCTCCACGCAGCGCGACCGCGCGCCCCACCCGCGCGGCCACTGGGCCGATGCGCCGCTGCCCGTGTAGGGGGATGGCGCGCACCGGAAGGTGCTCGCGGCTAGCCCGCGAGCACCTTCATGATGCGCTGCGCAGACACGGCCTCCGCGGTGCGCAACTGCTGCGCGAAGAGACTGACGCGCAGCTCCTCGATCAGCCAGCGCGCACGCACGAGGTGTTCCGGGGCATCCTCGGGGAGTGGGATCTTGCCGCCCGCCTGCGTGAACGCGCCGCGCACACGGTCCACCTCGTTCTGCCAGGCGCGATCCCGCCCCGGGTTTTCCGTGAGCGCGCGCATGCGCTGCTGGATGGCCTCGAGGTACACCGGAAGCCGCTCGAGCCGGTCGAGCCCCGTGTGCGACACGAAGCCGATCGTGTTCGTCGCCCACACGAGGCCATCGATCTGCTGCGCAGCATCGGCAACCTGACCGAGCACCTGGATCGACTTTGCCTGATCGATGGCCTTGCGCGCGAGCCTCGCACCGTCGAGCACGCGCGCCGTGAGTGCGATCGCCGCGTAGATGTCATCGATGAGCGTGCGCGCGTAGTCGTTCGCGAGCGAGTCGAAGATCTCCGCGCGCCACACGAGACCGTCGGGAGCGTGCCGGCGAATCACCCGGTCGGCTGCGGCGAGCGACACATCGGCGATGGCCTGGTCGAGCGAGCGGTAGGGCCCCGCACCCAGCAGCAGCTTCTCGTGGTTCGACAGGTGCGAGCGAATATAGCTGGCGGGCGAGGGCGAGCTGAGCGCGAGTAGCCGGCGGATGCCGCGTCGCGAGAGCCTCGCCTGCTCGGCCTCGTCGGCGACGAGCACCAGATCGACGCTCGTGCGCCGATCCACGATCGCGGGGTAGGCGCGCACCACGCCAGCTCCGCCCGCGCGGCCCTTCGCGTACGCGGTGTCGACGTGGCGGGGGAGGTCCCCGAACTCCCACGCCGTTGCACCGGTCTTTTCGAGTTCACTCTTCGGGAGCGCGGCCGCGGCGACCTTCGCGACGCCCTGCGTGGCGCGGTCCTTGTGCGCCGCCTGCAGCTCTGCGAGATCCTTCCCTGAGCCGATCGTGCGGCCGCGGGCATCGATCACGCGGAACGTGGGGGTGAGGTGCGCAGGCAGGCGCGATGGGTCGAAATCGGCGGCTGACACGGGCACGCTCGTGCGGCGGCGAATTTCGGTCGCGAGGAGCGCGGTGAGCTGCGGTGCCTCCCCGCCCGCGGGCACGGGCGCGTCGAGCTGGGGGGCCACGGTAGCGAGCAGGGTGCGCGCCCAGTCTGCCGCGGGCACCACGTGCTTGCGGATCGCCTTCGGGAGCGTCTTGATCAGCGCGGTGACGAGTTCGTGCCGGAGACCCGGAACCAGTTTCTCGAAGTCCGTTCCGTCGAGCCGGGGGAGGAGTGGCAGCGGCACGTTGACCGTCACCCCGTCATCCTCAGCCGTGGGGTCGAATCGGTAGCGCAGTTTCAGCGACTGGTCACCGTGCTGCCACTGGCGCGGATACTCGGCCTCATCGACCTCCTCGGCCTCATCCTCGATGAGATCGGTGCGGCTGAGGTGCAGGAAGTTCGGCTCGTGTCGACGCTTCTCCTTCCACCACCCCTCGAAATCCCGGGTGGAGGCGATGTCTGCAGGGATGCGCGCGTCGTAGAACTCGAACACGGCCTCGTCGTCGCCCACGATGTCGCGGCGGCGCGTGCGCTCCTCCAATTGCTCAAGTTCGCGGCGCAGCTGCCGGTTGGCGCGGTCGAAGGCCTGCGGTGAATCCCACTCGCCCTCGACGAGTGCATGCCTGATGAAGAGTTCTCGCGCGTGCGGTGCGTCGAAGCGCGACAGCTGCACGCGGCGCCGGTCCACGATCGGCACCCCGTAGAGCGTCACCCGCTCGTAGGCGACCGCCGCGCCCTGCTTCTTCTCCCAGTGGGGCTCGGACAGCTGCCGCTTCGCGAGCGGGCCAGCGAGCTCCTCGGCCCAGGCCGGATCCACCACCGCGTTCGAGCGCGCGAACAGCCGCGACGTCTCGACGAGCTCGACGCTCATCACCACCTCGGGCGGACGCTTCGACAGCACCGAACCCGGATACAGCACGAAGCGCGTGCCGCGGGAGCCCACGTACTCCTGTGCGGGCTTTCGCTTCACCGCGCCTGCGACGCCGCGGCCCTGCGGCACGGCGCGATCCTGTCGATCGTCGCGCACCCCGAGCTGCGAGAGCAGACCAGCGAGCACGGCGCGGTGGATCGCCTCGCTCGAGCCGCCCGTGACGCTTTGCGCGGCAGCGTCGGCATCGCTGCGCTTCACCCCGGCGATGCGCGCGATCTGCCGGTACAGATCCATCCACTCACGCACGCGCAGGAAGTTCAGGTACTCCGCCTTGCACATGCGGCGGAAGGCGCTCGACGAGCGCTCCCGCTGCTCCTTCTGCAGGTAGTTCCATAGGTTCAGCAGGGTCATCAGATCGCCCTGCGGATCAGTGAAGCGCGCGTGCAACTCATCCGCCCGCCCGCGTTCCGCCTGCGGGCGCTCGCGCACATCCTGAATCGTGAGCCCGGCGACAATGGCGAGCACCTCGGCGACCACGTCGTGACGCCGCGCCTCAACCACCATGCGCGCAAAGCGCGGTTCGATCGGTAGCCGCGCAAGCTCGCGCCCCACCTTCGTGATGCGGTGGGTGGCGCCCGAACGTTTCCCCTTCGCGCCGCGGCCGCGCTCGCCGCCGGTGTTCGCGGTGACCGCGCCGAGCTCAGTGAGGAGCCCCAAGCCATCGGCGATCCCGCGCTGGTCTGGGGGAGTGAGGAAGGGGAACCGGGCGATGTCCCCGAGGCCCAGTGAGAGCATCTGCAGGATCACCGAGGCGAGGCCGGTGCGCCGGATCTCGGGCTCCGTGAACTCGGGGCGACTCGCGAAGTCCTCTTCGCTGTAGAGCCGGATCGCGATGCCCGGGCTCGTACGGCCGGAGCGGCCGGATCGCTGGTTCGCGCTCGCCTGAGAGACCGCCTCGATGGGCAGGCGCTGCACCTTGCTCCGCGCGCTGTACCGCGAGATGCGCGCGGTGCCCGCGTCGACGACGTAGCGAATCCCGGGCACGGTGAGCGAGGTCTCGGCCACATTCGTTGCGAGCACGATGCGGCGGGCACCCGCGTGTGCGCCACTCGGCCGCTCGAACACGCGGTGCTGCTCGGCGGCGCTCAGCCGGCCGTACAGCGGCAGGATCTCGGTGCGTGCGGCGCGGCCAGACGCGCGCACGCGCCCGCCAAGCGCATCAGCGGCGTCGCGGATCTCTGCCTCTCCGGAGAGGAAGACGAGCACGTCGCCCGGCGGCTCCTTCGCGAGTTCGTCGACCGCATCGCCAATGGCGTCGAACAGATCGCGTTCAATCGTGCGGACCTTCGGAGCCCCGCCCTTCGGCTCGGGGACTTCGATTTGCTCGACGAGCGGCCGGTAGCGCAGCTCAACGGGGTAGGTGCGTCCCGACACCTCGATGATGGGGGCGGGCTGCTTCGTGCGCACGTCAGCGAAGTGCTTCGCAAACGATTCGGGATCAATCGTTGCTGAGGTGATGATCACCTTGAGGTCGGGTCTGCGCGGCAGCAGCGTCTGCAGGTAGCCGAGCAGAAAGTCGATGTTCAGGCTGCGCTCGTGCGCCTCATCAATGATGATCGTGTCGTAGGCAGAGAGATCTCGATCCCGATGGATCGCATTCAGCAGGATGCCGTCGGTCATGAGGCGGATCCGCGTGTCCGCTGAGACCTTATCCGTGAAGCGCACCTGGTAGCCGACGAGCCCGCCGAGCTCGGAACCGAGCTCCTCCGCGATGCGCTCAGCAATGGTGCGCGCGGCGATGCGGCGCGGCTGCGTGTGCGCGATCCGTTCACGGCCGAGCGCGAGCGCGATCTTGGGGAGCTGCGTGGTCTTACCGGAGCCCGTTTCGCCCGCGACAATGACCACCTGATGATCGCGGATCGCAGCCTCGATCTCGTCGCGCATTTGCGAGACCGGCAGATCCTCGGGGAAGTCGATGCGAAGCGCAGGAAGTGTCATGATCACACCATTATTTCAGGCCCAGCCTGCGGGTGGCTCCCCGGGCGTAGACTGCCGCATGTACGCATCACCGGATGGGAGATTTGATGACGACCGCACTGCCGATTCCGACCATTGAGCTGAACGACGGAAGCCAGATCCCGCAGGTGGGTCTTGGGGTGTTCCTTGTCGAGCCGGGCGAGACTGAACGAGTGGTTTCCGAAGCGCTCGAGGTGGGGTACCGCCACATCGACACCGCCGCGATCTACGGGAACGAGGCGGAGGTGGGTGCCGCAATCGCGAAGAGCGGGATCCCGCGCGACGAGCTCTACGTCACGACGAAGCTGTGGAACGACCGTCAGACCGATGCCCGCGCGGCACTCGAGGAGAGCCTCGAGAAGCTCGGTCTCGACAGCGTTGACCTCTACCTCGTGCACTGGCCGGTGCCGAGCCAGGACACATATGTGACCGCGTGGGAGCAGGTGCTCGACCTCCGCGAGGCGGGGCTCACCACCTCCGCTGGCGTCTCCAACCACGAGGTGGAGCACCTCACGCGCATCATCGAGGCAACCGGCGAGTTCCCCGCCGTGAACCAGATCGAGCTGCACCCCGAGCACCAGCGGCAGGAACTCACCGCGTTCTGCCGCGGCAACGGCATCGCGCTCGAGGCCTGGGGGCCGCTCGCGCAGGGCAAGAGTGACCTGCTGACGCAGCCGCGCCTGGTCGAGATCGCCGAGGCGCACGGCAAGTCCGTCGCGCAGGTGGTGCTCCGCTGGCACGTTGAGAACGGCACGATCATCTTCCCGAAGACGAGCCGCCGCGAGCGCATGGTCGAGAATGCCGCGCTGTTCGACTTCGAACTGACGGAGACCGAGCATGCGATCGTCACCGCGCTGGAGCACGGCCGTAACTACGGCCCCGACCCCCGCGAGTTCGGAAACAAGTGATGGCGGGCGGGGAGGCGCGTCGGCCGATCACCGTCACGGTGACGGGCGCCGGCGGGCAGATCGGCTACGCCGCGCTGTTCCGGATTGCCTCGGGTGCGATGCTCGGACCCGAGCAGCCCGTGGCGCTTCGCTTGCTTGAGATTCCGCAGGGGGTGCAGGCCGCTGAGGGCGCCGCGCTTGAGCTGGTCGACGGCGCCTTCCCGCTGCTCACCTCGGTCGACATCGCAACCGATGCCGCGGCGGGCTTTGCGGGCACGAACATCGCCCTGCTCGTGGGTTCGCGTCCGCGTACCGCTGGGATGGAGCGCGCGGATCTGCTGGCCGCAAACGGCGCGATTTTTGGGCCGCAGGGCCGCGCGATCAACGATCACGCGGCAGACGATGTGCGCGTGCTCGTGGTCGGTAATCCCGCGAACACGAACGCGCTCATCGCGCAGCGCAACGCGCCCGATGTGCCCGCGGAGCGCTTCACCGCGCTCACCCGGCTCGACCACAACCGCGCGGTGGGGTTGCTCGCCGAGCGCGCAGACGCGGCGGTGGCTGATGTCGCGGGTGTGACGATCTGGGGGAATCACTCGACCACGCAGTATCCAGACCTCAGTCACGCCACGGTCGCTGGGCGCCCCGCGCTTGACGCGGTCGGGGCTGAGTGGGGCCGCGGCGCCTACATTGAGCGGGTAGCCAACCGCGGCGCTGAGATCATCGAGGTGCGCGGCGGCTCGTCGGTTGCGTCGGCCGCGAACGCCGCGATCGATCATGTGCGCGACTGGGTGCTGGGCACCGACGCCTCGCCTGCATCTGGCGGGACGACGGGAGCCTGGACCTCCGCGGCACTGCCGTCGACCGGGCACTACGGCATCCCGGAAGGAATTATCGCTTCTGTTCCCGTGCGCTCCGCGGGGGACGCGGGCGGTGAGCCCGCGCGCTGGGAGGTCGTCGACGGCCTGGAGATCGACGCGTTCTCACGCGCGCGGATCGACGCCTCAGTCGCGGAGCTGGTCGCCGAACGCGATCAGGTGGAGGCGCTGGGACTGATCCCCAGCGAATAGCTCCGAACAGGATCGTGCGGGCGAGCCTATTCGCCCGCACGATCCACCGTTCTGCCCCCGCGAGGGGCTGCCGTTCCGAGAAAAGCCGCCTCTGGGCCACCGTCTCGTACTTCCTGGCCTCGCGCGCGCCCTAGGATAGAAGTATGTCCAAGGTTCTTTCTTCTCTTCCCGTGGGCGAGCGCGTCGGCATCGCCTTCTCCGGTGGTCTCGACACGTCGTGCGCGGTCGCGTGGATGCGCGAAAAGGGCGCCGTGCCCTGCACCTACACCGCTGATATCGGTCAGTACGACGAGCCCGACATTGACGGCGTTGCCGGTCGTGCGAAGGAGTACGGCGCCGAGATCGCCCGTCACGTCGACGCAAAGCGACCCCTTGTTGAGGAGGGCTTCGTTGCACTGCAGACCGGCGCATTCAACGTGCGCTCGGGCGGCAAGACGTACTTCAACACCACGCCGCTCGGCCGTGCCGTCACCGGCACGCTGCTCGTTCGCGCGATGAAGGAAGACGGCGTCGATATCTGGGGCGACGGCTCCACCTACAAGGGCAACGACATCGAGCGCTTCTACCGCTACGGCCTCATGGCCAACCCGGCGCTGCGCATCTACAAGCCGTGGCTCGACGCTGACTTCGTCACCGAGCTCGGCGGCCGTCACGAGATGAGCGAGTGGCTCGTTGAGCACGGCTACCCGTACCGCGACTCGACCGAGAAGGCGTACTCGACCGACGCGAACATCTGGGGCGCGACGCACGAGGCGAAGACGCTCGAGTTCCTGAACGCTGGCCTTGACGTGGTGGAGCCCATCATGGGTGTCGCCGCATGGCGTGACGACGTTGAGGTTGCCACCGAGGAGGTGTCGGTGCGCTTTGAGGCGGGCCGCCCCGTCGCGATCAACGGTGTCGAGTACTCCGACCCCGTCGCGCTCGTGTTCGAGGCAAACGCCATTGGTGGTCGCCACGGTCTCGGCGTCTCCGACCAGATCGAGAACCGCATCATCGAGGCGAAGTCGCGTGGCATCTACGAGGCTCCCGGCATGGCGCTGCTCCACATCACGTACGAGCGGCTCGTCAACGCCATCCACAACGAGGACACCCTCGCGAGCTACCACACCGATGGTCGCCGCCTCGGTCGCCTGATGTACGAGGGCCGCTGGCTCGACCCGCAGGCGCTCATGCTGCGCGAGTCGCTGCAGCGCTGGGTCGGTTCCGCGGTTACGGGTGAGGTCACCCTGCGCCTGCGTCGCGGTGACGACTACACCATCCTCAACACTGAGGGCCCGAACCTCAGCTACCACCCCGAGAAGCTCTCCATGGAGCGCACCGTGGGTGCAGCGTTCGGCCCCGAGGACCGGATCGGCCAGCTCACCATGCGCAACCTCGACATCGCCGACTCGCGTCAGCGCCTCGAGCAGTACGCGCAGATGGGCATGGTTGGCGGCGCGGTTGCTGACCTCGTGGGCGAGCTCGAGAAGGGCGGCGCTGCCGAGATCGCGGACGCCGTGACCGGCATCAGCGAGGAGGGCGACGTGCTCGGCCTCTCCGCCGCGTTCGACGCCGGCACCGACTAAGCACCCCGGCCCGGAATTCGGGCCGACCTGGGCATCGAAGCGCCCCCGCACTATTCTTGGTGCGGGGGCGCTTCGCTGTGTGCAGCGCGCCCATGCCCGCGACACCGAGATTTGAGAGCCGTGACCCCCATGACTACGTTGAGCGCGTTGACTGAATTGGCCGTCGTCCCTGCGGCCGTCATGTCCGAGACACCGAGCCCGAACCCGCTGCTGCCGACGGGGTACGACATCGCGTTCTCGGCTATCGCGGTGGCGTTCCTCAGCCTCGCGGTGTGGGCGCTCGTGCTGCTCGTGAAGCGGCAGGACGAGGTGTCGCTCACGGAGTTCTTCCTATGGATTGCCGTGATCCTGATGTTCCCGTTCTTTGGTGCCGGCGTGTACCTGCTCGCGCGCGGACGCCGGCGTCGCGAGGCCCCGGCGCAGCAGGCCGAGCCCGCGCTCGCCGAGCCCACCACTTCCGCGCAAGGGTAGCTTCGCTGCGCGCGGGTAGGGCACACCGTGAAGTTCCCTGCCCCCGTCCAGGGAAGCCAACCGTGTCGCCGCGCTGATCACGCTGTGGGGCCGGTAGCGCCGTAGAGCTGTCGTTGAGCAGCCGTGGAAACGCAGCAGGTCCCGGCACTCCGAGGGAGTACCGGGACCTGCTGCGTGCAGCGCGGGGCTGCGAGTCTCGCGCGCTGAAGGCTAGGAGGCGCGGCGTGCGCGAGCAGCGCGGCGCTTCAGCGCGCGACGCTCATCCTCGCTCAGGCCACCCCACACGCCGGAATCCTGGCCGGTGTCCATGGCGTACTGGAGGCACATCTCGGTGACGGTGCAGCGGGCGCAGACCGACTTGGCGCGCTCGATCTGCTCAACTGCCGGGCCAGTGTTTCCGACCGGGAAGAAAAGCTCGGGGTCCACTGTGAGGCACGCGGCCTGTTCACGCCAATCCATGATGATCTCCTTATGTGCAACGCTGGGCGCACGAATTCGAAAGAGACCGGATAGCCTAGAATTCGCGCCACCGTAACCTGAATACGTGGCTGAGAATGCTCACGTCGGTGTGCGCGAAACTCGACGGAATATATAGTTCCACGGAAATGAATGCAAATCAATAGTCAATTTGCAATCACTGAGAAAGAGAGCCGAAATGAACGCGACACCCGCTGATCACCTCCCGACACGGGCCGGGTGGGTCGCGCTCCGAATTGTGCTGCTGCTCGAGGTGGTGGGTGGCGCCTGGCTGCTCTGGAACGTCGTCGTTGGGTTCTTTGCGTCGGCGGGAGAACCGCTCGGCAGCCGGCTCAGCCTGCTTCTCGCGGTCGTGATCTGGTGGGTGTGGATCGCGGCGACCGCGTGGGGTGCGTGGAAGCACCGCGCGAGCTGGGTGCGCGGCTCTGCCATCACCATTCATGTGCTGTTGTTCGCAGCGGCGACGGGCATCCTCCAGGGGCTGCTCGGACCGCAGACGGTGCTCGGCCTCGAATTGCTGGTGCTTGCGCTCGCCGGATTCGTTGCCGCGGTGCTCGCAAAGCCAGACGCCCCCGCTGAGCCGCAGGGCTAGCGAGGGCGTCACGCCGGCGGGAGCGCCGCGGTTAGGCCGCGGTGATCCCGAGCAGCTTGAGCACACGGGCGACGTGCCCGGTTGCCTTGATGTTGTAGAGCGCGTGCTCGATGCGTCCCTGCTCGTCGATGACGAAGGTGGAGCGAATCACACCCTCGATGATGCGGCCGTAGCTGTTCTTCTCCCCGTATGCGCCGTACGCGCGGTGCACGCTCGTGTCGGGGTCGCTGAGCAGCGGGTACTCGAGGCCATCGCGATCCGCGAAGCGACGCTGGCGCTCGACCTCGTCGCGTGACAGGCCGAGCACCCGGTAGCCGGCCGAGGCGAGCGGGGCAACGGACTCCTGGAACTCGCACGCCTCCCTCGTGCACGCGGGGGTCATCGCCTGCGGATACACGAAGAGCACGACCTTCTCGCCGCGGTAGTCGGCGAGGGAGCGGGTCACCCCATCTTGGTCAGGGAGTGCGAAGTCGGGTGCGGGCTGGCCGGGCTCGAGGATCACGCGTTCAGTCATGTCCCCAGCCTAGCGAGCTACTTCAGGAGGCGGCGGAGTGACTCCACGCGCAGCGCACCGAGCTCGTCGAGACGGCCGTCGGCGATTGCCGCGTCGAGCTCGCAGTCGGGGGCGTCCTCCTGGTGCGTGCAGCCGCGCGGGCAGCGCTCGATGAGCTCCGCGAGATCGGTGAAGCCGCGCAGAATGCCGTCGCTCGTCACGTGCCCGAGCCCGAACGAGCGCACACCCGGGGTGTCGATGACCCAGCCGGTCTCGCCCCCCGCTGCGCCCGGAGTCGCCGCACGCAGCGCCACCGACGACGACGAGGTATGCCGACCGCGCCCCGTGACCTCGTTGACGTGACCGGTCGCGCGCTCTGCCTCCGGCACGAGCGCGTTGATGAGGGTTGACTTGCCGACCCCCGAGTGGCCCACGAATACGGTGGTCTTCCCTGCAAGCTCCGCGCGAATCTCGGCGAGTGGCTCAGCGCCGCGAGCGGAGCGGAAGACGGGAACCTCCAGCGCGGCGAAGTGCGCGAGAAACGGATCGGGATCCGCGAGGTCCACCTTCGTGATGCACAGGAGCGGCTGAATCCCAGCATCGTAGGCAGCGACGAGGTAGCGATCCACGAGACGCACACGCGGTTCTGGGTTCGCGGCGGCGATGACGATGAGCATCTGGTCGGCGTTCGCGACCATGACCCGCTCAACGGTGTCGCTGTCGTCTGCGCTTCTGCGGAGGAGAGTGCGGCGCTCGTCAAGGCCGACGATGCGCGCAAGGCTGCCCTCGTCCCCACTCGTGTCACCGACAAGTTGCGCGCGATCGCCGATGACGATCGGGGTGCGGCGGAGCTCACGCGCCCGCGCGGCCACGATCTCGCGCTCGCGCGGGTCTTCGGGGTCGGCGCCCGCGGGCACGAGCACCGCGTAGCGACCGCGGTCCACGCCCGTCACCATGCCGACGATCGCGTCGTCGTGGTCGGGTCGACGCTTGGTGCGCGGCCGATTCGCTTTCGGATTTGGGCGTTCACGCACACGGTGGTCTGCGTACTCGCCGTACGGCACATCCTCGTCGTCGTCAGGGAGCAACCAGCTCACGTCTATAGCCCCTCGAGGAAGGAGCGCGCGGCGCGGCCGAGCCCACCGAGGAGTGGACTCGCGGCCTGCACTCCCTCGACACCCATCACCGCGACCGCGTCGATCATCTCGCCCTCGGTGGCGGCGCCGATGCCGAGCATGCGCTGCCAGAGTTCCGGGAATTCGGGCAGCGTCTTGCTCGTGCACGCAATGTCTTCGACCTCGACACCCGGAACACGCAGCCCGATCAGCGCGCCCGTCGTCGCCATGCGGTGGTCGGCGTAGCTCTGCCAGACGCCACCGTGCAGCGCGGCGGGGGAGACCCGAATGCCATCGGGCAGCTCTTCGGCGTCGCCGCCGAGCCCACGGATTTCCGCAACGAGCGCCGCAATGCGGTCGGTCTCATGATGCCGGATGTGCCCGATGCCCGTGATCTCGCTCGCGACACCGTCGGTGCCGTCGCTGCCGTGTGCGGCGAGCGCGGCAAGACCGATCAGCGTAGGGGCGAGCTCGCCGGCCTCGGGAATGTCGAGGTGCACGCCGCGCAGCACGCCGTCGCCGTGCGCCGTCACCGCACCATCGGCGGCGACCGTGATCTCCGCACCGAACGCGGGGAGCAGCGTGCGGAGCTGGTCGCCCACCTGCGTGGTCGAAGCAGGCCAATCCGAGATGGTCACGCGGCCACCCGTGACGAGCGCGGCCGCGAGGAACGGCGCGGCGTTCGAGAGGTCTGGTTCAATCGTCGTGTCAAGCGCGCCGATCGGTCCGGGCGCCACTCGCCACTCGCCGGGAGCTGGGGACGAGGCGTCGACGCCGCGTGCTCGAAGCGCGGCGAGGGTCATCTCGATGTGCGGCACGCTCGGCAGCCGCTCACCCGTGTGCACCACGTGCACACCCTCGGTGAAACGAGGGCCCGCGAGGAGCAGCGCGGAGACGAACTGGCTGGAGAGTGAGGCGTCGATCTCCACCCGGCCGCCGTGCAGCGCGCCTGCGCCGTGCACGGTGAAGGGCAGCGCACCGCGCCCCTCGTCGGCAACGTCCGCGCCCAGCGCGCGCAGCGCGTCAAGCAGTGGCCGCATGGGACGCTTGCGCGCGTACGGATCGCCGTCGAACGCGACGGGGCCGAGCGCGAGCGCAGCGAGCGGGGGAACGAACCGCATCACGGTGCCGGCGAGGCCGCACTCGATGCTCGTCGAGCCGGTCAACTCGGGCGCGGGAACCACTCGGAAGTCTGCACCGAAGGGGTTCTTGCTCGGCAGCTCTGTGATCTCGGTGCCGAGCGCGCGAAGCGCCTCGACCATCAGCGCGGAGTCGCGGGAATGCAGCGGCGCGCGCAGCGTGCCGGGACCGTCCGCGAGCGCTGCGAGAATCAGCTCGCGCCCGGTGAGCGACTTCGAGCCGGGCAGCGCGAAGTGCGCGTTCAGCGCGTTCGTGCCGTGCGGGGCGGGCCAGTGCGGGATTGTCTCCGGCAGGGCATCGCCGGAGCGCGCCTCATCGCCGTCCTTGCCCGGGTTCATCTTTCCTATCAGCATCCCCACCGAGTCTACCCGGCTGCGCTGGGCGGGTGGCGCGGGATCCCCGATGCTTTGAGCTTGCCCCGCTAGGATCGGGAACGTGACTGATACCGGATCCCAGGCGAAGCTCGAGCAGCGCTTCACCGACGAGGCGCTCCCGCTGCTGGACCAGCTGTATGGGGCCGCCATGAAGATGACGCGCAACCCGCCGGACGCGCAGGATCTCGTGCAGGAGACCTTCGCGAAAGCGTTTGCGGCGTTCGCGTCGTTCGAAGAGGGAACGAACCTCAAGGCCTGGCTGTACCGGATCATGACGAACGCGTACATCAACACGTACCGGAAGAAGCAGCGCGAGCCGCACCTCGGTGTCGTTGAAGAGCTCGAAGACTGGCAACTGGGCGGCGCTGAATCGACCACGGCCATGTCGTCGCGCTCCGCTGAGGCTGAGGCGATAGACCGCACACCCGACACCGTGGTCACCGATGCGCTGAACGCGCTGCCCGAGGATTTTCGCATGGCGGTCTACCTCGCGGACGTTGAGGGCTTCAGCTACCAGGAGATCGCGGACATCGCTGCGGTGCCGATCGGCACCGTGATGAGCCGGCTTCATCGCGGCCGCGCGCGACTGCGAAAGTCGCTGGGGGAATACGCACGCGAGCAAGGCGTTGGACTCAATACGAAGCCTGCGAAGAAGACCACTGCGGCAACAACAGCGAAGGGAGACGCGTCATGAGCGACTGCGGTTGCGAGAAGGCGAAGGCGAACCTCTACGAGCTGCTCCGCGGTGAGCTGTGCGCGGAGGAGTCCGCGCCGATCCGTGAGCACATCGAGACGTGCGCCGGCTGCCAGAACGAGCAGAGCGTGTGCCTCCGCCTGACCGAGGTCGTCCGTCGTGCCTGCGAGGAAGAGCGCGAGAACGCGGCTCCCGTCGATTTGCGGAATGCGATCCTGCAGGGGCTCCGCGCGGAGTAGCGACAGAGGCGTCGGGGGGCGTTCGACGAAGCGGCGCCAGGTGCGATGCCGCTGCCTAGTGCGCGGCGACCGTCACGCCGGCAAGGTTGATGCGCGCGTTTGTGTTGGCGGCGGGGAAGCCTGAGACCTGTCGCGCGATCACGTTCGTCGGGGTGTAGTTGTACAGCCACTTCGCCGGCGCGTCTTGGGCGACGCGTTCCGCCGCCTCAGCGCGAAGCCGGGCGGCCTCCGCCGCATCGGTTGTCGCGGCGGAAGCGGCGAAGCGATCCTGCACGAACGCACTGTCGTACCCGAGGTATGAATCGGGCTTCGCGTAGCTCGCGAGCGTGTCGACCTCCGCGTGATCGACGTAGCTCAGCTGGTAGTCGTGGTTCGTGTAGACCTGCTCGAGCCACGTGGGAAAATCGAGCTGTTGCACGGTGAGCGCGACCCCGACGGCGGAGAACTGGCTCTTCAGAAGATCGAGCGGTGCCGCGTCGTAGTGCGCGGGAACCGCGAGCGTCAGGTTTAAATTCTCTTGCCCGGCTTCGCTGAGCAGCTGCTTCGCCGACGACGGATCGTACGCGTTGATTGCGGTGAGGTCGGCGTAGCCGGGCTCGCCCGCGGAGATGGGGCCGCCGAGCGGCGCACCGTCCCCGTTTTGGGACGCGATGATCGCGTCGGTGTTGATTGCTCGGCTGAGCGCGGTGCGCACCCGCGGATCTGAGAGTGGCGCCTTCGCCGAGTTGAACGCGAGGGTGAACACGTCGGGGCCCGCGGCCCGCGCCAGCGTGAACTCCGGATTTCCCGCGAACTCTTCGCGCAGCGAGGGGAGCAAAGCCGTGTGCACGTCGACCTCGCCCGACTTCAGAGCCTGCACCGCGTCGCGTCCCTGCGTGAGGAAGCGGAACTCGGCCGTGTCGAGGGTGGCGGGCTCGCCCCAGTAGCTGGCGTTTTTGGTGAGGGTCAGGTGATCGCCGCGCTGCCATTCGCCGAGGCGATACGGCCCCGTGCCATTGGCGGTGCTCGTCACGTCTTCGGTGCTGCTCCCAGGATCTTGCGGGCCGGTCTCCTCCGCGCGCACGATGACCCCGGGCGCCCCCGCGAGTGCGCGCATGAGCTCCCGATTCGGCTCGGCGAGCGTGATCTTGACGGTGCGCTTGCCGAGCCGAGCGATCTCCCGGGGCGTGAAGCCGACCTGCTCGGTCGTGAGCGTCTCGCGGAGCGATGCCACGACATCATCCGCGGTGAGGGTGTCGCCCGAGTGAAAACGGACGCCGCGGTGCAGGGTGAAGGTGTATTCGCGGCCGTCGGCGCTCACCTCGGGGAGCGCGGTCGCGAGCACGGGAACGATCTCGGACACTGATCCGGATCGCACCCCAACAAGTCCCTGGTACACGTTGTCGATGAGCAACTGCCCGCTCGCCACCCCGGGGGTGCGTCGCACATCGAGGCTGGTCGGCTCAAGGATCACGCCGATGTGCGCTGCCGCGGTTGCAGCGCCGCTCGGGCGCGCGAGCGCGAACGCCCCCATCCCGATGGCGCCGAGGCCCAGTGCGAGAACCAGCGCTCCGGCAAGGCCGCGGCCGCGCGTGCGACGCCGCGCTCGCGTCGTCGTGCGCGTGCCGGCGCGCTCGTGCGCGGGCACGGCAGCATCGGGCAAAGGGCTTTCAGGCACGGGAGGGACTCCTCAGGTCAAACACGCGGGGTCGCGGCACAACAGACGGCGATTCCACGCGCGGCCCTGCGCGAGCATCGGTGACCGAGACTACGCCGCGGCCCGCACCGACTCCACCTGAGACGAGCCTTGTTGCAGGGTTGTTACCTCGGGCCGCTCTGCGCGGCGGCAGCAGACTCACGCAGCACCGGCGCGACCACCGCGGCAAGCTCGGTCGGTGCGGCCTCGTGCAGATTGTGCGGACCGGACACCGTCGTGACACGAGCATCGGGCAGCTGTTCCTGCCATTCGGCCTCGAGCGCGGGGGAAATCAGGCCGTGCGACGCGCGAACGAGCAGGATCGGAACGTTCACGGTCTGCAGCGACGCCCAGATCGGTGCGTACGGCTGGGGGTCTTCGAGCGCGGGGTCCCCGGGCATCAGCTCCGGCAGGTGCGCGAGGTGGTGCGTCCACTCGAGCCGGCCGTCAGCGCGCGTCCGGGTGTTCAGGGTCACCCCGCGCGTCAGTGCGGTGCGATCGGAGCCAATGCCGAACGCGATGGCGCGGTCGACGATCTCCTCAACGCTCCCGAAGTCGCGCTGCCCGCGAATAAACTCGGTGATGCTGCCCGCGTCGCGCTGCGGTGAGACTTCCGGGGTGATGTCCACGATGACGAGGGCGCGCACGAGCTCAGGCCGGGCCGCGGCAACCAGCGCGGCGGTGAGCCCGCCCAGCGAGTGGCCGAGCAGCACGACCGGCGCGGGGGCGAGCTGTTCGAGTGCCGCCTCGACGTCGCCGGCGAGGTGATCTGGGCGGTAGTCGCCGTCCGCGCGCCAATCGCTGCGCCCGTGGCCGGGCAGGTCCAGGGCGAGCGCGGGCACGCCGAGCGCGAGGAACAAGGGGTCAAAACTGTGCGCGTTGAGCCCGGCGCCGTGCAACGCCACGAGCTCGGGGGGAGATGGGGCATCGAACGACAGCGCGCTCAGTGTGCGCTCCTCGCTCACGCGTGCGGACACCCGAGCGACGGTAGGCAGCGCCGACGTGCGGCCCACGCGTGCTGCGTCGCCCGGGAGGAAGCGGAACTCGGGATCCTGAGCTGCGGTGGTCGTCATGGGCACAGTCTACGAGCCACGTGGTGTCTGTCCCGGGTGAGTGTCAGCGGATGTAGCCGCCGTCGCGCAGCCCGGCTTCCACCTCGAAGCGGTTGTGCAGGGGATCGCGCCCCGCGAGCGCATACAGGAACGGCAGCGCCAGCCCGTAGTGGCGCCACTGCTCGCGGTGCACGAGCTCGTGGCGCAGCACCGCGGGGCGCGTGTTCCGGTCGGTGAGGTAGCACGAGCCCACGCAGACCCCGCCGCGGCCAAAGGTCCACTTCGGCATTCCGGAGAACACCCAGAGCCCCTCGTAACGCTCGATCTTGCCGGTGCTCCAAATGAGTCCCCACACAAAGCCGACGGCGGTTGCGTACGCGTGGCCGAGCCGCGCGAAGGGGAGCGGGCGGCGGCTCATGCGGCGCCCCGCGGAAGCGCTGAGGTGAGCGCCCCCAGCACGCGCAGCACGCTCGGCAGGTCTGCCGCGGCGGCGTCGCGGGACGCCGGCGCGAACTCACAGATTGCAGCGCCCGCGAGTGGCACGGCCGCCACCGCTGCGCGAATTCCCGCGGTCAGTTGCGCGAGGGTGAGGCCGAACGGCACGGGTGTGTGCACGGACGCGAACTCGG
The DNA here is from genome assembly GCF_016758255.1 of Leucobacter chromiireducens subsp. chromiireducens. Lineage (GTDB taxonomy): Bacteria > Actinomycetota > Actinomycetes > Actinomycetales > Microbacteriaceae > Leucobacter > Leucobacter chromiireducens. Next base: position 1,104,227 of record NZ_QYAD01000001.1, read on the forward strand.
CCGGGTCGAGGACGTCCAGATCGATGTGCACATAGAGCCGGGTGGCGCCATCGACCGCGGCGACGAGTTGCTCCGCGAAGGCTGCGGGATCCGCGTCTGGGGTGAGCCTGCGAATGCTGCGCGCCTCCGCCTCGGCAAACTCCTCGGGATCGAAGGCGCGAGCGCCGACGAGGTGCACCGAAGCGGATGGGATGGGCTCCGGGAGCGCGAGGTCGGGTGCGCCGTCACCGAGCGCGTGCCTGAGCGTCATCCCCGACGCGGCGCCCGAAGGCGAAGTGCTCGGGTGCTGCAGGTCGGGATGGGCGTCAAACCACAGCACTGCGAGCCGCTCATCTGTGGCGCGCTGCGCGGTCGCGTGCTCGAGCCCCGCGAGGGAAGACGCGCAGTCGCCGCCGAGCAGGATCGGCGTGCCAAATCCGCGCGCCGAACTCGCGGTGATGGCCTCGCGCGCCGCGGCGCGCGCCTGCACGAGGCTGCTGAGTCGCGCGATGGGGGTGCCGAGTGCGTCGCCCGCCTCGAGCGGAACGGGGACGTCGACGCGCGCGCTCGGCGGCAAGTCCTCCCGGAGTAGTTCCGCACCCTCGACGAGGCGCATGGCGCGTGACGAGGGCGAGCCCTGCCACTGCGGGATCACAAGAAATGCTGGCTTGGACACCGGGGACCTCCTGCACGTGCGTGGAATCTCATGGTAATCCCGTGGCGTGTGCGCGTGCCGTGTGTTCGCGCACGGGGGACGCGACGCGCCGGTGGCGTGGTCTCCCGGGCCTAGCCCACCGTCACAAAGTCGATGAGGTGCTCAACGCGGCCAACGAGTTCCGGTTCCAGATCTCGGAAGTTGCGCACGCGACCGCGGATGCGTGACCACGCCTCCGCGATGTCGGCCGGCTCGTCCGACGGCCAGCCGAGGGCGCGGCAGATGCCCGCCTTCCACTCGATCGAGCGGGGGATCACGGGCCACTCGGTGAGCCCCACCCGGGCCGGCTTCACCGCCTGCCAGATGTCGACGAACGGGTGGCCGACGATGAGCACGTGCTGGCCGTGCGGGCCGCGCGCGATCTGCTCGGCAATGCGCGTTTCCTTGCTGCCCTTCACGAGGTGGTCGAGCAGCACCCCGGCGCGACGCTCGGGCCCCGGCCCAAACTCAGCGAGGACGTCCTGCAAATTGTCGGCGCCCTGTAGCAGCTCGACCACGACGCCCTCAACACGCAAGTCGTCGCCCCACACCTGCTCAACGAGTTCGGCGTCGTGTTTGCCCTCGACGAAGATGCGGCTGGGCATTGCCACGCGCGCACGCTGCGGCGCGGTGGCGAACGAGCCGGAGGCGGTGCGCTTGCGGCCTGCGGGCTGCCGCGTCGGCAGCACGAGGCGCACGGGCTCGCCGTCGATGAGGAAACCGTCGCTCAGGGGAAACGCGCGCACCTGGCCACGGAAGTCCTCGAGCTGCACCAGTCCCTCGCGGGCCCCAACCACGGCGCCGCACCACTCGGATTCGCTGTGCTCCACCACCAGGTTCTTGGCGAGCACGACTTCGCGGCGCTGCACGGGCCCGCGGCGGGGTTTCATTCGGGCGAGGGGATCCCCGTCGTAACGTTCGTCGAACACGTCCCCGAGCCTATCGGCCGCGTGTCTGTCGGGAGTGCCTGATAGCGTGCTTCGGTGACCTCCGATGAACGGCAGCCGCGCCGTCGCCTCCGCTCTCTGCTCGTTGATGTCACCCCGCTGCGCGCCAGCCCGGCGTTCGCGAAGCTCTGGGTGGGCACTTCCGTGGCGCAGATCGGCGCGCAGATCACGATCGTCGCGGTGGGGCTGCACGTGTACGCACTGACGCAGTCGACGCTCGCGGTCTCATTCGTTGCGCTGTGGGCGCTCGGCCCCATGATTCTCGCCGGCTTCGTGGGCGGTGCGCTTGCCGACACTTTCGACCGTCGTCTCGTCTCGCTCATCACCGCGCTCATCGCCTGGGGCAGCATCGGCACGATGACGGTGATTGCGTTTCTTGGGGTCTCGGAGACCTGGCCGTACTACCTGCTCGCCGCAGTGAACGCGGCTTCGGCGACGATTCTGGGTGCGACGCGCGGCGCGATCCTGCCCCGCTTGCTCTCGCCGCAGCTCTTGCCCGCTGCCGCGGCGCTCAGTGGCATCACGATGGGGCTCGCGATCACCGTCGGCCCCGCGGTGGCCGGTGTGCTCGTCGCGAGCGTTGGCTTCCCGTGGACGTACCTCCTCGACGCGGTGCTGTTTACCGCCGCCTTCCTCGGCATTCTCAGCCTGCCGTCGATGGTGCCCGAGGGGGAGCGCGCGCGGGTGGGGCTCGGCTCCGTGATCGAAAGTCTGCGCTTCCTGCGTTCGGCGCCGAATGTGCGCGCCACGTTCGTGTGGGATCTCGTGGCGATGACCCTCGGTTCCCCGCGTGTGGTGTTCCCCGCGGCGGGCGCGCTCGTGCTCGGCGGCGGACCCGTGACCGTCGGCGTGCTCACCGCCTCGTTTGCGGTAGGCGCACTGCTCAGCGGACTCTTCTCTGGTCCCCTCGGCGCGGTGCGACGGCAGGGCCGAGCCGTGACGCTCGCCATCGCAGCGTTCGGGGCGTTCACGGCGCTCTTCGGGCTTGTGCTCCTCATCACCGGCATCGTGGGTGGCGGCCGGGCGCCGGACAGCCCCGTGATTCCCGCGATCGTGCTCGGCGGGATCGCGCTCGCCGGCACCGGTGCGGCAGACAACGTGAGCGCCGTGTTCCGCACGACGATCCTGCAAACTGCGGCGCCAGACGATGTGCGTGGGCGCATGCAGGGGCTCTTCTACGTGGTGGTGGCTGGCGGCCCGCGCGTGGGCGACCTCATCGCGGGCGGGCTTGCCACGCTGATCGCGCTCTGGGCGCCGCCACTCCTCGGCGGCCTCGTCATTCTCGGGGTCATGCTCGTGCTCATGCGCACTGCGCGCGGTTTCATGCACTACGACGGGCTGTACCCCACCCCGTAGCGGCGGCTCGCGCTCGCGCCACCCGCGGCTGCTACGGTGCTGCCATGAGCAATGTTGCCGCGACCCCGAGCTCGGACACCGCCGAGCCCCTTGTCCTCGTGCGGCGCGATGGCGCGATCACGCACATCACGCTGAACCGCCCGCGCGCCATCAACGCGCTCTCGAATGAGATGTTCGGCATCCTCGCTCGCGCGCTTCGCGATGCGCGCGAGAGCACCGGCACTCCGGAAGCGCCCCGCGCAATCGTGCTCGACGGAGCAGGTGAACGCGGCTTTTGCGGTGGCGGCGACATCAAGGAGATCTCCGGCAAGGATCCACGCAGCATCCTGGCGCTCGAGTACGCCGTCGACCACTGGGTGGCGCACTCGCCAATTCCCGTCGTCGCGATCATGGACGGCATCGCCATGGGCGGCGGAATCGGGCTCGGCGGGCACGCCGCGCAGCGAGTCGTGACGGAGCGCAGTCGGCTCGCCATGCCTGAGGCGCGGATTGGGATCGCGCCCGATGTCGGCGGGCACCTGCTCCTCGCGCGTGCGCCCGGCAGGCTCGGCGAGCTCCTCGCCATCACCGCCGGCGAATTCGGCGCCGCCGACGCCATCGAACTCGGGTTCGCCGACTGGTTTGTGCCGTCCGAGCGGCTGCCGGAGTTGCGCGCTGCGCTCGCCGCAGGTGAGTCACCGGCAGCCGCGTGCGCGAAGTTTGCGGAGACGCCTCCCGAGACGGGCAGCGTCATGGCCGCGGCGGCATGGTGGGATCCGATCGCAGAGTTCGCGCTTGGTCAGCATCACGCCCCCGCAGCAGACGCCCCCGTCGCGGGAGACGCCATCGGCGCCGCACTGCGACTGCTTGCGGCGCTTGATGCGAGCCCCGTCCCCGCCGCTGCCGAGGTTGCCGCGACGGTGCGGGGCATGTGCCCGGCATCAATCGTGGTGACGCTCGCGCAGCTGGATCGCACCCGGCGCCTGGGCCTCGATCTCGCGGCGGTGCTCACCGACGATCTGCGGGTGCTCGGCCGGCTCGGCGCTCGTCCCGACTTTGCGGAGGGCGTGCGCGCGCAGGTGATCGACAAGGATCGGAACCCGGCGTGGCGCCCCGCGACCATCAGCGAGCTCGACCCGGCGGAGGTCGCGGGACTCCTCGATCCCGATCTGCATGCGAGGGAGTGGCCGCTCGATCTCGAGCCTGAGATTTAGACCTCGTCAGGCTGCCAGCCGAGGGTCACGTCGACCCAGCCCTCCGCGCCCGTGAGCTCGACGAGCCGCTCGACGGGGATCTCGACGGCACTCGTCGCGGTTCCCGCCGCGGGAAACACGGTCGCGAAGCGGCGCAGCGAGGCGTCGAGGAACACGCGCGCGCCGGGGGCGGGAGCGAACGGGCAGACGCCACCAATCGGGTAGCCCGTGAGCTCGAGCACGGCCTCGCCCTGTAGCATGCGCGGCTTCGCGCCGAACTCCCGTTTGAACCGGCCGCCGTTGACCCGGGCGTCGCCCGCTGCGACGACCAGCACGGCGCGCTCGGTGTCGTCTGGATCGGTGAAGCCGAGCGTCTTCGCGATGCGGGCGGGCTCGGTGCCGACTTTCTCGGCGGCCAGCTCGACCGTGGCGCTCGATTCGGCGAACTCCAAGATCTCGCCGGTGAAGCCGAGGGATGCGAGGTGTTCGCGCACACGTGTGGTGTTCACAGGGAGGCTTTCGACTGGGTGGTGTGGGGCGGGCCTACTCGTGGGGGTCACCGATGCAGAACTCGTTGCCGTCGGGATCTGCAAACACATCCCAGGAGAAGTCCTGCTCGCCACGCAAGCCGAGGTGGCGCGCGCCCGCGGCGGTCCATTCCGCGACGACGGCTTCACGGTCGACGTCCGCCGAGCGATTGAGGTCGAGGTGCATGCGGTTCTTGCCGGGGGTGGGGTCGGCTACCTTCTGGAAACCGAGCGTCACCGGCACGCCGGGCACGCGCACCATGCTGAACCAGCCCTCCGCGTCGTACACCACCTCGCCGCCCAGTCGCTCGGCCCACCACGCAGAAAGCGTGCGGGGGTTAACCGTGTCGAGCGTGATCATTCCGAGCTCAATCATGAGGGTCCTCTCCGTCGGGGGTGACAGCTCCACGCTAGCGCGCCGGGTACGCTGGTGGGGTGAATGAACGCTGGGATCCGGCCGGCCCCGACCAGGTCTACGAGGGCGACAACCTGCCGATCCTGCGCAGCCTGCCGGGGAGCGCGTTCGCGGCGGTGTACCTCGATCCGCCCTTCAATACGGGACGCTCCCGTCAGGCCGAGCGCGTCCGCGGCGTGCGCGCGGAGGGCGGTCGGCTCGGGTTCCGCGGGCAGGGGTACGACGTGACCCGCGAGATGACCCTCGCGTACGACGACCGATTCGTTGACTACTGGGAGTTTCTCGAACCGCGCCTCGAGGAGGCCTGGCGGGTGCTCTCCCCGGACGGCCTGCTCTACCTGCACCTCGACTACCGTGAGGTGCACTACGCGAAGGTGCTGCTCGACGCGATGTTCGGGCCCGAGTGCTTCATCAACGAGATCATCTGGGCGTACGACTATGGCGCGCGCACCAAGCGGCGCTGGCCCGCGAAGCACGACAACATCCTCGTGTACGCAAAGCTGCCCGATTTCTACTACTTCGATGCGGAAGCGGTGGATCGCGAACCATACATGGCGCCCGGGCTGGTAACGCCGGAACAGGCCGCACGCGGCAAGCTTCCCACCGACACCTGGTGGCACACGATTGTCTCGCCGACGGGCAGTGAGCGCACGGGGTACCCGACGCAGAAACCGGTCGGCATCCTCCGCCGAATCATCCAGGCCTCGACTCGGCCGGGCGATTGGGTGCTCGACGCGTTTGCGGGGAGTGGAACCACGGGAGCGGCGGCGGCGGAGCTGGGGCGCCGCTTCGTGCTCATTGATGACAATCCCGAGGCGACCGAAGTTATGCGGCGCCGCTTCGCGGACCGGGAGGTGCGGTTCTCGTGAGTGGCGCGGGCGGTGCGAGCGGTACCTTCCCGGTGCACCTGGATCGGGGTGCGGAGGCGCCGCTGCCGGTGCAGCTTGCGGCGGCGCTGCGCGAGGCGATTGACGCAGCAACCCTGCGCCCGGGGGAGCACATCCCGGCAACACGAGAGCTCGCGCGGCGCTTGGGCGTCGCGCGCGGGGTGGTGGTTGCCGCCTATGAGCAGCTCATCGCCGAGGGGTACCTCGCGGCAACGCACGGGCGCGGCACGATGGTCAACCCCGCGCTCGAGCGCACGGAACCCGCGCAGCGTGCGGCACCCGCACCCCCGAGCGCGGAGCTCTCGGCAACACGCCCGCTCGCGGAGACTGCGCTGGCCGAGCCACTCGCACCCGGCCAGCCGATCACTGACGCGGTGGTTGGCCCGGCGTGGCGCAGCGCTTGGCGTGCTGCAGCCGCGCAGGTGGATGCGGCACCCCCAGCCCTCGGCGATTCTGCACTGCGCATCGAGATTGCCGATCACCTGCGGCGCATGCGTGGCACCGCGCGCCATGCAGGCGATGTGCTCGTCACTGCGGGCACCCGCGATGGGCTGGGCCTCTTGCTCACCGCGCTCGGCGGCACGCGGGGCCGTGAGCTCGTGGTTGGGGTGGAGGATCCCGGTCTGCCATCGCTCCGGGGCGCCGCGCAGCGGTATGGCGCGCGCATCGTCGCGCTTCCCGCGGATGGTGAGGGCCTCGACACCAGCCGGCTCCCCGACGGCATGCTCGATCTCGTGATCGTTACTCCCAGCCACCAGTACCCGCTCGGCGGCTCGCTGCCCCTGCCGCGACGACGCGCGCTGCTCGCCTGGGCGCGGCGCACGGGCGTCGTGATCGTGGAGGACGACTTCGACTCCGAGCTGCGCTACACAGGCAGTCCGCTCCCGACGCTCGCAGCGCTCGACGATCCCGAGCGCGGGTCTGTCGTGCTGCTCGGGACTTTCTCGCGCACGCTCGCCCCGGGCTTGTCTGCGGGCTACTTGCTCGCACCCGCGGGGCTGCGCGCGCTCATCGAACCGGTGCGACGTGAGCTCGGCGGTCCGGTCTCGGGGGTCGTGCAGGCGGCGCTCGCCACCTACCTCGCGAGTGGCGAGCTGCGGCGGCACACCGCGCGGATGCTGCGGCGGTATGCCGCCCGGCGCGATGCTGTCTCAGAGGTGCTCGCGGGCGCGACGGGCGTGCGCGTGCGTCCCATGGATGGTGGGCTTCACGCGGTGCTCGAGTTCTTGCCGCGGGTGGGCTCATCGAGTGGAGATCGGGATCCGGGTGCGCCGACGCGCGAGGAAGCCGTGCTCGCTGCGGCGCGTGCCGACGGACTCGGCGTGCAGGGCCTGGCGGGCTACTGGCAGCGGGGGGAGCGTGCACCGGGCATGACCGGGCTGGTCGTCGGAATGGGCGGCGCTGATGACGCCGAGTTCGCCCGTGCGCTCGCGCGACTCCGAGCCATCCTCGACGCCAACTAGACGCGAGCCGCGGCGAGGCGTCACAGAGCATCTCCGGCGGCTGCCGTAGACACCTCGGAGGTGAGCTGTTACGCTTGCCGAAGCGTTTCGGCAATGAAAGCGCTTGTTTGGTTTTAAGAATCCAAACGTTTCAGCATTAACGTCGCAGTGGTGCGGCGAACGTGAAATGAGGAATCATGACTGAGAACTCTGCCGGCTCGTTCGACGAGACGATGTGGAATGGACTCCTGCACGGTGGGATCGGCGGAACATTCATGGGTGTTCCGCGAGTGGAGCTGAATCGTGAGGCCATCGTGGCGTCAGGCGCAAAGGCGGTGGTGTACGGGTTCCCCTTCGACGGCACGACAATCAGTCGAAGCGGTGCAAACTACGGCCCACGTGCCATTCGGGAGACTTCGGTTCAGTACACGAACTTTCAAGCGACGTTTGACTTTGACCTATTTGCGCATCTTCCACTCGCAGATGGTGGGGATTGCAACGTGGCGCTGGGCAATACGCCGAAGACGTTCGAGCGTGTCGAGGCTGACATTGCTGAGATTGTTGCCGCGGGGGCGATTCCCGTTGTCTTCGGTGGAGATCATTCGGTGAGCATTCCGGTCGGCAAGGCGGCGAAGAAGCCAGGGACAAGCCCGGGCTGGGTGCAGTTCGATACTCACCTTGACGCGGCGCCGAACGTGGGCGGGGAGGAGCTGAACCACTGCTGCACGATCACGCGTGCGGTCGACAACGGCTATGACCCGGCGAAGATTGTGCTTGTGGGAATCAGCGGCTGGATGAACCCGAAGACGGAACTGAAATACTGCCGAGATCACGGTATCCGAGTCATTTGGCTTGAGGACATCTGGGAGAAGGGCACTCTGTGGGCCGTCGAGCAGATTCTTGAGCGAGTTGGAGAAGAGGGGTTCTACCTGACCTTCGACGTTGATGCGCTCGATGCCGCGTTTGCGCCGGGTACCTGTGCGCCGACGCCGGGCGGAATGACGATCCGAGAAGCGCTTGAGATTGTCCGCGGGATCGCACCCGCTGGACTCATCGGAGTGGACATTGCGGAACCGGCGCCGTCTCTTGATCACTCCACTCGTACGCAGCTCATTGCGGGGCGCCTCGCACTTGAGGCTCTCGCATTCCATGCGGGCTGCCCGAGTACGCCGGTGTATGTCGGCTAGGTGCTGAAGTGGTCGTGGGGCCGGGCGGAAGCGCCTTGCCCCACGGCTTTTTTGTGGCGCCTCGCTAGCTGTAGAGCGAGGGGCGTCGCTGTGTCAGCATGTCGGCGAACGCATCCGCCGGTGCAGCAATCGTGAAATCGACAACGAGGCTTCCTGGTGTGTGCGCATCGAGTGCGCCGAGCATTTCGCCTGTTGGCGATACGGCGCAACTCATGCCGCAGAATGAGTGGCCAGATTCGGTACCGACTCGGTTGGCATAGGCGAGCGGAAGTCGGTTTTCGAGTGCGCGCGCCTGCGCGGCGATGCGGTGATCCCGTTCATGCGGACGCATGTTTGCGGATCCGGCGATCAGGAGCTCTGCCCCGTGTAGGGCAAGTGTTCGAGCGACCTCTGGAAATTCGAGCTCGAAGCAATTGATCACCCCGATCTGCGTGCCGCACAGGGTGATCGTATCGATGCGTTCACCTGCGCGGAAGGCGTCGCGCTCTGTGCCGAACAGGTGCGTCTTGTGAATCGCTTCGAGTGTGCGGCCATCAGTGTCGATGGCGAGGTAAGCGTCAGAGTAGCCGGTGGCGAGCGGTGAGATGAAGCCAACAAGAAGCCCGGTCTGGGTCTCCCGACAGGCTTCCCGAAGGGGGTCGAGGCGCGCGTCGTGCTCAGTCATGGCGAGTTCGTCAAGCTGCCCGGTCTGGTAGCCCGTGAGATAGAGCTCGGGGAACGCGATGAGATCGGCGGAAGACCTCACGATTGTTGTGCGCACGTGCTCGATATTGGTTGCCAGGTCGCGCGGGGCGGGGGTCTCCTGCCGGATTTCGACGCGGAGTTGAGTCGGAGACATGGGGGCCCTTTCTATGAGAGCTGATGAAGGTTGCTAAATCGTTTCAACCATAATACTAGGCTGAATTCGTTATAAAAACAGAGTATTGCTAAAACGTTTCGGCCAAGGTAGCGTGTTCGCAGAACCAAAGGCTCGCGACGTAGCGAGAGTTCTCGGAGGTTCTGGACGGGCGCGTTGAGTTCCGAGGCCACCCCGTCGTTGTTCACGAAGCAAAGGAGTTTCCATGACCGCGACGTCTCCGGTGATGAAGCGTGAGTTCACAATGTTCTCCGCCCTATCGGTCGCTTTCGCTTTTGTTTCGCCCATCGTCGCGCTCTACAGCGTGCTGGGCGTTGGCCTGACAACTTCCGGCCCGGCCTTTATCTGGGGTGGCCTCATTCTCTACGCTGGTCAGTTCATCGTTGTACTCACGCTCGGGGTGCTCGCGTCGAAATGGGCTGACTCTGGTGGAATTTATCAGTGGTCTCGTCGTCTCCTGGGGCATCGTTACGGCTGGTTTGCCTCATGGACCTATATCTGGACCCTGTTGATTACTCTCCCGGCTGTCGCATACGCGGGGGCTGTGCTGATTCCGCCAATCTTCGACATCCCCGCAGCAGATCACGGCCTGGTGACCTGGCTCGCGATCGGGGTTCTCGCGTTCAGCACGCTCGTGAATCTTGCGGGCAGAGTGTTCATCAAGATCTTGATGGTGGGGGTGATCGTAGCCGAGGCCGTTGGGTCGATCGGTGTTGCGGTGTGGCTGCTCTTCTTTGAGCGGCACCAGGGGCTCGAGTATCTGTCGCCAGCGAGCCTCGGTGACTACAGTGGCGCGTTCTTTTCCGCGCCGCTCGTCATGGCGATTGCGTTCTCGAGCTATTTTGCAATCGGGTTTGAGAGCGCGAGCTCCATCGCTGAGGAGGTGAAGCGTCCGAAGCGGGCAGTGCCTCGAGCGATGGTCGTTTCGTTCTTTGCGATCATGATCATCGTTCTACTGAGTACGCTTGCGTTCACGCTCGCGGTACCGAGCGACGCGTTCCTCCAGGACCCAGAGAACGCTGCTGACCCGGCCGTCGCGATCATCGCTGCCACCTTCCCTGAGCCAGTATTCCGAGGTATCTTGGCGCTCTTCGTGATCGCGTTCGCTGCGAGTCTCATGACGATCCAGATCACAGTCTCTCGAATCGTGTGGGCAACTGCGCGAAATGGGGAGTTGCCATTCGCTCGGTTCCTGACAAAGCTTTCAGGTGAGACTGGCCTGCCGAGGCGCGCTGTGCTCATCACTGCTGCGATTGCGGTGCTGCTCTTCTTGCCGTTCCAAAGCGAGGGAATTCAGATGGCACTGATCTCGTTCTCGTCGGTTGGGTTCTTCATTTCCTTCTTGTTCCCCGTGCTGGGGCTCGCAGTTGCTCGAATGCGCGGGACCTGGCGCGAAGATCCTTCGCTGTTCCTGGGGCGCGCAGGGAAAGCGGTGAGCGCGCTCGCGCTCGTCTGGCTCGTGTTCCAGGTGGTCAACGTCGCTTGGCCCCGTCCATCGGGTGCGGGATGGGTGACGGACTGGTCCACTGTGATTGGTGTCGCCGCAGTGGGGGTGCTCGGAGTCTTCGTTGAGGCTTGGGTCCATCGGAAGCGACTCCACGCAGCCTCGACTGGATCGACCATTGTGGTGTTCGAGCGCGATGAGTCCGCGGATGACGAGGATGAGCAGGAACCTGACCGGCTGCTGGGGACGAGCACACCGCAGTCTCGTGTTGCTGGGCCTCGCTAGGAAGCGAGAGAAGAATCGCGAACAGTGAGCGTCGCCGGGACAAGTTCTCGGCGGCGTTCGCTTTTCCCCTCGATTGATTCAAGGAGGAGATCAACCGCGATTTCACCCAGGCGAACTGGAGCAAGGTCGAGCGCAGTGATCGGCATCTGGAGCCCGTAGTCGAGGTACCGGCTGTCTGAGAGGCTGAGAATCTGCAGTTCCTGCGGAATCGAAAGCCCAAGCATGTGCGCGCTGCGCTCTGTCGCGTGTGCAAGGGTGTCGAGCGTTGTCAACACCGCATCAAACTTGCGGTCTCCTGCTGCGAGCGCCTTCTGGATGACAGGTTCGGCCTCATCGACACGAGGGCCGGGAGACCGGATGATGACGGGCTCCACTCCAACTGTGCTGCACCAATCAAGGTAGGCCGAGAGTTCATCGCGAACGTAGGAGGAACTTGTTTCACTCAGGAAGAGTGCTGGCCGAGCATCGCGCAGCTCGCTCAGGTGCGCGAGGGCTGAGGTGGTCCCCGTCGCGAAATCATTGTCCACCCAGCTCAGGTCGTCCCCGTTCCGACCGATCGTCACACATGGGAGCCCCGCCTGAAGAGCGGCACCAATGATGGGATCATCCTGGCTGGGGTCGACCACAATAAGCCCGTCCGTGGCGGCGAGGAGGCCACGGGACGGCTCGCCCGAGGGCATCATCGAGAGGAGGAACCCTCGCTGAAACGCCTGTGCGCTCGCGCCGCTCAAGACTCGAAAGTAGTATTCAACATCCCACTCGGGCTGCATGCCGGGGGCTGCTGAGTGTGCGGCCATCGGGGAGACCGTGAGCGCGAGTGATCCGGTTCGCCCTGCATTGAGGTTCTTTGCGAGGCGATTCGCAGAGTACCCGAGTCGATCCGCCGTATCGACCACGTTCTGGCGGGTGGCAGCTGCAACCCGACCCTTCCCGTTGAGCGCTTCAGATGCGGTTGCAACTGAGACGCCCGCCTCGAGAGCGACGTCTTTGATGGTGATCCGGCGAGATTTCATCTGGTGGCTGCTCCGTTCGTGGGGCGATGCGGGGGTGATACCACGGTATCGACGGAGGTCTGAAGGAAGCCGAGGCTCACGGGGGATGGAAGAATGCCGGTGGCCTCTGCGCGAAGCTGCTCGACGCGTTCCGCAACGACGGCCATGATCCCAGGAGCATCCACTGCTGACATGAGGAGCGCCGGCGTTGGAGCGCTCTCGCCTGACGCAATGAGGCTCTGATAGGCGTGCCAGAGCGGAAAGGTTGGAATCCCATTCCTGACATCTGCTGCGGCGTCTTTGCCGAGCTCGGCTGCGTCGCTCTGAATGTCCAGGATGTCGTCGTGGAGTTGGAACGCGAGGCCGAGCAGTCGTCCTGCCTCGTCAAGGCGGTCTGTCTCATGGTCTGGAAGCCCGGCAACGTGCCCGGCAAGCGCAAAAGCGACACCAAAGAGGGCGCCGGTCTTCAGCACGCAGTACCGCTCAATGTCCTGGAGTCGGTCAGGCGCCCAGCCCAGAGACTCCTCAAGGAGCTGACCCTCGTTGAGTGCGAGGTATGCGGCGGAGAGTCTGCTCGCGGCCTCCGCGGATTGGTGGCTTGCGCTCTGGAAAACGAGCCCAAGTAGCGAGTCACCCACGAGAATTGCGGTGCCAGCGCTGGTGGCCAAATGAAGCGTTGGCTCGCCGCGACGCTGGGATGAAGCATCAATAATGTCGTCGTGGACGAGAGATGAGGTGTGGAGCAACTCGATCGCTGCTCCGATTTCAACGAGCGCTGCATCGTCTGTGGCGCCGTAGGCGAGTGCGGCGGCGAGAAATGCTCGCGCGCGAACGTGTTTGCCGCCACCGAGCGCGGTGAGTTGAGCCGGTGAACGGATCGCCCATTCGTGCGTGCCGAACTCGGACGCGAGAAGCGACTCAATATGAAGGCGGACGTCGCTGAGGAGCGTGTCCAGCTCCTCGGGGCTGCGGGGGAGCAGTCCGTTTGTGTGGGGGTGTGGCACGTGCGGCGGCTCCCTCGATGCGGTGACGTGTGATCTCCTCCCTCAGCGTAGGCCTGACGGGAGCTCCTGCCAAATCGATTCAGCAACCTCAGTGTGCGGCGTGTCCCGTGTGGAAAGGGTGCAGATCAACGACGCGGGCTATTCTTGTCGGCGTGAGCGTTGACGATCTTTCGGCGAGTATGCAGAACTACCTCAAGGTGATTTGGGGGCTGCAGGAGTGGTCAGACGCGCCCGTTTCGAACTCGGCCATCGCGGAGTCTGCCGGGGTGCGACTGTCGACCGTGTCGGATGCGCTGCGCAAGCTCTCTGAGCTCGAACTCATCAGCCACGTGCGCTATGGCAGCGTGACGCTGACCGATCTGGGGCGCGAGCACGCGGTCTCAATGATCCGTCGTCACCGCCTCCTGGAGACTTACCTGGTGCAGGCGCTCGGCTATGAATGGGACGAAGTGCACGCCGAGGCGGACCGCCTGGAGCATGCGGTCTCTGACGAGCTGATTCACCGCGTTGATCGTGCGCTGGGCTACCCGACGCGCGACCCGCACGGTGATCCGATTCCGAGCGCTGACGGTCGCGTACACCGTCCCGATGCCATCATCCTCGCCAAGGTGCCTGCGCCGAACCGCGTGCGCGTGGAGCGCATCTCGGATTCGGATACCGCCATGCTGCAGTACTTTGCCAGCCGCGGTCTGGTCGTGGACGCCGAGCTTGAAGTGCTCCCCGGCGAGCCGTACTCGGAGACGGTGACGGTGCGCGTGGGTGGCGCGAGCGAGCCCGTGAGTCTCGGGCCAGCAGCCGCGGCTGCCATGTGGGTCTCGCTGCAGAGCGAGGCGGCGTAGCCGAGAACCCTCGACCCCGCCGCCCGCCCCGAGTGGGCGCCTAGTTTTTCGGCGCCGGATCCTTCGCGAATTTCAGGCCGATCACGCAGCCCACAATGCCGGCGAGGAATACGAGCTTCAACACCGACGGTGTCTCGAGCCCCATGACGAACGATGCTGCGACCGTGAGCGCGGCGCCGAGGCCCGTCCAGATCGCGTAGGCAACGCTGACGGGCAGACCACGCATCGCGTAGCCGAGGCCGAATAGGCTGATCGGGTTCGCGATGAAGAACACGATCGACGGCATGAGCTCGCTGAAGCCGTGTGACTCCTTGAGTGCGAGCGCCCAGACCGCCTCGAGTACGGCGCTCAGGAACAGGATCACCCAGTGGCGCGTGGACGCGGTCTTCGCCTCGGGCGCGGCCGCCGCGGCGGGGGCGTGCGCGGTCACCGGCGTAGGAGTGATGTACTCAGCCATGGTTAGCTCACCGCCTTGAGGCCCACCACGCAGGCGATGAGGCCAGCGAGCAGTGCGACGCGCAGCACGGTGGCGCGGTCCTTCTTCGTGAGCATGGCCCACGCGGCGGTCAACACCGCACCGATCCCGACCCACACGGCATAGGCGGTGCCAACGGGAATCACGCTCATGGCGTAGGCGAGGCCAGCCATGCTGGCGAGGTATGAAGCGAGGAAGGTGACGGTGGGCCACAGCTTCCGGAAGCCCTTCGAGGCGTCGAGTGCGGTCGCCCAGACCGCCTCCAACATGCCGCTCAGGATCAACGCAATCCATGCGAGGGTCACAATGACATCTCTCTGGCAGTCGTCAGTGTGCGGGTACTGCTCCCTCGTCCGCACCCCTGCGTCGGGGTCATTTCCAGTTTCGCACACTCGCTTTCGTTTCGCGCCCAGCTCCTGCACAGGGATCAGATCGGGATCGGGTCTCGCCGTGTTCCGGCGGTCGCGCGGGAGGCTGTGGGACGTGCGCCTGTGCGCGTCTGCGTCAACCCGCGGCCCAACACTGTGCCCGAGGTGCTACGCGAGTGCCGCCCGATCCTGGATAATGGACGTGTGCCCACGCGGGCGCGCGAGAGGAGCACAGTGTTCGGCTGGTCGAAGAAGCGCAAACGCGGCGGTGCGCGCCCGTTGCGACGGCTGCCGAAGCGGGTGCTTGCCCCCGTCGAGGAGATCGTGGAGCAGGGGCTGCTCGTCGCCGATGTTGCGGTCCGAATGACGGTGAAGAACGCGATCATCATGAACGCGTTGCAAAAGCACGTCGACTACGACGAGGCGCAGATCATTGAGATGGTGCGCACGGCGACAGAGGATCTGGCCGCGGAGCGTGAGCGAGATGCGCGACACATTGCGCGCATGCGCGGCGAGATTCGTGACACTGGGCGCAGCTCCTGGAGCGAATCGGACTACGGCAACGACGACAACCGCACGCTCAAGCACCGCCAAGAGGTGTACGAGCAGGTTGCGGCCGAGTTGCACGCCCGCGCGGCCGACGAGGAGTCGTTGCGTGCAACCGCGGAGCGCGCACGCTCGATGGCGTGGGATGAGATTGGTGATTCGCTCAAGGAACGCGCGACCCACCCCTACTACAGTGGTGGCGACTCGGAGGAGTACCGCGATGCGCGCGACAGCCGCATTCAGCAGCTCATTGAGAAAGACTTGACGGCGCTCATTCAGGAGCACGTGGCAGAAGCTCCGGGCGGCAAGCAGGATCGACCGCGCCTCTTTAAGCGCAAGGATCGCACCAGTTCCTAGTTCGTGCCCTGCCGCGTGTACGGCCGCGGCGTGACGCCCCTCTCAGAAACGAGAGGGGCGTCTTTTGTGTGCGCAGGGACGGGGTGCAGCGTGCGCGGTATTCGGTGTTGCTATGTACCGGTACTCGGTGTTACTGTGTAGTGGTAGTTAGTGACGCTGAGTAGGAGGCGCCGTGGCAAACCAGATGACCGAGATGCTGAAGGGCACGCTCGAGGGCATCGTGCTCGCGATCTTGTCGGGCAACCCAACGTACGGGTACGAGATCACCGCGCGATTGCGCGGCGCCGGCTTTCCTGACATCGCAGAAGGCACGGTGTACGCGCTCCTCGTGCGCATCGAGCGGCGGGGGCTCGTTGATGTGGAGAAGGTGCCCTCCGAGAAGGGGCCGCCCCGCAAGGTCTATGCGTTGTCGGCCGCGGGGGAAACCCAGCTCGCAGAGTTCTGGGAGACCTGGGACAGCCTCTCCGCCCGCATCACCGCGCTTCGCGCGAACACCACCACCCACACCACCGCTAAAGGAGCCTAATCATGGCCGCAAAATGGATCGAGACTCTCACCGGGTCTCTCGAGCAGAAGAAGCAGTACCGCGCCGACATGGCGCGGGTGGACGCGCTGCCGGAGCCGTACCGGGCGACCGCTCTGGCGCTCCAGCGCTACTTCACCTACTACGCCGGGATCTCCGAGGGCGAGACACTCGTCGCCATGCTGTCGGACCACGTCGACCTCTGGGAGCGCGCAGCGATTGATGGCACACCGGTGCGCGATGTACTCGGCGAGGATCCGGTGACGTTTGCCGAGGAGTTCGCACTCGCATACCGGGGCAAAGAATGGATCGACAAGGAGCGGGCGCGGCTGCGCGCGTCGGTTGCGACGGCGCTCGGTGAGGATGCTGGCACCCCAGAGGTGCGCCATGAGTGACTCCTGGCCACCGCAGTCCGGTGCTGGCGCGCTGGCGGCCCGGCCGTCGGCGGTGAGCCTGCCCGCACTCCGCATCCGCGGGATCGAGAAGTCGTTCGGAGAACTCCCCGTGCTCCGGGGCGTGGACCTCGACGTCGCGCAGGGCACCGTGTGCGCGCTCCTCGGTTCCAATGGTGCGGGCAAAACCACGCTTGTGCGCATCCTTGCGACGCTGCTCCGCGCGGACGGTGGCACCGCTCACGTCGGCGGCTTCGACGTTGGCGCACAGCCCGCCGACGTGCGCCGCGCCATCAGCCTCACTGGTCAGTTCGCCGCAATCGACGAGGTGCTCACGGGACGAGAAAACCTCGTGCTCGTTGCCCGGCTGCGGCATCTGCCTCAGCCGTACGACATTGCCGATGCACTCCTGGAACGGTTCTCGCTCACCGAAGCGGGTGGCCGGCGCGCGGCCACCTACTCGGGCGGAATGCGGCGGCGCCTTGACATTGCGATGAGTCTGGTGGGGGAGCCCTCCATTGTGTTTCTCGACGAGCCGACCACGGGCCTCGACCCGCAGGCGCGCATCGAGGTGTGGAACATGATTGCCGAGCTCGCCCGCGGCGGCACGACCGTGCTCCTCACCACCCAGTACCTCGAGGAGGCCGAGCGGCTCGCGGATCGCATTGCGATCCTGCACGAGGGCACGATCATCCAGGAGGGCACGCTCAGCGAGCTCCAGCGACTGCTTCCCGCGCCGACGCGCGAACTCGTCGAGCAGCGCCCGTCGCTGGAGGACGTATTCCTCGCGCTGATTGGGGCTCCGGGCGCCAGCTCACACACCAGTGACACGGACTCGCACGGAAAGGAAGACCAATGACCTCCCACGCACTCAGCGATACGCGGGTGCTGACCGGCCGATCGCTGCGACACATCGTGCGCAGCCCCGACACGATCATCACCACCGCGGTCACCCCGATCGCGCTCATGCTGCTCTTCGTCTACGTGCTGGGTGGGGCGATCCACACCGGCTCCGACGAGTCCTACATCACCTACATGCTCCCGGGCATTCTGCTCATCACGATCGCGTCGGGTGTTGCCTACACTGCCTACCGGCTCTTCCTTGACATGCAGGGTGGCATCTTTGAGCGGTTCCAGTCGATGCCGATTGCGCGCTCCAGTGTGCTGTGGGCACACGTGCTCACCTCGCTTGCCGCGAACCTCGTCTCCGTCGCGCTCGTGATCGGCGTCGCGCTGCTGCTCGGCTTTCGCACCGGGGCCACGGCGGGGGCCTGGCTCGCGATCGCCGGAATCCTCGTCCTGTTCACACTCGCGCTCACGTGGGTCGCGGTGATCGCCGGGCTGTCGGCGAAGACCGTGGACGGAGCGAGCGCGTTCAGCTACCCGCTGATCTTCCTGCCATTCATTAGCTCAGCGTTCGTCCCTACAGCGTCGATGCCCGGGCCGGTGGCCTGGTTTGCCGAACACCAGCCGGTCACGTCGATTGTCGACACGATTCGGGCACTCGTGACGGGCGCCCCGGTCGGCGCCGAGATCTGGGTCGCGCTGGCGTGGCTCATCGCGATTCTCGCGGTGGCGTATGCGAGTGCCATCGCAATCTATCGGAAGCGCATCCGGTAATCAGCGCCCCGTGCGCTCCGCCCACCGCGACCCCGCTGCGGGCTGGGCACGCGCTACGTGACGGCGCCGGCCTGCTCGAGGAGCTCCGGGTGGCGTTTCAGATAGCCGTCGATGAACCAGCACGACGCGAGTACCCGTCGCCCGCGCACGATGTCATCGGTCACGGCGCGATGCGCGAGCAGACCGGAAAGCCCCGTACCGCGGTACGCATCGTCGACGAGGGTGCTGTCAAAGTTGATGGTGCCCGCGCTGTTCGAGTCTGCGGCACCCCCGGCGAGCGGCTCGCCGCTGAGCGTGTAGTGCGCGTAGCCGATGGAGCGCACCGGCTCGCCTTCGACGGTGTGCGTGATGATGAATCCCGAGTTCTCCGGGTCGTGCACGATGAGAAAGCCATCGACAGCAGCCTGGTCTTCGGTGAGATATCTGGCCATGTGCTCAGCCTAACTTCGGGGTGGGGAGAACGCACGAGATATTCTGAGGCCATGGGAAAGAAGTCGCGCCTGGCCGGGGGAAGTGTGTCGAGTGCTGCTCTCGTGCTTCTGGCGGCGGTGGCGCTGAGCGGCTGCTCGGGCGCGCCCGAGCCAGAACCCGAGGTGCTCTCGGCGAGCGAAGCAGGAACGGCCTACCTCGACGCAGTGTGCCCGGTGAACGAGGCGTGGGATCGGGCCGACGCCGCACTCGAACGCTTCCGCATCGCCGTGACGCTCGGCGACCGCGACGTCGCCCCGCTCGCTGAAGCGCTCACTGAAGTCGCACAGGCGAGCGGCGAGGGCGCGAAGCGCCTGGACCCCGAGCGTTCCGTATGGCCGCGTGCGGCAAGCGACGAGGTTGAGGCGGTGCGCGCCACGCTGCTGAGCGACCGCGCGCAGGCGCGTGAACTCGCGGAACTCGACGCTGCGGCTGTGCTCGACTACGCCTGGGATGGTGCGGGCGAGAGCGGTGCGGCCGCCGCTGCCGCGCGCGCCGCGCTCGAACTCCCCGACGACCCCGACGCCGCGTGTGCAGAGCGCGCCAAGCAGCTTGCGGACGAGCGTGCAGCGAAATCAACTTCGAAGTCCCCGGACACCAACGAGAAGGACACCACGGACCGTGACTGAGTCGAACACTGGCACCGAGGCCCTCTCGAGCGGGATCGCGGGAACGCCGCAGCTCGCCGTTGAACGCGCGCTGCGCGCGGCGGCGCGAGCGGGAAACCGAATGCTCGCGGGCGGCGTGGCGAGCGTAGAGCTCAGCGATCCCACGCAGCGAGACCTGTTGCACACCGCGCTGCAGCGCATGGGCGTGCGTACCGCCCCTGCGGCCCACCCCACCGTCGAGTTCGCGTTTGCGGACACGGCAGGCATCGACGCGAGGCCTGCGGGCGCAGATACTCGGGCGGCTGCGCAATCGCAGGCGGGCGCTCTGCCCCCGGTGCGCGTGGGGCTCGACGGTTCCCTCGCATCGCCGCGCGCTGCCTCAGCCGAGGCGAGGATCGCGTGGGCCGCCCAGGGCATGCCGGCAACCGCGCAGCTCGCCCAGACGCTCGCCGAGGCGACCGGGGATCACGCCCCGCGCATCGCGGTGAGCCTGGTGCTCGAGCCGAAAACCGCCGCATTCACGCTCGCGCTTGCGGACGCCGGGTGCGAGGTCGCTGTATTCAGCGCGGTCAGCGAGACCGACCCGGAGGTCGCTGCGGCGCTCGCGGCGACGGGGCGCGTTGCAGTGTTCGCGCCCACCACCGCGCTCGCCGCAGTTGACGAGGATTCCGCGCGGACCGTGCGGGAA
Source organism: Leucobacter chromiireducens subsp. chromiireducens (assembly GCF_016758255.1). GTDB lineage: Bacteria > Actinomycetota > Actinomycetes > Actinomycetales > Microbacteriaceae > Leucobacter > Leucobacter chromiireducens. The sequence continues at coordinate 1,124,298 of NZ_QYAD01000001.1, forward strand.
TGCGACGCACGGCACGCCGCGGCGGTGCTCGCCTGGCGCCCCGAACTGCTCATCGACGACGGCTCGCACTTGATCCGCCTGGCCCACACGGAGCAGCCCGAGGCGCTCGTCACACTGCGCGCAGCTGCCGAGGAGACGACGAGCGGCGTGCGGCCGCTGCATGAGATGGCGGCTGACGGCGAACTCCAGATACCGGTCATCGCCGTGAACGATGCGCGCACGAAGACCGGCTTTGACAACCTCATCGGCACGGGGCAGTCCTGCGTGTTCGCGCTCGCAGATGTCTGGGATGCTGCCGACCCGCACTACGCGGGGCTCAGTGGCACCCGCTGGGCGGTGCTCGGCTACGGCCCAGTGGGTCAGGGCGTGGCACGCTTCGCTGCGGCACTCGGCGCGCGGATCACCGTCGTCGAGCCAGATCCCGTTCGCGCGCTCGCGGCGCTGCACGACGGCTTCGACGCGCAGCCAAGCGAGCGTGCCCTGCCCGAGGCGGATGTGGTCGTGAGCGCGACCGGCGTGTGGCACACGCTTGACGCCGCGGGCTTCGCGCTGCTGCGCCCCGGCACGATCGTCGCAGTCGCCGGGGGGATTGACGATGAGCTTGCGCTCGACACGCTCGCCGAAACCGGGTGGACGCACCGCTCACGTGGCGCCCGGGTTGCTGAGTGGCTCGCACCCGGTGCAGACGCGGGCCCACTCGTGCTCGCCGAGGGTGGGGGAGTGAACTACTCTGCGGCGGAGGGCAATCCCATCGAGGTGATGGACCTGTCGTTTGCCACGCAGCTTGCCGCGCTGCTGCGGCTGCTCGAGACGCCGTTGCCGCCGGGGGTCCACGCGCTTTCGGTCGCCGAGGAGGAACGCGTGGCGCGCGCCGCGCTCAATGCTCGCGGCGGTGCGCCGGCGCGCCCGGTCCGCTCGGACCGCGCGGGCGGTGCGGCGCAGCCCTGGCGCGTTCACCGGTATCGCAGCCGGGCCGACGCACCCCGCGGCTAGACTTTTGGGGTGAGTACTGATCCCGCAATCGTTGTATATAGCTCCCCTCTCGTGTTCCCGGTGACGAGCCCTCGGATCACCGACGGTGCGGTGGCCGTGCAGGGGGATCGGATTCTGCACGTCGGTGACCGGCGCTGGGTGCGCGAGGCGCTCGCTGCCCGCGGGGCCGCATACACCGAAGAGCGATGGGATGGTGTGATCGCGCCGGGGCTCGTGAACGCGCACACCCACCTGCAGTACACGCACATGGCCGAGGTGGCTGCCCGCAACTACACCGGCTTCGATGACTGGGGTGACGCGTTCGATGTGGTGTACGACCGCGGCGGACACGACTGGGGTGCCGCCGCCGCAGCGGGTGCGAAGCTCAGCCTCTCCGCCGGGGTCACCGCCGCCGCCGACGTCGTCACCGACCGCGAGGCGCTGAGCGCGCTGCACGATGCGGGCATGCACGGCATCGCGTACTGGGAGGTCTACGGCAAGAGCAACGAGGACTGGGACGAGGCCGCGCGCGAAGAGGTGCGTGAGCAGTTGCGCCGTATCCCCACCCCGCCCGGGGCAGGTGTTTCGCCGCATGCCCCGTACTCGCTTGAGGTGCAGCCGCTCCTTGAACTGCCGGACATCGTGCGCGAGGAGGGGCTGCGCCTCCACATTCACCTCGCTGAGGCGCACATGGAGCGCGAGTTCGACGGGATTGACGGCTACGCGGGTCCCGGTGGTCACGGCGAGTGGCCGGAGCTTGAGGCCGACAGTTTCCGCGCCCTGCGTTCCCACGGCATCGGGGTGTCGTCCACGCAGTTCGTCGACCACCTGGGCGTGCTCGGGCCAGACTGCCACATTGCGCACGGCGTGTACGTGAGTGCGGAAGACCGTGCGCTGCTGCGCGCCCGCGGCACGAGCGTGGCCCTGTGTCCGCGGTCGAACGAGGTGATCGGCCTCGACATGCCCCCGGTAGCGGCGTACCTCCGCGAGGGCAATCAGATTGCCGTGGGCACCGACTCGCTCTCCTCATCGCCGTCACTGGATCTGCTCGCCGACGTGGCGACGCTCTACAAGGTGGCGCGTGCGCAGGGCTACCGCGGCGATGATCTGCACCAGCGCTTGTTTGGGGCTGCGACCCTTGGGGGCGCCGCGGCGCTCGGCCTGCACGTGGGGAAGGGGCGGCTCGGACAGCTGGGCGTCGGGGCGGTTGCCGACCTGGCATTCTTTGCGGTCGGAACGACCGACCCCGACGTGGCGCTCGCTGAGCTGGTGGAGGACGGGGCGGGCCGTGCCCGGCGCACCATCGTCGATGGTGTTGAGCGCTTCCGGGCGCCCGGCGTCTAAACAGGGTCGCCACCGCGCGGGCTCCGCGTATGACGGTGCGTGACGCCCCGCGCGCGAGGTGGTCTGACATCTCGTAGACTGGGGGCATACGCGCGGACCGGTTTCGTGCGCCCGCACGTCCTCCGCACCTCTCTAGGAGTTCTCCATGTCTCGCACGTCCCGCCTCGCCGCAGCCGTCGCTGTTGGCGCCGCCGCACTCCTCGCGCTCACGAGCTGCGCGGGTGGCACTGACTCGGCAACGGTCACGCCCAACAAGCTCACGATCGCGACCGGTGAGCCCGCGTACGCGCCGTGGGTGCTGAACAACGACCCCGCGAGCGGCGAGGGCTTCGAGGCTGCCGTGGCATACGCGGTTGCCGACGAGCTCGGCTACAAGAAGACGGACGTCGAGTGGGTGCGCACCAGCTTCGACGCCGCGATCGCGCCGGGCCCGAAGGACTTCGACCTCAACCTGCAGCAGTTCTCGGTGAACGACGAGCGCAAGAAGGCTGTTGACTTCTCCTCGCCGTACTTCGTGACCACGCAGGCCGTTGTGGCTGCCGGCGGCACGGACGCCGCGAAGGCAACGAGCCTCGCGGACCTCAAGGACTCGGTGATCGGCGTCGCCTCGGGTACCACGTCGCTCCTCGTTGCTGAAGAGATCATCGCCCCCACCCAGAAGCTGCAGGTCTTCAACAACGTGGATGACACGGTTGCTGCGCTCAAGAACGGCACCATCGATGCCCTCGTCACTGACCTGCCGGGCGCCTTCTATGTGCGCGACGCGCAGCTCGACGACGGTGTGATCGTCGGACAGCTCGACTCCACCGAGGGCGGCGACGAGTTCGCGATCGTGCTGCCGAAGGACTCGAAGCTCACCGCCGACGTGACGAAGGCCGTTGACACGCTCCGCGAGAACGGCACGCTCGACGAACTCATCGCGAAGTGGGTTGCCGACCAGGGCGCCCCGGTTCTGAAGTAACCCCGCGTGAGTCACCCCACCCCAGCTTCGCAGGCCGCCGGCGTCGGATCCACCGACATCGGCGGCTTCGCCGTGAGCGCGATTGAGCTGGAACGCCGCGCGTTCCGCCGCTCGCGCAAGCAGCGCTCCATCCTGGTGAGCCTCGCAAGCACGCTCGTGTTCGCCGGCGTCATCGCGATCGTCATCGTCAACAGCCCCGGCTGGGACCGCGTACGCGAGACCTTCTTCGATCCCGCCGTCGCGATCGCCTCGCTGCCGCGCGTGCTCGAAGGGCTCTGGCTCAACATTCAGGTGCTCGTCGTCGCGGTGATCGGTGTGGCGATCTTCGGCACGCTGCTCGCCATCGCGCGCACGCTGAAGGGCGCGGTGTTTACACCCCTCCGGCTGTTTGCGGCTGCGTACACCGACCTCTTCCGAGGCATTCCCGTACTGCTGGTGCTCTACCTCGTCGGCTTCGGGATCCCGGGCCTCGGGCTCACCGGGCGCATGCCGGCGCAGTTCTGGGGCGCCATCGCGCTGATCCTCTGCTATTCCGCGTACGTTGCGGAGGTGCTGCGCGCCGGCATCGACGCGGTGCACCCGTCGCAGCGGCTCGCGGCTCGCTCGCTGGGGCTCAGCCACAGCAAAACCCTGCGCCTCGTGGTGATGCCGCAGGCCGTGCGCAAGGTGACGCCCGCGCTCATGAACGACTTCGTCTCAATGCAGAAGGACGTCGGTCTCATTTCGGTGCTCGGCGCCGTCGATGCGATTCGCGCCGCGCAGATCGAGGTTGCGACGGCTTACAACTTCACCCCCTACGTCGTCGCTGGCATCCTGTTCGTGCTCATGTCGTGGCCGTTCGTGCGGCTCACCGATTGGGTCACCGCCCGCGCTCAGAAGCGCGAGCAGATCGGAGGTGCGGTGTGACCGCGCAAGACCCCGGGCCTGCCCCGGCGGACACCACCGCACCCACACCCGTGCTTGAGGTGCGCGGCGTGCACAAGCGTTTCGGGGACCACCCCGTGCTGCGCGGGATCGACCTCACCGTCGCCCAGCATGAGGTCGTGGTGCTGATTGGCGCCTCCGGCTCGGGGAAGTCGACGCTTCTGAAGACCGTGAACCTGCTCGAGCAGATCGACGATGGGCAGATCCTCTTGAGCGGCGAGGACATCACCGACCCGCGTGCACACACCGACGCCGTGCGCGCACGCATCGGTGTCGTGTTCCAGCACTACAACCTGTTTCCGCACATGAACGTGCTCGACAACGTGACGCTCGCCGCGCGCAAGGTGTTTGGCACCCCACGCGCAGACGCCGAGGCGACGGGCCGCGCGCTCCTCGCGCGAATCGGCCTGGCCGACAAGGCGGACGAGTACCCTGATCGGCTCTCGGGTGGCCAGCAGCAGCGTGTGGCGATCGCCCGCGCGGTTGCCACCGATCCCGAGCTGCTGCTCCTCGATGAGATCACGAGCGCGCTCGATCCGCAGCTCGTCGGCGAAGTGCTCGATCTCGTGCGCGAGCTGAAGGCGAGCGGCTCGACGATCGTGATGGCCACGCACGAGATGTCGTTTGCGCGTCGCGTCGCCGACCGAGTCGTGTACCTGAAGGACGGCGTGATCATCGAGTCGGGCCCGCCCGAGCAGATCTTCGAAGCGCCGCAGCGCGCGGAGACCCGCGAGTTCCTCGCGCGACTTCGCGACCCCTTCGACGCATAATCTTCCAGGTCACAGCCCAACACCGGCCAATTTGTGGGTAGACTAATACGTCTGCCTCCGAGGAATCGGCCGAACACTCCTCCCGGGGCGGGTCCGTCTTCACGCCCTCCAAGGAGCTTTCTCTCGTGACCCCCGACACCGATTCCATTCGCGTGCCGCAGCAGCCAGCTGACGCCATCGACCCCGCAGGGATGCGCGTCATCTGGCTGCTGCTCGTCGCCGCGTTTGTGGCGATCCTGAACGAAACGACGATGGCGATCGCCATCCCCGCGCTGAACGCGAGCCTCGGGATCCCGCCCGAGCTGGGCCAGTGGCTCACAAGCGCCTTCATGCTGACAATGGCCGTGGTGATTCCGACCACCGGCTTCCTGCTGCAGCGCTTCACCACCCGTCAGGTGTTCCTCGCGGCCATCAGCACCTTCATCGTGGGCACGGCGATCTGTCTGATCGCGCCAGGCTTCTCGACGCTGCTTGCAGGCCGCGTGGTGCAGGCCGCGGGTACTGGCATCATGATGCCGCTGCTCATGACGACCGTGATGAATGTCGTGCCTGCGCACTCGCGCGGCCGCATGATGGGACGTGTTGGGCTCGTGATCAGCCTCGCCCCGGCGCTCGGCCCCACCCTCTCCGGAGTGGTGCTCGACTCGCTCGGCTGGCGGTGGCTGTTCGGCATCATCCTCCCCATCGCGCTCGTCGCGCTCGCGCTCGGCGCGAAGTGGATGACCAACCTGGGTGAGACGACGAATGCGCCGATCGATGTGCTGTCGATCGTGCTCTCGGCATTCGCATTCGGTGGCATCGTGTTCGGGCTGAGCCAGCTGGGCGGCCACGGCGCGTCCGGCGTGCTGCCGCCGTGGGCGGTCATCGTGGGCGGAGCCGTATTCCTCGGCCTGTTTGTGTGGCGCCAGCTCGCACTGCAGAAGAAGGACGATGCCCTGCTCGATCTGCGCGTGTTCACCTCGCGCAACTTTGTTGTCGCGGTGATCATCATGGCGGTGATCTCGCTCGCGATGTTCGGTACGTTCTCGCTGCTGCCGCTGTACTTGCAGAACGTCGCGGGGCTCGACCCGACGGCCGCGGGCCTTGTGCTGCTCCCGGGCTCCGTGATCATGGGGCTGCTCGGGCCCGTGATGGGGCGGATCTACGATGCGCGCGGTCCGCGGACGCTGCTTGTCCCGGGCACGATCCTCATCGCCGCGGCGATGTTCGTGTACTCGACCGTGGGGACGCACACTCCCATGTGGTTCCTCATGATCGTGCAGATCGCGATGTCGGTCGGCCTCGCAAGCTCGTTCACGCCGCTCTTCTCAGCGTCGCTCGGTTCGCTCGACCGCTCGCTCTACTCGCACGGTTCAGCCGCCCTCAACACGCTGCAGCAGGTCGCCGGAGCCGCCGGCACCGCGGTGCTCATCTCGATCTACTCGGGCTTCCTGCACGCTGGCGAGGCCGAGGGGCTGCCCACCGCCGACGCGGGGGCACCCGGTGCGAACGCGGCCTTCTTCACGGCGGCCTGCATCGCGCTCATCCCAGTGGTGCTCGCGTTCTTCATCTCGAAGCCGGAAGAAGCGGAGGGTGCGCCCGCCGCGCACTAGTGTCCTGAGGCCGGGCGCCGTGGCAGACCTGGGGGCATGACCCGCATCTCTGGCCGCGCGCTCGGCACCTGGAGCCTCCGCATCGACGCCGCGTACTGCTTCGTTCTCGGGCTGTTTGTCGCGTTCGCCGCGGTGACGGCGGCGAGCTCGCTCATTGTGCTCGCGATTGTCGCGATCGCGCTCGATGTCGCGCTCTTCGCGGCGAGCCAGGCACTCGCGCTCCGCGCGCTACGCACCCCCCGCGGGGCTCTCCGCAGCGTAGGCGGCGGATCAGCCGAGTGCGCTGATCGAGCGACGCACCGCCTCTGCGAGCTGGCGCACCGCTGCGGAGGGGCCGCTTGGCCCCGCCGGTGCCGCAAGCAGCAGCTCGCGCGCGAAACGCGGATCCTCGATCGGGCGGAGCACCACGCCCTCCGGCGGTTGGTTGCTCACCAAGCTGGGGACGAGCGCCACCGCCATCCCCGCGGCGATGAGGCCAAGCACTACCGAGTAGTCATCCGTGCGGATGGCGACATCGATCTTGTGCCCCTCAGCGAGGAACACCTCACGCACGAGATCATCAAGCGTGTCGCCAGGCGTGGACCCCATCACCCAGCTGTCCTCGGCCAGGGTGAGCAGCGTCGCGCGGTCGAACACCGCGTGGTGCGCGGCGGGGTGAGCCGCGGGAAGCGCAAGCAACATCGGGTCAGTGAACAGGTGCGTCGTGTGCACCTCAGCGCGGAAGGGCAGCTGGTAGCCACCCGCCGCGTACACAAGCGCGGCGTCGAGGGTGTGCTGGTTGATACGCGTGACGAGCGGCGCAAGCTCCTCGAGGTGCGCGTCGAGCTCGATCCCAAGCTCGCTGACGCGGCTGACAATTCCCGGGAGGAGGCGGGCTGCGGCCGTGGGGAAGGTGCCAAAGCGGAGCCGGATCCGGCCGAGCTGTGCGAGATCGCGCACATCCGTGAGCGCGCGATCGGTGAGCCCGAGAATCTCCTCGCCCCGCTCAAGCATCAGTGTTCCGGCGGTGGTGAGCTTCGAACCGCGCGTACTGCGTGTGGTGAGGTCTGCGCCGACCAGGCGGTCGAGATTGCGGAGGTGATAGTCGACGGTGGGTTGGCTCCACCCCAGTCGGGTCGCGGCGCGGGCAACGGAACCCTCTGCGGCGACGGCGCTGAGCGCCTGCAGCTGGCGGAGGTCGATCATCGAGTATCCCCAATCCTTCTGGACCGCACCCGGGTCCCTTCCCGTGCGCGTTCAAGACAGTATATGGGGCCCGGGAGGGGTTTCCGGGGTTCTCGCCGCGGCTGCGAACGGGCATTCTGGCACCATGCTGCACCACGACTCGAACACCACTGCCCCCGTCCTCCAGGATGGCGCGGCCGTGCCCACACAAACCTCCGCCCCCGCAACCGCTCCCCGCATTGGCGCGGGCCACGAACGCGCGCCCTACGCTGAGGCGCTGCAGCGCTTCGCTGACTCGAGCCCGCTCTCCTTCATGGTGCCCGGCCACGGCAACGACCCCGAGGCGGGTGCGCAGCACCTCGCAGAGCTCTACGGGCCGCGCGTCCCGCAGCTCGACGTGCCCCTCATGCTCTCCGGGATCGACCTCGGAGATGACTCGCCGCTCGTCGAAGCGCAGCGCCTCGCCGCCGATGCGTGGGGTGCCAAGCGCACCTGGTTCCTCACGAACGGTGCGTCACAGGCCAACCGCACCGCGGCGATCGCGGTCCGCGGGCTGGGGGAGCGGATCCTCATTCAGCGAAGCATGCACTCGAGCCTCACGGACGGCGTGCTCCTGTCCGGGCTCATCCCGTCGTTCGTATCGCCCAATGTAGACGAGCGCCACGGGATTGCACACGGGCTCACGCCGCAGATGCTTGACGACGCGCTGCGTCGTGAGGCCGAAGCGGGCCGCCCCGTTTCGAGCGTCCTCGTAGTGTCGCCGAGCTACTTCGGCTCGACGGCAGACGTTGCTGGGCTCGCAGAGGTTGCTCACGCGCACGACGCGGCGATCATCGTCGACGGCGCCTGGGGCGCCCACTTCGGCTTCCATCCGGAGCTGCCGGAGTCGCCCGCGCGGCTTGGCGCCGACCTCGTGATCTCGAGCACGCACAAGCTTGCGGGCTCGCTCACGCAGTCGGCGATGCTGCACCTGGGGCACGGGCCCTACGCCGAGCGGCTGGAGCCGCTCGTTGCACGCGCGTTCTCGATGACCGCGTCAACTTCGATGAGCGGTATCCTCATGTCCTCGCTCGACACCGCGCGCCGCGCGCTCGTGCTCGGGGAAGCGCGCATTGGCGCGACGGTCGCCGCCGCGAAGGAGATCCGTGAGCGGCTGCGGGCCGACGAGCGCTTCGCTGTGATCAGCGATGGCTTCGACGCCTACGCCGACATCACTGAGACCGACCTGTTGCGCGTGCCGATCGATGTGTCCCGCCTCGGGCAGAGCGGGCACTGGGTCCGTGGCCGCATGACTGATGAGCACGGCGTCTACCTGGAGATGTCCACCGCGACGAGCGTGGTGGCGGTGCTCGGGGCGCTGCGCACGATCGATGTTGAGCGCTTCATGACGGCCCTGTCGGCTGTGGCCGACGAGGCAGCCACGTTGCCCGCTGCGGACGCGATTGCGTTCCCCTCGCTTCCTGAGGCTGGCCCGCTGCGCGTGCGTCCGCGGGACGCATACTTCTCGGAGAGCGAGGTCGTTCCGGCGGCCGACGCGATCGGACGCATCTCGGCGGATACGCTCGCGGCCTACCCGCCCGGCATCCCGAACCTGCTGCCCGGTGAGGAGATAACCGCGGACACGGTGGCGTTCCTGCAGGCGGTTGCCGCCTCACCGACCGGCTACGTGCGTGGTGCGGTCGACTCTGCGGTTGCGGGCTTCCGCGTGCTGCGCGGGGAGTAACTTGTCGTTCTGGCGCGCACTGCGCACCAGAACGCAAACGGGGCGGGATCCAAGTGGATCCCGCCCCGTTTGTTGTTGTGAGAGAAGCTTACTTCTTCTCGAAGAGGTTGCCGATAAGCGTCGAGCCGATGAGCACGACCGCGAGCAGCACCACGCCAACGATCGAGATCGCAACGACGTCGACGGGCTGGCCGGCCGACGAGAACATCGAGTCGGTGGTGTCGGCTGCGCCGGACGCGAACGCCGGGGCTGCGACGAACACCGAAGCGAGCGCTGCGGTCACGGCGGTAGCGATGCGGGTGCGGATCTTCACGTGTTACTCCTCGCGGGTGGTCGGTGGGCGCAGAACGCCAATACTGTCATCCTACCCTGCTTTCGGGGACGAGCAATCTGCCCCGCGGCGTGCCAGGGGCGCCTAGGCTGGAGACATGACGAATTCGCGGGAGCAGACACCCATTGATCGCATCGCAGAGGTGTGGGTTGACACCCTCGTTGCGCACGATCCGACGATTGGCACGTACATCGGCCGCGCGGGCGGCGGACTGCCTGATTACTCGCCCGAGGGGGCTGAAAGGTTCGCGGATGCGCAGCGAGCCACGCTCGCCGAGCTCCAGGCGGCGACGCCCGTCGATTCCGTCGACGCGGTTACGCAGGCGGACCTGAGCTCGGAGCTCACCCTGGGCCTCGCGCAGCATGCCGCGGGAGAAGCGCTCCGAGACCTCAACGTCATCGAGTCGCCGCTGCAACAGATCCGCGACAGCTTCGATCTGATGCCGACCGCAAGCGACGCAGAATGGGGCGACATTGGCGAGCGGCTGCGCGCCATTCCCGCCGCGCTCGCCGGGTACCGCGCGGCCCTCGGCGCCGGAGCGGCGCAGGGGCTCGCCCCGGCCCTCCGTCAGGTCACCGAGGTTGCTGCGCAGACGCGCCGCACCGCCGGCACGCCCGCGACTCCCGGCTTTTTCGGGCAACTGGTTGCGGGCCGTGGCGAGGAGCTCGAGGCCGCTGCTGCAGCCGCCTCTGCTGCGTATGCCGAGACGGCCGACTACCTGGAGCGTGAGCTTGCGCCCGTCGCGCCAACCACAGACGCGTTCGGGCGGGAGCGCTACGAGCTCGCATCCGAGGCGTTCCTCGGGGCGAAAGTCGACCTCGACGAGACCTACGAGTGGGGGATCGAGGAGCTCGCGCGCATGGTCGACGAGCAGGAGCGTATTGCTGCTGAGATCACGGGCGGCGCGCGCCACCCCGGTGTGGTCGCCGAAGCGATTGCGCAACTCGAGCGCGACGAGAGCCGCAAGTTGCACGGCACCGAGGCCCTGCAACGGTGGATGCAAGAGACGAGCGATCGCGCCGTCGCTGAGCTGGGGGCAACGCAGTTCGACATCCCGGAGGAGATCCGTGCGCTCGAGTGCATGATCGCACCGACGCAGGAGGGCGGGATCTACTACACCGGGCCGAGCGACGACTTCTCCCGTCCTGGCCGCATGTGGTGGTCGGTTCCCGAGGGAGTCACCGAGTTCGACACCTGGCGCGAGCTCACCACGGTCTATCACGAGGGGGTTCCCGGTCATCACCTGCAGATCGGTCAGGCGGTCGTGAATCGGGGTGTGCTCAACGAGTGGCGCCGACAGCTCGCGGGGAGCTCGGGGCATGCCGAAGGCTGGGCGCTCTACGCGGAGCGGCTCATGGAGCAGCTGGGCTATCTCGATGATCCGGCGGATCGCCTCGGCATGCTCGACGGTCAGCGCATGCGTGCGGCCCGCGTGGTGCTCGACATTGGCGTGCACCTCGGCAAGCCGCACCCCGATGGTGGGACCTGGGATGGCGACGCCGCGTTCGCCTTCATGGCGCAGCACGTCAACATGAACGACAGCTTTGTTCGCTTCGAGGTGCTCCGCTACCTCGGTTGGGCGGGCCAAGCCCCCTCCTACAAGGTGGGTCAGCGCATCTGGGAGCAGCTGCGCGATGAGGCTGCGATGCGCGCGTCGACCGCCGGCCGCGACTTCGATGTGCGCGATTTCCACCGCGAGGCGCTCGCGCTGGGCGGTGTGCGGCTCGACACGCTCGAGCGCGCGCTGCGCGGCGGGCCCAGCGCGTGAGCACCGCCGCAGCAGGGCCCTCCGGGGAACATTTCTGCCCCTGCGGGAGCGGCGAGAGCTACGCAGCGTGCTGCGGTGCGCTGCACGCCGGGGCGCCCGCGCCGAGCCCCGAACGATTGATGCGCTCGCGATTCTCAGCGTTTGCGCTGGGCCTCACCGACTACCTGCTCGAGAGTTGGGATCCTGCCACCCGACCAGACGAACTTGAGCTCGACGACACGGTTGAGTGGCGGCGGCTCTTCATTTCGGACACGAGCCGCGGTGGCCCCGGTGACGCGGAGGGCTTCGTGACCTTCACCGCGATTGGCCGTGGCGTCGAGGGACGATTCGAGCAGCGGGAGCGAAGCCGGTTCACGCGTGCCGGCGCTGGCTGGCGCTACACGGACGGCGAGGAAATCTAACCGGGCAGGCCCGTCACCCCGCGACAACAACCCCTCAGCCGGATTTCCGCGGCTGAGGGGTGACCGCGAGGTGGGACGCCGCCGGGCGGCTACGACTGCGCGCTGCGGATCCAGGCCTCGACGTCGTCCGCGGTGCGCGGGATCTCCGACGAAAGGTTCACGCAGCCGTCCTCCGTCACGAGGATGTCGTCTTCGATGCGCACGCCGATTCCGCGGTACTCCGCGGGCACGGTGAGGTCGTCCGGCTGGAAGTAGAGACCCGGCTCGATTGTGAAGATCATGCCCGGCTCGAGGATGCCGTCCATGTACATCTCGCGGCGCGCCTGTGCGCAGTCGTGGACGTCCATGCCAAGGTGGTGACTCGTGCCGTGCACCATGTAGCGGCGGTAGTACGCCGTGCCGTCGTCCTCGGGGAGCAGCCCCCACTCGCGCGTGCGCGCCTCGATGACCTGCATCGCCGCGTCGTGCACATCGCCGAAGCGGATGCCGGGGCGCACAATCGCACGCGCTGCATCGGCAGCTTCAAGCACCGCGTCGTACACACGACGCTGCACCTCGGAGAACGTACCGGAGACCGGAACCGTACGGGTGATGTCCGCCGTGTACAGGCTGTCGAGCTCGACGCCGGCGTCGAGCAGCAGCAGGTCACCCGCGCGCACCGGCCCATCGTTGCGGATCCAGTGCAGGGTGCACGCGTGCGGACCCGAGGCCGCGATCGTCTCGTAGCCGACGGTGTTGCCGTCGAGGCGTGCGCGCTGATTGAAGACGCCCTCGACGATGCGCTCGCCGCGCGGGTGCGCGCTCGCCTGCGGCAGTGCGGCAAGGACCTCCGTAAAGCCCTGCGCGGTTGCGTCTACCGCGGCCTGCATCTCTGCGATCTCGTACGCGTCCTTCACGAGCCGCAGCTCGGAGGCTGCACGCGCAAGATCGGCATCCTCAAGCGTGCGGTCGCCCGCGGCGGCTGCGAACTCAGCGAGGTGTGCCGTGCGGACGCCCAGCGCCGAAGCGACCTGGCCGAGCGAGGGGCGCGGCCCAATCCAGAACTCCCCGATCTCGGGGTTCGCGAAGAACTCGTCGCTGTCGCGTCCCGCACGTTCGCGGAAGTACAGTGTGGCCTCGTGCGACTCGCCTGCGGGATCGAGCACCAGGACTGCGCCCGGCTCGCTCTCCGCGCCCCACCCCGTCAGGTGCGCGAACGCGCTGTGGGCGCGGAACGGGTAGAACGTGTCGTTTGACCGCTGCTTCATCGCGCCGGCCGCAATCACGAGACGCTCGCCCGGGAAGAGCGCGCCGAGCACGCGGCGACGCGTCGCGGCGTGCGCGGCGACGGGCAGCTCCTCCGGCAGTTCCTCGGGGCGCTCGGCCCAGTGCTGCGAAATGTAATCCGCAAATGTGCTCGTCTGCGGAGTAGTGCTCCGGTTGCTGTTGTCGATCTCCACCTCGTGAGTGGTCTGCGCGCTCTCAGTCATACCCCCATCCTCTCACCCCGGGCTGAACGCTGGCACCCCTCTGGCATGCGCTCAGCACCGCGGAGTATCGTCTGGATTGGGCGGTGATCCCGCCCACACCCAACGGAATGGAGCACGTGAATATGGCTACGTATGATGTTGCGGATCGTTCGGCGATCGTCACCGGCGCAGGTTCTGGCATTGGGCGCGCGGTTGCGCTGCTGCTCGCCGAGAATGGTGCCCAGGTTGTCGTCCAGGATCTCTCGGAGGACGCCGCGAACGCGGTTGTCGCTGAGATCACGGACGCGGGTGGCACCGCGGTCGCGGTAGTTGGCGACGCCGGGTCGACGGAGGTGATTGATGCGGCAGTCCGCGCCGCGGAGAAGCTCGCGCCGCTTCGCATCGGCGTGAACAATGCGGGAATCGGCGGCGCCGTCGCACCGACCGCGGCGTACACCGATGATGACTGGCAGCGGGTCATCGACATCAATCTCTCCGCGGTGTTCCGCGGAACGCGCGCGCAGATCACGCAAATGCAGGCCAACGGCGGTGGCGCAATCGTCAACCTGGCGTCGATCTTGGGCAGCGTCGGCAGCGCGTACTCGCCCGCGTACGTGGCGAGCAAGCACGCTGTCGTTGGCCTCACGAAGACTGCGGCGCTGGAGAACGCGGCGACGGGCGTACGGGTCAACTCAGTAGGTCCGGGCTACATTGATACTCCGCTCCTCAAGAATGCCGACGACGCGGCGCGGGCGGCGCTGATTGCGAAGCACCCCATGGGACGACTGGGTCGTGCCGAGGAGGTCGCACAGCTTGTCGTCTTCCTCGCGAGTGATGCCGCCTCGTTCGTCACGGGCAGCTACCACCTCGTTGACGGTGGGTACACCGCGCCGTAGTGGCGACCGAGACCTCCTAGAATGAGGAAATGACCGGGACCGCTGGCTACGACCTGCACACACACTCCGTGCACTCGGATGGCACCACGACACCAGCGGAGATTGCGCGCGAAGCCGCCAGTTTGCAGCTCGGCGGCTTCGCGCTCACCGACCACGACACCGTCTCCGGGTGGGATGAGGCGCGGGCGGCGGCGGCGCAGCACGGCATCGACTTCCTGCCAGGCATGGAGATCACTACCGAGCACGCCGGGCGGTCCCGGCACCTCCTCGCCTACGGCATCGATCTCGCAGCAGCCGAACTCTTCGAGGCTCTCGCGCTCGTGCGCAGTGCCCGCCTGGAACGGGCGAGAGAGATGGTGCGCCGAGTGGCCCGCGACTACCGGATCAGCTGGGAGGACGTTGTCGGTGCCGAGAACGAGCGCACGGTCGGGCGACCGCACATTGCCGATGCGCTCGTGGCTGCGGGCTACTTCGCGGACCGCAGCACTGCGTTCGAGCGCGTACTGTTTCCGGGCTCACCGTACTATCTCGGCACCTACGCGATTGCCACGCGTGACGCGATCCGCATGGTGCGCGCTGCCGGGGGCCGGGCCGTTCTGGCGCACCCCGCCGCGATGCGCCAGCGTCGCCCGACAGACCCGATCGAGCTCGCAGAGCTCGCCGAAGCCGGGCTCTGGGGCGTGGAACTCGATCACCCGGAGCACCGGGCGGAGTGGGTGCCGCCCCTCACCGAGGCAGCCGAGCGACTCGGCCTGGAACGCACCGGAGCCAGCGACTTTCACGGCGCAGGGAAGCCCAACAGGCTGGGGGAGCGCACGACGCCCGCCGCGGTCGTGGCGCGCTTGCGCGTTGGCCTCGCAACGCCCCGCTGATCCTCGAGCGTGCGGCGGAAAAAACACTCGGGGCCCGGGATCACGTCTGTGATCCCGGGCCCCGAGTGCGTGGCGTCTGCCTAGGCCGCGGGAGCCTCGCCGGCGGGAGCCGAGCCACCCTCGGTGGCGTTGCTCGTGCCATCGGTTGCCGCCCCCTCGGCACCGCGGCCGGAACCACCCCGGCGGCGGCGACGACGACGACGCGGTGCGGCATCGCCCTCAGCCTGCAGCGGGGCACCGGGCTCGCCGCCACCATCCGCGTCGTGGCCGTGCTGCTCGTGGCCGTGGCTCTCGTGACGGCCGGGGCCCTGCGGGTTCGAGTCGCGCGTGCGACGGCGCGTGCGCGAGCCATCGCTCGTACGCTCACCGGAACGCTCGCCGCGCCCGCTCGAAGCGCTACGACCGCCGGCCGGCCGCTCCTTCACAGGGGTCGCCTTCAGGCGTCCCTTCGAACCCTCGGGGATGTTCAGGTCGCTGAACAGGTGTGGCGACGACGAGTACGTCTCGATCGGCTCCGGCACGCCGAACTCGAGCGCCTTGTTGATCAGCGCCCACTTGTGGAGATCATCCCAGTCGACAAACGTGACGGCGATGCCCGATCGGCCTGCACGGCCCGTGCGGCCCACACGGTGGAGATAGGTCTTCTCCTCGTCGGGCACGGTGTGGTTGATCACGTGCGTCACGTCGTCGACGTCGATGCCGCGGGCAGCGACGTCGGTAGCGATGAGGATGTCCTTCTTGCCGCTCTTGAACGCCGCCATGGCGCGCTCGCGCTGCTCCTGGTTGAGGTCGCCGTGCACCGAGGCCGCGTTGAAGCCGCGGTCCACGAGCTCCTCCTGCAGCTTCGCCGCCGCGCGCTTCGTGCGCATGAAGATGACGGTCTTCCCGCGGCCCTCGGCCTGCAGAATGCGGCCGATCACCTCATCCTTGTCGAGCGAGTGCGCGCGGTAGATGATGTGCTCGATGTTCGCCTGCGCGGCGCCCTCATCGGGATCCGTCGCGCGAATGTGCACGGGGTTCGACATGAAGCGGCGCGCCAGCGTCACGATGGTGCCCGGCATGGTCGCCGAGAACAGCATGGTGTGACGGATCGCGGGAATCTTCGAGAACAGCTTCTCAATGTCGGCGAGGAAGCCGAGGTCGAGCATCTTGTCGGCCTCGTCGAGCACCATCTCGCGTACCTGCGAGAGGTTGAGGATGCGCTGGTTCGAGAGGTCGAGCAGGCGGCCCGGGGTGCCGACGACAATCTGAGCGCCCGCCTTGAGCTGCTCGATCTGGCCCTCGTATGCCTTGCCACCGTAGATCGAGACGACGGTTGCATCGCGGCCCTGCGCAGCGAGCTGGAGGTCCTCGGTCACCTGGACGGCGAGCTCACGCGTGGGCACCACGATGAGGGCCTGCACGCCGGGCTCGGGGGAGGCGCCCACACGCTGCAGCAGCGGCAGACCGAAGCCGAAGGTCTTGCCGGTGCCGGTCTTCGCCTGGCCAATGATGTCCTGCCCGGTCAGCGCGAGCGGGATGGTCTGCTCCTGGATCGGGAAAGCATCAATGATGCCCTTGCCGGCCAGCGCGTCGACCATGTCTTGGTCGATGCCGAGTTCGAGAAAAGTCGTCACGGGTGCGTCCTTCGGGGGTGCGGTGCTGCGCGGTGATACCGAAGAGCGCAGCGGCCGGCGCTCCTGCGTCGCCGGCGGTGAATACGTACAACGACCAGTCTATTCCCGCGCGCGGAGTACGGCGGGGAGCGTTGCCGCGGTTCGTTTCGACCGGGATCGCTCGCGCGCACGCGCCGGGCATGCGCGCGTGGCGATCGCTGCGGCGCTAAGCTGTCAGAGTGTTCGAGTGGATCCGTGGGCTGCGCAGGAAAAATGCCCCTGCCCGAAAGCTGCGCTCGCGCGGCGAGGGGGCCGACACGGAGCGTGTCGAGCTCGCCGAGCTCGCGCCCGGCATTCTGCCCTTCCTGGGGCTGACCGCCTACCTGCAGCTCGAACTCTACGAAGCAGCGACGCGCGCCGTCTCCGGCGCCCCAACGCTCGAGGCGAAGAACGTGCTCGCGGAGATCGCGGGGCAGACGCTCTCGAAGCACCAGCTGCTCACCGCGGAGATCCGCGATCGCGGACACGAACCGCACGTGGTGATGGCTCCGTTCTCGCCGGTCATCGACTCGTACGTTGAGCGCATTGACACGCCCGACTGGCATCAGCACGTGCTTTCGCTCTACCTCGTCGGTGGCCTCTTCGATGACTTCTTCGCGAGCCTCGCAGAGGGGCTTCGCGACAGCTACAAGTCGGAGGCGATCCGCATTCTGCGCAACGACGCAGGCCGGGCCGAGCTGAAGGCGCTGCTTGAGGCGGCGCTCGAGGCGGATTCGGGGCTGTCGAGTTGGCTCGCGCTGTGGGGGCGCCGCCTGGTCGGTGACACCCTGCTCGTCGCCCGCGCCGTGCTCACACTCAGCGAACGGCGCGAGTTCGACGCGAGCGAAATGGAGCCCGTCTTCACCGAGCTCATCGCCGATCACATCCGCCGCATGGACGGCCTCGGCCTCACCGCCTGATCGTGCTCATGTCGACGCCGCGCTGTGAGTACTTCGAGGCGGGCCGCTGCCGCTCGTGCACGCTGATCGAAACTCCAATCGCCGAGCAGCTGGCCGCAAAGGACGCACGATGCCGCGAGCTCTTGCCCGAGGTGCCGGCGGCCGCATGGCTCCCGATCGCCGAAGGCGGCGATCGCAACTTCCGCAACAAGGCAAAGCTCGTTGTGGGCGGCTCAGCCGGCAACGTGACGCTTGGCATCCTCGGGCGGGATGGTGAGGGCGTCGACCTGCGCGACTGCCTCATCCAAGAGCCCGTGATCCGCGCGGTGATCCCGCGCCTCGCGGAGTTTCTGAACGCGACCGGGCTGCCGCCGTACAGCGTGCCTCAGCGTCGCGGCGAGCTGAAATATCTGCACGTCACCGCGGCGCCTGCAGGGCGGCTGATGCTTCGTTTCGTGGTGCGCACGGAGGAGGGGCTTACCCGGATTCGCAAGCGCTTGGCCGAACTCCGCGCGGCGATTCCCGACGCCGACGTGATCTCTGTCAACCTGCTGCCCGAACACGTCGCACTGCTCGAGGGCGAGCGCGAGGAGTTGCTGCTGGGCTCCTCACTCACGATGGAGCTTGGGGACGTCTCGCTGCACCTACGGCCGCAGAGCTTTTTCCAGACCAACACCGCGGTGGCGCAGGAGCTCTATGGTCAGGCGTCGAGGTGGGTGGAGCGCCGCGATCCCGCATCGATTTGGGATCTGTACTGCGGCGTCGGCGGCTTTGCGCTCGCCTGTGCGCCGCGCGCGGGAACTGGCGCCGCGCGCGCCGTACTCGGCGTGGAACTCTCAGAGGCCGCCGTTGCCTCCGCTGAGCGGAGCGCTCGTGACGCTGGGATCGATGCCCGCTTTGTTGCCGCCGATGCCACTGCGTTTGCGCTCGACGCCCCCGCGGCGTCGCTGCCCGAGCTGGTCATCGTGAACCCGCCGCGCCGCGGCATTGGCGCGGAGCTCGCTGCCTGGCTGAATGATTCCGTGGTGCCGAGCGTGATCTACTCGAGCTGCAACCCGGAGAGCCTGGCGCGGGACCTTGCGGCGATGCCGAGTTTCCGTGTGCGCGAAGCACGTGTCTTCGACATGTTCCCGCACACCGGGCACCTTGAGGTCATGGTGTTGCTGGAGCGGGGAGCGTAGTCGTCCACTTGGGCTCGGCCCACCGACCGGGCTCGGCGAGCGCCGACCAGCGGAGCGAAAGCTCTGGGGCGGTCCCAGTGCCGCCGACCGCGGCGTCGCAGACCAGCAGTGACTGGGTGGGGTAGCCGTGCGGGGTGTTGTCGCGAATGATCGCCCGATCGTCGTGCGGGCCGAGCGTCGCGCTGTGTGCGAGCACCGTGTGCCAGCGGTCGCGCCAGGACTCGGGGCTCGCTCCCTCAGCCGCCCGCTGAAACTCGGGCAGCCACCGTGCGATACGCGGCGACCCCGGGTCGTCGACCTCGAAGTGGTCGACCATGTGCACGCCCGGCAGCAGCGGTTCGCGCCGGAGCGCGCTGCCGTCCCAGGAGATCACCTCCGAGCCACCCGGTTCGATCGTCACGAGGGTGAATGCCGGCGTGGTGGGTGAAGTGGTGGGCAGTTCGCCCCGCGCTGCGGCGAGGGGGAGCGCGCCGCGTGAACTGAACCCGGACGCGGGTTCGGGCACCTCCGCGGCTCGGTTCAGCAGCACCGCGAGGCGGCCGGACTCGGGCTCCGCGGCAAGCCAGGCCCCACCGGCGCGGCGATCGCGCACACCACGCACCCCAGGGAACGTGTCTGGCCACCAGAGGCCGGGCGGATCCCACGCTCGCGCTGGATCCTCGTCGCGAATCGCGAGCAGCCGAACCTCGCCGTTCGGGTTCGCGGGGACATCGATCACCACCGTGCACATGGCCCCGAGTGTAGCTGGGCGGGTTCATACCCCGATTCTGGGCGGTGAGTGCGAGGATGGGAGCGTGAACATTGTGCTTGGAGTCAGCGGCGGGATCGCCGCCTACAAAGCCGTCGCGCTCGCGCGCCTCCTCGTCGAGGCCGGTCACGAGGTGCACGTCATCCCCACGGCTGACGCGCTGCGCTTCGTCGGGCAGCCCACCTGGGAGGCGATCAGCCGTCACCCCGTCACCACCTCGGTGCACGACGACGTTCCCGAGGTGCGTCACGTGGCGCTCGGACAGCGCGCCGATCTCGTCGTGGTCGCGCCCGCGACCGCGAACACGCTGGCGCGGATGACCGCGGGCCTCGCTGATGACCTGCTCGGTACGACGCTGCTCGCCACGCGCGCGCCCGTGGTTGTGGCGCCCGCGATGCACACGGAGATGTGGCAGCACCCGGCGACACAGGACAACGTGGCGATTCTGCGCTCGCGCGGAGTCGTCTTTGTGGGGCCGGAGAGCGGACGCCTCACTGGGGACGACACGGGCCCGGGACGACTGAGCGAGCCCGCCGACATTTTCGCGCGCATCGAGGAGATCCTCGAGGCCGGCGTCGCTGCGGATGCCGCGGCGGCCGTGGGGCTCGAGCGGGATCCCGAAGCGCCGATCCTGCCGCTCCCCGCGGGGGAGGACGACGCGACCGTGCTCGCTCCTGTGGTCGTGCCGGGAGCGGCCGCGCCCACGAGCGTGTTCCCGAGCGCAGCTGCCGACGACGTGGCTGATGATGATGAGGGCACTCACGCAGAGCCGGGCGACTTTGACGGCGTGCGCGTGCTCGTGACTGCCGGCGGTACGCGCGAGCCGATTGACCCGGTGCGCTACCTGGGCAACCGGTCGAGCGGGCGGCAGGGCGTCGCAGTTGCGGCGGCGGCTGCGGAGCGCGGCGCGAAGGTGGTGCTGCTCGCAGCAAACATCGACGAGGCTGTTCTCGCGGAGGTCGCAGACCGACCCGCCGTGCGGATCGTGCCGGTCGGTTCAACTGCCGAGCTGGAGCAGGCGGCGCACGCGGCTGCTGCGGGCGCGGAGGCCGTGATCATGGCGGCTGCGGTGGCTGACTACCGGGTTGCGGATGTTGCCGACGGCAAGCTCCGCAAGGAGGACTCTCCGGGGGTCGCGCCGACGCTCTCGCTCGTCGAGAACCCGGACGTGCTGGTCGGCCTCGTGCAGGCGCGGCGTCCCGGCCAGGTCATCGTCGGCTTTGCCGCGGAGACTGTGGAGAGCGAAGAGGAACTGCTCGAGCGCGGTCGGCGAAAGCTCGCGCGCAAGGGCGTCGACTTGCTCGCGGTGAACGCGGTGGGGTGGAACGAGGGCTTTGAGTCCGCGGAGAACGCGTTGCGTGTACTCGACGCCGACGGCACGGTGGTGTCGAGCGTGGCCGGCTCGAAGCGTGAGGTTGCTGAACGTCTGCTCGACGCCGTGCGCGACGAGCTCGATGCTGCGGCACGAGAATAGTCCGGAGCGCGGGGCGGTGCATGCCCCGCACACGACAGTGCCCCGGGCGGCCGCGATCCCCTGAACGGAGGACCGCGCCCGCCCGGGGCACTGTCGTGTGCGGTGGCGTTAGCTCACGAAGCCGATGCGACGCTCAGCCTCGCCGCCCAGCTCGATGTACGTCACTGCGTCTGCGTTCACGAGGAACTGACGCCCCTTCGTGTCCTGCAGCGTGACGAAGTCGGACTCCTTCGATGCGGCCGCCTCAAACAGGCCGCGCACCTCGTCGGCGGTGGCGTCGGTCTCGAAAGCGAGCTCACGGGGTGACTGCTTGATGCCGATGCGAACTTCCACGGGGCCTCCTCTAACGGGTGGCGCTTCGGCCACACGGTGTGCATGTGCTTCGAGTCTACGGCGATGAGCCTGCGCAGCACCGGGAACGGGGCCTGCGTTCGCCCTGAGCGCAGCACCTGTTCCCGGCTACCCGCGGGTGGGCGGCGCGGGGGTGAGCGTCAACTCATCACTTGTATGCTCGGCTACCGCAGCCGGTGTGAAATTCCACGGGTACTGCTCGCCCCGCGCCCAGCCGGCTGACTGGTCCGTGTAGTTCGGATGGAATGCGTGACCACTTGCGCCCGTCAAGTTCTGCCACGTCGAGGCATCCCAATCGCTCAGATCGATGACCATGCGCATGGAAGGAACGGAGCTCGTCGCGTACCCCTCGTCGAGGTCCCAGCCCGTCGCGTTGACGACGCCCGAGCCACCGCCAACCTCGATCGGGCCGCGGTTGAACAGCCACTCGATCGGTGCGATGCCGCTCGTGCCGAATGTGCCGTGTGTGAGCGGGAGGGCGTGCAGCGTTCCCCAGTTCCACCGGTCTGGACGGGAGCCCTGCAACGTCGTGATCTCGTGCACGGCCCGCTCAGCGCAGAGATCCAGAAACTCGGCCTGGGTGGTGGCAAGGCCGTTCTCCGCGCTCTGCCACCAGGGTGAGTCCGGATCGTCGAGCAGACGATCGAACAGGAGAGCGAAACGTGACTGATCGTCGCGGGGAATGGGGACCACCTGCTCATCGGTCAGCTGCGCGGTGATTTCACGCCACAGCACGTTCGCGAACGCGGCCGCGGAAGAGTCCGCGTCGTTCTGCCCATCCCACTCTGCGAGGAGCGCGAGAGCCGCCGTGAGGTCCTCATTCTCGACGGTGAGGTCCGCGTAGGCGCGCTGGAGTGAGGCCGCCGCCGGGAACTGATTGTCCATGTGGATCTCGGCCATATCTCGCGCGGAGACTGGGCCGGCGGCAATCCGCTCGTCGAGGAGCTCCGCGATGCGCGCGGCACGGTACCCCGTGTCCCAATCGCGGCTGAGGAAGTAGCGGTACTCGTCGGTGACGATCGCGTTGTTCGCGGTGACGATGACCCCGGAAGCCGGGTTGTACGCGGTGGGTTGCTCCGCGAAGGGAATGAAGCCCTGCCAGTCGAACGCGCTGTCCCAGCCGGGCTGGGGGAGCCAGCCATCGCCCGCGCCGCGGATGGGGAGCCGTCCCGGGGCTTGGTACCCGATGTTCCCTGCGCGGTCTGCATAGATGAGGTTCTGTGCAGGAACATCGAACTGCGCGGCGGCGAGCCGGAAGTCACCAAAGTCGCGTGCCCGATTGAGCGTGAAGATTGCCTCCGCGGTGGTCGAGACGTCGAGCGCGGTCCAGCGCAAGCTCACCGCGAAGTCTCCGGGTGGCAGCTCGTCCTCTGCGGCGGCGTCGACCGCGGCGTCGGCGGGCGGCAGCTCTGCGGTCCCGTTGGACTCACTCGAGGCTGCCGGTGCGGGCCGAGCGCCCGTGACGCGGGGCTGCTCGCTGATCGCGGTGAAATCGGGTTCCAAGCCCGACACGATGGGGCCATGTCCGGTTTCGCGGATTTCGAGTTCAACGTCCGCCCCACCGGCAACCGCGATGGTCTCCGTGCGCGTCGTAAAGGGGTGCTTCACCCCGTCCTGCCAGTACCCGTCGGCCTCGACGCGCTCAACGTAGAGGTCGGCAACGTCGGTGGTGAGGTTGGTGAAGCCCCACGCGATTTCCGCGTTGTGGCCGATTACGATGCCGGGAAGTCCAGAGAAGCTGAAACCCGCGACGTCGAAGGGGCACTCGGGCGTGACCGCGCTGCAGCGCAACTGCATCTGCGTCCAGACGGAGGGGAGCGCCGCGCTCAGGTGCGGGTCGTTCGCGAGGAGGGGGAGCCCCGTGGTGGTGTGCTCGCCAGACACGACCCAGGAGTTCGACCCGATTCCTTCCGTCTGCTCGCTGATGAGCGCGCTCACCTGCGCCCGCTGCTCTTCAAAACGAGCGAGCGCGGGGAGTGGTGCTGGAACGACGGGGGCCGTGGCGCTCGCGTCCGCGAGGCGAGCGGTCGGCGCGACCGAGGAGTCACTGGGGTCAGCGGAACTACTGGGACCACCGGAATCACTGGGACCACCGGAATCACTGGGACGCTCGACGCGCGCAGCCGCAAAGCCGCCCGTCGGGGCAGGGATGCGTGCATCCTCGATTCCGGTGCCGGCGGGATCGTCCGCGAGGATAACCGGGTGCTCCTCGAACGGATACTCGGGGTACAGGGTGGCGAGTTGTTCGCCGTCAAGCCCCTGAGCGAGGAGCGCGCGTGCCGTCTCCTCCTCGATGTTCGTCCGCAAGTCCCAGGCCATGGCCTTGAACCACGCGACCGAATCCGCCGGGGTCCACGGCTCAGGCGTGTACTCGGCGTTCTGCAGCCCCAGCACGGCGTACTCGAGCGAGAGTTCCGCCCCAGAGCGCTGCGCAAGGTACGCGTTGACCCCAGCAGCGTACGCCTCGTAGAACGCGAGAGTCTCCGCGGGGAGCTGCGCGACCTCCTCCTCGGCGATCCGGTGCCACCCGAGCGTGCGGAGGAACGAGTCGGTGCCGAGCTGCGACTCGCCGAAGAGTTCGGAGAGCCGAGCGCTCGTCAGGTGGCGGCGGAAATCCATCTCCCAGAACCGATCCTGTGCGTGGACAAAGCCCTGCGCAAAGAACAGATCAGCGGAGGTGTCTGCAGTGATGGTGGGAATGCCATGCGCGTCGCGCTGCACCTGCACCGTGCCCGCGAGCCCAGGGGCCTCCAGTGCGCCGTTCGCCTGCGGGAATGAGCGTGTGACAGTCCAGGCACCCAGCCCAGCCGCGACGAGCGCGAGCGCGACGAGAGCTGCAACGAGCCACAGCACGATGCGCCAGGGACGACGTCGCCGGCCGGATGCTTCGGTCATGCCGCCTGGTGGGCCTGGCGGCGCCCCGACAGCTGCGGGGGCGGGGGCGAGCGTCTGCTCTGGCGCGGTCAATGTCATTGGAGTCCTCCACGGTGAGGGGTGGCGCACCCGCCTTCGAGCGCACCAGGCCAGCTGCTCGGGCACCGCACGAGCGTTCCGGATAGAACCGAGTCTGGCACGGACCGCAGACAATATCGCGCCGCCAATCCGTGCGGCTCGCGTGGAATCACGAATGTCTGTGGTGCTCAGTAGGCTGGCCGCATGGTCTCCCTCGATCCTTCGCAGCGTCGAGTGCTCGCACTCGATCCCGCTCGGCATGCCCGTGTGCTGGGCGCGCCGGGGAGCGGGAAGACGCGCACTCTGGTCGCCGCATACGTTGAGTGCAGCGGTCGTGAGTCGTGGCGGGAGGGCGAGGTGCTGGTGCTCGCCGCAAATCGCCTGGTCGCCACCGCTCTGCGCGCGGCACTCGCTGAGCAACTGGGGCGCGCGTTTGGCGGAACCCCGGTACGCACGGCGGCGTCCCTCGCGTTCGCTGTGCTCGGGCGGAGCGCCGCGCTCCGCGGCGAAGACGCACCCCGGCTGCTCACTGGCACCGTGCAAGACGAGGCGATTGCGCGGAGCGTTACCGAAGGCATCGAGCGACCAGGCGCCGGGGTCGCTGGCGTGCCCCCAGAGGTTTTGCACAGCGCAGCGTTCCGAGCAGAGCTGCGCGAACTCTGGCGGGTCGCCGACAACTTCGGCTGGGACCCCGACGCGCTCGCCGCAACACTGCGTGACACGGCGGCCGGGTGGGCGGGCGAAGCCGTAACCGAGCTTCCCGATCCCGAGCTCGCGGCGCGCTGGAGCGATGGCCTGCAGCTCATCTCCGCGGTTGCGGCCCGCGTGACGGCTGAGCGTCCGGGCGAACTCAGCTCAAGCGGCCTCCTGCGCGCCGCGGCTCAGGTGGTGCGCGCCGAGGGGCGGCTCCGCCAGCCCGGCGTTTTCGTGGGAGACGGACCGGCGGATCCGGGGGTGCCGATTCCACGCCTCATCCTGGTCGATGACGCGCAGGAGCTTGGCGAGGGTGAACTCGCGTTGCTTGCCGCGTGCGTGGACTCGGGAAGTCGCGTGTGGGTGTTTGGCGATCCGGATACGGCGACCGGTGCGTTTCATGGTGAGCGTGCGCGTGTGCTGACACAGCTTGATGAGGAGCTTGCGCGGCGCTCCGAGACTCCCGTCGCTCTTCGCGCGGACGCACCGGCACAGCTGGTGGTTCTGGAATCTGTGCACCGGCACGGCCCCGAACTACGCTCGGCGGTTGTTGGGCTCACGGATCGCATCGGTGCGGCGGGCGCTGGTGAGCAACGGCGGGCGGTGCCGCTCCGTTCGGCAGCGACTGATGCCGGGCATTCGGCGGCGCAGCCGGTGCAGTTCGCTGCGCTCGGCTCGCCGGCAGAGCAGCTCGGCGCGATTGCACACCGCTTCCGTGCGCGGCGACTCGGCCTCGACGGGCGCAATGCGCTGCCGTGGGGCGAAATGGCGGTGCTGTGCCGAAGCCGCGGCGAGGCCACACGAGTCGCGCGGGCGCTCGCGTCCCATCAGGTGCCCACGGGGGTGGCCGCAGGCGGAATCGTGCTGCGTGAGCACCAGATTGTGCGCGAGCTGATTCGGCTGCTGCAACACGCGCTTGGCCTGCACCCCCTCGCGCCCGCGGAAGTGCTGCCGCTCGTCGCGGGAACGATTGGTGGCCTCGATCCGGTTGCCCTGCGGCGGCTGCGCGGTGCGCTGCTCCTCCAGGAACGGCGAGATGCGCGGGCAGAAGAACGTGAACCGCGCGGTATCGACGAACTTGTCGCCGAGGCGTTTGCGTTCCCCGGCGCGGCGCCCGTGGTGGATTCCGCGGGCGGGCGGGCCCTGCGCCGGCTCGCTGTGCTCGCGGCCGCGGGAACCCGAGTGCGAGAGGCCGGGGGAACCGCGCGCGAGACCCTGTGGGCGCTGTGGGACGGTGCAAAGCTCGCGGCTGCCTGGCAGTCGGAGGCACTGGAAGGGCGGGGCGCGCGGGCAGACGAGGCGCACCGCTCGCTCGATGCGGTGCTCGGGTTGTTCTTCGCGCTGCAGCGGCATGAGGAGCAGGACAGCGAGCAGCCGATTGGTGAACTGCTCGAAGAGCTGCTGCTGAGCGCGGTGCCCGAAGATTCGCTCGCGCAGCGCAGCGAACGCGCCGCCGTGACGGTGACCACCCCGCAGGGGGCCATCGGCCGCGAGTTTGCACTTGTCGCGATTGTCGGTCTGCAAGACGGAGCCTGGCCGAATCTGCGCGCCCGCGGGTCCATCCTTGGCACCGCGGCACTTGAGCGTTGGCTGCGCGGGGGAGCGGCACAGCCCCCCTCACGCAAAGACACCATTCACGACGAGCTGCGATTGCTGGTGCATGCCTGCGCGCGTGCACGCGACGAGGTGCTCGTGGTGACCGTGGCAGACGAAGATCAGCACCCGAGCGCGTTCTTTGGGCTGGGGCGCGAGTACCGTGATGACGCGCTGCCGACCTCACGTCTCACCCTCCGCGGTGCGACTGCGGCGATGCGGCGACGACTGACACATGACCCAGCAGATTTCGGGGCGCTCGGAGCTCTCACTGCATTGGCTGGCGCCGGCGTGCCAGGCGCACACCCGGACGAGTGGTACGGCATGTTGCCGCCCAGCACCGCGGCACCGCTCGTGGACCTTGACGGCGATCCGGATGCGGTGGTGCCGGTGAGCCCCTCGCAGCTTGAGCGTGCCGAGAACTGCCCCCTCGATTGGGCGATCGCGCACTTGGGTGGGAGCACGGGAAGCGTGCAGGCGAACATTGGCACGCTCGTGCACCATGCGCTTGAAACTGCCACTGCGGCGAATGCGGATGAGCTCCTCGCAGCGGTGATGAGCGAGTGGCGCAAGCTGGACTTCGACGCGGAGTGGGAGTCCGTACGAGCAGAGCGACTCGCAACTGCGATGACGGCTGGGCTCGCTGCCTACCTGAGGGATTTTGAGGCATCGGAGCGTGAGCTCGTGGGGCGCGAGGCGCTCTTTGCCGCTCCGATCGGGCGGGCGATGCTGCGTGGAATCGCGGACCGACTGGAGCGCCGGGTACTGACGAGCGGCGCCACAGAAGTGACCGTCCTCGACCTGAAGACCGGGCGCACGCCGCCGAGTAAGGTGCAGGCGGAGACCCATGCGCAGCTGCGCGCCTACCAGCTCGGGGTGACGCTCGGCGCGTTCGAGGCCCTGCGGGATCCCGCTGCGGATGACTCCGCGAGCGGTGACGCTGAGCGGCCGGGCAGCGGCGGCGCACGGTTGCTGTACGTTCACCCCGACGCCACAGGGAAAGCTGAGTTCATCGAGCGGGTGCAGGAACCCATTACCGCGGAGGCAAGCGAGGAAATGATGGCCCGCGTAGAGAGCATTGCCGAGGTGATGGCGGGCGGCGCATTCACCGCGCGCATCGAGCACCACTGTTCCGACCCGCACCAGCCCGGCTCCTGCAGACTGCACATCATCCCGGCGGTGAGTCACGCATGAGCGAGCAGCGAGAAGAATCCGGCGGGCCGCGGCAGGTCGTGTTCTCCGCCGCGCGCATCGCGGAACTTCTGGCAGTGCCGCCTGCGCCGCCACTCACTCCAACCCCGGAGCAGCGGGCAGTGATCGAGCACCCGCTGGGGGGAAGCACGCTGGTGGTGGCGGGTGCGGGAAGCGGTAAGACTGAGACGATGGCCAACCGCGTGGTATGGCTTGTCGCGAATGAACTCGTTGCTCCCGACGCCGTACTGGGCCTCACGTTCACACGGAAGGCTGCTGGTGAGCTGCGTGAACGGATCACCGGACGCCTCGCAGTATTCCTCGAACGGTTGCGCGACGCTGGCGAGCGCGGCGCGCTGAGCGAAGCCGAGCTCGCTGCGTCAGCTCGTCTTGAGAGCGCGCTCGGCGATGGGCTCGACACCCCGGAGGTCAGCACCTATAACGCGTTTGCCGCGGGAGTGCTGCAGGAGTACGGGATTGCCGCGGGCGTTGCCCCGGGGGCCGCGGTGATCGATGAGGCCACCGCCTGGCGACTCGCGCGGGAAGTGGTGGTCGCAAGCAGCGACCCTGAACTCGCGACGAGTGAGCTGCGCACCCCAGAGCTCATCCGCCACCTGCTCGCGCTCGATCACGCCGTAGCCGACAACCTCACCTCACTCGACCGGGTCGATCAGGTGGTTGCTGAATTTGCGCGCCTGCTGCACCTCCCGTATTCGGAGAAGGAGATCGGCCGCGAGCCAAGCGGAAAGGTCTACGCGCCCGTGCGCGACGCGGTCGCCGCACTTGCGGAGACGCCGATGATCACCCGCCTGGCACGCGAGTATGCCGCAGAGAAGGAGCAGCGCGGAGTCATCGAATTCCCCGACCAGCTGGCACTTGCGACGCGCGCCCTCGAACGCTCGCCGGACGCGATCGCCGCGCTCCGACGGCGGCACCGCGTCGTGCTGCTTGATGAGGTGCAGGACACCTCAGTCGGGCAAACCCGATTTCTCGCCATGCTGTTCGGCGGTTCCTCGGTGATGGCGGTGGGCGATCCGCATCAGTCCATCTACGGCTGGCGCGGAGCCTCCGCTGAGGGGCTGCGCTCGTTCCACGCGGACTTCGCAAACCGTGAGCGTCGGTCCCCGCGTACGGCTCCCGCGACGCTGACGCTCTCCACGAGCTGGCGCAACCCTGGGACGGTGCTTGACGCCGCAAACGCGATCGCCGGGCCGTTGGCCGCAGCCTCCGAGATTGACGTCCCTCGCTTGGCGCCTCGGCCCGGAGCTGGCGCGGGCAGCGTGGAGTGGGCCTACCCCGAGACCGTGCATGAGGAACGCGCCGCGGTGGCCGAGTGGCTGCGTGACGCTCGCGCTGCGCATCTCGCGGAACACGGAGAGCTGCCGAGCGCAGCGGTGATCTTCCGGACACGCAGTCACATGGCCGCATTCTCCGCCGCGCTGAGCGAAGCCGGCGTGCCGAACCGCATCGTGGGGCTCGGCGGACTGCTCACCACCCCCGAGGTCACCGACGTCGTATGCGTGCTGCGCTGCCTCTGGTACGCCGACGCCGGTGGAGAACTGATCCGCATCCTGAGCGGCCCCCGATTCAGGATCGGCGTTGCCGACCTCGCGGGTCTGCGGGACGCGGCGCGCTGGTTCGCCGCGAGAGACCTCAGACAGCAGCCCCTCAGTGAAGAGGACCGCGCCGCCGATCGGGTGCTTCCCGACCCCGATCGCCAGTTCACCCTCCTCGACGCGTTGGACCAGATCGCGGGGATGCGCGACCTCGGGCACGCCGCGCTTCGGGGGATCAGCGAAGTGGGCCGCGAACGGCTACGTGAGGCCGGGCGTATGCTCGCCGCACTGCGACAGTACGTCGGCGGCGACATGGGGGAGCTGTTGGGGGCAACGATCCAGGCACTCCGCCTCGATATCGAGCTTGATGCCAATGAGGCGCGCGAGCACGCGGGAACTTCAGCGGCGCAGGCGAATCTTGACCTATTCATCGACTTGATCGAGAACTACCTGGCCATCGACCCGCGCGGCACGCTCGCTTCGGTGCTCGAGTGGATTGAGCGTGCGGTGCTCGCGGACGAGGCCGCGGAGCATGTTGCGGCGCCCGCACCGGGTACCGTGCACCTCATTACCGCCCACGGTTCCAAGGGCCTTGAGTGGGACCTGGTTGCGGTTCCGCGGATGGTCGCCGGTGAGTTTCCGGGATCAGCGCGCAGCGGGGCCGGCTGGCTGCGCACCGGCCAGCTGCCAGACGAGCTGCGGGGCGATGCAGCCGCCAGGCCCGAACTCAACTGGCGCATTGCCGCAACGCAGCAGGAGCTCCGAGACCGGATCTCGGAGTACCGCACCGCACTCCAGGACCGACACGCTGAGGAAGAGCGACGCCTCGCGTATGTTGCGGTCACGCGTTCCGCAGACAGGCTGTTGCTCAGCGGTTCGTTCTGGGGCGGCCAGACCCGGCCGCGCGTTCCATCGACGTTTCTTGCTGAGCTGGGCGAAGCGGGCCTGATCGCCGGGCTTCCTGAAGAAAGCGCTCACGAGGCCGACCCCAGTGAGGCGAGTGAGCTCACCGAGCAGTGGCCGCTTGATCCGCTCGGCTCACGCGGGCCGGCGCTGCGCCGGGCAGCGGACGCGCTGCGTGGGGAGCTCGACGCCGCGGCGGCAGACGGCCCTCGTGCGAGCGGCGGTGACGAACTCGATCCGACTGTGGCGCTCCTGCTTGCGGAGCGCGCAGCGGCGCACGCGGACACTGCGGCAGCGAGCGCGGAAGAGCTGCCCGAACGCATCACCGCATCAACCTTCCACGAGTTCGTGGAAGACCCCGCACGCGCCGAACGAATGCGGCTGCGCCCGATTCCGCAGCGGCCCTACCGCCGCACTCGAGTGGGAAACCGATTCCACGAGTGGGTCGAGCGGCGGGCCACCACCGCGATCGGCAGCGCACTCCCGCTCGCGGGCCTCGACGGCACACTGGATCTGGACGCGAGTGATGCCGATGCGTTGCTCGATAGTGGGCTGGACACCGAAGCGGCTGCTGCCGAATCGTGGGAGACCGCCGAGCTCCGCCCCCTCATTGAGCAGTTTGAGCGCTCGCGCTGGGCAGGCCTCGCCCCCGTTGCTGTTGAGATCGAGGTCACCCTCCCGTTTGCCGGCCGAACCCTCGTGTGCAAGCTCGATGCGGTGTACCGCCAGCCCGACTCCACGGGTGGGGATGACCGCATTGAGATTGTCGACTGGAAGTCGGGGCGTTCGCCGCGCACCGACGCTGAGCGCGAGTCGCGCTTCTTCCAGCTCGATCTGTACCGGCACGCTTACGCGCAATGGGCGAGCATCCCGCCGGAGCGCATCGACGTCTCCCTGTTCTACGTCGCCGAGGGCGTGGAACTGCGCAGCGAACGAACGCGCAGCCTCGCTGAGCTTGAGGAGATTTGGGGCGCGGCCGCATCAAGTCTCACCGGGGCGAGCGAAGACGGCGACCGTGCCTAGCGATCCCGAGCTGAGGGAAGATCTGAGGCGTCGAGCGGCTCGGTGAGCTGATCTTCGGTCGCTGCGAGATCGGCCTCTGAATCGTCTGCGTCGTCAGGAGTGTCGCCCGCCTCGGCCGCGAGCGCCTCGGACACCGGCGGCACAAACAGTTCATCCAGATCGACCTCGGCGGTGCCCGCGGCGTCCGCGAGCTCGTCCACGGCTGCGGCGGGCGGAGCCGTGCGCTGCGCGGCGGCCTTCTGCGCGGCGGCTTTCTGTGCGTCGACCTCGGCTGCACTCAGCGGTTCGACGAACTCGGTGTCGTGGCCGAACATGCGATCCTCATCGAGTGCTTCGACGGCGGCAGTGTCTGACAGGTGCGGGTGCACGGTCGGGGTGTCCGCGAGCAGCGCCGTGACCTCTGCCTCATCGAGTGGGTGCTGCGACTGCGTGGCCGCGAACGCGGCGGCCAACGGTCCGCCCACACCCACCATCCGGTCAAGCATCGCCACCGCGTCGTCGATGACCCCCTCGTCATGCGATTCGGTGCCGTGCAGGAGCCACCGGGCCACCTCGAGCTCGTGGTAGAGCGCCGCCCGCGCGCGGATGTGCGCGACTGACCCGGCATTGCGGAGGGTTGCGTAGCGCGCAATCACCGCGTCGCAGATGTCGCTTCCTGGTGCGAGCAGCCACGACAGATCCTGCGCGGGATCGCCCACGGCCAGCTCACCCCAGCCAACGACGCCGGTGATCTCGCCGTCCGTGACTCGCAACTGCTCCGCGTCCAGGGAGCCGTGCACCGTGGTGGGGGCAAAGTCCCACAGCTCGGCTGCCTCGACCGTGCGCTGCCAGCGCTGCAGCACGGTCTCGGGGAGGAGCCGGGTGGCCTCCGCGCGATCGATCAGGCGAGTGGCGATGAGCCGGAGATCCTGCGCGGTGTGCACCGGCAGGCCACCGTTCTGCGCAACGCTCAGCGGAAGCTCGTGAATTGCGGAAATGGCCTCGGCGATGGGCTGCAACAGCAGCGCGTCGTCCGCGAGGTCCTCTGCCTCGAACCGTTCACCATCCACAAACGTGGACACGACGGCGCGGGTCTCGCCCGCTCGCGTCATCCCCAGGGTCTCCGGCACCTCGAAGGGAAGCCGGCGCCGCGGGCCCTCCGTGAGTGCGGCGCGACCGAGGACCTCGGCGGACTGCTGCACCTCGGCGGCTTGCGTCCGCGGCACCCGCACGAGCAGTTCAGCGTCCTCCGTGGTGATCACGGCAGCCGCATAGCGAGAATCGTCCGTGTGTTCGCGCACTCCGAACACTGTCAAACCTGGCACGGCGGAGGTCGCGAGCGCGGCTAGAGTGAATGGGATGCTGGCCATGCACATTAGGGTATGCAGGCTCGGGGCGGCCGTGGTCGCGCCACGCGCACCGCACAGCACACTGACACCTCGATCGGGGTGTCAGTTCGCGTTCGATCGGCCCCGCGAGGGTGCAGAGGAGGAGAGGCAATGAACACGCAGGATCGCCCCCCACTTGCCAGCGGAGTGCTCGATCGTGACGCAGCGACGCGGGAAACCCCGGAGTTGCTTCGCGCGGCCTGGAACGAGCCCGGCGCGCGCCTGCTGCAGCTGCGCGGAATCGAGGTGCCTGTGACGGGTCCCGACGCCGCGCCGCGGCTCGCGCTCGTGCCCACGCACGGTGAACCGAATCTGACGGGTACCGCGGTTGGGCATGTGTACCTCGGCCGGATGGCCGGTGCGCCAGTGTTCGCGTGTGCGACGGCGGCGGAGGAGAACCCGGAGACCACCGACGAGCGCGCCGCGGATGCGGAGACTGCGGTGCGGTGGCGGCACCCGTTCGCTGCGAGCGGGGACCTCGGTGACACCGAGCGCGAGCTGGTCGCCGTCTCGTCGGCCCTGCTGCGCTGGCACGAGGCCGCGGAGTTCTCGCCGCGCGACGGCGAGCCCACCGAGGTGGTGCTCGGCGGCTGGGGTCGCCGTGACGCCCACGGCGGCGAGCTCTTTCCGCGCACCGATCCTGCAGTGATCGTGCTCATCGAACACGAGGACCGGATCCTGCTCGGTTCGAACGCGCTGTGGGAGTCGGGGCGGTTCTCTCTACTCGCTGGATTCGTGGAAGCAGGTGAAGCGCTCGAGCAGACCGTGGCGCGCGAGGTCTTCGAGGAGGCCGGTGTGCAGGTGGCGAACATCGAGTATGTCGCCTCACAACCCTGGCCGTTCCCGCGGTCGCTCATGCTCGGCTTCCGCGCCACGCTGGCAGACGGCGCCGACCCGGATGCGCTGCAGCCCGATCCCGCAGAGATCTCAGAACTGCGCTGGTTCAGCCGTGAGCAGCTGCGCAATCCTGACCCAGGGATCATCCTGCCGCAGTCGGTGTCGATCGCGCGCTGGCTCATTGATCGCTGGCTGGCTGAAGTTCCCGCGGGCGATGCGCGTGCGAACGCAGCGGTGAGCGACGATCTGGACGGGCGCCCCGGTGGCCGCTGACGCCGAATCAGTGCTCGACGGGCTCGACCCCGAGCAGCGCCAGATCGCGGAGCACCTGCGCGGCCCGATTTCGGTACTCGCTGGTGCGGGCACGGGAAAGACGCGAGCGATCACGCACCGGATCGCCTATGGCGTGCGCAGCGGCGTGTACGCGCCAGAGCGGGTGCTCGCGGTCACCTTCACCCGAAAGGCCGCCGGCGAACTTCAGGGGCGGCTGCGCGGACTCGGCGCCGATGGCGTGCGAGCTCAGACCTTTCACGGGGCGGCGCTCGCGCAACTCGGACACTTTTGGCCCGATGTGGTGGGCGGCTCGGCGCCGCAGATCCTGTCGGGAAAGGTTGCGGCCCTGTCGCAGCTCGTGGAGTCGCGCAACATGCGGCTCGGGGGCGAGGCGCTTCGCGACCTTGCCTCAGAAATCGAGTGGCGAAAGACCACGATGCTGAGCATCGACCGCTATGCCGCGCACGTTGAGGAGCGGCCGATTCCCACAGGCCTCACCGCGGAGCAACTCGTCGACCTGCAGCGCGGCTACGTGGAGCTGCTTGAGGAGCGGCGGCAGATTGACTTCGAAGACGTGCTTGTGCTGCTCACGGGCATGCTGGAAAGCGAGCCGCGTGTCGCCCTGCAGGTGCGGGAGCGGTACCGGTTCTTCACGGTCGATGAGTACCAGGACGTCTCGCCGCTGCAGCACGCCCTGCTCAAGGTGTGGCTCGGCGACCGTGACGACGTGTGCGTGGTGGGCGACGCGAGCCAGACGATTTACTCGTTCGCGGGGGCATCGAGTTCGTACCTGCTGCGCTTCGGTGTCGAACACCCGAACGCGCGCCAGGTGCGGCTGGAGCGCAACTATCGCTCGCTGGAGCCGATCGTGCGTATAGCGAACCGGCTGATGCGAGACCAGCCGGGTGCGCTGACGCTCAGCGCGATGCGCGGCAGCGGCGCAGGCGACGTTGACACCGCGGCTTCGGTGGCTGCGAGCGAGCCCGGCACAGCTCCTGCCGCCTCCGCTCCAGTCGCTGTGGCAGCCCCGCCTACGTTTGAGTGGTTTGCATCAGAATCGGACGAGGCGCAGGCGGTGGCGGGCTCGATTGCTGCGGCAGTGCAAGCGGGCACCCCGGCATCCGAGATCGCTGTGCTCTACCGTACGAATGCGCAGTCTGCTCGGTTCGAGGAAGCCATCAAACGGAACGGCATTGGCGTCCGCGTGCACGGCGCTCAGCGGTTCTTCGACCGTGCCGATGTGCGCCAGGCAGTGATGCTGATCCGCGGTGAAGCGAAGGTCGCGCACGACCGGCCGCTCTTCCAGATCGTGAGCGACGCACTCCGTGCGGGCGGGTGGTCGGCTCGCCCGCCCGAGGGTCCTGCGCAGCGTGAGAAGTGGGAGGCGCTGAGCGCGCTGCTCTCGCTGGTCGACGAGATGCCGCCGGGTGCTGGGATCGTGGAGTTCAGCGAGGAGCTTCTGGCGCGGCAGCGCACGCAACACGAGCCCACGGTCGACGCCGTGACCCTGAGCGCCGTGCACGCCGCGAAGGGTCTCGAATGGTCGCTCGTCCATGTTGCCGGGCTCAGCGAGGGGCAGTTTCCTATCGTGCACGCGGTCGATGAGGCGAGTCTTGACGAGGAGCGGCGGCTTGCCTACGTGGCGTTCACGCGCGCCCGGGACACGCTCAGGCTCTCGGGCGTTGCTGGGGGAGCGCGGGCTCCGCGTCAGCCGTCTCGGTTCATCGCTGAGGCCGGGCTCACCTAAACCCGCCGCACCCGCACTCGGGGTGTGCGGACAGTTCATGCTCCTCGAGCGTGCCGCGCGGGTGGCCGGCCTCAACCTCAAACGACACCCGGGTGCCATGCACACGCGATTCGCCTCTGAACCAGGCGTCGATGAACTGCACGGTGAGCGCCGCGGCGAGCACACCCACTGCTGCGGTCTCGCTCGCAGGCGTGGACTCGACGAGCTGCGCTGCGAGCACCGATGCGCCCGGGTCTGCCTCGAGGACGGCGAGCGTGATGCAAGTGTGGCAGGGGGCACCGGGCGGCGCCACGATCGGGCCCACCGACGCGCGGGTGTCCGTCAAGCGCACGAGGAGGTGGGGGACACCCCTGACGAGCCACCGCTGCGCGCGCTCGAGCGGCTCGAGGAACCGTTCAACGAACACCACGAGTGCGGGTGCCGTGTCCGCGCCCGTGCCTGTGTCCGCGCCCGCGCCCGGGGCCTTCGTAGACCACGCGACTGTGCTCCCAACCCCGTGCGTTAGTGCGCCCGCAAAGCCGGGCACAGGCCTCCCCGCGTCGTCGATGAACAGCTGGGGCGGTAGCGCGGAGCGCGGAACAGTGGGGAGCGCGTGCACTGGTTCCGTGCGTGGCAGACAGGCACGCTCTACCGCGGAGAGGAGCGCTCGCGCTTCCTGCAGCGTCACGCCCGTGCGGCGCGCCACCTGCGGCAGGTCCGCCGCAGCAAAGCCGGTGCGGAGTGCGCCGAGGAGACGCTGCTGGCCCGCACTCGGCGACACGATGCGCGCGTAGGCACGCTCAAACCCCACGCGTAGGGTGTCGGGACTCTCCCAGCAGACCGGCAGGTCTGGGCGGAGTCGAAGAAACGCGGGCATGGCCACTAGTGTGCGGGGAAGTCTCCCTGCCTCGCTGGTTGTCCACAGCCTCCCGGCGCACGTGGGCGCGCCGGGAGACGCTCCCGCCCTGTGAGCGAGTGCCCTATGCGATCTCCGCGCGAATCACATCGGCAAGATCTCGGGGGCGGCTCCACATCGGCCAGTGCCCGGTGGGAAGATCGACAACGCGCACCTCGCTGAGCTCGGCAACCTCCGCGAACATCGGGTGGCCTGCGCGTGCGAGCTCGAGAACCTGGGCGCTGGGAATCGAGCAGCACACGAGCGTCGTGGGCACCTCGCGCCGAGCGGGCTGCGCGAGAGATACGGCCTCCCGGAGCACGGGGCCGGGCTCCGCTACCGCGCGGTCGCGGAATCGTGCAAGCACGGCCCCGCTCAGGCCGTCCAGGCTTGCCTGCTCCGCAAGCACCCCAAAGGCAGGCAGCGGAAGCTCGGTGACCTCCGCGGGGAGGTTGGGCGCGAATGCCGTGCCAGAGCTGAGCGGCCCTGAGTCCACCCAGATCACGCGCTCAATGAGCGATGCGTGCTGATCGAGGACGAGGCTGACGGGCCCGTTCGCTCCGCTGTGTGCAACGAGCACGGCCCTTCGCTCCGGGTGCGCGCCCTCCTTCGTGGCGATGAGTTCAACAATCGCCGCGGCCTGCTCCGAGAGCGTCCGTTGAGCGCGGTGCGGATCGTCGGGATCCATGCCGGGGAGCGTGACGGCGTGCGCATCGATCCCAACGGCGGCGAGTTCGACGCGCACCTCGTCCCACGCCCACGCGCCCAGCCAATGGCCGGGAACGAGGATGAGAAGCGGAGGCTGAGAGGTCATCGGTGTGTGTGGCGTGGTGTCTGTCATACCTCGACTCTGGCAGGCGTAGTGGACAGCAGTATGTCACTATTTATGTCATGAATTTTGACGCCCGCGGAAACGCGCGATGAAGCGCGCCGAACGGTTGCACGCCATGTCCGAGATGCTGCGTCGCAGCGGCACCCGGGGATACTCTGCGGATCGGCTCGCGCGCGAATTCGAGGTCTCGGTCCGCACGGTGAAGCGAGACCTCGCGGCGCTTGAGCGAAGTGGTGCGCCACTCTGGTCTCGCCCCGGTCCCGGGGGCGGCTACGGCTTCGCTGCGGCGGCCACGCTGCCGCCCGTGACGCTCTCGCCTGAGCAAGCGGTTGCGCTCCTCTCCGCGGTGTCGGCAGCACAGGACGCGCCGTATGCCGACCTCGCGGTCGCCGGTGTGCAGAAGGTGCTTGATGTGCTCGACCCGGGAACGCGCGCTCGCGCGGACGCTCTCGCACGTCGGGTCTGGGTCACTGATGCTGAACGGCCCGCCCGGCTGGTCCGCTCCGCGGTTGAGGCGGCGATGGCCGATCAGCGCGTGGTTCGCATCCAGTACGTCGCGGGCGACGGGGCGATCACCACACGCGACGTGGAGCCGGTACTCTTCGCCGCAGCCCACGGTACGTGGTACCTGGTGGGGTGGTGCCGCCTGCGCGATGCAATGCGGTGGTTTCGGGTGGCGCGCATCGAACGGGCGAGCGTGACGAAGACGCCTTGCTCCGGCCACACGGTCGCGGAAGTGGGGGATCCGCCAGCGAATACGCGGCCGGTGCACCGGGCGCGCGGCTGACGTTGTCCCACGAGGGGGGAACACGCGTCAAGTGCACCGCGAGCCGAATACGGACCTCAGGAGGAGCTACGCTATTTCGTCCGCAACGATCTCGACCTTGAAACCGGCCGAGTTTTCTATCCAGCCCGCATAGTGCTGCGGCCCGCCAGCATGTGGATATCGGTCCTCATACAGCGCACTCCAGCCGTGGCTGCTGGCACCGGCCATGATTCTGTCGACTTCGGATGGAGCACCAGCACCGAACGCGATGTGGTTGACTCCAGGCGTTCGACGATCGTGCGTCCTTCCCGACAGCTTCGGAGAGACCGTCAGCGTGAGGTAGGGCCCTCCAGCTGACCACGACTCGCCCTCATCCCACACGCTCTCCTGAACAAATCCCAGCTCGCGGAGCAGCCAGCCCCACTCCTCGCGGGCCGGAGCAATGTCGGCGACCCACACCTCTACATGATGAAACCCGGGCATACGTACAGTCTGGCAGGCGCCACACGACCGCAAAACTGAGTGAGCCCCCGCGCTCGCTGCGCGGGGGCTCACTGAGTGCCGGAGGCTCGGACGCCGCCCGGGGCTAGGACGCCGTCGGAGGCGTCGTGGGCTCAGGGCCGTCGCTGTTCGGCTGCCCCTCGTCGCGCCCATCCTCGCCACCCGCGTGCGGGGGGAGCTCGCCGTCGAGCAGCTGCGCAAGCGCCGCATCGAACTCGTCAACGGGTGCCTCGGGCGTCGCGCCACTCAGCCCCAGTCGCTCAAGCAACTGCGCCGGGTGGTCGAGCTCCTCCGAAGTGGGGAGCAGATCGGGGTGTGCCCACAGCCCGTCGCGGGTGGCGACATCGCTGCGCTCGCCCACCAAACGCCACAGCGCCGCGGCCTCGCGGAGCCGACGCGGGCGGAGCTCAAGGCCCGCCAGCGCTGCGAATGCGTGCTCGGCGGGGCCGCCGGTGGCGCGGCGGCGCCGCACCATTTCGGCGATCGCCTCCGCGCCAGGGATCCGCTTCGCCGCGTCCGCCGTCACCACATCGACCCAGCCCTCGACGAGCGCGAGCATCGTCTCGAGGCGCGCGTGAGCGGCCTCCTGCTCCTCGGTCTTCGGCGGAATCAGCGCACCATTCGTGATGAGCTGCTGGATCTGCTCGGGATGCTCCGGATCGATCTCGTGCGCGAGATCCTGGATGTGGTCCGTGTCAATGCGGATGCCGCGCGAGTAGTCGGTGATCGCGGTGAGGAGGTGCAGCCGCAGCCACTTCGCGTGGCGGAACAGTCGCGCGTGCGCAAGTTCCCGGACGGCGAGGTAGAGAGTCACCGCCTCGGGATCCTGATCGAGTCCCTCTGCGAACGCGGCAACGCCGCCGGGGAGCAACGCACCACCCTCGCGGCCGGGGCCTGAGAGCAGCGGGATCCCAACATCTCCGGCCGAGACGACCTCGCCGGAGAGCTTGCCGATGATGGTGCCGAGCTGCACGGCAAAGAGCGCGCCGCCCACGCTGCGCAGCATCGGCGCTGCGCCCTTGAGTGCATCACCGAGCTCCTCGGGCATCTGCGTTTCGAGCGCCCCCATGAGCGCGCCGGTGATGGACTCGGCGACCGGCTGCGCAAGGCCCACCCAGGTGTCCACGGTCTGCTGCACCCACTCGATGCGACCGAGCGTGCGCGGTGCGTCCGGAGTCGCACCGATGTCGGTCACTTCATCAAGCCACAGCGTCGCAACCGGGAACGCGCGCATCGCAGGCGCGGGATCGGCGGCAGCCGCACCGTCGCTCGCCACCTCGATGGCTGTGCGGCGGGTCGCCGACCAGTCGATCTCGGCGGAAGGGTTGTGCATCGCGCCCTGCAGCGTCGAAAACAGTCCCTGCAGCATCTGCGGATCGATCGGGATCCCCGCTGCTTTCGCAAACTGCTCGGGATCAAGCGCCGCGCCATCGCCGCCCTGCCCGGACAGCATTTCGCCAAGGATCCGCTGGAGGTCCTCGAAGTCGTTCCGGCCCTCTCGATCGGAGCCGTCGTGGTCGTTCGCGCTCATCGCCGCTCCCTCGCTGTTCGTCGTGTTTCCACGCTACGGCACAGCGGTCAGTTCTTCCTGCTAGATTGACCCGCGCTCGGCGTTTTCCTTTGCGCCGAGTGCGAACAGGCGCGGTGATCTGGAACTTGAGGAGCACGTTGGGCGAGTACGGCACGGTCGTGGAAACTGACGAACTGCACCGGCAACAGCGTCGCTCGCGCTGGGCGTTGAGCATTGCGCTGGCCGCGTGCATCGTGCTGCTGGCCGCGGTGATCCCTTCGCCCTTCACGGTGGAACGGCCCGGCCCCGTGGTGAACACGCTCGGCGAGGCGCGGATCGATGGCGAGTCGCGCCCCGTGATTTCTATTCCGGGGGCGAAGACCTACCCGACGACGGGAGAGCTCAACCTCCTCACGGTGTCCCTCGTGGGCAGCCCAGAGCATCCCGCGAGCTGGCTGGCGCTCGTGCCGGCACTCGTCGACCCGTCGCAGCGCATCGCGCCACGAAGCGATTTCTTCCCCGAGGGCACCACGCTTGAGGATCGCGAGGCGCAGGGCACCGTGCAGATGCAGTCGTCGCAGGCGCAGGCCGCCGCTGCCGCGTATCGCGCGCTCGGTGAGGACGTGCCGGTGGAACTGACGGTCGCGGCAGTGTCCGAGGATGGGCCCGCGGTCGGTGTGCTGCAGGACGGTGATGTGATTCTGCGCGCGGGCGGCAGCCCAGTTGCCGACTTCGCCGGGCTGCGCGACGCCATCATTGCAGCCGGCGCGGGATCCGAGCTGACGCTCGACGTGCGCCGGGACGGTGCGGAGCAATCCGTCGTGCTCACACCCGCCGTGCCGGAGGGAGGAACGGACCCTCTCATTGGTGCGATCATTTCCTCGGTGTACGACCTGCCGCACGAGGTGGACATCAGCCTCTCGGAGATCGGCGGGCCGAGCGCCGGCATGATCTTCGCGCTCGGGATCGTGGACCAGCTCACGCCAGGGGACATGCTTGACGGGCGCGCGGTGAGCGGCACCGGCACCGTGAACGATCACGGCGAGGTCGGCCCGATCGGTGGCCTGGAGCAGAAGATGTGGGCGGCCGAGCGCGCGGGGAGCGACCTGTTCCTCA
Source organism: Leucobacter chromiireducens subsp. chromiireducens (assembly GCF_016758255.1). GTDB lineage: Bacteria > Actinomycetota > Actinomycetes > Actinomycetales > Microbacteriaceae > Leucobacter > Leucobacter chromiireducens. The sequence goes on from NZ_QYAD01000001.1 coordinate 1,165,485, forward strand.
TGCCCATGGGCAACTGCGCTGACCTGCCGAAGCGCGTCCCTGACGGGCTGCAGATCGCTCCCGTGGCGACGCTGGATGAGGCACTCGACGCGATCGCCGACAGCGGTGCCGGGAAGCCCGTGGCTGGCACCGAGCGCTGCGGGGCGGTGCAGTAGCGAGCCGAGTGCCCGGATCCCGATCGAGTCCCGGATTGCGATCGAGTCACGAAGCGCGGCAAAGCTGACTCGGATCCCGGAGGATTGTCAGCGCCGGGGGATAGGGTGGTGGGCGGAACCCGCTCAGCGCCGCCAGGTGCCCTTCGGACAGGAAAGTACTCAGAGACGTGACCGACCAGACGATGGGAGCGCCAGCCGCTCCCCAGCGCCGACTCTCGCCGCTTGCCGCCACCATCATCCTCGTGGTGATCCTGATTCTCGGCTTCCTCGCGGTCGCCGCGGTGATGGGCGAGGTGCTGTGGTACAAGCAAACCGGCTACCTGCCGGTACTCACCACCCAGTGGATTGCGGCGGCGGTGATGTTCGTCATTGGCTTCCTTGGCATGGCGGTTCCCATCTTCTTCGCGATCGACATCGCGTATCGAAAGCGGCCCGTGTACGCGCGGCTTACCGCTCAGCTCGACCGCTACCAGGAGCTGTTTGAGCCGCTCCGCCGCCTCGTGAAGTGGGGGCTGCCCGCGGTGCTCGGCCTGTTCGCCGGCGTCAGCACGGCAACGCAGTGGCAGACCGCGCTGCTCTGGCTGAATGCCGAGCCGACGGGGGAGAAAGATCCGCAGTTCGGCTTCGATATCTCCTTCTACCTGTTCAGCCTGCCGATGCTGCAGGGCATCGTGGGCTTCGCCTCCGCCGTGACGCTCATCGCGCTCATCGCTGGCGTCGCGACGAGCTACCTCTACGGCGGCATCGCGTTCTCCGGACGCGACGTGCGCGTGTCGAAGTCGACCCGCATCCAGGCGGCAGTGCTCGCAACGATCTACCTCCTGCTGCAGGCTGTAAGCCTCTGGCTCGACCAGTACCGCTCGCTCACCACCTCCGGTGGAATCCGCACGGGTGCGATGTTCCAGGACGTGCACGCCGTCATCCCGGGCAAGCAGATTCTCGCGGGCATCGCGATCATCGTGGCGATCCTGTTCCTCGTGACCGCGTTCACGGGCAAGTGGCGCCTCCCGGTCGTCGGCACGGTGCTCTTCCTCGTGTCGAGCATTGTGCTCGGCATCGGCTACCCCTGGGGCGTGCAGCAGTTCCAGGTGCGCCCGGATGAGAAGAGCCTGGAGTCGGAGTACATCCAACGCAATATCGATGCGACACGCACCGCGTACGGGCTCGACGACGTTGAAGTCGAGCGGTACGACGCGGTGACCGATGCCGAGCCGGGAGCGCTGCGCGATGACGCCGCGGCGACCGCGAACATCCGCATCATCGATCCTGAGGTGGTGTCGCCCACGTTCGCTCAGCTCGAGCAGATCCGTCAGTACTACCAGTTCCCCACCTCGCTGAGCGTGGACCGCTACGAGATCGACGGGCAGATCGAGGACACCGTTTCGGCGGTGCGCGATATCAATATTGAGGATCAGAAGGGGTGGTATAACCGCACCCTCGTCTACACGCACGGCTACGGCATGGTTGCGGCGTACGGTAACCAGCGCTCGTCGGGCGGCGAGCCCGTGTTCCTTGAGAACGGCATTCCCACGAGCGGGAAGCTCGGCAAGTTTGAGCCCCGCGTGTACTTCGGCCTCGAGTCACCCACCTACTCAATTGTGGGCGGCGAGCGGAAGAAGCCGATCGAGCTCGACTTCCCGGCTGATGCCGAGAGCGTCGCCGAAGCAACCGCAGACGACGCCGCTCCTGCCGAGGAGAACGCTGGAGACAGCGCCGCCGCCGAGGCAAGCGCCGACGCGCCCGCAGCGGACGACAGCGCTGCCACCGCCCCGAGCGACGAGAAGATCGCCGAGGAGCAGTCGGAGGGCGACAAGGTTGAGGCGTCCGCAGAGGGCGGACGTCAGAACATGACGACGTTCTCGGGCAACGGTGGCCCCGAGCTCAACAACATCTTCACGAAGCTCATTTATGCCCTGAAGTTCCAGGACATGGAGGTGCTGCTCTCGGGCGCCGTGGTTGATGGCTCGCAGATTCTCTACGACCGCAACCCGGTCGATCGGGTGCAGAAGGTGGCGCCGTACCTCACGATCGACGGGTCGCCTTACGCGTCTGTAGTTGACGGGCGTATCGTATGGATCATTGACGGCTACACGACTTCGGCTGACTACCCGTACTCCGAGGTCACCGACATGAACGCGCTGATGGTTGACTCCGTCGACAAGACCCGCGACCCCATGCCGAAGCCGGTCAACTACATCCGCAACTCGGTGAAGGCCACGGTTGATGCGTACGACGGCACGGTGTCGCTCTACGCATGGGACTCGGAGGATCCGCTCCTGAAGTCGTGGGGGAAGATCTTCCCGGGCACGCTGAAGGACGTCTCCGAGATGAGCGGTGGCCTGCTGAGCCACGTGCGCTACCCGACCGACATGTTCAAGGTGCAGCGCGCCGTGTTGGGCGAGTACCACGTCACCGACCCCGATGCCTTCTACTCGGCTGAGGATCGCTGGCGTACGCCGAACGACCCAGTGTCGAGCAACACCGCGAACGCGGAGAAGCTCGCGCAGCCGCCCTACTACCTGACGATGGCGGCTGGGGCGAACGAGGATCCGAACTACTCGATCTACTCGACGTACATTCCGGATGCGCGCGGAGAGGGCCAGCGAGACATTCTCACCGGCTACCTGGCTGCGAACTCGAATGCGGGATCCACGGATGGGAAGGTCTCGGACGACTATGGCACGCTCAAGCTGCTGACGCTGCCGAAGAGCAACTCGATCCCCGGCCCGGGTCAGGTGCAGAACAGCTTCACCACCGACTCGAAGGTCTCGAACCTGCTCAACATCCTGCGCCAGGGCGAGAGTAAGGTCATCAGCGGCAACCTGCTGACCCTCCCAGTCGGTGGCGGTCTGCTCTACGTGCAGCCGGTGTACGTGAAGGCATCGTCGGGCACGAGCTTCCCGATCCTGCAGAAGGTGCTGGTTTCCTTCGGTGATGACATCGCCTTCGAGGACACCCTCGATGCGGCGCTTGATGAACTCTTCGGCGGAAACTCCGGCGCGAACGCCGGCGACGGCGGCACGGAGGTCGATCCGGGCGCAACGCCTGGCGAGGGCGACGAAGGTGGCGAGACTGGCGGCGAGAGCGGCTCATCGGGGTCGGCCGGCGCGAACGACGATCCCGCGCTGCGTGCGATGCAGGAGGCACTGCAGGAGCGCGACAAGGCGATGAAGGACGGCGACTGGGCCGCCTACGGCAAGGCCGACGACAAGCTGCGTCAGGCGATCGAGGACGCGCTGAAGGGCTAGTCCCGTCGGATGCGCCGCGCAGTGCGCGCGCGAGAGGGCCCGGCTTCGAGCAATGCTTGAGGTCGGGCCCTTTGCGTGTCTCCGGGGTGTGTGCGTGAGTGTCCCTGCGTGCGCAGGCCTGCCGGGGAGTGCAAGATCGCGGATGAATGCCGTGTGGCCGGTGAGCGTCGCTCACAGAGCGAGGACGGCGGCGAAGATTTCGTCGTCCCGTGCGGGCGGAGGGGCTTCTGCGAAACGGGCTGCCAGGCGGCCAGGGGCTGCAGCGCAGCAAGCGGCGCGCGTCGTGCCACAGAAAACTGCCGAGAAAAGGCGGAAGGCCCTGATCTGGATTTCTCCTGATCAGGGCCTTCCTCACGGTTGCGGGGGCAGGATTTGAACCTACGACCTCCGGGTTACGCGCGTTCTATTTGAGCGAGCGGGTTGGGTGGTCGAGTTTGCGCTGTAAACGAGCCGATCTTGGGGGTACTGGATCATCCCAAGGCCTACCGGGGTGTACCAGAAAGTACCGCCGCATGGCGGTACTTTTGGCGGTACTCTCAGGCGCGCCTCAGACGCGCTGGATCAGCCGATCCGCGGCGTCGAGCAGCGGGTCTACGTTGCGGAGGTCGGTGTAGTGCTTGAGATTGATCTCTTCATCGTGCCCGAAGTACGTGGCGCGGATCTCTGCGGGTACTCCCTCGGCGCGCAGCAGCGTGTTGAGGGTGTAGCGCCAGGCGTGCGAGCGCCCCCACTTGGTCGCGAGCACGGGGATACCCAGAGCCTCGGCGAGCTCGTCGTAGATCACCCGGCTCGCCTTGTTAGCGTTGTCGCGATCCCAGGGCTCGCTCGGGTCACTCGGGGAGCCGATCACAAGCTGGCTGGCCGGGGCCTCCTGTCGCCGGGCCAGAATGCGCTCGGCGGCTCGGGGGTCAAAGAGCGGCACCCAGCGCTTCAGGGGCTTCGCGACCGTCGAGCCCTTGCCCCACAGCTCGGCGATAACCCGGCCGTCGGCGCGGGCATCGAGTCGACCCCAGGTCAGGCCCTTGTTCGGGTGAACGACCTCGACCTGGCGCGCGCCGGTGGATACCTGGAACAGGGCGAGGTCTACGGCGTTTCGGCGCTTTGCGATCGCGTCGGCATGGCTCCAGCGGCCCCGGCGCGGCTTGGGGGTGGCCTCGGGGTCGATGGCGAGCAGGTAATCGACGCAGGCGAGCCACTGCTCGCGCGAGAGGGCTACGCGCTCGCCCTGCTCGTCGTCGCGCTGGCGCCGCATGCTCTCGAGGTCGATTGCCATGCCCGCGATGGGGTTGGCCTCGATCACCTCGTCGCGGATGAGCTGCTGGGCGAGGTACTTGCCGAGGACGGTGCGGGCCTGCCGCGCGCTCTCCTGGCCGTGCAGGGCGGCGATCTCCTGCAAGTTCGCCTCGATGGTGCGGAAGCGCATGCCGGACGCGATGGAGTGCCCTGCGAAGCTCTGGGCGTGCTTCTCGCCGGGGTGGCCCTCGCAGTCGTGGCGGTGCAGGCCCGCCTCGTCGCAGTCGGCGGCGTGGCCCTCGGCGGCGTAGCGGCAGCCGAGCAGCTGGCCGACGGCGAGCATGTAGCGGCTGCGGGTGTTCTCGTTGGGTGTCTTGGCGACCAGGGGCAGGGTCACCTCCTCGACGTAGTCGCGCAGTGAGGCGGAGGGCTTCCAGCTGCCGCGGTTCCCGCCGGTACGCAGCAGTTCGTTTGCCCTGGTCAGTGCGGCTTTTCTGGCTGCGGTCTTCGTCGGGCCCTGGCCGTAGAGGTCCTTGAGGAGGCGTCCGTCGCGGAGTTTCACGCTGAAGCGATGCCGGTAGGCCTTGCGGGCCTCGACCCACTTCGGCTCGTTGCGGTCGACGGTGTGCTCGCCGGGGTTGAGTGCTGTGTTCTTCGCCATGCTTCAACGGTACTTTATGTAACGGTTCAAATCAAGTGGGAAGGGGTGCGCTGTGCAAGATTTGGAAGGGTGTGGTAGGCTCGGATCATAACCTCGACGCGAGCCTTGGAAACTGGGAGAGCGTGGCCGAATCCCCGGCGTAAACGAGATACCTGGGCCGTCGCGGGATTGGACGGCGAGCAGGGGTTTCCCTGCTCTGGGCCGGTGCAACGGAGCCGGGCTACTAGCTAGACGCTCAGAGGCGAAGGTCGCCGAGCCGGGTCCCGTTAGCTCTCGGTGATACGCACTCTGGCGGGGTGCGTGTTCCCGAAGGAGCGCACCGTGGCTACGAAGGCCCGCAAGAAGACGACCCAGAAGCAGAAGAAAACCGCCGCGCCCAAGGCCGCCGAGCCGCGACCCCGGCGGCTGAATGGGCCTGCGACGGCGCGATACATCGGCTGGGCGCCGCAGACGTTGGTCAACAAAAGGCACCGCGTGCGCCACGGCCTGCTGCCCGAGGATGCGGTGCCGCCAGTCCACGAGAGTGACGGAGCGAGCAGCTACTACCTGCTGGACGCTGTTGACGCCTGGCTGGACGCGCGAGGGGCGCGGAGCTAGGGCGGCGGGCCGGGAGGCTGGCGGCGATGCGCTGCGAGGGGCTGGTACGCGTGTCTGCATACCCTCGTTTCGGCATGCATACCCTCGTTTCCGCGGTGCATACCCTCGTTTCCGAAAAAAGGAGGGTATGCACTCGGGGTGCAGATCGGCATGATTCCGCGGTTCTCGGTGCGTGGTGCATACCCTCGTTTCGCTGCGACAAATCAAGTCAGACGTGCCTGGGCGCGTGTAAAGCCCAGGTCAGAGCACAGAACGGAAGGGTGCATACCCTCGTTTCGGGCTCAGATATTTCCATCGGTCGGCGCGGCCGGTGCGAGACGTGCTCGGAATGGGCACAAAACGAGGAAACCCCCGGTGTCCGCCGGGGGTTTCAGAGAGGACTGGTTCGGAGCCATGTCTACCCACAAGTCTACCAAGAAGAAGCGCAAGCCGCCGCCTTACAAGCCTGGGAATCGGGCCTGGTCAGTGGTCGGTCACGACCTGACCGAGGAGCACATCCGCGAGTTCGTCGGGGGCCGCAAGCCTCACGTCAAGGCGGTCGGCATCGTGCATGACCGCGACCCCGGCAGCCGCGAGCACGGGCACGTCTTCTTCTTCGACCCGAAGACGAAGCGGAGCGCCGAGGCGGTGCAGCGCATGCTTCCTGTGCCGGTGATCGTGAAGCCGTTCATCTACCACCCCGACGAGCCGGGGCCGATGAAGGGCAAGCACGCTCCGGCGCGAGGGGCGCGCTACTGCACGCACGAGCACCCCGAGCAGCAGGCGAAGGGCAAAGCGCTGTACGGCGACGACGAGGTGATCGCGAGCCCTGGCTGGGACTGGCGCGCCGACGTGGATGCGCTGAACGCCTACGAGGGGATCGACCCGGCGAAGGCGGCCAAGCAGACGCTAGTGGATCGGCTGACGGACCGCATCCTCGACGGCGAGCTGACGGCGCGCGACGTCCGCCGGATGCACTCGAAGACGTACAAGGATAGGGGGCCTGCGTTCTGGGAAGGCTACGAGAAGCGCGCCGAGCAGTGGCGGGCCGACGACCGAGAGGTCGAGGAGCGGCAGCAGCGGGAAGCGCAGCAGGTCGAGGAATCGCGGCTCTATGCCGAGCAGCAGGAAGCCGCGCAGAAGGCCCGTGAGGAGGCCGAGAAGCGCGAGGCCGAGGCCGAGGCTCAGAGAGCCGCGGAAGAGGCGCAGAGGGCCGCACAGGAGGCGCGGGAGGCCGAGGAGGCGGCGGCGCGCCGGGAGGACGAGCGGCGCGAGCACGAGGAGCGCCTGGCGACCGATCCCGAGTACCGCGCCGAGCACGAGCGGCAGCTCGCGCGGGAGAAGGCGGAGGCGCGGGCGGCGCACGAGGAGGCGGAGGCTTCGCGCAAGGCGCAGAAGCGAGACCTCAAGCTCTGGCACCTCAAGGATCGCGGTCACTTGAAGTTCTGGGAAGAGTGGTGCGCGCTCGAAGAAGCGCAGGAGCTGCGCGTGGCGCGCCTCGAAGAGCGCGCCACGGAGCGAGCCGCCTGGCACGAGGCGAACGGCTGCGAGGTGGGCTGCGTGAACGACGCCGAGCACGAGCCGGGCGACGAGGAGGGGCAGTGCTTCGACGGCGACATCGCCGGGGACGACGACCCCGTGATGAGGGCGATGCTCGACCGCAGCAACGAGGTAGAGGAGGCCGCCGACGGCGGGCGGTTCTTCGTCAATCGCGCCACCCTCGACGGGCTCGACCGGAAGGCGGCGGCGATGCTCGCGCGCTACGAGAAGAAGCACACCCGCGGCAGCCGCCGCGGGTGACGAAGACCTCGCCCGCCGCGACCGCGGCGGGCGCACAGCAGCGGGCACGACCCGCACTACATCAGGAGGTGGCCAGAATGGCCGACAACATCGATATGGGCTCTCTCTTCAAGGGCGGTTCCGCTCCTTCGAGCCCGACCCCCACGCACGGCGCCGAGAGCAGGCCGCAGCCTGCCCCGAGCATCCCTGCCGAGGCGAAGGCGGCGCCCGCTGCCAAGCCCGCTGCGAGTGCTTCGCAGGAGCGCAGGGCCGCGCGCGCGGTGTCGAGCACGACGAAGCTCGTGGAGGACGCCGAGCGGCTCCTCGTGCAGCGCAAGCAGCGCCTCGCTGCCGAGCGCCGCGCAGGCCTGGCGGAGGTCTTCGAGAAGCGCGGCGAGGAGCTGCCGACGACCGCTGCGATCAAGAAGCAGCGCGAGCGCATCGAGAAGCTGCGCCAGCAGCTCGACGACGCCCAGCACAAGCTCGTCGCCGACGAGGTTGCAGCGGCAGTCAAGGTGCTCCGCAAGGAGCACGGCGACGCCGACGGCATGGACGTCGAAGCGCTCATCGAGCACTTCGGCGGAGCTGCCGCCAGCGCGTGACGGAGCATCCGTCATGGGCTGCCACAGCGTGATTCCGACACATCGGAAACGCGCTGCTCTGGGCTCGGGCGAAGCGTCCGAGACCGGGGGTTGGGGCCCCACGGAGCGAAGCGCAGTGGGGAGGGGCGGAGCCCCTGCACCCCCGACGGAGGAGGGGCGAGTTCTGTTCTGTGGGGCGCGAAGCGGCCTACAGAACAGATGCTCGCCAAGGTTAGGGCCCAACCTCGGAGGCGGAACGCCGGAGAGGTAGGGCCCTAACCGACGACAGGCAGCTGAGGAGCTGCGAAGGAGGAGATGGAGATGGCGAAGCCAACGACAGCGACGAGGGAGCGGCTGCTGCCTGGAGTTCGCGTCCGGCTCGCAGAGTCGGACGCTGAGGCGGTGGCTACCGTCGCAGCGAGTCTGGGCACGACCCAGAGCGCGGCGATCCGCCTCATGCTCCGGCGGTACGACGGAGCAGCAGCGAGCGTGCGTGCAGCACGTGATCTGCACGCGGTGCGCGACGAGCTGGACTCGGCGCGTGACGCGGTGAACGCGACTGGGTTGGCGATCCAGCGGGTCGGCAACAACGCGAACCAGATCGCGCGCGCAGTCAACGGCGGCGATCCGCTCGACGTGGCCGCTGTCGAGCGGCTGACCCAGCGGCTCGAAGCGCTCCAGGCGCAGCACGCCGAGACGGCCCGGGCGCTCACTGCTTGGGTTGACGCCGACCTGCGGGCGGGGGTGCAGTAATGGCTACACTCGGCATCAGCTTTACCGACTCCGCGGGGAGGATCGGGAACTACCTCACCGGCGGTCAGGCGCACGACGGGTCGGGCGAGCGCCGGTACGTCCTCGCGAGCGGCATCGGAACAACGCCGGAGACGTTCGCCCGCGATGCTGCGATAACCCGCGCAGCGCACGGCAAACAGGGCGCCAAGCGGCAGGCGGCGTCGCTCTACCTGAGCTTCACGGCGGAGGAGCTTGACCCCGACGACCCCGAGGCAGCAGAGAAGGCGCTCGCCTACGGCCTGAGCTTCACCGAGGCGGCATTTCCCGGGCACCAGAGCATCGCCGTAGTTCAGAAAGACGGCGCCTCTGGACTTTGGCATGTGCACGGTGCCGTCATCGCGCAATCGCACCGAGAGGCAGTGTTCGAGTACGTCCCGGCGAAGACCGGCAAACCGGTGCGCCAGGAGCGCTCGGCGGGCCGCGCGATCACTGCCGAGATGTCGAACGTCTACCGGCTTCGTGCGCTCAATGACCAGATGATCGAGCAGGCCTTCGGCTACTCGAACAAGGAGCTGGTCGAGGGCCGCAGGCGCGCGGCGAACGTGACCGCGTTCGACCTCCGCAAGCGCGAGCGCGGCGAGTACAACTGGCGCGACGACCTGCGTGAGCGCATCGACCTCTCAGCGGCTCAGGGCGGCACGGTGACGGACTTTCAGGCTCGGCTCGCTGCCGAGGGCGTGGCGGTGCGTGAACGTGGCCAGGAGGGCGCGCTGAGCTATGCCTTTACCGACGCCGACGGCAAGAAGCGCAACGCTCGTGCCAAGGGCAAGATGGGCCTCGGCGAGGCCTACGGCCGCGAGGGCATCGAGCTGAGCCTCGGACGGGCACGCGCTGCTCGTGGCAAGGCGGCGAAGCCGGTGCGGCAGCCTGTGCCTGTGGGCGCCGATCCGATGCCGCGCTTCGAGACGTTGCTCGCGGAGCAGCGGGCCAGCATGCCGCCCGCTCGCGTCGAGCCGGCACCTGCGCCGGTGACGGGCCGGACAGGAGCGCTCGCGGCAGTCGAGGAGTTCATGGCCGAGTTCGAGCCCGCGGCGGAGCAGCCCCAGACCCCGCAGGGGGCCGTGGAGGAGCCGCAGGAGGGCGCCGGGGCCGCGGAGACCGTAGAGCGCGCGCAGGAGGCCGCGCAGGAGCCTGAGGTGTCGGACTTCCTCGCCGAGGTAGAGGAGGCCGCGGAGGGGCTGCGGGAGGCTACGCCTGCGCCGACTCCGGTCGAGCCCTCTAAGCCGGTGCTCGCGAGCCGGGCCGAGGGCCTGCTGGCCGCTGACGCAGAGCTGCGCAAGGGCCGCGTGGAGCAGGGGCAGTTCGGTGAGTGAGCAGAGCAGAAAGCCCCGCAGCGCATCTGCGCTGCGGGGCTCCGGGTCGGGCGCGCAGCGCCTAGTCGGCGATCCAGTCGCCGTTCGTGTCGGTCTCGTAGTTGCGGACCTCCGCGTCGAAGATGTAGATGTCGCCGTTCTTCGTCGAGGTCATGTAGGCAGTGGCGAAGGGATGCTCCTCGTCGTCGCTGGTCCGGACGTGGAACCAGGCGCTCTCGTAGGGGCTAGCGTCGAGCGGGTCGGCGGCGCAGTCCCAGACCATCGTCAGGGTCTCGAGGTCTGCCGAGTAGTAGGAGCCGTCCTCGGGGTCGGCGCTGTCGAGCTCGTCGATCGGCTTCGCGTCGGCGCCGAACATGCTCTGCCCGTCGGTGCGGCCCAGCTGGCCTTCCTGGTCCTGGCGCAGCGCCTCGAGGGCCTCCTCGAACCGGCTGTCGTACCATTCCATCTTCGTCGCGACGCCGCCCTCGACGTTCTGCTTGATGCCGCTGCTCTCCTCGAGTCTGAGGATTGCCTCGGTCTCCTGCTCTACGAGCCACTCGCGCTGCTCGTCGGCGTTGGTGACGCCGTCGCCCTGGAACTTGCCGTATTGCCCCCAAGCCTGGATCGCGGCCTCGTCGCGCAGCTCGTCCTCGCTCATGCCTGCGCCACCTGCGACGGCTTCGACCCCCTGCGGGAAGTCGTACGCGACGTCCACGGCGCACATGCTCGCCGAGTCGAGTTCGCGAGCGGTCGCGCTGACCGGGACTGCGGTGAGGTTCTCGAGCTCCGGCGCGATGGCGACGAGCTCGTCGGGGAGGACGAACTCGATGGTCTGCGCGGGGCCGTGGCTCGCGCGCGACCAGTCGAAGGCGTCGTCCAGTGCGGGGTTGCCGCCCGTGCCGCCGGGGCTGGGTGCGCCGCCTCCGGAGCAGGCTGCGAGGGTCGCGGTGAGCGCGAGCGCTGCGAGCAGCGCGGGGGCAGTGCGGGCGAGGCGGGGCATCATTGGGGGCTCCTGTCGGTCAGCGGGCATAAATACCGCTCGCCAGCCTACCGCAATAGCAACTCATCCGTTGCTGGTCAGAGGCGCATTCCTGTACTCGGCTTGAGTGGTGACTCAAGAATCGACCCCGCTGCGCATCGTCTTCGGTGCCCGCGTCCGCGAGCATCGGCTGGCCCTCGAACTTACTCAGGAAGCGCTGGCCGAGCGGCTGGGCGTCTCGGTGCAGTATCTGGGCCGAGTCGAGCGCGGAGAGAACCTGACCTTCGATTCTGCCGACCGGTTCGCGGCGATGCTCGGCCTCGACGCCCTCGATCTGCTTCTTCGACCCTGACCCCCTGCCCGGAGGGGCAAGCTGGCCCCCGGCCCGCCCGAAGGGCGGTGCATACCGCAGCCTACCTAGAGAAGAGCCTGGCGGTACTTGTGGCGGTACTTCGGCGGAATCGGGGCGAAATGGGGAAAGCGAAAGGCCCCTGATCTGGTGAAGAACACCTGATCAGGGGCCAATCTCATCGTTGCGGGGGCAGGATTTGAACCTACGACCTCCGGGTTATGAGCCCGGCGAGCTACCGAACTGCTCCACCCCGCGGCACATGTATTACTTTAGCACGGCCCCTCCACGAGCACGAATCGAGGCCCGTTTTCGCTTGTGGACGGCGTGTCGCACCGAGTCGCGAAGTGCCCGAAGATCGCTGAACGGCGCATGAACATGCGCCGAACGCCCATACGGGCGCTGACGAAGGGAGCGCGATGAGACTGCGGCGAAACCGGGGAATTCCTGGCACATGGGGGTGGCGGGCTGGGCGTCCCGCTCGTGACGGCCCACCCCAAAACTCGAGGAGGCCCGGCATCGTGACCCGAGCAGCGCACCTGGTGCTCCTCGGTGTGCTGTTGGGCGGTGGCCTCGTCGCAACGGCGGATGCCCCGGCACGCGCCCTGCCTCGCGGCGAAACCATGACCTTTCCGGGGGGCCTCGTCATTTCGAACTATGTGATGCCGAACGGGAAGCGCGCGTACTGTATCGAGATTCAGTTTGGTGAGCCGACCGGCAACCTCCTCGCGGGCACTCAGACGGGGTCGCTTCCGGGGCGTACGGGGCAGCTGCATGCCTGGAGTGATCCGCACGGAATGCGTCAGCTGAACTATCTCATTGATACGCGCGGCCAGACACGAGATCCCTGGCAGGCGGCCGCCGTGCAGATCACGGTGTGGCGCATGCGTGAGAACTTTCGCGCGGGCAATCCCTATCTCAACTCCCGAATTGCGATTCTCAATCGTTCTGCGGAGGGGCGGCGGCTGATCGCGTTCTCGGATGCGCTGTACCAGGAAGCAAAGACACGGGCAGTTCGGCCCGTGCCTGCTACGCCGGTGACCGGCAAACTCTCGTTGACGCAGGTGCCGGACGCCAAGAGTCGCCAGATGCGAGTGAGCTACCCCGCAGGCACGACCGAACTCTCTGTGACCGGCGGGCGGTTTGAACGCACAGGAGACGCGCGATTGGCGGTGAGTGGTGGCGCCGGAACTCAGGTTATCGCCGTGAGTACGGGGGCTGAGCGAGTCGAGGTCGCTGGGCGGTGGGCCAAGAACGGCATGCGCGGCTGGGAGTCGCGGCTCACGGTGCACGATACGCGCACGGCGGCGGGGGCGAGCGCGCAGCGGATCGCGGTTGCCGTCGGCGCCTCAGCCGTTCCGCAGCTCAGCGGTCGGCTTGCCGCGGTATCGGCGACGCCACCGCCACCGCCCGCACCGCCCCGAGTCAGCTCGCGCGCGCAACCGGCGGCAGAGATTGGTGGCGTGATGCGCGATGAGCTGCATGTTTCGGCCGTGCCCGGAACTCGCGCAGAGATGTGGCCCGGCGCGGAAGGCGAGTTCACGGCTTATCTCTTTCCGGAGGCGGGGGAGCCGAAGTATGACACGAACTGGGAAGTGATTCGCGAGACCGAGACGACACCTCAATCTCGGCCCGACGAGGACGCAGACGGAGGCAAGGCGGGGAACCTCAGTGGGGGAAGCGAGGGCGCTCCCGATACCCCGCCGGAACGCTTGACCGATAGGCCTCGGCTCTCAGCGGTGCCTGAACAGGTGGAACGAACCCCGCAGGATGACCAAGATCCGGGACCGGACGACGGTCGGAGTGATGATGCGTTGTGGGACGGAGACGGCGAGGCACCCGGTGCGACGGTGAACGAGGACGAGGTGGCACCCGGTACGACAGTGAACGGGGACGCCGCAGGAGTAACGGGAACGATGCTGCCGCCGCGATCACCCGCCCCAGTGCTCTGGACGGCGGAAGAGATTGCGGCGATGTCGCCGAAGGAACGGTGCGTGGCGCAGCCGGTCGCGCGCCAGGCTGGAATCCCGATCACCGGTCTCGGCGTCTTCCGTAGCCGGGATATCCCCGTGAAGTCCTCGGGTACGGTGCACTGGGTGGAGCGAGTCATGGTTGCAGGAAAACCAGTGCACACCGGCACCTGCGGGGTAGCGAACGAGACCACGCAGATCTCGCGCCCGGGTGTCGTCACGAAAGCGCAGGAGCGGGCGCGAGTGGGCGAAGCCATCAGTGACACCGCAGTCGTGAGTGGAAAGCTCGCGGCCGGTGCCCGCTACAGTCTGCTCTTCGATGCCTACCGTGAGGCGTATGGCCCAGACGGGACCCCACAGTGCGTGCCTGAGCAGCGCATCTTCCGTTCCCCGCGCGTGCCCGTCACAGCGGCCGGGGAGGTGCAGTCGCCCGCATTTCCGGTCAGGTGGGCGCACGGGCAGCGTATCTGGTGGGTGGAATCGCTGTTTCTCGACAGCCTCGATCGATCGCAGCTGATTCATGCGGGTGCGTGCGGGCTGCCCAACGAGACCACCACGATCGACCGCCCAACCCTGACCACGCACGCCCCCGAGCGCGTTGCGGTGGGAGACCGGATCAGCGACACGGCGGAAATCAGCGAAGGCGCGGGCGTTGGAGCTGACACAAGATGGGAGGTGACCTTTGCCGGCTATCGGGGCACCGCTGCCGAAGCCGCGACGAAGCCGCAGTCAGCGGAAGGAGCGAGCACCGAGGCGCCCAGTTGCGGCCCCGAAAATCTGCTCTTTGAGACCGGCCCGACCGCGGTAGACGGTGCGGGGACGTATGTGTCGCGTCCGGTCGAGGTGCAACCCGACTGGGCAGGGACGATCTGGTGGGTCGCGACGCTGTGGCTGAACGAGAGCGGCGAACGTATCCCTGTGGAGCGTGGCGTCTGCGGCGACCTCACCGAGAGCACGCAGGTCCTGCCGCCAGCGCTCACCACGCACGCATCGAGCATTGCGGCAATCGGTGAACAGCTCAGCGACGTTGCCGAAGTGTCTGGTGAACTCTCCACGAGGCCCGGCCTTGTGCACGAAGTGGTGTTCGAGGGCTACCGTGGCAGCTCGGCGCAGACGGGAACCGCGGAAGCCACCTGCACCGCTGAAAACCGAGTGTTCACGACCCCCGCGACCCTCATAGCGCAGCCCGGGAGCGTGCGTGCACCGCAGCTCACCGCGCTGCCCGAGTACGGAGATACCGTTTGGTGGGTCGCCGTGCTGACGCAACGTGCGGACAGCGCACCAGCTGGGACCGGCACGGAGCTCGCCCGCGGCGTGTGCGGCGACCCGGACGAGACCACCACGATCCTGCGGCCGAGCGTGCGCACCGAAGCGATGGGCGCCGTGGCGATCGGAGAGGAGGTGTACGACACCGCGATTGTGGAGGGGCGCCTTGCAGAACGCGACGGGATCGAGTTCCGTGTGCGATTCACCGCGTACGCAGCAGAGCCCGACGGCAGCCTGAATTGCACACCCGAGCGCGAAATCCCGGAGTACTCAGACCCAGACGGGGTGATCGTCACCGGACCAGGCACCTACGAGTCACGCCGCGTTCCCGCGCGTGCCGATCGCACCGGAGTCGGTGGGTTCGTCGAGACGCTCGTGATGACGGAGGGTGGTCAGGAAACTGTCGTCCACCAGGGGACGTGCGGCGCCCCAGGCGAGTTCTTTACCGTGCAGGCCGCGGAAGCCGAACACCCACCGACGCCCGAGCCACTCAGCCGTACCGGGGGAGACACGCTTCCCCTGCTCGCCGTCGCCGGACTGCTGCTCTCTGCTGCGCTCGCCGCAGCGGTCCTGCGAATCGCTCGCTCGCACCGGGCACGAAACACGGAACTCGGTATCGAACGACGCTAATCTGCAGGTCACATGCAGTTCGTCCTAATCGAATTCATAGCTTTCGGGGCCAAGCTAGAGACACACGAAGGGAGCTCACATGACTACCACCCCCGAGAGCCAGGGCACAGACCGCGAGGACGCGGTGACCCCCACGACGCCCGCCGCGCCCGGTGACGGCCTGACCCCGCCGCACGCGCCGACGCAGGGAGCGACTGAGGGCACTGCGCCGAGCGCCGTGCCCGAGGCCCCGGGGGCGCAGCCCCAGCAGGCGCAGGCACCGGCTGTTCAGACGCCGGCTCCGCAGCCCGTGAGCGCCCCGGCACCGCAGTACGCGCCGCACGCAACCGCTGACGTTCAGCAGCCGCAGCACCAGCAGCACGCTGTTCCGCAGCAGCCCGTCGCGCAGCAGCACGCGGTGCAGCAGCCGGCCGGCGCTCAGCAGCACGCTGCACACCAGCAGCACGCCACGCAGCCGACCGTTCAGCTGCCGGAGCACGGGGTGCCGTCGGGGCTCGGTATCCCGGCCCCCGCGCAGCAGGGCGCTTCGGGCGGCGCGGGGGGCACCGGCACGCCCGGTGAGGCATTCGGTGCTGCGGCAGTGCCCGCGGGCGGCTCGGCCCACCCGAAGTCGCGCACGGGCTCGCTGCTCGCTGGCCTCGCGATCGGCGCCCTCCTCGGTGGCCTCGTGGGCGGCGGCGTCGCGGCGCTCGTCTCCTCCAACAATGCACCGCAGAACCAAGCACAGGGCGGCACGATCACTCTCAACAATGCGGAGAACGCGACTGCGATCTCCGGTGTCGCCGCGGTCGCAACGCCGAGCGTCGTCACGCTCGAGGTATCGGGTGGGAACGCGAGCGGCTCCGGCTCGGGCGTGATCTACAGCGAAGATGGGTACATCATCACGAACGCCCACGTGGTCACCCTCGACGGGGCCGCGATGCAGGACGCAAACGTGCGGGTCAAGTTCAGCGACGGCCGGATTCTCAGCGGCTCGGTCGTGGGTGTCGACCCCTACGCCGACCTCGCTGTAGTGAAGGTCGACGCGACCGGGTTGCCCGCAATCAAGGTCGCGGACTCGGACAAGCTTGATGTCGGCGATCTGACGGTAGCTATTGGCGCGCCGCTGAACCTCGCGAACACTGTGACGAGTGGTGTCGTCAGTGCGCTGAACCGAGGCATTTCGGTCGGCAGCCCGCTGATTCCACAGGATCCGACGCCGCAGCAGGACGACGAGCAGCAGAGCCCAGGCTTCCCCTGGGACTTCCGGTTCGGACTGCCCGACAACGGCCAGCAGCAGGAAGAGCAGCAGCAGCAACAGCAGTCCGGCGGTGGCGCCGTGACCCTGCCGGTCATTCAGACAGATGCGTCGATCAACCCGGGCAACTCGGGCGGCGCGCTGCTCAACGGCAAGGGCGAACTGATTGGCATCAACGTCGCGATCGCTTCGGCGGCCGCCTCGAACGGCGCGGCGGGCAGCGACGGACTGGGCTTCGCGATCCCCGCGAACCTGGCGACGCGTGTTGCCGATGCGATCATCGCCGGTGAACAGCCCTCGCACGGCCTGCTGGGAGCCTCGGTTGCAGACTCCACGCAGGACACTGACGAGGATGCGGGGCACGCAGGTGGGTTGCTCGTTGATGTGACTCGCGACGGGGCCGCTGCCAAGGCTGGACTCAAGGCGGGTGACGTAGTCACTGCGGTGGACGGCGTGCCTGCAGTGAGCGGTACCTCGGTATCGGCGCTCATCCGCATGCACGAGGGCGGGAGCACCGTGAAGATCGATTACCTCCGCGGGGGCAAGGCCGGTCAGACAGAGGCCACGCTCGGCAAGTTGGAGTGGTAGACACCGAGCGAGCTGCGTGACGCGGCACGCACAGCGGGCGCATTCCCTTTCGGGGGAGTGCGCCCGCAGTGCGTTCACTGCGGCCCGCACAGCGAAATCCTCTACAGTGGGGGACGATGAGTACCCCCGGTTTTACCTTCGCGCAGGGCAATCTTGCCAAGCTACTCGCGCTGCCCAAGTACCTGCTGTCCGCGCTGCTCGCGTGGTTCGTTCCCCGCGCTGATTCTCGGTGGGTGTTCGGAAGCGGGGCCGGTGTTGGCGAGGGGGCGCTCGCGGTTGCTCGCGCCTTGCGAATCCAGGATTCGGCGGCGGAGATTGTCTGGTTGACCGGCTCCGAATCAGAGGCCGAGGCCGCACGCGCCGAAGGCTTCTCATCCGTGCCTCGCCGCGGTTGGGCGGGGTACTGGGCCACACTCCGTGCTGGTCAGATCGTCGTCACGCACGGGCTTGGTGACGCGAATCGCTTCGGTGTCATGCGTGGTCGCATCATTCAGCTCTGGCACGGCGCACCGCTCAAGCGACTGCATCTCGATTCACCGGTCACGACCACAGTGCGCGGGCCCGCCCCGGTACGCGCGCTGCTGCGGCGCATGTACCTCGCCGGCTCGCGGGAAGTGGATCTGTTCGTTGCTGGCTCCCCGCTTGCGGCCGACCGACTGCGTTCTGCCTTCCGCGTCCCACCGGGCAAGGTGCGGGTGCTCGGAGATCCGCGCGACGACGCACTCGCGGCGCAGGCCGCGGATCCCGGGCTCGCGGCAGAGGCTCGAGCTCGCGTCGTCGCCCTGCTCGGGGGAGCGCCCGGGCTTGCGGCCGCGTCGTCGATCCTGCTGTACGCGCCGACCTGGCGTGACGGCGCGGTGGACCCTGCCGTCCCGACAGCAGCCGAGGCGGGCCAGATCGCTGAGACGCTCGAGCAGCTTGACGCCCACCTCGTCGTGCGTTCGCACCCGTTGGGCCATGGTGACTACGCGCATCTGCGCGGGCCGCGCATCCATCTGCTCGGCTCCGAGATCGTCCGAGATGTCACACCTCTGTTGGGTGGCTTCGACACCGTCATCACCGACTACTCGTCGATTGCGCTCGACTTCTCGCTGCTGGGGCGCCCGATCGTTTGGTTCGCTCCAGATCTCCAGGACTACGGCTCAGCTCGTGGGCTCTATGAGCCGCTTGAAGTGACGAGCGGCGGTCGTGTTGCGCAGGACTGGACGGCGGCGCTCGCACGAATCGCAGAATTGCGCCCGGGGTCGCCCGCGCATCGCGCCGCGGAGGCAGAGACCCGCGAGCTCGCCGCTCGCTTCCACGCGTATCCGGAGGGGAACGCCGCCGACCGCGTGCTTGCGGCGATCACTCAATTGCGACTTCCCGCCGCACAGATTGTCCCTCCCGGAGGCGTCTTCTTTGAGAGCTTCTATGGGCGGCAGGTGAGCTGCAACCCGCTGGCGCTCGACGCCGAGATCGCACGAACCTTCCCCGGGCTGACGCGCTATTGGAGCGTGACGAGCGAGCGGCAGGTCGTGCCGAGTGGCGCGATCCCGGTGCTCGTCGGCGGCGCCGAGTGGCATGCGGCGCGGCGCGGGGCGCAGCTGCTCGTCGTCAATGATTGGCTGCGGTACCGCTTCCGCCGTCGCCGCGGGCAAACCGTCCTGCAGACCTGGCACGGCACCATGCTGAAGCATCTCGCGCTCGGGCGCCCGAATGTTGGACTGCGCACGCGTCTCGCGATCCGACGCGAGAGCCGCCGATGGAGCCTCATGCTCTCGCAGAATCCTCACTCGACGGAGCAATTCCGTTCAAGTTACGCGTTCCGCGGTGAAATCCTGGAGCTCGGATATCCGCGCGCCGATCGGCTCGCGAATGCCACGATCGGTGCAGAGCGGAACCCGATCGCGGTGCGCTCTGCGCGGGCTGCGCTTGATGTACCAAGCGGCGCACGCGTGCTCGCGTACACCCCGACGTGGCGTGATGGCGGAGTCACCGTCGTGGACGACCTCAACGTGCAGATGCTCGCTGCGGAGTTGGGGGAGGACTGGGTGATCGTTGCACGCGGGCACACCCGCACGCATGGCTTTGGGGGCTACGGAGGTGCGGCCGCACGGGTCATCGACGCATCGGCTCACCCCGATGTGAACGACGTGATTCTTGCCGCAGATTTGCTCGTCACGGACTACTCATCGATCATGTTCGATGCGGCGGTGGCGCGGGTGCCGATGCTCTTTTTCGTGCCGGATCTCGCGGCGTATCGCGACCGCGAGCGCGGTTTCACCTTCGATTTCGAGCGAGAGGCTCCCGGTCCACTTCTCAGTGAGCGGTCTGAGGTCGTGGCGTGCGCCGCTGAGTGGGCCGAACAGGGCGCACACGCGAGCTGGCTCAAGCCCGAGCGAGCGGAAGCCTGGCGCGAGCGCTTCGCCCCCCACGACGACGGTCACGCCGCAGAGCGGGTGGTTGCCGCGCTCCGCGAGCGTGGAGCGCTGGCGGCCCAGTAGCGCTCGCGCCGGCCTCGCCCGTGTGGCGCGGCTATACGCGCGACGGGGCGAGCTCGGCGAGCTGGCCGAGCAGGGACTCTGGCACGAGCGCCTCGTTCGCTGCGCCCTCGCGCACAATTGCCGCGATGCGAGCGCCTACCTCAGCGGTGCTCAGGCCCATCTCCGCACCCGCGAGTGCCGGGAGCTCGCCGAGCACC
The DNA here is from genome assembly GCF_016758255.1 of Leucobacter chromiireducens subsp. chromiireducens. Taxonomy (GTDB): domain Bacteria; phylum Actinomycetota; class Actinomycetes; order Actinomycetales; family Microbacteriaceae; genus Leucobacter; species Leucobacter chromiireducens. The sequence goes on from NZ_QYAD01000001.1 coordinate 1,185,501, forward strand.
TGCACCGTGGCGGCTTCGATTGCGCGCGCAGCGGGGCCCTCACCCAGGTGGCCGAGCAGCAGCGCAAGCGACAGGATCGCGCCCGAGGGGTTGGCCCAGCCCTTGCCCGCAATGTCGGGCGCGGAGCCGTGAATGGCTTCGAACATGCTGGGCGCCGTGCCATCCAGGTTGAGGTTTGCGCTTGTCGCAACGCCGAGGCCGCCCTGGATGACCGCGCCGAGGTCAGTGATGATGTCGCCGAACAGGTTGTCAGTGACAATCACGTCGAATCGCTCGGGGGAGAGCGGCAGGTGGAAGCACATGGCATCGACGTGCACGTAGTCGGTCTCCACCTCGGGGTACTTCGTTGCGAGATCGGCGACGACCTCCTGCCACAGCTGGCCCGCCGCAACGAGGATGTTCGTCTTGTGGCAGAGGGTCAGCTTCTTGCGTCGTCCGAGGGCGAGGCGGAACGCGAAGTCCACGACTCGCTCGATACCCGCACGAGTGTTGAGCGACTCCTGCATGGCGACCGCGTTCGGGGTGCCCGCGTGCACGGTCGATCCCTGACCGACGTACGCACCCTCGGTGTTCTCGCGCACGATCACCATCTCGCAGCGCTCGGGGGTGAGATCCGCAATGGGGGTGGGCACGCCAGGGTAGAGGCGCACGGGGCGCACATTGGCTGCCTGCTGGAAACGCTGGCGCATTTCGAGGATGAAGCCGCGCTCGAGGATGCCTGGCTTTACCGCGGGATCGCCCATCGAGCCAAACAGAATGGCGTCGTGGCCCCGCAGGGTGTCCTCCACCTCGGCGAAGAGTTCGCCCGTTGCGAGGTAGTGCTGAGCGCCTGCGGTGATCTCCGTGCGCGCGGTGGTGAAGCTATATCGTGCCTCGGCGGCATCGAGCACCTCGAGCGCGCAGCCGACCACCTCGGGGCCGATGCCGTCGCCCGGGAGCACAGCGAGGGAGTAGCGATTCGTCATGAGGATTCCTTCCGGGCGGGATCGCAGCCGGCGTCGGCGCCTGCTGCGGATCGCGCGGCATTGCGTTGGCGATCGGACGATGTTGAACTATATTAACTGGTAAGGCCACTCAGTGGGTGGCTGGAGTACCCAGGTCATCCGTTGCACCGCGGCACGCGATCCTCGCCGCGGCGTCAGCCCGCACGCAAGGACACACGATGCGCGACACGCTCTCACTGATCGCCCCCGCCGGGCAGCTTCCCATCGGCGCCGAGTGGCGTGCGGTCGCGGCGAACCAAGACATCGTGTTCCCCTTCGACGGCAGTGTGATCGCGCAGGCTCCGGTCAGCGACGTTGCGGACTCGCTCGACGCGCTCGACGCGGCTGAGGCTGCCCGCGCAGAGGTGGCCGCGCTCACCACCGCACAGCGCAAGTCGGTGCTGACCGCGGTGCAGCACCGACTCGAGGAGCACGCGGAGCGCCTCATTGATCTCCTCGTACTTGAGACCGGGAAGCCGCGCGTCGACTGCCAGACCGAGGTGTCGCGCACCATTGTCACGCTGCAGGCCACCGCGGAGGAAGCTTCGCGCGTGCACGGCGAGACGGTACCCCTCGACCTGCAGGAGCTGGGTCGCGGCATGATCGGGTACTACAGCCGAAAGCCGGCTGGTGTGGTGATCGGCATTGCCGGCTTCAACTACCCGCTGCTCCTCGCGAGCCACAAGCTCGCCCCGGCGATCGCCGCGGGCTGCCCGGTGATCATCAAGCCGGCACCGAACACGCCGCTTGCCACGCTCGAGCTGGTCGCTATCGTGCGCGAGGTGCTCGCTGAGCACGGCATCACCGCGGCAGCGGTGCAGTTGGTGAATGGTGCACCCGAAGTGGGGGAGACGCTCGTTCGCGATCCGCGCGCACAGGTGGTCTCGTTCACCGGTTCCGCAAAGATTGGACACCTCATTGCGCAGCAGGCGGCGCCCCGGAAGGCGCTGCTGGAGCTCGGTTCGAACACCGGCTTCATCGTCGCGGCTGACGCGGACGTGGATGCCGCAGTGGACGCCGTGCTGCGCGGCGGCTTCTACGCCAACGGGCAGGCCTGCATCTCGGTGCAGCGCATCGTGCTCGAGCGACCCATTGCCGAGCAGTTCACGGAGCGCCTCGTCGCGCGCATGGGTGAGCTCGTCGTCGGCGATCCGCGCGATCCCGCAACGAACGTGGCGCCGGTGATCAACGCGGCCTCGGGCGAGCGCATCCGTGCGATGGTTGACCGTGCGGTCGCCGCGGGTGCCACGCTGCTTGCAGGCGGCGAAGCTCCCGCCGAGGGCGAGCACGCCGCGCTCGTGCGCCCGACCGTGCTGGGCGGCGTTCCCGCCGACGTCGACGTGTGGGCGGAGGAAGTGTTCGGCCCGGTGGTATGCCTCACGACGGTCGACTCGATCGATACCGCGATCGATCTCGTGAACGCCTCGCGCTACGGGCTCCAGGCGGCGATCTACACGGCCTCGCTCGAGAGCGCATTCGCGGCGATCGAGCGCCTCGAGGTCGGAGGCGTGGTGGTCAACGAGATTCCCGGCTTCCGCTCCGACATCATGCCCTACGGCGGAGTGAAGGACTCCGGCATCGGCCGCGAGGGCCCGCGCTACGCCATCGAAGAGTTCACCGTCACGCGCATGGCAATGATCCGCCCCCGCGCCCGCGGCTAGCCACCGCTCGCACTCACTTCTTTCTCGATATCACTCCGCACCCTTGCAAAGGACACCCCGCATGACGCACGTCGCACCCGACTACAGCCGCCTGTTCCGCCTCGACGATCGCACGGTTGTGGTGATCGGTGCGGGATCAGGAATTGGTCGCGAGTCGGCGCAGGCGCTCGCCGCGCAGGGCGCGCACGTTGTTGTGGCCGACTGGGCGCTTGACGCCGCAGAGGCTACCACCGCGCTGATCCAGGAGCAGGGCGGTTCCGCCGAGGCGTTCCGCCTGAACGTGCTTGATGACGCTGAGGTGGAGGCGGCGGCTGAGCGTTTCGGCACAGCTTCGGCGCTCGTATTCACCGCGGCGACCAACGTGCGCAAGCGCATGGACGACTACACGATGGACGAGTTCGACCGCGTGGTGAACCTGAACCTTCGCGCATCGTTCCAGCTGATCCGTCACTTCGGTGCGCGTTTCGCTGCGAACGGCGGCGGTTCGATCATCGGTTTTGCGTCGATCCGTGCGCAGGTGGTGGAGCCCGGTCAGGGCGTGTACGCGGCGACGAAGGCTGGGCTCGTGCAGCTCGCGAAGACCGCTGCGGCTGAGTACGGGGCGCAGGGCGTGCGCATCAACGTGGTGGCCCCGGGGGTAGTGGAGACTCCGCTGACTGCCCAGATCAAGGCGAACGAGGAGTGGTACAACGCGTACGCGCAGAAGAGCGCGCTCGGCCGTTGGTCGCGCCCCGACGAGCTCGCGGGTGCCGTGGTGTACCTCGCGAGTGATGCCTCGACCTTTGTGACGGGCTCGACGCTCAGCGTTGACGGCGGCTGGACGGCAATCGACGGCCGCTTCACCCCGCCGGCCTCCTAGCCTCGCCTGCCCCCAGCGAATCGGGGTCACTTGGGCAGGGTGTCGCGTGGCGAGACCAGACGACACCCTGCCCAAGTGACCCGGATTTGGGGGAAACGCGGGTGGGGCGGGAGCGTTGCGGATTTGGCAAAACTGCTCGAGCGGATGCCAGAACTCCCGATAGGGTCGAGAATCTACCGACCCAACGCAGACTGCCCCCGCGGCGAGCAGAATCAGGAGAAGCGCATGTCCCGTTTCGCGGAATCCGTGCACGAGTACTGGCGTGAAGCCCTGGCCGGTGACGAACGACACCGGAGCGCGAACCTGAGCCTGACGCTCGCTCCCGAGCTGGACGAAGACGAGCGCGTGACCGTGCTGCACACGGTTGCCGACGCGCACACGGCGGTTGCCGTGAGCCCGGATGTGGCCGCCGTGCTCGAGGACGGCGGCGTGCGGGCCGCTGCGGCTGGTGAAGCAGCCCTCCGCGAGGCGCTTGTCGACGCGGGAATCACCCTGCACGGTGCTGACTATCTGTTCTACCTGCCGCTGACCGCGGCTGCGGCGCTCCGATCAGAACCGGACGCCGCACACGTGCGCAGACTCGATCCCGAGCGAACCGCCGATGTCGAGGCCTTCGCCGAGTTCGAGGAGGCGGCGGGCCCCGAAGACCTCGATGCAGGTCAGGTGGATCTCGACGACTGGGCCGTGTACGGCGCATTCGATGAGGGCGGCCGCCTCCTGAGCGTGGCGAGCGCCTACCCGTGGGGCGACTCGGTGCTGGCCGACTTTGGCGTGATCACGCTCCCGACGGGCCGGGGCCGGGGCCATGCTCGTGCGCTCACGCGCGCGCTCGCCCGCGTTGCGGCGGCAGAGGGACTCGAGCTGCAATATCGCTGCCAGCTCGACAATGAGGCATCGGCAGGGCTTGCACGCTCGGCGGGCCTCGAACTGTTCGGACGGTGGGAGATCCCCACGCCTGAGGAAAGCGACGACGAATGACCACGCAGCAGTGGCGGATCCGACCGGCGAGCGAAGCTGACGCCCCGGCCATACTCGAGATCTTCGACGGGGTGATCGACTGGTTCGTTGCGATGGGCAACACGGAACAGTGGGGCACTGAGCCGTGGTCGACCTCGGAACGCCAGATCGGCCGAGTGACCGCGGAGTGCGCGCTGCCCGGTGCGTGGGTGGCTGAGCACGCCGATGCGGGCGTGGTGGGCGCGCTCGTGCTCGGCGAAGCGAGCGACTATGCGCCGCCCGTCGTGGAACCGGAGCTCTATGTGCGCCTGCTCATCGCGTCGCGCGACCCCCGCGCGCGCGGCGCCGGACGGCGTCTCCTGTCGTTCGCGGACGACGAAGCGCGGGGCGCAGGGGTCTCCTCGCTGCGCGTGGACTGCTACGGCGGAGGCGACGGCGCGCTCGTGCGGTTCTACGAATCGTGCGGCTACGAGCGCCTCAGCACGTTCGACGACGACGGCTGGCCCGGCCAGCTCCTCGGCCGCTCACTCTGAGCGTACGGTCGCGGGGGACGCCACGAAGAACTGAGCGGCCTGCGCGTGGTCGAGTTCGATCCCAGGCCCGTCGGGACTGCTCGCGAGCGCAACTCGCACCCCCGTACCGCTCCGCTCCACACGGAGGCTCGCACCGGGAGCGATGCCCGCGGCCGAGAGCTCAGCAAGCAGATCGGGATCAGACTGCGCCGTCTCGCTGATCGATACGAGCTCGGCGGGCTCTGCCGGGTCGGCGTCAAAGGTGCGGCGGAGGGCGTTGATCGCGTGCGGATCGTGTGGAGGCAGAGCGGAACCGCGTTCTGCCTCGGCAAGCGTGGGGATCGGGTTGCCGTAGGGGGAGCGCTCGGGATGGCCGAGGAGTTCGGCAATGCGCTCGGCCGTCGCATCGCCAATTGCGTGCTCCCAGCGCGACGCCTCGTCGTGCGCCCACTCCCACTCGAGTCCGATCGTGTCGACGAGCAAGCACTCCGCGAGTCGGTGCTTGCGCATCACTCGCAGCGCGATACGGCGACCTTCGACCGTGAGGTGGAGCCGGCGATCACCCGGCACCGTATAGAAGAGGCCGTTGCGGATCAGCCGATTGGCGGTCTGCGTGACGGTTGAGGGGGCATGGCCGACGCGCTCGGCGATACGGGCGCGGAGCGGATCTGCACCGACCTCCTCGCACTCGAGGACGGCGGTGAGGTACGCCTCGGTGGGGTTGAGGAGCGCGTCCACGCTGGCTCCCTTCCACACCACACGGCCTACTGCGTCGAGGGTCAGCCTATCGCTCAGGGGGAGCCGAGGCGGGGAGGCTCACCCGGCGCGGCTCACTCAGCGGAGTGCGGTGCTGCCTGCGCGAAGACCACCACATTGTCGGGAGCCACATCGCGGTCGGCTTGGAAGAGGCAGGTGATGATGACGAGGCGCCCGGGCACGTTCTCCCAGACGTTCGCAACGGTGGCGAGGGCGGTCTTGTCGTGCCGCTCGGTGGCGATGATCTCGTACGCGACGGTGCCGTTCGCCGTGTCGATCAACACCTCGTCCCCCGGCAGCGCCGTGGTGGTGCGCTCTGCGCGGTTGATGAGGGGATCGAACACCGCTCGGCCGTCTGCTGAGGTGTGTCCGATGAGGAACACGGTGTTGTCGGTGCCCGCGCCGGGGAGCCCAAAGTCACTCAGCCAGAACACCTCGTCTGCGGTGGGCGGGTCGAGGACCGTGGCGTCCCCGATCGGCAGCCCCGTGACCGGCGCATCGAAGCTCAGCGCGGGGATGGTGACGCGAGACGGCTCCGCGGGTGCGACCGGTGCGAGCGCAGGCGCCCGCCGCTCGACGGTGTGCCGCTCCGCGGCGGCCGGTGCGGCCGGCGCCACAAGGCGCCACGCGCCGAGCCCGACGAGGCCCACGCCACCGGCCACCGCGAGCGCCGTCACCACGCTGAGCGCGGCGATCAGCACGCGCCGCGCGGATCGACGCGGCCGCGACGCGTCAGCCGGTGCGGGCACGGGGACACCACTCATCCGGCGGCACCAGCCGTGCCCGGGAGCGCGCCGGACGTGAGCTCCTCGGGTCCCTTCCTGAGGCCGAGCAAGACCACACCCGCGGCGGTGAGGAGTAGCAGCGCCGCACCCAGGAGCATCAACTGCTCGGTCGGGGTGAGGCTGAACCCGGGAGACACCACAGCGGCTGGGAGCGGGGTGGCGAGGTCAGTGAGGGTGCGCTCGGCCACGGGGGCCGCGGATCCCGAACCGATCTTCACCTCGGTCCAGCCGACGAACTTCCGGTCGACATCGGTGAGCGCAAAGCGGTACGTGCCGTCCTGCAAGCTGGTCACGTCAACCCGAAGCTCACCCGAGTCGTTCACCCGAATCCAGTCGACCGGTGTCTTGCTCGGGTAGACATGCAGGAAGAACCAATCCCCGGCAGCGCTCTTCGGCACCGTCAGGTGAGCGATCCCCTCCGCAACACGCACGGTCACCCCGCCCGCGTTCGCGGAGGTCAGGAGATTCTGCGTGCTGACCGGCGCCTTCGGCGTGAACTTGGGCTTCGGCTTCGCCTGCGTTGCGGGCGCGCGCAGTGATCCACCGCTGCTGCCCGAGCCGGTCGCCGGCGTGCCGCTCGGCGCGGGAAGGGCGCCAAGCTTGGTGGGCTGATCCGGTGATGTGGGCGTCGGTGTGGGGGTCGGCGTCTGGGGCGTCGGCTTCTCTCCACCCGGGGTCGGGGGAGTCACGGTGCCCGGGTCAACGGGCTTTGTGGGCGTGACCGCGGGCTTGGGATCGGGCTGCTCCGGGCTCTCCGTCGCCGCCTTCGATACCCACTTTGCCGCGTTCACGAGGATCTGCTGACCTGCCGCGGACCAGGTGCGCGCGTCGGACGCCGAATGACTGCCGTGCAGCGCGAGGTAGGCGTGCGGCGTGCCTCCCCGTTCATCGACGGCGATCCCTGCCCCGTGATCGTCGACGCGCACCTCGGCGCCGGCCTGCACTCGCGTGATCGTGTGTGCGAGTACCTCGGGCTTCACACCGCTCAGCGACTCGAAGGATGCGTAGAACTTCTCGGCATTCTGGCGCGTGTCTTGCAACACCATGCTTCCAGTGATCAGCTCGCCGGTTGCGAGGTTGCCGGGCGCGAAGATCGGGTGCTCCGGCTGCGCCCAGATCCGGTACCCGGTTGCGAGCACCGCCTCGTCCACGGTGCCGGAGCGCTGCTCGGGCGAGCCGAACTGCTCGTGCAGCGTCGCGATTCCCGAGGTGTCGCTCGAACCCAGATCGAGCCACACGATGCCCGCGTTCGCCTTGTCCGCAACCTGGATTGCAGATTTCAGTGTTGCCGAGCTCACCGCACCGGGGTCGTCCCAGACGACGGCGTCGTAACCGCCGAGCACGCTCGGGTCTGAGACGGTTGCTGCGCCCTCCGTGGTGGTGGGGAAGGTGTCTAGTCCGGTCGCAACGATGTCCTGCGACTGGAGCAGTTCGACCGTGCGGCCGGTTTGGTCGCCGAGTACCAAGACCCGCGGGAGGGCGGCGAGCCGGAAATCGACAGTGGTCGACGCGTTCTCGATGGGCTTCACCTCGGCGTCCTTCGAGGTGGCGGTGTAGTAGTTCTCGAGGCCCGCGCGGAACCGGTGCGTCCCGAGGGGCACCTGTTCAATGCGGTACCGGCCTGCCCGGTCGGTGGTGGCGCTCAGCTCGGCCCCAGCAAGCGAGACGAGCACGCCGGGCAGCGGCGTGCCGGTGGCCGCGTCGGTCACGGTGCCGGTGACCGAGCCTGTGGTGAGCGGTGCGAGCGTGACCGCAAGTTCGCTGAGGCCCTTCGCGGACACGGTGACCTCGCGCGTTGCGCTCGTGTAGCCGAACGCCGCGAACTTGAGCGTGTACGATCCCGCGGGGAGCAGCGCACGCGCGGAGCCGTTTGCGTCGCTCGTCCAGGTCTCACCGTGTTTGCCGTAGCTGATCGTCACCCCGGGGATCACGGCTCCGCTCGTGGCATCGGTGACCCGCAGCCGCACGCCGGTGTCACCGCGAACCGCCGCGATCGCGTCAGCGAGGTTGATGATCCCGGCACCGTACCGGGTATCGCCGACCGCGGGTGAGCCGTTCGGGTGCCACGCGGTGGACTCGAGGGCGTGCTCGATCTCATCGACGGTGAGTCCCGCCTGCGCCGAGCGCAGGGCCGCGACGGCGCCAGCGACGTGTGGCGTGGCCATTGAAGTGCCGGAGGAGCGCCCCCACCCGCCCCCGGGAACAGAGGAGAGAATGTCGACCCCGGGCGCCGAAGCGTCGGGCTTCGTGAACTCGGCGCTCGGCCAGCCGAAGCGCTGCGCGACGCTCGCCGACCAGCGCGTCGTGCCGCCGCACGAACGCGGATCGACGGTCTGGGCCTCATTGGTCATGCCCACCGCGAAGACGTCCGCGGAGGAGCTGGGGTTCGAGATGCAGCCGGGCATCTTGTCGCCGTCATTGCCCACGGCAACCGCGGCGAACACGCCGGCCTGTCGCACGCGGTGCAGCACCTCGAGTAAGAAGTCGTTGTACGAGTTGCTCACGCCGAGCGACATGTTGATCACGTCGGCGGCGCGCCCCGCAGGTCGCCCCGCCGCATCGTAGGGTGCGAGCGTCCACTCGAGCGCGGCGAGGATCTTCGCGTCGCTGCTGCCGTCGCTGATCGCGTTCACCGCCATGAGCTCGGCGTCGGGGGCCACACCGATGCGGGTGCCGGAGGCGTCGCCGCCGAGCACTGTGCCCGCGACGTGGGTGCCGTGCGTGGCGGGATCGGCGGGGCGCTTCGCCCGGGGCGTGCCCGTGCGGTCGAGGTGAATCCAGCCGCCGGGGAACAGCGGATCATGCGGATCCACGGTCGCAATTCGATCACGCAGATCTGGATGATTGGGATCGATGCCGGTGTCCAGCACGGCGACACGCACGCCTCTGCCGGTCGCACCGTACGTCGACCATGCCTCGGGTGCGTGGATGCCGGCGAGCCCGTACGTCACGGGAACACCCGTGCCGTCCGTGGCAACTGAGAGCGCGGCGGGATCCTCGACCGGCTCCGGCTCCTCCACGGCGTCGAGCGGGGTCACTTCGCCGTTCGGAGCCACGCTCTCGACCCCGGGGAGGGCGGCGAGCTTCGCCAGCGTCTCCTCAGTGGGCGAGGCGGAGACGAGCACGGCAGCGGCGATCCAGAACTGGTTGAGCACGCGAATGGTGCCTGCGTCCTCGAGTTCCGAGAGGCCCTGCTCTGCGCGTGCGAGCGCGGCCGCCGCGCCCGCCTGCAGCGATGCAGCAGCTGCGGCGGGGTCGCCCTCCGCCTCCGGCGCGACGCCCGCGTCGGCGAAGCGGATGAGAATCTCGGCTTCCCCGGACTGCGGGTCAAACCACTCTTCGGCCGAGCCCTCGGGTTCATCCGTGCCGGTCGCGCTGTCGGCGCGCGTGCCGGCAAGCTCGGTGAGTGCCTCCGCGAGCTCGGGTGCCACCTGCGGTTCCGCCGTGTCGTTCGCTCCGGAACCAGCGTGGCTGCGGAGCGCTGCCGCTCGGCCATCAGCGCCGCCGAGCTCCGCAAGCTGGGCGACGCCCACGGTGCCGCTCAGTGCGACGGCGAGGGCGAGTGCGCCGGAGGCGGCGACGGCGAGCGGGCGGCGGTGCCGGGTGATGCGGAACTGCGGGATGCGGATGCGGGGCATGAAGGACACGGTGAGCTCTCGGAATCTGCGCGCGTGCGCGGTCTTGGTGCACGTGCGACCAGGATCGCGCTAACATCTGATGGAGGTTAGGCAATACGAAAGATTGAACATCTGACCTAAGTAATGTTAGCCTAACCTTCGTGTTTTTCGTCAACGGCGGGCGTCGCGCCCGCACCATTCGACTTGGCGTGGCTGCACTCGCCGCGCTCCTCGCCGCGAACCTTGCCGGCTGCGCCCTCGTGTTTGGAGATGCGCCGAGCATTGCGGATACGAGCCTCGCGAGCGCCGAGAGTCCGCGTCTCCTGGAAGGACCGGAGACCGCGCTGCTCGACAGCCCGGACATCGCGGCAATTACGGACAACCCCGAGCCGCAGCTGCCCGTGACCTTTACGGGACTGGACGACGTGGCCGTCGAGATCACCGACACGAGCCGCATTCTCGCCCTAGACGGCACCGGCAGCCTTGCCTCGGTCGTGTGGGCCCTCGGCTTCGGCCCCAACGTCGTGGGGCGTGACCTCACCACCGGCTGGGAGTCGGCAAAGCACCTGCCGCTCGTGATGGACAATCACACGCTGAACGCGGAATCGATCCTCGAGCTCAACCCCACCCTCATCCTCACGGACTACTCGGTGGGGCCGTATGACGTCCAGCTGCAGATGCGCAACGCCGGGATCCCGGTCGTCTTCTTCGACGGTGCGAAGGACATCGACGACATTCCCCGCTTGATCGGTGACGTGGCGTCCGCGCTCGGTGTCCCCGAACTCGGGAAGCAGTACGTGGGCGACTTCACGAAGCGGCTCGACGACACGATTGCGCGGATCGCCGCGATCGCACCCGAGGCGGAGGCCGACAAGGTGCGCACGGTGTTCCTGTACATGCGCGGCCGCGCCGGCGTGTACTACATGTACGGCAACAACCCGGACGGCTCCACCGGCATCGCGGGCGTGCTCATCGAACAGCTCGGCGCCATCGACGTCGCGGGGGAGGAGAACTGGACGAGCGGCAACCTCACCGCCGAGGGACTCATGAACCTCGAACCTGATCTCATCCTCATGCTGACCCTCGGCCTCGAATCCGTGGGCGGGATCGACGGCCTGCTGAACGTTCCCGGTGTTGCACAGACCCCGGCGGGGGAGCGGCGGCGCGTGGTGGACATGAGCGACTACGAGATGTTCACCTGGGGGCCGCGCACGCCCGACGTGCTCACCGCGCTCGCGGAAGCGATTTACCACGTCGACCTCGACACGGTCGAGCTGCCTGAGGAGGCCGGCGCATGAGCCGCGTTGAGACGGGGCCAGTGACCCTGCCCGAGCTGCCCCGCGTACTCGACTACGGCCAGACTGCACTTCCGAAGCCCAAGCGGGGCCGCGTCACGATGCTCTTCCTCGTGCTCGGCATCGGCCTCGTCGTCGCGACCGTGCTCGCGGCCGCACTCGGCCAGATGCAGATTCCGGTGGTCGAGGTGATCGGTTCGCTCTGCCGAAAGGTGGGCTTTGCATGCGGTGCTGAAGCAGTGCACCCCAATGCTGATGCCGCGCTATGGGAGGTGCGCTTCCCCCGCGTGGCGCTCGCGGTGCTCGTCGGCATGGCGCTCTCCTCATCGGGCGCGATTATGCAGGGCGTGTTCGGCAACCCGCTCGCCGATCCGGGCATCATCGGTGTCTCCTCGGGCGCCGCGGTCGGCGCGAGCCTCATGATTGTCACGGGTCTTGCCGCGGGCTCGAGCCTCGCGATCCCGGTCGGCGCTTTTGTGACGGGCGTGCTCACCTCGCTGCTGATCTACTCGATTTCGCGCTCCGGCGGAAAGACTCAGGTCATCACCCTGATCCTCGTCGGTGTCGCGGTGAACGCGTTTGGCGGCGCCGCGCTCGCCCTCATGACCTTCGCGGCAGACATGAACCAGCGCGAGCAGATCGTGTTCTGGCAGATGGGCAGCCTTGCCGGCTCGCTCTGGCCCCAGGTGGCCACGGTGCTGCCGCTCGTGATCCTCGGCCTCGCGCTCGCCTTCATGATCGCTGGCAAGCTCGACCTGCTGAGCCTCGGAGACGACGCGGCGCGCCACCTCGGCCTGAACATCGAGCGGCTGCGCATCGGCGCCATCATGATCGTGTCCGTGCTCACCGCGGCCGCGGTCGCCTTCGCCGGAATCATCGGCTTCGTCGGACTCGTTGTGCCGCACGTCATCCGCATGATCGTCGGCCCGGGCCACCGCGTGCTCATCCCCGCAAGCGCGTTGGGCGGCGCACTGCTGCTCGTCGTCGCCGACACGTTCGCTCGCACGGCGGTGCCGTACGCGGAGCTGCCGCTCGGCATGCTCACCGCGATCATCGGCGGACCGTTCTTCTTCTTCCTCATCCGCGCGACCTCGCGGAAGAACGGGGGCTGGCTGTGATCTCGATCAAGCGAAAGGCGCAGCAGGCGCCCGCGCCCGTTCCCGTCGGGGAAACGGTGCTTCGCGCACGCGGTGTCTCGGTGACGCTTGGTGGCACCCGGATCGTGGAGGGTGTGGACTTCGATGTGCGCGCGGGGGAAGTGCTCGCGATTCTCGGGCCGAACGGCGCCGGGAAGTCGACGCTGCTCGGTGCGCTCGCTGGGGATCACGCCTACGGCGGATCGGTCGAGCTCGTCGGCCGCGAGGTCAGCGATTGGCCCAACCGAGAGCTTGCGCTGCGCCGGGCCGTGCTGCGCCAGAGCAATTCGGTGAGCTTCCCGTTCCCCGTGGTCGACATTGTGAAAATGGGTCGGGCGCCGTGGCAGTCGATCACCACGGTGGAAGACGACGATCGGATCATCGCTGAAGAGCTGCTCCGCTCGGACACGTTCCGTTTCGCGGAGCGCACGTACACCTCGCTGTCTGGTGGCGAGCGCGCGCGCGTGGCCTTGGCGCGCGCCATGACGCAGCGAACGGGGCTGCTGCTGCTCGATGAGCCGACCGCGGCGCTCGACATCAACTATCAGGAGCAGGTGCTCGCGATCGCCCGCCGCACGGCTCGGCACGGGAGCGCGGTCGTGGTGGTGCTCCACGACCTTGCGGCGGCCGCCGCGTACAGCGATCGCGTGCTGCTCCTGGCCGACGGCACGATGCGCGCCTGTGGCGCCCCCGCCGAGGTGCTCACCCCGGAGCTGCTCAGCGAGGTCTACCGCCACCCCGTTCGCGTGTCGCACGACGCAGACGGCGCGCTCTCGATCACGCCCGTTCGTTTCCCAGATGAACAGTCAGCTGAGCTCGGCGGGCAGCCGGCTCCTCCGTCATCGTCCACCCCCAGTGAGAGGACTCACCCATGACCGCCCACCACTCACCGCACGCCGGTGCGGCCCGCAGACCCCGCGCGGGGCGCAAGCTCGCGGCAGCGCTGATCCTGCCCCTCCTCGCGGTGGCCCCGCTCGCGCTGGGTGTCTCGCCCGCGCAGGCGGCATCGCGCGTTGACGTTGCTCCTGCGCCCGCGGCCGATGGGCCGACGACCGTCACATTGAGCGGCAGCGGATTCCAGTACCAGCCGAACGCGCCCGGTGGCGTGTATGTGTTCTTTGGTGCGGTGGCCGACCCGGCAACGAACGCGTGGGCGCCCAGCCAGGGCGGTCGTTCCGGCGAGACCTTCGCTTACGCGGGCACCGACGGCGCGCGACTGCTCGTGGCGTTCCAGGGCGGCAGTTCCGCGAGCGAGGCGAACGGGCAGATCGACGCGAACGGCAACTGGAGCACGCAGATGACGATCCCGGGCTCGCGCTTCACCGCGAGCTTCGGGAACCCGCACGAGGGCGCGCAGGGCAACGGTCAGGAGATCGACTGTCTGCAGGTGCAGTGCGGCATCATCACGATCGGAGCGCACGGTCTCGTGAACGCGAACAACGAGTCGTTCACACCCGTGAGCTTCGCGTCGGCTGATGGTCAGCTGCAGGCCGGCGCTGCGCCCATCACCGATTTCGGCAGCGGCTCCGGTGACGCGAGCGCGGCCGCCCCCAGCACAAACGACGCCGCAACTCGGATTGACGTTCCCGGTGCCGCGGAACAGAACGCGGAATCGGGTGCGGACAACACGGCAGAGACCCCCGCTGCTGCCGCCCCTGTCGCGGAGCCCGCGGCCGCAGACCAGACACTCACCTGGGCGATCATCGGTGTGCTGGGAGCTGCCGTGCTGGCGCTCCTCACCTCAGTAGTGCTGGTCACCATGAAGCGGCGACGGGCGCGGCGCGCGGTCACATCGGCCGCCGTTCCCGTTGCGGGTCCTGATGCGGGTGGCGCACCGCTGAGCGAGGCCGGCACCGTCACTGGCGGCGCGAGCGCCGCGGTTCGGGCGGAGGCCACGCTGTGAGCCGGGGTCGTGCGCGGCGCGCAGCGCGCAGCCTGAGCCTGGGCCTTGCCGCGGCACTCGTTGCGCCGCTGGCGCTGCTGGTCTCGGCCGGTGCGGCCGAGGCCGCACCGCGAACGAACGCACTCGAGCCGCAGACGCTCAGCGCGGTGAGCGACGTGCCAGCGGGCGCCACCGAACTTCGTTCTGGGCAGCTCGACTGGGGGGTGCGCGGATCGATTCGCAGCTACCTCGAGAACTTCGGGCACACGGAAGGGTACGTCGCGTCCTACGACGGTGCCCGATACCGGAAGGGTGATCCCGCCGCGCACTTCCCGCTCGCCGCGGGCTGGATCGACGAGCAAGAGGACACCGCCCACCTCGAGTTCACTGGGCGACTGCGCATGCACGGTTTCGGCCAGTCGTGGCTGCACTTCGAAAACGTGCGGCTTGATATCGCCGCCGGTGAGGCCAGCATCACGGTGGACATGCGGGAGAGCTTCGGCACACCCAAGCGCACCGACGATCTCGTGCTTGCGACCTTCCCGCTCGTGGGGGAGGATCCGGTTCGTCTGGTCGACGGGGTCGCGCAGATCTTGAGTGAAGATGGGACCTTCCCCGCCGAGATCGGCACGAACCACCTGCCGCGCATGGACGGGCAGGCGACCTACGGCGGCGACAACGCGTACACCGACCCGTTCTCACTGACCGTGCGGACGAGCGCCGACACCGGTGGCACCCCGGATCCCGATCCCGGCACGACGCCCGATCCTGGCACGAAGCCGGATCCGGATCCCGGCACTGATCCGACCCCCGTGACGCCCACCCCCACAGCGAAGACGCCCCACGGCGAGAGCAGTGCGACGAACGCCGCGGGTGCAGCGCTCACGGTGAGCCCGGCGTACGGACTTGCTGATCAGAATCAGCGGCTCACGCTGCGCGGTACAGGCTTCCCGACCACGGGCAGCGACGGTACGAACTTTGGCGGGCTCTACGTGCTGTTCGGCTGGGTCGACCCCGCGGCGGGCCAGAACTGGGGCCCCGGGAACGGCGGCGCATCGGGCAGCACCTTCACGTACACGCAGGACATCGAGCCCCAAGGCACGTACCAGAGCATGGTGAGCTACCCCGGAAACGGCACGGTGCCTGGCTTCCCCACGATGTCGGCGGATGGCTCATTCGAGATGGAACTGCCGATTCAGTCGTCTCGTTTCGAGAGCCAGCACGGCATCAGCGTGGACTGCTACGAGATGCAGTGCGGCGTGCTGCTGATCGGCGCGCACGGCAAGCAGAACGCGAAGGGCGAGATCTTCGTTCCGGTTTACTTCACGGACTCCGCGGAGGAAACCGGTACTGCGAAGCCGGAACTGCCGGCTGTCGCGCCGCCGACGGCGAACCCGAACGTGGCGCAGGCCGCGGGCGGCGCGCAGGGCCAGGCGGCCGGGCTCGGCGTCAACGGTGGGCTCGCTGCCGCGGGTGCGCCCGAACTCGCCCGCCTCGCGCTCTTTGGCGGCGTGCTGCTCATCAGCGCTGGCGCGCTCGGCGGCGCCCTACTGTTCCGTGCGTCGAGGCGCACCACCTCACTCACACCGCCCACCCCGATCGGAGTTTCGGCATGATCCCCACCATCAGCACCCAGCTTCGCGGGACGGTGCGGCCCGCCGCACGTGTCGCGGCTGCCCTTGCGCTCGCGGGCGTCCTGTCATTCGGCGGCGCCGGGGCAAGCATCGCCTCGGCGGCTGCGCCCGCGCCCTCCGGCAGCTCCACCGGCACCGGTGTGAACCAGAAGGTCGGCGCAGCGAGCCCCACGCTCACGGTGAGTCCCGCGGTGAACCTCGATCCCGATCAGCCCAGCAGCGTCACGCTCACGGGTGCGAACTACGCCACCACCACCGGGGGCGGGGGCACCCTGGGCGGCGCGTACACGCTGTTCGGGGCGATCACGCTGAAAGACGCGAAGGATCCGGGCAGCTGGGCGCCGACGAAGCGCGGCGTGAGCGGCGTGAACTACGACTATGCCGGTGAGGCCGGCCTCTACCAGCTGATGGTCAACTACCCGGGGAACACGACTGAACCGGGAATGCCGTACATGGATGTCAGCGGGAACTGGACCCTCCCGAATCACGCGATTCCGGGTGCGCGCTTCACCTCGCAGGCGGGCAACACCATTGACTGCCTCGACGCGAACACGCAGTGCGGGTTCATGACGATCGGCGCGCACGGGCAGCGCTCGGGAGGGGTGGAAGTGTTCACCCCCGTCTTCTTCGTGGGCGACGACCCCGGAGAGACCCCGGGCGTTGATCCGGGCACCGACCCCGGGACGGATCCCGGCACCGACCCGGGAACTGATCCCGGCACCGACCCGGGGATCGACCCCGGCACTGATCCGGGGACGGACCCTGGCACGACGCCCGGCGCCGATCCGTGCCTGATCACCGAGGTTCCGGCGGGCGCTGAGCGCACCGTCACCGGGACCGCGCTGTCAGGAACCGACGCCGTGATGAGCGTGACCCCCGGAAACTACCTGCCCTGCGCGGACGAGACCGAGGTGGTGCTCTCCGGCACCGGCTACGACCCCACGAAGCCGATCTACGTGGGCCTCGGCGCCCCCGCAGACCACACAAACCTTGAGACCTGGCGTCGGAGCGGCGGCGGCATGAGCGGTCCTGGCGACGACTACGACTACGGTGTGCCGCGCCTTATCGTGGCGAACGGCTCGCAGGATGCTGACGTTGCTGATGCGGAGATTGGCGCGGACGGTGCCTGGACGCTGAAGGTCACCGTGCCCGGGAAGGACGTGACGAGCTTCTTCGGCGGCACCATTGATTGCGCAACCGCGTACTGCGGCTTCTTCTCGTTCGGTGCGCACGGCAAGATCGCCGCGGCGAACGAAGCGTACGTGCCGGTCTTCTTCGGCGGGCAGAGCGACACTGATACGCCGCCGACCGGTCCCGGAAAGCCGGGTCCCGAGACCCCCGGAACGGTGACCCCGCCCGTTGTCCCCGGCACCGCGCAGCCCGCGCCGGCGGCGACGCCCGTGAACGCGGTACCCGCGAGCACCGCTCGCAGCACGGGCCTCGGGGTCAACGGCGGCCTCGCGCGAACCGGCGACTCCGAGTCCGCTCGCACGACGTTGATCGGCGGCGTGCTGCTGCTCAGCGCTGGGCTGCTCGGCGGCGCGCTGATCCTGCGCGGACGTAGAAACGCGGGGCCCGCCGGGCCGCACACCCGATAGCTCGGTTCCGCACGAACGGAACCGCCTCCGGGCCGAGAGCTTTCCCGGCCCCTGATCCGGCGCCACGCGCCACCACCGAGAGGAACACCACACCATGAGAGACACGCGGATGAGAGCCGGGGGCTCTCGGCGCGCCGGCGCCGCGGGGGTTGTGCTCAGCGCAACCGCTGCACTGGTGCTGTCGAGTTTCGGCGTGACGCCGGCGCTCGCAGCTCCCGGCGAGACCGTGACGGGCACCCCGTACTCGGACACGCAGGCCTACATGACCGTGACGCCGGGCACCCAGCTCGACCCGAGCGGTGCAAGCACAGTCACCGTGCGCGGCTACCACTACGATCCGAGCAAGCCGATCTACGTCGGCCTCGGGGAGAACCTCAGCCCCGAGATGCCGGAGCAGTGGCGCCGGAGCCAGGGCGGCTTTAGCGGACACGATGGCGACTACGTCTATGGCGTTCCGCGCCTCGTCGTTGCCAACGGTTCCGCTGATGGCGACGTGGCGGACTCCGAGATGGACGCGCAGGGCAACTGGACGATGTCGGTCTCGGTGCCCGGCAGCCAGTTCCCGAGCTTCTTCGGCGGCACCGTTGACTGCCTTGCCGGCAACGGCTGTGGCTTTTTCTCGTTCGGCGCGCACGGTCGTGTGCACGCTGGCAGCGAGGCCTACGTTGGCGTCTCCTTCGCGGAGCCCGTTGCTGACGTGGCACCGCAGATCACGGCGCAGCCCACGGACGCTACTGTTGCGGAGGGGAAGGACGCCCAGTTCTCGGTAGCCGCGACGGGCACCCCGGAGCCCACGTTCCAGTGGCAGCGCGCTGCTGCGGACAGCGACACGTTCGCAGACATCGCCGAGGCCACGAGCGCGAGTTTCGCGCTCGCTGCGGCCCAGGCAGCCGACACCGGTGCGCGGTTCCGCGTAGTGGTGACGAACGCGGCGGGTGCGGTCACGTCTGACGCAGCCACCCTCACCGTCACGACGGACACCGGCGGCGAGAACCCCGGGACCCCCGGATCCACGACCGGCTACGGCGTGAACCAGGCCGCGGGCGAGCCCCAGCCGAGCCTCACGGTGACGCCCGGCCAGGGCCTTGCTGCTGACGGTTCGCAGACGGTGACGCTGAGCGGCAAGAACTACGCGACGAGCTCGGACACGGGCAACGCGTTCGGAGGTGCCTACACGCTCTTCGGCGCCATCAAGCTGAAGGACGCGGCAGACCCGGGCAGCTGGGCTCCCACGAAGCGCGGCGTGAGCGGCGTGAACTACGACTATGCGGGTGAAGCCGGTGTGTACCAGCTGATGGTCAACTACCCGGGCAACTCGACCGAGCCCGGCATGCCCTACATGGATGCGAACGGCAACTGGACCCTTCCGGACCACGCGATTCCGGGCGCCAAGTTCACCTCGCAGGCGGGGCAGACCATTGACTGCCTCGACGCGAACACGCAGTGCGGGTTCATGACGATCGGTGCTCACGGGCAGCGCTCAGGCGGCGTCGAGGTCTTCACCCCCGTGCAGTTCGCCGACGAGCCCCAGGGCATTGCCCCCGCATTCTCCGCTCAGCCGGAGAACACGGAGGTCGCAGCGGGAGCCGACGCAATCTTCACCGCGACCGTGACGGGTACGCCCGAGCCCACGTTCCAGTGGCAGCGCGCGGCAGCCGGGTCCGAGGACTTCGCTGACATCGACGGCGCAACCTCCGCGACGCTCACTGTTGCGCAGGCGACCGCGGAGCAGAGCGGCGATCGCTTCCGTCTCATCGCTACCAACGCGGCGGGTTCTGTCACGTCGGCCGTGGTGACCCTCACGGTCTCCGTGCCGAGCGCGACGGCAACCGTCACGACGGTTGACTCGCAGCCGACCAGCGAGTACCCCCGCGATTTCGCGGGGAAGGACGTTCCGCTCCGCGCCGTGGTCGCTCCTGCAGCAGCGGGCACGATCGAGTTCTTCGCGGACGGATCGTCCCTCGGGCGCGCGGCGGTGACCGACGGCGCAGCCGAACTCACCACGGCGACGCTTGCTGGCGGCGCGCGGAACATCACCGCCGTCTTCAGCCCCGCGAACGCCACGGAGTTCGCCCCGTCCACCTCGGGCGCGCGCGTGTTCCGCATTGTCGATCTCGAGCCTGCGGTGAGCGAGATCACCGTGGGTGACGCGGTGCGCGAGATCTCGGGCGCCGAGCTTCGCTGGTCTGTCGCGAACTACCTGAGCTTCGGCTCGGGGCCGGGCAAGGAGGTGCTCGATGGAGACGTGACGCTCGCGTCGGTCCCCGAGGGCGCAACCGCCGCAGAGCGCGCAAACCGCGCCTTCGTGTTTGCGAATGGTGTGGGCCACGAGGATGCTGCGGGCAACCGCGTCATCGACTTCTCCG
The DNA here is from genome assembly GCF_016758255.1 of Leucobacter chromiireducens subsp. chromiireducens. Lineage (GTDB taxonomy): Bacteria > Actinomycetota > Actinomycetes > Actinomycetales > Microbacteriaceae > Leucobacter > Leucobacter chromiireducens. The sequence goes on from NZ_QYAD01000001.1 coordinate 1,205,542, forward strand.
GAGCTGTGCGCCTCACCTCGGGCTCACTGCCTCAGTGGAACTTCAGTGATCCTCAGCTCGTGATGAACGCAGCGGGCAACGGCTACCTCACGGCCACTGTTGACGGCATGTGGTTCGGCAGCGGTTTCGGTGGCGAGGACGAGGCCTACGGCCCCGAGCGCGTCGTCGTGCAGACCTTTGTGGGTGCCGAGCCCGCCGTGACTGAGGGTGTGACCGGCTTCACCGTCGCGCCGCTCTTCGAAGGACAGACCGCCGCGGGGACGTGGAGCGGTTCGTACACGGGCGCAACGCTCACGAACCAGTTCCTGCGCTTCGTGAACAGCAACGTGCGGTCCTACTTCCTGCAGTCGGGCAGCTCGTCTGACGCGACGAAGGCCGGCGCGCCGATTGGCGTGAGCTACGTCTCCGCAGAGATTCCTGCAACCGAGACCGCAACCGTGCTCGACGGGCAGCCCACCGGCTCGTACCCGACCCAGTTCGTTGGGGATGACGTCGCGCTGCGCGCCACCGTCACCCCTGCGGCCGCTGGTTCGGTGGAGTTCTTCGCCGATGGCGATTCGCTCGGCACCGCCGATGTCGTAGACGGTGCTGCGACGCTCTCCACCGCAAAGCTTGCGGGCGGTGCGCGCAGCATCACGGCAGCCTTCACCCCTGAGAACCCGGCGAAGTTCGCCCCCTCCACGGCGGGTGCGCGTGTCTTCCGCATCGTCGATCTTGCTCCCGCAGTGGGGGAGATCACGGTGGGTGACGCGGTGCGTAACATCGCGGGTGCTGAGCTGAACTGGTCGGTGGCGAACTACGTCAGCTTCCACTCCGGCCCGGGCAAGGAGGTGCTCGAGGGTGATGTGACGCTCGCCGAGCTGCCGGCCGAGCCGACCGTGACCGATCGCGCGAACCGGGCGTTCGTGTTCACCAAGGGAACGGGCCACGAGGATGCCGCGGGCAACCGAGTCATCGACTTCTCGGGCGCGGTGCGTCTCACCTCGGGCACGCTGCCACAGTGGAACTTCCGCGACCCGCAGCTCGTCATGAACGCGGCCGGCGACGGCTACGTGACGGCGACGGTTGACGGCATGTGGTTCGGCAGCGATTTCGATGGCGAGGACGAGCCGTACGGCCCCGAGCGCGTTGTCGTGCAGACCTTCCGAGGCGCTGTGCCCACCACGCAGGACGGCACGACTGAGTTCTCGGTTGCGCCGCTCTTCGAAGGCCAGACTGCCGCCGGCACGTGGATCGGCTCCTACTCGGGCGCAACGCTCACGAACCAGTTCCTGCGTTTCGTGAACGGCAACGTGCGGTCGTACTTCCTGCAGTCGGGCAGCTCGTCTGATCCGACGAAGGCGGCAGCGCCGATCGGTGTGAGCTTCGTCTCCGGAACCGCGCCCACGGCGTCCGCCGGAACCGGTGCGCGCGTCATCGAGGGCGAGGACATCGTACTCACGGCTGCGGCAACGGGCGATCCCGCCCCGACGCTGCAGTGGCAGCGACAGGTGGATGGCGACTGGACCGAGCTGTCGGGGGAGACCGATGTGACGCTCACGCTCGCAGCGGCCAAGCCCGAGGTTTCCGGCAGCTACCGTGTGGTGGCGACGAACGCACTCGGAAGCGCGTCGTCGGATGCTGTTGAGGTTGAGGTGCGCGCGAAGCGTGCTCCTCAGCTCGACGCGGCTCCCACCGCACAGAGCGCGGTCGAGGGCACGGACGCGACGTTCCGCGTTTCTGCGACCGGCACCCCGGAGCCCACCTTCCAGTGGCAGCTGCGTGCGCCCGAGTCGCTTCCCGCCGAGGAAACCGCTGAGGATGCACACACCGACGAGCCCGCCGCACGCGCGGCAGTGCTCGCTGCACCTGCCGACGAGTGGACGGATGTCGCGGGAGCGACCTCCGACACGCTCGTGCTCCAGCAGGTGGCGCTTGCCCAGAGCGGCACCCAGGTGCGCGTCGTGATCGACAACGGCGTGGGCGAGCCGATCGTCACCGAGCCGGTGACGCTCACCGTCACGGCAAAGGCGACCGAGCCCGGCACTGACCCCGGGACCGATCCGGGAACTGATCCCGGCACCGAGCCCGGCACCACGCCGGGCACCACCCCGGGCACGGGCGGCACCGCCCAGCCCGGCACCGCGAAGCCGGCCGGCGCACTCGCCGTGACCGGTGCCGCACTGCCGTTCGCGGCAGCCGGTGGCGCGCTTCTGCTGCTCGCTGCGGGGACGATTCTCGTCCTCCGCCGCCGCAGCACGGCGCACGCCGAGTAACACCCAGGGGTGGGGCGTCGATTCTGGCGCCCCACCCCCGCACCGACCACACCGCCCCGCACGGGGCCCAAGAGGAGAGCACTCATGAATCAGCTCGTGGACAGCCCCGTCGACGCCATCATCACCGAGACTGAGGGGCAGCCGCTTTCGGTGCGACTGCGGGCGCTGTCGCGCATCGGTCACGTCGAGGGCGAAAGCGAACCTCGCTTCGCGATTGCGTTTCTGCGGGGCGGATTGAACCGTGACGGGATTGCTGCCCAGGCGGCGCAGCACTACCTCATGTACGAGGCGCTCGAGCGTGCGGCAGCGACGCAGCGCGAGCGGCATGGCGCAGACTTCGTGTTCTGGCTGCCGGAACTTCATCGCCTCCCGTCACTTGCGGCTGACCTTGAGCACTGGCTCGGCGCCGACTGGCAGAACCAGGTATACGACCGCTTCGCGACGACCGGCATCATGACCTACGCGGCACGCATCGCAGAGGTCGCAGGCGAGTCCCTGCCGCACTTCGTCGCGCACCACTACACGAGGTACCTCGCAGACCTCTCCGGTGGGCAGATGATTGCCCGCATGTTCCGGGACAGCTACCAGACCGATGGTGATCTGGGCTCCACCTTCTACTCCTTCGCTGAGATCCCGGATCCAGTCGCATACAAGGAGGGCTACCGCGCGCTCGTGGATGGCGCCGGGTTCACCGCGGACGAGGAGCGCACGGTGCTCCGCGAGGTCGCCTCTGCGTACTGGCTCAACGGCGTTGCCGGCCAGGACCTTGAGGATCGCTTTGCTGAGTACTCGGAGCACGCAGCATGAGCCGGCTGGGACAGGCATCGCAGCGCCCGACGCGCTCCTGGCTGCGCGGCTGTGCCCTGGGAGCTCTCGCGCTCTCGATCGGGATCGGGGCGAGCGGCTGCACCGCCGCTGGCGCGGGCGATCAGGGGAACGAGGCGATTGCGGCTGCCGAGGCCGGTGCGGTCGTGGCGACCGTCCCAGTGAGCGAACTTTCTGGTGTCGACGGCGAGCTCAACGTTGGCCAGGAAATCCGAGTGCTCATCGATACGCCCGGCCTGGACTGGGACGTCTCGAGTGACGACACAAAAACTGTCCGGGTGATCGAAGACGCGCCACACGCGAACCCGCGCGTGGTGCGCGTGGTTGCCGAGGAGGAAGGCTCTGCGACGGTCGAGTTTGTGCCGAACGCCAGCGGAGCGGAGGACGCCGAGCTGCCGAGCGATCCGGAACTGCTGAAGCTCAGCGTGGGCGCGGAGGCTGCACAGTGAAGCGGACACTCCGCCCGGTCACCGGCGTCGCAGTGACGTGCGCGCTGAGTGCGGGGATCCTCCTCGCCCCGCACTCAGCGTGGGCGGTCTCGGATCCCAGCCTGCCGTTGCCCCATGCGCAAGCTGCAGTGCTTCGTGCGGAGGCCGAAGCGGTCGTGTCGACCACCGTGTCGGTGGCCGTGCCGCAGGTTGGCGATCGTGCCCGATACATTCTGGGGCAGTCTGGTCCCGTGACGGCCACGGTGAAGACCGTGCCCCAGGGGTCCGGGACGCAGGGCGGCGCCGAACCAGCTGCCGAGCTCGCGGGCACCGTCGAGTTCTTCGATGGGCAGCTCTCCCTCGGCAGCGCGAGCGTGACTGCGGACGCGACTGGCTCGGCGACCGCGCGCATCGACACCGACCGGTGGCCGGCGGGAGGCGCGCGTGAGGTCACGGCGGTGTTCACTCCCGCAGTGGGCACGCCGTTCGCCTCGGCCACGAGTGCGGCACGCACCTACCGCGTCGTCGACACCGCGCGGGTAGTCCCCGATGTGAACCTGACGGGGGAACCCGAATCCACGATCGACGGTGCCGAACTTGAGTGGACGATCGGCAATATTTGGTTTAGCAACTTCCGAGTCGGTTTTGAACGCTCGGTGATTGCGGGCGATGTGACGCTGCCGGACATCGTGAACCCGGGATCCGGAGCGAGCGATGCCGCGCTGCAGGCCTACTTCTTCCGTCCGTTCACTTTCGGGAGCGGCACTGGTGCACGTGACGCCGCGGGCAACCGTGTGGTCGAGTTTGCGGGAACCGCTCGTCTCACCTCGGGGAGCGGCAACCTGTGGGACTTCGCCGCGCCGCACCTGCACATCGGGGCAGACGGATCCGGCTACATTACCGCCGAGTTCTCCGGCTTCTACGCTGCCGGGAACGCTCGTCAGGATTACCCGAGCAGCCGGGTCACGATCGCCACCTTTACTGGTGCTGAGCTTTCCGGCCCGGACGAGGACGGGCGCGTGGAAGCCACGATCCCGCTCTCGTGGACGGGGCAGGCCGCCGGAGCGGGAACCTGGTTCTACGACTACGAGGACTCGTTCCCGAACGAGTTTGTCTCCCTGCTGAACCCGCTCGTCGCTCCGTTCTTTGCACGGAGCGCGGTGGCGACCGACGACTCGAAGCGCCCGCACCCCGTGGTCATCCGCTTCACGGAGCACGCGGTCGACCCGGGGACCGATCCGGGAACTGATCCCGGCACTGACCCGGGCACTGATCCTGGGACCGATCCGGGAACTGATCCTGGGACCGACCCGGGTACTGACCCCGGAGTCGAACCGGGGACCGACCCCAGCACCGAGCCTGGAACCACGCCGGAGCCTGGCCCGGGAACCACACCCGATGCAGGGACGCCGACGGGTCCTGCCGTCCTAGCGCCCGCCGCGCACGAGGTGGCAGCCGCCGGGCCGAGCACGCTTGCGCGCACGGGAGCTGAGCCCTCGACCGCAGTACTCGCGGGCTTGGGGCTCGTCTTTGGCGCGGGCGCGCTCCTCGCGGCAGGGACTCGTCGTGCGCGACGGTCGCGTGGCTGAGCTGACCCGCTCAGCCGAGGCACCCGCGGGGCCGCGTGAGCCGGAGCCGGGGGAGGACACGCTCTCCTGGCTTCTGCGCGGCCTCGAGGAATCGGCGGCCGGGGGTGGGGCCGCGTACGATACTCGAGTGTCAGATTCATCTCCGAGCGCACCGGGCCAGGACAGCGTGCCACGTCCGAGCCGACGCGGCACGCTCGTGCTCGGCCTCGGGGCGTTGGCGCTCGTCGTCGCCGGCATCGTTGGCCTGGGGGTCACGGTACTGGGCGGGCAACTGAGCGCAGCGCCGGACACCGAGCGCCGCGCCGCCGCGCCCGCGTCGCAGCCGGCTGACTCAGAACCGCCGCTCGAACCCGGCGCCGGGGCGGCTCCTTCGTCGTCGGAAACCGCGGGAGCTGAGACTGGACCGGACCCCGACACGCGCGGGGCACGAGCGGCGGAGTCCGCTCGCACCACCGTGGATCCAGCGTGGCTCGCCGACACAGCAGCGGCTGCGGAGATTCCGGAACCCGCGCTTCGGGCCTACGCGAACGCGGCGCTCACCGTTGGGCGTGAACAGCCTTACTGTGGCATCGGCTGGAACACGCTCGCCGCGATTGGCCAAGTGGAGACGCACCACGGCACCATCGGCGACGCGCAGTTGCTGCCCGATGGGCGCGCACTGCCACGCATTGTGGGTGTAGCGCTCGACGGGGTGGAGTTTGCGGCGATTCCGGACACTGACGGGGGCAGTATCGACGGCGATGCTCGGTGGGACCGGGCAGTCGGCCCGATGCAGTTCATTCCGCAGACTTGGGCACAGTATGGGCGCAGCGCCTCGGGGACGGGAAGCCCGAACATCGATCGGGTCGACGACGCTGCGCTCTCGGCCGCCGCCATGCTCTGCACCATAGGCGGTGACCTGCGCGTTGCCGAGAACTGGATTGCCGCGGTGAATGCCTACAACCCGAGCGTCGCCTACAACAACGATGTGGCTGACGCGGCGGACCGCTACGCGGCGTTCGGCTAACGGGGCCCTGCCCCTCGGCCTCTGCGCCCCTTCCACCCCTGAATCGGGGTCACTACGGCAGGGTGTCGTGCAGCTCGGCCGCGCGACACCCTGCCGAAGTGACCCCAAACCGTTGGGCGGGCGGGGTTAGGGGAGGCGGGACCAGTCGACCTCGGCGGCCGCGCCGCGCACACCCTCGAACCACGCTGCGACGCGCAGGAGGCGGTCGTCTGTGCCGATGGGGCCTGCGATCTGCAGACCCACCGTGCGGCCATCGGCCTGCACGCCTGCGCCGATCGAGAGCGCCGGCTGGCCGGACATGTTGTAGGGCACGGTGAACGAGATGTGCCCCATCGTCTCGCGCGGATCGGTGATCGGCATGGGGTCTTCCGCGGCGAAGGCGGCGACCGGGGACACCGGCGACAAGACAAGATCGAACGGCTCAGTCGCCGCGCGCGTGAGGCGTGCCATCTCGTCAACCTGGTTGCGGTTGCGCACCGTCTGCGCAGCCGAGATGTCGGCGCCCGCCGCGCACCACTCTGCGATGAACGGCAGCACCGCCGCGCGCTCCGCATCCGAAAGCAGCTCGTAGTCGGCGTACGAGCGGCTGCGCCAGAAGTCGACGAGGCCGTCGAGCACCTCAGCCCCGACGAACGGCGCGAGCTCAACGATCTCGGCGCCCGCCTCCGCGAAGCGCTCAGCGGCAGCTTCGATGATGGCGCGCGTCTCCGGCTCGACCGGAAGCCCGGAACCCGCGTCGAGCTGCAGGGCGACCCGCATGCCGCGCGGCTCGAGCGGCTCGGTCGACCACGTCATCTCGGGGTACGCCCGAGTGAGGTAGTCACGCGCGTCCGAGCGCGCAACGATCGACATGAGGTGCACGCTGTCCGCCACCGTTCGGGTGAGCGGGCCCGCCGCGCGGCCGTCATACGGCACATCGAGCGGAATCAGGCCCTCGCTGGGCTTCAGCGCCGTGAGTCCCTGCCACGTGCCGGGCAGTCGAATGGAACCGCCAATGTCGGTCCCCACGTGGAGCGGCCCGTACCCCGCGGCCGCGGCGGTGCCAGCGCCCGCTGAGGAGCCGCCCGAGGTCAGCCGCGGATCAACGCCGTTGCGCGTGATGCCGTGCAGGCTCGACACCCCGGAGGAGAGCATGCCCCAATCGGGCATGGTGGTGGAGCCGAGGATCACGACACCGGCCTCGACGAGGCGATCGGTGGTGGGCGCGTTCGCCTGCGAAATCGGCGGGTTCGGGATCGCGGTGCCCGACGGCTTCGGCTGCCCGGCGCGCGCAATGTTCTCCTTCACCGTCGCGGGCACGCCATCGAACGCGCTGAGCGGTGCACCGGCGGCCCAGCGCGCGGTCGAGGCCGCGGCATCTGCGCGCACCTGCTCGGGATCGTGGAGGTAGAGCGCGTTCAGCTCGGGCTCGCGCGCCGCGATGCGCTCCAGCACGTCTTCCGCGACCTCACTCGGCGTGAGCGTCCCCGCCGCGAACGCTGCTGCGAGTGCGCCAGCGTCGAGGTCTGCGAGACGAGGGGAAACGGGGGTGGTGCCGGAGGCGGTCACGAGAAGGTCCTTTCGAACGGTGAGCTGAGCGCGGCCGCCCAGGTGGGCGGCCGCGGATGGATTAGAAGGCGTGCTGCAACTCCTGCCGCAGCGTCAGCGACGAATCGATGAGGCGCTGCGTGTAGGGGTGCTGTGGGGCGCGGTAGACGGATTCGGTAGGGCCGGCCTCCACGATCTCCCCCGACTGCATCACGATGACGGAGTCACACAGGTGGCGTACCACGTTCAGATCGTGTGACACGAAGACGAGCGTGAGGCCATACTCGTCGACGAGGTCGGCAAGCAGGTTGAGCACCTGCGCGCGCACGGACACGTCAAGGGCGCTCACGGGCTCGTCGGCGACCACGACCTGCGGGCGGCAGATCAGTGCGCGGGCAATGGAGATGCGCTGGCGCTGCCCGCCCGAGAACTGATGCGGGTAGCGCTCCGCGGCAGACGCGGGGAGCCCCACGGCCTCGAGCATCTCCGCGACCATGCGCGAACGCTCAGCCGCGGTCTCGGTGCGGCCGCGCACGAGGAGCGGCTCCGAGATGATCTGCTCCACCGTCATGCGCGGGTCGAGCGACCCCATCGGATCCTGGAACACAATCTGCAACTGTTGGCGCAGCTCACGCAGCTGCGCCTCCTTCGCTCCTGCTACTTCGTTGCCTGCGACGATCGCGCTGCCGGAGGTGGGCTGGTCGAGTCCCGCAAGAATGCGCAGGAGCGTCGACTTGCCAGAGCCGGATTCACCGACAACCCCGAGCCGGCCGCCGCGCGGCACCTCAAACGAGATGCCCTTCAGCGCCTGCACCTCGGGGGCCGGCTTGAAGAGGCTCGTCTTCCCGCGGGTGTACGTGCGGACGAGGTCGGTCACACGCATCACGGTCTCGGTGTCCGGTGCGCCCGTCGCCGGCGCGGCGGAACCGCCCGGAACCGCGCGCTCCGCCGCCGCGTCGGCGACGGACGCCGCGTCGGCAGCGGCGCTCCGCGCTGCCTCTGCTGCAAGCTCCTCCCGGGTGGGCGGCACGTACTCCTTCGCGCTCGCGACGGTGAACAGGCGACCATCAGCGTCGGTTGCATCGAGGTCGCTCGCAGCGAGCAGCCCCCGGGTGTAGGGATGCTGCGGTCGGGTAAAGACGTCTTCGGTGGTGCCCTCTTCGACGACGATGCCCTGATTCATGACGAGCACGCGCGTGCACATGTTCGCGACGACGGCGAGGTCGTGCGTGATGAAGAGGAGCCCGGTGTTGCGCTTCTTCACGAGTTCAAGGATGAGGTCGAGCACCTGTCGCTGTACGGTCACGTCGAGCGCTGTTGTGGGCTCGTCGCACAGCAGCAGCGCGGGATCGTTGGCCAGGGCCATCGCAAGCATGACGCGCTGGCGCTGGCCGCCCGAGAGCTGGTGCGGGTAGGCGCGTGCCGCCTGCGCGGGATCGGGCAGATGCACCGCGTCGAGCATCTCGACTGCACGACGATTCGCCTCCGCCTTCGACGGCGCGAGCTTGTGCAGCAGCATGATCTCGGCCACCTGTGCGCCAACGCGCATGAGCGGGTTGAGTGCGGTGAGTGGCTCCTGGAACACCATGGCCATGTCACGGCCGCGGATCTTCATGAGCTCGGACTCGGGCGCTTCGAGCAGGTTGCGCTCGGCACTGCCCGGGCGCTCGGCCACGTCGAGGCGAACCGAGCCGTCGGCAGTAACCCCGGCTGGGAGGAGACCGAGCAGCGCGGTGGTGGTCATCGACTTGCCGGAACCAGATTCGCCGATGAGGCCGATGCGCTCGCCGTGCGCCATGTGCAGCGAGAAGTCGTGCACGAGGGTGCGGTGCGGCGTGCGGACGTTGAGCGCGTCGACAGCGAGCAGCGGGCTGGCGCCAGACTGCGGTGTGGGGGAAGAGGTGGTCATTAGCCGCGGCTCCCGTTCAGCTTGGGATCGAATCGGTCACGGAGCCCATCGCCCAGCAGGTTGAAGCCCATCACGGCGATCGCGATGGCGATACCGGGGATGATGGCGAGCAGGGGGTGGGTGCCGAGGAACTGCTGCGACTCCTGCAGCATGCGCCCCCACGACGGGGTGGGCGGCGGGGTGCCGAGGCCGAGGAAGCTGAGGCCAGCCTCGGCAAGCACGGCGAGCGCGAACGACACCGAGCACTGCACCACGACGATGCCGACGATGTTCGGCAGGACGTGGCGGAGCGCGATGCGGAAGCGGGACTGGCTTGCAGCGCGCGCGGCGAGGACGTACTCGGTGCTCATGACCTGCAGCGTGCCGGAGCGGGCGACGCGCGCGAAGCCCGGGATCGTTGCGATGCCGATCGCGACCATCGCGGTGAGCGTGGACGCGCCGAACACGGCGCTGAACATGATCGCGAGGAGCAGCGCGGGGAACGCGAGCGCGATGTCGGAGGTGCGCATGATGACCTCTTCGATCCAGCCGCCGCGAATGCCGGCGAGGATGCCGAGCGGAGTACCGATGAGCAGCGCGATGCCGACGGAGATGATGCCCACGAACAGGGTGATGCGCGCGCCGTAGAGCATGGCCGAGAACACGTCTCGGCCGTACTTGTCGGTGCCGAACCAGTGCGTGCCGCTCGGGCCCTGCAGACGGTCGGCTGCGATCGCCTGCACGGGGTCATACGGCGTCCACACGAACGAGATGAGCGCGGCCACGGTGACGATGGCGACCAGCACGAGGCCCACGATGAGCGTGGGGGAGAGCCCGGCGCGCTTCTTGGGCGGCCGGGGTGCGGCGATCGCGGTGGTGCGAGGCGCCTGCACGGGAGGCGTGGGGAGATTCTGCGTCGTCATGGTTATGCGCTCTTTCGCATCCGGGGGTCGACGATCGTGTAGAGCACGTCGACAACGAGGTTCAGGACGAGCGTGATCGCGACGAGGACCATCACGACCGACTGCACGGTGAGGAGATCGCGGTTGCCGACGGCGTCGAGCAGCATCGATCCGAGGCCCGGGATCACGAACACACGCTCGATCACCACCGCGCCGATGATGAGGGCGGCGATTTGCACGCCGGTCACGGTGATGACCGGGATCGCGGCATTTCGGAGTCCGTGCTTCACGAGGGCGCCCATCTTGCTGAGCCCCTTCGCGCGCGCGGTGCGGAGGTAGTCCTCACTCATGATCTCGAGCACGGCCGAGCGGACGTAACGGGTGAGGATCGCGCCCTGCACGGAGGCGAGCGCGAGCACGGGGAGAATGAGGCGGCGGAGGAAGTCGCCGAAGTCTTCGCCGGGTGGGGTCCACCCGCTCGCGGGCAGCCAGCCTAGGCCCACGGCGAAGACGAGCACGAGGAGGATCGCGGCGAGGAAGCCGGGCACCGCGACACCCAGCTGGGATCCCGCGCCGATGACCACGCCGGAAAGATTGCGATGCTTCACCGCGGCCCACGTGCCGAGCGGGATCGCGATGGCGAGTGCGACGATCATGGCAGCGATGACGAGGATCAGGCTGACCTGCAGGCGGTCGTTCACGAGCGGGCTGATGTCCGTGCGGGTGACGTAGGAGACGCCAAAGTCGCCGCGGAGGAGGCCGCCCGCCCAGTCAAAGTACTGGACGATGAGCGGCCGGTCGGTGCCGAACTCCTTGCGGGTCTGCTCCAGGAGCTCGGGGGTCGCGTTCACGCCGAGGGCGATCTGCGCCGGGTCGCCCGGGATCAGCCGCATGAAGAGGAACACGACGACCGTCGCGACGAGATAGGTCACCGCAAATCGGGCGAGGTTGATCAGAATCCGTATGGCCATGCGCGGTCCTCGGGTGGTGGGGGTGAGAGCGGGCGCGAACCGTGTGGTTCGCGCCCGCCGGGGGTGTGGAGCGGGTGCCCCGTTACTTCCAGCTGAGCTCGGTCAGGTCGAGTGCCTCGATGATGGCGTTCTCGGGGAGACCCTGCAGCTCGGCCTTTGCGACCGTGATGTTCGGGAAGAGGAACAGCACGCCGGAGGCGGCGTCGTCGACGATCTGCTCGGCGACCTGCTTCATCCCGGCGACGTAGCCGGCCTCGTCCGCCTCATCGGCCTGCGCCGCGATGGGAGCAATCTTCGCGTTGTCGTAGCCGATGTAGTAGTTCGGGTCGTTGAACACGGTGAGGATGTCCCGGGCCTCGGTGGCCAGCACCGTGGTCATCTGGTAGTCGTGCTTCGTGAAGACCTCGTCGAGCCAGACTGCGGGGAACTCGGAGCTTTCAATCTTCGCGGTGATACCGACGTCCTTGAGCTGCGAGACGACGATCTCGGACACGGCCTGCGCGTACGGGCGCGTGGGCACGGTGTACGTGATGCTGAGGTTCTCCTGGCCCGCCTCCTTGAGGAGCGCCTTCGCCTTCTCGGGATCGAACGGGTAGCGATCGTTCAGATCCTCGTAGTAGGGATCGGTCGGCGTCGCGTAGGTCGCAACGAGCGAGCCGTAGCCGTTCCATGCGGTGTCGAGGATCGCCTGCTTGTCGAGTGCGTACAGCACGGCCTGGCGTACGCGCACGTCGTCGAAGGGGGCCGCCTTGTTGTTGAGTGACAGCGAGATCTCGCCGCTCGAGGTGCCCGTTGTGACGGTGTACTTGTCGTCGCTCTCGAAGGTGTCGAGCAGCTCGGGCGCCTGCAGGTTCACGATCGCGTCGATGTCGCCCGTGCGGAGCGCGTTGGTCGTGGCGGTTGCGTCTGCGAAGTACTTGAGCGTGACGGACTCGACCTCGGGCTTCTCGCCCCAGTAGTCGTCGCGGGTATCCAGCACGATCTTGTCGTTCGCGGTGAACGTCTCGACTGAGTACGGGCCGGTGCCCACGGGGGCGTTGGCGAGGTCGGCGACGCCGTCGGGGGAGAAGATCGCACCAACCGGGGTTGCGAGGCTGAAGAGCCAGGCGTTCGATGGCTTCGACAGGTGCACGGCCACCTCGGTGTCCGAGAGGACCTCGACGCTGTCGACAACGTCCATCTTCGCCTTGAGGCTGGACACCCAGTCGCTCTTCACACGGTCGAAGCTGAACTTCACATCGTCGGCGGTGAACGCGTCGCCGTTCGAGAACGTGACGCCCTCCTCGAGCGTGAAGGTGTAGGTCTTGCGGTCGTCGCTGATGGTCCACGACTTCGCGAGCAGGGGCTGGATCTCACCGGCCTGGTCGAGCTGCACGAGGCCCTCGTACACATTCGACATCATCGCCTGCGGGATTGCGGAGCCGGCGGTGGTCGTGAAGTCGAGGTTCACGGGGGCGCCGGTGAGCGCGATCGTCGCGGTGGTCGGGGCGTCGCCCGAACCGGATCCGCCGGCGCCGGCGGATCCCGCCGAGCAGCCGCTGAGCGCGAGGGCGCCTGCGGCGATCAGCGTTGCGGTGAGGGTCAGGGAGTTCCTGCGTCGCATCGTTGCTTCCTATCGAGAAGAGGGGTGGGCTGCGACGCTTCGGCCGCAGCTCGTTTCATATGTGGGACGGGCGGGGTGTGCTCGTCATCGTGGCCGGGGCGGTGCGGTGGCACCAATGTTCACTCCCAATCATCCTTGATTTCCGGGTACTGGCCACGGGGTTCGAACCAGGATACATGGTAAGGCCACTGCGCGGGGACTAGACTGGGGCGCAATTTCGTAACAGCGCGAATCGACCAAGCGCAGCGCGGCGCGAGCGCGATCCCCAGCTACAGGAGAGACCCGCAGTTGACGACCCACAGTTTTTCTCCGGCGGTGCCTGTGCACACGTACCAGCGCATCGTCGAGCAGATCGAAGAAGCCATCCTCTCCGGTGAGATCCCTATCGGATCGCAGTTGGCGAGCGAGCGCGATCTCATGGTGCAGTTCAGTGTCAGTCGCCCCACCGTGCGCGAGGCGCTCCGCGTGCTGCAGTCGATGGGCCTCATCGAGTCGAAGCCGGGCACGCGCGGCGGCCCGCAGGTGCTCGCGCCGTCGTCGCAGACGCTCGGCCGTTCGTTCCGCACCATGATCGGCACTGACGCGCTCAGCGTGTCTGAGCTCGTGCAGTTCCGCGTGATTCTGGAGGGCTCGGCCTCGAAGCTCGCGGCGCAGCGCCACACGCCCGCACAACTCGAGCGTATGCGCGCGGCGGTTGAGCGCATGCAGGCGGCGGCCGACACGAACGCCGCAGACTTCGCATCGGCCGACCTCGAGTTCCACGAGGCCGTGTGGGCGGCGAGCGGCAACCAGATTCTCGAGATGAGCGGGCAGGCGGTCTCCGGGGTGCTGCGCGGCATGATGGCGCGCGACGCTGAGGGCGAGCACCACGACAACCGGGTGAAGCTTGCCTCCGCTGCGATTGACCGTGGCCTCTTCGACGCGATCGAGCGACGTGATGCGCAGGCAGCGGGGCGGATCGCGCGGGGCGCGGTAGCCGAGCGCTTCGGGCCGCTCCTGGACGACGCGGATCGCGCGGCCCTCGAACTGCTCGCCGAGTAGACGGATTCCGCCCGCTACCCGCGGCGCGGTGCGGGGCGCAGTGCAGCGGCGGCAAGCGCCACGCAGGCGATGGCGGTGGCGAGCGCAAAGCCGGTGACCGCCGTGCTCAACCCGAGCCGCTCGGCGAGGACGCCGAGGCCGATCACGGGCAGCGCGCTGCCGAGGTAGGTGACCGTGTAGATCGCGCTGACCGTCGACGCGTGGTGGCGCGGGTCGACCGCGGCCGTCGCTCCCGTGAACGCGGCCTGGAAGGCGACGCCCTGCCCGACACCCGCGAGGAGCGCCGCGGCGACGAGCAGCGCGGGGCTGCCGAGCGGGCCAGCGAGCGCGAGCCCCACGAGCGCCGCAGCGAGCGCCGTGAGGCCGCCGGGCAGACGCCACGCGCCGCGCAGCGGGACAAGCTGGGTGAGCGCGGATGCGCCGAGCGTGAGCGCGGCGAGGAGTCCAATCGCGGGGCGGGAGTGGGTGCCGACGATCGAGGCGAAGTGTGAGGGAGCGAGCGACAGGCAGAAGCCGAACACCGTGAAGCTCACAAACCCGGTGGCGGCGGCGAGCCGAAACGCGCGCAGGGCTGCGGGCGACTGGCGTCCGGCCCGACGCTCGGAGCGGGCGACCCGCGGCGGTGCATCCGCGAGCGCGATCGGCACTGGGCCGGTGTCCGGGCGGCAGAGCTCGTGCGGCGCTGTGATGAGGATCGCTGGAACGAGGGCCGCGAGTGCGACCGCGAGGGTGATGAATGGGGTGCTGAGCGGGGCGGCGCCCTGCGAGAGCACACCGCCGATGATGGGGCCGCAGGCCACGCCACCCGAGCTCGCGAGCAGCGTGAGTCGGCCCACGAGCGCCGGGCGACCGGGGAGGAGAGCGCGGAGCGCGCCGGAGGCGGTGCCGGTGGCGCAGGCGATCGCGGCGCCCTGCGCTGCGCGCGCTACGGCGAACCAGCCGAGACTCGGGGCGAGCGCCAGCCCCGCGGTGCCGACGGCGGTGACCACGAGTGCGACGACGAGCACCGTGCGGCGGTTCGCGGTATCCGCGAAGCGGCGGAAGACGAGCAGCCCGACAATGAGGCTGAGCACGTAGCTCGAGAACGCGAGCGTTGTGCCGAGCGGACCAAAGTCGAGCGTGCGCTCAAGTAGAGGGAACAACGGGGTGGTGAGGTTCGCGCTGACGAGCAGCGTGAACAGAGTCAGGGCGGTCAGTGCGGCCCGGATTCGGGGGCGAACCTGCTGTGGGCTGTGGTGGGCCGCGGGGGAGAGTGGGCGTACAGGGGTGGGTGTCGCGCTCATGGCGTGCTCCTCGGGTGGGCGTGCCCTTGTGGGGCGTGTCCTGCCGTTCACACCGGGTGTGGCGCGAGCGGGTGGGGTGAAGCGTGAGACGCACTGACCGCGTCCTGTGCATAAGTAGAGCGAGAACCAGGCGTTCCGCGCAAGCGATCACGTTAGAATTGAGCAATATGATCAATTGCTCGGCGCGTCGTCGAGCGGGAAGCGAGCAAAATGAGTGATCTCGATGCCACCGACCGGCGCATCCTGCGCGAACTCGATCGCGATGCGCGCATGCCCACCGCGATGATTGCGCAGCGCCTCGAGCTCGCCCGCGGCACCGTGCAGGCGCGCCTCGAAAAACTCGCCGCCGAGGGGGCGCTGCGCGCTCACAGCGCCCGAATCTCGCCCGCTGCGCTCGGCCGACCGGTGGGCGCAAGCCTGCAGGTGGAGCTTGATCAGCACTTCATCGCCGAGGCCATCGAGGCGCTCGCAAACATTCCCGAGGTGCTCGAGTGCTTCGCGCCAGCGGGCAACACAGACCTGCTGCTGCGCGTCGTTGCGAAGAGCCCCGACGATCTGTACCGGGTAAGCGAGGAGATTCGACTCTGCCCCGGCATCAAGCGCACCTCGACCAGCCTGTTTCTGCGCGAGGTGATCCCGTATCGCGTGACCGGCTTGCTGGCGGAGGGGGTGTAGCGCTCCGGTGTCAGCTGATGCGCGAGCGATCGACGACGCGGCCGCCGCCGAACACGATCCCACGCAAGAATCCCGTGCCCCAGCTCAGGTGCATCGTGACGAGCGTGCGAACCGTGAGCCACCGATCCCGCACCCCGCGCTGCTCGGGGATGCGGAACGTGGCGAACGCGATCCCGAGCAGGTAGAGCGCGAGCGGTGCGAGCAGGATCGGCCAGCCCGATGCCCACGGGAGCGCCCCGACCACGAGGATGAGGAGCGTGATGATGCTCACCGCGAGCCCCACGACGAGGGCGCCGGGCGCGAAGAAGCGCCAGGGGTTTGCGCGGCCGTAGCGGCGCACGAGCACGGCGCGCCACGTGCCGGTCGCAAAGAACTGGCGGGCGAGGTCGGTGAAGCTCGCGCGCGGCCAGTAAGTCACCTCGAGCGCGGGATCGAACCAGACGGTGAACCCCGCACGTCGGATGCGGAGGTTCAGCTCCCAGTCCTCGCCGCGCAGAATGCCGGGGTCGTACCCGCCCACCGCGTCGACGGCCTCCCGGCGGAAGATGCCGAGGTAAGCGGACTCGGCCGGGCCGGGGGTGCCGTCCCCGTGGTAGGCGCCGCCGCCGAGCCCAAACGGGCTGTTGTAGGCGCGCGCGATGGCACGCTGCACGTCGCCGCGCCCGGCGGCCCGCATAATGCCGCCCACGTTCGCCACGCCCGCGGCGGCGTGCTCGCGGAGCGCTGCGATGCCGCGGCTCGTGTAGTCGGGGGTGAGCTCAGAGTGGGCGTCGACGCGCACAATCACGGGGTGGCGAGACGCTGCGATCGCGTGGTTCAGCCCAGCAGGGATGTCGCGCTCGGGGTTTGCCACCAGCTGCACGCGCGGATCCTCTGCCGCGAGACGCTCGGCGATGGCCGTACTCGTGTCCGATGACGGGCCGAGCGCGAGCACGATCTCTTTCTCGCCCGGGTACTCCTGCGCGAGGATGGTGCGCACCGCGGACTCGAGGAAATCCTCCTCGTTGAGCACGGGCATCACGAAGCTCACGGCGGGGGAGTCGGGGAGAGGGGGGAGCTGCACCTCCTGATCTTCCCACAGCCGCGGGTCGTGGGGCTGGAAGCGGGGCTATCCTGGAACGATGCAGCTGGCGAAGGATATGAAGCGCGCGGTCCGTTTGGGGCAGCGAGTGTTGAAGGGGCGCCGGGCCTACTTCGAGGTTCGAGAGATGATCGCGAAGCGTGGTCCGCTGCCCACGGAGCACTTCCGCGTGGCCGTCTACTTCGCCGACAGCGACGTGAATATCTACCAGATGCGCCAGTGGTACGCGCCGTTGCAGGAGCTCTCGCAGGAGTGGCCCGTGCTTGTGCTGGCCCGAAACGCGGCGGGCGCGCGGCAGCTGATGCAGGAGAGCGGGCTCGACGTCGCCTTCGTGCAGAAGGTGACCGACCTCGAGCGCGTTATCGAAGCACAGCAGCTCGACGTGGTGCTCTACGTGAACCAGAACACGCGCAACTTCCAGATGATGCGGTACGGGCAGCGCTGGCACGTGTTCGTCAATCACGGCGAGAGCGACAAGATGTATATGACGAGCAATCAGCACAAGGCGTACGACTACGCCCTGGTGGCGGGCGACGCCGCCCGCGCTCGGCTCGCGGCGGCGCTGTGGGACTACGACGTCGAAGCGCGCACGATTCCTATCGGCCGCCCCCAGACCGACCATCTGAGCGGCGAGCCGCCGTTCACGCCCGACGAGCGCACCGTCGTGTTCTACGCTCCCACCTGGGAGGGAGATCGCCCCGCCGCGAGCTACGGCTCGGTCGCTTCGCACGGAGAGCGGCTCGTGTCGGAGCTGCTCGCGACCGGCCGGCACCGGGTCGTATACCGACCGCACCCGCGCAGCGGCGTCGTGGACGCGGAGTTCGGGGCGGCCAACGAGCGCATCATCGCCATGATCGCGGCAGCCAACCAGGCGGATCCCAGCGCGCAGCACGTCTACGATCAGTCGCCCGTGCTTGGCTGGCAGCTGAGCCTCCCCGACCTCGCGATCTGCGATATCTCGGCGATGGTGTACGACCGGCTGGCCACGGGCAAGCCGCTCATGGTGACCCGGCCCGTTGCCCCCGACGCGGCGGTTGACGAGGGTGGCTACCTGAGCGTGTGCGAGTGGCTCGACGCGGGCGAGCTGGACCGCGCGGCCGAGGTGACCGATCGGGTGATCAACGATGCGGCAGCGATCGAGCGGCTCGGCACGTGGTCGCAGCGGTACTTCGGCGACACGACGCCGGGTGCCCCGACGCGCCGGTTCCACGCTGCGATCGCTGAACTCATCGCACGCGCTGACTCGTGGCGCAGCCGCGGCGGAAACGCGTAGCCCACACTGGGCTGCTCTCCGCGCGGCGGAGGCGAACGTTCAGCTGACGGCTAGCCGGCGGGGTGATCGGCGTTGTACTTCGCGACGACCTCATCGATGGGGCCGTCGAGCACCAGCTTGCCGCCGTTGAGGTAGAGCCCTCGCGAGCAGAAGCGCAGGAGATCGCGCTCGTTGTGCGAGACGAGGAAGAGGGTCTTGCCCTCCGCAAGCAACTCTTCGATGCGGCGATAGCACTTCGCACGGAATGCCTTGTCGCCCACGGCAAGCACCTCGTCAACGAGCAGTACCGGCTCGTCGAGCTGCGAGATTACGGAGAACGCGACGCGCACCTTCATGCCGCTCGACAGGTGCTTGAACGGGGTATCGATCACGTCCTCGGCGCCGGCGAACTCGATGATCGAGTCGAAGCGCTCGGCGATCTGGCGCTTGCTGAGGCCGTGGAGGCCGCCCGTGAGCTGCACGTTGTCGCGCACCGTGAGATCGCCCACGAAGCCGCCGGTGATCTCGATGAGTGGGGCGACGCCGCCGCGCACGGTGACGCGCCCCTCATCTGGGAAGAGCACGCGGGCCACGAGCTTGAGCAGTGTTGACTTGCCTTGCCCGTTCCGGCCGACGACGCCGATCGCCTCGCCGCGCGTGACCGTGAACGAGACATCGCGCAGCGCCCAAAACTCCCCAGTGCGACTGCGCCGGGCGCGGCTTGCAAAGAGGTCCTTGAAGCTGCGGCGCGAGCCACGGTTGCGGCGAAAGCGGACGCCGAGGCCATCGGCCGTGATGATCGTCTCCGCGCCGGGCGAGGTGTCACTCGTCTGATGCTCAGTCACGTCACAGCTCCTTCAGGACGCCGCCGATGGTGCGGCGGAACACGAGAATGCCGACGACGAGCAGCAGCACACTGATCCCCGCCGAGGTGGCAACGAGCAGCCAGTTCAGCTGGTCGGGGAAGAACCCCGCGCGGAAGAGCGCGAAGATGCCCGAGAGTGGGTTGAGCCACGCGAGTGGCCGAGCGAACTCGGGGAGATCGGCCGCGCCGTAGATGATGGGCGAGGCGTAGAACAGCACGCGCAGGATCAGCTTTGCCGCGCGCTCGAGGTCGCGGAAGAAGACGACGAGCGGGGCGATGATGAGGCCGAGGCCGAGCGTGAGCGTGGCGTGCAGCACGACCGCGAGTGGGAAGAGGAGCAGCCCCCAGCCCACCTGCGCGCCCGAAAACACGGCGAAGAGCACGAGCACGGGGAGGCTGAGCAAGAACTCGATGCCCTTTGAGCACACAATGCGCCCCACCCAGATCCAGTGCGGCAGGGCGACGGAGCGCACCAGCTTCACGTCGCGCAGGAAGGCGCGGGTTGAATCTGAGATCGCTCCGTTGAACCACACCCAGGGGAGAAGTGCCGTGAGCAGGAACACGATGTACGGCTCTTCGCCCACGGAACGCTGGAACACCTGCGTGAACACGAACCAATAGATGAGGCTCATAAGGAGCGGGTCGAGGATCGACCACAGGTACCCGAGAAGGGACGTTGAGTACCGCACCTTCAGGTCACGCCTGGTCAGCAACCAGAGCGAAGACCAGGCGTTCGCGCGCGGCGGTCGTGGGGCAGAGTTCACACGACTATTCTGCCGCTTTTCGCGAATCCCGGCGCGCATGCCGCGCTGCGCTCCAGATTTGATAAATTGGTTCACGTGCCGCCCGTAACTCCAGAAGTACCGTCCTCACCCGAGCCCGCAGAGAACTCGGCGTCGAGCGCTCCGGTTTTCGAGGGAGATCCTGCGGCAGCGCCGCTCAGCGCAGCCCGAGTTCGTCCGAGCCGCGCCGCTGGAGCGCCGGCTCCCGCGGCAGCGCCCGCCGCTGAGCCGGCTGCGACGCCGGCGCCTGAGCCCGCAGCAGAGCGCGCCGCCGAGGCGGCGCCCCGCACCGGCCGCATTCAGGTGCCCGTGCCCTCAGTGGTGCGTGCCCGCGAGCGGGGTCGCCTGGCGGAGCAGAACCCCGTGGTACTCAGCACCGAGATGCTCACGAAGACGTACGGACCCGTCGTCGCCGCCAACGAGGTCTCGCTGCAGGTGCACGCGGGCTCGTTCACGGGAGTTGTGGGACCGAACGGCGCCGGAAAGACCACGACGCTGTCGATGATCAGCGGCCTGTTGCGCCCCACCTCCGGCCGAGTGACGGTGAGCGGCGTTGATGTGTGGACCGACGGCCCCGCGGCGAAGCGCCTCATCGGCTCGCTGCCCGACCGGCTGCGACTTTTTGACCGGCTGACGGGCGCGCAGTTGCTCTACTACTCGGGCGTCCTCGCTGGAGTCGACGAGGCAGCGGTGGCCAAGCGCTCCGCGGAACTCGCTGAGGCCTTTGGCCTGGAGTCCGCACTCGGGCGCCTGGTGTCCGACTACTCGGCGGGCATGCAGAAGAAGATCGCCCTCGCATGCGCCATGATCCACGCGCCCGAGGTGCTCGTGCTCGATGAGCCGTTCGAGACGATCGACCCGGTGTCTGCCGCAAACGTCACCGAGATCCTCGAGAAGTACGTCGCGGGCGGCGGGAGCGTCGTCATGTCGAGCCACAGCCTCGATCTGATCCAGCGCGTGTGTGACCACGTCTCGATCATCGTTGATGGCAGCGTGATCGCGCAAGGCACGGTCGACGCGGTGCGCGATGGCCTGAGCCTGGAGGAGCGCTTCACGAAGCTGACCGGCATGAGCGATACGCAGAAGGGGCTCGAA
Source organism: Leucobacter chromiireducens subsp. chromiireducens (assembly GCF_016758255.1). GTDB lineage: Bacteria > Actinomycetota > Actinomycetes > Actinomycetales > Microbacteriaceae > Leucobacter > Leucobacter chromiireducens. The sequence continues at coordinate 1,226,610 of NZ_QYAD01000001.1, forward strand.
TGGCTGCACGGCTCTTCCGACTCCGAGTAGCGCTGCTCGGCGGTGCGCTGCGCGGTCCGTTCGGACGGGTCACGCGCACTATTGCCGGAGCCGTCGTGCTCGCAGCCCTCGCGGTCGTCGCCGCGGCGGCGCCCGCGTGGTTCATTCCGGCGCAGCACGACCGCGCTGTGGTGGACATCTCCTTCGGGGCAATCGTGCTCGGCGCGATCCTGCTCGTGCCGTTCTTCGCAAACCGTGGGCACCTGGAGCCGCGGCAGTTCGGCGGCCTGCCTGCGGGCCCGGGCAGCATTGGCGGTGCGCTCCTCGCCACCACTGTGGTGAGCTGGCCGTTCTTCCTGCTCGCGCTCTGGCTGCTCGCGCTCGCGGTGTTCCGCCCCGAGTGGCGTGATCCCGCCTGGCTCGCCCCCGTTGCGCTGCTGCTTGCGGCGCTGCTGGCCGTAGTGAGCGCTCGGGTCACCTCCGCGCTTGCGAAGCTGCTGGTGGGAGACCGCTACGAGGGCCTCGTGCGGACCATCGGCGCGGTGCTGCTGGTTGCCGCGCTGCCGGTCGCGGTGTTCGCGATCGCCTCGACGACGCGTGACGGTGGCTTCGACTCTGCGGGCGATCTCGCGGACGTGCTCGGATGGACGCCCTTCGGCGCGCCGTTCGCGGCGCTTGCGCTCGGTGCTGATCCAGCGGCGGCGCTTGGTCGCCTGGCCGTTGTGGGCGCCGCGATTCTCGTGCTCTGCCTCGTCTGGTTTGCGATCGTGCGCGCCTCGCTCACGCGCATTGAGCGACCCATCGACCCCGATGTGGCGCGCAGCGGTCTGGGCTGGTTCGAGCGCTTCCCGGCCCGCCCGGCGCCCGCAATCGCCGCCCGGCTCCTCACTTACTGGGCGCGGGATCCGCGGTATCGCGTCGCGCTCTTCGCGATCCCGATCGCCCCGATCTTCATTCTGCTCGCGCTCTGGGTCGCCGGTGTGCCGCTCGAGGGGCTTGCGCTCGTGCCGCTGCCCATCGTGTTGCTGCTGCTCGGCTGGTCGCAGCACAACGACGTTGCGATGGACTCCACCGCGATTTGGGAGCACGTGGCGAGCGGGACTCGCGGTGCCGCCGATCGCGCTGGCCGCCTCGCGCCCGTGCTGCTGCTTGGTGTGCCGCTCGCGCTCATCGGTTCGAGCATCACCGTGACGGTGATGGGCGACTGGCGGGTGCTGCCCGCGGTGGTCGGCATGAACCTCGGTGTGCTCTTCGTATCGGCCGGCGTCTCGAGCATCTTCTCCGTAATGATGCCGTACCCCACTACGCGACCGGGCGACAGCCCCTTCGTGCAGCCGCAGTGGTCAGGCTCGGGTTCCGGCCTTGCGCAGACGCTGTCGATGATTGCTGCGATCCTGCTCTCGATCCCCGCCGTGTGGTTCGCGGTCACCGCGATCACCGACGTGGCGCTGGGGGACAACCTCTGGGCCGCGTTCTTCGGTGCGGGCTACGGTCTGTTGATCCTCGTGCTCGGCATCCTCATCGGGGGGCGCATCTTCGATCGGAGCGGCCCGGAGCTGATTGGCGTTACGCAGGTCTACGACTAAACCGGCTGTTGCCGCACAGCGAGCAGGTTTACAATCGAGGCATGGGTTTCTTTACGCGCAGCGATTCCGACTCCTCCGGGAGCCCCGCCGGTGGCACCGATGTGCTCGACCGCGAGCTTGAGAAGCTGCTCGAGGATTCGCAGATCGAGGATGGCGACCACGAGCGGTTTTCGCACTACGTTCCGAAGGACAAGATCCTCGAGTCGGCGATGACGGGTAAGCCCGTCCGCGCGCTCTGCGGGAAGAAGTGGACGCCGTCACGGGATCCCGAGAAGTTCCCCGTGTGCCCCGACTGCAAGAAGGTCTACGAGCGCATGCGCAAGTAGCGCGCGCCCGAGGCGCCGCACACGATGAAGGGCCGCGATCCAGAGCAAGATTCTGGATCGCGGCCCTTCGTCGTACGGGCGAGCTGTATGAGGTCACGACGCGCTCGATCCCGGCGATGCCATGCTCAGCGAACCAAGCTCTTGCACGCCCGAGGAACGCGACGGCAGTGACGGCTTTCTCGCTGCCTTTGCTGGTTCACCTCCCCGTTGGGGTCAATAAACTTGCGCTGGTTCAGGCCCCGCTGCGCGAGGAGCCGGGTGATGGTGCGACGACGACCTTCGGCCGTCAGCGACGAGTTTGCGTGCGTCACTTGACCGCCTCGCTCTCGACGGAGGCAATCAGCCGAATAAGCGGAACTGCGAGCAGCAGTGCCGTGGCGCTCGCGAGCACAGCTACCCAAACGGGTCCGAGTGCTCCCGGGATAACGCTGAGTGCGGCAGAGGCGAGCACGGGACCGGCAGCCGCACCAATGTTGAGTGCCGCGGTCGCGTATGACCCCGCCATGGTGGGTGCACCCGCCGCGGCATAGAGCACTCGCGTGATCAGCGTGCTCCCGACGGCGAACCCCACCACTCCCTGAAGGAATACGAGCCCGAGCAGGGCAACGGGGTTCGTTGCACAGAGCGCCAGCGCGACCCACCCGAGCACGAGAACGCTGCAACCGCCCACGATGACGATCCTGGGTCGGGCATCCGAGAGTTGTCCTGCAACGGTGACACCAATGAAGGAGCCGACACCGAAGAGCACAAGGGCCACCGGTACCCACCACTGGCTCAGGCCGGCGGTGTCCGTAACGATCGGCGCGAGAAAGGTGAGCGTGGCGAAGGTGCCGGCATTCACCAGGGCGGCGAGCAGCATCGTTGGAACGAGGCGCAGGGATGCCAGCTGCGCCAGTTCCACACGCAGCGAGGTCGAGGATGGCTCCTCCTTTGATGAGTCGTGGGCTTCAGAGCTGAAGCCCACAGCGATGCCGATCGCGGCGGGGACGCAGAGAAGTGCGATCGCCCAGAACGTCGATTGCCAGCCGAGTGCCGTCCCAAGCAGCGCACCTGCGGGTACACCTGCGACGGTGGCGACGGTGGTACCCGCCAGCAGAACCGCCACGGCTCGACCTTTGGCGTCGGGCGCTACGAGTCTCGTCGCCGCTCCCAACGCGACCGCCAGGAAGCCTGCATTCACGATCGCCGCGATTACGCGCGTGATGAACAGAACAGTGAAATCCAGCGTGAGCGCCCCGACGACGTGGGACAGCGCGAATACGATCACGCAACCCAGGAGTGTCGCTTTCACCGGGAGGCGACGAGTGAGCGCGGCCATCGCTGGTGCACCGATCACCATCCCTGCGGCGAACGCCGATGTCAGGAGACCAGCGGCCCCCACGGAAACTCCGAAGTACGTAGAGATGTCGGGTACGAGACCGGCGAGCATGAATTCGGAAGTGCCCATGGCAAAGACCACCAGGGCAAGAAGATAGAGAGCGAAAGGCATCGAGATAACTCCGAAGCGAGAGAACGAACAAGAGAACGTCTCGTCACCACGGTCAGCGCCTCAAGGACGCCCGAAGGACATGCTGCGCGTAGCGTGCAATCAGCTAGGGGCTTGGCGGAGGTGAGGGGCTGACGGCGTGACCGAAAGCCCCTGAGTGTCCGATTCAGGGCTCGACATAGAGACCATCGTACCCGTCTGCGCGGGGACCTTCGAGGAACGTCAGCACCCCCATTGCCCGCAACAGCTAGCGGTACTCGGTGGGGATCGCAGGGTCGCCGCGGGTGAGGCTCATCGCGACGGGTGGCAACTCGGAGACGCGCAGCGTGTGGCGCTCGCGAGCCGCGGCGATCCCGTCGGCTCCGGTGTGGCCGGGCTGCAGCTCGCCAGCCACGACGAACGGCACGAGCACCTCGCGGCCGTCGCCTGCCTCGCCCTCGGTGGTGCCCGCGGGCCCGTCGCCCAGGTAGATCAGTTCGGCGCGGGCAACGCCGCGCGGGGTGTGCGCGCGACGCACGCTCTTGCGTCCGCCGACGGATGCCTTATCCGCGGACTTCTTTGCGACCGGGATCCACTCGCCCGAGTCGTCCTGATGCGCGACGAGCTTGTACACCATGCCCATCGTCGGGGTGCCAGAGCCGACTACCACGGAGGTGCCGACGCCGAAGCTGTCCACGGGCGAGGCCGCGAGGGCGGCAACGGTGTACTCGTCGAGGTCGTTCGTTACGGTGATGCGCGTCTGCGTTGCACCGAGCTCGTCGAGCAACTCGCGCACGCGGGCCACCACCACGGGCAGGTCGCCCGAGTCGATGCGCACGGCGCCGAGCTCGGTGCCGGCAACCTCGATGGCGGTGCGCACGCCCTGCTCGATGTCGTACGTGTCGACGAGCAGCGTGGTGTCGGTGCCGAGGGTGGCCACCTGCGCTTCGAAGGCCGCGCGCTCGCTGTCGTGCAGCAGGGTGAAGCTGTGTGCGGCGGTGCCCATCGTGGGGATGCCGTGGCTACGGCCAGCCTCGAGGTTGGAGGTCGCGCTGAAGCCCGCGATGTAGGCGGCGCGTGCGGCAGCGACCGCGCTGTACTCACCCGTGCGGCGCGAACCCATCTCGGCGAGCGGCTTGCCCGCGGCGGCGTGGCGCATGCGGGAAGCCGCGGTGGCGACCGCGGAGTCTGCGTTCAGAATGCTGAGCGCGAGCGTCTCGAGCAGCACACCCTCGGCGAAGCTTGCCTCGACGGTGAGGAGCGGGGAGCCCGGGAAGAACACCTCGCCTTCGGGGTAGCCCCAGATATCGCCGCTGAACCGGTAGTTGGCGAGCCAGTCGAGCGTCCGATCGGTGACCACCCGGTGCTCGCGCAGAAAGTCGAGCTCCTCGTCGCCGAAGCGGAAGTGCTGGATCGCCTCGAGCAGGCGGCCGGTGCCCGCGACGACGCCGTAGCGGCGGGCGCCGGAGAGGCGTCGGGCGAAGAGTTCGAACATGCTGCGACGTTCGGCGGTGCCGGCGTGGAGTGCCGCGTCCACCATGGTGAGCTCGTAGTGGTCAGTGAGCAGTGCCGTTGAAGGGTTCACGTCGCCAGCATAGCCGCAGAATGGGCCGCACCAGGGGTTTCAATGGAAGTCCCGCGAGCGCACGCTGGCGGGCGCCGCGAGCGGCGCAAAGCTCTCGGCGATGACGTTAACGACGCCCTCGGGGGAGCGCTCAAGCATGCCACGCACGATGAGCGCAGGTGCTGACCGTGCGACGAGCCGGTTGCGCTGCCACACCTGCGCGAACGTGACAATGTTCACCGTGCCCACCTCGTCCTCCACCGTGAGGAAGGTGATGCCGCCCGCGGTGCTGGGGCGCTGACGGTGCGTGACGAGTCCCGCAACGCTGATCTGCGTTCCCGGTGGCGTGTGGCGGGTGCGGTCGGAGCGGGTGATGCCGCGGGCATCGAGCTCCTCCCGCAGCAGTGCGAGCGGGTGGTCGCCCGTCGCGATGCCAGTGCTCCAGAGATCAAGGGTGGTCTGTTCTTCTCGGCTCAGCACGGGAAGCAGCGGCGGCTGCACATGCACGGCGATGCCGGGGAGGAAGCGCTCGCGGTTGTCGGCGGCGGGCCCGGCAGACCAGAGCGCCTCGCGGCGGCTCACGCCGAGGCTGTCGCAGGCACCCGCCGCCGCGAGCGCCTCGATGCGGGTGCGGTCGAGGTCTGCGCGGCGCGCAAGGTCGGCGAGGTCGAGGAACGGGCCGGCCTCGCGCGCTCGCACGATGCGCTCCGCGGTGGCGGTTTCGATGCCGCGGATCTCGGCGAGTCCGAGCCGCACGGCGAAGGCGCCATCCCTGCGGTGGGCCCCACTCGTGTCGGGCAGGCCCGGCTCGAACGGGGGAACGGTCGCATCGGCCTCGTGGGGCGCGAGCGCGCGGACGGGCTCATCGGCGGTGCAACCGGCGTCGGCTGCGGTGCGCGCTGATCCCGATCCCGTTGCGCCCGCAGCGGGATCGGCGCGGGCCTCGAGGCCGGAGAGCGCGCCGGAGCGCTGCACATCGACCGGACGGATCTCGACGCCGTGGCGACGCGCGTCGGCGACGAGGGTGCGCGGGGCGTAGAACCCCATCGGCTGGGAGCGGAGCAGGCCGGCAAGGAACGCCCCGGGGTAGTGCAGTTTGAACCAGGAGCTGACATAGACGAGCAGCGCAAAGCTGATCGAGTGGCTCTCGGCAAAGCCGAAGCTCGCGAACGCTTGAATCTGGTCATACAGGTGCTGTGCGTCCTCGCCCACGATCCCGTTGCTCGCCATCCCGGCGAAGAGCGTGTCGCGGAGCGCGTCGATACGCTCCTCACCGCGTTTCGACCCCATGGCGCGGCGCAGTAGGTCAGCGTCTTCTGCGGAGCAGTTGCCCACCGCCATCGCCATTTGCATGAGCTGCTCCTGGAAAAGCGGCACGCCGAGCGTGCGCTTGAGCACCTTCTCGAGTTTCGGGTGCGAGTACGTGACGGGCTCGGTGCCGTTGCGCCGCCGCAGGTAGGGGTGCACGGCGCCGCCCTGGATGGGGCCGGGGCGGATCAGGGCGATCTCGATCACGAGGTCGTAGAAGCTGCGCGGCTTCAGCCGGGGGAGCGTGTTGAGCTGCGCGCGGCTCTCCAGCTGGAAGACGCCGATCGCGTCGGCGCGGCACAGCATGTCGTAGACGCCCGGCTCTTCTTTCGGCACGGTCTCGAGGGTCCACCGTTCACCCGTCGCATCGGCGATGAGGTCCATGCTCTTCTGCAGCGCGCTCAGCATGCCGAGGCCGAGCAGATCGAACTTGACGAGGCCCATGCTCGCGCAGCCCTCTTTGTCCCACTGGAGCACGGTGCGGCGCTCCATGCGCGCGTGCTCGATGGGGCAGACCTCACCGACCGGGCGCTCCGTGAGCACCATGCCACCCGAGTGGATGCCGAGGTGACGGGGCGCCGTGAGAAACTGCTGCGCCAGGCGCTGGACCGGGAGCGGGATCGGGCTGTCTGGGTCTTCCTCGATGGCGCGCCACCGCTCCATCGCTTTCGTCCACGCCCGCTGCTGGCCCGGCCCGTACCCGAGCGCCTTCGCCGCGTCGCGGATCGCGGCCTTCGGGCGGTAGCTGATGATGTTTGCGACCTGGGCCGCGTTGCGCCTGCCGTAGCTGTCGTAGACGTACTGGATGATCTCCTCGCGCCGCTCTGAATCGAAGTCGACGTCGATGTCGGGCTCCTCGTCACGCATGCTCGAAAGGAATCGTTCGAAGGGGAGGTCGTAGCGGATCGAGTCGACGGCGGTGATGCCGAGCACAAAGCACACCGCGGAGTTCGCCGCGGAGCCGCGCCCCTGGCAGAGGATGCCGCGGCGGCGGGCTTCCTGCACGATGTCGTGGACGATCAGGAAGTACCCGGGGAAGTCCTTCTCCTCGATGACGGTGAGCTCGCGCTCCAGGCGCTCGCGCACCGGGTCGCTGATGCTGCCGTAGCGGCGCTCGGCACCCTCCCAGACGAGGCGCCGCAGCCAGCTCATCTGGGTCTCGCCGGGTGGGAGGGGAAGCTGGGGGAGCCGCGGTCGAGCCGCGCGGAGCGAGAACGCGAGGGTCTGCGCGAGCGGCACGGTGCGAGCCACCGCGTGGGGTGTGCGCGCGAAACGGCGGAGCTGCGCTGCGCCGGAGCGGAGCCGCGCCGCGCCGGAGGCCGGGAGGTACGCGTCGAGCTCGTCGAGGCTGCGCCGCGCACGCACGGCTGCCATCGCCTCCGCGAGCGGTGCCTCTGCCGCACTCGCGTAGTGCACATTGCCCGTGGCGAGTGTGGGCAGGTGGAACTCAGCCGCGAGCGCGGTGAGACGCGCGTTGGTCACATCGTTTCCCGGGTGCCCGAGATCGGTGAGCTCCACAAACACGTGTTCGCTACCAAAGAGTTCGGTGAGTTTGCGCAACTCCGCGCGAGCGCGATCCTCCTCGTCAGCGCGGGTACTGCCCGCAGCGAGCGCCTTGCGCACTGCACCCTTTCTGCATCCCGTGAGGATCGCCCACTCACCGCCCGCCTGCGCGGCAAGCTCGTCGAGCGCGTAGGTCGGGCGCCCCTTTTCGCCACCGCTCAGCTGCCCCTCGGTGATGGCACCCGCGAGCCGGTGGTAGCCGCTCGTTCCCTGCGCGAGGACGAGCAGGTGCGTGCCCATGGGATCGGTGGCGCCGAGCTGCGGTGCATCAAGGCCGAGCGAGAGCTCTGCGCCGTACACCGTGAGAGGTGGGGTGGTTCCGGCGGCGGCGCGGCGTCCGGCAAGCTCGGCGGCGTCGGCGAACGCGGCAGCCCCGTACAGTCCATCGTGGTCGGTGAGCGCGATCCCCTCGAGGCCCAGCGTGGCGGCCTCAGCTATGAGCTCTTCCGGGGAGGACGCTCCGTCGAGAAAGCTGAAGTGGGAGTGCGCATGGAGTTCCGCGTACGGGACGTGTGGCAGCGCGGGGTCTCGCTCGCTCGCCCGGTCGGGCGGCGGGGCCGCGCTGGGCGGCGGCGCTGGGCGCCCACCGCGCGCATCCCCGGCGCTCCGCTCAGTGCCTGCTGGGCGGGATCGGCCGGAGAGCGTGCGCTCCAGCTCCGCCCAGGGGAGCGGTGGATTGTTCCACCCCATTGCGTGTCCTTTTCTGTCTGCCTCCCGGTACCGCGGGAGAACTAGTCGTAGCGGCCCTCGGCAAACCAGCCGCCGGCCTCGGTATAGAGCAGCCACGCATCGCCGTTACTGAGCTCAACCTGCAGCCGGAAGCGTGGGGGCGCGCCCTCCCACCAGTGCTCGCGGAGCGGCCACGGGGGCGACCACCCCTGCACGGGGGTGGGCAGCACCGTGTGCGCTACGGTGAGCTGCGCCGGATCCGTGGTGAGGAGATCCTCCGCGTCGACACGCACGAGCGTGCCCGCGCGATCGCGGAGCTCAGCGGGGAGCGGGGTGGTGAAGACCAGGCTAGGCGCTGGGCCGGTAAGTGCACCCGGCCACGGCCCAGCCGCTGAGGCGTGTCCCGTGGCGTCGGCGTGCCGAGTTCCCCAGGGCACCCGGCGCTGGCGGTCGCGCAGCAACCTGCCGCCGCCGAGTTGCATCGTGCCGACCGCGGTGTGCCCCAGTCGGCTCTGCGCGCGGCTGAGCTGATGGTGCACGCGTTCGTCGGGTTCCGTGTTCCAGAGCCCCGGCTCGTGCGCCGCAGCCCGGTCGGTGTGCGTGGGGGTGAGGCGCACGAGCGTGATACCGGCCCCGCCGCGCTCCGCGTCGTGCGAGAGCCCGGAGGCCTGCCAGCGGATGCGCCCGAGCACGTCCGTCGCGGTGAAGTGGCGTGGGTGCGCCCACTCGCGTTCGTGATGCACGCCGATATCGTCGGTGAGCTCAACGCGGAGCGCGGTGCACACGAGCCGCTCCGCAGTGAAACCGGACACGAACTGCTCGGCGAGCGCGGCGCACGCAAAGGCGAGCTGCTCAGCGGTGGCGATCGGGGGTTCGAACGCGAGCTCCACCGTGAACTCCCGCGCGGGTGTACGTGGTCGGAGCTCGGCGCCGTGGCCGGGGCCCGCGGCGGTTGCGCGGCGGTGCACCGCGATCCCGTTCGCACCGAACCGCTGGCGCACCGCCTCCTCGGGGAGCGCGGCGAAAGCGCCGAGCGTGTGGATGCCGAGGCCATGCAGCACTTCGGCGAAATCGCGTGGCGCGGCGCGCGACACCGGCAGCGCGCTGAGGAACGCGGGCGCCTGGCCGGGCGGCACGATCATGATCCCCGGCCCAGCCGGCGAGAGCCCTGGCGCTTCAGCCGCCGAGCGCGCGGCCTGCTCTGCCGCGAAGATGCCGTCGGCGATGCCTACGCGTGCGTCGTCGAAGCCGAGTTCGGCTGCGAGCTGCAGAAGCGCGGTGGCGGCGGGCTCCTCGCCCCCGTAGTAGCGCGCGGGGCCGCGCACACGCATCGCGCTGAGCCCGGGCCTGCGCGGTTCGACGCCGGGCACGAGCTGCTCGATTGCGGTGAGCACCGGTGCGAACTCTCGTGCATCGGCCTCGGGGCGGTGCGCATGCACCTCAAGCGAGGGGCAGCGCGCCTGCGCCTCGCGCTCGCGCAGCCCAGCCCGCACCCCCTCAGCGCGAGCGGCTGGGGAGCACGCCACGACGCGGTGGTTCGCGACGAGCGCGAGCGCAGGCCACTGCGGCGCTGCTCCCGTCGGCGAGGACGGGCTGACCTCGGGAGCCGCGTCAGCCATGTCCGTCGCCGCGCCGGGCTCCGCGGCGGGGAGCCCCTGCGCTGCCGCACTGCGCGCCTGCGCCGCGCGGTCGCGGAGGTGCGCGTGGATCGGCCAGTCGGGGATCCACAGCACCAGCACTCGTTCAGCCGCGGGCATGATGCTCCTCACCCGCGCCGACGCTAGCACCCGCCCGGAGATCTGGGACCGCGCGCAGCTTCGGCGCACCTGCCGCGGGAAGCTGCGCGCCCGGTACGTGTACCTGCTCGACCACGGCACGATCCGCCACCGCACGATCCGCCACCGCACCGTCGGCGAAGCGGACACGGTGCTGCCGGATCCCGCGCCGATCTTGCGACTGGACCGCGAGCTCGCGGGTCGCGAGGATGCCCGCGCCGTGCCCCAGACCGCTCCACCGTGAGGCGGTGACGCTGAGGGCGCTTTCGGGGTTGGGCCAGTCACCGGAAACGACCAGCGCTGAACCGTGCTCGCGCATGCGCGCGGCGATGCGTTCAGCATCGCCGGCTCGAGGCCGTGCGGGCGTATGCACGAGCACCACGGTGAGCGCCTCACTGAGTGCGCCAGCAAGGCCGATCGCCTCGGCCCCCGGCTCGGGAATAACGATGCAGCGGTCGAGTGCGATGCCCAGCGCCGCGGCGGCCTCCGCGCCGAACGCCGGCAGCCCGATCACGCCGCACCAGGCGCCCGCAGCCGAGGCTGCGGCGAGAAAGGCCAGCGCGAGCTGCTGCGAGCCACGCACCGTGTAGCTTGCGCCCGCTCGGAGTGCGCCGCCAGGGAGGAGCGAGCGGAGCCCCGCGGAGGTGGGAAGTGCGCGCTCGTCCAGCCGCAGCGGTTGCATCTCGGAGATGCGCTGCTGCAGCGAGTGCACGGTCGCGGTCGAATTCATGCAGCAATATTCGAACATATGTTCGAATAAGTCAATCCCGTTCGCACCCCGTGTGTTGCGCGCCTGCGCCCGGTCGGGCGCCGTTCGGCGGGACGGCGTAGGATGGACGGGATGAATGAGGACGAGCTGGACGATTACGAGCGTGAGGCTGAGCTGTCGCTGTTTCGCGAGTACCGCGATATTGCGAGCCAGTTCCGCTATGTCGTCGAAACTGAGCGCCGGTTCTACCTGGCAAACGAGGTCGATCTGAAGCGGCAGGATGCCGGCAGTGACTTCTATTTTGAACTGACGATGAGCGATGTGTGGGTGTGGGATGTGTACCGCGCCGACCGCTTCGTGAAGTCGGTACGCGTGCTCACGTTTAAGGATGTGAATGTCGAGGAGCTCTCGGCGCGCGAGTTCTCGCTGCCGCAGGAGCTCGCGCTCGACGAGTAGCCGAACGGCCGCCGAGGCGGTTCGAGTGTCCTGGTGCCGCGTGAAGGGCGCTGGGCGAACGGGTCTTATCGGTGTGCCCGAACGTCATCATCGCATGAAACTTAGGCTAGCCTTATTTCATGCCATCTGCGCCGCCTTCTCCCGCCGCCCCTGCTGAGGTGCACGGGATTTCGGATCCCGCAGAGCTGATCCCATACCCGTTTCTGCTCACCACGATGGTGCGCGAGCAGCCGTCGAGCGCACGCTGGCTCGAACACAGTCACAGCGTCGCCGAGCTCATCTGGGTCGTCTCCGGTGTGGTGAACGTGAACATCCACGGTGCCATCCACGTGCTCCGGCCGGGGTGGGGGATTCTCGTCCCCCCGAACGCCGTGCACGCGTCGCAGGTGATGCGCTCCGCGCGCATTGGCGCGACCTACTTCCGTGCGCTCTCCGTCGAGCAGCCCACTCAGGTGCGGCTCAGCCGGGCGCTCATGGAAATGCTGCAATACCTGAACGACACAGGGATGGAAGCAGACGAGCGGCTCCGCGCCCAGCAGGTGTGTATCGATATGGTGCGTCACTCGCACACGCACGCCGCTGGCCTGCCGGTGCCGAGCGATCCACGAATCCGCCAGATCACCCGCGCAATTCTTGCGGACCCGGCAGATGACCGCTCGCTCGAACAGTGGTCGGTCATCACGGGGACGAGCGTCAGCACGATTGCGCGCACCTTCGCCGAAACCACGGAGCTGAGCTTCGTGCGCTGGCGTAGACAGGTGCGGGTGGGCGCCGCCATGTCGTTGCTCGCAGAGGGGCTCCCGGTCGCGACGGTGGGGAAGCGCGTGGGGTACCACTCGCCCAGCGCGTTCGTCTCAGCCTTCCGACAGGAATTCGGGCAGACTCCCGGCGCGTACCTGCGCGAGTGCGCCGCGGTATGCGCAGAATCAGACACGTTCTGCGCGATCCGCAACATCGCGCGTTCCTAGGCTCGAACTGTTCACCACTGTGAACAGGACATCGCTAGGAGAATCATGACTCGTCTTGCCACCCAACGACGCAGAAGCCCGGGCGCCCACGCCCGCGGTGCTTTCGCGCTGCTGCTTGGAGCCTCCCTCGTGCTCACCGGGTGCACCTCGGAACGGCCCGCGGCGGAAGCACCTGCGGAGTCATCGCTTGTGGTGAGCGAAGCTGAGTCGGGAGCGTTCCCCGTGTCGCTCGAGCACGCCTTCGGCACCTTTGCGCTTGAGAAAGCACCGGAGCGCATTGTGACGATCGGTTGGGCAAGCGAGGACATCGCCGTGGCACTCGGCATCACCCCGGTCGCGGTGCCGGTCAGCTGGGCTGGCGACGATGACGGGCTCGTGCCCTGGTTCCGCGAGGCGGTCGAGAGCGCGGGATCCCCGATCCCCGCAACGCTCACCGATCTGGGCGGGGGAGAGATTGACTTCGAGCAGATCCTCGCGCTGCGGCCCGACGCGATCATCGCACCCTTCTCGGGCATCACGGATGTGCAGTATGAGCGGCTCGCAGAGATCGCTCCCACGCTCGCGTACCCGGAGAAGCCCTGGTATCTCGACTGGCAAGAGCACACCGAGTTCATCGGTGAGGCGCTCGGTCGTCCCGCGCTCGCCAAGCAACTGGTTGCTGAGACGCAGCAGGACATCGCCCAGCACGGGTCCGAGCATCCCGAGTTCGCTGAGTCGACGTTCGTGTACTCCACGGGCGTGAGCGAGAGCGGAACCGATGTCGGGTTCTACGCGCCCACCACTTCGCTCATCGGAATCATCGAGGATCTCGGGCTGACCCTCTCGCCCCAGGTCGCTGAGCGGGCGCAGAAGTTCCCCGACGAGCTCTACTTCGGCGTGAGTCTCGAAGAGATCGACGAGGTGGAGGCCGACGTGTTCCTCGGGCTGGTGAACAACCAGGATGAGGTCGACCTCGCGCTGGCGCAGAGCCTCTTCCGGAAATGGCAGCCGATCGCGAACGACCGTGCGGTGTGGCTCACCGACCGCGAGGTGTCGCAGGCGGTCGCCGCACCCTCCGTGCTGTCGGTGCCGTGGGTGCTTGACGAGTTCGTGCCCGAGGTCGCCGACGCACTGCAGCGGTAGTTCATGGTCTCGACGATGGATGCGCCGACGGCGCGCGTGTACCGCGCAGAAGTGTGCCAGAAGACCGTGCTGAGCCCCGGCATGATGCGAGTGGTGCTGGGCGGAAGCGACCTCGCCGGCTACCCCACGACAGGGTCGCCTGACGAGTACGTGCGGCTGTTCTTTCCCGACGTTCCCGGTGAGGAGCCACGGATTCCGAGGGCGGTTGGGCGCGGGTGGGAGTTCGCGGCGGAGTGGGCCGAGCAGGTGCGTCCGGGTGATGCGATCGGCATCAGTTCGCCCTTCGCTCAGTCTGTGCTCGATCCCGCCGCGCGGCGGATCACGCTCGTGGCAGACGCAACCGCGTTGCCTGCCGTGGAGCGCATCATCGAACAGGCTCGGCCCGACACCGAGATCCGGCTGTTTTGCGAGGTCGCTGATGCGAGTGATGCGCGCCTCCCCGCGGCAGCGGCCGAGCGGATCGTGTGCGCGAACTGGCTGTACGAGAGCGGGAACGGCGCGTACGCGAGCCGGGTGGCAGACGTCTGCGTGCGCGCCGAGCTCGCCGCGGACGGGAGCGAGACGGTGTGGGTCGCCGGAGAGTCCGCCATGACCCGGAGGGTGCGGTCGCACTTGCGAAAGACGCTCGGGTTCCCCGCCGCGCACACGCACCTGGTGGGGTACTGGACTGATAACGAACGCGCCTGGAACGAACGCCACGATGCGCTGGGCGGCGAGGTGCGCGCCCAGCTTGACCACCTGTACTCGGCGTATCGCGAGGTCGAAGGCACCGCGCGAGAAGCCGTACTCGACGAGATCTACACGCTGTACGACCGGGCGAAGCTGTAGCTCGAGGTTGAGGGTGCACCCTGTGTGCGGGACAACCCGCTCACAGGGCCGCCACCACGCCGATTCTGTGCGAATTCTTCACAAGATTGGGATCGGGCCTCACGCCAGGTACCCCGCTGCCGATGATTGCGGCAGGAGGTGCTCCAATGAATCCCACACTGTCCGCGTCGTCAGCCCGAGCTGCCCGGTCCGCTCGCGCCGTGCAGAGCCAGGCGCTCGGCGCACGCGGGGAAGCGCTCGCCGCAGCGTACCTCGCTGAGCACGGCTACGAGATTCTCGAGCGGAACTGGCGTGGTCGGCGCGGTGAGCTCGACCTCATCGTCCGCACCGCGCACACGCTCGTTGCGGTTGAAGTGAAAACTCGGCGGGGTACCGGCTATGGCACACCACTGTCCGCGGTGACCCCGCAGAAAGTGGCACGGCTGCGGCTCCTCCTGGGCGAATGGCTGAGCGGCAGCGGGGAGGTGTCTGCGCGGCTGCGCATCGACGTAATCGGCATCCTGCTGCGTGCAGACGCGGGGCCCAGGCTCGAGCATCTGCGAGGTGTCGCGTGAGCGGCGGTGTGTACCGGGCTTCATCTGTTGCGCTCACCGGCATGGAAGGAACCGCCATCACCGTCGAGGCCGCGGTGTCGCAGCAACTTCCGGGAATGGCGATCATTGGGCTGCCCGACACCGCTCTTGCCGAGGCAAAACTGCGGGTCCGCTCGGCGACCGCGCAGGCGGGCCTGCCGCTCGCCGACCGCTTCGTGACCGTCAACCTGCGCCCGGCAGCGCTCCCCAAGCACGGCGCAGGCTTCGACCTCGCAATCGCGCTGGCGGTCCTCGCCGTCTCCGGGCACCTGAGCGGTGCGCGCCTGCACGAGACCGCGCACCTGGGTGAACTCGGGCTGGGCGGCGATGTGCGCCGGCCCGCTGGTCTCCTGTCGCTCGCAATTGCGGCGCAGGCGCTCGGCTTCGCCCGGGTGATGGTGCCCGCAGAGGGAGCGAGTGAGGCCGCGCTCGTGCCAGACCTCGAGGTGATCGCAGTGCGTGATGTGAGTGAGGCGGTGGGATGGCACCGGGGCGTGCCGGGGTGTGGGCGCCGTGTTACCCGACCCGCTCGCCGCACGCGGCAGCTCCCACCCGCCGAAACGCACAATGATGTGCGAGAGATCGTTGGTCAGGAAGACGCGATCGACGCGCTCACGGTTGCCGCTGCGGGACGGCACCACCTGTCACTGCTCGGGCCGCCCGGGGCTGGGAAGACGCTGCTCGCTTCCCGGCTGCCGACGCTCCTGCCCGAACTCACAGACGACGAGGCACTCGAAGTCAGCAGCATTGCCTCGCTCGGCAGCGGGGCCACTGTCACACGACTGATTCACACTCCACCGTTTGAGAGCCCGCACCACACCGCATCCGCCGCGGCGGTCATCGGCGGCGGGGCCGGCAACGCGGTGCGCCCGGGTGCCCTCACCCGCGCCCACCGTGGCGTGCTGTTCCTCGATGAGGCCCCCGAGTTCTCACGAACGGTCCTGGAAGCGCTGCGGCAGCCTCTTGAATCTGGGCGTGTGGAAATCCATCGAGCCCAGCTCCGAGCAACACTTCCCGCGCGAGTGCAACTCATCCTCGCGGCGAACCCGTGCCCCTGCGGGAACGCGAACTCCCTGGACCCCGAACTGCCGTGCCGGTGCACGCCGAGCGCACGCGTGCGATACCAGCAACGCATCTCGGGTCCGCTTGCTGACCGCCTGGATCTTCAGCTTGAGCTCCGAAGGGTCTCCCGTGCGAGACAGCCCGAATCACCGCGCCCCGTGCTCACGAGCGCGGATTTGCGCGCACGGGTTGCCGAGGCGCGGGCAAGCGCGCGAGCTCGACTGGCCGGCACCGGGTGGCGCGTGAACGCTGAGGTATCAGGTGATTGGCTTCGCACCTCCGCGCTCAAACTTCCCGCCGCAGACACACTGATCCTCGACCGGGCGCTCAGCCGTGGGGCGCTGACCCTTCGCGGCTACGACAGAGTGCTCCGCGTCGCGTGGAGCATCTCTGACCTTGCAGGCGGTGGACGCCCGCGCCGCGAACAGATCGCCCAGGCGCTCGTGCTCCGAAGCGGAGGAGTGCTGTGACCGGCCACGACCTCGCGACGCCGCTGATGCCCGACCCCGTAACGAGCGCTCAGCTCCACACGCTGTGGGCACTGCCCGAGCTGCGGCTCGACGCTACATCCGCACCTGGGACTCGCGCTGAAGCACCCCACGAAGAGCTCGCACTCACCAGTGCCGAGCTCGCGGAACTCTTCGCACGAATCGTCTGGTCTCGCATCACCGAACCAGGCGATGCGACCGCCGGTACCCTCATCGCATGGCTGGGCGCGCCCGCTGCGCTCGCCCTCGTCGCGCGAGGGGCGCACCCGCGTGAGTTCGACGAGCGGTTTCTCCGCACAGAGGCCCCTTTAGGGAGTGCGGCGGCGGGGGAGCCGCCGAGCGGCCCGGCCATCACCGCTGCGCTGCGAAGATGGCGGCCCCGCATCGCTGACACCCCAGCGAGTTCCGACATCGAGCGTGCTGTCGAGCTCGGCATGCGCGTGGTGACCCCCACCCACCCCGCGTGGCCCCAGCAACTCAACGATCTTGGCGCACACACGCCGCACCTACTCTGGGTTCGCGGCAATCCAACGCACCTCAGCGCGCCCTCGCTCGCGATCGTGGGCGCACGCGCGTGCACGAGCTACGGCGCGCACGTGACCGCTGAGCTCGCAGCAGCCGCGGTGGCGGGCGGACGCGTCATCGTCTCTGGCGCAGCCTACGGAGTTGACGCTGTCGCGCACCGCACCGCGCTCGCCGCAGAGCGCCCCACCGTCGCCGTGCTCGCGGGCGGAGCTGATCGCGTCTACCCGGCCGCTCACGACACTCTGCTTGCGCGTGTGCGAGAGCAGGGGGTCGTGTGCTCAGAGCTCGTCCCCGGGGCTGCGCCGACACGGTGGCGGTTTTTGCAGCGCAATCGCTTGATCGCCGCGCTTGCCGACGCAACGCTTGTCACGGAAGCCGGGCCACGCTCCGGCTCCCTCAATACCGCGGGTCAACCAGCACGGGTACTCTTATATGTCCGTTGCTTACTCATTTCTTGGGTAGGCTGCACCGTTCCAGCACAGCAAAGACTGGCTCGCCCGAGGCGCAGCGGCAGCGCAGCCGCGGGCCACCAGAGATCGCGACCGAACGCCTCAGGGCGCACCAGCGCAGCATCGTGCCGCAGTACGAGCGGAGGCACGGGCAAACGAGCACTGCAACAAACGCAGCAGCAGGCCCAGCCACGAGCGCAGCAGCGGCCACGGAGCGGGAGCGCAGTGGTCGCGGCTCGACAGCACAGCAAGCACCGCCGCGACACGCCGGAACGATCGTTCTTGTTGTAAGTCGCTTCGCCTAGCCTCGAAGAAACACCGAGGGCCACGCTACTCCCATAACACAAGGCGCGACCCTCGTTCGTTCTTCCCGCTCCGGCAGTGGCGCCTCCGGCAGTCGACCGTCAGATGAGCGGCGGACAGATCTGAACAAGTCATGATGCGCCTGACACGACGTCAGGCGCTGGGGCGCAGCACAGCCGCGCCCGGGTGGTGATGTGACAGGAGTTCCCTCCTGCAAAGTCGTGACTCGGTGCTCTGAGTCGCCCTAAGGGACGCGAGGTTCGATTCCTCGCCGTGAGCGCGTGCGCCCGCGAGGACGAGTGGACAGTCTGCAGGCGAGGCCGGTTGGATTCCGGCTGAGACACGACATTAGCGGTTGTGCCATGCGTACAGACCGTATCTGGAGCCGTCACGGGCAACCGTGACGGCTCTTGCTTTTCCGGCCCTCTACCGTAGGTGCCCGAACGGGTCGACCACGGAGTGCAACCCGTGCTCCGGGCAGACGAACGCGATGCGAGCTCCAATACCGTCGGCGCCGACGTCCTCCGGCACGCAGTCGCTGCCGCATACGCGGCAGGTGCGGTAGCCGTCGTCCGCTCGCACCGTGATCCTGACGTCGTCGGGAATCACTACGGCGTCATCGTCGTCGCTCATACTGCGACTCTACGCGCACTGTGCTCTCGGCTGTCAAGAGCAGTGGCAAGAGCGCGAGCCTGAAAAACAAAAACCCCGAGGCATTGCGCCTCGGGGTTCTTGCGTCTATTCCGCTCGCCGATGCGAGCAAGGAAGCGAGTGTTGGGGCCGGGCATAGCCCGTCCCGGGAAGAACTTTGAGAGGTGCAGCCCTGCGGGCTGTGGCTCTGTTGGCATCACGGAACAACAGAAATGAGCACAGCCATGTCTGAGCAAAAGCAAGCACAGAAGCAGATCACCGTGTCCGGCGTCGTCGGGGACACGGTGAAGTACAGCACCACGAAGCTGGGCCAGCCCTACATCTCATTCGAGATCGCGGTCCAGGAGGGTCCACGTCGCGGCGCGAAGCGCACCGTGTACTACACAGTGAACGCGTTCCGGCAGCTCGCCGTGAACGCATCGCAGAGCGTCAAGCCGGGCGACCGTCTGCTCGTGACTGGCACCGCTAAGGAGGTGCTGCTCTGGAACCGGGGCGGCTCCATCGCGAAGCACACCATCAACGCCGAGCGCATGGGACACGACCTGTTCTGGGGCACCAGCGAGTTCACGCGCGGCACGGAGAACGCAGAGGAAAGCACAGACAAGGCTCAGGCATGAGCACGAGGGGACCCGAAATGACTGCTTCAAAGCCCGCCACGTCCACGCTCACGATCCTCGGCGTCACCGTCGTCGTGGGCAGCGCCATCGGCCTCGCCCTCAATGATCTCGTAATCGCCGACGGTACGAGCCTCTTCGGGCGCGCCGTCCTGTTCGCCGCATTCGGCGCGGTGCTCCTGGTGATCGGCCGTGCCCGCGACGCACAAAGAGGAGAGAAGAAGACATCATGACCCCCTCACTGACCCCATCGCTCACCCCATACGACACCGGCGACCGCCTGGAACCCCAGCCTTGGCGCCTCACGGACAACGACCACTACGGCTACGTCGACCTCGACGACGACGAGAGCACCACTGTGTTCACGATCGTCGGCAAGCGCCATGACCACAACACAGCCGACGGCTCACAGGGATACCTGCTGAGCGTCAGCACCTACGGCGACGACTCAGCCGTCGAGATCGACGGAGACAGAGTCCTCGTTCTCGACGAGGATACCCTCGTCGGCCTCAAAGTCCTCATCGAGCTCGCCGAGCAGGGTACTGCCGTCGACGCCGACGCCTGGCACCTCGTTCAAGGAACCATCAAGAAGATTCAAGGAGCACGACCATGAACGCGCAGCCCACCGTCCTCAAGGCCACGAACAGCGCTGACTTCCTCGCCGCGCTGCCGCGCCTCACCGGTATGACAGCCCCTGAGAGCCTGTTCGTCGTGCTGTTCGACGGCCCCAGGACACTGGGCTCAGCCCGAATCGACCTGCCGCAAGAGTTGGAGAAGCAGCTGAAGAGCCCCGGCGAAGAGATCGCGGCCTGGCTGCGCACCGTCGCCGAGATCGCCCTCAAGGGAGACGCAGTCGCCGTAGTCGTCAACACAGACGCTGTGCTCTCGAAGCAACCCGTGTCGAGCCCACACGGTGCACTCACCGGCGTGCTGGCCGACGTGCTCCACGCTGCCGGCTGCTCAGTACGAGACGCCCTCGCAGTCGGCTCAGACGGCTGGGCGAGCTTCGTCGGCACGAACTTCCCTCAGCTGCACAGCCTCGATGAGATCACCAGCAGCGTCCTGCATGATCCCGAGCACGAGCTGCTCACGGTCGACGAGTGGCGCGCCCAGCACCCCGAGCGGACCACCGAGGACCCCGAAGAAATCGCCGACATGGCCGCGCAGATGCGCGCCGCCGGCAGTAAGGAGAACAGATCATGAGCACCAGAGACAAGGATCTGCTGGCCCGTGTCGCGATGAGCAACGCAGTGGAGCCCGGAGACCGCAGGCTCGCGGCGCTCCTCGCGGAGACCTCGGCTGCTGAGCTCATTGAGCGCCCGGAGACCTGGTTATTCGAGAACGAGCTGCACCGCTACATGACCGCAAGCAGCGCCTCTCGTGTGCTGGACCAGGCCCTCGCTGCGGGCATCACCCCGATCATTCCCGGTGACACAGCCTGGCCAGCACAGCTCGCGGACGTCGAGAACGCCGACCCGCTCGCGCCGTCTCAGCCCCTCATGCTGTGGGCGCGCGGGGACGTGCCTCTGCTGAGCACGCAGAGCGTCGCCATCACCGGCGCACGAGCGAGCACAGCCTATGGCGAGCACATAACCACCGAGATCGCAGCAGAGCTGGCCGGTCAAGAGATCGCTGTGCTCGCTGGTGCCTCCTACGGCATCGACGGCGCGGCCCATCGCGCGGCGCTTGCGGCCGGCGGTAAAACCATCGCTGTGCTCGCGAGCGGAGTGGACAGAGCCTATCCCGCAGGCCACCGAGAGCTCATCGAGCGGATCGCCGTCGACGGCTGTGTAGTCAGTGAAATGCTGCCTGGCACAGCGCCGACCCGCTGGCGCTTCATCATGCGCGGCAGGATCATCGCCGCGCTCGCGAGCGCAGTGGTTATCCCTGAAGCTGGAGTGCGCTCCGGCGCGCTCTCGGTCGCGCAGCTCGCACACGGCATGGCTCGGCCTGTAGGCGCAGTGCCCGGCCCGGTCACAAGCGCAGTCAGTGCCGGATGCCACATGCTCGTCCAGCAGGGCACGGCGCGGCTCGTGGCATCCGGCTCTGACGTGCTCGACATGCTCGGCGGGCAGACGGATCAGCTCGAAACGAAGGAGGCCTGAGCCATGGCTCACAGAATCATCCACATCGAGCCCACTGAGGAGCAATGGCTCACCATCGACGAGATCTACGGCTCGTCGGGCACACCGTTCATCGCCGCGGTGACCGATGAGCAGGGCGAGCCCACCGGCGACCTCTGGGCGGAGAGGACCGTCGACGACTTCGAGGTTCGGCTGTACACGATCAGGCCCGACGGCTCCTGCGTCTACGAAGAGCTGGAGGGGCTGAACCGCGGCTGGACGAGTTACGACGAGGGCGGCGGGTTGATCGAGGACGACGAGTGACGGATACCCCGGGGCCTGACGGCCTCGGGGTATCCGGCGTTCGCGGTCGCGAGGCGAGAAAGACGGAGACAGAGGCAAAGCCTCCGAACCCTGCAGTAGGAGCCGCGCCTTCATCCCTGATCAAGACTGCGCCTCCAGGCCCCACCCGGTGAACGGTGTTCTCCCTTCGAGGTCCCTCGACTCGACCGGGTATCCGCCGTCGATGAGCGCGTCGTGCAGCGTCTTCAGGAACAGCCGGTCAGCGTCGCTCCTGCTGCCGCGGACGAACCACGAGAGCTTCCGGCCGTCCCGAGTCCGCAGCACCACGTTCGGGTGCGAGAGCGCAGTCTCGACGAACGACGCCTCCACCAGGTCCTTGAAGTACACCGGGCGGCGCTTGACGAGCTTGTGGACGTACTCGATGCGGTCGGCGTAGACGCGGGTGCCGGCCCCTTCGAGCAAGGCCCAGAACAGCCCTCCGAGGGCGAGGAGCACGACGATCAGCGGCACAGGAGCGGTCACCGGCTGCTCGCCGAAGAGCATGAACAGCAGCACCGCCCCCGTCGGGAGCGCGCCGAGCAGAATGAACACGAGCGCTCCGATCCCTGGAGGGTTCATACTCTCGTAGAGGAGCTCATCCTTCATCGCTGCGCCGCCTCATCGTGCGCCTGACGAGCACGGCGCGCCCGTGTCAGGAGCGCTGCGGCGAGGGCGAGGCCGAGCAGGTGCCCGAACAGCCATCCGAGGGCGTACCCATCGAGCGAAATCACAACGGGCAGCGCAACGGGCACCGCCCAGAAGGCGAGCTGCATCGCCCACTTCGGGCCGAGCGAGGCGGCCGCGAGCGTCACGGATCCAACCGCAGCCGCGGCCAGCGCGGTCAAGCAGTACGCGGCGAGGCCGGCCGTCCCACCTCGTGACCAGGTGAAGGCCCCACCTACGACGAGCATGATCACCGCGGCGCCGAAGCCCAGCAGCGGGACTATGACACGGTCCTGAACGGTTAGCCTCGCGCGGCGCGCGTCGATCGCTGCCTGCCCGGTCGGCCGCACGGTGTCTGTTGCATCGGGGTCTGCGAGGATTTCGCCGGACGGGCAGCGCACCCACGAGCTCCGATCCCCGGAGAGCGACAGGTGCAGCGCCGTCTGGATGCACGCGTGCGCATCGCGTTCCCACACGGTTCCCTCCCAGCGCGCGACCAGCTCTGTGCCCGTGACGGTCTCGGTCGGAGCATCGCCAGTTCGCGTCTCGAACACGGTGCGCTTGTCCCAGTCCCAGAAACGCCATCTGCTCGCACGACGCGAGACCCTGATGCGTGCCGCCGTCGTCGTCTCAGGAGTGACTGCTCTCCCTCTTTGGTCCTCTTGCTCACGCCCGCTCGCTCCACGGCCCCGTGCACGATCGACGCCCAGTCCCACGCCTCTTTCCAGCTCAGAAGCCCGGCGGAGCGCCTGCAGCACACTGCCTTCTTTTACGAACTCGGCGATGAAACCGTCGCAGAACCTCTCGCCGCGCTGCACCCACGTGAGGAACGTGGACAGCTGCGACTGGCTCATCTCTGGGATGCTCAGCTCTCGCACCTCGTCGACACGGTCTATGTAGCCGTAGTCTGTTCCTACCAGCTCCGATGCGCCCCATAGCGCCTCCGTCAGCCGGCTGTCATATCGGGGGTACGACATCGTGTGCACTCCTGGCTCGATCTCCCGCGAGGGTTCCCACTCGACGGTGTATCCGCTCTCAAGCAGCTCGATGCCTGTGCTGATTCGCTGCAAGGCGTCCATCTGGTCCTCGCTTCTAGTCATCACGTGAGGTACCTCTTCGGCCCGAGCATCGGCAACGGCCGGCCCGGCGGGTGCGGATGCGCCGGGTTCCCTGTGTTCAGCAGTGCGTCGAGCGTGTACGCCCTCACGCTCATCCGGTCGAGCAAGGCCTGCACGTCGGGCAGTGCTCGCCTCAGCGTCGCGGAGCCGCCCATGTTGCCCCAGGCTCCGAGCACCTCGGTCGCGCCCACCAGGTCGAGCACGTGCTGGATAGCGTCGCAGTTCGCAGCGGAGAGCCCCGCATCATACGGCCTGAGCGCCTTCGGCTTGGGAGACCGCTCCGGGTAGAGGTTCAGCATGAGCCACCCCGGATGCCTCCGCCTGGAGACGTCAATCACGTGGTTCACGGTCTTGTCGGACTCAGTCTCGCGGGCGTGCGACGGGTTCATGCCGATCACCACGAACGGCGGCGAGCCCGGCGAGCAGGCAGCGATCCTGCCGAGCGCGAAGCGGTGCCGGGCGTCGGCCGGGTTCGGGTCCCAGAAGTCTGGCTCCTGGCCGGAAGGGTAAGCGATCATGCATTCGCCTCAGTTTTTGCGCTCTCTTCCAAGAGCACGGCGTGCACGCTGCCCACGGAGACGTCGAGCACCCGAGCGATGACTCTTATCGACTCCCCCTTCTCGCGGCGCGCAAGAATGACCGCACGCTTGTCGTCGTCGATCACGCGAGGCCGGCCGCCGACCTTGCCACGCTTGCGTGCGGCTTCGAGGCCGTTCTTCGTCTTGCGGCTGATGTCGCGGCGGCGATCCTCCGCGAGAGCGAGAGCAAGGTCAAGGATCAGCGACCGCTCCGTGTGCTCACCAGCGGCGATGCCGTCGAGCACCTTCACCGAGATACCGCGCTCGAAAAGCTCAGTGAGCACGATGAGCCCTTCCAGCAGGTTTCGGCCGAGCCGGTCCACCTCCTGCACCGTGAGCATGTCCCCGTCGCGCAGGTAGTCAAGTGCAGCAGTGAGCCCCGGGCGGTCCTTGACCGCGAGCTTGCCGCTGACCTTCTCCTCGAAAGCACTTCAACCTGCCGACTCG
Organism: Leucobacter chromiireducens subsp. chromiireducens; assembly: GCF_016758255.1. Classification (GTDB taxonomy): domain Bacteria; phylum Actinomycetota; class Actinomycetes; order Actinomycetales; family Microbacteriaceae; genus Leucobacter; species Leucobacter chromiireducens. Next base: position 1,250,803 of record NZ_QYAD01000001.1, read on the forward strand.
ATCGCCTCACCTTGGCATATGTCTCGAACGGAGGGCGATACCGACTTAGCCGGCGACTTGGCTCAGGCGCACGACACGACTCACATCCGAAACTTCGCCTAACTCGCGGTTCTCGGCAACGGTCACCGCAGGCAGCACAGGGCGACTACATTGCACCTGTCTCGGGCTGGATCTTCTTCATAAGCACAGCGACCGCCTCGCGGCGGGAGCTGACTCCGAGTTTCCGGTAGATCGATGTTGCTTGGGTTTTCACCGTGTTCAGAGAAACCCCCAGAACCTCTGCGATTTCAGCGAGCGTTTGCGTGGTGCGCAACTGGGCGAGCACAAGCAGTTCGCGCTTGGTGAGGCTGTGATGGGTACTGGCCTCGATTTCGTCGGCGAGACACTCTACGATGAACGTTTCGTGCTTCGTGCCCCATGCGAGGTGGGCGGTGAGGAGCTTGCGCATTTCGAGATCCCATTCACAGAACGGGCGCCGAATGTTTTCTTCTGTGGCTGCGTTGAGTGCACGTTCGCAGAGTTCGTGTGCCACCGTCGGGTGGCCGCTACGAAACTGTTGTGTTGCGGCGGTGGCCAGCATTGCAACATTGACATACGAGAGTTGCTGGTAGGGCTGTAGATGCTGCAGCATCTGCACAGCTTCGTCTACTTTCCCGGCCCGCCGCAGGATCCCTGCAAGGGCGACGATTACCAGGGGCAGCCCTTCGTTGCCGGTGAATTTCTGAGCAATGGCGAGGGCTCGTTCTCGGTGGCCGGTGGCTTCTGCGATCGCCGCTTGGCAGGCGAGATTCAGCGCCCGCCAAGAGACGCCACGTGCGTCTTGCTGAGGGATCCTACGAAGCTTATGCGCGGCTTGACGGATGAAAGCGGGATCGCGAGACGCTGCAGCAGAGAGCACGAACAGCACCCTGGCGGTTCCCGCAAACGAAACAATCTGCCCATCATCAGATCGCAGTCTCTCAACACTTCTCCGCGCACGGCCAAGATCGTTGGTCCAGTAGCCGAGATATGCCTCCGCAGCTTCCACATCCCCAACCGAGCTCAGCTGCCACGGTGTTCCAGGCTCAGGGATTTCCCGAATGCTCTGTAACACTTCATCTGCGTGGCGAAACTTTCCCACCCACGCGAGCATGTATGAAAGATGCCGGGCTGCACGATTCTGTAACCCCACGTCACCCACTGCCGCTGCCTCCCGCACGGCGAACTGTAGAGCCTGCACCCCTTGTGCGGGTGCACCACGGTGACGGAGGAAGGCCCAACCAATGTGATGAAACGCTGCCGCTCGGCTGCGAGCTTCTATCTGCACCCCTTCCAACAGCGTCCAGACCCGGTCGGTGTACTTGATGACCTCTTCTCGGTTATCGAGCAAGATCATTCTCGCGAAACTCACATGCCATTCGAGGTCTGGATACTTCATCGATTCTGGATCGGCGAGTTCTGGCTCCGCAAGTGTCAGTGCACGCGCAAGTAGGAGTTGTGCGACTTTGTCTGTGCCCTGCGCGTCCTGCGCGCATGCCCGAACCGCGAGAATACGGGGGTCCTCCGCAGCAGCATGTGGCAGCCGCGCACATAATGCGTCGAGTTCCAAGAAGTGCGGCCCAGTCAGCACCCCAATCCAACAGCTGAGGATGATCTGCACAGCCTCATCTATATTTCCGTCAGATACCGCAGCGTGGGCCGCTGCGAGAAGAACTTGCGTGTCCTGCTCCATGATCTGTGAGGGTTCAACTTGCTGCGATGTATGTAATGTGACCCCTGGCAACGTCCCGGCCTTCCCTGCAAAATCACCCGGACCGGGTGAAGGACGAACATCCCGATGGTGTGCCGCCGTTACAGTCGAGCCGCCAGAAGCAGCCCAAGAGACACCATCGCCTATCTAAGGAATCTACCGCGCCGGCGTTGCGCGCGACAGATGCAGGTGAGAACTTCGTCCTCTTTCCAAGCGGTCAAAGGCAAGAACGCATACTTTTGAGAGGAAGTAGGAACCGTCGGTGGGGACGACACATGCATCGATTGAGGAGCTCGAAGCGCTCGCACAGCGAGCAAACCGTGGCGACAGAGACGCCGGGGGCGAGTTCATTGCCGCGAACCTGTCGTACTGGATGGCCGCAACCAGACAAATTCTGCACATGCAGCACCAGTCAGATGCGGAGGATCTCGTGCAGAACGCGATCGTCAAGCTCATCGAGCTGTGGCAACAAGAAAAAGGACCACGCAGCAACAGCCGCGCCTATGTCGTCGTGTCGATCCGTAACTCATACATCGACCGGCTGCGCAGCCCCAGATCACGGATAGGCTCACTGGATCAGCTTGCAGCGGACAAGCACGAGCCAGCATACGAGGAATTCAGCACTGACCTTGTGCACGAGCGAGATGCCGTAAGCCGCGCGTTCTCCACCCTAAGTAAAGACCAGCAAATGGTGTTGGAAGAAGTCCTCGTGCAAGGGTGCAAGCCCGCGGATCTTGTGCAACGCTTTGAACGGAAAGCGCCAGCAATATCCAATCTGCTTCAACGAGCCAAACAGAGCCTCCGTCGGGCACTGCTCATTGAGTACCTTGCGGAAGGCGACATTGAGTGCGCGGAAAACGCTTATGATCTCCCAAAGCAGGTGCACGAGTCCCCCGACGCGCACGATGCGAACGAACCGGGACTCCGCCACATACTCACATGCAAGAAATGTCGCAGGAACTGGCGCGGATTCGCCTCGATAGGCCTCTTGCTCGGAATCACACCCCTGTTCGTAGCAGCTCAGTACCCACACACGATCCCAGCACTCACGGCAGCGCAGGACTCGGGAAGTGACGCAGACTCCAGGGGTGAGCAGTCCCATCAGTACAGCGCATCTGCAACCTCTATCACCCCTGCAGCGGTCATCACACCGCCCGTGAACGGTGTGCTTACGCGCGTCATCGACCGTATCGGCCCCACACGAGGCGTCATCGCCGGGATTGTGTTGGTTGCCGCAGGAGCAGCAACCCTGCTCGTGCCCGCATTCGTGCCAGACAGCCCGGTACCATCCATCACCATCGACGGAGAGCGTGTCACCGACAACCCGCACGGCATCAACTTCGACGTCACGCTGAGTGAAGGCATTCCTCCGGGGGCTCCAGGCCCTCGCACGCTGACGGTGCAGCTTGATGCTGTGAACACCGGGGCGCTGCAATTACATGATCTGGAATTGCGATTCTCTCCTGGAAACACAGTCACAGATGTTCCGTCCCAGCTCAACTGCGAATTTGCGGCAGAGATGGTGCAGTGCGAGGCACCTGGTGGAGTGGCAGCGAGTGAACCATTGAGGTTCCGAATTCAGACGACAGCTGAGGGCAACTTCACGCTCAAGGCGACTGCCGAGATTGAGAATCAAGAACTCATTGCTCGTGCCGCAGGTGACTGGAAGTAACCCGTTGCCGGCACCTTTCACCCGCCACGGGTGAGGCGACACGCCGAGACTCCTTTTCGAGTGACAGATTGTGGTCATTCGAGCGTCCTAGCCCTATTGGGGCGTGATGTCCCGATTGAGGGATTGCGGTTTGCTGTGCTCGCACGAGGGTGAGCACAGCCAGCAAATTCAGGGGAAGTGGGGAAAGTTGAAACGGATCATGACTGGTGTCTGTGTCGGGATACCCATGCTTTTGCTTACCGGGGTCTTCGTATCAAGCGCAGCAGCAGCCACAGCCCCCACTCAACAGTGGGCCCCGCTCGAATTCCTCCCTGGCGAACTCATCGCCAACGGTGGCGCAGAGTTCGCATCCACCGAAGGCTGGAGCGGTGGTCTCGCAACTGTGATGCCTGGCGTCGGCGGCTACCCGGCCTCCGTCATCGTGAATGAAAACGGCCTCACCGGGGACACCTTTGCGGGCGGCAGCTACCAGTTCGTTGGGGTAGGCAATTCCTCGACAGCCTGGCAACGGGTTGACTTGAACCCTGCGGCTCCAGCGATTGATAACGGATACACGAGGGCGCATATTGCCGCGTTCGTTGGCGGGTACGAAGCACAGAACGATCACGCGCAGGTCACATTCAGGTTCCTGGACAGCACCGGCGAGGTCCTGCATGAAGAGCAATTCGGGCCGGTGCTTGCCGCCGACCGCGGCTACACCTCAGGCTTCGTGCCATTCCAGAGCACAATGCTGCTGCCCCCAGGTACGAGGAGCGCAGAAGTCGTCATCGACACGCTCGTCAGCATCGGTGCGAATGACGGAGTCGTCGACGAGATCTCGCTGCGCCTTGAAGCACCTACGCCCGTGCTGATTCCTGATAATGCAACAACAACCGCGGGTCAGTCAGTAGTCATCTACCCGTTGAGTAACGACAACGCAGGTCAAGGCGCGGAACTACTTTTTGAAACGCTACGGTTCCCGCACTCAACGGCCGCGGGCAGGATGCAAGTTACCACAGCCGAAGGCGAATGGATCATTGACTCAGCGGGCGGTTCAGTGACCTTCGCGCCGAGTACAACCTTCTCTGGGTCGACTGCGCCGGTGACGTACGCCGTGACAGACAGCAGCGGCCAAACCATGACGGGCAGCATCGCGGTCCATGTTGCAACCCCGATTGTAGAAGACGTGGCACCAGAAGCCGAAGACGAGCCGCCGACAGTCGATGAAGCCATAGACCCTCTTCCTGAAGTGAGTGTCACTCCTGGACCGCAGGTGGAACCTCGAAAGACTGAAGCTGTAACCCGAGCGTTCGTACGCCAGGCTGCAGCACAGTCCGAGCCGAGACCTGCTGCACAGGCGCGGCAAGCAATTGCGGAGCCGGCACTTGATCCTGACCTGGCTTCTGCTGAGCCGCTATCTCTGCTCACACCCGCGACACCGCAGACAGATACGAACCGCGTCAGGCTATCGAAATCACTCGAATTAGAGCCTGAAAGCAGCATCGCAGGTTGGGTCACACCGCTCGGCTCCGGAGCAGTTGCACTTGGTGCTGCGATCGCGCTCCTGGCCACAGCCAGAGCACTGCGGGTCCGTGCACTCGCCGGGAGAGAGTGAGGAACAGTCATGCCAAGACGCACGACACGCCCGAGCAGCGGCGTGCAAGACAGATTCACGGCAGTGGGCCCGTCCTATCTGCAGCTCACCAGAATTGCGTGCTGTTGCACGCACGCGAGCACGTGTAAGTGAAACAAGGTAGGGAAGGGAGCCAGTGTTGAGAAGGCTAAAGTCCGAACGAACAGCTCACATGGAGCGAAGATTCAAGGCAAGCAGGTCTACGTCTGTGCGGCGCGGAGTTTCATGGTCTTTGGCATTGACCCTGGTTGCTGGCCTACTCAGCACGGGCCTAGCCACCGCGATGGTCGTGAATGCCTCCCCGGCGAATGCTGCGTACGCAACGGGAGGTACTGGTCTCTATAAGGACACAATCGATTGGTTGACATGGGAACATAACCCAAGCAATCTTCAGACCCTTTCGAATGGGGCAACACTCTCCTCAGAGCGAACAATTGGTGGCCAAGTCCTCCGCACGGAGTGCACGCTGAATGTTGAGGTGGGAGCATTCAGAACTTACAAACCTGGTACATGGCTCGGCGACTCTTTCGACGACATGTACAACATTGGTGGGACAGGAACAGCCAACCAATTGATGGGCGGAATCATGTCCAACTCAGGAATGTATTCCGAGGCCCAAGGAACGTACATCTGTAGTGCAACTCTGAACGGCGAGCCGGTGGAGATCGCGGGCATGGTGGTTTCTGACGCAGAGGAGACTGAGCACAGAGGCGCGAATCTTGAGTACGTGAAACTCACTTCACTTGATCCGAATGCAAGTTTCCGTTTGATCGAGCAACGCGCCCCGATCTGCCCAAACAACAATGGATTCAGGCTTACCAGGAACGGCCCTGAGGTTTTGTTTGATGTGCCCAACGTGGCGTGTGGAGTCTCCTGGGGCATATCGGGCAACAACTATGTTGCTTACCTTGAAGGTCAAACCGAGTTTCGATTTAACATGAGATCTGCAGCGGCGATAGCGGTCGGGGTGGTCCTAAACCTCGACACAGGGGACGCGCCGGATAGCTACGGTCAGCCGTGGTCGCTATTCACTCAATCATGGCAAGGCCCCGAGATCCCTGAAGGGCAAAGCTGGGCTAAGAACCTCCCCTTGAGTGTTCCGTCAGATGCTGGTCCGACCCGGTTGGGCACAAGCATCACCGCAGATACCGCCCCACTGCATTCTGCAGATGCGAGCGCTGATGAGGGAGACGACTCTGCAGACTTCTCAAGTGGCATCAACGTCAAGAGGGGAACAACGTTCAGCACGGACGTCGCGTGCACGGGGCCTGGTTTCGTCAGCGGCTGGATTGACTGGAACAATAACGGCGTATTTGACGACGGCGAGAAGTCCGATGTGCAGGAGTGTACGGGTAGTTCAGTCTCACTGGAATGGACTGTCCCTGATGGTGCGGTCTCCGCAACCACGTTTGCACGGCTCCGCATTGACACGCAAGCAAGCGCACTCACGCCCACGGGCTTTGGCACAGGCGAAATCGAAGACTATCAAGTTGTCCTCAACATTGCCGAACCGTCACTGGCGGTCGAGAAAACGTCAAACGCCACCGAGAACGTGCGAATTGGTGACGAAGTCACGTACACAATCACCGCGACAAACACTGGTGGCGATGACTTCACGGCCACGAATCCTGCGATGATCGTCGACGACCTGAGCGGCGTGTTAGACGATGCCGACCTGGATGAAGCCACAATTTTGGTTGCTACTAGCGATACATCTGCTGTGATCGGCCCTGCTGTATTTGACGCTGCAACGAAGCGGATTGCCTGGGAAGGCCCTCTCGCGGCCGGAGAAACTGTCACTCTCACATACACAGTGACGGTGAAGGACGGTGGAGATCGCACTGCGAAGAACATTGCGTTCGTAGGTGATCCGACTGATCCGGGTATGCCTACCCCTGATCCTGAGACTTGTGTACCTGGCACTACTACGGGTGATGTGTCCTGCACCGAGTTCCTGCTACCGAACCTGACTGTGACCAAGGTCGCTGACAAGACCGTGGACGTGGCCCCCGGCGATGTCGTGACGTACACGGTGACGGCAACGAACTCAGGCCCTGGCGCGTTCACCGTGGATGCCCCCGCGACGATCACTGACGACCTCAGCGACGTGATCGATGACGGCACCTACCAAGACGATGCTTCCGTTACCCCGGCCGGTGGTGCTCTCGACTACGTCGATCCGCTCCTCACCTGGTCTGGTCCGCTTGCATCGGGCGAGGACGTGGTCATCGAGTACACCGTCGTCATGGGCGTAGGTGTTGACGGCAATGTTCGCAACGTAGCCTTCGTCGGCGACGGCGACACCCCGGTGTGCACCGAGGATGAGCAGACCAGCCAAACCTGTGCCGAGGTCGAGTTCCCCGTGATCCAGCCGGGCCTCATCTGGCAGAAGGTCGACGGGAGCGACACCAAGCTCTCGGGTTCAGAGTGGCGTCTCGTGCCGCTCGATGAGCACGGTGCAGAGCTTGACGCTCAGGCAATTGTCATCATCGATTGCGATGCGAACGACGCAACCGACTGTGATGCAGCGAATGGTGACCTGAACCCTGAGAAGGGTGAGCTTCTCGTAAAGCCGCTTATGCCTGGTGACTACAAGCTGTACGAAACCAAGGCACCTGCCGGGTTCATGCTCCTCACTGCCCCGATCGGCGTCACTATCGACGCTACCGCTCTGGACGTTAACGCGAACTTCGATCTCGGAGCAATCGTGAACGACCAGCAGGCCGTGCCCGCGATCCCGCTCACCGGCGGCATGGGTGAACTCGGGTTCCTCCTCGCAGGCGGCGGCGCGGCACTTATCGCGGCAACGCTGATCCTTCTCCGATTGCGGAAGAAGCACAACGATCTCTCGCTCGCTTCCTAACCCAACTATCACTGAGATTCGCTCAATTGCCGTAGCCAACACCTGCGGCTATCCAAGAAAGGAAACAACTATGTCTGTGCCCACAAATCGCGGTACGCGAGTGCTCGCTGCAGGAGGTGTGCTTGCGCTCGGTCTTGCCGGGATGCTCGCTACCACCACCGCAGCGAACGCTACGGATGCCGCCCCCGGAAACATTGATACCTCCGTAACCGATGGCTCGATCATCATTCACAAGCACGAGACCATCGATCCCGCCATCGACGGTGACCCGAAGACCGGTGCCTACACCGGAGGCGACGCCATCGACGGTGCGGGCTTCACGGCCTGGCCGATCACGAGCCTCAACCTCACCGATGCCGCGGACTGGGATGGCTTGAGTGCGCTTGCTGCTCAGGTGAACGCTTCCGGCGCCTGCGAGGTGCCTGGCGAGACCCTCGGCACGTCGCTCGGTGAACAGGTCACTACCGGCGGCCTTGCCACGTTCCCGGGTCTCACGGTCGGCGCGTACCTCGTGTGTGAAACCACGCTCCCCGATGGTGCTTCGGTCGGCTCTGCACCGTTCATCGTGACGGTGCCCTCTCCTTACGCGGGTGAGTGGCTCTATGACGTGCACGTGTTCCCGAAGAACACCCTGAACGTTGTTGAGAAGACTGTTGACGCCCCTGACGGGTATGGTCTGGGCAGCAAGGTGAGCTTCCCGGTTTCTACGACCATCAACCCGCTCCCGAGCGGTGACCCGTACACCTCGTTCATCATTTCTGACACCCTTGATTCGCGCCTCGGGACCCCGACCGTGGAGTCCGTGCAGATCGACGGCGTGGATGTTCCCTACACGCTCGAGGGCGCCGGCAACAACCTCATCGTTGTTGTTGACCCTGCCGCGGTGAACGCCAATATCGGTGGCACCATCGAGGTCGTTTTCTCCGGCATCGTGGAGAGCCTGGGCACAGGGAGTGATTCGGGCGAGATCAGCAACACGGCGACACTGTTTGTGAACGACCCGAACCAGGACGGCGAAGGCGTGCCTTCGAACACCGTCACCACAAAGTGGGGCGACCTGACCATCAGCAAGGTTGACGCAGACAGCACCAGCACCGGTCTTGTTGGGGCACTGTTTGAGGTGTACGAGTCGAGCGACCCGTACGCGGCTGACTGCTCGACCACCACGCCCGGTGCCGGCCCGATCGAAGTGAACGGCGATACTGAGTTCGCAAGCGTTACTGGCGGCATTGTCAACATTGGTGGACTATACGTCACCGACAGCAGCAACACTCCGAACGATACCGCTGCTGAGCGGTGCTACTTCGTGAAGGAGACCCAAGCACCCGCCGGGTTCGTCACCCCCACCGGTGACGCTGCGTTCACCGCTGTCTCAGTGACGCCGGGCGTCTCGTCGGCTGCTGATGTTGTCATCGAGAACACGAAGCAGTCGGTGCCTGAGCTGCCCCTCACCGGTGGTGCAGGCCAGGCTGGTCTGATCGCTGGCGGTATCGCCCTCCTCGTCGCCGGTGTTGCGTTCGCTGCAGCCCGACGCCGCAAGGTCGAAGCCTAACCACCTGCGCGTGGTGCAGGCGAGAAGCAGACGTGTAATCGTCATCATCTCTCGCCTGCACCAGGCGCGCGGGCACCCGCCCTCCCTGTGCTCTCACCGTATCTCGATTCAGACGGAGCCCATGTGAACTTCGAAGCCAACCTCCTGGTTCGACCCGAGCGGCCGCCGACAGCACCCGCAGTACCGCCGAGTTTGACGCCCAAGCACCCGAAGTGGGGGCCGTCGTTTATCACGTGGCTCATCGCGGTAATGGTGCTCGTAGGGCTTGGCATCTCGTTGTACCCGACGACATCACAGTGGATTTCCTCGTACAACCAGTCCCAGATCGTTCGCAACTATGCGGGCGAAGTGGACAACATGAACCCCGGACCAGTTGAGCAGCTAGGAGAGGCCGTGCGATACAACGACGCGTTGACCTCTGGCGTGGATCTGCTCGCCGGAGCCACCATCCCTACTGGCACGGGTACCAGTGCCAACACGGCGTTTGATTACAACCAGACCCTTGTCGCAAATGAGGATGGCATGATGGCACGTATTCGCTTCCCCGTGGCTGATGTTGATCTGCCGATTTATCACGGCACCTCAGAGGACACCCTACTGAAAGGGGCAGGCCACCTTGAAGGATCACATCTACCAGTTGGTGGCGAAAGCACCCGCTCAGTGATCACCGCGCACCGAGGCCTCGCAACCTCGACAATGTTCAGCCACCTTGACCGTGTCGAAATCGGCGACCGATTCACTCTCGAAACCTTCGGCGAGGTCCTCACCTACGAGGTGCGAGAAACTAGAGTCATCGCTCCCGAGGAGACAGACTCCCTGCGCGCGGAGCCGGGCCGTGACCTCGTCACGCTCGTCACCTGCACCCCACTGGGCATCAACACGCACCGAATCCTGGTCACCGGGGAACGCGTCACCCCGACCCCGCCCGCAGACCTCTCCACGCTCGGGCAAGCATCCACCCTTCCCGGTTTCCCGTGGTGGGCGCTCGGCTTCGGTGCCGGAATCGTGCTGGTGACTGCGTTTGTGTGGCGTGCAGGATACACCGACCCACGCCGAATCCGCCCGACACAACCTTCAGCCACTGACAGCTGACCTAAGCTGCCACACGGAGAGAATGACGACCATCCCCCCTGAGTCTTTCCGCCGTGTGGCGGGCTGGGCAGAATCTCCCCCCCCCCTACTTCTGCTCAGCCCGAGAGAGTGTCGCGTGCGTGAACGCGAAGTTCCCACTTTCGACGTTTCCTTTCCAACGTCCCCAGGTTGGGCAAGCGACACTCTCTCACCTCTCTCCTTCATTCTCCATCCTCGGGGGTCAACGCTTCACCGATTGCCCCCTCCTGAACCAGCCCACTTAAGACAGGAGTTGCGAGTGCAGTCAATCGTGACGTACATGATGCCCGATCTTCTGAAGGCGTCCGACCAGCGGCTGCTCCGGGTCAGCCGCTCCGGGTCAAAGGATGCGTTCGAAGTGCTCTGGCAACGGCACGCAGCTGCACAGCTTGCTGTCATTCGGGGCATTCCCACGCTCATCGACACGGGCGAGATCCTCGGAATCGCACGAAGGCGCTCACTCGCACTGATTGCAGGCGGAGCCGACCCCCAAGCCTCTGTGCGCGCGTTCTTCGCGCTCACGGCACAGTCGGTTGCACGAGACCAGGCTCGAATCCCAGGCCCTCCGCAGGCTGTTCAGGGGGACGTTCAGAAACCTGAGCCCCCGGCTCCCCAGCGCAGCTCACTGGTCGGCGCGTACTTTTCCCTGTCTCGGCAGCGCCGAGAACTGCTGTGGTATCACGATGTTGAACTCCTGGGCGCCACAGAATGTGCACGCTACACCGGAACCCCTGCGTCACTCGTGAGTAACCGGGTGAAATCTGATCGTAAATCGCTTTGGCAGGCGTGGATCAAGGAGGAGCTTGGGTCGGGGCGGAACCTCTCAACGGGGTGCCGGGAGTTCCTCAAACAAAGCCGCAGATACTCGGAAAACCGTCTGGGGCTGAGGCACTATGAGACTGCACTCCGGCATGTGGGAGGCTGCACGAGGTGCTTGGTGCTCGCGGGGCACGCTGAACGTGTGCATGAACGCCTGGCAACCTTGCTACCTCATGCTGTTTTCGGTGAGAATGCGAAGGCATACCGCGATTGGATCGACCAGGGCACTCCGGCACCACGACACTTAGACCTTGACCAACACAGCACGAAGGCGCGTTTGGATTCTTCCACATTTCGAGAACGGATCTGACTTGGATTGGCAGATTTGGTTAGGTGCCATTCTCCCTGGCTCACGTTGAGGTGATCGGTTGGCTCGATGATCATTGCCGTTTCGTACTCCATCTCAGCGCACTCCGACGCATCACTGACACGGTCGTGACCGACACGTTCCAGACCGCGGCCACCGCGCATTGACGTTCCGCATCCACACTCACTGACAACGGCATGGTATACACCACCAGACTCGCGCAGGGCAGCAAACAAGCCGGAATGACGCGTTCGAAACGCTCCTGAAACTCAAGGGCATCACACAGAAGAGCGGGCGACCGTTCGATGCCGTGGCCGAGCACGCCGGCGTCAGCGACAACGCCCTCGGAGACGCTCAAGTCCGGGGGTACCCGCTATGTGCAACGCATGGGATGGGTGCTGAGCCATCTCGGCAAGGCCCGATGGGTCGACCGCCCCGAGCAAAGCAATGCTGTTGCGTCAGCTACAGCGCACCCACAGCCGTCCGATGATATCTCCGACCCGATCGAGGTCATCGAGGACGCAGTCTCCCGTATCGAGGCGAGCGTCGGTGAGGATCTGCTCGACCGGCTCCGTAACAGCCACCCCGACTTCTTCGAGCAGGCGGTCGTCGATCTTCTCCTCATAATGGGATACGGTGGCGCAGCGCAGCGAGGCCGACGCATCGGTGGTTCCAACGACGAGGGCATCGACGGGCTTATCGACCAAGACGCCCTCGGCCTCGACCAGGTCTACATCCAGGCCAAGCGCTACAAGGAAGGCAACAACGTCGGCCGCGAGCCGATCCAGGCCTTCGTCGGGGCACTGCACGGCTTCGGAGCGTCACGCGGCGTCTTCCTCACGACGAGCACGTTCACCTCAGGCGCGATCGACTACGCCAAGAAGGTGCAGTCGCGCATCATCCTCATCGACGGCGCAACGCTCGTCGACCTGATGATTGCTTACCGCGTCGGCGTGCAGGAGAAGCAGCGGTTCAGCGCTGTCGAGGTCGACGAGGACTACTTCGAGTAAACGTTAGTGGTGACGCCGCTTCATGGTGGCCTGACCTAAGACCATCCGACAGTTGTGTCCATTGAGATGCGGTCTGCGTCCGTTGGACGCACGGAGACCCGTGCTTTGCGACGTCCACTTGGGTAGACCCTGATAGACGGCGCCTTCTCGGTCCTTACCCACGGGCCAGCAGCCCGCCATTCGTGCTAGAGCGGGTCTATCTGGCAAATCAAAAGCTCCCAATATGATGAGAGGCGTGCCCGATCAGATTGATGACGACGTAGTCGATACCCTTACCCTCCGCTTTGTCGGCGAGGACGAGGAGGGATCCGCGATCCATGAACTTCGCGCCGCACATGTGGCTGAGGTGCTCCAAGGCGTTGTGGGCCTTGCAAGCGACTTCGACAAGGCAGGTGTTTTTAGCCCAGAAGGCCCCAGCGGTTCCGAAGTACTGGTTCGACCCGCGAAGGAAGGGTCCTTCCTAATTGAAGTCGTGCGTGTCTTAAGCGAGAACTGGGAGACCGCGGTGGCAGCGGGTGGGATCCCGTCGCTTAGTACCGTGATCTGGTGGGCGACGCGATCCGCTCGGGCCGACGTAAAGGACTTTGACTATCTTGAAAACGGAAATGTCAAGGTCACTTGGCAGGATGACACCGCGCAGGAGGTTCCGGCTGCGGCTTGGGAGGAGCTTCAAAAGCGCACTCGCAGACGCAAGAAGCAGCTCCGGCAGATTATGGCGCCCCTAAGCGACCCAAATGTGACATCCCTGGAAGTCGCAAGCCCAGCATCCGAGGAGGACGAAGATACCGCGCAAGACGACGCACCAGAGGTCTTCGTACTGACCCGACCGGACTACAACGCGGTCAAGCCTGAGGACGATATCGAGGAGACTCAGGAAATCTTCGAGGTTGAAGCACAGATGTCAGCGATTGACTTTGATGATCCCACCAAATGGAGAGTCCGAACCAAGGACAGATCGAGATCTGCCAGCGTCGAGGATCAGGTTTTTCTTGGGCGTGTTGCCAACGGCCTAGCGATTAGGAAGAATGACATCTTCCGTCTAAGAATCCGAGAGGATGTTACTAAGAAGAACGGGCGCACACGGACTGCCTGGACAGTACTCCGAGTCGAAAGTTATAGGAGAGCGGCAGGTGACGAATCATAGGTATATCCCGCGACGTCGGCTGGATGTCGCCAGCCTCATTCTGACCGTTGTCGGACTCGTCTTTGGTGTCTTTTCCTATTTGCTCATCGTCCACGGTGGCGTCACTCCGCTCTTACTTGTCCCCTCCGTCATAGCGTTGACGATTGGGGCCACGCATTTAGTCAAACATGAAGCGCCGCGTTAGCAGGAGCAGTGAATAGCCACTGTTAAGCGTGATGTAGCCTCAGTACCCCACGGCTGCCGCCTCATAGGCGAACCTCGCGTCTGAATGATCCAGCACCTTCGCGCGCACCTCGGCGAGCTTGAAGTCGAGAACCCGAAGCTTCCCGTCGATCCGGCTGATCGCCTCGATCCTGTGGAACCGATCGCCGTAGACCTCGGCGAACCGGGCCATGCCGTGCAGCTTCCACGCAGCATCCGGGAGCCAGTGCCCGTGAGGGTCGACGATGCTCGCGCGCACCCCGTCCTCGGTGTCGACGAAGAACAGGAAGTCCGGCCGCAGCGTGCGCCACTCGCCGTGCGAGTCACGGTAGGCGATGCTCATCGAGTCGCGCCCGCCCGTCGGGTTCCGGTACCAGGCGAGGGCACCCGCGCGCGCCATCTCGGCGTCGAGCACCTCGACCTCGTCGGGGTTCAGCTTCCCGACCGGGAACATGCCCTCCTCATCGGAGAGCAGGTGCAGTGCGCGTCGTTCGAGGATCTGCTCGCTGTCGCCGACGGCCCGCTTGGTCTCCTCCTGGCGGTTCTTCGGCAGCGCCATCGAGATCAGCTGGGGGTCCGTGCTCATCGCGGTGATCTCCGCGTAGAGGCTCTGCCGCGACTCGGGCAGGCCCTTGATAGCGACGCGGTGCTCGTCGAGCCACTCCTTCGAGATCGCGTCCGCCTCCTCGTCGAGCTTCGCGCGCGTCTGCGTCAGCATCGCGAGGGCGGCGACCCGGACGTACGCGTCGCGGTAGTCGTCCTCGTCGTCGGCGTCCGCCGTGAGGTGCTCGATATAGCTGCGCGCCACATCGGGCGTGATCGTGCGCGCGCCGCTGCGGTATGAGTCCTGGATCGCGCGGTCGTCCGCGGCCTCGGTCCATGAATCGTCGCGCCGCATGCCGTGGCGTGCCTGACCCCTCATGGTTCCACCAGCGACCGTGAGTACGTCCTCACGCGCCTTCGCGAGGTCCTTCGCGTACTGGGCCGTAAGCCCATTGAGCACCCCATGCAGGCGCTCGTGGGCGATCTTGCCCGCGTCCGGCACGAGCCCGTCGGAGGCCAGGGCGTGGGCGAGCGACGTGACCCGCTTGATGGGATTCGCGTGCTTGCGCGGCAGCGTCTCTGCGGGCAGCGACTGGAACAGCTCCCAGACCTCGTCGGGCACGGCGTCGTTCGGCGTCATGAGCTGCGGGTCGACGAGCACGCGCTGGCCCGTGTCGCCGCCTCCCGTGAGATCGTTACCCATGATCTTCTCCAGCACGAGGCTGGCCGTCGCCTTGCTGAACTTCGGCAGAATGCACTCGACGCTGTTGAGCAGGTCGTCGCCCTCGACGCGTCGCGCCAGGGGCGTGCGGATCATGCGTCCGAGCAGCTGGGTGATGTGGGTCTCGTCCTTCGCAGGACGGAACGACACCATGACCTCCGCGCGCGGGCAATCCCAGCCCGTGCTGATGGCGTCCTTGGCGAGCAGCACGCGGATGTACGAGGCGTCCTGCACGCGCTCGGGCGAGATGTAAGGCACGCTGTGCATGCCGAACGTCTGAGCAGTGTGATCGCCGAACACATGGGCGATTGCGTCAGGCTCTAGCTCCGGCCACTCGTCGCGGATCACGTCGATGGCCGATGCAACTTCTTCAGCGGCGGGCTTGTTCGGCACCTGGAGCACCATCAGCGGTTTGATCGGCTCCGTGCCCTGCTCGGCGGCGTAGGCGGCCCACGCGTCGGAGAGCGCCTTGACCTTGCGCACGCCGCGGCGCAGCAGCACAGTGTTGAAGTCGCCGGTCTCCGCCGGGAAATCGAGAACGATGTCGTCCTTCAGGAGGCCAGACTCCTGGATGCGCACGGGGTCGACCTGGACCGTGCCGAGGTGCACGCGGTTCGACTGGACCTCCGCCTCCGTCATCGCGGCCTCGAAGCGCTGCACGGTCGCCGAGATGCCCCACACGATCGGCACCGGCGGAACACCGCTGTGACCGTTGATGAGGCGCTTCACGATGGTCGGCGTGTCCGACGGGCGCTTGCCCATGCCCCGGTGCGCCTCGTCCAGGACCATGTAGAGCGTGAGGTCGTCGTCCTCGATCGTATTCCGCAGCGTGTCCCAGAACGTGAACGGCACCGTGTCGGGGTGCGACTGGATGCCGTCGAGCGTGTTCGAGTCGTCATGGCCGCGCACCAGGAGGCTGTTGCGCGAGAGCTTCGACGTGTTCAGGAAGTACACGTGCCCCGGCAGCAGCTTCGGGTAACGGAACGGGTGCTCCACAGTGACCAGCCTGTTGCGCAGGCGGTCGGACGCCTGCTCAAGACGATGCCGGGTCTGCTGGTTCAGAGCAGGGTCGTCGCTGAACCACAGGACCACTGCGCCCTCGTCCGGCACGACGTCGAAGTCGTCGCTGCCCCAGAACATCGCCTCGATCACGGCAGCGGCCATGACGGTCTTGCCGGCCCCGGTCGTGGCGGTCAGCGCCACGGAAGAGACCCGCTTGCTGGCGCTGCGATAGAAGTCCCTCGCCGACGCGAGCTCGCGCAGGGTATCGCCGACGGCATCGGCCTGGTAGTCCTTCAGCGTGAATCGCATCAGATGTCACCCGTGCTCTCGCAGTTGCGCAGGTAGTCCTCGTAGAGGCGCACGGTCTCGATCCCGGGGATCTCGCTCGCGACCTGCTGGTAGCGCCCGTCGTCGTCGGTCACGACGTAGGCGATGCGGATGCCCTCGCGGCGCTGGAGCTCGGCGACGAAGTCGCTGGCGAGGTCCAGGTCCTTGAGGATGCCGTAGCTGTCCGCGACGGCCCAGCCGCCCTCGATCGAGTCGATCCGCTCGCCGACGGCGCCTGCGCGCAGCCAGAGCATCGGCGCGATGGCCGCAAACGCCTTGTCGGCCTCGACCATCCACGGCGACTCGTAGCTCAAGGTGAAGAACGCCGCGTTCTCATCGAAGCCGTCGGCCATCGGGAACTCGTCGACGAACTTGTAGTCGCCCTTGATCGGAGCGCCGTCGGGCGTGAGACCCGTGAGCGCCGCGCGGATGCGGGGCTTCGTGATGTAGTCGCAGATGCCCCACTGCTCCCACTCGGGATCGCCGGGTCGCAGGCCCTGCTTGCGCAGCTTCGTCTGCTCCTCGGCCGAGACTTCGTTGTTCGTCACCGAGATGCACTGTCGTCGCCCGTCGTCCTGCTTATTCAAACGCATGACTGCGTGAGCGGTAGTACCGGAACCAGAGAAAAAGTCGAGCACGACAGCGTCGGGTTTCCCTGACACAAAGAAGCGCAGGGCGTCTTCGACTGCGTACAGAGACTTGGGATACGGGAACTTCCTACCTGGTAGCAGTGCCTTGACAAAAGTCGCACCATGCTCAGATGCGGAATGGGAAATACGGTTCCACAAGGTCATCGGCTGAACCGTGCGCTTGCCGGGCAAGTAACTAACTTGGGCCGCGCCCTCGTTGTCATACCCGTTGACAACGACATCTCCGCTTTCAATCTTCGCCAGAATGCCGGACTGAAGGTACGACGGGGAGCGTCGACCGGTTTCTGGATCACGTCGGCCGAACTTCGCGTAACCCTTAGACAAATACTCTCGAAGGGATGCAGGGTTTAGACGCCACATCAACTCGCGCCCTGACCCATCCACAGGCCAAACCGCCACCGCACCGTCGGGCACAGAAATTGAATCTCGGCGCACCTCCACGCTAGGTGGCTCTCCCACCGAATGAAACGCACCAGTGGTTGAATCCAGAAAAATCGGATAGAACATGCTTGGAATGCGTGTTCTTAGGCTTCCTTCACCATTTCTCAGTAGCCCCGCCCAACGTACTTCCTCGGGAGCACCTTCGGCCCCTCGGGGCTCACGGATCATGTCGGTATTCCACGGCGCAACATGGCTATCCCCGAACATCACAATGAAGATGTACTCGTCTGTGCGGGAGAACCGCCCTTGTCGCGCTGAGCCCTTAGGGTTGATTACGCTGGTAATCATCTGAATATCAGCTTCAGGGAATGTTTGCTCCAGTAGCAACCCAAGCCGCAGATACTCCTTTTCGTCAATGGTGACGATCAGGACAGAGTCCTCGGGCTTCAGCAGCCGCTTCGCAAGCTTCAGACGACGTTCCATGAACGCCAGCCACTTCGAGTGGCGGTAGAGGTCATCGCCCTCGACGTAGTCGTTGTTGTACTTCCAGTCGCGGGAGCCTGTGTTGTACGGCGGGTCGATGTAGATCGCGTCCACAGAGTGCTCGTGCGTGAACGTGAGCAGCTCAAGCACATGGAAGTTCTCGCCGTTGATCACCGTGTGGAACGGCTTGTCACCGCCCCGCTCCACGGAGCCGTCGGGCCGGAGGCCAGGGTAGATGCGGTCGCGGAACTCCGCGACGAGCACCAGGTCCTCGACAGGCACAGACTGCGTATCGCGCTCCTCGCCGTTCGGCGTCGAGACCTCGGCGATGCCGCCGCTGATCGAGTCGACGTGCCAGAGGCGCTGATCGCCCCGCTCCGTCGAGCCCCTGGGAGGGAGCACGCGGACCTTGTTCGTCTTGCGGATGCGGTGGCCCGCCAGCTCGACTGCCTCGGGCGCATGACGCTCAAAGTTAAGACCGAAAGGCAGCCGCTTTTGAAGCGGCCGGATCTCCTCATCGAGATCCTTCGCGAGTTTTGGATCGAGCTGTTCCAACGTGCGCAGCAGGTCCGACAAGCGCGACATCGGCACCCCTTTCTGGCAAGACTAAAGAGTCCGTCATTGCGCGTGCGCAACACGGACTCTTTCCAATTCTACTGATTCGTGTGTAGGAGCGCGAAGAGCATTCCGTTCCGGGCATGTTAGGGCACGTCACGACGGCGCCAGCACGAGGATTTACGATGGGGCGAACTCTCGCGCCGGCCCCAGGTGTTTAGGAGAACTCTCAGAGGTGGCTAATGCTCCTCAGGCTTAGCACTTGCGTGACCAACGACGACCAAACCGGAGCAGTGGTGTCTGGCTACCTGCGTTGCCAGACACCGCCAACTTGCCCGCTGTCTCTCAGACCACTGCCGGCGGCTGCTGCATCCGCTGCTGGTAGCTGTGGATCGCGTGCCACTCAGGGATCATCAACCCGTGCTTCGCGAGCAAACCCCAGTAGCCCAGCGGGTCCTCTCCGCCCGCTCCGAGCTTCGCTGCGCGCTCCATGGTGAGCTCCACGAACCGACGCTCGTCGCGGGCGAGGCGTGCCTCGTACTCGACGCGAGTCTCGTCGTCCAGCTCGTCGGGCTCACGAATGCAGTCCTCACACTCGCATCCCTCCTCGTCATCGAAGAGCCCCAGCATGTCCCGGAGCAGCTCGATCGTTCCCTCCAGGTATTCCAGCTCCTCGTCGATCTCCGTGACCAGCTCGTACGCTGCCCCCATGGCATCGCTCGCAGCAGCGATCTCGGAGACCTCGGCCGCCAGCACCGTCGCGCCACGGTCCTCAGGGTCCCACGGGATCGGCGCGGCCGCGAGCGCGTCGATCTCGTCCAGAGCTGCGTACCTCGCCACATCAGCGGGTGAGCCGTTCTCGAAGTAGGACGGGGTCCGTATCCAGGCGTGCGACGCCTCGGTGCAGGCCTGCAGCGCTGCGCGCACTGCCTGCTCGTCGCCGGCGTGCATCGCCGCCTCGAACTCGCGGTGCTTGTCGCTCATCGTCTGGATTGCGCGCAATACTGCGTCGAGCTGCATCTGCTCGGCCTGTGTCGTCTCTGCTGTCTTCGTCATGGTCTTGCTCCGTTCTGGTTCTTTGCGCTCTTGCGCGAGGGCCTCGGCGACTTTCGCCGAGGCTGTGTTTTTTCGTCGGGGGCGGCGTCCTGTGCCGCCCCCGGTTGTTGTTGCTCTCTGGCGCGTGCTACTTCACCGCGATCATCGAGCGGCCCTTGAGCTTCTTGCCGTGCTTCAGCAGCACTCCTGCGAAGGAGAGCTCGATCGCCAGCCACATCTCCAGCATCTCGGAGGCAGCGCTCATCGCTTCGTCGATCTCGTGGGCGTCGCCCCGAGCCTCGGCTGCCGCCAGCTCGGCGAAGTGATCCTCCACGCCGAGGCGCATGGCCTTTGTCCCGCCCTCCGCGATCGTGATCGTTCCGGGAGTGTCCATCGGGATCGCGTCACGAGGCACGACAACGATCAGCGGCATCTTGCCCGTCGGATCCTTGCGAATCTTCATGTTGTCGAATGCGAGGTTCAACTGCTTGCTCGTAATAGTCATCTTCTTGTCCTTCTCTCGATTTGCCGCGCGCAGCGCTCATCGCCGCGCGCTCGTCTGGACGAGTGCGTCTCACCCGTCTCACATGCTTTTCCGGGCGCGGCGTCATGCCGCGCCAAGCTCTGCTGCTCGCTGTGCTCGTCACAGCGCTCGCTTCGCAGGCTCCGCCAGGGGCGCCGGGCTCGCAGAGGCAGGCGCTTCTCACCTGTCTCACCAGCTTCTCGGGGCGGCAGTGTTGCCGCCCAGTGCTCTCTGTGTTGCTACCTGGCTGCGATCACCGCAGCCAGGGGCCTGTCGCACGCGTGTGCGCGTGCTGTACTTCCCGCGCGGCGTCCGTGCCGCGCTCTGTGCTTCTCGCGCTCGCGCATGCTGCGCGGCGACTCGTCCACCCGATCCGACGCTCATCGCGTCGGGGTAGGGCTTCAGCTGGCCGCTTCCGGCGACCACCTATGACAGCTTCTGAAGGAACTAGACTTTAGCTCCTCTGCCTCAGCAGGATCTCTCTCTCAAGTGATTTCCCGGGCAGTGCTCTGCACTGCCACCACGAGCCGGAGTAACCTCTGCAAAAAACAGCTCGTGATCGTCATGATGCCCGTCCCGGGTATCGAGTAGTGAAGCTAAAGTCTAGTACGCAAAAATGTGACAGAGATGGGAACACTCCGTCACTGTTCTTTTTCGTTATTGGATCGTTACACCTTTTGTTTCTCTGCGGAGCAGCACACCACGCGGAGCCGCCCCGCTCACGCGGGGCCGGGAGCCTCCCTGATGAGCACGGCACGTCCGCCGCTGCTCGCGCACGAGACCGGAGGGCGCTCCCATGGTTACTACTGTTTCTTCTTCTACAAGCCGAAACAGCACAGCGCAGACACCGAGCGTCTGGCTCGGCTGCATGGCTCATTACAACTCCGGCTATCTGGTCGGCGACTGGTACGACGCCGCGGAGGCGAGCACTATCACCGTCACCGAGCTGCACAGAGGCACGGGCCTAAACCCTGCCGGCTGCGAGGAGCTCTGGTGCTACGACACCGAATACATGCTCGTCGACCGCGAGATGAGCCCCTACGAGGCCCAGCAGCAGGCCGAGGCTCTGCTCGCCGTGGAAGAGCACCTGCGCCCTGCCCTGCGGGCCTGGGTCGCGAGCGGCGACTACGTCGCCGAGGGCGACGGCAGGAGCGACGTGCCTGCCCTCGGTGATTTCCACGACCGCTACTGTGGGAACTGGGACTCCTTCGAGGAGTACGCGGCTGATCTCGTCGACAGCACGGGGATGCTGAACGGCGTTCCCGAGGAGGTCGCGCAGCACTTCGACTGGAAGAGCCACGCCCGCGAGCTGGCGCACGACTACGCTGTGCTGGACGCTCAGGCTCCGGCCTCCGGCGTGTACGTGTTCAGGAGCTGCTGAGCCATGTCTGCCAATGAGATCGCCGATGAGAAGTGGCAGCGCTTCTGCCTCGACTGCGACCCGCCCCAGCTCTGCACGAGGGAACTGCTGTTCTTCCCGGACCTCGGCGCGTACAGGGTGAGGGTCTGCCCCGAGCACGGCGCCTGCGCCATGGAGACCGTGGTCAGCACCGCAGAGGCAGCGCAACGATGACCGCGCTGCTTGAGCACGAGCTCATCGTGCAGGAGGAGTGCGCCTCCCTCAGGCAGTACGAGCTCCAGGAGCTCCTCTCCGCAGCGGAGAGGGCTGCGCACCTCTCTGTGTCCGTCGAGGACCTGCTGCGCCTCCTGGCGGCCGTCCAGGCACAGGTGCACGCCTGTAGGAAGGCAGTGGTAAGCGAAGCCCGCGCGACAGGGCATAGCAATAGGGAGGTAGCAGCGATGCTGCGACTGCATGTCAACGACTTCGTGTCGCGGTTCCCAGAGCAATGAGAGCAGATAGACCCCCGAGGCATCGCGCCTCGGGGGTCTTCTTTTTCACTGGGGGCGATCGCTGCTCCGCTCTACCGAATTGTTTGCAAGGAACGCTTCCGTTCCTCTTTCGATACACTCGGTGAATGCGCACCACGCCTTTCCGCCACGCGACTGAGGACTGCGCTGCGCGGTCCTCGACTTCTTCTGCAGGGGGCCCCGACGCGCTTGCACGCACCGGGGTACTTTTTCTACCCGGAGAGCACCGCCTATGGCGGGCCAGGCGCCCTACGGGCGCCATCGGGTGCCGTGCGCTCCATCTGGGGAGCGCACGTGCACGCGGTCACCTGTCCCGTGCCCGGCGCAGCCGGGCACGGGGGTGGGTGTGAGGGCTGTCAGAGGACAGTCCCGGCCACCTCGTGCGCCAAGGCACCCGAGGTGAGCAGCAAAGTAAAGCTCAGCACCAGCGACCGGGACAAGCCCGGCCGCAGGTCACCGACGAAGGAGGACGAGTTGCATCATGAACAGCAACGACGACATCAGCACCAACACCGCAGCGCCCGATAGCGGGACCGGCGAGAAGACCAAAAAGCGCAGCAGGAAGGCGCTCATCGCCTGGATCGCAGCTGGGGCCCTCGTGCTCGGCGGCGGCATCGCCGCCACGGCAATCAGCGTCAACAGCTACAACGCCGAGACGGCCCGTCTCTGCGCTACCGCAACCGACGCGGCCGCTCTGGCAAGTAAGACTGCCAAGACCACCCAGCTGGCCGCATCAGACGGGCTCACCGCTGTCGAAGACACTGTGCTCCCGGACAGCGCCGGCACCAGCACTCTGTACGCCGAGCGGCCTGCGGTAGAAGAGATACCCGCCCAGAAGGCGGAGGGAGACAAGCCCGCCGTCGAGGCTGTGCCTGCTCGCCCGAGCGGGCAGGAGCTCATCGACAGTGTGACCGACGCCCAGGCGGAGCTCACGAAGGCGGAGAAGGGCCTCGCGAGCGCCTGCGAGACCCGTGACGACGCCGCGGCGATCACCGCCCAGGTCGAGGCCGTGCAGCAGAGCGCGACAGCGCTCGACAGCGCCACCGAGGAGCTCGCCGACGACTTCGAGGTCTTCCAGGCCGACGAGGCCGCGCGCATCGCCGCAGAAGCCGCAGCAGCAGAGGCGGCCCGGATCGCTGCCGAGCAGGCCGCTGCAGAAGCCGCAGCCGCAGAAGCGGCGGCAGCAGCACAGTACAACGAATACGATTACGGCTACGACGACTACAGCGGAGGCGACTCCGGCTGGAGCGGTGGCTCGGGCGGCGGTGGTAGCGGCAGCACCGGCGGTGGAGGCGGTGGCGGCATGATCACCCCGCCCCCTGGCACCGGAGGCGGAATCGGTGGCTGCCCTGCCGGCATGCAGTGCTGGTAGCAGCCGGCCCCGAGCAGCAGAGAACCCCCGCAGCTAATGCTGCGGGGGTTCTCGCTTTCACAGGGCAGAAGCCGCAGAGACTACTGCTCCAGCGGCGCCTCGTCGATGCCGGCCGCGGTCAGCAGCTCGGCGCGGCGCTTGCGCGACACGGCCCAGGCGGTGGTGGCACCAGCCGCCAGGATCAGCAACGCGATACCGGCCCAGAGAGCGGCCTGGCCACCGGTCGACGCCAGCGGGTCACCGGTGACGGCGCCCTTCGGGTCGCTCGGATCGTCGCAGCCGCACGGCGGGTTCGGCACCTCGGCCGACGGGAGCTTCGCGTTCCACGGATCATCGTCAGACACCTTCGTGCCCGAGTAGACCGCGGTGCCCTCGACGTCGGCGACGTCCTGGTGTCCGGTACCGGCCTCGACGCCCTTCAGGACGCCGACCAGGGTCACAGTCTCGCCGGGCATCAGGACGTGGTCCTTCAGCTCGTCGAGCGAGCGCAGCTCATACTTGACGCCGTCGATCTCGACGGTATCGGCCGCGGCAGGCTGCTCGGTCTCGGCGGGAGCCTCAGCCTCGGCAGAAGCCTCCTCCTCGGGGGCAGCAGGAGCGACAGGCGCGCCGTCCACAAACTCGGTCGCGACTGCGACCAGAGTGTCAGCAGGGCCGGCAGCAGGCTGCACGAGGCCCTCACGGTCGGCCCCGGTCTCGGCGCCCTCGGGCACGGCCCAGCGGATGTCCTCAACCTTGCCGGTCGTGGCGTCGTTCGTGACGTCGGAGAAGTCCAGCTCCTTCAGCGGCTCGTCACCGGTGTTGGTGATGTCGAAGCCGATCTGGACGCCGTCCTTCGCCTGCTCAGGAGTCAGCGCGAGCGCGTCCTTGTACGAGTCGCGGTCGCCGTCCTTGACGCCCTCGGAGAGCGTGTACTTCTCGATGTCGATACCCGGAGTAGACGGAGCCGCAGCGAACCACGGATCCTCGTCGCTGACCTGCTTATCGGTGAACACCGACTTGCCGGTCACGGTGACGTTGTCGCCGTGCACCATGCCGGGGAGCATGCCCGAGAGCGTGCCCTTGCAGTCGATCCGCTCGCCCACATCGAGAGTCGTGATCGTACCGGGGCTCACCCAGCGAGTATCGCCGAGCTCCTCGCCAGCAGCGATCTTGTCCTCCTCGGTCACGGGGACCTCGCACATGATACCGCCGACGTCGCCGAAGGTGTCCTCGATCGTCGCGTCCGAGAACGTCACATCCTTCAGCGGCACATCACCGTCATTCTCGAAGAAGAAACCAATCTCCAGAGGCTCCGACACAACACCGTCCGCACCCTCGTCACCGAGCATGCCCAGGTTCGCAGGATCCAGCGGGTACGCGAGCTCCACCTGATCGCGGTCGCCCTTCTTGCCCTGCTCCCAGCCCTCGTGGAGCGTGTACTTCTCCACGTTGATGCTCGGGTTCTCAGGGGTCGACGTCCACACGATGTTGCTCTCGCGCTCGACCTCGTTGTAGGTCTCGGTCACCTGGTTGTCGATCTTCTCGCCAGGAGCAATGCGGATCATCTTGGTGTACACCGAGAACGAGTTCGCGAGGTCCATGCGCGTGTTCACGAGGTCCAGGTACTTCTGGGTCGCGTCCACAGTGAGCGTGTAGCTCTCGCCGTCGAACTTCACGTCGAAGAGGCTGTCGCGCGGCTCGGTCTCATGACCGGCCGAGTCCTGCAGCAGGTCGCCCTTCTTGTAGATGAGCGTGTCGCCCTCGTAGACATCAGTGTTCGCGTAGATCGCCCAGATCCCGGTGAACTCGTCGTGCACGCGGTCGAAGGTGTCCTTCAGCTGCCACTGGCTCGCGGCGTACGCACGGTTCGCCGGGATCTCCGAGCTGTTCAACCGGTAGTTGAAGTCGCTGTAGAGCTTGACCTCGGCCTCGTTAATCGAATCGTCCTTCGTCTCCTCGCTCACGACCACGTCCTTGTCAGGGTCGATGTCCTTCAGAGGGTTCGAGACGATCTTGGTCTCGTGCCAGGTGTTCTGGATGTTCTGGGTGGCCTGGTTGTAGATGGTGTAGCCATCCACCTCCTTGCTCACGACAGTGTCCAGCAGCACGTAGTACTCGTGACCGAGCAGCGACTGCTCGATGATCGGCGTCTTGTGCGGATCAATCGCAGCCTCCGCATACGCAGCGAGGTCCTCGGGCTGAGGATCGCCGGGCACGGTCTCGCCGTAGTAGTTCACGCTGTCGACCTGCTTGGCGAACACGTACGCCTTGCCGTCCTTCACCTGGATGTTGAACTTGTCGGTGACGTCCTCGCCGGTGGCCTTGTTCTTGACGGTGATGCCGGCCTCGGTGAGATCCAGGTACTCCTCGTCGAAGTCGTCGACCATGCCGAGCTTGTGCACGTTGTACGCCAGCTCGTCAGCGGAGACGCGAGCATCGAGCGTCAGCCGGTAGAGCAGGTGATCGCCCTGCACCACGGTCTTGCCGTCGATGTTCTCCAGCGTGTGGACGTTCAGGTCCTCCTTGTCGGGCTCGATCTCAGGGATCTTGACCTCAGGGATCTCCGTCGCGGTCGACGCGCCGTTGATGATCTGGAACGCCTGGTTCTTGACCGTGCTGCCGCCCGGGGCGGTGTCCCTCACGGTGCCCGTGAAGCGCATCGTCAGCCAGCCCTTGGTCTGCCACTCGCTGTTGGCGCCCTCGACGTTCACGTTCGCGTCGATCCACTCCTGGGTGAAATCGGCACGGAACGAGTTGGTCGCCTCGTCGAACGTCAGCTTGTAGTTCTTCGCGGGAACCGGCTTGGGGTTGCGCGGATCGCGCGAGTCCCAGAACTCGACGCTCGTCTTATCAGGAGCGAACATCGGGTCGTAGGTGTCCAGCACGGCCAGCGACTTCACGCCGCGAGCGGTGTTCTCGGGCACCCGGAGATCCACGCCCACCGAGTACTCCAGCTTCTGGCCGGGGAACACGCTGAGACCGTCGATGTTCTCGTAGGTCTTGTCACCGGACTCGTCAGCAGAGCCGAGCACCTGCTTGTTGGGGTCAGGAGTCCAGGTGAACACCGGAGGCACGTTGGTGTCCACGGTCTCGTTGTTCCAGACCTCGTGGCCGGCGTTGGTGAGCTGCACGAGCTCGCCATTCGTGTCGTAGTCGTCCTTGAACGCGCCGGAGATCACGAGCTTCACCTTGCGGTCGACGCTCGACGAGTTCTTCGACTGCGCCAGGAACTGCGACCCGGCCTTCGCCTTCGCCGTGGTGACGCTGCCGTTCACAGTGATGTCGAAGTCGCTCGACACGTTCGTGTACTGACCCGAGCCAGGCGCCGTCTCGATGAAGACCTTCGCCTTCGACGCGTCCGAGAAGTCGACGTAGCGGGCCGAGTCGGTCCAGTCGTCGATGATCTCGTAGCTGGAGAACGGCTCCGCGAGGTTCGCGGGGATGCGACCGTTCACGACGGCTGCGACCTCGTCGTTCATCAGGAAGACCTTGCCGTCAGCGCCCTCCTGATTCGTGTGACTCGGATCGGCGGCGGTCAGCGCACCGGTCTCGTCGAGCACCCACACCTTGTCAGGAGCAGGAGTCACCTTGCGCACCGACTCGCTGTTGCCCTCGATGCACTCGTCGACGTCGCGGGTGTAGCACACCGAGGAGTCGTCCTCGACGGTGTAGTCGGCGCCCGTCGGCAGGAAGTACGTCGGGACGACCAGAGTGTAGTCGCGCGACTGGAAGGCAGTCGGAATGTCAGTCACGGTGCCCGAGACGACGACGGTTCCTGCTGCCGAGCGGTCGATCGAGATCTGAGCCCCGTCAACACGGTTGCCCTCGGGATCGAGCATGTACGCGGCGTCCTGCACGTCGGCGGTCCGCGAGCCGATGAACACCTGATCGGTATGGATCGTGTCCGTGATCGTCATGCTCGACTCGTAGCCGTTCACAGCCGCGGTGATCACCGCGTTGTAGAACATGCCGCTCGCGAAGACCTCCTGGTCGGCGACGGCATCAGCCGGGTCGCCAGAAGTCAGGTACTTGACGACGTCCTCGTCACGAGGGGTCGTCCAGTTCTCGCGCTCGTCGTTCACGCCGGCATGAGAGGCGGGATCCTTCATCTTGCCCTGCTTGGCGACGTCGACGTCGAACCAGAACTTGCCCGACGGCCACGAATGCCAGCCGAAGTCGGCAGGCGTGAAGTCAGGCGAGCGGGTCGAGCCGTTGTTGGCGATCGACACCGTCTTCGACACCGAGGCATCGACGGCGTCCGCCGCGCTCTCAGGACCGCTCCAGCGAAGAGTGACCGTAGCGTTCACGTTCTCGCTGATCGAGGAGCTCCCGCGACTGGCGTTGATCGTGTCGTACACAGCCTGCTGGGTGCCGGCGACGACCGGCACGTTCGCCGAGTGGTCGGTCGAAAGCGTCAGCTGGTAGTTCGGCTCGGGCTGGTTGTTCGACAGCGCGATGCACGCGGCCGAAGTGGTGGCGTCCCAGCTGGTCGTCACGCCGGTGCCGACGAGCGCGCTGTTCACGGCGGCGTCATAGGCCGCGAGGTCAGCGCCCGCGAGACCAGCCCTGATGTTCAGCCCGGCGAAGCCGCCGCTGATCCAGGGGTTCCAGGCGTTCTGCCAGAAGTAGTTATCGCTCTGGTGGTAGCTGCTGCCCGTCGGGAAGGGCCCCGACGATCCGGCCGACCACCAGATGCCGATCACGCGCGACTGCCCGGGGGTAGCTCCGGGCTGCGAGTCGGCGTTCGAGAGCGCCTGCGTGCACGCAGCCTCGATGTTCGGATAGCGCTGCGGAGCATTCGCGAAAGCCATCAGGTAGTCCATCGAGGCAAGGCCCACACCCTGCACCGGAGTGCCGTCGGCGTTGTAGTCGTCGAACGAGACACCGTAGGGAGTCTCAGCGTAGTTGCCGTTGCTGCCGCCGGTGCCGGGGTTCGCGCCACCGCCGGAACTCCACGCGAACGCGCCGGAGGCCGGGGCCAGGGCGCCGAGGAGCAGGCCAGCGGCCATGCCGCCGGTGAGGATCTTGGCAGGAGCGCCGCGCATGCCGCGCTTACGCCTCTCCGCCCGGTTCGCGGCATCGGGGCCGCGGGAGAACTTGGTGCTCATAGAGAGAACCGCCTTTACGCTTGCCGCTTGGCGTGCGTGAGGTTCTCTCATTCCTTCGAGACTCAAGCGCCGCCAGCGTACTTGTACAGAGGGATGCTGTTGCGTCTAGGTCTCGTCGTGGAGGTCATCCTGCCCGGGCTCTGAAAGCCCGGAGGTGCCTGCTGCAAGCCTATCACGTATTCGCTCAAGAACCAGGAAGAAACGCGCGTCTGACCTGGGGTTTCATCGTTGGTGGAAGATGCCAAGATCACCGTTTTCTCCTCGTAAACGAGCAGGAAACGAGGCAGGGGAGTAGCTGTGCTGCTGCTCTTGTTGTTTCTTGTTCTCCAACTTTGTCGCTGGTGGCCGGGCAAAGCCCGGCCCGGGTGAGCATGCGACCGGGTGCTCGCGCCCCCGGATCGCAGAACACTGCTCGGAGCAGAAGAGACAAGACAAGAACAGGAGGGGACATGAGCAGTACGAAAAACACAGCGCCGCGCAAGCGGGGCATGAGCGCCGAGGAGGTGCTCGCGATGCACTCAGAGCGCTCGCCGGACGGCTGCCGCCTCTGGACGAGGTCGACCGACCGTGCGGGCAGGCCCCAGGTGCAGTACGGCGGCACCGTACGCCGCGCCCACGAGCTCGCCTGGGAGCTGGAACACAGTAAGCCGGTGCCTGAAGGCTACAGGCTGGAGCACACCTGCCAGGGGCTCGCTCGGGCGAGAGGAGAAGACGAGCGCGGCTACCTCCGCTGCATCGAGACGTCGCACCTGGTGCTCGCGCCGCTGCCGATGACGAAGTGGCGCGCGCGGGACACGCCCGACGAGGCGCTCGGCGCACGTATCCGCGCAGCACGCTTGGGTGCCGGGCTCTCGCAGATCGAGCTCGCCGAGCTGGCCGGCCTGGGGCGGAGCACGCTTCAGCTCATCGAGCGCGGCGCCCGGGTTGACTCTGCTGCAGTAGAGGCGGTGCTCACGGCGCTGGGCTTGAGCAGTGCGCCCGCGGCGTAGCGCAGCGAGCAGCAGGGCTAGAGCTGGACCGTGCGCAGCACGGTCCGGGATGGTGCCTGGCGAGAGGCTTTGTAACCCTCATATCAGTCGCCTCCTTCTGTAGAGACCCCGTGGCTTCGGCCGCGGGGTCTTTCTTTTCACCGGATCTGCGTTCGCGCACTGCCGGCGCGACCCAACATTGCGAGGCGTAGAGCGAGCTGTTCCACGAAACGTACCACGAAGCGGTGCTCGTTCGAGGTACGTTTCTCGTTCGTGGAACAGACGAGAAAACCCCAGGTCAGAGAGGGTAAATGACGCGCAACCGAGCGGAGCGCGAAAAGTGACTGTACCGCGAAGAAATCGTAATAGCTACGGTCTAAAGGTCTGTAAATGCACGCTGACCGGGGATTTCTTGCAAAACGTACCACGAGTACCGACATTTCCGAAGACTTTACATGTGCGTGTGTGCGTGCGCATGCGCGTGTATATGGCATGTTATTTCCTGGTACACCTGGTACGTTCTTCTCTATTTACATTGATAAATCAATAAAAAAGAGTCGAAAAACGTACCACGAAGGCCTCCAGAACGTACCACGAAGCCTCAGGAACGTACCACGAAGCATTTCTAAGTGGTACGTTTTGCCGCTCTGAGCCCCTGCAGAGGCCCTTTCCACCCCTGTCTGAGCCCCTGGCGGGCGCGGATCCCTCCTCCCAGAGGGAGCTCGCGCGAGGGTTGAGGAGGGCTTCGCGGTACGCTGCGTTCGCATCATGCGCCGCAATGCCCACGCTCTGAGCAGCCGCCCGTAGGAGGGGTGATCTCCCTCGCGGGCGCCGTAGCCGATGACGTCACGTGAGCCGAATAATCCGCGCTCCGGAAGTGTGAATAGTTAGTTACAGCACCCCGCTACGAGCGCTTCCGCCGACCCTTCGGGTTCGCGTCGTCGGGCCTCGGCCTCACCGCTGGCAGCTCGTCGTGCGTCTCGCCAGCCAGCAGAGCCTGCGCGTCCAGTCCGAGGAGACCCGCGTACTCGTCGAATGTGTCCATCGTCACGTTCCGCTCGCCGCGCTCCAACGCAGCCAGGTATCGAGGCGTGACGCCGATCCGCTCCGCAAGCTGCTCCTGCGTCAGTCCCCAGTGCTCGCGCTGCCCCCGCAGCCCCGCGCCGAGCCTGCGCCTCAGAGATTCTCCCACTCTTTAACGCTCTCGTCAGGAACGCTCTCGTACCAGGTACGGAAGCGTTCCTGTTGCGAATGGTTCGGCTTACGGACGATCCCTCCCGGGCCGAAGACGATGCGTCTCAGGCGGGTGCCCGCCATAGGCGGGCCGGGATAGATGGTGACCGGTTAACCAAACGAAGGAGCCACCATCATGTCGAACACTACGATCGCCCACGCACCCGCGACCTCCGTGCTGCCCGTCGCACCGCCCGCCCGCCACGAGACGCTCTCCGTCATCTCGTTCCTCTTCGCGTTCCTCGGGCTCTGGTTCGTCGCGATCCCGTTGGGGCACGTCGCGCGCCGGCGTGCCAGGAAGCACAGCACCAGCACCGCGTTCGCCACGGCGGCGCTCGTCGTCGGCTACCTGAGCGCAGCCGTGATCGCCGTCGTGCTCATCTGGTTCGCCATCGCGTTCGCGACGCTCCCGCAGTAACCACCCACCGCCCGAGCGCCTCCCTCCCCGCAAAGAGGGAGCGTGCGCTGGGGAGAGCACAGAACCCCCACGGCTGGCGCCGTGGGGGTTCTGCTTTTCAGGGAGGGTGCTCGCCGGTCAGGACCGCTTACCCGAGCCGCTGCCGGGCTTCAGGCCTTTCGTGGCCTTACCGCCGGTCTTCGGCGGGGCGATGCGCTTCTTCGACTTGTTGACGACCTTGCTGCGGCGGTCGACGCTGCTACTGCGGTCGACCGACGTGCTGGACACGTTCGTCGTCGAGGAGGCGCGCTGCGGCGCGGCCGGACGAGGCGCCTGCTTCGGCGCCGTAGGGGTGCTCTTCGGGGCGCTCGCGCCCTTCTGAGCGGCCTGCGGGGCCTTCGCAGGGGCCTTGGCCGCTCCTGCTCCCTGGGACGCAGCCTTGCCAGCGCCGCCAGTCGAGGACGCCGCGCCCGCGGCGTTCGCCACGGTGCCGCCAACCTGCGAGACCTGCTGGGCCTTCTGCGCGCGGTCGGCGTGCTTCGTGCTCGGCTTGTCCAGGCTGGAGCGGCCGGCGTCCTGCTCCGCCTGCTTGGCGCGCTCACCAGCAGCAACAGCCTGACCGCCGTGCTCGACCGCGCGTCCGCCGGACTCAGCGGCACCGGCCGCATCGCCCGCGAAGCCGCGACCGACCGCGACCGCGCCATGGCCGACGGCCTGAGCGCCCTCGGTGCCAGCTGCCAGCTTCTGCTTGTCGGCGGCCTTGTAGCCCTCGGCGCTCTCCTCCATGGACGACGAAACGTCGCTCATGGCGTCGGAGTCGCCCTGGACAGGCTTCGCCGGGACCGCGTCGCCGTTGGCGTCGACGGCGTAGCCCCGCCCGTCGGGGCTGAGACCCTCCACCTCGACGCGCTTGCCCTCGGCGGTCTCGGTAGCAGCAGAGTCGCCGCTGGGGCCCGCGGTGAGCTCCAGAGGGCTGCCGGGGTCGCCGTTGCCGGGCGCGGGGGCGTCGCCGCTGCCCTCGACCGCGAGCGTCCCGTCGCCGGTCTCGATCTCGCCGCCGACGGTCGTCGAGGAGTCGCCGCCGTCGGTGCCGCCGGTGAAGCCGCCTGCAGTGCCCATGCCGTCGGGACCCTTTCCACTGCCGGGCACACCGGCGGCGAGACCCTTCTTCCCCGCAGCGTTCTGCATCGCGCGGTTCGCCATCGCGGCTCCCGCGCCCGCGCCGAGACCGCCGGCGAGGGCAGGCGCGAGCGCACCGCCTCCGCCACCGGGCGCGCCCACCGAAGTCTCGGTCAGCTTCTCGACCAGCTTGGTCACCGCCTCCTCGACCGCCTTGACCAGGCTCTTGCGCACGCGCATCGCCATGACCGTGAACGCGATCGTGAAGACGATCGAGACGATCGTCACCACCAGGGAGAACCCGGTGCCGCTCACCAGGTACTGCATGAAGCCGTTCGCGGCCTTGTTCGAGTTGAGCAGCTGCGCGAACGGGGACTCGATGATCTGCGGCAGCGCGATCAGGAACTCCTGGACCAGCTTGTACAGGAACACCGTCAGGAACACCTGCGCGATGAGCGCGACGGTGTAGACGAGCACCTTGGCGATAGCCGCCAGGGCGCCGAGCGTCGCGAACGGCACGGCCGAGACCATCTGGAAAGTGCGGCGGATGCTCGCCAGCGCCATCGAGATCGCGTAGCCGAACCCGATGAACACGAAGGCGGCCAGGAGCACCACCGCGTTCGTCCAGTACAGGGCCGACATCGCGCCGGAGCCAACCAGGTTCACCGAGTTGTGGATCGAGCGCGTCGCCTCGCTGGAGACGTTCGACGACGAGTACATCGTCATCGAGGTCGGCCCGAAGTCGGTGTTCAGGTAGTTGTACATCGCGAGCGGCGAGAGGTTGCAGCTGCGCGGCCCCATGTCCGAGCCGTAGGTCGGGACGATCCCCGGTCCGTAGCAGTACGACGCGGTGGAGAACTCATAGGCGCTCCCGCTCCTCGTGGCAGTGAGGCCAGCGCCGTCGGCGAGCGAGATCACCGGGTTGCCGTTGATCCGGTCCGCTGGCATGTCGGCGAGGTCGCCGTCCTTCACGAACTGCTTGTCCTTGCCGTCGCCGCTCTCCGCCGAGCTGAACCAGCCCTTCTTGGTGGCGTTCGAGAGGGTGTCGGCAGAGATCTTGGAGAGCCCGCCCTTCGACTCGGTCTCGAACGACGACGCGCTGAACTGGGCGTTGCCCATGTAGCGCAGCAGCATGTCCGCGGCCTTGCCGTACGTCCACGAGCCGTACTGGTACTCGTCAGCACCGCCCCGGACCGCCGCGTCCGTCCAGGTCTGCGCGTTGTCGGACGTCAGGATCGGGTCGAGCCCGAGGCCGAGCGAGCGGGAGTTGATGGCCAGCGCGGAGTTCCGCACGTTCATCTGTGCCTCGTTCGTCGGGGTGTCCCGCGACGAGTCCCATTCGATAGTCGCGCCCTCGGGCACCGCGAGGCGCGAGTTCTTCGCCCAGCTCTCGAAGTCCACGAAGGTCGACATGATGACGCGGGTAGCGCCAGCGTTGCCCGAGTCGGCGGCGGCCTGCATCGAGGTCAGGGTGCCCGTGTACATCGAGCCCAGCAGTGGCAGACCCAGCCCGATGAAGGCGACCCGGATCAGCAGCTTCTTGATCGCGCTGCCCCGGTTCATCTTCTTGTAGAGCAGCAGCCCCATGAGGAGCACGGCGACGAAGACGGGCACCATCACGGCCCAGGACAGCTGCGTGAGCACCTGGTACCACCCGCTGATCCAGCTCGCGAGGCCGCTCAGCGGGCCGAACACGCTCGTGTCGCCGCCGACCATCCCGTCCGCGACGTCGGCGGGGACCACGGCCTGCACGCCAAGGTAGAACAGCTTGAACGGGTTGAGGAACGCCATCGCGTTGATCACGGCCTCGAAAAGCCAGTCGACCGCGCCCGAGAGGAGGTAGAAGGCGGACACGACGAAGCCGCCGGCCATCTCCATGAACCCGAGCGAGAGGCCCGTGCTCGTGCCGTCGAAGCCCAGCCCCTTCAGCGACGCGCCGTAGTAGGCGTAGCCGACGAGGCCCTGCAGGGAGTCGTCGACGACCGCGTCGTCCTCGTCGCGGAGGGCGAGGGTGTCGTACCCGATCGCGTCCGAGGAGCCGGAGAGCTTGGAGGAGAGCCACCCGGTGACGCTGGAGAAGCTCGGGTCGGCGTAGCCAAGGAAGGACCCCGCGCTGCCAGGGTTCGTCACGACGCCCGACCAGTTCTCAAGGGTGCCGAGGGACTTGCCGTCCTCGACGTCGGGCCCCTGCGTGGAGCTGAAGAACGCGGTCATGGCGGACGAGACACGGTAGAACGAGTACTGGAGGCTCTCGTTCTCCTCTGCGCGGGCCGAGCTCGCGCCGAGGATGCCGCCGACGACCGTCAGCGGGATCAGCACGAGCAGCAGCAGCGCCGTCCAGCGGCGCCAGCCGGTCACGGAGCCCGCACGGGCCCAAAGTGAAGAGCGAGTGGGACGGGAGGCGAGGTTCGTGGTGCTCATCGCTGCACCCCCTCGGCTGAGGAGGCGGCGTGGCCGTGCTCAGCGAGCCAGGCCTCGACGGTGCTCGTGCGGTACCAGCGCGAGTGGCCGCTGGTGACGTCCGGCTGCGGTGCGTTGCCGACGCGGCGCCAGTCGCGCCAGCGGCGCGTGGTCATGCCCGGGATCTGCGCCAGCAGGTCCGCCTCGATGACCAGGGGATCGTCGGCGATGCCGGCGGGAGGAGCGCATCCTGCGCTCGTAGTCGTGCTCATTACGAATCCGATCTGCGTGTCTTCGAGATCGCCGGTTGGCGTCTCGACGAGGCAGTGCGTCGGATGCTGAGTCGTCTTCTGTTGCTGTGCTATTCAGTTGGGGCCCGGGCGAAGTAGGAGTGTCCGCGGCTTGCAACTATTCTCGCACGAAACGCGACGAAACACGACGTTGAACAGGAGTTTTCGCGAACAAATAGCTTCGAGCTTCACGATCTACTCGTCTACGAGCATCGAGGAGCAGCAGCAGTCCGCGGCGCGCACTGCCGGAGCGACCCAGAATGCCGAAGGCCCCGCGGGAGAGGACTCTCGCGGGGCCACACAAATCGGAAAGTAGACCGGAGTTTCAGACAGGGATCTTAGTTCTGCTCTACTGGTACCCACTCTACCAGTCCTGCTGCACATGATCTGCGGCGTGTTGCGACTATTTCCTGGAGCGTCGCCCGCTCGTCGTTGGGGAGAGGGTCTCTCGGGCTTGAGAGAGCTCGGTCAGAAGGGCTGCATAACTGAGGGCCACAAGTAGCCTTGTGCAGTTGTTGCAGTTGTTCGCCATAGTTTTCTGTAGAGACTATTTCTCTCGCGCGTCCGCGTATAAAAAGATAGGTATAGAACTGCAACAACTGCACACTTCCGCATGATTACGCGGATTTTGCCTCTTCGTACATGCGCCCCGGGACCCGAGCAGCGTCCTGGAAGGGGGTCTTTCTCCCGAGCCACTACCTAAAGAAGGAGTATTGCTACTTGCTACGAGAGCCGCGCCGTAGGCGCGCTCGACGCACTGCGGGGGCGCAGCGGCTACTCGTCGTCCTCGGGCGGCGGCTCGTGCCCCGTGATGAGGTCGAGCGGGTGCAGCCCGAGGCGGTCCGCGATGTTGCCCACAGTCTCGAACGTCAGGTTCCACTCGCCGCGCTCTATCCCGGAGTAGTACCTCGTGTCGAGCTCCAGCTCGTGCGCCAGCGCGCTCTGGCTGATGCCGCGCCCCTTGCGGTACGAGCGGAGATTGGAAGCGAGGATCTGCTTCAGGATCTCTGCTGCTGGGTCGGACATAACATTCAAGTCCATCGGTGATTTCACTGCTGCGCGAGGGTACGTCAATACCCTATTTCTGCTAAGATTGACTCGTAGACGAGCAGAAATACTGCCCGAGCAGAGACGGGAACCACCGCCCGGCGCCTCGCCCGCACCGGATGACTCCAGCCCCCAACGGCCCGACCTGCTGGCGACACGCAGACCAACACAGGAGGACCGTCGCCATGAAGGCAGTGAAGAAGACCGTCGCGACCGGGGCAGCGCTGCTCGCAGTCCTGCTCGTGCTCACCGGATGCTCGGGCGGTGGACAGGGCAGCAGCGCAGCCGGCAACGACGCAGCGCCCGAACAGGGCGTCTTCGAGTTCCAGACGCCGCGCTACGGCTCCGACAGCGGCGAGCTGCTGATCCGCCTGCCCGAAGGCCTCTTCAGCGCCCTCGGCGGCGACGCCGAGCCGCTAGTCACGGAGGCTGTACTCACCCCGCGCGAGCTCGACGGCGCGAAGTACTGCGCGGTCGACCTGTCGATCACCTACGCGGGCGAGGGCGAGGTCGTCCTGACGAAGCCCACGAAGACCGAGGACGAGTGGCGCGAAGGTGAAGAGAGCCGCCTCCAGGATCACGCGACCAACCTCATCGCCGACTACATCAACGAGACCGGCGACACGAGCCTCGTCTTCCAGGACCGCCCCAGCATGGAACAGATCGAGAAGTTCATCGACACTGCGGACTCCTACTTCCTCCAGGACCTGCCCGAGGCGTACGAGGCGTACCTCGCCGCCGAGTACCAGCCTAAGGCGGTATGGTCTGTGCTTTCCTCGGCGAGCCCCGCGTCCGAGCTCGACGAGGCGGCCCCCGAGCCGGGAAGCTACATCACGTCGGACAATCGGCTGCTCACGATCGTCGACTCCTGCGCGGCATCACCCGCGGACGACGGGGGCACGGTGTTCACATTCCCCGTCCTCGCGGGCGGCGATGTCGAGACGCTCGCCGAGGTGAAGCTCTCCATCATGAAGTCGGGCACCATCACCGTGACCAGCAGCGAGGTCGACGGGTTCGTCCGCGACACCGACGGCAACTGGATCGCTGACTGAGCGCAGCCCAGAGCATGTCCAGAACGCCGCCTCCTGGGCTGCCACCCGACCACCCGCTGATGCAGCACCTGCGGCAGCAGGGGCAAAGCCAGCGCCCCAAGCGGCGCCGGTTCGACACACACGACGTCGTCACCGGCGTACTCAGCATGGCCGTGCTGTGCTGGGCCGCCTGGGAGATCCTCGGCATCGGCAACGCCTTCGGCTATGAGGGGCTCTCCGTGGATGACGCCAAGGCCAAGATGTCCGAAGACAACATCGCCATCATCTTCGACCCTGTCGGTTTCCTGATCGCGCTGGGGCTCGTCATCGCCTCCTTCATAATCCACAAGGTTGGTGGCACCGGCCTCACGCTCGGCGGCCTCATCGCCACGGCGGCGCTGTTCGTGTTGTCATTCTTCAGGGTCTCGATGCTCGTCCCGATGCTGTTCGGCGCCATCGGGGGAATGACGAGCACCGTCTACAGCTCAGACGACCTCCGTGTGCCAACGGCCGACAACAGCATCGTCGACCCCGGGCAGCTCATCATGTATCAGGGCGGCGAGGGCGTCCGCATCGCGACAGCGTTCGCCAACACCAGCGACGAGCACTGGGAGTCCGCGACGCTCGCGCTGGAGTACAGCGACGCCTCAGGCGTCGTCTGCGGTGTCTACGAGCACGTCGAGCGCTTCCTTGGGCCCGGGCAGCGCGTCGAGGTCAGCACCGAGTTCCTTGCAGCCGCCACGCGCTATGCCGACCCTTCATGTGTGCCGGTGGCGGCCTCGGCTGAGCTGACGAGCATAGACGTCGACTCCCGCGCGGAGATCCCGGAGGCCGACTACGTCCAGCAAGACAGCGCAGCGCCCGAGCTCGCGTCGCTGTACGTCAGTGAGGAGCCGGGGATCGTGAGCAGCGTCGTCACGGTCTCAGTAGCAGGCGCAGTCTCGCCAGAAGCAGTAGACAGCCTGCAGGGCACCGACGGCAGGGCCCGTCTGCCGATGGCGTTCGAGCTCGTCGACCACGAGGGCCAGCGCCTCGCATGGTGCTTCGCGCCGGAGGACGTGCAGCCCGACGGTGGCTTCATCACCGGGAAGTACCACAGCCCCGTCGAGCCGGGATCCTACGCCTCCGTGGCGATCGTCCCGAGCTGCTGAGCCGAGCATCACGAGAGACCCCGCAGCATCACGCTGCGGGGTCTTGATCGCTCTTGCAGGATCAGACGAACCAGAGGCCGAGGCTCATTGCGCCGAGCACCGCGGCCAGGGCTGTGACGAACGACTTTGCGTTGACGCGCTCTGTCCAGTCCCAGAACGGGCGCTGATTGTCTTCTGCCGGCTCGTCAGGCGTCGATTCATCGGGATCGCTGGGTATCGGAGCATTCGCTGCCACGGACAAGATCACAAGAACAGCCGTGCACCACAGCACCGCAGCTTCCCAGGCGTCCTTCATTTGCTCAGTCACCGCCCACTGCACGAACCAGGCGAGGCCACCGAGCACCAGGAGCAGCAGAGCGAACCTCGCCCAGGGGTTCCGCATTGGCCCCTTGGAGAGGTACTCCTGCAGCTTCCCCTTCACGAGCATTGCGACGGGTACATAGACGAGCGCTACTGAGACGAGTGAAAAAGGGATTACGAGATAGACCATGTGATCAATCTTGGCGTAAGCAGCTCGTCTCGGGCTCGGGCGTCTCAACGCTTCCTTTGTTCCGCGATTCCACCGACAAGAGCTGCCGAGCACCCTCCCTCCGAGGAGGACCACTCGCCCCGAAGAGCCCCGGACCAAGAGGACCAGATCGAGATCGGCGGGTATCTCGCGACCGCTCGCTGCGACCCCGGAGGACCATGCTTCTGACCCCTCGGAGGACCACACTGAGGACCACGCAAACCGAGAAGTACCCGAGAAAGCACCGAACTTCGACC
This sequence comes from Leucobacter chromiireducens subsp. chromiireducens, assembly GCF_016758255.1. Lineage (GTDB taxonomy): Bacteria > Actinomycetota > Actinomycetes > Actinomycetales > Microbacteriaceae > Leucobacter > Leucobacter chromiireducens. The sequence continues at coordinate 1,289,774 of NZ_QYAD01000001.1, forward strand.
GACTTTTAACCGAGATTCGACGTCATCTAACCCGAGAAATGACCGAGCAAGCACCGAGTTTCAACACGCTCTTGACCGTGCTACGACCGAGGTTTCACGCCTCGGGAAAATCACCGAGGTTGGCACGAGATACGACTGAGCTTGGCGCGAGATTCACCCGAGTTTTGACCGAGAAATGACCACCCGAGGTTGGCACGAGTTTGCACCGAGTCTCGACCGAGTGTCGACGGAGCTTCGACCGGCTTCTGACCGAGAAATAACCGAGGTCTGCGCGAGTTTCAACCGAGGTTGACACGAGGTCGAAAACACCGGTAAGTAACCGAGCCTCAACCGAGCTTCGACCAGCTTCTGACCGAGGTGCAACCGAGGTTGGCGTGAGGCAGAGACACCTTGTGCCAACCTCGGTCACGATCACAGCGAAATGACCGAGGTTGGCACGAGCCTCTACTCGTATTGCTCCTCGTCCTCCCGGGGGCCGTCAAGAAGCACAGGCTCGTCCTCTGCGACCATCTCGTATATCCCGCGCGACTTCTGGTCGCGCAGGGCGTCGCGTGCGTCGTAGCGCCCGAGCCCGTGCAGCCAGTCGGCGGTGCGCTTCTTCTTCTCACGGAGCATCATCTGCTCATATACGAGCGGGTTCATGCTCCCACCGTGGTCGCGCAGGAACTTGTCGCCGATGCCCCTCGGCACGGTGCGGTCGTCGATCCTGTGCCCCCGGGAGAGGGCGAGCAGCGCACCCCGCTCGAACTCCGGCAGCGCGTCCAGCACAGCCTGCACGCGAGAGCTGACAGGCCTCTTCCGGGTCAGATCGGGCGTAACAGGCGCAGCCGCCGGCACCGCAGCGGGAGCGGAGGGGCTCGCAACAGGCGCGTAGGCATCGAGCTTCTCGTCGATCTCCTCGTCGGAGAGAGCAAGGAGACCACGGTCGTCCTCTGCGCTCTCCTCGCTCTGCTCGCCTCCCTCCGGGGACGCAGTGGGAGCGGAGTCCACAGGCCGAGCATCGCTCGTTTCTTCCTCGGTTACGAGGGGAACAGCGTCCGCAGCGAGACGCGCCTCGCGCTCAGCCAGTGCCGCCGCGATACCGGCCTTCACGGCCTCGTTGTGCTCGGCCTGCGCTACTCCCACCTCGGCGAGGCGCTCGCGATGAGGCCGGCTGAGAGCCTCGGCCGCCGCATCGAGCGCGGCCTGTTCTGCAGCCTGTTCTGCTGCCAGCCGGGCAGCGCGCTCGGCGTTGCGGGCGTCAGCTGCAGCATCTGCCTGAGCCTGCCGTGCAGCGGCTCGTTTCTCCTCGTCTTCCAGGCGTTTCCGCCAGCCCGCAGGATCAGCCCTGAGCTCGGCCGCGAGCCGCAATACCGTCTCGTGGTCGCCAGAATCATAAGCCTCGCCGGCGAGGTGCTCGTCCACGACAAGGGCAGCAGAGAACTCCTCCTCCATACGGTCAAGCTGCTCGTCACGGGCAAACGCCAGGACATCGCTGCGCATCTCTGCGAGCTCAGCAGGCGTCGGTACGTCAGCAGGGCGAGGGCGACCCGCCTGCACTCGCTCAGGGCGCTTCTCACGCTGGAGCCCAGCAGCATTGCTGGCGAGCTGCTCCATGGCGCTCTCGTGCGCGTAGTGGTCGCCCAGGGTCGTGCCGCGGACGTTCTGCGGCATACCAGGGAGCCGGTACGACAGCGCCCGCTTCTCGCGGGGCGTGCCTGCGCGCGTTATCCGCTCGTATACGAACACATCGCGTTCTGCCATGGCATCTGTGAAGCCGTCCAGGTCCACCGCGCGGGGGTCGTCCATCGCTGCCTCGAACGCGTCGCGGATGATGTCGTGATTAGATTTACCGCCCTGCTTCGCCATGCGCCGGTCGCGGCTGCTGCGCTTCTCGCGCTTACGCTCGGCAGTAGAGGGCAAGCGCTGCGGCCCCAGGCCGTACTGCGCACCGTGCTCGGCCAGGAATCGGTCAGCCCGGTCGCGCATCGCGTCGATGTCGGTCAGGCCGCCAGCGAGCTTCGAGCCCGCCTGGTAGAGCCTGCCGTCGACCACCTGGTCGGCAAACAGAGTAGCGTTCCGCACCACGTGCACGTGGAACGCGCCGCCTTTGCCGTCGGCCTGCCCGGTCGCCATGAACTGCTCGCCGGGGTAGTCCGTGCGCATCATGTCGTTGACGAACGCGAACGCATACGCCACCTGATCCGGGTCGTTGGGGTTCACCTCGTCAGGGCCGAACGAGATGATCAGGTGCCGCGCCTCGGCCTGGCGCACGAGGGCACCGGGATGACAGACGTGCGTCGCCGTCTCGCCGTCGCGGGCCTCGCGCCAGACGCGGCGGCCGTTGGGGCGCGTGACGCGCACGTGCGTCGCCACTTCGCCAGCCTCGGGCAGCGCGTAGCGGGACGGCGAGGTACGCACAGCGCCCTGCGTGCCGAAGCGCCTGCGCGTCACCGCGAAGTCGACTGCCACTGTTTCCGGGCGGCAGTAGTTGCCCGCGACATGCAGCACGCGATCAGCAGCGGTCTGCCCGGGCTTCGGTTTCACCGTGTAGCGCGCCAGACGCGCCGCCACCTCCGTCGAGCTCACGACGATAACAGGCATGTCAGCTCACCCCCTTTAGCGCGCGGTACTGCACGCTGGAGTCGCGCTGCGCATCACGCTGCATCGCCTTCAGGAGCTCCTCAAGCACGCGCCCGACGCGGTTCACGGCGTCGACCGGCACAGCCTCGCCGCTGTTAGCGAGCTTCACTATCTGGTTCCAGTTGTTGCCGATGCGCTGCAGCTGGAACGTCTGCTCGGCGTAGCGCTTCGACACGTCCTGCAGCGACTCGCGCAGCGCCACGAGAGCAGCAGAGTCCTCGTGCAAAGCGACGCTGCGGCGGTGCGACATGCGCTTCGCGAGCACGTCGTCGACTTTATCCACCGAGCCCGAGGCGAGCGCCTCGTGCACACTCGTCACCGACGCGCGCAACGCGTCGGAACGGCTCCCTCCGAGCTGCTCGCGCACCTCGTCGAGAGCCGCGAGCTCCTCGGTCGACAGCCTGACGGCGACGACCTCGCGAGCTGCACTGGTCGCCGCGCTGCGCGCGTCGGCAGGCGCACCCTTCGCTCCGCTCGGGCCCGCCTGAGCGGTGTCGGACGCCTGCGCTGCCGCTGCGACATCCTCGCCAAACGTCGGGCGCTCTTTGCTCTTCTCTTCGTTCATCGCCTGCGCCCTCCGAGTCCTTAGTCACCTGCACTGTCACCCCGGACGCCTGCTACTTCGTACGCAGGCGCCTCGGGGCTCCATTTTAGGTGACTAAGCACTGGCAAGCAACCTGACCGTTTACGTTCTTCGCTGCGCTCGAACTCAACAGTCAGGCCGGTCGTGTCTGTCTCGCTCACGCTCGACATCCACTTCCTTTGCTTGCGGGAGGGCTGCGCCCTCCTCGACCACCTGCTCACCTCGCGCTCTCGGAACCTGTACGGTTCCTCGATCGCGACGTGGTCATGCCGACCCTCGCGGCTCGTCATGACACGCTCGCCGCACCGTGCGTTGCACGTCGCGGCTCGCTGAGCAGCGCACGTCTGCGCACCCTGACACGGGTGCTGCAGAACGCACGCTGTCTCGCGTCACGCGTGACGCTCGCGCGGTGCTCTGCGATCGCCCTGCGGTACCCGCTGACCGACGCAGACCACCACCCCGCACGAGGGAGGGGACCTCCCGTCGTGCGGGGGCATAGCCCCCGCCGGGTGGGGATGTGAGAAGGGTGTGAGCACGCACGCGCACCCACGCAGCACACGCCAGCAGCACCACCCGTACGGGAGGTACGACACCACGAGGAGACACCCACATGAGCACCAGCACGAGCAACCGGACGAACAGCGCCCACACCCGCGAAGCGACGATGCGCAGGCACCCCAGCTACCGCGCGCATCTGTACGAAGAGCCCGAGCAGGGCCAGCACGACGACGAAGTCTACGAGGAGTGCGCGAGACGCGCGAACATGCGGCCCCCGACACGCGCCGAGATCAAGCGCGTTGCCGCCGCGCAGGCCGAAGATCGACGCGCAGCAGAAGCCCCGGAGCGGGAGCGGAGGGGGCACTGGTACGTCGAACCGTACCTAACCGAAAACATCAGCTTCGACCACTACGGTCCGTACCTCACGCGCGCGGAGGCAATAGCCGCAGCCAACGAGATCATCAAAGAGCAATGGGAGACAGGAGGCCCTGGGGACGAGAGCTACCGCATCCTCTGGCACCCCGAGCTCGACGCGAACCCCCACTCCATAAAGGCTCGCGATCTGCTGCAGCAGACAAACTACGCACCCGACACGCAGGAGGAGATCGCACTGCTGCTCCGCGCGCAGATCGAGGCGACGTTCGCGCTGCGCGACCAGATCGCTGGCTTCGCGCCCGACAGCATCGACGATGAGACTTACGACGAGGCAGCTTCATGAGCGAACCAGACGACGCTCTGCCCGCCCAACCATCACCGCCCGCGCACCAGCCCGGCCGCGCGATCGCGATCAGCCAGGGGCGGAACTACTCGATCACCTACCCGGTCGGGCACCCGCTCTACGGCTCTGTCGGCTTCGACATCGACGCGGCCCTCGACGACCAGTACAACGAGCAGGAGGACTTCTCATGAGCAGCAAGGACACCCCGCCCATCTCGGTGGCGCCTGAGATCGAGCCCGAAGACATGCCGATCACGATCGACGACCTCGACTGGGACGCCTGCGGCATCAGCCACGAGACGGGCGAGTTCATGTGGAGCAACGGGGACTGACCGGCCCGCATGCGGATCTGCTCGTGAGCCCCTCCCAGGGGACGCGGATCGACGACCAAGACAACGAGCAGGAGGGCCGCTCATGAGCGACGAGAACACTCCGCCTCTCTCGGCGACGGAGCGGGAGCGGAGGCGCCGGGCGGTACGAATAGTGCGCGGCAGCCATGCTCTCGACGGGTTCTACCCCGACGAGGAGGAACTCGCCGAGGACGAGGAGTACATCAATGGCACAGCGACCCTCGACGAGCTGATCGAGCGGGCGAAGGAGAAGTACGGCACCCATTCGGGCCCAGAGGGACAACAGAAGAGCCGTGGGCGAGCGAGGACGCCGCTGCTGGTAGCAGGGGCGCTCGTCCTCGCCTGCGTCCCGGGACTGCTCGCCGGCCTCGTCTGGCGGCTCTGGCTCGCGCACTGAGACTCAGCCCGCTACGACCGATGAGATTTGCCCCTCGGAGCGGCAGCAGAGAGGGGCGGGCAGAAGAGCGACCAAAACAGCCGCAAGAGCGCTCTGCGAGGACCACCACGAGGACCACCACGAAACAAAGCCCGAGGACCACGTCCTGACACCTTGGCGGCGAAGCGGGAGCGGAGCCGCTGCGTGGTCCTCCTGACCCGTCACGAAAGAAGCAGCGTGGTCCTTCGGGGCTCATTCCGGCCCCGCAGCGGGAGCGGAGGGGACGGTGACGGGCGCATCGCGCGCACAGAAGAACAGCAACACCAAGCACAGAGAGAAAAGAGCACCATGACTAAAACCAGCAAGACCCCCGACGGCAAAGCAGCAAGCCCCGACTGGGCCGTCGTCTCCTCGGCGACGGTCTACGACCTCAGCTACACGGACAATCGTGGCTCCCGGCAGCTCCTGCTGATCGGCTACGACAAGTCGCACGCCATCCAGGCGGCGCTGGCGCACCTGCGAGGGATCAACGGCCCTCGCGGCTACGCGAAGCGCACCCGCAGCGGCTGGATCACCCGCAACGACCCGCGCAGGCACGAGAGGCACAGCCACCGCGGTGTCAACACGCTGATGCTCGTGCACGGCTCGGAGGGCGACCCCTCGGGGGCGCGCCCAGGAATCAGCGTCGAGAAGCACGCAGTGCTGCGCGAGCGACGGGCCGACGGCATCACGACGAGCCGCGAGTTCGAGGCCCGCTTCGCCATAGTCCCGGAAGAGAACATCTTCTTCCCGGAGGAGACCGAGGACAACCCCTCAGGGATCGTGCGCGTCTCGTTCGACGAGCAGCGCGCGAGGAAGGCGCGCCACCTGGAGCCGCAGCCGACGATCCATGTACTGAGTACCCCCGGAGCATGAGGCGTGTGCTGTGCTTGCTGGTGCCAGCAAGCACAGCACAGCGTCGCAGTACAGGCACTGGTGCATTGCACGAAACGACAAGAGAGGAGACCGCGCCATGGCCGAGGACGACGAGAGCAGCAGCGCTCCCGCGACCCCGATAACAGAGGCGGAGGTCGAAGCCCGCCTCGCCGCCGCCGACGGCGTCCTCGGCGCTGCTGGACACGCAATCACTGATCCCGTCGCGCGCGAGATCGTCCGCCGCAAGATCCGCGGCGAGATCACCAGCGAGGAAGCAGACCGGCTCATCCTGGCGCATCACGGGGTCACTCCCCGAGAACAGTGCCCTCGCGAGTGCCGCTTCTTCAAGCCGAGAGCGATGCTGTCGGCTGCTCCCATGCAGGGCGATCAGAGCGAGCAGGACGACCACCACTCAGAGCCGCTCTTCGCCGACCCGGAGCTGCAGGCGATCTACGACGCAGCGGAGCCCATGCCTGGCGACGAGTGAGAATCACGGACAAAGCAGAGACCCCCGAGGCGCGATGCCTCGGGGGTCTCTGTTTTCACGCTGGTCGAGCAGCAGGCGCCGCTCACAGCCCGAGCGCCCGCCTGAGCTCGGAGATCCGCTTCGCCTCGCCGAGGTCTCCCGGCTCCTCGACGATGTTGTGCTTGCGGTACAGGTCCTCGACGAGCCTGGAGCGGCGCTCCTCGCGCTTCGCGGTCACCCTGGCCCGCAGGGTCTCGACCTGAGCCAGAGCGCGCTCCAGGCGCTCGTCCTCGGTGAGGGCACGCTTGCTCGCGCGCTTCCTGGGCGCAGCGGCGGGAGCAGCAGCAGGCGCAGCCGGCTGGGCAGGCACAGCCTCCTGCGGCATGAAGTCGTCCTCCTGCTCGTCGATCGTCTCGTCGTCTGCGGCGTCCAGCGCCGCGTAGTCAATGCTCATGGTGTTGTCTCTCCTTCAGGTAGATGGTCTGGTCGGTCTCAGTTCTCGTCCGCAACGGGAGCGGAGGACGGGGACGCGGGAGCCGTGGCAGCGCTCTCGGGCACGAGGCGCTGGCCCGCCCCGGTGCGCACAGGGCCCATGACGAGGCCAGAGGCGCCCTCGTCATCGAACGGCAGCAGCGCAGGTGCCTCGTAGCCCGTGCTGGCGTCCTCGAAGCTCTCCCGCGGGAGGCCGTCGGAGGGGACGTCGTCGCGGTCGTCGGCTGCGGCAGGAGACGCAGCAGCGCCCGCAGCGGGAGCGGAGGGCGTGGCTTCGGGCCCAGTGTCTCCGAGGTCGGGTCGGAAGGTCCCGAGCCCCAGCCCGTCCCTGAACGAAGGGCGGATCGCCGGGTCAAGACTGTCGGCGGCCCAGTGGATCATCGCGGGCTCCTGCAGGTAGCGCCGAGCGTCACGATTCGACATCGCGGAGGCGAACGCGATCACGTTCGCGAGCCGCTGCTGCTCGGCGAGCGCGAGGGTCGAGAGGGCCTGGGCCCGCAGCACCATGAACTGCGCCTTAGCGGGGGAGTCCTCAATATCGTCCTCGGCGATGAACACGAGACGATCAGCCTCGCTGACAAGATCGGAATAGCTGTAGATGTTGTTCATGGTGTTTCTCTCTTTCTCTCGTTCTCTGATCTCGTGGTCTGTGCCGGCGCTCAGCCGTCGGCGCTCTCGTCGCCGTTCCCGAAGGGCAGCAGCGCAGGCGCCTCGACGCGGCGCAGGCACCAGCGGAAGTTCGCCGGGAGGTTGTTCGGCACTCCCAGCCGGGCCGGATCCTTCCCCGTGTAGCTGGAGTTGTACCAGTCCTCAAGCGCGTACACGGCGACGAGCGGCTCCGACGACGCCATGCGCTTGGAGGTCGCGGTCTTCTCCTCGGGCTTGTACCAGGACTCCGAGCCCTCGACGATCCGCTCCAGGTCGTCAAGGAACGTCCGGCGGCCCATCGGCTTTCCCGAGGGGTTCGCCTTTGCGACCCAGGCTTTGAAGAGGTCGTACAGGAAGTTCGCGGGCAGCAGGTCCCAGACGAACTCGTCCTGGAACTCGTCCCAGAACTCCCGCACCGGGTCGTTGCGCAGCTTCGACTGCTCCAGCAGCTCCAGCGACGCCTGAGGAGCCACGAGCTCGTAGTAGGGCGGCAGGTCCACGAGGACCTTCTTCAGCACGTAGCGCAGCACCTCGGGACGCTGCACGTAGTCTGCCTTGATGCTCTTATCCTCGCCCACCTCGAAGTGCTTCGTGAAGGGCACGAACAGCTGCCGGCGGTAGAGGGAATCAGACTTGTCCTTGAACCGCGGGAACTCGTTCAGGCACTGGACCATGAAGCCCCGGAACTGGAACGTGATCACACGCAGGCCCTTGCGGTTAACGTGCAGCACGTCGTTCGTGATGACCGCCTTGAGGTTCGCGACCTTGTCGAGGAAGACGCCGACGTTGTTCTCGTCGACGATGACCGCCATGGCCGACAGCAGCGACTCCAGCATGAAGTCCTTGCCCATCTCGTCGAGCGGCAGGCTCGCGAAGCGGCCCTCGCCGACGAGCGCGCGCTCCAGCTCGCACTCGGTACCCTTGCCGTTGTTGCCCTTCGTGCTGAAGAACCACGCCGACTTGTTCCAGCGCACGTTCGGGCGCACCAGGGCGCCGCGGACCTGCCAGAGAAGGCTCACCAGCGCGGGGTCGTCGAAGAGACCCTCGGTCCAGCTCTCTACGTCCCACGTCGTGCCATCGGCACGAGTGATCACGGGGTTCGTCGCCGAGAGGTCGAGCGGCGTGCCAGCCTTCTGCGTGAAGACCATCGCCGGGGAGAACGGCAGCAACTCGCGGCGGGTATAGTGCCACACCCCATTCGCGACGGGCACGAGGTCCTTGTCGGTGCTCTGCTTCACCCGGGGCGCCTGCTCCTGCAGGAACTGCCTGACCTCCGCCAGCTCGCGCGTGCTGATGCTGCTGTCGTAGAGGCGCGCCGCGCGGCTCAGCTCCGACATGGAGCCCGAGTACAGGCCGGCGTCGTCGCCCTCGGGGACGTAGATCGCCAAGAGATCCGTGTCCTCGTCGCCGCCCGTGGTCGGCTTGATCTTGACGACGTGATGCAGCGCGAGGAGCACGAGGCCGATGACGTGAGGAGGGAGCCTCTTGAGCAGCGGGATCTGGTTCTTCTCGTTCGCGTCCGCCCGAGGGCTGACGTTCACGGTGCGCCGAGCGTTCTCCAGCTTCAGCGCTTTGTTGATCCTTGCGAGGAGCTGGTCCTCGATGAAGAGCGGGCTGGATACAGTGCCGCGGGCCTGGGCGTTCTTGCGCTCCTCCAAGAGGTACACGACGGCCTCGCCCTGGACGATCGCGTTGAGCGTGCCGCTGGCGCCGCTGCCCTTGCTCGAATACAAGGAGAACACGGCAGCGAGAGGTGGCAGGAACGCCTCGGTTCCTGTAGTATTGATCTCAGCGCCGCCAAACGCTTCGGAAGTCCCCTCTACCTCACGGTGGGGGGCTTCTTCTTTTTCTGGCGGTGCTCCCGACTTGGCGGGCATAGTCTGCTCGGTCATCTCAGCGCACCCCCTTCAAGCGGTCGGCGATACGCTCGACCTGCTCGTCGGAGAGGGGTCCGAGACTGTTGAGCACGCGGTTTGCCGCGAGCTCAAGCTCGGCGAGCTCGGCCTCGGGGCCGGTGCCGCGAGAGCGCTCCAGCGTTTCGAGAGACGACAGCCGCACCAGGTAGCGGCGGGAGTTCGGCGCCAGCTCGTGAGGGAGGACGCCCTCGATCACGAGGCGACGGATGGTCGCGTGGGAGCCGAAGCGACGGGTGCCGTCAGGCAGACGCGTCTCAGAGATCTGCAGGAGATCGAGCTGGGGGTCGTCGTCTGAGTACTCAGCGAGCTGAGTCGCGGGCAGGGGGGCCGTTGTATGGGCCATGATGCTGATCCTTCGCTGAGGATCGACGTAACATCGACCCTCGGGTCAAGATCAGCTGGTGCAACAGTATCGCTGAATCTAAGGCCGGCTTGCACCGGGTGGAGATGCCATTATCCCCGAGACGCATGCCCCTGGATCGGGCGTATTCCATGCTCTAAATATCTGCAGCGCAGACCGGGGACAAAGTCTCCGGCGACCGGTGTCTTCTCATGGAATCAGATTGTGCTTCGCCTCTTTCGTTTCGTTGCTCCCAAGCTTACAGGAATCTCATGGAACACGCAGAGCAACTTTGGCGTGTCGTCGGGCTCCGCGGGGTCGCTGCCCCCGGCTGCGCTCCCGCTGCCCTTCTGGGGAGGCGACCCCCTCGCGCGGCGGGTGCTCGCATGGACGCTGAGGGAGGTCGATAGACGGTTATAGACACTAGCTTCCGGGCGTCTATCGAGTGTCTATCGCCTATTCGTTGGTAAACCAGGCGAAACGGAGCGTTATAGACGCTATAGACGAATAGACGGTGCTGAGGCCCGCGTGTGCGCGTGTGCGCGTACGTGTAGGGGTTACCAAGTGTCTATTCGTCTATAGCGTCTATAGTTCAGAAAAGAACACTGATAAACCAACAAAGTGACCCCAAAAAACGATAGACGTTACGATAGACGTTAGCTCGAAGTTATAGACGTTAGGGGCTCCGAAACCGTCTGTGACACCCTTTTGGCGTGCCCAGCTGCATCAAGCAGCCTCCCGCAGCCCACCGCCATGCACCCGTCTGCCTGAGCAACCTCATGCCCGACGAGCTCTCCCTCCCCGCCGACCGTCCGAGGCGCAGCGGGAGCGCAGCCGCGGACAGCATGACGCCACGAGAGATCGCCAGACGCCACGAGACCGGCTACAAGCGCTCTCGTCACCCTCTCCGTGACGCAGCGGGAGCGAAGTCACGGGGCAACAGCGTCCGCATCTGCGTCCGAGCCACCAGCCGGAACGATCCGCCGCATCGACACTTCGCGAGCAGTGAGCTTCCGCTGCTTGCGGCTGCCGTCGGTCACCACAGGTGCCGGCCCCGGAGGCAGAGCCTCGATCTTCAGTCGCAGCCCGAGGTCGCTGACGATCCTGCGCTTCTCCAGCACCGGGATCGAGTCCCAGCGCTCGGGCACAGACTCCGCGAGCCGGATGTCGCTGAGCGGCGACTCGGCCCTCACCGCCGCGAGACGGGCGTTCGCGCGGTCGAGACTATCGACCAGCTCCTTGAGCTTCGCGATGCCCTTCTGCTTATCCATCAGGCCGTCGCCGATGAGCTCGGCGACGTCGTCGCGACGACGCTGGAGGTCGGCGATCTCATCCAGCAATGACCCCGTCTCGTCACCTGGCCGCAGCGCCCTCGCGATGCGCTCGTCGGCGAGCACTTTCAACACAGCCGCACGCACCACCTCGTCTACTACCTCTCCGCTGATCGACGTGCAGTAGTCCTCGAAGCACACATACATGACCCGCTTCACGCGGGAGCCGTCCTCGCGGAACCGCGGCGCCTTCGTCGGCAGCGGGTCAGTGCCGCCGTGCTTCTCGATCCACGCTGCACGCCGCGTGGCGTCCCAGGAGTCCCTCCAGCGTTCGCGTGACGCGACGTCGCGCGTCATGACGTCCTGGTGGTGCGTGAACATCGTGCCGCCGCACACACCGCACTCCAGCATCCCCGACATCAGGTACTTCGGCGAGACGCCCCATGAGCGGACCCGCTTGCGGTTGATCTTCAGCTCGACGAAGTCCCGCCATTGCCGGGGCGTAAGCACCGGCTCCCACTGGATTGACTTCCCCTCGGCAAGCTCGACCTCCTCGCCACCATAGCTCGGTACGCCGCCGTAGTGGGAGTTCTCCAGCATCCGCTGCACACGGGCCGGCTTCCAGGAGTCGCCGAGCAGCGGCCTGATGCCCCGCCTGTTCCAGTCGAGCGACACCTGGCGGTAGCTCTCGCCCGCGAGCACACGCCGGTATCCCTCGCGCAGGACCTCGATCTCGGCGGCGACCTGGACGATCTTCCCGTCGACGCGCTCGTAGCCGTAGGGGCGCAGCGAGAACTGCCAGTGGCCGTGCTCGGCGAGCTGGACGTTCTTCGACTGCTGACGGATCTTCTTCTGCTCGCCCTCGTACTGCGACCACGCGGCGACGGTGCGCGCCACGGCCCGTCCGGCGGGCGTGGCGAGGTCGAGCATGCTCTGGTGCACCATGAAGACCGGGCAGCCCAGCTCGATCACGCGCTCCAGGTCCTTGGTCAGTCTCAGGAGTCTGTCCTGGTGCCAGGTGATGATCGCCTGCGGGCGAGCAGCCAGCATCTGCTCGAACTCGGGCCGTGCCTTGCCGCTCGTCGCGCTCAGGTCGTTGTCGCTGTATACGCGATCCACGGTGAGGCCGAGCTCAGCCGCGAGCTCTCGGCAGTCCGCCTCGTGGCGCTCCACGCCGAGCTCCTCGCCGGCGCGGTCCTGCGACATGCGCACGTAGATCACGCAGCTTGTGATCCCGGCGTATTGCTTACCCAGTTTCTGCATAAGTAAAGGGTATCTGTTTTCAGCCCTGCCGGGCACGCCGCGACGCTCGGGCGGCCACTCGGTGCTGTGCCCGGGCCGATCACGAGCGCGGCGTCTGCGGGGTGCCACCGCCTCGTGCAGGAGTACGGGGCAGCCCTCATCACCGGTGAGCGTGATCTCACGGAGCTCATCGAAGCCGGGGGCGGCGAATGGTCACTCACACAAACCGAAACGCACGCGGCCGCAGATGACAGCGAACCGCGGCAGCCCGAGACGCACCGCAGAGTACTTGACGCGCTTCCGCTGCGCGGTTCTCGCACCGCGGAAAGGCTGGCGCAGCTCGCAGGGCTCGACCCTCGGGAAGCGCAACGCGCACTTGTTGAGCTCGAGCTGCTCGGCAGCGCGGTGCGACGGGAAACGCCGGGGGACGCGCCCCCGCGGTGGGCGCTGCAGCGGCGACAATAGAGGCATGGATCTCACGAGCGCCACCGCAGCGTTCCTCACCGCGGTGCACGCAGAATACGGGTACTCCGAGCACACCGTTCGCGCGTACCGCCGTGACCTCGCCGACTTCACTGACTTCGCGGCAGACGCGGGGGCCACCCAGCTCGCCGAGTGCGACCTGGAACTCATGCGTGCCTGGCTGTGGGATCGGCAACAGCGTGGGCTCGCGCAGAGCACACTCGCACGCAACGTCGCCACGCTGAAGTCCTTCGGCGGCTGGCTCGAGACGAAGCAGCTCGTTCCAGGAAACCCGGCGTCTCGCCTCCGCACGCCCAAGGCACCGCGTGCGCTCCCACGGGTGCTCGGCGACGAACAGATCGGACGCATTCTGAGGCGCGCCGAGCAGCGTGCGGCCGGCGGCGACCCTGATGCGCAGCGCGATCACGCTGTGCTCGAACTGCTCTACGCTACTGCGCTGCGTGTCTCCGAACTGTGCGGGCTCACCCCGGCGGGCCTCGACCAGCGAGAACGCACCGTTCGTGTGCTCGGCAAGGGCGGAAAGGAACGGGTCGTGCCTTACGGCGGCCCCGCGGATCGGGCCCTCACCACGTACCTGCGGTCCGCGCGGCCGGCGCTCGCGACGCGCGCAGAACCAGCAGCCGGCGGAACGAGCGCTGAGACTGCGCTCTTTCTCGGGGTGATGGGTGCGCCGTTGACGCCGAGCGCTGTGTATCGCTTGGTGTCGCGAGAACTCGAGCAGGAGCCAGGCGGGGGCCCGAGCGGCCCACACACATTTCGGCATACTGCAGCCACCCACCTGCTGAACGGGGGTGCCGACCTGCGCGTGGTGCAGGAGATGCTGGGGCACTCCAGCCTCGCCAGCACACAGGTGTACACGCATGTCTCGACCGAGCGGCTCGCGGAGCGCTATCGGCAAGCCCACCCGCGGGCGTAGCGGCAACTCACTCGCGCCAGGGCACCAGCTCCGGGCGGCAGCGCAGTGCGCGCCGCGAGCGACCTCACCAATCTGACTGCCAGCAATGACAGGTGAGCCAGCGGCCACCGTGCTCGCAACCGGCTCGAGCGAGTACACCGTCGCAGAATCCACGCGAACTGAGATCACGGGACGATCGACCACCACCCCAGCGAACGTGACCGTTCCTGCGGCCGGGGCGCTGACCAACTCGCCGGGGACGGCGGGCAGATCAACCCCGCGGTGTCCCGAGGTGTACGGAGTGTCCGGGGCTCGGAACGCCCCGGACACCGTGAACGTCCCCGCGAGGGGTGGCAGCCAGCGAGGTGCGGCCCAGGCCTCAGCGCTGGGAACAGGTCGCGGGAGTGCGCTCGCTCCGGGGGACACCGTGAGTAAGAATGCGCAGAGCACGCCCTGCACCAGGATCGACCGTGCGCGGAACCGCGCAGTGCGGGCCCCGGGCGCCGCCTCGCCCTGCGACAGTGCGCCGCGAACCCCTGGGGAAGAAACGAAAGGAATCTGCATGCCTCGAGTGTGCGATCCCGCGCTGCCCGTGCACGGAGGAACTCCGTGCCTGTGGAAACACTGCCGAGACCGGCGCGGCTCGAGGAAATGTGAGCGAGGGCGGTCCGCCGGGGTCGCGCAAACGACACGCGAAAGCGCGCCGCCGCGTGCGGTTTCCAGAGGCCCCGGATGCTACACTGGTCGACGCACCTCGAAAGAGGTGACTTCGCGTGCCCACTCATCGGCGCACCGCCACCGGTCTTCGGATCTTCTGATCGAAGCGGCGGGGCTCGAGGGCACCAGGATCTGATCGCACCCGCGATCGAACAAACCGAAAGCGCGTGCCATTCGTGGTGCGCAGAACAGGAGAACGGCAATGGCCGTCGTAACCATGCGCCAGCTGCTCGACAGCGGCGTCCACTTCGGACACCAGACCCGCCGCTGGAACCCGAAGATGAAGCGCTTCATTTTCACCGAGCGCTCGGGCATCTACATCATTGACCTGCAGCAGTCGCTCGGCTACATCGATGCCGCGTACGACTTCGTGAAGAACACCGTTGCCCGCGGTGGCAACGTTCTCTTCGTCGGCACGAAGAAGCAGGCCCAGGAGGCCATCGCCGAGCAGGCAACCCGCGTGAACCAGCCCTACGTGAACCAGCGCTGGCTCGGTGGCCTCCTCACGAACTTCCAGACCGTCACCGGTCGCCTCGAGCGCATGAAGGAGCTCGAGCAGCTCGACTTCGAGGGCACCACGAGCGGCTTCACCAAGAAGGAGCTCCTCCTCAAGAAGCGCGAGCTCGAGAAGCTGCAGAAGTCGCTCGGTGGCATCCGCAACATGGGCAAGACCCCCTCGGCTCTCTGGGTGGTTGACACCAAGAAGGAGCACCTCGCGATCGACGAGGCGAAGAAGCTTGGTATCCCCGTGATCGCCATCCTCGACACGAACTGCGACCCCGACGAGGTCACCTACCCGATCCCGGGTAACGACGACGCAATCCGCTCGGTGGCGCTGCTCACCCGCGTGATCGCTGACGCGGTTGCTGAGGGCCTCATGGAGCGCCACCAGAAGCCCGAGGCCGGCGAGGCAGCGGCTGAGCCGCTCGCTGAGTGGGAGGTCGAGCTGCTCGGTGCAGAGACCCCCGCCGCTGAGGCAACCGAGGCGCCCGCCGCTGAGGCACCCGCCGCTGAGGCCGCTGAGGCGACCGAAGCTGCTGCTCCCGCTGCCGATTAATTCGGTTCCCCTTACACGTTCAGAACCACTCAGAAGGAGTCACACATGGCTGCAGTAAGCATGGCCGCTGTGAAGGAGCTGCGCGAGCGTCTCGGCGCTGGCATGCTCGACAGCAAGAACGCACTCGTCGAGGCTGAGGGCGACATCGAGAAGGCGATTGAGATCCTGCGTCTCAAGGGCCTGAAGGGCGTCGCAAAGCGCGGCGACCGCGAGGCGAGCGAAGGTCTCGTCGCGGTTCGTCAGACCGAGGGTGCTGCCACGATGATCGAGCTCGTTTGCGAGACCGACTTCGTTGCAAAGAACGAGAAGTTCATCGCTCTGGCTGAGCGCGTCCTCGACGCAATCACCGCCGCGGGTGCTGCAACGGCTGAGGAGGCCCTCGCGGCTCCCGCCGACGGCAAGACCGTCGCTGACGTGATCGCTGACGAGTCCGCCATCATCGGTGAGCGCATCGTGCTCCGCAAGGTCACGCGCGTCGAGGCTCCGGCCACGTCGGTGTACCTGCACCAGACCTCGAAGGATCTGCCCCCGCAGATCGGCGTGGTCGTGGGCTACGAGGGCGACGGCGCAGAGGCTGCACTCAGCATCGCGCGTCACATCTCGTTCGCTGATCCGCTCTACGTCACGCGCGACGAGGTTCCCGCGGCTGACGTCGAGAAGGAGCGCGAGATCGTTACCGAGATCTCGAAGAACGAGGGCAAGCCTGAGGCTGCACTCCCGAAGATCGTTGAGGGGCGTCTGAACGCGTTCTTCAAGCAGGTCGTTCTCGGCGAGCAGGTTCACGCACTTGACGACGAGAAGCGCGACGTGAAGAAGGTCGCTGAGGCGGCCGGCATCACGGTCACCGGCTTCGCTCGCAGCAAGGTCGGCGCCTAACTGGTAGTCACGGGACCCGGGCCAATTTGGTCCGGGTCCCGTGCTATGCCCGCACTAGTATTGGCCTCAGCTGAGGCCCTCCCAAATTTTCACCCACCCGTTCCCCGCGAAGGAGACCCCACATGACTGACACCGCAGACCGTAAGCGTCGAGTACTGCTGAAGCTTTCTGGCGAGGCCTTTGGTGGGGGCAAGCTCGGGGTGAACCCCGACGTCGTGAGCCAGATCGCTCGCGAGATCGCAGCGGCAATGGAGCACGCTGAGGTCGCGATTGTTGTCGGTGGGGGCAACTTCTTCCGCGGTGCCGAGCTTTCGCAGCGCGGCATGGACCGCGAGCGCGCTGACTACATGGGCATGCTCGGAACCGTCATGAACGCGCTCGCGTTGCAGGACTTCCTTGAGCAGGCGGGCGTTGAAACCCGTGTGCAGTCGGCTATTACGATGACGCAGGTCGCTGAGACCTACATTCCGCTCCGCGCGATTCGCCACCTCGAGAAGGGCCGCGTCGTGATCTTCGGTGCCGGTGCGGGGCTCCCGTACTTCTCGACGGACACCGTGTCGGCGCAGCGCGCACTTGAGATCCACGCTGAAGAGGTCCTCGTTGCCAAGAACGGCGTCGATGGGGTCTACACGGCCGATCCCGCGAAGGATCCGAACGCTACGCTGATTGATGACATCACCTACGGGGAAGCGCTGGTGCAGGGCCTCAAAGTGGTCGACTCGACCGCTTTCAGCCTGTGCATGGACAACGGCATGCCGATGCGCGTCTTCGGCATGGAGCCCGCGGGCAATGTGACCGCGGCGATTCGTGGCGAGAAGCTCGGCACGCTCGTTCACCGCTAAGCTTGATTCAGTTCGGCAACACATAAGGAGAGCACCGTGATCGAAGAGGTCTTCGTCGATATTAAGGACCGCATGAACGGCGCGGTCGAGTCCGCGAAGGAAGGCTTCGCCTCGGTGCGTACCGGCCGCGCGAACCCCGCCCTGCTGCAGAACCTGCAGGTGGACTACTACGGCACGCCTACGCCGCTGCCGCAGCTCGCCTCGGTGCAGAACCAGGACGCGCGCAGCCTCATCATCACGCCTTACGACAAGGGTGCGATGAAGGACATCGAGCAGGCAATCCGCGATATGCCGAACCTCGGGGCGAACCCCTCGAACGACGGCAGCGTCATCCGCGTCGCGCTTCCCGAGCTCACCGAGGAGCGTCGCAAGGAGTTCGTCAAGATCGTCAAGGGCCGCGCCGAGGATGCTCGCGTGGCAATCCGAAACGTTCGCCGTGCAGGTATGGGCGACCTTGAGGCGCTCAAGAGCGAGATCGGCGAGGACGAGATCACTCGCGCCGAGAAGGAGCTCGAGACCGTGACGAAGCAGTTCATCGATCAGATCGATGATGCGCTCAAGCGCAAAGAAGCTGAGCTGCTGGAGGTCTGAGCCGTATGACCGGCTCCGAGCGGCGTGACGAGCTGCGCAACGCGTTTGAATCCACGCGTGCGCAGCTCGAAGCCACGAACGCGCGCATTGAGGCTCGCGCAGGGCGCAACCTCTTCTTCGCGATCCTGTCGGGCCTCGTGTTCGGCGGGGTGTTCCTCGCGAGCCTGTTTCTCATGCGTGAGGTGTTTGTTGGCCTCGTCGCAGTGATCGTTTCCGTGGCGCTCGTTGAGCTCGCCGCGGCGTTCCGTGTTTCTGGCCGTCGAGTGCCACGCGTTGGTGTGGTGCTGGGGGGCCTGGTCGTTGTCGGCGGAGCCTTCTTCTGGGGAGCCGAGGGGATGCTCCTCGGCTTGTTCGCCGGCTCTGCGCTGCTCACCGTGTGGCGGCTCGTTGAAGGGCTCTTCCCTGCCTGGGAAACCCCACCGCGCACGCTGGTCCGCGATGTGTTCTCCGGTCTCTTCACGCTCGTCTACGTCGCGTTCCTCGCATCCTTCGCGGTGCTGCTCGTGGACGGCGAGCGCGGGGAGTGGTGGGTCTTCGCGCTCGTTTCGATTGTGGTGTCGGTCGACGTTGGAGCGTACGCCGCGGGCGTCACGCTGGGCCGTACGAAGATGACGCCTCGCATCAGCCCGAACAAGACCTGGGAGGGATTCTTCGGCGCCGCTGTGCTCGCCATGGCGGTTGGAGTATCGGTCGCAGTGTTCGCGCTCGAACAGCCCTGGTGGGTGGGCATCATCCTCGGCGTCGTGGTTCTCTTTACCGCGACCGGGGGCGATCTCACCGAGTCGCTCATCAAGCGCAACCTCGGGGTGAAGGACATGAGCTCGTGGATCCCCGGCCACGGTGGGTTCCTTGATCGCCTTGATTCACTGCTCCCGTCCGCCGTGGGCGTCTACGGCGTCGCGCTGGTCCTCGGGGTCGTGTGATGTCTGCCCGTTCCCAGCAAGCCCACGCGCGCGCACGCGAGAATGGTGCAGTGCACACAGCTTTTCCCATCGCCACAGGTTCCCAACTCGGCTACGCGCAGGAGCCCGTTGACGCGTTCCTGCAGCGCGCACGCTCGGCCTACGAGGGTGCGACGGCAGACGGTGCGCCGCTCACCGCCGAGACGATCCGGCACACCGCATTCCCCATGAAGCGCGGCGGCTACTCGTCGCGCTACGTCGACGCGGCGCTCGACAGGTTGGAAGAAGTATTTTTCGAGCGTGAACGCCGTGCGAAGGTGCGCGCCGCGGGGGAGGACGCGTGGTGGGACGAAACCCGGGCGCTCCTCTCCGAAGTGCGCGGTCGAATCCAGCGCCCCCGCGGTCGCCGGTTCCGCCGCCGCGGCCTGTTCGCGACGGGGTATCGCCGCTCACAGGTCGATGCGTTCCTCGACCGTGTCTCCGAGATGTTCGAGCGCCGTGAGCTCGAACTCTCGCCCGCAGAGGTGCGCGACGTGGTGTTTCATTCGCAGTGGCGTGGCTACAACGAAGATCAGGTTGATGCACTGCTCGACGGCGTTGTGGAGTTGATTCTTTCGACCCGATAGCTCGAAATCCCGGGCGTATCCGTGAACCTGAACGCCTCCGTTGTCGATCTGGCGTTGCTGAGATAGAATCGTTACATTGTGGCTTCCGTGAACTCTTCCTCCGTCTCCCGTCGATCCCGGCTTCGCGCCCCTATTGCAGGGCTCGCCGTCGCTGGTTTCCTCGGTGCCGCGGTGATCGCACCCTTCGCGCTTCCGAGTGCGCAGGCCGACGACGAGGTGCTCGCGTACCAGGCGTTCCAAGAGCGCATCCATCAGGAATTCACGCCAAACGAGTCGCCCGAGGCTGACCTCGTGTACGCCGAGGTGCCCGTGGTGCAGCTGCCGGACCCGGAGGAGGAACGCCGGAAGGCTGAGAAGGCCGCCGCCGAGAAGGCGAAGAAGGACGCGGAAGAGGCGAAGAAGGCCGCTGAGCTCGCGGGGGAGACCCCGGACGGAGCCGAATCAGCCGACCTCGGTGCGCCGCCTAAGTTCTCCGGCGGTGGGTCGCCGGCTGAGTGGATGAGCGCCGCAGGCATCGCTGAGTCGGACTGGGGTTTCGTTGACTACATCGCCTCAAAGGAGAGCAGCTGGAACCCGAACGCAACGAACGCGAGCTCGGGCGCCTGCGGACTCATCCAGGCCTACCCCTGCTCGAAGGTTCCCGGGAACGGCTACGACCCGGTAGACAACCTGCGGTGGGCGACCGGGTATGCGACGGATCGCTATGGCAGCTGGAAGGACGCGTACGCGTTCTGGACCGCAAACCACTGGTGGTGATCCAGGCCCGCTATGCCGCGTAAGCACCGTCGCACGCCTCCGAGCGAGTTGCGTGACGTTTCCCGCCTTGCGCACGGAGGAGCTCAGCGCGTCACGAGACGCGGACGAGAGTGGTTCGTGCGTGAGATCTCTGCAGCGCGCGCCGAGAAGGAGTACCGCTGCCCGGATTGCGGCTCAGGGATTCCGATCGGTCAGGCGCATGTGGTGGCGTGGTCAGCGGAGCACCTCTTTGGTGACGGCGCCGCGGTGCAGGATCGCCGGCACTACCACGCGCACTGCTGGCGTCTCGCGTAGCCCGAGCTCCGTGGTACCGCGCGAGCTAGAAGAGCGTCGGCTCTGCCGCGGACGTGGAGGAGCTCACATCAAGCTGAGGTGAGGTCCGTGGGGCGGCGTCGGCGAGCCCGGGGCCCGCATCCGGTGCCCGCCCTGCTTTGAAGGCGGTTGCAGCGGCGCGCGCGCGATCGTCGGCGGCCTCGTTCAGCGGGTGACCGACGTGGCCCTTGACCCACTCGAACCGCACCTTGCGACCCTCGAGCGCCGTGTCGATGCGCTCAAGGAGATCCCGGTTGAGCACGGGCTTGCCGTCAGCCTTTCGCCAGCCACGGCGCTTCCAGCCTGGCATCCACTGCGTCACCGAGTTGATCACGTACTGGCTGTCGCACAGGATCAGCAGCTCTTCCTGGGCTCGATCAGCGGTCGCGATCAGGAGATCGAGCACCGCCATGAGCTCGCCCTGGTTGTTCGTCGCCTTCGGCCACCCACCGGCACGCCACTGCGCATCATCAATCACCCAGGCCCATCCAGCGGGGCCGGGGTTTCCGAGTGCGGATCCGTCTGCTGCAGCCGTAAGAGTCATGGGTCCAGTCTGTCAGAGGGGGAGTGAGTGCCGGTGTGGCGGTGCGCTCGGCACCGCCACACGGAAGCGAGCTACTGGGCTGCGGGCTGCGTGGTGCCGCCGGCCTCGGGCGTGCCGCTCGCCTCGCCTGCCTGGGCGTCGTCGCTCGTGAGCGCATCGGCAACCGGAGCATCAACGAGCCGACCGGCAACGGTGCTCATCTTCTGCGCGTTCGTGATGACCTCGCCGAGGCTCTCGAAGTATCGGGCGACCGCGCCGCGCTCCACCTTCAGCTGGGTCATCCGATCTTCAGCAGCAGCCAGCACCTTCGACGCCCGGTCCTCGGCCGCGGCGAAGGTCGACTGTGCGCGGCGCTCAGCCTCCAGAACGATTTCGGCGGCCTGACGCTCCGCAGTGGCGCGCGTCGTTCGTGCCTCCTGCGCGGCGTCCCGAGTAATGATCTCGTACTCGGCGCGTGCGGCCTCGAGCTGACCACGCAGCTCCGCGAGCTCCGCTGAGACCGCGGTCGTCTCACGCTCGGCTGCTTCTGCGGCGGTGCGCTGCCGCTCCGCGAGATCCTGCTCGAGTTCCTCGCGCTGCTGCGTGGAGTTCAGCGCGAACGCGCGAGTATCGGTGTCAATCTGCTCCTGCAGCTCGCGCAGGCGATCCTCGGTCTCCGCGCGCTGCGCGGCAAGCTGGGCCTCTTCTGTGCTCCGGTACTCCGCGAGCTCGGCAACCGTGTCAGCGCGGAGCAGATCCGTCTCCTCGGTGACTGCAGCGCGCTGCGCGGCGACCTCGCGCGCGATCGCGGCTTCGTGGGTCTCGCGCGCAACGCGGAGCTCCTCAGTGTGCTGCGCGAGCGCCGCGGCGATCTCTCGATCGTGCTCTTCCCGCTCGCGGGCAAGGTCTGCCTTGAGCTGCGCGCGCTCGCGTTCCATCCGCAACTCAAGCTCCTCTCGCTCCAGGCCGAGAGCCTCCGCGGCTTCCTCGCGCAGGATCCTGGCCCGCTCAGTCTCCGCTGCGAGCTCATCCGCGAGCTGCTGCTGGTGCGTGGCAAGCTGTGCGGCGAGGCGTTCCTCTTGCGCAGCCGCTGTGTCGTTGAGGGCTGCCTCGTGCGCTGCACGCTCGCGCAGCGCAAGCTGCGTTGCACGCTCGCGCTCCGTGCTGATCTCGTCGGCGTGAGCCTGCTGAGCCGTGGCAATCTGATCGAGGTTCGTCTCCCACTCGGTGATGAGACGGTCCTGGTGGGTCACGAGTTCGCCACCGATGCGCTCTTCGTGAGCGTGGCGCTCCTCAGCAATGCGTGCGGTGTGGTCCGCGAGCTCAGCGGCGAGAGCGGCGTCCTGCGCTGTGCGCGCCGAATCGAGCTCCTGGGCGTGCGTAGCGAGCTCTGCGGCGATGCGGTCGGCGTGCGCCGTCGACTCGGAATCGATCCGTGCATTGTGCGCGGCGAGCTCCGCATCGATTCGCTCCTCGTGGGCCGCGCGTTCCGCGGCGATCCCGTCCTCGTGCGCCGCGCGCTCCGCGGTGATGCGAGCTTCGTGTTCTTCGCGCTCGCTCGCGATCCGGGTCTCGTGCTTGTCTCGCTCATCTGCGATCTGCGCGTCATGGGCGGACCGCTCTTCGGAGAGGGCGGCATCGTGCTGATCCCGCTCAGATGTGAGCGTGGTCCGGTGCGCATCGAGCTCTGCTGCGATGCGGGTGTCGTGCGCCTCCTGCTCGTCGCGGAGGCGAGCCTCGTGCGCAACGATTTCCGCGCGAAGCGACTCGTCATGCTGTGCACGCTCCTGCGCAATCGCCATGTCGTGCGTCTCGCGCTCGGCGCCGATCCGCTCGCGGTGCGCACTGAACTCGCCCGCGAGGAGCTTCTCCTGCTCCTCGCGGGCGGCAGCAAGCTCGGTCTCGAGAGCGCTGCGCTCATCCCCGCGCTCCTGCTCCGCGAGGGTGGTCAGCCGTTCCTGCTCGCGTCGGGCCTGATCCGTCAGCGTCGCGAGCTCGGCGCGGTGCGCTTCGAGCTCGCGGGCGATCGCCGCCTCGTGCTCGGTGCGCTCCTGTGCGGCCCGGTCCTGGTGGGTCTGCTGCTCAAAGGCGATACGGCGATCGTGCTGCTCGCGCTCACTCGCAAGTGCGGCGTCGTGCTCGGCACGCTCCTGTGCAATGCGACCGCGGAGCGACTCCATCTCAGTGTTCAGTGCGCGACGCTGCGAATCCGCCTCGGCCTCAAGCTGGCGGCTGCGCTCAGTGAACCGCTCTTCCTGCTCAGCCTCCTCGCGCTGGCGGGATGCGGCAAACTCCGCGCGAGCGCGCTCACCCTCGCGCACCAGTCGGGCCCGCTCGAGCTCTGCCTCGCGCGCGCTCTCTTCCTGCTGTCGGGCCAGCGTCACCGCGCTGCGCTCGGTCTCGCTGCGCAGTTCATCCGCGGCGGCTCGCGCCTCGGCGGTGACACGCTCAGCCTCGGCCTGCGCGGTAGCAAGCGCAGCCTGTGCGGTGCGATGGGCACTTTCCCGTGCCGCCGCGGCCTCGCGCTCGGCGGAGCTTCGCGTCAGTTCGGCGGAGCGACGCGCCTCATCGATGAGGCGTTCGCGCTCAGCGTTCGCCGCCGCATCCTGCTCAGCCGTATCGGTGCGTGCACCGGTGATGAGCACCTCGGCCTGCTCCGATGCCGAGCGCACCAGCTCGTCGGCGCGGGCCTGCGCCGCTGCCAAGACTCGCGCGCTCTCCTCCTCTGAAGAGCGACGCAGCTTCTCCGCGTCGAGGTCGGCCTGAGCCATGAGGCGCTGCGCGTGATCCTCGGCAACCTGCAGGCTCTTCTCGACGCGAAGGCCGAGCCCGGAGTACCCGCTCGCACCCAGCTCAGCGACCTGCTCCTGCAACTCGGCGATCAGCTGACGCTGCTCCTGACCCAGAGTGCTCGCCTGCTGGTGCGCGGACTGCACTGCTTCGAGATGGGACTGTAGCGTCGCGATGTGCCCAGTCAGTGCTCCGAGCCGCTCGTCGACCTCCTCGCGGTTGTAGCCGCGGAAGGCGGGGGAGAAGGGCTGGGCTGCTTCGGACACGTGTTCTCCGGAATCTGAAACGGGGGCGTTCCCGCGCGCGTGAGAAAAAGAAGCCGGGGTGGCGGCGCGGGCATGTAAGGGTTCATGATAGTTCACATCGGGGGGTGCCGTGCAGTGATCTGCGCGGTCCCAGGGGCAAATATCGAGACGTTCCGCATGTGCCACACGGAAAGCTCCGGTAGCGTGGAGCGTTGAGGGACCCATTTTGCGTACCCGAGGCCACCGTCTCAGGGGCAGGATCCCGACGAACAAACTTGTGGAGGAGCTCACGTGCGATACGTGCTAGCGATTGCGACGCTCGCGCTCTCAGGCGTGCTGCTGATTCTGGGGCTGGGCCAGCGAACATTCCTGGCGGGCCCGGCAGAGATCAGCTTCCCGGTCGACACAAAGTCCGAAACCGCATACGCGGTGATCGATGGCGCGGACTTCGCGAAGGTGCCGGGGCAGGCGAACGTGGTCGTGAAGGGCGAGAACGCATTCGTGGCAACCGGGGCAACGCGCGACGTGCGCGGCTGGGTCGAACCGTTCTCGCACGCTGAGCTGTCGGTCGACACGAACGGTAAGAAGCTGCTGAGCGCGCTCATCGCGCCCGCGATCGACGCGGCACCCGCGGACGACGCGACCACCAGCGAAGCAGAGGCCGCGAAGACAGGGCTCGATCCGCGCGGATCCGACCTCTGGCTTGAGGAGCGCGTCATCGACGAGGCGGGAACCGGAACAGAGACCGAGACGCTCCGAGTACCGGTGGCGCTCACGGCGGATCAGTCGGTGCTCATCGCCTCCGACGGCTCGCAGCCGGTGCCGAAGGACGTGTCGCTCGTATGGGCACAGGATCGGAATACCCCCTGGGCCGGGCCCCTGCTCGCCGCGGGCGGCGTGCTTGCGATCTTGGGCGGACTCCAGTACCTCCTCGCGGTCGACCATGATCGTCGAGGCCTCGGCCCGCGCCGTGGGCGCAAGGGGCCCTTGCAAGGCATCCGGAATGCGTTCTCGCGGGGCGGCCGTGGTGAGTCCGCGGAGTCGCAGACCTCCACGCCCGCAGCGGATCGGGATCGCGAAGCGCCGAGTCAGCCAGCCGCCGACGGCGGTGTCGCGCCTGATGCTGCGCCCGCGTCAGCTCCAGAGCCGGCGTCGCAGCCCGAGCAGTCGAACGCGAAGCCCGGCGACACCGCGCAGCGCAGCGCAGCGCCGAGCCGCCTGCGGTCCCTCCGCCGCTCCGCACTCCCCGTGATCGGCCTGACGGCAGCGCTGGGTCTGAGCGGATGTTCCGCGAGCTACTGGCCGCAGTTCGATCAGCCTGCCGCAACGGAGGAGGCGCCAGCGCCCACCGCATCTGCGGTCGCTCCCGTGCCGGTGACCGAGGGGCAGCTCCAGCGCATTGTGCAGCGCGTGTCTGAGACAGCTGGGCTGAGCGATGACGAGCTCGATGCGACGCTGCTCGCAGAGCGATTCACCGGCGATGCTCTCGCGCAGCGCACCGCCAACTACAAGATCCGCGCAAAGCAGGCGGACTATGCGGTGCTCCCGCCGCGGCTCACAGACCAAGAGCTGGACTACCAGCTCGTGCAGAGCACCGAAGGGTGGCCGCGCACGCTGTTCGTCACCGTTGCCTCCACCGCGGGTGGCGCCCAGGCGCCGGCAGACGGGGAGGACGCCGCAGCAGACGCTCCCGCATCGCCCTCGCTTGCGCTGGTGCTGACGCAGCAGACGCCGCACGAGAACTACCTCGTGTCGCGCGTGATCGCGCTCCGCGGCGGCATCTCGATGCCGCAGGCAGCCCCCGCAGAGGACGGTACGGCACTGCTCTCGAATGACATCGAGACGCTGACGCTCGCACCCGCAAAGGTGGGTGAGGCGTACGCAGCGCTGCTGCAGAACGGCAAGGATGCGGAGCAGGCTGAGTTCTTCGACCTCGAGACCGACACTCTGCTCGACAGCTACGGTAAGGCTCGTGCGGCCGAGGCGCAGTCCGCCTCCGACGGGAAGGGCCAGACGATGCGCTTCTCCGTGCAGGCGAAGCAGGGTGACTCGAAGCCGATCGCGCTCTCGACCGGCGCGGGTGGGGCGCTTGTCGCCACGACCGTCATCGAGGAGCAGATCGTCGACGCCGCGGGTGGACGATACAAGCCGCAGGCGAAGGACGCGGTGACCGCGTTGTCCGGCCTCACGGGCGAGCAGGACAAGCTCATCCAGGAAGTCGCACACCAGATGCTGTTCTACGTGCCCAGCAAGACCGCCGGAACCAAGATTGAGCTGCTCGGCGTCACGAGCGAGCTCGTAGGAGTGAGGAACTAACCATGGCGCAGCAGATGCCCGAACGCATCCCCGGAGGCGGGGTCGACCTCAGCCACCTCGCGGCGCGCGCGCAGGCGGGCGCCCCGGGTGGGGCTGCCGCGAGTGCCCCCGGGGCGCCCGGCGGTGCGAGCAGCGCTGACTCGCGCGTGGTTGACGTGCCGTCGCTCGTCATGGATGTCACCGACGCTGCGTTCGAACAGGTCGCGCAGCTGTCGAGCATCGTGCCCGTCGTCTTTGTGCTTGGCGCGTCGTGGAGCGAACCCGCACAGACGCTCACTCCCGTGCTCGAACAGATCACTCGCGAGCACGAGGGGCGCGTGATGCTCGCCCGCGTCGACGTGGATGCGAGCCCGGGCCTCGCGCAGGCGTTCCAGGCGGAGTCCGTGCCGAGCGTTGTCGCGCTCGTTGGCGGACGCCCCGTGCCCTTGTTCCAGGGCGTGCAGCCCGAACCGCAGCTTCGCGAACTGTTCGCTCAGCTGCTTCAGCTCGCAGAGCAGCACGGCGTCACCGGCCGAGTCTCCGCGCCCGATGCAGGCGAAGCGCCCGAGGTCCCCGCTGAACCACAGATCCCCGAAGCCCACCTCGCCGCGGTCGAGGCCGCCGAGCGTGGCGACTTCGCAGCGGCGATCACGGAGTGGGAGGCCGTGCTCGCGAAGGCGCCGGCTGATCACGTCGCTCGTGCAGCGCTCGTGCAGATGCGTCTGCTCGATCGTCTGAGCGGTCGCTCCGCAGACGAGATCCGCTCGGCCGCGGCCGCAGCGCCCACGGGCGTCACCGAGCAGCTCGCCGTCGCCGACCTCGACGTGTCGGGTGGGCATATTGAGGACGCGTTCCTCCGCCTGCTCGAGCTGTTCTCCGCGAGTGACGCGGACGATCGCGCGACGGTTCGCGAGCGTCTCCTGGAACTCTTCGAGGTGGTCGGCGTGGCAGATCCCCGCGTCATTGCGGCGCGCGGCCGACTCGCAAACCTCCTGTACTGATCCCGCACCGCTCAGCCGTGCGCGCATACCTGGATCACGCCGCCACCTCGCCGATGTCCGACGGGGTGGCGGCGGCGTACCTTGCGGCGCTTCGCACCGTGGGCAACCCGGCTTCGACACACGCGCATGGCCAGGATGCGAGTGACCGCCTCGAGACGGCTCGCGGTGAGATCGCCGCGGCACTCGGTTGCGATCACGCCGAGCTGATTCTCACCGGCGGTGGCACCGAGTCGGTCAATCTCGCACTCAAGGGGCTCTACTGGGGGCGCCGAGCAGCGGGATCCGGGGCGACGATCTTGGTTGCTGATGGCGAGCATCACGCCACGATCGAGGCCGCCGAGTGGCTCCGCGACACGCAGGGGGCGCAGCTGATCTGGCTGCCGCTCGATGCCGAGGGCCGCCTGCATCCCGAGACCCTGCGCGCCGCCCTCGCGGAGGCCGGTCCCAGCGAGGTCGCACTGGTGTCGTTCCTCTGGGCGAACAACGAAGTGGGCACCGTGCAACCGGTCACTGAGCTCTGCGCGGTCGCTGCCGAGGTGGGCGTGCCCGTCCACGTGGATGCGATCGCTGCGCTGGGCCAGATCCCCATCGACTTCGCGCGTTCCGGGGCCGCTGCGGTGAGCGTCTCGGCGCACAAGATTGGCGGGCCCGTTGGCGTGGGCGCGCTGCTCGTGTCGCGCCGCGCGACGATTGAGCCCCTGTTCCACGGTGGAACGCAGCAGCGTGGACGATCGGGAACGCAGGATGTCGCCGGCGCGGTCGCATTCGCCGCAGCGCTCGCTGAAACACTCGGTGCGGGTGGGGAACCCCGTGCGGCGACCATCGCGCGGCTCACGCAGCTCCGAGACGAACTCATCGGCGGCATTCACGAGATTGATCCGAGCGCTGTGCTGCGCGGCCCGCGGCCCGGCCCGGAACGGCTTCCCGGAAATGCGCACTTCACGTTCCCGGGGTGTCAGGGCGACTCGCTCGTGTTTCTCCTGGATGCCGCCGGCGTGTCGGTGTCGGTGGGCTCCGCCTGCCAGGCGGGAGTTGCCGAGCCCTCGCACGTGCTTCGCGCGCTCGGCGCGTCTGAAGCGGAGGCTGCAGGCGCGCTGCGTTTCACGCTCGCCGCGAGTTCTGAGGCCGCGGAGATTGAGCAGCTGCTCGCCGCGCTCCCGGATGCACTGGTGCGGGCACGATCCGCCGGACTGGCCTAGAATACTCTGGTGAAAGTTTTGGCAGCTATGAGCGGAGGCGTCGACTCCGCGGTCGCCGCTGCGCGCGCGGTCGAAGCCGGTCACGAGGTCGTTGGCGTGCACCTGGCGCTCAGCCGCATGCCGGGAACCGTGCGTACGGGGTCTCGGGGTTGCTGCACGATCGAGGACGCGATGGATGCGCGGCGCGCCGCGAACCTGCTCGGCATTCCCTTCTACGTGTGGGATCTCTCCGAGCGGTTCAAGGAGGACGTGGTTGACGATTTTATCGCCGAGTACGCCGCGGGACGCACCCCCAACCCGTGCATGCGGTGCAACGAGAAGATCAAGTTTGCTGCGCTGCTCGACAAGGCGATTGCCCTGGGATTCGATGCGGTCGCGACAGGGCACTACGCCACGCTGATCGACAGTCCGGCTGGCCGTGAGTTGCACCGCGCGAGCGCCTGGTCGAAGGACCAGTCCTATGTGCTTGGAGTGCTCACCGAGCGTCAGTTGGCGCACTGCTACTTCCCGTTGGGTGACACGCCGTCGAAGGATCTTATCCGGGCGGAGGCCGCCGAGCGCGGAATCCAGGTCGCGCAGAAGCCCGACAGCCACGACATCTGCTTCATCCCCGATGGGGACACGCGCGGATGGCTCTCCGATCACGTGACGCGCACACCGGGGGAGATCCTCGATGAGCAGGGTGACGTGATTGGGCAGCACGATGGTGCGCACGGCTACACCGTGGGCCAGCGGCGCGGCCTCCAGCTCGGTCGTCCTGCGGCAGATGGGAAGCCGCGCTACGTGCTCTCGATCCGCCCGGTGTCGAACCAGGTGGTCGTCGGCCCCAAGGAGCAGCTGGAGATCTCGCGTATCGCCGGCGGACGCTTCAGCTGGGCTGGCGAGCCGGGCTTCGATCCCGTGCGAGAGTTCACCTGCGAGGTGCAGATCCGCGCACACGCCGAGCCGGTTCCCGCGACCGCCCGTCTCGTGCCGATCACCGAGCACGAGCGCACGGAGCAGCACCGCGCCGACGCGAGTCACGAGATCGTCGTCGATATTGACCTGGAACACGCGGAGCCGCTGCTCGGCGTTGCGCCCGGGCAGACCGCGGTGCTGTACATCGGCACGCGTGTGCTCGGCCAGTTCACGATCGATCGTGCACTGCCGCTCGAGCAGATCGCGCTGAGGAGCCCACTGTAGCCACCCCGCGTGGGTGCGCCCGCCGCAATGTCAGGGCTCGGCTTTAGAATTGTGGCGTGAACACGAACTCCGATCTTCCCGCTGAGACCCCCGGGCTCGCAGCGCAGTCCGAGCCGGCCGCAGCGCTGCCGAGCGACTTTGCTGCGGCTCGCGAGGAGGCTGAGCGCCTGACCGTCGAGATTGAGCGGCTTCGTCGCGCCTACTACTCCGAGGGCGCGAGTCTTGTCTCCGACGCGGAGTACGACGAGCAGTTCCACCGGCTTGAAGCGCTGGAGCGCGCATTCCCCGAGCTCGCCGGGCAAGATAGCCCCACGCGTGAGGTCGGCGCGGCGGTTGTATCCGCAGGTTTCCCTGAGCACGAGCACGCCGAACGCCTGCTGAGCCTCGACAATGTCTTCTCACTTGAGGAATTTCGAGAGTGGGCGGAGAAGACCCGCGCGGCGGCGGGGCGCCCCGTACGCTGGCTCTCGGAGCTGAAGATTGATGGTCTCGCGATTAGCCTGGCGTATCGGAACGGGGTGCTCGAAACTGCGACCACCCGTGGTGACGGGCGCGTCGGAGAGAACATCACGGAAAACGTTGACTTCATCCCTGCGATCCCGCGCGAGCTGAGTGGAACTGGGATCCCCGAGTTCTTCGAAGCGCGAGGTGAGGTGTTCCTGCGCGGGATCGACTTCGCCTGGCTCAATGAGCGGCAGCACGAGCTGCAGGCAGCCTACGCGGCAGAGCAGCGGGCGCGCGGGAAGGCCGACGATCAGATCACGGTCCGCTACCCCGAGTTCGCGAACGCCCGAAACACTGCCGCGGGCAGCCTCCGGCAGCGGGCAGAGAAGAAGTCTGCGGCTGAACTGGGCCTCATGCGTGAACGACTCGGGCGGCTCTCGCTGTACGTGCACGGGATCGGCGCATGGGAGCACCCAGACTTCGAGAACCAGTCGGACGCGTACCGCCTGCTGGGAGAGTGGGGCCTGCCAGTCTCGCCGCACTCGCGCGTGTTCGAGACCGTGGATGAGGTGACCGAGTTCATCGAGGACCGCGGGGCGCATCGGCACGATGTCGAGCACGAGATCGATGGCATCGTGGTGAAGATCGATGAGCTCGCGCTGCACTCCGAGCTCGGGGAGACGAGCCGGGCGCCGCGCTGGGCCATTGCCTACAAGTACCCGCCGGAGGAGGTGCACACCAAGCTGCTCGACATCCGAGTGGGGGTGGGCCGCACCGGTCGCGCAACCCCATACGCGGTCATGGCGCCGGTGAAGGTCGCCGGGTCCACGGTCAGTCAGGCGACCCTGCACAACCAGGAGGTGGTGCAGGCGAAGGGCGTGCGCATCGGCGACACCGTCGTGCTGCGGAAGGCCGGCGATGTGATCCCTGAGGTATTGGGCGCCGTGCTTGAGCTGCGTGACGGCTCCGAGGTGGAGTGGCGTATGCCCGAGACCTGCCCGGAGTGCGGCACGCCGCTTCGCGCCATGAAAGAGGGCGATATCGACCTTCGCTGCCCGAACGCTCGCGCGTGCCCTGCGCAGGTGCGCGGCCGTGTGGAGCACATCGGCTCGCGAGGCGCTCTCGACGTCGAGGTACTTGGCGAGATCACCGCCGCGGCGCTCACCCAGCCGGAGACCCCGGCGACGCCGCCGCTCGAGACGGAAGCAGGACTCTTCGAGCTGACGCTCGAGCAGCTCGTGCCGATCGAAGTGATCGTGCGCGATGCTGAGACGGGCGAGCAGCGTATCGATGAGGAGACCGGTGAACCGGTGCGCCGTGCGCCGTTCCAGCGGCTCAGCGCCGCGAGCTACCCGCCCGGGTGGGAAGAGAAGTCGCCGGCCGAGCGCCGCGCTGCGGGCATCAAGAAGAACTACCGCGAGACGTTGCCGTCGAAGACCGCGGAGACGTTCCTTGCGGAGCTGGAGCGCGCAAAGACGAAGCCGCTCTGGCGGCTGCTCGTGTCACTCAACATTCGGCATGTTGGGCCGGTCGCGGCGCGTGCGCTTGCCGAGTGGTTCGGTTCGCTCGATGCGATCCGCGCAGCCTCGCTCGAGGAACTGGCCGAGGTCGACGGCGTGGGCGGCATCATTGCGGAGTCGCTGCAGGAGTGGTTCACGGTCGACTGGCATCTGGAGATCGTTGAGCGGTGGACCGCTGCGGGCGTTCAATGGGCGACTCCGGGGCACCCTGGCCCCGGCGCCGCGGTAGCGGAGGGCGGCGTGCTCGCTGGCCTCACGATCGTCGCGACGGGCAGCCTCGACGGCTTCACACGTGACGGCGCGAAAGAGGCGATTATCCAAGCGGGTGGGAAGGCTGCATCGAGCGTGTCCAAGAAGACCGACTTTGTCGCGGCCGGACCGGGAGCAGGGTCCAAACTCGGAAAGGCAGAGGAGCTGGGCATTCCGGTGCTCGACGCTGCGCAGTTCGCGATCCTCGTGACCGAGGGGCCGGCGGCGCTCGGGCTGACTGCGGAGTAGCCACACGAGTTATCCACATTCCCTGCCAGAGCGCTCCAGGGGGAGCGCACGCTGACTAGCCTGGGACCACCCAGCGCGGAGACGCCGGGCCGGGTGACCGAAAGGACAACGACATGAGCCAGCGTGCCGCTGCTCCAACCCGCACCGCGTGGGCCACACAGGATCCCCGGCTGACGGTCTACTACGACACCGAGTGGGGAATGCCGGTGACCGACGACCGAGGTGTGTTCGAACGTCTCAGTCTCGAAGCGTTTCAATCGGGTCTGTCCTGGCTGACCATTCTGAAGAAACGAGAGGCCTTCCAGCGGGCGTTTGCAGACTTCGATCCCGCGAGGGTTGCGAAGTTCGATGAGGCAGACGTGTCGCGGCTCCTCGCAGACGAGGGAATCGTTCGAAACCGGCGGAAGGTCGAGGCGACCATCCACAACGCTCGGGTCACCCAGGACCTCGCCGCGGCAGGAGAGACCACCCTGACCGAGCTGGTGTGGTCTGCGATGCCGGAGCGCTCGCCGGCGCCCGCTACGGAGGAACAGGTCCCTGCAACGTCGAAGGAGTCGGAAGCCCTCGCGAAAGAACTGAAGCGGAGAGGCTTCCGCTTTGTCGGGCCCACCACGATGTACGCGCTCATGAGCGCGATTGGCATCGTGGACACCCACATTGTGGACAGCCATCGGCGCGGCTGCTCAGGCTTCTGGAACACGGATGGCACGCGGAGCGAAACTCCAGTCGTACTGGGGTGACGCACGGGCAACACGCCCGCTAATGTGTGAAGTATGTGCACGCGATTCTTGTGGTCTTCGCTCGGTACGCCCGGCAGCGGAAACGTCCTGGTAGGGCGCAGCATGGACTGGTTCGAGGACACTCGGACGGTGCTTGCTGTGCGGCCGCGCGGTGTCGAGCGCGAGAGCGCGCCCGGGGATCCGGGGTCCTTCAGCTGGCGTTCGGAGTACGGCAGTGTCGTCTGTCTGATGTACGGCGCCATCGCCGTGGACGGCCTGAACGAGGTCGGTCTCCAGGTGAGTGGGCTCTACCTGGCAGAATCCGACTACGGAGAGCGCGACGCGGCCCGTCCCGGTCTCGCGCTTGCGCAGGCGATTCAGTGCTTGCTGGATCGCTTCGCCACTACCGCAGCGGCCGTCGCGTGGCTGCAGGAGAGCAACGTCCAGATCATCCCGCTCGATATCGGCGGTAAGCCCGGTACTGGCCACATCGCGCTGGGTGATCCGAGCGGCGATTCCGCCATCATCGAGTTCATCGCCGGCGAGATGGTCGTGCACCACGGCACTGAGTTCACCGTCATGGCCAACTCTCCCGTCTACTCGGAGCAGCTGGAACTCGAGCAGCGCTACGCGGGATTGGGTGGCGAGTTGCCGCTTCCCGGCGGCACCGACTCGCCGGATCGCTTTGCTCGTGCCGCGTTCTATTCTGCCCGTCTCCCCGAGACCGAGAGCGCACGTGCCGCCGCAGCGTACGCGTTCAGCGTGATCCGCAATGCTTCCGCGCCGTTTGGCACGGCCGATCCCGTGCGACCGAACGTCTCGACCACTCGCTGGCGCACGGTCGCCGACCTGAGCGATCGACGGTTCTTCTACGAGTCGACGAGCAACCCCAACGTCGTATGGGTGGAGCTCACGCAGCTCGACTTCACCGCTGAGGCTGAACTCCGCTTCGACCCTGAAGCAAGTACGAGCTTCAGCGGGAAGGTGAACGAAGCGTTTCAGGGGGCCTGACGGGTCGAGAGCGCTGGCTGCTCGCTAGGATAGAGGGGTTGACACCACACCCGAAGCCATGATGGAGCAGCATGCCTGAAACTTCTGCGGCCGAGCGCGCCGCATCGAGCGGAGAGATCACGGCTGAGACCGTGCAGCATCTCGCCGGTCTTTCCCGAATCGCCCTCACCGACGCTGAGATCGATTCGCTCACGACTGAGCTCGGCTCGATTCTCGAGAACATCGCGAAGGTGAGCGAAGTTGCGGGTGCAGACGTCCCCGCGACGAGCCACCCGATCCCGCTCAACAACGTGACCCGCCCGGACGAGATCGCCGACGTGCTCACCCGCGAGCAGGCGCTCGCGAATGCGCCGGAGACCACTGACGGAATGTTCCGCGTCTCTTCGATTCTGGGGGAGGAGCAGTAGTGTCTGAACTGATTCAGCTGACCGCGGCCGAGCTGTCCGCAAAGCTCGCTGCCGGCGAGGTCTCTGCTGTTGAAGCAGCGCAGGCCCACCTCGATCGGATCACCGCCGTGGATGGCAACTTGCACGCATTCCTCGCGACCGACGCGGAGGCGTCGCTTGCCGCGGCCCGCGCGGTTGATGAGCGTCGCGCGGCGGGGGAGCAGCTTGGTGAGCTCGCCGGTGTGCCGCTCGCGATCAAGGACGTTCTCGTCACGACGGACATGCCGTCGACGAGCGGTTCGAAGATCCTCGAGGGGTACCGTTCGCCCTTCGACGCGACCGCCGTTGCCAAGGCGCGCGCGGCGGGTCTTGTGAACATTGGCAAGACGAACATGGACGAGTTCGCCATGGGCTCCGCAACGGAGAACTCGGCGTACGGCCCGACGCACAACCAGTGGGATCAGACGCGAGTGCCGGGCGGCTCCGGCGGCGGCTCCGCGGTTGCGGTTGGCGCGTTCGAGGCCCCGCTCGCGCTCGGCTCGGACACGGGTGGCTCGATCCGTCAGCCTGCAGCCCTCACCGGTACCGTGGGCGCGAAGCCGACCTACGGCGGCGTGAGTCGCTACGGTGCAATCGCCCTGGCCTCCTCTCTCGACCAGATCGGGCCGTGCGCGCGCACCGTGCTCGATACTGCGCTTCTCCACGATGTCGTCGCCGGGCATGATGCTCACGACTCCACATCGCTGAACCATGCGTGGCCGTCGATGGCGGCTGCAGCGCGCGCCGGTGCCGACCCCACGAGCCTGAAGGGGCTCCGCGTCGGTGTCGTAAAGCAGCTCATGATCGATGGCGTGCAGCCCGGGGTCAAGGCTCGTTTTGACGAGTCGCTTGCGCTGCTCGCCGCGCAGGGGGCGGAGATCGTCGAGATCGATGCGCCTCACTTTGAGTACGCGGTCGCTGCGTACTACCTGATTCTGCCGGCGGAAGCCTCGAGTAACCTCGCCAAGTACGATTCCGTGCGCTTCGGCCTTCGTGTCACGCCGCAGGGCGGTGGGACCGTTGAGGGCGTCATGAGTGAAACCCGTGCGGCGGGCTTCGGCGCTGAGGTGAAGCGACGCATCATCCTCGGCACGTACGCCCTGTCGGCTGGCTACTACGACGCGTACTACGGCAGCGCCCAGAAAGTGCGCACCCTGATCCAGCGCGACTTTGCCCAGGCGTTCGCGCAGGTGGACGTGATCGCGTCGCCCACCGCGCCGACCACGGCGTGGGCGCTCGGCACACACGGCGGCGATCCGATGCAGGACTACCTGAACGACGCGACCACGATTCCCGCGAACCTCGCAGGTATCCCGGGCCTCAGCCTGCCGATCGGCACCGCAAGCGAAGACGGACTGCCTGTCGGTTTGCAGCTCATGGCTCCCGCATTTGAGGATGCACGCCTCTACCAGGCGGGGGCTGCGATTGAGCAGCTCATCACCGACCGCGACGGAGCGCCCTTCTGGGCACAGGCGCCGTCCCTTGCAGGCGCCCCGACCGGGAAGGCGAACGCGTAATGGCAAAGACGAAGCTTATGGACTACGCCGAGGCGCTGGAGCGCTTCGAGCCCGTGATCGGCCTCGAGGTGCACGTCGAGCTGAACACGAAGACCAAGATGTTTTCCTCGGCCCCCAACACCTTTGGTGCGGAGCCGAACACGAACCTCACCCCGGTGTGCCTCGGCCTGCCGGGCTCGCTCCCCGTGGTGAACGATGAGGCCGTACGGTACTCAATCAGCCTGGGGCTCGCACTCGGATGCGAGATCGCAGAAGTGTCTGGCTTCGCGCGCAAGAACTACTTCTACCCCGACATGGCGAAGAACTACCAGATCTCGCAGTTCGATGATCCCATCGCCCACGATGGCTCGGTCGAGATCGAGCTGGCCTCGGGGCGTGTCATCCACGTTCCGATCGAGCGTGCGCACATGGAGGAGGACGCCGGCAAGCTGAACCACGTGGGTGGCTCCACCGGGCGCATCCAGGGTGCCGAGTACTCGCTGGTTGACTACAACCGCGCGGGCG
Source organism: Leucobacter chromiireducens subsp. chromiireducens (assembly GCF_016758255.1). Classification (GTDB taxonomy): domain Bacteria; phylum Actinomycetota; class Actinomycetes; order Actinomycetales; family Microbacteriaceae; genus Leucobacter; species Leucobacter chromiireducens. The sequence goes on from NZ_QYAD01000001.1 coordinate 1,326,140, forward strand.
TCCCGCTCGTTGAGATTGTCACCCGCCCGATCTTCGGCGGCGAGGCAGACACCCCGGAGATCGCTGCGGCGTACGTCGCCACCATTCGAGAGCTGGTGCTCTCGCTTGGCATCTCTGATGCTCGGATGGAGCGCGGCAACCTGCGTTGCGATGCGAACGTGTCGCTGCGTCCGCGCGGCAACGAGGACGCAGGCATGAGCGTGCTCGGTACTCGCACGGAGACCAAGAACGTGAACTCGCTCCGCTCGATCGAGCGCGCTGTGCGGTTTGAGATCCAGCGTCAGGCGCAGATCCTCAGCGAGGGTGGCAGCATCACGCAGGAGACGCGTCACTGGCACGAGGACACGGGGGAGACCTCGCCGGGTCGCCCGAAGAGTGACGCGGATGACTACCGCTACTTCCCGGAGCCGGACCTTGCGCCGTTGACGCCGTCGCGTGAACTCGTGGAGGAGTTGCGCGCGCAGCTTCCCGAGCACCCGACGCTGCGAACGCGTCGTCTGAAGGCCGAGTGGCAGTTCTCAGCGCTGGAGTTCCAGGATGTTGTCAACGCTGGCCTCGTTTCGTCGATCGAGGCGACCGTTGCCGCTGGCGTTCCTGCCCAGGCTGCGCGCAAGTGGTGGACGGGTGAGATTGCCCGCATCGCAAACGAGCAGTCCGCTGCGCCCGCGGATCTCATCACCCCCGAGCAGATCGCTTCCGTCGTCGCGCTCGTCGACGAGGGAACGCTTAACGACAAGCTCGCGCGCCAGGTGATCGCAGGAATCATCGCCGGTGAAGGCACCGCCCAGGAGATTGTTGATGCCCGTGGCCTCGCAATTGTCTCGGACGACGGCGCCCTGATCGCGGCGGTTGACGCCGCGCTTGCGGAGCAGCCCGATGTGCTTGCCAAGATCCGTGATGGCAAGGTGCAGGCGGCAGGAGCCATCATCGGCTCGGTGATGAAGGCAATGCGTGGACAGGCAGACGCCGCACGCGTTCGCGAGCTTGTGCTCGAGCGTGCCGCGCAGTAGCGCACACCACTTGTGATCCTGAAACGGGCGCGTACTCCTCCCGGAGTGCGCGCCCGTTCTGCACTCTCAGGGGAGGAGTCGGAGGCCCGGGGGAGCGCCCAGGAAAGGACAGCTCAGGCCGCACGATGAGACACGCCCGGGAACGGGGTGTGGTTTGCGGTGTGCCCGGATTCTGCGTAATGTATTCCTTTGTCAGCGCAACGCAGCCGGGCAGCTAAGCAGAAGCCAAGCGGTCCGGTCTATATGAATGCGCAGCGAATGCCCGGTTGGGTGTTTGCCTGGGGCACAGTTGCTGTTCGGAAGGGTTCCTTCGGGGGATTCTACGGGTGGTGTCTGGTCTTTGAGAACTCAATAGTGTGCACTTGATTGTCAAATGCCAATTATTTATCCCGTCGCTAAGCCCTTGTGGGTTTGGTTGATGGCGATTCCTTTTGGACAAATTATATGAACGTCAGTAATGATGTTCGTTTTGTCAGGTTGAACTCGCATCGTGGTGGCTTATTCCGCTTACCAGGGTGCATGTAATTTTTTACGGAGAGTTTGATCCTGGCTCAGGACGAACGCTGGCGGCGTGCTTAACACATGCAAGTCGAACGATGAAGCCCAGCTTGCTGGGTGGAAGAGTGGCGAACGGGTGAGTAACACGTGAGCAACCTGCCCTTCACTCTGGGATAAGCACTGGAAACGGTGTCTAATACTGGATATGCACAATGGCCGCATGGTCTGTTGTGGGAAAGATTTATCGGTGAAGGATGGGCTCGCGGCCTATCAGCTTGTTGGTGAGGTAGTGGCTCACCAAGGCGACGACGGGTAGCCGGCCTGAGAGGGTGACCGGCCACACTGGGACTGAGACACGGCCCAGACTCCTACGGGAGGCAGCAGTGGGGAATATTGCACAATGGGCGCAAGCCTGATGCAGCAACGCCGCGTGAGGGATGACGGCCTTCGGGTTGTAAACCTCTTTTAGTAGGGAAGAAGCGAAAGTGACGGTACCTGCAGAAAAAGCACCGGCTAACTACGTGCCAGCAGCCGCGGTAATACGTAGGGTGCAAGCGTTGTCCGGAATTATTGGGCGTAAAGAGCTCGTAGGCGGCTTGTCGCGTCTGCTGTGAAAACCCGAGGCTCAACCTCGGGCCTGCAGTGGGTACGGGCAGGCTAGAGTGCGGTAGGGGAGATTGGAATTCCTGGTGTAGCGGTGGAATGCGCAGATATCAGGAGGAACACCGATGGCGAAGGCAGATCTCTGGGCCGTAACTGACGCTGAGGAGCGAAAGCATGGGGAGCGAACAGGATTAGATACCCTGGTAGTCCATGCCGTAAACGTTGGGAACTAGATGTAGGGCCTGTTCCACGGGTTCTGTGTCGTAGCTAACGCATTAAGTTCCCCGCCTGGGGAGTACGGCCGCAAGGCTAAAACTCAAAGGAATTGACGGGGGCCCGCACAAGCGGCGGAGCATGCGGATTAATTCGATGCAACGCGAAGAACCTTACCAAGGCTTGACATATAGAAGAACGCTGTAGAGATACAGAACTCTTTGGACACTTCTATACAGGTGGTGCATGGTTGTCGTCAGCTCGTGTCGTGAGATGTTCGGTTAAGTCCGGCAACGAGCGCAACCCTCGTCCTATGTTGCCAGCACGTTATGGTGGGAACTCATGGGATACTGCCGTGGTCAACACGGAGGAAGGTGGGGATGACGTCAAATCATCATGCCCCTTATGTCTTGGGCTTCACGCATGCTACAATGGCCGATACAAAGGGCTGCGATACCGCGAGGTGGAGCGAATCCCAAAAAGTCGGTCTCAGTTCGGATTGGGGTCTGCAACTCGACCCCATGAAGTCGGAGTCGCTAGTAATCGCAGATCAGCAACGCTGCGGTGAATACGTTCCCGGGCCTTGTACACACCGCCCGTCAAGTCATGAAAGTCGGTAACACCCGAAGCCGGTGGCCTAACCCTTGTGGAGGGAGCTGTCGAAGGTGGGACTGGTGATTAGGACTAAGTCGTAACAAGGTAGCCGTACCGGAAGGTGCGGCTGGATCACCTCCTTTCTAAGGAGCACTCAACAACATTGTTGTTGCAGAATGGTGCGATCATCACCATACGTGTGATGCGTAACCGCTCATGGGTGGAACATTTGACAATGCAAGCATTGATTTGCTCGCCTGTGCTAGTACGCAGCGTTGTTCCTCGTGGACAGGGTTGTTGGAACGTGTGGGTGTGTGAGTTGGTGTTTCTCTGGTGCATACTATTGGGTCCTGGAAGACCAGCCGATCTGCCTCTTTGGGGGTGGGTGGACTTGGTTTTCTGACCTGCGGTTATGGGACGTGTTGCTCATGATTGTGGGATCGACCGTACGTTGAGAACTACACAGTGGACGCGAGCATCTAGTGATGCCACGCATGATTCGTATCCTTTTGGGGGTGTGTTTTGTGTTGGTGGTGTTACTGATTCTTAATGTAATTTCATTGGTCACATGCTCATCTTTTTGGGTGGGTGTGTGTTTCTGAATACTTATGTGATTTCAAGTTTCTAAGAGCAAACGGTGGATGCCTTGGCATCTGGAGCCGAAGAAGGACGTAGTAATCTGCGATAAGCCTCGGGGAGCCGATAAACGGGCTGTGATTCGAGGATTTCCGAATGGGGAAACCCCGCCAGGCGGCTTGCTGACCTGGTGACTCCCGCCTGAATATATAGGGCGGGTAGAGGGAACGTGGGGAAGTGAAACATCTCAGTACCCACAGGAAGAGAAAACAACAGTGATTCCGGTAGTAGTGGCGAGCGAACCCGGATGAGGCTAAACCGATCATGTGTGATACCTGGCAGGGGTTGCATGGTCGGGGTTGCGGGACATGCCGTGAGACGCTGCTGAGTCTCGAACGTGAGAGTGAAGCTATAGGAGAACCGCTTGGAACGGCGGACCGGAGTGGGTGAGAGTCCCGTATCCGAAATGGTTTTACCGCGTGGTGTGTATCCCAAGTAGCACGGGGCCCGAGAAATCCCGTGTGAATCTGTCAGGACCACCTGATAAGCCTAAATACTCCCAGATGACCGATAGCGGACTAGTACCGTGAGGGAAAGGTGAAAAGTACCCCGGGAGGGGAGTGAAATAGTACCTGAAACCGTTTGCTTACAATCCGTAGGAGCACCCTTTGTTGGTGTGACTGCGTGCCTTTTGAAGAATGAGCCTGCGAGTTAGCGATATGTGGCGAGGTTAACCCGTGTGGGGAAGCCGTAGCGAAAGCGAGTCTGAATAGGGCGATTCAGTCGCGTGTCCTAGACCCGAAGCGAAGTGATCTATCCATGGCCAGGTTGAAGCGTGTGTAAGAGCGCGTGGAGGACCGAACCCACTTAGGTTGAAAACTGAGGGGATGAGCTGTGGATAGGGGTGAAAGGCCAATCAAACTTCGTGATAGCTGGTTCTCTCCGAAATGCATTTAGGTGCAGCGTTGCGTGTTTCTTGCCGGAGGTAGAGCTACTGGATGGCCGATGGGCCCTACAAGGTTACTGACGTCAGCTAAACTCCGAATGCCGGTAAGTGAGAGCGCAGCAGTGAGACTGTGGGGGATAAGCTTCATAGTCGAGAGGGAAACAACCCAGATCACCAACTAAGGTCCCAAAGCGCGTGCTAAGTGGAAAAGGATGTGGAGTTGCTGTGACAACCAGGAGGTTGGCTTAGAAGCAGCCACCCTTGAAAGAGTGCGTAATAGCTCACTGGTCAAGTGATTCCGCGCCGACAATGTAACGGGGCTCAAGCACGCCACCGAAGTTGTGGCATTCATATAACAGGTAGGCCTTCGTGGTCCAGCCGTATGGATGGGTAGGAGAGCGTCGTGTGGCGAGTGAAGCGGCGGTGTGAACCAGTCGTGGATGCCACACGAGTGAGAATGCAGGCATGAGTAGCGAAAGACGGGTGAGAAACCCGTCCTCCGGAAGACCAAGGGTTCCAGGGTCAAGCTAATCTGCCCTGGGTAAGTCGGGACCTAAGGCGAGGCCGACAGGCGTAGTCGATGGACAACGGGTTGATATTCCCGTACCGGCGGTAAACCGTCAAAGACCTAACTAGTAGTGCTAAGCAATCCAAAGCTGGATGGATCCTTCGGGTGATGTTCGGTGGCGGCTGCGAACCCGAACTGGGGTGGTGAGCGTGAGGTGTGACGCAGGAAGGTAGCCTGTGCCGGGCGATGGTTGTCCCGGTGTAAGTATGTAGCCCGTCGTTTATTAATAGTTTTCGGCTTTGGGTGAGATACGATGCGGACCCGTTTGGGGAAGCAGGTGATCCTATGCTGCCGAGAAAAGCATCGACGTGAGGTTTGCTGTTGCCCGTACCCCAAACCGACTCAGGTGGTCAGGTAGAGAATACTCAGGAGATCGAGATAATCATGGTGAAGGAACTCGGCAAAATGCCCCCGTAACTTCGGGAGAAGGGGGGCCATCCACTTATACGGATTTACTCCGGAAAGGGTGTGGTGGCCGCAGAGACCAGTGGGGAACGACTGTTTACTAAAAACACAGGTCCGTGCCAACACGCAAGTGGACGTATACGGACTGACGCCTGCCCGGTGCTGGAAGGTTAAGAGGAGAGGTTAGACTTTTGGGTCGAAGCTTTGAATTTAAGCCCCAGTAAACGGCGGTGGTAACTATAACCATCCTAAGGTAGCGAAATTCCTTGTCGGGTAAGTTCCGACCTGCACGAATGGCGTAACGATTCCCCAGCTGTCTCCACCGTGAACTCGGCGAAATTGCAGTACGAGTAAAGATGCTCGTTACGCGCAGAAGGACGGAAAGACCCCGTGACCTTTACTACAGCTTGGTATTGGTGTTCGGTGTGGCTTGTGTAGGATAGGTGGGAGACTGTGAAGCTGGCACGCTAGTGTTGGTGGAGTCGTTGTTGAAATACCACTCTGGTCATATTGGATATCTAACTACGAACCCTGATCGGGTTTTAGGACAGTGCCTGGTGGGTAGTTTAACTGGGGCGGTTGCCTCCCAAAATGTAACGGAGGCGCCCAAAGGTTCCCTCAACCTGGTTGGCAATCAGGTGGCGAGTGTAAGTGCACAAGGGAGCTTGACTGTGAGACTGACAGGTCGAGCAGGGACGAAAGTCGGGACTAGTGATCCGGCAGTGGCTTGTGGAAGCGCTGTCGCTCAACGGATAAAAGGTACCTCGGGGATAACAGGCTGATCTTGCCCAAGAGTCCATATCGACGGCATGGTTTGGCACCTCGATGTCGGCTCGTCGCATCCTGGGGCTGGAGTTGGTCCCAAGGGTTGGGCTGTTCGCCCATTAAAGCGGTACGCGAGCTGGGTTTAGAACGTCGTGAGACAGTTCGGTCCCTATCCTCTGCGCGCGTTGGAGATTTGAGAGGATCTGACCCTAGTACGAGAGGACCGGGTTGGACGGACCTCTGGTGTGCCAGTTGTTCTGCCAAGGGCATGGCTGGTTGGCTACGTTCGGGATGGATAACCGCTGAAAGCATCTAAGCGGGAAGCCGGCCTCGAGATGAGATCTCCGTACACCTTTGAGTGTGTGAGGCTCCCAGTAGATGACTGGGTTGATAGGCCAGATGTGGAAGCTCGGTAACGGGTGGAGCTGACTGGTACTAATAAGCCGATGACTTGATTTCCACCACCTTTTGGGTGGGCATAGGTTTTCAGATGTAACGATGTTTCGCGTCCACTTTGTGGTTCCCAACGGACGGCCACACACAACACCCTTGTGGGGTGGGTGTGGTTGATATGTTGATAGAGTTACGGCGGTTATAGCGTCAGGGAAACGCCCGGTTACATTCCGAACCCGGAAGCTAAGGCTGACTGCGCCGATGGTACTGCACTCGGGAGGGTGTGGGAGAGTAGGACACCGCCGGACACCTTTTATAGGG
>NZ_QYAD01000002.1 GCF_016758255.1 Leucobacter chromiireducens subsp. chromiireducens
GATCTGTCGGCCTTCGCGGACGAGCGCGATCGCGCGTGCACGGAACTCTGGCGGGTAGGGGCGTGGTATGTGGGCGAGCCTTTCATGAAGGCCATCGACTAGCTACCCCGAGTGGAAACCAAACCATAGGTCAGGTCAAACTGTCACCTAAACATGCATCAGACCCGAGCGCAAGACGGCCCATGCCCGAGCTTGGCGACAACGCTTGCGTCGTCGTCACAGGACAGGGCCGACCTGCGGGAAACCACATACGGACCACATCACGCCTCATTTGCGGTGTCGCATGCAGGGCGTGAATCCATACGGTTGGGCTATGTCGGGTTCCCCAACCATCCGCGTTTCAGCTCAGCTCGGACGCGCCGCTAGCAGGCCCTCCCTGGTTGTTCTGTCGGCCTGCCTCGCTCAAGTCATCATCGTTCTCGACACCACGATTGTTGCAGTCGCGCTCCCTGACGCGCAGTTGGATCTGGGGTTCGCCAGCGCTGACCGTCAGTGGGCTGTCACTGCATACACACTCGCATTCGGATCCCTGCTCCTTGTAGGGGGACGAGTGTCAACCTTCCTTGGCGCAAAACGCGCTTTTCTGATCGGCGCAGCAGGTTTTGGCATCGCGAGCCTTCTTGGAGGCCTTGCGAATGACTTTGGAACTTTGATCGCTTTCCGTGCCCTCCAAGGAGTCTTCGCCGCGTTGCTCGCCCCTACAAACCTCTCGCTCATGAATGCTGCGTTCCCAGGGGCAGCTGGACGGTCCAAGGCCTTTGCAATCTTCGGCTCCGTCGCAGGGGCTGGTGCTGCGCTGGGGCTTGTTCTGGGCGGAGCGCTTACTGAGTTGGGGGATTGGAGGTGGTGCTTCTTCATAAATGTCCCCCTGGTCGCTGGAACAATCCTTGTCGCGATCAATGGGCTCCGCGGCACGGCCGGCAGAACTTCGGGTTCACTCCTTGATGACGTGACCGGACTACTGTTGGGAACCGCGTCGGTGTCGGCGCTGGTGTTCGCTTTCTCGTGCGCCGAATCCGACGGCTGGACTCACTCATCGACTCTCGTGTTGCTCGTCGGCGGCGCAGTTCTCGCCATCGTGTTCGTGATCCGTGAACGATTGGCGGCTGAACCTCTTGTCCCGCTGAGCCTGCTCGCTGACGCTCGGCGTTCGTCTTCGTATCTCGCGATCGCACTGGTCGGCTTCGCTCAGATGGGCGCGTCCGTGTACCTCACCTTTTACCTGCAAGAGGACCTGGGGTACTCGCCACTGCGAGCTGGACTCGCTTTCCTCCCCATGGTTGTGGGGCTGATCGTCGCTGCAATCGTTAGCACGCGATTCCTTGTGCCTCGCTTCGGACTCGGAGTCGTCCTGACTGTTGGCCCTCTCATGCAAAGCATCGGCTTCATTTGGTTGTCTGGTCTGGGAACCGTGGACGAATACGTTTCAGAGTTGGTCGCGCCCATGGTGGTGATAGGGATGGGGCTCGGGACCGTTATGGCTCCCGCGATGTCTTCCGCGACCGTGGGGCTTAATCCAGCACGGGGCGGCCTTGCCTCCGCGCTCGCCAACACAAGCCAACAGCTGGGGGCCTCACTTGGTGTGGCTTTCCTCAGCACGATCGCAACGTCGATTGTGTCCGAGCGAATAGAGGCTGCGGCTCCTCTGACGCAAGCTGAGGCTGCCACTGTTCGTCTCTCTGCCGACGTCGCGGCCTACTCTGTGGGATTTCAATGGCTCGCAGGCATCACCGCGTTGGTCGCGGTGCTCATCGCGATGCGCTTCGCCCTTGGCCGACTTGTCGGTGGCCAATGAGCGTGAGAATCGTAGCGGCCCGCCTCCCCGCAGACCTGGCAACGCTCGATCGAGGCGGCTGGAGCCCAGCGTCAGCCGCTCGAGCGGCGATGATCGCCCGCAAGCACCGCGCAATTGACCGGGTTCGATCACGGATGGCTGATTACCTCCTTCACCACGTCTGCGGCGCTCCAGCAGGGTACGACCACATCGGTCGGCCGATACATCCGACTGGCGCTGGTGCTTCTGCAAGCCACGACGGAGTCTGGGTGGTCGCGGCTACTGCAAGGTACGCGATCGGGGTCGATGTCGTCGCCATTGACCGGGCTTCATCTATCCCCAACAGTGCGTTCGACGCTCTTGAGCTCACTCGAATCGGCAAGGTCGTGACCAGCGAAGCCCAGCTTCTCAAGGCTCGGATATGGGCGGCGAAGGAAGCTCACCTCAAACGACTGGGCATAGGCCTACTCCGCCATCCGGGCACGATAGTTAGCAGTCCGTCCGCTCGGCACATCCGCATTCTCGACGGCAACGACTCTTCGTGCGTTGCCCTCCAAAGTCTCGACGCGAGCCACATCCTCGCTGTCACGGTCCTTGACGAGAACACCGGGGTCCAGCTCCTTGAATACACCGCTCCGATCGATGCGCGACGCTACCTTGCCCGCACCCGCTACTCGGCCCCCGAAAGGACTTAGTGATGATGACGAACACCTTCGGCCCTTACCCTGCAACATCGGCACAGCGCAGCATGTTTTTGCACTCTGCTGCCCACCCGTCCGACACTGCGTTCGACCTCGGATTCGTCTTCCGGGTCGAAGGAGACGTCGACCGCGCTCGCCTCATCGATGCGACACGCGCCGTATTCTCGGCTACGACAGCATTCTCAACAACCTTCCGGCACTCTGACGATGGTTTGATCGCTGCGCCGGGAACAGGTGTTGCGCGAGTGCTCGAGTTCGATCGGACACAGACGCCGACAGAGCTTCTCGAAGCCATGGTCCTTGAGGAAACCGAGCAGATGCTCGCATCAGTTCCGATTGCCCCGCACGATCCTCATCAGGTCACGGCCCGCTTCTACTACGGTCGGAACACGTTGCTCCTCTCCTTCGTTGCCTCACACCTCGTCAGCGATGCGTACTCCTTCTATCGAGTCGTTGGCATGATCTCGACGCTGTACGCATCGATCGAGGCTGCATGGCCCGATCTCGTAAGTGGTCTAGGTGAGCACCCCGGCACTGTCGCTCCGCCGCCCATCTCTCCCCGGTCGATCGATCGCTACCGTGCACTCGTCGAAACGGTACCTGAGCCAGCTTCCTTGCCACTTGCAGTTCGCGACCGTGGGCGAATCAGAGGAACCCGCTTGCGGCTCCGGCTCGATGGGCCCGAAGTTCGTGCGCTGCGTGAGAGCGAGATGGTGGGGGAGTACGGTTTGGTGGCCGTTCTCTTCGCCGCCCACGCCCATGTCCTGAGTCGCCTTGCTGGCTCCGGGGCGATCACCGTCGGGGTACCAGTTGCAGGCCGTGCGGGGCATCGAGCTAAGAATGCCGTCGGCTTCTTCGTAAACACTCTTCCGCTCCCCGTCTTGATCGACGGAAGCACGACGTGGCGGAGCCTGTGCGGGCAGATCTCCTCCGGTATCCGAACCCTCCAGGGCGCTCAAGGTCTCAACATCCACGGGGAAACTGGCTCCGTTCTGTTCCCGGGGTCGAGAGCGACGATCGACAACGCCGTGACGTTTTACGCTCAGGATCTCGCTCTCGAACTTGAGGGCGCTAGTGTGGTCTCTCTTCCCATAAATCGCACGGATCTCCCGTATCCACTCACAATCACCTTCGCCGATGAACAGGATGCGATTCGCATCGAGGTTGGCGTGTCGGATGCCTTCCATCAGCCGACGGCAGCGGCGCAGGTGATGCAAGCCCTTGCTCTCGCGACGGCACAGCCTGACGCTCTCGTTGTCGACGATGCCGTGTTCGACGATGCATCAACGTCATCCAGCCCCGTGGAAGTTGCGAAGCCCGAGCTCACGGTTATCGACCTCATCCGTTCGATCGCCGTCACCCAGCCCCACTCCATCGCCCTGAGCGCTGACGAAGAGATCAGCTACGCGGAGCTCGCTGACCGGATGCTCTCGGGCGCCGGCGAACTGGACGCCCATGAAGCCAGCCGGCTTGTGGTTGTGCGGATGAGAAAGAGCATAGACGCCGTGATCGCGATCCTGTCTGTCCTCGCATCCGGTCGAGCCTATGTTCCGATCGACCCCGCCGCACCTCCCCACCGCGCCCAGCTCATCCTAAGCAAGATCGCCAAGGAACTCGATGCATCACCAACGATTCTCGTCGACGAAGGTGCCACCGGCCCTGGCGAGATGTGTGCCGCGGTGATTACCCGCACATCGCGGCGCACTCGGCCAATGCGCCCGCCGACAGTAGCGGATCGCGCCTATGTGATCTTCACATCGGGCTCCACTGGGGAACCGAAAGGAGTCGTCGTCTCTCACAGTGCGCTTTCGGCGCTACTCCGCTCTGCTCGTTCGGTCATCAGTTCGAGCGCCCGAGACCGCTGGTGTCTCTTTCATTCACTTGCGTTCGACTTCAGCGTTTGGGAGCTCTTCGGAGCGATTACTACGGGTGGCACGCTGATAGTTCCACGCCCAGAAGAGGTGTCCCACCCTGATGCCTTTGCCGACCTTGTCGAGCACGCGAGTATTACGGTGCTCAACCAGACACCATCCGCGTTCCGGCGACTGGCTGACGCTATGCGCAGAAGCACTCGCACTTTTCCCGACGTTCGCGTGGTTGTCTTTGGGGGTGAGGCGCTCCACCCCGCTGATCTCCGGTCCTGGCGAGGCGAAGCGAACGCCCAAACACGATTCATCAACATGTACGGGATTACTGAAACGACGGTACATGTGACGGCAAAGGAGATCACGGAGCCCGAGATTGACTTTGAAAGTCGGAGCATGATCGGGGAACCCCTGGCACATCTTGGCATCATTATCCTCGACGAGCTCGGCCGCCCAGCCGCAGTTGGCGTGGCAGGCGAATTGCTGGTCTTCGGCGCTGGCCTCGCGGACGAGTATCTCGGGCAGGAAGAGCTGACGGCAGCCAGATTCCGCACCATCGAGGTCCAGGGGCGCAAGCTACGCGCATATTGCACAGGCGACCGTGTGCGCCGCGACATCGACGGAGAACTCGTCTACTTGGGGCGCATCGACCAACAGGTCCAGCTGCGTGGATACCGAATCGAGCTAGGAGAGATCGAAGCCGCCATCGCTGCGACCGGCCGAACGAGCGCAGCGGTAGCTGCGCTCGTCTCACCGGAGGGGCGGGAGCCGTTCCTCTGCGCTTGGGTCGTCACCACCTCTGAGGGGGACGCAGACGCCATCCGCGCGGAGCTCGGGGATCACATCCCGTGGTACATGGTTCCGGCCGCCGTCGTACCCCTCGAGACGATCCCGATGACTCGGAACGGGAAACCGGATGTCGTCGCCCTTCCCCTTCCTGCACATGAGACGGACGAGGAAGTCGACGATAGCCTCGCCGGGCGCATCGCTCGGGTCTGGGAGGAAGCGATTGGGGCTGGGCGTGTGCGAGCTCAAGACCGCTTCCTCGAAGTTGGCGGCACCTCGATGCACGTGATGGAAGTCCACGAGCGATTGCGCACTGACCTCGGGCTACACGACTTGACGCTCGTCGACCTCTTCGAATATTCCACCCCAGCCGCGCTGGCCGACTACGTGCTCAGCACTCGCGCCTAACCCAGAAGAAGGCTTACTATGACCGTACAAGATCCTGCTCCCGCCTACGGGAACGACGTTGCTATAACCGGGATCGCTCTCCGTGTCCCCGGAGCCGACGATGTGAACGCCTTCTGGCAATTGACCGCTGAAGGGACGTCAACATTCCGATCCGTCTCAAGGGCAGAATCAGAACGATTCGGATATACGTCCGCTCAGATCGACGATGAGGATTTCGTGTCCGTAGTGAGCGCGCTCGACGATATCGATGCCTTCGACCACGATGCGTTCGGCATCTCAGCACGTGACGCGGCGCTCATGGATCCACAACACCGTGTCTTCTTGGAATGCGCTCGCAGTGCACTCGATGATGCTGGATTCGGTGACGTTACAGGACTCAAGGTCGGCGTTTTCGGCTCAGCAAGTTCGAGTACCTACCTCACCGGACCGGTGCGCGCGGCAGGGCTTTGGGATGAGTCAGATCTCAATTTCAGTGCCATGCTCGCCAACGACAAGGACTTCCTGTGCACGCGTACGAGCTACGCGCTCGGACTCACCGGTCCGTCTGTAGTGGTGCAGTCCGCGTGCTCGAGCTCGCTTCTGGCTGTCCACCTCGCCAGGCAAGCACTCCTGCACGGGGAATGCGACGCGGCAATCGTCGGTGGTGTCTCCATTTCGATCCCGCATCTCGGAGGCTACCTCAAGCGCTCCGGAAGCATCTTCAGTCCAACCGGATCGTGCCGGCCATTCGACCGTACTGCCGATGGAACAGTAAAGGCACATGGTGCCGCGGCCGTTGTCCTAGTGAGATCAGAGGACGCTAACCTTCAACACGTATATGCGAACGTGGCCGGAACCGCTGCCAACAACGACGGGGCTGACAAAGTCGGATTTCCCGCGCCAGGGGTATCTGGGCAGGCTGCCGTAATCCGATCTGCAATGGCGTCTGCTGGCATCACCGCCGACCAGGTGCGCTACATCGAGTCTCACGGGACAGGCACGCTTCTGGGGGATCCGATTGAGATTCGCGCTCTTCGACTGGCGCGCGAAGGTTCAACCAAATCGTGCTATCTCGGTAGCGCGAAGGCGAACGTCGGCCATCTCGACGCGGCCGCCGGGGTCATGGGGCTCGTGCGAGCTGCACTCGTGCTCGAGAAGGGCGTCATTCCTCCGCTCGCCGGTTTCTCCGAATCGAATCCGCTCCTCGATGTGGGTGAGGAAGTCGTCCTCCCTACAGAACCCGTCGATGCGCCGTGGCTGACCCACGCTGGTGTCAGCTCGTTCGGGATGGGCGGGAGTAACGTGCATGCCATTCTTCGCCGACGCGCCGACGCGCGCGGCCGGCAGGTTTCCCCCCAAGGCCGTCGCCTCGTGCGAACGCGGCACTGGGTTGGCCACCCCCGGCACACTCGAACACCGGAAGTCTCGAAGGCCGCCGGTCGAACGACGGAATCGGCACGTTCAGTATCGCTTCCATCTCTGGAAGAACTGCTTGCCACCGTCCGCGAGGTCCTGCAGCTTCCCGAACTCGCGGCCGAGGACCGACTCGTGGATGCTGGTGCCGATTCGCTCGCCCTTATCGATATCACGGCAGCTCTCGCGGAACGGCACGGAACGGCATTGGACGTCGCCGAACTCGAACGGATCGGCACGGTCGAGAAACTGTTTCAGACACACGTCATCGACAGGACGTCTGGCAAGGTGGGCCCGGTCGATGAACCGACCCGCCGTCACATAGCTCGGCAGCCACGATCGGCCTTCGACAACGTCGTCCACATCACGCCACCTCGTGAGCGTACGTTTTTCCTTGTACATCCCGCTGGTGGGACTACGACCTGCTACGCCGGCGTCGCTACTCACATTGGGGAGGATGTCGGAGTCACTGGTCTCACTTTCCCTGCTGACTTCCTCGGGCAGCGCATTACGATGAGAGAGCTAGCGGCCTCCTATCTCGCCACGATCACCGGAATCCAGCCGTCCGGACCTTACCTAATCGGTGGGTACTCATTTGGCGGGAACCTTGCCGCCGAGCTGGCACTGCAGTTGGAGGAGGCTGGCGAGACAGTCGAGCTTCTCGTCATGATTGATTCGCATCCTCCGCACGCCTACACCAGCGGTGCCTGCGATGAGCAGGCGTACGTCGCAGCCTTCCCGGCGCTGCTCAGCACGCTTGTACCTGGCATTCGATTCGCCGAGGACGTTCGTGCTCGCGCGGACGCACGCGGAATCCTCGAGGCTGTCGAACACCCGGCCTGGCCTGAGACCGTGCGCAACGAATTCGCGCGATTCTTCGAGATCTGGCGAGAAAACCACGGCGTGCTTAAGCGCTGGACGCCAGATCGACTGATCGACTGTCCTGTGCTCATCATCGAGGCTTCCGAACCGGAGCCCGAGGAAGTCCTCGATTGTCTCTCGATCTCCCCGTCGACTGTGAACGAGTGGTCGAGATATCTCTCCCAGGCCCCGCAGATTATTGGCGTCGATGGCGACCACTACTCCATTTTCCGAGATCTGACCTCGCTTCGGCGCATCGGTGAGATTCTCGGCCAAGCGGCGACGCAGCGAGAATTGGTCCGATGAGCGCCGAGCGCAGTGCCGGGGCAGGACGTACGGCGATGCTCATCGCCTTCGGATGTCACAACGCCGAAGAGATCGCCTTCTCTGACCATGGCAGCAGGCTTGATCCCCGTTTCCTCGCCAATCTCGGTCTTTCTGAAGAAGACTATCGCGCGGACCGAATGAGTATCGCCACCGCGCTATTGAGCGCTGTGGTGACCTGTGCAACGCATTCGAGAGGTGGTCGAGCTCGGCGGCCGATCACTGCCGCGATCGCGATTGCGTCTGCTGGTGCACTGTCCGTGAATGCTGCAGGGCATCTGCTGCAGGCCTTGGTGCGGCGTAATTACAACCCTGGTCTTGTCACCGCACCCTTGCTCCTGATGAGTTCTATCGCCGCTATCCGTGGGTTCCGGGCGGATTCCAGTATCTCCAGCGTGGGCGCCGGAACCGCGGTCGTGGCTGGGACGGCACTCTCCGTGCCCGCGATCGTCGCCTCGCTCCGCGTTGCTCGGCTTGTCAGACCCACCACTATACAAACTCGAAAGGAAAGCTCTCTATGACCGCACAGCTCATTCATGGGCGCCCAGTGCAGCAAGGCCTCGTCGCGGCGGCACTCGCCAAGACCTCCTCGGCAGGCGTACTGCCACGTGTCGCCCTGCTTTCAGTGGCCAGTGACGACCCGATGCTCGCAATCAACCGAGAGCTTCACATGCGCACCTTCGCCGCCTACGGCGTTGAGGGTATTGACGTCGCACTTCCCGCCGACGCAACGCTCGACGCTCTTCTCGAACGCATCCATGAGGCAAACGACGACCAATCGGTCCACGGCGTCATGGTGCTGATGCCGCTTCCCTCGCGCCTTTCCATCCGCGACATCCTTCCAGCAATTGATCCAAGGAAAGAACTTGAAGGCCTGCATCCGGAGCACACCGCTGGATTGCTCCCATCGAACCGTCCGGCACCCACTGGTGTCCTGCCCCTCGTTGGAGAGGCAGTCATCCTCGCTCTTGCCGAATATGGCATCCCGCTTGAAAGCCGAAACATTGTTCTCCTGACGGAAGAGCCATTGATGCGCAGCAACCCCGTCGCCAATGTTGTCGCCAGATGCGTCGCGCCTGCGATGCTCCCGCCGAGTTCACCGTTGGCGATCGTGCCCATCGATCATCCCCAAGCTCGCCGACTCGCTTCCGCGGCTGATGTTCTGATTGTGAGTCTTGAGCGCCCGGAGGTCGTCTCCGCTGAGTGGGTGAAGCCCGGCGCAACTGTGATCGATTTCAACCCGAGTCTCGTCGGCTTCGTCGAACGTGAGGACGGCACCCAGGCACCGATTCTTCGTGGTGGAATCGCGACTGAGGACGTCGCCTCCGTCGCGGGACATATCCTCCCCGTGCCTGGGGGTATCGGTCCCGTCATGCTCGGCGTCCTCATTCGGAACGCTGCGCTGGCGGCGCTCGCATCGCGCACCCCGTAAATAGTTTGTCGGGTGAGCTCGACCCCACCCGATGCGCGGGGTCGGGGCCACACCGCGTGAGAATGACTTCTCCACGTAATATTGACACCATCTCAAGAGTATCGGGGGACTTCATCTCAAACACGTATCGCTGAATGACCGACTAATCGAGGAGCTGGAGAAATCAGATGCCGTTCTTCCGACGCAACGAGTTGATGAAAGCCGTAGAGCTGACAAACGGTGGCGCTGGCGCGACGGTCATCGTGCACGGCGCAGCGGGTTCCGGCAAATCTCGCTTTGTGACAGAGGCTGCAAGCATCCTTCAGCACTCAATAGCGGTGAGAGTGAATCCAGCCGAGTCGATCCGTCCCTTTTCCGGCATTGTGAATCTCCTTGCTGCGCTACCCAACCCTCGTACGCATCACCTATCCCGCGCAATCGCAGGTGCGAAGGACCGTGATTCGTTTATCGTGGCTGAACGGGTTGTGTCATGCCTGCAGGACGCCGAGGATCTCCCTGAGCTCATCTTGATCGACGACGCTGATGTGATGGACAGCGAGAGCACGAGTGCTCTCGCTGTCATCGCTCGCCGCCTCGGCGGAACATCCGTACGCCTCGTGATTATGGTCTCGACCTTCGGGGGGCGCCGCCCGTTCGACGGCTTGCCTACCCTTGAGATCGGGGCCCTCGACCACAGCAGAATCCGAACCCTGGTCGAAACAGAGACGGGTGCAACGCCACACGATGCGGTTCTCGAACACATCGAAACGATCTCTGCTGCAGTTGCGGGCAGAGTTGTCGACGCGGCTAACCACCTGAAGCCTGCGCAGCTCACCGGGTCCTCCCCATTGCCGACCCCACTCCGACAAGGCCGGCATGTTGCCGCGGCATTCCTCGAACCACTCGGGGAGATGGACGACCGAATGGTGGAGGCGATCGAGTATCTCGCTTCTACGCCGAGGATGCGAGCCTCCGACTTGCGCTCCCTGGTCGGGAGCGGAGTAGTTGACGAATTACTTGATAGGTCATGGGTTGTAGCAGCCGACCAATGGGTAGCCATACGAGACGCCTCGGCCCGTTCGGCGATCTACTACCAACACCTCGACACAGCTTCACGTCAACGTATCCATTCGTTCCTAGCGGAAATGAGCGACCAGCCGGTCGACGTTGCGTGGCATGCGGGATACCTGGATCCTTCCCCGGAGCATGCATCCGCGCTACGACAAGCAGCTGCGGATTTGCTGCACTCAGGCGACGTAGCACTGGCACTCGAGTACATCGAACGCTCACTCTCACTTCCTGTCTCGGACGATACTGGTCCAGAGCTTTTGGCGCTCGCCGAGACGCTCTTTTACCGAAAGAACACCTCTGCGGCAGGGCGGCTCATTGACATTGTGGATCGCGCTGCGCCGACAGTTCCTCGAACTCGCCTCGCAATGGTAAGCCTGCGCGTTCGTATCGAGTATCTAACTTCGCAGAGCATACTCGGCACACTCGCGGCAGAAGCTCTGGACCGCGACGAACACGCTGCTCCAGAAGACGCGACGCTCCTCACCGCCCTTCTGGCTATCTACTGCGCCGAGCGCTGGGAATTCAAGGAAGCAGAGTCGTACCTCGCACGTCTCAACGACCTGTCCGTGGGCAACGACCGCACGGCCACAGTTGTCGGGAACGCTCGCATCCAGATCGCGGCCATGCAAGGCCAGACGCCGCAGCTCCCCACCGCCGCTGAAATCGCAATCAGTGTCGCGGACAAGTCCGCAGCCGTCCTCGCCCGACTCGCGTACGGCCGCGCCCTCACCTTTGCGGGCCGCTATCACGACGCACGTGACTTATTCGCACTCATCGTAGGGGCGTCGGCGGAGAGCGACCCACTCTGGGTGTCGACAGCACGGTTCTATTCCATTGAGAACGACCGACTTGCAGGCGACTTCCACGGCGCATTCAGTGCGCTCGCGGACATTCTCCGCATGTCCAGCGGAGAGGGTGCGCCAGAACCGTTTCGCTTGTTCTATGAGTACTGGTACCACATCGAGCATGACGCGGATGCGGCGGCCAATGTGGTTCTCGATAGACTGTATGCGACTCTTCAAGGCCGTCGGAACCCCGCAATTGCAGCTCGTCTTGACGCTTACCTCGGTGCGCTTGCCCTTCACCGCGATGATCTTTCGGAAGCCGTTCGGCTTTTGATGCGTGCCAGACTGATCACTGCGGAGATAGAAGATCCTCAACTCGCACGCGTCGACGCTGACTTGGTGGAGAGCCTTGTCCGATCTGGAGACGAGAGCACGGCCCGCACGATCTTGTCTGACTTTGAACGGCGAGCTGCGCTGGCGCCATCGCGCTGGGCCGAGCTCGCAATCGAACGCTGCCATGCGGTAATGGCTCCACCTCCAGAAACAGTGCGCACCTTCGAGAGGCTCCTCGCGCAGTTTGGCCCACACGACTCCGACTACGAGTACGCTAAGACGCTACATGCGTACGCGGGCGCACTGGCTGCAGCAAACATGCCTGCAGAGGCCGGTCAGGCCGCTTCTGCGGCAGCAAGTGTTTTCCGCCGCATCGGCCTCCCCAGATGGGCAACACGCGCTGCCGCGGTACCGGTGTCGGATCTGAGTCGTTCAGAGAAAGCCGTCGTGGATTTGGTCGTTGCGGGACGGCGCAATAGAGAGATCGCAGCGACGCTGTTCATTTCAGTGCGCGCCGTTGAGGCGCGGCTCACTGGGGTTTATCGCAAGCTCAATATCTCTTCACGAGCTCAACTGATTGCGCGATTCAGCTCGACGACCGATATGGGCTGAGCGCTGTTGGGACTCTCCACGAGTTCTCGAGCGAAACGCCCTTCGGCTTCCGCTCGTTGTATCTCCCCGTGGGGCTGTGGACGTGGTCCGACTGAGTCTGTCCATTGATTCCGGCATCGGGTCGATGATCATTGTCATAAGGACGCCGGGGTTCCCATATGGCGTCTCTGGCCTCACTACGGTCATACGTGGCCGCATACGCCCGCTCCTGCGCAAGGGCGCGGTTGCAGCGCTCGACCTTCCCCGTTCGTCTTCCATGATTCTCGGAATACGCGAGCCGGGAAAGGTCTACAACAGCATGAGGTACAGACTGGTAACCGCGTTGGTGAGGCGCGCTAGCCCGGGCAGCTCTGCCGGATAGTGCCTGCGCCTGCTTTTACGCCTCAGAATCACTCCGTGGACTTTCCAGCTCCCACCTCGCGCAGTGGCCGTGCACGAGATCACTCGGGCGTGCGCCCTCGCGCCTCAGGGCAACTGCTGCGAGACCCCCAGAGGAGTTGCGAGCTTTTGCGTTCCGATGAATGCCAATCCGATTCGGGCAGCGGGTCTACGGCAGTGCTCCCACCGACAAGCTGATCGACTATGTCCTCTCCTCGGATGGTGCGGTGCGGAACGCTCGAAGGGAGGAGACCGAGGCCTGGAAGCTGCTCTCCGGGCGAGAGCTCGAAGTGTTGCAGCTCATCTCGCTCGGGCACTCCAACCGTGAGATCAGCCAGATCCTCTTCACCACTGTGGGCACCGTGAAGAACCACGTGTCCAGTGTGCTCCGCAAGCTTCGGCTTCGGGATCGTAACCAGCTCGCGATTCGCGCGGCTCGGTATCCTCCGGAAGATATGTCTTCGCTGTAGAACCGGCCGCCTTCCTCGGCGGAAAAATGCGAAGCCGGCCGAAACTCCGAGGCTTCCAGCGAGCGGACAACCGAGCCAAGGATCTTTTTGGGCACCAAGCGGTGTCGGTGGGCAAGAATGGGCGGACTGTCCATCTACAGCTCGCTCGTTCGTCTTGGCAGTGAGAGTCCACGGAGGAGTCTCGGAGAGGAAGATCAATCATGAAGTACCTGCTGATTTTTGCCGCAGACGAGGCGGCCTTCGCGGAACCCGGCTCTGCCGCCGCTGAGGAAGAGATGCAGCGGTTCGTCACGTTGACAGAGGAGCTTGAGGCAGCGGGAGCGCTGCTCGGCGGGGAGGAGCTCAAATCTGTGACCACCGCGACCACGGTGCGGATTCGAGCGGGTGAGACGCTGATCACTGACGGGCCGTTTGCAGACACGAAAGAGGCTATTGGGGGATACTTCGTGATCGAAGTGGAGACCCTCGACGAGGCGATCGCGTGGGCGCGCAAGGTTCCCGTCGCAGAGTACGGCGCGATCGAGATTCGCCCCGTCCAGGAATGGGAATGACACTCGACTCGCTCTTCCAACGCCACTGGTCTCGTCTTGTCGCCGTACTCGCCCGAGACACTGGCGACCTCGGTCTCGCTGAAGACTGCGTGCAGGAGGCATTCGAAGCGGCAGCGAGCTGGGGAGCCACCCCGCCGGAGAATCCGGCGGGGTGGCTCTACCGCACGGCCCGAAACCGCGCTATCGACAAGATTCGGCGCGAAACGAAAGCTCGGGATCTCGCGCCGCAGCTCCTCCCGGAGGAACCCTTTTCCGAGGACGAAGCCGTGCTTGGAACAATCCTGGGATGCTGCCACCCCGCACTAAACCTTGACGCACAGATCGCACTCACGCTCCGATACGCCGGGGGACTGCGCACCGAGCAGATCGCGCAGGCATTCTTCGTCCCCACGGAGACCATGGCAAAGCGGCTCGTTCGCGCCAAACACAAGATTCGCGCCTCACGAATTCCACTCACCGTCCCTGAAGACATTGACGACCGACTTCCCGCCGTGCTGCACGTCATCTATCTGATCTACTCCGCGGGGTACACCGGCCGCGCGGGCGGGCTCCTCGTGCACGGTGAACTGTGCGACGAAGCGGTCTGGCTCGCAGGCGAGATGCTCCGGCTCCTCCCGAATACGCCTGAGGTGATGGGCCTCGCCGCGCTCCTCGACTTCACTGACGCAAGACGTGACGCCCGTCTCGATGCGGACGGAAACATGGTGCTTCTGGAGCATCAGGAGCGCGCGCTCTGGGACACCCAACGAATCGCGAGCGCGCACGTTCTCCTTGAAAGCGCGGCCCAGCTGGGCAGCGTCGGGCCATATCAGGTGCAGGCCGCGATCGCGGCAGTGCACTCATCAAGCGCTTCGTCTGACACGACCGACTGGCACCTGGTTGTGCGGCTCTATCGTCGCCTCTATGCGCTGCAGCCGAGCCCAGTCGTCGCTCTCAACCTCGGCTGTGCAATCGCGAATGCTGCGACCCCGGAACTGGGCCTGCAGTTCATCGATCGTCAGGTGAGCGGCCTCACCGACTACCCGTATCTTCCGGCGGCACGAGCGCGGCTCAACGAACGAATCGGCCGGTTCGCCGAAGCGCGATCTGAATACCATTGTGCGATCGAGTTGCTCTCCGACGGGCCAGAGCGAAGAGCACTCGAAGCACGCCTGCGGAGTCTCGGCGGATAGTCTGAGCGCGCCGAGCCCCACCCGAGCGGGATTTCGGTGGTGCTTCACCGAGCCGAGAACGACCCTCCGGGGCGCTCGATCACGTGTTCGGCATATCCGCACCGGGGCGGACGGGCACCCGATTTACGGAGGTCTACTCACCTACAAGCCCGCAATCCACCAGAAACCTCGTGGGCAAAGACTAGGTGTACGGGGCGTATCGGGGCAATTGGCGTGAGTATGTGAGGAAAAGGCTCCCCAGTGGGGGCCGCCGCGTGGTGAAATAATCCTGCGCTCGCGAAGAGCTCGTGGACGATTCGTTCACGCGCGCTGCTCCTCCGAGCTCTGAAGAACGGGAGGCAGCACATGCTGGTCTACGGAGAAGCAGTGCAAGAGGTCGTTGCCGCAGTACGGGCACGACGAAACGCTCGGATCGTGGGGCGCCGCCTGGGCGGCCGAACCACCGTGCTGCGTGCAGCTATCGAGTCGCTTGAGAGCAGCGGAACCACGGTTCTCCAGATGAGCGGCGACCAGCTTGCGGGCGAGCACCCGGGCTATGCGCTGCAGCAACTGCGCGACGCGCTCTCGCTCGGCCCTCGACAGCGCGAACTCTCTGGAGTGGTTGATTCGCTTTCAAGCGCGCTGAGTGCGCGAGACGTGATCGCTGTTGACGATGTGCACCTGGTCGACTCGCTCTCGCTTCGTGCGCTGTCGGTGCTGCGGAAACGGGTGGGCGTCGTCGTGGTCAGCACCGAACTTGTTGGGCACGCCCACGATCTCGATTTCCCACCGGTATGGCCGGAAGCCGTGATCCCAATCCCGGATCTTGACCTCGCAAGTAGCGCACTGCTCCTCGAATCCGCCCTTGGACACCCGGTTGAGTCTCGCACACACCTGCAGATCTACGGCAAGGCCGGGGGAAACGCTGGTCTCACGATCGCGCTTGCCGAGAGCGCGCAGTATGCAGGTCTCATTGAACTCGACGGCTCGCACTGGCGAGGTGACGGACGGCGACTCTGGAACAACCACCTGGCGCCGCTCGTTGACGGACTCCTGGCCGAGCTTGCGCCAGAGGAGCGCGAGCTCGTTTCCTGGCTGGCGGCCGAGGGGCCCGTGCTGCACGACCGCGTGGTCGAGCGATTCTCTGAACCGCTGCTTCGCCGAGTGTTCGACCTGCACTATGCGGCCCCCGTAGGCGCACGGGCGTCGCTCCTCGTGCAGGTGTGGCCGCCGTTGCTCGTGAACCGCGCGAGACAGCACGCCTACGTTGGCACATTTCCAGAGGAGGGTCTGAGCGACAACGGGACCCCGGTGTTGAGCGAGGTACCCGGCAACGAACTGGCGCTTCTGGCCCGCAGCTTCGTTGAACATGAAGAGCGCGCAACACGTGCGACGTTCCGCACATGGACCGTCGCGCCGACGCCCGCCAACGCGCTTGCCTACCTGGCCGCTGCCATGGGGGTGTCCAGCGAGATGGAACGAGTGCGCCGTGTGTTCAGCCAGACCACGATGTCACATCGGCTCGGTGACCAGCGCATCCACCAGGCCTTCGCAATGCGTCGCCTGCAGTGGCTGCGCTTTGACGAGCATGACGGCGAGAGCGAACGCGCGATGCTCGCACAGTTGCTCGAACTGAACCCCGGCATGGAGACGTCTCTCAACGCCGCGCTGGCTACCCTCGACATCGCCGATGGGCGAGGTGTGCCCGAGGACATTGCCCGCCTCGAAACACCGCCGAACGATGAGTGGGAACTGGTGGGCCGGATCGCCTGTGCGCTCTCGCTCGGTGACGTTGACGGGGTGCGCCGGGGCGTGGAAAGCGCCACTCACCTCGCCGGGCACAGCGTGTTCATTGGCTTCGTTGAAACGGCGCAACTGTACCTCGAAGGAGAAGTGCGCGAGTCGGTCCGCCGCGCCTTGGAGCAGCGCGAGCTGGCCCGTGAACGGTTCAGCCGCTCTGAGTACACGATGCTGAGCTACGTTGCTGCGGTGGGCGCGCTGTATCTTGGCGACATCCAACTCATGCGCCAGTACGTTGATGAGGGTACGGTTGCGGGGCAGCCCTCAAGCTCGCTCAACATCTTCTACGGCGCGCTTTTCGCACTGGAAGCCGGTTTGGCGCACTACTCCGGCCAAACGCGACTTCGAGACAACCTGCAGCGAGAGGCAGCGACACGCTTGCCCTCGATTGGTCCGGGCATCGGGATGAGCGCAGACTTCTTGGACGCGACCATTCGCTTGTCGGATCAGCCCGAAGAGTTCGCATCCGCCGTTGAAGCGACGGTCGATCGCAGCCTTGAGCTTGGCTACCGTCTTGGTGCGGTGCAGACCGCGGCCCTGAGCCTCACGATCCGGTGGAACGAGCGCATTGCCGAGGCGTTCCTTCGTGCATTCACGATTGCCGCGATTCCCGCATATGTCTCCACCGCTGAGGGGGTGCGGCTCATCGTACAGCGAGACCTGCCGGGGCTTCATGCGTGGGGAGCGACGCTCTCTCCTGACCGAGACGACGCAGAGATGCTGGTGCGTGTGCTCGGGGCCGCGTATCGCAGTGCACGGCGCGAGGAGCTTCCGCTCGCCGAGGTGCTTGAACGCATCCTTTCGACCGTGCTGCAGCGCCGCACAGAGACGATTGCCACCGGAGAGATTGCCCAGCTTCTGAGTAGCCGCGAGCTGCAGGTGGGGCGGCTCGGGGGAGAGCTGAGCAATACCGAGATCGCTGAGCGATTGAGTATTAGCCGGCGCACTGTTGAGAATCACATCGCGAATGGCCTCAAGAAAACGGGGCTGGCAAACCGCAAGGAGCTTGCACGGCTGCTGCAGTCGCTCTAGGAGAGCTGCCCAGCGAATTCCTCAGCGTTCTGAGCTGAACACCTACTGCTCAATTCCACTCCACTCACCCTGCGCAAGAGACGCACGTGATCTCTGCCGACACCATACCCAGCGCCAATATTCGGTGTTGCCATGGATGGTGGAAGTCCTCCGCCAATCGGGCGGCGGGCGCAGAGTGGGAAACGAGGAGCGCGAGCATGGGACTGCGCCGAATTGGGTTTGAACGGATATCGTCTCCGGCGTTGAGACACGGCGCAGTCGTGGTGATTGGTGCGCTGGTAGCGGGCGCGGCTTTCGCGATGGGCGCGGTGATGCCCACTGCGGCGCAGGCGCTCGCCGCAGACCTCGTCGACATTCCTCTGGGGGCAGACACCGGCTTGGGAACAACGACCCCGAATGAGGCAAACGTTGAGCAGCAGCCGGCTCAGCCTCTGGAAACGCGTCAGGCACGAGCGCTGCCCGACGACCGTGAGCGTGTAGAGATCCCCGATCCGATTCTGCGGCGGGAGATTGCGCGAAAGCTTAACCTGAGCCAGTCCTCGACGATCACTCGGGGAGACGTTCGGCGCCTCCAGTCGCTCACTGCGAAAAACCTCGGGATCACGGACCTCACTGGGCTTGAGTTTGCAACGAGTCTGTCCAATCTCTACGTAGATCAAAACGGCATCACCTCGCTGGAGCCGCTGCGCGATCTTCCGAGCATGCGCCAGCTGACCGCCAGCCGAAACCCGATCTCCGATATTTCGCCGCTCGCTACGCTGCCGAACATCAACTGGCTTGAGTTGAACTGGACAGAGATCACATCGCTCGAGGCGCTGCGCGGCAATATCAAGTTGGGGTGGCTTCAAGTTGCATACACCGGGATCGATTCGATTGAGCCGCTGAACGAGAGCACGAATATCGGAAGCCTGTACATCCAGAACACCACTGTGTCAGATCTTGCTCCGCTCGCGGGGATCGAGGGCATCCAGGTGATTTCCGCGCCGAACGCCGAGATCAGTGACCTTGAGCCACTGCGTGGCAAGGAGAAGCTCTTCTTGTTGAACATCAACTCGAACCATGTGACCGATCTTTCGATGCTCGAGACCTGGCCCTCTATTTCGACTGTTGGGTTCAACGACCAGGAGATCGACGGAGGGAACGCGCTGATTCCCGCGGGAGCAAACGAATTCACCCGAAGCGACATCGTGCCGATGTTCAAGATGCCCTTCGATGAACGGCAGCAGGTTGTGGAGCATGCTGCGCCGACCGAAGATGGAGATGGCGCGGTGTGGAGCGACATGGAAGCAGATGCGGATCGCATTGAGGTCTTCCTCTCGAAGCCGGTGGTGCCGGGCGGGCCTCCTTTCTCCGCGACCGTCGAGTTTGCGGTGGAGCGCGCTGAGTTCATGAACGCGGAACCACACGAGGCTGCTCTCGATACTCCGTATGAGTTCTCCTTTGAAGCCACGTCGGGTTTCGTGGTGAACGAAGTTACCCGCGGCACCGGCACCTCCGGCTATTCCATGCTCCAGGGGAGCGTGCCCGGGCTGCAGCTGAGCGCGGACGGCGTGCTCAGCGGTACGCCGACCAGCCGTGGAAGTTTCGACTTCACTGTGCGTGCTGCTGATCGGCACGGGAACGTGCTCGATCGGAGCTACGCCATTGCGGTCGGTGAGAAGCCGGTGACCCCGGAGCCGCCGACGGTTGTGCCGCCGACAACGGAGCCGCCCGTGGTCGTTCCGCCGAAGGTCGATCCGCCGGCCGTGGATCCCGGAGTCACCCCTCAGACCAAGGAAGACGCGAAGGGCGCCGACACACACGTCCTCGCCCATACGGGCGCAGCGGCCCAATGGTCGCTGGCCCTTGCCGCACTGCTGCTCTGTGGAGCTGGCATCTTCCTTGCTCTCCGCGCCAAGCTCCGTCGCCGCTAACACAGATCAAAGGACACTCCTGAATGTTGCTTACTCGAACAAGAAAACGCGTGGCCACGGTGACGGCCACGGCACTGACCCTGGGTCTGTTGCTTGCACCCACGCTGAGCATGTCGCCTGCGCTTGCGGACGACTCCACCAATGAAGAATTGGGGACCACGACTGAGCTGGCTGAACCTGGCCCGCAGACGCGAGCGATCGGACCAGCAAAGGTATCGCGGGTGTTTTCCGGAGTGCCTGCTCAGTTTGGTGCGGGCTCCGCACTCGTGCTCCCTGGGGCTGAGGGCCTCCCGCCTCGAGCGGTTGTGACCTCTTCGTACACGGGCACAGCCCCGATCGTCGATCTGCCGAGCGGAAAAGCTCCGGTGACCGCGGTGACCGGGCTGAACGGAACACACGGCGTCGCGGCCGCCTCAGGAGCCACCTCGGCGGGCGGGCGACTCTTCTTCGTCTCCGTGTTTTCGAACAGCGTTGGTGTCTACGACATCGCCTCGCGGAACTGGGTGGACGAGATCTCGATCCCCGGCGCACAGCCCGCTTCAGTCACTTTCGTGGGCAACCCGGAAGGCACCGAGGGAACTTTGTTCGTCGGTGCGACGAGCGAATCATCAATCTACGGCGTCGACGTTGCGACCGGAGACACGGTGATGGAGGCTCGTGTCCCCTGGGGCGGCTGGATCGGCGGCCTTGCGCCCGGCGCAGACGCAACTGCCCGCTCCGGCAGCTTGCTCGTGGTGGATGCCGGTCTGAAGGGCGAGGTACTCCGCATCGACATCGCGAGCGGTGCCATCACCGAGACACACAAGCTTCCGGCAGCTGGCTCTCCCGACTCGGCGCGCAATATCGCGGTGATCCCGGGGAGCGCTGCAGGAGAAGAACACGTACTGGTCACCAACCAAGAAACCGGCAAGATTCTTCGTTTTGACTTGGCGAACGATAGAGCCCTCACCGAGTTCGCGTACGGTCCTGCAAAACCGTGGCCCTATAGCGATCTGGGTATGTCAGCGGTGGCGTACC
This sequence comes from Leucobacter chromiireducens subsp. chromiireducens, assembly GCF_016758255.1. Lineage (GTDB taxonomy): Bacteria > Actinomycetota > Actinomycetes > Actinomycetales > Microbacteriaceae > Leucobacter > Leucobacter chromiireducens. Next base: position 20,636 of record NZ_QYAD01000002.1, read on the forward strand.
TTCCGGGTGAACAGAATGGTCAGGGCACCGTGTTCGGCTTCATGCCGAGCGGCGGAGTTGTCGCCTTCAACGAGACCACGGCCGACGTCGAGTACGTCACTGACTCGCTGGGATACGTGACGGGAGGTATCGGCTTCAGGGCGGTCAGCCCGGGAAGCAGCGACGGTGAGGTGTTTGTCGCAGACCGACTTTCACGCAACATGAAGGTGTACGACACCGCAAGCGACTCGCTTGCTCGAGAGATCACGCTGTCGGGTAAAGACTTCCCCAAGGTCGCCGTGAGCGGTGGCGGGAGTGAGTACTTGATTGTGGGATACGCCGAAGGTCCGGTGGAGATCCGTGACCCAGACTCCGGTGATGTTCAACACACCTTCACGATGCGTGCCGATTCGTTGGGAAGTTCGCCCGACTCAAACCTGATCTTCGTGTCAGAAGAAGCGGCATCCTCGTTTACATTGCTCGATGCGAGCACCGGCAAGACCGTTGGGGTGCACACCCTTCCGTACGCGCCTGGAGCGGTGACCCTTGCTGATTACGCAGGGAGGTCCTCGTACTTCATTCCTGACCGTAGCGGCGGCCGCATTGAGGTGCGTAGCGTCGACACATTCGAGGTGCTGGCATCCTTCACGGGGTTCAGCGCGCCGGTTCAGGCGAGCGTCGCTGGCGGCACGTTGAGCGTGCTTGAGCGTCGCGGCGTACTTCACGACGTTGCGCTCGAGGACGGCACGGTGTTGCGTTCCGTGCGCACAGGGTTCAACGGGGCTGGTGTCGTGTCGGGAACGGACCTGGTGGATGGGGGTAGCTGGGTGTACACCGCAGACTCCACTATGGGCATCGCGTTCACGCGAGTATCCGGGCTGAGTCTTGCCCCTGACGCGCTGCCCGACGGACTGGTTGGCGATGCATATAGTGCTGAAGTCGATGCGTTTGGCACTCCCGCGCCCACCCTTGCTCTCACGGGCGACTTGCCAGATGGGCTGTCGTTCGACACCGCCTCTGGTGAAATCACGGGGACTCCCACGCACGCCGGCACCTTCGAATTCACGGTGACGGCGGCGAACGGAGTGGATCGGGATCAGAGCCGTACCTACACAGTTGTCATCGGTGCTCTACCGCACATCACAACGGACTCGCTGCCGAACTCGACGGTGGATGACAAGTATCGTCACTCGGTCGATACGGACGGTTACCCTGACCCGAGCCTGAGCGTCTCTGACGGTGAGCTTCCACCTGGACTGAGCCTCGATGCTGCGAGCGGAGTGCTTTCCGGCACGGCAACGAAGGCCGGTGAATACAGCTTCTCTCTCACTGCTACGAATGACTTCGGTGCAGACACGAAGCAGTACACCATCTCAGTGGCAGCTGCACCCGTCCCGCCGACTGTCACTCCGCCCGGGACCAAGCCGCCGGTCACGGAGCCGCCCACCACAGAGCCCCCAGTCACACAGCCGCCCGCCGCAGAGGGCAATGGGGACGAGAAATCTGAGCAGCTTCCGGAGACGGGCGCCGCAGGGCTCTGGTCGCTCGGAGCTGTGGCGCTCGCACTCTGCGCCGGGGGAGCGGTGCTTGCTCTACGGCCCAGCCGTCGGAGAGTAAAGGGCTAAGCAGGCCCGGCCCAGGCGGGCGCAGTCTCGCGAAGGGCGGAAGCGGTAGAGAACCTCCGGGTGGGATGTGGCTGATTGTTCGGCCACATCCCACCCGGAGGTTCTTTTGCTGTGAGGTCTTGCGTGGCCGATTCGATCGGAAGAATCGTCGTCGATGAAGTCGTCGCGGCCCAACGAAAGGGAGTGCTCACAGTGATCCGCCTGAGGCACCCACCGGCGAAAGAAGGTGGCACTTACTGGGTACTCAGACGGGGCCGGTCACCGCGTAGATTCGCGCGCTTTGCGCCCAAATTGAGTGTGTCTACTACGTAGACCGTGATGCTTTGCTTCATGCTTTTGTCTGGCCCTCTTACCGTCGAAGTATGGGGCACAACAGAGAATCCGTATTCACCACAAACCGACCACGTCGAGGCACTCGACTCGCTGCGGTGTTTGGTGTGGTCTCCGCGCTACTCGTCGCACCGCTCGTTGCGGGCACCGCGGCACACGCGGCTGCGGCGACGACCGTCGAGACCGCGGAGGAGCTGCGCGACGCGTTCGCGGCTGCGACCACCGACACGGAGATCATGCTGGGCGCGTCCTTCCCCGACGAGCTTTCCGCCTCGGTGAAGCTCGCAAACGCGAGCGGTGCGAACATCGCCGTTGACGGTGCCGGGCACACGCTGCTCGCACCGCCGAGCGGCAAGCACTTCGACGTGCAGGCCGGCGGTGCAGGCTCGGTGCAGCTGCGCAACCTCGCCCTCGCGCCAGCGGAAGGGCGCACGAACGGCGGCCTGCAGCTTACCCAGAATGATGCCGCCGAAGTGACGCTGAGCGAAATGACCATCTCGGATCTCGGTGCGACTGCACTGAACGTCGGGGGATCGGGGTCGGGATCGCTGCGCATCGAGGACGTCACGCTGAGCGGCAACACCGCGTCGTCGGCCGCAGCGTTCTCCTTCGGGCGGAACAACGCCGGCGCTGAGACCGTGATGAACAACGTCAGCGTGACGAACAACGTGGGCGACGGCGGCTACGGCTATTCCGGCGGGGCTGCACGCGCGGGCGCGGGCAGCTCGGGCACGCTGCGCATTGCGAACTCCCTCTTTGAGAACAACACCTTCCGCGAGGGCGGCTCGCAGCCGCGCGGCGGTGCGATCGCGCTGCACAACTCAAACGTGCAGCTGGTGCTCGAGAACGATCTCTTCCAGGGCAACAGCACCTTCTCCGCGGGAACTCCCGGCAGCGCAGATGGCGGCGCAATCTCCGTGTTCAACTCGAGCGCAAACACTTCGGGCTCGCTTCTGGTGCGCAACAGCTCGTTCATCGCGAATGAGGCGGGTGACGACGGTGCGGCGATCTTCATCGAGGGTCGCAACGCCAACAGCAGCCGCCCGTTCCCCGCGAACCTCACTGTGACGAACTCGACCTTCGCGAACAACGTCTCCGGCGACCTCGGCGGGTCCGACACCGGCGGCGCGATCCAGGCCTCGCTGCGCGTCGACGTGAACCTGAGCAGCAACACCTTCGTGGGCAACACGAAGGCGAATGGCCGCAAGGGCGTGGACTTCGGCACGCACTCGACGCTCGACAGCACCGGGTTTGTGCGCCCGATCGGCACGCTGACCAACAACATCTTTACTCGCAACGACTCGGTTGCCGGACTCACCTGCTCCGGAGGCGCCGGGTGCGGGCTGCCGGTCGCGCAACAGGACGCCTTCATGCTTGGCGTGTTCGGCACCGCGGCACCCGTGGCTGCCGAGAACGGCACCACCGTGTTTGCCGGCGACAGCCGTGGCCAGCAGGCAGCCGTACCTACCGTGGCGATCGTGCCGCCGCTCGCGGCAGACACGCACACCGCGTCTCGCGCGGTCGCGGATGCCACGGCTCTGAACGCTGACCAGCGCGGCGTTGCCTACCGTGCCGAGGGCAACCAGGATGCGGGCAGCTTCACCATGGACTACGTGCGCTTCAACGCGACGGAGAACGGCGGCTCGTGGGCCGGCTTGACGCCGGTGCTGCCGGGCGCGCAGGGCAGCTTCCTGAGCGACGCCACTGCCACCGGCGGCTGGTTCGAGGTCGCAGCGCCGGGCGCTCCCGTTCCGCTGCCCACGACCGCGCCAACCCCTCCTGCAGGCACCACATTCCTCGGTTGGTTCGACAGCGCGAGCGGCGGCACCGAGGTGACCACCGCGGTGGCTGCCGGGCAGACGGTGTACGCGCAGTTCTCTGCTGTGACGCACACGGTCACGTTTGACCCTGCCAATGGTGAGAGCACTTTCACCGCGGAGGTGACGGACGGCGACCCGGTCACGCAGCCCGCAGATCCGGATCGTGACGGGTTCACGTTCACGGGCTGGACGCTGGACGACGCGGCGTACGACTTCTCGGCGCCCGTCACTTCGGACCTGACCCTCGTGGCGGCGTGGGAAGAGATCCCCGCCGTGATCCACACGGTCACGTTTGACCCTGCCAATGGTGAGAGCACTTTCACCGCGGAGGTGACGGACGGCGATCCGGTCGCGCAGCCTGCGGATCCGGAGCGCGAGGGATTCACGTTCACGGGCTGGACGCTCGAAGACGCGGCGTACGACTTCTCTACGCCGGTCATCTCCGACCTGACGATTGTGGCCGGGTGGGAAGAGATTCCCGCCACTCTGTACACGGTGACGTTTGATCCCGCGAACGGAAACGACGTATTCACCACCGAGGTTATCGATGGGGATCCCGTGGCGCAGCCCGCAGACCCGCAGCGCGACGGCTTCACCTTCGTGGAGTGGACGCTCGACGGCGCGGCCTACAACTTCACCGCCCCGGTGACCGCCGACATCACGCTGCTCGCTGTGTGGGAGGAGATCCCCGCGGTGGTGCACACGGTGACCTTCGACCCGGCGAACGGTGGTGACACGTTCACCGCTGAGGTGACCGATGGTGACACGGTTGCGAAGCCGGCTGACCCGACGCGCGAGGGCTTCACCTTCGTGGAGTGGATGCTCGACGGCGCGGCCTACGACTTCACCGCCCCGGTGACCGCCGACATCACGCTGCTCGCTGTATGGGAGGAGATCTCCGCGGTGGTGCACACGGTGACGTTCGATCCGGCCAACGGTGCCGCCGCGTTCACTGCTGAGGTGACCGACGGTGACGCGGTTGCGAAGCCGGCTGACCCGACGCGTGACGGGTTCACCTTCACCGGCTGGACCCTGGAGAGCGCGGCGTACGACTTCGCGGCACCCGTGACCGCGGACATCACCCTCGTGGCGGGTTGGGAGAAGGCATCCGTGCCGCCGGGCCCCGGCCCCGGGCCGACGCCTCCCGGACCGACGCCGCCGACCGTTGACCCCGCAACGCCGCAGCAGCCGCTCGAGCGCACGGGTGGGGCGCCCATCGCCCCGGCGCTCGGAGCCGCTGCCGTGCTGCTCGCCCTCGGCGCGGGCCTGATCGTGGCGCGGAAGCGCCGCGCGCAGCCCGACACCGCAGCGGACGCGTAGGCGCAGCGCGATTCAACGCAACGCACAACGGGTGCGGGCCCCGGACAACCTCTCGGTTGTCCGGGGCCCGCACCCGTTGTGCTCGCTACGGCAGCAGGGTGAAGCCCGACTCGTTGCGCGTGCGGCCGAGCGCAGCGAGCGAGATCTGCAGGAATCCCATCGCCTCAAGCTCGCGGGCGCGGGGGAGCGGGCCCGCGTCCACCGCGCGCATGCCGGCTGCTTCGACGAGCTGCGCGACCGCGATCTTCGCCTCCGCATAGTCGCCCGCGTACAGCACCGTGGTAGGGGTGGTGCCGTTCGTGCCGCTCGTGAGCGTGTCGCCCAGGTTCACATTGAACGCCTTCACGACGGCGGTGCCAGGGGGGAGCTGCCGCGCCAGCTCGGAAGCCGTCGACTCGCGCCCTGGCAAGGCGAGTGGCGAGTAGGTGGTGAAGTCGATCGGGTTGCTGATGTCGACCACCACCTTGTCCGCCAGGCGATCGCGATACTGCTCGATGATGCTTGGGTACGCGACAAACGGCACGGCGAGCACCACGAGCTCACCCGAGAGGTCCTCCCCGAGCGCGCTGTACGTGACTCCTGGCCGGTCGCCCGAAGAACTCAGCGTGCTGCGGCGCAGGATCTGGGTGTCCCACCCGGCACGCGCCGCCACCTCGGCGATCGCCGCGCTCATCTTGCCGCTGCCGATAATGCTGATCGAGGTCATGCGACCTGGCTCCCTTCAAACCGCGCGAGCGCCTGCTCGGCAACCTTCTGCGCGTCGTAGTCGAACACCGCGCTGCGGCGGAAATCGCGCCCCACCCGCAGATCAGCATCGCGCTTCGCGAGGTCGGTGAACTCGTGCTGCGCATCGAACATCCAACCGGATCGCCGCGAGCCGTGCTGCAGGATCGCGGTGCGCTGCATGCGCACGGCGGTGTAGCGGCGGAACGCCTCCGGAATGTCTGCCACGGTCTTCGCGGCCTTCAAGAACGTTGCGAGGGCCATGCTGTCCTCGATCGCCTGGTTGACGCCCTGCCCCTGGTGGGGGAGCATCGTGTGCGCGGCGTCGCCGAGCAGCACAATGGGCCCGCGCGACCAGTTGGTCAGCGGCTCGTGATCGAACAGCCCCCACCAGAACGTCTGGTCGATGGCGCTGATGAACTCCTTCAGCTGGGGATCCCAGATGTCCGACGCGTACTCGGCTGCGAGCTCGCTCACCTCGGCCGGGCCCGACCAGGGGCCGTGCAGTGGCCGGTCGCTCGGCACGCCCGCAACGAAGTTGAAGAGCTTGCGCTGCTGCAGCGGGTAACACATGAAGTGGCGCTGATCGCCCATCCACACTTGGCTGATCATGGGCCAGTCCGCGGGCAGACGCGACGCGTCGACCACACCGCGGTACACGATGTAGCCGGAGTACACGGGCTGGGGGAACTGACCTACGGACCTCCGCACGACGGAGTGGATGCCATCGGCACCCACCACCGCGTCGAACTCCTCGGTGACGCCGTTCTCGAACTCGAGCCGCACCCCGGCTCCCGCCTCGTGCACGGCGGCCAGCTTGTGGCCGAGGCGAATGGTGGCGGGGGCCACCTCGGAGGCGAGGACGTCGATGAGGTCGGGCCGGTACATGCCGATGTTGCGGTACTGCTTCGCCGAGTCCTCCCACGCCGCATCGGTGACGAGCTCGCCCATCGACCCCTGGTAGACACCATGCCCATCGGGCACCGCGCCCGCGCACCGCACGCGCTCGAGCACACCGAGAACATCGAGCACGCGCTGCGCGTTCGGCGCGACGGTGACGCCCGCGCCCACCTCGCCGAGCTTGCTCGCCTGCTCAAAGATGGTCACCTCGACGCCGGCGATTCTTGTCAGCGCGATCGCGGCCGTGAGACCGCCCATCCCGCCGCCAATAATCGCGACCCTGGTGGATTGACTGACCATGATGACTCCTTTGAACTGCTGGTCAACGGGTGTGCGCAAGCTCGCGCGCGGGCGCGGGCTGTGAGAACATGGTGGCGCCGGTGGCCTGCTCGACCTCGTGGTCTGGGCCGAGCGGAATGCCTGGCCGGTCGCGCAGGCAGAGCGTCGCAATGCCGCCGAGCAGCGACGCAGCGAGCAGGTAAGCCGACACGGCCGCGGTGGAGCCGGTGGTCTCGAGCAGCATCTGCGCAATCAGGGGCGCAAACGCGCCGCCCAGGATGGCGCCGAGCGCGTACGTGATCGAGACGCCCGAGAATCGGATCGAGGCGGGGAAGATCTCCGAGTACCACGCCGCGAGCGGGCCGTAGGTGAGGCCGAGGCTCGTGGAAATGAGCACGAGCGCGGTGTAGAGCCCGGCGAGCCCGCCGGTGTCGACCAGCCAGAAGATGGGGAACACGATCGCGGCCTGCAGCGCGAAACCGATGAGGAAGGTGGTGCGGCGGCCGATCTTGTCTGCAAGATACCCGGCGAGAAGGGTCGAGAAGAACCACAGGAATGCGGCGACCGAGGCGGCGACGAGCACGGCGGTCGTGTCGATGCTCTGCACGTTGATCGCGTAGTTGTTGAGGAAGCCGCCCGTGGTCATGTACCCGAGCGCGCCGTTGCCCGCGAAGACGAGGGCGGCGAGGAGCACGAGGTGCCAGTGATTCTTGAACAGCTGCACGATGGGCACGCTGCTCTGCTTGCCGCGCTCGGCGATCTCGGTGAACACGGGGCTCTCCTCGACCGAGCGGCGAATCACAAACCCCACAACGATGAGCACGATGCTCACGAGGAACGGAATGCGCCAGCCCCACTCGAGGTACGCGGCGCCGGGGGAGATCACGCCCGTCATAAGCGCGGTCACGCCCGAGGCGAGCAGGAAGCCGAGCGGCACCCCGAGCTGCGGCCAGGACCCCGCGCGACCGCGACGATCGGCGGGGGCGTGCTCGACGGCCATGAGCACGGCGCCGCCCCACTCGCCACCGGCGGACAGTCCCTGCAAGATGCGGAGGACGAGGAGGAGGATGGGAGCCGCGATCCCGATCTGAGCGAATGTGGGCAGCACGCCGATGAGCGTGGTGGCCGCGCCCATGAGCACGAGTGTGATGACGAGCACCGCGCGGCGGCCGATCACGTCCCCGAAGTGGCCAGCGAGGAACGCGCCGAGCGGGCGGAACAGGAACGAGATGCCCACGGTGGCGAGCGAGAGCAGCAGGCCGATCTCCTTTCCCGCGGGCTCGAAGAACAGCTGCGCGAACACGAGGCCGGCGCTCGTGGCGTAGATGAAGAAGTCGTACCACTCGATGGTGGTGCCGATGATGGTGGCAAACGCGACCCTGCGAAGCGAGGTGGGCGCGCCGGAGGCGGGTGTAGACATCGTGATCCCTAACGTCGTTGTCGGGCGTGAACGTGGTGGTGCGGGCAGGCCGGTGAGCGGCTTCCCCGGCGGTCAGGGAGACGCTGCCTCTCAATGGTGGCGGCGATGTCTCTGCGTGTAAATCACAGTAATATGAGGAACTAATTTGGTTTGATGAAAGAAACAGATCGGGATCGGGGATGGTCATGAGTGACGTGAGCCTGCGCCAGCTGGAGCTCTTCGCTGCGCTGCCGAACTTCACCACGCTGAGTGCCGCGGCCGCACACCTGCACATCTCGGAGTCGGCGCTGTCGCAGGCGATCACGGCGCTCGAGCGCTCGGTGGGAGAGCAGCTGTGCGTGCGGCGCAAGGCGCGCGGGCTGACGCTCACGCCAACCGGGGTGGAGTTCGCGCGGCAGGCGCGGCAGATCGTCACCGACACCCGGGAGCTTGTGCTGAGCGCCGGGCGCGGGGAGGAGCTGCGTGGGCCCGTGAAGCTCGGGTGCTACTCGACGTTCGCCTCGAACGTGATGCCGTCGCTGCTCGAGGAGTTTCCGAAGCGGCATCCCGGTGTGCAGATCGAGATTATGGTCGGCACGAACGAGCAGCTGCTCGCCGCGCTCGAGGGCGGGCGGCTCGACGTCGCGCTCGTGTACGACGTGTCGCTGCCCACCGGCCTGCGGAAGCGCAACATCTACGGCACCCAGCTCGAGGCCCACCTGCACCCCGAGCACCCGCTCGCGCGCGCCGAGGCGCTCGACCTCGCAGACCTCGCCGACGAGCCGTACATCCAGTTCGACGCGACCCCGGGCACCACGAACGTGCTCGACGCGTTTGCCGCGCGCGGCCTCGAACCCGTGATCGCCGCGAGCGTCACTGAGATTGGGCTCGTCCAGGCGCTCGTGGCGCGCGGTCTCGGCTATGGCCTGCTCATGTCGCGGCCGAATCTCGTGCCGCTCAGCCTCGAGGGAAAGCCGATTGTCACTCGGCCGCTCGACCCGCCTGTCACCGTGTCGCACGTGGTGGGAATCTGGCCGCGGGACACCTGGCTCACGCCGCGGGCATCGGCGCTGCTCGACTTCGCGGAGGAGACATTTGGGGCGCCTGACCAACGCTCAGAGCAGATCATCAGATGTACTTTAGGCTAGCCTTGGCCACGGAAATTCCCACCGCTAAGGAGCCTCATGTCTTCGCACCACCCCCGCATCGCGCGCCGCTCGCTCGGCGCGCTCGCCGCACTCACCGCCGCAGCGTTCGCGTTCACGGCCTGCGCGGCGTCGCCCTCGGCCACGGAAGACGCGGGCGGGGGAGCAGCCTCGGGTGACGGGGTATTCCCCGCGAGCGTCGAGCATGTGTATGGCACGACCGAGATCCCGGCCGAGCCCACGAAGGTGGCCACGATCGGGTGGGGCAGCTTCGACGCGGCGATCGCTCTCGGTGTGGTGCCCGTGTCGATCGGCAAGGCGACCTTCGGCGGCGACGCCGAGGGCTTCCTCCCCTGGACGAAGGAAGCGATAGAGGACGCGGGTGCGGAGCTCCCCGCTCTGCATGACGAGCTCGACGGCGCCCCCTACGAGGTGCTCGCCGACGCCGGAGTCGATCTGATCCTCGGCACGAACTCGGGCATGAGCGAGCAGGAGTACACGACGCTCAGCAAGGTCGCCCCCACCGTCGCCTACGAAAAGACCCCGTGGGGCACGCCGTGGCGTGACAACACCCGCATGGTCGGCGAAGCGCTCGGCAAGCCCGAGGCAGCCGCGAAGCTCATTGCCGACACGGAGAAGTTCACCGACACCGAGATGGCGAAGTACCCGGACGTTGCGGGCAAGACCGCCATGGTGATCTGGGTGGACGCGAAGGATCCCGGCAAGGTGCAGTACTACACGCCGAACGACACCCGCCTCCAGTACCTCACCGACCTCGGCATGACGATCGCCCCGTCGATCGAGAAGCTCTCGGAGGGATCCGAGGAGTTCGTCTCCACGATCAGCGCCGAGGAGGCCGACAAGCTCGACGCCGATCTCGCCGTCGTGTTCGTGCAGGGTGGCGGCGACCTCTCCACGCTGAAGAACGATCCGCTGCTCAGCAAGATCCCCGCCGTCGCATCGGGCGCGCTCGCCTACGTTGATGACGACGCGCAGCTCATGGCCATCTCCTCGCCCACCCCGCTGTCGATCCCGTGGGCGCTGCCCGCCTACGCGAAGCTGCTCGGCGAGGCCGCCGCACAGGTCAAGTGACCCGCACCACCACCGCACCGCACCGGGGCGAGGAGCGCCGCCGTGCGCGCCTCGCCCCGGTCTGGGTGGTGGGCATCGCGATCGCGGCGGTGGCGCTCGCCGCAGTGCTCTCGCTGACCATCGGGGTGCGCGATGTGCCGCTCGCGTCCGTGTGGACCGCGCTGACCGTTGGCGACACGCAGAACATCGAGCAGGCGGCCGTGCTCGCTCGCATCCCCACCACCGTCACCGGCCTCGTCGTCGGGGCCGCGCTCGGCGTTGGCGGCGCGCTCATGCAGGGGATGGCGCGCAACCCGCTCGCGGATCCCGGTCTGCTCGGTGTGAATGCTGGCGCCTCCCTTTTCGTGGTGCTCGGCATGAGCCTCCTGGGGCTCGAGGCGCCGCTCGCCATCGTCTGGTGCGCGCTCGCCGGCGCCGCGGTCGCCGTGCTCGTCGGCTACGGCGCCGCAAGCGCGAGCCCATCGGGGGCAACACCCGTGACGCTCGCGCTCGCGGGTGCGGCCGTTGCGGCGATCGCCGCCTCGGTGATCTCTGCGATCCTGATCACCGATCAGTCCACCCTGGAGAGCTTCCGCTTCTGGCAGATTGGCTCGCTCACCGCGGGCAACCTCGGCACCATCGCGCAGCTCTCGGGCTTCCTTGGGGTGGGCGCCGTCGTTGCGCTCCTCTGCGCGGGCGGACTCAACGGGCTCGCGCTCGGCGACGACGTGGCGCGCGGGCTCGGCGTACGTGTGGGGCTCATCCGCACGCTCGCCGCGCTCGCGGTCGTGCTGCTGTGCGGCACGGCGACCGCCATTGCGGGCCCCATCGCCTTCGTCGGTCTCGCCGTACCCCACGCGGTGCGCCTCATCGCGGGCAGCGACTATCGCGTGGTCGTGCCGCTCTCCGCGCTCACGGGCGCCGCGTTCCTTCTTGTGTGCGACGTGGTGGGCCGGCTCATCGCGCGCCCCGGCCTGATCGAGGTGGGCATCGTCACCGCGGTGATCGGCGCCCCCATCTTCATCCTGCTCCTCCAGCGGCGGAAGGCGGTGGGACTGTGAGCGAACAGCTCGCCACGCGACTGCGTGGATCCCGATCCGCGCGCGTGCGCCGCGATGCACTCGTCTGCGCAGCCCTCGCGCTCCTCATCCTTGCGCTCATGGGCGTCTCGCTCGTGTGGGGCAACTCCGTCACGCCCCTCGGCGACGTCTTCCGTGTGCTCGCGGGAGAGGAGGTGCCCGGCGCCTCGTTCGTGGTGGGGGAGCTGCGCGTGCCGCGCACCCTCGGTGCGCTCGCCGCCGGTATGGCGTTCGGCCTCGGCGGCACGCTCTTCCAGACCATGCTGCGCAATGTGCTTGCGAGCCCCGACGTGATCGGCATCTCGGCCGGCGCGAGCGCGGCCGCCGTGATTGCGATCGGCCTCTTCGGGGCATCCGGTCTGGTGGTTTCGGGTGTCGCGGTGCTCGGCGCGCTCGGCGCCGCCCTCATCGTGTGGGTGTGCGCGTACCGCCGCGGGCTCTCGGGCATTCGCTTCGTGCTCGTCGGCATCGCGGTGGCGGCCGCGCTGCAGGCGGTGATCAACTACGTGCTCACCCGCAGCGATGTGAAGGGCGCGCAGGACGCGGTCGTGTGGATGACTGGGTCACTGAGTCGCAGCCTGTGGGATCAGCTCGGCCCCACCCTGCCCGTGCTCGCCGTGCTCATCGCCGCGGGGTTGCTCGCCGCCTCCCGACTGCAGACCCTGCGTCTCGGCGACGACACCGCGGCGGCGCTCGGCGTGCGCGTCCAGTGGGCGCGGCTCGGCATCATCCTCTGCGGCGTGCTGCTGATTGCCGTGGCCACCTCGCTCACCGGTCCGATCGCGTTCGTCGCCTTCCTCGCTGGTCCGATCGCCATGCGACTCGTGCGGCGGCCGGAATCCGTGCCGATCGCCGCGGCGCTCGTTGGCGCGCTCCTGGTGCTCGGTGGCGACGTGGTGGCCCAGCACCTCGCGCCGGCGGTGCTGCCCGTCGGCGTGGTGACGGGCATTCTCGGCGCCCCCTACCTCCTGTTCCTGCTCATGAGAGGACGCACCCGCGTATGACTCACTCGCTTCTCGCGCGCGAACTTGTTGTCGGTTACGACGCGGAGCCCATCATCGATGGGCTCGACCTCGAGCTGCCCGGCAGCGGGGTCACCATGATCGTGGGCGGCAACGGCTGCGGCAAATCGACGCTGCTGCGCGCGCTCGCCCGGCTCCTGCGCCCGCGTGGGGGATCGGTGCTGCTCGATGGCCAGCAGATTTCGCAGCTGTCCACCAAGCAAGTGGCGCGCATCATCGGCCTGCTGCCGCAGGCGCCCATTGCGCCCGACGGCATCACCGTCGCCGAGCTCGTGGATCGCGGGCGCACCCCACACCGTGGTGCACTCGGTCGACGCGGCACGGGTGACGACGCGGTGGTGGCCGAGGCGCTCGATCTCACGGGCATGAGTGAGTTTGCGGAGCGCGGGGTCGACGAGCTCTCCGGCGGCCAGCGGCAGCGCGCGTGGGTGGCCATGGCGCTCGCCCAAGAGCCAGACATTCTGCTGCTCGACGAGCCGACCACCTACCTTGATCTCGCCCACCAGGTGGACGTGCTCGAACTGCTCGTGCGCCTGTCACGCGAGCGCGGCACCCAGGTAGTCGTGGTGCTGCACGAGCTGAACCTCGCCACCCGCTACGCGGACCACCTGATCGCCATGTCGGGCGGTGCGATCGTGGCGCAGGGCCGCCCCGCGGACATCATCACCGTGGAGCTGGTGCGCGAGGTGTTTGGGCTCGACACCGTGATCTGCCCCGATCCCGTCGCGGGCACCCCGATGATTGTGCCCGTCGGTTCGGCGCGGAGCGCCGCATGAGCGGGCTCGGCGCCTACCGCTTGTTCCGAGTGCGGGTCATCGCCGCGGAGTGGGTGACGCCCAGCTTCGTGCGGGTCACGTTCACGGGCGACGATCTCGCGGACTTCGGGTTTGTTGGCATCGACCAGCGGGTCAAACTGCTCCTGCCCGACGCGCATGGGGTGCTGCCCGAACTGCGCGGCAGCGACGACTGGTACGCGGCGTGGTGTGCGCTGAGCGCCGCCGAGCAGCCGCCCATGCGCACCTACACTCCGCGCATGCTGCGGCCGGCCGATCCCACGACCGGCACACCCGCGAGCGTGGTCATTGATTTCGCGTGGCACCCCGATCCTGGGCCTGCTGCGGCGTGGGCGGCGCGTGCGCAACCCGGCGACATCGCGGCAATCGTCGGCCCGAACGGCGCGTATTCCGCGACCACGCGCGCGGTCGGGTGGCTGCCGCCCCGAGGCGCGAGCCAGCTCCTGCTCGTCGGCGACGAGAGTGCGCTGCCCGCGATCGCGGCGATCCTCGAAGACCTCGATGCGGCTGCCGCGGTGCGCGTGATTCTCGAGCTGGGCGATCCCCGCGACGCTGCGCTGCTGGGAGACACGAGCGGGGTGACGGTTGAGGTGCACGAGCGAGGCGACCGGCACTACGGGGAGGCGCTTGTCGCCGCGGTGCAGGCGCTCGATGATCCCGCGTTCCACCCGGCTGCGCGCGCTGAGGCGGTGCCGACGGCCCGGCCCGAGCTCGAGGACGTTGACCTTGAAGCGACGGTGCTCTGGGAGGTGCCCGGGCTCGACCCGGAGACGGGAATGCCCGCCGAAGACGATGCCCGTTCGGCCCGCGCCTACGCCTGGCTGGCGGGCGAGGCCGACGCGATCAAGCGCATCCGCCGCGAGCTCGTGGCGGAGCGCGGTATGCCGCGCGACGCGGTGGCATTCATGGGGTACTGGCGCTTCGGCCGCGCCGAACGCTAGCCCGCGTTCGGAGAACTCACAGCTCAGCGAGCAAATCGCGCACCTTTCGCGTCAGCTTGCGCCTCCTTGGTGTGAAACCCCTCGGCTTTCAGCGCGGGGCTTGTTAGCGTGCTCGCATGAATACATCTGGACCAAGATCTTTGCGTGGCGCTCAGCGGCGCTCTGCCGCCGCGCGCCGAGTCGCGGCACCCGCCGGAGGCGCCACCGCAGCAGCGTGGGCGACGCCGAGCGCTCCCACTCCTCCCCGTGCGGCGCCCGCGGAGATCTCCCTGGCCGCGGAGTACCGCCTCATGCTTGAACAGGAACGGCGGGCCTACGCACACCCTCGCCAGGATCTGGACGCTGGCACCTCCGTCGCGAAGTGAGCAGAACGCGCATGTTCGGTGCCACCTTGCGACACCTTCCGGGCGTGCCCTGTTCGGCGGGTCATCACCCTGGTTAATTTGCTCGGGCGAAAGCATCTGAAACAAGAGCATTGCGCGCCACGGGGCGACTCCTCGCGCTGCTGCTCGGGGTCGGCCTGGTCGGGGCAGCCGCCCCCGCAGCCTACGCTGCTTGTTTGTTGGAGGTCGCTCGGTACCCCGTGAGCATGCCAGCCGCCGCGAGCACTGCCGAGCCAGTGCAGACGGAGGTCACCACCGTCGCATGGTTCGCGCGCTCGGTGAGTGCAGTGAGGAAACGGGTATCGGTGACGAGCCGCCGTGTTCCCGCTCCGCCCGGGATGAGGAGGAGAACGCTCGCACGTGCAGGCGACAGGGGCTCCTCCGCAATGACCTCGGCACCCTGTGAGCTGCGCACCGGCCCCGGCTGCTCAGCAACATAGGTGATCTCGTAGTGCTTCGGGAGGGCACCAAAGAACTCGACCGGGCCAAACACGTCGAGCAGCTCGAATCCGTCGAACAGAATGACATCAATCTTGTGGCGCATGCACCCAGTGTGAACTCCTGAAGCGTCCGTTCGCCGAACCGGGTGCGAAAACGGCAAACGCGAACTCAGCGCGCGATGAGCGGTGCGAGCTGCTCGGCGACGAGGAGCAGGCCGATCCCGATCATGGAGACGCCCGCCACCCGGGTGATGACGAGGGCCGCTCGCGGGCGTGCCCCGAGCACGCGACGGGAGCCGTGCGCAATCGCAAAGTAAATGACAATAATGTTGGCGACGTACAGCAGGCCGAGCACAAACATCTGGGCCTCGGGCCGCCACGGGGTCGTGGTCGAGGTGAACTGGGGGAGCACCGCGAGGAGGAGCAGTAGTCCCTTCGGATTGAAGCCGCTCACGCCGGCGCCGCGCAGAAACTGCGTGAGGAAGCTGCCACTTGGCGCGGCGGCGGTGTCACCAAACGCCTGCGCCGGCCCGCGGAGCGTGCCCACACCGAGGAAGACCAGGTAGGCGGCGCCCAGCACCGTGAGGGCGGTGAGGATGATCGGGAAGGCCGTGATGAGCGCGCCCGCGCCCAGCGACAACACCGTCACCATGACGATATAGCCGGACGCCATGCCCAGCACAGACGGCACGACGGCGCCCGATCGGAGACCTGTCGAGATCGCAAACGCCCAGTCGGGCCCCGGGGTGAGCGCGAGCAGTACGGCGACGGCCCAGAACTGCAATACGAGAGTGCCATCCATTGCGTCTCCGCTCCACTGTGCGGGGCACCGTGTTGCCCCGCGTGAAGACTGTACGGAGAATCTCACGAAATGTGCTTCGCTTCTTCGCGTGAATCGCGGGAATCACTGGCAGAATCTCCTACATGGACAAACTTGATCGGGAGATTCTTGCAATTCTGCAAGAGGACGGGCGCATCACGGCCACCGACCTCGCCGCGCAGGTGGGTCTCAGCCTCTCGGCCTGCCACCGACGTTTGAAGGAGCTGGAGCGCTCCGGTGCGATCCTCGGCTACCGTGCGATTGTTGCCCCTGAGCCAGTGGGACTCAGCTTCGAGGCGATCGTGTTCGTCACGATGCAGCACACCGCGCTCGAAGTGATCGCATCGTTCGAGGCGGCGGTGACGGAGATGCCGAGCATCGTCGAGGCGCAGCGCCTGTTCGGGCAGCCCGACTACCTCCTGCGGATCCTCGCGCGAGATCTGGCGGACTACCAGGAGTTCTTCGACACGACGCTCACAGGCCTGCCTGGGGTGCAGCGCCTCACCTCGACGATGGTCATGAAGCAGATCGGCGAGGAGCGGGCGGTGCCGATCCCGTAGCCTCAGCGTGCGCGGTTCACCCGCCCCTCGTCCCACACGGGCTTCGCGGATTCGACGACCTCGCCGTCCTCTTGGAAGACCCAGAACCGGTCGAAGTCGCGCGCGAACCAGCGGTCGTGCGTCACCGCGATGACGGTGCCCTCGAACGCAGCGAGTGCCTGCTGCAGCGCCTCTGCCGACTGCAGGTCGAGGTGGTCGGTGGGCTCGTCAAGCAGCAGCAGGGTCGCCCCGCCCAGCTCGAGCAGCAGGATCTGGAAGCGCGCCTGCTGGCCACCCGAGAGCGAGTCGAAGGCCTGCTCGGCCGACTGTGCCAGCTCGTAGCGGGCCAGCGCGCGGGCTGCCGCTTCCCGATCCCGCCCCGCTCGATGCTCGTCACCACGATGCAGGATCTCGAGCAGCGTGCGCCCCGCGAGGTCCGGGCGCCGCTGCGTCTGCGCGAACCAGCCCGGCCGCACGCGGGCGCCAAGGCGGGCGGAGCCCGTGTGTGCAACCGGCTCGATCTCCAGGTCGCCCACCGGCTCGTGTTCCAGATCGGGATCGCTGCCGCCGGCCGCGAGTAGGCGCAGGAAGTGAGATTTCCCCGAACCGTTTGAACCGAGCACGGCGACGCGATCGCCAAACCAGGCCTCCGCGTCAAACGGAAACATGAGGTCGGTGAGCTCGAGCTGCTCGCAGATCACCGCGCGCTTGCCCGTGCGGCCACCCGCGAGCCGCATCTCGAGACGCTGCTCGCGCGGCTGCTCGTGCGGCGGACCGGCTTCTTCGAAGCGCGCGAGGCGCGTCTGCGCCGCGTGGTACCGAGAGCTCATGCCCGCGTTGTACGCCGCCTTCTCCTTGTACATGAGCACGAGCGCCTTGAGTTTGGCGTGCTCCTCGTCCCAGCGGCGGCGCAGCTCGTCGAGCCGTTCGAAGCGCGCGTCTCGCGCAGCGTGGTAGCCCGCGAAGCTGCCCGGGTGGATCCACGCGGTGCTGCCCGCAGCGCCGAGCTCGAGCGTCGCGATTGCGGTGGCAGAGCGCGCGAGGAGCTCGCGGTCGTGGCTGACAAAGAGCACACCCTTTCCGGAAGCGCGCAGCTGATCCTCCAGCCAGCGCTTGCCCGGCACGTCGAGGAAGTTGTCGGGCTCGTCGAGGATAAGCAGGCCGTGCGGGCCGCGGATGAGTGCCTCCAGCACCAGTCGCTTCTGCTCGCCGCCCGAAAGCGTCTCGATGGGGCGGCTTGCGGCTCGCTCAAAGGGGAGTCCCAGCGCGGCCTGCGTGCAGACGTCCCAGAACACCTCGGCGTCGTAGCCACCGGCCTCGCCCCAGGCGACGAGCGCGTTCGCGTAGGCCATCTGCGAGGCCTCCGAGCCTGTCTCGGCCATGCGGCGCTCGGCCGCTTCGAGCCGCTCGCTCGCCTGCTGAATCTTCGGAGCGGAGACATCGAGCAAGAGCTCGCGCACCGAGGCTCCGGTGAGGAACTGGCGCATCACGCCGAGCGAACCCGTGCGCGCAACCGCGCCGTCGTCGGGGATGAGCTCGCCGAGCGCGATACGCAGCAGGGTCGATTTGCCTGCTCCGTTTGCGCCAATGAGCGCGAGACGATCACCGTCGCCCACGCGCAACGAGACGTTGTTCAGCAATGGCCGACCGTCGGGAAGCGAGTAGCTGATCGCGGAAAGATCGAGATGGGACATCATTTCAGTTTACATCCCGGGCGTGGCGCAGTGCAGGCGTGTTGCCGATTGCGCAACCTTTTCCGGGATGCCGAAGAGATCGCGGTCTGGGTTTGTGCCCAACGCATCCGCGCGCAAGGATTGTGGGATGACCAGCACTTCGCCCGATCTGACACTTCGCCCGAGCTCCGGAGCAGGGGAGTACCCCGCGCTCGTTGAGATCTGGCGCAGCGCGGTGCGCGCCACCCACGATTTCCTTGCCGCGGAAGACTTTGCGCGAATCGAATCGTTGCTCGCCGACGCGTACTTTCCGGCGGTCACGCTGACCGTCGCAGAGCGCGCCGGTGCGCCCGTCGGGTTCTCCGGGGTCGCCGAGGGCAATCTCGAGATGCTGTTCGTGGCAGATTCCGCGCGCGGAAGCGGGGTCGGCAGTGCCCTCCTTGCCCACGCGGTTGCAGAGCAGGGCGTGACGCGGGTGGATGTCAACGAGCAGAACGCGAGCGCGGGTGGCTTCTACCGGAGTCGGGGCTTCGTTCAGGTGGGGCGCAGTGAACTCGACGGTGATGGGCGCCCGTACCCGATCCTGCACCTCGCGCTGTAGGGCAAGCAGCGCCTGGCGGCTCGACGCGCGCCACTGCGCGCAAAAAAGGTGCAGTTCGCGCAGTGCTGGCACACCGCGCCGAGTACCGCGGGGCGTGCTCGAATAATCTCTGGACATGATCCAGCATTCTTCACGTCCACGATCCATCGCACTGCTCGCTGCATCGACGCTTGCGCTCAGCTGCGTGGGTCTCGCTGCAGCAAGCCCGGCTATGGCGGCCCCGCTCTCGCAGCAGGTCCAGCCACCCGTCGCATCTCCCTCAGAGGGGGATGAGACGGTGCCGCAGCCTGCGGGCTCGGAAACCGTGACGACGCTGCGGGTGAATGAGGCACCTACGACCTTTGGCCAGCCGCTTATCGTGTCCGGTGCTGTTGAACTGCTGGGGCCCGCTCTGGTGATTGGCAAGCCGATCGACTTCTATCTCGACGACACGAAGATCGGCACGAGCGTGTTGCTGATCCCAGAGGGCCCAACGAAGTACGGGGCTCTCTTCCCCGTGCCGTTCTTCCCGCAGGCGGGGACCTACACGCTCACCGCTCGCTTCGCGGGGAGCGAGAGCGACATTCAGGGTCTTCCGAATGCACTGCCCTCGATCAGCGAGGGGATGACGATTGTTGTGGCCCAGGCGTTGACGCAGACCACCATCCTCGAGGCCCCCACCTCGCCCGCGGCGTTCGCGCCCATCGACGTAGTGGCACGTGTCTCCTCGTCTGCGCCCGGTGTCGCGGGCACTGCGGTGCTGCTCGCCGACGGCTCCCCGGTGCAAACCGAGACCCTGGAAGCCGACGGCACCGTCCGCTTCGAGCAGGCGGAGGTGCCGTGGGGTGCGAAGGAACTGACCGTCGCGTACACGGGCGACGTCTCAGGTAACTGGGGAAACTCGACGTCCGAGGCGGTCGCCTATGGGGCGCGCGAGATCGGCACGAGTGCGAACCTCAGCCTCTCCACGCACCAGCTGCGCGCAATCGACACGGTGACCGCTGAGCTGGAGGTGCGCGCAGACGGGCTGGGCGCGCACATCGATCCCCGTGGTGGAATCGAGATTCTCGTTGACGGCGAGGTCTTCTACGCGGAGGCCTCGAGTGACGACCGCGACGCGACCCCGGGCGATGGCATCTCGCGCTTCGAGGCCTCGCTGAGCGGGCTCACCCCAGGATCGCACCAGGTGTCGGCGCGCTACCTGCCGGCCCCCGGATTCGGCAGTGCCGAGATCGCGCCGGTGGAGTTGGACGTTCGTGCCGTGGAGACGGTCCTCACGCCCGCCAAGTCCGAGCTGCACGGCACCCCGAAGCACCCCGCGACGGTCGACGTGACGGTAGCTCTTGCCGAGGAGGATCCGGGCACCGACCCCGGGCCAGAGACCGTTGCGACGCGCAGTGCCGCAAGCGCCGCGCCCGCTGAGGTGTTCCTGCCGAACGGCACCGTACAGGTGTTCGTGGGCGATGAGCCGCTGGGCGAGCCGTTCGTCGTGACCGACGGTGCGGGAACCGCGGTGCTTGCCGGGCTGCCCGTGGGAACGCACGAGATCGACCTGCGATTCGTGCCCGCTGAGCAGGGCCTGCTGCGCAGCTCTGCCACGGTGACCGCGATCATCGCCGCGGACGAGACGGACGGCGGCACTGACGGTGAAACGGATGGGGGCACCGACGGTGAAACCGACGGGGGCACTGACGGGGGCACTGACGGCGGCTCCGCAGTGACGCCCAAGACGCCGGGCAAGTCGAGCGGCAGCGCGCTTGCGAAGACGGGCGGTGCAGATCAGAGCGGGATCCTGCTCGGCGGTGCCACGCTACTCCTCGGCGCCGGCGCGGCGCTCACCGTGGCGCGCGCCCGCCGACGCAACTCCTAGTGCGGTTCTCGCGGTGCTGCCCTAGCGCAGCACCGCGATGCCGAGCGAAGCGAGCACGCCAAACACGGCGCCCCAGATGATGATCGAGATGATCTGCCACATAATCACCTGGTTCTTCGAAGCACCGAACGACACCATGGCGGCAGAGGTGATCTGACTCGGCAGGATGAGCTGGCCGAGCAGGCTCACCCCGGGCACACCGAACTGGTCGAAGCGTTCCTTCAGCTTTGCGCGGCGCGGGGTGAGCGGCTTCGCCTCGCGCCGCTTCGTAGCCTGCGAGCGCACACCGTGCGCGGTCAGCACGCACACGAGCATCGACACGATGTTGCCGAGCACGGCCACGCCGATGGCCACGACCGGGCTCAGCCCGATGATCACGCCGATGGCAGAACCAAAGTACGACTCCACGAACGGAATGGCCGAAACGAGCAGCACCCCCAGCCACTGGAGCACCTCGGGGAGTGAAGCGGTGAAGTCCTGGAGCGTGGTGATCATGGGGGCCTTTCGGGTCGAAACGGTGGTGATTCCATCGTCTCGATTGGGAACGCTGGCGCCCAGTGCCACCGTGTCACGCGTTCGTGTGAGCCGTGCATCACCGGGGCATGACATCTGTCACAGCCTGTGGTGACGGCGGTGACGGCGGTGGCGGCAGGGCCGGGCCGCCTAGGCTGGGAGCGTGTCTGAACCCACCACCACTCCCGCCCCGGGCGCCGGCGTCACCGCCACCTGGAATTACACGCTCGGCTCGATCGTGTTCCTCTTCCTCGTGATGGACCTGTGCATCGTTGGGGATGCGCTCACGCGGCTCTCGGTAGACCGCAGCCCCATGCTTCTGGCGTTCCTCGCGCTCACCGTTGTCGCTGCGGCGGTGCGCCTGCGCGTCACCTGGCTGCTCCGTGATGCGGCGACGGCGGGCCATCCGCCGCGCGTGTGGACGATCTTGCTCTTCGCCTCGGCCGGGGCATCGTGGCTGCTCGCGTTCGCCGATCCGAGCATCGCGGTGTTCGCGGCGGCGCAGCTCTGGTTCTCGGGTTCGACCTTCGCCTGCTGGCTCCGCCGGCCTACCCGCTGGGTCGTGCTGCTCGGATTCCTGATGCTCACGCTGATACCCATTCTGTGGCACCAGGTGCGTGCGCCGGGGTCCATTCTGCTCGGCGCCGGGCCGCTCCACTGGATGGTGGCGTTCTACGCGCTCCTCCTGCCCTTCATGCTGCTGACCAGCCTGTGGATCTGGCAGGTGGTGCGACAGCTGGACGAGGCACGGCACCTCGGCGCAGACCTCGCCGTGACGCAGGAGCGGCTCCGCTTCGCCTCCGATCTGCACGACATTCAGGGGCACCACCTGCAGGTCATCGCGCTGAAGGCCGAGCTTGCCGAGCGCACGCTCGAGGTCGCTCCTGCTCAGGCAGTCGCGCAGGTGGGGGAGATCCGCCTGATCGCGAAGGAAGCGATGGAAGAGACGCGAGCGCTCGTCGCGGGGCTCCGTGAGGTGGGTCTCACCGAGGAACTGGAGAACGCGAGCGATGTGCTGACGCTCGCCGGCGCGGAATGCCGTTTGACTGTGACCGGGATGCCAGCGGATCGTGAGCTGCAGCGGGTGCTCGCGTTCGCGGTGCGCGAGGCGACGACGAACATCCTTCGTCACGCGAGCGCAACCGAGGCCGAGCTGACGCTCACGCAGGCTCGCGGTGGGTATCTCCTCATCGTGGTGAACAACGGCGTGGCCGTCGACGACGAGACGGTTCCGCGCGGCGCCGCGAGCTCGGGCCTTGCCGGGCTGCGCGAGCGGCTTGCAGCGGTGGGTGGCACGCTCACCGCGGGCGTCACCGAGCACGCGGTCGCGGGCGAGGCCGGGCCCGGCATCCCCACCGCCCGGTTTGAATTGACGGCCTGGGTGCCGAAGGGAGGCTCGCGATGAGCGCAATAGAGAACGGTGAAGATGCTCAGCCGATCCGCCTGCTGATTGCTGACGACGAGCACCTCATTCGGGGCGCGCTCGAGGCCCTGCTCGGCCTGGAGCCTGACATCGAGGTGGTCGCGGGCGCCGATGACGGGGAGCAGGCCGTTGCACTCGCGCTCGAGCTGCGACCGCGCATCTGCCTGCTCGATCTCGAGATGCCGCGTGCCGACGGCATCGAGGCGGCCGAGCGTATTCTCGCGGCGCTGCCCGCGACTCGTGTGATCATCGTCACGCGGCATGCTCGTCCTGGCGTGCTCCGTCGCGCGCTCGCCGCACAGGTCGCGGGCTTCGTGCCGAAGTCGACGCCGGCGGGCGAGCTCGCTGATGTGATCCGTGACGTCGCGGCAGGCAAGCGCTACATCGACCCGGAGATCGCTGCTGCGGCGCTGACCGCGGAGCGCTGCCCCCTCACGGAACGGGAACTCGACGTGCTCCGCGCCACTCGGGGCAGCCGGGGCTCGGCGAGTGTGCAGGAGATCGCGGAGCAGCTCTTCCTCTCGTCGGGAACCGTGCGCAACTACCTTTCCGCGGCGATCACGAAGCTTGGGGCAACGAACCGACACGATGCCGCGGAGCACGCCTGGCAGCAGGGCTGGATCTAGCGGCGAACCGCGGTCACGCCAACCCCGGCCGAAAGCACGGCGACTGCCGCCGCGAAGATGATGCCCGCCGGGCGGAGGCCGATTGCGTTGGTGAGGAGCCCAACGCCGATCGCGGGCAGCGCGAGCATCGTGTACAGCCCTGCGAAGAACGAGGACGACACTTCGCCACGGTGCTCCGGGGCCACGCTGCCGACGGTCGTGGCGAGTCCGGCGTTCATGCAGATCCCGCCCGAGGCGCCGAGAACGGCAGCAGCGATGAGGAGCGGAATGGCGTTCGTTCCGGTGAGCGCGAGCGCGAGGAGACCTGCCGCGACGACGAGCCCGCTGCAGCCGATCGGCAGCGCGCGGCGTGGGCGCATGCAACCCGCGATCAGCTGCCCCGCAGCCATGCCCGCGAATGTGAGAAACACGACGAGGCCAGCAAGCGCGTGGTTCTCGACGCCCAGTTCGCGTGAGAGGAAGAGTGCAGACACCGCGGTGAGTACCCCGGTGACCGCAAAGCCGCTTCCCGCGGCGAGCACCGCACGGATAAAATCGCCGCGGACTTCTCGCGGCACACGAAGGCGCTGCGGGCGAAAGCTGGGGCGGTGCGTGATCACGTGGCTGGGCGTCCACGCGAACAGCCCAACGAATGCGAGCGCGCAGAGCGTGAGATGCACTGCGAACGGGGTGAAGAGCGGCTCGCTTGCGAACTCGGCGATGAGGCCAGCGCCGAGCGTGCCAATAGCGAGGCCGCCCGTGTTTGCGATCACCGCGAGCGACCCCGCAGCGCCACGGCGGTCGGGCGGGAAGAGATCGAGCACCGCCGCGGTGCCGGCGCCGCTCATGAGGCCTGCGCCCAAGCCGGAGACGACGCGTGCCGCCAGGAGCAGCGGTATCGACGGTGGCAGGAGGAAAAGCACAGCGCTCGCGAACGCGAGTGTCACGGCGGCGAGGAGCACGGGTCGCCTGCCGATCTGGTCGGAGAGCTTTCCGAAGAGGAGCAGCGCGGTGACAACGCCGACGGCGTAGACCGCGAAGAGCACGGTCACGGTGAGCGGTGAGAAGTTCAGCTCGGCAGCGTACAGCGTGTACAGCGGGGTGGGCACCGTGGTGCCGAGCATGGTGACCGTGAACGCGAACGTGGCCGCCGCAATAGCGCGCGCCGCTCGACCGCGTGCGGCGGGGGATGGGGTAAAGGACATCTGCTTCCTGACTATCGATACATTGTGTCTCGAAATGAACGTAACACATTACGGGTCACTCTGTCCTGATACTGTTGCCCATCGAGGCATGGTGTCTCGATATTGCGAGAGGAGTGAGATGGGTACGGCGAAGCAAGGGGTGGCCGCGGGTGAGACGAGCGGGGGTGTCGAGCTCTCGCCAATTTCGGAGGTGCTGGCTCGGTTTGCGGCGGGCGACGTGGTGTTGGTTGCAGATGATGATGCCCGGGAGAACGAGGTGGATGCGATCGTGGCCGCCGAGCTGGCGACCCCGGCGACGATCGGGTGGATGGTGCGCTACACCTCCGGGCTGCTCTGCGCGCCAATGGCCGCGGAGCGTGCGGACGCCCTCGGGCTGCCGGCCATGGTGGAGCGAAATGAGGACCCGCGCGGCACCGCGTATACAGTGACTGTTGATGCGCGGACTGTCGCGACGACCGGCATCTCGGCGAGCGACCGAGCGTGCACCGTGCGCATGCTCGCCGACCCTGTTGCCGGTCCCGGTGACCTGATCCGCCCGGGGCACATATTGCCACTTCGTGCGCATCCGCTTGGTACTCACGGGCGCGGTGGCCATACCGAGGCGGCTGTTGATCTTGCTCGCATGGCGGGTCTTGAGTCGGTGGGGGTGCTCGCGGAGTTGGTGGACGACGTGGGGGAGATGCTTCGTCTGGGCGACGTGCTCGAAAGCTCGGTGTTCGCTGGGATGGCGGTGACAACCGTGGCGGAGATTGCGCGCGCGAGTCAGTCCCGGTAGTCACCAACGCCGGCGCGCCAGTAGCCCTGCACGTGCAGGCTCGCGAGCTCTCGTTCGCGGAGGGCGCGGCGCGCCTCCCTCGCGGCGCTTGCCTCTGCGGCAAACCACGCTGCGCTGCCGGGATGGATGTCGAGCATGTGCGTGGCGGCTGCGAGTCGAGTGCCCGGGGCCTCGCCGCTCTCGCGTATGAGCCATACGATCTCCGCGTGCTTGGGCGCGGCGAGCTCCTGCCGGTCTCGCTCGTCGCCCACCTCGATGACCGCCCGCACTGGGCGCCCGTGGCGAACGTGGTTTTCGCGCTCGAGGATCGCCGCGAGGGCGGGCAGGGCGGTCTCGTCGGCGAAGAGTGCGAGGGCGTCCGCGTGACGACCGTCGGCGCCCCCGCCGCGCGGTCCAGCGATGCGTGCGGGTGAGCCCACGCGGCACTCGCTCGCCCAGCGCGGCATCGTGCCGCCCGGGTGGAGGAATACGTCGACGGTGATCTCGTCGCGGAACGGGTCATGGCCGCGCACCGTGTACGCGCGGCCATGTTCGCTGCCGTCGGGCTGTGGGGCGAAGAGCTTCACCCACGCCCCCGGGGCATCGTGGACGGTGGGGGTGAGGTCATCGCCGCTCAGGTGGAGGCGGAGCATGTGCTCGGTGAGGTGCTCGCGTGCGGTCACGACGACGTCGCGGAGAACGGGGCGCATGGTGGTCCAATCTTTTCGGGTCACTGTGTCTCGTAAGCGTATCCGCGACAGTTCCGATGCAGCAAGTCTCGAAAGTGGTACGCTCGGGCCATGGCAGACCACCCGCGCCCACTGGGGCGACCACGCAGCGAAGATGCTCGGCTCGCCGTCCTTCGTGCCGTTGACGACATGCTTGTTGCGGACGGCTATGCCGCGATGACCATGAAGGGCATTGCCGAGCGCGCCGGTGTGGGGCGCCAAACGGTGTACCGCTGGTGGTCCTCGAAGGCTGAAATTCTGCTCGAGGCGAGTGCCGCAGACGCGGCCCGAGAGCTCACGGTTGAACCCGGGGTCGATGCCGAGACTGAAGTGGCGGCGTTTCTGCGGGCGCTCGCGGCGTTCCTCACGGTGTCGGATGCGGGGCTTGCGTACCGTGCCCTGCTGGGAGAAGCGCAGCATGATCAGAAGGTGGCCGAACTGCTCCGCGGCACGGATGTGCTAGGTGATGCGGCCCGTGCAGTGATCCAGCGGGTGCAAGCGGAGGGGGCGATCCCTATCGAATCTGACCCGGGGGCGCTCGCCGCCGGCCTGGTGGGTCCGCTGGTGTTCCGCATCCTTACCGAGGGGTGGCGTGCCGACGATGCTGAGCTGCTGCGTATGGCGCAGCGCTTTCTGCGTGGCCTCCGGTAGTTTTTGAATGGCCCGCCCTGAGGTGCGGGCAGCGCTCAGGTGTCACAGCTGAGCGCTGATACGATCAACATCTGATGAATGCGTATCGCCAGCCCGATTGGGCACTCAGCGGGGCGCACCCGCCGGCGATCAGCGATCCGTATCTCATGGGCACCGGCGTGGTGCGCGGGAGTGATGTGGACCCCGAGCGCCCCATCTCGCCACCGCACACGCACCCCGAGGCGATGCTCGCCTGGTGCTACCGGGGCACGGTGTGGGTGTACCTCGAGGGCGCGATGTGGCAGCTTGGCCCGGGCCAGGGGATTTGGATCCCGCCGCACACACCGCACACCGCCCGGCACGAGCGCGACGCCACCGGGTGCTACACGTACGTGCCGGACAATGCGCTTGGCGAGCCGATCACCGAAGTGAGTCGGGTTGCCGTGCCGCGCGCGGTGCAGGAGATGCTGCTGCACCTTGCGTCGAACGACATGGATCCCGATCTGCGTATCCGCATTCAGCAGGCGCTTATCGACATGCTTCAGCTCCCTGCCGAGCACGTGGCAGAGGAGGTGGGGGAGGTACCCGTCCCCGCCGACGAGCGGGTGCGCGGCCTCGTTGAGGCGGTGCTTGCCGAGCCCGGGGATCGGCGTACCGCGCGCGAGCTGTTCGCGCAGCACGGGCTCCACGAGCGCACTGTGCTTCGCGTGTTCACGAGTGATATTGGCATGAGCTTTGGGCAGTGGCGCACGGGTGTGCGCATGACGGCGGCAGCGCGGCGCATCGTCGCGGGCGACCCGGTGGGGCTCGCGGGGCAGCAGTGTGGCTACGACTCGACGAGCGCGTTCTCCGCAGCGTTTAAGGGGCGCTTTGGGGTGACTCCGCGCCAATACGTTGCGCGGGCGCGCGCCGACTCTGCGCAACGGAACTACTGGCGGTAGTGAGCGGGGCTGTCGGTTTCGGGATAGAAGTCGTCCGCTCGGCAACACACGGGACTTCGCGGCACCCGTAGCCTTGAGGAGTTAGGTGAGCCTTCCCTACGTCTGATGTCACGCCGCGACGCACGCCGCAGGGCGTGGCATCCACTCATTCGCTTTGCCACAAGGAGAACCATGCCGCACGCGTTTGCGCGCCCCCAGATCCGCCGCGCCTCGGGCCTCACCGCGCTGCTCGCCGCAGCCGCGCTCGCTCTCACGGGGTGCTCGCCGAGCACCTCGGGTGCAGCCGAGAGCGCACCGGCCGCCTCCGGCGACGCCGTGGTGATCGAACACGCGCACGGCAGCACCACGATCCCGGCGAAGCCGAAGCGAATCGTGGCGCTCGGCTGGATGAGCCCCGACATCGTTGCGGCGCTCGGCACGAACCCCGTGGGCATCGAAGAGGTATGGGGCGCCGACGAAGACGGCTTCCAGCCCTGGTTCGAGGACTACGTCATGGAGGAGTACGGGGAGACGCCCGAGATCATCCCCTTTACCGAAGAGGGGCCCAACTTTGAGGCGATCAAGGCCCTCGATCCCGATCTGATTGTCAGCCTCTACTCCGGAATCACCGATGTGGAGTACGAACGACTCAGCGGCATCGCGCCCACGCTTCCCTACATCACCCGGGCCTGGGATCCGAGCACCTGGCAGGACATGACCCGCACACTCGGCACCGCGATGTCTGAGGAGGATCGCGCCGAGGAGCTCATCGCCGACACCGAGGAGCTCGTCACCTCGCTCGCCGGAGAGCACCCCGAGTTCGAGGACAAGACCTTTGTGTGGGGCCTGACCCTCAACGAGGGCGGCACCGATCTTGGTGTGTACCTCAACTACGATCCGCGGGTGCGCATCACCGAGGAGCTCGGCTTCACCTCCACCTCCGCAATGGACACGTTCCTGGGCACCGCCGAGGGCGACAACTGGTACACGGGCGTGAGTCTCGAGCAGCTCGGTGACGTCGAGGCCGATCTGTTTGGTGCGTGGGGTGGCAGCGTAGCCGAGGGCGAGTACACCGTCGCCAACAAGGTCGTCTCGCAGTGGAACCCCATCGCCAAGAAGTCGTACGTGATCTACACCGACCAGGCCGACGCCTCCGCGATCAGCGCCCCCACGGTGCTCTCGCTGCAGTACATCCTGCCGCAGTACGTCGAGGATCTCGCGAACGCGCTGCAGGGCAAGCCCACCATCAACGGGAAGTGATCGCTCGAACAACGGGGCTCATCATCGCGGCGGTCATTCTGGCCGCCGCGGTGATCGCCTCGCTGGCGGTGGGGGCCAAAGCGATCGAGCCGGCAACGGTGATCGACGCGCTCACCGCCTTCGATGAGGAGGATCCGCTCCACCTCACGGTGATGGAGCTGCGGTTCCCACGCACGGTGTTCGCCGTGCTCGTGGGGGCCGCGCTCGCGGTGTGCGGCGCGCTCATCCAGGCGTTCACGCGCAACCCGCTCGCCGACCCCGGCATCTTGGGAGTGAACGCCGGTGCCTCGCTCGCCGTGACCTTCGCGGTTGGGGTGCTGGGGCTCACCGCGCCCGGCGCCTACGTGCCCTTCGCGCTGTTTGGGGCGCTCGCGCTCACCCTGCTCGTCACGCTGCTCGGCTCGCTCGGACCCTCCGGCGGCAGCCCGGGCAAGCTCACGCTCGCGGGTGTGGCGCTCGGGGCCGCGTGCACCGGGCTCACCACCGCGATCGTGCTGCAGAACCACAGCACGCTGCAGGTGATGCGATTCTGGGGCGTGGGAGCGGTGGGTGGTCGTACCCTCGACCAGGTTGTCTGGGCGGGCCCGCTCATCCTCGTGGGGCTGCTGCTCGGTTTCGCCTGCGCGCGCTCGCTGAACGCGCTCGCGCTCGGCGATGAGCTCGCCGGAGCCCTCGGCACACGCATCGCGGTGACGCGCGTGCTGGTCGTGCTCGCGGTGACGCTTCTCGCGGGAACCAGCGTTGCTGCCGCGGGCCCCATCGGGTTCGTGGGCATCATGGTGCCGCACGCGGTGCGCTGGTTCACCGGACCCGATCAGCGCTGGGTGCTCGCGTACTCCGTGATCGTCGGTCCCATCTTCCTGCTGCTCGCCGACATCCTCGGTCGCGTCGCGCTGCCGAACGGTGAGCTGCGAGTGGGCATCGTAACGGGCGTCATCGGCGCACCCGTGCTGATCGCGCTCGTGCGCCGCAGGCGGGTGATCTCGCTGTGACCCTGCTGCACTCGGAGATCGACAGCGGGCGACGCGAGATTTGGATCGATGCACCACGTGCGTCCGGGCGCGTGCCGGTGCGCACGCTGTGGGTCAGCGTGGCGCTCCTGGCCGTCGTGCTCGTCGCGGGGCTCGCCTCCATGACGATCGGCTCGTACTCGCTCGACTTCGCCACGGTGCTCCGCGCGCTCGTCGACCCCGCGGCCGACCCGGACGCGCGCCAGGTGGTGTTCGAGTGGCGGCTGCCACGACTCCTCTTCGCGATCCTCTGCGGCGCCGCGCTCGCGCTGTCCGGCGGGATCTTCCAGTCGCTCACCCGCAACCCGCTCGGCTCGCCCGACATCATCGGTTTCGGCGTGGGCGCGCAGTTCGGCGTGACGATCACGCTCCTCGTGCTGGGCCTCAACACCTACATGACCAAGGCTGCGGGTGCGCTCGTGGGCGGCCTTCTCACCGCGCTGCTCGTCTACGCGCTCGCGGCCAAGCGCACCACCAGCTCGTTCCGGCTCATCATCGTTGGCATCGGCGTCTCGGCAGGCCTCGGGTCGCTGAGCTCATGGATCCTCATCTCTGTGAGTGTCGAACAGGCCATGATGGTGGCGACCTGGGGCGCGGGATCACTCGCGTCGCTCGGCTTCGACCAGCTGTTGCCCGCCGCGCTCGTGTTCGTAGTGGTGGTGTGCGCGTCGCTGCCGCTCGCGCGCACGCTGCCCCTGCTCGAGCTCGGTGATGACTCCGCCTCGGCGCTCGGCATCCGCCCCGGCCGGCTGCGCTTCTGGGCGATGTGCGCGGGCGTTGCGCTCATGGCACTCGTCACCGCCGCGGCCGGGCCAATTTCGTTCATTGCGCTCGCCGCACCGCAAATCTGCCAGCGCCTGCTGCGAGCAAACAGCCCCATGGGCACCGTGCCGCTCATGCTCACGGGCGTCGTGCTCGTCGTCGTATCCGACGCGATCGCGCAGCTTATGCAGGTTCCCGTCGGCGTTGTCACGGTGTCGCTGGGCGGCCTCTACCTCGCGTGGCTGCTCGCCGTGCAGTACCGATCTTCACGTTGAAAGGACTTTCCATGACCGCCGCACTGCGCGCAGAAGAGATCACGCTCGGCTACGGGGACACCCCGATTGTTCGGGATCTCACCCTGGGCATCCCCGACCGCTCGTTCACCGTGATCATCGGCCCGAACGCGTGCGGCAAGTCGACCCTGCTGCGCGGCTTCTCCCGACTGCTGCGACCCAGCACGGGATCGGTGATGCTCGACGGTGCTGAGCTGCACTCGCGGCCGCCGAAGGAGGTGGCACGCAAGCTGGGCCTGCTGCCCCAGTCGGCCATTGCCCCCGACGGGATCACCGTCGCCGACCTCGTGGGCCGCGGCCGCTTCCCGCATCAGAGTGCCCTGCGCACCTGGAGTCGCGCCGACGAGGAGGCGGTGGCCGAAGCGCTCGCCGCCACCGCCACGACCGAGCTCTCGCACCGCCTCGTTGACGAGCTCTCGGGTGGGCAGCGGCAGCGTGTCTGGGTGGCGATGGCGCTCGCGCAGCAGACGGGCCACCTGCTGCTTGATGAGCCCACCACGTACCTCGATATCGCGCACCAGATCGAACTTCTTGAGCTGTTCGCTGAGCTGCACCGTGGTGGCACCACGGTGGTGGCAGTGCTGCACGACTTGAACCACGCCGCGCGCTACGCCACCCACCTCGTGGCGATGCGTGATGGTGCGATTGTGGCGCAGGGCCCGCCCCGCGAGGTCATCACCGCGGAGCTTGTCGAGCGCGTGTACGAGCTGCCCTGCCGAGTGATTGAAGACCCGGTGTCGGGAGCTCCGCTCGTGCTGCCGCTCGGCCGGAGCGGGAAGTGACCGTCACCCCAGGAAAGCTCTTTCGTGTCGCGCTCGCGGGGGAGGGGCGTGGCCTCGCGCTCACGCTTGCGACCGCGCTGCTCGTGCTCCACGCGCTCGCGGAGACCGCGATCCCCGTGCTGATTGGCGTGGTGGTGGACCGCGCGGTACTGAGCGCGGACGCTGGGGCGCTGGTCACCTGGCTCGGTGTGCTCCTCACGGTATTTCTCGTCCTCACGCTGAGCTACCAGGGGGCCTCGCGTCTCATGGTGACTGTCTACGGCACAGGCGAGCAGGCGCTGCGGCATCTGGCGCTCTCGCGGTTGCTCCGCCCCGCGCTGCCAGCGCGCACGCTGAGTGCCGGCGAGGCGTTGGGCTACGTCACTTCAGACACCTACCGGGTGGCCGGCGTCGCCTGGTCGGTGGCGCAGCAGAGCGCCACCGTTGCCGCGATCATCGCGTCCGCGTGCGCCATGCTGGTCATCTCACCGGCCGCGACTCTCGTGGTGTTTCTCGCCACCGCGGTGATGATGCTCGTCATGCGCCTCGTCTCGCGTCCGCTCGAGCAGCGCGGCCATGCCGAGCAGGCGGCCGCAACGGAGGCTGGGGCGGTCGCCGCCGACTTCATGACTGGATTCCGCGTGCTCGTGGGCATGGGGGCGCGCGGCGAGGCCGTGCGCCGCTACACCGCGGCGAGCACGCGCTCGCGCGGGGCCGCGACCTCCGCTGGTCGGGCGCTCGCGGGCGCTGAAGCGGTGAGCGCCACGCTCGCAGCACTCACCACAGCGGGGCTCGCGGGCATGTCTGCGTGGTTTGCGAGCGCGGGCAGCATCAGCATCGGCGAGCTCGTCACGGTGCTCGGCCTCGCCCAGTTTGTGAGCGGCTCGCTCGCGCACGCGGGGACATTCCCCGCGAATTGGGCGCACAAGCTGGCTTCGGCGAGGCGACTCGCCACCCTGATCAACACCCCGGACCTGCTGCCACCCGCGGAGCAGGGGGACGCTGTGCAGCATCACGCAGACGTCGTGCTCACATTTCTGCCGGGCCGCGGCGCCGAGCGGGTGGAACTGCGGCGCGGCGAGAAGTTGGGGGTACGGCCCACCGACACGGCTGCGGCGCGCGCCGCGTCCCGCGCGCTCGGGCTGCGCGCCCCGCTCGACCGCGGCGTACTCACCCTCGCAGACGCGGCTCAGGCCGGCGCGCACCGTGATGCGCGTGATCTCGAGCTCGCTGAATACCGTCGCCGCGTCGTCTCGCTGCCGCACCGGCAGGCGGTGGCGAGCGAGAGCCTCCGCACCGCGGTGCTGGGCCCGGCGGCACCCGTCGCGGGCGATGCGCCGCAGGCCGCGGCGGTCGCAGCCGCGGCGCTCACCGATGTGGTCGCCGAGCTCGGTGGCTGGGAGACCCCGCTGGGCGAGGCGGGCCGGCGCGTATCCGGCGGACAGCGGCAACGGATTGGCATCGCACGTGGCCTCCACGCGAACGCGGAGGTACTTGTGCTCGATGAGCCGACCTCCGCGGTTGACGCGGTGACGGAGGCCGAGATTGCAGCTGGTCTCGCGGTGCGACCCGAGACGATGGTGCTTATCTCCTCTTCGCCCACGCTGCTTGCGGCCTGCGATCGCGTGGTGGAATGGGGTGCCCAGTGAGCAAGCCGACTCCCACCCTGCCGATTGCGAGCGGGCGCGAAGTTCGCGCCGTGATTGTTCGACTGCTGAGCGTGCACCGCGGCCGGACGATCGCAGCGGCAGTGCTGCTCCTCCTCGCGAGCGTGCTCGGGCTCGTGCTGCCGCTCTGCCTCGGGCGCATCGTCGACGCCGTGGTGCGCGACGCCGGGCCCGCGGTGATCGGCGGCTGGGCGTTCGGAGCTGCCGCGGGCGCCATTGGTGCCGCGCTCATGGGGATGTGGGGGAGCCGGGTGCTCGTGGGGCTCGTGCAGCAGACGCTCGCGAGCCTCCGCGAGGAGGTGTTCGCATCCGCGATGCGGTTGCCGGTTGCGACGATTGACGATGGCGAGAGCGCTGACCTCCTGTCTCGCGTCACTGGCGACGTTGAGGCGGTCGCGGAGGCCGGCGGCGATGTCATGCCGACACTGCTCTCCGCACTGTTTGCGATCGCGGTGTCGCTTGCCTCGCTCGCGGCGCTCGACCTGCGCCTCGCCCTCGCAGGGCTCGCCTGCGTGCCCTGCTATGTGTGGGGAACGCGCGTGTTTCTGAAGCACTCGCGCGTTGTGTTCCGTGAGGTGCGCGAGCGCGAAGCCGCTCGCAGCCAGGCTGTGCTCGAAGCCGTCGAGGGTCGGGAGACGCTCACCGCGCTCGGCGAGGAAACGCACGCGCTCGACCGCGTTGCGGTGCGGGCCCGAGCGTCGATCCGCACGCAGATCGTGGGCGCGCGGCTGCGCAACCGACTGTTCTTCACCATCAACGGGGGCGAGGCGATCGGCATGGTTGCCCTGCTCGGCACGGGGTTCGCGCTGAGCGGCGTCGGCGCGGTGACCGTGGGCATGGTGACCACTGCGGCGCTCGTGTTCCACCGACTGTTCGGCCCCATCGGGCAGCTCATCTTTGGGCTTGACGACATTCAGCGTGCCACGATCGGTCTGGCGCGACTCGTGGGAGTCATCGAAGCCGCCCCGCCCGCCGTGCCTGCGCCGCAGCGCGAGGTGACGCGATCTGGCCTGGCCGAAGGCCACATCGCGGTCGCCCTCAACGATGTGTCATTCCGCTATCCCCGCACCGGCCGTGGGGTGCAACACGTGACGCTCACGATCCCCGCGGGAACGACGGCGGCCTTTGTCGGCGCGTCCGGCTCAGGCAAGAGCACGGTGGCGCGCCTCATCGCGGGCCAGTACGCACCAGATTCTGGCACGCTTGACACCAGCGCGCAGCCGTACACGATCTCACAGGAGCTCCATCAGTTCCGGGGCACCGTCGCCGAGAACCTCAGGCTTGCGGCGCCCGAGGCGGCCGACGAGGAGATCCACGCCGCGCTCGCGGCGGTGGGTGCCGAGTGGGCGCTTGAGTCACAGCAGCCGGAACGCTGGGACGAGGGGCGTATTCAGCAAATTGCCGTTGCGCGTGCGCTGCTCGCTGACCCTGAGATTGTCATTCTCGACGAGCCGACCGCTGAGGTGGGTCTGCAGCAGCGGCCCGCGGTCGACCGAGCCATTGCGTTGCTCCGCCAAGAGCGCACCGCCGTGTACATCGCGCACCAGTTGCAACCCACGGCGACCGCAGAGCAGATCGGTGTGTTTGCCGACGGTCGTTTGGTGCAGCACGGCACACACGCTGAGTTGCGCGCGGCGGCCGGCCCGTATCGCGAACTGTGGTCCGCGCAGCTCGGTGAGAGTGGCTCGCCCGCCACCGACGCTTTTGACACTGATCTTTCCGATCCCGATCCTTCCGATCCCGAAAGTGAGAATCCATGACCATCTTCCGTGGGGTAGTCACCGCCACCGAATCCCTCAGCCCCGAGCTGGTGCGCGTCACGCTGGGTGGGCCGGGCGTTGCCGACTTCGTCAGCACCGGGGTGCCCGACGAGTACGTGCGCGTGTTCTTTCCGCACGGCGATGACCCGCACGATGTGTCGCTGCCGGTTCCCGACGGCGACTGGTGGAGCACCCCGCCGGGCGCCCCGGAGGCACCGATGCGCACGTACACGATCAGTGCCGTGCGACCGGCGGCGGGCGAGATTGACATCGACTTCGTGGTGCACGAGGCCGGGATCGCGGGTCCGTGGGCGCGCACCGCTCAGCCCGGCTACGTGCTCGGCTTGAATGCCCCCACTGGGCTCTACGAGCCGCCGAGCGGCACGCGCTGGCAGCTGCTCGCGGCGGACCTCACCGGGCTGCCCGCTGCGGCCCGTATCGCCGCACGCAGCACCGGGATCCGCACGCGGCTGGTGCTCGAAGCGCCCGCGGGTGCGGCTCTCGTCGATCTTGCCGTCTACGGGGTTGCCGCGGGTGCTGGCATCGAAGTGACGTGGATCGAGGGCGGCAACGGACACGGCCCGAGCGCGCTCGGCGAGATTGTGCGCCGGTCGTTGCACGAGAAGGGATCGTTCGAGGAAGGGTACGTCTGGGTGGCGGGCGAGACCGCTGCACTGCGCGACGTGCGGAAGTTCCTGCGCCGCGAGCTCGGGCTGCCCGCCGCCCGGTACAAGGTGGTGGGGTACTGGAATCCGGTGGCTGACTGGAGCTCGCGCTACGACGCCCTCTCGGAGGACGTGCAGCGCGAGCTCGCAGCGATCTGGGATGACGCCGAGCCCGGCGACGCTGAGGATACGCAGTTGCGCTACGAGGAGCGCCTCGCTCAACTGGGGCTCTGAGTCTCCGATTCGGCGGCGTGGCTGGCAGCGGGGTCGGCGGTGGCTTCGGTGAGCGCGGTGCGTTCCCGACGTTTTGCCGCGCGGCCCTGGGCCACGAGGTTGAGCGTTTCCACGAGCACCGCAAACGCCATGGGGCCGTAGATGAGGGCCTTGTCGATCTTCACACCGAAGCCCTCGGCGATCAGGAACACCGCGATGAGGAGCAGGAACGACAGCGCCAGCATCTTCACGGTGGGGTGGCGGTTCACGAACGCGAAGATGGTGCCCGACGCGAAGAGCATAATGCCGAAGGAGAGCAGCACGGCCGCGATGATCACGATCATGTTTGAGGTCATGCCCACCGCGGTGATCACCGAGTCGAGCGAGAACACCAGGTCGAGCGCCAGGATCTGGGCGATCACCGCACCAAAGGTGGTAGCGACGGCGCCGGCCTTCGGCTGTTCCTCGTCATGTCCCTCGAACTTGTGGTGAATCTCCTGTATCGCCTTGTACAGCAGGAAGACACCACCCGCGATGAGGATCAGGTCCTTCATTGAGAAGCCCAGCTCGCCGATCTGAATGAAGTCATCGGTGAGCGTGATGATCCAGCCGGCGAAGAAGATCAGCACCACGCGCATGAGCATGGCGAGGCTGAGGCCGAGCTTGCGGGCCTTGGCCTGCTGGTGTTCCGGCAGTTTGCCCGCGAGGATCGAGATGAAGATCACATT
The DNA here is from genome assembly GCF_016758255.1 of Leucobacter chromiireducens subsp. chromiireducens. GTDB lineage: Bacteria > Actinomycetota > Actinomycetes > Actinomycetales > Microbacteriaceae > Leucobacter > Leucobacter chromiireducens. Next base: position 57,265 of record NZ_QYAD01000002.1, read on the forward strand.
GTCGACACCGAGCACCACCTCCAGCAGGAAGAGCGCAAGAAACACAGCGACGAGGTCAGGGGAGAGGGATAAGTCGAACTCCATGGAATAACGCTAGGGCACGATCCCGCGCTTCTCAGCGTTCATTCAGCGCTTACGCGGCTACTTTGCGGCAGCGGCTCGCCTCCGGTGGCGGCGCACGGCGTCGCGCCCGGCGCAGGGCTGCGAGCAGTAGCGCTGTCGCCCCGGGCGGCTCACGTCAGCGAATGCGCGAGCGCACTCGGGCAGGGCGCAGCGGCCGAGCCGGTGCATCCCGTTCTGTGTGAGGTGCTCGGCAGCGGCGACGCTCACCGCGGCGGCGAGGGTCTCGCCGAGCCCCGCGGTGTCTGCGCGGTAGTGGAGGTGCCACCCAGAACCGTCGTGGTTCGTGACGCTCGGCGCGCTTGCGAAATCGGTGAGGAGGGCGTTCATCGCCTCCACGCGGTGCAGCTCTGATGCGGCGTCAACGAGGTCGCGCCAGCCGGCGAGAAACTCCAGCGTTCGTGGGAGATCCGCAGGCTGAGGTGGGGTATCGAGCGGCATGCCCCACTCCAGCCATCGTGCCGCGATCTCTGCGCTCGACGCGGGCGGCTCGTTGAGCAGCGAGATGCCGATCCCCAGCAGCTCGCGCATGTAAGGGTTTACGCGCATAATGCCATTACAACATGCTGGTGCGGTGCATGAATCAGGTTCCTCCCAGTCGCGTCCCCTCCCACGAGTGAGCTGGTGGCCTCTGGTCGCTTGCTGCCTGGGAACGTTCCTGCTGCTCGTCTACACCTCGATTGTCACGGTTGCCCTGCCCAGCATTGCGGCGGACCTCGGCGCAGGGCACAGCGCACAGCAGTGGGTGGTGAACGTGTACACCGTCGCACTGGCCGGATTCCTCCTCGGGGCGGGATCGATCGGTGACACGTTGGGCATCGCCCGGGTATACCTCGTGGGGGTTGCGGCATTCACGGTTGCCACCGCGCTTGCGGGCTTCGCGCCGAGCGTGGGCTGGCTCATCGCGGGGCGCGCCGTGCAGGGAGTCGCCGGGGCCGTAATGTTTGCCTGCATCCCCGCGCTCATCGGCCGGGCATACGCCGAGCCGCGCACCCGTGCTGTGGCTTTCGCGGTGTGGGGCGCGGTTGCGGGCGCAGCCTCGGCTATCGGGACGATCGCGGGTGGGGTGCTCGCCGAATTTGTGGGCTGGCGATGGCTGTTCTTCGCGGCGCTCCCGTTCTGTCTGATCGCGCTCGCCGCGGCGTTGCGTCTTCGCGCGCTGCCGGGGCGGCCACCCGCCAGTGGCGTACGGCCGCCAGTGGACTGGGCAGGTCTCGGTTGCGCGACGCTGGGCATCACTGCGCTCGCGTATGCAATCACCGAGACGGGATCACCCAGCGGGCCGGGTCTCGGGGTGCTCGCCGCGGCGTTGGTGGCCGGCTGCAGCGCAGTCGGATTTGTGTGGGCCGAGCGGCGAGCGGTGGCCCCGGTGCTGCCGCTCAGTCTCCTGCGCACCCCGGCATACCTTGCCGCGCTGCTTGCCGCGTTCGGGTACTACTTCGCCGCGTTCGGGCAGCTCCCTGCCATCTCAAACTGGTTGCAGCTGGGGGAAGGGCTCGGGTCGGCCGCAACCGCCACGATCCTGCTCGCGCAGCTCATCGCGTTTGTGTTGGCCTCTGCGCTGCTCAGCGCTCGCCTGCGCGGCGCGGGGGTGCGCGGGGCACTCGGGTGGCCCATGCTGGCGATCGCGTTCGCTGCGGCCACGGGCCTCTTGTTGCTCACTGGTGTGGGGTGGATCACGCTCGTGCCGTTCCTCGTGCTCTCTGGCGCAGCGGCGGGCGTCATCTCGCCCGCGTTGCCCGCCCTCGCGCTTGCGGCCGCGCCCGCGGAAGTTTCCGCGGCGGCAACGAGCGGCGCGAATGCGGCCCGGCAGCTGGGGCTCGCGTTGGGGGTGGCGGTCTGCGGCAGTGTGGCGGCGGTGCCCGAGTCGGGCCCGCTTGCGGGCGCGTTTCTCGTGTGTGCGGTGCTCGCTCTGAGCATTGGCATTCTCGTCCTACGACTCGGCGCGGCTCCGGAGACGAAGCCCCAGTGCCGCGCCAAGCCAGGTTAGGCCACTGCTTCTTCGAAGGTGCGCAGTTCGCGCAGGCCTGTCGCCGTGTCGAGCTCGAGTATCGTGTCGATGCCGAGTCGTTCGAGGAACGCGAAGTCGTGGCTCACGACGAGGAGTGCGCCACGGTACGCGTCGAGTGCCTGAGCGAGCTGCTCAACGCTCGCGAGATCCAGGTTGTTGGTGGGCTCATCGAGTACCAGTAGCTGCGCGGGCGGGTCCGCGAGCAGCAGCCGCGCAAGCGCGACACGGAACCGCTCACCGCCCGACAGTGTCCCCACGGGGCGATGCGCGGAGTCACCACGCAGGAGCAAGCGTGCGAGCTGATTCTGGATCGTACCGGTTGGCGTCGCAGGGGCCACCGCCTGCACGTTCGCGATCGCGCTGGCCTGTTCGTCGAGGCCGTCGAGACGCTGAGCGAGAAACCCCACTCGCTCGGTCAGCAGCGTGCCCGAGGGGCGCCCCGCCGTTGGTGCCGATCCACTCATCAGTTGCGCGAGCAGCGTCGACTTGCCAGAGCCATTCGCTCCGACGAGCGCCACACGCTCCGGCCCCTGCACGAGGATGGTGCGCGAGCCCGTGCTGAACTCGACGAGGCGACGCCCGCGCGGCACCTCGGGATCGGGCAGCACGAGACTGATCCGCTCATCCACGCGCACGCGCGCATCGGCGGCGTCGACCGCGGCTTGCGCGGCCTGCACCTTGTCGTCGAGCGTGCCCCGCATCGCGCCGGCGGATGCCTGTGCTTTGCTGGCGCGATTCCCGGCGAGAATCTTCGGGATCCCGCCGCTCGCCTGGGTTTTCTTCGCGGTGCGCTCGCGGCGTGCGAGCTTGGTCTCCGCCTCGACGCGCTGCCGCTTCTCTACCTTCAGGGTCTGCTGTGCGCTGCGCGCAGCCTGCGCGGCGGCGGCCTGCTGCTGTTCCTGATGCGCCTCCCACGCGCTGTACGGGCCGCCGAAGGTCTCAAGGCGTCCGGAGAAGAGCTCGGCCGTGTGATCCATCCGCTCGAGCAGCTCGCGGTCGTGGCTCACGATGAGCAGCGTGCCCGGCCACGCATCGACGAGCTCGCCGAGCCTGGCCCGAGTGGCACGGTCGAGGTTATTCGTTGGCTCGTCGAGCAGCGTGATGGGCGTGCGCCGAATCCGCAACCCCATGATGGCGATGAGCGTCGCCTCGCCACCCGACACCTCGCCGACGCGTCGATCGATGTCTTCCGGCGCGAATCCGAGTTGTTGGAGTGCCTCCCCGGCGCGCGACTCGATATCCCAATCGTCGCCGACCGCGTCGAAGTGCTCGTGCGCGACGTCGCCCGCCTCGATGGCGCGCAGAGCCGCGAGGGTCTCGTGGATGCCGAGCAACTCGGCGAGGGGCGCGTCTGCGCGAAGCGTGAGCGTCTGTCGCAGGTAGCCGACCTCGCCGCTCGTGACGATGTGGCCGGACGAGGGGGTGAGTTCGCCCGCGATGAGTCGGAGCAGAGTGGACTTCCCCGCACCGTTCCTGCCGACGAGGCCGGTGCGGCCGGGGGTGAATGTGCCTGACACGCGCTCGAGTGCCGCGGTGCCGTCGGGCCACGCGAACGAGAGTTCGTGCAGAGAGATTGCGGGTGATGTTGACATGGCTGTCGCCTTTCGAAGTGCCCGGGCGTGCGGCGACGCGCGAGGAAGGCTCCGTCGGGCCTCAGATCGCGCGGCCGCGCACGCACGCCAAATGGAGCGGTGCTGCGGTGTGGGGAAGGCGGCGGCCCGGCCTGCGGTCAACACCCGTCAGGGTGGACGCACTCGGAGAGCTGGGCACGATCTCGGCGCAAGAGCGCGCGAGTGCCACCGGCGGTGCGGTGGCTAGTTGCCGTCCACTTCGATCAAATCCATGCGCCCAGTGTACCAGTGACAGCGCAGCAGAGTTCAGTTCTGCCCCAGCCAGAATCGGATCAGGATCGGGGCTGCCGCAGCGTGAGCGAGAACACGGCCCCGACAATGCTGACCGCAGCGGCGATGGCGAACAGGGTGGTGAACGGCTCGGCTGCTGCCGCCCCGCCGCCCGCGACTCCCGCGAGCACCGCGGTCGACACTGGGGTGCCGAGTGCGGAACCGACCGTGCGCAGCACGCCGTTCACGCCGAGGGCCGCCGCAATCTCGTCGCGCGGCGCGAGGCTCGCAACGAGATCGGCGACCACCGCAAAGCCGATGCCGTTGCCGAGGCCAATGAGCGAGAAGAACACGACGATCACGGCGAGGCTGCCGGGGGCGAGCGCGACCCCTGCGCTACCGAGCCCCATCACCGCGAGTGCGATGAGGGCGGTGAGTCGGGATCCCGCGCGAGAGATGAGCAACGGCGCAAGCCTGCCGCCGAGGAACACAAGAATGGCGCCCGGCAGGAGGGCGATTCCGGTCTGCGTGACCGAGAAGCCCTGCCCCACGCCGGCCCCGGTGGGAGCCTGCAGCAGCATCGGCAGTCCCACGTAGAAGAGGTACGGAACAAAGCCGAGGAAGAGCGTGAGCCCGTTCGTCACGGCGAGTGCGGGCCGCACGAGCGTGCGCACATCGATGAGGGGCGCTGCGGTGCGCTGCTCGACAAACGCGAGCGCGGTGAACGCGGCGAGCGCGAGGACGAAAAGCCCGATCACCGCAGCGGATCCCCACCCCCAAGCGCTGCCCTGCGAGATGCCCAGCAAGAGCGAGAGGAGCGCGATGGTGAGCAGGATGGTGCCCGGCCAGTCGGTGGGGGTGGCGACCCCGCGCTGCGATGCGGGCACCCACGCGACGAGGAGCGCGATCGAGAGGAGTCCCATGAGCGCGCCCGTGAGGAACAGCCACTGCCAGGACAGGCCTTCGACGATCACGCCGCCGACCACGAGTGCGGCGCCGGCGCCGAGTCCCATCGTGCCGCTCAGGAGGCCGATCGCGCTCCGTTGCGTGCTGCCGTCGGTGTGCCGCCGCACGATGGCAAGCGCGAGCGGGAAGGCGGCCATGCTGGCGCCCTGCAGCACGCGGCCGACGAGCAGGACGGGGAGGGAACCCGCGGTGGCGGCAAGAACAGCGCCCGCGACGAAGAGTGAGAAGGAGACAAGCAGGATCTTGCGGTGCCCATGACGGTCGCCGAGTGAGCCGAGGATCGGGGCGGCGACCGCGCCGCACAGGAGGTAGCTCGTGAGGATCCATCCGGCCACCGAGGGCTCGAGCGCGAACACACGGATGAAGGTCGGGAGCGCGGGGACGAGCAGGGTTTGCATCATCGAGAAGGTGAGCACCGCGATCGCGAGCGCGAACACGAGGCGACCGGAGTGTGCGGCGGGGCGCGCTGCCTGGGTCGTGGGCAGGGGGACTGGTGCGGTGCTCGGCTGAGATGCGGGGGAGGTCATGCGGCTCGAATCTGTGTGAGGTCAAATCTATTCGGAACGGAATGGTTCGTTCCGATAGAAGTGTAAGCGAAGTCCGGGTACCGTGGGAAGGGTGAATCTTCCTGAGTCTGATCCTGCGGAGGCTGGCCCGCTCCGCGGTCGCGCCCGCGAGGCTCGGTCCAACGACGAGTCGATCCTCCGCGCCGCCCGCGAGGTCTTCAGTGAGTGGGGGTGGGGGGCGCCCATGTCGGAGATCGCCGCGCGAGCGGGCGCGGGCGTGGCGAGCATCTATCGCCGCTACCCCAGCAAGGTGGAGCTCGTCAACGCGATCCGGGTGCTCTCGCTCGAGGAAATCTGCGCTCTCGCGGAGGCGAGCGCTCAGCTCGGCGGTGCCGACCCGGCCGCCGCATCACCGGACGTGTCCGCCCGCCCCTCGGTGGTGGGTGTCTTCCTGCGTCGTCAGGTCATTGAGGCGCCCGGCTCGCGCATGCCCACCTTCGGGCAGCACGTGGGCACGACGCCGGAGATTGATCGGCTCTCGGATCGGCTCCACGCCGCGCTTTCGGAGCTCGTGCGGATTGATCGGGATCGCGGAGTGATCCCCGCCGACTTTGGCCCCGCCGATGTGATGCTCACCATCACGCACTTGCGGCCGGTGTACGCCGTGCCGCGGGAGCGCGCGAACGAGCTGCACCTCCGCCACCTCGATTTCGTGCTCGCCGGCCTGCGCGCGCGTGCCGCCGGGCAGCGTGTGCCGGGTGCCGCTGATCCCGCCGAGCTCGGTGCGCCGACCAGCTGGGCTGAGTGGCTGCGGCTGAACAATGACGACGATCGCGAGCAGCCGCGCGGCTAGTGCGTGTGCGCGCCGCCCGGTGACCGTCGTTCGGCGCGGTGCGCGGCGACGCGCGTGCGCGTGGCGCAGCTCGGGGAGCAGAAGCGCTGGGGTGCGCGCCGACCCTCGTCGATGAAGGCGCGCTCGCAGCCCGGGGCCGCGCACAGGCCCCAGGCGCCGCGCCCGCGCTCGGCGAACCACTGGGCGAGCGAGGCCGCAGCGAGGGATCGGACGAAATCAGCTGCGCTTGACTCGATTGGGATCGCGGGCCGAGTCGCCCAGCGTCCGTCCGGGAGCTGGGTGAGTTCGGTGGGCGCACCGTGCGCGCGGAGGGCGGCGTTGAGGCTTGCGGCCACCCGCGCCGGATCGTGCTCCGCATAGATTGCGCGCAGCTCTGCCGTGGCCTCGGCAAGGCGCTCCGCGTGGGCGGCGCGTGCGCCAAGTGCCGCATCGCCGTGGGCAGCACTCAGCGCCGCCCAGCGAGTCTGCGCCGCGGCTGCGTCGAGCTCGGCCCACGGCTCGTTCACCACAGCCGTGATGAAGCGGAGGCCGAGTGGCCGGTCGTCGGGTGCGGGGGTTGCGCGGGGAGCTGGCATGCCCCTAGTGTAACGCTATAACAAAGTTTAAGCGTTACGAAAGGAGGGTGTGATGACGAAGCCCTCACCCGAGCGGCCCACGGGCGGCACACTGCACAGCGAGGTACACCGTAACGACGACCTGCACAGCGACGTCCTGATCGTCGGCGGCGGCCCGATCGGTCTCACCCTTGCCGTGCTGCTTCGCGCGCACGGCGTCACCGTGACCGTCGTCGAGGCGCACACCGCGCTCTCCACTCACCCGAAAGCCCGAGGCATCTCGGCTCGCTCGATGGAGACCTACCGTTCAGTCGGGCTTGAGCCGGCAATCCGCCAGGCAGCCCTGCCACGCGATGAAATCCGTTTCTTCCGTGGAGACACGCTTGTCGACCCGCAGTTCAGCCGTTCCGATCCGCCGGCCACGCACGGGAGCGACGCGACCCCGGCGCCCGGTGTGCTCTGCTCGCAGGATGCACTCGAGCCGGTTCTCCTTGCGGCTGCGCGTGATGCGGGAGCCGACGTGCGATTCGGGCAGCGAGTCACCGATCTGTCGCAGGACCAGGTGGGCGTGAGCGCCGTCGTCGAGACCGGCGATGGGCAGCGTACGCTGCGCGCGCGAGCACTCATCGGCTGCGATGGCGCAGGGAGCACGGTGCGGCGGGCCGCGGGAATCCCACTTCAGGGAGAGCGCGGCCTCGCGAGGTTCCTGTCGATTCGCGTCGTCGCTGACCTCACCGAGGTGGTGCGTGATCGGGCAGCGGCCTCCTACTTCCTCACCGGCGGCAAGGGTGGCTTTCTCGCGGTCGACAACCGCACCAACTGGGTCTACCAATACCCGCTCCCCGAGGGGAACGACGGCACACAGCTCGCGGACGATCCCGCTGCGCTTGTCCGGCTCGTGCGCGACGCCGCGGGGATCCCGGATCTTGCCGTCGAGGTGCGCGACACGATGGTGTGGCGCATGGACGCGCGCATTGCCGACACGTACCGCGCGGGCCGCGTGTTTCTTGCGGGCGACGCCGCGCACCAGACCCCGCCCACCGGTGGTCACGGAATGAACGTCGGCATCGGCGATGCCGACACGCTCGCGTGGCAGCTCGCGGCAGTGCTGCAGGGGGAAGCGGGCGAGGAGCTCCTCGACGCGTACTCGGCCGAGCGTCGCCCAGTGGGCGAGACGATCATCGCGATCTCGCGCGGCAACTTCGCGGGACAGTATGGGATCGACGACGAGCTGCTGTTGGGCACCCACTACGGCGCTGCCGAGCCGATCGCCGCGGGGGCGTACGCGCCGTCCGGCGCCGTCGGCCGCCGCCTGCCGCACGCGAGGATCACCGGAGAGCCGCGCGGGGCTTCAACGCTCGACCTCGTCGCGCGCGACTGGCTGGTGGTGCTCGCGGACTCACGTGCGAACGGCGCCGCCTGGGCCACAGCGGCTGAGCGCGCCGCGGTCGGATTCACCGCGCTCGCGCAGCCGGAGCAATTCGCCGAACGCGCCGGACTCGCGGGGCACGCAATGGATGACGCGGTTGGGCTGCTCGTGCGCCCCGATGGACACATCGCCGCTCGTCTGGTGCAACCCGACGAGATCACAGCCGCGCTCGCCGCAGCTATGCGGGGCGCACCGACTGGGGCTCCGGCGCGTCCTTGATGAGGTTCGTGATGCGAATCGTGCAGCAGCGCCGACCCTGCTCATCGCTCACGACAATCTCGTGCACGGCGAGCGTGCGGCCGAGGTGCACGGGCGTGCACACTCCGGTCACGTAGCCCTCGGTCGCCGAGCGCGTGTGCGTCGCATTGATGTCGATGCCCACCGCGAGGCGGCCAGGGCCGGCGTGCAGATTCGCCGCCATTGAGCCGAGTGACTCACCAAGCACCACGTAGGCGCCGCCGTGGAGAAAGCCGACCGTCTGGCGGTTGCCGCGCACCGGCATGCGTCCAACGGTCCGCTCGACCGTGAATTCCGTGAACTCGATCCCCATCGCCTCCGCCAGCTCGCCCGAACCATTCGCGGCCACCCAGTTTTCCGCGCCGGGGAGCGCGGTGCCCACGGGCGCGCTCATGCGCCGACCCCGTTGCCTGATGCGGCTGCGTTTCCCGATGCAGGCACGCCGTGGAACACGGGGCGGCGCTTCTCCTGGAACGCGGCGAAGCCCTCGCGGTAGTCATCCGTGTCGCAGAGCGCCGCCTGCGCGCGGTTCTCCGCAGACATCGACTCCCAGAGGCCGACGCGCTCATCGCGCAGCTGTCGCACGAGCTGCTTCGAAGCGCGGAACGCCTCGGTGGCGCCCGTCGCCGCGGTCGCCGCGACGGCGCGGGTGCGCTCGAGCACCTCATCGTCGGGGAACGACTGCGAGAAGAGTCCGGCCGCCACCGCCTCAGCGCCGCTCATGAGTCGACCCGTGAAGATCAGGTCGAGCGTGCGGTGCGCGCCGAGCCGCTCAACAAACAGTGCGTGGCCGCCAGAGTCGAGCGTTGCGCCGAGGTTTGCGAACGGGCTGCCGATCTTGGCGCTCTCCGCGACGTAGACGACATCGCTCGCAATGAGCAGGCCGAGCCCCACGCCGAGGCAGGCGCCGTGCGCCACCGCAAATGTGGGAGCGGGGAACTCGCTCATCCGCTGGAGGAGTGGCTGCACCCGGCCCTCCAGGTAACCGATCACATCGTCATTTCGCGGATCGACCCCCGAGATGTCGCGGCCCGCGCTGAACGCGCGCCCCTCGCCTCGCAGCACGAGCGCGCGAACGCCCGCCTGCTCAGCCTGCGCGTACGCCGCCGACAACTCGTCAAGCATCGCCGGGCTCAGCGCATTGAGACGCTCGGGTGCGCTCAGGGTGATCTCCGCGACGCCATCGGCGATCGCGAGGGTGACTTCAGGGGGAGCTGTTTCGCTCGTCATCGGAATCCTTCCGGGCTCGGCGTGCGGTTAGGCGTCGTAGTCGACGACGAGGCGTTCGGACTGCGGATGAGACTGACAGGTGAGCACGTAGCCGCGCTCTATTTCGTCGGCCTCGAGCGCGTAGTTCTCGGTCATGGAGACCGAGCCCTCGATCACGCGTGCACGGCATGTCCCGCACACACCGCCGGCGCAGGCGAACGGCACGTCTGGGCGCACACGCAGCGCTGCGTTCAGCACGGTCTCGTTCGCCGCGACCGGGCTCTCGACGGAGGCCGAAGTGCCATCGAGCGTGAAGTCGATCACCACGGTCTTCTCACCGCTCCGCACCTCAACCGGACGCGCGCGTGGCACCTGGGCGCCCGGCTCGCCGGTAGTGAAGAGTTCGAAGCGCACATGCGAGCTCGGCACCTCATGCTCGGCGAGCAGATCACGGCAGAGCTGCACCAGATCGAACGGGCCGCACAGCACCCACTCGTCGGCGCGACCCACAGGAATCACTTCGCGCAGAATCGTGCGGAGGCGCTCCTCATCGAGGCGGCCCGAGAGGATGGGGGCCGAGCGCTGCTCGCGCGACAGCACATGGTGCAGCGCGAATCGTTGCGGGTAGCGATCCTTCAAGTCTGCGAGCTCCTCGACAAACATGACGTCGACGGTCGAGCGGTTGGTGAAGAGCAGGTCGAAGCGCGAGGTGTCGCTCTGCGCGAGCACGCGGTGCGCCATCGTGATGATGGGCGTGATTCCCGACCCCGCAGCAATGCCGACAACGTGTCGGCCGGCAAGCTCATCAAGGTTCGACGTAAACGCACCCTGCGGCGTCATTACCTGGAGGGTGTCACCCGCCCGCAGCTCATCATTCACCCAGGTGGAGAAGACTCCGCCAAAGTCGCGCTTCACCGCGACGGAGATCTTCCCGTCGGCGGGCGGGCGGCAGATCGAGTACGAGCGGCGCAGATCCTCGCCGTCGATGGTGGTGCGCAGTGCGAGGTGCTGCCCCGCGAGGTAGCGGTAGTCTTCCGCGAGCTCCTGCGGCACCTCGAAGGTCACCTCCACGCTGTTCTCGGTGAGGGGGCGAACCTCGGAAACCCGGAGGTCGTGGAACGTCGCGCGCTTCTTTGCGCCGAGGTTGATGGCGGCCATGATGGTCCCTTCGTTGGCCGCAGCGCGGAGCGCCGCTGCCGATGAGTCTGGTGAGCCTAGTGGGCTTTGAAGTAGTCGAACGGTTCGAGGCAGGCCTGGCACTCGTACAGCGCCTTGCACGCGGTGGAGCCGAAGCGTGCCACTTCGCGGGTGCGCGTGGAATGGCAGCGCGGGCACTTCACGGCAAGCTGCAGGCGCACGGGGCCCTCGCCGAGCGCGGAGCGCACGTGCGGGGGAGCGATCCCGTACTCTTCGAGCTTGCGCTTGCCGGCCTCGCTCATCCAGTCCGTCGTCCACGCCGGTGACAGCGTCGTCGAGACGTCGACCTGCGCGTAGCCCGCCTCACGGAGGCGGGCGGTCACGTCGTCGCGCATCTGATCGATCGCGGGACACCCCGAGTACGTCGGGGTGAGCACCACCTCGGCGCCCGAGTCGGTGACACGCGCCGCCCGCAGTACGCCGAGATCTTCGATCGTCAGCACCGGTACCTCTGGGTCCGGTACCTGCGCGGCGATATCCCAGACGCGGGCTGCCGCGGGATCGGCGGGACGCAGCTCGGTTACCATGATGCGCCCGGGTGCCGCCGCGCGAGCCACTGCATCTCCGCGAGAATGTAGCCCATGCGCGTGCTGTGGACGCCTGAGCGGCCGCGTGCCCGTGCTGGCTTCACATCGGGAACCGCGAGGCCCGCCTCGTCGAACACGGTCTCGACCGCGTGGTCGAATCCGGCGCGCAGCGACGACGGGCGAGGTGCGATGCCCTCAAGTCGGTCGTTGAGCGGCTCGTCGGTGAAGAGCTCGGTGACGTGCGGCCACACGCGTTCGATCCCGACCACCATGCGTTCGCGCGACAGCTCCGTGCCGCCCGCGAGGCGCAGCACCCACTGGGCGGCGTGATCGAGATGGTACGCGACCTCGCGCTCGGCCTTCCCCGCAATCGCGCGCAGCGTCGCATCGGGGCTGTCGAGCAGCGCGCGGTAGACCTGAATCTGGTAGGCGGAGAACACGAAGAGTCGCGCGATCGTGTCGCCGAAACCACCGTTCGGCTGCTGCACGAGCCAGCTCGCGCGGAACTCGGGCTCGTCGCGCCAGTAGGCGAGGTCGTCCTCGGAGCGCTCGCTCGCGGTGCCCGCATAGTGCAGCAGGGCGCGCGCGTGGCCGAGCAGGTCGAGCGCCACGTTCGCGAGCGCCATGTCTTCCTCGAGCTCGGGTGCGCGGCTGATCCACCACGTGAGCTGCTGTGAGTGGATGAGTGCGTCGTCGCCGAGCCAGAGCGCGTACTCCGCGACATCGGGCGATGCGGTCGAGCCGTCGCCGGGAAGCTCGTCGGCGAGCCGCAGCTCGTCGACGCTGACCGTGCCGTGCTGGGTGTCGAGATCCTGGCTCACAGGTGCTTCACCCCCTCGGCCACCGTGTAGTAGATGGCGTGGCGGTAGTTCTTGCCGGCGGGCGACTCGAAGTACACGCCCTTCGAATCAGGGTCGCTCGTGGTGATCGCCGCGGCCGGCACCACCCAGATCGACACGCCCTCGTTGCGGCGGGTATACAGATCACGCGCGTTCCGCAGGGCCATGGCCTCGTCGGGGGCGTGCAAGGATCCGGCGTGCACGTGGCTCAGGCCGCGGTTCGCGCGGATGAACACCTCCCACAGTGGCCAGGCCTCGGTTCCCATTTCTCCGGGTGTCGACATCTTCGTCTCCTTGTCGTGCTGCGTACAGCTGTTGTGCTGCGGAAGAACTATGCGGCGAAGCGTGCGCGCTCGCGCTGCTTGCGGGCGTACTCGACCGCGGCCTCGCGCACCCACTCGCCCTCCTCGTGGGCGGTGCGGCGGTGGTCGAGGCGCTCGGCGTTGGCCGGGCCTCGGCCGTCGAGCACAGCCATGAACTCATCCCAGTCGATGGTGCCCGAGATCCACTGCCCGGTCTCCTCGTCGAAGCGCAGATCGGGATCGGGGCACTCAAGGCCGAGCGCCTCGAACTGCGGAACGCACATGCCCACGAAGCGCTGGCGCAGCTCGTCGTTCGAGAAGCGCTTGATCTTCCACGCCATCGACTGCGCCGAGTTGGGAGAAGCGTCGTCACTCGGGCCGAACATCATAAGCGCCGGCCAGTACCAGCGGTTCACCGCGTCCTGGGCCATCTGCTTCTGCTCGGGGGTGCCGTGCGAGAGCTCGTAGAGGATCTCGAAGCCCTGGCGCTGGTGGAACGACTCTTCCTTGCAGATGCGCACCATGGCGCGACCATACGGGCCGTAGGATGCGCGGCAGAGCGGCACCTGGTTGCAGATTGCTGCGCCGTCGACGAGCCAGCCGATGGCGCCCATATCGGCCCAGGTGGGCGAGTGGTAGTTGAAGATCGAGGAGTAGCGGGCCTTCCCGTCGATGAGCTTCTGCGTCATCTCCTCGCGGCTCACCCCGAGAGTCTGCGCCGCAGAGTAGAGGTAGAGGCCGTGCCCCGCCTCGTCCTGCACCTTTGCGATGAGGATGGCCTTGCGCTTCAGGCTCGGGGCGCGGCTGATCCAGTTCGCCTCGGGCTGCATACCGATGATCTCCGAGTGCGCGTGCTGCGAGATCTGGCGCACGAGCGTCGCGCGGTACTTCTCGGGCATCCAGTCACGCGGCTCGATGCGCTGGTCCGCCTCAATGATGGCGTCGAAGCGTGCCTGCTCCTCGAGCTCTGCCGGGCTCTGGGTCTCGGGTGTTGCCGTGTGTGCCATCTGCTGCCTCCTTGCGTCAGGGCTCTTCCGGTCTGCTCGCGCTGACGCCGGGGTGTCCCGGTCCAGCGCAAGGTGGTAGAGTTGCGGCCAGTTGAATTACTTACCGAACATTCAGTGAGTATAGTCTTCCTTGAGTACGATCGCAACGGAGCACCGCCCCAGGGGTTCCCGCGCCGATCACGGATCCCCAACGCAATGGAGCGCACATGAGTTCACTGCCGAACCCGTCCACGGTCACTGCCACGCAAGCGCCGCCGCGCGCGGAGTTGACCACAGCCGAGATCCCGCTCGATGCGAGCTGGTCTGCCACTGCGATGCTGCGCACCGATACGGCGAAGGAAGCGTTCGGTATTCGTGTACTCGAGCTTGAGCGCGGCCGAGCAGTGCTCGACATGCTGATTCGCGAGGACATGACGAACGGCTTCGGGATCGCGCACGGCGGCATGGTGTTCACCCTCGCCGATACCGCGTTCGCATACGCCTGCAATGAGGGCGAGAACGCCGTGGTGGCCTCGGGCGCCGACATTGCTTTCACCCGCGCAACGCACGCTGGCGACCTGCTCACGGCAGTGGCGGAGCGGCGCTGGCTCGCCGGCCGCAACGGACTGTACGACATCACCGTCACCGATCAGCACGGCGACACCGTTGCCGAGTTCCGCGGACGCTCGTTCGCGACCAACCGCGCACTCCCCGTCTCCGGCTGAGCGCTCGGGCGCCCCCGCGCCCCGCCCCGCGAGCGCACACCGCTCACCCCACCCACGTGTCCACCGCCGCACACCTGAAAGAGGACCCATGTCGACCACCTCACGCACGCTCGCCGAGATCGGACTGCACCCGGAGGAGCGCCTCGCGCGCCCCGAGCTGGAGCGCCTGCAGCTGCAGCGCCTGCAGTGGACCGTGCGCCACGCATATGAGAACGTGCCGTTCTACCAGCGTCGCTTCGACGAGGTCGGGGTGAGCCCCGAGGATATCCGCGAGCTGCGCGACGTTGAACGGCTTCCGTTCACCACGAAGAGCGACCTGCGCGACAACTACCCCTTCGGTCTGTTCGCCGTGCCGATGGATCAGGTGCGTCGCGTGCACGCGTCCTCGGGCACTACGGGCAAGCTCACCGTTGTCGGGTACACCGACCAAGATCTGGAGAACTGGGCGGACCTCATCGCCCGCTCGCTGTACGCCTCGGGCGTGCGTCCGGGGTGGAAGGTGCACAACGCCTACGGCTACGGGCTGTTCACCGGCGGCCTGGGGGCACACGCCGGGATCGAACGGCTCGGGTGCACGGTGATCCCGATGTCTGGCGGGCAGACGGAGAAGCAAGTGCAGCTGATCAACGACTTCCAGCCCGAGGCGATCATGTGCACGCCGAGCTACCTGCTGACGATCGCGGACGCGTTCGAGCGTGCCGGCCTCGACCCGCGCAAGTCGAGCCTGAAGGTGGCGATTCTCGGGGCGGAGCCCTGGACCGACTCGATGCGACAGGAGCTGGAGGCACGGCTCGACATCAAAGCCGTCGACATTTACGGGCTGTCCGAGATCATGGGGCCGGGCGTCGGCAATGAGTGCGTCGAGACGCAGGATGGGCCGCACATCTGGGAGGACCACTTCCTGCCCGAGATTATCGATGAGGATCTCCGGCAGGTACCCGATGGGCAGCAGGGCGAGCTTGTCTTCACGACGCTCACGAAGGAAGCCTTCCCGATGATTCGGTACCGGACTCGGGATCTGACCTCGCTCGGCGCCGGCACCGCGCGGCCCGGTCACCGCCGCATCGCAAAGATCACGGGGCGCAATGACGACATGATCATCCTGCGCGGCGTGAACCTCTTCCCGACGCAGATTGAGGAGATCGCGTGCGAGATCCCCGCGCTCACGCCGCACTTCATTCTTGAGCTGTCGCGCCGCGGCACGATGGACCACCTCGTCGTCAAGATCGAGCCGTCGATCGACGCTGGCCCGGCCGAGGCGGAGTCGGCCCTGCGTCTTCTGCAGAAGCGCATCAAAGATCGGGTGGGAACCTCCCTCGGCACCGAGCTTGTGGCGTGCGGCAGTCTGCCCCGCTCCGAAGGAAAGCTGAAGCGTTTGTACGACCTGAGGTAGCTTGGGTGGGTGCGGGCTTCTTGTCCGCACCCAAGCGCTGGGCGCCTGCGGAGGCGCGGGCCGGGAAGGAGTGGCCGATGGGGGCTTCCGAGGTGGCGACAGCAAGCCGACGTGGTCGGCCGGGCTACGACCAGAACAGCATGCTCGAGATCATCGTCGAGCTCTTTATGGACCGCGGGTATGACGCGTCGTCTCTCGACATGATCGCGAAGCGGCTGGGGCTCTCGAAGTCGGCCGTGTACCACCACTTCTCGTCCAAGGCGGAGATGCTGGAGATCGCGCTGGATCGCGTGCTCGGCGAGCTTGAGCGTGTGTTCGATGACGCCGAATCCGAAGAGACCGATGCCGTGCTCAAGATTCGCCGTATCGTGCGGGGGGCGGTGACCGTCGCCTGCGAGCGGCGGCAATACCTCACGCTGCTGCTGCGGCTACACGGAAACTCCGATGTCGAGTTGCGAGCGCTTGCGCGGCGGCGGGAACTCACCGCGCGGCTGAGCCGAGTGTTCGAGCAGGCCCGCGCTGAGGGCAGTGTGCGTGACGATGTGGCGCCGCCGGTCGCGGCCCGCCTTACCTTCGGCCTCGTGAACTCGCTCGTCGAGTGGTACCGCCCCGATGGTCCGGAGACCCCCGAGCAGCTCGCCGACACCGTGCTGAAGTATGTGCGCACGGGCCTGCGCGTGAACGAAGAGCGCGACTTCCGTTAGCCCCGCTGCGCGCGGGAGCCTACCCGCCCGCAGTCAGGCCACCCGGCGGGGCGTTGGCTCAGAGTGAGGCTGGGGCGGGGTGCAGGGGCTCGGGGCGCAGGAGCTCGGGTTGCGGCTGATCCGCGTCGAGCATGCCCTCCAAGAACTTGATGACGGTTGCTCGTTCCTCGGGCTCGAGCGCCGCGGCCACCGCGAATCGGCGCGCGTGCTGCCGACCAATCGTGTTGCTCGCCGTGCGTCGCGTCGACTCGGTCACCTCGATGCACACCGTGCGGCGATCGCTCGGGTGGGGGGATCGGGTGAGGTGACCCGCGGCGATCAGGCGATCCACCAGCTTTGTGGTGGAAGCGCTCGAGATATCGACCGCGCGAGCGATGTCCTTGGGGGTGACGACCTCACCGCGCTGCTGTGCGGCCATGATCATGCGGATGGCGCGCATGTCGGTCTCGTTGAGTCGCATGTAATCCGCGGAGAGCCTTGCGAGTGCTCGGCCGGCCTCCTGCCACGCGCCCAAGGCCTCCATGACCGCGAACGCCTGGGTGGTGTCTTCGGCGCTGAGCTCGTGGGCATCGAGCGTGCTTGGCGCGATGGATCGCTGGCGGATCGATGCGCGCTCCTCGCTGCTGTGGACCATCCTCCAAGTATACGATTTCTCGCCAAACTAATCTTTCGCTAAGCTAACGAAATGTGGTGTCGTGCAAGTCGGCAGAGCGTTCCGTCACATGTTCGCGGGCTGGCGCGACACCACAGCCATCTACCCCGGCTGAGTTGGAGAGCGCAATGAATGACACGTCCCCACAGGAGATCTCGAATTCCACAACTTCGCGGCGGGAGGAGAAGCCGCCTCAGGCCACGCGCGTGCACGTTGCTCCCGGAGCCCATGTGGCGTCGGCCACCCCGGCTGCGCAGGGTGGTGAGGCTCATATTGAGCGACCCGGAAGCTACGACGCCGTGCTGCTCTCGGGGTTCGGGGGACCGGAGGCCCAAGAAGACGTGCTGCCGTTCCTGCGCAACGTCACGCGCGGTCGCGGGATCCCGGACGAGCGGCTCGAGGAGGTCGCCCATCACTACCGGGCATTCGGGGGAGTGAGTCCCATCAACGACCACAACCGGGAGCTCCAGGCCGCGCTCGCCGCAGCGCTCGAAGCCGCCGGGATCGACCTGCCCGTGTACTGGGGCAACCGCAACTGGGCGCCGTACCTCGATGACGTGCTGGCGCAGGCCGTGAGTGATGGTGTGCGTCGGCTGCTGGCCATTCCCACGAGTGCGTACTCGTCGTACTCCTCGTGCCGACAGTATCGCGAGGACTGGGCCGACGCGTTGGAATCTGCTGGGCTGCAGGAGCAGCTACAGATCGACAAGGTGCGGCAGTTCTTCTCGCACCCCGGTTTCGTGCAGCCGTTTGTCGCGGGGGTGGCCGCCGCAGTAGCGGAGGCGGAGGCAGCGGGTTACGCGCGCGCTCAGATCGAAGTGTTGTTCTCGACGCACAGCATTCCGAGCGCCGACGCCGAGAACTCGGGGGCCGGCCTCTTTGCCGAGGTCGACGGTGGCGGCTATGCGGCGCAGCACCTCGCGGTCGCTGAACGGATCATGGAGGAGGCTGCGCCTGAAGTGGCCTGGCAGCTGGTGTACCAGTCGCGCTCGGGTGCCCCGACAACGCCCTGGCTTGAGCCAGACATCAACGATGCGATTGCGGAGCTCGAGTCGCGCAGCGCGGTGATCATCGTGCCGGTCGGGTTCGTGAGCGACCACCTTGAAGTGCTCTGGGATCTGGACCGCGAGGCGCGTGAGACCGCCGAAGAGCACGGGCTGTGGGTCCGCCGCGTGGCAACCCCTGGCGTGGATCCCGCGTTCGTTGACGGCCTGGTCGATCTTGTCCGGGAACGGGTGATCGGCCGTCCCGTCGGTCAGCGGGCGAACACCACGCGCATCGGCCCCTGGTTTGACGTCTGCCGCCCGGGCTGCTGCGCGAAGGGAGGCGCCGCCCCGCGCCCGGCAATCGCGGAGCTGATCCCGAGCGAGAGCGGGGAGTGAGGCGGGAGTCGGTACGCCGTGGAGTAGCTGCGCTGGGGAGTACCTACGCCGTGGGGCAACTACGCCGCGCGCCGGATCAGCCACACGAAGTATGGTGCGCCGATCAACGCGATCATGAGCCCCGCGGGGAGCTGCGACGGGGCGATCAGCGTGCGGCCGAGCGTGTCTGCGACAAGCACCAGTAGCGACCCAATGAGCATCGCGGCCGGCATGATCCGCGCGTGGCGCGCCCCCACCAGCGTGCGGGCAAGGTGTGGAGCGACGAGGCCAACAAAACCCACGGTGCCGACCGCCACCACCGCAACTGCGGCGAGCAGCGCGGCGAGTGCGAGCAGCCCGATCCGCGTGCGCTGCGGCTGGAGGCCCAGAATGCGCGGCGTGTCCTCGTCGATCGCGAGCAGGTCCAGCCGTCGGTGCATCGCGAAGAGCAGCGGCGCAACAACGATCAGCACGAGCGCAACCGGGATCACGTCGCCGAGCGACCTGCCATACGTCGTGCCGGAGAGCCACGTCAGAATACGCGGCGTCTCCCACGGTTCTGAGCGCAGCAGCAGGAAGGCCGTGACGGCGCTCAGTGCGTAGCTCGCGCCGATTCCCACCAACACATACCTGTCGGGGAGGAGCCCGCCGCGCATCGCAAGCAACGTGATGATGCAGAAGGTCGCGAGGCCAGCAAAGACGGCCATCGCGATGAGCATCGGGCGGCCCCCACCACCGATCCCGGTGGTCACGACGATCACGGCGCCGAGGCCGGCGCCCGCGGTGATACCGAGCAAGCTGGGTTCGGCAAGCGGGTTGCGCACCGTCCCCTGCACCACCACGCCCGAGAGCGCGAGTGCGGCGCCCGCGAGGGTGGCCGCGGCGACGCGCGGTCCACGCTCGTCAAAGGCTCGGGCCACAAGATCAGGGGCACTCTGGTTCACCCACAGTGCGATATCGCCAAGCTTGAGCCACATGCTGCCCGCGAGCATGCCGATGAGCAGCATGCCGATGAGCAGCGCGCCGGCGATAGCGACGACCACGAGAAAGTGCTTCCGCGTGCGCAGTGCCGAGCGCACGGTCTCCGCGATCCGCGCCGTGCCCGCATCGCGCATGCGAAGCGCGAGCAAGATGATGACGATGCCGCCGAGCAGCGCGGTGGGGATCCCGGTCGGGATCGCGGTCGCGCCTTCCGCGCCGAGCAGCGCCCGCAATGCCACGTCGGCGAGCAAGATGAGGAGGGCCCCGGCGAGCGCCGACGCCGGGATGAGCAGAGTGTGGCGGTAGAGCGCGGGGACCCGGTGTGCAACCAGGCGGACCAGCACCGGGGCGCCGAGACCCACGAAAGCGATCGGCCCCGCGACGGTCACCGAGATGCTCGTCAGGAGGACCGCGCAGAGCACCGCGACGGTCCGTGTGGAGCGGACGGGGACGCCGACCGCGGCGGCAGCATCCTCGCCCAGCCGCAGCACGTCCAGGCGGCGCGCGATGAGCAGCGCGACGATGATGGCGGCGACGATGATGGGGGTCGCGCGCAGGGATGCATCGATGTTCAGCTGCGCGAGCGAGCCGCTGCCCCAAGCGAAGAGCCCGGTGGTGTTCTCCTTGAACAAGATGAGCAGCATGGCCGTCGCCGCATCAAGCGCCATGGCGACGGCGGAGCCCGCAAGGATGAGCCGCGTCGTCATCGTGCCGGCCCCGCGGCCCGTCACCCCGAGGACAACCGCCGCCGCCAGCAGGCCCCCGACGAACGCGACACCGCTCGACGCCCAGAACGGCACGCTCAGGCCGAAGGCCGCGACCGCGGCAAGCGCGAAGTACGCGCCGGCACTGACCGCAAGCGTGTCCGGAGAGGAGAGTGGATTGCGGGTGACCGACTGGAGGAGCGCGCCCGCGGCGCCCAGCGCACAGCCGACCGCGATCCCCGCGCAGAGCCGTGGCAGGCGGGAACCCATGAACACGTCGTGCACGGACACGCCACCCACGTGCAGTTCCGCGCCGAACAGCCCACGGACGAGCTCTCCCGGCGTGAGCCCCGAACTGCCTTGGGTGAGGTGCCAGACCCCCACGGCGAGCACCGCGACGAGGAGGACGAGGATGACCCCGATCCCGCTCGCAGAATTGCTTGAGGGCACGCGGGAAACCCGGCGACGCGCCACCCCCGACTCGGGGCGGCGCGTCGCCGGGTTCGGCGCGGGAGCTGTGATCACTTCCCGGTGATGACGGCGACGAACGCGTCGATGGCCTGCTCGCCCGATCGGGGGCCGCCCGCGCCCCACACGCCGGACGGGAACTCGAACGCGCGTCCCTCCTTGACCGCGGGAAGCGCCGTCCAGATCGGGCTCTTCTCAAGGTTCGTCACGTAGTTGTCGGCGGTGCCATCGTTCGCGTAGATGAGGTTTGCCTCGCCCACAGCGATGAGCCCCTCGATGTCGGTCTGTGCGAGGCCATACGCGGGATCGACGCCGCCGCTGCCGTGCGCCTTGTTCACCTCGTCGCTCCATGCGCCGGTCAGCCCCAGCTCTTCGCCCAGCTCGGTGAAGAGGGCGCCCTCGCCGTAGGGGCGCACAACGACGTTGCCGCTCTCCATCCAGCCATCGAAGAACACGAAGTCGGTGGTCGTGAGCTCGACGTCAGCGACCTGTGCCTGTGCCTCGGCCAGGTGCGCATCAAACTCGGCGAGCACTTCCTGAGCGCGCGCCTCTCGGCCGGTTGCCTCGGCGATCTGGGTGAATACGTGCTTCATGTTGTCGATCTGGCCGTTGCCGTCGGCGCCCACCGTTGCGAGCACGGGCACCTCCTGCGCCTCGAGCTTCTTGAGGAGCTCGTTGTCCGCGCTGTTCGCCTCCATGACGATCAGATCAGGGTTCGTCGCGAAGAGCGCATCCAGGTCGGGCTCGCCGCGTTCGCCCACGTTCGCCACGCCCTCGGGCAGGGTCTCCGCGCTGACATAGGTCGCGTAGCCGTCGATCGACGCAGCCCCCACGGGGGTGACGCAGAGTGAGAGGAGATCCTCGGTCTGCTGCCACTCGAGCACCACCACGCGCTCAGCCGGCTTCTCGAGCTTCACCGTGCGGCCGAGGCTGTCGGTCACCGAGACGGGACCGGTGCTCGTCTCGGTGGTGTCGGCGGCGCAGCTTTCGGAGATCGCCGAGCCCTTCGGGTCTGCATCGGCTGAGGGGACGGTGGTCGTGCCGCAGCTGCTCAGGGCGAGCGCCGCGAGGGACGCGGCTGCGACAGAGGCGATTTTCAATGCGCGGGGCATGGAGGTGTCCTTTCAGGAACCGGTGATGGGGAGAACGAGAGATTGGCTGGTCACGCTGCGGGGATGCGAAGGCGCTCGCGACGCGGGCGTGGGATCGGATCGATGCGCAGACGCCCGCTCGTCGGATCGCGGTGCACCTCGACCTCCACTTCGTACGCGGCGGCTATGTGCGCCGCAGTGAGCACGGCATCCGGGGTACCCGTGGCGAGGATGCACCCTGAACGCATGAGCAGGAGGGTGTCGGCAATGCTTGCCGCGTGACCGAGGTCGTGGAGCACCACACCGACCGCGGCGCCGTGCTCAGCAGCGAGATCCTGAATCAGGTCGAGTGTCTCGACCTGATACCGGAGATCGAGGTGGTTCGTGGGTTCGTCGAGCAATACGACGCCGGTGTTCTGCGCGAGGCACGCGGCGAGCCACACCCGCTGCAGCTCGCCCCCGGAGAGCTCGCCGGCCGCGCGTTCGCCCATGTCGTAGATGCCTGTTGCGCGGAGCGCCGCATCGACGGCCGACTGATCCTCCGAACTCATGCCCGCAAAGCGACGCCGGTAGGGGTGTCGTCCGAACGCCACGACCTCGCGCACGCTCAGGCCCTGCGGCGCGGTGTGCGATTGCGTGAACAGGGTGACCTGCTGGGCGAACTCGCGGGCGGTGAGCGCGGCGGCGCTGCGTCGCTCCGGCCCGAGTGAAACCTCGCCGCTCTCTGCGCGGTGCAGTCGTGCGAGGCCACGCAGCAGCGTGGATTTGCCCGAGCCGTTCGGGCCGACAAGTGCGGTGACCTGTCCCGGACGCAGCTCGACGGAGACGCCATCGACCACTCGCCGCTGTCCGAAACCGAGCACCAACTCAGAGCCCTGCAGCTGAGGCTCGCGCCGCGAACCAGTCGTGTTCGCCGGGACGGTGGCGCCCGCGGCCGGTGCGGCGGAGGCCGGTGAAGCAGAGGCCGGTGAAGCGGAGTGGAGAAGAGCTGCCATGCGGTGGGTGTCCTGCGGTCGGGAGTCGGAAACGCAGGGATCCCGATGGCGATTCGCGCCCGTTCGAAAAGAGCTGATGATGCTTAGGGTTACCTTGCCTGATCAGCCTAGGGAGAATAGATGCGGTCCGCAATCAAGCCATTCCGCCAGCGAATACGGCGTTTCGGACATCGGCGGGTGAGATTGGGATCGCGGCGCGGCTACTCCGCTGTGTTCGTTTGCTCCGCTGTGTTCGTTTGCTCCGCTGTGTCCGTCTACTCCGCTGTGTCGCGCTGGCGGGCCTGGTACACGCCCGGGGTGATCCCCATCACGCGCTTGAACGAGGCAATGAACGTGCTGGGTTGCGCATATCCCAGTTGCAGCGACACCTCGTTCACCGCGTGGCCGTCCGCGATGAGCGAGAGCGAGTGGTGCACCCGCAGCACCTGACGCCACTGTAGGAAGGACAGCCCGGTGTGTGCGCGAAACATGCGGGTGATCGTGCGCTCGCTGATCCCAAGCAGCTGGGCCCACTCGCCGAGGGAGCGACCGTCGGTTGGGTCTTCGAGCAGCGCCGCCACGATGGGATCGACGCGATCTGCGTGAGGCGTTTGCAGCGCGAACTGCTGTTCCGCTGCGGCGAGCACGTCGAACACGACCGCTTCCGCGCGGAGCCGCTGCGGCGTTTCAAGTTCGCCGCGCTCCAGGTGCGTCAGCAGCGAGCCGAGCACCGGCGTGACCTCCACCACGGTCGCCGACTCAAACGCCGCCGCAGATCTTGCCGGTTCGAAGTACGCGTCGCACAGCTGGGTGCGAGTGGTCGTGCGCCCGGAGTGCACCGCGCCGGCGGGGATCCACACCCCGTAGCCGTCCGGCACCGTGACTACGCGATCCTCCAGCTGCACCGTCATCGTGCCGCCGCGCACCCACACCAGCTCGTGCTGCGGATGCGTGTGCGGTTCGATCTCCAGCGGCGTTGTGGTGCAGAGGCTCTGCGCGATGATGGCGAACGGCTCGGGCACGCTCTGCGGCGAGTTGGCTACCCGACGCACGAGCGTGCTCGGTTCGCGCCGCCACGCGCCTCGTGCGGCGGTGGCGGAGGTGTCCTGCATGCCCCCAGCATAGATATCGTTCTGGGGATGTCGCAGGGAGCGCGTGCACAATGGGCAGGTGAATACTTCAGCGCCGTGGGTGTGCGAGCAGATTGTCCGCGAGATAGACCGCATTGGGTTCGGAGCGCACGGCCTGCATGTACGCGTGGGTGGACCGGCCGGCGACACCGAGGCGGCGCATCGCTGGCAGCCGGATGTGCGCGAGGAGATTCACTCCGTGTCGAAAGCAGTGTGCGTGCTGGCGGCGGCCCTCGCGGAGGCCGAAGGGAAGGTGTCGCTCGATGCGCCGCTCGCGAGCTATGTCGACGGCGTCGCGTTCGGTGCCGGCGTGGGGGATCGCACGCTGCGTCACCTCCTCACCATGTCGAGCGGGATCGATCTGCCGTGGTCCGAAACCATGATGACGGATTGGCCCGACCTCGCCCACGAGTTCCTGGGCCGGGATGCGGCGGGGCACACATTCCAGTACTCGAACGCGAGCAGCTACGCGGCGATGTGGGTGCTGGCTGGCTGCGTTGGCGACGTCCTGGAGTATGCGCAAACCCGGTTGTTCGATCCGATCGGGATCCCTGACGTGACCTGGGCGCGTTGCCCCAACGGGCGTGTGCTTGCCGGTGAGGGGATCGCGCTGCGCACGGAGGAGATGGCTCGGCTCGGGCGGCTGATTCGGGATCGCGGGGTGTGGGGCGGGCGACAGCTGGTGCCCGCCGCGGCGGTCGACGCGATGCACAGCGATTGGCGTGCTGCTGGCGACTCGCCGGGGTACGAGCGCTATGCGATGGCTGGCTGGGACGGTCCGGGGGACGCCTGGCGGCTGCACGGCGCGTACGGGCAGTTGGTCATTCTGCGCGGCGACGCGGTCGTGACCGTGAGCGCGCACGACCACTTCGGCGCTGACGGCGCGGCCGCCGCGATCGTGGAGGTGCTGGCGCGGCGAGACGAGCGGCCCTCGCGCTGACCGCCCGTCCGCGCAGGGTAGCTTCCCTGCGCGGGGGCAGGCTGCAGTGCGTGGCAAGCTACCCCCGTGCAGGGAATCTACCCTGCACCGGGCTACGCGGCGGCCGGCTCCGGCGTCTTCGAGACCAGGGTGAGTACGTCGTAGGTCGCTACGATTTCGTCGTTCTGGTTGGTGAGCACCGCGTCCCAGTGCACCTCGCCGTACTCGTCGGTCTCGCGCGGCACGATCTGCTTCGCGGTGAGCGCCACGCGCACCCGATCGCCGGGGGAGACCGGCGTGATGAAACGCAGGCTCTCGAGCCCGTAGTTTGCGAGCACGGGCCCGGGCTCCGGCGAGACGAACAGCCCGGCCGCAAACGACAGCAGCAGGTAGCCGTGCGCCACGCGGCCGGGGAAGAATGGGTTCGCGGCCGCGGCCTCCTCGTCCATGTGCGCGTAGAACGTGTCGCCCGTGAACTCGGCGAAGTGCGAGATGTCATCGAGGGTGACCTCGCGCGGCTCGGAGATTACCTGGTCGCCGATGCGCAGATCCTGCAGCGACTTGCGGAACGGGTGCACATCGTCGCGCGTTGCGGCGCCCGCGTGCCACACACCCGTGATTGCGGTGAGCATCTCAGGGCTCCCCTGGATCGCGGTGCGCTGCATGTAGTGGAACACCGAGCGCACGCCGCCCAGCTCCTCGCCGCCACCGGCGCGGCCGGGGCCGCCGTGTACGAGGTTGGGCAGCGGGGAGCCGTGACCCGTCGACGCGCGCGCGCTCGTGCGGTCGAGCGTGAGCACGCGGCCATTGCCCGAGGCGATGCGGCGGGTCAGCTGTGCGACAAACTCGGGGTCCGCCGACGCCACACTCGTGACGAGCGAACCGCCGCCGCGGGCGACGAGCTCGGCGGCCTGGGCGGGTGAACCGTACGTGATCACCGACGACACCGGACCAAACGCCTCGGTATCGTGCACGCGTGCCGCGGTCGCGTCAGCAAAGCGGAGCAGGATCGGGTCGAGGAATGCCCCGCCCGCGCCGCCGTCGCCGGCTTCCTGCCCGCCGCCCAACACGATGCGCCCGCCGCCGTCGACGAGCGCCTGCACCTGTCGGAGCACCTCGGCACGCTGCTCAGCGGAGGCGAGTGCGCCCATCGTGACCCCCTCGGTGCGCGGATCGCCGACAACAACCTTCGCAGCGATGCGCTCGGCGACGGCCGCCTCGACGGCGTCGGCGAGCTCGGCGGGCACAATCGCGCGCCGGATCGCGGTGCACTTCTGCCCGGCCTTCGTGGTCATCTCGGCGACAAGCTGGCGCACATAGCCGTCGAACTCCGGCGTGCCGGGAGCCGCGTCCGGGCCGAGCACGGAGGCGTTGATCGAGTCGGTCTCCGCGCCGAAGATCACACCGCCCGTCTGCACTGCGGGGTGCAGGCGCAGGCTCTCGGCGGTGGATGCGGAGCCCGTAAACGACACTACGTCGCCGAGCTGCGCGTGCTCAAACACATCGCGGATCGAACCGGTGACGAGCTGCACGGCGCCCTCGGGCAGCAGACCCGACTCCACCATGATGCGCACCATTTGCTCGGTGAGGTACGCGCCCGGCGTTGCCGGCTTGATGATCGTGGGCATGCCGGCGAGGAAGGCGGGCGCGAGCTTTTCGAGCGCGCCCCACACCGGGAAGTTGAACGCATTGATCTGCACGGCGACACCCGGCAGCGTCGTGCGGATATGGCGGCCGATGAACGAGCCATCCTTCGACAGCGGCTCGACCGGACCGTCCAACTGCACGCGGGCATTCGGCAACTCGCGGCGGCCCTTGCCCGAGTACGTGAACAGCACGCCGATGCCGCCGTCGATGTCGACCCACGAGTCGGTCTTCGTTGCGCCCGTGCGCGTGGACAGCTCGTACAGTTCGGCCTTGCGTTCGGTCAGCGCCAGCGCGAGCTGCTTGAGAATGACTGCGCGCTGGTGGAAGGTGAGCGCGCCGAGGCTCGCCTGCCCGGTTTCGCGCGCGTAGGCCATCGCCCCCGCGAGGTCGAGGCCGGCGCTCGAGACGAGGGCGACGGCCTCACCCGTCACCGCATCGCGCACCTCGGCGGCGGGCGTGGCGGCGAGGTCCGCAGCGGCGGGCTGCCACCAGGCGCCCTGGACGTAGCTCTGCAGCGTGCGTGTCATGGGGTGCTCCGTTCGGAAGGGGTGTCGGGCCAGTCGTAGAAGCCGGCGCCGGTCTTGCGGCCGAGCTTGCCCGCGGCGACCATGTCGCGCAGCAGCTGCGGCGGGGTGAAGTTCGGCCCGAGATCCCGCTCGAGCTGCTCGGCGATACCGAGCCGCACGTCGAGGCCGACGATGTCGGTGGTGCGGAGCGGGCCGGTGGGGTGGCGGTACCCCAGTTCCATCGCCAGATCGATGTCTGCGGCGGAGGCCACGCCCTGCTCCACCATGCGGATCGCCTCGAGCGCGAGCGCGACGCCCAGGCGGCTCGACGCGAAGCCGGGGGCATCGGCGACCGTGATGGGGGTCTTGCCGAGCGCGCGCACCCAGGAGCGTGCCCGCTCGGGCAGCGCCTCGTCGGTGGTGTCACACACGACCACTTCGATGAGTGAGGACGCGGGGACGGGGTTGAAGAAGTGCAGGCCAATGAAGCGGGCGGGATCGGCGAGGGCGCCGGAGAGCTGCGAGAGTGGGATCGACGAGGTGTTCGACGCGATCACCGCGGTAGGGTCCACCTGCGCCTCGATGCCGCTCAGCGCGGAGAGCTTGAGCTCGAGCAACTCGGGCACGGCCTCGACGACGAGCTCGGTACCCGCAAATGCTGCCGAGTTGGTCGCGACGGTGAGCGCGGCGCGAAGCGCTCGTGCGTCACCAGCGAAGCCGCGAGCGATCGACGCGTCGATGCTGCGCTCGATGCGCTCGCGCGCAGCCGATGCGGCGGCGTCGTCACGCTCGACGACGGTGACAGCGGCGCCGGCGAGCAGGAACGCGTGCGCAATGCCGCCGCCCATCCGGCCGCCGCCGAGCACCCCGACGCGTGCCGGTACGGTGTCGAGGCGGGCGCTCGAATCCTGCGCGTCAGTCTGCGCGGCCATCGTCACTTCTTCTTCCGGTCGAGAAACTCGGTCATGCGGCGCATCTTCTCGGGGCTGTCAAACAGGGTGGCCTGCTCGGCGAGATCGATCGCGGGGTGCGCCTCGCGCGGTGACCGGAGCACGCGCTTCGTGGCGCGGGTCGCCTCGGGGTCGAGCTTTGCGATGCGCCCGGCGATCTGTTCAGCTGCCGCGAGCGCCTCATCGCCGGTGTCGTGCAGGTGTGTGATCAGGCCAGCGGCGAGCGCCTCGTCGCCGGTGAGGATGCGCCCCGCGAGCAGGATCTCCGCGGCGAGTGGTTCGCCCACGAGCTCGCGGAGTCGCCAGGTGGCGCCGGCCGCGGCGATGATGCCGAGCCCCGTCTCTGGGTTGCCAATGCGCAGCGCGGGGGTGCCGACGCGGATGTCTGCCGCGTACGCGAGCTCGGCGCCGCCGCCGAGCGCGTAGCCGTCGAGTGCCGCGATCACGGGCATGGGGAGCGCTGCGATCCGCATGAATGCGCGCGTGTTGATGCCCGCCCGGGCGTCCGCCGCGCGGCGCTCACGCAGCTGCGCGATATCGGCGCCCGCCGCGAAGCTGCCGCCGGCGCCGTGGAGCACGAGCGTGCGGGGATCCCGCTCGAGACCCGCGCACAGCTCGTGCAGCGCGTCGATGAGATCTTGATCGATCGCGTTCCGCTTCTCGGGGCGATCGAGCGTGGCGAGGATATGGCTGCCACGATCCTCGATGCGCAGCGCGCCGGACGCGGGTGCTGCCGCGCTCATGCGTCGACCCGCTCGATGATCGTGGCGGTGCCCTGGCCTACGCCCACGCACATGGTGGCGAGGCCGTACCGAGAACCCTCGCGCTCCATTCGTCCGAGGAGGGTCACCAGGAGGCGTGAGCCCGAGGAGCCCAGCGGGTGCCCAAGCGCAATCGCGCCACCGTCGGCGTTGACCCGCGCGGGATCGAGGCCGAGCCGCCGAATGCACGCGAGCGACTGCGAGGCGAAGGCCTCGTTGAGCTCGACCGAGCCGATGTCTGCGGCGGAGAGGCCGGCGCGGGCGAGCGCCTTCTCGGTGGCCGGTACGGGGCCGAGCCCCATGACCTCGGGGGCGAGTGCGGCCGACACGCTCGTGACGATGCGTGCGCGGGGAGTGAGCCCGTAGCGCTCGATGGCCGCGCCGCTCGCAACCAGGAGTGCGGAAGCGCCGTCGTTCAGGGAGGACGCATTGCCCGCGGTGACGACTTCGCCGCCGCGCACCACGGGGCGCAATCCCGCGAGCACCTCGGCGGTGGTGTCGGGGCGGGGGCCCTCGTCGGTGTCGACGAGCCGGGTCGCGCGGCCGTGCGGGGCCTCGACGGGCACGATCTCGTCGCGGAAGTGCCCGGCGGCGATGGCGGCGACCGCGCGGCGGTGGCTTTCCACGGCGAACGCGTCGGCGTCCGCGCGGCTGATGCCGTCAACGCGGGCGACCTCCTCGGCTGTCTCCGGCATGGTGAAGGTTGCCTTCTCGCGCGCGGCGAGCTCGGGGTTCGTGAAGCGCCAGCCGATGGAGGTGTCGAACTGCTCGCCGGGCTTCGCCCAGGCGCGACCCGGCTTCTCCTGCACCCAGGGCGCGCGTGTCATGGATTCGACGCCGCCCGCAACGATGAGATCGGCGTCGCCCGCGCGGATGGCCTGCGAGGCGTTCGCCACCGCGGTCATGCCTGAGGCGCACAGCCGGTTGACTGTGTACCCGGGCAGCTCGTCAGGCAGTCCGGCGAGCAGCACAGCCATGCGTGCCACGTTGCGGTTGTCCTCGCCTGCCTGGTTGGCAGCACCAAAGATCACCTCGTCGAGCGCGCCAGCGGCGATCGCCTCGGCGCTCAGCCCGGACCGCTCGACCGCCGCGCGCAGCACGGTGGCCGCGAGATCGTCGGGGCGAACGCCCGCGAGTGCGCCGCCGTAGCGGCCAACCGGGGTGCGAACCCCTCCTACGAGATATGCCTCTGGCATGGGCGGTGACCTCCTCGTCGTGCCCCGAACGCCCGTCACTCGAATTAGTGACTGATCGGTCGGTAATGAATTCAACAATAGGGTGCCGCGCGGGGTTTTCGCAAACACCGCGCGGCACGCGTCCGGGCCGGTGAAACGGCCGGGGGCGCGGCGGCCTGAGCCCCCGCGCCCCCGCGCTCACACCCGGGGATAGGCGGCGAGCGGGTGCTCCAGCATGTCGACCACGGCCCGCAGGAAACCGGCTGCGTAGCCGCCATCACACACGCGATGGTCAAACACCAGCGACAGCTGCGCGATGCGCCGTGGCACGATCTCGCCCTCGACCACCCAGGGCCGCTCGATCACGCGGCCGATGCCGAGGATCGCCACGTTCGGGGTGTTGATGATCGCCGCGGAGCCGTCGACGCCAAAGGCGCCGTAGTTGTTCACCGTGAACGTGGAGTCGCGCATCCGCTCGGGCGGTGTGCGGCCATCCCGCGCGGTCGCCGCAAGCTCGCGCAGCGCCCCGTCGAGTCCGGCAAGGTCGAACGCATCTGCGCGCGGGATCACGGGAACCATCAGCCCCCGCTCGGTGTCGACCGCCACGCCGAGGTTCACGCCGTCGAACAGCTCGAGCGCGTCGCCGGACTCGGTGAGCCTGCCTGCGAGCAGCGGGAAGCGCTCAAGCGCCAGCAGCACGTAGCGCGAGAAGAGCGCCGTGAATGAGGGCGCCTTCGCATCGGCCGCCGCCATCGCCGGGCGCAGCCGCCAGAGCTCGGTCACATCAACGTCGACCCACACGGTGGCCTCGGGGATCTCGCTGCGGCTGCGGCTGAGCGTGGCGCTCACGGCCTTGCGCAGCTGGGTGAAGCGCTCGGTCTGCACTACCCGCAGCGGCTCTTCGTTGGCTGCGGCGGGGGCCGAGCTTGCAGCGGCGTGTGCGAGCGTCGCCGCGGCCCGGAGCACGTCCCCGCGGGTCACCGCGCCGTCCGCGCCGCTCGGCTCGAGCGTCCGGGGATCGACGCCGAGCTCGCGGGCGAGTCGGCGCACAATCGGCGAGCGCACGGCCACCGTGCGGCCCGGCACCGAAGCAGTCCCGGCGTGCGCGGGCAGCGTGGGGCGCGGTGGCTGCTCGGGGCGGCCGGCGGGCTCAGGCGCCGCGGGGCGCTCCGGCGGGCGGCCAGCCGCGCCGCGTCGGCGCCTGCGCCCCTTTGCGGGGCCCGCGCCCGTGCCGTAGCCGATCAGCACATTGCCGGAGCCGGCCTGCTCCTCGGCGCGGTACGCCTCGTGCTCGGCGGAGGATGCGGGCGCTGCAGCGGTGCTGGGCGCAGCACCACCGGCAGCGCTGTCGTCGGCGGTGGGCGCAGCGGAAGCCGCTACGCCGTCCTCGATCTCGATTACGGGTGCACCCGTGAGGATCGTGCCGCCCTCATCGCCGTGCCGCGCGAGCACGGTCCCGGCAAACGGCGACGGGAGGTCGACGATGCTCTTCGCGGTCTCGACCTCGGCGATCACCTGGTCGATACCGATCGTGTCGCCCACCGCCACGGTCCAGCGCACCAGCACGGCCTCGGTGAGGCCCTCGCCGAGGTCGGGCAGCATGAAGGTCTGCACACTCATCGCTCATCCTCCTCGAAGTGCAGGGAATCGATCGCGTCGAGCACGCGGTCGACGTCGGGCAGGTTCCAGTGCTCGAACTTGGGGGAGGGAAACGGCACGTCGAAGCCGGCCACGCGGCGCACGGGCGCCTCGAGGTGCTCGAAGCACTGCTCGAAGACGCGCGCCTGGATCTCGGAGGCGACGCTTGCGAAGCCCGGCGCCTCGGCGATGACCACCGCGCGTCCCGTGCCCCGCACCGCGGCCATCACGGTCTCGTCGTCGAAGGGAGTGAGCGTGCGGACATCGACCACCTGCACGCTGCGCCCGTCTGCTGCCGCCGCTTCGGCTGCCGCCAGTGCGACGGGCACGGACGGGCCGTAACTGATGAGCGTCACATCGGTGCCCTCGCGCACCACGCGTGCCTCGCGCAGCTCCGCGACGATCGAGGTGTCCACGGGGCCCTTCGACCAGTAGAGCTTCTTCGGCTCCATGAACACGACAGGATCGGGCGAAGCGATTGCCGCGCGCAGCAGCGAGTACGCCTCCTGCGGGGAGGACGGAGAGACCACGGTAAGGCCGGGGGTGTGCGCGTAGTAGGCCTCCGACGAATCGCAGTGGTGCTCAACGCCGCCGATGCCGCCGCCGAAGGGGATGCGAATAACGATCGGCATGCGGCTGGCGCCACGGGTGCGGTTGCCGAGTTTTGCGACGTGGCTCACCACCTGCTCGAACGCGGGCAGCGCGAACGCGTCGAACTGCATCTCCACAACCGGGATCAGGCCGTTCATGGCCATGCCGACCGCGGTGCCCATGATGCCGGACTCGGCGAGCGGGGTGTCGAAGCAGCGATCCTCGCCGAAGCGCGCGGTGAGCCCGTCCGTGATGCGGAACACACCTCCGAGCGCGCCCACGTCTTCACCGAAGATGAGCACGCGCTCGTCCTCGGTGAGTGCATCGGCGAGCGCGCGGTTGAGCGCTGCGGCCATCGTCATCGTTTCGACGGCGGGCGCGTGCTCGACGGTTCCGCCGCTCTGCGGGGTGCGGTGTGCGGTCTCGGGTGCGCCCGGCGCCGGTGCGGCGGGGCGCTGGGGGAGGGTTGCGGTGCTCATGCGGGAGCCTCCGTTCGTGCGATCTCGTCCTGCAGCAGCTGCCACTGGGCGGTGAGCGTTGCCGGGCGCTCGGCGTAGACATGGGTGAAGAGGTCTTCGGGGTCGACCTGGGGTTCGGCGTTCATGGCGTCGCGCAGCTCGGATGCGGTCTGCTCGGCCGCGGCCGTGAAGCGCGCCTCAGTCTCGTCGCTCAGGAGACCCGAGGAGCGGAGGTGCTCGCGCACCCGAGTGAGCGGGTCGCGTTCGATCCAGGCCTGCACCTCTTCGTGTTCGCGGTAGCGCGTATCGTCGTCCGCGTTTGTGTGCGCGAGCATGCGGTAGGTGTGCGCCTCGACGAGGCTCGGGCCGTCACCGCGGCGCGCACGGTCGACCGCGGCGCCGAGTACGGACATGAGCGCCGCAACATCGTTCCCGTCGACGCGCTCGCCCGGCATGCCGTAGCCGATGGCCTTGTGCGCGAGCGACGGGGCCGCGGTCTGGCGTGACAGCGGTACCGAGATCGCAAACTCGTTATTCTGCACGAAGAACACGACCGCCAGCCCGAACACAGCGGCGAAGTTCATGGCCTCGTGAAAGTCGCCCTCGCTCGTCGCGCCGTCGCCGCACATCGCGAGCACGACGGTGTCTTCGCCACGCAGCTTCGCCGCGTGCGCAAAGCCCACTGCGTGCAGTAGCTGGGTGGCGAGCGGCGTTGCCTGCGGGGCCACGCGGTGCTCGTTCGGGTCGTAGCCCGAGTGCCAGTCCCCGCGCAAGAGCACCATCGCCTGCTCGGGCTCAACGCCGCGCGCGATGACGGCGACGGAATCGCGGTAGGTGGGGAACAGCCAATCGGTGTCGCGGAGCACGCGTGCCGCGGCGATCTGGCAGGCCTCCTGGCCGTTGGACGACGGGTAGACTGCGAGTCGTCCCTGGCGCACGAGTGCGTTGCACTGATCGTTGATGCGGCGCCCCGCAACGAGGTCGCCGTATGCGGCGACGAGTTCATCGCCCGCGGGCGCGCTGAACTGCGAATCGGGAACCGGGGTGCCCGTTGGATCGATGAGCTGGACCGGGGTCTCTCTGGGCAGCAGCGAATGCGCTGAACTGGACACGGCTCCTCCTTGAGCTGACAAGAGTTCACGTTCTGTGTCCCTCAGCGTAGTGATCGTCCGTTTTTCTGGCGGTGTACCTGGACGAACCGCACGAAAGCTGCGACTATTGCGTACAAATGCACCTCGCAACGCGGCGTGGTGCGGAGAGGGCCCGCAATGGAGCTGGACGAGACGGACCGCGCGATTATCGAGGTGCTGCGGAAGGACGCACGCGCCTCAATGACGGCGATCGCTGAGGCGGTGCACATCTCACGTGCCGGCGCCCACGCGCGGCTCGGACGGCTGCGCGAGGCTGGCGTGATTACCGGCTTCACGATCCGCACGGACCCGGTGCGCTCGGGGCTCCACTCCTCTGCCTATGTGACGCTGTCCGTTGAGCAGCCTGCCTGGCAGGAGGTGCGCGAGCGGCTGATGCGCATTCCCGAAATTGAGCACATTGCGCTCGTGGGTGGCGAGTTTGACGTGCTGCTGCTCGTGCGCGCCCGCGACAACCGCGACCTCCGGCGGGTGGTGCTCGAGGAGGTGCAGGCGATCCCCTCGGTGCGTACCTCGCGCACCCTGTTGATCTTCGAGGACTTCCCCAACACGAACGATCGCTAGCTCCACTTGTCCGAGTGACCGCGCCCAGCCCCGGGTCGCGGCCGCTCAGGCGTGTGTGTACACTCGATGGCTATCCGACCGTTCGGTCAGGATATCCAGCAGCAGCGGACGAACAATGGAGTTCTCAATGACAGACACTGCAATAGCCGGAAGCGACGCCGCGCAGGCGGCGGCCCGACGTATCGAAGAGCGTAAGGTGCTCGCGGGCACGGTCGTTGGCACCACGATCGAGTGGTACGACTTCTTCATCTACGCGCAGGCGGCCGGCGCGGTCTTTGCGACGCTCTACTTTGCCCCGGCGGGCGAGACGGTCGGCCAGATCGTCTCCTGGGCCTCGCTCGGCATCTCATTCCTCTTCCGGCCGCTTGGCGCGATTGTGGCAGGCCACCTCGGCGACCGCCTCGGGCGCAAGCGCATGCTCGTGCTCACCCTCATCATGATGGGGCTCGCCACCGCGCTCATCGGGGTGCTCCCCACCTATGCACAGATTGGGATCGCGGCTCCCGTGCTGCTCATCCTCCTCCGCGTGTTGCAGGGCTTCTCGGCCGGCGGTGAGTGGGGCGGCGCCGCACTCATGTCGGTCGAGCACGCGCCCAAGCACCGCCGCGGCTTCTTCGGGGCCTACCCGCAGATTGGCGTGCCGCTCGGCATGATCCTCGCGACCGCAACGATGTGGGTCATCACCACGACACTCACGGAGGAGCAGTTCCTCACGTGGGGCTGGCGGATCCCATTCCTCTTCTCCATCGTGCTCATCGTGGTCGGCTACTTCATTCGCAAGACGGTGGAGGAGTCGCCCGTCTTCAAGCAGTTGCAGGAGCGTAAGGGTGAGTCGGCCACGCCGCTCAAGACACTGTTCTCGAAGCACGCGCGTGAGGTCATCCTTGCCGCGCTCATCTTCATCGCGAACAACGCGGCCGGCTACCTGCTCATCGCATTCTTCTCGACGTACGCCACGCGCCCCGTGGCAGACGGCGGCCTAGGGCTCGAGCGCCCACCGGTGCTGCTCGCAACCACGCTCGCCTCGTTCGGCTGGCTGTTCTTCACGCTGTACGGCGGCATCCTGTCAGACCGGATCGGCCGCGTGCGCACCTTCCAGATCGGCTACGTGCTGCTCGGCATCTGGGCGATCCCGATGTGGTTCCTCATCGATACCGGCAACCTGTGGCTCTACTTCCTCGCGCTGTTCCTGATGACCGTGGGTCTCGGTCTCTCCTACGGTCCGCAGGCCTCGCTGTACGCCGAGATGTTCCCCGCAGACGTGCGCTACTCCGGTGTCTCCATCGGCTACGCGATCGGCGCGATCTTCGGTGGCGCATTCGCTCCCATGATCGCCGACCTGGTGTTCGGGGCGACGGGCGCCTCGTGGACGATCGGCCTCTACATCCTCGGTGTCACGATCATTTCGCTGATCGCGGTGTCGCTCGTGAAAGAGCCGAAGGGCGTCAACCTGCACACGCGTTCGAACGAGGTGGTCGTGCCTGAGGAGGCGTGATCCCGCTCGAAGCGTGACGCCGCGGGGCGGTCGGGGAATCCCCGGCCGCCCCGCGGCGTTGTGTCGGGGGTACGCCGCACCGAGGGAGATCCAATGACCGAACACCCAGAGCTTGCCCGCGCGGCCGCCGACGCCGCCGAGCGCGGCCTGTCCGTCGAGTTTGTGGCGCGCACGGGTGAGGGGCCACCCGCCGATGGAATGCTGAGCGGTGTACCGATCGCGAAGACGATCGTGGTGCAGCGGCGCGAGGAGTTCGTCTTCGTCATCGCGCCGCTGGCCGCCCAGTTCTCCTGGCCGAAGCTGCGCGCGCTGCTCGGCGTAAACAAGCTGTCATTGCCCGATGCCGACGGTGCGTTCGACGCGACCGGCTACCCGCGCGGCGCGATCACACCGTTGGGCGCGCACACGCCGTGGCCCGTGATCCTCGACGCGAGCCTCGCCGGGCAGCGCATTGCGCTGGGCACCGGCGCGCACGGCTTTGGCGCCATCGTTGACGCCGATGCGCTCGCGCGCGCCTACGACGCGGAGTTCGCGGAGCTTTCTGCGACGGCTAAGTAGCCGGCCGCGGCCTCCTGCAGGATCTCCTGCAGGCCAGCGTCATCGCTCGCGGCCATGCGCAGCCCGGACTCCCAGCCGCCCGCGCGCATCGCTCCCACGGTGCGCTGCGCGAGGTCGTACACCCCGTATGCGGCGTCGCGACCGAGGTTCTGCGCGACCACGTTCGCGCTCAGCGCTGCGTTCGCGAGCGCGCTCAGGCCGATGAGTGCTTCGCGCAGCTGCGGGGAGTCCGCGGCGGCGAGGAAGGTCGCAGTGCCGGTGACGCGCTGCAGCGCGGCGGCCGCGAGTCGCACACTGCCAAACAGTGAGTCGACGATCTCGCGTAACGGGGCGAGACGCGCAACCTCAGGGTAGGTCTCGGGGTAGAGGAGCGCGTCGACCGCGGCGGTGACCGCGCCGCACTGCGAGTGGCCGATCACGGTGAAGAGCTGCACACGGGGCAGGTGCGCTGAGGCGTAGTGGAGGCTTCCCAGGCACTCGGCGCCCGGCACGTTTCCCGCGATCCGCACCACAAACAGGTCGTTCGCGCCGCGCCCCAGCGCCAGCTCGATCGGCACGCGGGCGTCCGAGCAGCTCAGTACTGCGGCGAAGGGCTCCTGGTTGAGGATGCCGTCGTCGTCCGAGCCGTTTACAAAACCGAGGGCCTCAGGGTCGAGCCGCATCTCGACGTCACCGCCCGTGCTGCCGAGTGAGCCAAAGCGACGGCTGCCCGCGGAAAGGAGCTCGAGGGCTTCCGCGGGGGAGTGCGCCTCAATCGGGGCGGGCCGGTCGGACTGCGCCACCCATCGGATCTGCAAGAGCCGATCCCGATCCGCGGTGTGTGCTGCGGGCCCCGCTTCGTCGCCGTGACCGCCCGTGTTCGATTCCGTTGTCCCCATGCGCAGCATCGTAGGCGCTCCGCCGCGAGCACGCACCGGGAATTCTCCGCGCAAGCTCCATGCGCGCGTAGGGTGGGATCCGGGGCACACGCGCCCCGCGAGTGAGAAGGAGCAGGCGACTTGGCTGATCGGGAGACACGGCACGCAGAGCTGGCAGAGCGATTCCTGCCAACGGAGCTCATGGAGCGGATCCGGGGCCGCGCGGCGCAGACTGATCGGGCGAACGAGTTCTTCACTGAGGACCTCGCCGAGCTGCGAGAGCAGGGGTACCTCACCGTGCTCGTGCCCGAGGAGTTCGGCGGACCGGGCCTCACCCTGCACGAGGTGTCGCGCTTGCAGCGGCGTCTCGCCGGTGCCGCCCCGGCCACCGCGCTCGCGGTCAACATGCACCTGATGTGTACAGGGGTGGCGCGTGCGCTGCGTGAGCGCGGAGACCACTCGCTCGACGGCGTGTTCGCCGAGGCGATGGCGGGCGAGATCTTCGCGTTTGGCATCAGCGAGCCCGGCAACGATTTCGTGCTGAGCGACTCGACCACCGCCGCAGTGCCGCAGGCTGATGGCGGGTACCGGCTCACGGGCACCAAGATCTTTACCTCGCTCTCGCCCGTCTGGACGAGGCTGATGACTCATGGCGTCGACGAGAGTGACCCCGATGTGCGCACGCTCGTCTACGGCTTTGTGACACGCGATACCCCGGGAATCACCGTGTCCGATCGTTGGGACGTGCTCGGCATGCGTGCCTCGCAGAGCCGGGCGACGAGGCTCGACGACGTTGAGCTGGCCGCGGACCGCGTGGTGCGCCGCTTGTCGGTCGGCCCCGATCCCGATCTCCTCACCTTCGCGATCGCCGCGAACTTCCAGCTGCTCATCGCCTCGGTGTACGCGGGAGTCGCTCGGCGTGCCCTCGACGTCGCGGCCGAGGGACTGCGCGCGCGTCGCTCAGCGAAGGCGGGCACGACGCTCGCCGAGGTGCCGGAGCACCGTGTGCGCCTCGCCGATGCGCACCTCGAGTTCCTCGCGGTGCCCGCCCTGCTCGACTCGACCACGCGCGACTTCGACGAGCTGGTGAATCACGGGGCCGGCTGGTCGCCGCGGCTCGTGGGCACGCGCCTGCACGCGACGACCGCCGCGCGGCGCATGGCCGAGGTCGCGTTGCTGTGCGCCGGGGGCTCCGGCTTCGACTCGGGGCACGAGGCAAGCCGCCTGTACCGCGACGCGGCGGCGGGGATGTTTCATCCGCCCGCAGCCGATGCCGCGCGCCCGCTCTTTGCCGCGGCGTTGTTGGACGAACAGTAGCGACATGCGGGTGCGCGCAGACCGCCACAGGGCACTACTGAGTCGACCGCGTGTCGCACCGAGATCGGCGGGATTCCGCGCTCGATCCGGGCGGTGCACCCCACTGTTCACTTTTGGCCCTACTCATGAGTAGCGGCCGAGTGCTAGCGTAAAAGCGGATTATTCTGCCGAGATTTGGATGCGAGGCGACATGCAGAAGCGAAAGACCAGCTGGCCGAAGCGCGCGATTGGGGTGCTCTGCGCAGGTGCCTTCGCGGGAGGCCTGCTCGTTGGCGGCTCGCTCACCACCGCCCCCGCCCCGGCTCAGGCGCTTGACCTCCCCACCTGGGACGACGTGCAGGCGGCGAAGGGCAATGAGGCCGCAGCGGCGAAGAAGGTCACCGAGATCGAGGGCCTCATCAAGGAGGGCGAGAAGGAACTTGACCGGCTGCGCAACCTGCACGCCACGAAGCTCGAAGAGCTGAACGTCGCAGACGCGAATGCTCGCGAGGCCGCCGACCGCGCGCAGCAACTGCGGGCGCAGGCCGAGCAGAGCCAGAAGGAGGCCGAGGAGGCCGCCGATCGTGCGGGCGTGCTCGTCGCGCAGATGTACCGCTCTGGCGGCGTCGATCGCAGCATGGAGCTCTTCCTGGACGCCGACGAGAAGACCGCTGACGCGCTGCTCGAGCGCATGGCGTCGATGTCGAAGGCGACCGAGCGCAACACGCAGCTCTCGGAGGAAGCGCAGCAGGCAGCGAACACGGCAGACACGCTCGGCAAGCAAGCGAAGGCCGCCGAGAAGGAGCGCGAGGAGCTGCGCGAGCGCGCCGCCGTGCTCGAGGCCGAGGCCGCGACCGCCGCCGCGACGCAGGGCGAGAAAGTTGCCGAGCAGGAGGGCAAGCAGCGCGTGCTCGAGACCCAGCTCGCTGCGCTCAAGGACACGACAAGCAAGACTGTCGACGGCTACGAGGAACGCCTGCGCATCGAAGAGGAGCAGCGCCGTAAGGAGGCCGAGCGCCTCGCCCGCATCGCGGAGGAGTACCGCAAGCAGCAGGAAGAGCTCGCGCGCCAGCAGCGGGAGCAGGCGAACAACGGCGGTGGCAACACCGGTGGTGGGAACACGGGTGGTGGCAACACTGGCGGTGGGAACACGGGTGGTGGCAACACTGGCGGTGGCAACACTGGCGGTGGCAACGGCGGCATCTCGAACGGCTGGGTGATCCCCACTAGCAATTACTACATCTCTGACTACTTCGCACCCCCCGGGCGTCCGAACCACACCGGCATCGACCTCGCGACGGCGTGCTACACGCCCATCGTGGCCGCCGCGAGCGGCACGGTCGGCATGGCGTACTGGGATCCGTATGGTGGCGGCAACATGGTGACGGTGAATCACTCGACCGGCTGGCAGACGCGCTACGCGCATATGGCACAGTGGGCCCTTGTCGGGCAAGGGCAGCAGGTTTCTGCTGGCCAGGTCATCGGCTACGTCGGCACCACGGGGTCGGCGAGCACGGGCTGCCACCTCCACTTCGAGATGCGACTGAACCAGGACGAAGGCTGGTACGGCTTCGTGAACCCGGCGTTCTACATCAACTTCTAGGAACGATGTGCGTCGCCCGCGGGCGACCCACCCACGACGAAGGGCCCGGAATCCTCACGGATTCCGGGCCCTTCGTCGTGGCCCTGAGGGGCCGAGAACTTAGTGTCCCTGCGCTGCGAGACGCTCCTGCGCCTCGACGATCAGCTGCTCTGCGTCAGCCGCCGAGCCCCACGCGTCCACCTTGACCCACTTGTTCGGCTCGAGATCCTTGTAGTGCTCGAAGAAGTGCTCGATCTCCTTGCGGGTGTACTCCGGGATGTCAGCGACATCCTGGATGTGCGCCCAACGGGGATCCTTCGCCTGCACCGCGATGACCTTGTCGTCGCCGCCAGCCTCATCGCTCATCTTCAGCACGCCGACCGGGCGAACCTTGATGCCGACCCCGGGGAAGACCGGGTAGTCGAGCAGCACGAGCACGTCGAGCGGATCGCCATCCTCGCCGAGCGTCTCCTCGAAGAAGCCGTAGTCGGTCGGGTAGACAAAGCCGGTGTAGAGCACGCGATCGAGGTACACCCGACCGGTCTCGTGATCGACCTCGTACTTGTTGCGGCTCCCCTTGGGGATCTCGATGACAGCGTCGAATGTGGCGGTCATGCGCGCTCCTTCAATCTTGTGGTGGGTGGGCATGATGCCGGCCCCAGCGAATAGTGCCGGGACCAGGCTACCCGAAGCCCGCTGCGCGGCGGCTGCCGGGCGGGTAGCCTGAGAGCATGTCCGATCGGCCGCTGCTCGACACCCGGCGCGCGGTCCGCCGCGCGCTCGCCAGTCTGCGCGCGCGCTCGGGGCCCGAGCCGCTCGTGCTGGTCGCGCTTTCCGGCGGGGCCGACTCGCTCGCGCTCGCCGCGGCCACCGCGGTCGAGGCACCGAAGCTTGGCGTGCGCGCGGGTGCGCTGCTCATCGACCACGGACTGCAAGCCGGGTCGGAGGAGGTTGCCGAGCGTGCGGGGGAGCAAGC
The DNA here is from genome assembly GCF_016758255.1 of Leucobacter chromiireducens subsp. chromiireducens. GTDB lineage: Bacteria > Actinomycetota > Actinomycetes > Actinomycetales > Microbacteriaceae > Leucobacter > Leucobacter chromiireducens. The sequence continues at coordinate 98,146 of NZ_QYAD01000002.1, forward strand.
GAGCGCACTCGGACTCGGCCCCGTGCTCGTACGCCGGGTGCGGGTTGCGGCGGGCGCCTCAGGTGGGCCGGAGGCCGCCGCGCGAGATGCCCGCTACACGGAGTTCCGATCGGTGGCCGCCGAGGCGGGTGCGAGCGCGATCCTCACGGGGCACACCCGCAGCGATCAGGCGGAGCAGGTGCTGCTCGGGATCGCTCGTGGATCAGGCAGCCGGACGCTTGCTGGCATCCCCGAACGCCGCCCGCTCGGCACCGAGTGCGAGCTGCTGCGCCCATTCCTGGGGGCGGATCCCGAGATTACCCGTGAGGTCACCCGCGCCGCGTGCGAGCGGGCCGAACTTGTACCGTGGGACGACCCGCACAACGACGACGACCGTTTCGCGCGGGTGCGCGTGCGCAGGCGCGTACTGCCCGTGCTCGCTGAAGAACTCGGTGGGGGGATCACAGCAGCGCTTGCGCGCACCGCCGATCTCGCCCGCGAAGACGCAGACGCGCTCGACGCTTTTGCCGCCGAGGCCCTCGCGGGGCTGCGACGCGCGGAGCAGCAGGACGCCGTGCACGCGCCCGGGGCGCCGGGCGCCGCCGACCACGAGGTGCTCCTTCCCGCGGCCGGCATCGCGGGGCTGCCCGCTGCGATCCGCAATCGGGTGATTCGACTCGCAGGGGTGGAGTTCGGTGCGCACCTCAGTCGGGAGCACACGCTCGCGCTTGCCGCGCTCGCCACGGACTGGCGCGGGCAGGGGCCCGTGTTCGTGCCCGGGATCCGCGGGACGCGCGCGGCGGGGCTGCTTCGCCTCACCCGACAAACGGGATCACCGCGCGAGAAGCGCGACTGAGCGCCGCCGCAGACGCGCCGCGGTGCGGAACCCCTCAGCGGTGGGCACTAACATAGCCGCATGGATTCCACACACCTGGGGGATGACCTCTCCGTTGTACTGCACACCGAGGCTGAGCTGCTTGCGCGGCTCGGCGAGCTTGCCCGCGAGATCGAGGCGGACTACACCGAGGAGCCGCCGCTTCTCGTCGGCGTGCTGAAGGGCGCCGTGATGGTCATGGCGGATCTGGCTCGCGAGCTGCGCTTCCACGCGCAAATGGACTGGATGGCCGTGTCGTCGTACGGCGCTGGCACAAAGTCGAGTGGCGTCGTGAAGATCCTCAAGGATCTCGACGCCGACATCACCGGCCGCGACGTGCTGATCGTCGAGGACATCATCGACTCCGGCCTGACGCTTGCGTGGTTGAAGGAGAACCTCGAGAGCCGCGGCGCGAAGTCGGTGCGCATTTGCACGATGCTGCGCAAGCCCAAGGCGCTCAAGGTCGAGGTGGATGTCGCCTACGTCGGCTTTGACATCCCCGTCGAGTTCGTGGTCGGCTACGGCCTCGACTACGCGGAGAACTACCGCAACCTCCGCGACGTGGCGATCCTCGCGCCTCACGTCTACGGCGGAGAAGAGTAGTCAGGACACCCCGGGCGCAGCGTCGTATTCCACACGACTGAGTGCGCCCGGGGTGCGCCCTGAGCGGACACGCGGATTCCCACAGTGGGCGGCCAGTGGAATTGGTTACGCTTGCAAGGGCTGGAATACTCCGGCACGGCACCCCCGAAAGGCCCTGACTTGGCAGAGAATTCTCCGAAGAGCTCGACGAAGAGCAAGAAGCTGTTCCGCGGCCCGCTCCTCTACCTGATCCTCGCCCCGCTGATCGTTCTGATCGGTTGGTCGTTGCTCTCGGGTGGAAGTACACGCGAGGTGCCCACGAAGCAGGGTCTTGAATTCATCGCCGAGGGCAAGGCCAAGCAGGCCGAGATCATTGACGGCGATCAGCGCGTCAATCTCACCCTGACGAAGGCCGACAAGAAGCTCGGCACCGATCAGGTGTACTTCTACTACGTGTCGCAGCGCGGCGAGGCCGTCGTTGACGCGGTCACCGACGCGAAGCTGAAGGACGGCTTCACCGACAAGGTGCCGCAGCCGAACCCGCTGTGGTCGCTGCTCGGCTTCCTGCTCCCGCTGCTACTCATCGGCGCGCTGCTGTGGTGGATGCTCTCCTCCATGCAGGGCGGCGGCCGCGGCGTGATGCAGTTCGGCAAGTCGCGCGCGAAGCTGGTCTCGAAGGAGACCCCGCAGGTGACGTTCGCCGACGTTGCGGGCGCAGATGAGGCCGTGGAAGAGCTCCACGAGATTAAGGACTTCCTGCAGGACGCGACCCGCTTCCAAGCGGTGGGCGCCCGCATCCCGAAGGGTGTGCTGCTGTACGGCCCTCCCGGAACCGGCAAGACTCTGCTCGCGCGTGCCGTCGCGGGGGAGGCCGGCGTGCCGTTCTACACGATCTCGGGTTCCGACTTCGTTGAGATGTTCGTGGGTGTCGGCGCGAGCCGAGTGCGCGACCTCTTCAAGGAGGCCAAGGCCAACGCCCCGGCGATCATCTTCATTGATGAGATCGACGCGGTCGGTCAGCGTCGCGGCCAGGGCATGGGCGGCGGCCACGACGAGCGCGAGCAGACGCTCAACCAGCTGCTCGTCGAGATGGACGGCTTCGATCCGAAGACGAACGTCATCATGATCGCGGCGACAAACCGCCCCGACATGCTGGACCCCGCGCTGCTGCGCCCGGGCCGCTTCGACCGCCAGATTGGTGTCGACGCGCCGGACATGCCCGGCCGACTCAAGATTCTGCAGGTGCACTCGAAGGGCAAGCCGCTCTCGAAGAACGTTGACCTCGAGGTCGTCGCTCGGAAGACCCCCGGGTTCTCGGGCGCCGACCTCGCGAACGTGCTGAACGAGGCCGCGCTGCTCACCGCGCGCTCGAACGCGCAGCTGATCGACAACCGCGCACTCGACGAGGCGATCGACCGCGTTATCGCCGGCCCGCAGCGCCGTACTCGCGTGATGAAGGACCAGGAGAAGCTCATCACCGCGTACCACGAGGGCGGCCACGCACTCGTCGCGGCAGCACTGAACCACACCGACCCGGTGACGAAGATCACGATTCTCCCGCGTGGACGTGCGCTCGGATACACGATGGTGATCCCGCTCGAGGATAAGTACTCGGTGACGCGCAACGAGCTGCAGGATCAGCTCGCGTACGCTCTCGGCGGGCGCGTGGCGGAGGAGCTTGTCTTCCACGACCCCACGACGGGTGCGGGTAACGACATCGAGAAGGCAACCGGCACCGCGCGCAAGATGGTGACCGAGTACGGCATGTCCGCCTCGATCGGGCCCGTGAAGCTCGGTCAGGCCCAGCCGGGTGCATTCCTCGGCGAGTTCGGCCAGAACCGCGACTACTCGGAGGGCGTCGCCGTCTCGGTCGACACCGAGGTGCGCGCGCTGCTCGAGCAGGCGCACAACGAGGCGTACGAGGCGCTCGTGCAGAACCGCGACGTGCTCGATCGTCTCGCGGCTGAGCTGCTCGAGAAGGAGACGCTCGATCACAACCAGATCGCAGCGATCTTCCACGACGTGCAGAAGCTGCCCGAGCGCGCCATCTGGCTCTCGCACTCGGATCGCCCGGTGTCGGATCGCCCGCCGATCGAGGTGCCCGCGGTCGTGCGCACCGATGGTGACCTCGCTGACGCCGGCGCGAACGCGGAGCAGCAGGCTGCCCCCGCGGACACGGCAGGCGAGGGAGCGAGTGCTGTCGAGCAGCTCACCCCTGCGGAGCCCGCTGTGGCATCGGAGCCGGTCGCCCTGGCCGAGCCCGCCGAGCCCGCACGCCCGGCCGAGCCGCCGCGCAATCTCGGGGCTCCCCCCGCGACTGACGCTGACGACGCCCGGTAGCGCCGATGAACGAGACCGTGGATCGCGAGCGCATCGCTGCGGCGGTGCGCGAGATGCTGAGCGCAATCGGCTCGGATCCGGATAGCCCCGAGCTGGCGAGCACGCCATTTCGGGTGGCCGACGCGTACGCGGAGTTCTTCGCGGGCGTCGGTACGGACCCGGCCGGTTTTCTCAGCGACGCGGTTCCGGTCGGCGCAGACACGGGTGAGCTCGTGCTTGTGCGTGACATCGCGCTGCGTTCGATGTGTGAACACCACCTCCTGCCGTTCCGCGGACGCGCCCACGTCGCGTACCGGCCCGGCAGCCGGGTGGTCGGACTCAGCGCGATTCCGCGCGTGATCGACACGCTCGCCGCGCGCCCGCAGGTGCAGGAACGACTGGGCGAGCAGATCGCACAGACCCTCGAAGACGGGCTTGCTCCCGCGGGGGTACTCGTGGTGCTCGAGGCGAGCCACGGGTGCGTGTCTGATCGCGGCGTGCGCCAGGCCGACGCGGTGACCATGACGGTGGCATCCCGCGGCGTACTCGCCGATCCCGCGGAGCAGGCGGCCATCTTCGCGCTGCTCGGCTGCGGCTCGGGAGCAGTAGCCACGGCCGAGGCCGACCGATGACGCGCGCGCCCCGAACCGAGGTGATGGGGGTGCTGAACGTCACCCCAGACTCCTTCAGCGACGGCGGCCGCTTCGTGAGCCCAGACGCCGCTGTGGCGCAGGCGCGCGAGCTGATCGCACAGGGCGCCACGATCATCGACGTCGGCGGCGAGTCCACGCGGCCGGGAGCGACCCCGGTGGCGCCAGCCGAGGAGCTGCGTCGTGTACTGCCGGTCATCGCGCGGCTCGTGGCAGACGGCATCACGGTGTCGATCGACACGATCCACGCGGAGACCGCCGCCGCCGCGGTGGCGGCCGGCGCGCGGTACATCAACGATGTCTCGGGTGGACTCGCCGACGCCGACATGCTTTCGGTGGCGGCCACGGCGAGCCGCGAGCACGACGCGCGCTTCATCATCGGGCACTGGCGGGGCATCCCCGATCCCGCGCACGAGCGCTCGGAGTACCGCGACGTGGTGGCCGAGGTGCGCACCGCGCTCCAAGGGCTCGCCGACGCGGCAGTCACCGCAGGGGTGTCCCCGAGCCACGTGGTGCTCGATCCGGGGCTCGGCTTCGACAAGACCGGTGCGGACGGTTGGCGCCTGCTTGCAGCGCTCGACTCTCTGCGCGCTCTGGGGTACCCCGTGCTCGTTGGTGCGTCGCGCAAGCGGATGCTCGCAGAAGTGCTCGAGACGGTTCCCGAAGCCGCCCGCGCGGCCGCGGCCCCGGGCGGGCACGAGCGTGACCTCGCGACTGCCGTGGTGAGCGCGCTCGCTGCGCGCGCCGATGCGTGGGGCGTGCGTGTGCATGACGTCGCGGGCACCGTGCAAGCTCTCGCAGTTGCAGACGCCTGGGGCGCCGCGCTCCCGCTGCCCACCGCGCCTCGACCGGCGCCGGGCGACGTCCTCGCAGCGATCCCGCAGGATCGCATCACCCTCACCGGGCTTGAGGTGTTCGCACACCACGGCGTCTTCGACTTCGAGCGCGAGACCGGCCAGAAGTTTGTGATCGATGCTGAGGTCGCGGTCGACCTGAGTGCCGCCGCGGCCGGCGACGCGCTGGCGGCAACCGTGCACTACGGCGAGCTCGCCGAGGCGATCGTGGCCGCCGTTGAGCGCGACCCGGTCGACCTGATCGAGACTGTGGCGGAGCGCGTTGCGAGCGTTGCGCTCGGCTTCGCGGGAGTGCGCGAGGCGCGCATCACCGTGCACAAGCCGGACGCCCCGATTCCCGCGACTTTCGCCGATGTCTCGGTGTCGGTGGTGCGCCGCGCCGCAGGGGAGGCCGCCCGATGATCGCGCAGCTCGTTCCCGTGCTCCTCGCGTTCGGAGCGAACCTCGGCGACCGCGGCGAGACCATTCGCGCCGCGCAGGCCGAGATCGCGGCCGCGGCAGGCATCAGCGAGTTTGTGGCGTCGCCGCTGCGCGAGACGATCGCGCTCACGCCGGATGGCCCCGACCCCGATGCGCCCCGCTACTTGAACGGCGTCGCGACGGCGCAGACCACGCTGTCCCCGCACGAGCTGCTCGACCTCACGCAGCGGGTCGAGTCAGCGCACGGTCGCACCCGCGAGGTGCGGTGGGGGGCGCGGACGCTCGACATTGATGTGATCCTCTTCGGTGGCCGCGTGGTGCAGGACGAGCGCCTCACCGTGCCGCACCCGCGGGCGCATGAGCGGGACTTCGTGCTCTCACCCTGGCTCGCGCTGGATCCGAACGCGGTGCTCATGGGGCACGGCCGGGTTGCCGAGCTGCTCGCGCGGGTGGGGGACACGACGCAGCCGTTCGATCCCGAGCTGGGCGATCCCGATCTGGGTGATCCCGATCTGCATGGTCGTGAGCCGCGCGAACCAGCGCAGGGGAGCAACCGTGCGCGGGGATGAGCGCACCGGCCCGCTCGCCGTCGCCGCGGCCGGAGCCATGGGCATCGCGCTCGGCCTGGTGCTGCAATTCGCACTGTCGGGGCGGGGCGCGCCGCCGTTCGTGCCGCCGCTCTCGCTCGCACTGATGCTCGCGCTGATCGCCGGGGCGCTCTTGACGCTCGGGATCCGGCTGCGCCGCACCGTGCTGAAGCGCGCGGGCGATGTGAACCCGTTCCACGCGGTGCGGCTCCTCGCCACCGCGCGGGCCGGCATGCTCGTCGGCGCGCTGCTCGGCGGCTTCGGCGGCGGGCTTGCGCTCTCGCTGCTCGGCCGCAGCGTGCCCGCACCCAGTGAAAGCTGGCTGCCCATGGTGCTCGTGTTCGCGGGCGGTGCGGTGCTCGTCACCTGCGCGGCGATTACCGAGCACCTGTGCAAGATTCCGCCCGGGGACGGCGATGCGCCGGATCAGAGCGACCCCGATCCCGATCCCGCGGGACAAACCGCGTACCGCAAACCCTGACGAGCGGGGGCTTCACGCGGTCACTCAGCGCCGGGCTGGCCTAGGCTACAGGGGTGACCTATGAACCACTGCCGCAGGATCAGCCCAGCTCCACGCCGCCGCTTCCCGCCCACGCCGCCCCCGCAGCCGATAGCGCGAGTGGCGCCGTGACGAACGCCGCCCCCGCAGACGCGAACTGGCCGCACCGCGATGCCGAGTGGCAGCGCGTCTCGCCCTCGTACGCGTGGGCCGATTTGATCGTCAACCTCGTGCTCGTGCTCGTGGTCGGCGCCGTGGTGGGCTTCATCGTGTTCGTGAACGCCGGGGACCAGCGTGTGCTGCCGCTGATCGGTCTCGGCGCGGTGGTCGTCGCGCTGCTGGTGAACGCACTGTTCGCATTCCGCCGCGTGCGCGCGATCGGCTACATCCTGCGCGAGGATGACCTGCTCTTCCGCCGCGGCATCATGTTCGAGCGCGTCGTCGCGGTGCCGTACGGGCGCCTGCAGCTCGTCGACGTGACCCGAGGCCCGCTGCTGCGCGCGCTCGGCCTCGCCACCCTGAAGTTCGTCACGGCATCGGCGGCCACCGGCGTGCAGCTGCCCGGGCTGAAGCTCGACGACGCAGAGGCGCTGCGTGACCGACTCGTCGCGTTGGCCGAGACCCGGCGGTCTGGGCTGTGAGCGAGCTCCCGCACCCCACGACCCCGGCGGAGGAGTCGGGCCGCGGCCCCCTGCCCGCCGCGGCGAAACTGCCCGGTACCGCGGACGCCGAGGGCTGGCGCCGCATGCATCCGCTGTCCCCGCTGCTGCGCGGTGGGCTGGCGCTGCTCGTCATCGGCGGCATCATCATCGCCAACTTTCGCGACCGGCTGGTCGAGTTCTTCTTTGCGCGCGAGGCGCTGAAAAACGACGACCTCGCGGGGGTGTTCGATGAGCAGGATATCTTTGGCTACATCGTTGAGCAGGGCCTCCTGCTGCTCGTGCTGGGCGGCGCCCTCGGCGTCATCCTGCTCATTGTGCTGTTCTCCTGGCTCGCGTGGCGGTTCTCGAGCTACCGGGTGACGGCTGAGGCGGTCGAGACGCGCAGCGGCATTCTGTTCCGCAACCACCGCCGCGCGCCGCTTGAGCGCATCCAGTCGGTCAACCTGCAGCGCCCCATGCTGGCGCGCGCGCTCGGCCTCACAAAAATCGAGGTGGTCACCGCCGGTCAAGACGGCAAGGTGGAACTCGCGTACCTCGGGCACGCTGATGCGAAGACCGTGCGCGAGCAGATCATGCAGATCGCCGCGCAGAAGCGGCGTGGCGATGCTGTGGGAGCCGTGCCGCTCGACGAGATCCACGGTGCCGCCGCGGTCGCGTTCGACGGGTCGGTCTACGCGACCGATACGGCGGGCCTCGCTGGTCGCGCGCAGGACTTCGTGGACAGCGACGTTGATCCCGATGCGATCGCGGGCGGTGCGCTCGTGCGCGTGCCGGTAGGCCGACTGCTCGGCAGCATCGCCCTCAGCTGGGAGGCGATCATCCTCGTACTCGTGGTGGTTGCCGTGGTCGTCGGCGGGGCCATCTTCGAGCCCTTCATGATCCTCGGCATCCTGCCCCTCATCGTCGTGATGGCCGGCGTCATGTTCGGCCAGTTCAATCGCGGCTTCAACTTCACGCTCTCGCGCGGTCGCGACACCGTGCGCACGGGCGCGGGGCTCACCTCGACGCTCACCGAGTCGATCCCGTTCGGCCGCATCCATGCGATTGAGGCTCGCCAGCCGCTGTTCTGGCGCCCGCTGGGGTGGTGGAAGGTGCGCATCACCACGGCGGGTCACTCCGTGGCGCAGGGCGGCCAGAATGCGTCCCAGAACGTGGTGCTCCCCGTCGGCCTCGAGGCAGACGTGCTGCGGGTGATCGACACGCTGCTGCCCGGTGTGGGCGACGACGAGGCCGAGATCGCCGCACTCCGCAACGGACTGAGCGGCCCCGGCACGGGGTACCGCGGCCCGGGGCAGCGCGCCGGCTGGGTGCTGTGGTGGGGCAAGCCTCGTGCGGGCATCGCGCTCGAGGGCCTCGGCAGCGAGGACGCCACGCTGCGGATTCGCCGCGGCGTGCTCACGCGCTCGCTCTCGATCATGCCGATCGTCCGTGCACAGTCGGTGCAGCTGCGCCGCCCGCTCGTGCACCGGATGCTCGGGCTCGCCTCGGTGCAAGCGCACACGGTGCTCGGCCCGGTGCGCATGGAAATGCGGGGCATGGAGCTTGGGATCGGCCAGCGCGTGTTCGACGAGCTCGCCACCGCGGTGCTGCGCATTCAGGGCGCTGAAGCTCAGCGCCTCGCAGCCGCGCGCAGTCCGCGGGCGATGCAGACGCCAGTCGAGGAGGCGTAGTGCACCCGAGCGCGCAGGAGTCACGCCTCGGCGTTGGGGTGATCGGGGCGGGTCGCGTCGGCCCCGTGCTCGCTCGCGCCCTCGCGGGGGTGGGGCACGCGATCACCGGCATCTCGGCCGTGAGCGAGGAGAGCCGAGAGCGCGCCGCTGCGATGCTCCCAGGCGTTCCCGTGCTTGAGGTGCCCGAGGTGGTGCGTCGATCCGAGCTCGTCCTGCTCGCCGTGCCAGGTGACGAGCTGCCCGGGCTCATCGCGGGTCTCGCCGCAACGGGCGCGTGGCAGCCCGGCCAGCTCGCGATCCACACCGCGCCCGAGCACGGCACTGCGGTGTTCGGGCCGGCGCTCGCCGTGGGGGTGATCCCGCTCGCGCTGCATCCGGCGATTGTGTTCACGGGAACGAGCCTCGATCTGGGGCGCCTTGCTGGCGCGACGATCGCGGTCACCGCGCCCGCGCCGGTGCTGCCCATCGGGCAGGCGCTCGCCGTGGAGATGGGCGGCGAGCCCGTGATTGTGCGCGAGCAGGATCGGGCGGCGTACGCCGACGCGCTCACCGCGGCGGCCGAGCTTTCGCGTGCCGTCGTGCGGCAGACGACCGACGCGCTGCGCGAAATCGGCGTCGAGCGCCCCGACCGGCTCGCCGGCGGTGTGGTGCGCGCAGCGGTCGAGGAGGAGCTGCGCGAGGCGGCCGGCCGCGACGGGGGCGTCACCCCGCCCGACGAGCTGGCCTAGGATGGAACGGACCGTCGGATCATTGCGACGGACGTCACATCACGGAGGACACGCCCCCACTATGAGCGATCAGAGCGCAGCCCACGCAGCCGAGCCGGCCACCACGGACGCCACCCCGGCCGTCAGTGCCGAGGAGGTCTTCGAACAGAAGCGCGTGCGACTGGAGAAGCGCGACAAACTGAACGCCGGAGCGAGCCTCGAGGGCGGCGCGTACCCGGTCGCGGTTCCGGTGACGAGCACCATCCCCGCCGTGCGCGCGGAGTGGGGTCACCTTGAGGAGACGCCCGACACCGCCTCGGGTGCCATCGTCGGCGTCGCCGGCCGTGTCGTGTTCCAGCGCAATACAGGAAAGCTGTGCTTTGCCTCGCTGCAGGCCGGCGACGGCACGCGGATTCAGGCCATGGTGAGCCTGGCAGAGGTGGGCGAGGAATCGCTTGCCGCATACAAGGAGCTCGTCGACCTTGGCGACCACCTGTTCGTGCGCGGCGAGGTCGCCTCGAGCCGTCGCGGTGAGCTCTCGATCATGGTCACGGAGTGGCAGATCGCGGCGAAGGCGATCGCGCCGCTGCCCAACATGCACACCGAGCTGAATGAGGAGACGCGGGTGCGCCAGCGCTACCTCGATCTCATCCAGCGCGATCAGGCACGCCGCAATGTTGTGACCCGCGCGCGCACGATGGCGAGCCTGCGTCACACCTTCGCCGAGCGCGACTTCATCGAGGCCGAGACCCCGATGCTGCAGACGATGCACGGCGGCGCCTCGGCGCGCCCGTTCGTGACGCACTCGAACGCGTTCGACACCGAGCTCTTCCTGCGCATCGCGCCCGAGCTTTTCCTGAAGCGCGCGGTCGTCGGTGGCCTCGAGCGCGTCTTCGAGATCAACCGCAACTTCCGCAACGAGGGCGCCGACTCGACGCACAGCCCCGAGTTCGCCATGCTCGAGGCATACCAGGCATACACCGACTACAACGGCATTGCTGACCTCACGCAGGATCTCGTACAGAACGCCGCGCTTGCCGCAAATGTAGGCACGGAGCGCGAGGGAACGCACGTGGTCGAGTGGGCTGACGGCACGCTCTTCGATCTCGGCGGCAACTGGGATCGCATCTCCATGTACGGCACGCTCTCAGAGGCCGCGGGCCGTGAGATCACGCCCGAGACCTCGGTTGCCGAGCTGCAGGCGATCGCCGATGCCGAGGGCGTCGAGGTGAAGCTGCCGAACCACGGCAAGCTGGTCGAGGAGCTGTGGGAGCACTTCGTGAAGGACGGGCTGACCAGCCCCACCTTCGTGATGGACTTCCCGGTCGAGACGAGCCCGCTCACCCGTCACCACCGATCCATCCCCGGTGTGGTTGAGAAGTGGGACCTGTACGTGCGTGGCTTCGAGCTGGCCACGGGCTACTCCGAGCTCATCGACCCGGTCGTGCAGCGCGAGCGCTTCACCCAGCAGGCGGCGGAGGCTGCACGCGGCGACGATGAGGCCATGGGCGTGGACGAGGAGTTCTTGCGCGCGCTCGAGCACGGCATGCCGCCGTCGGGTGGCATGGGCATGGGCATGGACCGCCTGCTCATGGCGCTCACGGGTCTCGGCATTCGCGAGACCATCCTCTTCCCGCTTGTGAAGTAGCGCGGGATCCCGCACGCATGACTGAACGCCCACCCGCCAGCGCGGGTGGGCGTTCAGCTATCCCCGGTATCCACCCGGTACACTGGCGAGCATGGACAGCTGGTGGACGAACGCGGTTTGGTCGCTTACGCCGACCGTGCTCATCGGGATCTTTTTCTGGATGGTGATCCGCCTCATTCTGCGCGCGGATCGCACGGAGCGTCGGGTCTACCGGCAGATCGAGGACGAGGAGCGCGCGAAGGCCGGCCTCCCCGCCCGCGAAGAGTCCTAACGCGCACTTCCCCCCGCGCCGCATGCGTGCGTGACCCGCGGCGCCCGCTACAGTACTTGCAGGGGTGATACCCGGCTGCTCGACGACGGATCTTTGTCGAGCCCGTTGTGCCGGTGTCACCGTGTGCTGTGGCGACTGAGGAGATGCGTCGATGGAGGACCTGAACTGGTTCGGAGTGAACTGGCCGTTCGCGTGGACCCTGACGTTCCTCATTGTCGACAATGTGATCCGCATCATCGCCCTGTTCGTCGTCCCCCGCAACCGTCGTCCGACCTCGGGCATGGCCTGGCTGATGGCTATTTTCCTGCTGCCCGTGCCCGGCCTCCTGCTCTTCCTGATCATCGGAAGTAAGCGGCTGCCGCGTGCGCGTGAGCAGAAGCAGGAGGCGATCAACCTCTTTGTCTCGCAGATCGCGGAGCGCGAGGACCAGGGCATGGTCACGCCGACCTCGGAGCTACAGCCCGGTCTGGATAGCGCGGTGCGGCTCGGTCGCTCGCTCGGCGCCCAGCCGATGCTGAGCGGCAACGCGGCGACCATGTGCATCGACTACGAGGAGTCGCTCGCGCAGATGGCCGCGGCGATCCGCACGGCAACGGAGTACGTGCACATTGAGTTCTACATCCTTGTGCACGACGAGGCTACCGACGACATCTTTACGGCGATGGGCGAGGCAGTCGAGCGCGGGGTACAGGTGCGCGTGCTGCTCGACCACATTTCCGCGGTGCGCAACCCGGGCACGCGTCGCACGGCGCAGAGCCTCGACGACCTGGGGGTGCAGTGGGCGTACATGCTGCCCGTGCGTCCCTGGCGCGGCGAGTACCAGCGGCCCGACCTCCGCAACCACCGCAAGCTCATCGTGGTCGACGGCCGCATCGGCTTCATGGGTTCACAGAACCTCGTCGACTCGAGCTACAACAAGCCCTCGAACCAGCGGCGCGGCTTGCACTGGAAGGACCTTATGGTGCGGGTCGAGGGCCCCATCGTGCTGGGACTCGAAGCGGTGTTCCAGGGCGACTGGTACCTCGAGACGGGGCAGTACCTCACGCATCTCGCGGAGTCGCCGATCGAGGTGGTTCGCCCGGGCGAACTCGACTGCCAGATCGTGCCGAGCGGCCCGGGCTACGAGGCGGAGAACAATCTGCAGGTGTTCGTTGCGCTGCTCTACACCGCGAAGCGCCGCATCAGCATCACGAGCCCGTACTTCGTGCCCGACGGGTCGATCATGAACGCGCTGCGTGCCGCAACTGCGCGCGGCGTCGCGGTCGAGCTCTTTGTTTCCGAAACGGGTGACCAGGCCGTGGTCTACCACGCGCAGCGCTCGTACTATGAGGAGCTGCTCCGAGCCGGTGTGCGCATTTGGATGTATCGCCCGCCCTACATCCTCCACTCGAAGCACTTCACCGTGGACGATGCGGTTGCGGTGGTGGGCTCCTCAAACATGGACCAGCGGTCCTTCGGTCTCAACATGGAGATCTCGATGGTGGTGCACGGCGAGAGCTTCGTGCGCGATCTCGACGAGGTGAGCGATTTCTACCGCGAGAACTCGCGCGAGCTGACGCTCGAGGAGTGGTTGCAGCAGCCGCTGCGCTCGCAGCTGCTCGACGGCCTGGCTCGCCTGACTTCGGCACTGCAGTAACGGCCTTGGCGCTGCCGTAGCGGCCTGCCGGCCAGCCCCGGCTAGAGCGCGTGCTGCATTGCTGGGGTTCCCAGCCGACGTACCGCAGGTCCAGATATCCCGGGTACTGCGGAAAGCAGCCAGGCCTCACCGTTCAGAATGCGGGGTGCAGGCTCGCCACTCAACTCGGAGAGTGCCGCGCGGATGAGTGCGCCGTGCGCGATGACGATGCTTCCCGGCGCCTCTCGGAGCTGGCGAGTGAAGGCCGCCGCTCCACGCTGGGCGAGCGGGACGAGACCCTCTGCCTCTGGAATATCGAGTCCCGGCCAGCGGGCGGTGACCTCACTGACCTGCAGGCCTTCCGCCGGTCCGAAGTCGCGCTCCGTGACAGCGTCGTCAATTTCTGGAGTAGCGAGCCCAAGCCGCTCCGCGATGATCTGGCCGGTGGCGACGGCGCGTCCAAGCGGGGACACCACGACCCGAGACCAGCGACCTGAGACCGCGAGAAGATCGGCGATCTCGCCGGCCTGCGCCCGCCCCCGCTCATTGAGCGGGATGTCGGTGCGGCCCTGGATGCGGCGGCCGATATTCCAGTCCGTCTCGCCGTGGCGCACGATGACGATGGACGCAGCGGGGGGCGACGAGGTACTCATGCCCCCACGCTAGTCGGTTCTGCCTGCGAGCTCGCGTGGGCGGCGCGCTGCGCCAGATCAGGCCCGAACACGAGGGCTTGATCAATGTGAACGCGCACCCGCTCGCCAGCGGCGCAACGAGCGCCACTTTCCCTGGACCGAAACTGCAACTCACCCCAGCGTACGACGAGCTCATCGCCGCTTCGACCGAACAGCGAGGACTCCACGACGGCGGGTCCTGCGGGATCGGGTACGACGCGCACGTGCTCCGGCAGGACCGCGATCTCCACTGCACGGTCTCCAGCAGTGTCTCCCCGGTTCGTGAGGTCTCTCTCAGTGGAGAGCTGCTCCGCCGAGAGCTCGATCGGGAAGCCGCTCGCTCGGAAGCCGCCTGCTGCGAGTGTGCCGGGCAGCACAGCTGCATCTGAGATAAAGCGCGCCACGAAGGGAGAAGCTGGCCGATCGACGAGCTCGCTCGGCGTGCCGATCTGCTGCACCCTGCCTGCGTCGAGCACGACGACGCGGTCGGCGAGGGCGAGCGCCTCGCTACGGTCGTGCGTAACATGGATCACGGTGAGCCCGAGGCTGCGGGTGAGCGCACGGAGCTCCAAACGGAGCCGATCGCGCAGGGGCTCGTCGAGGGCTGAGAGCGCCTCGTCGAGGAGCAGCACCCGGGGTCGACCCACGATCGCTCGGGCGATAGCGACGCGTTGGCGCTGACCACCCGAGAGCGTCGCGGGATCGCGGCGTTCGGCGCCTCCGAGTCCCACCAGCTCGAGCGCCTCGGCCACCCGACGAGCACGCTCCGCCCGGCCGACACCCGCCCGACGGAGCGGATACTCGATGTTGCGGCCCACATTCCAGTGGGGCCACACCGCGTGCTGCTGAAACACCATGCCGAGGCCTCTCCGCTCTGGCTCAACGTCGCGCCCCGCCCCTGCGACCTCGGTTTCGCCGATCCGCACGCTGCCCGCCGTGGGCGAGATGAAGCCAGCGACCGTGCGCAGCAGTGTCGTCTTCCCCGAGCCGGAGGGGCCAACGAGGGCGACGAACTCGCCATCGCCGATGTCGAGATCGACGTCGGCGAGCCCGAGGTGCCCACCAGGGTAGGCGAGGCTGACGGAGGTGAGGGAGACGGATGACACGATCGGTCCTAACGCTGGGTACGTGCGGTGAAGCTGAGGCCGACGAGGCCGACCACGGCGACGATGAGGGAGAGCGCCGACGAGGCGTTGTACGCGCCCGCCTGTTGCAGGTTGAAGATGACGACGCCGAGGGTCTGCGAGCCGGGGGAGAGGAGCAGCACTGACAGGGTCAGCTCGCGCACCGCGGTCAGCGCGACGAGCACGGCGCCCGAGATCGCGGCGGGCACCGCCATCCGGCAGGAGATGTCCCACAGCGCACGGAGCCGGGAGGCACCGGAGAGCCGGGCCGCCTCCTCGGCGGTCGTGGGGATCCCCGAGAGTGGCGCGTGGACTGATTGCACCACGAGGGCGAGGAAGGAAGTGAGATATGCGCAGAGGATCAGCCAGGGGGTGTTGTACAGGCCAATCCGCGGCGCGATCAGCAGCCAGGCGACGGCGATGACGAGTCCCGGGATCGCCTGCGGCAGGAGCGAGATGCCGAGGAGTGCCGCGTTGCCGCGGAGACGCGTGCGTGTGACGATCGTACCGATCCCGAGGCCGAGTACCCCACAGCCGAGCGCGGCGAGCGTGGCCAGCATGAGCGAGTTGCCGATGCCCTGGAGCGTGCCCGAAGCGGCGAGCGCACGCTCGAAGCTCGCGAGTGTGATTGTCTCCGGTGTGAGCGGCACACCGGGGGCGGGGAGGAGCGCCTGGATTGCGAGCGTGATGAGGGGGAGCACGGTGACCGCGAGAACAATCACGACGGTGATCACCGCGATCGGGCCGCGGGCTCGCCCAAGCGGGAGCAATGCCGGCGCGCCGGCCTGAGCGTCGAGTTCGACGCGTGTACGCGAGCGCAGCAGATCGACGATGACGCCGAGGAGCGCGATCATGAGCAGAACGAAGCCGATCGCGGCGACCACAGCGAGGGGATCCTCGACGGTGCCGGACTGGAGATAGCGGTATACGAGCGTGGAGAGCGTCACGTAACGCTCGGGCAGTCCGATGATCGAGGGGATGCCGAAGTCAGCAAGGTTTGAGACTGCGATGAGTGTGAACGCTGAGAGCATCGCGGGGCGAAGGAGCGGAGTGGTTACCTCCCAGAGTGCGCGCGGTGCGGAGGAGCCCGCGATTCGTGCAGCTTGCTCGAGGTCAGCGGGAATCCGGCGGAGCGCGGCGGTGACGATCATCATCGCGATGGGGAAGCTGTGCAGCGTAAGCAGGAAGACGACGCCGTCGCCGCCATAGAGGTTCCAGAGCGGGGTCCCGAAGCGGGCCGTCCAGAACGTGTTCACCGCCGAGGCAGGGCCGAGCAGGCTGAGCCAGGCGATTGCGCCGACGAACGGGGGCATGAGCATGGGGCTCAGCGCAAGGAGCCTGAGCGCGCGCCGCCCAGGGAGGTCAGTGCGCTCCAGGAGGAGCGCGAGCAGGGTGCCGATGACTACCGCGAGGATGCCCGAGGCGGTCGCAGACACGAGCGAGTTGGCTGCGGCAGTGAGCACATCGGGATCGGCGAGTGCCGTCCAGCCACCGCCGCTCGCTGCGAGCAGGACGACCGCACCAATCGGCACGAGGACGAGCGCGCTGACTGCGCACCACAGCACGAGACGGGTGACGTCAAAGCCATCGAAGCGCCGCCCCGCGCCGGTGCGCGGCCTGCGGGCCCGGTCGGTGATGACCGGGCCCGCAGGGATGCGCTCCTGCGTGCTACTGGAAGAGACCATTGAACGTCTGCACGGCGTCAGCCTGCGTGGCGCGGATCTGCTCAAGTTCGGGGGTGAGGAACTCGATATCGGAGATTGCCGGTGCGCCCTCTGGGCTCGCGACGTCCTCGCGGATCGGAAGGTACGACTGAGAAGCCGCGATTTCCTGGCCCTCTGCACTGATGAGGAAGTCGACGAAGAGCTTCGCTGCCTCGGGCTGCTCGGTGTCCGCAAAGATTCCGACGGGCTGTGAGACGAACGGCACGCCCTCACTCGGGTAGACCGCTGCGATGGGGGAACCGGCGGCTGCGAGATCCCGCACGAGCGAGTCCACGACGATCCCGACCGGGCTGCTGCCATCGGCGACCGCCTGCGAGACGGGGCCGTTGCTCTCCGCGATCAAGGGCGTGTTCTTGGCGAGGCCCTCGAGCCAGCTCAGACCGAGAGCCGGGGTATCGAGCCACACCGCGGCGTTGTAGGCCGCGGCGCCCGAGACATCGGGGTTCGGCATCGCGATCTTGCCCGCGTACTGGGCATCGGTGAGATCGGCCCACGACTTGGGGGCGTCGGTAATCACGTTGGTATTCACGGCGATCACCGTCGGGATCAGGCGTGTGCCCACGTAGAAGTGCTCGGCGTCGATGAGGTCCTGGCGGATCTCCTTCGCCTCGGGCGACGCGTACTCGAGCAGCAGGTCGCGTTCGGCGTAGTCTTCGAAAGTGCCGGCATCGGCAGCGAGCAGCAGGTCCGCACCGATTTCGCCAGCCTTCTCCTCGGTTGCGATGCGCGCCGTGAGATCGCCCGTGCCCGCGCGGAACACGTCGACCGTGATCTCGGGGTGGTGCACGTTGAACGCGGCGATGACCGCGTCGATCTTCTCCTGGGGCTCCGACGTGTAGAGCGTAATGGTGGAAGACTCAGCTGCGGCGCCGGACTCTGCCGGGGCCTGGGAACCTGCGGCATCGGGTGCAGAGGAGCACCCGGTGAGGGCGAACGCCCCGAGGACGAATGCGGCGAGGACGCCGGTGGTGCGATTACGAGACATGAGTCGCTTTCTGTGCGGGTCTGGAGATGGGTTGGGTGAACAGGGGATCGGGGGAGTGCAGCGCGATCGCCGAGGCGCTCACTCCGTCGCTCGTGATCTGCACGAGCGAAAACATGGGGGAGTCGTGCCCGGCCACGGCATCGGGCCCCGCGTCCATGACCTGGTGATAGGCGAGCGAGGGGCCCACGAAGACGGGGATCCCCTGCACCGACGCCGACAGGCTGTGGTGGTAGTGCCCGGCGAGGATCGCCCGCACGTCGGAGCCGCGCAGCAGTTCGAGTAGGGCGTCTGCGTTCGCAAGTCCCTGCCTGCGCAGAGTCGGCAGCGGGGATGCGAGCGGTGCATGGTGCAGCGCGATCACGGTGCCGCGCTCGGCGGGCCGCGCCAGTTCTCCGGCGAGCCAGTCGAGCTGCGCGGAATCAAGTGCTCCCGTGTGTGAATCGAGCCGGATCACCCGGGTGCCGTCAATGTTGTGCGCGGCGAAGTGTCCCGTGGCGTGGTGATCGAGTGCGCGTGCCGCGACTGGGTCATCGTGGTTGCCGAGCACCGTGAGTACAGGGGAGCCGAGCCGCTCCTCGAGCCCCCGGCATGCCGCGGCCACTGCCGCGTAGGCGCCGGGATTGCCGCGCTCGATCAGATCGCCCGTGATGAGTACCAGTTCCGGGGTGACCCCCGCGGTCAACGCATAGTCGCCCACCCGCTCGATGCGGCCCGCGCCGTCCACCGAGCCGTAGAGCAGGCCGGTCTCCGTTGCGTGCACATCGCTGAGATGCAGCACCGTGAAGCGCCCTGTGTCGCGACTCACGCGGTGGTCCCCGCTCCAAGCAGGCGGGCTGCACGCGCGCGAAGTGACCGGAACTGCTCATCCGTTGCTCCATGCGTCCTGAGATACGTCTCTGGCCCTCCGAATGTGTCGATCAGCTCGAGTGCACTTTCGAGCGCCTCGGCGGGACTGTCGAGGTGGAGCCGCTCGGCGGCGGCTCGCTCGGCGCCGCTCAGCGCGAGCGCATCAAGCTGCGCGGTTGCGATGCCCGACCGTGCCGGCCGCACTGTGCGGCCCGAGTGTGCGTAGTCGGCCACGATCGCCTCGCGATCATCGCCGGCCACCAGGCGCGCAAGCGCTACGACGAGCCCCGTGCGGTCTTTCCCCGCGGTGCAGTGCACCGCGACGACTCCGGGGTGTTCCGCGATTGCCCCGACTGCGGCCGCGATCCGGGATCCGCGATCTCGGACGAGGCCCGTGTACACACCCTCGAGCGAGCCCGCGGCAGGCGGGGCCTCGCCGTACAGGGGTGTGGAGCGGACCGGAAGCCCGTGAGTGCGCGGACCGTGCTCCTCGGGCTCACGGAGGTCGATCACGAGGTCAACCCCGAGCGTGCGGAGGGTGCGCTCGCCGCCGGCGCTGAGCCCGTCGAGCGACGCGGTGCGCACGAGCCATGGAGTCTTCTCCGAGCCCACGCTCCGTGCGTTGTAGCTGCCCTCGAGTGGAATGACGTGCACTGCTCAGAACTCCTACCGGTTGCTGCTCGTTACATCGAGCGTGAAATTTGATTACATGAGCAGCTTCCCGGGCCGAGGTGTCGCCTCGGTGAACTCCGTGAGGCGGCCGCGTGGACGTTCGCGGAAGGGCGCGCAACGCGGGCGGAGAACGGGCACGACGGAGGCTTCGTGCTCGCGTCGTCGAGCTGTGTGATGCCGCCTAAGCGCGGGGCTCTGCGAGAGCGTCTGCGACGACCTCGCGCATGTCGAGCGTGTCGCTTGGTGTGACGAGCGCGGATACTTCGGCGATGAGTGCTTGCAGGAGGACCGAGTGTCCGAGCCGGCTGAAGAACGGGTCGACCGTGTGCTGCGCACCGATCATCCCGGTCGAGAGCGTCACGTCAGCCAGATCACCGAGCGGCGAGCGGGCGTAGCTACTGAGCGCGATGATTCGCGCCCCACGTTTGCGGGCGGCGCGCACCGTCGCGAGGGTGTGAGCGTTCGCGCCCGAGTGGCTGAGGGCAAGGCAAACGTCGTGAGGACCGGTGCTATGCGCGGCGAACTGTTGCGCGAGAATGTCGAGCGGCGCTTCGACGGGACGACCGATGGTAGCGAAGCGCATGGCCGCATCCTGCAGAGGAGGAGCGGAGAAGCCGTTCGCCGAGCAGACCACGCGGGAAGCGCCGACGAGGATCGTCGCGGCCTCGGAGAGCGCAACGCGATCGATGGCCTGCTGCCCCACAAGCAGCGCCGTGCGCGCGTGCGCGAACACCGCGTCAACGGCGTCACCCGTCACTGGAATTTCCACGGGCGTCGCGGCATTCTCACGTGCGAGTTCAAGCCGGAGGTGCTGGAATCCGCGGAATCCGAGTCTCTGGCATGCACGGATGACCGTGGCGGTCGATGTTCCGGCTGCGGAGGCGAGCTCCTGCGTCGACCACTGCGGGATCTCACCCGGCCGGTCGAGAATCACCCGGGCCACCGCCCCCTCACTCTGGCCGAGGCCACCGGCAACAGCGCGGATCAGCGCGAGGGCCGAACCGTCAGGGTGCGCGTGGGTGAGGGGGGCTGGCATGCGTTCACCGTAGGGCGCCCGGGTGAACGAGAAGTGGCGGGGAGCTTGCGGACAGGCGGCGGGGTGGCGGCGCGGGTTCCCCGCTCAACTGGCGGGCACCGGATCGCGGATCCCGGCCTTGCACGCCTCTGGCGAACAACCGCCCATAGAGCCGTCAGCTCGCATACCCTGGGTACATCGACGAACTCGCGCCCCGGCGGGTTTGTCTGGGAGGTTATAGATGTTCGAGAGATTCACCGACCGCGCACGTCGTGTTGTCGTCCTCGCCCAAGAAGAGGCGAAGATGCTCAACCATAACTACATCGGCACGGAGCACATTCTGCTCGGCCTGATCCATGAGGGCGAGGGCGTTGCCGCGAAGGCGCTCGAGCAGCTCGATATCTCGCTCGACGCTGTGCGCGCGCAGGTGACCGACATCATCGGCACCGGCCAGCAGCCGCCCGCGGGTCACATTCCCTTCACGCCCCGCGCGAAGAAGGTGCTGGAGCTCAGCCTCCGCGAGGCGCTGCAGCTCGGCCACAACTACATCGGTACCGAGCACATTCTGCTCGGCCTCATTCGCGAGGGCGAGGGCGTTGCCGCTCAGGTGCTCGTGAAGCTCGGGGCTGACCTCAACCGTGTGCGTCAGACCGTCATCCAGCTGCTCTCCGGCTACCAGGCCGGTAAGGAGAATGCGACCGTTGGTGCACCCGAGACGGGTGGTGAGTCCAAGGGCTCGCAGGTGCTCGACCAGTTCGGTCGGAACCTCACTCAGGCCGCGCGCGAGGGCAAGCTTGACCCCGTGATCGGCCGCGAGAAGGAGGTCGAGCGGGTCATGCAGATCCTCTCGCGCCGCTCGAAGAACAACCCGGTGCTGATCGGTGAGCCCGGCGTCGGCAAGACCGCTGTGGTCGAGGGCCTCGCGCAGGCCATCGTCAAGGGCGAGGTGCCCGAGACGCTGAAGGACAAGCAGGTCTACGTGCTCGACCTCGGCTCCATGATTGCGGGCAGCCGCTACCGTGGTGACTTCGAGGAGCGTCTCAAGAAGGTGACGAAGGAGATCCGCAACCGCGGGGACATCATCATCTTCATTGATGAGATTCACACGCTCGTGGGCGCGGGTGCCGCCGAGGGCGCAATCGACGCAGCGAACATCCTGAAGCCCATGCTGGCTCGTGGTGAGCTGCAGACCATCGGTGCGACCACGCTCGATGAGTACCGCAAGCACTTCGAGAAGGATGCGGCACTTGAGCGCCGCTTCCAGCCGATCCAGGTTGCGGAGCCGTCGCTCCCGCACTCGATCAACATCCTCAAGGGTCTGCGCGACCGCTACGAGGCGCATCACAAGGTGTCCATCACCGACGGCGCGATCGTCGCCGCGGTGAACCTTGCCGACCGCTACGTGCAGGATCGCTTCCTGCCGGACAAGGCCATCGACCTGATCGATGAGGCCGGTGCCCGTCTCCGCCTGTCGATTCTGTCGAGCCCGCCCGAGCTGCGCGAGTTCGATGAGAAGATCGCGGTCGTGCGTGCGGACAAGGAGCAGGCGATCGAGAACCAGGACTTCGAGGCCGCCGCGAACAAGCGCGATGAGGAGAAGAAGCTCATCGCCGAGCGGCTGCGGCTCGAGAAGCAGTGGCGCTCGGGCGACGTTGCAACGAAGGCCGAGGTCGACGAGGGGCTGATCGCCGAGGTGCTCGCGCAGGCGACCGGCATCCCCGTGTTCAAGCTGACCGAGGAGGAGACGAGCCGTCTCCGCTTCATGGAGGAGGCGCTGCACCAGCGCGTCATCGGCCAGAACGAGGCGATTTCCGCTCTCGCGAAGACGATTCGTCGCCAGCGCGCGGGCCTCAAGGACCCGAAGCGTCCCTCGGGCTCCTTCATCTTCGCCGGCCCCACGGGTGTTGGTAAGACCGAGCTCGCGAAGGCGCTCGCTGAGTTCCTCTTCGACGACGAGAACGCGCTCATCTCGCTTGACATGTCCGAGTACGGCGAGAAGCACACGGTCTCCCGTCTGTTCGGTGCTCCTCCCGGGTTTGTCGGCTTCGAGGAGGGCGGCCAGCTCACCGAGAAGGTCCGCCGTAAGCCGTTCTCCGTGGTGCTCTTCGATGAGATCGAGAAGGCACACCCCGACATCTTCAACTCGCTGCTGCAGATCCTCGAAGAGGGTCGCCTCACCGACGGTCAGGGTCGTGTGATCGACTTCAAGAACACGGTCATCATCATGACCACCAACCTGGGATCCTCCGCGATTGCCGGTGGCCCCGTGGGCTTCCAGCTCGAGGGCGACACCTCGGTCGGCTACGACATGATGAAGGGCAAGGTGAACGAGGAGCTGAAGAAGCACTTCAAGCCCGAGTTCCTGAACCGTGTCGATGACACCATCGTGTTCCCGCAGCTCACGAAGCCCGAGCTGCTGCAGATTGTCGACCTGTTCGTGAAGCAGCTGAAGGATCGCCTCCTCGACCGCGACATGTACATCGATATCTCGCCGGCAGCCCGCGAACGCCTCGCGGAGATCGGCTACGATCCCACGCTCGGTGCGCGTCCGCTCCGTCGCGCGATGCAGCGGGAGATCGAGGATCGCCTCTCGGAGAAGATCCTCGGCGCCGAGCTGCTGGCGGGCGACCTTGTGAAGGTCGACCTTGTCGATGGCCAGTTCACCTTCGAGACTGAGTCGCGCTCGGCGAAGGCGCACGGCGATGCGTCCGCGTCGGCTGCCGCCGCTGTGGCCTCCACGGCCGCGACGCCGAACACCACCGCGGAGTAACCTCCGCTGCGCAGGCTCCGCCTCGCGCTCGCCCTCGGGCCCGCTGCTTCGGCAGCGGGCCCGTTTGCGTTTCTGGCCCCAGCGGTGTGCCGAGCGCCGGGGCCCGCCCGAGTAGACTCGGGTCATGAGTGTGGCATCTGAGATTCGCATCCGCAACGCGCGCACGGGAGACGTGCTCCGCATGGTCGAGTTGATGGAACCCCTCGTCGCGCGAAGGATCCTGCTCGGCAAGGATCTGGTCGACTTGTACGCCGCGGTGCCCGAGTTCATCGTTGCCGAGGACGAGCACGGCACCCTCGTCGGGTACGGTGCGGTGCACGTAATGTGGGAGCAGCTGGGCGAGGTACGCACGCTCGGCGTCTCGGAGGAGTGGCTCGGGCACGGCGTCGGGCACCGGCTGATCACCGCGCTCGAGGAGCGCGCGCGTCAGCTCGGCCTCACGCAGCTGTTCTGCCTCACCTTTGAGACCGACTTCTTCGGCCGCCACGGCTTCGAGGAGATGGGTGAGAACACCGCGCTGGTCGCAGCGGATGTGTACGCCGAGCTGTTGCGCTCGAACGATGAGGGCGTCGCCGAGTTCCTGGATCTTGCCCGTGTGAAGCCCAACACCCTGGGCAACACGCGCATGTTGAAGCGTCTGTAGACCGCTTTCCGGGCTACGCTGGCGCCATGTCCACCCTCCGCGATCCCGTTGGGCCGAAGGACCGCAAGGTCTACATTCGGCGGCGGCTGCTCGTGCTCGCCGGCCTCCTCGCCGTGATCGCGGTGATCGTGCTTGTGATCGTGAAACCGGGCGGGGGAGACGGGCCCAAGAACGCGGAACAGGTCGAGGTGCCCGAGGGGCTCGACACGACCGCGAGCGACAAGGATTCGGGCTCGGCGGACGCCAAGGACGAACCGGCGGCATGCCGGGCCGGGCAGTTGCGCATCACCCCAGTGACGGACCGCGGCGACTACCCGGCGGGGGAGCTCCCTGCGCTCTCGCTGTCGGCAGAGAACACCGGCGAGGAGGCCTGCACGGCCGATCTCGGTACGGCTGGCATGGAGTTTGCCATCTCGAGCGGTGACGATGAGGTGTGGCGCTCAAAGGACTGCCAGACCGGCGCCGAGTCGCTCGCGGTGATCCTTGAGCCGGGCAAGCCGCTCGAGAGCGAACCGATCACGTGGGACCGCACTCGTTCGAGTACGGAGACCTGCGACATCACGCGTGACCCGGTGGGCGCAGACGGCGCCTCCTACCACCTGAAGGTCACCGCGGCCGGCGTGCAGGGCACGGGAACGGCCCAGTTCCTGCTCTATTAGCAGGACCGTTGCCTCGCTTAGGAAGTCAGTGCCTGAGTCCGCACAGAGTCCGCAGCAGCTTTGGGGCGAGTAACAACAACCGCGCTCACAGCAGCTCGAGAGGACTCGTCTGAGTCCGGCGAGAGGTGCCCGTACGTGTCGAGCGTCGTTGTCGCTGAAGCATGGCGCAACCTCGCCTGCAACACCTTCATATCGAGCCATGATGCGATCAGCATTTGAGCGAAATTGTGGCGAAGATCGTAAATCCTGAACCGGTCCGGGAGACCGGCAACCTTCGCGCGTGCTTCCATCCATGGGGTGTGAAGCACGTGGAGGTGACATTCAGGCCCGAATGCCCTCCTTCGAGATCAGACGCTCACTCGTAGTTGCAGAATTCGTTCCCTGCGGTGTCCTTTGAGACGCCGCAAGGGGGTGTTCGTGTCTACGGGGGGGCTTACCCTCGGATGTCCGTGTTGTTAGGTTGGTTGGGAAGATCACGGAGGAGGGGACCATGCGTAGTAGGCCCACTGCGGTGCGCCAGTTCGGAATTGGATTTCTACTTCTTGCTGTCGTTGCAGGTATCGCGCTTGCGGGGTCTTTGGCAACGATCCCGAATGCGGATGGGTGGTATGCCTCGGTGCGAAAGGCTCCTTGGAGTCCGCCTAACTGGGCGTTTGGTCCGGCTTGGTCAGTCCTGTACGTGTTGATCGCATTGGGTGGATGGCTGCTCTGGCGAAAAGGTTGGACCCCGGGCGAGAACAATGCCGCACGACCGTCTCTCAGCCTCTACGCTGTGCAGCTCGGCCTCAACGCACTGTGGACGCCAGTCTTTTTCGCTGGCTATCCACTAGTGGGAAAGAGCGCGTGGTGGGGTGCAATGGTCATAATGATCATGCTGATTGTGTCAGTCGTTGGGCTGATCGTGTCTGGGGCCCGCTGGTCGAAGTGGGCCGCATGGCTCTTCGTCCCCTATCTGCTGTGGCTTCTCTTCGCCTCGACGCTCAACGCGGCCGTCATCGTGCTCAACTAGCTGCTTCGGGCATTTGATTCCCGACCTGAAAATGCTCTCGGGATTCTGGCCTATCGTTTGTGTTTCAACTTCCAAGCAAGGAGGAAACATGAGTGAATCCAAGGACCGCGATACTCCCTCTGAGGAATACCAGGATGAACCTGTCATGGACGGCGCGACCGACGAGATGGATAGTTCAGCAGACCCGCGTAAAGGGCAGTCCGACCCAGCTTTGATTCGTCACCCTAAGAAGGCTGACAAAAACACGGCTCCCTATAACCTCTAAGCCCCGCAGCGGGTGAGCGCTTGCTAGGCCCCCTTGATGAGGTCAGCTCCTGTAGTACCTTCGACACCTGACAAGGTTGGGTTGCCCAGTTACTACTGGAGCTGACCGATTAGTCTCCGTCGTAGTTTTCTTCACGGTGGCGTCGTCTCGGATTCGTGGTGGCCTTCAAGAATAGGCGGACGAGCGACTGCTTCTTCTCGAAGTAGGCATGGCGCTCGATCTCGCCGGCGGCGTACTGCTCTTCGAGCTCACGCAGCGTGTCCTCCGCCGCGCTCGCGTCGAATCGCGAGTGCTGCTCGCCGAACTCCTCACTCGATCGGATCTGCATTCCAGCGCCTCTCGTTTGTGCCTTCTGGCGGGTGGGGAAGCAGCGGGCCCCTCTCCCAATCCTCGAGGAGAGGGGCCCTCTACGTTTGAACCAGTGTCACAAGGAGCACCACCTGGGCAGGTAGTAACTTTCACCCACGAGCAACCTACCCGCCCAGGCGGAGTATTTACGCGGTGATCGACTTCCCTGTCGGGTGGCTGTCAAGCGACAGGTCAACTTCAATCTTGCGTGGCTTCGCCTTTGCATTCAGCGGGAGAATGACGCTCAGCACACCATCCTTATAGGTTGCGCTGATCGCCTCGGTATCGATCCCCTCACCAATGCTGAACTGGCGCAGGTAAGCGCCCTCACCCCGCTCCTGGTTGATCCACTTCATTCCTTCGGACTTTCCGGTGGAACGATAGGCGCGGATCGTGAGGAGCTGGCCATCGAGATCGATATCCAAGCTGCCGGGGTCAATGCCGGGAAGATCGGCTGTGACCACGTACCGGTCCTGGTCTCGGCTCAGGTCCACTGGCATTGGGCGTGGGCCGCTTCGGGCCTGACGCATACCTGCCGTGACTCGCTCGAGATCAGTGAAAGGGTCAAATGTCAGTGTCATTGAAATCAGTCTCCTTCCAATAGCTGCCTGAGGTTGAGTTCCTCAGGTGGCAGATAAATTAGCACTCTCGCATCGAGAGTGCCAAATCTGCAGCGTATTGCTGCAGGGACAAAGCACTCGCCTGATTCCGTACTCGGTACTTCTCTGGCCGGTGGGCCGGTGGGCCCTTGGGTCTCGGCTCTGGCGGGTACTGGACCCAGAACGGCGTGCCTGTGTGGCCCCACGGATGGTGTCCATGATTTCCGCGGAGCCGTCGACCGGAAGCCACGCAGTGGACGGCCAGAGACCGCGCAGACTGTCCGCTGTGCCACTGGTGTTTCACCGTGCAGCTGGGCCAATTCATACGCTCGGGAGTATGAACAGAACAGCACGAGTAACGGTGGGTGTCTTCGCGAGTCTGGGCATGCTGAGCGTGGGCGTCGCTTCTCCGGCACGAGCCCTCGATACGAGTGATACGAGCGAAGTCCTTGAGTTTGGCTTTTCTGGCGCGCCGGAACACTGGACCGTGCCTGAGGGCGTGACGCACGTCGACATCACGACGCAGGGCGCTGGGGGCTACTTCGACTCGGACTCCGACGGTGGCTTCGGCGCGCGCGTGGAGGGCACGATCCCGGTGACGCCAGGTGACGAATTCACGCTCGTCGTTGGTGGCGCAGGCGAACTCTCGGTGGGAGGTTTCAACGGTGGCGGAGACGGTGGTGAGGGGCTGCGACCTGGCGGTGGCGGAGGCGGTGCGACCAGCGTCGCAGTGAACGGCGAGCTTGTGCAGATAGCTGGGGGCGGCGGTGGGCAGAGCTACTCCGGTGGACAATTCAGCCGAAACAATGGCGCTGGAGCTGTCGCGACCCGGTACACACACCCGGGTGGTAGCGCTAGCCTCCTCGGAGAAGCTGGCGTCGACGGTGACGGCCCGAGCTGGCTGCCGCCTGCCGCTGGTCTTGATGCGTACCCAGAGACCCTGCGCGGACGCGCTGGCGGCTCGGGCGGGGGCGGCGGCCTGGGTGGCGCTGCCGGCCAACCGGATGAGACTCACCCCACTTGGGGAGCCGGGATCGCAGGGACTTCAGGGACCGCGGCGACTGGCACGCAGGTCGGCGTAGGTGGGAACGGGGCGGCGCTCGAGGTGGCAGGCGACACAAACATCGCAAACGCCGGTGGCGGTGGCGGTGGTGGCGCGATGGGTGGTGGCGGTGGCGGCACGGGTGCCGTGCACCCGACTGGCAACACGGTCGGCCTTACCGCGTCCGTTGCGGGCTCCGGCGGCGGTGGCTCGAGCCTGGGGCCGGCGGGAGCGATCTTCAGCACGGCCAATGCGCGGACGTCTGGTCTTGTTGAGATTCGCTACACACAGGAGACAGGCGGTGAAGAGCCGGGCGAAGAGCCAGGCGAAGAGCCGGGAACCAACCCCGCTGAGGAGCCAGGAACTGAGCCGGGGAAAGCGCCGAGCGAGGAGCCCAGCGGCAACCCGGGCGGGCAGCCTGCGGGAACAGAACCTCCTGCGGCGAACTTGCCAGTAGACGGGCAGCGCTCCGCTGCGGCCACACACGCGGCACCACGCGCGCTCGCAGCGACCGGTGGCTCGGCCCCTGCGCCGTGGGCTGCGGTGGCGGGGACGCTGGTGCTCGCCGGTGCCCTCTCGGTGCTCTGGGCGCGGAGAGGCCGGGGGAGCGGAAACCGGGCCTGAAACGGCGGCCTCTGCTACGCTGCGGACAACGTTGAAGGGAGCGTGCCTCGCGGAGAAGATGGTTCCGAAGTCGCCGCGCAGCGGCAAACGGGCAATCGCAATCATTGCCGCGCTCGTGCTCTTCTCCACGCTTGCCTTCTCCGCCGCAAGCCGGGCCGAGCCCGGGGCATGGAACGTGGTGCTCCTCGTTTCAGGCTTCGTGCTGCTTGCCCTGGCGCTCTGTGAGGCCGTGCAGTGGATCTGGCGGACCATGCCACGCGGCACGGGGCCTGACGCCTAGCCGCCGATCGCCACGCCGAAGTGCCGCGCGAAGACGCCGAGAAGGTCGACGCCCTGCTCCTCGGACACGCGCGCCCCGCGCAGGCCATCGAGTCCGCGGAGCTCGGCAAACTCCAGGCCGCGGAGATCTAAGTCCTGCGACTTTGTGTGCTCGAGCACCAGCGTCTGCACGCTGCAGTGCTCGAACGCCACGCGGTTGAGGGTACTGCCACTCAGGTCAAGCTCCTCGAACCGGCATCCGATGAACGTCACATCGCGCAGCTCGGCCGAGCGGAAGTTCACCCAGCCGAGCTTTGACCCGTCGATGCGCACCTGGGCGAGCTCGGCGTCGAACGCCTCGAACGCGCCGATCCGAGATGAGGCGAGTTCGACATTGCGCCACGTCGTCCGCGCCGCCTGCAACCTCGGGGCAGTGACCTGCGTGAGCCGGGAGTCCGTGAACCGCGCACCGAGGAATCGCGTTTCATCCGCGACAAGCGAGGTGATCTCACACTCGCTGAACGTTGCGCCAGAGAGGTCGAGCCCAGAGGCATCGACCTGCTCGATGAGCTCCCCAACGTGGTCCTTCGCATCAGCGAGTGCCTCGACTTCGAGCGGCTCGAGGTGTGGGAGATCGAGCGAGGGCAGGGCTGGCGAGCGAAAACGATCAGTGCGGCGGCGCATGGCTTCTCCTTGAACGCGGGGCGTGCTGCCGATGGTATTGCCTCGCGTGCGCGGCGGCTCTGGGCTGGCGCGCGACTCGGTCTGCTACCCGCCCCCGCACTGATCTCGTCGACCGGCGAGGCCGTTAGGCCGGAAGCACGATCGCG
This sequence comes from Leucobacter chromiireducens subsp. chromiireducens, assembly GCF_016758255.1. GTDB lineage: Bacteria > Actinomycetota > Actinomycetes > Actinomycetales > Microbacteriaceae > Leucobacter > Leucobacter chromiireducens. The sequence continues at coordinate 127,567 of NZ_QYAD01000002.1, forward strand.
CCGCGGAACGCCGGGTCGCCCCAGCGCGTCACCCGGTCGATCGTGGCGAAGGGCAGCGGCAGAGCGAACGTATCGACCCAGGTCTCGCCGTTCGGGGCCTGCACCCACGGGTCTGCGATGAGCAGCGCGTCGCCCACGACCTCGGTGGCCAGCACCCAGTGCGGGGTCGGGTCGGCAATGAGCTCGGTCAGATCGATGAGCAGCAGCACCTGTGCCCCCTCGCGCACGAATGACACAATCTCGTCGATCTCGAGCCAGCGCCGTTCGAGCGGCAAGCCCAGCGCCTCCGCCTGCCGCAGCGATTCGAGCTGCAGGTCGATGCGCAGTTCCTGCTCCCAGGGTTGCTCGGAGAACTCCTCGATGAACACGGGATCGGGGGTACTCAAGAAGATGTGGGGTCGCGCAGGCAGGGTGCCCGAATCGGCGCCGAGCTTCGCCGTCTCGACCGCGAGGCCGATCGGCTCGCAGGCCGGGAGGTTCGTTGCGCGCCGCCAGAACGCGATCTCCGCGGCGCGGTTCTCGGCACCGTTGTCGGCCTGGAACTCGCCAAGCCCACGCTGCTCCAGCGCGGTGAGCGCAGCGACCGCGCCGCAGGTCACATCGGTGGTCTGCCCGTAGTAGGGGGCTGTGCGCGCGGGCGCAGGAACGCGCCAGAACGACCAGGCCGCAACCGCGCTGGGCTCCTCCGCGCGGGTGCTGGGCACTGAGGGCACAGGCGTGCCGACCGCCGCGAACCCGGCGGCTTCGAGCGCCGCGCGCTGGGCCTCGGTGAGTGGCGCGAGCGTCAGGTGCTCCTCGAAGTGCACGGCGAGAGGCGCGGGGTGTTCCTCGGTTCCCGGTTCGCCGACGAGGTCATCGCGCGCGGCGGCAACGAGGGCCGCCCACACCTCTGCGGACCCGGCCACCACATCCACGATCTTGCGATACGCGGAGAGGGGGCGGGCCGCGGTGAGGGTTGCGCCCAGCACCGATCCCGAGCTGTCGCGCGCAGTGATGGTGCGCGGGGTCCAGAGTTCGCGTTCCACGTCCCAGAGGGCGGCGCGCTCGGCCGCGTTCGCGCCGAGAGCTGCAGCGCCGCGCAGCTCAGCGGGCAGCGCTGCCCCCGACTGCGAATCGAATGTGATGTCGTGCGTTGCGGAGATCATGCCCGCTCCTCTCGTGGAAGTGATGTGTCGCGCTCGTGCGCGATGCTGTCGCGCTCGGCAGCTGCGACGAGCACCTGGGTATAGGGGTGCTGCGGTTCTCTGAGGACCGCGGCGGTGTTGCCCTGCTCAACGATCTCGCCCAGCCGGAGCACCGTGATGCGGTCGGCAATGCGTGCCACGACCCCGAGATCGTGCGTGATGAAGAGCATCGCGAGCTGGAGCTCATCGCGCAACCGGGCCAGCAGTGCGAGAATCTGCGCCTGCACGGACACATCGAGTGCCGAGACGCTCTCGTCGCAGATGAGCACCTGCGGGTTCGGCGCGAGCGCCCGTGCGATCGCCACGCGCTGCCGCTGCCCGCCGGAGAGCTGCGCGGGCCGGCGATCAGCCAGCGCGGGATCGAGCTCGACGAGACGCAGCAACTCGTCGACGCTGCGGCCTCGCTGGCCGCCCGCGCGCAGCGCCTCATCGAGCGACTCGCGGATGGTAAACACCGGGTTGAGTGTGGAGTACGGGTCTTGGAACACGACCTGGATCTCGCCGGGGGTGCGGCCGCGCCGACCCGCGGGGAGCGTACGCCCGGCGAGACGGACTTCGCCCGTGTCGGGCCGCTCGAGGCCGGCGATTGCGCGCGCGAGCGTGGTCTTCCCGGATCCCGACTCGCCAACAATCGCGAGCACCTCGCCCGCGGCGACGGACACCGTGGCGTCGGCGAGCGCGGTGGTGGCGCCGAACCGCTTGGAGAGGTGCTCGGCCTCAAGCAGCGGCTCCGGCCGGGCCTCAGGCTCACGCAGCTCATCGGTGACAGACAGGTTCGCGGCGATGAGCTGGCGCGTGTATGGGTGCTCGGGGGCGCGAAGCACCTCCGACGTAACGCCACGCTCCACCACCTCGCCCTGCCGCATGACGAGGACACGGTCGGCCCGCCCCTCGATGACCCCCAGATCGTGGCTGATGAGGATCAGGCTCATCCGGTGCGCGAGCTGCAGCTCGCGGAGGAGATCGAGCACCTCGCCCTGCGTGCTGGCATCGAGCGCGGTGGTCGGCTCGTCCGCAATCAAGAGGCGCGGCTCGGCCGCAAGTGCCGCGGCGATCGCGACGCGCTGCCGCATGCCGCCCGAGAGTTCACCCGGGTACTGCCGCGCGACTCGCTCGGGGAGGCGCACCTCCGCGAGTCGGCGCAGCACCTCCTCATGCACGGCGGACTTGCCGATTCGTTGTCCTGTTGCGCCGGCGCGCGCTTCGATCGTGTCGGCGATCTGCGCGCCACAGCGCAGCACTGGGCTGAGACTCGTGAAGGGATCCTGTAGGAGCAGCACCGCGCGGCGCCCGCGCACGGCCGCCCAATCCGCGTCGCGCCCGGAGGCGAGATCGTACTCGTGGTCGTCGATGCGCGCGTCGCCCGTCGCGTGCACTCCGCGGGGGAGGAGCCCGGTGAGCGCACGGGCGGTCATCGACTTTCCGGAGCCGGACTCGCCGATCACGGCGAGCAGTTCGCCCGGCGCGACCGTGAAATCGACGGGAGCGACGAGCGTGCGCTCGCCCGCCACGACGCGCAGACCGGAGACGGCAACACCGGGGGGCGTGCCCTGAGCGTTGAGCTGTGTGTCCGATGAGGTGATCACTGCATCCCCCGTTCGCGGAGTCGCTCGCCGAGGTGATCGCCGAGCACATTGATGGCCATCGCGACGAGCACGATGAGAATCGCTGGCACCACCATCATCGCCGGGTTGTCGCCGAGGATGCCGCGGCCGTCGGTGATCTGGCGGCCCCAGTCGGGGGTGCCGGGCGCGACACCGATTCCGAGGAAGGAGAGCGAGGAGAGCGTGACGAGCGCGATCGCGAGGTTGAGCATGAAGTTGGTCATGATGAGCGGCCACACGTTCGGCACGATGTGCTTGAACATGATGCGCGCGGGCGACAGCGACAGCATTTGCGCGGCCTCGATGTACGGCCGCGGCGCCTGCTCGGTGACGCCGGCGCGAATGATCCGAATGTCCGAGGGGCAGAAGAGCAGCACCAGCATGATGACGGTCACCCAGTAGCCGGCCCCGAAGATGCCGGCGACCACGAGCGCGACGAGCATGACCGGGAGCGAGAGCAGAATGTCGACCACGCGGCCCACGATCCAATCGACCGGTCCGCGGAGGTAGCCGGCAACGGTGCCGATGAGGATGGCGAGCAGCATCGATCCCGCAGCGATGACGACGGGGCCAGCCACCGCGGATCCCGTGCCCGCGAGCGTGAGCAGCAGCACATCTCGCCCCAGTTCGTCCGTGCCGAGCAGGTGTCCGGGGGAGCCCGCGGGCAGCAGCGAATCGAGAATGCTCTGCTTTGTGGCGAGCTCGGTGAGGAACGGCGAGGCGATCGCGGCGAGCACCACGAGCGCGAGGAACACCGCGGCGAGTGTAGACACCCAGTCGCGGGGGCGGCCGGGCGCGACCCGCACGTCGTTGAGCAGGGAAACCTGTCGGGTACGCGGGGTCATGCGCTCAGCTCCCGTGCTCGGACTCGCGGATCGAGCAGCAGGTAGCTCATGTCCACAAGAATGGTGATGATCGCGATCGCCGCTGCGACGAGGAGGGTGATCGCCTGCACGACGGGCAGATCCTTGAAGAGTACGGCCTCTTGCAGCAGCTGGCCGATGCCCGGCAATGCGAAGACGGTCTCGACGATGATCGTGCCCCCGATGATGAAGGTCAGAATAAGCCCGGCACTGGTGACGATCGGGATCAGGGCCGCGCGTAGGGCGATGCGTCGCACCCGGCCCTCTGGGATGCCGCGCGCCCGTGCGAAGGTGATCGCGTCGCTCTCGAGCTCGCGGAGCACGGCGGCCCGCGTCATTCGCATCAGGATCGCTCCGATGCCTGCGGCGAGCACCGCGGCGGGCAGGAAGAGGTGCCACAGCTGATCGAGCGGGCCGTCGCCGGCACCGTACGCGGGGAAGATGGGGATCGCGATCGCGAAAACGGTGATCGCGAGGATCGCGAGAGCGAAGCTCGGCGCAGACAGTCCGAAGAGTGCGGTGGCGCTCGCGACGCGGTCGACGGGGGTGCCGGCGCGCGCGGCACTCACGATGCCGAGCGGTACCGCGGTGATGAGGGCGAGCACGAACGAAAGCCCGATGAGCAGCGAGGTGATGCCGAGCCGGCTGCTGATCACCGCGGTGACCGGCTGCTGGAGTCGGATCGAGATGCCGAAGTCACCGCGAATGGCGCTCCACAGCCAGTCGAAGTACCGCACGAGGAACGGGTCATCGAGGTGGTACTGCGCGCGGATCGCGGCGATTGCTTCGGGTGAGCTCGGCCGGTTGCCGAGCAGATTCTTCACGAGATCGCCGGGGGCGAGGTACAAGAGCGTGAAGGTGAGGAACGAGAGCACAAGCAGGATGACGAGCACCCCGCCAATGCGCAATGTGAGCGTGCGGGCCAGGCGGCGCCCACCGGGGGCGCCGCCTGCGCGTGTGGCTGACATGGGGGTGCTTACTTCGCCTCAGCGGCGAACAGCTGCGCGCCCCACGTGCCCGTGAAGGTGTACGGACCGTAGTCGGTGAGCCCCACGCCGTTCGAGAAGGCGGTGACCGACTTGCCCCACCAGATCGGCGCGTTCACGACGTGCTCCGCATTGAGTGTCTCGAGCTCGAGCAGCTTTGCGGCGCGTTCCTTCGGCTCGGTGAGCGCGTTTGCCTCCGCGATGAGTGCGGCGGCCTCTTCGCTCTCGAAACCGTTCGGGTTGTCGGGGCCCACGAGGTAGCTGTTCACCTCGGCCGGGTCGCCGGTCGTTGAGAAGTACCACATGAATCCGAGGCCGTGCTCGCCGTCGCCGATGGTGGCGAGCCACTCCTCGATGGGCACCTCGCGTACCTTCACGGTGATGCCGATTTCGCCAAGGTTCTCGGCAATCGCTTGCGCGGCGATGCCCAGCTGCGGGCCCGTGTTCGGGTAGGTGAGCTCGGTCGTGAGGTCCTTCGCGTCCGTCTCGGCGATGAGCTTCTTCGCCGCGTCGAGGTCGAGGTCGTGCTGCGGGATCTTCGCGAGCTCTGCGCGCGCCTCGTCGCCGTCGAACGCCTGGGCGAGCGACTCGGGGGTCATGATCGCGGTGGCTGCCTCGCCGTAGCCGCGCAGCAGCTTCTCAGCGATGGCGGTGCGGTCGACGCTCAGCGCGATCGCCTCGCGCACCTTTTGATCGTCGAACGGGGCGACGCGCTCATCGAAGAGCAGTCCGACGTACGAGAGATCGTTCATGGACTCCACGCGCATGTCGCTGATCTTCTGCCACTCGGCAGCCTGGTTGATCGGCACGTTGAACGCGATGTCGATGTCGCCCTTCTGCGCGGCGGCGAGGCGGGTGTTCGCGTCGGGGATGAAGTTTACGCGGATGGTCTTCGCCTTCGGCACGCCGCCCCACCAGGTGTCCACACGCTCGAGGAGCACGTGCGAGTCGGGCTGGAACTCGGTGACCTGGTACGGGCCCGTGCCCATGAGCAGGGACGCGCTCGTGCCAACCTTGCCAGCGTGCTCCTCCCAGAACTTCTGCTGAGTGACCACAAGGGCGCCCGAGTTCGAGAGGTTCACGAGGAACGTGGCATCGGGGGCCTTGCTCTTCACGGTCACCTCGCGGTCGCCGGTCTTCTCGACCGAGGCGAGGTTGTTCAGGTAGTAGGAGATACCGGGGGAGAGCTCGGGATCCTGCGCGCGCTGCAGGCTGAAGACGACGTCCTCGGGCGTGACCACGTCGCCGTTCTGGAACTTCGCGTCCGCGCGCAGCGTGAATACGTAGGTGGAGTCATCCGGTGTCTCCCAGGTCTCTGCGAGGGCGGGGATGATCGCGCCGCTCGCGTCCTGCGACACGAGTCCCTCCTGCACGGTGGCGGCGAGGTTGTAGTTCAGGATGCCGCTCTCCTGGCCGATGTAGAGATTGGCGAGCGAACCGGGGAATGCGACCGTGACCTGATCGAGTTCGGCGCCCGTGTCGACGAGCTCGACCGCGGGCTTCTCAGCGGGGGCGCCGTCGCCCGCGCAACCGACGAGAGCGAGGGTCGCGGCGATCGCGGCGGCTGCGGCGAGGCGCACGCGGCCACGGCGGCTCACGAGTGTGGGGTGAGTGTGCATCTGTGTCGCTCCTTTGCGTACCCGGAACCGAGCGGCTCCGCCCCCGCACGGTCGCGGTGGGTGCTGGATCGAGTGTACTGGCGGCGCAGGGCAGCCACCGGCGCGGACGGAGCCGGTGCCGAAAGCGTAGCTGAGCGTGTGGCACCGTGGCGCGGCGCAATGACTTGCGGGGTAATGTGCGACGCCAGCATCGGGCCCCCAAGCAAAACGGAGAGCACCCCAGCCGAAACGAAGAGCTGGCGGCTGGCGCCCAGACCTAGCATGAGATTCAGGGCACAACACCGTGCACAAACGAAGGAGCAGGTGTGCAGATCGCAGCTGAGACCGCCGAAACGTCAATGCGGCAGTCGCTCGGCCGACCTCTCGCTGAGATGGAGCGAGGGTGCGCCCCCGCCGTCACGGAAGCACTGACACACGCGGTTGCGCAAGACGCGCTCCGCTACCTGGCGCAGGAGGACGTTTCCAGGTTGCAGCGCGGCGTCGCGGCGTGGCTGAGCGAACGCTACGGGTGGCAGCCGAACATCGACTCGATCCGCCCGGTAGCCGACCTCGTCGCCGGGTTCCGTGCCGTGCTCACGCACCTGCTCCCCGCTGGGCAGCCGATCATCGTGCCCACCCCGGGCTACATGCCGTTCCTCTCGGTGCCGCAGCAGATCGGCCACCCGGTCATCGAGGTGCCCATGCTTCGCGACGATGCGGCGGGCTGGCGCTACGACTTTCCTGCGCTGCGAGCCGCGTTTGAGGCCGGGGCCCGGCTCATGGTGCTGTGCAACCCGCACAACCCGATCGGCAAGGTCGCGACGGAGACTGAGCTCGCCGAAGTTGAGGCGCTCGTCGCGGAGTTCGACGGCGTCGTGTTCGCCGACGAGATCCACGCTCCGCTCGTGCTCGGCGCGGGTGAACACATTGTTTACGCCGCGCGCAATGAGCGCGCCGCCGCGCACACGATCACCGCGACCTCGGCGACGAAGGCGTTCAACATTCCGGGTGCGAAGTGTGGGCAGCTGATCTTTTCGAACCCTGCGCAGCTCGCCGAGTGGCGCCGGGTGGGCCACTGGCACGAGCACCAGACGGCCGTGCTCGGCGTGGTGGCGACGACCGCAGCGTACGCCGAGGGGCGCGAGTGGCTGCGCGACACCGTGGGCGAGCTCGCCGCAACCGTTGATGAGGCGGTGGCGCTTCTCCGGGCGACGGCCGCGGAGACCGGGATCCGGGTGATCGCCCCCGAAGCGACCTATTTGCTGTGGCTTGACCTCAGCGAGACTGGACTGCTGCGTGAGGGGCAGAGCGCTGCGGAAGCGGTGCGCGAGGCGGCGCAGGTCGTGGTGACGGATGGCTCGTCCTGCGGGGCTGCGGGTGCCGGCAGTGTGCGATTCAATGCGGCGCTCAGCCACGCGGATACGATGGAGGCGGTGCGGCGTCTCGTCGCCGCGGCCGCCGCGGCACCGCGCGCGGCGTAGCGGGCAGGCGACACGATCGCTGTGCCGCGCGAGCACCGAGTGCGAGAGAGGCAGACATGGCAGATGGGATTGATCCCCGGGCATTGATGTCGTTTCGTGCGGTCGCAGAGCACGGCTCGTTCGCCGCGGCGGCGCGCGAGCTCGGCTGGACGCAGCCCGCGCTGAGCAGCCAGGTGCGCAGGCTCGAGGAGAGCCTCGGGGTCACCCTCGTGACTCGCACCGTCAAGGGCGTGCAGCTCACCGAGCCGGGTCGCCGATTGCTGCACCACGCCGAGATCATCGATGGACATCTCGAGCGGGCGGCGCGCGAGGTGGCGGGGCTCGTCGACGAGGGCCAGCGCACCGTGCGCGTGGTCGCGTTCCCGTCGGCGTGCACGAGTATCGTTGCCTCGGCCATGTCCGAGCTGCTCGCACGCGGCAGTGCGGGGGAGCCCGGCACTGCGATCGAGCTCGAGCAGCAGGAACCATTCGCCGTGCCCGAACTGCTGCGGCGGGGCACCGCGGACGTCGCGCTCGTGTTCCGCTATGAGGGGGAGGCCTCCCCGGACTTCGGCGCGGAGGTCACCGAGATCCCGATCGGCTGGGACCCTCTGCAGCTCATCGTGTCGCAGCGTCGCGGCTCAACCGGAACGAAGCGCCGTCCGCTCGCGGAGCACGCGCGGGATCGCTGGGTCACCGGCTGCCCGGCCTGCCGCCAGCACTTCCTGCGCATCGCGGAGCGCGAGGGGTTTGTGCCCGATATTCGCCACGCCACCGACGACTACATGGTGGTGCAAGAACTCGTGGCACGCGACATGAGCGTGTCGGTGGTGCCCCGGCTCAGCCTGCTGAGCTATCGGCACCCGGGCGTGCGCGCGTTTGGCATCGGCGAGGGTGATGGCCGACAGCTGCTGATCGTGCACGCGAAGGGTGAGGTGCGCCAGGAAGTGCACGATGTCGTGGCGGCCCTCGAGCGCGCGGCCGCGCGGGTGCTCGACCCGGTCGAGCTCGGCGCCCGGCCCGGCGTGGGCGAAAGCGCCTAGAGTCCCGTCAGATCCTCCACGCGCAGCGCGAGCCAGAGCTCGGCGCGGTCGTCGGCGTCGGCGAGCGTGCGCGCAGTCAGCCGCTCGATCCGCGTGATGCGATCCCGAAGTGTGTTGCGGTGAATGCCGAGCGCGGTTGAGGCCGGTCCGCGTTGCCCATCTGCGGCGTAGACGGCGCGCAGCGTGGCGCGCAGCATCTCAGCTTCTTCGCCGGGAAGCTCTGCCGAGTGGTGGGAGAGTGGCCCGAGCACGCGCGCGCTCAGCTGCGACGTGTCGTGCGGAGTGAGGCCTGATGGCTCATCGGGTACTCCCGCAGGAGTGTCGGAGAGCGCGACGAGCGCCTCGAGGAATGGCGTATCGCGGTCGGCCCACACCACCGTTGGAACGCGCGGGGCCGCATAGAGTGGCGCGGTCGCCGAGAGCGCACTGAGCCGCGAGTTCGCGGAGCGGAGGCTCAGCTCGGCGGAGGCGGGGTCGGTGGGGCGTCCCAAGACCGCGTCGAGGCCGTGCTCCGCGGCGACCTCGAGCAGGTGCGCCGTTGCCTCGGGGGTGTCAGCGCAGAGCTGCCACGCGAGGGCGAGGCCGGGTGCCTGCGCCGGGAGGCCGCCCGGGGTGATGAATCGGTCGTGGCCGCTGCGCGGTCGGCGCCGCCAGTTGGATACATCCTCGGGTGACCCCTGGATGGCGACGGCGCGCACACGCTCGGGCAGCCGCACACGCGTTGAGAGAATCTCAATCGTTGCGGGGGTCGCGCTCCCGGTGAGGAGTGCCCAGGTGAAGCGCTCCCAGCGTTCGCGCTCGCGGCTTTCCTCAGCGTCCGCACCGCGGAGGCCGAGCCACAGCACGATCGAGCCGGCAGCGATCACCGCGTGTCCCTCGGGAGTGAGCGGGGTGGCGCCAGCGACCGCGAGCCGAAGTGACCCCTCGCGATCGAGGGGAATCGTCTCAGGGGTGGTTGGCGCGCTGGTGGCGGCAGCGAAGCCCGCGGTGCTCGCGAGTACCGCGCCGTCCGATGTCAGCAGAGCGAGCTGCTTACCGGTGGCCTGTGCGATGCTCGCGAGGACCTCGGCTGGGTCTTGTTTCCCGCGGGCGCCGTCAAGCAGCCGCTGCTGAGCCTGAAGCGCGCCGCGGGCTGCGCGGAGCTCGTCCGCGCGGATGAGCCCGGCGACGGCCTTGCTGATCGCGATGAAGGGAGTGGGGAGCGGCACCTCGAAGAGCGCCACCCGGTACATGCTTGCCGCGCTCACGAGCGCGGGCGGGATGCGCTCGTGGTTCACGCCGACGCCGAAGCCAATCGCGGCAACTCGTGCCCGGCTGAGGCTCGCCACGAAGTCGCGCCACCGCGGGTCTCCGGACTCGAGCGCGAGCCCGGTCGTGAGGATGATTTCGCCGCCCTCAAGGTAGTCGCCGAGGTCCAGCAACTCGGTCGTGGAGAGCCACGAGATCTCCGGATCCCCCGGGCCGGACTGCACGAGTGTGAGCCCCAACTGGGGGAGCGCGAGCAAATCGGAGAGTGACGCCATGCTGAGATTCTTGCACAGGTCCGTGGCGCAGGGCTATGCAATCGCGCGCTCGGGGGCGGCTGCCTGACACGTACACTGGCCACACACGCAGCGAGGCATCGACGCCTGAGCGACGAGACGAACGGACGGGGATTCACTGTGAACGACCATGCGGAGCAGACCACGGCGGGCGCACTCGCCGGAATCCGGGTCGCAGACTTCTCCCGGGTGCTCGCGGGCCCGCACGCCACGATGATCCTTGCTGATCTCGGCGCTGATGTCATCAAGATCGAGAGCCCGGAGGGTGACGGCACCCGGCAGTGGAGCCCGCCGACCAACGCGGTGGGGCAGAGCACCTACTTCGCAGGCGTCAACCGCGGAAAGCGCTCGGTGGTCTGCGATCTGCGGGAACCCGAGGGGATTGCACGTGCCCGCGAGCTCGCGAGCACGGCCGACGTGGTGATCGAGAACTTCAAGCCGGGAACTATGGCAAAGTTTGGGCTCAGCTACGACGAGGTCGCCGCGGCGAACCCAGGTGTGGTCTACTGCTCCATCTCCGGGTTTGGGGATACCGAGGGGCGCGACCTTCCCGGCTACGACCTCCTCGTGCAGGCCGTTGGTGGGCTCATGAGCATCACGGGGCAGGAAGACGGCGAAGCCACCAAGGTGGGCGTCGCGCTCGTCGATATCCTGACAGGGCTGAACTCGGTCATTGGCATCCAGGCTGCGCTGCGCGCACGCGACACCGCCGATTCGCCGACCGCTGGCCAAGGACAGCACGTGAAGGTCACGCTGCTCGGCTCGCTGCTCTCCGCGCTCGCGAACCAGGCATCGTCGACCCTTGAGACCGGTGTCTCGCCCGGCCGTATGGGCAACGCGCATCCGTCCATCTCGCCGTACGAGACGCTCGACGCGTCCGATCAGGCGATCGCGCTCGCCGTCGGTACTGACGGACAGTTCACCCGCCTCTGCGAGGTGCTCGGGGTGCCCGAGCTCGCAGCCGACGAGCGCTTCGCAAACAACCCGCAGCGCGTTGCGCACCGCGTGGAGCTGCGCGCGGCGCTCGAGCAGCCCCTGCGCACCCGCACCGCCGCGGAATGGATCGCGGAGTTCACCCGCGCGAACATCCCCGCGGGCCGCGTCAACACGATCGCTCAGGCGCTCGAGCTCGCCGAAACGCTCGACCTCAGCCCCGTCGCGCACACCCCCGCGGTCGCGCCAGATGGTTCCGAGCACACCCTGCGCTCGGTCGCGCTGCCGATCTCGCTCTCGCAGACGCCCGCACGCTACTCGGCGCCGCCGCCCGGCGTAGGGGAGCACCAGGACGCGATCTGGCGAGACGCCTGAATCGCCCCACCGAGTCTTTCCGCACCACAACGTTTTCCGAGATCCCGACAAAGGAGCATCATGACCACGACGATTGACAAACTGTTCAACGTTTCCGACTTCGTGACCGAAGAAGAGCGCGAGTGGCAGATGAAGGCGCGCGAGTTCGCGCAGACCCGCATCAAGCCCATCATCGACCAGGCATTCGAGGATCGCCGCCTGCCCGTCGAACTGCTCCCCGAGGTGGGCGAGTTCGGCGCATTCGGCATGTACATGAACGGGTACGGGCTGAAGGGTGCCTCCTCGGTGGCCTACGGCCTCGTGGCAATGGAGTTCGAGGCCGTTGATTCCGGCTTCCGCACCGCGCTCTCCGTGCAGGGCTCGCTCGCCATGGGTGCGATCTACAAGTTCGGCTCCGAGGAGCAGAAGCAGCAGTGGCTCCCGGCCATGGGCCGCGGCGAAGCAGTCGGCTTCTTCGGTCTGACCGAGCCGCAGGGCGGCTCCGACCCCAACACCATGCTCACCAATGCGCGCCGCGAGGGCGACCAGTGGGTGCTCAACGGCAAGAAGCGCTGGATCGGCCTCGCCACGATCGCCAAGGTTGGCGTGATCTGGGCGAAGGATGAGGAAGGCATCGTGCGCGGCTTCGTCGTGCCGACGGACACCCCGGGCTTCAAGGCCACCGCCATCGAGAACAAGCTCTCGATGCGCGCCTCGCTGCAGACCGAGATCGAGCTCACCGATGTGCGCCTGCCGCTCGACGCGATTCTGCCCGAGGCAAAGGGCCTCTCGGCGCCGTTCAAGTGCTTGAACGAGGCGCGCTACGGTATCGCCTGGGGCGTCATGGGTGCCGCTCGCGCCTGCCTCGAGGTGGCGGTCGAGCGCTCGCAGACCCGCGAGGTGTTCGGTGCCCCGATCGGTTCGAAGCAGATCATCCAGGCGCAGCTCGCCGACATGTTCGTCGAGTACGAGAAGGGCCTCCTCCTCGCGCTGCACCTGGGCCGTCTGAAGGACGCCGGGAACCTCTCCTACGGCCAGATCTCCGTGGGTAAGCTCAACAACGTGCGCGAGGCCATCAAGATCGCCGGCAACTGCCGTTCGATCCTCGGTGGCGACGGCATCACGAGCGATTTCCCCGTGATGCGCCACATGGCAAACCTTGAGTCGGTGCGCACCTACGAGGGCACTGATGAGGTGCACCAGCTCGTCATCGGCCGAGAGCTGACCGGCATCGCCGCGTTCTAATAGAGGCTCGAATATATGGGATGATTCCCCGGGGTTGCACGCGGCCCCGGGGAATTGTTCGTATTCGGATAGAATTATTGCGGCAGAAGGAGGCCGCAATGCTGGTTCGTATCACCGATGAGAGTGAGCTTCCGCTTTACGCGCAGATCGCCGCGTCGCTGCGCGAGGACATCGCTGCCGGGCGCCTCTCGCCGGGCGCCGCTCTGCCGCCCGCGCGCGAACTGGCCGCGGGCCTCGAGATCAACGTGCACACGGTGCTCCGCGCCTACCAGCTGCTGCGGGACGAGGGCCTGATCGATCTGAAGCGCCGCCGCGGCGCGGTCGTGACCCCGGCCGCGGGGGCAATGGCTGAGCTGCGCGCTGACGTGACCGCTCTCGTGGAGCGCGCGGTGCAGCTGGGGCTCTCGGGCGCTGCGCTCGCCGCGCTCGTGGCAAGCGCGGTCCCCGTTCCCGGCACCGCGGCAGAGAGTGCGGGGGCGTCCGCGTGAGCGCCGCGCACCACCCAGAGCTGCGCCGTGCCCGTCGGGCCGCGCGCTGGGTTGCGCTTGTGTTTCCCCTCGCACTCACGACGATTGCGACGGTCCTCACGTTCGTCTGGCTCCCGAGACTGCCGGATCCCGCAGCTACGCACTGGTCTGGCATCGGCGGACCCGATGGCTTCGGGCCGCCGTGGACGTTCCCCGCGCTGAGCGCGGGCGTGGGGCTGGGCCTGACCCTGCTGCTGTGGTTCGCTGCGGCGGGTTCCTCGAGTGTGCGGGGGAGCGGGATCCCCACCTGGTCGGGCTTCAACCGGCTCGTCGCGGCGCTCAGCGCAGGAACCGTGACGATGCTGCAGTTTCTCGCGGTGATTTCGGCCGCGATTCAACTCGATCTTGCAGATGCCCGGCTCGCGCCGCCGCTCGGCTGGACGGGCCTGATCGGTCTCGCTCTGCTTCCCATCGTTGGTGCGATCGCTTGGGCGATGCAGCCCGCCGTGACCGTCGGCGGCGGCGAAGCGTCCCCGGGAGACGGGCTCGAGCTCAGTGCAGCCGAGCGCGCGGTCTGGTACCGCACGACTCGAGGCTCCGCTACGTTCTTCGTGGTGCTTATTGGCGCCGCTGCGTGCGTGCTGGGTGGCGGAATCTGGCTCCTGGGCGACCAGCTGGCTGAGGGGTGGATCCTCGTTGGCGTTGGCGCGCTGCTCTGGTGCGCGATCCCGATGACGGGCATGTTCCGCGTGCGCGTCGATGGTTCTGGGATCGCGGTGAGCTCGGCCGTGGGCTGGCCGGCGTTCCGCGTACCGCTCGCGGACGTGGCGCAAGCCGTCGCTGCGCCGATCAGCCCACTCGGAGACTTCGGGGGCTGGGGCGTGCGCTGGGCCCCGGGCCGAATGGGCGTGGTGCTGCGTGCCGGTGAGGGTATCGTGGTGACACGGCGGGATGGCCGGCTCTTTGCGGTGACGGTCGACGACGCAGACACCGCCGCCGCGTTGCTCACCGGGCTGAAGGACCGAGCGCGTGGGCACGACCCTGAACTCGGAGGTTCCGCATGACGACGCCAGAGTACGCACCGGCACCCGTGGCTGCTGAGCCCGTGCAGCTCGATTTCGGTCAGCCCGTTCCTGAGCAGAGCCCGAACACGCGCCTCGCACGCGTGCCGTGGGGTGCCGTCGCTCTGTTTGTGGTGCTCGCGTGTGGGCTCGCCTGGCTCGTCGCACTGCCGCTGTGGCTGCGGGATCCCGAGAGCACCGGCTTCGCCATGCTCTTCGGTGTCCTCGCTCCCGCGATGATGTTCACCCCCGCACTTGCGACGCTCGCGGTTGTCTTCTTCGCTCGCGTGCCGCGGACGGAGCGGCTGCGCTTCCTCGGCATGTGGCCGCTGCGCCCCGCGAAGCGCGTCGTGTGGTTCATCGTCGGAGCGGTGTTTGCGCCGACGATGATCGTCGCCGCGAGTGTCGTGGTCGCGGCAGCGCTCGGTTGGACGGAGCTTGACCTTGTCGAGTTCTCCGGCTTCGCCGCCGCTATCGCAGCGGGTCTCCCGGAGGGTATGGACATCTCCATGCCGCCCATCGAAGTGATCGTTGTCGCGCAGCTGCTCAGCATTCCGCTCGGCGTCGTCATCAATTCGGTCGCTGCATTTGGCGAGGAGCTTGGTTGGCGCGGCTGGCTGCTCCCCGCCCTCCGTCCGCTTGGCACGTGGCCAGCGCTCGCGATCTCAGGCGTGGTCTGGGGCCTGTGGCACTCGCCGCTCATCCTGCTCGGTTACAACTTCGGCCTCACTGACTGGCGGGGCGTCGCCCTCATGACGATCGGCTGTGTGCTCTGGGGTGCCCTGCTCGGATGGACCCGCCTCCGCACCGGCTCGGTGTGGCCAGCGGTGATTGGGCACGCCTCTCTGAACGCGTCCGCGGGATTGATTGGGATCGTGGCCGCAGCAGGCGCCGAATTGAACCCGGCACTCGTGTTGCCGCTCGGCGTCAGCGGCTGGATCGTCATCGCTGTGGTGCTGGTGCTGCTCGTCGCAACGAAGCAGTTCTCGCCCGACCGGCAGCCGGAGCTCGCACCGCGCCGAATGCGCGCCGGCGCTACGCCTCAGGCCGCGTAAGCTCCGCGATCCGCTTCGCGGCGGAAGGGTATCGATCCTGTAATTCGGCGCGCTCGCCGAGCGCAAAGCCGTTCCACTCGAACGGCGGGGCCATCGTCGTGCCGATCAGTGTCCAGGCGCCCGTCGACGACGAGCCCTGCATCACCTCGGGCGGCACCGCGAGCTGAGGCAGCTGGCCCGGGAGCTCACGCGAATCGGGATCGGGGCCGAGCAACCGTTCCTCTGCACGCCCATCGGGGTGCAGGAGCAGCATGCTGAGCGGCGCGCCCGCGTACCAGTGGTACACCTCGACCGAGGCGAGTGAGTGCAGCGCCGAGAAATCGGGGTCGGCCAGCAGATAGTAGATCGCGCTCGAGTGCTCGTCGAGGTGCATCTGGCGGAACATTCCGCCCTCGTGCTCGAGCGGCTCGAGGCCGAGCCGCTCGACCCACTGTGCGGCCTCCGGCGGCAGCTCGTTCGGCGCCGCGCTCACGCGACGGCCGCCTCACGCGTCTTGCGGAAGCGACGGCTCATGAGGATGAGCGCGATCAGCGTGATCACGTACGGGCCCGAGTCAGTGAGCTGCTGGGGGAGGCCGAAGGACTGCAGGCGGAAACCCAGCGCGTCAGCGAAGCCGAAGAGCAGCGCGGCGCCGAGCACTCCGACGGGGTGCGCACGGGCAAGCATCACGGCCACCACGGCGATCCAGCCGCGTCCCGCCGACATGTTCTCGGTGAACTGCACCACGTTGCCGAGCGCCAGCTGGGCACCGCCGAGGCCGGCGAGCGCGCCCGAGGCGATCACGGCTCCCAGCTGGTAGCGCTGCGGGTTGACACCCATGGTGGCAGCAGCGAGCGGGCGCTCGCCGACGCCGCGCATGCGCAGACCGAGCGGGGTGCGGAAGAGCATGATCCACAGCGCGGGGACGAGAAGCAGCGCGAGATAGCCGAGCGGGGTGAGCGAGAAGAGCGCGCCGAGCCAGGGGATATCAGCGAGGATCGGGATCCGCCAGACCGGAATGCCGTCGATGCCGGGATCCTGGAACACGCCCTGCACATTGAAGATCGCGACGAGGAGGAAGCTCGTGACGCCGACCGCGAGGATATTCATCGCGATGGCGAGCACGATCGGATCGCCCTTTCGGTAGACGGCGCCATAGCCCAGGATGAGCGAGAACACCGCACCGGCGAGCATCGCGACAATGACGCCGACGATCCAGTTGTGCGAGAAGTAGGAGGCCGCCACGCCGGCGAATGCGCCGACGAGGATCATGCCCTCGAGGCCGATGTTGAAGATGCCGACGCGCTCGGCGAGCATGCCTCCCAGGGCGGCAAGCAGCACCGGGATGAGCGAGCGGAGAACCGAGGAGATCAGATCCTCGTTGAACAGGTCGAGGAAGCTCATCGCTCGCCCTCCTTCGCTGCGGGGCTGGTGGCTGTTCGCTTGCGGAACTTGGGGAGTGCGACGCGGAAGGCGAGCAGGATGATCACGAACGCCTGAATCACTGCGGCGATCTGCGGTGAAAGGCCGAGCTCACGGCCCATGGCGTCGGAGCCGACCATGATCGCGGCGAAGAACAGGCCCGCGATCACGATTCCCACGGGGCGGTAGAGCGCGAGGAGCGTCACGAGGAGTGCCGTCCACGCGAAGTTGGTCTGCACAAAGTAGCCCTCGATGATTCGAGTGCTCGGTGCGCCGATGGTGAGCATCATGCCGAAGAGGCCAGCGAGGCCACCCGAGATGGCCATCGTGCGGGTGACGAGTGGCCCGGGCTGCACGCCGCTGTAGCGCACGAACTCGGCGTTCTGGCCCGCGAGCCCGGACTCGAAGCCGTAGCGGGTGCGGCGGTTCACGAAGATCGCGCCGAGCACCACGATGATCAGCACGATGATCGACCAGTTCACGCCCGTGAGCACGGCGGTGACCGGGTTCGTTGCCCCCAGCGTGTTGCGCAGGGTCTCGGCAAGCCCCGAGTCGCGCGGCACCAGCATGGAGATCTGGTGGTCGGCGGGCACCTGGGCGCTCGCCACGAGGTCGGTGCTGGGATCCTTCAGCTTGTAGCGGATGAGCCACGAGGAGAAGTACCGGGCGGGGTAGTTCAGCAGCAGTGTGGAGAGCAGGATCGGCACCCCGAGCAGGTTCTGCAGGAGCGCCGTGAGGAGGCCCCACGCGGCACCCGCGGCGATTGCCGCGATGAACGCCAGGGGTACGATCAGGATCGCGGGGCCGGGCACGTACACCGCGACGATGCCGCCGGCGAGCGCGCCCAGGCCGGCCTGGCCCTCGGTGCCGAGGTTCAGCACGCCCGCGCGGAACGCCACGGCGATCGCGATGCCGATACCGATGATGGGCACGGCGCGCTGCAGGGTGTTGGCGAGGCCAACGCCGCTCCCGAAGGAACCATTGACCATGGCGAGGTAGCCGCTCAGCGGGTCAACGCCAGCGATCAGCATGAAGCACGCGCCGATCAGCAGCGCGAGCACCACCGAAACGGGGATCGGGCTGGCGAGCCAGCGGCCGAAACTCTGCAGGGTTTTCACCGTGCGGTCTCCTTCTGCGGGGCGGCAGCGTGCGCCGCCGGGGTGGTGAGCGGAGCGCTGGGTCGGTGCTGCGCCTCCGGAGTGTGTCCTGCCATGTAGAGGCCCAGCAGGGCCTCGGTGGCATCAGCCTTCGGAACCTCGGCGACGATGCGCCCCTCGAACATCACGAGGATGCGCGAGCTGAGCGACATGATCTCGCTGAGCTCCGCCGAGATGAGCAGGAGTGCGCCGCCGCCGTCGCGGTACTCGCACAGCTCGCGGTGGATCGACTCGATCGCGCCGATGTCGACGCCGCGCGTGGGCTGCTCGGCGATGAGCACGGGGGAGCGGTAGTCGAGCTCGCGAGCCACGACGATCTTCTGCAGGTTGCCACCCGAGAGCGTGCCGACCGGCGTTGACGGGCCGGCAATCTTCACGCCGAAGCGGCTGATGAGGCGCTTCGCATGATCGAGCATGGCGGAGCGGGAGAGCAGCCCGCGGGTGAGGATCGGTGCGGAGCGGTGGTGGCCCAGCGCAAGGTTGTCGACCGCGCTTGCGCTGCCCGCGCTGCCGACCGCGTGACGGTCCTCGGGAACATAGGCGACGCCGCCGGTGCGGCGCTGCGCGATCGTGGCGCGGCTGAGGTCGGCGCCCGCGACGTGCACCTCGCCCGCGCTCGTGCGGCGCATTCCAATGATCGCCTCGGCGAGTTCCACCTGGCCATTGCCTGCCACACCGGCGATGCCTACGACTTCTCCCGCGCGGACCGACAGGTGCGCTGCGTCGACCGCGGCGCGGCCGCCCGAACCGGGCACCGTGAGCTCGCGCACGTCGAGCACAACGTCGCCGGGTGCCTGCGCCGGGGGCGGCGTGGTGAGATCCACGTCGCGGCCGGTCATGTGGCGGGTGATCTCCTCAGGCGAGCTGTCGGCGGTGACAAGCTCGGCGACGTTGCGCCCGTCGCGCAGCACGGTGACGCGATCGGAGATCGCCATCACCTCGTTCAGCTTGTGGGTGATCAGAATGATGGTGCGGCCGTCGGCCTTGAGCGCCCGCAGCACCTCGAAGAGACGCTCGGTCTCTTGCGGGGTGAGCACTGCGGTCGGCTCGTCGAGGATGAGCACGCGGGCCTCGCGGTAGAGCGCCTTGACGATCTCGACGCGCTGCAGCACGCCCACGGGCACCGAATCCACGCGCGCGGTGGGGTCGATCTGCAGGCCGTACTTGTCGGCGATCTCGGTGACGCGGCGGTTGGCTGCCTGGCGATCGATGAGGCCGCGCTTCGTCGGCTCACTGCGGAAGACCACGTTCTCCGCGATGGTGAGCGACGGGAAGAGCTTGAACGACTGGAACACCATGCCGATGCCGGCATCGATGGCGTCGAGGGGGGAGGAGAACGACTGGCGCTCCCCACGAATGTAGATCTCGCCCTCGTCGGGCTGCATGACGCCCGCGAGCATCGACATGAGGATCGACTTCCCCGCACCGTTCTCGCCCATGAGCGCGTGAATCTCGCCGGGTGCGACCTCGAGATCGACGTTGTCGTCGGCGAGCACGCCGGGGAAGCGCTTCGTAATGCCGCGCATCGAAACCTCAGCGGTCAACGTGGCTCCTTCAGTTGAACAGGCGGGAGGGGAAAAACTGGGGCTTCGGGGGCACTCAGCCCGGGAAGCAAGTGTGGCCGAGAGGCGCCGCGCGCGCGGAACCTCTCGGCCACGAGTTTACGACCTAGGCCAGCGGATCGGTGACCTTGACCTTGCCAGCGACGATGTCGTCGCGCACCTGGGTGACCTGCTTCAGCACATCAGCGTTGTCCATCACGGTGCACTGCGAGTCGGCGGCATCCTCGGTGAGGCTGACGATTGTCATGCCCTCCTCCTTGAGGCCGAACGAGGTGGTCGCCTCGGCCGAGCTCTTGCCGTCCATGATCTCGCCGACAACGGTCTCGACGACCTTGTTGACCGACTTGATCGTGCCGTCGACCACGGAACCCGGGGCGTCGGTGCACTGGTTGACGTCAACGCCGTAGGCGGAGAAGCCCTTGGCCGCTGCGGCCTTCATGATGCCACCGTTCGAGGCGGCGCCAACGGCGAACATCTGGTCGACGCCGGTGCCGGCGTACGCGAGCGCCTGCTCCTGCGCGAGCGCGGGGTCGGCGAACGGGTTGTTGCCACCGATGAACTGCGGGGCGACGGTCTCGACGTCCTTGTTCACGCTCTTCGCGCCCTCGGCGAAGCCCTCGGAGTACTTCTTGAGGAGCGGGATGTCGAGCGACAGCACCGAACCGACCTTGTTGGCCTTGGTGAGCAGGCCGGCCTCAACGCCGAGCAGGTAGGAGGGCTCCTGCTCGCGGAAGGTTGCCTGGTACAGGTTCTCGGGTGCGCCCTCAACGGCGGTGTCGATGAGGAGGAACTTCTGCTGCGGGTTCTGCTCCGCGAGCTCCTTCGCAATGTCACCGAACTGGAAGCCGAGCATCACGACGACCTCGGGGGCCTTTGCGATTGCAGCCTCGAGGTTGGTGCGACGCTGCGCCTCGTCCTTGGACTCGTACGTGGTGGCCGAGCCCTCGAACGTCTTCGCGACGGCGTCAATGCCGACCTTGCCCGACTTCAGGAACTCGTTCTGGCCGATCGGATCGCTCGTGATGTAGATGAAGCTCGGGCCCTCGGCCGACGAGCCGGCATCGGCGGAGCCGCCGCCGCCAGCGCAGGAGGTGAGCAGCAGTGCGGCGGTAGCCGCGCCTGCGACGAGAGCCGCGCGGGCGCGGCGCTTGGTGAAGAACATTGGTGTTCCTTTCGGAGGTGGTGGGAGGGAAAACTTCAGCGGGTGCACCCGAGGCCGGGTACTTCCTGGTCGGTGCTCCCTGGGCACTGTCGTGATCAGGGAAAGTAGCTACAGCCTACGAGCGCAGCGCCTCGAGCGGAACGGTCGCGAGCGTTTCGCCCGATCCCGGTCGAATGATGCGACGCTCGGTCACGATCGCCGTGATGAGCTCGTGCGGCGTGACGTCGAACGCGGGGTTGACCGCGTCGATGCCTTCGGGGGCCGTGCGAGTGCCGCCGAAGCCGGCCACCTCGTCGACGCCGCGATCCTCGATCTCGATGTCTGCTCCGCTTGCGGTGTTCATATCGACGGTCGACTCGGGGGCCACCACGATGAACGGAACGCCCGCGTGCTTCGCGGCAAGCGCGAGCGAGAAGGAGCCGATCTTGTTTGCGGAGTCGCCGTTTGCCGCAATGCGGTCGGCGCCGATGAAGACGGCGTCAGCGATCCCACGCGAGAGCAGGAATGGGCCTGCGGAATCGATGAGCAGGCGGAACGGGGCGCCCATGCGCTGCAGCTCCCACGCGGTGAGGCGTGCACCCTGCAGGAGGGGGCGGGTTTCGAGCGGGAACGCCTCGGCGAGCGAGCCCTGCTCAAGAAGCGTCTGGATGACGCCGAGCGCGGTGCCGCGTTCCACGGTGGCGAGGCCGCCCGTGTTGCAAATCGTCATGACGCGCACGGGGTCCTTGCCCGTGAGCTCGCGCGTGAGGTCCGCGCCGCGCAGGCCCATCGAGATACACGCAGCGATGTCTTCGTCGCGAATGGCGAGCGCCTCCTCGAGGATCGCGGCAGCGCCTTCGTCGAGGCGGGTCAGTGCACGATCGACACCCCAGGAGAGGTTTACGGCGGTCGGGCGAGCCTCGCGCAGGAGGCGCGCTTGTCGGACAACCTCGTCGCGGTCGAGCTCGGCGTCGCCGCCTGCTTCGGTGACCGACGCGGCGATGAGTGCGACGCCCATTGCGCCAGCTACCCCGAGCGCGGGTGCGCCGCGCACGGCGAGACGCTGGATATCCGCGATCAGCTCGCCAAGCTCAGTGACTCGGCGCTGCTCCAGTCGGTGGGGCAGAAGCGTCTGGTCCACAAGTTCGATAGCTCCGTCGATCCAGTCGATCGTGCGCAAATGAGGCTCCTTTAGGGGGCGACCGAGGGATGTACGTCGTCCCCCGTGTGTGGTATCGCACAGCCAGAATACCCGAATCTTGTCAGACCTCATGAGCCATCGCGATCAAGCGGGCGTCACCGAGCGGCCACGCAACGTTCACGCGACACAGCGCGTGTCTCCGTGTGGCGCACGCAAAACCCGGCGTACCGTATGTGCCATCGGGCAGGGTGCCCGATCGAGGCGGCCAACCACCTCGATGGGAGTGACGGTCGTCTCGCTGATCCGGGGCTTGCGCCTCGGGGCAGAGGAGCCATCGTGGCCGAGATGAATCACCCCGCATTTCACCCCGCAGCACCGACCGAAACACCCACTCTGGGCGCCGCGCACGACGCGAATCCCGCATCTGTTACTCCCGCGCTCTCGGAGCCGCCCGAGCAGGAACGTATCGCGGGAAGCGAGGAGCAGCTCCGCACCTACGTGCTCGACACCTCGGTGCTGCTGAGCGATCCGCGAGCGCTGTTCCGCTTCGCGGAGCACGCGGTCGTCTTGCCCGTCGTCGTGCTGACGGAGCTAGAACAGAAACGCCACGATCCCGAACTTGGGTACTTCGCGCGGCGCGCGCTGCGCTTCCTGGATGAGCTGCGGTCCGCGCACCTCCGGCTCGACTTCCCCGTGCCCGTCGGTGAGGCAGGTGGCACCCTGCGCGTCGAACTGAACCATACGAGCACGGATGGGCTGCCCTCGGGTATGCGTCTCGGAGGCAACGACACCCGCATTCTTGCGGTGGCGCAGAACCTCGCGAGCGATGGCTGCGAGGTGACGGTCGTGTCGAAGGACCTGCCGATGCGATTGAAGGCCGCGGCTCTGGGCCTGGGGGCGGAGGAGTACCGCGCCGAACTTGCTGCCGACGACACCTACACCGGCACGGCCACCCTGTCCATTGACGAGGCCGAGATGGCGGCGCTCTGGGAGAGCGAGCGGCTCGACGGTATCGAGGCCGCCGAAGAGTTTCCGCGTGGTACCGGCGTGGTGCTGCACTCGCCGCGTGGTTCGGCGCTCGGGCGTATCGATGGCCCCGGCGGCCTGCACCTGGTGCGGGGCGACCGCGAGGTGTTCGGGGTGACCGGTCGGAGTGCCGAGCAGCGGCTCGCGATCGACCTGCTCCTTGACCCGCAGGTGGGCATCGTCTCGCTGGGCGGCAGCGCGGGCACGGGCAAGTCCGCGCTCGCACTCGCGGCGGGGCTGGAGGCGGTGCTCGAGCGACGCCAGCACCGCAAGGTGATGGTGTTCCGGCCGCTGTACGCGGTGGGCGGGCAGGAGCTCGGGTACCTTCCCGGCGATCACCAGGAGAAGATGGGCCCCTGGGCGCAGGCAGTCTTCGACACTCTCGGCTCGATCGTGTCGGAGAACGTGCTCGACGAGGTGGTCGCCCGCAACCTGATTGAGGTGCTGCCGCTCACGCACATCCGCGGACGTTCGCTGCACGATGCGTTCGTGATCGTCGACGAGGCGCAGTCGCTCGAGCGCGGAGTGCTCCTCACCATGCTCAGTCGCATCGGCCAGAACTCCCGCGTGGTGCTCACGCACGATGTCGCGCAGCGCGATAACCTCCGCGTGGGTCGCTACGACGGTATCGCGGCGGTCATCGAGAAGCTCAAGGGGCACGCGCTCTTTGGGCACGTGACACTCACCCGCTCCGAGCGCAGCGATATCGCAGCGCTCGTCACGGAGCTCCTGGGGGACTAGCGGCGCTGCTCGCCGCGGCCGGCGGTGTTGGACTCGGCTTCGCCGGCGTCCCACACCTCGGTCGCGGCGAGGTTTTCCTCCGCGCTTGCCGCTGCGGCGTCGGGGTCGCGTCGTCGAATCGCCTCGAGCACATCGTCGTGGCCGCGGGGCTCGTCGCGGCAGAATCCCTCGCGCTGCTGCGCTGAACGCATCGACTCGTGGAGGCGGGGGAGCAGCGCGGTGTAGACCTCGAAGAGGATCGGATTGCGTGCTGCGCGGGCGATCGCCTCGTGCACCGCAACGTCCGCCTCGACCCACTCTTCGTCACTCGAAGCAGAGCGCGCCGCGAGCGCGTCGGCGATGCGTGCCGTGTCGTCTTGTGTGGCGCGCTCCGCGGCGAGACGCGCGAGCTGGGGTTCCAGCGCGCGTCGCGCCTCCAATACATCGCGCAGGCTCGCACCGGAGCGTGCGAGCGCGCCCGGTACCTCGCTCCGTGCGCGCACGAATGTGCCGTCGCCGCGGCGAATCTCGAGCATGCCGGAGTACTGCAGCGCGCGCAGCGCCTCGCGAAGTGTGCCGCGCGCGACGCCGAGCGAGGCCATGAGCTCGGGCTCGGGGGGAATGCGCTCTCCCACGGGCCAGCGGCCCTCGCTGATCTCGGTGCGGAGACGCTCGACGACCTGATCGCTGAGCGACAGGCGCTGCACCGGGTCCAGCAGCTGGGCGCTGTCGCGGGTGGGTTCCGATTTGGGGGTCACATGTGTCATGATAGTCCCCGACAAATGGTTAGACGTTGGACGTTTGGAACTTTATGACCGCAACAGCTCCGGTGCGCATCGTCGCACCCGCTCCAGAACACGCCTCGAGTGCCCCCACCGAGCGAGCACGGCGCCGCGCGCCGCAGGGCGCCGTGCTGATGCTCATCGCCCTCCTGCTTGTCGCAGTGAACCTGCGCCTCGCGATCACGAGTGCGAGCGCTTTGCTCACCGCGCTCACCGACGCCGGTGCGCTCACCGCTGCGACCGTGGTGCTGATCCCCGCGATTCCCACCGCGGTGTTCGCCGTTGCGGGCCTCGGCACCGCGAAGCTCGCCGCTCGATTCGGGGTCGAGCGCATTGTGCTCGTCGGCCTTGTCGGCCTCACTGTGGGCCTGCTCTTGCGCGGCGTCCCCAGTCCCTGGGTCATCGTGGCCGGCACCATCGTGGGCACGGGCGGGCTCGCAATGGTCAACATTCTGCTTCCCGCTGTTGTGCGCGGCCATTTCCCGAACCGAATTGGGCCCGTGACCACCGCGTACACGACGCTCATGTCGCTCGGCGCGGCGCTGGCGGCAGCGCTCGCGGTGCCGATCGCCGCGGGGCTCCAGTCTCCCGCACTCGGGCTCGCGGCGTGGGCGCTTCCCGCCGCGATCGCACTCCTCGTGTGGCTGTTCGCCATTCGGGGGATTCCGGCGGCTGCGGCCCCGGTTTCCGCAGCCTCGGTTTCCGCACCCCCGGCGACGCCGGCCGCGAAGACCGCGCCGGAGACCATGCCGGAGAACGCTGCTGCGGCACCCGCTCGGCGATCCCGATCCGCGCGAGAGCCGCTGCCGCACGGCACCTGGTTCCTCGCGGGGTACTTCGCGCTCCAGGCGCTGCTCAGCTACGTGGTGATGGGCTGGCTGCCCTCGATCGCGCAAGACGCGGGGCTGCCCGCCGGGCGCGCGGGCATGCTGCTCGGCATTTCGATGGCCATCGGCGTGGTGGGAACTGTCCTTGTGATGGCACTCGGCCGCACCCCGGCGGGAATGCGCCTCGGCTTCGGCATCGTGGGAGTCTCGAACCTCGTTGCGCTCGGTGGGCTGCTGTTCGCGCCGGCAGCGCTCCCCGAGGTGTGGGCCGCGCTCTTCGGGCTCGGCATGTGCGCCTTCCCGCTCGTCCTGGCACTCATCGCAGGCTTCGGGCGCGATGCGCAGGAGTCGGCGCGGGTTTCCGGCCTGGTGCAGTCCGTTGGCTACTCGGTCGCGACGCTCGGCCCGCTCGGTGCGGGAGCCGCGCGCCAGCTGCTCGGCGACTGGAACGCGGTGATCATTGCGCTCGCCGTGTGCACGGTGGCGCAGTTCGTGATCGGCGTGCTCGTGACGCGCGTCGTCGAGCGGCGTCGCGCGGCGGCTGCCCAGGCTGTGGCGTAGCCGCGCCTGATGCGCCTACGTCGCGGAGTTCTTCCTGAGCTCGGCGGCGTACCCGCGCAGGGAACGCTGGTAGCGAGGCACGTGCGGGATCAGCGCCTCAAGCGCCACTGCGAGCGCCTCGTCTGCGCGCCCGGCGGAGTGCAGCGCGAGCGCAAGAAACGCATCGGGGGCTGCGCCATGCGCGGGATCCCGCTCGCCCGACTCGAGGAACGCGACGGCCTCGGCGGTTCGGCCGAGGTTTCGCAGCGTCGAGCCGTACTGAACCGTGAGCTCCGCGCGTGCGGGCCCCGAGAGCCCCAGTTCGAGCGCGCGCTCGTACAGCTCGGCGGCGCGGGCTTCATCGCCGGCTGAGTCGTGGGCGCCGCCCAGTTCGAACGGGCCGCGCGGATCCGCGGGGTCGAGTTCAGCGACAAGCGCGCCGATGCGTTCCACGACCTCGGCCTCGGTCAGGGCGTCGTCTGCCCACACCGCGTCGACGCGGTGCTGCCAGTCTGTGCCGGCGCCTGCGTTCTTGTACTCGGGCTCGTACGCGGGCGGGGTCGTCTCGGTCATGCGAACAGCCTAGTCAGCCGCCTCACAGCACCGCGGGGTGGTGCAGCCGAAGCCACACCGCCCCGCGAGAGTACTCAGAAGCGTGAACTACTTTGCGACGCCCGGGTGGGTCATCGAGAGCAGGTCGAGCGCCTTGTCGAGGTCGGCCTCGGTGACATCGCCGCGCTCAACGTAGCCGAGATCGATCACGGCCTCGCGCACCGTGATGCCCTTGGCAACCGAGTGCTTCGCGATCTTCGCCGCGGCCTCGTAGCCGATCAGGCGGTTGAGGGGCGTGACGGTCGACGGGCTCATTCCCGCGAGCGCCGCCGCACGGTCGAGGTTTGCCTCGAGGCCAGCGACGGTCTTGTCCGCGAGGACCACCGACGCGTTCGCGAGCAGGCGGACCGACTCGAGCAGCGCGGTGCCCATGACGGGGATCTGCACGTTGAGCTCGAACGAGCCCGAAGCGCCCGCCCATGCGATGGTGGCGTCGTTGCCGATGACGCGCGCGCACACCATGAGCACGGCCTCGGGAACCACGGGGTTCACCTTGCCCGGCATGATGGACGAGCCCGGCTGCAGATCGGGGATGTGCAGCTCGGCGAGGCCCGTGTTGGGGCCCGAACCCATCCAGCGGATGTCGTTGTTGATCTTGGTGAGCGACACCGCGATCGTGCGGAGCGCGCCCGACGCCTCAACGAGGCCATCGCGGTTGGCCTGCGCCTCGAAGTGGTTGCGTGCCTCGGTGATGGGCAAGCCGCTCGACTGCGCGATCTCGGCGATGACCTTCTCGGGGAAGCCGAGCGGGGTGTTGATGCCGGTACCGACTGCGGTGCCGCCCTGGGGGACCTCTGCCACGCGGGGGAGGGCCGCGTCGATGCGCTCGATGCCGTAGCGGATCTGCGCGGCGTAGCCGCCGAACTCCTGGCCGAGGGTCACGGGGGTCGCATCCATGAGGTGGGTGCGGCCAGGCTTCACAGCTTCCTTCCACAGCTCAGCCTTCGCCTCGAATGCCTCAGCGAGGTGTGCGAGTGCGGGCTTCAGCTGCTCGATGAGCGCGCCGGTCACGGCGATGTGCACCGAGGTCGGGAACACATCGTTCGACGACTGCGAAGCGTTGACGTGGTCGTTCGGGTGCACGGGGGCG
This sequence comes from Leucobacter chromiireducens subsp. chromiireducens, assembly GCF_016758255.1. Lineage (GTDB taxonomy): Bacteria > Actinomycetota > Actinomycetes > Actinomycetales > Microbacteriaceae > Leucobacter > Leucobacter chromiireducens. The sequence goes on from NZ_QYAD01000002.1 coordinate 154,960, forward strand.
CCGAGGTGCTTCGTCGCGAGGGTGGCGAGTACCTCGTTGGTGTTCATGTTCGACGACGTGCCCGAGCCGGTCTGGTAAGTGTCGACCGGGAACATGTCGTGGTGTGCGCCACCGATGACCTCATCGGCAGCCGCGACGATGGCGTCGGCGATCGGCGCCTCGAGGATCCCAAGCTCCTTGTTCGCGATTGCGGCTGCGCGCTTGATACGTGCGAGCGCGACGATCTGCGCGGGCTCCAGGCCGGTGCCCGAGATGGGGAAGTTCTCGACGGCGCGCTGCGTCTGCGCAGCGTAGAGCGCGTTCTTCGGAACGCGGACTTCGCCCATCGTGTCGTGCTCGATGCGGTACTCGATCTCTTCGGTCACAGCTGTCCTTTGTCTGAGAGGGGTGGGTAGGTCAAGAAATGAAAGCTAGTCAAGCGGCGCGAGCTCAAGCTCCACCGGGCCGACGACCGTGTACGGCACAGCGCGACCCTCGGTGAGGCGGTATTGGCAGCCGACCACGGCGAGGCGCCCGGCATCCACCGCGTCGCTGATCGCGCGCGAAGTGCGCAGCAGCTCGTTCACGGTTGCTGCGAGGTGAACACGGCCCACGGCGTTCGCGTCGATCTGCGACGCATCCGCGTAGGGGGTATCCGTGCGACCCTTCAGCCAGAGCTGTTGCACAGCCGGCTGAATCGGGGCGAGCGTGTGTCGTACCGACGCGGTGGTCTCGCTCGGCGTGCGGCTCGACTGGTCGATGGCCGCGGCAACCGCGCCACAGGAATCGTGCGCGAGCACCACGATGAGCGAGGCGCCCAGCTCGGTGACCGCGTACTCCATCGACGCCGTGATCGACTCGGCCACGACGTGCCCCATGTTGCGAGCGATGAAGAGGTCACCCAGGCCGCAATCGAAGATGATCTCTGCGGCAAGACGCGAGTCCGAACACCCGAAGAGCGCGACATCAGGGGTCTGCGAGTTGACGAGCTCCGAACGGCGCTCAACATCCTGATTCGGGTGGGCGGACACGCCCGTGACGAAGCGCTCATTGCCCGCCGCGAAGGAATCCCAAGCCTGCTGCGGGGTCACGCGGGGCGCGGTCATTCGGTCTCCTTTGGTGCGGTGGTTGCGGCGGCGCCGTCTGGCGTGCCGAGCGACTCGGCAACCTGAGCCGCGAGTACGCGGAGGGTCGCGGGGGAGTCGGTGCCGTAGACGAGGATCGTGTCGTTGCCCCAGGTGCCCTGTAGACCGAAGAGCATGTTCGACTCCTCCGCCTTGCGGTCGGGGTGGTCGTACACGATCCAGTCAATGCCGCCGATCTGCTCGGTGCCCGTGGGGGCCTGCTGCTCAAGCTGCTGCGAGATCCACAGCTCGGGCACTGGCTCGCCGGACGCGGTGAAGCCTTGAGTCACCGCGGCATACGCTTCGTCGGCGGTCGTGTAGTTGATCTGCCACGAGGTGACCCCGCTGCCGGAGCGGAGGAGGGCCTGCTTCGCCTTCCAGTCATCCCCCACGGCGGGTGCTGCGAGCGTCCGCCCAGCGCTCGGGCTGGCCTCAGTGGCGAGCTCGGAAACGTTCACCGTGTGGTCCTCAAAACCGCCTACTCCGCGCGGCACCATCAGCCACATCACGAGCACAAGTCCGAGCGTCACCAGGAGCGAGAACACCAGGTTATTGACGGTCTTGCGCTGCCTGTAGAGGCGGCTATCGCGTGCCTTCCGCGCCGCGGTTTCCGCGGTCGTCTCGGGGCGGCCGAGCTCCGCAACAACGACCGGCGGTTTGTTCTTCTTCGCCATCGCTACGCGCGGCCCTCCATCGAATCAGTGCCTGCGGCATCCGCTGTTCCGGCCCCGGCTTGCTGGCGTGCCGACTCCAGGCGCTGACGCGCACCGAGCAGCCACTCCTCGCAGCGTGCCGCGAGCACCTCACCGCGCTCCCAGAGCGTCAGCGACTCCTCGAGTGTGCTGCCGCCCTGCTCAAGGCGCTGCACCACCTGAATCAGTTCGTCGCGCGCCTCCTCATAGCTGAGCTCGACGGGATCCCGGGTCTCGGAAACAGACATGTGGCACAGTCTAGCCGCCGTGGCTCACCAGGGGCTGCGTGTCGAGCACCATCCCGCACTTGCGGCACCCCGCGGGGTGCGCGCTAGGCTTTTTCGAATGCTTCGCCTGCTCTGCTTCATCGGTGCCGGAATTCTTCTCGGCGGAATCGTCTCTGCCATCGTCGGGCCACCGGGCGCTGCGGCCTGGGCGGTTCCCGTGGGGATCATCGTCACGGTGTTCTCGGCGGTAATGCTCGGGATTGGCAAGTCCCTGCGCGGGGTCAGCCTGCCGGCGCCGGAACTCGTCACCCGGGCCACCGACGATGGACGCTTGGGCCTTGCGCGAATCGATCGACTCACGCAGACCGGCACCTACATCAACGAGCAGCCGCTGTGCGACCTCGAGCTCACGGTGCAGCCGCTGAGCGGCGCCGCCTATCGCACCACCGTGCGGCGCATTGTGCAGCTCACGGAGATCCCGCGCTTTCAGCCGGGCAGCACCCACGTCGTCGCACTTCTCGCGGCCGGCACACCCGACGTCGCGATCACCGAGCACGATGCCTCTGCCGAAATCTGGTCGGACACCGAGGTTCCGCCAGCCGCCACCGCTGGCCCACTTCTTCCCCCATCCTCGGGCGGGCTGACGCGCGACGGCTCCGGGCGGCGGCCCCTCATCGGAATGGGAAAGCGAAGCAAGCCGATTCGGATCACGCTGTTCGTGCTTGCCGGTCTGCTCGCCGGTGCTGCGGTCGTCTTCCCGTACCGGGCGGGGCTCGCCGAGACGGTGGCGGCGATCCCGCAGGGCCAGCTCCACGCCGACTTGCGCACCGGCGACTCCCTCGCCGGTGCGCTCACTGCGCTCACGGCTGAGATCGGCCATGATCAGGTGCGCTCCATCACCGTCTCCTCCGACCTGGTGCGCGTTGAGGCACCCGTGAAGCGCGACAGCTTGAACGTCGACTCGTGGTATTACCGCCGTGGCAGCGTGACGCACACCGGCGCGGGATCGACGCAGCCCAAGTCCGCCAGCGAGTTGTTCTCCGTGTCAGAGCTTGACGGCGCAGCAGTGCAGCAGGCGCTGCAGGATGCTGCGCGACTCGTTGATGACGAGATCGATACCAAGGAAGCGCTCGCCGACGCGATGTACTCGGTCGAGCGTACGCTCGCTCACGACCCCGACGACCCGTGGAACACGGACCGCACGGGCCCGGTGACGGTGAACTTCTCCCTGAGCGATGCGTACCGGAGCACGAGCTTCCGCGTGGAAGCTGATGGGAGCGATCTCGTTCGCACGGATCAGTAGGGTGCCCGCATGCGCGGGAGGCGGGTCAAAGTGCAGGAGACGCTACCCCTGAGAGACCGCGCCGATCCGTCCGTCCGCGAGTGCGATCGTCAGCTCGGTGCCCGCGGGCGCGCCGGCCGTGCCGCGCAGCACCGTGCCGTCGGCGAGCTGGATGATTCCGTACCCCCGCTCCATCGTGGCGCGTGGCGAGAGCGCGGTCACCCGCGCGCGCAGATCGGTGAGCTCCCGCCGGCGGTCTTCGACGGCGCGATCAGCGAGCTCGGTGCCCCGCGCGATCCATCGCACAAGCTCCTCCGCGCGCTCATCAATCAGGCGCTCGGGGGTGCTCAGCACGGGGCGCCCACGCAGCTGCGTTAGGCGGTCAGTCTCGTGGGCGAGGAGCTGGCTGAGCCGCGAGGTCATGCGGGCGCGGGCCTGATCGATTCCCGCGAGTTCTTCGCCAACATCGGGGACCACGCGCTTCGCCGCGTCCGTGGGGGTGGACGCGCGAAGGTCGGCCACCTCGTCGAGCAGCGGTCGGTCGGCCTCGTGGCCGATCGCCGAGACGATCGGGGTCGTGGCTGCCGCAGCCGCGCGCAGCACGCGTTCGTCGCTGAAGGGGAGGAGATTCTGGAAGTCGCCGCCGCCGCGGGCGACGATGATCACGTCAACTTCCGGATCCTGATCGAGCGCCTCGATACCCGCCGCCACTTCGCCAGCAGCTCGATCGCCCTGCACTGCGGCGTAGTGCACGCGGAACTGCACACCGGGCCAGCGCAGCGTCGCATTGCGCACCACATCTTTCTCGGCGTCCGAGTCGCGGCCGGTGACGAGGCCGATTCGCCCGGGGAGGAACGGGAGCGGGCGCTTCCGATCTGCGTCGAAGAGCCCCTCCGCCTGGAGCTGTCGGCGTAGGCGCTCGAGGCGCTCGAGTAGCTCGCCAAGTCCCACGTGCGAGAGCTCAAACACCTGCACGGTGAGGGAGCCGCCCTTCACCCAGAAGTTGGGTTTCACGAGTGCGATCACGCGGTCGCCCTGCGCAAAGTCGCTCGTGAGGCGCTGCGCGACCGAGCGCCACACCGTGAAGCTCACAGTGGCGTCCTGCCCCAGGTCCTTGAGCTTGCCGTAGACGTGGCCGCCGCGCACCTGCCACTGCGTGATCTCGCCCTCGACCCACACCTGGCCGAGCCGGTCGATCCAGGCGGCGATCTTCTCGCTCATGAGGCCTACCGGCCAGGGGGTATCCCGGGTTGCGGGCGCGTTTCCTGATTCGGCCATGCGACCACCCTACTGATCGGGATCGGGGTTTGCCGCCGTCCCCGCGAGCATTGAGGAAGGGCGGGTAGAATCTTCTGCATGACTACGACCGTGCAACAGCCCGATCAGCGCACCATCGGCGCCCCCGTTGTGAGCCTCGCGATGCCGCGCATGCGGCGCGAGGTCGGCCGACTCAAAAACCTGCCCGTGGAAGGCGAGAAAAAGGTGCTGCTCGCCGCGCCACGCGGCTACTGCGCTGGGGTGGATCGCGCGGTTGTTGCCGTCGAGAAGGCGCTCGATCGCTTCGGTGCTCCCGTGTACGTGCGCAAGCAGATCGTGCACAACGTCCACGTCGTCAACACGCTCGAGAAGATGGGCGCCATCTTCGTCGAGGAGGTCGACGAGGTGCCCGAGGGCGCAAACGTCGTGTTCTCCGCGCACGGAGTTTCTCCCGCGGTTGTGCAGGCCGCTGACGATCGAGGCTTGCACGCCATCGACGCAACCTGCCCTCTGGTCACCAAGGTGCACCGCGAAGCCGTGCGCTTCGCGAAGCAGGATCTCGAGATTCTCCTTATCGGCCACACCGGGCACGAAGAGGTTGAAGGCACGGCCGGCGAGGCTCCCGAACACATCACGATCGTCAACTCGCCCGAAGACGTCGACACACTTGAGGTGAAGAACCCCGACAAGCTCGTGTGGCTCTCGCAGACCACGCTTTCGGTTGACGAGACGATGGAGACGGTGCGCCGCCTGCGCGAGCGTTTCCCGAACCTGCAGGATCCGCCGAGCGACGACATTTGCTACGCCACGCAGAACCGCCAGGTAGCCATCAAGAAGATTGCTCCGCAGGCTGACGTGGTGCTGGTTGTTGGCTCGTCGAACTCGTCGAACTCGGTGCGACTGAAGGAGGTCGCACTCGAGTACGGTGCGAAGGCGGCCTACCGTGTCGACTTCGCGAGCGAGGTGCAGCAGGAGTGGCTTGCGGGTGCTCGCACGATCGGCGTGACGAGCGGCGCCTCGGTGCCTGAGGTGCTTGTACAGGAGCTGCTCGATGATCTCGCCGACGCCGGGTACGCCGACGTTGAGGCGACGGTCACCGCTGAGGAAGACCTCGTGTTCTCGCTGCCGAAGGAGCTCCGTCAGGACGCCAACGGCAAACGCGATGATCGTGCGCTGGGCGGTCGCGTTCGCTAGGTTTCGCTCACGCGATATGCCCGCGGGGACACCTGCGGTGGAGACCTCCGGGACACCTGCGCGGGCATATCGTGAGCGTATGCTCCCGGGCATACGACGTGGCAACACCAGTCTTGCTGGACTGGACGTATGTTCATGTCGTATCGTTCCCGCGCGGCCAACGCCGCAATCGCTGCAATTATCGCGACGCTTGCCGTCGCAACCATCGTCGGGGGCGCGCTGCTTCTGCAGACGGGCGAGCGGGCGCGCGCTGAGCAATCCCCCGGGGCACAGGGGTCGAGCGGCGGGTTCGGCACGCAGCAGGCCTCAGATCAGGATCCCGAGCAGCGCTTTGGCGGCAACGGCTCTGTCGACGACCCCAACGGAATCGCGGTTGACGCTGACCACCCCGGAGTCCGTGGCCTCGATCCCGAGCTGCGTGAGGCGGTGCAGGCGGCAGCCGCTCGTGCAAGCGAGGAGGGGGTGGAGCTGCGGCTGAACTCTGGGTGGCGCAGCGCTGACTACCAGGCCGAGCTGCTCGCGGACGCGATCACCGAGTATGGCAGCGAGGAAGAAGCTCGTCACTGGGTTGATACGCCGGAGCGCTCGGCGCACGTGCGGGGCGACGCTGTCGACATTGGCGGCCTCGAAGCGGCACTTTGGGTCGGTCAGTACGGTGCCGAGTTTGGTCTCTGCCAGACCTATGCGAACGAGAACTGGCACTTCGAGCTCGCTGAGCTGGACGCCGACGGGTACTGCCCCGCAGCATACGAAAGCGCCGCCGCCCGCCCGGATTGAGCGTGCGACGGCGCTGGCCGTGTTGCCGAAGGCGGGAGTGCTCCCTGAGCCGGCTTAGGGCTGCTGCATCTCCTGCAGCGACTCGAGCATCTTCGAGAGCGCCCCGTTCGGATCCGCCTCAATCTGCTGCATAATCTCGGGCGCACCGTTCATGGCGATCATCGGGACCACCATCACGATGATGAACGCGATGACTGCCGCGACGAGCGGTACCCAGAAGGTGATCTTCCGGGCGCGCATCCGCTGAATCGAGAAGAGTAGGTTGAGCGCCCAGACGAGCAGCACGACGAGCGCGCTCACCATGCCGAGCGTGCCGACCCAGCTCGCCACCTTGGGCTCGTCCATTCCGATGAGCGTGCCCATCAGGCTGATCTGGCTTTCCAGACCAAAGAAGGAGCGGGCAACGCTGAGCGCACCGAACGCACCGAACACGAGCAGGATGATCGTGATGATGCGATCGCCCGTGCGGGGGCGCGGGGCGCCGGGCATGCCGTACACCGGGCCGGGCTGGGGCGCAGCCGCGCGGTAGGCCTGCTGATCTCCGGGCTGCTGCGTGAACGGCTGCGCCTGCTGCTGGTTCGGCTGCTGCTGCTGGTGCGCCTGCGGCTGGGTGCCCGTGGCACCCGTCGCACCGGCCGCCGCGGGGGCGCCCAGGTTGTGGGGAACCCCGAGGTTGCTCGGTGCGGCGGCCTGCGGGGCTGCATCGCTGCCCTCCGGCTTCCACTCCCAACCCTCCGGCGCGTACTCGCCGTACTCGGGCTGTGCGGGCCGGGGCTGTACCGGCTGCGACTGTGCGGGCTGCTGGGGCTGTGCCTGCTGGGGCGCCTGCGCCGGCTGGGTCGCGCCGGTGTTGGTTTCGTCGCGCGGTTCGGACACTAGGCGCTCACCGACTTCCCGGCGGAACCGAGCTGCTCAGCGGCCAGCGCGATGCGCGCAGCCATGCCGCTCTCGGCAACCTTGCCGTAGGCGCGCGGGTCGTACTGCTTCTTGTTGCCCACCTCGCCGTCGATCTTCAGAACACCGTCGTAGTTCTTCAGGATGAAGTCGGCGACGGGACGCGTGAATGCGTACTGCGTGTCGGTATCGATGTTCATCTTGATGACGCCGTTCCGCACAGCCTCTGCGATCTCCTCGGCCGAGGAGCCCGATCCGCCGTGGAAGACGAGGTCGAGCGGCTTCTCGCCGGTGCCGTACTTCGCCTGCAGGCCAGCCTGGATCTCTGCGAGGAGCTCGGGGCGCAGCTTCACGCCGCCCGGCTTGTACACGCCGTGGACGTTGCCGAAGGTGAGCGCGGTGAGGTAGCGGCCCTGCTCACCAAGGCCCAGTGCCTCGACCGTCGCGACAGCGTCGTCGAGCGTGGTGTAGAGCTGATCGTTGATCTCGTGTGCGATGCCGTCTTCCTCGCCACCGACAACGCCGATCTCGACCTCGAGGATCACATTGATCGCCGCCATACGGGGGAGCAGCTCCTTCGCGATGTCGAGGTTCTCGCCGAGGGGCACTGCCGAACCATCCCACATGTGCGACTGGAAGTAGGGGAGACCGCCCTGCGCCACGCGCTCCTCGCTCGCAGCGACGAGGGGCAGCACGAAGTTCTCGAGGTGCTGCTTCGGGCAGTGGTCGGTGTGGAGCGCGACGGTGATGTCGTACGCCTTCGCGACCTCTTCAGCGAACTTGGCGAACGCAATCGCACCACCGACGCGGTTTGACACGGTGTGTCCTGCGAAGTAGTCGGCGCCGCCGAAGCTCACTTGGATGATGCCGTCAGAGCCGGCCTCGGCGAATCCCTGGAGTGCAGCGTTCAGAGTCTGCGAACTGGAAACGTTCACCGCGGGGAAGGCGAAGCCGCCTGTCTTCGCGGCGTCGAGCATCGCTGCGTACTGTTCCGGGGTTGCGACGGGCATGTGTGCTCCTCGTGTTGTGTGATGTTGTAGTGCTGCTGTGGCTGCGCCTACGATGACGGATCCGTCAGCTCGCCCGGCGCGCCGGACGTTTGTGGCGATACCCGGTGGGCACCGCTTCGCTGTTCCAGTCTACGCGTTCGGGCCATGAACGGCAGGGAGAAGCGGTAGGCTGGTCGGCATGAATGAACCTGTTTCGCTTGGCGAATGGCAGCCCGACCGTAACCTCGCGATGGAGCTCGTTCGCGCGACCGAGGCTGCGGCCATGCGTGCGACCCCCTGGATCGGCCGTGGAGACAAGAACGCTGCGGACGGTGCAGCGGTCGATGCGATGCGTCGTTTCCTCTCGACGGTCAACATGAAGGGCACCGTCGTGATCGGCGAGGGCGAGAAGGATGACGCCCCCTGGCTGTACAACGGTGAGGTCGTTGGCAATGGTGAGGGCGCCGAGTGCGACGTCGCGGTTGACCCGATCGATGGCACCCGCCTCACCGCAGAGGGGCGCCCCGGCGCACTCTCGGTCATCGCGGTTGCCGATCGCGGCAGCATGTACGACCCGTCGGCTGTCTTCTACATGGACAAGCTCGTCTGCGGCCCCGAGGGCGTGGGGGTTGTTGACATCAACCGTCCCATCGGTGAGAACATTCGTGCGCTGGCGCGTGCGAAGCAGGTCGACGTGTCCGATATTCGTGTCGCTGTGCTCGACCGCCCGCGCCACGAGGACCTCATCCGCGAGATCCGCGAGGCTGGCGCCGGAACGCGTCTGCTCATGGACGGCGACGTCGCTGGTGGCGTGAACGCTGCCCGCTGGGATTCGCGCATTGACATGTGCGTGGGTATCGGCGGCACCCCCGAGGGCATCATCACGGCGTGTGCAGTGAAGGCTCTGGGCGGCGTGATCCAGGGCCGCCTCTGGCCGAAGGACGACGAGGAGCGCCAGCGCGCACTCGACGCCGGCCACGATCTCAACCGTGTGCTCGAGGCAAACGACCTCGTGGCGAGCGACAACTGCTACTTTGTGGCGACCGGGATCACGGACGCCGAGTTCATCGACGGCGTGCAGCGTCGCGGACCGTTCGTGCGTGCGGAGAGCATCGTGATGCGCTCGCACTCGGGCACCATCCGCCACGTCATCAGCGACATGGACCCCAGCCGCTGGGACTAAGCGTTCTGCCTCGTGTGAGGCTGGCCTGAGGGAGGCCCCGGACTGTACAAGTCCGGGGCCTCACTTGTGTGTTTGGCTGTGTGCGCGTCGGCGTGGCCATCCGCTCGGGGGAGGGGCCCGATTGCTGACGCCGCTGGACTTAGCTTTCGGCGGCGGGGGTTTTCGAAGGCTCTTCTCGCTCCTTTGGTGCCTCCGGCGCCCACAGGTCTTCTTCAGCGTTGCCGAGCTGGGTCATCTCGCTCGTGCGCAGCTCGGGTGCCATAAGTGGGCGTACTGCAACGTCGAGCTGCGTCGGCTCAGGTGAGATCTGCTCGCCGTTGAGCGCGCTGATCTTGCGCGCGGTGGGAAGCACCTGGCGCTCGAAGGATCCGACATAGGCATTGTAATCTTGCACTCCTCGGGCGAGCGTGCGGCCGAGCTTGTCGAGGTGGTTGGCGCTGCGCCCGATGCGGGAGTGGAGCTCACGGCTGAGGTCGAAGAGCGTGCGCGCTTCGGCAGTGAGTGAGTCTTGCCGCCAGCTGTGCGCCACTGACTTGAGGATCGCCCAGAGGCTCACGGGTGAGGCGAGGGCGACGCGGCGTTCGAAGGCGTACTCGAGAAGGAGCGGGTCGGTATCGAGCGCACTTGAGAGCAGCGACTCGCTCGGCAGAAACGCGATGACAAACTCGGGCGAGTCTGGCAGCGCGGATGCGTAGTCTCGTTTGCTCAGCGCGATGATGTGATCCCGCAGGGCACGTGCGTGCTGGGCAAGGAGTTCCCCTCGGCGCGCTTCGACGCTCGCGTCAGGGGAGGTGGCCCCGGCAGCACCCGTGCCCAGATTCTGTGCTTCGAGGTACGCGGCAAAGGGGACTTTCGCGTCGATGGCGATCGACTTGCCGCCGGGGAGGCGAACGACAACGTCGGGCCGTAGCACCCCGTTCTCGGTGGTGAACTGGGGCTGCACGTCGAAGTCGACGCGTTCGAGCATCCCGGCGGCCTCGATGATTCGGCGCAGTTGAGTCTCGCCCCAGATACCGCGCGTGTTGTTGGATCGAAGAGCGGCGGCAAGGCTCTCTGCCGTGCCGCGCAGCTTGTCTTCAGCGAGTGCGGCCTGGCGGAGCTGCTGTGCAAGTTCACCGTGCTGCTCTGCTCGCTGCTGTTCCATCGTCGCAACCGTGACCTCCAACTTGCCGAGGCTGTCGCGGAGCGGTGCGAGCTGCTGCAGTACGCGCTGCTCTTCGCGGTCGAGTTCCGAGCGCTGCTGCGCGTTTGCGTGAGCGTCGCGGAGCCGGGCTTCGAGCCCTTCCGCTCGGGTTTCGGCCGCTGCGAGTTCCTCACGCAAGATTCGGGCTCCCGCCTCGGCGTCGAGGCGTGCGCGCTGGGTGGCGAGCGAGATCTCTCGCTGCGCATCCTCGGTGTGCTCGGCGGTGACGCGTGCGAGGTCTCGCTGTGCGGCGCGACCCCGGACTGCAACGCCGGCCCCGGCGCCCACGGCGGCGGCGAGCAGCGCAACGAGCGCAATCAGCAGGGTGAGTGTCAGCGGGTTCATGAATTCAGGATGTCAGGGACGTCGGACATTGGTGGGCGACCGTTCACGCTCGGCATGTCGCAGTGACTCAGAACGGGTGGTTGTCGGGATCATCGTCGGCAGCTGGCCCGGGCGGCACGAGAGGTCGTGCTGTGCGAATCGGTGGTGTCGGTGTTGCAGCCTTCGGTGCTGATGAGCTCGGCGCTGATGACTTCGGTGGTGGCGGTGGTTGCGGTGATGGTGGTGGTGTTCCGGTGTTGTCGTGTTTCAGGAACCTCACCCGGCTTGGCGGTTCATCGTCGTACACGCGTCCGGTTGGGGATCGCCAGCGCATTGTCCCGTCCGGCAACAAACGGTGGTCCCAGTCAGAGTTGTGCTTCATGGTGTGGTGGCCCCGGCACAGGTGTGCAAGGTTGTCTGTTGATGTGGTGCCGCCATCTGCTGCGGGGATCGTGTGGTCGATATCGCAGCGGTTCACCGGGACCCGGCAACCGGGGAACCTGCAGTGCAGGTCGCGGGCCCCGAGGAAACGGCGCATCTGCGCGCTGGGCCGGTACCGGTCCACACTCAGTACATCCCCGGTCTCACCGGACACGGTGACTTTCTCCCAGAAGTCCGCGTGACCTGCGTAGCCACGAACCTGTTCAGGGTCGACGGGTCCGGACCCGATGAGTTCGGCGTCCGTGAACTCCGGCGGCGAGGACGCAGTGGGGTCAGGGCCGGTCGGTGAGTTGGTGCCCGGGGGTGCTGTGGTGGTCACCACGACCTGGATGTGCGCCCGCACCGCCTCTTCCGGGGACCCCGCAACAAGCCGCATCGGATCACCCGCAAGGAGCAGATCCCGGAGCACATCCGTGCGGGTCTGCGCGCGGCTGCGCTTGGGGAGCCCTGCCCGGATCTCTCGCACCCCGGGACGCCCACCTTTCATGCCCGGGCGGAGTTCCCGGAGCATGCGCCGTCGTTCTGCGACGCTCTGTGCTCTCACACCCCGTGGCGTGCGCGTGGTGTGCGCGGGTGACGCTTCACCCGTGACGGCGCCTGTGCCGGTGCCGGTGCCTGCACCCGCGGAAACATCATCGCGACCAGTGAGGGTGCGTGTGAGTTGGTGCTCGGTGGCTTCCGCGGATTTCGCGAGCCGCGTCAGACGATCATGAATGGCATACGCCACAGGAGTCGGCATGAACGCCACCAGCTCCGCCATGCCGTTCTCGTGATCACGCACCCACACTTTTCGCTCACACTCCGGCGAAGGTGCAGGAGCGCCGGTGTTTGGTTCGGTGGCGCTGGGATCGGTGCTTGTTGGAGCTGTGTCGTTCGGGTCGGTGCTCACCGGGTCAGAGGCACTCGGGTCGGTGCTGGACGGATCCGGGGAAGCCGGGTCAGTACTAGATGGGTCATCGCTCGTGGGGTCAACGCCCGGGAACGGGGCCGGCTTCGGAAGGGTTCTCGCGAGCTCACGCGCAAGCTTCCGCGCGATCGGCCGCAAACGCTGCGGAGTCTGGGACTCGGCACGCCGCAACACTTCCGCCTCATACCTGCCCCGCACACGCACCGACTCCGAGTCCTGTCCAAGCCCCAGCGCGTCCGAGGATTCCACAAGTGCCCGCACATGCTCGGGAGAAACCTTTCCGGTGAGCATGCGCGGCAGGGTTGCGGGGAAACGCATCGTGAGTGCGCTCGCAAGGTTCAGATCGCGTTCCACAACATGTTCGCTCTGGTGGAGTGCGGTCGCGATCTCGGCACGCAACGACCGGTACGGGATGTCGCCGCTTCCGGAAGGGGCGCGGTGCACCGCGGTCTCCATCGCGAAGGAAAGAACATTCAGGCGTGCGGCGGTGAGGATGTTCTGGAAACGATCGAACTGTTCCAGCATGCCGACCACGTCATCCACCACCCGCACAGAGAACACGGGTGGGATGACACCCGGGGTTGCGGACGCGAACGCTTTGGCGAAGAGCTCGGTGGGATCGAACTCCGGTGGCTGGGGTGGAGCAGAAGTGTGAGCCGCGGAGGTCTTCTGGAAGCGCACCCGGGAAGCCCGGCGCGGCGCGAGCGGCGAGCCAGCAGGGGGAGAACCTCGGGTGGTGGTCATGTGCTCATTCAAGCAGTGACCACTGACATTCAGAGCCCAGAAAACCGCGGAAACACGCGGCAAAACAGGACACCGTGAGGAACCCCTGATCCCACTCTGGAAAGTCACCTCATCCTCAAGAAGAGGGTGAATGTCTGCCGTGCGATCACCCCGTGGGCGCGCCCGCCACCTAGAGCTTCAGTGGGATGGCTTTGAGCTGCTGGATCCGAAGCCCAGTGCTCTTCGCCAGTTGCGTGAGATCGTCTGCGCCATGCCGCCGTGCAGCATCCGTGACGATTGCCGCGCACGCTTCGGCGTCTGCCAGCGCATTGTGATGCGCGAAGTCAACAAAACCCGCGGCGGCGGCCGAAAGCGGCAGTCGGTGAGAAGGAATCTCGTAGGTCTTTCGCGAGACCTGCACGCTGCAGAGGTACTTCAGCTTGGGTGTGGGAGTGATGCTCTCGGCGCACGCGGCTCGAATGACCCCCATATCGAAGCTGGCATTATGCGCCACGGCAATGTCGGAGCCGATGAAGTCGCGAAGCTCGCTCAGCTGCTCCGCCCACTCGCGCGCCGCCACGACCATGTCAGGGGTGATGCCGTGAATCTTGATGTTGAACGGCAAAAACTGTGCGTGCCCAGCGGGCGGCTTGATGAGCCACTCCGCACGATCAACGACCGCTCCGCCACGCACGCGCACCAACCCAACGGAGCACGCCGACGACGGGTGGCTATTGGCGGTCTCGAAATCGATCGCGGTGAAATCTACGGGCACCCCCTCAGCTTTGCACACCCCTCTGACACCGGCCGGGTAGACTGGGCTCTCGTGGCTCTTACTATCGGAATCGTCGGTCTCCCCAACGTCGGCAAGTCGACCCTGTTCAACGCGCTGACTCACAATGACGCGCTCGCTGCGAACTACCCGTTCGCAACTATCGAGCCGAACGTTGGTGTGGTGAACCTGCCCGACCCGCGTCTCGACAAGCTCGCCGAGATCTTCGGCTCCGAGCGGATCCTGCCCGCGCCGGTCTCGTTCGTTGACATCGCCGGCATTGTTCGTGGCGCGAGCGAGGGAGAGGGCCTCGGCAACCAGTTCCTCGCGAACATCCGTGAGGCAGACGCGATCGCCCAGGTGGTGCGCGGATTCTCGGACCCCGACGTGATCCACGTCGACGGCAACGTGAACCCCGCGAGCGACATGGAGACGATCAACACCGAGCTGATCCTCGCCGACCTGCAGACCATCGAGAAGGCACTGCCGCGCTACGAGAAGGAACTGAAGTCGAAGAAGATCGACCCGGCCGTCGTTGCCACCGCGAAGGAGGCAGCCGACGCATTGAACGCGGGGACGCTGCTTTCGCTGAGCGGGATCGACCTCGAGCCCATCCGCGAGCTCGGCATGCTCACGGCAAAGCCGTTCCTCTACGTGTTCAACGTCGATGAGGGTGTGCTGCAGGACCAGGCCAAGCTCGATGAGCTGGCCGCCCTCGTTGCGCCCGCGAAGGCGATCTTCCTCGACGCGAAGCTCGAGAGCGAACTGATTGAGCTGAGCGATGAGGACGCCGCAGAGCTCCTCGCGTCGATTGGCCAGGAGGAGAGCGGCCTCGACCAGCTCGCCCGCGTCGGCTTCGACACCCTCGGCCTGCAGACCTACCTGACCGCTGGACCGAAGGAAGCTCGCGCGTGGACTGTGCGCAAGGGCGCCACGGCACCCCAGGCGGCCGGTGTGATCCACGGCGACTTCGAGAAGGGCTTCATTAAGGGCGAGATCATCTCCTTCGATGACCTCGTTGAGGCCGGCTCGGTAGCCGAGGCGCGTGCGAAGGGCAAGGCCCGCATGGAGGGCAAGGACTACATCATGCAGGACGGCGACGTTTGCGAATGGCGCTTTAACGTCTAAGTAGTACCCCGGGGATCGACCCGGGTGGCGCGGGACGCGTCGGATCCGCCTCACTGCCGCATACGGAGAGAACGGATCCGCGCGTCGCCGCGTCGACACCCTGCGAACGGAATCGTGATCGTCGCATCGCACAACGGTTTCGCGCAGGGGTGCTGGCCTCGGGGGAGCGCCAGCGCGCACGGGGGGACAGCGGGCGCGAGACACACCCGCGTCAGTTCGCCTGTCTGCGCGTTCACTGGTCGTACTGACCACAAACGAACAGAGGCTTTCTGGCCTCGGGGGATGTGCTTTGAAGAAGATCTTCTCAGGAGTGGCCTCGGTGGCCCTTGTGCTGCTGTTGGTGCTTTCCGATGTCGTGGGCGGCGTGAGCGCGCTTCCTGCCGCGGTTGCCGCAGATACCCCGAGCATCACCCTGAATGGCACCGTCGCCGAGGGCGATCCTGGCTATCTCAACTCGAAGTCGATTGTGCTCTCGGCCGGGGCAGAAACGAAGATCAACTATCGGCTTGTTCCCGGCTACGCGTCTGGGGCCGCAACAGGGGTCACCGTTGCGATCTACCTCCCCTCGCTTGAGCATGTTGGCGATGGATACCGAGTGGTTGGGCGGGATCGGGCCCCGAGCCCGCTGGGCGTCCAAGGTCGAGTGAGCGCCGGCGGCGGCTGGAACGTGCTCTCTGACACGACCGTGCAGGGTGGCCCGATCGTGATGGAGTATGACGGAGATCTGCGCGCCGGGGTGAACCCCGCGTTTGATATCTTCCTCACGACCTACAACGATGGCTCGGACGGACCCTACGGGGGAGTACCCGAGGGCACTCGCTTCGAGATCAACGGCTCCGTCTCATACGAGATGTTCAACCGAGTTGAGGGCTCTTCGTGGACGACACCGAACGAGCTCGACGACGAGTCGCGCGTCTCGGTGATTTCCTCGGACTTGCGCTGGGAAACGCAGATCGAATCGTACGTGCCGGGTGGCGGCCCGGATCTCGTGCCCATTTGGGATCGATACCAGTACGTCGACTATCTCTACTCGCTCTCCAACACCTCAGACAACGTCGCCGCCAACATCGATGGCTATTCGGTCACCTTTGATATTGACTCCACTGACAGTGATGTGAACGGCATCATCCCCTTCGACATCAACCGCTGGCGGTACGAGGAAGGGGGCCCGGCTACTCCGAACGATGACCGGAACGATACATCGGGACAATTCGTCGGCGTACCTGGCGAGGGCGGCGTGCTGATCTACGACGTCACCGATTGGGATGGCACAAGCGAACTCACCGATGAGATTCCGTACACGTATTCCGGTACCGGCATGCTCACAATCGACCGTGAGCATGGCGCGAACAAGCAGGCGCTCACACCTGAGGGCGCTGCCGGACCTTCCGAGCGCAAATACTTGATCTCGCTGCCATTGAGTCGGCAAGGGTTCCCGAACCCGCCCACAACGTTCCGCGTAACCGCAATCACGAATGTTCTCTTCGCGAAGACCGCGAACTGGTCAAAGACCCGCGTGGTTGAGCGCGAGATTGTCGTGCCCGAGTATGCCTTCACGTTCTCGCACACCGCCCAGCAGCGGGAAGTTGTGTACGGCTACGAGACCTACACCGAGATCTCTGAGCTGCGCAG
This sequence comes from Leucobacter chromiireducens subsp. chromiireducens, assembly GCF_016758255.1. GTDB lineage: Bacteria > Actinomycetota > Actinomycetes > Actinomycetales > Microbacteriaceae > Leucobacter > Leucobacter chromiireducens. The sequence continues at coordinate 171,668 of NZ_QYAD01000002.1, forward strand.
CGCATCAAACGCACCGACATTTGACCCGACAGTGCGCTACGAGCTTGACCCGGATGTCACTCCGGATCGCGTTAGCTATGAGATACCCGAGACCGATCTCGAACGCTTCGAGGACGTACGGGTGAGCTATCGTTTCGAAGACGAGCAGCGCGGCAAGACCGTTACCGAGTCGCTCACGCCGACGGTTTCAGATCCGGATCCCGACACGGGCCTCGTCACCCTCACGTTTGATCTCGCGGAACTGCAGAAACGCGACTGGGACCACACGCTCGTTCTCGGGCTCGGTGGTCGGGTTGAGGCAGGCGCGCTGCTGCCTGTCACCATCAAGGTCTTCGGTGCGCCTCTCCGTGTTGGCGACGTGACGTCGACGGCAACGGCCGTGTTCATCGAGAAGATCGCGAGCAACGACGATTTCGGTGGCAACACCACGTATACCGAGGTGCCGCACGAGACTCCGATTGATGCGAGCTACACCGTGATCTACCCCAAGGAGGTCGTGCCGAACATTGCCGTGCGCATCGATGGCACGGCCGACCGAGCTACGGTGGATTACGGTGCGAAAACGACAATCGATTTTCTCTTCGGTGTCAACGGCACCACCGCCGCAAACTCGACAACGACGCTCGCCGTGAACCCGAAGGTTGAGCGGCTTCGCGACGCCGAACTCACCCTTCGAGCCGCGCTCTTCGCCCAAGCGGAGCGCGTGCGAGTGAGCGTGGAAACGATCGACGGGACCGTCACCCGGCTTGAGCTCGGAAGCCCCGCTGCGAACGGTGATGTTGTTGTCGCGTTGCCGGAGCACGTGGCGAAGGTGATGATCGAGACCGATACGCTTGCCACCGATGGCGCCGTAAACTTCGCCACGATCACGGCGAAGGTCGGGGCAAAGCTCGACAGGCAGCACTTGATCAATGCGAAGATCCGCACGTATCAGCCGAAGCCCTATGATCGGGATGCCACCCGCGAGGCCACTGGCACGATTGATATCCGGTTGCCCAATGAGCTCGTTCCAGCCGTTGATGTTGTCGGCATCTACGGCTCGCAGCGCACGCAGAAGACGACGAACGTCGGCTATGAGTCGACGTTCGAAGCCGAGTATCAGGTGGATACGAAGGGCGTGAACTCGCCTCAGGCGAGCTACACGATTGACATGCTTGCACCCACGAAGACGGGTGCGCTCGAGTTCTCCAAGATCAGACTCCAGCAGCCGTTCCTTGACGCCATCACGGATCCCGTGATCACGTTCGTGAGTGCCTCGGGGAAGGAACAGGAGTTCACGGACTCCGAAGTTGCAGCGGGGGATGTGGCTCTCACAGATATCGCGAAAATTGTCATCTCCGGCAAGGACTTGCGTGTGCGCGGTCTGAGCGCAGTGGCGCTCGTTGAGTACCGCGCGGGCATCGAGATCGGGTCCTCGCAGACGCTGCGCGCGACGTTCACCGGGACTCAAGAGGCCCCGTACGAGGAGACGAAGACCGCGCGCCAGCAGAATCAGGTCAACGTCCGCGAGACGCAGACCGCTGTGAAGGTTGAGGGCGTCAACCAGGTGACGCAGCCTCTCGGTGCTGGGAACGCGTACTCGGTTGACATCTATCGCTGGTGGAACCGTGGCTCCACATACAACACGCAGGACTACACCCTCGACCAGGGATACAAGTCGCTCGGTGGCTTCACGACGACGCTCACCCGGCCGACCGCCGCCTCCGAGAACAACGACCAGCGCGTCAGCGTCGACGTCGCGCTCCCGCATACCCAATTCGATCTCTACTACCTTAAGATCCGCGAGGACATGCGACCGTACCTCGAGTCGGTCGACCTCTTCCGCATGGTTGACGGTACAGAGGTGCTCTGGAAGACAGTGCCCGGAGATGCTTGGGTGGAGAACTCACAGGAGGGCGCTGGCTTCTGGCGCATTGCCACCGCGCGGCCCGCGACTCCGGACAGCGAGCTCTTCACCACGTACGACTCTGTCACCGGAGTGAGCGAACACCCGTATTACAAGGAAGCGTGGGACGCGGACGTACAGCCTGATTCGCCCGTCTCTCGCGTTTCGGTTCATCTGGAGTTCTCGCGAGAGAGCAACGATGCTGCTCCGCAGATGGCAGGCACACAAAATGATGTCATCGAGTACATGGGTCGCTTCCACTCGTCTTCCGTGAAGGGGAAACAGGCGACGAAGCTCACCGCCACCGACACGTTCGGGCGCGATCGCGAACTCACCCGTACTGCCACCACCTCAATCAACTCACTCGTCGCCTACCCGTTCGCGCAGTCGCGCACCGGCGCAAACGACAATACGTCGCTCGCGAACAAGGTGATCCCGATGGGGAGCGCGGGGGAGTACCTCGCAAGCATCTGGAACGTCAATACGGCGAACTGGTCGTACTACTCTGGGCATGGCCCCGATGTGTACGTGCCCGCCGCGACCGAGTACGACGAGTGGCTCGGCATGTACGATCCCGCGTCGTTCCACGACAAGCTCGTCTACGAATTTGTGTACCCCGCGACTCCGGCTGATGACGCCGTGTACAACCTGGACGCAACTCACGTCTCGATCGCCGATACGAGCACACTGCAGTACCTCACAGGGGTGCGGGTGACCGGCGCGCGAGGCGACATCCTCTCCATTGACTTTGCGGCTCCCCTCGCGCAGGCTCCCCGCTTCGACTACGACAACTCCCGTGAGCGAGGGATCCACGACGATGGCGACGGGACGTTTACGGTCTCGTTCGGTCAGGAAGGCTCCTACCCCAAGCGCTTTGAAGCGATCTTTGAGGAGGTCGCCGGATTCGGAGAGCGCACCGCAGAGCTTGATGGCATCGCCCCCGACACGCTTGGCGCTTCGCTTGCCGAGGTCGACGTGCGTGTAGCGGGTGTGGTCAATGGAAACCGCGCGCTCCAGGGCACCACGAACCTCTACCGCGTGCCGAGCGACACGGGGGTGAAAGCCCTCATGCACACGTCGAGTGCGACGTTGACCGGCTACACGCCGAAGCTGGGCGCGAAGCTCGACATGAGCTTCGACAGCGTGAAGGTGTATGACTACCAGGCTGACGGGATTACGCCGAGCACCACGCAGGTGGCCGTGGGGATCGAGAACACCTCCGAAGCGGACATCAAGGATGCCGTCATCACCTTCACTCCCGACGCGGCGTATCGCTCGCAGCTTGTTGCGATCCCGGAGGACATCTTCGCCGGAGACTGGTCGGTTGAACGAGTCACGGTGACGCAGGGTGGCACAACGGTTGAGATTGCCAGCGATCGCTTCATTGCCAACCCCGAGACAGGAATGCGTGAGTTCGATCTGCGCAGCCTGTTCGCAGACGGAACGCTGCGGTCACAGCCGTTCGATGTGACGCTCGGCGGTACAGCGACGTTGCTCAAGGAACACATCGATAGCATCTCCGTGGCGTTCGCGCCGCGCGATGGCACGGTCGGCCTGTGGGGCTCGATCACTCGAGGGAATTCGAACGAACCCCTTCCTACCCGCATGCGCGACGGGGGCGACCTGTTCGTCACGGGCGTGTGGGTCGACGAGGCGGCCGACGGACCCAGCTGGAGCTCGAAGCCGACGTTCGTGACGGAGCGGAGCAAGGGCAGCGATGAGCAGATCATGCTGCATAGCGCCTTCACCGCGAGCGCGGTGGTTACCTCCTATAACCCGATCTTCGTTTCCGCGGGCGGGGGCAACTCAGGCGAGAAGCCGACGCTGCGCCTCGCGAGTAGCTCGAGCAGCGCCGCGGCGCCACGAGTCTTCACCCGCGTGGCGCGGATGCAGGCGCACGCTGTGCATCTCCGTGAAGACTTCTCGCGGGCCGACGCGACCGGTCTGTTCTACGACGCAGATACGGGGACTCAGATCGACTTCGCAAACATCGCGGTCGGCGACACGACCCGTGTGCTCTACGAGTTGCGGAACGTCGGAACGACGGCGAGCGATGACGCTGGCCCCGGATCGCTCCCGGTGTTTTCCCCGGTTGCGCACATCGAGGCGCCCGCCTTCCTTGCGGTCTCCGACGTGCAGGCTTCCTCGGCGTACCTCCTCGCCGATCCGAACCGAGCAGGAGTCATCGCGGAGAGCGTCAATACGGCAGTCACCGTGCCGGAGGATCAGGTGCGGATCACGCGTCAGAACAGCAAGCGCGCTGACGTCGCCTTCGACGTCACGCTGCACGACGGTGAGTCTGTGTTCTTTGTCGTCGAATACACGGCGACGAACGACCAGCCGAGCATCCTCGGCGCGACCCAGGGCAAGACCCTGCAGTGGAACGTGTACGCGCGGCCCGCCTACACACACCACTTCATGAGCTACAACAGCGATGGCGCGAATGGGAACCGCGTGACGGGATCCACCGCCGCGGTGAACTTTGACGGCGATGCGTTTGCTGAGCAGCTCGGGCGACTGACGAACACCGCGTATCGCTACGCCGATCCGAAGCAGCTCGTCATCGAGAGCCGCTTCGACCGCGAGAACGTGTCCGGCGAGGATATGACCCTCACCGTGAAGAACATCGGCAACGAGATCCGACATGACAACACGGCCATCGACCTGTTCCTCACTCTTGACACCGGCGGCCTGCTTGGTTTCGAGTTGACGGAGTTTCCGACCGTTCCGGCGCTCAACGTGCCCGAGGGTGCCGCGGCCTCCGCGCAGCCCACAGTCCTGTTCCAGGACCGGGACGGGAAGTGGGTCGACGCGGCTGATTTCGACGCGTCGGAGCATACGATGCGCGAGATCAACAAGCTCTGGATCCGCTACGGCACCGTGCACGCGGACGCTGGGCCATCGAACTTTGAGATCTCCGGAATCGGGCACTGGCGCACGCCGGCGGCCCAGAACACAAAGTCCTACCGCCTCACCTCGCAGGCGCAGACGCGCCTCACGCACCAGGACGAGACGGGTACGGGCATTGCGGAGTACAGCTACCGCACCGAGGCAGCGCAGACCGTGTACAAGGCGATCCCTACGGTCGAGTTCAACATCCAGTCCTTCGACACCCGAGCCGAGGCGACCGCGCCCTACAACGGCGCGCAGCCGGGAAAGACCGGCTACGTGGCCGGCGACGACGTGCACTACCGACTCACTGCGAAGAACCACAGCACAGATCAAGGCACGAACACGAACACGCCCTACGGCAAGGCGCCGCTGCGCCACCCGGTGATCGTCGACAAGATCCCCGAGTACCTCAGCACCGAGCTGAGCCGCTTCGTGCACGCCGGGGAACTCGACGTCGCCGGCGCCGTCGCCGCCGGTGTACTCGAAATCCGCATGCTCGACGCCGCGGGCACCCCGCGTGACTTCACGCTGCCCGAGGTCACCATGCGCTCGGTGACCGGCCTCGACGTCGCGGGAGCCCAAACCTTCGCAAACGACCGGCACAACGACGGTTGGGGACGGCTCTCCTCCGCCGAGCCCGTGAACACGACCGTAAACCCGGCTGACACGATCGACTTCAACGTGTTCAGCTACACGTTCGCCGATGAAGATCTCGGCCGCGGCGAACAGCTCGAGATTGTGTACTCGGCTCAGGCGAGACAGCACGATCTGCCCCGCGCGCAGTATGCGGATGGCACCGCGGTGTTCGCGCCGCTCTTCGGCTGGTACGGCAGCAACATTCCCGTCGCGAACTCTGCGAAGCAGACCTCGATGGATCTCGCTGCGCTGCTCCATGATGCCGGGATCACTGGCGACCGGGGGCACGAGATGACCGCCTCCGAATTCCTGTCGAATTCGCACTCTTGGCTGCCCGGCTCCAACGACCGGCGCCGCGACGCGAGCAACTCGCCGGGGTCGTACGTCCAGGCGACCTACTACGATGCCTCGGCGAATGTCGAGAAGTCGCACACGGCACATCTCCGGGAGACTGCCGCGAGCGAGCTCTACACGAGCTTCTCATCGACCGCGCTCGACGAGAACTTCGCGTACGTCACGAAGGCGCGTGTGGCCGACGGCGCGGTCACCGCGCCGGAGCGAATTCTCTGGGCGCAGGACGGAATGCAACTGAACCGCGCCTGGCTCTCGGGGGCGAGCGAGATGGTGCCCGATACGGAGCGCGCCGCGTGGGGCACCGACGCGGCGAACTTTGTCGAGCACGACGGCTCGCTGAACTCGTACGAGCGGCATCGGCTCGGCTACACACCATACGTCGAGGACGACTACAGCTACGCCGTGCAACTGCACGAGGAATTCACCGTGCGACTCCATGCGGCAAACCTCGGCGATCGTGCGATCGGCAGCGGGCTCGAGTACACGGAAATCCTCCCGCTGGGGATCAGCCCGTACGACGAGTCCGGGCAACTCCTCGGAGTGGCCGCGCTGAGCGGCGGCGGCGGCGAACTGGTGAGCGAGGTTGAGATCCTCCAGAGCCCGGACAACGATCAGGGCTACCGAGCTCCCGCCCAGTCGCAGGAGGCTGGCACGTACGCCGAGTCGACCCGCGATGACGGGATCCCCTACGTGCTCCGGGTGCGGGTCGCAGGCGAGGTGACCGGGCTCTTCGGCTCGGCTGCCGCTGACCAGAACCTGCAGACGCAGCGCGTCGAGATTCGGGTGCGCGTCGCCGGAGAGGTCCCCGCGAACGCGCAGGGCCTCTCACTCTGGCACGACCAGTTCACCCTCAGCACGATCGCGCCCGAGGAATACCTCGAGATCTACGGCGCGGAGTACGGCGGGTTCAACCGCTCGATTGGCGTGTACAACACTGCCCGCTTCCCGAACGACGGCATGGCGCAGGGCCTGAACGTGAACGACCTCGCCTATGACTTCGGCTCCTACACCTCGTACTTTGCGGTGGAGCCGTGGGGCCGCTACGTGCGCGGCCTGAACGCGCAGGGCACCGCGACCTCTGTCGACGGCGGTCGCCCTGCCCTCGTCACGGGCGACCAGATCACGATGCGCCGACCGACGCTCCGCGTGTGGAGCAGCGCGAGCAAGGATGCGTATCCCGCCGGGATCGATTCGACGATCGAGGACTTCAGCGTCGATCTGTACGAGGAGTTTTCGATCCGCTCCACCGTCGAGAATCAGCAGCTCGAGGTGCTTGGCGAGTACAACCGGGTGAACAGTGGCTACAACCGCTACTCGGGGGAAAACTTCAACGACGACATCTGGAAGAACGCACCCCAGACCATCGGCGGTGCGCGCGGCACCTGGTTCGAGCCGACCGTCACCATCGCACTGCCCTACGGCATCGCCCCCGTCCTCGCGGATGGAACGGTCGCCCGCTACGACGGCGAGCTCGCACAGCAGCAGAGCGTCGAGTTCTCGGCGTCTGCGCAGACGCTCGGACTTGGCAGCTCGGCACCAGCACGGGATCTGAGTGAGCTCTTCGACGTGCGCGTCGAACGGCTCGAGGACAAGCTGGGGGAGCGCTTCCTGCTGCACTTCACGGCTCGCGCCGACCGCGCCACCGAGATCGCAACCGGCGAATCGCTCGAGATCACGCCCCGCGTGGCCACGATCGACACGCCGCTCTACGGTGCTGACACCGACGACAGCCGCTATCAGCACTTGCTCGCGCTCGCGGGCACGCAGCGGCCGGTCTTCGCTCCCGTCGTCTCAGAGCGCTATACGACCGGCGCACCCCCGTCGCTCTCTGCGCGCGACCAGGGTGTCTCGGCCGCCCCGAACAATGTGAAGTCCTCGAATGGCCTCGCCATCACCGCGAACGACCGGATCCGGCGCGATGCGACGAGCACATGGAGCAGCAACATGGGCGCGCTGAAGATCACCGAGCGCCTCATCGCCTCCACGCAGCCCTACGGCGCGGACACCGAGCTCACCCTGAACGCGGGTACGGGCTGGACCGAGCGCGCGGGTGAGCTGACTCAGGAGCGCGCATCCAGCGGGGCAGGATTGCCCGGCGGGGCGGCTGCGCGAGCCACGACCGGTGCGTACGGCAGCAGCGACCTGAACCTCAAGAAGCCGTCGATCACGAACACCACGAAGGCCGCCTCCTTCGCCGACGGGACGCTCGCCGAGCTGATCCAGGTGGATGCCGCGGGGAAGTACTGGCTCGCAACCGAGGTGTCGAACGCGCCTGAGGACGAGACAAACCCGTACGAGCGGCTGAAGACCGCGGGCGATGTGCACAACGCGCGTTTCGTGGTGACTCAGTTCGTTACGAACTTCGCCGCAGCGACGGACGAGGTGCGTATCGCGGTCGGTGACGAGGTGCTGGACCGCGCCGAGTTCGAGGCCCGCGGCTACACGGTTGAGCGGATGACGCCGGCCGAGCCGGCGGTCGACGCGACGCGCAACCGGATCCAGTGGGTGGTCACGCCGCCTGCTGGGGAGCGCGGCACGCGCGGCGAGCTGAAGTCGGGCGAGCGCTTCACGCTTCTCACCGAACTGCATCTGGTCGACGGCTACGAGGACAATGTCGTCTCCGACGACACGGTCTGGACAGCCGACGAGCTCGTTATGGACACGTACGTCTCCCTGATCACGGACGACACGACGCTGATCCCGCGTGGGACCCCCGGAGCCCAACGCCCGGCCGACTTCATCGTCCAATCGCTTGCGTCGATCGCGTACCACACGCATACGAGCGACCGAGGCACCGGCATCGACATCGACAGCAACGGGGACCTCGCCGGCCGCTACGCCGCGGACTCCGCGGAGATCGAGATCCTCAAGCCGCGCGCCGAGGTGCGCGTCAACACGACCCGGCCCCGCATCGCCTACTCGAATGGGCTCTCGGGCGATACGTACTTCAACTCCTCGGACACCATTGAGTACCTCATCACCCACGCCGAGAACACCGGCTCCGGGCTCACCGAGCTCGTGATCGAGAACATCCTCCCGACGGACACGACGAACGAGAGCACCGTCTCGGTCAGCAACCAGCCGATCACCACGAACACGCGCTACGTCACCTCCGGCACGTGGGAGCTGCCGCAGCGCACGGTGGACCGGCTCGCCGATGCGGGCACCGAGATCGACGACGCTTTCAAGACCTTCGTCTACGTCTCCGACGAGCTCGCCGAGGACGGCTACGAGGCGGGGGCCTGGACGCTGCTCAACCCGGGCGGCACCTCGATCCTGCGCAACGAGCGCTTCGAGATCCCGGCGGCGACGCAGCCAGGCCTGCAAAAGATCCGCATCGTGGTGCGCGCGCTCGATCCCGAAACGAACCTCGTGCCGCAGGGCACGCGCCTCGCGATCGACGCGGACCCGGAGACCCCGGGAACGCAGTCGGTGCTCGACACCGATCCGACGAACCGGAGCACCTCGCCCTACCCGGCCTCGGTCACGGACCACGCGATCTCGCTGGGCGTGCGGATCGGGTCCAACGCGAAGTCGACGCTGTTCGTCTACGACACGGCCCAGTTCTGGGGCAACTACGTCTCGACGCGGGTGTCAAAGCTCGCGCAGAGCGAGACCCGCTCCTACCTCACCCCGTCGCGCCCCGTGGTCAACGTGAAGTACGACTCGCTCTACTACCGCAGCGACTCCACGAAGCCGAGCGATCAGCGCTTCGGGTGGTCCGACATCACGGCGATCGCGCCGAAGTCGTCCCCGCATCTGAAGTTCAGCGGCGAGTTCATCAACGCCGATCGATCGATGTGGTCGCGCGACGAGGACAACACGTACGCCGAGGACACGTTGGTGAACCCCTTCGTCACGTTCCAGCTCCCCACCGTGATGGAATCCGGCGGGGCGTTCACCTACGTGCCGCAGGCCGACATCACCGCCGATCACCCGCTCGACAGCGCGCACCGCTCGCGCTACTCGCTCACCGCCGCCGACACGAATCTGTGGACGTGGAAGCTCGTGCGCGCCGACGGCAGCGAGGCGGATCCCGAGTCGCACCTGAAGCACACGCGGATCGCGACGGGATCCTGGCCCGGCTTCGACCGGAACGTCGTGTCGGTGTGGTTCGATGGCAGCGTCATGCCGGGCGACAAGATCGTCGTCGAGTTCATCGGCGCGGTCGACGCGTACTCGCCCGGTGCTGACGCAGAGGACCTGAAGTCCCGGGCCATGGTGACGAACAACACTGGTCTGCTCCACCCGCTGAACTCGCAGCAGAACGCGGCAAACCGCCTCGGCTACTCAACTGACGGTCACGACTTCAACGACAACAAACTGATGAACGACCGCTTGGTCTTCTCGGAGAAGTCGCTGTTCCAGTACGAGACTTACGACAACTTCGGGAAGCGGAAGGTCGCGTACTCCGACCTCAACCGCGCGGGCAGTGTTGCGCCTGAGCAGACGCCTGTGCGCCAGGGCGGCGACTTTACCTTTGAGGTGTCCGTTGACAACTCGAAGGAAGCGGGAGACCGGCCCTACCCGTACCCGATCATCTACGACGTGCTGCCCTCGGCGGGGGACACTTCCATCACCAACGCGACGATCCCGCGCGGATCGCAGTACTCGGCCTGGCTCCGCCCTGACAGCGTGAAGCTCGAGCGGGAGGGTGCCGACAAGAAGACGTACCGGCCGAGCGAGTACACCGTCTTTGTCGGGCCCTTCACGAAGCAGGCCGGCGAGATCGTGGAGACCGAACTGGTGCCCCACGCGGAGGCCGCAAGCGAGTCGTTCTACGACGCGCTCGGTCTGCCCGGCGCTCCTTCTGCGGTGCGCGATCAACACTTCGTGCCGCTCGCCGACGTGGCGGACCGCCCGGAGCTGCTGCACCGCGCGCAGTCGATTCTTGTGCTCTTTAACAGTGCAACCGAGCAGTTGCCCGGCCAGAACAAGCTGAAGCTCAGCTACACGATGCGCTCGCCCCTCAACGCACCCGTCTACCTGGAGCAGTTCGACGGTGCCGAGCGCAAGGCCGAAGCATCGCTGTGGAACTCATTCATGGCGACGCAGCGGGTGAGCCGCTTCATCCCGCAGGAGTCGAACAACGCCGGTGTCTACGCGACGGAGAAGCGAGACGGCGTCTACCTCGGCAACTACGTCTGGAACGACGTGAACTACAACGGTGAGCAGGACGAGGGCGACGCTGTGCGCGACGGCAACGGCCGCACGCACCTGCAGCCGACCCGCGACCTCGACTTCGACGGCGAGATCGACGATCCCGGCATCAATGGCGTGCGCGTCACGCTCCTGACGCCCGCGGGGTACAACGTCGACGCGCTCGGCAACCCGATCCATGAGGTCTCGGGCGCGTGGGAAGTCGTCGACGAAGCCACCGGCACGTCGGTGCTCGACGAGGTGTTCCAGCGACCCATCCCCTCCGAAGGTCCGCTCGTGACCGTCACCGAGTCGGACATCGCGGGCAACTCGGGGTACTACACCTTCTCGAACATCCGCCCGGGCGACTACCGGGTGCTGTTCGAGTTCCCGCGCGAGTACGATGCGTTCTCGACCACCACGCGCACCGTGTTCGAGCGCGCCGGCGTCGAGAGCTTCGCTCCGGGCGAGCCGCTCGACATCCCCGCCGCGGTCGACGACGCCGCGCTCGTCGCCATCACCGAGGCGGCGACTGTCGACTCGGCGACGGACGACGCGCAGCGCATGAGCTTCGACCTCGGCGTCGCGCAAACCATCGAGTTCGGCGGCACGGTGTTCGCAGAAGACATCGACACCCTCGACGGCTACCAGGCGGGGTCGAACGAACCGGGCATCCCCGGCTACCACGTCACGCTGAAGCACCTGAGCGGCGAGACCGTGCGCGACCCCCACGGCCGCCCGATGGTCGCCGTGACCGATGCCCAGGGGGCCTACCGCTTCACGCTGCTGCCGGTCGACCGCCAGTACTATCTGGAGATCACCGACGAGAACGGCGAGTTCAACTCGGAGCGGCTCGTCTCCCCGTTCCTCCACCACAGCGACCCGTTCGCCGAGGCGAACGACAACGACGGCCTGAACGAGAAGGGCACGCGGATCGTGAAGACGAACCCGCTGAACTTCGACCTGGAGGGGCTCTTCGCCTCCGGCTTCGCGCCGCGCGAGAGCGTGAGTATCGGCTTCTACGACAAGACGACGTACGGCGTGATCGGCAACCGGGTGTGGGACGACCGCAACCGGAACGGGCTCCAGGACGCCGGTGAGCCGGGCATTGCGGGGCAGAAGCTTCAGCTCGAGCAGTACGTCGAGATCGACGGCACTTGGACGCGCACCGACTACACCCAAAACACAGTGTCGAACGAGGACGGCTTCTACTACTTCACGAAGGTGCCGAGCGTCCGTTACGACGGCACTGAGGCACTGCCGACGAAGTACCAGGTCGTCGTCCGAGAGCTCGTCACCGGCTACACGTTCGCGCCGACGCACGCGCCCGGGCTGTCGCCCACTGGCACACGTGAGACCGACTCTGATTTCTTCCCGAACGGGACGATGCATGATTCTGGTGTGTCCCTCGGTGAACACCTGATCAGCGTCGTGGAAATCGACGATGTGACGGGCGTCGTGTTTGGCATCACCGACAACACGATCGACCTCGGGCTCATGGCGCACGCGCGCTCGGAGCTTTCGGGCGAGGTGTTCATCGACGCCGACGCGAGCGGCACGAAGACCGCGGCTGAGGTCGCCGCCGCCGAGGACCGCTACACGGCGACCCTCGAGGTGCGTACCGCGGCCGGCTGGGTCACCGCGCGGCAGGACGCTTCGGGGCGCATGATCGAACCGGCTGCGGCGCGCGACAGCGACGAGCCGATCCGACAGACGGGTGTCTCGTCGTACCGCTTCGAGGAACTGCACATCATCGACAGTGTGCAGCTCACGCCATATGAGTACCGCGTGCGGGTCACCGAGGTGCCGCTCTGGCAGGGGATCACGGCGCTCGGCGCCGGGGACGATCCCACCGTCGACAACGACTTCACTCAGTCAGCTCGCGGCGCGACGCTCACCGCGGTGTCCGAGCCCCGCGTGCTCGGCGTGCTCCAGAACGAGCTGCTGCCCATCGATACCCGCACGGGGGTCCCGGCAGAGGACGTCGACTTGGGGCTTGTGCCGCTCGAGCGCGAAGCGCAGGTCGGTGACTTCATCTGGGACGACCGAGATCGCGATGGACTGCAGGGAGCTGACGAGCCCGGGCTGGGGGGCATCCGCGTGGTGCTCAACCGTGTGGTCGACGGCGAACTTGTGCCCGTCGCCGAAACGGAGACGGACGCCGACGGAGCCTACGCGTTCACCGTGGCGGTGGCCGAGGAGGATCCCGCGACCGGGCACCTCGATCAGCCGCACCGCTACGTCGTCGAATTCGCTCTCAGCTCGCGCCAGACGATCTCCCCGCTCGCGGTCGGCAGCGACGACGCGAAGAACTCCAAGTTTGCCGAGCTGCTCGAAGGTGGCGGCGCGCGCTACGGCCACGCGATCGCGGATCCCGCGCACACCGTGATCTCGGAGGAGTTCTCGCTCGTGTCGGCTGACGGCAACGGCCGCGCCGACTACACGACGACGGCAGGGACCGACCGCATCGACGGCGGCGTGATCACGCACGACTCGATCCGGGTTCTCGGAGACACCGTGTACCACGATGCGGACGCAGACGGAGCGCAAGGTCCCGACGAGCCCGGCATCCCGGGGATCGAGGCTGCCGTGTACGCCCTGAACCGAGACTCTGGGCTCTGGGAACCGTACACGGACGTTGACGGTCACCACACGGTCATTACAGACGCGGACGGGCACTACGCATTCACGGTCGAGGTCGCCGATCTCGACAAGGACTCGCCGCACTACCGCACCCCCGCGGAGTACCGCGTGCGGCTCGACGCCCCAGCGAATCTCCAGCTGGTTGAGGTGAACAACGTGTTCTTCCGCCAGCAAGGCGGCGACGTCGACGGGATCCCGATCCCGAAGCCGTTCAGCACCGTGCTCACCGATCCGATCTCGCTGATCGAAGCAAGGTCCGCGGGATCCGCCGCTGAGGTGCTTGATCTTGATGACGCACACGATGTGCTCAGCGCGGACGCCGGTTTCTCCATGTTCGACACCGAGGTGACGATTGGTGGGCGCATGTGGGAGGACGCGAATTACGATGGCATTCAGGACGCCGATGAAGCGGGGATCGCTGGCCGCATGGTGACCCTGTGGGAGCGCGTCGACGGGGTGTGGATCCGCACCGCCGATCTTGACGGCGTCGGCGAGCAGATGACAGACGCCCTCGGGGAGTACCGCTTCCGAGTCGGGCCCACTCACTTCGAGGAGGGGGCTGCGGGATTCCTCGCGCCGCGTGAGTATCGTGTCACCGCAGAGCGCGCGGGGTACCAGCTCTGGTCGCCGCTCAACGTCGGCGACGATCGGGAGATCGACAGCGACATCAGTACGCTGAGCGAAACGACGACGGCACCTGAGCTGCCGCAAGCCGCCTCACACGTGGGGGAGACGCGCGTCTTCTCGATCGTGGATCATACGGACGGTGTGGTCGATCTCGCCTCATCCCGCGACGACCTGCACATGGATATCGGTGTGAAAACCTACCCGCACCTCACCACCGTTGGGGGAACTGTGTGGGACGACGCGGACGAGGACGGCGAGCAAGAGTCGGGTGAAGCGCCGCTCGCTGATCAGGAGGTGACGCTGTGGGAGCGCGTTGACGGAGACTGGCAGGTCGCTACTGACGCGAACGGTGAGTCGACGCAACGAACTGATGCCGAGGGGCGTTATGCCTTCGCGGTGCTGCCGACCGAGTACGACGCCGCGGCTCCCGGCTACCTGCTGCCCCGCACGTACCGCACCACTGTGGCTGTGCCGCAGGCCTTCCGCCTGAGCGCTGGGAGTTTGACGGCCAAGCCCGACGGGAAGCGCGCCGTTTCGCTCGAAGCGCAGATTGTGGAGTTGGCGGATGCGGAGTCCGAAGCGCTTGAAAGCGCTGAGGGTGCCGATACCGCTGTGGACGATCATGAGCCGTCAGCGACTCGGATTGACCTGGCGAGTGTGCGCGATGATCTCACGCTCAGCTACCCGTTTGCGCGGGTGCCTGTGCCAGTCACGCCGACGCCCGGCCTTCCCGTGATCGGCGATCTCGCGGTCACGGGAACCGGGCTCGGTATTGGCGCCGTACTCGGGGTGTTGCTGCTCGCAGCAGGCGGGGTGCTCCTCGGCCTGCGGCGACAGCGCGCGAAGCAGGAAAGCAAATAGTGGAAGCGGAGGAACCCCGAGTGGCAAAGCATGGAGTGCCTGAGCGTGAGCACGCAGCGGAGGCTGCGGAAGCTGCGGAGACGACGGCGGCTCAGGGAACTGGGGCGGAACCCAGCGCGTCTGCTGGGCGTCCCGGTCGCTCTCGGCATCGTGCGCTCTGGCTCGGCGTTGGAGCTGCCGCGGCGCTTGCGATCGGCGCGGTGACCTGGTCCTTGTGGCCCGCGGGTGATGTGCGCACCACCACGGTGCTTGGTGTGGAGTACTCAACGAACCTGAATGTCGAGGAACAGAACGGCTATACCTACGTCACGGTGCCCGTCAACACGGAGGTGGAGTCCCTGGTGCTTGAGGTGCCCGACGCCGAGGACACCCGGACGATCCGTGAGTTCCTCGCTGGCCTCGATACGTTCGTGCCCGGAGAACACGTGCTGTCGCTGGGCACAGCAAATCTGCACATCATCGTGGACGGGCTCGCCGAGTAGGCGGAGGGAGCTCCTCCTTGACCCTCCCGTAGCGGGAGCCTGCATCCTTGAATCATGTTGCAAATCGGAGATTTCGCGGGGATTACCGGACTGAGCGTGAAAGCGCTGCGCCACTACGGAGAGAAAGCGGTGCTGGCTCCCGAGGTGGTGGATGAGCGGTCGGGATACCGCTGGTACGCCGAAGGGCAGGTGCGTACCGGCGCGACCATTCGAGCGATGCGGGCGGGCGGGGTGCCGCTGCCGGAGATCGCGGAGGCGCTGGGCGCGAGTTCAGTTGGAGCTGACGGGGCACTCGACGCGCTCGAAGCTCACCGTGAACGTGTGCTCGAAGAGCGCGCGCGGGAGGATCTCGCGCACGAGGCCGCGGTGAACGAACTTCGCGCACTGCGAGTTCCGGTCCATGTCGAACTTCGACAGCAGCCCGAACAGCACTTCGTTGGACGAGCGCTGCACGCACCAGGCGACGATCTCGACGAGCTGACCGACGACGAAGCGAACGCGGTCTTCGGGGAGCTCTTCGAGCGTCTCGCCGACGCGAGAATCCCGGTGAGCGGTGAGTTCTGGACGACGCTGGGGACCGGCGAGAACGGTGGTGTTGCGCTCATGGGCTGCTGGGAAGTGCCCCATTCCCTCGGCGCCGCGTGGACCTTCCCCGGGGACCGGGCAGGCACGCTGCCACCCCGCACCGAGCTCGTTGCGACGTGGCGGCCCGAAGAGGGGGAAGAACTCCCGGAGGGGGCGACGCACCCCGCGATCGTCGCGCTCTTCGACGCGCTCGATGAGCGTGGCATCGAGCTGCGCCTCGGGCGTATGGAGGTGCGGCAAACGATTCGCGGGCAGGATCCTAATGGATTCAGCGTGGAAGTGTCGGTGGTGGTTGCGGAACGCTAGCCTCGGGTGAGATCGCCACGGCCGGGCGAGACGACCGTGCCGTGGGCCGGTTGCGGAGGCCAACAATGTGGAGGACACCATGGGAAAGCGGAAGACACCCGAAGAACGGGCTGCTGAAGAAGAACGTTACGTCCGCGCGCTGGGGGCCCACACGGACGACGAGTTCGAGCCGTTCTTCACCGACACGAACCAGTCCATTCGCAATGCTGCGGCGCTGAACCCGGATGCCAGCCCCGCGGTGCTTGCGCGCTTTGCACAGGATCGCTTCTGGAGCGTGCGCGTCGCCGTCGCCGAGCACCCGAATACGAGCCGGGAGACGATTCTCGGAATGCTCGAGGAGAAGCCGGCGCGACGCGGGGTGGTGCACCACGCGGCTCGCGAGCGCCTCGAACGCGAGGGCATCGTGTTCGGTGAGGATGGACTGCCGGAGGCGCCCCTGGTGGAGTGAACCGTGTGTTTGCGCAAACGTCAGCTGCAGCCCATTCGCGTGTCTGATGTGCTCGCTACACTCAGAACACGGCCAGATCGACCGGTCGAGGTCCATACGAATCGAGAGGCAGCACACATGGGGGCATGGGGCAGCGCACCCTGGGATACGGATGGTGCGGCGGATTGGTTCGCCGAGTTCTTCGAGGGAGTTGACGCGGATGCGCGCATCTCCGAGGCGTTCGAAGCGGATGACGACTACGACCGCATTCGGGCAGCCGGCTACCTCCTTGCCGTGCTCGGGCGCGGCTATATCTGGCCCGGCGATCTCGAGCGCCTCGACGCGCTGCTCGAGCGTGGGATCGAGCTGCTCTCCGAGATGCTGGAGCCCGACTCTGAGTTCCGTGAGCTCTGGGAAGACGATCCCGAGGTCCTCGCCGCGGTGCGAGCCGAACTCGCCGTCCTTGAGGAGCGCCTTGGCGGCGACGACGAGGCAGACGACGATGAGGATGACGCGGATCGATAGCGACGACGAGCGGGGCACCGAGCACGGTATGGTCTGAAGTCGGCCAGCCTCGATTCCGGGCGCCGGTATTCCGCGAGCCCTGAGGAGGACGCCATGACTGACGAGACCCCCGAGACCACGCAGCTCCCGCCGTGCCCCGAGTGCGGCAGCGAGTACGCGTACGAGATGGGTGCGTTGCTCGTCTGCCCCATGTGCGCGCACGAGTGGGCGGCCGTGGTTGGCGACGGTGTGGCTCACGGTACTGACGCAAACAACGGGGCGAGCGCGAGTGCCGACGTGATTCGCGACTCTGTGGGCAACGTGCTCTCGGACGGCGACACGGTGACGGTCGTGAAGACCGTCAAGGTCTCGGGCGGCGGGGGTGGCTCGATCAAGGCCGGCACGAAGGTGACCGGGATCCGGCTTGCGCCGGGCGGCGCCGGCGGGCACGACATCGATGCACGCGTGCCCGGCTTCGGCAAGATGATGCTGAAATCAAGCGTGGTGCGGCGCGCAAACTGATCCCCGTCTACTGAATGTGCGCCAGGGGCTTCCGCGGGGCCTGGGCCAGGTGCATACTGAGCGCACGCGGATCCCATCCGCTCCGTCGAAGGAGTCATCATGACGCACACACTGGCCACATACATCTCGCTGCCGGGGTCTACCGGCGAAGCAATGGAGCACTGGCACGAAGTGTTCGGGGGTGAGCTCGAGATCCTGCGCTACGGCGACATGCCGCCCATGCCGGGCATGCCGTTCGAGCCAGACGCGAAGGCGGTTGCGCACGCAACGCTGACCCTACCCGCGGGGGTGATCGCCGGCGGCGACTCGATGGACCCTGGCACGGACTACCCCGTGCGCGGCTCGGCCTATTCGCTGCTCTACACGACCGACACTCCGGACGAGGCGCGAGCGTACATCGCGAAACTCCTTGCAGGAGGCGGCACTGAGGGGATGCCCTTCGAAGAGGCGCCGTGGGGTGACTGGTACGGTCAGGTATTCGACCGCTACGGCGTGATGTGGTCGTTCTCGTGCAGCGCCGCTGCGTGAGAGTGAGCCGGGGCGGCTGACACCGAAACCCCGGGGGAGGACTTCGAGGATGGCAGCAACACCGATGAGCAGCGCCGGTACGGCACCCGCACGGGGCCGAACGGCGAAGCAGCCTGCGATGCGCCCGGGCGACGAGCCGGCGGAGCAGGTACTCGACCGTGTGTCGGGTCCGCGCCGTGCGGAAGCCGACGAGTTGCTCGCGCTGCACCGCGAGGTGAGCGGCGAGGCCCCCATTGTCTGGGCCGGGCGCATCATCGGTTTCGGTGAGGTCAGCTACCTGTACGAGAGCGGACACGGTGGGATCATGCCCGAGCTCGCGTTTGCGACCGCGCAGGCGAAGCACACCATCTACTTCCCGGCTGGTTTCGCCGAGCGCTGGCCCGAGCTGCTCGCCGAGCTTGGTCCGCACACCGCGAGCAAGGCCTGCCTCTACATCACGCGTCTGGCGCGCGTCGATCGCTCGGTGCTGCGTGCGCTGCTCGAACGGGCGCTCGAGGAGACTCGAACGGATGCCGGGGCGCAGGACACCGATCCGAACGCGAACTCGGACATGGATTCGGACGCGGGCTCAGGCTCCGTAGCGCAGCGCGATGCGTAGCCCCGGCCGAGCGCACCGCCGGGCGGGCATGCGCAGCGTGAGCGTCCGCAGCGCGACGATCGCGGGAGCGCTTGCCGCGCTGCTGGTGCTGAGCGGGTGCATGGCTGGCTTCCCCGGGTGGCGGGGCTGGCCGGGTGGTGGCTCGGCGGGACCAGGCTCAGGGAACGCGAACTCCGCCTCGGCGGTGCAGGAGCGCGACTTCGCGGAGCTCTACGCGCAGCGCATCGCCTGGCGCGAGTGCCTTCCCGAGGACGGCCTCGACGACGACACCGGTGCGGCGCTCGAGGAAGCAGGCTACACGCTCGCGAAGATCCGCTGCGGCACCGTGATCGCACCGCTCGACTGGGAGGACCCCACAGATCGGGATCGGATCGAGCTCGCCGTCGTGCACCTCCCCGCGCTCGGCACGAAGCCGCTCGGCACCCTGCTCGGCAACCCCGGCGGCCCCGGCGCTACGGGCGTCGACTTCATGCTGGGCATGCCGCTGTCGCCCGGCTTCGAGCCGATCGCAGAGCGCTACGGGCTGCTGGGCTTTGACCCGCGTGGGATCGGCAACAGCACACCGCTCGATTGCGATGGCGGCGGCTCGGAGATCACCGCGATCCAGATCGGTACGTGCGTGGCGACGAACCCGATCGCGCACACGATGGGCACGTCTCAGGTGGCGCGCGACATGGAGCTCATGCGCGCGCTGCTCGATGAGGAACGCCTGAACTTCCTCGGCTACTCGTACGGCACTATGCTCGGCGCGACGTACGCGACCCTCTTCCCCGAGCGCGCAGGACGCATGGTGCTCGACAGCGCGGAGAACGCGCAGTGGGCGAGCCCTATCCACGCCTTCGATCAGGCGGCGGCGATCGCGAAGGCGACGGTGGCGCTTGCCACCTCGTGCCGCACCGAGTATCGCGACGAGGTCGAGGTGTGCCCCTTCGTTGATGAGGCGAGCCTGCTCAAGGTGCTCGGCGAACTCGACGAGAAGCCGCTCGAGGCGACGGACGGGACGCAGATTACTGGGCAGGACCTGCAGGGGTTTCTGACCGACACGCTCTACCAGAGCCACTTCGAGCGCGGGCGAGCACTGGATCGTATCGCTCTTGCGTTGTTTGGCGACCAAGACGCGATCGACGAGATCGGTGCGGCGGTGGCGCCCGACCCCGCGGGAGGAATCGACCTCGCGATGGAGATTGTGAGCTGTCACTCGTTCCCCATCGAGCCCGACATCCCGGGGCTGCTCGCGCACATTGAGGAGGCGGGCATGCCCCGCCTGCTCGGCGGCCCCGAGATCTCGGACGACACCCTTGCGCCGTTCGTTGACCTCTCTTGCTACGCGCTCCCCGAGAGCGGCCTCGACATTACGGACTCGTTCCACGCGCCGGACACGGCGGAGCCGCTTCTCGTGATTGGGATCACGGGAGACCACGCGACCCCGTACCCGTACGCGAAGGAGCTGGTGGACGAGCTCGGCAACGCGCGACTGCTCACCCTTGACGGGCAGGGGCACGCTGCCTCGTACTCCGATCGCTCCTCGTGCGTGGACGATGCGGTGACCGAGTACCTCCTCGCGGGCGCACTCCCAGCCGCTGGCGCGGTGTGCCGTGACGACGCGGCCGAGGCGTAAGATCAGCGACATGACCGAGCGTGCCACCGGACCCAAATCGTACTTCCCGTCGATCGAGGCGAAGTACGGCAAATCGATCGACGAATGGATCGCACTCCTACGCCCGCACGCGGGCGAGAAACACATGGAGCAGGTCGCATTCCTCAAGGAGCAGGGGATGGGGCACGGCCACGCGAACGCCCTCGTGCACGTGTTCCGCGCGGAGCACGACGGCGCCTGACCGGCGAGGGCCAGCTGAAATCACAGCGGCTTCCGAAGCTAGGCCAGTAGCCTGCTGACATGAGCACCGACGCACCCGCCGCATCCGCGCAGGAACCGGAGCCCGACTCGCACTCGGCGCTTGCCGCCGCCGACAACGACGAGATCACCATCTCCGCAAGCGCGCTGCGCACCCTCGGCGATCAGATGCAGCGATTCCTGCTGGAGTACCGCTTCGCTATGCAGGAGGTCGAGACGAAACTCGCCATTCTGCGCGAGGAGTTTCTCCACATGCACGAGTACAACCCGATCGAGCACGTGTCGAGCCGCGTGAAGTCCGTGGACAGCCTCGTTGCGAAGCTCGAGCGGCGCGGCATTGGCAGCGAGTTCGAGGTGATCCGTCGGGAGATCCACGACATCGCTGGTGTGCGTGTCACCTGCGCGTTCATCAACGACGTCTATCGGCTCTTCGACCTGTTGACGCAGCAGGATGACATCACCGTGCTCGAGGTCGAGGATTACATCGAGACCCCGAAGGAGAACGGGTACCAGAGCCTGCACACCATCCTCTCGATCCCGGTCTACCTCTCGACGGGGCGCGTGGACGTGCCGGTCGAGGTGCAGTTCCGCACCATCGCGATGGACTTCTGGGCGAGCCTTGAACACAAGATTTACTACAAGTACGCGCGGCAGGTGCCCGACTCACTCACGCAAGAGCTCAAGCGCGCGGCCGACACCGCCGCCGAGCTCGACACCCGCATGGAGCGCCTCCACATCCAGCTGCACGGCCAAACCGGGCGACCACGCAACATCGTCCGCCAGGTCTAGCGACACATCCTGGGCGCGCTCGCGCGTGTCGGCACCGCGGTGCGCTACGGTCGAATTGTGGAGAGCGAACACCTGCCGGGCGGATCGGGCGGTGTCTGGCGGATCGCCGGCGCCGATGGGGTGACGCGCGTCCACCGGCCCACGGGCCCTTGGACCCCCGCGGTGCACGAGTTGCTCGCGCACCTGCACGCGCGCGGCCTTGATGGCATCCCCGAAGTCGAGGGATTCGACGACGAGGGACGTGAGGTGCTGGAGTACCTCCCCGGACGCACGCTCGATCCCGAGACTGAGCAGGTGAGTGACGAGGCGCTCGCCGCAGCGGCGGCCTGGCTGCGCCGGTTTCACGATGCAGTACGAGACTTCCCGCGAGACGCCCGCGAGTGGCGGCAGGGCGCACAGGAACTCGCTAACGGCGAGGTGATCTGTCACAACGATCCCGGGCTCTACAACTGGATGATTCTCGACGGTGAGTTCGCGGGAATGATTGATTGGGATCGGGCAGGCCCGGGCCGCCCGATCGAAGATCTCGCGTTCCTCTGCTGGTCGGGGGTCCCTTTGCTCCGCGAGATTCCAGTGGCCGACGCCGCGCGTCGCGTCGATATCGCCGCGGCGGCCTACGGTGATGTCGCGCCCGAGGAGCTCCTCGCTGCGGTTGACGCACGAATGGAACTCATCGCCGCGCGCTGGCGTGCGGGCCTCGAGCGAGAAGATCCGGGCACCATCGCGCTCCGCGACGGCGGCATCATGGCGCGTCACGCGGCGCGGGTCGCCGGCTTCTCGGCTCGCCGCGAGAAGCTGCGCGCTTTGCTGGTTTCCGACGGCGCGAGCCGGCCCGGCGCAACACCCCAGATCCCGATCGAGCACAGGAGCGAATGATGACGCAGGCAGCACCGTTGGCAGCAGAGAATTCGGCACGCGTGACCCTCGCGGATGGCGGGATCGAGACGGCGCTCACGGAGCGGCTGGGACAGGAGCTGCCGGAGTTTGCGGCGTTCGTGCTGCTCGACAGCGTCGAGGGGCGTGCCGCGCTGAACGAGTATTATCGACCCTTCGTGGAGCTCGCCGCCGAGCGCGGTCTCCCGCTCGTGCTCGACACGCCGACCTGGCGCGCGAACCCGGACTGGGGCGCCCGGGTGGGCGCCGACGCGGCGGCACTCGAACGCGCCAATGCGGACGCCGTCGCCCTCGTGCGCCAGGCCGGGCTCGACGACACCGTGGTGAACGGCTGCGTGGGCCCCCGGTTCGACGACTACGTCGCGGAAGAGCGGATGACCGAGGCAGCTGCCGAGGCGTATCACGCACCGCAGATTCAGGCGCTTGCCGAGGCGGGCGCCGACCGCGTGACTGCGGTGACCATGATCGATGCCGCCGAGGGGATCGGCGTGGTGCGAGCCGCTCGCGCAGCGCGTGTTCCGGTCGCGGTGTCGTTTGCGGTGGGGGCGGACGGGATGCTCGGCGATGGGAGCTCCCTTGCCGCTGCGATCGCGGCGACCGACGCGGCGACCGAGGGCTACGCTGACGGCTTCCTCGTGAACTGCGCGCACCCGAGTGAGGTCGCGCGCGGGCTGGCGGCCGGAGCAGGGGCGCCCGAGCTCTCGCGCATCATCGGCTTCCGGCTCAACGCCGCGGAGCACGGTGACGAGGGTGCGGGGGACGCGCCCGCAGATTTTGCACGCGGCGTGCTCGCACTGCGCGATCTCGCACCTCAGGCCGTGGCTTTCGGTGGGTGCTGCGGCACGGACGCGCCGCACATCGCGGCGCTCGCTGATGCCGCTCAGGCGGAGTGATTCAGCCCGGCCCAGGGTGTGAGTGCCGCCTGAATCCCACCGCATTCGGGTGGCCCGCACGCAGCATGGATGCTGAGTAGTTAGGGTGGGGGTGTGAATAAGGACCCACTGGAGGAACTCTTCGGCCCCGCCGACGAGACGCCCGAACCCGTCCCCGCCCGTGAACGCCTGGCCTACGAGCAGGCCGAGCGTGTTCGGACCGCGCAGCTCCCTGCCGATCGTGGAGGCGCGTGGGGAGACCCGGGAGAGCCCCAGCGCGACCGTGCTGCGCAGGCCAAGCCGTGGATCGTGGTCGGCATTGTTGCCCTCCTCGCAATCCTCGCGTCGATCGTCGTCGTGAACATTGCGCGTGGGCAGGGAGACGCCGAGCCGAGCACTCCGAAGCCGACGGCAACGGAGCAGCCGAGCACCGAGCAGCCCGATCCCAAGCCCACTACGCCGGTCACTGAGAAGCCGGAGACCGAGAAGCCGGATGAAGACACGGTGCCGAGCGTCGATGTGGGGCCCACCTCATCGTTCCCGATTGGTCCCTGGAACGCGTCGTCTGAGTGGCCGCAGCGCCTCGGCGCCGCGAACTTCGAGATTCCAGACGCGAGCCACCTCAAGTTGAGCGGTGAGCTCTTCAACTCGTTCCCCGAATCGTGCGCCGCAATGCGTGGGGAGTGGGGTGCCACGAAGCTTCCGGACGGAAAGTTTGAGGTTGCGAAGCCCGCGGCCACGTGCGAGGCCGCGCCAGAACTCTACGACCAGGTCTGGGGCCTGCTCGATGCCTGGGTGAAATCGATCAAGGTCAACTAACCAGTCAATATCACGCCCTTGCTCAGGGCCAATTCGGCGAGCTTCGGCATCGGGGCGTTCGGCTAACTGCCGGGCGCCCCGAACCATGCGGGCCACAGCGCGAGCGCGAGCGGGTAGCCCGCAAAGCTCACGATGTCGAGGATCCAGTGCGCCACAACGAGGGGCACTGAGCGGCCGTAGCGGTGGTAGGCCCACCCGAACACGAGCCCCATCACGACGTTGCCGATGAAGCCGCCAAAGCCCTGGTAGAGGTGGTAGCTGCCACGCAGCAGTGCGCTCGACACGATCACGCCGACCGTGCCGACTCCGAGCCGGCGCAGCCGGTCGAAGAGGTATGCCACCACGATGATCTCCTCCGTCACCGCTGCGCGGAACGCGTGCAGCACGAGCACGGGGACCGTCCACCAGTAGGTGTCGAGCGCGGTGGGAATGACGGTGACGTTGATGCCGATGAGCTTGGACACGACGTAGAACGCGATGCCCGGGATCCCAATTAGGGCTGCGAGGCCAAGCCCGCCGAGCAGCTCGCGGCCCCAGCGCGCCTGCCCGCCCACTCCGAGCGCGGCGAAGTGCGGGCGCCGCGGCTGCCACACGAGATACGCGACGAGGGCGACCGGTGCGAGCGCGAAGGCGAAGCCGAGCAGCTGGTACACGAGATCGAACGCCGGCCGTTCGGAGAGCACACGATTGATGGTGGCGGTCTGTTCGGCGAGCGCCGAGTCGCGGGTGAGCGAATCAATGAGCGACACGACCGCGTACACTGCCGACGCGCCGAAGGAGAGCGCGAGCACGATGCCGATCTCCCAGCGGAGTCGGGTGCGGGCGGCGGGGGAGTGCGCGATGGGTGGCAGTGCAGTTGGGCTCACATGCTCAGCGTAGCGCCGGGCCGCGCGCGTTCGCGCGGGTTCGCTCCACGTTCCGTGTTGTGCGACTACGTACGGAGAAACGCGCCCGAGATTGCGGATATGTACAGAAAGTATCCCTAACTCTGGCATTGCAATTGCGGAGAGCTACAGTTCTCGGTCACGAAGCAGTTACGGCTGGTCCATTTTTTCGGGGGCGGTTGCAACGGTCGATAAGCTGGGCGGGAATATACCGAATCTTTTCGGGGATAGATTCGGCCGCACCTTGTCGTGCGCGCCGCCCCGGAGGGACACGTTCAAGGAGGAAACAAGTGAAGCGATCACGGATGGGTCTGAGCTTTATCGCTCTGGCCGCCGCAGGCGCGCTTGCCCTGTCGGGCTGCACGTCGGGCGGGGGATCGGACAACGGTGGCGATGCTGCTGCCAGCGACGCGATTATCACGACCAACGGCTCGGAGCCGCAGAACCCGCTCATCGCGACGAACACCAACGAGGTGGGCGGCGGCAAGATCCTCGACCAGATCTTCGCTGGCCTCGTTTACTACGATGCTGACGGTGCTGCGCACAACGACATCGCAACCTCGATCGAGACCGATGACGCGATCAACTACACGATCAAGATTCGTGACGACGCGACCTTCACCGACGGCACCCCCGTCAAGGCGGAGAACTTTGTCAAGGCGTGGAACTACGGCGCCGACTCCGAGAACGCTCAGCTGAACAGCTACTTCTTCGAGGACGTTGAGGGCTTCAGCTACGAGGACAGCGTCAAGGAGCTCCCGGGCCTGAAGGTTGTCGATGACACCACCTTCACCGTGAAGCTCAACAAGGCTGCATCGGACTTCCCGCAGCGCCTCGGCTACTCGGCCTTCTACCCGCTGCCCGACGCTGCGTTCGAGGACATGGACGCGCAGGGTGAGAACCCGATCGTCAACGGCCCGTACAAGCTGGCCGGCGAAGGCGCATGGCAGCACGACGAGCAGATCGAGCTCGTGGTGAACGAGGACTACAACGGTCCCCGCAAGCCCGTGAACGGTGGCCTGACCATCAAGTTCTACGCGACGCAGGACGCTTCGTACTCGGACCTCATGGGCGGCAACCTCGACGTTGTCGACCAGATTCCCGAGACGCAGCTCGCGAACTTCCAGGACGACCTGGGTGACCGCGCTGTGAACCAGCCGGCAGCCATCTTCCAGTCCTTCACGATCCCGGAGCGCCTCGAGCACTTCTCGGGCGAAGAGGGCAAGCTGCGCCGCCAGGCCATCTCGATGGCGATCAACCGTGAGCAGATCACGGACAAGATCTTCGACGGCACCCGTACCCCCGCAAGCGACTTCACCTCGCCCGTCATCGACGGCTGGAGCGATTCGCTCAAGGGCGCCGAGGTGCTCGCGTTCAACCCCGACGAGGCCAAGAAGCTCTGGGCCGAGGCTGACAAGCTCTCCCCGTGGTCGGGCACCCTTGAGATTGCCTACAACTCCGATGGTGGCCACCAGGCCTGGGTCGACGCTGTGTCGAACAGCGTGAGCTCCACGCTCGGTATCACCGCCGCTGGCAAGGCATACCCCAAGTTCGACGTCCTCCGCGAAGAGGTCACGAACCGCACGATCAAGACCGCCTTCCGTACCGGCTGGCAGGCCGACTACCCGGGTCTGTTCAACTTCCTCGGACCGTTGTACGCAACGAACGCTTCCTCGAACGATGGCGACTACTCGAACCCCGAGTTCGACAAGCTGCTGCAGGAAGGCTCGGTTGAGACCGATCCCGCCAAGGCGAACGAGAAGTTCCAGCAGGCACAGGAAGTGCTCCTCGCTGATCTGCCGGCCTTCCCGCTCTGGTACGCCAACGTGAACGGTGGCTACGGCGAGAACGTGGACAACGTCGAGTTCGGCTGGAACTCGGTGCCGCTGTACCACGAGATCACCAAGAAGTAACCCTTCTGACGCAGGCCCCGGGGCACGCCCCGGGGCCTCCGCCGTGCCGCGTGACTACCCGTCGCGCGGCACGGCCCCCAACTTGCAAATCTGCGACACCGAAGTCCACAGATTTGCCGCGCACTACAACTGCGAGAGAATACCCACATGCATAGCTCAGTCGAGCGGGGGAGGGTCAGCACATGCTGAGATACATCCTTTTCCGCCTCCTCCAGGTGATTCCAGTTCTCCTGGGCACCACATTCCTCATTTACTTCATGGTCTTCGCCATGCCCGGCGACCCCATCCTCGCGATGTTCGGCGACAAGACGCCCGACCCGGCGATTCTTGAGCGCCTTCGCGAGCAGTACCACCTCGATCAGCCGTTCATCGTCCAGTACCTCATGTACCTGAAGGGCGTTCTCGTCGGCGACTTCGGGATGAGCTTCTCGGGCCAGGCTGTCTCGGACATCCTCGCGCGCACCTTCCCGGTGACGATCAAGCTCGCGGCGATGGCGATTGTGATCGAGCTCATCCTCGCTATCACGATCGGCCTCATCTCGGGTCTGCGCAAGGGCAAGCTGTTCGACAACGTCAACCTGATCATCGGCCTGCTCTTCATGAGCATCCCGATCTTCGTGATCGCCTTCATCGCGCAGTGGGGCCTCGGCATCAAGCTCGGCTGGTTCCGTACGACGGTCGGCACGGGAGCCCCCGTGCAAGACCTGCTGCTGCCGGCAATCGTGCTCGGCGTCAGCCTCTACGCAACGAGCATGCGCCTCACGCGCGCCTCGGTGATCGACACGCTGAACCAGGACTTCGTGCGCACCGCGTACGCGAAGGGCCTGAGCCGCGGCCGAGTCGTCCCGGTCCACGTGCTTCGCAACTCGCTCATCCCGACGATCACCAACACCGCAACCGACTTCGGTGTGCTGATGGTGGGCGCCACGGTGACCGAGGGTATCTTCAACGTTCCCGGCGTCGGCAACGCACTCTTCAACGCGATCCTGAAGGGCGACAACTCGCTGGTGGTCTCCTTCGTCACGTTCATGGTGCTCATCTACCTCGGCGTGAACCTGATCGTCGACCTGCTGTACGCCGTACTTGACCCGAGGATCCGTTATGCCTGAGCCGCAGAACCCGAAAATGGAGCACTTCGTCGCACCGTTCGACGAGACGCCGGTGGCCGCGGTCGATGCCGTGGTTGTCAAGGAGAAGAAGTCGAACCTGTGGCTCGACGCGTGGCGCGATATGCGTGGCCGGCCGATGTTCTGGATCTCCGCGACCATCATTCTGATCGTGCTCGTCGTGTCCCTCTTCCCGTCGATGTTCACCAATGTCGACCCGCGCGCTGCCGACCTCGGCATGTCGAAGGAGGGGCCGACCGATGGGCACCTGCTCGGCTTCAACGCGCAGGGGCAGGACATCTTCTCTCGCCTCATCTACGGCACCTCGACCTCGGTCTCGGTCGGCCTACTGGTGATTCTCATCACCTTCGTGGGCGGCGTGATCGCCGGCTCGCTGGCCGGCTACTTCGGCGGCTGGGTGGACACCGTGCTCTCTCGCATCGGTGACATCTTCTTCTCGATTCCTTACATCCTCGCCGCGGTCATCGTGATGACCGTGTTCCAGGAGCATCGGACCCCGCTCGTCATCGCCTTCGCGATCGGTGGCTTCTCGTGGCCGGTCTCCGCGCGTATTCTGCGCTCCGAGATCCTCCGCGTGAAGAATGCCGACTTCGTGATGGCATCGACCGCACTCGGGCTGTCGAAGCTGAAGACCCTTGTGCGCCACGTGCTACCGAACTCGATTGCACCACTGATCGTTGTCACGACGCTCTCGCTGTCCGCTGCGATTGTGGCCGAGGCGGTCCTCTCGTTCCTGGGTGTGGGCCTGCCTCCGGCCGACTACATCAGCTGGGGCAACGACATCTCAGCCGCACAGCGTGATCTCCGCAACGATCCGCAGATTCTGCTTTACCCGTCTCTCGCGCTTGCGATCACCGTGCTCGGCTTTGTCATGCTGGGCGAGGTTGTTCGTGACGCGCTCGATCCGAAGGCGAGGGCGCAGCGATGAGCGAGCAACAGCCAATTCTGAGTGTCCGTGACCTTCGTGTCGAGTTCGGAACGAAGAAGGAGCGCCGCGAGGTGCTGCACGGCGTCGGTTTCGACGTCTTCCCCGGCGAGACCGTGGCAATTGTCGGCGAGTCGGGTTCCGGCAAGTCGACGACCATGCACGCCGTGATCAACCTGCTTCCGGGCACGGGCAAGATCACGGGCGGTTCCGTTGAATGGAAGGGCCGCGACCTCGTTGGGATCGGTCGGAAGGACATGGAGTCCCTGCGTGGACGCGAGATCGGTCTCGTGCCGCAGGACCCGATGTCGAACCTTAACCCGGTGTGGTCGGTCGGCTTCCAGGTCGAAGAGGCGATCCGTGCCAACGGCTTGGCGAAGGGCAAGAAGGAGGTGCGCGAGCGCGCCATCCAGGTGCTCGAGCAGGCCGGTCTGCAGAATGCCGAGCAGCGCATGAAGCAGTACCCGCACCAGTTCTCTGGCGGCATGAAGCAGCGCGCGCTCATCGGTATTGGCCTTTCGGCTGAGCCCGATCTGCTCATCGCTGATGAGCCGACCTCCGCGCTCGATGTGACAGTGCAGCGAGTGGTGCTGGATCACCTCCAGAAGCTCACCACCGAGCTCGGCACCGCTGTGGTCTTCATCACGCACGATCTCGGCCTTGCGGCTGAGCGCGCTGAAAAGCTCATCGTGATGTACCAGGGCAACATCGTGGAGTCCGGCCCGAGCCGCGAGATTCTGCAGCACCCGAAGCACCCGTACACGAAGCGACTCGTCTCGGCGGCGCCGAGCCTCGCCTCGCGTCGGATCGGTGCTGACGCGACGCTTCCCACGGCACCGACCGAAACCTTCGACCTCGCGGCGCTCGCCGAGAGCGAGAAGCGCAAGGTTGCCCAGGGCGAGCCCGTGATCGAGGTCACTGACCTCGGCAAGGTCTACAAGATCCGCAAGGGCAACTTCGGTTCGGAAGACTTCCACGCGGTGTCCGGCGCGACGTTCACGGTGAACCGTGGCGAGACCATGGCACTCGTCGGCGAGTCGGGCTCGGGCAAGTCGACCATCGCGAAGATGGTGCTGCAGCTCGAGGAGCCGACGAGTGGTTCGGTGCGGATCGCGGGCAAGGAGACACGTGGCATGTCGGGCCGCGAGCTGTTCGAGCTGCGCTCGACGCTGCAGCCCGTGTTCCAGGATCCCTACGGTTCACTCGACCCGCTGCACAACATCGGCAACACCATCATGGAGCCGCTGAAGATTCACGGTGTCGGCGATGCAGCGAGCCGGAAGGCCCGCATGTACGAGCTGCTTGACCAGGTGGCCCTGCCGCGTGAACTCGCGACGCGCTACCCGAACGAGCTCTCGGGCGGCCAGCGTCAGCGCGTCGCTGTGGCTCGCGGTCTCGCACTGAAGCCGGACATCCTCGTGCTCGACGAGGCCGTCTCCGCGCTTGACGTGCTCGTGCAGGCGCAGATCCTCGATCTGCTCGCCGAGCTGCAGCGTGACCTGGGGCTCACGTACCTGTTCATCACGCACGACCTCGCGGTCGTCCGGTTGATCGCCGATCGTGTCTGCGTCATGCAGCAGGGCAAGATCGTCGAGCAGGCGACTACCGATGAGGTGTTCGAGAACCCGCAGCAGGAGTACACGAAGAACCTCCTCGCCGCGATCCCGGGCGCAAACATCGAACTCGGTGTGAGCTAGTTCGGCGTCGTTCGCGCAGCCTCAGGGCAGTCCGTCATAGACGGGCTGCCCTGAGGCTTTTTTGGTGCGCAGAAGTTGGCGCCAATACGTGTTCCCAGGCTCGCATCTCCGTCCGGATGATTCTTGTGCGATGTCGCGCATGCCCGCGCAGAATTTCTCCCGCAACTTCGTAGCGTTCTTGCGTCTGTGCAACGCAGGATTGGGCTGAGCTGAAGGCAAAAAGCCTTGTCTTCTCCGTGTTCGCCCGCACGAGGCGGTAGGTTCGCACGTTTCCCTTGCTCAACATCGTTGGGAGAAAGAACTTGGCGCGTGCTTCCTCTCGGAGGATTCTGCACTACAGGGACTCCCTGCTGCATAGTCGTGGCGTATGCTTGAGTATAGTAATTTACTATCTATTTTCTATTAAGAATTTGACGAGGGTATTTTTATGCACATGCGAACTCTGCGACAGTTTGCGGGGCTGGGGCTCGTTCTTGCGCTGTGCGCATCCGCGTCCCCCGCGATGGCCGCCCCTTTGCAGTCAGCCACCAGAGCTGCGGCAAAGGACGAGTCAGTCAACTCAGCCTCTGTCGGGAAGCGTCCTTCACAAAGCGTGACTGCGTTCACGAAGGAGAATTATGCATCCCCCAGATATGCGGTAAATGTTATTGGCTACTTCTCCGAGCACAAGACAAATTCTGTCAAACTGACGAAACTGAGGATCTGCTATTCCGGGAGCAAGTCCTCGTCGCTTTGGATGTCGCCGAGTGTTGTTCGACCGAGCGGCAAGGGAACATGGACGGGAGGCCGGAAGACGATTCCGACAGGTAAGTGTCAGGAGTGGAGCGGAATAAACCGTGTCTACTCGAAGAGCAAATACAACGAGCTTTTTCGAGTGGACGCATACGCAAACGGCTCGAACCTCACAGTGCACGGCTTCAAACGGTAGTGAGGCCGGTTCAGCGATCGGGGCGTTGCCGAAACGCATAGTGAGACTCCTTGACCGCTGAGTGATCTCATTCACTTTCTCGCTGCGTTCCTGTGGACAATTGTCCCTGGGAACGCAGCTTTCTTTCCCGGGCGTGCGGATCCGTTCAATATTTGAGTGTGTTGTTCCGAATTGGTCACGGAAGCTGAACGAAGGCCGTGAGTGTCGCTATGCTCGTGTCCGTTGAATGACACGCGCAGCGCAGCGCACCGCTCCGCCGCGCGCCACCTTGGGTACCAGGAGGAACTCTTGAAGAAGACAATGATGTCTGCGGCCGCACTCTTCGGCAGCGCTGTGCTGCTCACGGCCTGCGCAGGCGGCGGCACTGGCGGCGGCAACGCCGGCGGCGATGGCGGGTCCGGCGGCGGCGCGATCACGGTCGGCACGACCGACGTGGTCACCTCGCTCGATCCCGCGGGCTCGTACGACAACGGCTCATTCGCCGTGATGACGAACGTCTATCCGTTCCTGCTGAACCACGAGATCGGTTCGAGCGACGTGGCGCCCGACATCGCGGAGTCCGCCGAGTTCACCTCGCCCACCGTGTACACCGTGAAGCTCAAGAGCGGCCTGAAGTTTGCGAACGGCAACGACCTCACCAGCTCGGACGTGAAGTTCACCTTCGATCGCCAGGTGAAGATCGCCGACCCGAGCGGCCCTTCGAGCCTGCTCGGCAATCTCGACAAGGTCGAGACCCCCGATGAGACCACGGTCGAGTTCCACCTCAAGGAGGGCAACGACCAGACGTTCCCGCAGGTGCTGTCGACCCCGGTTGCGCCGATTGTTGACGAGGACGTGTTCCCCGCCGACAGCGTGCTGAGCGACGAGGACATCGTCAAGGGCCAGCCTTTCGCGGGCCAGTACACGCTCAAGAACTTCAAGAAGAACGACCTTGCCTCCTACGTCGCAAACGCCGACTACGCGGGCCTGTGGGGCGCCGCGAAGACCTCCGATGTGAACGTGAAGTACTTCGCGAACGAGACCAACCTGAGCCAGGCGATGGAGACGAAGGCCGTGGACGTTGCCTTCCGCAGCCTTTCCGCGACCGACACCGAGAAGCTCGGCAAGACCGACGGCCTGAAGCTCGTCGACGGCCCCGGCGGCGCGATCCGCTACATCGTGTTCAACTTCGACACGCAGCCCTTCGGCGCGAAGACGCCCGAGGCCGATGCGGCGAAGGCGCTCGCAGTGCGCCAGGCAGCGGCCGACATGATCGACCGTGAGAAGATCGCCTCGCAGGTGTACAAGGACACGTTCACCCCGCTGTACAGCCCGGTGGCGCAGGGCTTCACCGGCGCGACCGAAGCGTTCAAGGACGCCTACGGTGACAAGCAGGGCGGCGCGGACTCCGCAGCGGCGAAGGCACGTCTGGAGGCCGCTGGCGTCACGCTCCCGGTGAAGCTCCAGCTGCAGTACAACCCGGATCACTACGGCGACGCATCGTCCGAGGAGTACGCGCTCATCAAGCAGCAGCTTGAGGCAGACGGCGTCTTCACGGTCGATCTGCAGTCGACCGAGTGGGGCCAGTACTCGAAGGACTTCCCGGCAGACGCGTACCCGATGTACCAGCTCGGCTGGTTCCCCGACTTCTCGGATGCCGACAACTTCCTCACCCCGTTCTTCGTTGACGGTGGCTTCTTCAACAACCACTACAGCTCCGCGAAGACCAACGAGCTGATCGCGAACGAGCGTGTAGAGACCGACGCGGCGAAGCGCACCACCCTCATCGAGGAGGCGCAGGCCGAGGTCGCGAAGGATGTTCCGATGATCCCGCTGCTGCAGGGCACGCAGGTCGCAGTGACCACCGACGCCATCGACGGCGTGGTGCTCGACGGTTCGTTCAAGTTCCGCCTCGGGACGATCACGAAGAAGTAACTCTCATGCCGGCGGCGTGCGGGGGAGACCCCGCACGCCGCCGGTGAGTTGCATCATGGCTACACTCGCACCCCCGGCGGCGCCGACACCCACGCGCGCCGCTCGCTCGGGAGGGGGCCTGCTCCGCTACATCCTGTGGCGCGCGCTCCTCATCCTCCCCACCGTCTTCATCCTCGTCACGATGGTGTTCCTGCTGATGCGCAGCATCGGCGATCCGATCACCGCCGCGGTCGGCGGCAAGCTGCCGCCCGACGAGCTCGCCAAGCGCATTCATGACGCCGGCTACGACCGGCCCATCCTCACCCAGTACTTCGAGTACCTCGGGCAGGTGTTCACTGGCAACTTCGGAACAACGATCAGCGACAACCGCGCCGTCACCGAGGTGCTCGCGACGTTCGGCGCGGCAACGCTCGAGCTCGCCGTCTTCACGCTCATCGTGGCCTTCGTCGTCGGCATCCCGCTCGGCATGCTCGCCGCGTACTACCGTGACCGCGGCCCCGACGCCGTGCTGCGCGTGTTCGCGATCTTCACCTACGCGACACCCGTGTTCTTCTCGGGCCTCCTGATGAAGCTCATCTTCGGCGTGTGGCTCGGCTGGCTGCCCGTTTCCGGGCGCGCGTCGATCGGTACTGAGCTGCAGATTGAGATGCTCGATGGCCCTTCCGGCTTCTACCTGATCGACGCGTTCCGCACGGGCAATCTCGCCAACGTGGGCGATGTGCTCATCCACGCGATCCTGCCCGCCTTGACGCTCGGCATGATGACCGCGGGCATCTTCCTCCGCCTCGTGCGCACCAACATGATCGGCACGATCGGTCGTGAGTACGTCGACTCGGCGCGCTCGCGCGGTGTGGGCGAGTTCCGGCTCGTCACGAAGCACGCCTACCGGCCGGCCCTGATCCCGATCATCACGGTCATTGGCCTGCAGATCGCGATGCTGCTGGGCGGCGCCGTGCTCACCGAGACAACGTTTGAGTGGAAGGGGCTCGGCTTCCAACTGGCCCACTACCTGAGCGCTCGCGACTTCGTTGCGGTGCAGGGCATTGTGGCGCTGCTCGCCGTGATTGTCGCGCTCAGCAACTTCGTTGTCGACGTCGTTGCCGCGCTCATTGACCCGCGAGTGAGGTACTGAGATGACCACCGAAGCCATCCTGACCACCCGCGCCACCGAGCGCGGGTGGCACTCCTGGCCTCTCATCAAGCAGCTCCGGCAGAGTGTTGGCCTGCAGCGCGGCATGCTTATCGCGGGTCTCGCGCTCGTCGCGTTCTTCCTCGTGCTCGCGATCTTCGCACCGCTCATCGCACCGTACGATTTCAACGCGCTCGCGGGCCCCGACGGCGACTTCGGATCGCGCAGCGCGCCCTCCGCGGCCCACCCGTTCGGCACTACGATCGCCGGGTACGACGTGCTCTCGCGCGTGATCTGGGGATCCCGCACCGCGTTGCTCGTGATCCTCATCGCCGTGGTGAGCTCGATTTTCGCCGGCACGCTGCTCGGGCTCGTCTCCGGGTACATCGGTGGCGCCCTCGACCGCGTGCTCGTGATGATCACCGACGCGATCTACGCGTTCCCCTCGCTGCTGCTCGCGATCGTCATGTCGATCGTCATCTCGGGCGGCCAGTCGAGCCTGTGGGGCGGCATCTGGTCCGCGGCCCTCTCGATCACCGTCGTGTTCATCCCGCAGTACTTCCGCGTGGTGCGCTCCGAGGTGGTGCGCGTGAAGGCGGAGGCGTTCGTTGAGTCGGCGCGCGTGGTCGGCGCGAGCCGGGGCCGAATCATGTTCCGGCATGTGCTGCGCAATTCGACGCGTTCGCTGCCGCTCGTGTTCACCCTGAACGCGTCGGAGGCGATTCTCACGCTGGCCGGCCTCGGCTTCCTCGGATTCGGCATCGAGCCGAACTCCGCCGCTGAGTGGGGCTACGACCTCAATAAGGCGATTGCCGACGTGACGAACGGTGTGTGGTGGACGAGCCTCTGGCCCGGCCTCGCCATCGTGCTGATCGTCACGGGTCTCACGCTGACCGGCGAGAGCCTCAATGACCTTGCAGATCCGCGCCTGCGCAGCCGCCGCCGGGTCAAGGCGGGCACGGGAACCGTCGCCCGTACCTCGGTCGCCGGCCTCGACACCGCGTCGACGCCCATTGGTGGCACCGCCGAGCCGAGCGACTCCACGCAGGAAGGAACGACACGATGAGCCGAGTGGGCGGAATCCTGAAAACGGGTGCGGCCCCGCGCAGCGGTGCCGTGCTCGACATCCAGAACCTCGAGGTCACCTTCGCAACCGATCACGGGCCCGTGCGCGCGGTCGATGGCGTCTCTCTGACGGTCGAGCCGGGCCGCGTGCTCGCGGTGGTGGGGGAGTCGGGCTCCGGCAAGACGGTCTCCGCGCGCACCGTGCTCGGGCTGCTGCCCGAGACCGCGACCGCCGCGGGCTCGGTGATTCTCACCTCGCGCGACGGCGGCGAGACGAACGATGTGCTGCGCCTCACGGGCGAGCAGCTGCGCAGCGTGCGCGGCCGCGATGTCGCGATGGTGTTCCAGGAGCCGTCGACCGCGCTGAACCCCGTCTACACGATCGGGTGGCAGATCGCGGAGGGGCTGCGCGCGCATGAGAAGCTCTCGAAGAAGCAGGCGCGCGAGCGTGCCATCGAGATGCTCGAGCGAGTGGGCATCCCGGATCCCACAGAGCGCGTGGACTCGTACCCGCATCAGCTCTCGGGCGGCCAGAAGCAGCGCGTCATGATCGCGATGGCGCTCGCGCTGCGGCCCGGGCTGATCGTGGCCGACGAGCCGACCACCGCGCTCGATGTGACCGTGCAGGCCGAGATTCTCGACCTGCTCCGCCAGCTGCGCGACGAGTTCGGCACCGCGATCCTGCTCATCACCCACAACATGGGGGTGGTGGCCGATCTCGCGGACGACGTCGCCGTGATGTACCAGGGCGAGGTCGTTGAGCGCGCGCCCGTCGCGGAGCTCTTCGCGAACCCGCGTGAGGCATACACGAAGCAGCTGCTGGGGGCCGTGCTGAAGTTGGGTGAGGGGCCGATCCGTGTCTCGGCGCCGCAGCACGACCAGCAATCAGATCGGGATCGCGGCCAGGCTGCCGCCGCACCGCTTGTTGTGGCGCAAGGTTTGGAGATCCGGTACCCGGGGCGACTCGGCAAGCCTGGCTTCCTTGCGGTGCGCGGCGTCGACTTCGAGATCGCCGCTGGCGAGGTGTACGGCCTCGTCGGCGAATCTGGCTCAGGCAAGTCGACGATCGGTCGCGCGATTGCGGGCCTTACTCCCGCGACTGGTGGCTCGCTCAGCGTGCTCGGCCACGAGATGGTGGGGTTCAAGGAGCGCCAATTCCGTGCCGCCCGCCGCGACATCGGCTTCGTGTTCCAGGACCCGGCGTCGAGCTTCAACCCGCTCCTCACGATCGCGGAGAACGTCGCCGAGCCGCTCGTGGTGCAGAAGATCGCCGCGAACCCCGCGGCAGCCCGCGCCCGCGTCGACGAGTTGCTCGAGGCGGTGCAGCTACCCCGCTCGTACGGGGACCGCTTCCCGCACGAGCTCTCGGGCGGGCAGCGTCAGCGCGCGTCGCTGGCGCGCGGCCTGGCGCTCGATCCGAAGCTGCTCATTGCCGATGAGCCGACCTCGGCGCTCGACGTGTCTGTGCAGGCGCGCGTACTTGAGCTGTTCACGGAGCTGCAGGCGGAGCTCGGCTTCGCGGCGCTGTTCATCACGCACGACCTCGCGGTCGTCGATGCGCTCGCGGATCGCGTAGGCGTGCTCTACCACGGCGAGCTTGTGGAGAGCGGCCCGGCGTCCGAGGTGCTGCGTGCGCCGCGCGAGCGATACACGCAGCGACTGCTCGCCTCGCTGCCGGTGCCGGATCCCGCGGAGCAGGCAGTCCGCCGCGAGGAGGCTCGCGCGCTGCGCGACGCGTAACCGATCGCGTTGGAACGACACTGGCGCCCTCTCCCGCTCTGGGAGGGGGCGCCAGTGATTTCGGCGGCAGCCGTGCGTCAGTACCGCGACGGGCTACGCTGCGCGACGGGCGAGGAGCGCGCCGCCCACCGCGAGCGTGGCAACCGTGAGCACGAACAGGGCCATCGGAAGAGCTGTGTGCTCACCCCAGGCGCCCACGAGCGGAGAGGCCACACCGCCCACGGCGAACTGCGCGGCACCGAGCAGTGCCGATCCCGATCCGCGGGCTTCTCGCGCCCGGGCGAGTGCGAGTGCGCTCGCGTTCGACATGATGAACCCGGTGCCGCCCGTCAGCGTGAACGCGCAGGCGATGAACGCCGCAGGACTGAGCGTGTCGGTGAGGGTGACTGTCGTGAGCGCCACACCGGCAGTGAGTGCGAGGATCGCCCCGAGCAGCAGCATCCGCGTGGGCTGCACGCGCCCCGCGAGTCGAGCGTTGATCGTGTTCGCTGTGATCATGGCCAGTGCGCCGAGCGCAAATGCGAGCGAGTACACGAAGGGCGACATGCCAAGCACCACCTGGCCGACGAACGGGGAGGCGGAGATGTACGCCATCATGCCGCCGAAACCGAGGCCGAACACGCACATGAGTAGCAGGAAGGAACGGTCGCGCAGCAGTTTGCCAAAGTTGCGCGCCGCGGCGGAGAGCCCGCCGGCGTGGCGCTGATCCCGCGCGAGGGACTCGGGGACAAACAGCGCCGCGAGCACCAGCATCGCGACCGCGAGGAACGCGAGCGTGGCAAGCACCACACGCCAGTCCGAGATCGCCGCGATCGCCCCGCCGATCGGGGGAGCGAGGAGCGGGCCGAGCCCCACGAACAGTGCGATGAGGCTGATCGCGCGGATGGACTCCGCGCCCTCGGTGAGGTCGACCGCGATGGCGCGCGAGATGACCACACCGGCCGCGCCCGCAAA
Source organism: Leucobacter chromiireducens subsp. chromiireducens (assembly GCF_016758255.1). Classification (GTDB taxonomy): domain Bacteria; phylum Actinomycetota; class Actinomycetes; order Actinomycetales; family Microbacteriaceae; genus Leucobacter; species Leucobacter chromiireducens. The sequence goes on from NZ_QYAD01000002.1 coordinate 210,162, forward strand.
ACCCTGCACGAAGCGCAGCGCGATCAGCACCTCGATCGTGGGGGAGAACACCATCGCGATGCTGGTCGCGGCGAACACCGCGAGAGCGGCGAGCAGGATCCGGCGGCGGCCATGCTGATCCGAGAGCGGGCCGAGCACCAGCTGGCCCGCGCCCATGCCGAGCAGGAAGGCCGTGAGCGTGAGCTGCACCGAAGAGGCTGGGGCGCCAAGGTCTTGCGCGATGTGCGTGAACGAGGACAGGTACATGTCCGTGGCAAATGGGCCGGTGGCCGCGAGGAAGGAAAGAACCGCGAGGAGTCCGCGTGTGAACTTCGGTCGGGCACTCATTCTCGAATCATATATGATCGCCTGTGTGCGGACTCGTCTGTGATCCGCTAAAATAGTGCGTCGGCTTCTTCGGCGCCGCTTGGGGGATCGCCCCGCGGTGCCCGGCACCCCGCCGTGTCGACGACCCGTTCGTCACGTTAGGACACCACCCCTATGGCTCTCGCTACTCGCGAAGACCTCCGCAATGTCGCCATCGTCGCACACGTCGACCACGGCAAGACCACGCTCGTCGACGCCATGCTGCGCCAGACGAACTCCTTCGACGCGCATGCTGAGATGGACGACCGGGTCATGGACTCGAACGATCTCGAGCGCGAAAAGGGCATCACGATCCTCGCGAAGAACACCGCGATCACGTACGAGGGCGAGCACGCCAAGAACGGCCCGATCGTCATCAACGTGGTCGACACCCCCGGCCACGCTGACTTCGGTGGCGAAGTGGAGCGCGCACTCTCGATGGTGGACGGCGTTGTGCTGCTCGTTGACTCGTCCGAGGGCCCGCTGCCCCAGACCCGCTTCGTGCTGCGCAAGGCGCTCGAGGCGAAGCTCCCCGTGATCCTCGCGGTGAACAAGACCGACCGTCCCGACGCGCGCATCGAGGAGGTCGAGGGCGAGGCCCAGGATCTGCTGCTCGGCCTCGCATCGGACCTCTCGGAGGACAACCCCGAGATCGATGTCGACGCTGTGCTCGACGTGCCGACCGTGTACCTCTCGGGCCGTGCCGGCGCCGCGAGCCACACCCGCCCCGCGGATGGCGAGCTGCCTGACAACGAGACCCTCGAGCCGCTCTTCGAGACGATCCTCGATCGCGTGCCCGCTCCCACCTACGATGACACGCACCCGCTGCAGGCGCACGTCACGAACCTCGACTCCTCGCCGTTCCTCGGCCGTATCGCGCTGCTCCGCGTGCACAACGGCTGGATCAAGAAGGGCCAGAACGTCGCGTGGGTCAAGCACGACGGCACCGTCGCGAACGTGCGCATCACTGAGCTCATGCTCACGAAGGCGCTTACTCGCTACCCGGCCGAGCAGGCTGGCCCCGGCGACATCGTTGCCATCGCGGGTATCGAAGACATCACCATTGGTGAGACGATCGCTGATGCCGAGGATGTGCGTCCCCTCCCGACCATCACGGTCGACGAGCCCGCCATCTCGATGACCATCGGTGCAAACACCTCGCCGCTCGTCGGCAAGGTCAAGGGTCACAAGCTCACCGCCCGCATGATCAAGGATCGCCTCGATCGCGAACTCATCGGTAACGTGTCGCTCAAGGTTGTTGACACCGAGCGTCCCGACGCGTGGGAGGTGCAGGGTCGAGGCGAGCTCGCGCTCGCGATCCTGGTCGAGAACATGCGTCGCGAGGGCTTCGAGCTGACCGTGGGCAAGCCCCAGGTGGTCACGAAGCAGGTCGACGGCAAGACGCACGAGCCCTACGAGCACCTGACCATCGATACGCCCGAGGAGCACCTCGGCGCGATCACGCAGCTCCTCGCCGCGCGCAAGGGCCGCATGGAGAACATGGTGAACAACGGCACCGGCTGGGTGCGCATGGAGTTCATCGTCCCGTCGCGTGGCCTGATCGGCTTCCGCTCGGAGTTCATGACGATGACCCGCGGTACCGGCATCGCGAACGCGATCGCACACGGCTACGGCGAGTGGGCCGGCGTCATCACGACGCGCAACAACGGCTCGATCGTTGCTGACCGCGCGGGTGTCGTCACCCCGTTCGCGATCATCAACCTGCAGGAGCGCATGTCGTTCTTCGTGCAGCCGACTGCCGAGGTGTACGAGGGCATGGTGATCGGTGAGAACTCGCGCTCCGAGGACATGGACGTGAACATCACCAAGGAGAAGAAGCTCACGAACATGCGTTCGGCGAACGCGGACACCTTCGAGTCGATGACGCCCCCGCGCGTGCTGACGCTCGAGGAGTGCCTGGAGTTCGCCCGCGAGGACGAGTGCGTTGAGGTCACCCCCGACGACGTGCGCATTCGCAAGGTCGTGCTCGACTCGAACGCGCGTGCTCGCACCGCTTCGCGTCAGAAGAACACGGGCAAGTAAGCCCGAGTTCGCACCGCGGTAGCTGCCGCGCCCCGCACAGCGCCCCATCCGTCACTTGACGGGTGGGGCGCTGTGCTGTTTTTCTCGGGCGCGGTGGAACCGCGCAGCGTAGGATCGGCGCATGGGACTCATTTACGACACCACAATGTCTCCGTCGAAGGCGGAGCTGCTCGCTGCGTGGCTGCCCACGCGCTCCTGGTTCACGGGCGACGTGTCCGCGCTCACCAAGATCGCCGCGTACCGCTACGACGATCCTGAGGGCGAGGTCGGTATCGAGGGCCACCTGGTGACCGCCGGGGACAGCACGGTCTACCACGTGCCCCTCACGTACCGCGGTGCGCCGTTGCAGGACGGTGAGGAGTTCTTGCTCGACACCTCCGCGCACGGCGTGCTCGGCACCCGCTGGATCTCGGACGCGGTGGGGGATCCCGTCTTCCGCACTGTGATCGCCGAGGCGATCTCCCACGGCCGCACGGGCGCCGAAGAGATTGGGGTGTCGGAGTCGGGTGAGGAGGCTCCGCTCGCGCCCACGAGCAGCGTTGCGGGCACGGGAGCGCCCGATCTCGCGGTGCCCGAGCTGTGGGCGGCGTCAGTTTCCGAGCTGGCCGGCGAGAGCATCGCCGACACGGGCTTCGCAACATTGCGGGTGCGTCACGTGCTCGACGCATCGGCGCTCGCTGGGGGAGGCGAGCCTACGCCGGGCGATGAGCGCCTCGCGCTGCGCATCACCTGGCCGGGGCAGGAGAACCCGGTCACGATTGCAACGCTGAGCACAGTGTCGCCCGAGTAACGGGAGGCCGTCTCGAATGAGCCGCGCCCGGGCGGCTCGCGATTTCCTAGTTTGCGTCGAGACCCGATAGAGTAGTCCCTGCGTGAAAGCGCAAATCGGGATGTGGCGCAGCTTGGTAGCGCACGTCGTTCGGGACGACGGGGTCGCAGGTTCAAATCCTGTCATCCCGACCATGAAGCCGCGGAAACCTCAGGGTTTCCGCGGCTTTTTAGGTTGAGGCGCGCAGCCTGATTCATTGCGCAGGGTCTCATTGGCTGCTCTTGCTGGCCTGGGGCCCGCTCGTCTGTCACAGGACGAGTGAGAGCACCAGTACCGTGACAGACAAGGCCAGGAGGCCGAGGCAGTTCAGCCAGAACGCTGGCCCGAAAAAGCGAGCACGAATGTGAGACGCGGCGGCACAGGTGAAGTACGCAATCACGCCGACGTTGGCCGCGAAAGCGATGCCCGGAACCCAGATCCCCACGATGAGCCCTGCTGTAGCGAGCGTCTTGATCACAATGAGGGTCCACCACCATTCGCGAGGGAACCTCACTCCGTCGAGGCAGTCACGAATGAACTTGGGAGGACGCATCGACATCGCCGCATCGCTGAGGAGTACGAGAGCAAGCAGAACCGGAGGCCACCATTGCTCGGGTATCAGAATCATTGGATTACTCCTTACAGTCGCAAATGGTGGCAAACGTCGCACCGAGGTGCGAGAGGAGCTCCGCGGGTTCGGAGGAGTTCCTGGCAGACCACGTGAGTAGCGTGCCGATGTAGGCGAAGTACAGTGCGCGAGCTTTCTGTGCGGCCCCAGTGGGGGCAGTGCAGTCGTGCAGTCCTATTGCTGAGCGAAACTCCTTGTCGATTCGAGCCGCGAGCTCGGTGAACAAGATGGACTCGTGAGTTCCGGAGACGAGGATCGATGCGTAGTGTCGAGCAAGGATGGGGTTGGTGGTGAAGAGCGTGACGAACGGCTGTACGAGAGCAACCAGGCGATCGCTACACGTGTTGTGCGCAGGTGGAGCAGCTTCACTTTCATGCTCCGCGCGTCTCATGTGCTCAGCCGCAATCATGTCATCAAAGACATGAATCAGGAGGTCGTTTTTGTCTCCGACCACCATCACCCTGCCGACGCTGACGCCGCTGGTCTCCGCAATCTCCCGGATCGTTGTTTCGGCAAAGCCGCGCTCGCGGAACAGCTGGCCCGCGGTGTCGATGATTCGTTGCTGCGTCGCCTGCCTGAGCTGCTCGCGTGTAGAAGTCATTCGAGGGAATCCTTCATTGAGTGTGTTCAGTGAACGTGTTCACTCTATCATTTCTCGCTGTCGATGCCGGCGCTGTCTGGTATTCGTCGCGGTGAACGCTTCTCTGGTACACGGCACAACTCCGGCGTACGCTGGGGGCATGTCCATGAGTCTTACTGAGGTTGAGAACGCGATGCTCGCGTTGAACGGCGTGACCTCGCCGCGTTGATTCACCGTGGACTTCAGGTACTCGATCACGAAGAGTCCTAAGCCTCTCAGCATGAGCTCGATGAGGCTTGGCGTGATGAGCTGAGCAAGCGCATTGACGACATCGAGAGCGGGAGGGTCGAAACGATGCCCGCTGAGGATGTGTTCGCACGCATCCGTGCGGAACTCGCTGCTCGGCGTCCATGACGCTCGCTCGACGCTTCCATCCCGAAGCCGGACGGATTCTCGAATGGCCGCGTATCGCGCCCGTGTTCCCCGGGTGGCATCGTGAACTTGTCGTGCGCACCCAGGCCGTACCCAGACTTCCGTATCGTGTGCTCTACTACTTTGCCGATCAGGTCGTGGTGATTCTTGCGGTCGCGCATTACCGGCGCAAGCCCGGATATTGGAGACCTCGCCTTGGGGAGTGGGGTCCCGCGAATACCCAACAGAATCACACGTGACGACTCCAAACCTACCGGCATAGCGTGGAAAGGGTGACATGCCTCGATCCCAAGCAAGTCGAGGTAAATTGTGGCAACCCGATGTCGTTCCAAGCGCCCTGACTATCGCGTCTGGGGAGATGGTTTTCGGTCTCAGCCCCTATCGTGCCGACAGAATCGCCCGGAGCTTCATTGAGAACTCAACGAAGTTCCGCGCTTTTCTTGTTTTCGATCTCTCGGACTGCGCCCTCTGGCGCGCTCACGGAGGTGCGTTCCAGCAGTAGTGACTTTACCTCTGCCAGCTCCCGGCGAAGCTCATTTACTTGCTCGGAGGTAGCGTTGAGGGTGGGCCCGTTTTCGGTGGACACCTTTTCAACGATCCACGAAGCGAGAGTTGCTGTGACCGCGCCAATCAGTGCGATCCCTCCCAACATTAGTCCCGCGGCGATGACTCGACCGCCAGTAGTGACCGGGGCGAGGTCGCCGTAGCCGACCGTGGTCATTGTGACTACTGCCCACCACAAGGCTTCACCAAAGGAGTCAATCGTTCCCTCACTCTGTTCCGCATCGAGAATAGCGAGCGCTGCTATCACAACGAACAAGCTCGCTGCACCGATCGTGTAGGTAACGACCCTTCCCCTCAGAGCGTTGCCCGCGGATCGTTGGACTAGGGCGACAACAGTGAGAAATCTCATTAGTCTGAGTGGCCTCAGCATAGGCAGCGCGACAATCGCAAGGTCGAGAAGATGTCGATAGAACCATCGCCATCGATCTTCCGTGAGGATCAAGCGCGCCAGGTAGTCCACAAGAAAGATGGCCCAGGTCAACCAAATGATGAGCTCTGTGACCTCGCCAAGTATTCCGCCGGGCCGAGAAATGATTTGGATCGCGTAGGCGGCAAAGAACGCGAGGGCCGCGAGCGTGAGCGGCCACTCTGTGGCCTTCTCCCAGCGCTGAATCCTGTATCCAAACATGGGAATCAGGTTATCGGTGCGCACACTGTCAGCCGGTGCCCACAGTTGGCGTGGTGAGCAGCGCGCAGGCTGCCTTGACGATCCCAGACTCGGTTGGAATGGCCGGAGGACTCAGCATAACGAGTACTTCCCGCTGGTGAGGCGCCAGTCGGACGGACTGTTGGGCTTAGCGTCCGTGGCGCCTTCTCGCCCGCTTCCTCCGCATCGAGCTCGCAACCCGTTTGTCTGCACGATGAAGCAACGAAAAGGGCGAGGCTTCCACGGTACGGTGCAGCCTCGCCCTGCGGTGAAGTGTTGCTTCGCGCGCCTAGAGGTTGGCGATCGCCCAGTCGGCTTCCTCCGGAGTGAACTTCTCCCCATATTCAGACGTGAGCTGATCTCGAATGGCCTCTGGTGACATTGACATGGTGTCCTGGTAGGTGCGCGCTTTCTCGAGCGCGTTCTGATTCCAGTCGGCCTTCACGTTGTCAATGCCATACTGAGCAGCTTCGGGTGAGAACTTCTCGCCATACTCTGATGACAGCTGGTCGTAGATTCCAGCCTTGCTCATATGCATTGTGTCGGCATATAGCTGAGCCTTTTTCACTGCGGAGCGGTGTTCCGCAGGCACCTCAGGCTCCGGTGCCGGCTCCGGTGCGGCAGGGGGTTCCGCTTTCTCCGGCTCAGGCGCCTTTTCTGGTTCGGGCGCCGGTTCTGCCGCTGCGGGTTTCTTGGTATCGACGGTCGATGCGCTCTCGGTGGCGGACTTTTCGGGTGACTTGTCGCTGCCGCCCGTTGCGGCGTTGACGCCGCCGATCAGGAGGAGTGCGGCGATCAGCCAGACCCACCACTTCTTGAACCAGGGCTTCTTCGGTTTCGTTCCATTAACAACATTGGAAACTGCTGCTTCTGTCATGCTCTGAGCATAGCCAAATCTAATCTTATTTGAGCTTCATGCCTCTGATTCCTGAGACAATTGCGTTTATGCTCAAAAACAACGCGCCAGCTACCTGGCTATTCAACATAGCTGTATTCATGACGATCGTTGGGGGCATCGCGTTGATCCTTGGCGGCGCCTTTGCTCACCCGGGTATGGTTTCGGCTCTTGAGAGCCCTGTTCCCGGAGCCGTTCTTGTGACGCTGGGGTTCTCCGGTCTCTCAATCGGGATTGCGCTGTTTCTTACGTACCTCGTGGTGGCAGCGATTGTTGTCGGTGTTACTCGCGCGATTGCCGAGGCGATCAGGAGCGAATAGGTGGCACGACGTAGGAATCACAACTGCGGGTCGCGGTGGACTCCCTCGAAGGGGGTGAGCGTGCGCCACACGCCCGACTCGTCGCGGGTGATGAAGAGGACCACCTCGCCAGAGACGTCGAGCGGATCGCCCTCCGGGTATACCTTGTCGCCCGAGCACGTGACCGGCGTGGACGCGACGGGCAGCGCGGTGCCCGCAGTGGCATCACCCTTCAGGACCTCGCGCACGGCGACCGTATGCACCGCAGCGTCATATCCGAAGAGCTGCGTTGTCTTCCTTGTCGGCGTGACCGTGCCGCGGACGACCAGCTCGGAGTCAGCGAACACCGCGTCGACAGAGTCGTATCCGGCCCAGGAGACGCAGCTCTGCGCCTGGGGCATGCAGCCACTCAGCATTCCACAGCAGAGCGCTACGAGGGCAATGGTGCTCGCACTGTTCCGAATCCTCATGCTGTGACCATACGCGCGAAATGCGTTACCTGCACGGGCGCGGGGAGAGCACGGCAAAGGAGTGCGCGAAGGGCGTCACAGGCCCTCGTCGCGACACGCCCGGCGTGAAGTCGCCGAGCCTGAGAACTCCCGGTGAGGGATGTGAACCGGGTATCTTCGATGGTATGACTTCCCAGAGCTTCCTCCGTCTTCCCGAGTCCGTTCAAGTTCTCGTGACCGAAGGCCTTGACACCGAGGTGCAGAACTCGTTCGCTCGGATCGAGGAAGCACAGGCCGCGGGTGATGAGACGCTCGTCCGCTTCCTGGAGGGCGACATCATGCGTGCCTCGGCGCTGCGCATGAAGATCACCGGGGAAGACCCGAAGATCTAGCGTTCAGCAGCGGCGAGCTGCGCGGCGAGTCCCGCAGCATCCTGCTGAATCCAGTACTCGACGATCAGGCCGTCGGCAACGCGATACACCGCGCTGCCGACGGCCTCGATCGTTGTGCCGGTCGGGGCGTGGCCGTCGATCTCGCCCACGTGCGCGCCATGCTGAATCCACCGGGCGTACGCGCGATCCCCATCGACCAGAAGCTCGTCGATCACGAACTCGAACGGGCCGAACATTTCGAGCATCTCCTCGACGTGCTCCTCGTAGTTCGCAGGGGAGCGGTCGATCGTCTCGCGCGCGGCTGCGCGGACCTGGTGTGCCCGCACGCTCGATGCCATGAACTCCGCTGCACGGTGCGGTTCGCGTCCGCTGCGAACGGTCTCCAGGAATGCGGTCACGGTGTCGCGGGTGCTTCGGCTCATGCATCGATTCTGGCATGGCTGGCGCCCTGTACCCGCGCACGAATGAGGCGCTCCGCTCCGCCCCAATTGGCCCTTCGTCGCAGAAACCGATAGGTATGGTGTGGGCGACTTTGCCCAGAACTCCGTCGAAAGGGGAGCCCTATCCATCCGCCGGTACACGTCCACTCTCACTCAAGACCTCTTGCCAACCCCGCGCCGCTCCGCGAGCGCCTGATCGATGTCACGCGGCGATTTACGCCGTCGGACCTCATTCCCACTTAGCGTTCTTTCTTTTCACCATTCGGTTCCCGGCACTGACGCCGACCATCCGTATCTTGAAAGGAACACGCAATGACAGAGCTGCAACAGCTCTCGGGCCCGGTTGTTCTCGGGCTCTTTATTCTCTTCTTCGGCGCGAGCCTCATCATCTCGCTTCGCATCAGCCGGAAGCGTGAGAACGCCGACGGCTACATGACCGGCGGAGGCCGCATCGGCTTCGGCATTTCCGCCGCCTCGATGACCGCAACCTGGATTTGGGCTGCATCGATGTACGCCTCCGCGACCTCCGGCTTCCAGTACGGCCTCTCGGGCCCAATCCACTACGGACTCTGGGGCGCGCTGATGATTCTGCTGATCTACCCCTTCGGGCGGCGGATTCGGCAGGTTGCGCCGCGTGCGCACACGATCGCGGAGGTGATGTTTGCGCGGCACGGCCGCTCAAGCCAGCTGATGCTCGCGGGCTCCAACGTGCTGGGCAGTGTGATCAGCCTCACGTCGAACCTTATCGCCGGTGGTGCGCTCATCGACATGCTTTCGCCGTTCACCTTTACGCAGGGCATCATTGCGATCGGCGCTGGTGTGCTGCTCTACACGCTGTGGGCCGGGTTCCGCGCCTCGGTGCTTACCGACTTCATGCAGGTGCTCTTCATGCTGGGGGCCGTGGTGATCATCATCCCCGTCGTGTTCTTCGCCGCGGGCGGCCCCGAGCTGTTCGAGACGGGAGCGCATCGCCTCACGCCTCAGCAGGCGAACTTCTTCTCATCGGACGCGTTCTTCAACCAGGGCGCGCCCTACATCGCGGCAGTGCTCGCATACGCGATCGGCAACCAGACGATCGCGCAGCGCCTCTTCGCAGTGCGCGAGGACCTCATCAAGAAGACCTTCGTCACCGCGACGGTCGGCTACGGCGCCACGATCATCGGCATCGGCATGCTCGGCGTGATCGCGCTCTACGCGGGCATTGAGCCCGCGGGCGGCGACGTGAACAACCTCATCCCGCAGCTGGCGGCCACGTACCTGCCGCCGGCGCTGCTCGCGCTGTTCTTCATCATGATCATCGGCTCGCTCTCGTCGACCGCGGATGCAGATCTGACCGCGCTCGCGTCGATCGTGATGGCCGACATCTACGGTCAGAACGTGGCGGGGAAGGGGCGCGCGAACCCGCGCACGATGGTGCTCATCGGGCGCATCACCATGATCGTCGCGGTGACCGCGGGGATCTTCTTCGCGGGATCGCAGCTCAACATTCTCGATCTGCTCGTTTTCGTCGGCGCGCTCTGGGGCGCGCTGGTGTTTCCCGTGATCGCGAGCTTCTATTGGGATCGCGTCACGAACGCCGCGTTCAGCGTCGCGGTGGTCGCGGCGCTTGCGGCATTCTTGCCGGTGCGCTTCGAATGGGTTGAGCTGAGCGGGGGCGTGGGGATCCTGAGCGACGTGCTCGCCACCATCGGCATCGGCGTGGTGCTTGGCCTCATGGCGTTCGGCTTCTTTGGGCGCCGCGTCGCGCTCGTGGTGGGCGTGCTGTCGACGCTCGCGGCAGCGCCGTTCGCGATCGGATTCCTGCACCAGTACCCGGTGCTTTTGGGATCCCTCGTGGCGTACGCCGTGAGCACGATCGTGTGTGTCGCGCTGACGCTCGCCTCACGGAAGGCGCCGTTCGACTTCGCGCTGATCCGTGAGCGCACGGGTGACTTCGATCCGATCCCGAACGAGGAAGAGGTCGCTGGCGCCGCCGCGAGCAGCGACCTCACCGCGCCGGGAGCCCCGACCATGGCAGAAAGGACACACGCATGACCTGGAACACCGTATTGCTGACCCTGTACGTGCTGATCTGGCCGGTGCTCGTGGCGGGCACGCTGACGGTGATCGTGCGCGCCTTTGTGAAGGAGTGGCGCGAGGCGAAGCGCGAGGGGCGCTCCATCATTTAGCAGCGTGCCGCGCTCGGCCCTGGGGGCCGCGGGTGCCGGATCGGTTACGCGATCCGGTGCTCGTGGATCTCGGAGCTGAGCGCGGATCCGTTCACCTCGAGGTACAGCTGGCCCTCGGTGACCGAGACCGTCATCGTATTGCGGCGCTCGAGCAGCGGCACAATGGAGTCGATGAAGCCAGGATCGAACGAGCGGATCGGGATCTCGGCTGCCGCGTGAATCGTCTTCCCCTGCCAGTTCGGCATGAGGCGGGCGGGGTGGCGGTGCGTGTAGACGGCCGCTCGGTCGGCGAGCTTGCTGCCGTGGTGGAGGCGCTGCGCGTCAGGAGCGCCGATCTCAATCCAGGCGGTGATCTGACCGGTGAGATCGCGCACGAGCACGGCGGGTTCGTCGGTATCTGAGACCCCACCCGCAGCGAACGTGATGCCCTCCTCGTACTCGAGGCAGTAGGCAAGCACGCGGGTGGCGAGGTATGCCGCGGTCTCCGAGGGGTGGCGCGCGGCCCGGAGCTGGAGGTCCTCGTAGACCCCGCGGTCCACGTCCGCCAGTTGGATGTCGAAGTTGTGGATCGTCGCGCCAATAGCCATAGTCATCGAGCCTAGTGGGCGGCGCGTCACCCCGGATCCCGATCGAGAAAAGCGATGCGCTGCCGTGCCCGACGGGTTACGCTCGGCTCACAGGCCTGGGGCTGAGTGTTCCGCCCGATGGCACGCAGGATCGCGAAAGGACCCGCTCGATGACCACCTACCGCGTCGGCTTTCTCGTCGGCAGTATTTCCTCGACCTCGATCAACCGCAAGCTCTCGCTTGCACTCGCACGGTTGGCGCCGGAAGCAGGCCTCGAGTTCTCGGAGATCCCGATCGCCGGCCTGCCGTTCTACTCCGCGGATCACGACGCGGACATTCCTACGGCGGCCGCGGAGTTGAAACGCGCCATCGAGGAGGCGGAGGCCGTGGTCATCGTGACGCCCGAGTACAACCGATCGGTGCCGGGGGTGCTGAAGAACGCGCTCGACACCGCGAGTCGGCCGGGCGGGCAGAACAGCTTCACCGGCATCCCGTCGGCGGTGATCGGCGCTTCGGGTGGCCGCATCGGCACGGCCGTCGCCCAGCAGCATCTGCGCTCCATCCTGTCGTTTCTGAACTCGCCGGAGATGGCGCAGCCGGAGGCGTACATCACCATGCGCGACGGAATGATCACCGACGAGGGCGAGGTGACCGACGAGTCGACCCGCGGCTTCCTGCTGCGGTGGCTCGAGGCCGTGCACGCGCACGTGGCGCAGGTACGCGGCGACGCAAACTAGTCCGTAGCGCCCGGTTCCTCGTGCGCCCAGTCGAGGTCTGCGATGTCAATCTCGCGGGTCATGTCGGTGAGGAACCGGGTGACCGCGGCCCGCTCCTCGCTCGTGAGGCGCGCGGCCGCGTGGAACCGCTTCGCGTGCTGCGCGCCCACCGTGCGGATCGCCGCCTCGCGCGTCTCGGGGGTGATGCTGATCGCAAAGGCGCGGCGATCCTGCGGGTGAATCGCACGCGAAATGTGGCCGCCACGCTCCAAGCGGTCGAGGAGCTTCGTTGTGGACGGCGTGGTGATCCCGAGGTGTGTGGCGATTGACCCCGGGGTCGCGATGCCACCCTGATTCTCCGTGACGATGAGGAAGTGCAGCGCGCGCATGTCGGTACGGCCCAGCTGCATGTACTTGAGCGAGGCCTCGGAGAGACGATCTTCGGCCTCGCGCAGCGCGCCGAGGGCTGCCATCAGTGCGCCAATCTCGGTGAGGTCTTCGCCCGACATGCCTCGCCGATCGACCAGTCGGCTCTCCGGATCGTTTCCGGCCACGTCGTACATCCCGGGGGTGCGGGGGAGTGGCTCGGTCGCAGACATGATGCTATGTTATCCCCACAGATAAATTGTGCTGAGGGTGATTATTAACCCTGGCTAGTTAAGTGGGGTGGGAGATGTCCGCGAACCGGGAACGCACGACACAGCGCGCTGAGCGGGAGTCGTCGGCGAAGCGCTGGCCTACCTGGGCGCGCGTGCTCGTGCCGGCCGCGCTGATTCTCATTTGGGTCGCCGCCGCGGGCGTGGGGGGCCCGTACTTCGGCAAGGTGAGCGAGGTGTCGTCGAACGACCAAACCACCTACCTGCCGACCTCCGCGGAGGCCACGCAGGTGCAGCAGCGCCTCGGCGACTTCCGCGACGGCGACGACATTCCCGCCGTCGTCGTGCTGACGCAGCAGGACGCGTTCACGCCCGAACAGCTCAGCGCGCTGAATGAGGCCGCAGCCGAGCTGCCGGACCGGGTGCCCGGAGTAGGCAAGGGACTCTCCCCGCTTATCCCTTCCGAAGACGGGCGTGCGGCACAGCTCTTCGTGCCCATCGACAGCGGCGAGGGGCTCCGCGACACCGTGAATGCGGTGGGCGACGAGCTTCGGGCCGTGGCTCCCGCCGGCGTCGAGGTCTTCGTGACGGGCCCCGCAGGGTTCACCGCCGATCTCGTGAACGGCTTCTCGGGCATCGACGGGATTCTGCTTGGCGTCGCGCTCGCCGCAGTGTTCGTGATCCTCATCATCGTGTACCGCTCGCTGCTGCTGCCCGTCGCCGTGCTTGGCACGAGCGTCATCGCGCTCACGGCCGCGCTGCTGCTCAACTGGTGGCTCGCCAAGTGGGGGTTGCTCATGCTCTCGGGCCAGACGCAGGGCATCCTCTTCATCTTGGTCATCGGTGCGGCAACCGACTACTCGCTGCTCTACGTGTCTCGGTACCGGGAGGAGCTGCGCCTCGTGCAGGATCGCGGCACCGCGACGTTCCGCGCGCTGAAGGGCTCGCTCGAGCCGATCCTCGCCTCGGGGGGCACGGTGATCGCAGGTCTGCTCTGCCTGCTGTTGTCCGACCTGAAGTCGAACAGCTCGCTTGGGCCGATCGCGGCGATCGGCATCGTGTTCGCGATGCTCGCTGCGCTGACTCTCCTGCCCGCAATCCTCTTCGCGTTCGGGCGGGCCGCCTTCTGGCCGAAGCGGCCGAAGTACGAGCCCGAGGTGGTCGCTGCCGAACACGGCATCCACGGCGGGGTGTGGGCGAAGCTCGCCGGCTGGATCAAGCGCCGCCACCGCCCCATCTGGATCGCTACGGCACTCGTGCTTGCGGTCGGCGTGGTCGGTGCGTCGCAGCTCGACGCGAGCGGCGTGCCCCAATCGGACCTCGTGCTGGGTGCGTCCGAGGCTCGCGATGGCCAGCAGGCGCTTGGCGAACACTTCCCGGGTGGCTCGGGCAGCCCGGTCATGGTGATCACGCCGGAGAGCGAGCTGCAGGCGACGGCGGACACGCTCCTCGCCCAGTCCGGCATCGAGAGCGTGAGCGTCACCGCGCAGGACTCGGTGAGTGGCACCCTGCCGGTCACCGCAGACGGGATCGGGCAGGCCGGCCCGCCTGGAATGCCGGGCGCCGCAGCGCCGCAGCCCACCGTTGCTGACGGCGACGTGTTGCTGCAGGCCACGCTCTCGGACGCGGCAGACTCGGACGCGGCGGGGGAGACGGTGCGCGATCTCCGCGCGGCGCTCGCCGATTCAGTACCGGCGGCGCTGGTCGGCGGCGTCACGGCCACCGCGATCGACACGAACGATGCGTCGATCCACGACCGTACGCTCATCATTCCGATCGTGCTGCTCGTCATCACGCTGATTCTGATGCTCCTGCTGCGCTCGCTCGTCGCCCCGCTGCTGCTCGTCGCGACGACCGTGCTCTCCTTCGGCACCGCGCTCGGGGTGGCGGGCTGGCTCTTCACCCACGTCTTCAAGTTCCCGGGAGCCGACCCCGCGGTGCCGCTCTACAGCTTCGTGTTCCTCGTGGCGCTCGGCATCGACTACAACATCTTCCTCATGACGCGCGTGCGCGAGGAGTCGCTCGCGCACGGCACCCGCCAGGGCGTGCTGCGCGGGCTGTCGATCACGGGCGGGGTCATCACCTCGGCTGGGCTCGTGCTCGCGGCGACGTTCGCCGCGCTCTCCGTGATCCCAATCCTGTTCCTCGTGCAGATCGCATTTATTGTTGCCTTCGGTGTGCTGCTCGACACCTTCATCGTGCGCTCGCTGCTCGTTCCGGCGCTCAGCTACGACATCGGCCGCGCGATCTGGTGGCCGTCGAAGCTCGCCCGCGGGGAACGCTAAGCGGAGCCGCTCACGCCAGTCGCGGCGAGCAGCTCGCGCGTGAACTCGTGTTGCGGGGACCGGAACACCTGCTCGGTCGGCCCCTCCTCGATAACGCTGCCGTCGCGCATGATGAGTGTGCGGTCGGCCACCGCGCGCACGGCGGCGAGATCGTGAGACACGAAGACGAGCGCCACGTGCTCGCGCTCCTGCAACTTCCGAAGGAGCGCGAGGATGCCCGCCTGCGTGGCCATGTCGAGCGCGGAGACGGGCTCATCACACACGAGCACATCGGGCCGCGCGGCGAGCGCGCGCGCAATCGCCACTCGCTGTCGCTGGCCCCCGGAGAGCGACACGGGGCGGCGTCGCAGCAGCTTGGGATCAAGGCCCACCGTACGCAGCAGCTCGGCGGGGGTGCGCTGCGCGCCAGATGAGGTCTGGTCGGGCCGGATCGACGCGGCGATGATGCGTTCCACGCGCCACCGCGGATCGAATGTGGCGAGCGGATCCTGCGGGATGAGCCGCGCCCGGGGCGGAGGATCTGCCTGCGCGAGTGCGCCAGAGTCTGGCCGCTCGGCCCCAGCGAGCACGCGCGCGAGGGTCGTCTTTCCCGCTCCAGACTCGCCGACCACCCCGAGTGCTTCGCCGGCGCGCAGGGTGAGCGAGACACTGCGCAGCCCGGTCGTGCCGCCCGCGGGCGCCGGGAAGAGCCGGCTCACTTCGGTCAGTGTGATGAGTTCGCGGCCCGGCCGTGGTGGCGGGCCCGGCTTCGCCCCGCGCGGAATTGCTGCGACGAGCGCCCGCCCCGCCGGGGTGCTTGGCCGTGCGAGGAACTCTGCGCTGGGCGCGCACTCCACGATGCGCCCGGCCTCGAGCACCGCCACGCGGTTGGCCACGCGAGCGACTGCGCCGAGATCGTGGCTGATCAGCAGCACGCCCGTGCCGGCATCGCGGATGCCGCTGAGATGATCGAGCACGCGCGCCGCGGTCGCTGAGTCGAGCGCGGTGGTGGGCTCGTCGGCGATGAGGAGCGGCGGCTGAGCGGCCAGGGCAGCGGCGATCAGCGCACGCTGCCGCATGCCGCCCGAGAGCTCTCCGGGGCGCTGCACGAGCCGTGCCTCGGCGTCTGGCAGGCCGGCGGCCTGCAGAGCAGCGATCACTGCGGCGCGGCGCTCGGCCCCGCGTACCCCGCGGAGTGCGAGCGCCTCGCCGACCTCGGCGCCGATCGTGCGCAGCGGATCGAGCGACTGCAACGCGTCCTGCAGCACGAGGCCGACGGTAGCGCCGCGGATGCCGCGCCACTGGCGCTGGGTGGCGCGCCGCACGTCACGCCCGGCGACGCGCAGTGTGGTCGCCTCCACATGCCAGCGCGGGCTCGCCTGCGTCAGGCCGAGCAGCGTGCGTGCGAGCACGGACTTTCCCGCGCCGGATGAGCCGACGACGGCGAGGCACTCGCCCGGCGCGACGGTGAGCTCGAGTTCGGTGAGTACGCGTGCGCCGCCGGGTGCGGTGACGCTGAGTCCAGTGGTGTCGAGCAGGGGGATCGTCATGCGAGCTCCGCTCCACGCGCGAGGCGGCGGCCCAGCACGGTGAGCCCGGCCGCCGTGCACACGATCGCGAGGCCCGGCCCCACGGTCATCCACCATGCGGAGGTGAGGTACACGCGGCCCGCGTTGAGCATGGCGCCCCACTCGGGGGCCGGCGGCTCGGTGCCGAGTCCGAGGAAGCCGAGCGCAGACACCCACACGATCGCCTGACCCACGCCGAGTGTGGCCGCAGACACGAGCGGCCACAGGGTGTTTGGTGCGATGTGCCGCACGAGGAGACGTGCGGGCGAAACCCCGTCGAGCCGGGCCCACTCGACGTAGCCGCTCTGCGCAACCCCGCGCACGCGCGCTCGGAGCATGCGGGCGTAGCCGGGCACGGTGGCGATCCCAATCGCGAGGATCGCTGCGGTGGGGCCGCTTCCGAGCACCGCGATGAAGAGCAGCGCCATCACGAGAGTGGGGAGCGCGAACAGCACCTCGAAGAGCCGGCCAAGCGCCGAGTCGACCACACGCGGGCCGAGCCCCGCGAGGAAGCCGAGCAGCGCGCCTGCGCCGATGCCAATGCCGGTGGCGGCGAACCCGATGCCGACGGAGGCGCCGGCGCCGTGCACCACGCGCGTTGCGACATCGCGACCCGACTCGTCGGTGCCGAGCGGGTGCGCGAGCGACGGCGCTTGGAACGCCTCGGCCGGGTGAATCGCGAGGGGGTCGCCGGGTGCGATCAGCCCCGGGGCGACGACGGCGATCAGGGCGAGGGCGAGCAGGAGCAGGCTGGCGTACTCGGGCACGCGCAGGCGCGGCGGGGTCATGCGGTTCCCTCCGTGCCAGCGGAGTGCGTGCCTGCGGGGCGCGTTCCTGCGGAGTGGGTGCGTGCGGTGCTCTCGCCTGCGGCGGTGCCCGGGACGCGGACGGCACGCAGCCGCGGATCGACGAGCGGTTCGAGGAGCTCGGTGACGAGCATCACGGCGACGTACAGCAGCGCGATGACGGTCACCCCGCCGATCACCACGGGGACATCGCGCACCATGGTCGCCTCGAGCAGCATGCGGCCGAGGCCGGGTCGCGCGAACAGCGCCTCGACCACCACGGCGCCGCTCAGCAGCGAGCCGTAGGCCCAGCCCGACAGAGCGAGCGCGGGGAGTGCGGCGTGCCGCAGCGTGTGGCTGACGAGCACGCGCGTCTCGGAGGCGCCGCGAGCGCGCGCAGTTGTGGCGAAAGGGGCGAGGTCGGCCTCCTCGAGTGAGCCGTGCATCACGTGCGCGAGGTAGCCGGCAATGGGGACAGCGAGCGTCACAACGGGCAGCACGAGACCTGCGGGGGAGGCGCCCGTGCTCGTTGCCGGGAAGAGGCCGAGCCCACTCGCGAACACGAGGATGAGCACAGCCCCGAGGAAGAAGTGCGGGGTCACCGAGACGATCGTCTCGATGCCCGAGAGCGCGGCGCGCACGGCTCGCCCGATCCGCCCCCGCTGTGTCGCTGCGAGGAGCGCACCGCCGAGTGCGAGCAGCCACGCGAGGATGAGCGCGAGGGAGGCGAGCAGCACGGTCGGGGGGACGTTCGCGGCGAGGAGCTCGCTGACGGGCTGCTTCCGCGCGTAGGAGTCGCCGAACTGCAGCGTGACGGTGCGCCACAGCTGCGACAGGTATTGCACGATGAGGGGCTGGTCGAGGCCATAGTCGGAGCGGGCGCGTGCCACCGCATCGGCGCTCGCTTGGGATCCGGGGCCGCCAAGAATCGCCTCGAGCGGATCCCCGGTGGCGCGCACGGCGACGAACACGATCGTCGCGGTGACGAGCACTACGAGGATCGCCGCGCCAAGGCGTCGCAGCACCGCGCGGGCGACTCGTGCCGCCCGCGCGGTGGGTGCGGGCCCGCCGGCCCGTGTGGGCCGCGTGCCCCCATCGATCATGTTTACTCCGTGAGCTGCGCGTTCACGAAGGTGGGTGTTGCCACGGTGCCGAGCGTGGTCACGCCCGTCACACCCTTCGTGAGGAAGTGGTTCTGCTGATCATAGAGCGGCAGCACGGTGTAGCTCGCGAGGATGCGCTGCTGCGCGTCGGCGTAGAGCTTCTCCCGCGCCTCGGCATTGAGCGTGTCCGAGGCCTCGTCGAGGATCGCGTCGAGCTTCGCGTCAGCCAGCTGCGCGTGGTTCGCGAAGTAGCCGGACGGGGCGGGCACGATGCCGTCCGAGTGGAAGAGGATCCGCAGCACGTCGGGCCCCACCTTCGTGTAGGGGGCGCTCACTGCTTCGTACTCGTTCGCGCCCAGCGCACCGTACCAGGTGCTGAGGTCGACGGGCTCGAGCTGCACGTCGAAGCCGATCTTGCCGGTGTTCGCCTGAATCTGCTCGAACAGCGACTGCTCGGCCGCGGTCGACTGGTTCGTGCTCACGGGGAAGCGAACAGTGAGACGCTTGCCATCCTTTACACGAACGCCGTCCGCGTCGGTCTGCGTCCAGCCTGCCTCGTCGAGCAGCTTCGCGGCCTGCGCCGCGTCGGTCGTGAACAGATCGGGATCGCTCGCGCCCGCCGGCTCCGTGCTCGCGAGGGGTGAGTACGAGCGCTCGGCGGTGCCGCGCGTCAGCGACTCGATGCCGGGGTTCGGGTCGGCGGCGCGGATGAACGCCTCGCGCACGCGGATATCGTCGAAGGGCGTCTGCGCCGAGTTCAGTT
This sequence comes from Leucobacter chromiireducens subsp. chromiireducens, assembly GCF_016758255.1. Taxonomy (GTDB): domain Bacteria; phylum Actinomycetota; class Actinomycetes; order Actinomycetales; family Microbacteriaceae; genus Leucobacter; species Leucobacter chromiireducens. The sequence goes on from NZ_QYAD01000002.1 coordinate 229,212, forward strand.
CGATGCGGTTCGATGCGCCGGGACGGGGCGCATTGATGTGCGCGATGCCCGCGTCCTTCGCCGCGACGATGTCGCCGGGCAGCGGGTTGTCGATCACCTGCACCTCGCCGGATGCGAGCGCGGCGTAGCGGGTTGCCGCGTCGGGGATGAAGCGCCACTCGATGCTCTCGAGGTGCGCCGCGCCATCGTGGTCGGCCTCGGGGCCGGGGGTGGCGTAGTCTTCGTTGCGCACGAGCGTGACCGACTGCTGCGGCGCCCAGCCCTGCACCACAAAGGGCCCGGTGCCGATCGGGGACTTGCAGTTCTCCTCCATGCCGCGGGCGATTCCGGCGGGCGACTGGATCGCGGTCCACTGCTGGCTGAGCGACTCGAGCAGCGCCGAGTCGGGCGCCGAGAGGTGGAAGCGCGCGTGCGTGGCATCGACGGCTTCGACGCTCTTCACCTTCTCGACCGCGAGGTAGCCCGTTGACGACTGGGTCTCGGGATCCTGCAGATGCTCGATGTTCGCCTGGACTGCTGCGGCGTCGAGCGGTGTGCCATCGGTGAAGGTGACGCCCTCGCGCAGGGTGAAGTCCCAGGTCAGCCCGTCTTCGCTCGTGGTCCATTCGCTGGCCAGCCAGGGGGTGATTGTGCCGTCGGCGGTACGTCCGACGAGCGGCTCAAGGTACTGCGTCGAGATGAGTGCCTGCGGGTAGTTGCCGCCCACGTGCGGGTCGAGGCAGGTGGGCTCGGCGTCGCCGGTTGCGTAGACGAGCGTGCCGCCGTCCTTCGGGGTGCCGGCGCCGGGCTCTGCGCCGGGGGTGGCGCACGAGCTGAGCATGAGGGCGGCGCCCGTGGCGAGGATCGCGAGGCCGCCAAGGCCGAGTGCGCGTGGGGCGTGTGCGGCCCGCGGGGTGTGCAGTGCCATGGGGCAACTCCGGTTTCTGCTGATGCGGCTCCCGCGTGCGGCGCTAGTGGCGCCGGGGGAGCGTGTTGTTAGATCGAGTTCAACAACGAGGAGTCTACCCCAGGACGCATGCCGAACGGGAGTGTGATGCGAAGCGCTGAGGGGCGCTCGTCATACCACCGCTAGGCTGGGCCCATGAGCACTGCCGCGCGCGGGCGCCCCCGCGCCTCCTCCCGAGAGACGATCGCTGACGCCGCGACCGAGCTCTTCCTCGAGCAGGGCTACGAGGCCACCGCCGTGACCGAGATCACGCGCCGTGCGGGAGTGAGTCGCTCCAGCTTCTTCAACTACTTCGCGGGCAAGGCTGACATCCTGTGGTTTGTGCTCGACCAGCGCATCGCAGCGGTGCTCGAGGCGGTTGCAGATGCCACCGTGCCGGTGCCCGAAGCGCTGGCGCTGCTCGCGGCCGGCCCCGGGCCCGAAACGCTCGCTCTGGCGATCGTGGACGCGCGCACGATGAGCGTCGAGGAGGAGCTCGCTGCTGGTCGCGCCGAGCGGCAGCTCCGTCTCGGTGCCGCGCTCGCCGAGCGACTCGTTCGCGATGGGAGCGATCCCTGGACCGCGGAGATCGCAGGCGCCGGCTACGCGGCCGCCGTACTCGGTGCGGTGTGGCGCTGGGCCGAGCGGGGCGCTGGCCGAACCCCGCTCGAGGCCCCACTCTCGGAGGCGCTCGCCGCCGCCCGCGCCCTGCTCAGCTGACGCAGGAGGGTGTAGCGTGTCGCGCTACAGTGACGCCGCCAGGCGGGTGCCCTGGTCGATGGCTCGCTTCGCGTCGAGCTCGGCCGCAATGTCTGCGCCACCAATGAGGTGCGCGGTGATGCCGCGTTGGGCGAGCTCCGCGTGGAGTGACCGCTCGGGCTCCTGTCCCGTGCAGAGCACAATCGTGTCGGCCGGGATCGTGCGCTCCGCGCCGTCCACCGCGATGCGCAAGCCCGCATCGGTGACGCCGAGGTAGCTTGCGCCGGGCACCATCTCAACGCCGCGCCGCGCGAGCTCGCCCCGGTGTATCCAGCCGGTGGTCTTGCCAAGCCCCGCACCGAGCTTCCCTGGCTTGCGCTGCAGCATGGTCACCGTGCGTGGTCGGGGCTGCTGGGCTGTTGGCGCGGCCGTCATGTTGCCCCGTGCCGCGCGCTCGCGCGGCGCAGGGTCGATCCCGCCCGGTGCCGTCGACTCGCGGTCGATGCCCCAGTGCGCGAGGAAACCCGCAACGTCCGAGGGGTCATCGTCACCCCCGTGCGTGAGAAACTCGGCGACGTCGAAGCCGATCCCGCCCGCGCCGAGGATGGCCACGCGGTCGCCCACCGGCACGCGATCCCGCAGCACATCGAGATAGGTGACCACGCGCGGGTCGGCGAGGCCCGGAATGTCCGGGGTGCGGGGGAGCACCCCCGTCGCGAGCACCACCTCATCGAAGCCCGCGGCGGCGAGCATCTCGGCCGTCGCGGGGGAGCCAAGTTTGAGTCGCACGCCAGTCTCCGCGATGCGCACGGTGAAGTAGCGCAGCGTCTCGCGGAACTCGCTCTTGCCGGGCACCTGCAGTGCGACGTTGAGCTGCCCGCCAATGCGTTCGGCGGCGTCGAAGAGCGTGACGTCGTGCCCACGTTCCGCCGCAGTCGTCGCGCACGCGAGCCCGGCCGGCCCCGAGCCGACTACCGCGATCCTGCGCCGCCCCGGGGCGCGTGTGATCCGCAGCACGGTCTCCGCGCCGGCGCGCGGATTGACTAGGCAGCTCGCGAGCTTGCCCGAGAACGTGTGATCGAGGCACGCCTGGTTGCAGCCGATGCAGGTGTTGATGCGCTCGGGAGTGCCGGCGGCGGCCTTCGCGACAAACTCCGGATCCGCAAGGAATGGGCGGGCGAGCGACACGAGGTCAGCGTCCCCCTCCGCGAGAGCGCGTTCTGCCGCCTCCGGGGTGTTCACACGGTTCGTGGTGACGAGTGGAATGCTGACCTTCCCCATGAGGCGACGTGTGACCCAGGTGAACGCGCCCCGCGGCACCGAACTTGCGATCGTGGGCACGCGTGCCTCGTGCCAGCCGATGCCCGTGTTGAGGAGGGTGGCGCCAGCAGCTTCTGCGCGTCGCGCGAGTTCAGCGACCTCCTCGGGCGTTGAACCGCCGGGAACCAAATCGAGCATGGAAAGCCGGTAGACGATGATGAAGTCTGTGCCGAGCTCCTCGCGGGTCTGTCGAATGATCTCGAGGGGGAGGCGGACCCGGTTGTCGAAGGAGCCACCCCAGGCGTCGGTGCGCTGGTTGGTGCGCTCCGCGATGAACTGGTTGATGAGATAGCCCTCGGACCCCATGATTTCGACGCCGTCGTACCCGGCCTCCTGCGCGAGGCGAGCGGTGCGCACAAAGTCTGCGATCGTGCGCTCGATCTCCGCGGCGCTGAGCTCGCGCGGCGTGATGGGGGAGATGGGCGCCTGAATGGGGCTGGGTGCGACCGCCTCCGGATGCGCTGCGTAGCGGCCCGCGTGCAGAATCTGCAGCGCGATGCGCCCGCCCTCGTCGTGGACCGCGTCGGTGATGATGCGGTGGTGGGCGACCGCCGCCGGGCTGTCGAGCAGTGCGGCACCGGGAGTAAGTCGCCCCTCGGGGTTCGGTGAGATCCCACCCGTGATGATGAGGGCGGCTCCTCCCGCCGCCCGCTCGCGGTAGAACGCGGCGAGGCGCTCAGCCCCGCCCGGCGCTTCCTCCAGGCCGAGGTGCATCGAACCCATGATGATTCGGTTGGGAAGAGTGACGGAGCCCAGCTCGAGCGGGCTGAACAGGTGGGGATACGTCGGCGTTGACATGCGGCCCTCTCTGGTGTGCGCGGTGCTTCCGAATGTATCGACGTGCTCGGTGCGCTGTCGAACGAGCTGTGGTCTTTCTACAAGAACCCCGCGGGCACACGAAAGGAGGCGGAGCCGAAGCCCCGCCTCCCTGGCGTTCACCGCCGAAGCGATGGGTGCGACGCGTATGCGTCGCGCAATGTCCGATCCTTAGATGGCGCGGATGTTGCTTGCCTGCAGGCCCTTGGGGCCCTGCTCGATGTCGAACTCGACGCGCTGCTCTTCGAACAGGTCGCGACGGCCGTTGCCCTGGATCGCGCTGAAGTGAGCGAAGACGTCGGACGCGCCGTCATCGGGCGTGATGAAGCCGAAGCCCTTTTCGGAGTTGAACCATTTCACGGTGCCGGTGGCCATACTGTATTTCCTTTGTGTTGCTGGCCGCGAGAAGCGGCCGGGGTGCCACGGCGACGGCGCCGACGTGGAGACTGGTAGCTGTGCCGCATGTTTGCGACGGACAAAACTTGCTGGTGAATCCCAACGTTCGGCATTACTGGTCTTGCGGCTGAGCATATCTCACCTCAGAGCGCTGTTGCAGAATCGTGACAATGTCGTGTCTTTTTTCTGAGTTCCCTGAGTTCTCGCCGATCTCTCGACACTCCCGGGGGAGTGGATCGTGGGCGACGGGGCAGCTTTTCGGTCGCCGCGAGTGCGCGGAGATTTGACGGGCTCAAAAATTGCCGTACGCTGAGTAAAAGTCACTGTGACTTTAACTCCCGCATGAGAGTGCGAATACTTCGAGCAGACGGGGCAGCCATGCCGTACGGGAACGCGAGCGTGAGCGAGCGACGCACCTTGCCGCCTGCTGTGGCGGTGTCTGTGGTGGCATTCGCGCTGCACCCGCCGCATGATGCGGAGCGCGACGAGACTGCGCTGTCAGCTCACCCGGGCACCGCGATCTGGGTGCCCCTGGTGCGGCGCACCCGCGCCCCGTTCCTCGGGCAGTGGGCGCTCCCCGGAGGGCCGACGGAGTGGGACGAGACACTCGCGGATACCGCGCTGCGCACGCTCCGCGCAGCGGCTCGGCGCGACCCCGGCTCGCTCGAGCAGCTCTACTCGTTCGGGAGTGTCGAACGCTCCGCGGAGGCGCAGCGCCTCGTGACGATCGCGTACTGGGCGCTCTACGGCGAACGCGAACTCGCCGCCCCGGCGCTCGACCTCGGTGAGGCCGAAACGGATGACGGGGATCACGGCCCTGATCCCGATCTCGATCCCACACCGCGTCGGTGGGACGATCCCGCGCCCGCAGCGCAGCCCACTCAGCGCCCGCCCGCCGCGTCGCGTGAGGGGGAGAGCGGTAACGTGCGCTGGTTCTCGGCGGACGCGCTGCCCACGCTTGCCTTCGACCACGCGGAGATCGTCGCGCACGCGCTGGCCCGCCTCCGAGCCCGCACCGAGTACGCCGCCGTTGCGCACCGCTTCCTGGGTGCCGAGTTCACGCTGAGTCAGCTCCGCACCGTGACCGAGGCGGTGCGCGGTGAGGCCGTCGATCCCGCGAACTTCCGCCGGCAGGCACTCGCGCGCGGTGGCCTTGTAGACACCGGCCGCCTCGCGACGGGCGGCGCCCACCGACCCGCCCGGCTCTACCGCTTCAGCGAGGCCGACGAATCCTCGGCCGCCTCGGCCGCCCCACTCTTTTCACCCTCTCAGACAAGGAGCGCCTCATGACGAGCGTGCACGAACTCATCCGCGACGCCGCAGAACGTGAAGCCGCGGCCACCACGCGGGGAATAGGGCGACCGAGCGCCGCGCCGCACCGCCGCCCGATCGCGCTGCGGGCAACCGGCGCCTCGAGCTGCGACACGGGCCTCGTGCGCGATCCGTGGGCGATCGATCAGGATCCGGGATACGGGCCCGGAGCGTCGGCCGACGACGAGATTCCCGGCGCCGCGCCGCGCCAGGGACCGCTGCCCGCAAAGTACACGGACGCGAGCGACGAAGAGCTCACGGAGTGGATCCGAGCGGCGAAGGAAGCGTTGGGGGAGCGCGTGCGCATCCTTGGCCACTTCTACCAGCGCGATGAGATCGTCGAGCACGCAGACTTCGTCGGCGACTCGTTCATGCTCGCGCAGGCGGCGAAGGAGCACCCCGAGGCGGAGGCATTCGTATTCTGCGGGGTCCACTTCATGGCCGAGACCGCGGATATCCTCTCCGGGCCCGAACAGGCCGTGATCCTGCCGAACCTTGCCGCGGGTTGCTCGATGGCCGATATGGCGACGATCGAGCAGGTGGAGGATTGCTGGCGCGAGCTCACCGCATCGCTCGGTCCCGCCGAGTCCGGCGACCTGCAGCCCGTCATTCCGGTCACGTACATGAATTCTTCGGCCGCGATTAAGGCATTCTGCGGGCGCAACGGCGGAATCGTGTGTACCTCATCGAACGCGCGCACCGTGCTCGAATGGGCGTTTGCCCGTGGCCAGCGCGTGGTGTTCTTCCCTGACCAGCACCTCGGCCGCAACACCGCGAAGGCCATGGGCATCCCGGAGAGCGAGATGCCGCTCTGGCGACCCCACCTCGCACTCGGGGGGAACACCGAGGAGCAGCTGCGCGACGCGAAGGTGATCCTGTGGAACGGTTTCTGCTCGGTGCACAAGCGCTTCACGGTCGGACAGATCGAGCAGGCACGCGCCGAATTCCCCGGCGTGCGAGTGCTCGTGCACCCTGAGTGTCCGGCTGCCGTGGTTGAGGCGGCCGATGGCGCCGGTTCCACCGAGTACATCCGCAAGGAGATTGAGGCGGCTGCGCCCGGCAGCGTGATCGCGGTGGGCACCGAGATTAATCTCGTCAACCGGCTGCAGGAGCAGCGGCCCGACCTCACGATCTTCTGCCTCGATCCGGTCGTGTGCCCGTGCTCCACCATGTACCGCATTCACCCCGCGTACCTGGCCTGGACGCTGGAGTCGCTCCTTGCCGGCGAGACGCCGAACCGCATCACCGTCTCCGAGGCCGTTGCCGACGACTCGCGGGTGGCGCTTGAGCGGATGCTCGCGGCCCGGCCATGATCCTCATCGTCGGCTCGGGGATCGCCGGGCTCTCCGCGGCGCTTGCGGCAGTGGCCGCCGGCGCGGATGTTGAGCTTGTGCTCCCCGGCCGCCTCGAACCGCTCAGCGGGGGCGCAGGGGGAAACACCGCGCTCGCCCAGGGTGGTGTCGCGGCCGCGATCGGTGCGGCGGACTCAGTGCGGGATCATCTCGCGGATACCGTGGCCGCCGGGGCTGGGCTCGTGGACGTCGAGGCGGCCACCGCGCTGGTGAGCGATGGGGCCCGGCGCGTGCGCGAGCTCATCGAGGCCGGCTGGCCGGTGGACCGTGCGGACGACGGCAGCCCCGCGCTCGGGCGCGAGGCAGCGCACGGGCGTTCGCGGGTGGTGCACGCGGGCGGGGATCGCACGGGCGCGGGACTGCATGCGTACGTGCGCGCCCAGGTGCGTGCCGCTGCGGAATGCGGGCGTCTGGTGCTTCGCGAGCACAGCCGAGTCACTGCGTTGCGTCGAACGGCGGGTGTCGTGGTGGGTGCGGAGTTCGTGGGGCCAGACGGCGCCCGGAGGAGCTGCGCGGCAGACGCCGTGGTGCTCGCGACGGGTGGCTACGCCAGCCTCTTTCCGCGCACCTCGAACGACGCTGCTGCCGTGGGCAGCGGCGTGCTGCTTGCTGCCCGGGCGGGTGCGCTAGTTGCCGACCTCGAGTTCGTGCAGTTCCACCCGACCGTGCTGCATGTCGGTGACGGGGCGGGCCGCGGCGACCTCATATCGGAAGCGGTGCGTGGCGCCGGCGCAGTGCTGCGCGACGGGGCCGGCTCGCGGTTTATGGAGTCCGCTCACCCACGGGCCGAGCTCGCGCCGCGTGACGTCGTGTCGCGCACCATCCATCGCGTGTTGCGCGAGCGCGGCGAATCGACGGTGTGGCTTGACGCCACCGGGATTGAGACCGCGAGCGGATCAGGCACGCTGGCTCGTCGTTTCCCCGGTATTTCCGAGACGCTCGCTGCGCACGGGATCGACTGGAGTCGTGAGCCGGTGCCCGTATCGCCCGCGGCGCACTACGCCATGGGTGGGGTGTTGAGCGACCTGGACGGGCGCAGCAGTGTGCCTGGGCTATTCGTGGCCGGCGAGGTGGCGTCCACCGGCGTGCACGGCGCGAACCGGTTGGCGTCGAACTCACTGCTCGAGGGGCTCGTGTTCGGCGATCGCGCTGGCGCCGCGGCGGCAGCATGGAGTCGCGAGCCCGGCGAGGCGTGGTCCACGCACGGCGCAGGTTTCGCAGAGCTCAGCGCGTCGGCCCTCACCGTTCCGCTGCGACGCGACCCCGCGAGCGGACAAGCGGGCACGGAGGACTCCGCAGTGCGGGGAGCCATAGCGCGCGGGCTGGGAATCGAACGCGATGCCGCGGGCCTTCGCGACGTCCTCTCTGCCTGCGATGCCGCGACCGGAGACTCCGCCGAGCTGGCCTCGATGATCGCGCACGCGGCGAGCGAGCGACGAGAGTCGCGCGGAGCTCACCAGCGCACCGACTTCCCCGAGACTAACTTCATTGCGGCCGACACCGCCGGGTCGTCCTCGGGCCCAAGCTCGCGTGCCGCACAGCGCACTGCTTTCCACTTCACCCGAATACTGCCCTCTTCCGCAGACCTCACGGCTAGGAGCTTTGCCGCATGCTGACCCCCCAACTCACCACGGACGTTGTCTCGCGCGCGCTCGCCGAGGACGCGCCGTGGGGTGACCTGACGGTCGCGCTCACCATCCCCGAGGACGCAACGATCGCCACCCGGCTGGTCGCGCGGGAGGCCGGGGTATTCGCCGGTGGCGCGCTCGTCGAAGCGGCGTTCCGGCAGACGGATTCCCGCGTGGAGTTGAGCGAACTCGCGGCAGACGGCACGTCGTTCGAAGCAGGAGACGTGTTGGCTCGCATCGCTGGCCCCGCGCGCGCGGTGCTCACCGCTGAGCGAATCGCCCTGAACTTCAGCCAGCGGATGAGCGGCATTGCGACGCTCACCGCGCGCTTCGTCGCCGCGGTGGCACACACCCCAGTGCGCATTGCGGACACGCGAAAGACCACGCCTGGTCTGCGCGCGCTTGAGAAGCACGCGGTGCGCATGGGCGGCGGCTCGAATCACCGCTTCAGCCTGTCCGACGCAATCATGGTGAAGGACAATCACCTTGCGGCTCTCGGCGCAGTTGACGCCGAGAGCACCACTGCGGCGCTGGCGGGACTGCGCGAGCGTGTCGGGCACACGACGGCGATCATCGTCGAAGTGGATCGGGTCGATCAGATCGAAGCGGTGCTCGCCGCTCACCCGACCGGGCTGCTGCTCGACAACTTCACGAACGACGAGCTGCGCGCGGGCGTCGAGCTGATCGCCGGGCGCGCCATCGTTGAGGCGAGCGGCGGGGTGAATCTCGATACCGTGGCGGGCATCGCGGAGACGGGCGTTGACGTAATCTCCGTCGGGCAATTGACCCACGGTGCACGGGCGCTCGACCTCGGCCTCGACGCTGAGTGAGCCACGGATGAGCAGGACACAGCCGGGTTACCTCGATGCGGCGGCGACCGCGCCGTTGCGCCCCGAAGCGCGCGCCGCGATGACCGCGGTGTGGGACGAGGGACAGGCGAACGCATCGAGTGTGCACGCGGCGGGCGCGCGGGCACGGGCCACGGTGGAGCACGCGCGGGCGCAGATCGCCGCAGCTCTGGGTGCGCGGCCTGCAGAGCTCGTCTTCACCTCGGGCGGCACTGAGGCGAATGCGCTGGCGCTCACCGGGCTCGCGCTTGCTCGCCCACGGGGCAGGCACCTCATCGTCTCGGCGATCGAACACTCCTCGGTCCTCGAGTCCGCGCGCTTCCTGGAACGGGTCTTCGGCTTCGAGCTGACCGTGCTGCCCGTGGATGATCGCGGACGGGTGAGCCTCGCCGCAGTAGACGCAGCTCTTCGGGAGGATACGACGCTCCTCTCAATCGGACTCGCGAACGGCGAGATTGGCACCGTGCAGTCACTCACGGACATCGCGGCGGCGGCGCACGCGCGGGGGGCGCTCGTCCACTCGGACGCCGTGCAGGCCGCTGCGACGCTGCCCGTCTCATTCAGCGACCGCGGGCTCGCGGCCAGCGAGGTGGCCGGCCAGCCTGCGCCGTGGCCCGGCGCCGCGGTCGACGCGCTCACGATCGCCTCGCACAAGTTTGGTGGACCGCAGGGCGTCGGGGCGCTCCTCGTGCGCACGCGGTTTCCACTTGAACCGTTGCTGCACGGGGGCGGGCAGGAGCGAGGCCTGCGCTCGGGCACAGAGAACGTTGCTGGGATCGCGGGCTTCGGTGCCGCCGTGACCGCGGCGCACGAACAGATCGGGCGGAGCGCGCTGGCGCTCATGCGAAGCCGAGACGCGCTGATCGCTGCGGTGACCGCTGGGGTGCCGGGCGCGAGCCTCAGCGGTGATCCGGTGGAACGGCTGCCCGGCCACGCGTCGTTTACGATCGCCGGGGTGAGCGGAGAATCGCTGCTCGTGGCGCTCGACGCCGCGGGTCTTGCGGTCTCCTCCGGCTCCGCATGCGCGGCGGGGCGCTCCGATCCTTCCCCCACGCTCCTCGCGCTCGGGGTGTCGCCGGAGCTCGCACAATCGGCCTTGCGCTTCACCCTGCCGAACGAGATCCCGCATGAGCTCATTGACCGGGTGGTGGAGGTGCTTCGAGCTGAGGTCGCGCGGGCGCAGGCCCCTCGACTCGCGCGATATGGCTCGGCACCGAGATGAGTTCGCGGAGCATTGAGACGAGTGGGTGTGCCGGGGTCGTCTGCTCCGCCGCAGCGAGGTGCTGGTCCGCGACGCTCTGTATTCCCGTCAGCCACCACACCCACCCGCTGAGCGCATAGAGCGGCGCGCGGTGAGCGGGCGGGCACTCGGAGATCGCCTCCGCGAGGCGCGCCCGCACATGGACGAGCCGCGAGCGCTCAGTGAACTCAGGTGAAAGAAGCGCGAGCAGCCAGTGCAGCGACCACGCCCCAGGCGTGGGGTCGTCGACCGGCAGGGCCGCGAGCCTGCGCTCCGCGACGCTTCCGCTGCGCAGGTTCTTGGCAAGGATCGACGCGCTGAGAATGCCGAGTGCGGTGGCGGCCCACACGCGGTGGTCTCGCAGCCCCGCAATGAGCCGGGCGGTGGGCTCGGGGCCGAGCGGCGTCGTGCGCCTGAGATCCTGTGCGATCGCTCGTGCCCGCGCGAGCCACCCGGGATCGCCGAGCGGCGGCTGCCGAAGCACTGGCGCATCCTGAAGACAAGCGCCCAGTGCGGCATGAACAGCACGCGCCCGTTCGCGGGGCGCACGCTGGATGCGGCCGAGGGTGCGTTGATCTGGGATCGCCCCTGTCTGCACGGCAGCGGAGAGCGCGATGGGGGCGAGAGTGAGCTCGCTGAGCGGTCGCCCGCTGCGGGGCCAAGCGTCGGCAAGGTAGCTCATCCAGCCATCGGGGGCGCGGCAGCACAGCTCGCGCACGGGATACCCAGCACGAGGGAGTCGTGCCCGCAGCCGTGCGGCCAACCGTTGCCAGGGCGGGCCCCCGCCCGCGAATCGCACCTCGGTGAAGATAGCGATGCCGACGGAGACCGGGGCGGTGGGCTCGGCGGAAGTGTCTGCGCCTGTATGCGAGTCTGGGGCTGAGCCAGAGTCGTGGTCCTCACCCGCGAGGGAACCGAGCGCGGTGCGCACCGTGTCGAGAAGCGCGTCGACGTGCTCAGGGCTCTCATCGGGCGGCAGGTCCATGCGCAGCGCTTCGCGCGAGCGGGTACCGATGAATCTCACAATGGTCAGACTGCTGCGCGGTTCGAAGCCGAGCAGATGCGGCAGCACCGCAAGGAAGTCTGCGGGGGTGCCGCAGGCGAGCACGTGCGGCGACGCCGCGGACGAGCGGAGCGTGTGTTCGGGGGCGGAACGGACGGAATCGGTGGGCAGCTCGTGGGTCATGCCACTGATCCTGAGCGATGCGTGGGGAGCGCCTCCAGTTCTCCACAGCACACCGCCCGGTGCCCGCAAATATGCGGAAACCGGGCGGTGTGAGCGAGAAGTGAGGTCTCGCGCGACTACTCGACGAGCTTTCCCGCGACCGAGTCGTCGGCATCCGCGTAGGCGAGATCGCGGAACGAATCGGGTGCATCCGGCAGCGCTTCGAACCGGGCCCCACCCTGCGGCGTCCACACGAAGTTGCCGCGCAGTTCAGCGCTCGTCTCCGGGAAATCGGAGCGGTTGTGGCAGCCACGCGTCTCGCGCCGCTCCAGCGCGCACTCGAGGGTGGCGCGTGCCGCGAGAATCGAGCCGTACAGATCGAAGGCGTGTGCCAGATCGTCGAAGCCCGCGATATCCGGGTGCGCGGTGACGTTGGCCACGCGCTCCTCGATAGCTGCGAGCTTGTCGAGGCCGGCCTGCAGCCCCTCCTCGCTGCGCACCACACCTGCGTGCTCGGTCATGAGATCGCGCAGGTCGCGCTGCAGTCGACGCGGGCTCTCCGTGCCCGTGCCCTCGAGCAGTCCGGTCATCTCAGCGCGCGCCTCGGCCACGGCGGCAGGATCGCGGTGCACCTCTGTGATTCCGCTCACGTACTCGGCGGCGTCCGTGCCGGTGATGCGGCCGTAGACGAGCAGCTCGATCAGGGAGTTACCGCCGAGGCGGTTCGCGCCGTGGAGGCCACTTGACGCCTCGCCGATCGCGTACAGGCCGTCAACGCCGGTGCCGTGATCCTCGGGGCGCACCCACACGCCGCCCATCGAGTAGTGCGCGGTGGGGGCGATCTCGATCGGCTCCTCGGTGATGTCGAGCATCTGCAGGTCGATCAGGTTGCGGTAGACGCGCGGCAGCTTCGAGAGGATCTGTTCGCGGGGGAGGTGCGAGACGTCGAGGTACACGCCCCCGTTCGTGGTGCCACGCCCCTCAACAATCTCCGTGTAGCTCGCAAGCGCCACACGGTCGCGGGTCGAGAGCTCCATGCGCTCGGGGTCGTACTTCTCCATGTAGCGCTCGCCGAGCGCGTTGCGGAGAATGCCGCCCTCACCGCGCGCGGCTTCGGAGACGAGCAGCCCCGCGGCTTCTGCGGGCTCAAGGATGCCCGAGGGGTGGAACTGCACGAGCTCTGCGTCGCGGATCTTGCCGCCGGCGAGGGCCGCGAGGCGGAACGAGTCACCGGTGTTCTCATCGCGCCGCGACGAGGTGTTGCGCCAGATGCGCGTGTGCCCGCCGGCCGCGAGAATCACCGCGTCGGCGTTGATCTGCACGGGCGTGCCGTCGACGATATCGAAGCCGTAGGCGCCGAAGATGCGACCCTTGCTCGTCAGCAGTCGGGTGATGTAGATCGTGTCAACGATGGGTACCTGGAGCTCGGCGGCTCGACGCATGAGGGTGCGCTGGATCTCGAGTCCCGTGTAGTCGCCCGCGTAGGCGGTGCGGCGGTACTTGTGCGCGCCGAAGAAGCGCTGGCTGATGCGACCGTCCTCCTCGCGGGCGAAGGGCATGCCCCAGCGCTCAAGATCAGCGATGCCCTCGGCGGCACCCCGGGTGACCACCTCGACGATGGCGGGGTCTGCCAGGAAGTAGGACTCGCGCAGGGTGTCGGCAGCGTGCTGCTCCCAGCTGTCCTCCGGGTCCATCGTGCCCAGCGCAGCGTTGATGCCGCCCGCTGCGAGCGTGGTGTGTGCGTCGTGTGCGCGACGCTTGCCGACGGCGAGCACCTGCACCCCGCGTTCGGCGAGTTCGATGGACGCGCGCAGGCCGGCGCCGCCCGTGCCGATCACGAGGACGGAGGTGGAGAGCAGACGCTCGCTGCGGTGGGAACTGGTGGGTGAAGTCATGCGGACCACGCTAGGGAGCGCGCAATGATTACTCCAATGAATAGAACGGATCACCACGATGCGGTTAGGCTATCGACATGAACCTTGAACAGCTCCGCGGCTTCGCGGAAATCGCCGCGACCGGCCATTTCACGCGCGCGGCGGAGCAGCTGCACCTCGCCCAGCCCTCCCTGAGTCGCCAGATCTCGAGCCTCGAACGCGAGCTCGGTGTCGAGCTGTTTCACAGGGTGCGAGGCAACGTCGCGCTCACCAGTGCCGGCGAACGGCTGCTGCCGCTCGCGCGGCGGATGCTTGCGGACGCCGATACGGCGCGCAGCGAGATGGCCGAGCTCGCTGGACTCAAACGGGGCAGGATCCGCTTGGGCGCAACGCCCACCCTGTGCACGAGCCTCGTCGTCGACGTGATCGCAGAGTTCCACGCGCGCTACCCCGGGATCGACATTGAGATTCTCGAGCGGGGATCGCGCACCCTGATCGGTGCTCTGGTCGAGGGCGGGCTCGACCTGGCGCTCATCGTCACGAGCGTCGCGGCGGGGGAGGCACGGGCCGTGCTCGAACGCGAGCCGATCCTGAGTGAGCGGCTCGTCGTGGTCTCGGCCGCGCACCTGCCTGATCCGTTCGCGCGCGCGACGGCGCCGGCGGGGCGGGCGGTGCCCCTCGCGGAACTCGCCGCGGTGCCGCAGATTGCATTCCCTGAGAATTACGATCTGCGGGTAGCAATGGATGTCGCCTACCGGGCGGCGGGGCTCACCCCCGTGGTCGCGGTCGAAGGCGTCGAGATGGATGCGGCGCTGCGGTTCGCGGAGCGCGGGATCGGGGTTGCGGTGGTGCCCGCGATGGTGGCGATCGATCGCCCCAAGCTTCGCGCCACCCCGCTCGCGGGCCCCGAGCTGACGCGCACGGTGAGCCTCGCGCGGCGCTCCGACATGGCGCCGACGCCGTCTGGCGCCGCGCTGCAAGCGCTGATCCGCGAGATCGCTGACCGTTTGGCGTCGGGCGGCCCGACGGAGGAGCTCGTCAGCCGAGTGGCGGCAGGGTAACGCTGTGCGGGCGTCGTGAGCCGGAACGGGCTGTGGCGAGGCGCTACTTCTGGCGGGAGACCATCTCCGTGATCCAAATCGGGGCGAATGGGGAGACGCAGCCGGGCGGCGTGGGGTAGTCGGCGAGCACCTGCAGGCGCTCGCCGATGTCGATCGCGCGTGTGCGAAGCGCCGGGGTCGTGATCCCAATCTGTGCGAGGCACTCGTTCATGGCCCACTGAAGCGACTCGGGCGCCGAGCCCATCTCGCTCTCGATCTGATCGAGCAGCGCGGGGAGATCGAGGCCCTCGGGGCGCTTCAGCACGCGCTCCGTAGTGAGTGCCCAGCCTGAGCCCGCAAGCAGCGGATCGGCATGGTTGAACCAGCGGAGGCGGAGTTCTTCCGCGTGCGGGCTCTTCTTCACGATGTAGTTCACCAGCCAATCGCGCACCTTGGGGATCCGCGAATCGCGCAGCATCGCCTCGAGCTCGTCCGCGGTGTAGTCCTTCGGGCCGCTGATCAGCAGCGAGACGAGTCGCTCGGGGGAGCTGCCGGTTGCCCAGAGCTCGCGCGCGAGCCCAGGGTTGCGTTTCAGCTGCTTGGCCACCGCGCGGAGCTTCGTGAGGTTGACGCCGTGATCGTCGCCGTGGCGCTCGTTGATGGCGCGCGCCTTCGGGTCCTCAAGCGCGGCGAGCGCGCGGGACACCTCATCGGCCGAGCTCTGCGGTGTGATCTCGATCGCGGTCATCGTATGTCCCTCCGGCTCCGTGAAAGGGGGCTAGGCCGCGCGCTGCGCCTCAACCTGCGTGAGGTCTGCCTCGAGCGCGACCCAGCCGAGCATCGCGCACTTCACGCGCATCACAAACTTTGCGACGCCCTGCAGCGCAACTGCGTCGCCGAGCAACTCCTCGTCCGGCTCCTCCGCGCCGCGCGCCTGGATCATCTGCCGGAACGCGGCGATGCGGGTGCGGGCCTCGTCCATGGACAGCTGCTCATCGCGCACCAGCTGCGAGAGGATCGACGCCGAAGCCATCGAGATCGAGCAGCCCTGGCCCTGCCAGGCGAGCTCGGAAATCTTGCCGGTCTCCGGGTCCACCGAGATAGCAAGGTCGATCTCGTCGCCGCAGCTCGGGTTGAATTCGTGGTGCGACGCGGTCAGCGCGCCCTCCGCGGGGGAGAGCTCGCCCTTTCCGATGGGACGCTTCGAGTGATCGAGGATCAGCTCCTGGTACAGTCCGTCGAGCGCGCTCACGCCGACACCTCCGCTCCAAAGTACCGCTGGGCGCCGCGGAGCGCGTCGAGGAAACGATCAACTTCGTCCTCGGTGGTGGTCAGGTGCACGCTGGCGCGCGAGCTCGACGTGATGCCGAGCGCGCGATGCAGGGGCTGCGCACAGTGGTGCCCCACGCGGACCAGCACGCCCTGCTCATCGAGGAACTGGCCGACATCGTGCGCGTGCACGCCATCGACAGAGACCGCGGTGAGCGCGACGCGCTGCGTGGGATCAGCCGAACCGAGGAGCCGCAGCCCCGGGGTCTCGGTGATGCCCGCAACCAGGCGTTCAACGAGCTCGTGCTCGCGCGCAGCGACGCGCGCCATATCTGCCTGCTCGAGGAACGCGACGGCAGCGCCCAGGCCAACCACCTGCGAGACCGGTTGCGTGCCCGGTTCGAAGCGGAGTGGCGGCGGCATAAACTCCGCGCGCTCCATCGTCACTCGCGTGATCGCGGAGCCACCGGTGCGTGCGGGGGGCAGCGCATCAAGCATCTCGGGGCGGCCGTAGAGCACGCCAATGCCGTTCGGGCCGAGCATCTTGTGTCCCGAGAACGCCGCGAAGTCGACGCCGAGCGCCGTGAAATCAACGGGGATGTGGGGAACCGACTGACAAGCGTCGAGCACCGTCACCGCGCCAACCGCGCGCGCGAGTTCCACGAGCTCCGCAACCGGAGCGACCCAGCCCGTCACGTTCGAAACGTGGGCGAATGCAAAGATCTTCGTGCGGTTGGTGATGGCCTCGCGCGCGTCGTCAATTGTCCACGTGCCGTTCTCGCGCACCGGGATGAAGCGCAGGGTCGCCCCTGTCTTCACCGCGAGCCGCTGCCAGGGGATGAGGTTCGCGTGGTGCTCTGCCTCGGTGATGAGGATCTCATCGCCGGGCGAGAGGGCGAAACGCTCGCTGCCCGCAACCCCGAGCCCGGCGTTCGCCTCGCCGATACCGAGCGCCACGATGTTCAGCGCGTCGGTGGCGTTCTCGGCCCACACAATCTGTTCCGGCGTGCCGGCGCCCACAAAAGCAGCAACCGCGGCGCGCGCGCCCTCGAAAGCCATCGTTGCCTCGCCGACGGCACCGCTCGTTCCGCGGTGCACAGCAGCGTTGGCGGTCTCGAGGAACCGGCGCTCCGCGTCGAGCACGACGCTGGGGCGCTGCGCGGTGGCCGCGGAGTCGAGATACGCGGGACCGCCCTGGCGATCCTGAGCGGCGAAGTACGGGAACGCGGCGCGCAGGTCAGCGACCTCCGCGGGAGTGAACGCACGAGCAGACATGGTCTCCATTCTTCCACCGGTTGGGTACACCGGGGCTACGAGTTCTCCAACAGCGTGGACGGCCGCGCTATTCCGCGGGTTTAGCGTGCACTCGGCCCGGTGAGGAGCCAGTTCACCCCGCCGGCCACGAGCGCGATCAGCGCGGCAATGAGCGGTATGACCAGCGCGGCGGGTGTGCCGAGATGATCGGCGACGCTGCCGGTGATTGCGGCGGCAGCCGACTGACCCACCATCAGACCGGAACCGAGCATGGTCATGACCGTGGCCGAGCGGCCCTCAGGGCTCCGCTGCGCGCCGAAGCTGTAGAGCGTCACGAGGAGCGGGCCTACCCCGATGCCCATGAGTGCGAGGCTGAGCAGCATACTCGGCAGGTCGTGCGCGTTCTGCAGGAGCAGGCCGCCCGCGACGATGAACACGGCGAACACGGGCCAGCGGTAGCGGAGCGTGAAACGTGGAGGCAGGAAGGCGACCGCGATCGCGAAGATCGCGGAACCGATGCCCATGACGCCATAGATGAGTCCGGCCTGCTCGGCCGCGCCGCGATCCCGCATGAACGAGGTGAGTGAGGTGAGCATCGAACCGAAGAACAGGCCGACGGCCACGATCCCGAGCACGGTGATGAGCAGCTGCGGTCGGAAGAGCTCCGCCGCGGGTGCGAGCGTGGCCGCCCGGTCTGCGGCGCTCTGCGGAGGAGCACTCGTGTGGTGCAGGGCGAACGCGGTCACGAAGATGAGGGTGAGCACCGACGCGCCGACGATGGGGGCCCACGCGCCGAGTGTGGTGGCGAGCAGCCCCACCGCGACAGGGCCGAACACGAAGATGACCTCGTCTGCGGCAGACTCGTAGGCCAGCACCGTCGAGAGTGTCTTCGGACGCTTCTGGGCCGGCAGGTCCTTCTGAATGATCGTGACGAGGCGCGAGCGGGACATCGGAGACGGCTGCGGCGCTGAAGCACCCGCGAGGAACGACCCGAGGAACACAGTCCAGATGGGCAGATCACTGAACGCGACCCAGGCGAGCACGCCGAGGAATGCGGCGTTGATGGCCCCCGAGATGAGCAGTGTGGGCCGCTGCCCGAAACGATCGGCTGCGGCGCCGATGAGCGGCCCGCAGGTCGCAACGCCGAGCCCCACCATGGCGGAGTTCAGCCCGCCAAGCTCCACCGAACCGCGGGCAGAAACGACGAGCGTGAGCACGCCGATGACCATCATCGCGTAGGGGAGCCGCGCGACAAGCGCGACCGGGAAATAGAGTTTGCCGACGCGAGACAGCAGCGTGGGGGCGGGCTCCGGGGCGCCAGGAGCAGCGGGAGTATAGGTCGAATCCTGCATAGCCGACCGAGTCTACACCCCCGCCGAGGCGATGGGGCTACTTCACGGCGATGCCCTGCTGCACGAGGAACGCGCGGAACGCGTCGCCGTCAGCGGGGTCGCCCGGGTAGGGCACACCATCGACGAGCACGAGCGGGGTGCCCGTGACCATCAGCTCGGGATCGGCCGCGTGCGGCACGGGGTTCGCGAATGCCCAGGCGGAGAGCGCCTGCGCGAACGGCACGAATCGCTCATCCGTGATGCACGCGCGCGCCTCGGAGTTCAGGGCACCCGCGCCGTCCTCGATTGCGGCGATGATGCCCGCGTTGTCGAGGCCGGGGCCGCCCTCTGCCGGCTGCACCTCGGGGAGCATGAGCGCGGCGTTCGCCTGCCACGCTGCGTCGGGCTGAGTGTCGGCGAGGCAGGCCAGCGCGCCCGCTGCGCGCGAGGAGTAGTAGCTCCCCTCGGAGGCACGATCCAGGAACGTGAGCGGAGTGAGCTCGACCGCGGCCTCGCCATCGGCAAGCACCTGCGTAAGCGTCTCGGCATTCGCGGTCTCAAAGAGCGAGCAGTACGGGCAGCGGTAGTCGACGTACACGCGAATGAGGGCCTTCGCACCGAGCTCCTCCGCCGTGCGCGGCACCGGGAGCGCGCTGTCTGCGGGCGCGTCTGACGTGGCAAGCTCGCCCTTCGTGCCACCGAACACTAGGCCGCCGCTCGCCATGTTGCTCGGCCACGCCACCGAGCTCGCGGCGTCGTTCGAGCCGTCCGGGCTGCTCCCCGAGCCCGAGTCGTGCTGCGCCGCCCCGACAAGCGCCCCGCCGAGCGCAAGCGCGCCGACTACAACGGCCGCGATGACCGCGAGCGCGCCGGCGACCACGCCAGTGAGCGCAGGGCCGCGCCGCTGCCGCCGTACGAGGGCGACGATGCCGAGCGCCACAGCGACGACACCGATTGCGGCGCCCACCCACGCAAAAGCACTGAACGTGACGGGCGCGACGGCGGCGGTGACAAGACCCACGAGGCCGAGCGCCATCGCCGCGATCGGTAGGGCTTGACCGGTGCGGGGCGACCCGATCTCGGGCTGTGCGTAGGGGTGCGGGGGCGGGCCGGGCAGCTGCGAGTCGCTCATGCGGCTTATTCTTGCAGGCGCTCCTCGGGAATACCATGGAGGCATGATCCTCCTCGCGGCCACTCCCATCGGCAACCTCGGCGACGCGTCTGTGCGGCTCCGGGAGACCTTCGAAGCGGCCACCGTGATCGCCGCGGAAGATACGCGCCACACGGCGCAGCTGCTCCGTCTGCTCGAGATCGAGAATCGCCCCGAGCTGCTCGCGCTGCACGATCACAACGAACACGAGCGGGCCGCCGCGCTCGTCGCCCGCGCTGAAACCGAAGACATCGTGCTCGTGAGCGACGCCGGCATGCCGACCGTCTCCGACCCCGGCTTCCGTGTCGTGCAGCTCGCGGCCGAGGCCGGTGTGACGGTCAGCGCGATCCCCGGGCCGAGCGCCGTCATCACGGCACTCGCCGTCGCGGGGCTGCCGACCGACCGCTTCGCGTTCGAGGGCTTCCTGCCACGGAAGGCGGGGGAGCGAGGGCGCGCACTCGCGGGGCTCGCCTCTGAGCGCCGCACGCTCGTGTTCTTCGAAGCGCCCACCCGCCTCGCGGCGACGCTTGCCGACCTCGCCGACGCGTTCGGTCCGGAGCGACCGGCCGCCGTGTGCCGTGAACTCACGAAGCTGCACGAGGAGGTGCGACGTGGGCCGCTTGCCGAACTCGCTGACTGGGCCGCCGAGGGCGTGCGCGGCGAAATTGTGCTTGTCGTGGGCGGTGCGCCCGAGGTCGAGGTGTCGCCGGAGACGGCACTTGCCGAGGTGCAGCAGCGCGTGGCAGAGGGCGAGCGGCTGAAGGACGCAAGCCGTGCCGTTGCCGAGGCGAGCGGGCTCTCCGCGCGCGAGCTTTACGCCGCGGCGCTTGCCGCCCGCGCATAGCGGCCCCCGACCACACTGCACCCCAGAGAGGACACCGACGCACACCATGAGCCGCAAACGACCTGCCGCCCCAACCGTTCCCGCCGGCCCCGAAGCTCGGCGCCGCGTGAGCATTGAGCTGTGGCGCCTCGCGCTCCCCGTCCTCTGGTTCGGGCTCATCGCTGCGATCTCGTTCATCGAAGCGCCACTGAAGTTCCAGGCCCCCGGCATCACGATCCCACTCGGGCTTGGCATCGGGCGGCTCGTGTTCGCCGCGCTCAACGTCGCCGAGGGGCTCGTGCTGCTCGCCCTCACCCTGCTCTCCTTCTGGCCGCTCGCGACGAGGATCTCGGGCGTGCGCTTCGGCATCTGGGCGGGCCTCGCTGCCGTGTACGTCGCAAAGATCACGCTCGTGCGGCCGCCGCTCAACGCGCGCACCGACCTCGTGCTCGAGGGAGCTGATCCGGGCCAGTCGATCTGGCACTACGTCTACATCGGCTGCGACCTCGCCACAATGATCCTGCTTGCGCTCGCCGCGGCGGGCGCCGCCGGTGCGCTGCTACCACCGCGCACGGCACCGGGCGGAGCGCAGTCCGGGCGGCCCCGCAAGCGGTAGCCATTCCCAGCGGGCAGGCAGCGGAATACGAAATACTGTGCCCATACCCACGGCCGTACGGCCTCAACGCACGTGAAAAGGACGTTCAGCTTCGTGAAACTCTCCCGCGCACTCCTGCCCACCGCCCTCGCTGGCGCCCTGCTGCTCTCCGGTTGCGCCGGCGGCAGCCCGACGGCGGACTCCGCTGGCGCCGATTGCCTCGCTCCCGGCGCCGCGAGCAAGGCGGTCACGGTGAGTGGCGAGACGGGCAGCGACCTGAAGCTCGACTCGAAGACCCCCGTGAACGCCAAGGAGATGCAGCGCAGCGTCCTCACCGAGGGTGAGGGCGACGTGGTGAAGGAGGGCGAAACCATCTCCGTCAGCATGACGATGTTCAACGGCGCGAATGGTGACGTGATGCAGCAGCTGCCCGCCGCGCCCGTTCCGTTCAGCAAGGACCAGCTGATTGGGTGGGCGTACGAGGGCTTCCGCTGCGCGGTTCCCGGTCAGCAGATCGCGATTGTCGCTCCGTACGCTGAGATGTTTGGCGACACGAAGGCTGCGGATACGGGGGTGTCGGACCTCACGGAAAAGGACTCCATCGTGCTCATCATGGAGTTCGGGGAGAAGGGTGAGGACACTGGTGCAACGGGCGAGCCCGGCACGCTCGAACCGAGCGAACTCCTGAAGAAGGCCGAGGGCACCGCGAAGCCGGCTCCCGAGGGGTTCCCCACCGTGAAGCTCGACAAGGATGGCGCGCCCACGATCACGATGCCGAAGGACGCGAAGGCGCCCGAGAAGCTTGAGGTTGCGACGCTCATCGAGGGCGACGGCGAGACCGTCGAGCCCGGCGACCGCGTGTACGTGAACTACCGCGGCGTGATCTGGCGCACGGGCGAGGAGTTCGATTCGAGCTGGAAGAACGGCCAGCCCGCAAACTTCACCACCACCGGCGTGATTGGAGGCTTCCAGAAGGCGCTCGAAGGTCAGAAGGTGGGCTCGCAGATCATCTCCGTCGTGCCCGCTGAGGACGGCGGCTACGGTGCGGCGGGTCTCGAGAAGATGGGTCACCAGCCGGACGACGTCATGGTGTTCGTGCTCGACATCCTCGGGACCGTGCACGCGAAGTAATTCGCGATCCGCAGGTTTTCTCACTGCGCCCCGCGCCCCCGACTTTTGGGGGCGCGGGGCGCGGTCGTCTCGGGCACAATGGAACGTATGAAGCGCATCGTCATTCTTGGTTCCACTGGTTCGATTGGCGAACAGGCGCTCGATGTCGTCCGGAAGAACCCCTCGAAGTTTCAGGTGGTCGGCCTCATTGCCGGCTCGAACGCGGAGCGCATGGCCGAGCAGGCCGAGGAGTTCAACGTTGAGCACACCGGACTCGGTGCTGTCGCCGCCGAGCAGCTCATTCGTGAGGTGCCCGCGCAGGTCGTGCTGAACGGCATCACGGGCTCGGTGGGGCTCGGCCCCACCATCGCCGCACTGCAGGCGGGCCGCACGCTCGCGCTTGCCAACAAGGAGTCACTCATCGTGGGCGGTGACCTCGTCACGGGGATCGCGGCGCCGGGTCAGATCGTGCCCGTCGATTCCGAGCACTCCGCGCTCGCGCAGGCACTCCGCTCGGGTCGCTCGGAGGAGGTGCGCCGCCTCGTGCTCACCGCGTCCGGTGGGCCATTCCGCGGGCGCAGCCGCGAGGAGCTGCGTGGCGTGACTCCGGCCGAGGCGCTCGCGCACCCCACCTGGGACATGGGGCGCATGGTCACCACAAACTCAGCCACCCTCGTGAACAAGGGCCTCGAGGTGATCGAGGCGCACCTGCTCTTCAAGGTGCCCTACAGCAGCATCGAGGTTGTCGTGCACCCGCAGTCGATCGTTCACTCGATGGTCGAGTTCGTTGACGGTTCGACGATTGCGCAGGCGTCACCGCCCGACATGCGGCTGCCGATCGCGCTTGGCCTCACCTGGCCCGACCGCCTCGCAAACGTCGGCGCACCGCTCGATTGGCGCAGCGCCACGAGCTGGGACTTCGAGCCGCTCGACTCCGAGGCGTTCCCGGCGGTTGAACTCGCGAAGGAGGTCGGTCGCGCGCGCCTCACCTACCCTGCCGTGTACAACGCCGCAAACGAAGAGGCCGTCGTCGCGTTCCATGCGGGCCGCATTGGCTTCCTCGACATCGTCGACACCGTGCGAGATGTGCTCGAGGCGCACGCTGCGCCGGAGCAGCTGACGCTCGAGAGCCTTGCGGAGGCGGAGCGCTGGGCGCGGGAGTACTCGGAGCAGGTCATCGCTCGCCGCAGCGCTTAGCGAGGCACACGGCACTTCCCCGGCAATCGCCCAGGGGTTCCCGCGCTCGAGCGAGTAGCCTGAGTGCGTGATTGACGTGCTGCTCTACGTGCTCGGGATCCTGATCGTGCTGATCGGGCTCGCCGTCTCCATCGGCCTGCACGAGATCGGGCACCTCATCCCCGCGAAGCTGTTCGGCGTCAAGGTGACGCAGTACATGATCGGGTTCGGGAAGACGCTCTGGTCGCGCAAGAAAGGCGAGACAGAGTACGGCGTCAAGGCGATCCCGCTCGGCGGCTACATCGCCATGACGGGGATGTACCCGCCGCAGAAGCCGGGCGAGGCGCCACGTGCGTCGACCACGGGCTTCCTCAACTCCGTTGTTGAGGAAGGGCCGCTGCCCGTCACGAGGCCGCAGGGTGAGGCAGGGACGGCCGTGGCTGATCCCGAGCTGCGAGATCCCGAATTGAGCGATGCCGAGCAGCCGGAGCTGCGCCGCGGGATTGCCGGCCTGGTCGACGACGCGCGCCTCGCGAGCGCTGAGACGATCGAAGCCGGTGAGGATCATCGCACCTTCTACCGCCTCCCCGCGTGGAAGCGCATCATCGTGATGCTGGGTGGGCCCGTCATGAACCTCATCCTCGCGTTCGTGTTCTTTGCCATCGTGCTCGTGGGCTTCGGGGTGCCGCAGGCGAGCACCACCCTCGGTGCGGTGAGCGAGTGCTTGCAGCCAGCGGGCAGCACCGCGAAGACTTGCGCGGCAAGCGACCCCGCAGCGCCCGCCGCCGCGGCGGGGCTCCTGCCTGGGGACACTGTTGTCGCGGTGGACGGCACTCCGATCACGGAGTGGGAGGAGTTCCGTGCGCGTGTCTCGGCAGCTCCCGGAATCACGATGCAGCTCGAGATCTTGCGCGACGGCACTCCGCAGACCGTGGCGCTCACGCCCGCGGCGAACGAGCGCGCGCTCGTCGGCGAGGACGGCAAGGTGCTGACCAACGATGACGGCTCCGTGCGCACGGAGAGCGTCGGCATGGTGGGCGCGACGCCGGCCTCCGAGTATGTGCCGCAGCCCATCACCGAGGTGCCCGCGTACGTGGGCGAAAACGTGGCGCGGGTGGCCGGGGTGGTCGTGCAGCTGCCGCAGCGCATGGTCGACACCTGGAACGCCGCGTTTGGGGCGGGGGAGCGCGACCCGAATGGGCCGATGAGTGTGGTCGGCGTGGGGCGCCTCGCCGGCGAGATCGTCAGCCTCGATGAGGCCCCCGTCGCCGCCCGCGTGCAAAGCGTACTCGGGCTGCTCGGCTCGCTGAACATCGCGCTGTTCGTGTTCAACCTGCTGCCGCTCATGCCACTTGACGGCGGGCACGTGGTCGGTGCGATCTACGAGTCGATCAAGCGCGGCTTCGCGAAGTTGCGCGGCAAACCCGATCCCGGTCCGATTGATGCGGCGAAGATGGTGCCCGTGACCTTTGCCGTGGTGTTGGTACTGGGCGCGATGATGGTGCTGCTCGTGTACGCCGACCTCGTGAAGCCGGTGTCGTTCTTCGGGTAGGGCGTACTGTGGCTTTGCTGGGGCTGAGCCGCGCCGGTCCGCGCCGCGCCGAGCGGGCTCGCAGGATGCACGGCTAGACTCTTCTCCGTGGCAGCAGTCAATTTGGGAATGCCGAAGGTCCCCGTGGTGCTCGCACCCCGACGCAAGTCGCGCGAGATCTCGGTCGGTTCGGTAAAGGTGGGCGGAAACGCCCCGGTTTCGGTGCAGTCGATGACAACGACTCCCACGACCGATATCAATGCAACCCTCCAGCAGATCGCCGAGCTTACGGCGTCCGGCTGTGACATCGTGCGCGTGGCGTGTCCAAGCCGCGACGATGCCGAGGCGCTGCCGATCATCGCGAAGAAGAGCCAGATCCCCGTGATCGCGGACATTCACTTCCAGCCGAACTACGTGTACGCCGCAATCGATGCGGGCTGCGCGGCGGTGCGTGTGAACCCGGGCAACATCCGCAAGTTCGACGACCAGGTCGGCGAGATCGCGAAGCGGGCAAAGGCCGCTGGAGTGTCGCTGCGTATTGGCGTGAACGCGGGATCGCTCGATCCGCGTCTGCTGCAGAAGTACGGCAAGGCGACCCCCGAGGCGCTCGTTGAGAGCGCTGTCTGGGAAGCGTCGCTCTTCGAGGAACACGACTTCCACGACTTCAAGATCTCCGTGAAGCACAACGATCCGATCGTCATGGTGCAGGCGTACCGTCAGCTCGCCGAGCGTGGCGACTGGCCGTTGCACCTCGGGGTCACCGAGGCGGGCCCTGCGTTCCAGGGCACCATCAAGAGCGCAACGGCGTTCGGCATTCTCCTCGGTGAGGGGATTGGTGACACGATTCGCGTCTCGCTGTCGGCGCCGCCCGTGGAAGAGGTGAAGGTTGGCCTGCAGATTCTGCAGTCGTTGAACCTTCGCGAGCGCAAGCTGGAGATCGTGTCGTGCCCCTCCTGTGGTCGCGCGCAGGTGGACGTGTACACGCTCGCCGAGCAGGTCACCAAGGGTCTCGAGGGTATGAGCGTGCCGCTGCGCGTTGCCGTCATGGGCTGCGTCGTGAACGGTCCGGGCGAGGCGCGCGAGGCTGACCTCGGTGTGGCCTCCGGCAACGGCAAGGGGCAGATCTTTGTGAAGGGCGAGGTCATCAAGACCGTGCCCGAGAGTGAGATTGTGGCGACACTGATCCAGGAAGCGAACCGTCTCGCCGCTGAGATGCCTGCCTCCGAGTCGGGCACTCCTGAAGTCATCACGGCGTAGGGCACAGCAGCACAGGAGAGGGGCCTCCCCACAACGGCATGACAGTCGTTGTGGGGAGGCCCTTTCGCATCTCCGCTTGCCGATCTATACACGTCGTGTATACACTCGGTGCATGGCAACCATGGACTCCTCACACGCCATGCTCGGGCTGCTCGGCACCGGCTCTGGCTACGGCTATGACCTGAAGCATGACTACGATCGGCACTTCGGTTCCGAGAAGCCGCTCGCGTTCGGTCAGGTCTATGCGACGCTCGCGCGGCTCATGAAGCACGGCTTCATCGCGCTCCTCGGAGATGAGGCGGGCGGCGGCCCCGATCGGAAGCGCTACGAGATCACGCCGGCGGGCCGTGAAGAGCTCGAAGAGTGGCTGTTCTCCGCAGACGTCCCGTCTCCCGCGCTCCAGAGCAACCTGTTCGCGAAGACGGTCATCGCGCTCCTGCTCGGCGACGACGCCGCGAGACTGCTCGATCTGCAGCGTGCGAGGCACCTCGAGCGGATGCGAGAACTGACTCGCCGGAAGATCGGCGCCGACCTCGCCACCGTGCTGGTCTGCGACCACGCGCTGTTCCACATCGAGGCAGATCTCCGGTGGATCGAGCTGACCTCAGCCCGGCTGGGGGAGCTCAGTGCGGAGGTGGCACGATGAGCGCGCTCACTAGTGGCGCACGGTCCAGTGGCGCGGCGACAAACGAGGCAACAGTCGGCGATTCGGTGCTCAGCGTTCGCGGTATCACGCGGTCGTTCGGCATGGACGTAGCCCTCCGCGGGGTCGATCTCGACGTCGCGCGGGGCGAGATCCTCGCGATCATGGGGCCCTCGGGCTCCGGCAAGTCGACACTGCTGCATATCCTCGCCGGTGTACTCACGCCCGATGCAGGAACCGCGAGCTACCGTGCTGCAACGAACTCCGAGGTCGCGGAGCTGAGCACCCTCAGCGAGGCCGAACGCGCGAAGCTCCGCCTCTCTGAGTTTGGCTTCATCTTCCAGTTTGGGCAGTTGCTGCCCGATCTGAGCGCAGCCGACAACGTGTCGCTGCCGCTGTTGCTCGCGGGGCAGGCCCGAAAGGTCGCGCTGCGGCAGGCGCGCAGGTGGCTCGAACGGCTGGATCTTGCCGAGCACGCGGAGAAGCTCCCCTCCGAGTTGTCGGGCGGTCAGGCGCAGCGGGTCGCGATCGCTCGCGCGCTCGTCACTGCGCCGCAGGTCATCTTCGCCGATGAGCCGACTGGCGCGCTGGACTCACTTTCGGCCGAGCAGGTGATGCTCACGCTCACAGAACTCTCGCGGGCGTCGGGTACAACGGTCGTGCTTGTTACGCACGACGCGCGCACCGCGGCGTACGCGGACCGGGAGATCGTGGTGCGCGATGGCAAGCTCTCGGGGCTGGCGCGATGAGAGCGCTCACGTTGGGCTGGGTGCTTGCCTCCCGGGAGCGTGGTGGCGCGAAGCGCCTGTTCGGGATCGCCTCGGGTGTTGCAGTGGGTGTCGCCCTCCTGCTCCTCGTTCTTGCTGCGTACCAGGGTCTGCAGGATCGGGGTGCTCGCGCGAGCTGGCCGATTGACGCCTCGTTCAACGCCGAGCAGACCGCTGAGCGCGTGTTTGACGACGACGCGGTGTGGGTGGCAGCAAGTGGGGTGCTGGGGGCTCCCGGCGACTATTACAACGGTCAGGCGATCACTCGTGTTTCGATCGCTGCGACCGAGAGCTCGACGGTTGTGATACCCGGAATTGACCGTGCTCCACAACCGGGGGAGTATTTTGCGTCGCCGTCGCTCGCGCGGCTGATCGACTCAGCGCCGGCTGACGAACTAGGAGAGCGCTTCGGTACTCGGATCGGGATCATCGGCGATGACGCGCTCGTCGGGCCCGAATCGCTTCTCGCGATTGTTGGCACCGAGGCGGACTCTGTGGAGCCGATGCTTGGTGCCAGCTTGCGGGCTGAGCTCTCCGGCTCGAGCTACCCGAGCTCCGCCTACGCGATGATCGCAATTATCGGTGGTATTGCCGTGCTCTTCCCCGTGGTGGTGCTCATTTCGATCGTCACGAAACTTGGACAGGCGACACGAACCGAGCGCTTCGCAACGATCCGACTGATCGGTGCCTCGCCCCGGCTGGTCGCAGTGCTCTCCGGCATCGAAGCCGTCGTGCCCTCGCTCGCAGGCGCAGCCGCGGGCCTTGGGCTCTTCTTCGTGCTCCGACCGCTCGCCGCGCTTGTCGAGATTGAGGGTTCTCGGTTTTTCGTGAGTGACCTCGCAGTGCCCGGGTGGGGAATGATTCTCGTAGCGCTCGGAACCGCACTCCTCGCTGGTCTGGTCGCTTTCGTCACTGCCCTCCGTGGCGGACTCGGTCCGCTCGGCGGGTCGCGTGAGCAGCAGGAACGTACTCCAACCTGGTGGTCGCTGGTGCCGCTCGGGGTCGGCGCACTCGTGATTGGTGTGCTACCGGTGCTCACGACACTCGACATCGATCCGCTGATCTCAAATCTCGCCGTGCTTCTCGGATTCGTGCTCGTGACGGTGGGGCTGGTGATCGCCGGGCCTGGGCTTGCCTGGTGGGTGAGCCGCGCAGGGGCAGCGCGTGCGCGAAGCGCCGCCGGCGTGCTCGCTCTGCACCGCATCGCTCGGCACCCGCGCGCAACGTTCCGCGCCGTGAGCGGGCTCGTGCTCGCGCTCTTTGTGGTGACCGTGTTCGCCGTTGGCACCACAACCGAGTCGGTGGAGCAATTCGCCGATGTGCCGCCGACGGAACTCGTTCGCGCCGACGCGCTCGTGGCAAACCTGGGAATCGAGGCGGATCCGGAGACAACCGAAGCGGCGATTGCGAGCGTGGCGGCCACCCCTGGTGTCGAGCGCATTGTGCGCGTGGGGTGGTACGAGGGCGTGGACGAGACCGCGCACGACGCCGACCAAGCACCGGTCAGCCCTCCGCCGAGCGACACCGACGGTCGCCCCCTCAACGGCGGTTTTGTCATGGCTGCCGATGACGCTCGGGCGCTCGGGCTCGACACGGCGGCCGATGAGTGGGTGTGGATCGAGCAGCCCTACTTCAGTGTCTTTTCGCTTGGGCGTGACGTTGATATTTTTCCCATCACCGAAGCCGCGGCTGAGGGCGCGATTCCGACACTCATCACCGTGCTCACGGACGGCACGGCAGGCTCGCTCGAACGCGCGCGAACCGCCCTGACCACGAGCGAGCTCGAGCTCTCGATGCTCCCGTACACTCGGGCCGAGAACACGGACGCTGGATCGAGTCGCTTTGCGCGCCAGTATGTGAGCCTCGCTTGGGTGGGCATCCTCATCTCGATGCTTATTTCGGTGGTGTCGCTCTCAGTCTCGACCATCGCAGGCATGATCGATCGTCGGAGGCAGTTGGGCCTTTTGCGCCTGAGCGGAATGCCGGCGGCAACGCTCAGACGCATGATCGTCATTGAAACTGCGTTGCCGCTCGCGGCGGTGTTTCTCTGTACGATTGCGCTCGGTGCTCTGGCAGCGTGGTCGATTGTTGTGGGGCTGAGCAGTGGGGACCGGCAGGTCACGCTGCCGGATGTGAGCTACCTCGGGCTCATCGCCATCTGCCTGGGGCTTGCGGCTGCTGCGATCCTCGTCGTGTTCCGTTCGGTGCGTAGCGAACTCCCACTTGCCGCCACCCGGTTCGAGTAGTCGGGCGCACGCGTCGGCTCTGCGCCGTATAGGTCAGTACATCTCGGCGCGCGGAGCGGAGGCGTGCGCCACGCACGCGCGGGCGAGAGCTGCAGTGGGGTCGGTGACCGGGGGAGTTGTCGTGAGCGTACTGCACGCTATCGGGAGCTCCGTACAGCCGGCAATGACCGTGCTTGCGCCCTGGGCAACGAGCGCGGCAAGCACCGGGGCAAGGGCCGCCCCGCCAGCGGCCTCAGTTCCGCGCTTGACCTCGGCAATTGCGGTGTCCACGGCCAGCTGCTCCTCGGACGACGGCTCAAGTGGTACCAAGCCCTCGGTGAGCAATCGACGAGCGTACAGCCCGCTTGCCCGCGTGGCTGCGGTGCCGAGCACCGCGACACGGGAGCCCGGTGCCGTATTGCGGCGCAGCTCGGCCACGGTGGCTCCCACCATGTCGAGAATGGGGATGCCCACCGCTTCGCGTACTGGCTCGAGAAAGAGGTGCGCGGTATTGCACGGCACTGCGAGGAACGCAGCCCCAGCGGCCTCCAGGCGGCGCGCCCCCGCGATGAGCGCCTGCACGGGGCTCTCCCCGCCGTGCAGGAAGGCCGTCGCACGATCGGGGATGGAAGGGTCTGACCAGATCATGGTGCGCAGGTGATCCTGATCCCGCGTGGCCGGGGTTGCCTGCACGATCTTGCGATAGAAATCTGCTGTGGCCGCGGGACCCATCCCGCCGAGCACACCAATCACCGGGGGCTCCGCGGTGCGCACGGCGCCCCACTCGGGGAGGTGTACTCCGAGACCACTGCGAGGCACGGTCGACTCCTTCGGCGGGCAATTGGATGGTGGCCGAGGCAGACGTTGCAGCGGCGAAAAGGACAGTGGCAACGCTACAAATTTCGGGCCGGTGTGCGCACCGCGGGATCGGCATGCTGAGCAGCAGCAAGAGTGCGCCTCGCGCGGGAGGGTACGTGCTGAAGCTGCTGCTAGCGTGAACCGCACGAGCCCGAGTACGGCGAGAGACCGCAAGGAGAAGACATGCCCGAGTATCCCGCCGGCATTGTCATTTCCGACCTCACGGGGCCGGGCGGCTGCGTGGACGCGGCGGGCTCCGGCCGGCTTCGGCTCGCAGTGAAAGACAACATTGATGTTGCGGGCGCCGTAACGAGCGAGGGATCACGCTTCGTTGCGGAGGAGTCCACACCAGCGGTGCACTCGGCGCCGGTGGTCCAGGCGCTCGTCGATGCGGGAGCCGTTGTGGTTTCCAAAGTCAACATGCACGAGTTCGCCTATGGAGTGACGAGCGACAATCCGTGGTTTGGTGCGGTGCCGAACCCGGCGCTGCCGGGACGTATCCCTGGAGGATCCTCCGGGGGAAGTGCTGCGGTGATCGCTGGGGGCGCGGCGGACATCGCGCTCGGGACCGACACCTCCGGATCGATTCGCATGCCAGCCGGCTGCGTCGGCGTTGTCGGCCTGCGTCCACGAGCCGGCCTGCTCGACCTCAGCGGCGTGCGGCCGCTGTGTCCCTCGTTCGACACGGTCGGCCCCATGGCTGCGAGTGTTGAGCGTCTCGCGTGGGGATGGCGCGCGCTTGCGGGGGCGGCCCTCGCGGCGTGCCCGTCTGATGGCCAGGCAACGGGCACGCGCGCCGGGATCCGGGTCGCGCTGCATGACCCGCATGCGAGCCTGCCCCCGGAGATCCGATCGGTGCTCACCCGATCAGACGCCGCGATCGTCGGAGCTCAATGGGGAGGCGTGCTGGGAGAGCGCAGCGGGGAGGCGTACATCGATACCGTCCTGAACGCGCTGTGGCCGGCCTTTCGGTTCGAAGCCGCGCGGACGCACGCCGCGCGGTTTCCCGCTCGCGCCGCTGAGTACGGTGCGAGTGTGGCACGGAAACTCGCGGCCGCGCAGTCGAGCACCGCAGCGGATCATGAGCACAGCCTGCGCGTACTCCAGGGGCTCCGCAGCGAGCTGCTCAAGGGGTGGGATGATGCCGGCATTGATGCGCTGGTGCTC
Organism: Leucobacter chromiireducens subsp. chromiireducens; assembly: GCF_016758255.1. Taxonomy (GTDB): domain Bacteria; phylum Actinomycetota; class Actinomycetes; order Actinomycetales; family Microbacteriaceae; genus Leucobacter; species Leucobacter chromiireducens. The sequence goes on from NZ_QYAD01000002.1 coordinate 260,982, forward strand.
CCGACGCTCGGCTGCTCCGTGCCCAGGGCAGACGACCCGGAGGAGCAGTACGAGGATGCGCTGGGGCGTTATGCGGCGGTGTGGTCGGCCGTGAACCTCCCCGCCCTCGCGATCGGTAACGTGCAGATCGTCGCGCGCACCGAACAAGACGTGCTGCAGCTCGGATTGCGCCTTGAGCAATCAGGCCTCACGCCGTCGCCTGCGCGGGACTAATCGGCAGCGCGTTCCTCGCACGGCTCGTTTGTGTCGGGCTCGAGCGCGCGCTGCACCGCGGCGAGCACCACTCGCGTGGATGGGCCGGGTGCACTCGGTGAGACGAGCGCATGGACATCACGTGACAAAGCGAGGCCGGGGACGTCAAAGGTGTCCACCCCGGGCGGGGCAAGCCGGGCCACAACACTCGGAACGAAGGCGCTCGCAGCTCCCGCAGCGACCAGGTCGAGCACCACGTCGAAACTGTCGCTGTGCGTCATTGCGCGGGCGCGGACGCCCGCCTGCCGGAACACCCCCTCGATGACGTTTGCGTCACTCGTGCCCGGGTGATGGAGCGCCCACGGCAGCTCTGAGAGCACCTCCGCGGGCGAGCGCTCGCGGAGTGCGGAGTCCAACTGCCACGCGGCGGGGGCAATCAGCCGATATGGATCGGGGCCGAGGTTGACCTGGTGCACCGCGGGCGGCCACGCAAGCCCGCTGCCGGCGTAGCGATACACGAACGCGATGTCTGGCGCGTCGCCGGCCGCGAGCGAGCGCACCGCGGCCGAGGGATCCTGCACCGTGATGCGCAGCCGTACCCCGCTCTGCTGAAACGCGGGATCCGCGTACACGCGGGCGAGGGTGGCGCGAGCCAGGCTGGCATAGAGCACCACCGAAACCTCGCCCGAAGTGTCGTCGTGCGCAGTTCGCGCGGCCTCAAGAATCGTGTCGAGGTCGGCGAACACCGGGGCGGCCGCCCGTGCCATCGCTCGCGCGGCCTCGGTGGGGTGTGCGCTGCGGGCCGTTCGCTCGAAGAGCGGCACACCGACGAACTGTTCGAGCGCGGTCATCTGCTGTGAGACCGCCGATGCGGTGTACCCGAGTCGATTCGCTGCGCCGGCGAATGAGCCGAGCTGCACGACCTCGACGAGTGTGCGCAAATGGATCGGATTGAGCATGAGTTCTCCTTGTGCTCAGCATGGCGCATCGACGTGGGTGCCGCCTTGAACCGTGCCGTTATCTGCCTCTATTGTTGCCTCAGGGGAACCCCGAGAGCAACCGCAAGGATGAGGAGTGCTGATGGTCGAGACGATGTTCACGCATCCGCGCATCCTGGCCGATACCGGGGCAGCAAACGCAACTCCGGCAGAAACCGGAACCGATGCGATCCTCGTTTCTGACGGGATCATCACTGCAGTCGGTGGGCGGCACGAGCTGCGCGAGCGGGCACCGCACGCGTCAGAGGTTCCCCTCCCAGGCCGGGCCGTGGTCGCCGGGTTCCATGACGCGCACATCCACCTGGGAAGTGTTGCCCGCTCGCTGTCGGCGCTCGATCTTCGGGACTGCGCCTCACTCGCGGAAGCACTGGGGCGTGTGCGTGAGTACCTCGTCGCGCATCCCGGGGCGGGCTGGGTCGTGGGCGGTCGCTATGACAGCAACCGGTGGTCGAGTGGGGTGCCGACCCGGCACGATCTTGACGCCGTGTGCGCCGATCGACCGATCGCACTCGCGAGTCTCGATGGGCACTCGGCCTGGCTCAACACCGCTGGCCTGCGTGCAGCCGGAATCGACCGGAACACTCCGGACCCCGTCGGCGGAGACATCGCACGTGAGGCGGACGGGCGCGAGCCGGCCGGGGTCGTGCGCGAGAGCATCTCGGACGAGGTGCGGGAACTGTCTGAGCGTGGCATGGATCCCGAACTTCCGAGGCTCCTGCGTGCCGCGCAGGACATCGTGCTGGCGCAGGGAATCACTCACGTCACCGATCTCGACGAGGGCGCCACTCGGCGCGCGCTCAGCGGGCTCCGTGACAGCGGGGCGCTGAAGATTCGCGTGCACAAGGGAATTCCGATGTCGGACTTGGACGTGGCGATCGAGGCGGGCTGGCGCACCGGTGACGGCGACCGCTGGCTGACGGTCGGGCCGGTGAAACTCTTCTCGGATGGCGCGCTCGGATCGCACAGTGCCCACATGGGTGAGGACTTCGCGGACGCGCCAGGCAACGTTGGCATCGAAGTGCTCCGGTGTGAAGAGCTCGCCGCGCTCGTGGGGCGCGCGAACCGGGCCGGGATCGCGGTGGCCACGCACGCGATCGGCGATCGAGCCAATCGACTCGTTTTGGACGCCTACGCGGAGCATGTTGAGCTCACCCGCGCAATGGGGCTCCGTAATCGCGTCGAGCACGCGCAACACATTGCGCTTGAAGACCTACCGCGTTTCCGGGCGCTCGGTGTAGTCGCCTCGCTGCAAGCTACGCACTGCACCACCGACTACGCGCTCGCCGCCCAGCGAATTGGGCAGCGGCGCCTCGCCAACTATGCCTGGCGTTCGCTGCTCGACTCGGGCGCCGCGCTCGCCTTCGGCTCCGACGCACCCATCGAACCTACGCCGCCCATGTTCGGCGTGCACGCCGCGGTGACTCGACAGGACCGAACGGGTGAGCCCCTGGGCGGGTTCGAACCGCACGAACGCCTGAGCGTGCGCGAAGCGCTGAGCGCGTACTCTGCGGGTGCCGCCTACGCGGCGGGCCTCGAGCACCGCGTAGGTCGAATCGCGCCGGGCCAGTACGCCGACTTCGTCGCGCTCACCGACGACCCCACAGCGATCGATCCCACAGCGCTCGCATCCGTCACCTCGGCAGCGACCGTTATCGACGGCGACGTCGCGTTCGTGCGCGAATAATCCCACCGACCGACACCCACAGATTTCACCGTTTCACCCATTCCCCGCCCGCACCGGGCGGCTCACCAGTAGGAGTAGCAATGCAGCCACGACTCACCCGAAGCAACCGGGCATTCGCCAGGACCGCCACCCTGCTCGCGGTCGGAGGTCTGATCGTCGGCCTCACCGCCTGCGGCGGCCAGAGCCTTGCCGACGTCGACTCGAGCGGATTCGACGTCGACGCGAGCGCAAGCGAGTTCATGCCGATTCCATCGGAGGAGAAGGCCAAGGAGGTGCTGGAGGGGATCACCGCCGACGCTGATCTCGCCGCACAGGTGCCAGACGACATTCGCAAGAACGGCCTCCGCGCCACCACCTCGGTGGGCTACCCGCCCATGGAGGAATGGGGCACGAACGGCACCGACATTGTGGGCGTCGACCCGGCAATTGCGCACGCGATCGCTCGCAAGCTCGACCTGACACTCTCGATCCAGGATCAGGAATTCAACGCGATGATCCCTGGCCTCATTTCGGGCCGCTACGACATGCTGCTCTCCTCAATGACCGACAACGAGGAGCGTCGCGAGACGACCACGTTCGTCGACTACGTCCAGGCAGGGAACGCCTTCCTTGTCGCGAAGGGCAACCCGGACAAGATCGCGCTGCCCGCAGACCTCTGCGGCAAGACCGTGGCTGCGGTCGAGTCGGGATCCTCGGCGCTGCTTGCCGAGCAGTTCTCGAGCGACTGCGAGAGCGCAGGGAAGCCCGCCTACGACATCCTCCTCCTGGGCGGCGACAGCGAAGCAAACCTCAGCGTGCAGAGCGGCCGTTCGAGCGCCACGATCACTGACTACCCCGTGGCCGTGGAGCGAGCGGCGGACCCCGAATCCGAGATGGATGCCGTGCGCATCGAAGGCGACGAGAGTATCTGGGGCATCGGAATTGACAACTCGAAGGCGGAGTTCGCGAAGACCGTGCAGCAGGCACTTCAGTCGCTCATGGACGACGGCAGCTACGCCGAGATTCTCGATGCCTGGGGCCTCGGTGACATGGCGCTCCCGAAGGCTACTCTGAACGGCGGCGCGTAGGGCGCGCCCCGGGAACGCGAGGACGAACGATGACTGTGCAACTGCAGGCGCGCACCGAGCCCGTGGTCGGTTCGGACGGGACACGGATCCCGATTGCGCGACCACTTCACGTGAAGCGCTGGATCACCGGCGCGCTCGCGCTCGCCTTCGTGGCGTGGGCGGTGTCGATCGTGGTGTTCAACGACCGCATCCGATGGGACCGCGTGTGGGAGTACCTGTTCTCCCCGCGCATCCTTGAGGGCGTCGTCGTCACCATCTGGGTGAGCATCGCGGCTACCATCCTCGGCCTCGTGCTCGGGGTGGTGCTCGCGGTGATGAAGCTCTCACACAACCCCGTGCTGCGTTGGATCGCGGAGGGCTACATTTGGTTCTTCCGTGGCACGCCCGTGCTTGTGCAGCTGATCTTCTGGTTCAACCTCGCGTTCCTGCTCCCGTTCATCACACTAAAGATTCCTTTCACGAACATCGGGATGCGCTGGGACACAAACAGTGTGATCAGCGGCAGCGTCGCCGCGCTCCTCGGGCTCGGCCTGAACCTTGCCGCGTACTTCGCTGAGACCGTGCGTGCGGGAATCCAGGCGGTCGACCGCGGTCAGACCGAGGCCGCGCTTGCAGGTGGCATGACGCGGGCGCAAACCATGCGACTGATCGTGCTGCCGCAGGCCCTGCGCATCATCATCCCGCCCACCGGGAACGAGTTCATATCGATGCTGAAGACCACCTCGCTCATCGTGGTGGTGGCGGGCAACGACCTCATGACCAAGGCAAGCCAGATCTACAAGCAGAACAACCTGATCATTGAGCTGCTCATTGTTGCGAGCCTCTGGTACATGGCAATGACCGCGATCGCGACCTACCTGCAGTCGCGACTGGAGAAGCGCTTCGGGCAGGATCGCGTCCGCCTCGTTCGCGGCGAGACGTTCACACAGCAGCTGGTGCGCGTGGCGACCGGGGCCATCACCGTGCCCGGACGTGGTCGCACCGCACGAACGGGGGAGCCGGTATGACTGAGCTACTCGTCGACGCAGCTGGCGTCGAGAAGTCATTTGGCGACAACCGTGTACTGACCGGGGTCGACTTCACAGTGCGCCGGGGCGAAGTGAGCTGCATCATCGGCCCATCAGGGTCCGGCAAGTCCACGTTCCTCCGCACCATCAACGGCCTCGAGACCGTTGACGGAGGCAGCCTCACGGTCGACGGTGAGCAGGTGGGATTTCGCTTGCACGGTGGGCGCTACCACCCGTGGACCGACCGGGAATGGGCCCAGTTCCGCTCACGCATCGGCATGGTGTTTCAGCGCTTCAACCTATACGGCCACATGGACGCGGTCGAGAACGTCGCCGCGAGCCTCATCCACGTGAAGCGCCTGTCTCGTTCGGAGGCGCACGAGCGTGCTCGAGCAGAGCTGGATCGCGTGGGGCTCGGTGAGCACAGCCACAAGCGCCCCCACCAGCTTTCCGGCGGGCAGCAGCAGCGTGTTGCGATCGCACGCGCACTCGCCATGGATCCCGATCTGATGCTGTTTGACGAACCCACGAGTGCGCTCGATCCCGAGCTGGTCGATGAGGTGCTGGAAACCATGCGGGCGCTCGCCCGAGGAGGCATGACCATGATCATTGTGACCCACGAGATTGGCTTTGCGCGGGAGGTGGGCGACACACTGTCGTTCTTCGACCGCGGCACAGTGCTGGAACGTGGCACTCCCGAGGCAGTGCTCTCCGATCCTGATTCGGTGCGCACGCGCGCGTTCCTGGAGCGGGTTCGATGAGCATGGAATCGCGGCCTCGGGCAGCGGAACTCGGCATTCCCGCCGGGCAGTTCGCGCGCGGAGTCGAGAATGCGATCACCGATGTGCCGGGCATTCGGGTGGGACACTCGACCGTGCAGACCGAACGCCTCAGCACGGGTGTCACCGCAATCGTGCCCGACGCGCTCGGACCGGATCGAAAATCGATCCCCGCAGGGCTCTCCGTGGGCAACGGCTACGGGAAGCTCGTTGGCGTCTCTCAGCTGTGCGAGCTGGGGTCCATCGAGACCCCGGTGTTGCTGACGAGCACGCTCTCGGCCTTCCGTGTCGCGGATGCGCTCGTCGCGTACATGCTCGAGCAGCCGGGGCACGAGACGACCACGACCCTCAACCCCGTGGTGGGGGAGACGAACGATGGGTTCCTCTCAGACATCCGAAGCCGGCCGGTTGGTGAGGCCGAGGTGCGCGCTGCGCTCGCCGCAGCGGACACGGGGCCGGTCGCTGAGGGAGGCGTGGGGGCGGGTACGGGCACTGTCGCGCTGGGATACAAAGGTGGGATCGGCACCGCGTCGCGCATCGTCGGGGTCGGCGCGACCGAGTACACCGTCGGCGCGATCGTGCAGAGCAACTACACGGGCACACTGCAGCTCGCGGGGGTGCCCATCCCCGCTGCAGAGGTGCTGCCGGGAGAACCCGCCGAAACGATTGGGAACTCGTGCATGATCGTGGTGGCAACCGACGCGCCGCTTGATGCACGCCAGCTGCGGCGGCTCGCGAACCGTGCGGTGTTTGCGCTGCGCGGCACCGGTTCGGACTTTGCGCAGGGCTCCGGCGACTACGCGATTAGCGTGTCGGTGGGCACGGGGGCGCCGCCGAGCGATGATGACCTTTCGCCAGCGTTTCTCGCGACGATGGAGGCGGTCGAGGAAGCACTCGTGAACTCGGTGCTTCGTGCCGAGACCCGCGTTGGCTTTGAAGGGCGAACTGCGCACGCGGTTCCGATCGCGGAAGTGCGCAGACGGCTTGCCCGGGCCGGGATCGGCGCGGACTCACTGCTGTCGCGCTGAGGGTGCTCCGACTCGGCGGGTCGGCCAACGGGCTGGCCCGCCGAGTCGCTACTCCGAGACGCTATATCGAGACCGGTGCGAGGTCCACGGTGCCGCTTGCGATGTCGGTGCCGAGCACGCGCAAGCGCACAAGGGTACCCGCCCGCAGCCCGTCCGCCGGGCACTGCGCCGTGACGGGCGGGTCGGTGAGCTGCACGCGGGCTTTCGCCCCACGCACCTCGATCACCACCGCGTCGAGCGTGTCGCCCACGCGGTCGTGCAGCACCGCCGCTTCCACGCGGTCAAGCGCGGCCGACGTGAGCTGCCCCGAGCGCTGGTTTGACGCGCGCATGAGTGCGGGGAGCTCGGGGAGGGCCGCCCGAGCCCACTCGGGGATAGCCTCGTCGGCGCAGATCGCTGCGCACACGACCAGCCCGAAGCGGTCGACCAGGCGGCGCAGCGGAGCGGTCACGTGCGCGTACGGTGCCGCGATCGCGGCCTGCCGGGTCTCCGCGGGGAGCGCACCGTCGAAGGAGGTGTAGTCAGCGCCGCGGAACAGCGCCGCCGCCGCTTGTCGCACGGCGGGGGTGCCCACGGCCGTGGGGTCGAGCCCGGCCAGGTACTCGCCGTAGCTGAGATCCTGCGCCCATGGCTGCCCGAGTGCGCGCACGCGGGCACGGAACTCGGTGAGCGCGGTCTCCTCGGGCGGGGGCATCGTGCGCAGGATCCCCACCTCAGCGCCGAGCATGAGCTCCCCGGCGGTGATGCCCGCGAGGAGCGAGAGCTGTGCGTTCCACTCCTCAACGGGCAGCGGATCCCGCCGCTCGATGCGGTAGCCGCTGGGGGTCTCGCGAATCTCCTCCTCGGGCATGCTGAGACTTGCTCCGCCGCGCAGCCGTTCCTGCCCGGACCGCGCGAGTCCCACTTCGCGCAGCAGCGCGAGCGGTCCGTCCGCATGACCTGCGTCGATCGCCCGCTGTGCGCCCGGGTAATCGAGTTGTGCACGCGACCGAATCACTGCGCGCTCGACTCGGCCGGAGTGCGCGGCCCCGTCGGCGTCGAGCTCCGCCGTCCACACGTACGCCGAGCGGGTCTCGCCCGGCAGCAGCGATGCACGGCCCTCGCTGAGCAGCCGCGGGTGCAGCGGAACGGTGCCGTCGGGGAGATACAGCGTCTGCCCGCGTGATCTCGCCGCCCGGTCGAGCGCGCCTCCCGGGTGCACGAACCCCGGCACATCGGCAATCGCATACCGCACGCGCCAGCCCGATCCCACGCGCTCCAGGTGGAACGCCTGGTCGAGGTCCCGTGAGCCCACGGGATCCAGCGTGACGAACGGGATATCGCGCAGGTCACGTGGTGCGGGGAGCGGGATCGCCGCCGCGGCCTCGCTCAACGCATCTGGCGGGAAGTCGAGTGGCACCTCGAACTCGGTTCTGAGCGCGGCGAGCGCCGCCGCGAGCTCTCCGTGAGCGTGATGCGGTGCAAGGTGGGTGCGCCGTGCCGGCATGGCCCCAGCCTAGTGCCCGACCCCGCGTGTGTGGCTAGGCCATGAGGCCAGGAGCGTCCTCGTTCGGGCGTCTGCGCCGCAGGCGAAGCACGCAGGCCGTGCCGGCGAGCAGTGCCACCAGCAGGCCGTAGCCGTAGCTCACTGGGTGCAAGCCAAATAGCTGCACGAGAACCCCTGCCACGACCGTGGGTACGCCGAACGCGAGGTACGAGACGAGAAAGATCACGGCGAACACGTCTGCGCGCTGCGTGGCGGGGATGTGCGGCGACAGCGCACGCACCACACCGAAGAAGGCGGTACCAAAGCCTGCGCCCGTGATCGATACCGTTACGAGGTAGAGGGGGAGCGAGTTGAGCGCCAGTGCGCCGAGCGACAGGAGCGTGCCGCTCGCGAGGGCCGCGGTGCCAAATACGACGATGGTGTGCGCGCTGCGCCGACGGATGAGGAGCGTGGCGAGGCCGCCGGTACCCGCGAGAAGCGCCACGGAGAGCCCCTGCCACAGGTGATCACGCCCGCCGAGCTCGGCCGCAACAATGTTTGCACCGAGTGAGAGGAAGAACCCGCCGGTCGCCCAGCCCGCGAAGATTGCGGGGGCGCTGCGCAGGAATTCTGCGCGCATTGCGGCGGGTACCGTGAGCTGGAATCTCAGCGAGCGTAGCGCGCCGGGCGTGCGCGGTGCCGTCTCGGGAACGAACCACACGAGCACGGCGAGCACCGCGTATGCGGCACTCAGCGGACCGAAAATGTCACGCATCGGCTCGGCAGCAACGTCCAGCATGATGCCCGAGACGAGTGCGCCGCCGCCCAGCCCCACCATGGGCGCAACCGCGTTCCAGACCGCGGCCGAGCCCGGCCTGTCCGGCCGCTCGAGATCGGTGACCGCGGCCGAGAGCGAAGAGAGCAGCAAACCGCTCGCAACGCCCTGCACCGCGCGCCCCCACATCAGGCCGGCCACCGAGTCCGCGTGCCAGAACACCAGCACGCTTACCGCAAGCAGGAGCAGGCCCGCGCTCGCCACTGGGCGGCGGCCGACATGGTCAGAGAGTGAACCTGCGGTGAGGAGTGTGAGGAGCAGCGTGATGGCGTAGACCGCAAACACCGTGGTGATTGTTGCGGAGCTGAATCCGATTTCTGCTGCAAGTACCGGGTAGAACGGCGAGGGCGCGCTCGCGCCGGCCATCATGCCAACGAGGCTCACCACGGTGATGGCGAAGCCCCAGCGCCGGCGTGATGCGCTCGGCGCGGCTGCGTGGGAAGTGGCGTTCACTGCGTGCTCCAGAACTCAGGTGTCAGTTCGATGTTTTTCGAACAGTGCGAGCGTACTGGTATCGCACAAATAGTTCAACTATTATCGAACCATGAGTGCGGTTCCGGAACTCCCACACCCCGAGCGGGCAGAGATCACGCTCCCCGAGGTGTTGTTTGCGCTGAGTGATCCCGAGCGGCTTGCGATCGCCCGCCAGCTGGTCAACGGTCCGATGGAGATGGCCGCCTGCTCGCTCAGCGATCCGAACATGCCCAAATCAACGAAGTCGCACCTCATGAAGGTACTCCGGGAGTCCGGCGTGATTCGCAACGATCCGCAGGGGCGCTCACGCGTGCTCTCGCTGCGCCGGGAGGACCTCGACGCTCGCTTCCCGGGGCTCCTCGACGCGGTACTTGCGGCGGGCGCATAGCCCGTCCGGTTCCTCCTCCGCCCCGGAGCGGGGCGCGGAACCCGCACCTTCCACGGCTCGCACAGCTAGGGTGGAAGCGTGAGCAACGCCACAAACGCCCCCGAACCCGACGCGCAGCAGGAGCTTCGCGAGCGTCTTGACGCGCTGATCGCCGATTGCGGGGTGGGTTCGCAGCGCACGCTCGTGCGGCGCATCCTGGAGACCGGAATCGGCCTGGGGCAGGACGCCACCCCGCGCCGTGATCTCAAGATCACGGCTGCAGCCGTCGAGGAGATGCGCGCGGCATTCCTACTGTTCGCGCCATACGCTGGCACGCCGAAGGTGACTATTTTTGGTTCGGCGCGCACCCATGCGCACGACCCGCTGTGGGAGAACGCGCGCGCCGCCGCCGAACAGCTCGCAAACGAGGGATGGTTCGTTGTGACGGGCGCCGGTCCCGGCATCATGGAAGCCGCGGCGACCGGTGCGGGGCCGGAACAGTCGCTTGGGGTGTCGATCCGGCTGCCGTTCGAGGAAGCGCCGAACGCCGTGCTCACGGGGGACAACCGCCAGGTCGCGATGAAGTACTTCTTCACCCGCAAGCTGATGCTCGTGAAAGAGTCGAGCGGATTCATCTGCCTGCCCGGCGGATTTGGCACCATGGACGAGACCTTTGAGCTGCTCACGCTGCAGCAGACGGGCAAGATGGAGCCCACGCCCATCGTGCTGCTTGACCGCGAGGGCGGTCAGTTCTGGCGCGGCTTCGCGGCGTTCGTGACCGAGCAGCTCGCGGCCAACGGGCTTGTCGCCGTGGACGATCTCGACCGCGTGCTCGTCACGGACTCTGTCGAGGCGGCGGTCGCCGAGGTGACCGGGTTTTGGCGCAACTACGATTCGCTGCGCTGGTTCGGCGCCGAGCTGGTGCTGCGCCTCCGCGCCGAACCGAGTGATGAGGAGCTCGCTGACCTCAACGCGCGCTTCTCGGGCCTGTGCGAGACCGGCACGATTGAGCGAACCGAGGCGCTCCCCGAGGAACGCGGCGACGACGACCGCCCGGAGCTGCCGCGCATTATCTTCACCCCGCGTCGCCGCGCGGTGGGTGACCTGCACCGCCTGATCCGGGCGCTGAACGAGCTGCCCTCAGCGCCGCGCTAGCGGGAAGGCTCACCCGGGTGAGCGCTCCCGCAGCTCACCGCGCTACGCGACGTACCGTCCGAGGTGCTGACCGGTGAGCGTCGAGCCGTCGGCGATCAGCTCGCGCGGGCTGCCCTCGAACACCACCGTGCCACCCTGCTGTCCGGCACCCGGTCCGATGTCGATGATCCAGTCGGCGTGCGCCATCACCGCCTGGTGGTGCTCGATCACAATGACGCTCTTGCCCGCGTCGACGAGTCGGTCGAGCAGACCGAGCAGCTGCTCCACGTCGGCGAGGTGCAGACCCGTGGTGGGCTCGTCAAGCACGTAGATGTCGGCATCCTCGAGCATGTGGATCGCGAGCTTCAGCCGCTGCCGCTCGCCACCCGACAGCGTGGAGAGCGGCTGCCCCAGCGTCAGGTAGCCAAGCCCCACGTCCGTGAGACGATCCAGAATTTTCGCCGCCTTCGGGATGCGCGCCTCGCCGGTGCTGAAGAACTCGTGCGCCTCGGCCATGCTCAGCTCGAGCACCTCGGCAATGTTCTTCCCCGCGAGCGTGTACTCGAGCACATCCTGGTTGAAGCGGCGACCCTCGCACACCTGGCACACGCTTTCCATCGTGGCCATCATGCCGAGATCGGTGTAGATCACCCCAGCACCCTTGCACTCGGGGCACGCCCCCTCCGAGTTTGCGCTGAAGAGCGCCGGCTTCACGCCGTTGGCCTTCGCGAACGCGGTGCGCACAGGATCGAGCAGCCCCGTGTAGGTCGCGGGGTTGGAGCGGCGCGAGCCCTTGATGGCACCCTGGTCGATCGCGACGACCCCCTCTCGGTTCGACACCGAGCCATGGATCAGCGAACTCTTCCCCGAACCGGCAACCCCCGTGATGACGCAGAGCACACCGAGCGGCACATCGACGTCGACGTCCTTGAGGTTGTGGCGATTCGCCCCCCGAACCTCGATCGCGCCGCTCGCCTGCCGCACGGTCTCCTTCAGGTGCGCCCGATCGTCAAGGTGACGCCCCGTGAGCGTGTCCGAGGCGCGCAGCCCCGCGACAGTGCCCTCGAAGCAAATCTCACCGCCGCCGGTGCCCGCCCGCGGCCCGAGGTCGACAACGTGATCCGCGATCCCGATCATCTCAGGCTTGTGCTCGACAACCAGCACGGTGTTGCCCTTGTCACGCAGCTTGAGCAGCAGCTGGTTCATCCGCTCGATGTCGTGCGGATGCAGGCCAATCGACGGCTCATCGAACACGTACGTCGCGTCGGTGATAGGGGAGCCGAGATGCCGGATCATCTTGGTGCGCTGCGACTCGCCACCCGACAGTGTGCCCGTCGGGCGATCGAGACTCAAGTACCCGAGCCCGATCTGCACGAAGGAGTCCAGCGTGTCCGACAACTTCGCGATGAGGGGCTGCAGGCCGGGATCCGAGATCTCGCGCACCCACTCTGCGAGATCGCTGATCTGCATCGCGCACACGTCTGCGATCGAGAGGCCCGCGACCTTTGAGGAGCGCGCCGAATCGTTCAGGCGGGTGCCCCCGCAGGCGGAGCACGGGGTGAACACGATCGCCCGGTCAACGAACGCGCGCACGTGCGGCTGCATCGCCTCCCGATCTTTCGCGAGCATCGACTTCTGAATCTTTGGGATCAGCCCCTCATACGTGAGGTTCGTGCCGTCGACCTTGATCTTCGTGGGCTCCTGGTGCAGCAGCACCTCGAGCTGCTCGGGCGTGAAATCGCGAATCGGCACGTCCATCGGCAGCATCGCACCAAAGAGACGGCCGTACCACCCATCCATGCTGTAGCCGGGCACGGTGAGGGCACCGTCAGCGAGCGACTTCGTATCGTCGAACAGCTGATCGAGCGCGAAGTCAGAGACGGTGCCGCGTCCCTCACACGTGGCGCACATGCCGCCAAGCACCTCGAACGAGCGGCGCTCCTTCACCTGCTTGCCGCCCTTCTGGAGGGTGACCGCGCCCGCCCCGCTCACCGAGGCCACGTTGAATGAGAACGCGTTGGGCGAACCAATGTGCGGGGTGCCGAGGCGGGAGAAGACGATCCGCAGCATCGCGTTGACGTCCGTCGCCGTACCCACCGTGGAGCGTGGGTTTGCGCCCATGCGCTCCTGGTCAACGATGATCGCCGTCGTGAGACCCTCGAGCACGTCGACATCGGGCCGCGACTGCGAGGGCATGAAGCCCTGCACGAACGCGCTGTAGGTCTCGTTGATGAGGCGCTGGGATTCGGCCGCGATGGTCGCGAAGACGAGCGAGCTTTTGCCCGAGCCGGAGACACCCGTAAACACCGTGAGGCGGCGTTTGGGGAGCTCCACGCTCACATTCTTGAGATTGTGCTCGCGGGCCCCGCGCACCACGATTGTGTCGTGCGAATCGGCGGGATGGATGACGGAGTCGACGGCGCTCATGGGGGTAGCGTAGCGCGCGCGGGGCGCCGCAGACTTCTTGATTTCTGATCGTCTGCGTCCGGCAGGTCTGGCGGGCGGTGAGCATCGCTTCGGGTGCCCCGCAGGCGCGGCGGCTACGCTGTGCTGCGTGGGAACCCCAGTTGAGCACCGGCTGCACGCGAGCGCGTCACCCGCGATCCGCCCGTGGCACGTGATCGCCGCTGCGCTCACGGTGCTCGCGGCGCCCGCGCTGTTCGTGTTCGAGGACCTTCCTGCCGGGATCCTGCTCCTGATCCTGGGACTCGCAGCCGCCGCCTACGCCGACCGGGGAGGCTGCGGCGGGCAGTGCTCGATCCCGATCCCGCGGGGCGCCGCGGACCGTGCCGCGCTGCGCGCGCTGCCGCCGGAGGCGCGCCCGCCGTCGCTCCTGCGCGACCTGTCGCTCATCGCACTGGGCCTCGCGATCATCCGCACGATCGACCTCGGTGCGCGGCTCGACACGTGGTCAATGGTGCAGTTCACGCTGGCGCTGGGCGGCGCCGTGCTCGTGCCGTACCTCGTGTCGCGGTTTCTCTATCGGGATCGGGCCACGGGCTTTCCCTGGCGGAGCAGGCAGCGTTGGGGCGTATTCCACTGGGCCTGGCTTGCCGCGGTGCTTGTGCTGGGCTGGCTGATCCTGCCCTGGTATTTCATCAGCTCGGGGGTCTACGAGAACTGGCCGGCGGTCACGACACCCGATCTCATCTCGCGGCTGTTCGTTGGTGTCGGTGCCGTTGGGATCTGGGATGAGCTGTTCTTCATCTGCACGGTGTTCGCCGTGCTGCTGCGCCACTTCCCGGCCTGGCTCGCAAACGTGCTGCAGGCTGTGGTGTTCGTGTCATTCCTCTGGGAGCTGGGCTATCGCTCTTGGGGTCCGCTGCTGACCATTCCCTTTGCGCTGATGCAGGGCATGATCTTCCTGCGTACGCGCTCGCTCGCGTACGTGGTGACTGTGCACCTGCTGTTCGACGCGGTCGTGTTCGCGGTGCTCGTGCACGCGCACAACCCGGGGCTGCTCGACGTGTTTCTCACCGCGCCGTAGCGCGCGGGGTCCGCGCAGCGGCGCAGCCGGGACCGCGTTAGCGTGCGATGAGAGCGGCCACGCGTCGCACCGCGAACTCGTAGCCCTGCACACCGCAGCCCACGATCACGCCGGCGGCGATGGGGGAGATGTACGAGTGATGGCGGAACGGCTCGCGCGCGTGCACGTTGGTGAGGTGTACCTCGACGGTGGGCAGATCAACGCCGGTGATCGCGTCGCGCAGCGCCACGGAGGTGTGCGTGAACGCCCCCGGGTTGATGACGATCCCGAGGCAGTCTTCGCGGGCCTCGTGGATCGCGTCGATGAGCACGCCCTCGTGGTTGCTCTGCACCGCGCGAACTTCGATGCCGAAATCTGCTGCGACGCGGGCGGCAAGCGCCTCGACGTCGGCAAGCGTCTCCTCGCCGTAGAGTTCCGGTTCACGGGTGCCCAAGAGATTGAGGTTTGGGCCGTTCACCAACAGAATGCGTCGGGTCATGGGAGTCCTCCTGGGTCGAAGCCGTGGCTCCATGGTACCGCGGGCCGGTGCCGCGCGCTTTGCCCTTCGGGCGTTGCCGCACTACCGTTGTGGGGTGACTGACGAGCAGCCCCAGAAATCGAAGACCTTCGACCCGACCACGTTTCGGGACAAGCCTGTCTCGTTTGTGCGCCGCAGCGGACGAATGACGTCCGGGCAGCAGCGCGGGTGGGACGAACTCTCGCCGCTCTACCGTATCGACGTTCCCCGCGGCCCCGCCGCGACAAGCGTTGCGGAGGGTGCGCATGGCGTACCGGAGGAGATCTTCGGCCGCAAGGCACCACTTGTGATCGAGGTGGGATCGGGGCAGGGTCACGCGATCGTGCATGCCGCGAGCACGCACCCCGAGCGCGATCACATGGCAATCGAGGTGTTCCGTGCGGGGCTCGCGCGCACGATGACTGCGGCGGACGAGCTCGGCGCGCGCAACCTGCGGCTCATCGAGGCGAACGCGCCGGAGGTGCTTGAGCACTACCTGCCTGCGGGAAGCGCGGACGAGCTCTGGGTGTTCTTCCCGGACCCGTGGGCGAAGTCGCGCCACCACAAGCGGCGACTCATCAACGAGGAGTTCACGCAGATCGCCGCCCGCGTGCTCCGCCCCGGCGGCGTGCTCCGTCTCGCCACCGACTGGGAGGAGTACGCCGAGCACATGCGCGTGGTGCTCGATGCCGCACCCGACTTCTCGCGTGACTTCACAGGCGAGTACGCGGAGCGCTTCGACGGCCGCATCCTCACCGCCTTCGAGCGCAAGGGCGCCGCAAAGGGACGCGCGATCCGCGACCTGACGTACCGCCGCGCCTAGTCCACCGCCTGCGCCAGCATGCAGCGGGCATTGCCCGCTGCCTAGAGCAGCGCGGGGTCGAGCCGCGTGACCACGTGGGGGGTGAGCTCGCTCGCGGCGGCGAGATCAAGGCTGCCGAGCACCGCGACGGTCGGTACCCCGGCACCGCGCGCGGCGCGGATCCCTGTGCGCGAGTCCTCAAACGCAACCGCGCGAATGGGCTCGATCCCCAGTTCAGCCGCCGCACGTAGATAGCACTCTGGGTCGGGCTTCGACGATGCGACATCCTCAAGCGCGACGACGGTTTCGAACGCGGCACCGATGCCCGCCTGCTCGAGCGCAGGAACCACGGTCTGGCGGCTCGCAGCAGTTACGACCGCGAGGCGCTTTCCCGCCGCGGTAGCGGACGCGATGAACGCGCGAGCCGCGGGGGTGATCGTGCTGTGCGCTGCGGTTCGCTCAAGGTACCGGGCGTTGAACCGGTCAAAGAGGTACTCTGCGCTCGGTGCCTGCCCGCTCGCCTCTGCGGCAAGAACGCCAAACATGTGCTCCTCGGTAAAGCCGGCAAACTCAGCAAAATACCGCGCTGCAGACACTGCGACGCCGAGCTCCTGCTCAGAGATCTCGGCGACGAGTTCCGCAAGGAGCTGCTCATCGTCCGAGAGCGTGCCATTGAAATCGAGGAGGAAGGCATCTGCCTCCGCGATCAGCGTGCGCGTCGCAACGGGGAGCGCGGGAGCGGGGATGGAGTGGGTCACTGGTGGATCCTTTCGGACGCCGCACACGCAGGGGTGCGCGGCAAGAGCGGGTGGGCTGTTTGCAAGAACAGGAGGAGAGGGGCGGGCCGGGCGAGGTGCCGGGTGATTGCGCTTGGGCTACGCGGCTGACGACGCCTGGGGAGACGTGAGTGCGGGGATGCCGAGTGGCACCTCGAGCACTCCTTCGAGCGCCTCAGCGATGCCGAGCAGCGCGAAATCTGCGCCGTGTGGGCCAGCGATCTGCACTCCGATGGGGTGCCCAGCCGTGCTGCGAGCCATGGGGAGCGCCACTGCCGGCTGACCGGTCTGGTTGAACCACGCGGTGTAGTTCGCATGGAAGAGGAGCGGCTGTGTGGGATCGGGGCCAAACGAGTCGGCTGCAAAACGGTGCACGCCCATGACCGGTGAGACAACGATGTCGTAGCTTGCCACCCGTTCGGAGACGCGCGCGGCAACCGCCGACAGATGCTCGAAGTCGAGGAAGTAGTCGGTGGCCCGGAGTTGCGACCCAGACTCTGCCCAAGCACTGATCACGGGGAGAAGATCGTCCTGGCGGTCGGTGGGGCAGCCTGAGCGCTCGGCGATGCAGCGCGTCATGAGGCACCGGTCGAGTGCGGCAAAGTCGAGCTCGGTGATCGCTGGTGTGAAGTCTTCCAAGATGGCCCCGTTCGCGCGGAGTACCTCGAGGAACCGGTGAAACGCAGTGTTCGTTTCGCTGTCCATGTGCGGCCCATACCCGGGGCTCTCCATTACACCGACGCGGAGTCCACGCAGGGCAGCGGGTGTCCAACCACTCGACGCCGCGGAGGCGAGCAGCGCCGCGTGCACGCCGGAGGGGGAGTTAGGGAGCGGCCGCGACAGCTGATCGCTTGGGTGCGGGGCTCCGACGACCTCAAAGAGTTCGCGCGCCGCGCGCACCGTGCGCGCCATTGGTCCCGCGGAGCGCCAAGTGCTCGCGGGCGCATAGGCCAGGGCGCCCTGCGTGGGTTTGAGGGCGACAAGCCCACAGTGTGCAGCGGGGAGGCGCACACTCCCGGCGATGTCAGTGCCGAGCGCTGAGTGGCCGACGCCCGCGGCAACCGCCGCCCCCGCGCCTGAGCTCGAACCCCCGGGGGATGCCGATAGATCCCACGGATTGCGGGTGATCCCAAACTGCGAGCTGAGCCCGGCAGCAAGGAGCCCATAGTCGGGCATCGTCGTCTTCCCGACAATGATCGCTCCTGCCGCGCGCAAGCGTGACACGGGAACCGAATCCGAGGGAGAGAATGCGCCCGGGTGGGTCGCGCTGCCGTGCCAGCGGGGAAGATCCCGCACGTGGAAACTATCCTTCACTGTGACGATGGATCCCGCTAAAGGTCTGCCAGAATGGACCTTTTCATTGACGTGAGTCTGTGCCGCCGCAGCCTCGCGTGCCGCAGGGGTATTGAGTGCCGAGAATGCGTTCGTGGCCGCCTGAACCTGCTCGGCACGCGCAAACTGCAGCTCATAACTTTTCTCTGAAAGTGGCTGATTTAGGCCGATTTCTTGCGGATCAACGAACGAATCGTGCTGACTCATCATGTGCATTCCCCTCTGCGGTGAAGGTCGAGTGTGCCTGGCGAAGATTGCCTCTAGACACGGAGTGTAGCGGTGAATATATACTTGCCGAAACCCCCGCTCAGCGGGTAAATGGTCCAAAATATCGAACCTTTGGAGGCGGAGATGGAGATCAGAGATCGGCTCTCTCACATGGTGGAGCGTCTGCGTTTGCAGGGCGAATCCAAGCTCCCCTCCGAGCGTGAGCTCGCCGAGCAACTGGGGGTCTCCCGCGGCTTGGTGCGCAAGGAGCTCGCCAGTCTCGTCTCGGCGGGACAGATTGAACAGCGCGTGGGGCGCGGGGGCGGTAGCTACATCCGTGAGGTGGGGGTGAACGCCTATGTCACTTCCGGGGCAGGGCGCGCTCCGTTTACGGTCTCGCGCTCGCTCAATGCGGTCGTTGGCGTGCCCACGTTTCTGGTTGATCAGGGGTACCAGCCCAGCACCCGAATCCTTCGCGCCGAAGAGCGTGACGCGGTCGAGAGCGAGCGCACCCAGCTTGCGCTCGAGCCGGGCGCGCGAGTGGTCACCATTCGCCGACTTCGCTCTGCGAACGAGGTGCCGCTGTCGCTCGAAGACATGACGCTTCCGGCCCACATTTTTCCCGACATTCTCTCCCGAGACCTGAGCTCGATCTATGAGCTCATGGCGGGCGAGTATGGCACTCCCGTTGTCACCGCGCAGGAACGAATCGGGATCGGCGAGGCCACACCTTCCGCTGCGTACCTGCTGCGCGTCTCGCCCGGCACCCCGCTCTTTGACATCGAGCGTGTCGCGCTCGATGCTGCAGGACGGCCGATCGAGCTTTCTCGCGACCTGTTCCGCTCAGACATCACCAGGCTGACCGTGACGAGTCACTAGACCCACCACCGCGCAGCACGCCGCACTGGCGCGGACTGCTGCGCCCAACCTTGAGGAATCAACGATGATTCACACTCCTGTCCACCCTCTTGACCGGTTCTCGGGAACATTCCGGGCAACCGAGCACATCGATCAGGCGAACGCCGCACTGGGTGTGCTCGATAGCGCATTCCGTGGAATTGGCCAGATTTTTCTCATCAACAACCCGCTCACCGGGCTGGCACTACTCCTCGCCATCACCACCCAGTCAGTTTGGGCCGGAACGCTCCTCCTCGGGGGTGCGCTCATCTCCACGCTCACAGCACTTCTGCTTGGCTACGACTCCAGCGTGGTGCGACTTGGTTTCTTTTCATTCAACGGAGCGCTCTTCGGGGTGCTCGGCGCGGTGTTCCTGCAGGGCGAGTGGGTGCTCGGCAACGCCGTGTTCACACTCCTCGCTGCGGCGATCTCGGTTCCGATCATGCAGGCCACCATCGAGGTGCTCGTTCTGCGTTTCGACGCACCTGCGCTGTCACTCACCTTTGGTCTGCTGGGCTTGCTCGTGCTGTTGCTCGCCCCAGCCACCGCACACGGGAATGGCAATATGTCAATCCTGCAGCCGGTGCAGCGCTTCGCACACGCGCCAGATCCGGTGCTGCGCGCCGCAGTCGACGGTCCGCCGGTCGACGCGCTCTCTGGGCTCGTCAACGCGACCTTCCGAGGCATCGGACAGGTCGTGCTCATGGATTCGGTGCTCGCCGGCGTGCTGATCGTCATCGGCATCGCCCTCGCCACTCGCGTGGGTGCCATCATGGCGGTGCTCGGCTCGCTCACCGGGGCGCTCGCAGGCCAGGCCATCGGCGCAGACGGCTCTGAGATCTACCACGGCCTCTGGGGCTACAACGGCGCAGTTGTCGCGGTGGGATTGTTTGGCGTGATCCTGGTGCCGAGCGTGCGCGCATTCATCGCGACGATTGTTGCCGCAGCTGCATCGGCTCTGCTGTACGGGGCGCTCACCCAGTTCCTCGCACCCTACGGGATCATTCCGCTCAGCCTGCCGCTCGTCATCGTCATCATCGGCGCCGTGCTTGCCCTTCGTGCGAGCCGCATCGGTGTGATCCCCATTCCCGACTACTCAAACGCTGAGCATCAGCTCCGCACCCGCGCTCTGGAAAGGACACTCTCGTGACCCGTTGGCAGGACAACATTGATGATTGGGCGCATGGCTTCGACGTCGAAGCCATCACCTGGGGCGGCCCGGTTGCTCAGGTCCCTTCCCCCAGCTGGTGGGCTTCGGACAGCGCACTGATCGCCGGTGAGTGCCCCGATTTTGGCCCCGTGCTCTTGAAGAAGCTCTCCCGGCACGCCTGGTCATGGCGTAATCGCGACAACCTCATCGCGGCAGCGACTGCGGCGGGCGAGGCGGGAATTGGCCCCAAGATTTACGCGGCCGACAGCGAGCTTGGCGTGCTGCTTGAGGAACGACTCAGCCCCGAGTGGCGAGTGGGGCGCCTCGATCTCTTCCGCGACGCACGGCTGCGGCAGCGTCTCCACGAGGCTCGCGCGCAGTTCGCGCAGTTGGACATCCCGCTCTCCACACGCAGTCCACTCATTGAGCTGCTCCAACTGCTCGATGAGTGCGACGATCGCGGAATTGATGTGGATCCGCGAGTGCGAGAGCTCGCCGCCTACGTCGCGGGCTTTCGCGCGCCGCTCCTCGCATACCGCCGAACCGTCGAGATGCGGCCGTCGCAAGGCGAGGGCACCGTGTCGAACATCATGGTGAATCCTGCGGGTGAAGTGCGTCTCGTGGGGTGGGGCTCTGCCGCGAGTCTCTCGGCGGTGCACGACCATGCGGTGCTGGTGGCGGAAGCGTGTCCCGGGGCACTCGACATTGATGACTTCATCTCCGAGCTCGCGCCCGAAGCGGAAGCGCGCGATCGCGCGGTCATCAAGCTCATCGCGGGGATCGAACACCTGCGCTGGGCGGTGCTCACCCGGCTCCGTTCTGGAACCGATCCGGACGTCAACCTCGATTCGATCAAGTATGGGCTCTGGCGAATGACGTTTGCCGAGCTGCTGTTCTCTGACCCCGACACCCGTACCGAACTGGAAGGAGCGCTCGCATGACCACCATCACGCTTCCCGAACCTCTCCGCGCAGCCATCGCCAAGAACCCAGAATGGGCCGGTCTCGATGTGGCGGTTGACCCGGTATTCGGCGGCATCACCAACGAAAACTTCCGACTGCGGATCGGCGACAGCCAGCCGATCTTCGCGAAGGTGCCCGGGCTGGGCACCGAGAAGTTCATCAACCGAGACACGGCGAACCAAGCCGCGCGCCAGGCTGCAGCAGCCGGGATCAGCCCTCAGGTGCTGTTCTACGACGCAAGCAGCGGCATTGAGTTTTCCGAGTTCGTGGCAGATGGGTTCCGCACTGCGACGACACTCGACTTTCAGCGCGCTGACGTGTGTCGAGGCGTCATGGATACCTACCGTCGTTGGCACGGCACCCCGCTGCTCAGTGAGACCAAAACCATGGTGGACATGGTCGAGGAACACCTCGCGCAGGTCGAGGAAGACGGGATTCCGCTCCCGGACTGGTCGGCCGATGTGTTGCGCAACTATCGCGAAGCGGTCGACGCATTCATGGTGTCCGGGCTCGAACTGGTGCCGGCCCACAACGACCCCATGCCCGGCAACTTCCTCATCGATGATGCGGCCAACGTCACGCTGATCGACTTCGACTACGCCGCGAACAACGAGGCAAGCTTCGAGATCGGTCTGATCCTCACCGAGATGTTCGTGGACATCGATCGTTCCCGCGAACTTGTCGCCGAGTACCGCGGCGAGCATGACGAGCGGTTCTTCGCACGCGCCATGCTCTCGCGCATGATCGCCGACACGAAGTGGGGCCTCTGGGGGCTGATCAACGCCCACGCGCGCGATGAGGACTTCGACTACTTCAAGTACGGCTCCTGGAAGCTCTATCGCACGTTCTGGATCTCACGGCGACCCGAATACCGGCAGTGGTTGGACGCGGCCCGCTAATGTCCGAGCAGACCGCCGATGCAGTGCTCCTCCAGCTATTCGACGAGCTCTTCGCAGAGTTCTCGGAGATCGGCCGCGCGAATGACACGGGGCTGCACCGTCTCGCGTTCAGCGCGGCCGACGCCGAAGTGCGGGCGGCCTTCCGGGCGCGCTGCGCTGCGCTCGGCTTGCACGCGCACACTGACGAGATCGGCAACCAGTTTGCGCTTGCCCGGCCGCCGGTGCCAGGCGACCGCACGGTGCTGCTCGGCTCCCACCTCGACAGCCAGCCCGACGGTGGGCGATTCGACGGCCAGCTCGGCGTTGCCGCCGCGCTGGCCGTCGTGGCCGAGGCCGCTCACACCGAGGTACCGCAGGGAACAAACCTGGGCGCTGTGAACTGGGCCAATGAAGAGGGAGCCCGTTTCCAGCCCAGCGTGATGGGAAGCAGCGTGTTCACTGGGCAGCTCTCACTTGCCGAGGCACTCGCCGCGAGCGATGCAGAGCACACGCTGCTCTCCGATGAGCTGGTGAGCCGCGCACTCGCGGGCACCTCCGCGCTCCCGGCCACTGTCGCCGCCTACGCGGAGCTGCACGTGGAGCAAGGCGCTCGGCTTGAACGAGACGGTGCCGAGCTCGGAATCGTGGACCGCACCTGGGCCGCTCACAAAGCTGACGTGCGTGTGCACGGGGTACAAACACACACGGGACCGACCCCCATGGCGCTCAGAGTCGATGCGCTCGCGGCTGCCGCGAGACTCATCGCCCTGCTGCGTGAACTCGGGCTCGCGGATCCCGATGATCGTCTCCACACCGCAGCGGCGTGGATGCGCATCACTCCGAATTCGCCCAATGCGACGCCGTCGCTCGTCGAGTTCAAAGTGGAACTGCGAAGCCCAGAGGAGGAGCGGCTACACGCGGCGCGGGCAGCCCTCGTTACAGCGGCGCAAGAGATTGAGCGTGGCACTGGGGTGCAGTGCGACTTCGGCGCGTGGTCAGAACGGCGGGCGGCAAGTTTTGATCCCGATCTGGTTGCGCTTGCCACAGCGACCGCAATCTCAATGGGGATCCGCGCACAGCGCATGCCCACGATTGCGGGCCACGATGCGGTGATCATGAACGCGGCCGGTGTGCCAACCGTGTTGCTCTTCACGCCCAGCGCGGAGGGCATCACGCATCACGCCGCGGAGTACACCGAACCTGCTGATCAGCACCGTGGGGTGCGCGCGCTCGCCGCAGTGGCGCGTGCGCTGCTGGCGCGGGTTTAGCGCGCCGGCTCAGACGGGTTCGAGAAGAAGCCGCGGAGCAGCGCGGTGGAGCCCTCGACGTGTTCGAGCATTGCCTCCGCGGCCGAGTCCGGACGGCCGGTGAGGATCGCCGTCACGATTGCCTCGTGCTGCGAGTTCGAGTGGGCAAGGTTCGGCCGCAGCAGCGGGATCCCGTCAAGCAGCGCGTTGACGCGGGTGCGCAGGTTCGCAACGAGCGGTACCAGGCTGGGCGAGCCAGAAAGCTCCGCGATCAGCAGGTGCAGGCGCGAGTCGAGGCGCCGGTGCTGCGTATCGTCGGCGGCAGCGCACTCCTCGAGCGCCCGGCCGAGCGACTGCCGCTCCTCAGCGCTCAACTCGCGCGCAGCGGCCTCGCGCGCGGCGCCGACCTCGAGCACGCGCCGCAGGGGAGCGAGATCCTCCACCTCTTCCGCGCCGAGGGCAGGTGCGACGACACCGAGGGCCGAATCCCGCGGCAGCTCGTCCACCACGAACGTGCCGCCGTAGCGGCCACGGCGTGACACCACGTAGCCCGCATCCGCGAGCGTCGCCAATGCGTCGCGCACGGTGTCCCGACTCACCTTCAGCATGGTCGCCAGCTCGCGCTCGGCAGGGAGCCGCGATCCAGGGCTGATGAGGCCGAGACGGACCGACTGGAGGAGCCGCTGCATCGTCTCCTCGTACGCGTTCGTGGGCCGCACACCACGAACGAGGAGCTCGAAACCATCGTGTGTCAGGTCCATCGAGCTCCTCGTCGGGGTGTGCGGCGCGAACGCACCGGGCCAGCGCGGCCGCGCCGGGTCTCGTAGCGAGTGTACGCGGCTAGGAGAGCGGCGTCGTGTAGGCGCTGCTGATGCCGCCGTCCACGAGGAACGTCGACGCCGTAATGAAGGAGGAGTCGTCGCTCGCGAGGAACGCGACGGATGCGGCGAGCTCCTCCGGGCGGGCAAAGCGGCCGAGCGGCACATGGACGAGGCGGCGCTCAGCGCGCTCGGGATCGCTCGCGAACAGCTCCTGGAGGAGCGGCGTATTCACCGGCCCCGGGCAGAGCGCGTTCACGCGGATGCCCTGGCGCGCGAACTGGACGCCGAGCTCACGGGTCATTGCAAGGACGCCGCCCTTCGACGCGGTGTACGAAATCTGCGAGGTGGCCGAGCCCATCACGGCGACGAACGACGCGGTGTTGATGATCGATCCGCTGCCCTGCTTCGTCATGTGGCGAAGCGCCGCGCGCGAGCAGAGGTAGACGCTCTTCAGGTTGACGTCCTGCACCTTCTGCCAGGCCGGGAGTTCGGTGGTTTCGATCGAGTCATCGTCGTCGGGGGAGATGCCGGCGTTGTTGAACGCGATATCGACCGAGCCGTACTCGCGCGCAGCGGTATCGAACAGGTTGTCGACCTGATCCTGGTCGGTGACGTTGACCTGCACGAAGAGGCCCTCAACGGCCTCGGCAGCGGCCTGGCCGCTCGTGGGATCCATGTCGCCGATGACAATCTTCGCACCCTCGGCGCGCATGCGCTTCGCAGTGGCGAGGCCGATCCCGCTGCCGCCGCCGGTGATGACGGCGACCTTGCCGGCAAGACGCTGCGTGAGATCGATGGGGGTGATGTCGCTCATGGTGGTGCTCATTTCTCGTGCAATGCCCGTGTGAGCGGGCGGGAGGAGTGGAAAAGGAAAGGGTTATTCGCTTGCGAAGAAGACGTTCTTGGTTTCGGTGAAGTGTTCCGCCGCGTCGGGCCCCAGCTCGCGGCCGAGTCCTGACTGCTTGAATCCACCGAACGGCGTGGTGTAGCGCACGGAGGAATGCGAATTGACGGAGAGATTGCCGCCCTCGACGCCGCGGGCCACGCGGATGCCGCGACCGAGATCGCGCGTCCAAATGGACCCGCTGAGCCCGTACTCGGAACTGTTGGCCAGCTGGATCGCGTCGGCCTCGTCCTCAAACGGCAGCACCGAGACGACGGGGCCGAAGACCTCCTCGGTGGCGATTCGGGATCCGCGCTCGGGTGTCACGACGGTCGGGGCGAACCACGCGCCCGGGCCGCTCGGGGCGGAGCCCTGGAACGCGACGGGAACGTCGGGGGTCAGGAAACTTGCCACGGAATCGCGGTGCGCGAGCGTGACGAGCGGCCCCACCTCGGTGGCGTCGTCGGTGGGGTCGCCCACCACGACGTTCTTGACGGCCTGTTCGAACTGCTCCAT
Organism: Leucobacter chromiireducens subsp. chromiireducens; assembly: GCF_016758255.1. Classification (GTDB taxonomy): domain Bacteria; phylum Actinomycetota; class Actinomycetes; order Actinomycetales; family Microbacteriaceae; genus Leucobacter; species Leucobacter chromiireducens. The sequence goes on from NZ_QYAD01000002.1 coordinate 286,466, forward strand.
GAAGCGGTCGTACACGCTGCGCTGAACGAGGAGGCGGCTGCGTGCGCAGCAATCCTGCCCGGCGTTATCGAACACCGAGTAGGGCGCTGTTGCCGCGGCCCGCTCAATGTCGGCGTCATCGAACACGATGTTGGCGCTCTTCCCACCAAGTTCGAGCGTGACGCGCTTCACCTGGTCGGCGGCGCCGGCCATGATGCGCTTGCCGACCGCGGTGGAACCGGTGAACACCAGCTTGCGAACGTCGGGGTGGCTCACAAAGCGCTCACCGACCACCGATCCGCGCCCCGCGAGTACCTGGAACAGGCCCTCGGGAAGCCCTGCCTCGAGCGCCAGCTCGCCGAGGCGGAGGCTCGTCAGCGGAGTCCACTCGGCAGGCTTCAGTACGACCGCGTTGCCTGCGGCGAGCGCCGGGGCAAAGCCCCACGAGGCGATCGTCATCGGGAAGTTCCACGGTGTGATGACCCCCACGACGCCGAGCGGCTCGTGGAAGGTGACGTTCATGCCGCCGGCGACCGGGATCTGCTGCCCGATGAGGCGCTCAGGTGCGCCGGAAGAGTACTCAAGCACGTCGCGCACATGGCCCGCCTCCCAGCGGGACTGCGTGATCGGGTGCCCCGAGTTTGCGGTTTCAAGCTGGGCGAGGTTCTCGATGTCGGCGTCGACGGCGTCCGCGAAGCGGCGCAGCACGCGAGCCCGATCCGCGGGGGCCACGGCTGCCCACTCGCGCTGCGCACGCACTGCCGCAGTGATCGCACGGTCGGTACCTTCGACATCGAGGTGCTCAATCTCCTGGATGACGGCCTCGGTCGCCGGGTTGACGAGGGTGGTGCTCATGACTGCTCCCTGGGTTCTGCGTCGGGGGTCTGGGATCGGGCGGTGCGATAGTCGCGCGCCGCGCTGACGAGGCCGGCGAAGAGGCGCCGATCCTGCTCGTTCTCTTCGGGGTGCCACTGCACGGCGATCCCGAAGGGGTGATCAGCGAGTTCGATGGATTCGGGGATCCCGTCGGCCGTGCGGCTCGTCACGGTGAGGCCCTCGCCAATCTCGCCAATTCCCTGGTGGTGGTACAGGTGGGCGCGTGCGCCCCGATCATCGCCGAGCACCTCGGCGATGCGGCTGCCCGCGTCCACTTCGACATCGATTGGGTTGAAGACTCCGCCCCCAATTTGGTAGCGATCGTCGCCCACCACATCGGGGAGGTGCTGGATCAGGTTGCCGCCGCGCTCGACGTTGAGGAGCTGCGCACCCCGGCAAATACCGAGGAACGGAAGCTCAATCGCAAGGGCTGCATCGAGCAGCGCGGCCTCGAAGTCATCGCGATCGCTGCGCGGCGCTCCGGTGCGATCATGGGCGTCCTGCCCGTATCGCGCGGGATCGATGTCTGCGCCGCCCGAAAGGATGATCCCATCGAGGCGCGAAACGATCGCCTCGGCGACCTCAGCGGATGCGGGCTGCGGGGGCAGGACCACAACGATCCCGCCAGCGTCGGTGACGGCCTTGATGTAGACCTGCGGGAGGAATGAAGCTCGCACATCCCACACGCCCGTCTGGGCCTGCTCAAGGTAGCTCGTGATGCCAATGATCGGCGCGTGCTCGCCGCGCTGCTGCGGTGTCTTAGAGGCGTTCAAAGCCACGGATCCTCTCCCAATCGGTGACCGCAGCGTCGTAGGCGGCAACCTCGACGCGTGCGGCGTGCGTGTAGTGATCGACCACTTCGTCTCCGAAGACTTCGCGTGCGAGTGCCGACTGCTCGAACAGGTCAGCGGCCTCGCGCAGCGTGGTGGGCACGCGGGCGATGTCGCTCGTGTACGCATTGCCGCTGAGCGGATCGCCGAGCTCGAGCTTCTGCTCAATGCCGTAGAGCCCGGACGCGAGCATGCCGGCGACGGCAAGGTACTGGTTCACGTCGCCGCCGGGGACGCGGTTCTCCACGCGAATCCCGCCACCGTGGCCCACGACCCGCAGCGCGCACGTGCGGTTATCGTGGCCCCACGCAACGGCGGTCGGGGCGAAGCTGCCGTCCACGAAGCGCTTGTAGGAGTTGATGTTCGGGGCGTAGAGCAAGGTGAACTCGCGAAGGGCCGCGAGCTGGCCGGCAATGAAGTGGCGGAACATCGGCGACATGCCATCGGCCGCACTCGGATCGGAGAACGCCGGGGTCCCATCGCTGCCCCACAGGCTCGCGTGCACGTGGCAGCTGTTGCCCTCGCGCTCGTTGAACTTCGCCATGAAGGTGATGCTCTTGTCGTGCGCCGCCGCGATCTCCTTGGAACCGCTCTTGTAGATCGAGTGGTTGTCGCACGTCGGGATCGCGTGGGCGTAGCGGAACGAGATCTCCTGCTGGCCGAGATTGCACTCGCCCTTGACGCCCTCGCAGTACATTCCCGCGTCGTCCATCGAATTGCGAATGTCGCGGAGGAGGGGCTCCAGGCGGGTGGATCCCTGGAGAGCGTAGTCGGTGTTGTAATCCGAACCCGGAACCAGGTCGCGGTAGCCCTTCCGCCAGGCCGTGCGGTAATCGTCGTCGAACACGATGAACTCGAGTTCGGTACCAACGAACGGGACGAGATCGTGCTCTGCGAGGCGTTCCACCTGGCGCTGCAGCACGCGGCGCGGGGAGACGTCGATGGGGGAGCGGTCGCTCGCTCGCGTGAGATCGGCGATGACGAGCGCGGTCCCGGGAAGCCAGGGGATCCGGCGCAGTGTCGAGAGATCCGGCACCATGGCCATATCCCCGTAGCCGCTCTCCCAGCTCGTGAGCGCATACCCGTCAACCGTGTTGAGCTCGACATCGACGGCGAGGAGGTAATTGCAGCATTCTGCCGCTCCATCCATCGTGTCCTCGAGGAAGAGGCGAGCCGAGATGCGCTTCCCCACGAGCCGACCCTGCATGTCCGTGAAGGCCACGATCACCGTGTCGATTTCGCGGGTTGCGACGGCCTCGCGCAGTTCGTCCGGTGTCAAGTTGCCGCTCGCGGGAATCATGTGTGCTCCTTGCTGCTCATCATCGAGTGTTGGGGTGCGGGCCAGGTGACGCCACTTCGCGTCCAATGGTCTGCCTGTAGGCCATTAAAGCACAGTGCTCGGTCGGCGCCGCAAGTCCCTTGCCTGAACTCTATCGAGGTTCGGCACGCACTTCCATGTGTTCTTGACGATGTTTTGGGGTATCAGGGCGCGGAATTTCGCCCCTGTGCGTGAATGGGGCAAAAATAAAAGGTTGTTGCAAACGACCTTTAGGTGGGTATAGTCATCGTGTCATCCCACCAAACCGCGAGGGCCGCTGTGCGGCGGCCGCGATCGCTCACAATGAAGTGAAAGGGGTCATGATGGCCAAAGACACACTCAAGGTCTCGGGGGTTACCTACACCACCGCCGAGTCCGGCTATTTCGAGAAACGACAACTGAAACGATCCGCCGGGATCTGGGGTCTCTGGGGGCTCGCGGTCGGCGCAGTGATCTCGGGCAATTTCTCGGGGTGGAACTTCGGGATCGAGGCCGCAGGATTCGGTGGCATGATGATCGCCTTCGCGATCCTCGTTGTCATGTATTACGGCCTCGTGTTCTCCATTGGTGAGATGGCCGCAGCGATGCCGCACACCGGTGGTGCCTACTCCTTCGGTCGGGCCGCCATGGGCCCGTGGGGTGGGTTCGTGACCGGCCTTGCGGAGTCGATCGAGTATGTTGCGACCACCGCGGTGATCGTCTACTTCTCGGCGGGCTACGCGAACGGTGTCACGGAGGGCCTGATGGGCTTCTCACTGCCGACCTGGGTGTGGTGGATCATTCTCTATGTCGCGTTCGTGGGGCTGAACACCGCTGGCGCTTCGATCTCGCTGAAGTTCGCGGTCATCGTCTCGTTCGTCTCGATCGGCGTGCTCGTCCTCTTCGGAACGATGGCGCTCTTGAGTGGCTCCGTCGACTGGGGCAGCCTCTTCAACATCGAGCCGGATCCCGGACAGACGGCCTTCCTACCGCACGGCGTGCTGCCGATTCTCTTCGCGCTGCCATTCGCGATGTGGCTGTTCCTCGGCATTGAGGAGCTGCCACTTGCAGCCGAGGAGTCGCACAACCCCGTTCGTGATATCCCGCGCGCCGGCCTCTGGGCACGTGGCACCCTGATCGTCACGGGTCTCCTCGTGCTCTTCCTGAACACCGCGGTGCTCGGCGCGGAGGCGACCGGAACCGCGGGTGAGCCGCTGCTCGACGGCTTCCGTGCGATCCTCGGCGAAGACCTCGCGTGGGTGGCCGGCCTGCTCGCACTGTTTGCGCTCTTCGGCCTGCTGGCCTCGCTGCAGGGCATCATGTTTGCGTACGGGCGCAACCTCTACTCCCTGTCTCGGGCCGGGTACTACCCGAAGTTCCTGTCGCTCACCGGTAAGCGCCAGACGCCCTGGGTGGCGCTCATCGCGGGTGCGCTCATCGGCTTCACCGCACTCATTGTGGTCGACCTCACGGGTGGCGACGGCGGCGTAGGTGGCGCGGTGGTGCTCAACATCGCCGTCTGGGGTGCGGTCGTTGCGTACTTCATGCAGATGCTGTCGTTCCTCATCCTGCGCAAGAAGTTCCCGAACGCGAAGCGGCCGTATCGGAGCCCCTGGGGTCTCTTTGGGGCAGCCGCTGCCGCGGTCATCTCGGCGCTGATCTTCTTGGGCTTCCTGCTCAACGAGACGTTCCGTCCCGCGATCGTCGCGGTCGCGATTGTGTACGCCATTGGGCTCATCATCTTCGGCGTATACACCCGCCACCGGCTGATTCTGTCGCCCGAGGAGGAGTACGCCGTCTCGGGTGGCCTGCACGGCGACCCGCAGGCGGAGGGCTACGGCGGCGAGGTCGAAGAGGAACTGCTCGCGCTCGACGGCAGGGACGCCGACAAGTAGTCGCGCCTCAGGCGGGCCTGCCGATCTCGGCCGTCCGCCACTCGCGCCCCGCACGCCGGGGGAGGTTCCCGGCCCGAGGGCAGTCTTCTCACGTGGGAAGGCTGCCCTCGGGGTGGCACGCTCCCCTCGGCGAGGCGTGCAATAGTTCCCAAATCGCGCAGCTTCGCGACACGCTCCCGCACGGGGCGCGCGGGCTGCTATGGTGAGACCCAGTTACGAATATCGGCCAACAAGCTGTAGCGGGAGAGTCCGGGTGGCACGCAAGTGCGAGCCCGGCGCCGTAGGAGCAAACCCTCCCCGGGAATCTCTCAGGCACCCGTACCGCTGCAGCGCGGCAACTCTGGAAAGTAGTCGGTCCTTCCGGCTCACCGACGGTGCAAGGGCGCCCGATCTCGATCGGAGTGCCTGAATCTCTCAGGTTCCGTAACAGAGCGGGGAGGATCCATCCGGTGCGTTTCGGCGTACACCCATCTACGGAGATCCTCTTGAGCATTAGTTCGCAACCCACTGTTTTCGCAGATCGTCACATCGGCGTCACCACGCCCGCTGACATCTCCGCGATGCTCGATACGCTTGGCTACTCGAGCGTTGACTCGCTCGTTGACACGGCAGTCCCCTCGGACATCCGCATGTCTGGCACGCTCGACCTTCCCGCGGCACGCAGCGAGGAGGAGATCCTCGCCGATCTGCGCGCGCTCGCAGCAAAGAACGTGCTGAAGACGCAGATGATCGGGCAGGGATTCGCGGACACGTACACTCCGCCCGTGATTCGCCGCAACGTGCTCGAGAGCCCCGCCTGGTACACGGCGTACACTCCGTACCAGCCGGAGATCTCGCAGGGCCGCCTCGAGGCGCTGCTCAACTTCCAGACCATGGTGGCGGACCTCACCGGCCTCGCCGTGGCGAACGCCTCGATGCTCGACGAGTCGTCTTCCGCCGCCGAGGCCGTGCTCCTCATGCGCCGCGCGGGGAAGGCTCCCGCCACCGCGCGCGTGGTGGTTGACCAGAACGTGTTCCCGCAGACGATCGCCGTGATTGAGGGCCGGGCAGAGGCGCTCGACTTCGAGGTTGAGGTGGCAGATCTGACCGCGGGGCTCCCCGAGGGCGAGATCTTCGGCATCGTGCTGCAGCAGCCCGGCAATGATGGATCAGTGCGGAATCAGTCCGAGCTGATCGCGGCCGCACACGAGCGCGGTGCAATGGTCACGGTGATCGCTGACCTGCTCTCGCTCACGCTCATCACCTCGCCGGGTGAACAGGGCGCCGACGTTGCGGTGGGCAACACCCAGCGATTCGGTGTGCCGCTCTTCTTCGGTGGACCGCACGCCGCGTATCTCGCAATTCGCGCCGGTCTCGAGCGCTCGCTGCCCGGCCGCCTCGTTGGCGTCTCCAAGGATTCGGCCGGCGATCCCGCATACCGCCTGACGCTCCAGACCCGCGAGCAGCACATCCGCCGGGAGAAGGCGACGAGCAACATCTGCACCGCCCAGGCGCTCCTCGCGATCACCGCCTCGATGTACGCGGTCTACCACGGCCCCACCGGCCTGCGCGCGATCGCCGAGCGCGCACACGCACACGCCCGCACGATCGCGCAGTCGCTTGCCGCCGCCGGGATCCCGCTCGCCGCTGAGTCGTTCTTCGACACGGTCGTGGCGAGCGTGCCGGGCCGCGCCGATGAGATCATCGCTCGCGCGTGCGACGCGGGGATCAACCTCCGCCGCCTCGACGCCGACACCGTGGGCATCTCGACCTCTGAGACGACCACGCCCGAGCACGTCGCCGCGGTTGCCGAGGCATTCGGCGCGACGCCCGCAGCGGCGGTCGCCCCCGGTGAGCTCGGCTTCGTCGCCGAACTCACCCGCACGAGCGACTACCTCACGCACCCGATCTTCAACACGATGCGTTCCGAGACGCAGATGCTGCGCTACCTCCGCCGCCTCGCCGACCGCGATCTTGCGCTCGACCGCACCATGATCCCGCTCGGATCTTGCACGATGAAGCTCAACTCGACCGCTGAGATGGAGTCGATCTCCTGGCCCGAATTCGCGGGCATCCACCCCTACGTGCCGGAGGATCAGAGCCGCGGCTGGCGTGAACTCATCGCCGATCTCGAGCGCCGCCTCGTCGAGATCACGGGCTACTCCGGGATCTCGCTGCAGCCGAACTCGGGCGCGCAGGGCGAGTACGCGGGCCTCCTCGCGATCCGCGGGTACCACCGCGCGAACGGCGACACACAGCGCACCGTCTGCCTCATTCCCGCGTCGGCTCACGGCACGAACGCAGCGTCGGCAGTGCTCGCTGGCATGCGCGTCATTGTGATCAAGAACACCGACACCGGTGCGATCGACCTCGACGACCTGCGAGCGAAGGTCGAGGCGAACCGCGACGAGCTCGCGGCGATCATGATCACGTACCCCTCGACCTACGGGCTGTACGACGCCGACGTCCGCGAGGTGTGTGAGCTCGTGCACGAGGCAGGTGGCCAGGTGTACATCGACGGCGCGAACATGAACGCGCTCGTGGGGCTCGCGCAGCCCGGCAAGTTTGGCGGCGATGTGTCGCACCTGAACCTGCACAAGACGTTCGCGATCCCGCACGGCGGTGGCGGCCCCGGCGTTGGCCCGATTGGTGTCGCCGAGCACCTGCTGCCTTACGTGCCGAGCGACCCCACCGGCACCTACTCGGTGAGTGACGGCGTCCCGGTTGTTGCGACGCTCTTCGGCTCAGCGGGCGTGCTGCCGATCTCGTTCGCGTACATCGCGATGATGGGCGCCGACGGGCTCACCCGTGCGACGAAGACCGCGCTGCTCAGCGCAAACTACATCGCGGCGCGGCTCACCGAGTACTTCCCCGTGCTCTTCACGGGCGAGGCCGGACTTGTTGCCCACGAGTGCATTCTTGACCTCCGCGAACTCACCGCGCAGTCGGGCGTGACCGCTGAGGACGTGGCGAAGCGTCTCATCGACTTTGGTTTCCACGCACCGACGCTTGCGTTCCCGGTTGCGGGCACGCTGATGGTGGAGCCCACGGAGTCGGAGGATCTCGATGAGATCGAGCGCTTCATCGAGGCGATGATCACGATTCGCGCTGAGATCGCGGAGATCATCGACGGCGCGGTTGAGCTCGAGGCGTCCGTGCTGCGCAACGCCCCGCACACCGCACGCGTGGTCGCAGGCGATGCGTGGGATCGCGCGTACAGCCGCGAGCAGGCCGCGTACGCGGTGCCCGCGCTGCGGCACGACAAGTACTTCCCGCCGGTGGGCCGGATCGACGGTGCCTTCGGCGACCGCAACCTGGTCTGCTCCTGCCCGGCACCCGAAGCGTTCGAGAACTAGACGAGGAGCACCCGATGACGAGCACGCCCCGACACACCACCCTGCATCCTGAGCACGCCGAATTGGGCGCATCGTTCACCGACTTTGGCGGCTGGGATATGCCGCTGAAGTACGGTTCCGAGCTTGCCGAACACCGCGCCGTGCGCGAGGCGGCCGGCCTCTTCGACCTCTCCCACATGGGTGAGATTCGCGTGAGCGGCCCCGACGCGGCAGCGTTTCTCAACACGGCGCTGGTGGGTAACCTTGCGGTTGTCGCCGTGGGCCGCGCGAAGTACTCGCTGATCTGCGACGCAGACGGCGGGATCATCGACGACCTGATCACCTATCGGCTCGGCGACGAGGAGTTCCTCGTGGTGCCGAACGCCGGAAATGCGCCGACCGTCGCAGCAGAGTTCGCGGCGCGCGCCGCGGGCTTCGACGTGACGATCGTCGACGAGTCTGCCGACACGAGCCTCATTGCGGTGCAGGGGCCTGCCTCCGTGGCGATCCTGCACCAGCTGGTGCCTGCCGAGCAGCACGGCGTCGTGACCAACATGAAGTACTACTCGGCCGCTCCGGTGACAGTTGCCGGGCTCGAGGTGCTGCTCGCTCGCACGGGCTACACCGGCGAGGATGGTTTCGAACTCTACGTGCCGAACGCCTCGGCGGCAGAGCTCTGGCGCGCGCTGCTTGGAGCGGGCGAGGGCCACGGCCTGATCCCCGCTGGGCTTGCCGCGCGCGACTCGCTCCGTCTCGAAGCCGGCATGCCGCTCTACGGCAACGAGCTCAGCCGCGACATCACGCCGTTCGAGGCCGGGCTTGGCCCCGTCGTCTCGTTCAAGAAGGACGAACAGTTCGTCGGTCGTGCGGCGCTCGAGGCGCGGCGCGAGGCCGCGCCGACTCGCGTGCTCGTCGGTCTCGTCGGCGCAGGGCGTCGCGCAGGACGCGCGGGGTACCCCGTGCTCGCGGGAGAGCAGCAGATCGGTGAGGTGACGAGCGGTCAGCCGTCGCCCACTCTCGGATATCCGATCGCGCTCGCCTCGATCGATCCCGCGTACGCGGAACCGGGCACGGAGCTGAGCGTCGACCTGCGCGGCAAGCCGGAGACATTCACGGTCGTGAAGACTCCGTTTTACCGCCGCGCGCAGTAGCTCTCTCGCGCGGAGTTCCGCGCACTTTTCACACGTCACACAGCATCACCCCAACAGGTAAAGGACACATCATGAGCAAGGTTCAGACCGGACTGCAGTACTCCGCCGAGCACGAGTGGATCACTGACGAGTCGCCCGCGACGATCGGCGTCAGCGAGGTCGCCGCTGACGCACTCGGCGAGGTCGTCTACGTTGACCTCCCCGCCATTGGTGCGACCGTCACCGCGGGCGACTCCTGCGGCGAGATCGAGTCGACGAAGTCGGTCTCCGAGATCTACTCGCCCGTCTCCGGCGAGGTCGTCGAGGTCAACCAGGCCGTCATCGACGACCCGGCACTCGTCAACTCGGATCCCTACGGGGCCGCGTGGCTGTTCAAGGTCAACGTGACCGAGTTCGGCCCGCTGCTCAGCGCTGAGCAGTACGCCGCCGACAACGGGGCAGAGTTGTGACCCGTTTCACGCCGATTCCCGCGGCGTCGCTCAATACCCCCATCGCCGAGCTCGATCCCGAGGTGGCCGCGCGCATCGATGCCGAGCTCGCGCGTCAGCGCCGCGGGCTCGAGATGATCGCCTCGGAGAACCACACCGCGGTCGCGGTCATGCAGGCCCAGGGCTCGGTGCTCACGAACAAGTACGCCGAGGGCTACCCGGGGCGCCGCTACTACGGCGGTTGCGAAGAGGTCGACGTCATCGAGACGCTCGCCATCGAGCGCGTGAAGGCACTCTTCGGTGCGGAGTTCGCGAATGTGCAGCCTCACTCGGGTGCGCAGGCGAACGCCGCGGTGATGCACGCGCTGATCCGCCCGGGCGACACGATCCTCGGCCTCAACCTGGCACACGGCGGTCACCTGACGCACGGCATGAAGATCAACTTCTCCGGTCGCCTCTACGATGTCGCCGCGTACGGTGTCGACGAGACGACGCTGCGGGTCGACATGGACGAGGTGGCGCGCCTCGCCCGCGAGCACCAGCCCAAGCTGATCATCGCCGGGTGGAGCGCCTACCCGCGCCGCCTGGACTTCGAGCGCTTCCGCGAGATCGCTGACGAGGTCGGGGCCTACTTGATGGTGGACATGGCCCACTTCGCTGGCCTGGTCGCTGCCGGGCTGCACCCGAATCCGGTGCCGCACGCGCACGTGACGACCTCCACGACGCACAAGACCCTCGCCGGGCCGCGCGGCGGGATCATCCTGTCGAACGATCCCGAGATCGCAAAAAAGATCAACTCCGCGGTCTTCCCGGGGCAGCAGGGTGGTCCGCTGGAGCACGTCATCGCGGGCAAGGCTGTCGCGTTTGGCGTTGCGGCGACGCCGGAGTTCGCTGAGCGCCAGCAGCGCACGGTGATGGGTGCGCGAATCCTCGCGGAGCGCCTGGTGCGCGAAGACGTGACCGAGCGCGGCATCAGTGTGCTCACGGGCGGCACTGATGTGCACCTCGTGCTCGTCGACCTGCGCGGCTCGGAGCTTGACGGCCAGGCCGCCGAGGACCTGCTCGCCGCGGTGGAGATCACGGTCAACCGCAACGCGGTGCCCTTTGATCCTCGCCCGCCGATGGTGACGAGCGGCCTGCGCATCGGCACGCCCGCGCTCGCCACGCGTGGCTTCGGTGAAGCCGCGTTTGCTGAGGTCGCCGACATCATTGCGGAGACCCTCATCGCCGGAACCGCCGAGGGCGGGGCCGACCCGGCCGTGCTCGCCGCGCTCCGCGCCCGCGTAGACGTGCTCGCGGCCGAGCACCCGCTCTACCCGGACCTCGCTCCGCTCAGCTAGCGGGACGAATCACACACTCCCACCGGGTGCCTGCCCGCACCCGGTGGGAGCCTCACTCACGTATCGCAGGAGGCAACGTGGCCATCAGCGTCTTCGACCTGTTTTCGGTCGGCATCGGGCCCTCGAGCTCGCACACCGTCGGTCCCATGCGGGCCGCTCACCGCTTCGCAGCGCACTTGCGCGAGAGTGGGATCCTGGCCGCTGCCGCCGGACTTCGCGTCGACCTCTACGGTTCGCTCGCCGCGACGGGTCACGGCCACGGCACACTCACGGCCGTGCTGCTGGGCCTCGAAGGTTGCGACCCCGAGACCGTGCTGCCTGAGGAGGTTAATGCGGCGCTCGCGCGTATTGAGCGCGACGGCACCGTCCTCCTCGGCGAACGACTCACTCCCGTGCCCGGGAACGCATCTGGTGCGCCCGCGATTCCTTTCCGGGCGTCGGACATCGTGCTGCGCCCGCTCACCGTGCTGCCCACGCACACGAACGGCATGAAGCTCGGAGTCACCGACACGGCGGGGGAGCTGTTGCTCGAAGAGACCTACTTCTCAGTGGGCGGCGGCTTCATTGTGCGCGAGGGGGCCGAGGAGCGCGTGCAGGATCAGCTCGAGTCCACGCTCGCTGAGCTGCCGTACCCGTTCACGACCGCCGCGGAGCTGTTGCGGTATTCGGAGGAGACCGGCCTCTCGCTCGCGGGCCTCATGCTCGAGAACGAGAAGACGCACCGCAGCGAGGCGGAAGTGCGCGATGCGCTCTGCCACATCTGGGACGTGATGGAGGCCTGCAAGGACTCCGCGCTGCAGCGCACGGGTGTGCTCCCGGGCGGGCTCAACGTGCGTCGACGCGCACCCGAGTGGCACCGCCGACTCAGTGAGCAGGATCCACACCGTGATCCCGTGTACTGGCAGGAGTGGATCAACCTCGTTGCGCTCGCCGTGAACGAGGAGAACGCGTCGGGCGGCCGCGTGGTCACGGCCCCCACCAACGGCGCTGCCGGCATCATCCCGGCGGTGCTCTTCTACGCCACGCACTACGCACCGGGCGCCGCCAGCTGGACTTCCGAGGAGAAGCGTCGCGCCATCGCCGACTTCCTCCTCGCGGCGGGCGCGGTCGGGGTGCTCTATAAAGAGCAGGCCTCGATCTCGGGCGCCGAGGTGGGCTGCCAAGGCGAGGTGGGATCCGCTTCCTCAATGGCGGCGGCCGGCCTTGCGCAGGTGCTCGGCGGCACTCCGCAGCAGGTGGAGAACGCCGCGGAGATCGCGATGGAGCACAACTTGGGCCTCACCTGCGACCCGATCGGCGGGCTCGTGCAGATCCCATGCATCGAGCGCAACGCGATCGCAGCGTCGAAGGCCGTCAACGCGGCAAAGATGGCGCTGATGGGCGACGGGACCCACCACGTGACACTTGATGAGGTGATCGCGACCATGCGCGAAACCGGTCGCGACATGAGCGAAAAGTACAAGGAGACCGCGATGGGCGGCCTCGCGGTGAGCGTCTCGGTCGGAGTAGTCGAGTGTTGATCGCCCTCCGCCCTCTACGATGATCCTATGAGTGATCACCGGACGAGCCCCGAGCGCTCGCTGTCGCAGCGACTCGACGCGCTGCCCTTCACGAAGAAGCACGCGCGCCTCCTCACCGGATCGGGGCTCGGCTGGGCTCTTGACGCGATGGACGTCGGGCTCATCTCCTTCATCATCGCGGCGCTCACGCAGCACTGGGGGATCACCACGGGCGAGGCGGGGCTCATCGCCTCCATCGGATTCCTCGGCATGGCGATCGGCGCCAGCCTGGGCGGCCTGCTTGCCGACCGCTTCGGTCGCCGACAGATTTTCGCCATCACCTTGCTCGTCTACGGCGTCGCGACGGGCGCGAGCGCGCTCGTGGGTGGCGTGGCCGCGCTCCTCGTGCTCCGATTCCTGGTCGGTCTCGGGCTTGGCGCAGAGCTGCCGGTCGCCTCGACGTACGTGAGCGAGTTTGCGCCGGCGCGGATTCGCGGCCGCCTGATCGTGATCCTTGAGGCATTCTGGGCGGTGGGCTGGACCGCGGCCGCGATCATCGGCTACTTCGTGGTGCCGGCCTCGGAGAACGGGTGGCGCTGGGCGTTCGCACTAGGGGCCATTCCCGCGGTGTACGCGTTCGCCGTGCGCTGGGGGTTGCCCGAGTCCCCGCGCTGGCTCGCGGGCCGTGGGCGCACCGCGGAAGCGGAGCGCATCGTTGCCGACTTCGAGCGCTCGGCGGGCATTGCACCGGAATCTTCGAGTGGGATCGCGCCCAGCGCTGCCCCTGCCGACGCCCCGGGTGCTGGTGCAGGCCCCACGGACGCACCGGTCGCCACGTCGGGCGGAAGCCGGCTCGCCGGGCTCTGGTCGCGCGAGTTCCGCGGGCGCACGCTCGCGATCTGGGCCATCTGGTTCTGCGTCAACTTCGCGTACTACGGGGCGTTCATCTGGATCCCAAGCATTCTTGTTGACGCCGGCTTCAGCCTCGTGCGCTCCTTCGGCTTCACCCTGATCATCACGCTGGCGCAGCTGCCCGGGTACGCGGTTGCCGCGTGGCTCATTGAGAAGTGGGGGCGTCGCCCCACCCTGTCCGTCTTCCTGGTCGGCTCAGCGGTCTCCGCGGTGTTCTTTGGCACCGTGCACACGGAGTCGGCCATCATCGCGTCCGGTATGGCGCTCTCGTTCTTCAACCTGGGGGCGTGGGGTGCGCTCTACGCGGTGACGCCGGAGATCTACCCGACCTCCATGCGGGGCACGGGGGCTGGCTGGGCTGCAGGCGTGGGCCGCATCGCGTCGATCGTGGCGCCGCTGCTCGTGCCGGTGCTCCTCGCGGGTCCCGGCACTGGCTTCACGTTTGCGCTCTTCGCCGCCTTCTTCATTATTGCGGCGGCGGCAACGTGGGGCCTCGTCGACCGGCGCGGCGAGGCCCTCGACGACCGCTAGTTCGTGATCGGGGCCGCGGCGGGCTGCTGCGCTGCCTGCCAGCCCAGATAACTGCCCTCAAGCTCGACCACGTCGAAGCCCTCCCGGCGAAGCGCGCTCGCGACCACGCTGACCCGCGCGCCGCTGCGGCAGTGTGCCACGATGGTGTCATCTTCTGGCAGCTCATCGAGGTGCCACAGCGCTCGGCCCGCTGACAGTTGCACGGCGCCGGGGATGTGCCCCTCGGCGTACTCCGCCCGCCCGCGCACGTCGAGCAGCTGCGCGTGCGGGAAGTCTGCAAGGTCTGCCGGGGTGACGGTCGGGACTGGGGCGAGCGGAAGCCCGTCAAGCGCGGAGATGAACCCCGTGACCGTGTCGATGCCCACCCGCACGAGATGGTCACGGAACTCCGTCGCCTGCGCGGCGTCGCCCGCGAGCACGACCAGTGCGCGCGGCTCGCGCTCCGGGTCGATTGCCCAGGCGCCGTAGCTCGCGGCCTTCGCGAGGCCGGGGATGTTGATACTGCCGGGGACGGTGCCCGTGCGCACGAGCGTCGCATCGCGAGTGTCGATGAGGATCGCGCGATCCTGATCGAGCTGTTCCTCGAGGGCCCCGGGCGTGAACTCGGTGAGCTCGGCGTCGCTGAGCAGTGCGGGGCCCAGCCGGTTCTCGCGCTTCATGCGCGCAAAGTACGCGTGCGCGTCCGGCTGGCCGCTGAGCAGTTCGGCGACGAAGCCGTCCTCATCGTCTGCTGCGAGATACGGTGCCCACCAGGCGAAGCGGCGCTCGTAGCCCACCGAGGTACTGGGAACGGCGCCGAGCGCCTTGCCGCACGCGGACCCTGAGCCGTGGCCGGGGAGCACCTGCACGTAGTCGGGGAGTGTGAGGAAGCGATCGCGTAGACTCGCGAACAGTTCGCGTGCGCCGGCGAAGCGTGAATCGGTGGTGCCCTGCACTTCGTCGAGGAGGTCGGGGCGGCCGACGTCGCCGACGAACACGAAGTCGCCGCTCGCGAGATAGCCGGGCTCGTCCGCCTGCGCGCCGTCGGTCACGAGGTAGGAGAGGTGCTCCGGCGTGTGGCCCGGGGTGTGGAGTGCCCGCACGGTGAGATTGCCGATGCGGATCTCGTCGCCGTCCCGGAGCCGAACCGCGTCGTCGAACTCGGGGCCGTAGCGCCAGTCCGGGCCGCCCTCGTCCGAGACGTACATGCGCGCCCCGGTGCGCACGGCGATCTCGCGGCTGCCCGAGAGGTAGTCGGCGTGGATGTGGGTCTCGGCGACCGCGACGATGCGCAGCCCGTGGGCGGCCGCGGTCGCGAGTGCCTCTGCGGTGTCGCGCCGCGGGTCGACAAGCAGCGCTTCGCCCGTGGCCTGGCAGCCGATCAGATAGCTCGCCTGTGCAAGGTCTTCGTCGTACATTCGTTCCAGCAGCATGGGCGGCCTTTCTCGTATGTGGCGGGTGGGGTGTGGAGCTCTTTCCCCTGGGATGTGCTGGCGAGGTCAGCGGCCCAGCAGGCGGCCGAGGAAACCAGGGCGCTCAGCCTGTGCCTGTGCGATCTCGGCGGGGGAGTGCTTGCCATCGCACCAGTCGGCGCGGGGCACGCTCGCCTTCACCATTGCGACGTGTTGGCCGCAGCCGGCCCAGGTGGTGCGCTGGCAGGTGGAGCAGGAGGTGGGTCGGCACATCGGGCAATTCCAATCTGTGAGATATACCCCCGGGGGTATTCCGCGGTGGTGGTGCGATAATACCCCTGGGGGTATAGTGGAAGTCAACTTGATCGCTGAGAGGATCCCCAGAATGACCGAGCTGAGCACCGGAAATGCCGTCCTCGCGCAGGGCAGTCTCCCCGCACACGACCCGGAGTCGAAGCGAAAGGTCGTCAACCGCCTGCGGCGCGCGCACGGACAGCTCGCCGCGGTGATCGACGCCGTGGAACAGGACGCACACTGCCGCGACGTGGTGCAGCAGCTGTCGGCCGTGTCGAAGGCACTCGACCGCGCGGGCTTCCTCGTGATCTCCTCCGCGCTGCGCGACTGCCTCGAGTACCCCGACGCTCCCGGCGCCGCCGACCCGGAGGAGCTGGAGAAGCTCTTCCTCTCGCTCGCGTGAGCGTGGGAGAGCTGCGCGTGCGGCCCATGCGCGCGGAGGACTGGGGGTGGATTCAAGAGTGGTTCGCCGACCCCAAGCTGAACGCCGAGCTCGGCCCGCTCGACGAAGCGTGGCGTGACTACGTGTTGGGCGACGACTCGGGCGTCGAACTGGTGGTGAGCGCGCTCGCAGGGGACGGGGACGCCGCTCGTGAGCAGCCGGTCGCGCTTGTCGGCTGCGTGTGGGAGACCGCGGACCACCCGCACACCGTGTCGGACCTTGCGGTCGATCCCGCTCGTCGCGGGCAGGGTATGGGACGCCGCGCGCTCGCCGCAGCACTCACGTGGGCCGGGCATCCGGGAGGGGACGCGTGGGTCTTATACGTGGACCTGGGCAACCCCGAGGCGCACGCGTTCTTCACGGCGCTTGGCTGGGAGAACCGCGGGATCAGCGACGAGATGACCGAGTTCACCTCGGTCGTGCCGCGCACACGCGCGGTGCAGGGCGTGGAATAGAGTCCGCGCCTTTCCCGTTGGATGAAGGGTGACCGAGCCCGATTCTGCAGTGTTTGACCGCCTCCTCGAGGATGTCGACCTCACCGTGCGTCGCACCGAGCGGCGAGAGCTTGCGGCCCGCCAGCGCGTGCATGCCGCGGCCGGTGTGACGACCCTCATCTACGTGCTTGAGGGAGAACTGCGGGGAGCCACCATGCCCGCGTGCTCGGTGGCGCGCGATGGCGGACAGGTGACTGCTGTCCCTGCCCGGCCCGCCGGTGGCTTCAGGAGCGGTGCCGCCGTGCTGACGCTCGGCCGTGGCACGCACACCCTTGAGGCGGCGTGTGACAGCACGGTGCTCATCGTGACGCTCGACCTCAGCGAGACTGCGCAGCGCCTGCACGAGTTGCTGCCCGAGCCGCTCACACTGCTCGGCTTTCCCGCCCTCGATCCCGCGGGTGCGGCTCTCGCAAGCAACATGGGCATCGCTGAGGCGCAGGGTGGTGCTGGTCACGCTGCTCCCCAGGCCGCGGGGAGCAGCGTGGTGTGCCGGCTTATGGCACACACCGTGCTGCTTGCGGTGCTGCGCTCCTGGTACGGGGCGGGGTGTGCGCCGCGCGGCTGGTCGGCCCGCGCGGCGGACCCGCAGCTCGATCGTGTGCTCACCGCGATCCACGACGAGCCCGGACGTGATTGGTCACTCGAGACGCTCGCGGCGCTCGGGGCCATGTCGCGCTCGATGTTTGCCCGCCGGTTCCGTGACACCCTCGGCGCGACGCCGGGCCAGTACCTCGCGCGGATTCGCATGGAGGACGCCAAGCGGCGTTTGGCGACGGGAACCCCTGTCTCGCAGGTGTCACGCGAACTTGGCTACGCTTCCGATGAGGGCTTCAGTCGGGCCTTCCGGCGTCACACCGGGGTCGTGCCCTCGCGCTGGCGGTGGGACAGCCCGAACAGAACGGCTCCCGCCACTAGGAGCGCGGCACCGATTCCGTAGCCAACGGCGACGCCGAGGGCGTCGATCAAGACTCCGCCAAGCCCAGCGGCCAGCGTGATGGCGGCCTGGAAACCCATGACCACGAGTGTGCCGCCGGCCTCCAGGCGGTCGGGGAGGCGATGGCCCACCCACGTGTTCACGACGATGAGCCAGGACGCGAAGCAGAAGCCCCACACGAACACCGCCGCGGCCACGAACCAGAGCGCGCCCGGCAACGTGAGCGTGGTGAGCACTGCGCCAGCGATGGCGAGTGGCACGAGCACCGACAGTGTCGCAAATGAGCGATCGACGATGAGCCCCACGAGGACATTGCCGATGAGCCCACCAGCGCCGAACAGCGCGAGGAGCATGACGATCGTGCCCGCGTCAACGGGCACCGCGTCGGGACCAACGGTGACCCGCTCGAGCGCGAGGCGAACGTAGGTGTAGGCGAGGAAGTGGCCAAACACGACGAGCGTGTGGCCGGTCAGGCCAAGGGCGATACCCGGGCGGAGGAACGTGCGGCCGAGCGCGGCGAGGCTGCTAGTGCGCGCAGCCGGGACTGGGGGCAGTACGACGCGCACCACGATCGCGAGCACGGCCATCGCGACGCTGAGGCCCGCGAAGGCAATGTGCCAGTCGGCGAGCTCAGCGACCACCACGCCGAGGGGAACACCCGCGACCGTCGCGAGCGACATGCCCGCAGACGTGAACATGATCGCGCGCCCGAGTCGCTCGGGCCCCGCAAGCTGAGCGGCAACGCTGATCGACATGGCCCAGAACGTGCTGATCGCGACGCCGAGGAGGAACCGCGACGCGAGAATCAGCGGGAACGAAGGTGCGAGGGCGACCACGAGGTTTGAGACTGCTCCGAGCGCGGCCATCCCGGCAAGGAGTACGCGCCGATCGAGCCGAGGAAAGACGAGCCCAATGGTGGGGGCCGCGATGAGCCCGGCGAGCGCGGTGATGCTGACGGTCTGCCCGGCCTGGCCGGGGGTCACGCCGAGGCTTTCGGCCATCTCGGTGAGCACGCCGTTCGGGAGGAACTCGGCCGTGACGAGCAAGAAGCTCATCGCCATGAGCGCGAGCAAGCCGCCGATGCGCATGCGGCCGGGTGGTGACGTTCGGGGAAGCGTAATGGGGGCGGTAGTGGTCATGATTCCAGCGTGGCGGCGCGTGGCGCTCTGTGCCCGACCGTGCGTCTGCGCTTCCCGATCATTCGTCCACGTCTGTGAGTGCTCACCTCCGCCTGAGGTGCTGCATGTTCTGCGGGGGTGGCCGGAGCGCGTGCCCCGGCCACCCACTCGTGGCGTTAGCCGCGCGCGACCGCGATCTCGTTGGGGACGCCATCGAGAGTGGCGCTCGCGAGGGTCTTACCGCTCGTGAGATCAACGGCGTGGACGGCCTTCGCGGCGGGCTCGGTCACGTATGCGACGTCGCCGTCCACCACGAGGGCGGGGTGCGCGTCCTGCCACTCCTTCGGCCCCTCCCAGGGCTGCACAACGGGGAACGCGTCGAGCACCTTGCCCGTCGCGGGATCGATCACGTGGATGCTGCCGTCCGTGGAGAGGATGAACGCGTTCCCCTCGGGGCCGCGTGCCACATCGCGGAAGGTGTAGCGAATGTTCTCGGGGAGCTCCGCGACCGTGAGCGTCTCAGCCTTCGTGTCGATCAGCGTGATCGCAGTCAGGAGATATCCCTCGGCGTCCGGATCGTTCTTGTAGTCGCCCACGACGAGCGGGCTCTCCTCGGACACGAACGCATTGCCCATGCGCCCGTAGGCGTCGGGTGCGCTCAACTTCGTGAATTCCCCGTCAGTGAAGAGCAGCGCGCCGTCCTCGCACCCGAAGACAACGGCCTCGTTGGCCGCGGTTCCCTCGCCGTGGATGCCGGGGCAGTTCTCGGCTGTGGCGTGCTCGTGCCAGTGGTCATCGTGCGGGGCGAGCGCCGCTGCTCCGGTGCGCGCGTCTGCGGTGCCGACCGTGGTGAGGAGCGTGCCGTCGCCGAGCTCAATCGACACTCCGTGATGCGGGGCAGCGGCGGTGTACTCGCGCGACTTCGGCGCGGTCGTGTTGTTCTTCGCAAGCGAATCGGTGTCGAGGATCGTGGTGCGGCCCGTGCCGTCGTCAAACAGCACCGTGTGGCCCGCGTGCCGCACGACGTGACCCGCCGCGGTCGCGGGGAAGACAAGCCCCGTGAGCTTGGCGGTGTCGGTGTCGAGCACCTCGAAGCCGCGCGAGGTGGTGACGAGGAGGTGCTGACCATCACCGAAGTTGTTCACTCGTGTGAACTCTTCGGTGGCAAGCTCGCCCGTGGCGCTCAGCGATCCCGAGCTGACTTTGCTCGTGTCGAGGACCGTGATTCCGCCAGCCGTGGTGACCGCGAGGCGATCTGCCTGCTCGGCGTGGTTGTGATCCGCGTGGTCGTGGTCGGCGTGCGAGTGATCGGCCTTGTCTGCGGCGCCGGCCTGCGCGGTGCAGCCACTTGCGAGGAGCGCGAGGCCCGCGCTTGCCGCAACGGTGAGGAGCAGGCGGGAATGGCGCGACGCTCGGGGGCGTGCGCGTTCGGTCTGGGTCATGGTTCCCTTTCTGGGGTGTTGGGGTGGGTGGTCAGCACTCGGTTGAGCGCTTGACCGGGCTAGTGGTCGGAACGCGTGAGACCTGACGCGATCCGTTCGGTGTTGGTGGCGAGCATCTCCGTGTAGCTCTCGGCCCCGCCGCCCGGGGGAGAGAGCGATTCGGTGAAGAGCTCAACGACGCGCACGTCGACGCCGGCCTCATCGGCGAGGACCCGCATGAGACGGTCGGGCGCAGACGACTCCGCGAAGATCGTGGGCACGCGTGCCTCCGTGATGGCGTCGACCAGTCCGCGCAAGTCCGATGCGCTGGGCGCCGCGAGTGTGGTGCCGCCCGGAATGGCAGTGCCGAGCACTCGGAAGTTGTAGCGCTCCGCGAGATAGGCGAAGACGTGATGGTTCGTGACGAGCGTCCGTTCGTTCTCGGGGATCGCGCCGAAGCGCGCACTCATCTCGGCGTCGATGCTGCCGAGCTGCGCGGCGTAGGTGGCGGCGCGCTCGGTGATGTCACTACGTGCTGCATCCCCGAACCCGGGAACGTCCCCGGTCGTGAGCGCGACGCCCATTGCATTCACCACCTCGATCATGCGCTGCGGGTCGGTCCAGAAATGAGGGTCGGGGGTTGCGGAGCTTCGAGCGTTCTTGAGCGGAGTGATGTGATCGCCGGCCACGAACTGTGCGCCACCGGCTGCGGCCACGCGGTCCAAATGCTGCTGCAGTCCCGCCTCGAGCCCGAGCCCGTTCGACACCACGAGTTCGGCGTGATCGAGCGCGGCCGCCTCCTGCGCGGAAATCTCAAACGAGTGAGGATCGGCGCCCGGCCGCATGAGGACGGTCACCTCGGCGGTGTCGCCCACGAGCTGCTGCACCACGTCGCCCAGGATGTTGGTCGTGACGACGATGCTCGGCCGTGCGGCCGCGCTCGCCGCAGCGTCCCCGGCTGCCGACGCGCCGGCGTTCCCGGTTGCGCACCCGGCAAGCAGGAGTGATGCTGCGAGCGCGCCCGTGAGCACGCGCGCCCAGCGACCTCGCGTGTGCTGGCGGCCCTCGGTGTGACCTCCGCGCGTGTGCTGACCGCGCGCGTTCCAAGCGCTCATCGTCCCGTCTCCGCAAACACGGCGGGCGCCACGGCGGGGCGCAGCTCGCGGGCCACCCGGGCCCCGTCCGCGAAGTCGATCTCGAACACGGTGCCGGAGGATGGTGATGCCAGATAAGCGCGCTGCGCGTCGAGCGTGAGGGTGAGCTGCGAGCGCATCGCGGGGGCAAGGTCCTCGCCCGTGAGGAGGGGCTCTGAGAACACGGGATCCTCGTCCGCGCGCAGCACGACGACCCGGCCGGCCTCATCGAGTGCGACGACGTGCCCCTCCTCGTCGTCGACCGCGATCGCCCGGATCAGTGGCGTGGGGCTCGGAAGCCACGTCCACGTGCGGGCGCGTGTATCGAGCAGCCACGCCCCGGCGCTCGCGGTTCCACCGGAGTTTGCTCCGAGGCCCGCCACCGTGGGCCGGCCCTTCCTGCCCGCGAACTCGGTGGGTGCCGCTCCGCCTCCGGCTGGGAGCGCGACCGGGGTGAGCGTCGGCTCGCCGCCCTCCTCCGTGGCGAGGACCGCGCCATCCGCGCAGCCGATCACGAGGGCGACCCGCGTCACCACGGCGCCGGAGGCTGCGGAGCACGGAATGCGTGTCTTGCTCGGTGCACCATCGGAGTCGAGCACGCGGAGCTCGGTCACGCGGCCAGCGCTGTCGGCCTCGGTGATCACCGCACCGTCGCCCAGTGGGGCGATGAGCCCCTCGTGGGGCGATGTCTCGATCCGGAACCGCGCCTCGATGGTTCCGTCCGCGAGTGAGTGATTCTCGAGCAGGATCGCTTCGCCCGACCCAGCGAAGAACACGCCGGTCGTGCCAGAAGTGGCGAGCGGGCCGCCGACCACGGTGGCGGCGCCGTCTCCGGGCAGCGTGCCGAGCAGGGCTGGGGTGCCACGGTAGTAGTGGAAGTGATCCACGTGATCCCACGTCCAGACGGCGCTGTCGATCACGTCGAGACCACCCGCGTGAGAGGTGAACACGTAGCGTCCGTCGCTGGCCGCGCCGGTGGGCGGCGCGACCGCGCCGAGCTGCGACTCCTCGCCGCTCAGGAGGTCGAGCATCCCGACCGCGCCGCCGTTGTCGACTGTGACGAGGTGGAGCTGGGGCTCGGCGGCCTCGGCGGCGCCAGCGACGCTGCCGTGCCCAGCGGCGGTTTCGGAGGTGTCGGTTTTGGCGGTGTCGGGCGCGGCCGGAGCCTGGTCGGCCGCGGGCGAGCCGCAGGCGGTCAGGGTGAGCGCGAGCAGTGCGGCGGAGGCGGCGGTTCCGCGAGCGCGGCGGAGCCCTGTGCGCCTCCGAGTGGAGTGTGCAGCGTGAATCATGCGTGGCTTTCTCGTGCGTGGTGTTCCGAGTGTGGGGGTCGTGAAAAGTGGTGAGGGGCGCTCGTGGCGGAGGGGGCGCGCGTGCGCTCGCGGAGGGCATGCGCGAGGTGGGAGCAGCCGGCCAGCGCGACGGCACTTGCCGCGATGGTTGCTCCTGCGGCGGTGCCGGCGAACCACGAGACCGAGAGCCCCGTGCCGACCGCGACCACGCCCACTGCGGAGCCCAGCACCATACGCTGCGGAATTCTGGCGCTCCACGGCGTCGCGGCCACTGCTGGCCCGAGGAGTAGCGCGACAACGAGCAGGGTGCCTACGGCCTGCGCCGACGCAACGACCGCGAGCGTGACGAGTCCGGTGAGGGCTGCCGCGGCGGGCCCGGTACGCACACCGAGCACGCGAGCGATCCGCGGATCGAATGCGAGCGCGACGAACGAGCGGTGGCCGGCGGCAGCGATCCCGATCGTGAGAACCGTGGCCCCCGCGATGACGGCGAGGTCTGTGGCCGAGATTGCGAGCACATCACCGAACAGCAGCGCGGTGGCGTCGGTGGCGAAGCTGCCGGAGTGCGACACGATGATCACGCCGAGCGCCAGCATTGCGACGAAGAGCAGGCCGATGCTGGTGTCGTAGGAGAGTTTGCCGCGGCGTTGCAGCGCGCCGATGAGGGCGCTCATGAGGGCTGCGGTGGCGGCGCCGCCGAGCATGGGCGGTAGGCCGAACAGCGTGGCGAGCGCCACTCCGGGCAGCATTCCGTGGCCGAGGGCCTCGCCGAGAAACGCCATGCCGCGAATCACCACCCAGGTGCCGACGACACTGCAGATGACGGCAACGAGCGCGCCGCCGGTGAGCGCGCGGACGAAAAACTCGGTGCCGAGCGCGTCGAAGATCCAATGCATGGGACACGACCATACAGATATCGAGAATCATTCTCAACATGGTAGTTTTGAACACATGGACCACGACGTCGCAATCCGGGCCACCGGGATTCACGCTGCCTACACCCGCGCCCCCGTGCTGCGCGGAATCGATCTGACGCTTGAGTGGGGAGCGGTGACCGCGCTCACAGGCGCCAACGGCGCCGGAAAATCAACGCTTCTCGAGATCCTCGCGGGTGCTCGGGATCCGGGCTCGGGGACCGTGATCCGCGCCGCACCGGTGGCGCTCGTGGTGCAGCGACCCCTCTCCCCGGCGCAGCTGCCACTCACCGTCGCGGATACCGTGCGCATCGGCGCGTCGCGGCCGGCGCGGCACGGGAGGGCACGCAGATCCCGCGCCGAAATCACTGCCGCGGTGACGTCGGCGCTCGAATCCGTCGACCTTGTCGACCTCGCCCACCGGCCCTTCGGGGAGCTGTCGGGTGGACAGCGCCAGCGCGCGCTGATCGCGCAGGGGCTCGCGACCGGCGACCGAATCCTGTTCCTTGACGAACCCGCGGCGGGGCTCGATGTGGCCAGCCGGGAGCGCACGCGCGGCATCCTCGCCACCGCTGCTGAGCGCGGGATCGCGGTCTGCTGCGTCACGCACGACGCCGCAGACTGGGCCAGCGCAGACCGCTGGCTCCGCCTCGAAGGCGGGCGAATTGCCGAGGACTGGGCGACGTCTCGATCGACACCCCGCTCGACGCCTCACGCGGCGCGACGAGAGCGTGCTGCGTGAGCGCGCAGATCACGGCTCCCCGCACGACCGGCCACCGCGGTGGCCGCATCCGTGCGAGCGGCTTTGTCGTGCTGCTGCTCGCGCTGGGGATTCTCATTCGCCTCCTGGTGCCGGGGGAGAGCCCCTGGCTCCCGGCGACCGCGCGCGATTTCGTGACGCTCGCGCTTGCCGTCTTCATCGAGTCGCTGCCGTTTGTGGTGCTCGGCACACTCATCTCGATTGCGGTACGCATCTGGGTGCCCGACGGTGTGATCGAACGCGCGCTTCCCAAGCGGCCCTGGTTGCGTCGCGTGGCGCTGTCCTTGTTTGGGATCGTGCTCCCGGTGTGCGAATGCGGAAACGTGCCGCTCGCGCGTGGCCTGATTCAACGTGGCTTCGCGCCGGCCGAGGCAGTGACGTTCCTCCTCGCCGCGCCCATCCTGAACCCCGTAACCATTCTCACCACCGCGCAGGCGTTTGGGTGGAACTCGGAGATCCTCCTGGCGCGCGTGCTCGGGGGGTTTGTGATCGCCAACCTCCTGGGGTGGTGGCTGAGCGGTCACCCGAGCCCTGAGCGAATGCTCACTCCCGGGTTCCGGTCAGCGTGCGCGCACCACGCCGTCGCTCCCCGGGGTGGGCGACTGCGCCGGAGCGCCGACGAGTTCCTCACCGAGACGGCGCAGCTCATGCCCGCGCTCGCCCTCGGCGCGGCCCTCGCTGGCGCGATCCAGGTGGGGGTGCCGCGCTCCGCGCTGCTCGCGCTCGGGGCCGATCCGCTGTGGTCGGTGCTCGCGCTCATCGCGCTCGCGTTTGTCGTCTCGCTCTGCGCCACGGTGGACGCGTTCTTCATCCTGTCGGTGAGCGCGGCATTTCTGCCCGGCAGCGTGACCGCGTTCCTGCTGTTCGGCGCGATGATGGATGTGAAGATGGTGGCGCTCATGCGAACAACCTTCACCGGCAGAACGGTGGCGCAGCTCGCCGTGCTGACGGCGCTCTGCGTCGCCGCGATTGGGTGGGGGATGAACCTTGTTGCCTAGATCACGCTGGCTCGGCTTGCTGCTGTTCGGGTGCGGGATCGTCGCCACGCTGTCACTCGCCGCGAGCGGCAAGCTTGCCTGGTACGTGCACCCCCGCTCCGCCTGGTTCACGGTGCTGATGGCGGTCGTCGCCGCAGTTGTTCTCGTGGGCGGGGCAGCGCTCCGCGCGGCACGGCCCGAGCGGACGCGGCCGAGTGGCCCCGGGGAGCGCGGCTGGCGGCGGCGCTGGCGGTGGGTGGGCAGCGGGGCCATCGCGCTGTGCGCGGTCGGGGCAATGCTGATCCTGCCTCCCGCGACGTTGAGCCCGGAACGGGCCGCCCAGCAGTCCGCGGGCACCTCAGTGACCGCTGATCCCCGAGGAGCCGATGCGGCGCTGCTTTCGGGACGCCCCGACGACGAGCTCAGCCTGCGCGACTGGTCGGTGCTCGCCCGCCAGCAGGAGAGTTCCGCGCTTGCCGGGCGGGGAGCCGAACTCCTGGGATTTGCGACCCCGGACGACGACGATCCAGACAACGTGGTGGTGGTCACGCGATTCTTCATCACCTGCTGCGCCGTTGACGCACAGGCGGTCGGTGTGCCGGTGTACGCGCCGGGCTGGGAACGCGAGGTCGCTGCGGGTGAGTGGCTGAGCGTCACCGGCACGTTCGCCCCAAACCCGAGCCCGGCGAGCAGCTGGGCAGCCATTCTGCTGCCCGAGCAGCTCACCAGGGTTGACGCCCCGGAGGATCCCTATGTCGGTTAGCCGTTTTCGACTACGGACGGGCCTGCTCGCGGGCGCCCTTGTGCTCCTCGCCGGAGGTCTCGGACTTGCGAGCGTGCTCCAGCCCCCGCGGCTGACCGGGGTGGAGGTACGGCCCGCAGCGCTCGTTGCTGGCGATGGCGCGCGCGTCGTGCTGCGCCTCAGCCAAGACGTGCGCGCCGTGAGCGCGGGGGACATCCAGAGCGATCCCGAACTGCCGGTTCGCGCGACGAGCGACGGCAACGAGGTCGTGCTCACGCTCGGTGAGTCACTCGAGTACGGTGCTGCGCTGCGCGTTCGCGCGCGCGTGGAAAGCGCTGCGACGGGGGCGGGAGCCGTGATCGAGACCGTGCTGCACGCCCCCGACACGACCGTCGCCACGCTCGTGCGCGACGAGCGGGGCGACCGCATTCTCGGCGCGGGCCTCGTCTCCGGAGCCGCGGGTTTTGAACTCACTCCAGCACCGCGGATTCAGGAATACGCGATGCTCCCTGACCGTGCACTCGTGGTCGCGGAGACCGGTGCGGGGCGCGCGGAGCTCAGTTCCGTGCGCATCGCGTCCGGCACCGTGGAACCGGTGATTCGGGACACGGCAGCAGAACTCACTGAACTCCGCACCGAAGCGACCGTGCTCGCCGCGGGCATCGTGGTGACTGGGCTGCAGCTCGGCCCCGATCCGACGCGGCGCACGCTCCTGCTCTTCGACGCGCGTGGTGCGTTTGCGGCCCCGGCCGTCGTCGCAGCGGCGGATGGTTCCCCGATTGCGGTGGAGCGGTGGCGATTTCTCCCCGGAACGAGCGCGGTGGTGCTCCGTGACACCGCGGGCGTGCTGTGGCGCGCGGACCCACTGCTCGGCGAGGCCGCGACGCCGATGCCGGCCAGCGCACCGGAGGCCGCGGCGCTCGGGGAGCCAGATCGGATCGTCGGCGCAGGCGGCGAAACCGTGACCGTTGCGCGCGATCGTGGTTCGCTTCGCAGCGCGCGCGAAGGCGTGGAACGCACCCTGTTCGCTCCCGCGGCCGCGCACAGTCGTATCGGAGCGCTCTGCGCCGCACCGAACGGCCGCGCACTGGCGGTTGAGGTGATCGCGGCCGACGCCGAATCCGACGGTCGCGCGGTGCGGCCGGGCGCAACGCGCAGCACGACGGTGTTCCTCGATATCAGGACGGGGGCACAACTGCGCAGCGCGATTGGCTTCTCACCGAACTGGTGCTGAGCCGTGCGCTACGCCGTGGGAAGTGACTCGGGGGTGGGCTCGGGAGCGGCTCCCGAGGCGGCGGGGTCTGCGGGAACCGAAGCAACGCTTGGCGTCGCCTCCGGGCGGCGCAGCAGTTCCACGAGCGCGAGTGCGGCGAGCACTCCCACGGTAGTCCACACGATCGTCGGCGCGTTGACCGGCCGCGAGAGGAAGATGATCAGCACACCCGCCACGGCGACGAGCAGCGAGATGGTCGTGCGGAAACGCTCGAGCACTGTGCCGAGCGTTCCGGTCGAGACACCGTGCGACGTGTACGCGCGGCGTGCGCGGGCGAAGCCGGCAGTGAGCGCGCTGCGGAGCGCGACCGCCCCGCGCGACGACCCGAGCACGAGCGCTGCGAGCGCGATGAGGATGGCCGCGAATGCCAGCGCGGCGCTCGTTGCGCGGAGTGATTCGGTGAGCTGCGTCGAGAGGGCGACCGCCGTGGCGCGGGGCATCACTCCGGGGCTCACCGCCTGCTCGAACAGTGCCGATCCCAAGCTGAGTCCACCGAGCAAGAGCAAGAACCCGAGTGCGAGGCCGAACCCGGTGCGCGTAAGCGAGCGCGTGCGGCGACGCGCGAGGGCAATGCCCGCGACGAGGAGGCCGAGCACCACCCAGGGGAGCCACGCACCCATCGCAACCGCAGCGGCGTAGCCGAGCTGGGCCCCCACGAGGCCCTCAGCGGTGGTGAGCGGGATCGAGGCGGTCACGTTCGGGATCATCGCTGCCAACCCGAAGCCGCGAGCCTCGAGTTGATCTTTCACCTCGGCGACAATCACGCCGGCCTCAATGGCGAGCGCGCCCGTGTCACGGTCGAGCGTTAGCATGCCGTTCGTGTTCCCCTGCAGCAGGGCGACCGTGGCACGGTGCGTGTTCGTGAGCGCGAGCTGCCAGGTGCCCGCGAACGCGTCCGAGGCCACCGTCTCCTCGACCGTCGACGCCACCACCGACCGCATGCCCTGTGCCGCGGGGGCACGCAGCAGGGTGACCGCGGCGCTTGCCTCGGCGGGGAGATCCAGAGTCGTAAGGCCGCTCGCAAGCGAGCCCACGATCCCGTCGAAGTCCACCTGCTGATCGACCGCCACCATGATCTGATCGCTGATGAAGCGCTGCACCGCCGGATCCTCCGCGAGTGGCGCGAGGGTCGCCACGAAGCGATCTGTGTTGACGAGCTCCACCCGCACCCACGACGCGACGACCGCGAGTGGTGCGAGGATCACCGCGAGCGTGAGCGCGATGCCGGCGAGCAGACTGCGGCCCCACCCGCGACCACGTTTGCCAGCACGCAGTGCCGCGTTCTCTGCCTCGAGTGCACGGACCCGCTCGTCAAGCGGTGTCGATGCGCGGTCGTCTGCCTCCGTGCGCTCTGCCGGAAGGTCGGTTGGGGAGTGCGGGGTAGCGTGCACGGCGGGCTCCTCGACGGGAAACGGGGGATACGCACCCGAGAACGGGGCACACGCGGCGTCCTGCGGAGCCGTGAGTCTCCATCTTGCCGGAGAGATTGGCGTTTGGGCCACTACGCCGCACCGTGGGCCTCCGTACGCGGTGAAGGGCGGACACGTAGATCGCGCGTACGTACCCCGCAGATCCGAGCCCGCACCTTAGGTGGCGGACCGCGCCGCAGTTGACTCGTACTCGAGAACACCACGCGGAAACGCCACACGGGCCGGCCCGCTCTCGCTCCACACAACGAAAGGTCAGTCACATGGCTCCCCAGTCGAAGAAGAAGAAGTTCGCGATCGCCGGCGGTGCGCTCCTCCTGGTTGCCGGCGTTACCGTCGGTGGCGCACTGGTCACCGCAAACAGCACGATCTTCAACAACCAGTTCAGCGCTGAGGTGACCGAGAAGCCCGCTGACGGTGAGCTGCTCGTCACCGGCGCACCGATGAGCAACACCTTCACCGGTGCGATGGACGGCGAAGTGATCACGGGGTACTACACCGCGAAGAACACCTCGAACGCCTCCACCCTCACCGTGGGCATCGGTTCGCAGGTGCAGCCGGGCGGAGTGAAGGCTGGTGAGCTCGCCGCAGCACTCGACACGCGGATCGCAATCAATGACGGTGCGCTGAAGCCCACCGGCGCGCTGAACGACATGAAGTTCACCGCCGGCGAGACCTTCGATCTCGCGCCGGGTGAGAGCGCCAAGGTGCGCGTCGACGTCTACGTGGCGGACGCGGATGCGTTCCGCGGCCTGGATCTCGACGGCGCCGAGGTCACCGCTGACTACCTCTTCAACAGCATCGCGAAGTAACCGCAGGAGCACTGCGGTGTGCGGGCCCATCCCAGAGCGCGGATGGGCCCGCACACCCACATTGACACCCGTTCATTCGCTCACTCGCACCCGCAGGTGAGCGCCCCACCTCCCGGAGGCCGAAATGCGCATCACGATTCTGTTCATGCGAACCATCGCGAGTCTTGCGCTCGCAGCGCTCGCCGTGCCCTTCCTGTGGTCGACAGTGAGCGGCGACTACTACATGACCGTCACCGGCGTTTCCATGCGACCCACCTATGAGCTCGGTGATGTGCTCGTGGTGCAGCAAGCACAGGGAGACGAACTCCAGACCGTGGGCGCTCCCGTGATTGTCTCCTTTATCCCGGGCGAGCGCACCGACCAGTATGTTCACCGTGTGCACGAGATCACCCCCGAGGGTGCGATCCTCAAGGGCGATGGCAACGAGATTGTCGATCCTGCGCCAGTGACCCAGGAGCAGGTGCTCGGCTCGCCACGCATCGTGTTACAGGGCAATGTCGCGACCCTCTTCCGCCTCTCTGAACTGTGGGCCGTGCGCCTGATCGTCGGAGCGTTCTTCCTTATTGCGCTCTTCATTCCGAGCCGCCCACGTGGGCGTCGCACCGCTGAGACGGGTGAGACGAACCAGCCGCGTGGCACGGAGCGGACCGGAGAACGAGCAGCAGCGCAGCCCGAGGACGCGCAGCCAGATCGAGTGCCCGTCGGAGCGTCTCATGGCTAGCGGAGACCAGCGGCCCCGGGCGGCAGGGCGCGCAGCGAGGAGCACCGCCTGGTTTGCGGCGCTCGCGATCGCCGGAGCAGCAGTGGCGCTCATCGCAGCGCCTGCGAGCGCGGTGATCCCCGAGCCGGTTGTGTCCGACACCGCTGGGCTTTCCGTGAGCCCGAGCACGGGGCTTTTCAACGTCACGCTGTGGCCGGGCGAGAGCACGACCGCCGTGGCCACCCTCGAAAACCACTCGTCAGTCGACATGCGAATTCGGCTCACCCCAGTGGAGACGGGATGGAGCGGAGCCGTGGGGGCGTTCGATGCACTCACGCTCGCGGGGGCACGGACTACGGACTGCACCGTAGCGTCGATGGCCCGGGTGCGGGGCGTTCCGATGTCGGCTGCGCAGAATCTCGATCAAGGAATTTTGCCCGCGGGTGAGCGTGCAGAGCTGTGCCTTCGGGTGAGCTACGACGCGCAGTCAGAGCTCGACCAGCCCGCAATGTCGTACGTGAACCTCGCGTTCACCGGTTTCGAACACGGGCGTGGCGGCGACGTGCGTCCACCGCTGCCGATCACAGGCGCCCAGGGCCCGGCGATCCTAGCTGGAGTCGCGGTAGCCACACTCCTGATGGTGGCGGGAACCGCGACGCTCGCAACACGTCACCGAAAGCAGCGGTGAGGGGCATAGTCTATGCAGCAGGGGGAGCGGCCGGGGCCGTTCCAGAAGGATCTGCGCGCCGCAACTGGGGGGCGCGTCAAGGGGGAGAGCAGATGTACACCCGAAACCCACTCGTGCAGCGGATTGTTCGCCACGTGATCGACGGTACGTCCGTCTCCGTGGTGGGGCAGCACTGGAGCGGACGCACGGAGCTCCTGAAGCAGGTCAACACGGCGCTGCGCAGCATCGGGCTCGCGACACTGCAGCTGCGCGGGATCGAGCACGCGCGGCCGCTTGAAGCATTTCGCGCCGCGCTGCCACCGGTTCCGCAGCTGCGGCGCACAGAAGGTGATCCCACGCAGGAACTGCCTCGCATGCTCACAGAGCTCCTGAGCGAGGGGCCCGCCGCGATCCTGATTGATGACATCGATCAGCTCGACGACGCGTCCTGGGCGCTGCTCGAACAGCTCCACAAATCGCATGGCACGCCGATCGTTGCTGCGACCGAGTCGCGCGGCAACATCGATCCCGATGAGAAGCTACTCATCCGCAAGGCGTCCCCCGTGGTGAAGCTGACCATTGACGAGCTGCCACTTGACCTCGTGCACGACCTGCTCGAGGCGCGCCTCGAAGGACGCGTTGCATCCTCGCTCAGCGGTCGGGTCCACATGAAGTCGGGCGGGCTGCCGGGCTTCGTGCTCGCGATCGCCGATACCGCGAAGCGCCGCGGCAAGATCCACCGCAACGGCGAGGTCTGGCTCGATGGTATTGAGCTGTGGTCAGACGAGCTCGAGGGTGCCTTTGAATCCCTGATCTACCGCTACCCGGAGGACGTGCGAGAGGCGCTCGAGCTGCTCGTGATGGCCGGGCCGATTCCCATTACTCAGGCGGCGACGCTGATTGGGCAGGATCGCCTCGAGGAACTCGAAGAGCGAGGTTTGGTGCGCCTGTTCCACGCCGGGTCGAGTCCGCGGGTCACCGTGAACCCGCCCGGCATCAGCGACTACTTCCGGCACCGGCCCGAGACCGTGAAGAGTCTCCGACTGCGCGCAGAACTCGAGGATCGGCTCGGCCAGGAGGCGACATTCGGCCTGGCAGAGCCGCCTGCCCTGCCGCGGCAGTTCGCCGATGTGATCCCGCAGTCGGAGGTGCCGCTCCTCGCGCGCGCGTTCCGTGATCGCTACGAGAACGAACAGGTACAGAGCTGGGAGACGTGGCGCAGTGAGCCGACCCTTCGCGCGGGGATTCGCGCGCTGGAGCTGCGTCTCACCGGAGAATCCTCGGACGAGGAGATTCGTGCGATCATCGCCGATACCCCCGCGAACGACGGGAGCGTCGAAGAGCAGCTCTTCTTCCGCTACCTCCACTCGCGCTGGCTCGTCACGCAGGAAGCGCCGCTCGAAGAGATCGAAGCCGTTCTCCAGGCCCACGACGATCTGGGACACCCCGCTGCGATCGAGGCGCTCATTGCGGGGGTGCACGCTGAGCGGAAGGAGATCAGTGCGGAGTCGCTCTCGCGCATCGACGAGCTCGCAGCGCTCCCTGGCATCGACGGGCAGATCGCTGGGCTCATCCTCATCGCGATGCACGCGCTCGGGGGCAGCTCGGAGCGCGCACTCGCACAGTTTGATCGCCTCGACGAGTCGGGGTGGGTGGCACGCTTCGCTGCGCCCCTGCGTGGCCTTGCGCTTATTACTTCGGGGCAGCCGCAGCGAGCTCTGGAGTGGGCTTCTGCGCAGCTGACCATCGCGCGCCAGCGCTTCGACCGCTCGGCGATGGTTGCCGACGCGTACATCGCGGTGATGGCGCTCCTCACAATGAGTCGGTATGCCGATGCGACCGCCGCGGGCAGCATCGTGGCGAGCGGGCAGTTCCAGGCTGCGAACCTGCCGTTTGGGCCGGACCGTGCGCTGATGAATGCGCTCGCGCTCGCGGCTCGACGCAGCGGCCGAGCCGGGGCGGTCGGTTCGCTGATTGAGCGTGGCGCAAGCTACGGCGGCCGAAGTGATGCGCTTCCGATGGGAGCAGCGGGCTTCCCCGCAGCAATGCTCACCGAACTTGAGGGCACCCCCGAGCAGATCGGTGCGGCCTATCGTGCGCTCGCTGACGAGCTGCGGGATCGCGGCTACGCGTTCTCCGCGGCGGGCTCGAACATCCTTGCGCTGCTCGTCGACTTCGATCCGCAGGCCGCCGCTGAAAAGCGGGATCGCGTGGCAGATATGGGGAGCGAAGTGTTCCTCGCCTATCTCGACGCCCGTCTTGCCCACCATGCGCAGGATCCGGTAGCTCTCGTGCACGCAGCGCGGCGGCTGCAGGCCGAACACGCGAATGACTCCGCGCTGAAGTACTTCACCGCGGCCGCGCGCATGTTCCGTGAGGTGGACAAGGAGATCGAGGCATCCGAGGTGCGCGAAGAGATCGCAGCTCTGATGGCATCGGCCGATCCCGCGACGGCGACTGCGGTGTCAGACCTTGAAACGAGCCTTGGCTTCACACAGCGCGAACGAGAGATTATTGATCTCGTGGCGGAGGGCCTCAACAACCCCGAGATCGCGCGCTCGCTCAGTCTGTCCGTCCGAACTGTGGAGACGCACCTGCGCAACATCCGCCGGAAGTCGGGTGCGCTTGAACGCGACGAGATTGGCGAGTTCTCCGGGAATCGGTAGCGCGTGCGGTCGCTGCGTACTCGTACGAGTGCGCAGCGACCGCGTAGCTTCGCCGCACCCACCCCGTAGAACGCGCGTAGCCGCCTACGCGCACCTACGCGGGAGGCTTGACTGGGAGTATCTGAAAGGGGCTCCCTCATGTCACAGGACGCACGACACCGTTTGCCACGAGCGACCATGCTTGGCGCCGCCCGCCGAGTGAGCGCGCGCGCGACCCTCGCACTGATGGTTGTTGCTGCAGTGCTCCTCTCGCTCCTGGGAGTGTCGTCAACCGTGGTGGGGGCCGTGACCACCGACGCGTCCCGGGTAGACGGGAACCGCTTCGCGGCTGCAGTGCGAGTGGACATCGGGATCGTGGATCTCGCGGTGACGCCGAGCTCGGGGGAGCTCTTCGGGCCAGGGCCTGATACGGGAGAGGTGACGTTCGGGCTGCGCCCTGCGCCCGCAGCGCCCGTTGAGCTTCTCGCCGGCGAAGAGATTGCCGCAGTGGTGACACTTCCCGCCGGTGCGACGCCGGGGGAGCTCCCTGCACTGGACACCGGCAATGGCTACCGACGGAGCTGGACTTCGCAGGAGAACGGCGGCATCTGGACGGTGCGGAGCGTGCTCAGTGCGACAGCGGACGGCCTTATCGACCTGCCTGGTTTCTCGTTTCCAGTGCACACCGACTTCACCACGGTGACGCAGAACTCGGCCCGCACCGCCACTGCGAGTGTTGAGCTGCCTGAGCGACTCACGAGCGACATGCCGGAGGGAAGCGTAGTGATTCCCGCAGCTTGGGGCGTCAAGACCGGGGTGTACGGGCTCGGCGGTACCCTTGCGTCGACCTCCAGTGCGACGATCCGCTTCCAGACCCAGCCGAGCTCAGCCGCTGAAACTCTGTACCTTCAGGCAGGTGAGATTCTGCGCACCACCGTGGTACTCCCCGCTGGGGTGACTCCCGGGACGCTTCCTGCGCCAAGCAGTTCGGGCGGGATCGACACGGTGTGGAGGAGCGAGCGCATTGGCGCCGACTGGGCCGTCACGCACACTCGTACGGCAACTGCCGCCGTCGAGGCCGTACCGAATGCTGCCGTGACGTTCCCGGTACGACTCACGAGTGCGGTTGCCGCCTCAGGGTTTGAGATTTCAGCGTCTGCATATCTTCCCCCACGATTCACGAGCGCGCAGGCGAGCGCGATAGGCGAGGTCAGCGGGCTGGTCAGCGCGCCGAAACTCGGCCGCATTTCAGCCGGTGGCGGACAGTCGATGGCACTCGCTCAGAGCGGGTCGGCGTACGGCTCTGGGTACAACGTAGACGGACGTGTGGGGAATGGAACGAGAAACAACGTATTGACTCCGGCGCCGCTCGGCTACCAAGATTTTGTTCAGCTTTCCGCCGGAGGCTCCCATACCTTGGGCCTTGGGAGCGATCTGAGAGTCTATGGCTGGGGGAGCGCCCAGTACGCTCTGACGGGCGGCACGAATGCACTGAAACCAGTCCAGGTGAGCTCCGACGGAATGGGACCTTTTACCCAGGTGTCCGCGGGGTACGACCACTCGCTCGCGCTCGGCTCGAATGGCCGCGCGTATGGCTGGGGCCGGAACCAGGCCGGTGCGCTCGGCGCTCTGTCGTCGCCCACATGGCCAACCGCGCTGGAGAACCCGTCGGGTGTGCAGTTCGTTCAGCTCGAGGCGGGTGTCGCGACCACGCTGGGGCTTGCCTCAGACGGCAGCGTGTGGGGAATGGGAGACAATCGGGCTGGGCAGCTCGGTTTGGGAACTGGCATGACGCAGACGACCAAGTTCACGCGAATCCCCATGCCTGATGATGTCCAGATTGTGCAGCTCGCTTCGAATAGCTCAACGACTCTTTCGCATACGATCGCGCTCACCTCTACGGGGGATCTGATCGCCTGGGGTGCGAACAGCGGCGGCCAGGCGGGGACCGCGCTCGACGGCTCGCGTCCGCAAGCCTACTCCGAGCCGACGCGCATCCAAGCCCCCGCAGGGGTCCGCTTCACACGGGTGGCAGCGGGCAACGCAGTGTCACTCGCGCTGGGTACAGACGGAAAGGTGTACTCCTGGGGGTCCGCGACGCAGGGTGTTCCGAGCGGCGGCGCGTCCGCGATCCCGCGCCAGGTGGCCCTCCCACATGTGAGCGGAGGTTTCACCGATGTTGCCGCGGGAGATATGCATGCGTTCGCGCTCGGTGCGAACAACCAGCTCTATGGCTGGGGCGCGGGCACGGCGGGACGTTTGGGTAACAACAACACCGCCTACCAGACGACCCCCGTCCTCATTCCGCAGTCCCTTACCCGCGCCGAAGCCGTCACCGACGATGCCCCTGCGCTCAGTGAGATCGATGAGATCTCGGACGCGCCGGAGGACGTGGAGGTGCCGGCCGAGCCTGCAGACACGGAAGACCCGAACGCTTCAGAGGAGGATGGGACGGAGGCGGACTCCGACAGTGCGGAGAACCCCAGCGACGCGGGAGCCACAAATCCTGCTGCGGGTGACGAACGAGGAAGTCGCGAGGAGGAGCTCGGCGAGGCCCGCCCCTCGCTCGGATCAAGTGATGCCTCAGGCACGGGGTAATTGGGGCGCTTGAACGGGGAAGCTGCGCACTCGTGTGCCACGCCCCACTTTCACCCTCTTCTTGAGGGTGAACTGACTTTCCAGAGTGGGATCAGGGCTTCCTCACGGTGTCCTGTTTTGCCGCGTGTTTCCGCGGTTTTCTGGGCTCTGAATGTCAGTGGTCACTGCTTGAATGAGCACATGACCACCACCCGAGGCTCTCCCCCTGCTGGCTCGCCGCTCGCGCCGCGCCGGGCTTCCCGGGTGCGCTTCCAGAAGACCTCCGCGGCTCACACTTCTGCTCCACCCCAGCCGCCGGAGTTCGACCCCACCGAGCTCATCACCAAAGCATTCGCGTCCGCAACCCCCGGTGTCATCCCACCCGTGTTCTCTGTGCGGGTGGTCGATGACGTGGTCGGCATGCTGGAACAGTTCGATCGTTTCCAAGGCATTCTCGCCGCCGCACGCCTGAATGTTCTTTCCTTCGCGATGGAGACCGCGGTGCACCGCGCCCCTTCCGGGAGTGGCGACATCCCGTATCGTTCCCTGCGTGCCGAGATCGCGACCGCCCTTCATCAGAGCGAACATGTTGTGGAACGCGATCTGAACCTTGCGAGCGCACTCACGATGCGTTTCCCCGCAACCCTGCCGCGCATGCTCACCGGAAAGGTTTCTCCCGAGCATGTGCGGGCACTTGTGGAATCCTCGGACGCGTTGGGCCTTGGGCAGGATCCAGATTCGGTGCGTATGCGGGGCAGGTACGAGGCGGAAGTGTTGCGGCGTGCTGAGTCCCAGACTCCGCAGCGTTTGCGGCCGATCGCGCGGAAGCTTGCCCGTGAACTCGCGAGATCCCTTCCGAAGCCGGCCCCGTTCCCGGGCGTTGACCCCACGAGCGATGACCCATCTAGTACTGACCCGGCCAGCACCGACCCAACGAGCACCGATCCCGACGGCGCTGCCCCGAACAACCTCGACCCGGAAGCTAGCACTGCTGCTAGCGGCGTCCCCGTTCCAGCGCCGGAGTGTGAGCGAAAAGTGTGGGTGCGTGATCACGAGAACGGGATGGCGGAGCTGGTCGCGTTCATGCCGTCACCTGTGGCGTATGCGATTCATGATCGCTTGACGCGGCTCGCGAAGTCCGCGGAAGTCACCGAGCACCAACTCACACGCACCCTCACTGGTCGCGATGGTGTTTCCGCGGGTGCAGGCACCGGCACCGGCACAGGCGCCGTCACGGGTGAAGCGTCACGCGCGCACACCACCGGCAGAACCCAGCGAGTCAGCACGAAGAGCATCGCAGAACGCCGGCGCCTCCTCCGGGAACTCCGTCCGGGTATGAAGGGTGGGCGTCCCGGGGTGCGAGAGATCCGGGCAGGGCTTCCCAAGCGCAGTCGTGCCCAGACTCGCACGGATGTGCTCCGGGACTTGCTCCTTGCGGGTGATCCGATGCGGCTGGTTGCGGGGTCTCCGGAGGAGGCGGTGCGGGCGCACATCCAGGTCGTGGTGACCACCACAACACCCCCGGCAGGTACCGGCAGTGACCCCACTGCTTCCTCGCCGCCGGAGTTCACGGACGCCGAACTCATCGGATCCGGACCCATCGACCCCGAACAGATCCGCGGCTACGCAGGCCACGCCGACTTCTGGGAGAACGTCACCGTGTCCGGTGAGACCGGGGATGTCCTGAGTGTGAACCGGTATCGCCCCAGCGCACAGATGCGCCGCTTCCTCGGGGCCCGCGACCTGCACTGCAGATTCCCCGGCTGCCGTGTCCCGGTGAACCGCTGCGATATTGACCACACGATCCCCGCAGCAGATGGCGGCACGACATCTACAAACAACCTTGCACATCTCTGCCGAGGCCACCACACGATGAAGCACAACTCTGACTGGGACCACCGTTTGTTGTCGGACGGGACGATGCGCTGGCGGTCCCCGACCGGACGCGTGTACGACGATGAGCCGCCGAGCCGGGTGAGGTTCCTGAAACACGACAACACGGGCACACCACCACCGAGGCCATCAGAGCAGAGCTCATCAGTGGCGGGCTCATCATTGCCGAAGGCTGCAGCATCGATACCACTGCCGCCCGCAGCACCGGCATCAAAACCGACACCACCGGTCCGCACAGCCCGGCCCCTCGTGCCACCGGGGCTAATTGCCGACGATGATCCCACCGGCCACCCATTCTGAGGAAGACCGCTACGAAGGGTCCTCCGACAGCTCACGAAGGTACTGCATCATGACGGGACTAGCCGAGCAGCGACGCCTTCACCTCGTGGCGGTTGGTGACGCCGAGCTTGCGAATGAGTCGGTGGATGTGGCTCTCCACTGTGCGCACGCTCACCACGAGCTGCGTAGCGATCTGCGCGTTCGAGAGGCCGTCGGACACGAGTCGAGCAACCTCGAGCTCGCGCTCAGTGAGGCGTGAGCGATCCGGCTCGAACCGGCGGGTCTCGAACTCGATGTCGGGGAGATCCGCGCGAAGGCGCTCGCGGGCGGATCGGAGCGCGGGCGCAGCATCGGCCTTGGCCTCGCTCACCGCGTGATCGTGCACCGCGATCGCGAGCCCGGTGCGCCCGGCGCTGAGCAGTTCCTCGGCGACCGCGACAGGGTCGTCGCTTGTGGGCTCGTGCAACCAGCGCACCGCGCGCACATAGGCGAGCACAAATCTGCCGCCCATCTGCTCGGCTTCTGCCGACACAACAGCAAGCAGCTCGGGATCTTGCCGCACCTCGAGCGAGGCCAAACGCAACAGCACACCCGCGAAGAGGTAGCCACGGGCGATGAGGTCTGCACCGCGGTCACGCAACAGCTCAGCCGCAGCATCACGCTGACCGAGCAAAATGAGGAGCTGCGCCTCTGCCTCGGCGGGGGACTGATGCAGCGGGGGAAGGCCCTCCGTGCTCAGCCCACGGAGCGTGTCGAGGTGGCGTTGCGCCTGCTCGCGCCGCCCGCGCCGCGCAGCAATGAGCGCCGCACAACCGTGAATCGCGAGGCCGGACGCCGCGGCGGCAACCGTTCGCGCCGCGGGGGAGAGTGGCACGAGCGTTGCGAGCACGTCCTCCGCCTCCGCGTAGCGGCCCTGCGCCTCCAGCGCGTACACCAGCACCGCACCGTGGCTGCGCAGCGAATCGACGTCGAGGATCGCAAGCGCCTGCGCATAGCCTCGCCGCGCCCAAGCGGTGGCCTCGTGCATCTCGCCGAGACCGAGCTGCACGACGCCCCGTAGCGAGTCGATCGCGAAGTCCTCGAGCGCGCGGGTGGTGTGCTCCGCCTCAGCGAGTGTGTGCGAGGCTGCTTCGAAGTCACCGCTGGTGGTCTGCGCGATGGTGAGTGCCCGCAGGCCCCGCACCTGATCCTCCGGCGGCAGGTCGTCGCTGACCTCCAGACGCACCGCGAAGTCGGCGGGGACCTGCCGCAGGTAGTGCTCGAGGGACACCGCGGTCGTGTCGGTGATCCGCGCGGTAACGCTGCCGCTCGGCCCAGCGGCCGCAAGCATCTCGAGCGCGCCATCGAGGTCCCGTTGGACGAACGCGCGCCACTCCGCGCGGAGCAAGAGCAGGTGGGTGGCGGCGACAGTGTCGTGCTCCTCTGGCAGCGACGCATTGAGCACAGCCTCGACGTCGGCATCGGGAGCCTCGCCCGCGACGAGGGCCTTCACCGCATTCACCGCGGTGCCCGCGTTCGGGTTCGACGCCCAGGCCGCACGGGCGAGTCGAACTCGAGCCTGCGCCTGCTCGTGGAACATCCGGGCGATCACGGCGTTCTCGGGAGTCGACGCGGACGCAGACCGGCCGAGGGAGCTTCGCAGCTCGGCGGAGTCCAGCCGTTCGGCCACGAGGCCAGTGAGACGAGTCCGCCGGGCAAGTAGGGGGCGGTGCCTGAAGTAGTCTTCGAGAAGCGGCGGATGCACCGCAATCCGCAGCTGACCGCGTACTGGGTGCACGCGGACGAGCCCGGCCGCTTCGAGCGACTCAATCGCCGCGCAGTCGAGTACCTCACGCACGGCATTGAGATCCGAGACTCCCGCGATCGCGAGAAGCTCGAGGGCATCGAGAAGCTCGGGGCTGAGCCCGGCGATGAGTTCCTGCATTGCGCCGCCGAGCTCCGGTGACCACAGCCCGGATTGTGCAACCCACACGTTGTCCTCGCGATGAAGGCCGCCATTCAGCACCGCCGCGTCGACGAGATCCTGGGCAAGCCCTGCCGAGGCCCCCGAGCGCGCAAAGATCTGTCCCAGTGTCACGTCGTCGAGGGGAGCACCAAGCTGCGCCTCCACGGAATCGCGCAGCTCGCGATAGGTGAGGGGCGGGAGCTGCACCGTGAGCGCCCGCAACCGCCGCGCCGCGCCGGCCGCGGGCGCCATGCCATGCCCGGTGGTCACGACCCGCGTCTCGGGATTCTGCTCCGCGTACGCGACGATCGCGCCCCATGACGCATCATCGAGCTCGTCGACGTTATCGATGAGCAGCGCTGCGTGCTGTCCGGAGATGCGCTGGGCGAGCTGCTGCACGTGGCCGGCAAGCTGTGCGGCAAACGTGTGCACCGGGCCATCCGGGGAAAATCCGGACACCGCGAGCGCGCCGAATGGCACTGTCCGAATCGCGGCGGCGCCGCTCACCCAAAACGATGCCCAGCGCTGCTCGTGCAGAGCGGCCTCAAGCTCGCGGAGAAACACGGTGCGCCCGCTGTGTTCGGCGCCGACGAGCTCGACGTGCCGACCATCCACGAGTGTGGCAAGCACCTGCGCAATCGCGCGGCTTCGTGCGCTCATACTTCCCCCTGGTCCTCCGGCATGTTCGCCGGGCGTGCCCCTGGCTGTGCCCGAAAGACCAGCCTGATGAGTCCCACACTAGAGGTGCCGGACTGCGCGCGCACGCTTTTCTCCGTCTCAGCAGTGCCGCGTGCGCTGAGCTCGGTGCAGGGTGCCACGGAGGCTGGCACCGTTGACCACGGGACTGCTGGCCGGCGACCACGGAGCACGCCTCGCGCTCACCGCGCAGCCGGGATCCCGCACCGCTGCTCCTTTGACGTGCTGGCGCAGAAATCTCGTTCTGTGCCGGTGTGAGAGAGAACGATTGATGGTGTTCCGCACACCGGACGGGCTACCCGCCCACGGTGCGCAGGGCGGTCGTCACAGCCCACACGGGCCCGCGATCAGACGAGCTTCACGAACGACACCCAGGAGGTGCCGGATGACCATCACCCACCCACACACCCGCCGCTCACGGCAGGCCGCATAGGGCGGCGCGCTGATTGCAGCGCTGTGCCTGGCGCCGCTGGCCGTGCCGACCGCGGCGCTCGCACACGACGGAGCGGAACCTGCCTCGACCGGGATCGAACTGAGCGATCCCGAGCTCACCCGAGCGGTGACGGCGCTGGGTGCACCGCTCGACATCCGCATTCCGATCCTCAACGTGCCTGGCGATCCCTCGAGCGGCGAACGCGACGCGAGTTCGGGCGACCCGTGGACACTCGCGCTGAGCCCAGACGGGCGCTACGCCTACGTCGACAACGCGAACTACGGACAGAACCCAATCGAACTGTGGGTATTCGACCTTGATCGGCGTATGCACGTCAAGACACTTGAGGTGGGCGACAACCCGGGAGGCACATCGACGATTGTCGCCGCGACCTCCGCAAACGTTGTCGCGGTGCGATCGGGCGACAGCGTGTACGTGATCGACTCCGTTGCCAACGAGATTCGCGACCGCTGGGACCTTCCGCGCTCCTCCGGGTATCGGGAAGCGATCAGCCCGGATGGACAGTACTTCTATACGGTTTCTTCCGTCGGGCTCGTGCAGAAGCTGAACTTGGACTCGGGGGAGATCGAGGCATCGCGCAGGATCTCGGTCAAGATGATGGGGACCATTGAGGTTACGCCGGACGGAAACTCCCTGGCGATTGGCGAGGGGTACACCGAAGACGCGAACTACCGCTTACTCTCCGCCGCAACGCTCGAAGACCTCGGACCGGCGCACTCGACCCCAACGATTTGGCAGTACAGCCGGATGCGCTTCGACGCTGCGGGAACCGCGCTCTATCAAACTGACTTTGGTACGAAGCTCAACAAGCTGGATCCTGTCACGGGGCAGTCGCTGCAGGAGGTGGCGGTGGGCACCAAGATGAGCGGGCTCGTGCCGAACCCGGAGCAGAACCGCGCGTGGGGAACCTCGATTGGGTTCAGCCTGGTGATGGTGGCGGACTACACGACGGGCAAACGCTCGGAGAGCTTCCGCTCGGTGCCCGGTGGATCGATTGACCTGGCGCAGCGCCCCAACGGTGAGCTTGTTGCTCCGAACGGAGCGAAGGGCAAGCGCGGCCCGGACATGAGCATTTCGGTGCTGCTTCCCGCCGCGGTCACCCAGCAGCCGGCGGACGTTACGGTGGAGACCGTGGACGAGGAAGCCGTGTTCACCGCCGAGGTGCAGGGCATCAAGGCCGACGCCGCGAGCGGAGTGACCTGGCAGCGCTCAGACGATGCCGGCGAGACCTGGGTCGACCTCGATGCGCACGGACTCAGCCTCGAGGTCCCCGCGACGCGCGAAACGGTTGCAGCGCAGTTCCGCCTCGCCTACACGGACGACTTTTGGGGCGTCGCCGGCGCGAGTGATGCTGCCCGCATAGTTGCGCCTGCCCCCGAGATCCTCGACCCAGTGACGGAGATCTCGGCGACCACCGGAACGGAAATTGCGCCGGTGTCGTTCACTGCCCGTGCTCAGGAAGCCCACGAGTGGAGCGTAGACGGCCTCCCCGAGGGGCTTGCACTCGATGCGGCAACGGGCGAACTCAGCGGTATGCCCGCGGTTGCTGGTGAGTTCAGTGCAACGGTGTCGGTGAGTGACGACTTCGGCGTCGATGTTGCAGAACTGAGCATCGCGGTGAGCGATCCGGCGGGCGACCCGGATCCAAAGCCGGGCCCTGGCACCGACCCGGCACCCGGTGAAGATCCGAGCGACGAACCCGGGGCGAAGCCGGCGCCGGGCAGCGACCCCGCTCCAGGCGATACCCCCGCTGGAGACCAGCCGGCTACGAAGCGCTCGGCTGGGGATCAGGATCTTGCCCGCACGGGCGGCACCGAGTTGATCGGCGCGGGGCTCCTCGGCGCCGGACTGATCCTCGCTGGCCTGGTGACGCTCAAGCGTCGTCGCGCGTAGACCCAGTGCACGACCGAGGGGCCCAGCTGCGTCATGCCGCTGGGCCCCTCATGTGCGTGTCTAGCGGCGATGGCGCCTTCCGGCCCGTCCCTCCGCTCGACGGGCGAGCTGGGCCTCGAGTGCGGTGAGCCGGTCGAGCAGCTCTGCGGTGGTCTCTGAATTGGCGTAGAGCTTCCGGATGCTCTCGAGTGCATTCGCGTGACGCTGGGGGCTCATCGCGCCCATGGCGTCCTCGACGAGGCCTACCTGGTAACCGAGGTCTGCGAGATCTCGCACCGAGGAACTCACGCACTGATCGGTGTAGAAACCGGCGACGATGACGTGGTGTACTCCCATGTTGCGCAGCATCTGGTCGATGTGCGTGCCCACGTGCACGCCTGAGCAGGTCTTCGTGAGCACGGCCTCGCCCGGCAGCGGCGCAGCCTGCGGCAGGAACGCGGAGTCGGGGGAGCCCGGCGGGTAGAGCATGCCAGCGGCCCGATGGAGCGCGCCGGTGTCTGACGCATCTCCGAGCTGCGCCTGGATGCCCACGTGCACGGGACGGATGCCCAGCTCGCGGCACTTCGCGAGCACTGCCTCGATGTTGTCGAGGGCCCGGG
The DNA here is from genome assembly GCF_016758255.1 of Leucobacter chromiireducens subsp. chromiireducens. Classification (GTDB taxonomy): domain Bacteria; phylum Actinomycetota; class Actinomycetes; order Actinomycetales; family Microbacteriaceae; genus Leucobacter; species Leucobacter chromiireducens. Next base: position 330,287 of record NZ_QYAD01000002.1, read on the forward strand.
CGAGATCAGCCTCCATCGCGCGGAGCACGGGATCAAGCCCCTCGTGATACAGGCCCGCTGCGGTGAGCGACGCGACGATCGCGGGCGTCGAAAGATGCTCCTGGATATCGACGAGCAACAGCACGGTATCCCGGGGGTCGATCGTCAGCGGCTCTGCATAGCCGTAGGCGCCCAACGTCCCGTAGTACTGCTCCGCGAGTGCGTTGACCTCCGCTTCGGTGGCCAGTGGCGCGGAATCGCTCATGCTCATCGTCCTTTCTCCGGGTTCGGCTTACAGCTATGTTGGCAGGAAACGCAGGCGCTTCGCCTACCCCGAGCGGGGAGGATCCCCAGCCGAGTGTGCAAGCGCGTCGAGCGCAAGATTGAGCTCCACCACGTTTACCCGACTTTCCCCGAGATAGCCGGCATCGCGCGAGCTGGTCGCCGCAGATACGATCGTCGTCACGACGTCCACGGGAAGACCGCGCGCCTCGGCGACGCGCGCGACCTGAAGCGCAGCATACGCTGGGCTAATGTGCGGGTCGAGGCCTGAGCCCGATGCTGTGACCGCGTCCGTCGGCACCTCTGACGCGGGTACCTCATTGAACGAGGCAACGGCGTGCCGTCGTTCCTCGATCTGCAGGGCGAGCTCTTCACTCTCCGGCCCCAGATTCGAGCCTGCGGATGCGAGCGCGTCGTAGCCGTCGCCTGCGGCGGAAGGCCGGGGCTGGAAGTACTCGGGCAACGGCGCGCCAGAGGCGTCCGCGAACCGCTGCCCAATGAGCTCGGAACCCGCGATCCGACCGTCGGCTGCGCGCACCACAGAGCCGTTCGCCTGATGCGGAAAGACGCTCTGCCCGATGCCGAGCATCACGAGCGGGTAGCCGATACCCAACACGAGTGTGAGGAGCAGCATGATGCGGAGCGCCGTCCACAGCGGGGCAGTCTTCCGCCAGATGGTGCGTGCCACGACGCCCCCTAGTATCCCGGCATCAGGCTCACGACCATGTCGATGAGCTTAATGCCGATGATCGGGACGAGCACGCCGCTCAGTCCATTGACAATGAGGTTGCGGGTGAGGTCGCCGCGGGGCCCGGTGCTCCGGTACGGCACGCCGATGAGGGCGAGCGGGATCAGGATGACCATGACCAGACTGCTGAAGATCACCGTGGAGAGGACCGCCGACGCAGAGGAGTGCAGCTGCAGCACATTGAGTGCGGCAAGCCCTGGAAACGCGCCAACGAAGAGGGCGGGGAATAGCGTGAAGTAGCGCACGAGATCGTTGGCGAGGTTGAACGTCATGAGGGCACCGCGGGTGGCCATCTGTCGACGACCCACCTCGACGATGTCCACGAGGTGAGCGGGGTCGTCGTCCAGGATGATCATGTTCGCGGAGGCCTTCGCCGCAGCCGTTGCAGAGTTCATCGCGATGCCAATGTCTGCTTGCGCGAGCGCGGGAGCATCGTTGACGCCGTCACCGCTCATCGCCACCAAGTGCCCCGCGGACTGCTCGCGCACGATGACCGCGAGCTTCTCCTCTGGCGTTGAGTTGCCGACGTACTCGTCGATCCCCGCCTCCGCGCTGATCGCCTTCGCGGTGAGCTCGTGGTCGCCGGTGACCATCACGGTTCGAATACCGAGGCCGCGGAGGGCGCTGACGCGACCGGGTACGGAGGCCTTGATCGTGTCGCGCAGGTCGACCACGCCGAGCGCACGGCCTGGCCCCGCCGGTGGCTTCACCCCAATGATGAGCGGGGTGCCGCCGTCGCTCGCGATGGCGTGTGTGCTGGCCTGAAGCTCCGCGAGAACGTGACGCGATGGCTGCGTTCCCTGCTGTTTCAGCCAAGCGGCCACCGCGTGCGCCGCGCCCTTTCGGAGCTTCGTCCCATCGGGGAGGTCATACCCCGAGATCCGGGCGTTCGCGGTGAAGACCACGGGGGTTCCGTCCTCAGCGCGCGTGTGTTCGGTGCCTGCGGGGTCCGGTTCAGTGGCCCCAAGCGCGCGCGCCAGCCGGACAATCGAAGAGCCCTCGGGGGTGGGGTCACCGATCGATGCGAGCGCCGCAAGACGCATGAACTCGGTGGGGTCGACCCCGGAGAGCGGCAGGAACGCGACCGCGCTCCGGTTCCCCTGGGTCACCGTGCCGGTCTTGTCGAGGAGCACGGTCGTGATGTCGCCGGCCGTCTCGAGTGACTTCGCCGAGGTGACGAGCACCCCGCGCCGGAGCAGTTGCGACATCCCCGCGATGCCGGTTACGGACATCAGTGCGGCGATCTCCGTGGGGATGAGGCAGATCACCATCGCGACGAGCACGGGGATGGAGACCGGCGGCGCGACGGGCGAGACCGCAGAGTTGAGCGTGAGCGCGACGATCACAAACGATACCGAGAATGAACTGAGGAGCGCGCTGAACGCCACCTCGATGGGGGCCTTCTGGCGGCGCGCGGTGCTTGCGAGTTGTATCGTGCGCTCGAATGCGCTCGCTCCCACCGAAGCGGTGATGCGCACTACGAGGCGCCCACCCAGGTCACTCGTGCCACCGATGACGGCGGTGCGATCGCCGCCAGCCTCGCGGACCACCGTTCCCGCGTGTCCCGTGTACTCCGACTCGTCAACCTCGGCGGCGCCCCAGAGCACCTCACCGTCGGCTGGAATTGTGCCACCCGTATCCACGACGACGACATCGCCCGGCACCAGATCGTGCGAGTCGACCTGCTCAAGCTCGGCGTTCTGAGCCGAGCGGTCGCGGGTGGGATCATAACTTGCCACTCGAAGGGCAGGGGTGCTGCGCGCGGCCTGTCGGAGGGACGCAGTGTCAGAGCGACCGCGACCCTCCGCGATCGACTCAGCGAGCGTTGCGGTGAACAGGCACACCCAGAAGCCGATGGCGAGCGCCCAGGTGAACCCCGGAGGCATCGTGGTGCCGCCTGAGGGGCGCGCCCCGCCGACAAACGGTTCGGCGACCGCGATCAGTGTGGTGAGCGCGGCGCCCGCTTCCGTGAGCAGGAGGACTGGGTTGTGCCAGAGGTAGCGCGGGTCGAACTTCCGGAGCGCATCGAGGATCACCGTGCGCAGAGCGGACGGTGAGATCACGCTGTTGTTCCGCAGCCGCTCGAGGAGTCTCTGGATCACCGGACGAATCCTTCCGCGAACGGCCCAGCGAGCAGGTATGGCACGAACATGGGCACCGCGATAAACACGATGAGCGCCACAAGCAGGCCGACAAACTGGGGTCGGTGCAGCGGCAGTTCGAGTGTGCTCTCCGCTTTGCCCTGAAGCGAGAAGGACCCCGCGAGGGCGAGCACGAGCACGATCGGGATGAATCTCCCGAGCAGGATCACGATGCCGAGCGTGACGTTGAGCAGTGGGGTGTTCGCGCTCAGCCCGGCGAACGCGGAGCCATTGTTGATCGCTGCGGACACGAACGCGTAGAGCACCTCAGAAAGTCCGTGCGAGCCTTCGTTTCCCATACTCGACACGATCTCCGCCTGCACCGATGGGATCGCAAAACTCACTGCGATCCCGCCGATCGCGAGCGTCGGCATCACGAGGATGGCGATGCTGACGAGTTTCATCTCCTGTGTACCGAGTCGCTTGCCGAGGTAGACGGGAGCACGGCCGAGCAGCAACGCGGTGAGGAAGACCGCGATGACCATGAGCACGAGCATCGTGTAGATTCCCGATCCCGCACCGCCCGGGGCCACCTCGCCGAGCATCATGTCGAACATCAGCATGAGGCCGCCGAACGCGGTGTACGAACCGTGCATGGAGTTGACCGCACCACCCGTGGTGCCCGTCGTAGCGGTTGCGAACAGCGTGGAGCCCACGATCCCGAACCGCTGTTCCTTGCCCTCGAGCGCGCCGCCCGCGAGCTTGGGGGCCGTGCCAGCCCCCGCAAACTCGAATCCCGTGAGCGGCACGTACACGAGCACGAAGAGCACCGCCATCGTGGCAAGCAGAGCGTACCCCGCGCGCTGATCGCCGACCATCGTGCCCACCGTGCGGGGCATCGTGAAGGGAATCAGCAGCAGGAGGAGCGTCTGCAGCATGTTGGTCCACGGCGTCGGGTTCTCGAACGGGTGCGCGGAGTTCGCGTTGAAGAAGCCGCCACCGTTCGTCCCCAGCATCTTGATTGCCTCCTGCGAGGCCACCGGTCCCCCCGGGAGGGTCTGCGTGAGGCCCGCGACAGTCTCGATCTCAACCGGAGCCGCGAGGTTCTGGATCACCCCGCCAGCGAGCAACAGCACTGCTGCGAGCAGTGAGATCGGCAGCAGGATGCGCAGGTTTGCGCGCACGAGGTCGACCCAGAAGTTGCCGAGCCCGCTGCGACCGCCGCGCGAGGCGATTCCACGAATCAGGGCGATGGCGACGGCCATGCTGACTGCCGTCGACACAAAGTTCTGCACAGTGAGACCGACCGCCTGCGCGGTGTATCCGACGGTCTGCTCCGGCGAATACGACTGCCAGTTGGTGTTCGCAACGAACGACGCGACGGTGTTGAACGCTAGGTCAGGGCTCATGGGCCCCATGCCGAGAGAGTACGGGAGGAACTGCTGCGTGCGAAGCAGCAGGTAGAGCAGCACGAACCCAATGAGGGAGAACGCGAGGATCGAAGTGAGGTACCCGCGCCACGACTGCTGTCGATCGGGGTCGACTCCAGAGAGCCGGTAGATGAACCGTTCGACACGCCAGTGCCGGTCAGAGGTGAATACCCACGCCATGTAGTCGCCCAGCGGGCGGTACAGGAGGGCGAGGATCAGCGCCAGCGTCAGGAACGCTGTGGCTGCGAACCACCAGTTCATCAGAAGCGATCCGGGTGGAGCAGGGCGTAGCCCAAATAGAGCAGCGCCCCGAGGCCTGCGAGTAAGGCTACGTCGTCGATGAAACCCAACACTCTCTCCATCTGAAGGAACGAGTCTGAGTGTAGCCTCACGGAAGCCGTTGCGGGTACCGGGTGGGGCGGGGCCAGCAGAGTTGAATGCTCGACACGACGCCGGTTGCCACAAGCCAGGCGATCCCAATCGAGGTCGCGACATACTCGCAGAGGGCGCCGAAGTCGGTCGCGGTGTCGGTGAGCGAAAGGATGCCACCGGTGCCCGCGATCACGGCGACGAGCGACGCAGCGGTGCAGGAGAGGAGCGCCCACGTGCGGCCGCGAAACGCGAAGAGGAGCATTGCGGCGCAGGCGAGCACGAAACCGGTAATCGCGAGGAAGAGGTGCGCGAAGTCCTGGGCGGTGAAGAGCGCGGAGCTGGGGGCTGGGCATCCGGGAGTGCACGGGGTAGCTGCGGCGCCGACAAAACAGAGTCCGGCCACCGTGAGTGCAAGCGCGCCGGCGGCGGCGATCTTGCCCGCGCGGGAGTTCCAGCAGCCGAGGCCGACCAGGATCCCGGCTGCGCCGACCATGGTGAGGGCGACGCGGAACACGAACTCGGTGGGCTCACCCGGCGCCCCCAGGCCGCTCACATACGGCGGATCTTCGTGGGTGGAACGTGCGATCCAGATCAGGATCAGGGCGACGAGTGCCGTCAGGGCTCCCAGATAGCAGAGCGCGGCGGAGATCAGGTCCGCCGTTCGTGGCCGTTGCGCCTGCCCGCGCGGCTGATGGTCTGCGTGCGACTCGTCCGCCGGGGCCGGGGCATCGGCAGCGTGTGGGCCTGCGGGGAAGTGTTGCAGCAACGTGGTCCATTCGTGTCGGGTCAAGCGTGGTCGGCTGCTCCAATGCTCGCACCGCGTTCTCGGATGGGCATCGGACGCTGGACCTTGTCGTGGGTACGACGGTACTCGTAGCCGGGGGCGCTGAACAGCCCTGGGTGAGAGAAGCAATGGCATGCAGCGGGTCTCCTGTGGAGGAGACCCGCTGCAGTGAGCCTTCTGGCCTCGTTAGTGCTGGTGTCGACGGCGCGCCGCTGCGAGAACGAGTCCGGCCGCTCCCAGCGCAGCGATCACTGCGCCAGTGACCGCGATTCCTGCAAGATCCGTGGGCGACCCCGTTCGAGCCAGGTCCTTTGATGGAGCCGGCTGTGCAGGCTTCGTTGACGTCGTCTCTCCAGGCCTCGTCCCCGTCGGATCCGTCGGCTTCACCGGGTCGACAGGCTTCACGGGGTCGACCGGTTTCACAGGATCAATGGGTTTCACCGGGTCCGTTGTCGCTTCTTTCGCTGAGGAGGTGAGATGGTTCAGATCGCCGAGGTATTCGAGCGTGAACCCAGAACTGTCTGCGGAGAAATCGCTGAGGGAAAACGCTCCCGTGCTGTCGAGAGGCGCGGTAGCGTTCACCGTTCCTGACTGAGTGGTGACCACGACAGATCCCGTTGGCACTGAGTCGAAAGCGGCGGTAACGCTCCCACGGAGCGTGCCCTCCGACACGGCGTAGGAAATTTCCGTTGGTGCTTTGCGTACTTCGAGTGTGCCGGCGGGGCGCTCTGGAATGATTTCGGGCGCCTGCGCAGCGCGAGCAGGTGCATATGAGCCGAGCACTACCCCGTACTTTCCTGCGTCAAGCGTGCGGGGCTGGAGCGTCAAGGACGCCCGCCCTTCGGCCTGCGCATCAGGGGTGTACGTCTCGTCGCCGACTGCAAAGTAGAGCGCGTCGTGCTGGGTGAGCTTCGTGTAGTCGCCCGTGAGCTGTCCCGCTTGACCATAGGTAATACTCAGGTCGTCAGCGGGGACCTCCCACACTTGCGGGAGGATCGAAATGCTCAGCGGGTTAGACGAGCCGCCCGCGCCGTCGACGGTGAGATGAACTTCATCGCTGCCGCCGAGATACGCCGTAAAGGTGATCTGCGTGTCTGAGACGACCTCGAACGGGTAGGAGACATCGGCGGCAAGGAGCTGGGTCACACCGGAAAGATTCTTGCCCGTGATCGTGAAAGTGTTGCGCTGGTACTCGGTGACCGTGGTCGGAGTTACAGAGGAGAGTTCCGGGAGGGTAATAACTGAGGGGGCGGCTTCGGCGGCAGGGTCGTCAGGCGCGGCCGCGCTGCTGTTAACTCCGACTGCCATGAGTGCCAGCGTCCCGAAAAACGCGGCTGCTATGTGTGTTGCTCTTCGAATACTCACCTAGTTGTGCCTCTCGTTTGGGTAGCCAAGTCTAGAACTGCGTTTCGTCCCGCTCCCGACAATTCAGCGTGAAGACACGGGTTGGTCATGCGCTGTTTACTTGAGCGGCGGGGGAGTGGCGTCGACGTCGTCGAAGCTGAGAGGATCAGCGTATGAACCCGAGCGCGCACGTCATTGCCATCACTGGAGGCTCGCGCGGAATAGGTGCCGCGGTCGCGCAACGCTTGGTTCGTGACGGCTACGGTGTGCTTGTTGGGTACCACAGCGATCGGGCCGTGGCCGAACAGGTCGTCCGCGAGCTGCGCGACGCCGGTGGTACTGCCGAGGCGCAGCGCGTAGAGATCACCGATCCTGATTCGCTTGAGGAATTTCTCGAGGCGGCCGAGCGCATGGGAGAACTCTCCGGGCTCGTCGCGAACGCCGGCGCTGTTGGCACAGTCGGGCCGCTCACAACGCTCGACCCAGCCGCCATTCGGCGTGACATCGACGTGAACCTCCTGGGCCCGATCCTCAGCTGCAGGGCCGCGGCGCCTCGCCTCGCTCGCACGAACGGTTCGATCGTGCTCCTCGGGTCCGCCGCGACCACCGCGGGCAGTCCCGGAACCTACGTGCACTATGCCGCGGCGAAGGCCGCGGTCGCAACGCTCGCGGTTGGGCTGTCGACTGAGCTTGCTCACTCGGGTGTTCGTGTGAACTGTGTGGAGCCCGGAACGATTTGGACGGAGTTTCACCAGGATCCGGATCGGCCTGCGAAAATTGCAGAGGTTATCCCGTTGGGGCGGGCGGGGCAGCCGCATGAGATCGCGGGCGCCGTCGCCTGGCTCCTTTCGCCAGATGCAGCGTACGCCACTGGCGCTGTTCTCCGAGTGGCGGGCGGGATGTAGCGCGCCTCCTCTCCGCACGCTCCACAATCACAGCCGAGTTCTGCGGAGAGCCCGCGCATCACGTCACGTCTTCCGGGCATCCTGCGCGACTAGAACCTCAGTAGAAGCAGTGCGCGTGAGTTTCTGACTTTCGGGTCGAGTCGGTGAGCGGTCTCTGCCGGGCAGCCGGATCGCGTCCGCAACGTCAACTACTCGGGTGCTTCCTGCGGGCCACACGAGCCAGAGAGGCTGTTCCGAGTCGCCTTCTAGCGATAAGTAGCCATTTCCGGGGTTGACGAGCGTTCCAGAAAACTCTTGCAGGGGGCCGCTTGGTGGGATGAACCCGTCTGCGCTGACCGGTACGTTTCCCACTGGATCGGTGCTGCAACTCGCAGTCAAGATGATGCTGCACGCGGCAGCCATGAGGATGCCAGTCCGTGTTTCTGCGCGATTCGACATGGGGGCGTCTCCGTCGTTGGATCACATACAGGACGAGCGGGCTGTCGAGTTCATACCGGTGAGAGCTGCCCCATACCCTGTGGCGCGATCGAGAGAACACGATCATTCCCTCGAATTATCTATCCAATTTCTGTGTATATTGTGTCCATGAACTGAGTGGGATCGGCTGGTGCGTGACACGCAGCGCCCGGTCTCGGCGATGGGGCGCTCCGCACACCCAATGCTTCGTCCGCTGGTGGCTTTGACCCCTAGTTCCGCGAAACGATTGGAAAGCACATGAACGCCATTACTCGCACTACCTGGACCCTTGCGATGGGCGCATCCCTCATCGCTCTCACCGCTTGTTCCCCGAGCCCAGAGGTCCGACCTGAGGCTGCGGTGACTCCACCAGAGGCGCCTGAACCAAGCGAGGCCGCTCAAGGCTCGAGCTCAGAAGGTGGCTTGCATGGGCAGGACCTGAGCGGGATGTCGCGAGAGGAAGCCGAGTCCATCATGGCCAACTATCAGTGCGGTCAGTTTGCCATACTCGAGACATATCAGCTGCGGCTTGACCTCGGATTCTCGAATGACGGATTCGGAGAGGTGGGGCAGCAGGCTCAGCAGCAGATGCTGAACGATCTCTGGGCGAGCGTGATCAGTGGGAAGAGCCCCGTCTCGAAACACCTGAATGCGATCCAGAAGGCATTGAAGGACGGCGATCGTGAGGCCTACGACACGGCCTCGGGGCAGGCTGCGCAGGCGTGCGCAGCGAACGGCACCGGGCTCACGATGCAGTTCCTGCCTGGGGAAGGGGGATAAGGGCAGTGATGATCCCCAGGCGCCCGGCAACGCCGCGGGGAGTGCGGCGTGGCGTGAGTCATCTCGCATCGGGTGGGAGGGAGCCATCTCGGGGCCGCGTGCGGAAGCTCGCCGTGTCAGCGGTCCTTGTTGGCGCCACGCTCGCGGCCGTTCCGGGGTGCGTGTCGATCGCTGTTGCCATGGCGAGTGGGCACTCGAAAGCGAGTGAGATCCATGGGTCGACGGAAAGATTGGCCCACCACGTCGATGGCTTCGGGCGCCTGCTCGTGTGGAACACCGCGAGCGATACTGGCGGCTCGGCCTCCGTTGAAGCTATCGTCGAGTCTTTTCCTAAGGCAGCAGTGCGGATCGTTGATGGTCGAGGCGAGTTTGACCCATCACGCTACTTCGAGGAGGACGGAACAATCTACGAGATCGACAGCAACAATGATGAGCTTCGGATTTCCGTCTTTTTCGTTGGAGAGTCGGCGAAGGACTCCTGGAAATCGCTCGTGACTTACGTTCACTACGGCTGCGGTGCGTTTGTATCGAAGGATGCGGGTCTCACCTATCTGCTCGAGGAAGTGACCTGTCCGCCGGGTGTTTACCCCACAAAGCTCGAGGAGGAGCAGAGGAACGTTCTTGAAGAGAAGATCCTCACCGCGTCGCAAAAGAAGAGCTCGGATACTCGCTCTGGAAGTAGGAGCAGGGCTCAGATGCGCAATCAGGCGATGCAGGGCAGGGCGCAGAGCGCGGGCCCGGCGGGTGATCGTCGGTGTCGGGTCCTTCTGCTGCGCCTCGCTCGGCGCTACTGAGTGGTTTCCCGCACCGCAGTGTTGAGGGTGTCGCCGAGGACGGTCTCGAGGAAGGCCCACGATACGAACCGCCCTGTGACATGATCTTCTTCGAAGTCGTACTGCGCGCCTCCGAACTCGCAGTGTGTGTTGATGCGGAAGTGCTCCGGCAACGAGCCGGTATGCGCGGCGTAAGAGTGAGTGTGCGTGAAATGCCGGATCCGAGCATGGACCGAATCCTTCACCACCGCGTACGCGAAGCTCTAGTCGTTCCTCACTCGCTCGGCTGCCGTGTTCGGAATGCTCATGAGGTCCACGACGAGGGGTTCACGCAATGTGGGGGATCGAAGAGTCACATCAGAGACATTGCCTGCCAGGGCCGCGTCATTGCGATCAGAGCACGTCGTGAGTACGAGGACCAGCTCGACCTCCCCGGTACTCACGCGCTGAAGCAATAGGTCGTGACGTGTTCCTCTCTCGTTGCCGAGGCTGCGGCAAGAATACGTGGTGGCCGGGAGAGTTCGAAGTTCTCTGCGCGTATGAAGCGGTTTCACTCGTGCCCCAGCCTGCGAGTTTCCCCAGCCAGCCGCGAAGCAGCCGCTACCGAGGCGATGGATCTCAAAGCTCGCCACAAACTCGCCTGACTCGCGGGTCACTCGGGAGAAGTGCACCCTTGACGATTGATCGGAGTTCGTGAGGGTGAGCTCCTCGAGCGAGTCTGTTCAGACTCTCACGTGGCTCCGAGATTCTTCATCCCTCCGCCGAGGGAGTGACGCCGTGGCCAGCTCGACGCTCAGCATCCTGCGTGCACTACGAGATTCCAATCGTTCTTTGCGTGCCCTCAACGCTCAGGCCACCCGGTGCGGGGCTTGTGCTGCTCGAAAGATCGGAGATTACTGTCTCGAGTCCCGCCAAGCCTGACGACCTCTTGATCTCAGCGCCGATGCGGGTGCTGGCCTCTCGGAAGCTGTCGTCGGCGAGCACTCGGCGGACCGCTTGCTGCACCTGCGCGGGCGTTGGAGCGTTCGTTGAGAGGTTCACGCCTGCACCACTCCAGCCCACTCGCGCGGTGACCTCGGCTTTGTCCTCGGTCTTGCCCGCGACGACCAATGGGACGCCATGCTCGAGCGCGTAGTGCACGCCCCCATACCCGCCATTGCTCACAAATACGTCGGTGAGCGGAAGGAGTTGGTCGTGGGGGAGATACGGAGCGACGCGAACGTTTCCTGGCAGTGGTGATGGCAGCGTGTCTATGGGGCGGCCGCCCGTCGACACCACCACGACAACGTCCTCCTCAGCGAGCCCCGCAATTGTGGGTTCGATGAGTTGAGAGTAGTCACGGTTCGCCACGGTGCCTTGGCTCACATGGACTACCGGCTTCCCTTCGCGGAGTTCCTCCCACCACTCGGGAAGATCTCCCGCGGAGGGGACAGAGCGAGAGACCGGACCCACAAAGTGGACGCTAGTGGGGAGTTTCGAGCGTGGATACTCGAACCCCGGTACTGAGAACTGCACAATTGCGTCGGCGCGCTCCTGCCCGTTCATGAAGAACCCGTTCAAGGGTTTCCCGGTCGCCTCGAGCATGAGCTGCTCCGCCTCCTTCTGAACGCCGCCGAAGATGACCTTCTGAGCAAAGAGTCGAAGCAGCGAATTGCGGAGGCGCCCGATTGGCCCGCGCATGGGTGTAACTCCGAGCCCGTACGGGGCGGTGTCGGGGCTGGAAAGTCCGAGCGGAATGATCCCAAGCGAAATCACAGCGGGTCGGTCCTCGCGGTTCTTCGCCGCAAGCCCGAGCGTTCCCATGAACATTGGTTCTACCAGCACTGCATCAGTAGCTTCCGCGTCGAGTGCTGCCTCGACAGCGGCGAGCTGGCTCAGTGCCGGACGGAGGAATATGGCGGTGATGTCGTATCGAATGCCCGCCGCACCCGTGCGGCCAACCCGCCCAGGGAACGCTGCATCCATGTCTGAGTCGTCGTAGTCGGCGTCTGCGGGGAGTGCGAGATATTCTGCACCGGTTGCTTCGATCGCCTCCCGGTACTTCGCGCCGCTGAGGAAGCGAACGCGATGACCGCTGTGGTGGAGGTGGCGCGCGACCGCGAGAAGCGGGGTCACATGCCCATGAACTGGAGTGCTGCAGAGAAGAACGGCGGACACCGGTGTCCTTTCGGTGGAGTTGAGAGGCAATCCGGCTATGCTGGAGCCTGATAGGTAATTCATTAAACCATAAGGTTAGTCAAATGTCTGCGTCTCAATCTTCCCAACCAGTCGCTCGGACCTACAGCTCTCCGCTTCGTGAGGAGCAGGCGGCAGAGACGCGGCTGCGTGTGGTTCGTGCTGCTGCCAAGCTGTTCGCTTCCGCGGGATACGAGGGCACATCGCTTGCTGATTTGGCCCGCGAAGCGGGGGTCTCATTGGGGACAATGAAGGCAAGTGGCCCGAAGCGTGAACTGCTGCTCGCCGCATTCGAACTGAGCTTTGCAGGCGCCGAAGGGATCGACACGCTGGCGTCGCATGAGCCTATTGTCGAGATCACGGCAGACGAGGACAATGAGAAGTACGTCTTCGGTATTACTCACTTCGTCGCTGAGTCAAACCGTCGCAGTAGTCGGCTCTGGGCTGCGTTGGTGTCCGCCGCAATATCTGACAGCAACCTCAATGATGCGCTCGAAGGCCTCCGCCAACGACGGCGAAAAGACATGCTTGTCCTCGTAGATGAACTATGTAGCCGAGGCATTGCATCGTCACGGGTGAATCGTGAGGCACTGGCAGACGGGCTCTCTTTCCTCCTCTCACCGGAGGGGTACAGCCAACTCGTCCTTGAAGCCAGGTGGGACCATCGCGACTACGAGTCATGGCTCAACAGCATGGTATTTTCTGTGGCGCGGCAGCTCTCTGCGGCAGAGTGAGAGACTCGCGATTTGCCTTTCAATCTCTGCCGGGAGCCTCAGAGGTATGTCGCTTCATTGAGGTGACGAGAGCGAAGTATGCGGGCTTCTGAGAGTCCGAAGGTGCGTGCCACCGTGCGGAGCCGAATGCCTCGCTGTACTCGAATAGCGCGTACGCGAGCCCAAACGGGGTGCGCCGTTTCTTCCGGTTGAGTAGTCGATCGGCACGCAGTACCAGCGCGAACCCATCACCCTGAGCGCCTTCGGCGTCGGTTGAGAAATCTCGAGGCACGAGATCCTCTGCAGAAGTTCGCTTTTCCACGATCCACGAACGAGTTGCAGCGGATTTGTGACATTTCGTGGTCTCGTCCCGTCTTCTACACAGGGCGTCATTCTTCGCTCAAAAGATGGTGCGGCCGGCGGTCGTGCCACGAAACGTGGAGGTAGTTCTGATGGGTACGGAAGAAACGAAGGCGACGGTCGCTCCCGAGAACGGCGCCCAGGCGCCGCGGCGTGGAGGGGCTCCGGTGCAGCCGCGAGTAGATCGAGCGCCTGTAGTTCCGCAGAGTTCGACCGCCGACAATGGTTCGACGGGACGGACAACGATAGCCGAGGGCGTGGTCGCGAAGGTTGCGGGTATCGCAGCTCGGGAGGTTTCCGGCGTACATGCACTCGGCGGGGGAGGCGCTCGCGCGTTCGGTGCTATCCGGGACGCGGTGAACGCGACGGACCTCACTCAAGGGGTAAAGGTTGAGGTCGGCGAGACCCAGGCGGCCGCCGACATCACAATCGTTGTCGACTACCCTGCCCCCATCCAGGATGTCGCCGAGAACGTTCGCAGCGCAGTGACCGCAGCGATCACCAGGCTGGTTGGACTGCAGGTTGTCGAAGTGAACGTTGACGTGAATGACGTGCACCTTCCATCCGACGACGTTGACGACGACACAGAGTCGCGCGTCTCATGAGTGCCACGCTGACCGGGTCGATGGTCGGCGCAGTACTGGCTTTCGCTGCGCTGGTCTTCGGGTTCTGGGGATTCTTGCTGGTCGGGATCCTGATGTCGATTGGGGCCTTGGTTGGCCGTGTTCTGGCAGGCCAGCTAGATCTCCGTGCCCTAGCTGGCGCATTCACGGGGAGGCGGAGGTCGTCATGAGCGTGATGGCCGTTGAACCCCCGAGCGCTGTATACCCGTTCGACATCGATTCGCGCACGCCGGGCGGCGTTCGGGTACACGAACGCGTTGTCGCCAAGGTGGTTCGGGAAACGTCAGCGGTCGCTATCGGGGTATCGCGAGACCACGTGGACGTTGAGGTGACTGAATGGGGCGGAGGATTGGGCGTGCGAATCGCCGCGAAACTCCCCGTTCCGGATCTCAGCGACCTCGCAGCGCTCGAGGCTGCGGTTCCAGTCCTCGAGCGCGTGCATGAACTTCAGGCCGGGCTTGCCGAAGAACTCGCGACGCTGACAGGACGGGTGATCCATCGGGTGTCGTTCACGGTAACCGGGGCGGTCATTCCGAAGCGAAAGCGGGTGAGGTAGATGACGAATGCCGTGCTGAAGCGGATAGTGCGTCGCGAGATGCACTCTCCGCGCACCGTTCCCGCCGTGATCGTCCTTGTCTTGATCGCGCTGACTGCCGTCTATGCGGGTATCGAACTCGTCCTTCGCCTGTTGGGTGCTAGTCCTTTGCTGATCTCGCCAGGGGCAGCGCTGACATGGCCGCAGGAGGTACCGCACCAACGAGAGGGCATGATTGTTGCAGGCGGGTTCCTGGTGGTGGTGGTCGGAACCATGCTTATCTGGTTCGCTCTTGGCCCTGGCCGGAGGCCGAAGCATGAACTTGAGGTCTCCTCGCACGCTGTCATCGTTGACAACGGGGTGATTGCGTCGGCCGTGGCCGAGCGGGTGCGGCGTGAACTGGACCTCTCGAAGGGCGCCGTCGTGGTGGGAGTCGGGCACCGCAGCGCGGATGTCACGGTCAAGCCAGAACCCGGGCAATCAGTCGACAGATATCAGGTAAGCACCATTGCGGAGGCTGAGCTCTCCGGGTATCGGCTGTCGCCTCCTGTGAAGGTACGAGCGCGTGTCGTCCGGCCCACAGAAAAGGACGGTGGGTCATGAACGCCACGAATCGAGGCCTGAACCGAGCAATCCTCTTCACCGTTGGCATTCTGATGATTGGCCTGGGAGGGGCAATGCTGTTGGCCATGTGGTGGCCCGTCGCAGGTGAACTTTGGCTGCGCTGGTCAGCGACCGGCAGGGAATGGCTGGTAGGTGCAGAGCAAGCGTCTCGCCTTGCTGCGGCCACGACAGTGAGCTGGCTCACCATCGCGATCCTCGTTCTGCTGCTCGTGATGGTGACGATCGCGGTGGTTGTCATCGCCCGGCTCGGAGGCGGGAGAAGCAACGTAGTGATCCGTGAGGATGCCGGAACTGGGGTGAGAGGGTCGGTTACCATACGCCAAGAGTTCGTGGCTGACGCGGTCACGCAGTCTCTTGCCTCGTATGACGAGATCCTCTCCTCTAAGGTAAACGCCCGCAGGCTTCGGGGTGCCGACATTCTCCATGTGAGCGTGACACCGAGACAGAACGTTTCTCCTGCTGATGTCTCCGAAACACTGGCGGAACTCATCGACCGTCTGGGGGTCTTAATGGGGCAGGAGATTCCGACTATTGTGACGATCCAGGCCGGGATTCGCTCGCGGCTCGCGGCTGACAAATCCCGGGTGAACTGACTCCCTCAAATGCGGGGGGAGCGACGAAAGGAACAAGCGATGCGCAAAAATGTACTGATACTCGGTGTGATCGCCGTCGCCGCCTATCTGGTCGGTGTTGAGTCGGCGAAAGCACGCGGGAAGAACTACGAAGACCTTCGGCATCAACTCGAACGGCTCTGGACCAACCCTGAAGCCAAGAAGTCGCGCAAACGTATGGCGAAGAACGCCAGAAGATCATTCGAGAAGGCTCGCAAAAACTTCCTTGGAAGCTAGCGCACACCGACAGTGCGCCACTGTCCACGGAACCTCGCTCCCCAATCTGGTGAGCGTTTCAGAGAATGGAAGGAAATCACGCTATGAGCGCAGAAGACAAGATCAAGGCCGCAGCTGAGAAAGTCGTCGGGGGTATTAAGGAGACAGCAGGCAAAGCTACCGACAACGACAAGCTCGTCGCCGAGGGGAAATCGGAGCAAGCGAAGGGCACGATTCGGGAGAAAGCGGAGGATATCAAGGACGCATTCAAGAAGTAACACTGCCACCGGGGCGGGGAATCCCCGCACCGGTTCCCAAATCTCGCACATTCGAAAGGACGGCTCTCATGAGCTTTTTCAGTTTCCTCATTCTCGGCTTGATCGCGGGAGCGATCGCCAAGCTGATTCTTCCCGGCAAGCACGGTGGCGGCTGGTTCGTTACGTTGCTGCTCGGCGTCGTCGGGGCGATGCTCGGTGGATGGCTCGGCGGTCTCGTTTTCAATGTCAACTTGCAGGGCTTCTTTAACCTTTCAACCTGGCTTCTCGCGGTTGGGGGCTCCATCCTGGTATTGCTCATCTACGGTTTGCTCACCGGGCGACGTGCGGAGAAGTGACACAACCTCCTATCCCGTGGACTAACTGACGCTTACCGGTCATGATGAGGGGAAATGGGTGGGCATCGCACCGCCCGTTGGCCCTCGCTGGAGAGGTGCCCTTCAAATCAGGGGGATGAAGGATGAGCAGTGAGCCTTACCGCAACCCGTTGGAGTACGCGGACGATCGGATTCTCGCCGGGCGTGCTGCAGACGGGGACACGGCAGCATTCGCCGCTCTGGTTCGCCGGCACACTCCGATGATGCGTGCGTATGCGCGACGGATTCTCCCCGGAAGCGCGGATGTTGATGACGTTGTCCAAGACGCGTTTATCGCCGCTTGGGACCAGCTGCCGAAGCTGGAAGACGCCGGCCGAGTGAGGAGCTGGTTGTTGCGGATTGCGGGCCGCAAGGCTATCGACCGCATCCGATCCACCGGACCCCGCGCTGATCTGAACGAGACGGAACTAATGGCGCCTGAACGGATGGCCCCGCATCGACAGGCTGAGGCTCGAGCAGGGATCGCGGCGCTCAGCGATGCGATCAACCAACTCCCCGATGCACAGCGTGAATGCTGGGTGCTGCGTGAGCTCGGGAGCTACAGTTATGAGGAAATCGGCCAAGACTTGGATCTCCCGGTATCGACAGTTCGTGGTTTGCTCGCCCGTGCGCGTAAAGACATCATTGTTCGAATGGAGCATTGGCGATGAATGATCAAGAGATCTCTGATCTGCGGAGTCCCATGCCCCGGTTCGAAGACCTCGACGGGCACACCATTGAAGAACTCTCCGATTACTTGGACGCTGGGCGCACACCCACGGACCCCTCTATCGAAGCATCGCCCGGCTGCCGCATCGCCCTGGACGCGTTGGGCCGACTTCGCGACCTCACTCCCGAGCTCCTTGCCTTCGATACCGCTGGAGAACCTGAACCCGAGGAGACATGGGTACAACGCATCCTCTCCGGTATCGCCCTGGATGCGCATGCTGGACGACGCATCCCCCTCACCGCCCCCACTCCCGATGTTGATCTCGGGATCACTGAGGGCGCGGTCAGGGGGATGATCCGCGCAGCAGAGGCCACTGTGCCTGGCGTAGTTATCGGCAAATGCCGGTTCGAGGGCGATGTCACGGTGCTGGGGGAGCCGGTGCGGGTTCACGTTGAGGTCAGCGTCCCGTACGGTGTGCCGATCCCAGATATTGCAGAACGCCTCCGTACTGAGATCAGCGCTCGATTGGACGCGCATACCACGCTGAGCGTGGATGGGATTGATATCACTGTGCGAGATGTTCAGCAGTTTCGACCTGCAAAGAAAGGAATCCGATGATCAGCCCGGTAGATCAGGCAATGACCGCGGATATCGAAGCTGCAATCCGAACCGTTCCGGGGGTGACTACACTTTTCCGTGCGGGTGGCGTCATCTCGAAAGCGGTCGATGTTGGCGCTCAACTCCTGGGAACCCCTCAGGCCGAGCTACCGCTCATCCGCTGGGAGCACCAATCGGCTAAAAATGCTCGAGTAGAAGCAGTATTCGGCGTGCATGCGGACGCGGGTGCTACTGAAACTAGTCGCAAAGCACACGCCGCGATCACCTCGCTGTGTGCTGACCGCGGCTATTCTCCTGTGGCGATCCATCTCACGGTTGTCCATATTGACGACGGTCGAGGCTCATATTCATCTGGCACAACAAGGTAGCGATATGCGTAACTAGTGAATCAGGAGCGCGACTATCCCTCGCGGGGATTGCCGACCGCTCGGGCACTCATCGATCAGCACGACCGAGCGCTACGCTCACCGCCGCTCCAAGGTGCGAGCCGAAGCCGCAACTGCCATCCGAGACCCACGTCTTGCCCCGGAAGAGCTGCCGGCACCACCGGCGCCTACGGACGAGCTCCCCGACAACGTGCTCCGTTTCCCACTCGTGCGATAACGGCTTGCCCCACGTTTGCCCCACGCCGACCTACGGACCTTCAGAACGCTGAGCCAGAGGAGCGAGCCGGCCCGACGGGCAGAAGGGAATAAAAAAGAGGCTGACCAGCTATTTCTAGCCGGTCAGCCCCTCAATAGAACTCGCTCTGCGAGCCAAGTGTTGCAGTGCCCCCGGAGGGATTCGAACCCCCGACCTACGGTACCGGAAACCGGCGCTCTATCCCCTGAGCTACGGAGGCGAGCATGTGCAACCCTCTCAGCCTAGCGCACAACGGAACGCCGGCGCGCACCGCGTGGGGCCGGGGCGCGCCGCTTCAGGACTAGAATGAGTCCTCGTGACGCCACAAGAACTCTCCTCCGCCCTTGCCCGCATCGTGACCGACCTCGTTGGGGCCCGCGGCCTCGACCTCGTGGTCACCGATTCCGACACGCAGGTGGAGCGACCCAAGAACCGAGAGCACGGGGACTGGGCCTCGAACGTGGCAATGAAGTTTGCGAAGCGCCTCGGGGTGAACCCCCGCGAGTTTGCGCAGGAGATCGCGGCGGCTGCCGAGGGGATCGACGGCGTTGCCAAGGCGGAAATCGCCGGCCCCGGCTTCATCAACCTGACCCTTGACGCCGCGAGCGCGGGCGAAACCGCACGCCGCGTTGTGGAACAGGGCGAAAACTACGGCCGCAGCGACACCCTCGCCGGCCAGCGCATCAACCTCGAGTTCGTTTCGGCCAACCCGACCGGGCCGCTGCACATGGGGCACACCCGCTGGGCCGCGCTCGGCGATTCGACCGCGCGCGTGCTGCGCGCTGCGGGCGCCGAGGTGACGAACGAGTACTACATCAACGACGCCGGCGCGCAGATGAACAAGTTCGGCCGCTCGGTGCTTGCCGCCGCGCTCGGCGAGGAAGCACCCGAGGACGCGTACCCGGGCGAGTACATCCAGACGCTCGGCGCACGCGTGCGTGAGCAGATCCCGGGCCTTGCGGAACTCGCTGCGAACGACCGCGATGCCGCGCTCGAGCAGGCGCAGGAGCTGGCGTACCAGCTGCAGCTCGCCGAGATTCAGGATTCGCTTGAGCGCTTCAACGTGCACTTCGACGTGTTCTACTCCGAGCGCACACTGCACACGGATGGACCGAATGGCGAGCCCAGCCCCATTGCTGCGGCGATCGATCGCCTGCGCGAGCAGGGGCACGTCTACGAGGAAGACGATGCGATCTGGGTGCGCACCACCACGTTCGGCGATGACAAGGACCGCGTGTTCACCCGCGGCAATGGCATCTACACCTACTTCGCCGCCGACGCCGCCTACTACCTCGACAAGATGGATCGCGGCTTCACCGAGAAGATCTACTTGCTGGGCGCGGATCACCACGGCTACATCGGCCGCCTGACCGCCATCGCGGGTGCCGCGGGCGACGACATTGAGACGAGCATCACAGTGCTCATCGGGCAGCTCGTGAACCTCAACGGGGCGCGCCTCTCCAAGCGTGCGGGCAATATCATTGAGCTCGACGATCTGCTCGAGTGGCTCGGCGCCGATGCCCTCCGCTACTGGCTCGCGCGTTACCCGGCAGACTCGCCGCTCGCGCTCGACGGCGAGAAGCTGCGCAGCCGCTCGAACGACAACCCGGTGCACTACGTACAGTACGCGCACGCCCGCACCTGCGCGGTCGATCGGAACGCTGCCGCCGCGGGACTTGAGCGGAGCGCGTTCGCGCCCGAACTGTTGACCCATGAGACCGAGACGGAACTGCTCGGCAAGCTGCAGCAGTACCCCGGCATCGTTGCAGGTGCCGCGGAGCTGCGCGAACCGCACCGCATTGCGCGGTTCCTCGAGGAGCTCGCTGCAGCGTTCCATCGTTGGTACGACAACTGCCGCGTGCTGCCGATGGGTGAGGAGCCGATCACCGATCTGCACCGCACCCGCCTGTGGCTAAACGACGCCGCCGGCCAGGTGCTGCGCAACGGTCTCGATCTCATTGGTGTGAGCGCGCCCGAGCGCCTCTAGCCGCGAAACCGCTAGGCTCGGATCACAATAGTCCCGAGGGAGTGTGGCAATGGCGCGAGGTACGTCCAGCTGGTGGAAGAAACTCTTGGGCGTGCTCATCGCGCTCGCCGTGCTCGCTGGGTTGGGGGAGCTGGGGCTCAGGCTTTTCCTCCCCGGAGTGATCGAGGGTGTGGCACGCGCGCAGCTAAAGATCTCAGACGATCACCCCGTAGACGTAGATCTAGGCGGATCCGCCCTGCTCAACGCCCTGCGCGGGGGTATTGGCGATGTGTCAGTGAGCGTGCCGGATGCGCCGATCACCGATGGGATCGTTGCTGACGCGAAGGTGACCGCTGGCCTTGTGCCCTTCAACCCGCTGAGCGGTGAGATTCGAGATGGATCAGTCCGCCTCACGGTGCCGCAGGATCAGCTCGGCTCGATCGTGTCTCTCGTGACGAAGGGTGTCGCGACGACCGGTGAGGTACGAGACGGCTCGCTCCTCGTTGGGCGTTCGATTCCGCTGCTCGGGCAAGAGATTCCCGTGACCGTTGCGCTGGATCTCGGCGTGGCAAACGGCGACGTCATCCTCACCCCAAAGCAGGTGAGCGCGGCTGGGCTCGACCTCACGGCGGAGCAGATTGCGGCAGCTACTGGGACGCTCCTTGACCCGATCTTGCGGCCGGAGCCGGTGTGCGTGCGTGATCAGCTCCCCGCGGGCATCACGCTCACGGACATCGCCCTCTCGAGTACGGGCTCAGTGACGGTGTCTGCGGATCTCGCCCCGACTGCTGTGTCCGACCCGAAGATGCGCGCGAAGGGCGTCTGCGAGTAGCGGCCTGCTGCTCGTTCGCGAGCGCCGGGCGTCCGGGCCTACACGCCGGTGGCCCGCAGCGCGAGCCACGCCGCAGTGCGGTCGTCGGCGCGGTCGAGGAAGAGCCCCGTGAGTTCCTCGATTCGACGCACGCGCGACACGAGCGTTTGGCGGTGGATGCGCAGGCGCTCTGCGCTTGCGCGGTGGGCGCCGAGCTCTGCGAGAAACACCCGCAACGTCTCCGTGAGTTCCCCGTGCGCGCCATCTGCCCCGCGGAGCGGATCAAGCACGCTGGCAATCTCCGTGCCCGCAGCGTGATCGAGCGCGGAGAACACGAGACCGACGGTTGAGAGCGTTGCGTACTCGACCGCCGGTTGCCCGTCCTCAAACGCGGCGTCGAGGGCTTGGCGCGCCTGCACCGCGCTGCGTGAGAGCGCGTCCACAGGCGCGGGCGACCCGACTCCGAGATGGAGCCGGCTGCCCGCCACGGGTGAGAAACTCTGCACGCGAGCGATGATCTCGGGGGTGAGTTCGGGGCGCATGAAGCCGCGCACTCGGCCGGGCCCCGCGGCAAACACGTGCTCTGCGCCCAGCTCGTCGAACCAACGGCGAAGCAGGCGTTCTGCGTCAATGGTGCGCGTCTTTGCCCCGAGCTCGAACGCGGTGAGCATGGGCTCGTGCACACCCCATCGGTGCAGCAGCCGCGGCGCGGCCGGCCCGCCGGCGAGCAGAATGTCGAGCAACGCCTCGCGCCCCAAGTGCTCGGTGAGGGTGGGGTCGTGGGTGCGCAGCAGGAGATCGAACAATGCCGCGGCGAGCGAGGCGAGGTCGCGGGCGTGACTCGTACGGCTGGAGCGGGTGGCGATCACGAGGCGACCGGCCAGATCCCGATCCGATCCGACCTGGTGGAGCTGCAGCCCGAGGTGACGCACGCGCACGGGGCGCCCAGTCGCGACGGCGATCGCGTCGGAGACGTGGAGGCGGCCGGCGCCCGCGCTCGCGATGAGCTGGCCCTGCGCATCGAGGAGGACCGCCCAGCCATCGATGCGGTGCGCGAGCTCGGCAATCACCGCGGTAATCCCGCCGCGGCGGGCGACCTGTGTCAGCACGTTCATGCCCGCGGTGACGAGCCGATCCGCTGCTGCGCGATCCTCCGAGATGATCGTGGTGAGCGTCGCATGCAGGGCCACGTCCGCGAGCCGGGTGCCGAGGATCGCGGTCATCCCGTGCTCGGCGAGCGCTGCCGCGAGATTGGGATCGCTGCTCGGGCTGACAAACACCGCGCCGAGCAGCGCCTCGCGTGCGGGGCCACCCGCGGCGAGCCGGTCGAGAAGGTCCTGTTCAGGGCCGGTAATGAGCGTGGCGTAGTTCGGGTTGCCCACCACGACGTACGCGTGCAGTGCGGTTACGCCGTCGACGGGCGTGCGTTCATCGAGCCGCTGCGGAAGGCAGCGTCCGCCGACCGCGCGGACGACCGCGGAAAGGTCGAGAGCCATGCCTCAAGTGTACCAAGTGGTGATCTGAGTGTTCAGGAACCGACACCTGGTGCAGTGACAGTGCGCACCGAAGCTCCGTACGATCGCCTGAGTCGTCCTCGCGCCGAGCCACACTCCGGCTGGCACGCGAGCCGAATGAATCGAATTACGAAGGAGTTTTCCTGATGAAGGCTGTGGTGTTCCGCGATCCGGAGACCCGCGTCGAGGTTCTCGACGTCGAGCTCGCTGCCCCGAAGGCGGGGGAGGTGCGCGTCAAGATTGCCGCCGCCGGTGTGTGCCACTCGGATCTGCACGTGAAGCGCGGCGAGTGGGATGCGCCCGCCCCGATGGTGATGGGCCACGAGGGCTCTGGCGTTGTCGTCGAACTGGGTGAGGGCGTCACCTCGCTCGCAGTGGGCGACCACGTGGTGCTCAGCTGGGTGCCGCCGTGCGGCGAGTGCCGCTACTGCCTGCAGGGGCACGAGGCGCGCTGCCAGAAGGTGGCCACCGTTGTTGCGCCGCAGGGCGTGCTCTTTGACGGCACCTCGCGCCTCTCGGCCGGCGAAGAGCCGCTGCACCACTACCTCGGCGTCTCCTCGTTCGCCGAAGAGGTCATCGTGCCCGCATCGGGCGCGATCAAGGTGCGCGACGATGCCCCGCTCGATGTCATCGCCGTGGTCGGCTGCGCCGTTGCGACCGGTGTGGGCGCGGTGCTGAACACCGCCGCCGTCGAGCCAGGCGCAACCGTTGCCGTGATCGGTTGCGGTGGCGTGGGCCTCAACGTGGTGCAGGGCGCGAAGCTCGCGGGCGCCGAGCGCATCATTGCGATCGACGTCGTGGCCGAGAAGACCACGATGGCGCTGCAGTTCGGCGCGACCGACCGCATCGACGCGTCCGAGCGCGACGCGGTCGAGCAGCTGTTCGAGCTCATGCCTGACGGCGTGGACTACGTGTTCGACGCGATCGGCCGCACCTCGACCACCGAGCAGGCGATCCAGATGCTGGGCCTCGGCGGCGCTGCCGTGATCGTCGGGCTGCCGCCCACGGGTGCGAAGGCTTCGTTCGAGCCGCTCGTGCTCGCGGAGGCCGACCAGCGCATCCTCGGTTCGAACTACGGTTCCGTGCGTCCGTCGATCGACATCCCCGCGCTCGTCGACCGCTACATGGACGGCCAGCTGAAGCTCGATCCGCTGATCTCGGGCCGCCGCCCCCTCGACGAGGCCGCTGAGGCGCTCGACGACCTGCAGGCCGGCGGCGTGCTGCGCACGCTGCTCATTCCGTAACCCGACCCACTTCCTCGACGAAGAGAAAAGACTCACGTACTGACATGACTCAGACCACAGAACGAAAGGTCGACGCCGGCCTCCGCGAAGGGGTGATGTCTGGCCCCGAGCTCGCGGCCCAGGCCATCGCCAACATCGCGCCGAGCGCCGTCATCGCCTTCACCGCCGCCTCGATCTTCCTGGGCGCGGGCAACGGCACGATGTTCGCCTTCGTGCTCGCAACGATTGTGATCCTCTGCGTCGGCTACATCATCTCGATGTTTGCCCGTCGCCACGCCTCCGCGGGATCGCTCTACACCTACGTGTCGAAGGGCCTCGGCCCGACGGGCGCGTTCGCCGCAGGCACCGCGCTGCTCATCGGCTCGTGGGGTATCGCCGCAGGTTCGCTCGGCGGTGCGATCTCGTACATGTCCGACCTGCTGCAGATCTTCGGGATCTCGCAGGCCGGCAGCACCGGCTGGCTGATCGCGCTCGCCATTATCATCGGTGGCCTTGGCACCTTCTTCACGATCCGCGGTATTCGGATCTCGGCACGCGTCTCGCTCGTGCTCGAGCTCGCCTCCGTTGCGATCATCCTGATCCTGCTCGTAGCCGCGCTCGTGTGGCTCGGGCCGGACGCGTGGGATCCCACGCAGTTCTCCTTCGAGGGCGTGCCTTTCCAAGGCGTCGCGGCGGGCATGGTGCTCGGTATCCTCGGCTTCGTCGGCTTCTCCTCTGCTGACGCGCTTGGCCGTGAGGCACGCAACCCGCACACCGCAATCCCGCGGGCGATCATGTGGAGCGCCGTCGTGGTCGGCGTGCTGTACGTGTTCGCCGCGTACACGCAGATTGCCGTGCTGGGCGATGAGCTCGGCAAGGTGGCGAGCCCCCTGCAGGCGATCAACGACAAGATTGGGATGCCTGGCTGGTTCGCGCCTGTCCTGGTGTTCGGCGTCGCAGCATCCTTCTTCGCCGTGGTCGTCGCCCCGCTCAACGTCGTGGGCCGCATCGTCTACGTGATGGGCAAGGAGGGCATCATGCCCGAGCGCTTCGGCCGCACGCATGAGACGCACCTCACCCCGCACCGCGTGCTGCTCATTGCCGGCCCCGCCGCGATCATCCTCGACATCATCCTGTTGCTCGCGGGCACGCACCCGATGGATATCGTCGTGTGGGTCGACACGTACGGCACTTACGGTTACATGGTTGCGTACGCGCTCGTCGCGATTGCAGGTGTGGTGTACACGACGAAGGCCGGGATCCCGAACCGACTCGTGTGGCTCTGCGCGGTCATCGCAGTGGTGGCCATGGGATACGTCTTCTTTGCGAACGTGTGGCCCGTACCCGCGTTCCCGATCAACGTGATCCCGTACCTGTTCGCGCTCACGATGCTCGCCGCGTTCGCTCGCTTCTGGTGGGTGAAGCGGAACCGCCCCGAGGTGCTCGCCCGGGTGGGCAACACGCACACGGAGATGATGGAGGGTGTGGGCTAAATCCCCACCCTGTGGCCCGCCACCCGCAATGCCGGCGGGCGGGCCACGCCTCGCAGGGCACTGCATCCCGTGGCGAAATCGCGGTGTGCGGAGGAAAACGGAAGGTTTCCTCCGCACACCGCGATTTCTTTGTTCAGGGGGGAGAGAGGCTGTGCGCGCGTTCGCGGCTTGCGGCCGGCTAGACCACACTCCCGCCGAGGCGGGGATCGGGTGCGCGACCGTCCCACCGCTGGGCTGGGACGTAGAGATCGAGTGCCTCTCCCAGGCGGTCACGCTCCTGGGCCCGCCGCGTGGCCCCCTTAGAGCTTGCGGCGGCGAGGTCGGCGAGCAGTCGAAGCGCGAGCACGATGCCGGCCGAGGTGTCTCCCAGTTCCCGGTCCTCGGTGTCGACAATGACCTGTTCCGCCGCGAAGGCGCTCAAGGGGGAGTCCGCGCTGTCGGTCACAATGATGAGCGTGCCGCCAGCCGCGACGTACTGGCGCGAGATCTCCACGACGTCGCGCCGGTATGGACGCGTGCAGAGCGCGATGAGCGAGTCCCCGCCACGCACGTCTGCGAGGAGATCGAGCGCTTCGAGCGCCGGTGGTGCCGCGAGCGTCACCTGGCTAAAACTTGCGCTGAGCGCGGTTGCCAGCGCGGTCGCGAGCCCGTGTGAGGCGCCCCTGCCGAGCACGAAACGGCGGCGGCTTCCTGCGATCACGGAGGCTGCACGCTCAAGCGCCGCATCCGTTTCGAATGCAACGGCTGCGCGTTCGAACGCGGCCCGCTCAGCCTGCAGTATCCGTGACTTCAGCGCCGACGACCGACGCCGCGGGGTCGAGCTGCTGTCAGGGCTGGGGGGCATGCGCGTCCTCTCGGTCCGACCTGCGGTACACGCGAAGCGTGATCCGTTGAATGCGAGGCGGCTCGGTGGGGCTGAGGTCCACGCCGAGCTCGCATTCCTGCTGCCGCCCGATCATACGCCAGAGCGCGCGTGCGGCGGTGGGAAACCAGGGACCTGCGGGATCGGGGGCGGCGTCTGGCCCGAGCGCCACGCGTGCTCTCGCGAACTCATCACTTCGTTCAGCGAGCGGGAGGTCCTGCGCGACGCAGGCCGCGAAAGAAGTGCGTTCTGCCGCGGACCACCCAGAGAGCTCGGCCGGACGATCGAACAATTGCTGCACGGTGGTAACGGCCGCCCGGGTCTCCGGCCACGGCGAGGCCAGTTCTGTTGACGGCACGGGAATGAACGGCTGGGGATCGCCCAGCTCGACAATCGGCTGGGCGCGTTCCTGGAGCCGCGCGAATGCTCCAGGAACCGTGTCGTAGAGTCCGGAGTAGCCCGCGTTCTCGAGGCCGCACATGGCGAGCCCGGTCGTAGGGCTCCAGCGGAGGTGCGCGGAGAATCCCGGATAGCCACCGGAGTGTGAGATGACTCTGCCGTGCTCGGGGGTCTCCTCCACGATGAGGCCGTACCCGTATCCGGCGGTGGGGGAGAACGCGCACTGCACTCGCTGCATTTCGCGCCGACTTGCCGCGGAGAGTACGTGATCCTCGGCGTCGGAGGGCACTGCTGCGCCCCCGCCAGAAAACGCGGCGGCCAACCATGCAGCCCAGCGGAGCAGATCGGCCGCGGAAGCAAACAGCCCGCCGATCGCGGAGAAGGCTCCGGGCCCGGTGAGTGGCTGCGGAATCCACGTGCCACGCCTGCGCGCGTGACCCACCGCGAGCGGTCGTCCGGCGGGCGGGGTGAAACGCACGCCGGTGAGGCCCAGAGGTACGAGCACCTCTGCTTCGACCTGGGCAGGGAGCGGTCGGCCATCGATGCGCTCGGCGATCCTGCCGAGCATTGCCCAGCCGAGGTTTGCGTACTCGTATCCCGTGCCGGGAGCGCGGACGAGACGGATGCCGCTCTCGAGCAACGCGTCAAACTCCGCGGCCGGGAGCGCCTCGAGTCGATCGGCCCAGGCGTCATCGGTGGGGAGCCCGCCGGACATCGCGAGGAGATGACGAAGCCGAAGCTCAGCGGCCCAGTGCGCCGGGGTCATGCGTGCGCCTGGGAGGTATGCGGACACCGGGGCCTCGAGATCGAGAAGTCCGGCATCGCGCAGTTGGAGGATGCGCACCGCGGTGAATGACTTCGTCACCGAGGCAATCCGGAACACCGTCTCGCAGTCCGGCGGGAGGCCGTCCCCGCGGTCGCCTACCCCGGCCACGCGTGCGAGATCGGCTCCACTGACGGCAAGCACGGAAGCCGGGGAGCGCAGAGCGGCGACCCGCTCGGTAGCAAAGCGCTCTGCGTCGAACGCGAGCGATGCGGGATTAGACATGTCGGAGAAACTCCTCGAGAATCCGCTGACCACCGTTGATCGAAGCGACTGGCATCCGCTCGTCCGCGCCGTGGGCGCCGGCGGGGCGACGCCCGCCCGGGTCGGCCGTGAGCGGAGCAAAACCGTAGCCCGCGATGCCGAGCTGCGCGAACGCCTTTGCGTCGGTGCCGCCACCCATGCAGACGGGAGGCACGACCGCCTCGGGGTCGTGCGCGAGAATGGCGTCGCGCATCGCATCGAACCAGGGGGAGTCCGCGGGGGCGCTGACCGGGGACTGCCGATCGACGAACTCCCAGTCGAGATCGGGGCCGATGAGTTCACGAAGCGTCTCGACGGCTTCTTCCTCCGTGCCGGGGAGGCACCGCACGTCGACGAGCGCCTCGGCAGAGCCCGGAATCACATTGACGGTCATTCCCGCGTTCACCACCGTTGTCGTCGCCGTGCAGCGGATCGTCGCTGCTGCGACGTCGCCCGCGGGGCCGAGTCGATCGATCGCAGCGAGCACGCCGGCTTCGCTCTCCAGATCGGGATCATTGCCGAGCGCGCGGTCGATCGTCTCGATGTAGCTCCGGACGGTCTCGGTGAGTCGGAGCGGCCACGCGTACGTGTTGATGCGGTGGCAGGCCGCGATGAGTCGCTCGAGCGCGTGCCCGGGATGCGGACGCGACGCGTGCCCGGCCGTGCCGCGCGCGCGCAGGCGAAGGTGGAGCGTCCCCCGTTCCCCGGTGGCGATGGGATAGCAGCGCACGGGAGTGCCGTCCGCCGCCGCGAGTTCGGTCGCGTCACCGCCCGATTCGCCGATCGCGAAGCTCACCCCGGCGAAGAGCTCCGGCCGGTTTCGTACGAGCCAGAGCGCTCCGTGCTCGCCGCCCGACTCCTCATCCGCGACAAAGAGCACGACGATGTCGCGGCGCGGCCGGGTCCCCGCGCGGGCCCACTCGAGCAGCGTCGCGAGCGTCATCGCCACCATGTCCTTCATATCGGTCGCACCACGACCCCACACATAGCCGTCAGAAATGCGGCCCGCGAATGCGGGGACCGTCCACTGCGAGGGTTCGACGGGCACCACATCAGTGTGCGCGTGTACGAGGAGCGCGGGCAGCGTGGCGTCGGTGCCGGGAACTCGCAGCACCACGGATGCGCGCGCGGGCGACGGGCCGACGATGTGCGGTTCGTAGCCCGCCCGCTC
The DNA here is from genome assembly GCF_016758255.1 of Leucobacter chromiireducens subsp. chromiireducens. Taxonomy (GTDB): domain Bacteria; phylum Actinomycetota; class Actinomycetes; order Actinomycetales; family Microbacteriaceae; genus Leucobacter; species Leucobacter chromiireducens. The sequence continues at coordinate 359,123 of NZ_QYAD01000002.1, forward strand.
AAGCGCAGCGTGAATCCACGTGGCGAGATCTGACTCTCCTGCGCTGCGACCCTCACCGTAGTTCGAGGTGTCGAAACGGATGAGCCGCGCACAGAGCTCTGCGGCGGTAAGGCGGGCGGCGGTGTCGGGTTTAGACATCGGATCCTCCTGGGGTGGGCGACCGCGCTGTCGCCAAAAGTTGATCTTGTGATTCCTATCATTCACCGATACCTTGTCGAGTGCAAGCTTCGTTCGGATTGAATTTCCTTGATTTTGTGCGGTTTTCCCGGGATATTCACGCGAAGGGCCCAGGCGGTCACTCACCGACGAATTGCACATTTGGGAAACGTAAACACAAAGGAGTGGCAACGATGACGGCACACACAACTGGGCGCGCTTCGCGCTGGCGGCGGCGCACTGCGCGCACGCTCGCCGGGCTGGGCGCGGCGAGTATTCTTCTGGCAGGGCTTGCCCCAGCTGCGAACGCTGAGGCGCAGAAGCCCGCGATTCGCGTCGCGCTGTTGGGCGACGTCGACACAATGAACCCCTTTCTCTCAGTCCTCTGGACGAGCCTCGAGATCATGCGGCTGCAGTACGAACCGCTCGTGGAATGGGCGGCGGAAGACAACACGGAGACGCCCGCGATCGCTGAGTCGTGGGAGGCGAGCGACGATGCCAAGGAGTGGACTTTCCACCTGGAGCAGGGTGCGAAGTGGTCGGACGGCGAGCCGATTGTCGCCGACGACGTGATTTGGACGGTCGAGGCAATTCAGGGCGACGACGCGCTGAAGATGGCCAACGGCTCGCTCGTGGAGAACATCGAGAGCATCTCGGCGCCCGACGCGGAGACCGTCGTGATGCAGCTGCGCGACCCGCAGGGCGCGAACCCCGGAACCGATCTGCCGATCGTTCCGAGCCACGTGTGGTCCAAGATCGACGACCCCGCAGGGTTCGCGAACGACGCGGATGCCGTGGGGTCTGGCCCGTTCATTGTGCAGTCCTCCTCGAAGACTGATGGGGTCGTGATGACGGCGAACCCGAACTACCGCCACGGGATTGCGCCGTCCGGCGGTGTGACGTGGATTCCCTTCAAGAACTCGGATGCCGCAGTGCAGGCGCTCAAGACCGGTGAGCTTGACATGATCGGCGATCTCACGGTGGCGCAGTTCGAGGCGCTCGAAGGAATTGACGGGATCACCACCGTTTCGGGTGCGGGCCGCGGCTACTCCTCAATCGCGATCAACCCGGGGGCGACCGACATTGACGGCAAGCCTCTGGGCGATGGGAACCCGGTGCTCCACGACCCCGTCGTGCGGAGCGCGATTATCCGCGCGATCGACTCGAAGACTCTGCTTGACAAGGTGCTTGGCGGGCACGGTGCGCAGGCGACCGGTGAGGTGCCGCCGCTCTACCCGAAGTTCTACTGGGATGTTGACCCCGCCTCGCTGCCGCTCGCGTTCGACCCTGCTGCGGCGAACAAGATGCTGGACGATGCGGGCTACGAGATGGGACCGAACGGTTTGCGTCTTGACAAGAACGGGGCACCGATCTCCCTGCGCCTCATGGGCAACTCTGCGAGCTCCACGCACCAGCAGGTCGCTGACTTCGTGAAGCCGTGGCTCACAGACATCGGCATCGAGATCAAGACCACCATGCTGTCCGCGGCACAGGTGAACGACGAATCGGTTCTGGGTCGCTACGACCTGTACTTCACCGGCTGGTCGATGGGACCCGATCCCGACTTCCTGATGGCGCTCAACCAGTGCAGCTCGCGCCCGAACGCTGACGGCTCAGGCGCAACCAGCGAATCGAACTGGTGCTCACCGGAGTTCGACGCGATGTACGCGCAAATGCACTCGGAGCTCGACGCGGACAAGCGTGCGGAACTGATGGTTGGGCTACAGAAGCTGATTTATGAGTCGGCCTCGAACAATGTGCTCTACTACGGCGATGCCTTCCAGGCGTACCGCTCCGACCGCTTCACCGATGTCCAGAAGCAGCCCGCTGAGGGTGGCGTGATTCTCGCCCAGAATGGGCCGTGGGGTCTCTACTCGGCCACCCCGCTCGCGGCTGCTCCCGCGGGCGATGGCGGGTCCGGTGCTGGTGCGACCTGGTGGATCGTTGGCGGCGCGGCGGCAGTGCTGCTCCTCGGCGGTGTCCTCTTCGCGCGGCGCCGCGCAACCGCTGCGGACGATCGGGAGTAACTGATGACCGACGTCGTACTGACCGGCGGGGCCCACCCGGGCCCCGCCGGGGCGTCGGGGCCCGACCCCGATGAGCCGCGCCGCAGCGGCAGCTGGTGGCGTTTTGCTGGGACAAAGGCAGCAGGGGCGCTGGTGTCGCTCCTCATGGTCGTTGTGCTCGGCTTCTTCGCGTTCCGCATCCTGCCTGGCGACCCGGTGCGTTCGCTCGCCCAGGGCCGCCGGGTAAGCCCCGAACAGCTCGAGGCGATGCGCGTCGAGATGGGGCTTGATCAGCCGCTCATGTCGCAGTTCTGGCGATACCTCACCAATCTGTTCAGTGGCGACCTGGGCTACTCGTACACCTACAACCAGCCGGTGCTCGAACTGATCGGTGAGCGCATCGTGCCCACCCTGCTCCTTACCGGAACCGCGTTTCTGCTTTCGCTGGTGCTGGGACTCTGGCTCGGACAGCGCGCAGCGTGGCGCCGCGACTCGTTCTTCGATCGCAGCCAGACCGGCATCGCGCTGACGCTCTGGTCGGTGCCAACGTTCTGGCTCGGACTGCTGCTCCTGCTGGTCTTCGCCGGCACGCTGCACTGGTTTCCCACCGGGGGCATGGTGACTGTCGGTGCGCAGCACACGGGGCTCGCATACGTGCTCGATGTTGCCCACCACATGGTGCTCCCCGTGCTCACTCTCGCTGCGGTCGTGTATGCGCAGTATCTGTTGGTGATGCGGGCGTCGCTGCTCGAGGAGATGAGCTCCGACTACCTCACCACGGCCCGCGCGAAGGGCCTGCACGAGAGCGGGGTGCGTCGCCGCCACGCGATCCCGAATGCGCTGCTGCCCACCGTCACACTGGTGTTTCTCGCCCTGGGCGGGCTGATCGGTGGTGCCGTGACTGTTGAGGCCGTGTACTCGTGGCCGGGCCTCGGCTACCTCACCTTCCAAGCGCTCCGGGCTCCTGACTTCCCCGTTCTGCAGGGCACCTTCGTCGTGTTCTCCGCGATCGTGATTCTGATGAACTTCATTGCCGATCTGCTGTATCGATCGCTCGACCCGAGGTTGCGCACCGCATGAGTACTCCGACCCTCACCGCCCGCGGCGTTGCCGCCGCTCGCCGCCGCGCTCGTGCGGCCGAAGTCTGGCGCGAGTTTCGCGCTCAGCGCTCCGGCATGATCGGCCTCGTGCTGCTCGCGATTGTGGTGGGCCTCGCGCTCGCCGCACCGCTCCTGTTTCCCGCAGTGACGCTTGACGTGACGCGGCTCACCACGCTGCCCAACCAGCCACCCAGCTGGGAGCTGCCGCTCGGCACCGACCCGCAGGGGCGCAGTGTGCTCGCGCTGCTGGTGTGGGGTGCACGGGCATCCTTGCTCGTCGGCTTCGCCGCGACGCTCGTATCGATGGTCATCGGGACCGCGGTGGGCATGGCGGCAGGCCACTTCCGCGGGGCGACCCAGGCGATCCTGCTTCGGGTGATCGACTTCTTCCTCGTGGTGCCTTCACTGGTGCTCGCCATTGTGCTCTCCAGTGTGCTCGGTCCTGGCGTCGTGACGATCATCATCGCGATCGGAGTGACGTCCTGGGCCTCGACGTCGCGCCTCGTGCGGGCGCAGACCCTCACCGTCGAGTCGCGCGGATACATCGAGCGCGCCTGGGCACTCGGCGCGGGTGACGGGCATGTGCTCGTGCGCCACGTACTGCCCGCGGTGCTCCCGCTCGTGCTCGCGAACACCACGCTGACGGTTGGCTCCGCGATTATCTCGGAGTCGACTCTGTCCTTCCTCGGCCTCGGCGACCCCAGCACCATCTCCTGGGGCTCGATGCTGAAGCTCTCGCTCGACACCGGGGCCGCGACCGGCGGCTACTGGTGGTACGTGCTGCCACCCGGTATCGCGATCGCTGTCGTGGTGCTCGCGTTCACGCTCGTTGGCCGCGCGTTCGAGTCCGTGATCAACCCCACACTGCGAGGTCGATGATGCCCCAGCTTGTTTTTGACAATGTTCGAATCAGTTACCGCACGCACGATGGCCGCGGTCGCGGCACCGTCGAGGCCGTCCGCGGAGTGAGCCTCACGCTCGCCGCGGGCGACACGGTTGGCCTCGCTGGAGAGTCCGGGTGCGGGAAATCAACGCTCGCCATGAGCGTGCTGCGCCTCCTCCCCGCGAACGCGAAGATCGAGGGCCGCATCCTGCTCGGAGACGAATCGATCGCGGATATGCGCTGGGGTCGCCTGCGCGCCGTGCGCTGGACGGAGGCCGCGATCGTGTTCCAGGGCGCAATGCACTCCCTGAACCCGGTGCAGCGCATCGGCGACCAGATCGGCGAAGCGCTGCGCCTCCACGCGAGCGGCGATCGAGCGCAGTACCGTGACGCGGATCGGCGGCGCGCTCGTGTCGCCGAGCTGCTCGGTCAGGTCGACCTTCCCGCTGGTAAAGCCGCGAGCTATCCGCACGAACTCTCGGGCGGCCAGAAGCAGCGCGTCATGATCGCGATGGCGCTCGCCTGCGAACCGGAGATCATCATCGCCGACGAGCCGACCACCGCCCTCGACGTGATTGTGCAGGACCAGATCCTGAAACTGCTGCGCGCAATGGTGCGCGAGCGTGGGCTGACGCTCCTCATGATCAGCCACGACCTCTCGGTGCTCGCATCAACCTGCGAGCGGATCGTGGTCATGCAGCACGGCCAGATCGTTGAGGAGGGGCCGTCTGCCGAGGTGATGGGAGCGCCGCGTCACCCGCACACGCAGGCGCTTGCCGCAGCATTCCCCACCATCGGTGATTGGGCCTCGCGTTTGTCGCTGCCCGGCTACACGGCACCAGACGCGCCGGGGCCCGACGGTCCGGGCTCCCGCCCGCGTCCGGAGCCGACGGCCATCTCCGCGACGCCAACGAGCGTGCTCTCGCTGGAGGACGCGGTGATCTCGGCGCGCGGGTTGAACGTGGTGTTCGGTCGTGGTGAGCGTGCGCACGCCGCTGTGAAGGACGTCGACCTTACCTGCCGTCCGGGGGAGATTATCGCCCTCGTGGGGCAGTCAGGCTCCGGGAAAACCACGCTCGCGCGTACCGTGCTCGGGCTGCAGGAGCCCAGCTCGGGTGAGCTGAACTACCGCGGTGCGCCGCTTTCGACCCGCCGACGCGATCTCAAGGAGTACCGACGTCGTGTGCAATTTGTGTTGCAGGATCCCTCCGCGGCGCTCAACCCGAAGCACACGGTCTATGAGGCTGTGGCTGAGGGGCCGCGACTGCACCGGCTGCCGGGCGACGAGCGTGAGCGGGTGGCCCGAGCACTCGCTGACGCTGAGCTCACGCCGCCCGAGCAGTTCTTCGAAGCGATCCCGCAGGAGCTTTCCGGCGGCCAGCGTCAGCGCGTGGTGATCGCGGGCGCACTCGCGCTCGGCCCCGAGTTCCTGGTCGCCGATGAGCCGGTTGCCAGCCTCGACGCCTCTGTGCGTGCGGGCGTGCTGTCGCTCCTACTGCGGCTGCGGTGCGAGCTCGGCCTCGGGGCGCTCGTGATTACGCACGACCTGGGCCTTGCCTGGAACATCGCGGACCGGGTCGCGGTGATGTATCGCGGCGAGATCGTCGAACACGGCACGGTCGAGCAGGTCTTGCTTGATCCCCAACACGAGTACACCCGTCGACTCCTCTCGGTGGTGCCATCGCGGCAGCTGCGAGACACCGGCGCCGAGCCCGCCCGCACGCACGAGAACACGAAAGTGAACACGAAAGAGAACACCCATGTCGCTTAGCACTCCCGTTCCTTCAACGTCGTCGCTCGCGCTCAGCCCGGAGCCCGTGCGCCCGGGCGATCGCGTGGGCCTCGTCTCGCCCTCCAGTGCGGTGCCCAAGAAACGATTGCGCGAAGCGGTCGCGCTGCTCGAATCGTGGGGCCTCGTGCCCGTGGTGGGCGACCACGTGCTCGACACGCACCCGCGCGCGGGAAGCTACCTTGCGGGAGAGGACCGCGACCGGGCGGAAGACCTGCGTCGCGCCTGGCTCGACGATTCGCTCGCTGCGGTGTTCTGCATGCGCGGCGGGTACGGGGCCGCGCGGATCCTCGATCTGCTCGATCCTGCTGAATTGCGCACCGCTCGGCCGAAACTGCTCATCGGATCTTCGGACATCACGGCGATCCACGAGTTCTGGGAGCACGAGCTCAACGTGGTCACGCTCTTTGCGCCGATGCTGGGTACGGGAGATCTGATGGGGGATCCGGGAAACGTTGCTGCGCTGAAGCGCGCGCTGTTCAACCCGATTGCTGGTCGGGTGCTCACCGGGCCGGGGGTCGACCCCATCGTGCCGGGCACCGCAGAGGGTCGCATTGCTGGGGGAAACCTCAGCCTGCTTGTCATGACCGCGGGTGCGCATCCCCGCGACCGGGTGCGGGCAGACGGTCGCATTGTGCTGCTTGAGGACGTCACGGAGGATCCGTATCGAATCGATGGCTTCCTCCTGACCCTGCTCCGCTCTGGCTATTTCGAGGGGGCGCGCGGCATCGGACTGGGCACCTGGGTGAAGTGTGGCCCGCTGCAGGAGATTCACGCGATCGCCGAGGAGATGCTCGCGCCGCTCGGGGTACCGCTGCTGTGGGGGCTGCCGTTCGGCCACGGCTACGGTGTCGACTGCGTACCGCTGGGCGCGCGCGGTCGACTTGTCGCCGAGGGTGCTTCGCCAAGGCTCGACATTGTTTAGTGAGCGGCCCGATTCGGGGGAGCACGGCGCCTACTCCGACGGGATCCCCGTGCTTGCCTGGCAGCTGGTTGTGGAGGCGGACGCAGGAGACGGGAGCGCCCGCGCCGTCGGGTTTCGTGCTGCGGCACCGTTCGCGGGCGATGGTTTTCCGGAGCGGCCTGACCCAGCTGCGCGGCACCCGGTGACCGCGGCGAGTATTGCCGATTGGCTCGAGCGCGACGCGGCGTGGGGAGCCCAGGTCCCTGGGGCTGCTGAGGGGCCGATCCGCTCCGCGCTCCGTGACGGCGCGGTTGAGCGCGAGGTGTGGGGCGGTCGTGGCGGCCTGCGGTTCCACGCGGCACGGATCCGCACGGGATCGGGGGTGCGTCGCGTAGCGGTCGTCACGCGCGCGTTCTCGGCGGCGGACGCCGCTGCCGCTGCCGCCGCCATCTGCGCGCTGCTGTGCCCCGACCTCGCTCGAGACCAGGCCGTGCCCACGGATTCATCCGTGGCGGGCACCCACGACACCGCGCCCATCGCGACGTTCGCGGTGCTGGCCGCCGGGGGCGAGCAGCTTGCAGCGCGTGGCTCTCAGCGCGTGTTCTACGCGGCGAGCACGATCAAGCTGGGGCTCGCGCTCGCGGTGCTTCGGGCGGTCGACCATGGCGCACTCGACCTCGACGAACAGGTGGTGAGCCAGCACCATTTCGCGAGCGCGGTCGCCGGCGCGGGGAGCTTCGGATTCACACCCGACGAGATCGACGCGGGCTTCCCGCCTGAGGGGCGCCAGGTATCGCTCGCTGTGTGCCTCGCCCGCATGATCGAAGTCTCGGCGAACGAGGGCACAAACATGCTGGCGCAGCGCGTGGGTCTTGCGGCGGTCACCGCGGCATTTGGTGCAGCGGGCGCCCCGACCGCGCGCATGACGCGGCTCATCGGTGACTACGCGGCGCGCGAGCGTGGCGACACCCACGAAGCGAGCGCCTCGGATCTTGCCGCGACGATGCGTGAGATCATCGCGGGCACCCTACTCAGCCCCGACTCCGCAGCTCGGCTGCAGCGCCATCTCCGTGCGCAGCGCTTCCCGGTGCTCGCAGACGGCTTCGCCGATGTGCGCGAGTGGGGATCCAAGAGCGGCTGGGTGACGGGCCTTCGCCATGACGTCGCCTGGTTTACCCGCAACGGTGAAGACACCCCCACCGTGATCGCCGTGTGCACCTCAGGATTTGAGACATCCGCGGCGCTCGAAACGATCCGCGCGCTCGGCGCTGCTGCCGAACGCGGGCTTCCCACGGCTATCCTGGCCGCAACGAACAAAGGAGTTCACCAGCAATGACCCAGCAGCACATCGTTATCGTCGGCGGCGGGCTCATCGGCCTGTGCTCTGCATTCGCGCTCGTGCGGGGCGGCCACCGCGTCACCATCGTGGAGCGCGACCACCTCGGAGCGGGGGCCGCAACCGGCAATGCCGGGGAGCTCACCCCGCAGCAGGTCGCACCGCTCGCATCCCCGAACACCGCGCGCGACATCTTCACCGGCCTCTTCACTCGCTCGTCGTACCTGTCGATCGCGATCCCGAGCCTGCCCAAGCTCGCTGGCTTCGGGCTGGGCTTTCTCCGCGCTTCGATGCGGGCACCCGCCGCCCGCGGTGCTGCCGCGCTCGCACAGTTCGCTGACGAACTGTTGCCCGCGCTGCACCGCTTCGCTGCCGCGGGGATCGACACCTCCGGCGGCGGGATGGGGTACCTCATGACGTGCTCCGACGAGGTGGACCTCCGCGCAGCACACGCGAACTATGCGGCGCGCGCCTCGCGCGGGTGGGGCGAGGCCCCAGGGCCCGTGCTCCGCGGCGCGGCGCTGCACGCGCAGGAACCCGTGCTCGATCCCGCCATCGACGGCGGCTTCCTGCTGCCCGGGGAGCTCTCACTCGACCCGGTCACATTCGTGGCGAGCCTCATTGCCCACCTGGAAGCGGCCGGCGTCACGGTGCGCACGGGGCTCACCGCGCTTCGATTGGGATCAGGGGCCAGCGTCATCTGCCGTGACGCCGCAGGTGGCGAGACGACGGTGACGGGAGACCGCGTGCTCGTCGCGGCGGGAGCCTGGACGACCCCGATCCTGCGCCGCTCCGGTATCCGCTCCGCATGCGTGGTGTCAGGAAAGGGGTACAGCTACACCGTGCCCGTCGAGCGCATGCCGAGCACGCTCATTCATTCGATGGATCGGCACTGTGTGGTCATCCCGATGCACGATCGACTGCGCGTCGTCGGCATGATGGAGTTCGACGGGAAGCCAGAACAACTGAATCGGGATCGCTTCGACGTGCTCACCCGCGCCGCCCGCGGCCTCATCACCGGGGCCGACTGGGCCGGCCGCACGGACGAGTGGGTGGGCGCCCGCCCCATGACCTCGGACGGCATGCCGCTGCTCGGCCCCGTGCCGGGCCGCCCGGAGATCATCGTCGCGGCGGGGCACAACATGCACGGGCTCTCGCTCGGTCCCATCACTGGTGAGGTCGTCGCGCAACTTGTCGCGGGGGAGACCCCTACCGTGGGCGAGCGCCCGCTCGACCTCTCTCCGTTCGCCGTGCGGCGCTGACGACGTTCGCACTCAGCGTGCGGCCCCGGGCAGAAGTCCGGGGCCGCACTGCGTCACCGCGCGGTACAGACCCACCCGCGCGGCACCCCTGTAACACTCCCGATTCGGCATGCGCAGCACGCTAAGCTAGACGGGTCCGTTCTGAGCTCCGGCTCCGTTCGCACGGCTTCAGGGGCCAATCCGGGTCCGCTCGCCATCGGTCGCCCGTTGCGACCCGCGAGCGTTGACGACACGATTCACACCCCAGGAGCACACCATGACCCAGGCGACCCGCACGGACACGTCCAACGCGATCGACCCACGCGTCTTTCCGCCGACCGCGCGCCGCGGCCGGAACTGCGGCGAACTCAAGCTGAACGGCATTCGCGCCACCGCGCTCACGGAGCAGTTTGGCTCCCCGCTCTACGTGGTCGACGAGAACGCCGCCCGCGCACGCGCCATCGAGGTGCGCAGTGCCCTGCAGTCCGAAGCCGAGCGCATCGGTACCTCCGCCACCGTGTACTACGCCACGAAGGCGTTCCTCTGCATCGAGGTGGCGCGCTGGATGGCCGAAGAGGGCCTCGCGATCGACGTTGCGAGCGGCGGGGAACTCGCCGTTGCGCTCGCCGCAGGTGTTGACCCCGCGCGTATCGGCTTCCACGGAAACAACAAGTCCGTGCAGGAGATTGAGCGCGCGGTAGCTGCCGGGGTGGGCACGATCATCCTGGACAGCGAGTTCGAGACCGAGCGCGTCGCTCAGGCCGCAGCGCGTGCGGGGATTCGCCAGCGCGTGCGCCTGCGCGTGAACAGTGGGGTGCACGCCTCCACGCACGACTTCCTCGCGACCTCGCACGAGGACCAAAAGTTCGGCCAGCCGCTCAGCGAAGCCCCGCGCCTCGTGCGCGACATCCTGCGCCACGACAACCTGTTGTTCGTTGGCCTGCACTGCCACATCGGCTCGCAGATCTTCGCGACCAGCGGCTTCCGCGAGTCTGCGCGCCGCCTGTTGGGCGCCTACCCGGAGCTCGCCGCGATCACTGGCCGCCCCATCCCCGAGCTGAACCTCGGCGGAGGGTTTGGTATCGCGTACACGAGCGCCGCGGCAGACGAGGAGCCGGCCGTTGCGGACGTGGCCCGAGAACTCGCCGACATTGTCGCGGAGACCGCGAGCGAGCTGGGCGTGCCGCTGCCGCACCTCGCGTTTGAGCCCGGCCGCTCGATCATCGGCCAGGCCGGTGTGACCCTCTACACCGTTGGCACCACGAAGTCCGTGCAGCTTGCGGGCAGCAACGTCGCGGCGGACCCGGCCGACCTCGGCTACGCGGAGCGCCTGTACGTCAGCGTTGACGGGGGGATGAGCGACAACGCGCGCCCGGCCCTCTACGGCGCTGACTACCAGGTGCGCATCGCCAACCGCGTGAGCGAGGCCGAGCCGGCCCTCGTGCGCGTGGTGGGGAAGCACTGCGAGTCCGGCGACATCGTCGTGCAGCGCGACGAACTGCCGGGCGACGTACGCCCCGGCGACACGCTCGCCGTCGCTGCGACTGGCGCGTACTGCTGGTCACTCTCCAGCAACTACAACTACGTGCCGCGCCCGCCCGTCGTCGCGCTGCGCGATGGCGAGGCCCGCCTCATTGTGCGCGGCGAAACCGAAGACCAGCTGCTCGCGATGAGCGTGATCAGCGAAACACACGACACCCCCGATACGAACGGAGCAACCAAGTGAACGGATACCGTGACCTGCGCGTTGCGCTACTGGGCTGCGGCTCGGTGGGCGCACAGACGGCCCGCCTGATCCTCGAGCACGGTGAGGAGCTGGCTGCGCGCATCGGGGCGCGGCTGACGCTCAGCGGGATCGCGGTGCGCGACGTGAACGCGAAGCGCGACGTCGAGCTGCCGCAGGAACTGTTCACCACCGACGCCGAGCGGCTCGTGCAGGGCGCCGACATCGTCATCGAGCTGATGGGTGGCATCGAGCCCGCAAAGACCCTCATCATGCAGGCGCTGCAGGGCGGCGCCGACGTGGTGACCGCCAATAAGGCGCTCATCGCCGCGCACGGCCGCGAGCTCTCTGACGCCGCCGAGCAGGTTGGCGCACAGCTGTCGTACGAGGCGGCAGTGGCGGCAGCGATCCCGATCCTGCGACCGCTCCGTGAGAGCCTCGCCGGTGATCACGTGACCCGCGTGCTTGGCATCGTCAACGGTTCGACGAACTACATCCTCGATCGCATGGACCGCTTTGGTGATAGCTCGGAAGACGCGATGCGCGTTGCCAGCGAGCTCGGCTATCTCGAGGCGGATCCCACGCTCGATGTTGAGGGCTACGACGCCGCGCAGAAAGCAACGATCCTCGCCAGCATGGCTTTCCACACCGAGGTGCCGGTCGACGCCGTGCACCGCGAAGGCATCGCGAACATCACGCTCGAGCAGATCGAAGCGGCGAAGCACGCCGGCTACGTGATCAAGCTGCTTGCCATCGCCGAGCGCATCACCTCATCCGCGGGCGTCGACGGCGTCTCCGCGCGCGTGTACCCCGCGCTGATCCGCCGCGATCACCCCCTTGCCGCGGTGCACGGGGGGAAGAACGCGGTGTTCGTCGAGGCTGAGGCCGCGGGCGAGCTCATGTTCTACGGCGCCGGTGCCGGTGGCGCCGAGACCGCCTCCGCGGTGCTCGGTGATCTTGTGTCGGCCGCGCGTCGCCACGTGGTGGGCGGCCCCGGCATCCCGGGATCGCTCCACGCAGAGCTGCCGCTCTTGCCCGTCGGTGAGGTGAACACGGCCTACCAGGTGATGCTCGAGGTGCGCGATCAGCCCGGCGTGCTCGCCGGGATCGCCGGTATCCTCGCGGAGCACGGTGTTTCGGCCGCGAGCGTTGAGCAGACCGGTGTCGAGGGTCAGGACGATCGCGCCGCGCTCGTCATCGGCACCCACGTTGCGCGCGAGGCCGATCTCGCCGCGATGGTAGAGGCGCTCCGGGGCTCCGACATGGTGCTCGGCGTGACGAGCGTGCTGCGTCTCGAGGGCAACGCGTGAGCGGGGGAGCGCAGCGCGCTGTTCGCGTCCGCGTCCCGGCAACGAGCGCGAACCTCGGGCCCGGTTTCGACACGCTCGGGATCGCACTCGCGTACGGCGATGAGCTGACCGCGGTGACTCGCGACGCGCCCGGCGCCACGGTGCACGTCTCTGGCGTTGGTGAGGGGGAAGTTCCCACAGATGCGTCAAATCTTGTGGTGCGCTCCGCAGCGCACGTCTTTGAGCAGCTCGGGCGCGAACTGCCCGGGCTCGAGGTCTCAGCCACGAACCGCATTCCGCACGGCCGCGGCATGGGATCCTCCGGCTCCGCAATTGTCGCCGGCGTGATGATCGCGGCGGGCCTCCTGGAGAGCGATCCCGTCGCGCCGCTCGAACTCACGGAAGAGCAGCTGCTCGCGTTCGCCACCGAGCTTGAGGGGCACCCGGACAATGTTGCGCCCGCGCTGTTCGGCGGCCTCACGATCGCATGGTCGACGGAGAACGGGCCGAAGTTCAAGCGACTCATGGTGCACCGCGGGGTCGCCCCGCTCGTGCTGGTGCCGAGCTTTACGATGTCCACCGAGCTGGCGCGCAGCCTGCAGCCGAAGCAGGTGCCGCACGAGGACGCCGTGTTCAATGTGTCGCGCTCCGCGCTGCTCATTGCCGCGCTCACGCAGAGCCCCGAGCTGCTCATGGAAGCCACGCAGGATCGCCTCCACCAGGACTACCGTGGCGAGGCGATGCCCGCCACACGTGACCTGATTCGGGAGCTGCGTGACGCCGGGTTCCCCGCAGTGGTCTCCGGTGCTGGGCCGTCGATTCTCGTGCTGAACAGCGGTCCCGCAGAGCGGCTTGCCGCGGCGGATCTCGTCGCGGAGCGTCACCCGGATTGGCGTGTGCTGCTCCTCGCGGTGGACACGAAGGGTGCTACAGTGGAGTCGATCCCCGCGTAGCCGCGCTCTCTTCGTGAGTGGTACGGGTGCCCGAGGCCGAGCCGATTTCGGTGCTGACTTACACGGTCGGTTGCTGGTGAGCGGTTCTGGCCCGGTGGTGGATTGTTTTCCTCACCGCGACGCTCATGTCCGGTGATCCCGACGCACCTCGAGGTGCACCACCGCGGGGGAGCGGGCCAGAGCGCTCGCGCACACCCCACGGCGTTCCGAAAGGAAGAAACGTGGAATCCAACGTAGAAGACCAGAACACTGCTCCCGCAGCCGAGGAGACCGCGGCGCCGCGGCGTCGCGCTTCGCGACGCGTGAGCGCCGCGGCCGGCGCGACGAGCGACGCTGCGGTTACCGTCACGGCGACCGAGGCTCCTGCGGCTTCCCCCGCTGCGGAGGCCCCCGCCGCTGAGGCGGCACCGGCTGAGGCGCCGGCTGAGGCCGCGCCGAAGAAGCGTGCGACGCGCAGCCGCAAGAAGGTGGAGGAGGCGCCGGCCGAGGCCGAGGCTCCCGCCGCCGAGACTTCTGCGGCTGAGGCCCCCTCCGCTGAGGCCGCACTGGCTGAAGCGCCGGCTGAGGCCGCGCCGAAGAAGCGTGCGACGCGCAGCCGCAAGAAGGCGGAGGAGGCGCCGGCCGAGGCCGAGGCTCCCGCTGCTGAGGCTCCCGCGGCTGACGCTCCCGCCGCAGACGCCGCGGAGGAGACCCCGGCCGCACCCGCGAAGCGTACGCGCAGCCGTCGGGCCAAGACCGAAACCGCTGCCCCCGCGGAGTCCACCGAGGCTCCCGCCGGCGACGCTTCCGCTGCAGGAGAGGCCGAGGCAGCTGCCGAGACCCGTGCTCCCGCTCAGCGTGGCCGTGGCCGTGCTGCTGCACAGGCGAGCAACGCCGCGGACGCGGCCGAGGCGGAGGCGCCCGCGGCCGAGGCTGAGACCGTCGCCGCACCGAGTGAGGCGAAGACCGAGAATCAGGATGGCGACACGGCCGAAGGCGAGAAGCCGAGCCGCAACCGTCGTGGCCGCGGCCGTGGTCAGAAGGGCGAGTCCGCCGAGCAGAACGACTCGGCTGAGGCACACGCCGAGGGTGACGACTCGAACAAGGGTCGTGGCCAGAACCAGGGCCAGCAGAACCAGCAGGGCCAGGGTGGCGAGCGCGGCGGTCAGGCGAAGAACGGCGCGGATCAGAGCGCACGCTCGAGCCGTACGCGTCAGCGCGATCGCAAGCGCCGGGGCGCGGGCGATGAGCTCGAGCTCGAGATCACCGAGGACGACGTCCTGCTGCCCATCGCGGGCATCCTTGACGTGCTTGACAACTACGCCTTCGTGCGCACGAGCGGGTACCTGCCGGGCACGAGCGACGTGTACGTTTCGCTCGGCCAGGTGAAGAAGTACGGTCTCCGCCGCGGTGACGCAGTGGTGGGCGCGATTCGCCAGCCCCGCGAGGGCGAGAGCGGCAGCCGCCAGAAGTACAACGCGATCGTGAAGATCGACTCGGTCAACGGGCGCACGCTCGAGGAGAACGAGAAGCGCGCCGACGTTGCTGAGCTCACGCCGGTGTACCCGGAGACCCGCCTGCGCCTCGAGCGCGCGGGTGACGCGCTGCTCGGCCGTTCGGTCGATCTTGCTGCACCCCTCGGCCTGGGGCAGCGAGCACTCGTCGTGCTGCCGCCTCACGCAGACGGCACCGCAATTGTTACCGAGCTTGCGGAGTCCGTGAGCGCAACGACCCCGGACGCCCACCTCATGGTGGTGCTCGCTGATGCTCACCCGGAGGACGTTACCCACCTGGAGCGCACCGTTCGCGGTGAGGTCGTCGCGGCGACCTTCGATCGTACGGCCGAGGACCAGGCGACGATCGCTGAGCTGGCCATCGAGCGCGCTAAGCGCATGCTCGAGCTCGGTCACGATGTGGTCGTGCTGCTCGACTCGCTGAACAGCTTCGCTCGTGCCTACGCACAGGCGCAACATGCGCAGGCACGCCCCGCACACGACGAGCTCGACGAGTTCGCGCTCGGCCAGATCAAGAAGCTGCTCGCAGGCGCACGCAACGTGGAGAACGGCGGCTCGCTGACGCTCCTCGCGACTGTGCACCGCGGCACGAAGATCGCCGCCGACGAGACGCTGCTGCGCGAGGCACGTCGCGTTGCGAACAGCGAGATCCGCATCAAGAAGACCCGCGCCGGTCTCGCTGCGGCCGTCGACATCACGGACTCGCGGACGAGCCGCACCGCGGCGATCCTCAGCGAGGACGAGGCGCGCGTGCTCGAGTCGCTCCGCGCCGCGCTGCACGATGACGACGATGCCGAGAAGAAGCTGGTGTCGCGCATGCGCGAGACCGCCTCGAACGCCGCGCTGCTCGCAGAGATCCAGCGCACCGGGAAGCTCTCCTAGCACCCCGCGCGCTCCGCGACTGATCACGGGTTCCCGTCATCCTGCGCGCGCGGAGCTGGCCGTGAGGCCCACCCCGGTGGGCCTCACGGCTCCGGCCGTTCATCGCCGGGCGCAGGATGCGTGAACGAACAAACCCGGAGGAATCATGTTCGAACAGGTGACGGGGCTGCTCGCTGAGCACGAGCAGCTGCAGGAAGAGCTCGCCGATCCGGCGCTGCACGCGGATGCCGCGCGCGCGAAGAAGGTCAACCGGCGCTACGCCGAGCTCAGCAAGATCAAGGCCGCACACGAGCACTGGGTGCAGCTCGGGGAAGACCTCGAGGCCGCGCGCGAGCTCGCGAAGGAAGACGAGGCATTCGCCGAGGAGATCCCGGAGCTTGAGGCGGGACTGGCGGAGGCGCAGGAGAAGGTGCGCCGCCTGCTGATTCCGCGCGACCCCGACGACGCACGCGACGTCATCCTTGAGATTAAGGGCGGCGAGGGCGGCGCGGAGTCCGCGCTCTTCGGCGCTGACCTGTTGCGCATGTACATGTACTACGCAGAGTCGAAGGGGTGGAAGACCGAGATCCTCGAGAAAGACGAGAGTGATCTCGGCGGCTACAAGAACGTGCAGGTGGCCATCAAGGCGAACCCGAGCGATCCGTCGCAGGGCGCCTGGGCACACCTGAAGTACGAGGGCGGCGTGCACCGTGTGCAGCGCGTGCCCGTGACCGAGTCGCAGGGGCGCATTCACACGTCGACTACCGGTGTGCTCGTGTACCCCGAGGTGGACGAGCCCGAAGAGGTCGAGATCCACCAGAACGACCTCAAGATCGATGTCTACCGCTCCTCGGGCCCCGGTGGGCAGTCGGTCAACACGACCGACTCCGCCGTGCGCATCACGCACCTGCCGACCGGCATCGTGGTCGCGATGCAGAACGAGAAGAGCCAGCTGCAGAACCGTGAGGCCGGCATGCGCGTGCTGCGTGCCCGCATCCTTGCGCGCCAGCAGGAGGAAGCGGCAGCCGAGGCCAGCGCACATCGCTCGAGCCAGATCCGCACGATGGATCGCTCGGAGCGCATCCGCACGTACAACTTCCCGGAGAACCGCATCGCGGATCACCGCACGGGCTTCAAGGCGTACAACCTCGATCAGGTGATGAACGGTGCGCTCGACGCAGTGATCGAGTCGTGCATTCGTATGGACGAAGAGTCCCGCCTGGCCGCGCTCGGTCAGTAATTCGCAGGCGGGTGTGCCTCGCCCCGCAGCGCCACTGTGGCCCCGCGTCCGCATCCATTTCCTCGGAAGTGGACTGCGTGTGCGGGGCCAAATTGGTCTGCTCGGCTGTGTCGTCTGCGCACTACGCTGAAGCCATGACTGAAACAGCTTTGCCCCTCGTTGGCCCCCTGGTGACGCTCCGCGCCCCCCGCGCAGAGGACCAGGCGCCTCTGGTAGCGATCTTGAGCGAACCTGAGGTGTCGGTGTGGTGGGTTGGGTACACCCCGGAGCGCGTGCAGGCCGAGTTCATCGAGGACTCCGCGAACGTGCGCATCATCGAGGTTGCGGGGGAGTGCGCGGGAGCGATGTACGTGCTCCGTGGCGCCGATGCGGAGTACCCGACCACCGTGATGCACCTCTTCATCGGCACGCGCTTCCGCGGCCGCCGCGTTGGGGAGGAAGCACTCGCCCTCGCAATCCGCGCGGAGTTCGCTGACGGCATCAGCCGCATCACGCTCGATCCCAATGTCAACAACGGCGGCGCCATCCGCGCCTACGAGCGAATGGGCTTCCAGCGCATTGGCGTGCTGCGCGACTACCAGGTGCGCCCCGGTGGCCACCTTGAGGACGCGCTGTTCCTCGACCTCACTCGCAGCGACTTCCCGGACGGCCCGCCGCTCCCCGAACGCGCGTAGCACGGCGGCGGTGCGGCGCCACTGAGCTCCGCGCCGCGCCGTGCCCCAGCCGTGCTGGCCCGCAGGAGTAGCATGGTGAGCATGCGCGCCGCACGACCATTCCTCCCCTGGGTGGTGTGGGGAATGGCCGCCCTGCTCTACGCCGTGGCCATCATCAACCGTTCCTCGCTCTCGGCGCTCGGGCCGGCCGCGCAAGACCACTTCGGTATCGACGCGACGACGCTCGCGTTCTTCCCGATGATTCAGCTCATCGTGTACGCGGGGCTGCAGATTCCGGTCGGCGTGCTGCTCGATCGGATGGGCGCAACATCAATGCTGCTCGTCGGCTCGCTGCTCATGGTGGTGGGGCAAGCGTTGATGGCCACGGTCTCTGACGTGAGCCTTGCGATCCTCGCGCGCGTGCTCGTGGGCGCGGGCGATGCCTGCACATTCATCAGCGTGATGCGAATTCTGCCCGAGTGGTTCGCACCACGACAGCTCCCCACAGTCAGCCAGCTCACGGGCCTCATTGGCCAGGCCGGGCAGCTCGTCTCGGTTGCGCCACTTGCGTTGCTCGTGAGCGTTGCGGGCTGGATGACGGGCTTCCTCGGGCTCGCCGCGGTGGGCCTGCTCTCCGCGCTGCTTGCGGCGCTCGTGCTGCGCAATCGGCCGGGGGACGGCACCTTCGCGGAACGTCTCACGGGGCGCACGAGCAAGCTCACACGTAACGCCCGTGGACTCGGTGGACTGAACCAGGGTGGGGCGGTCGAGATGGCCCCGCCGAGCACGGAGATGCTCCCGGTGATCAAGGAGCCGCGCGTGCGCGGGCTGCGATTCTGGACACAGGCTCGCCGCCTCCTCCGCCTGCCTGGGGTGCGCCTTGCGTACTGGGTGCATTTCACCTCGCCGTTCGCGATGAACGTGTTCCTGCTGCTCTGGGGCACCCCCTTTCTCGTCGGTGGTGTGGGACTTTCGCAGCCTGCCGCCGGCGGCATGTTGAGCTTCATGGTGGTCTCTTCGATGCTCGCGGGCCTCGTGCTCGGACCCATCAGCTCCCGCTTCCTCGAGCGCCGCGTCTGGGTCAACCTCGGCATCTCGATCGGGATCGCGTCCGCGTGGATCGCCGTACTCGTCTGGCCGGGAACACCGCCCATGTGGCTCCTTGTGGTGCTCCTCGTTGTGATGCCGCTCGGCGGGCCCGCTTCGATGATCGCGTTCGAGGTGGCGCGCTCGCACACGCCGCGGAGCCTCTCCGGTTTCGCAACCGGGCTCGTCAACACGGCGGGGTTCACCGCCTCCCTGCTGGTCATCCTGCTGATCGGCCTGGTGCTCGATCTCCAGGGCGCGGGGTCGCCGGAGCACTACTCGCTGGGTGCCTTCCGCGTGGCGTTCGCCGTGCAGGTGCCGTTCTGGCTGCTGGGCATCGTGATGGTGATCGTGGAACAGCGCCGCACGGGCCGCTGGATGCGCGAGCACGGCCGCCGGCTGCGCTGAGCGTGTTTCGTTGAGCTGCCTTGCGCGGGACGCGGCTGTGCTGGGGTTGGTGCACTGAAAGCCGCTGTGCTGGACGCCGCTAGGCCGCGCGCACCGCTCGGAGATAGGCGCGTAGCTTCGTGGTCGCCCAGCGGGTGTGTGCGGAGGTTGCCGAGACGCAATACGAGCCCAGCGAGGTCGTGCCTGTCCACGTGAAGTGGCGCTTCTCGAAGAGCTCCGCCTCTGTGTGGCGCTCGATGAGTGCGATGACCTGGGCGTGGCTCGTCGCGAACCGGGTGCGTGCCTCGCGAAGACTCAGCTGCGCCGCCGCATCGCGGAACGCGACGTTCATGGGCGCGTAGTCGCGCCAGCTGTACGGGGCCGGCAGGAACGGTTGCTCGTCGCCCGCCTCGTTGCTCGCCACCCAGTTGAGCAGGAGCTCGTGCCACGCGGACAGGTGCGCGAGGACGTCGCGCACGGAGCGGTCCCGCTGCCAGTGCGCCTCGGTTCGCGTGGTACTCGCCGGGAACACGAGTTCACCCTCCTGCTCCGCGGGAGTCATGCGGTCGATCAGCGCGTCAAGGTCTGCAGCTCCCTGGGCGGCAGCGGCGAGGAGCTCAGGCTTGCTGGTGGGGCGGGCCATGCAGACTCCTCACGTGTGCGGGTGTGGCGCAGCCGGCCGTGCGGGGAAGGGCGACGTGCACCTAGATGATGTAGAAGTCTGCCATGTCTGGCTTCTCCGCGACGGGAGCGCCGCGCCGCGGCCGTCCCTGGGCGGGAATACCCGTGAGGGTGGTCCACTCAGGCGCAGAGCGCACCACCACGGCGTTCGCGCCGACCGCCGAGTCTGCGCCGATCTCGATGGCGCCGAGGAGCTTGGCGCCCGCGCCTAGAACGGCGCGGTCGCCCACGGTGGGATGGCGTTTGCCGGTGCCGTGGCCGGTGCCACCGAGTGTGACGCCGTGGTAGATGAGCACGTCGTCGCCCACTTCAGCGGTCTCGCCGATCACCACGCCCATGCCGTGATCGATGAAGAGCCGACGGCCGATGGTGGCGCCGGGATGAATCTCGATGCCCGTGAAGAAGCGAATAAGCTGCGAGAGCGCTCGGGGAATGAAGCGCATGCCCCGCGTCCAGAGCGCGTGCGAGACCCGATGCCACCAGACTGCGTGCAGGCCCGAATAAATGAAGAACACCTCCGCGCGGCCGCGCGCTGCCGGATCGTGCGCGCGGGCTGCGTCGATGTCTTCGCGCATGCGGGAAAAGATGCTCACGCTTCGGGATCCTCCTGTGCTGAAGCCGCGCCGTGCTGAGGCTGTGCCGTGCTGGCGGTGGGTGCAACAGCGGGCCCGGGGGTTTTATGCCCGGGCCCGCTCGTGTGTGCGGCGCTGTGCGCCGGATGTTCCTTAGACCGCGAGATCTTCGTAGAGCACGGTCGAGAAGTAGCGCTCACCGAAGTCGGGGATGATCACGACGATCTTCTTGCCCGCGTTCTCGGGACGCTGCGCGAGCTGCGTCGCGGCCCACACTGCGGCACCGCCCGAGATGCCTGCGAGGATTCCCTCATCGGTGCCGAGCGCGCGCGCCGTGGCGATCGAGTCGGGGAGTGCCACGTCGATCACCTCGTCGTAGACGTCCCGGTCCAGGATGTCGGGAACAAAGTTTGCGCCGAGGCCCTGGATCTTGTGGGGGCCAGCCGTGCCCTCGGTGAGCAGCGGCGAGTCGATGGGCTCGACTGCCACGACGCGCACGTTCGGGTTCTGCTCCTTGAGGTAGCCACCCGCACCCGTGATCGTGCCGCCCGTGCCGATGCCGGCGACGAAGATGTCGACCGCGCCATCGGTGTCTGCCCAGATCTCGGGTCCTGTGGTGGCCCGGTGGATTGCGGGGTTCGCGGGGTTGCCGAACTGGTTCGCGAGGATGGCGCCCGGCGTGTTCGCGACGATCTCCTCGGCCTTTGCCACCGCGCCCTTCATGCCCAGCGGGCCCTCGGTGAGCACGATCTCTGCACCGTACGCGGCGAGCAGCTTGCGGCGCTCCACGCTCATGGTCTCGGGCATCGTGAGGATCACCTTGTAGCCTCGTGCAGCTCCGACGAACGCGAGCGCAATGCCGGTGTTGCCGCTCGTGCCTTCCACGATCGTGCCACCGGGCTGCAGCGCGCCCGACTGCTCCGCCGCGTCGATGATCGCGATGCCGATGCGATCCTTCACCGAGCCGGCGGGGTTGTAGAACTCGAGCTTCGCCAAGACCTCGGCGCCAGCGTTCTCGGTGACGCGGTTGAGGCGTACGAGCGGGGTGCCGCCGAACGCCTGGGTGATGTTGTCGTGAATCCGTGCCATGGGTGGGACCTCCGGGATGTCGAGTGCGGCCATCGAAAACTATAGCTCCACCTTATTGGAGAAGTATCTGGGAGTTATAGCCTGTGACGCCGTGTGACCTGCTCCCTGAGGTGCTGGCCGAGAGCACGGCGACCCGGTATGGCAGGGTTGAGGGGTGCAACTGCAGGAGAACACTGGAATCGACGCGGCCCTCGCTGCAATTCGCGGCGCGCTTGAGGCGGGTGGGATCGAGGACCCCTACGCCGATAGCGAGCTGATCGTGGGTCACGTGCTCGGGGTGTCCCGTGGTCGCGTGCAGGCGCTTGCCGTGCTCGGCGAGCGACTGTCCGGAGAGCAGGCCGAGCGGGCAACACTGTTGACCGAGGAGCGTGCGCGGCGCGTGCCGCTCCAGCACCTCACCGGACGCGCGCCGTTCCGCGCGATCGAGCTTTCGGTGGGCCCCGGCGTGTTCGTACCCCGGCCCGAGACTGAGACCGTCGCGCAGTTTGCCATCGACGCGCTGCAACTCGCGCCGACCGCGGAGCCGATCGCGGTCGACCTGTGCACGGGGAGCGGCGCGATTGCGCTGTCGCTCGCGCATGAGGTGCCTCGCGCGCGCGTCTGGGCGCTCGAGAAGAGCCGCGAGGCGCATGCCTGGGCGACCCGCAACGTTGCGGAGTGGGGCGACGATCGCGTGAGACTCGTCCAGGGCGACGTGGCAGATCTCGAGCGAATCCCCGAGTTCGCCGCCCTCGCGGGGCGTGTGCACGTGCTCATCTCGAACCCGCCGTACGTGCCGGCTGACATGGTGCCACGCGATCCCGAGGTCCGCGACCATGATCCCGAGCTTGCGCTCTATGGGGGCCCGGACGGTCTCGATGTGGTGCGCATCATCAGCCGCGCCGCACGCGAGCTGGTGCTGCCGGGCGGCCTGCTCGTGCTCGAGCACGCGGAGCTGCAGGGCGCGGCGATTCGCGCACTGCTCGCGGCGGACGGCTGGCGTGCGGCGGCAACGCACCCCGACCTCACGGGGCGAGACCGCACCACCACGGCGCTGCGCTGAGCAGGCCACCCCAACCAAGCACTCCGCGCGAGTTTGCCCGTCCTGCGCGGGTGCGCGCCCGTCGTCCAGGGGCGCAGGAGTAGAATCGGGCGCTATGTCCGAGGTCTTCGATTGCTCTGATAACTCCCAGCTGCTGAGCGGCACCCGCACCGCTCGGCGCACCATCGGGCAGGGGGCGCTCGTCGTGCTCCCCACCGACACGGTGTACGGGGTTGCCGCCGATGCGTTCTCGCCCGAGGCCGTGCAGCGATTGCTCGACGCCAAGGGGCGGGGCCGACAGTCACCGCCGCCCGTGCTCATCCCAAACACGAGCACGCTCGCGGCGCTTGCGGCCGAGGTCACGGAGCCGCTCACCGCGCTCGCCGAGGCGTTCTGGCCTGGGCCGCTCACCATCATCACTCACGCGAACCCGTCGCTCAGCTGGGACCTGGGGGAGACGCGCGGCACGGTTGCATTGCGTATCCCCAACCATCCCCTGGCGCTCGAGCTGCTGCAGGAGACGGGGCCGCTTGCCGTCTCGTCCGCGAACAAGACGGGAGAGCCCGCCGCACGCACCGCGGCGGCCGCCCAGGAGATGCTCGGCGACAGCGTTGCCGTGTACCTCGAGGCCGGTGAGGCTGAGGGCGATGGCGTGGCCTCCACGATCATCGATGCGACCGGGCTCACCGCCGAGGGCGGCTCGATCCGGATTCTGCGTGCTGGCGGCGTGACCCGCGAGGCGCTCAGCGAGCTCCTGCCCCAGGTCACTGTCGAGGACTAGCGTGCTGCCCTACCTCGTGGTCGTCGCGGTCGCGGCGCTCGTCACCGGCGCCGCGTCGTACGCGGTGCTGCGGCTGAGTCGACGCTTCCGGCTTGCGCCCGAGGTTCGCGCACGAGACGTGCACCGGACTCCCACGCCCCGACTGGGGGGAGTGGCCATGTTTATCGGTGTCCTCGCCGCCTTTGCGCTCGCGAGCACGCAGCGCGAATTCCACTCGCTCTTCGCGGACAGCACCAAGATGTGGGCGCTCATCGGCTCGTGCGCAATCATCGCAGTCGTCGGTGTGCTCGACGACCTGCTCGACCTGGACTGGATGATTAAGCTCGCCGCGCAGCTTGCCGCGGCGGGGCTCCTCGCATGGAATGGCGTGCAGATTCTGTCCTTGCCGTTCGGCGACGCGCTGATCGTGGGATCGCCGGCGGTGAACTTCGCCCTCACCGTGTTCCTCATGACCCTCGTCATGAACGCGGTGAACTTCGTTGACGGGCTCGACGGACTCGTCGCGGGCGTCGCGCTGATCGCCAACGCACTGTTCTTCATCTATACCCGCATTCTCAACGAGCAGACGGGGCGCGTCGATTCCGTGACGCTTGCCAGTCTCATCGCCGCGGTTCTGGTGGGCATTTGCGTTGGCTTCCTGCCCTTCAACTGGCACCGGGCGAAGATGTTCATGGGGGACACGGGAGCACTGCTCGTCGGTCTGCTCATGGCGACGTCGACGGTGTCGGTCACGGGACAGCTCAATCCGGCGACCCTCGACGTGAAGCTCGTTCTCGCGAGCTACATCCCGATCCTGCTGCCGGTCGCCGTGCTCGTGCTGCCGCTCGCCGATTTCACGCTCGCGGTGGTGCGCCGAATGAAGGCGGGGAAGAGCCCGTTCGAGGCCGACCGGTTACACCTGCACCACCGCCTCCTCGACATGGGTCACTCGCCCGTGCAGGCAGTCTGCATCTTCTATCTTGGTACCGCAGTGCTCTCGGTGGCGCTGCTGCTCGCGTTCACGATGCAGACGCTGTTGGTGCCGAGCATTGTGCTCGTGCTGGGCACCGCCGCGTGCGCGCTGCTCCTCTTCTTCCCCGCACAGCGGGTACGCGCAGCTCTTGACGCGCGCGGCTTGGTACCGTTGTTCCGGCGGGGCGCACCCGCCGACGCCCCGGACGCGGCCGCCGCGACCGGAGGCCCGCCCAACGAAAGGACCTCCGAGTGAGCACTCCCGCGCAGCCCGAATCGCCGCGGACGCCGACCACCCCCGAGAGCAGCGGGAGCGCTGCCGAGGAGTACCCCATGCCCACCTCGCAGCCGATGCTGCTGCGCGGCGTGCGCTGGGGCATCATCACCACGGTGGTCGCGATGGCGGCGTTTGCGGGCATCGGCTTCGCGGTCAGTGGAAGCCGAGGCCTTGCCGGCGGTTTGCTCGGCGCAGCGATCGGTGGCGTTCTGCTGCTCATCACGGTGGGCAGCATCGCGTTTGCGAACCGTTTCGTGGGCAGCCCGATGTACCTGCAGATTTTTTTCAGCATCGTGCTGGGGGCGTGGGTCGTGAAGCTCATCGGCTTCGTCGTCGCTGCACTGTTGCTGCGGGACCAGCCGTGGCTCGATCCCAAACTGCTCTTCATTGCGCTCGTGGCGACCGTGCTCGCCTCCATCGTGATCGACGTCATTATCGTTGCCCGCGCACGCGTGCCGTACGTCGCTGACACCCCGTAGGGGAGCGGGCGGGCAGAAAACTGCGAAAATTTCGCTTTTTCCCCTCGCCAGGCCGGGCCTCGAGTTTCGCTCGGGGTGAAATGTTGTTAGGATAAATTCGTTCCCTGCTGGGCTGCGGTGCTTCTGAGTGCCCGCTGGCTCCGGGGGCACGACCATCGTTCGAAGCCGTGCGGCCACGCCGCACCCCGAATCAGGAGAATGGCGCTGTTCGCTAACGCTATGCACCTCGTTGCCCCCGGACTTGTCCGCACCGAAGAGGGCGGGTTCCACGGCCCCACCCTGGATGACTTCTTCCCGGCCGCGCTGCTCTTTGAGGGCACGCCGTTCGAGATGAACCGCATCATGATCATCCGAGTGATCATGGTGCTCGTCCTCCTCCTGCTGTTCTGGCTCGGCACGCGCAACCTGCGTGTCATTCCGGGTCGCGGCCAGGGCGTGCTGGAGTTTGCACTCGACTTCGTTCGCAAGAACGTGATCGAGGAGCAGCTCGGTGTCAAGGAAGGGCGTCGATTCGCGCCCCTGCTGATGACCATCTTCTTCCTGGTCTTCGCCTTCAACATCACCGGCGTGATCCCCGGCTTCAACATCGCGGCATCCTCGGTGGTCGGCTTCCCGATCTTCATGGCCGTGGTTGCATACATCGCCTTCATCTACGCGGGCCTCAAGAAGCACCCGGGCAAGTTCCTCAAGAACTCGCTGTTCCCGGCTGGCGTGCCCAAGGTGATGTACCTCCTCGTCACCCCGGTTGAGTTCCTCTCGACCTTCGTGATGCGCCCCGTGACGCTCGCGCTGCGACTCCTCATGAACATGCTCGTGGGTCACATGATCCTCGTGCTGCTCTTCGCTGCGACGAACTTCTTCGTCACCCAGGCCGGCGGGCTCTTCCCGGTCCTCGGCGCGGGCACCTTCGCCTTCGGCTTCGCGTTCACGCTCTTCGAGATCTTCGTCTCGGGCCTCCAGGCATACGTCTTTACTCTGCTCACCGCTCTGTACATCCAGCTCGCGCTGGCTGAAGAGCACTAAAAACCTCTGGGTTCGGCGACCGCCGCACTCATATACGGAAGGAAACACATACTGTGTCTGTTCTCGCTGAAATCTCGGGCAACATTGCAACCGTCGGCTACGGCCTCGCAGCTATCGGCCCGGCCATCGGTGTGGCCATCGTCGTCGGCAAGACCATCGAGAGCACCGCTCGCCAGCCTGAGCTCGCGGGCAAGCTCCAGGGCATGATGTGGATCGGTATCGCCTTCACCGAGATGCTCGCGCTCATCGGTGTTGCTACCTACTTCATCTTCGCGTAACCCGTCCACCTTTCCCTAGTCTCGAAAGGGAGGCACGATGAATTCCGCAGTGCAGATCGCTGCAGAGAGCGCGCCCAACCCGCTGCTCCCGGCGACCTACGACATCGTCTGGTCGGCGATCGCGTTCATCATTATCCTCATCGCTTTCTGGAAGGTCTTCCTCCCGAAGGTGCAGGTCATGCTTGACGCTCGCGCCGAAGCGATTGAGGGCAACATCGCCAAGGCCGACGAGGCTCAGGCGAAGGCCGAGGCGGCGCTGCAGGAGTACACCGCGCAGCTCGCTAGCGCTCGTCAGGAAGCCGGCGAGATCCGAGAGGCCGCCCGTGCGGATGCCTCGAAGATTGTTGCCAAGGCGCAGGAGGATGCAACCGCCGAGCAGGCACGCATCACCCACGCAGCCCAGGTGCAGATCGAGGCGGAGCGCCAGAGCGCTGTCGTTTCGCTCCGCAAGGATGTCGGATCGCTCGCGATCGACCTCGCCTCGAGCGTGGTCGGCGAGTCGCTCACCGATGATCAGAAGGCGTCCGCTCTCGTGGACCGCTTCCTCGCTGATCTCGAAGCATCCGAGAAGGCGGCTCAGTAATGGGCAGCGCGTCACGCGAAGCACTGGCTCAGGCCCGGACCGCAATCACTGGGCGACTCGCTCAGAGCGCCGGTGCCGAGCTGCTGCAGGCCGCGAGCCGTCTCGCTGAGAACCCCGCGCTGGCCGCGGCCCTCGGCGACGCCGCAGCTCCGGCTGAGGCGAAGGCCCAGGTCGTTGAGCGGCTCTTCGGCGGGTTCTCCGCGGGCGCGCGCTCGGTGCTGTCCGCAGCCGCCCAGGGCCGCTGGTCGAACACCGACGAGTTCGTCGACGGTGTGGAAGAGCTCGGCCTCCGCGCCGAAAGCGTCTCGAACGCTGCGCTCTCCGACGAGCTGCTCGCAGTGGCCGACGTTGTCGGCAGCAGCCACGAGCTGCAGCTCAACCTGGGCAGCAAGCTCGCTGAGCCGGCCGGCAAGGTCGCGCTCGTGCAGAGCCTGCTGAACGGCAAGATCTCGGCGCAGTCGACTCAGGTCGTCAGCTACCTCGTCGCGAACTCGCGCGGTCGTCGTCTCGACACGATGCTCCGCAACGGCGCGCGCGTTGCTGCCGATCAGGCCGGCACCGAGCTCGCCACGGTCACCGTCGCTGCACCGCTCTCGGCTGATCAGCAGTCACGTCTCGCACGTGCGCTCGAGCAGACCGCCGGCCGTCCGGTGAAGATCACCACCGTGATTGACCCCGCCCTCGTCGGCGGAATCCGGATCCAGATCGCCGACGACATCATCGACGGCAGCGTTCGCGCTCGCCTCGAGGAACTGCGTCAGCAGCTCGCAGCGTAGAGCACCTACTTTTTACCCCCGGGGGCGGCGCTTCCGGAACAGACAGAGGAAACGAAATGGCAGAACTCTCCATCAGCCCGGACGAGATCCGGAATGCGCTGAAAGACTTCGCAGCGTCGTACGAGCCGACCCAGGCGGGCAAGACTGAGGTCGGTACCGTCGTGGACGCCGCTGACGGCATCGCACACGTCTCGGGTCTCCCCGGCGTGATGGCGAACGAGCTTGTCCGCTTCGCGGACGGCACCCTGGGCCTCGCTCAGAACCTCGAGGAAGACGAGATCGGCGTTGTGGTGCTCGGTGAGTTCACCGACATCGCAGAGGGCCAGCCCGTCACCCGCACGGGTGAGGTGCTCTCGGTTCCCGTGGGCGAGGGCTACCTCGGCCGCGTGGTCGACCCGCTCGGCAACCCGATCGATGGTCTCGGCGAGATCGCTGGCGTTGAGGGCCGTCGTGCGCTCGAACTCCAGGCTCCCGGCGTGATGCAGCGTAAGTCGGTCCACGAGCCGCTGCAGACCGGCATCAAGGCGATCGACGCGATGATCCCCGTTGGCCGTGGCCAGCGTCAGCTCATCATTGGCGACCGCCAGACCGGTAAGACCGCGATCGCGATCGACACGATCATCAACCAGAAGGCCAACTGGGCTTCGGGCGACAAGACGAAGCAGGTGCGCTGCATCTACGTCGCGATCGGCCAGAAGGGCTCGACCATCGCTTCGGTGAAGGGCGCGCTTGAAGAGGCTGGCGCGATGGAGTACACGACCATCGTGGCCTCGCCCGCATCGGATCCCGCTGGCTTCAAGTACCTCGCTCCCTACACGGGCTCGGCGATCGGTCAGCACTGGATGTACGACGGCAAGCACGTCCTGGTCATCTTCGACGATCTGTCGAAGCAGGCTGAGGCGTACCGTGCTGTGTCGCTGCTTCTCCGTCGTCCGCCGGGGCGCGAGGCGTACCCCGGTGACGTCTTCTACCTGCACTCCCGTCTCCTGGAGCGTTGTGCAAAGCTCTCCGACGAGCTCGGCGCAGGTTCGATGACCGGTCTGCCGATCATCGAGACGAAGGCCAACGACGTCTCGGCGTACATCCCGACCAACGTGATCTCGATCACCGATGGCCAGATCTTCCTCCAGTCGGATCTGTTCAACGCGAACCAGCGCCCCGCAGTTGACGTGGGCATCTCGGTGTCGCGAGTCGGCGGCGACGCACAGGTCAAGTCGATCAAGAAGGTTTCGGGCACGCTGAAGCTTGAGCTCGCTCAGTACCGTGCGCTCGAGGCGTTCGCGATGTTCGCATCGGACCTCGATGCGGCAAGCCGCAAGCAGCTCGAGCGTGGCGCACGCCTCACCGAGCTCCTGAAGCAGCCGCAGTACACGCCGTACCCCGTCGAGGAGCAGACCGTCTCCATCTGGGCCGGCACCAACGGCTTCCTTGATGAGGTTCCGGTTGAGGACATCCTGCGCTTCGAGCGCGAGTTCCTCGACTTCCTCGGCCGCAACTCGGAGGCGCTCGCAACGCTTCGCTCGACCAACGTGCTCGACGACGCAACTGTCGCTGAGATCACCGCGCAGATCGAGAAGTTCAAGAGCGAGTTCCGCACCTCTGCCGGCAAGAGCCTGAACGAGCAGTTCGAGCAGCTCGACGAGGCCGAGATCAAGCAGGAGCAGCTGGTCGTCAAGAAGTAGTGCGCTGTCCGGTGGGGGCTCCCAGCCCCCACCGGCTCCACCACTTGATCAGTAAGCCCCGACCACTACAGGAGAGACATGGGAGCGCAACTTCGGGTCTACCGGCAGAAGATTCGTTCTGCCCAGACGACCAAGAAGATCACCCGTGCGATGGAGCTGATCGCAGCCTCTCGCATTCAGAAGGCAAAGGCACGCGTCGAAGCTTCGACGCCCTACGCCACCGCGATCACCCGCGCCGTTTCGGCCGTTGCGACGCACTCGAACACCGATCACCCGCTGCTCACCGAGGCCGACAAGGTCGAGCGCGCAGCAGTGGTCATTTTCACCTCTGATCGCGGCCTCGCCGGCGCGTTCAACTCGCAGGTGCTGCGCGAGGCCGAAGAGCTCTCCGAGCTTCTCCGCGCCGAGGGCAAGGACGTCGTCTACTACCTCATCGGCCGCAAGGCTCAGGGGTACTTCGCGTTCCGACGC
The DNA here is from genome assembly GCF_016758255.1 of Leucobacter chromiireducens subsp. chromiireducens. GTDB lineage: Bacteria > Actinomycetota > Actinomycetes > Actinomycetales > Microbacteriaceae > Leucobacter > Leucobacter chromiireducens. Next base: position 388,887 of record NZ_QYAD01000002.1, read on the forward strand.
CGCGCGTCTGAGCGTATCTGGGCCGGCGACACCGAGAACCCGACCTTTGAGACCGCGAAGGAGGTCGCCGAGGCACTCCTCGAGATCTTCGGCCGCGATGCCTCTGAGGGCGGCGCTCAGGAGCTGCACCTGGTGTACAACCGCCTGATCAGCATGGTGAGCCAGGTTCCCGAGGTTCACCGCCTGCTGCCGCTCCAGGTGGTCGAGGGTGTTGCTGAGCCGACGGACGAGCCCGCACCGCTGTACGAGTTCGAGCCCGAGCCCGATCTCGTTCTGGAGCAGCTGCTTCCCGCCTACATCGAGTCACGTATCTTCAACGCGATGCTCGAGTCGGCCGCTGCGAAGCACGCCGCAACCCAGAAGGCGATGAAGTCGGCAAGCGACAACGCCGACACGCTGATCCGCGACTACACCCGCCTCGCGAACAACGCTCGCCAGGCCGAAATCACCCAGCAGATTTCCGAGATCGTCGGCGGCGCTGACGCGCTGTCAAGCTAATCTGAAGCACGAAGAGAGAGAATCATGACCGAATCCGCCGCTGTGGCGACTGAGGCTGCCGCACAGGTCATCGGGCGCATCGCCCGCGTGACCGGCCCCGTCGTCGACATCGAGTTCCCGCACGACGCGATCCCCGCTGTCTACAACGCGCTCCAGACCACCGTCGATTTCGGTGACGGCCAGGAGCCGCTGAAGCTCGTCCTCGAGGTTGCTCAGCACCTCGGCGACAACCTGGTTCGTGCAATCGCCCTGAAGCCCACCGACGGTCTCGTCCGTGGCCAGGAAGTCTTCGACACCGGTGAGTCGATCACCGTGCCCGTCGGCGACATCACCAAGGGCAAGGTTTTCAACGTCACCGGTGATGTGCTCAACCTCCCCGAGGGCGAGACCATCGACGTGACCGAGCGCTGGAGCATCCACCGCACCCCGCCGGCCTTCGACCAGCTCGAGTCGAAGACGCAGCTCTTCGAGACCGGCATCAAGTCGATCGACCTCCTGACCCCCTACGTGCAGGGTGGAAAGATTGGTCTCTTCGGTGGCGCTGGCGTCGGCAAGACCGTCCTCATCCAGGAGATGATCCAGCGTGTTGCGCAGGATCACGGTGGTGTGTCGGTGTTCGCCGGTGTGGGCGAGCGTACCCGTGAGGGCAACGACCTCATCCACGAGATGGACGAGGCTGGCGTCTTCGACAAGACGGCACTCGTGTTCGGCCAGATGGATGAGCCCCCGGGGACGCGTCTGCGCGTCGCTCTCTCGGCCCTCACCATGGCTGAGTACTTCCGCGATGTTCAGAAGCAGGACGTGCTCCTCTTCATCGACAACATCTTCCGCTTCACGCAGGCCGGTTCTGAGGTCTCGACGCTGCTCGGCCGTATGCCCTCCGCTGTGGGCTACCAGCCGAACCTCGCCGACGAGATGGGTATCCTCCAGGAGCGCATCACCTCGACCCGCGGTCACTCGATCACCTCGCTGCAGGCGATCTACGTCCCCGCGGACGACTACACTGACCCGGCTCCCGCGACCACGTTCGCGCACCTCGATGCGACCACCGAGCTTTCGCGTGAGATCGCCTCGAAGGGCCTCTACCCCGCGATCGACCCGCTGACCTCGTCCAGCCGCATCATGGATCCCCGCTACTTGGGCGCGGACCACTACCGCGTTGCGACCACGGTCAAGCAGATCCTCCAGAAGAACAAGGAGCTCCAGGAGATCATCGCGATCCTTGGTGTCGACGAGCTCTCCGAAGAGGACAAGATCACGGTATCGCGCGCACGTCGCATCCAGCAGTTCCTCTCGCAGAACACCTACATGGCGAAGAAGTTCACCGGCGTCGAGGGCTCCACGGTTCCGCTCAAGGAGACCATCGAGTCGTTCGACGCGATCGCCAAGGGCGAGTTCGACCACGTTGCTGAGCAGGCGTTCTTCAACGTCGGTGGCATCAGCGATGTCGAGGAGAAGTGGGCTCAGATGCAGAAGGACATGGCCTAAACCATGGCTTCGCTGAACGTGAGTGTCGTCTCGGCCGACCGTGAGGTCTGGACGGGCGCTGCCTCCCAGGTCGTCGCACGGACGGTCGAGGGCGAGATCGGCATTCTCGCGGGCCACGAGCCGCTCCTGGCACTGCTGGGCGCCGGCGAGGTCCGCGTGACCACTGGCTCCGGTGAGAAGGTGACGGTCGACGCAGAGGGCGGGTTCCTCTCCGTGGATCACGACACCGTGACCATCGTTGCTGGCAAGGCGACGCTCGCATAGCGAGCCGCCTGCACACGAGCTTGAGGCCGGCGGCCACCCCACGGGGTGTGCCGACCGGCCTCGAGCCGTACTCAGGGTCATTCTGCGCACGGCGACGTGCTGACCCATCACCGATACTTCGTGAAAGGCTCTCGTGCTGATTCTCCTCCCGCCGTCCGAGACGAAGCGTTCAGGCGGCACTGGGACGTTCGTGCCTGACCGTCTGCGCAATCACGATGCGCTCGGCGCTGCACGCGCCTCGGTGCGCGCGGCGCTCGAGGAGCTGAGCGAGGATCCCGTGGCCTCTGCGAAGGCGTTGAAGCTCGGCGTGAAGAACGGCGCTGAACGCGAACACAACCTCGTACTGCGTGAAAGCGGAGTGCTCCCGGCAATCGAACGCTACACGGGCGTCCTCTACGACGCGCTCGATGCACCATCGCTCGATGCGCCCGCCCGAGCGTGGCTCGACTCGCACGTTGCGGTGCAGTCCGCGCTCTTCGGCTTGATCGGTGCGGGCGAAGAGATTCCTGCATACCGGCTCTCTGCGGGATCGCGGCTCCCCGGGCTCGGCACGCCGCTGAAGCGCGTGTGGGGGAGCGCACACGCCGCCCTGCCCTGGGCTGAGGCGGGGCTCGTCCTCGACCTTCGCTCCCAGGACTACGCCGCCCTCGCATCGGTACCCGGGGATCGGAGCTGGTTCTTGCACGTCGCCCAACGCGGAGAAGACGGAGCCGTGCGCGCGCTGAATCACTTCAACAAGGCCGCGAAGGGCGACTTCGTGCGACGACTCGCCCGATCCCAAGCTGATTTCACCACCGTCGAAGACGTCGTCGAATGGGCGCGTGAAGCGGGGCTGGAACTCAGCTGCAGCGCAGATTCCCACGAGCTGACGCTCATCACCGAACTGGGTGCGCCGGGAGCCGCGTCCGCGCGCTCGGCTGCGGCGCGGTAGGATACTCGGGTGCTGAAGAGGTGGACGCGATGACCGTGCGCGGGGAGAATGGCTCCCGGCGCCGTTTGCGCTACCGTGCAGACTCCGAGCTCGAGATTGAACTCTCGTGGTGCGGCATTACAGATGTCGGTCGCCGCAGGGAAACGAATCAGGATAGCTACGTGACGACGCCGCCGATCTTCGCGGTGGCGGACGGCATGGGGGGTCATTCTGCGGGCGAGGTCGCCTCCGCGGCCGTCGTGCGTCGGCTTGCCGAGCTCGGGGGCAACCAGACGGTGCTCGAGACCGACATCGACGCGATGCTCTCCGACGCGGTCGACGATATTGAGCTCGACGCGGGGGAGACCGAGCTGGGTGCCGGCACGACGGTCACCGGCGTGTGCTTCGGCTCGGCCGAGGCCCCCACCTGGACCGTCTTCAACATCGGCGACTCGCGGGTGTACCAGTACTTCAAGGGCGCGCTCAGCCAGATCACGGTCGACCACTCGGTGGTGCAGCATCTGATCGACACCGGCGCGATCACCGAAGAGGAAGCCGAAACGCACCCGCACGCGAACGTGATCACGCGCGCCGTTGGATTCAACGAGGCGCCCATTCCGGACTACACCTCGCTCGCCCTGATCCCGGGCCAGCGGCTTCTCATCTGCTCCGATGGTCTCACGAAGGAACTCACGGACATCGGGATCCAGCACTTCCTGGCGACGCAGGCCACGGCTGAGGATGCGGCGCGCATGCTCGTGCAGCAGGCCGTCGACAACGCGGGCCGCGACAACGTGACCGCGATCGTCATCGACGTGCACGCCGTCGGCGACGTGATCGACACGGGCAGCATGGAGTCGGCGGGTATCTCGCTCGATGAGCTGGGCGACCCCGAGGTGGACACGGAACCGGTTCCCGTCCCCACCTCGGAGTAGCGCGTTTGAGCTAGCCGCGACGACGCAGCGCGAGGATGGCGGCCACGACCGCGGCGGCGCACCAGATCAGCACGACCGTGAGGTCGCGACCCGACGCTGTGAAATCGTTGCCGGCGAGACCCGCGCGCATCAGATTGGCCATTGGCTCGATTGGCAGGATCGCGTGTACGGAGCGGAGCCACTCAGGAAGGTTTTCCGCCGGGAAGCTCACGGGGGAGAAGAGCAGCAGCAAGAACACCAGGAGCTGGGTGAGTAGCTGCGCCACTACGGGCGGGAGCAGCACCGCGAAGGCGTAGCCGATCGCCGCCGCAGTGAGTGAGATGAGGAGCGCCACGGGCACGATCCACGGCTGGATCGAGTAAGCGATGTCGTAGCGCAGCGCGCCAGCGAGCGCTCCCAGCACGAGCCCGGGCAGCGCAAGGAGCGTCCACACGGAGAGATCGGCGATGAGAAACGCTGCGCGTGGAACTGGGAGTGTGCGGAGCCAGTCGGCGCTTCCCTCGGTGCGCGACTGCGCCATGAGCTGCGGCGTCATGACGAGGCCGACCGTGATGAGCGTGATGGTGGGCGCGCCCGTCGCGAGGAAGAGCGCGGCTTCGGGCTGCACATCGCCGATGAGGATGCCGTAACCCAGCACCGTCGACACGGCGAGCGCCGTCTGCACGACGACCATGAGCGGGAGGAACTCGGCTTGGCGTCGCAGCTGCCACACCAGCAGGAAACGGGTGCTCGCGAGTCCGCCGCCGCGCGCAGCCGGGGCCACGTGGGCGAGTGCGGGTGTGCTGCGGTCTGTAGTGGTGCTGATCGTGCTCACGCTGCGGCCTCCGATTCTGCGCCAACAAGTTCGAGGTATGCGTCTTCGAGCGACGGGGGCGTGAGCGCGAAACGCTCGATCGTTCCGCGCGCCTGTGCCGACTGAGCCCAGTCGACGACTTCCGCGCTTCGAGACGTGGGCACCGCAACGGTGGTACGGCCGCTGTTCGAGCTGAGGGGATCGAGCCCCGCGGGAAGTGGCGGGAGGGCCGAACTGTCGAGTTCAAGGAGGAGCTGATCGCTCAGGTGCGCAGTGAGGTGCGCCGGCGTGCCCGCGGCGATGGTGCGGCCGCGATCGAGCACGATGAGCTCGTCGACCGCGCGCTCCGCCTCACGCACATTGTGCGTCACCAAGAGCACCGCGGCCCCCTCGGCTGCTGTGGCGCGAATCGCGTCCCAGAGCAGCCGGCGGCGGGCCGGGTCAACATCGTTCGTTGGCTCATCGAGGATAACGAGTGCTCCCGGGCGCACAACGGTCATGCAGAAAGCGGTGAGCCGCGCGACGCCGCCGGAAACCTTCTGCGCCGGGGTGTCGGCCCACGCGCCGAGATCCAGCGCCTCGAGGAGATCGCTCGCTCGGGATCGCACCTCCCGCTTCCCGCCCCCGCGGATCCGGCCAACAAGTTCAATCGCCGCACGCGGGGTGAGCCCGGTGATCGGCACATTCGCCTGTGCCTGCACGGAGACGAGCTCGCGAGCGCGGGCGGGGTGTGCGATGGCATCGACCCCGGCGAGCGAGATCGTGCCCGAGTCTGGGCGGAGCAGGCCCACGATCTGGTTGACGAGCGTGGTTTTGCCGGCGCCGTTGTGGCCGAGCACTCCGAGCACGCGACCCGGCCGCGCAGTGAGCGTGATCCCGTCGTTTGCTGGAGCGCTGCGGCGGCGGTACCGCTTTACGAGATCGGTGACCTCGAGAACGGGCGGCGGTGCCGAGCCGTGGGACTGCGGGGGAGCGCTGGGCATGGTGGATCCTCTCTCGACTGGGCGTGTGCCACAAAATACCGATTGGTATGAACATACCGACCAGTATGTTCCGATGCAATCGGGATTCCCATAAGTATTTTTCCGGCCTGCCCCGCGCTAGACTGCAGGCATGGCAGCACGGCAGAGTGATCAGGGGCCCGCGGGCAACGGTGAGCAGAAGCTCCGGGACGCGGCGAAGGCGCTCGCCGATGCTGCGGGCCAATTGGGGCAGAGCCTGGGCGTCGCCGGTGCCTCTGCCGAGACCGGGGTCACGAAGGGATTGCTCGCAGCGGCGCAGGCGCTTGCCCAGGCCACGGCGTGGGTCGAGCAGCGCGCAAAGCCGCTGAGCACGCGCGAACAGCTGATGGAGCAAGCCGCACGACTCTTCGCGGAACGCGGCTTCTCTGGGGTGTCGCTCGAGGACATCGCCCAGGCCGCCGGGTTTACGAAGGGAGCGGTGTACAGCCACTTCGGGTCAAAGGAGCAGGTGTTTCTTGCGGCGGTGCGCAACACGATCGAGCGGATCGAAGCCGGACTCGCGGTGCTTGACGCGGGGGGCGACGCTGCCGGGCTGACCGAGGCGGCGGAAGGTGCGGCGCCGAGCGCGGTGGGTGGGGTCGGGGCTCCCCTCAGTTCCCAGCTCTCCCGTGCGGGGCTTTCAGCAGCTGCGACGCTCGGCGTTGAGGCCCTGCTCTTCGGTAAACGCGTGCCCGAGCATCGCGCCGAGGTGCGTGAGCTGAGCGCGGCGCTCATTGCTGTCCTCGCGCGTGCGGATGAGGGGCTGCGGGACGAGGGGCTGCGGGGTTCGGAGGAGCCCAGTGATGAGCGGGTCCTGGCGCGCGACGAGGCACAGTACGCGGTACTCGCCTTGCGCGCGCTCCTCGCGGGAATCGCCGAGCCTACGGCCTAGACGCTCTTCCACCGCCCGCGCTCACCTGCGGTCGGGGCCCGGGGAAACGGCTGAGCGCCCGGACTCCGAGGGGAATCCGGGCGCTCAGTTCGTGTTCGCGTGTGGCTATGCGCCGGCGGCGGTGAACGCGGCGTCGAGCACGCTCACCACGTCTTCCAGCAGCTCGTCCGTCATCTTGAGCGACGGGAGGAAGCGGATCGCCTGGTTGTGGACGCCCGAGCTGAGCAACAGCACGCCCTGCTGCGCGGCGAAGTCGATGACCTGTGCCACGAGCTCGGGGTTCGGCGTGAGAGTGCCGGGCTGGACGACCTCGATCGCGAGCATCGCGCCCTTGCCGCGAACCTCAGCGATTGCGGGGTGCGCGGCCTTCAGACGCTCGAGCCCTGCACCGAAGACGCGCTCAATGCGCTTGGCCTCGGCGAGGAGATCCTGCGACTCGATCTGCTCGAACACCGCAACCGCCGCGGCGCACGAGACCGGGTTGCCGCCGAAGGTGCCGCCGAGCCCACCGGGCTGCGACTTGTCCATGATCTCGGCGCGGCCGGTGATGCCAGCGAGCGGGAGGCCGCCGGCGATGCCCTTTGCGGAAAGCACGATGTCGGGCTGCACGCCGAACTGCTCGATCGAGAAGACCGTGCCGGTGCGGGCCATGCCGGCCTGCACCTCGTCGGCGATGAAGACGATGCCGTTCTCGCGGCACCACTCGGCGAGCGCGGGGAGGAAGCCCTCCGCGGGGACAATGAAGCCGCCCTCGCCCTGGATCGGCTCAACCACGAGGCAGGCGAGGTCCTCAGCGCCAGCGGACTTCTCGAGGTAGGCGATGGTGCGCGCGGCAGCCTCTGCGCCGGTCAGGCCATCCTGCAGCGGGTACGAGTTCGGCGCCTTGTAGATATCGCCGGCGCGGGGGCCGTAGCCCAGCGCGTACGGTGCGCCCTTGTGGTTCATGCTCGAGGTGAGCATGGTGCGGCCGTGGTACGCGTGCTCAAGCACGGCGACGCCGGGGCGCCCGGTGAACTTCCGCGCAATCTTGACGCCGTTCTCCACCGCCTCGGCTCCCGAGTTCATGAGCAGCGTCTTATAGGGCGCGGCCTCCGTCGAGCCGGGCACGTTCTTGGCAAGGTGCTCGGCGACCGCGACGTACGGCTCGTAGGGGGTCATCGTGAACAGCGTGTGCGTGACCTTCTGTAGCTGAGCGGTTGCCGCCGCAACCACCGCGTCGTCGGTGTGGCCGATCGTGGTGACGCCGATGCCGCCGCACACATCGATGATGTGGTTGCCGTCGACATCGACCAGGATCGAGTCGTGCGCGCGCTCGATGTAGACCGGGAGCACACTGTGCACCCCGGGCGGCACAACGGCCTGTCGACGAGCGTGGATTGCCTGGGACCTCGGCCCCGGAATCGCTGTGACGACGCGGCGCGCTTGGGGGACGGTGGTCTCCGGCTGCGACGCCTCAGAACTGACAGGTGCTTCGATGGTGCCTTCGGTCATGCACTCGATACTACTCCGGGGGCGAGAACATGGGGGAGCGCGCTACGCTGACCCCATGAAGGATGTGCACGAGTACCAAGTCGGTGTCGAGTGGGTGGGAAATCGCGGATCCGGCACGAGCGGGTATCGCGACTACGGCCGCGAGCTGCTCATTCACGCCGCAGGGAAGGCCGCGCTCGAGGGCTCGGCGGATCCGACCTTCCGCGGCAACGCTGAGCGGTGGAATCCCGAGGAGCTGCTGGTCGCGGCCCTCGCGCAGTGCCATATGCTCTCCTACCTCCACATGGCGGTGCGTGCCGGTGTGGTGGTCACCGCGTACGAGGACGCGGCGTCCGGCACGATGCGCCAGGACGGGATCGGCGGTGCCTTTGAGGAGGTCGTGCTGCGCCCGCGCGTCACCGTGACCGACGCGGAAATGGTCAAGCCCGCCCGCGCGGCACACGCGGAGGCTCGGGCGGCCTGCTTTATTGCGAACTCGGTGAACTTCCCCGTGCGCCACGAGCCAGAGATTGTAGTCGCTGGCGCCGCTGCGAGCACCGCGCTGTAACACGGGGCACAAGTGCCCGCCGAGCGAATAGACTGGTGGGTATGCCCAAGACCCCGTCGTTCTCCGTCTCCACCCCGATCTTCTACGTCAACGATGCGCCGCACATCGGACACGCGTACACCGAGGTGGCCGCCGACGTGCTCGCGCGCTGGCACCGCCAGGCGGGTGACGACACGTTCTTCCTCACCGGCACGGACGAGCACGGTCAGAAAATTCTGCGCACCGCGACCGCGAACGGTGTCGCACCGAAGGAGTGGGCTGATCGCCTCGTCGAGACCGCGTGGAAGCCGCTGCTCGACACGATCAACATCTCGAACGATGACTTCATCCGCACCACCGACGCGCGGCACGAGGCGGGCGTCGCCACCTTCCTCCAGAAGCTCTACGACGATGGGCACGTGTACGCGGGCGAGTTCGAAGCGCTCTACTGCGTAGGCTGCGAAGAGTTCAAGCCGAAGAGCGAGATTGTCGACGGCGAGGGCGCCTTCGAAGGGCAGAAGGTGTGCGCCATCCACTCGAAGCCGCTCGAGCTGCTCCAGGAGAAGAACTACTTCTTTAAGATGAGCGCGTTCCAGGACCGACTCCTCGCGCTCTACGAAGAGCGCCCCGATTTTGTGCAGCCGGCGAGCGCGCGCAATGAGGTCATTGCGTTTGTGCAGCAGGGGCTCGAGGATCTCTCGATTTCGCGCACCTCGTTCGACTGGGGCATTCCGATTCCCTGGGACTCCTCGCACGTGACCTACGTGTGGTTTGACGCGCTGCTGAACTACATCACGGCGCGCGGGTACGGCACGAACCCCGAAAACCCAACCGCGGATCTGCAGCACTGGCCCGCCGTGCAGATCGTGGGTAAGGACATCCTCCGGTTCCACGCAGTGATCTGGCCCGCCATGCTCATGGCGGCAGGGCTCGAGGTGCCCTCGAACGTGTTTGCGCACGGCTGGCTGCTCGTGGGCGGCGAGAAGATGTCGAAGTCGAAGCTCACCGGCATCGCGCCGAATGAGATCACCGACACTTTCGGGGCCGACGCGTTCCGCTACTACTTCATGCGTGCGGTGTCGTTCGGTCACGACGGTTCGTTCAGCTGGGAGGACCTCGCTGCGCGCTACCAGGCCGAGCTCGCCAACGGGTTCGGCAACCTCGCGAGCCGCGTGCTTGCAATGAACGCGAAGTACTTCGAGGCGCGTGTGCCCGAGGCTGGCGCGGAGACTCCCGCCGATGCCGCGATCCGTGAGCTTGCTGCGAGCGTGGCGCGCCGCGCAGACGAGAAGATCGAGGCGTTCGCGATCCACGAGGCCATCGCTGCCATCTGGGAGCTGGTTGACGCGCTGAACGGATACATCACGGAGCAGGAGCCCTGGGCGCTCGCGAAGGATCCGGCTCAGCGCGATCGCCTGAGCACCGTGCTCTACACGACGAGCGAGGGGCTCCGCGTGCTCGCTGAGCTTCTCGCGCCGGTCGTTCCCGAAGCCACTGCGAAGCTGTGGACCGCGCTCGGTGCAGAGGAAGCGCTCGGCGCCCTCGCTGCGCAGCCAATCCGCGAGGCTGGCGCGTGGGGTCGCCTGCCCGCCGGGACGCAGCAGCACTCGCTCGCGGTCCTGTTCCCGCGCATCGAGACCGAGACTCCTGCCACGGGTGGTGCCGCGAAGTGAGCGCTGAAACTCCCGCACCCGGCCTGCGCAAGCGGGTCGGGGCTCCGGGGCGCGATCTGACACGCCCGGAAGCGCCCGAGCCGCTTCCGGTTCCGCTCTACGACAACCACACACACCTCGAGTTCGAGGATGGGATCGACCAGCTCGAGCCGCTCGACTCGCTCGACCGGGCCGCCGCGGTGGGCGTGCGCGGTGTCGTGCAGGTGGGAACTGACCTCGAAACGAGTCGCTGGAGCGCGCAGCTCGCAGCGAGTGACCCGCGCGTGCTCGCCGCGGTCGCGCTGCACCCCAACGAAGCGCCGAAGCTCTTCGCGCGTGGGGAGCTGAGCGCACACCTCTCGGAGATCTCGCGGCTCGCGGCGGAACCACGTGTTCGCGCGGTCGGGGAGACCGGACTCGACTTCTTCCGCACGGGCGAGGACGGGCGCGAGGCCCAGATCGAGGCGTTTGAGACCCACATTGAGATCGCGAAGGCGAACGGGATCGCGATGCAGATCCACGATCGAGACGCGCACGATGAGGTCGTTGCGACGCTCACTCGCGTCGGCGCACCAGAGCGCACCGTGTTCCACTGCTTCTCGGGCGATGCGCGCCTCGCCCGTATCTGCAACGAGCATGGGTGGTACATGTCGTTCGCGGGCACCACCACGTTTAAGAACGCCCCCGCTCTGCGAGAGGCGCTTGCGGTCGCCCGGCCCGAGCTCATCCTCGCGGAGACTGATGCCCCGTTCCTCACCCCCGAGCCGCACCGGGGCCGCCCGAACGCGCCGTATCTCTTGCCGGTGACCGTGCGACGTATGGCGGAGACCCTGGAGATGCCGCTCGCCGAGCTCTGCACGCAGATTGCGGCGAACACCGAGCGCGTGTACGGTTCCTGGGATCCTGCGGAGGACGCCGCGTGAGCGCGGCCGAAACCCCCGCGCTCCTCGGCCCCGCCGAGGTGCGCGAGCTCGCCGAGCGGCTGGGCGTCTCGCCCACGAAGAAGCTCGGGCAGAACTTTGTGATCGACCCGAACACCGTGCGCAAGATCGTGCGCCTCGCCGGGGTTGAGGCGGGCGACCGTGTCATCGAGGTGGGCCCCGGGCTGGGCTCGCTCACGCTCGGTGTTACGGAGGCCGGCGCTGATGTGACCGCGGTGGAGATCGACCATCGCCTGGCGGCTGAGCTCCCCGCGACAATTCGCACGATGCAGCCCGAAGCTGCCGAACGCTTCCGTGTGGTGCGCAGCGACGCACTCGAGGTGACCGCGGAGATGCTCGCCGAGCTTCCCGCTGCCCCCGAGCTCCTGGTCGCGAACTTGCCGTACAACGTGTCGGTGCCGATCCTGATGCACTTCCTTGAGCTCATCCCCGAGTTGCGCGGTGGGCTCGTGATGGTGCAGGCGGAGGTGGGCTACCGGATCGCCGCGCAGCCGGGCAGCAAGGAGTACGGTGCGCCGAGCGCGAAGGCCGCCTGGTACGGTCCGTGGCGGATCGCCGGAACGGTGAGTCGGCGCATCTTTTGGCCGGTTCCCGGAGTCGACTCGGTTCTCGTGGGATACGAGCGCCGCGCAGAGCCCCGCGGCACGATCGAGGAGCGGGATCGCACCTTTGCGCTCGTGAACGCGGCGTTCGCGCAGCGGCGCAAGATGCTGCGTCAGTCGCTTCAGGCGGTGCTGGGGCCGTTCGAGGGCGCGGTCGCCACGATTGAGGCGGCGGGCATCGATCCGACGCTGCGCGCGGAGCAGCTCAGCATCGACGACTACCTCGCGATCGCCCGCGCGCAGGCCCGCTAGCCCGAGCTCACCCGCACGCCCCGCCCGCGGGAGAAATCCGCGTTCTCGGTCGAATCCGTTCGAATACGTCCGAGAGTTCAGATTTCTCCTGCGCAGTGGGGCGCGGGGAGGTGAGTGTCTGCAGGGGCGCCGTCACCATGCGGTGACAGGAAACCCCTCACTCTTGCGTGCAGGGTTCGCGCGCGTGGCGAGACCACCGAAAGTCGCCGTGTGACCGGGTGGGAAAGCACCGGTGTCCGGGTGCGCTAGTTTGTACATATGAGCCCGATTTCGAAGCGCACGGTCACCGTGCGGGCACCGGGGAAGATCAATGTCTACTTCCGTGTGGGTGCGTTGCAGGAGGACGGCTACCACGACGTTGCCTCGCTCTACCAGGCGGTGTCTCTCTTCGAGGAGGTCACCGCGACCGCCGCTGACGATTTTACCGTGCGCTTCACCGGTCCAATCGACTCGAGCGAGCTCGCAACCGACCATTCGAACCTCGCGATCATTGCCGCGCGCCGGCTCGCCGAGCACACCGGCTACACGGGCGGGGTCGCGCTCACCATTCTGAAGCGGGTGCCCATCGCGGGCGGCATGGGCGGCGGCTCCGCTGACGCCGCCGCGACCCTTGTTGCGTGCGATGAGCTGTGGGGTACCGGCCTCGGACGCGCGGGCCTGCTGCCACTTGCCGCTGAGCTCGGCGCAGATGTGCCGTTCGCGCTCGAGGGCGGCACTGCCGTCGGTACAGGCCGCGGTGACGAGCTCAGCCCCGCGCTTGCGAAGGGCAACTTCCACTGGGTGTTGGCGCTGTCCGATCTCGGGCTCAGCACTCCGACGGTGTACGGCACGCTCGACCAGCACCGCGACACGTACGCGGTCGACCTCGGGCCGCAGCCCGACCTCGTGAAGGTCGACACTGCGGTGCTACAGGCGGTGCGCATTGGGGACGCGGATTCGCTTGCCGACTCCATGCACAACGATCTGCAGGTCGCCGCGCTGAAGCTCGCCCCTGAACTCGCCGAGCTCCTCGAATTGGGCGAATCACGGGGTGCGCTCGCGGGCATTGTTTCCGGTTCGGGCCCCACCGTTGCGTTCCTCGTCGACGATGCGCAGTCGGCAGCCGAACTGCGCAGCCTGCTCGTGAAGCGCGGCATCCGTGCCCTCACGGTCACGGGTCCGGTGCCGGGCGCACGCCTCCTCGACTCGCAGCTCTAGGAATCCCGGGAATACTGCGCTCGCGGACGTGGTTGCACCGGACGTGAGTGAAACGATCCGCGTAGATATTTGGTCCGACATCGCCTGCCCGTGGTGCTACATCGGCAAGCACCGCTTCGAGGCCGGCGTTGCCGCGTTTACGGCGGAGCACCCCGGCGTTGAGATTGAGGTGGAGAGCCACAGCTTCGAGCTGGCTCCGGATACCCCGCTCGACTTCCAGGGCAGCGAGATCGACTTCCTGGTGAAGCACAAGGGCATGCCCGTTGCACAGGTGGAGCAGATGCTCGGTCAGATGACCGAGATGGCCGCTGCCGAAGGCATCACCTTTGACTTCTCCCGCGTGAAGCACGCGAACACCCGTCGCGCGCACCGCGTCCTGCACCTCGCGAAAGCGGAGGGCGTACAGCCGGCAATGCAGGAGCGCTTGTTCCGCGCATACTTCGCGGAGGGGGCGGACATGTCGGACCCCGAGACCCTCGCCGCGCTCGGTCAGGAGATCGGTTTGGACCCCGCCGCGGTGCGTACGGCACTCGATGACGAGGCGCTCGGCGCCCAGGTCGATGGCGACATCACCCGCGCCCAGATGCTCGGCATCAGCGGCGTGCCGTTCTTCCTGCTCGACCAGAAGTACGGCGTTTCCGGCGCGCAGCCCGCTGACGCGTTCGCGAACGTGCTTGCACAGGTGCTGGAGCTCGGCCGTGCGGGCGAGAAGAACGAAGCCGCACCCGCCGACGCCTAGACCGCGATCCCGTTTCCACACCCGCTGAGAGGACACATGATGACTGAGACCACGAAGACGACCCCCGCCGAAACCGCTGCAGAGACCGCTGCTCAGACGAACCCGGCCGCGGGACTCGAGAGCGCCGCGAGTTTCGCGGACGCGGAGACCCGCGAAATTCTGAACCTGCTGGGCGACAGCGAGGCCGGCGGTTCCTGCTGCGGCGGTTCCTGCTGCATCTAGCGCTCCGCAGCGTGCGACTACTTCGCCTGGACTCCGAATAGTCCAGAGCCATACTTGGTGAGCACTCGGTAGGCCTCGCCGAAGGTCTCAGGCGGGCTTTCCCGCTCCGTTGCCGTACCAAACTCATGCAGGAGGAGCCCGATCAATCCGCGCGCGGGCGGACTCAACGGGCGCTCGGAGTCGACCTCTGCAGGGTGCGCCTCAGGGTTTGGCGGAACGTATGCTGGAACGGGCTGCGGCCAATCTGCGACATGCCGGGGAACGGGGCGGTTGAACGCCCCTCGGAGCGTGCGTGCGCCATGATCGCGCTGAGTCAGCGCTTCGATTCCGAAGCGCTCTGAAAGCGTGGCCGCGAGCGAACCATGGTGCATCTCCTCGGTGAAGACACTCCCGCGCTCGGTGTGTGCGGAGACGATGATTGCGGGAACCCGGCAACCCAGCCTGTCAAAACCGAAACCCATCTCGCCAGCGCCGGACGCATCAGGAGGAGTCGCGCGGGGAGGCGGGACATGGTCGTACGTTCCACCATGCTCATCGAAAGTGATGAGCAGCGCTGTGTTGAGATAGTTGGATCCTTGAGCCGCGGTCGAGTTTCGAATTGCGGCATACACCTCGTTGACCAGCGCTTCGCCTGCCCGGACGTCTGAGATCGCGCCAGAATAGACGCGTTCACCGTCCTCGCTGCCCTCGCGGAGCCTCCCGACCGGTGGATGGAAGTCGTTGTGGTTGAAGACCATGCGTGGTTCGACGAATGCGTACTCGGGGAGAGTCCCGTCTGCGACGTCGCGGTGGAACTGCGCCATGGTGGCGAACCGCTCGGTTCGCCAGTACTTCCGTAGAACAGGCGCGTGCAGCACACCCGTGAAGGAGACCAGCTGCAGCTCATCGAAGTAAATGCGCCAGCTGAGTCCAGCGTCCTCCAAACGGGTGAACACCGTCGGGGTTGGTGCGGCATCGAGCCACTTGCGATATCCGCCGTTCAGCATGTTCGTCACAAAACCATGCGAGGTCGAAGCATGGAAAAAACTCCGGTTGCAAAACGTCTGGCTTGGCACAGCACAGAACCAGTGATCATACACACCGAACTCGCGCGCGAGCGTGGAGAGTACGGGCAGCATTTCGGGCGAGAACGACCCCATGATCTGGTTGCGCTCGCTCGCCGTGGGTGGGCGGCCGGTTCTGGTGCTGAAGTCGTGCTCGTAGTCGAGCACGAAGCCGGACATGGTCGCGGGAGTGCCGGGCGGCGGTGCGTGGAAGGGCACGGTGAGGTCGGCAAGATCCTTGCCGCGATTGTGGTCGTCAATTCTGCCGAACAGCTGCGTATTGACGTGCGGATATTCTTCGCCGGGATCGGGATCAGGGCTGCCCATGATCTGATCAGTCGGGCCAGAGTAGACGTGCGCGGGCACGACGGAGCCGTCCTCCGCGGTGTTGCTGTGGTTCGCAAAGGCGAGCCCCTCGAAAGACTTTCCCGGCGCGGGTGAGTCCGGCGAGTAGAGATATCCGAGGAGGTTGTCGAATGAACGGTTTTCACCCATGACCACGACAAGATGGTCGAAACCTGGTTCTGATCGAGGTTTCGGCCGCGCAAACCGCTCGGGGATATACGGCGAGCCTGGGTCAGGAGAACTTGCCGCGGATGTGATGGCGGCTCCTGCCGCTCCGCCCGCTGCAATTCCCGCGGCAATGGCGCCGCCCGTGCGGAGAAAGCCCCGCCGGCTCGTGAGCCGTGATTTCTCCGTCGGCGTGGCCTCTGGTCTCTCGGGCTCCGTCGGCTGTGGTGACCGCGGCTGTGGGGTCTCGCTCATGCTGCTCCTTATGACGTCGAAGGTACCTCGGCGGATGATTCGTCTGTTGTCCACGCAGTGCAGGTGCCCCTTGTCGGGGTCCCCGCCCAGCGATCCAGCGTCCAGGTGACGAGCTCGGTCGTGAGGGGCGAATCCGCCGCCACCAGGGACAGATGATCGAGCCCCGCGTATTCGCGGTACTCGAGCTCGGCGTCTGCCGCGCAGCGGTCAGCGACCCACTCGCGCTGCTGCTCTGGCCGTACGAGCGGATCCGCGAGCCCCTGAGCGACGAGCACCGGCGCGGGGAACGGGCCGGTGGGCGTCTGCTCGCGGAGCAATCGACCGAAGTCTCCCGCAAGCACGCTATCCGGGAAGATTTGGTTCGGCACCTGCGTGCCGCGAAGAATCGCGGCCAAAACGTCCTGCCCGTTGAAGCAGAGATCCTGGATCTTCTCGACGCCACGCGAGGATCCCGGGGTTAGCTCGGCAGCGAGGTCAAGCTCCGGGAAAAGCTCATTCCAGGTTGCCGCGATGTAGGCGGACACGGTCTTGCCCGTCGCCTCGTTCTTGTTCACCTCGGCCAAGCCGTACAGGTTTGCGGCAGGCGCGAAGGCGGCGACGCCCGCGATCCCAATCTCTGGTGCGTACTCTGCCGCAAGCTGCCCGGTCCAGAGCGCACCCTGCCCGCCCTGCGAGTGCCCCCACACGACCGTGTTGCTGGTGAGCGTAAGCTCCGTGAACTGATGCGCCGCACGCGCCGCATCGAGCACGTTGCGCGCCTCGGCCTCGCCCACCAGGTATGGGTGCGTTCCTGCGGTGCCGAGCCCGATGTAGTCGGAGGTCACCGCCACCCAGCCGTGCTCGGTGACCATCTGCTCAAGCGCTGCGCCAGCGCCGTCCGAAAACGGAGTTGCGCTGAGCGACGGCGCGCACTTCGCCGCGACTCCGGTGGTGCCGTGTGCGATGGACAGGAGCGGGAGCGGATCGGAGCCGCGCTGCTTCGGCGCGATGATGGTTCCGCTCGAGAGCGCTGCCGTGCCGTCGGCGTTGGTGGTCGTGTAGAGCATGCGCCACGCCTCAGCGCCATGAGGCACGCCCTCGCTGAGGCGCTCGGTTCGCAGCAGCTGCCCGGGCTCTGTCGGCACGCTGTCGGGCGCCGCGTAGAACCGCCCCGGCTGGGGGAGCGGAACGCCGCCGAGGATCCACCCTGTGCCGAGCGCGAGGGCAACGGCGAGTACGAGCGCGAGCGCTGCCCCCGCAGTGCGCGACCAGCGTGCGAGCGCGCTGCGCGGCGCGCGTGGCCCCGGTGCGCGCTTCGTCAGCGCGAAAAACACGATCTGCAGCCCGAAGAACACAAGGAACGCGCCGGTGCCGAGGCGGAACACGGTGAGCGTCAGCACGGGCCACGAGAACGCGACGATGCCGAACACGACGCTTGCGAGCGCCCCAATGATGCTGGTCGCCCGGGAATCGCCGCCGTTGCGCACGACCTGCACAACCTGGAATATCCCGGAGCAGACGAGCGCCGCGCCGACCAGGAACGCCAGCCAGGGCGCGCCAGCGGTGGGCCAGAGCGCGAGGATCCCACCCACGACAACGAAGACGATGCCGAGTGCGCGGGCCGCCGCGCGGGTGACGCCGTCAAGTGTGGGGAAGAGGAGCGCCGCGGAGCCGATCAGTGCGAGACCGAGCCCTGTGACAATCGCGACCTGTTGCACGGAGAGCGGGGCGAGGATCAACACACCCCCGAGTGCGGCGGCGGCGAGGCCGATGAGCGCGCGTGCCGGGCCGGCGAGCGGCGCAAGGGCCTGGGTGATCCGAGTCCGAACGGGCACGTGCGTTCCTCTTTCTTCGGCGCCCGGGTCGCTCCGGGAGGGGCCTGCCGCGCAGGGCGACGCTCCTAGCGTAGTGGCGGGCGCGCAGGGTGCGGGGGATCCTCATCGAACTGAACTACGCTGGAGGGGTTATGGCACATCTTCTCGGGGCTGAAGCCCTCCACCTCGAAGTTCCGACCAAGACCGTGTTCGACTCGGTGACGCTCGGCGTCGCTGAGGGCGACCGGATCGGTATCGTCGGCCGCAATGGCGACGGCAAGTCGAGTCTCCTCATGATGCTCGCAGGACGCCGCGAGCCCGACAGCGGCAAGGTGACCGTCCGGGGCGGCACGACGATCGGGGTGCTCGATCAGGCGGATGTGTTTGATGCGGGTGAGACCGTGGGGCACGCGATTGTGGGCGACCGCGTGGAGTACGAGTGGGCGGGCGACCCGCGCACTCGCGAGGTCATTGCGGGGCTGGTGTCCGATCTCGACTGGGAGGCGCCCGTCGACTCGCTCTCGGGAGGCCAGCGCCGCCGTGTGGCGCTCGCGCGTCTGCTCTCCGGTGACTTCGACATTCTCTTCCTCGACGAGCCCACGAACCACCTCGATGTTGAGGGCATCGCGTGGCTCGCCGAGCACCTGAAGCGCCGGTGGCCGCGGGGTCAGGGCGCTCTGCTCGTCGTGACGCACGATCGCTGGTTCCTCGACGAGGTGTGCAACACCACGTGGGAGGTGCACGATCGCATCGTGGAGCCCTTCGAAGGCGGCTATGCGGCGTACATTCTGCAGCGGGTGGAGCGCGACCGCCAGGCGGCAACCATTGAGCAGAAGCGCCAGAACCTCGCACGCAAGGAGCTCGCATGGTTGCGGCGCGGTGCCCCCGCACGCACCTCGAAGCCGAAGTTCCGCATCGACGCCGCAAACGAGCTCATCGCTGACGTGCCGGAGATTCGGGATCGCGTGTCCCTGCAATCGATGGCGGTAGCTCGACTCGGCAAGGAGGTCGTCAATCTGCTCGACGCGGGGGTGAGCTACGGCGATCGCGTGATCCTCGAGGATGTCGAGTGGCGGCTCGCGCCCGGTGAGCGCACCGGCATTCTGGGCGTCAATGGCGCGGGCAAGTCGACCCTGCTCGGGCTTATCTCGGGCACCACCGAGCCCACGAGCGGCTCGGTGAAGCGCGGCACCACCGTGAAGGTCGCCACGCTCACGCAGCGCCTCGACGAGCTCGAGGAGCACTTGAACGAGCCGGTTCGCACGGTGATCGGGCGTCTCCGCTCGAGCTTCACGGTGGGCAGCGGCTCGAAGGCGCAGGAGCTCACGCCAGGCCAGCTACTCGAGCGCATGGGATTCTCGAGCGCGCAGGTCTCTACGCCCGTGAAGGATCTCTCCGGTGGCCAGAAGCGGCGCCTCCAGCTGCTCCTCATCCTGCTCAACCAGCCGAACGTGCTGATCCTCGATGAGCCCACAAACGACCTCGATACGGACATGCTTGCCGCGATGGAGGATCTGCTCGACTCGTGGCCCGGCACCCTCATCGTGGTGTCGCACGACCGGTACTTCCTCGAGCGGGTCACCGATCAGCAGTACGCCATTTTCGATCGCACGCTGCGTCACCTCCCTGGCGGGGTCGACCAGTACCTCGAGCTGCGTGCGGCCGAGGAAGCTGCGAAGCGCGATGCCGCGGTGAGCGGGGGGAGCGCGGCAGTGAGCGCTCCGGCCGCGAGGTCCGCGGCATCACCCAGCGCGGGATCGGCTCCGGCCGCCGCCCCGAAGCTCGGCGGTTCCGAGCTGCGCGCGGCGCAGAAGGAGCTGTCTGCGGTGGAGCGCAAGATGGAGAAGCTGCAACAGCAGATCGTGAAGGATCGGGATCGGCTCGCAACGCTCGACCAGAGTGACTACACGCTGCTGAACGCGGAGATGGCGAAGATCGCGGCGCTCGAGGCCGAGGTAGGCGAGCTCGAAGAGAAGTGGCTCGAGCTGTCCGAAGAGATCGGCTAACAGACCGCACCGCTGCGCAACTGTGCACAGCGGTGCAGGGATGTGGGGCGCGGCTAGCGCTTGTTCGCGGTGCGTTTACCCGGGCGACACCGGTCGACCCCCTGCGAGTGGATGAATGATGGGGCACCTCGGTGCATCTCCCCATCTGAAAGGACATCCATGTTGCACGCCCACCGCCCGCCGCAGCAGCCCGCCTGCCTCGCGGCATCCTCGCGTCGTGCCCTGCGAGCCGGCACCGTCGCCGCGTTCACCGCGCTCACGCTGCTTGTTCCCGCGCTGCCCGCGGTCGCCGTGGAGCAAACGCCGGCCGCCTCCGGGGCCCCGCAGGCGATGACGCAGGAACGCATCGACGCCGCAAACGATGCCTACAACGGCGCCGACGCGAAGCTCGAGTTCATCACGATGTCGGACACCGAGCTCGGCGGCACAGCAACCGCCGACAAGACCTCGGAGCAGGTTGCATACGAGGGGGCTGCGCGTCACTTCGAGAGCATTCGCAAGTGGGCGGACGCGAAGGGCTTCGACCCGAAGGCCGTGGTCGACAACGGTGACGTGGTCGGGGCGAACGACCCCGAGTACTCCGCGCACCTCGCGGGCGACAGCGAGAAGGTACGCGGCTGGTACCGTGCGATCGAACGCGTGTTCCGCGAGAACTTCCCGGACTCGCAGGTGCTGCTTACCCAGGGCAACCACGACATTGCGGACCTGATGGGGAAGTCGATTGCGGAGGCGCGTGCCGAGCGCGCACCGGCGGGAGCTCCCGAGTGGTTCTACCCCAACGCTGACACGGAGTACGTCAGCAACTTCCACACGACCATCGAGGGCATCGACTTCATTGGCCTGGACTACAACGGCAAGGAAACGTTTGGCTACGGCGGTCAGCGGAGCGGTTACCAGGCGTTCTTGAAGCAGACGCTTGCCGACATCGCGGCGAAGCCCGACTACGACCCGGCACAACCAATCTTCGTCTCGATTCACAGCGGCTACGCCGGCACCTCGTTGGGTGGCCCGTTCCACGGCGACTACGATCTCGCTGGCCCCGAGCTGCAGCGCATCCTTGCTGAGTACCCGCAAGCGGTGCTCGGCTCGGCGCACACGCACTTCTCGTCGAACCCGGAGACGAGCATTTACCAGAAAGACTTCACCGTCTACGAGAACGCCTCCATGAACTACATCTACCAGGATGTGCCGGGCGACTTTATTGGCGGCGGCTATTTTGGGGGCAACCAGGGTGACGCGAAGAATGGGACTCCGCAGAAGAGCGCAAACTTCATCACGGTGCTCGAAGACGGCGAGACGGTCATCCGCCGCTTCGACGTCACGCACCAGCGCTGGATCGGCATGCCCTGGGTTGTCGACACCACCCAGGGGAAGGCCGGCTTCACCTACACGAAGGAACAGCGCAGCACCGTCGCACCCTGGTGGGACGCAGCCGCGGTGCGCGCGAGTGACGTGACCGAGACTTCGCTCACGCTCGGCTTCGATCAGGCGAAGGACGACGAGCTCGTGAACTACTACGAGGTCTCGATCACGGACGCTGCGGGGAAGCCAGTAACGTTCACCGCGAACCAGGTTCCTGACTTCGGGAGCAACGCGGCAAAGTCGTTCTCTGGCACGTTCAAGGCGTACTCGCGCTTCTACATGACGCCGAACATGATGGGCTTCGACATCCAGGGCCTTGACTCGGCAAAGAACTACACCGTGTCCATCACCGCCTTCGACGACTTCCAGAACAAGTCGGAGCCCCTCATCGGCACGGTCCGCACCGCAGGCACACTCGAGTTCCCTGAATTCCCGGAAGCACCGGGCGAGGCTCCCACGGGCGAGTTCCTGAACCTTGAGTTCGAGGGCGACCTGAGCGACACAGGTTCGGCATCCGCCACGGCTCCGGTCGCGCAGCCCGTCGGCTCCGTCACCTACGTCGACACGGATCGTGCGGGGGCCGATGGGCAGGCGCTCCGGGTTGGCGCGGGCGCCGGCAGCTACGTCGACCTCGGCTCGCGTCCCGAGTTCGATCTCGGCACGGACAAGAACCTGACCATCAGCTTCTGGACGAAGGTCACCGGGGTCAACGGCTACGGTGCGATTATCAGCAACAAGAACTGGGCCAACTGGTACCGCTCGGGCATCAATCTCGCGCCGCAGGGCGGGGACACCAGCAAGCTCGAGTTCACACTCGGCGATGGCGTCAACGGGGTCTACGCAACGGGCGACGTGACAAACTACCGAAACGCCTGGCATCACATGACGCTCACCGTCGACCGTGCACAGAACGTGGCACGCGTGTACATGGACGGCGAGCTCGCGAAAGAGACGAGCATCGCCCAGATCGGCAGCATGACGAGCGGACTCAACATACTCGTCGGTGTTGATGGGAGCAAGAGCTATGGGGCGGGCCTCGATATGGACGACCTCAAGATGTGGGACTCTGCACTGTCTGCGGAGGAGATCGCCGGTCTGTTTGCCGCGGATGATACCGGAGCCGAAACGACGGCGCTGACGCGCGCCGTTGACTACGCGAAGGAACTCATCGCCGCCAACGCGGTCGAGGCCGAGAATGGGCGCGTCTTTGACGCCGCACTCGGCGACGCGCTCGCCGCAGCTACCGAGGCAAGCGCTCAGCTCGTGGCGAGCGCTGCGCCCACGAAGGACGCGTTGCGCACGAGCTTCGCGTCGCTCAAGGGTGCCGTTGACGCGGTGGAGGCGCAAACGGTGCGCTTCACGTACCAGGTCGCGGCGCAGGGCGGCGCGGTGACACCGAGTGAGGGCGTTGCAGACCGAGGTGCCGAGGTGCGCCTGGCGCTTGCTCCCGCGGCCGGCTTCCAGATCGCTGACGCGGAAATCACCGTGACCGGTGCGGAGAGCTTCGCCCTTGTGGGCGAGGAGCTTGTGCTGAGCGGCGTGAACGGCAAGGTGCTCGTGTCGGTGGCATTTGCGGCGATCACCGATGGCGGCGAGAACGGCGGCGAGAACGGTGGGAACACCGGCGGTGAGAACGGCGGGAACACCGGTGGTGAGAACGGTGGGAACACCGGCGGCGAGAACGCCGGAAGCACGGTCGGTGCGGGAGCTCAGCCGGCCGGAGGCGCGCTCGCCGAGACCGGCGGAAACGCGATGACGAGCTGGGCGCTGGCCGGCGGCGCTGCGGCGCTGCTCGCGGCTGCGGCGGGTGTGTTCGGCCTCCGTCGCGCGCGCAAGCAGTAGCCACGACGGCGTACACGGGCGGGGGCCGCATCATTTGGTGCGGCCCCCGCTCCTGCTACGGCGAGAAGCTCGCGCCTACCAGCCGCGCTCGGCGAGCCGGTGCGGAGCCGGCAGATCCGCAACGCTGATGCCGACCATGGCGGGGCCGAGCCCCCGGGACGCAGCGAGTACGGCCTCGGGGTCCGTGAACTGCTGGGTTGCCGACACAATGGCCGCGGCTCGGCGGGCGGGATCGCCGGTCGTGAAGATGCCGGATCCCACGAAGACGCCGTCAGCACCCAACTGCATCATCATTGCCGCGTCCGCTGGGGTCGCGATTCCTCCGGCGGTGAGCAGTGGCACGGGCAACCTGCCCGCGGCTGCGACCTCGCGCACGAGCTCGAGTGGGGCCTGGAGCTCTTTCGCCTCGACGTACAGTTCAGCTTCATCCAGCCCCTTCAGGCGTGCGATTTCCGCGCGAATCGTGCGGAGGTGGCGGGTGGCCTCAGAGACGTCGCCCGTCCCTGCCTCGCCCTTCGAGCGGATCATGGCGGCGCCCTCGGCGATGCGACGGAGCGCTTCGCCAAGGTTGGTGGCCCCGCACACGAATGGGGCACTGAACGCGTGCTTGTCGATGTGATGCGCATAGTCCGCGGGGCTCAGCACCTCCGACTCATCGATGAAGTCGATGCTTAGGGTCTCAAGGATCTGGGCCTCAACGAAGTGCCCGATGCGAGCCTTCGCCATGACTGGAATAGCTACCGCGTCTTGAATCCCCGCGATCAAATCGGGATCGCTCATGCGGGCAACGCCACCCTGTGCGCGAATGTCCGCGGGCACCCGCTCGAGCGCCATCACAGCGACCGCGCCGGCCTGCTCAGCGATGCGGGCCTGCTCGGGCGTCACGACGTCCATAATGACGCCGCCGGTGAGGTGCTCGGCGAGGCCGCGGCGTACGCCCGCGGTGAGGAGCGGGGCGGGGAATGCTGGTGGGGTATCGGTGTGTGTCATGCAGCCAGCCTGCCCGGCGTTTTGGTTCTCCTCAAGATCCACTTTTATTCGTATGGAGTGGACCAATTCGTCTTGCGTGCCTCTTGGCATTGCTGTTCATGCAGTTATTTGCGCAAGTGGTTGAATGTTGTTAGAGTGGTGCTGCGCTTCGTTCGGTGAGGCTCTTGCGTGAACACAGGCCACTGATCTGACGACATCGAGAGATGCCCAAGATCAGGACAGGTTCCCTCGGATTAAGGGGGTGCCCCAAGTGGCTGCCACAGGATTACGTCACGCAATGCCGAAGCTCTGACATGGAAGCGCGGTCCCTGAGTCGACGGCTTCGTCGTCGGCTCCACTCTGCGTGCCGTGAGAGGAAACAACGCTATGCCCGCAGCGATCATTGAACCCATCCTGTTCTGGCAGGTCCATCAGCCGCTTCGCCCGGGAGCGCCCCCGCAGTCGGGTGACGACGACCCGCGACCGACCCGGGAGGCCGAGCCCTGGCGCAGCCAGTCATTCAGCCGCACCGCGAGCGACTCACGTTCGCGCCGCAAGCCCACCCGCTACGAGAAGTTCACCACCCGAATCGTGGCGGTGAGCAGCGTGCTCACGCTCGGTATTACCGCGTGTTTGCACGTCTTCAATTACGACCTTGAGACCCAGACGTCCTCAACGTCCGGGACCCACAGCGGCTTCTACAAGGAAGGCGAGTGAGCGCGGAATCTCCGCGCCTCACGAAAGAGAGCGACATTATGTACACCATCGAAGAACAGATCGCCCGCTTCGGCCGGATCGAGCGGCTGAGTGGCGGCCGCTGGGTGCGCTTGGTGGGGGACGACCCCCAGCTCGTCGAACAGGTGCAGAAGGAGACCGGGGTTACGCTCCCCGCTCCCGGCACCCCGGCGTTCGCGGCGGACGGCGAGGTGACCCACATCGCTGTCGGGACCGTTGAACGCGACCATCTCTCGTACTCCGAGACGCGCATCGCAATTGCAGTGAGCGCGGATACTGTCGTGACCGTGGAACCTCTGCGAGGCTGCGCGTCGCTCGACCTCGCGGTGACGCGGATGGCTCGTGACTCGCGCGACGATGACACCCCGATCGAGATCACCGCGAGCATCCTGCAGGCGATCGCTGACACGACCGACGAACTGGTCGGAAGTCTCAGTGACGGGACCGAACACATGATGACGCAGACGAGCGCCATTTTGCACAGCCTCGAGACGAAGAAGGCTCGTGAGTTCGGGGTGAGTGACGTCACGACGACGCAGCAGGAGCTCGCCGACATGGAGGAACTGCTCTCTCACTGTATGGAGCATCAGCTTGTGCTTGCTGAGGCCGCGCGGCACTTGCGCGGGCACCTGCGAGTGCTCGGCGGGGAAGCGCGCACCGATCTTGCGCGACTGATCGACGACATTGAGGCCATTGAACCGCACATTGACTTCGTGCACGACCGGGTTCGTCTGCTCCAGCAGACCAACAACCTCGCGCTCAACGTCAAGCAGAACCAGATCATCAAGGTCTTCTCCGTGGTCACGGCCGTGTTCCTCCCCGTGATGCTGCTCTCCACGTACTACAGCATGAACTTCGAGTACATGCCCATCCTCAGCTGGGACCTCGCCGAGCCCGCCATCATCGTGCTCAGCTTCGTCTTCGCGATGCTGCCGCTCATCTACGTGCGCCGTCGCGGCTGGCTGCGCTAGGCGCGTAGCCAGTTTTTCCGCCCCACACTTCACACGCAAAGGACACAGAACATGACTCACCAGAACACGCAGCCCCAGCAGGATCGCCGCGCTACCCCGCTTGCCTGGAGCTCGCGCCTCGAACTCACCGCGCTCGGCACGGATCAGCCGGGGCAGGCGGGGAACGCTGGCGCACAGGACGATCGACGCGCACGCACCTCGAAGATCGAGAAAGAGATCATCTGGGCCGTGGTGGTGCTCTACGCGGGCATCATCGCCTGCTTCGCGGGCCTCCACCTCTACGGCGTCGCCCTCGGCTAGGCCGAACCCACACACTTGGTCGCGCTCGCACCGCGACCCCACACACGAAAGGTGACGCGCATGTACGAGAACACCGCGCCCATCCCGGTTCAGAGCGGCGGAACCGCTGTGGCTGACACCTCACTCCGAACCGAGCTTCCCCGCACCGGCTGGCTGCGCGTGCGCGCCGCCGATCGGCCGTTGCTCGCCGATATTCGAGCGCAGCTGGGCATCGACCTCGATCGACGGGTGCCGCACCCCGTCGACGAACACGGTTTCGCCCTGCTGCCCCTCGAGCTTCCCCTGCCCTTCGCCTCAGGACCCGCCGCCACAAGCACGGTGTTTACGAGCGCCACGATCCTCATCGCCGTGAGTGATGAGCTCCTCATCACGGTGGAGCCGGATCGCCCGGTGCCCGCGCTTGCCGCGGCTCAGGCCCGAGTCTCTGGACTGTCCTCAGCAGCGACGAGCCGCGAGGTGCTCCTGGTGATCATCGAGGGGCTCAACGATGCGATGCAAGACACGGTGAACCAGATTTCGCTCGTCTTGAACGACCTCGCGGATGAAGCGGTCGACAGTAGCGGCGGCTTCAAGATGGAGGGGCGCCAGGTTGGCGTCGCTGACATCGCGCAGACCGCGGTCTCCCTCGGCGGGGCGGAGGAGCTCATTGCCCGCGCAGTCCAGGGGCAACTCATGCTGGAGCGGGCGGCCCGGCGCATGCGGCGCTCGAGCGCGCACGCGGAGCGCGAGTACTCGACGCTGCTCTCTGACGTGCAGGGCGGACGCCGCCACGCGCGCTTCCAGCACGCGAAGGTGCGCAACATTCAGCAGTCGCTCATGACCACGCTCGATTTGAAGCAGAACCAAATTATTAAGGTGTTCACGGTGGTGACGGCGGTGTTCACGCCGCCCACGCTCATTGCCGCGTACTACGGCCAGAACTTCGCGAACATGCCGGAGCTGGCGCTGCCGTGGGGAGAGTGGTTCGTCATGGCGACCACCGCAATCTTCGCCCTGGTTCCGCTCTGGTACATCAAGCGGAAGGGGTGGCTGCGATGAGCCTGCAGAAGATCAGTCAGCGCGGTTGGACTCGCCTCTTCGTCGACAGCGTCGCGGATGCCGAGCTCGCAGGACGCACCCTGGGTGAGGAACAGACATTCGAACAGCGCATTCCGCTCCGCTTCGTGACGGTGGACGACACGGGTGCGCAGCTCGCGGAGGTCACGGTCGTGCTTCGCTCCGGTGAACTCACGACGGTGGAGCCCGGCGATGGACTGCCGCTGCTGCAGGACGTCGCAGCGCGCCTGCAGTGGGACGACGCCGCGGATCCGGACGCCCTCGTCGCGGGCGCCGCGATCGTGCGTGCCGGTTTTCAGGCGTGTGCGGTAGCGCTCTCGAGCATTGAGTCGGACATTCGCGGCGTCCGTCGAGCCGTCTCCGACCTTGAAGCGGAGCGGGGGGCCGACCGCGGTATCAGCGTGAGTGACCTACCGCGCGTGAGTGAGCGGCTCGTGGACATCGACGCGGTGCTCTCGCACGTGGCGACGTCGGTGTCTCGTCTCGGTCAGCTTGCCCGCCTGCTGCGGCGGGAAGCGGCGGTGTGCGCGGCGCACGACCGCGCTGATTTCGACGCGCTCATTCAACAGGGCGACGCGCTGGCCACGCGCGTCGAGTTTCTTGTGGATCGGCATCGCTTCCACTCGCGCGGTACCGCGCAGCGAATCTCGACGAGCGACCTCAACATCGTGAAGATCTTCACGGTGCTGTGGGCGATCCTCATCCCGGGCTCCACGCTCATCAATTGGTACGGGCAGAACTTCGAGTTCATGCCCGAGCTGAGCTGGAACATGTCGGCCTGGATCCAGATCGCGGGCGTGTTCTGCCTCGCAGTCCTGCCGATCTACACCGTGAAGCGCGCGGGGCAGCTCCGTTAGGGAGTACGACTGTCCGGAGCCGGGCTCGGATCTGCGTCGGGATCCGGGCCCGGCAGCATCTCACCGGGTGCTTCTCGAGTGGGATCACGACGCGCGTCCGGCCCCGCCTGCTCCGCGAGGAATGCGGTGAACCCCGCGGCGAGTTCATCGAGCACGAACTCCTCGGTGTCCGCGTCGTAGTCGTAGAGTTCGCCGTAGCGACCCCAATCGATCGCGAGCTCGAGCTGGCGCTGCGCGTCGGAGGCGCCATAGCCACGCGCGAGCAGGTCGCGGAAGAAGTCTGCGCGCAGCGCACCCTGCGAGCTATGCTCAAGCGCCCGCACGATGGTGCGCACGAGCGGGGCGTGCTCGCCCGCCAGCGCGGCAAACTGTGCCTTGCTCTCGGCAATGCTTGCACCGTGCCAGGCCCACCCTGCGTCCGTAAGAAACGCTTGCGCGCCAGCCACCTCTAGCAGCTGCAGCAGTTGGGCGGCATCGACGAGCGGCAGGAGGTCGGAGACGTCAAACGAGAGTTCGTCTGCGAGATCTGGGAGGTCTGCCTGGCCATCGTGCGCGACCACGATCTCGATGAGCCCGGCGAGCCCGCCAACGGTTGCCGCGGGAAGCGGATGCGTGAGCGGTCCGGGAGGTCCGGTCTCTCTCCCCGCGGCGGCGGGGCGCCCGGTGAGCTGCGCGTAGAGCTCGTCGACCGCGGCGGCGAAGGTGGGACTGCGCCGATCGCGGGGGCGGGGCAGTGGCACAGCGATCTCGGCGGCAATGGTCGCGGGGCTTCCGTCGAGCACCAGGACGCGATCGGCGAGGAGCACCGCCTCTTCGATGTTGTGCGTCACGATGCAAATGGCGCCCGCGGGGGCGGTCGGCGCGCCCCACACCTCGAGCAGTTCGCTGCGCAGGTGCTCGGCTGTCAGCACGTCGAGGGCAGAGAACGGCTCGTCCATGAGCAGCACGTCGGGGCGCTGCACGAACGCGCGCGCGAACCCGACGCGCTGCTGCATACCCCCCGAGAGCTCCCGCGGGTAGGCGCGCTCAAACCCGTCGAGCCCGATGGTGTCGATGGCTTCGCGCGCGCGGCGCCGGCGTTCCGCGCGGGGGAGGCCACTGGAACTGAGCCCGAGCTCGACATTGTCGAGCACGGTGAGCCACGGCAGGAGCGCAAACGACTGGAACACCATCGCCGTGCCGGGATTTGCGCCGGTGAGGGGCTCGCCGCGGCTGAGCGCGGCTCCCGAACTGGGCTGGGCGAGTCCCGCGAGGAGACGGAGGAGCGTTGACTTCCCGGAGCCTGATCGGCCGAGCAGCGCGACGATCTCGCCGCGGTGCAGCGTGAGGGAGACATCGCGCAACACCTCGAGCGCGGGTTCGCCCGCGGCCGCGAACGTCATGCCCATTCGCTCGGCGCGCAGCAGCTCGTCACCTGCGGGGCGGGTGCGGAAGTCACTCATGCGGGCTCCTCGGTGTCGATGGTTGGGGTGGCGGGCAAGGCAGGGAGCCTGTAGCCGCACATCTAGGTGAGCGCATACCGTCGTTCCGCGAGCACGTAAAGGGGGCGCCAGACGAGCCGGTTGAGTGTGACCACGAAGACGCTCATCACCAGAATGCCGATCAGCACGCGCGTGAAGTCTCCTGTCGCGGTCGCCTCCGCGATGTATGCGCCAAGCCCGCGCGCAGTGAGCGTGTGCCCGCCGTAGCTCACCACCTCCGCCACGATGGAGGCGTTCCAGGCCCCGCCCGCCGCGGTGAGTGCGCCGGTGACCCAGGATGGAAAGAGCGCGGGCGCGTAAAGCCGCCGCCAGCGCGCGGCCGGCCCCAGGCGGAGGCTCCGTGCGGCCTCGCGGAGATCGTTTGGGATCGCGGCTGCGCCGGCAATCGCGTTGAACAGCAGGTACCACTGGGCACCCAGCGCCATGAGCACGATGCCGCCGACGTCGAGGCTGATTCCCGTGCTGACGAACGCGAGCGCGGCGAACGGGAAGAGGAAGTTGGCGGGGAAACTCGCGAGCACCTGCACGAGCGGTTGCGCGACGCGGGTGACCCGGGGCGTGAGGCCGATCCAGAGACCGATCGGCGCCCAAACGAGTGTGCCCACCACCAGGAGCACGAGCACGCGAGCGAAGGTGAGCAGCCCGAGCCCACCCGCGACGGCGAACTCGGCGAGCCCGGTGTCACGCGCGACCCCTGCTAGAAGGGCAAGCGCACCGAGCGTCAGCCCGATCCCGAGCACCACCGCCGCCGCGGTGCGGCCGCCGCGTCGGGTCCGTGCGAGCCGGACTCGGGGGTGCGGTGCGGACGCGGCGCGCGAACGCCGGGCGGACTCGAATGCCCGGGCGGCTCGATCAAGGCCCTC
This sequence comes from Leucobacter chromiireducens subsp. chromiireducens, assembly GCF_016758255.1. Classification (GTDB taxonomy): domain Bacteria; phylum Actinomycetota; class Actinomycetes; order Actinomycetales; family Microbacteriaceae; genus Leucobacter; species Leucobacter chromiireducens. The sequence continues at coordinate 419,333 of NZ_QYAD01000002.1, forward strand.
ATGCACCGGTGCGAAGGCAAGCGCGAGGAGGCGAGGGAACGATGAGCGCCGGAGCAACTCGAGCACCACGCTGCGCTGCGGGTCCGCGGAACCCGAGACCCCTGTGCGAAACCGCTCCGCCCACGCGGTGAGCGGACGCCAGAAGCACACGTTCACCACAAGGATCATGAGCACCATCACACAGATCGCGAGCACCAGGTGACCGGGTTCCGCTTCCTCCGCCGCGGTCGCCGCGTACGCACCGATCCCCGGGAGCGCGTAGCGGTGCGAGTTCACCGTGATGACCTCCGAAGCGAGGAGGAAGAACCACCCGCCACCAAAACTCATCATGCCGTTCCACACGAGCGGAAACGCACCGTGCGGGGCATCGAGACGCCAGAAGCGCTGCCAGCGCGTAAGGCCCAACGAGCGGCAGGCCTCGTCGAGGTCGCGCGGCTGTGTGATGAGGGACTGGTAGAACGCAAACGTCATGTTCCACACCTGGCTCGTGAAGATTGCGAATACCGCCGCGCTTTCGAGCCCGAGCATCGACCCGGGGAAGAGCGCCAACCACAGGCCCACCGTGACCGAGAGGAAGCCTAACACCGGAACCGACTGCAGCACGTCGAGCGCGGGGAGGAGGAAGCGCCTGGCGCGGGGGAGCCGTGCGGCCGCGGTTGCGACAACGAACGCGAACAGGGTGGACAACGCCAGCGCCGTGAACATGCGCAGCAGGGAGCGGCCCGCGTAACCGGGGAGCATGCGCGGGTCAGTGGAGACGCGGTCGGGGGCACTCACCGGGTCGAAGCTCGCGCTGATTCCGCGCGTGAGTTCGAGGAGGCCCCAGAGGAGCAGCGCGACGCTGACGAACACCGCGACATCAGCGAGGAGCCGGTCGCGGGTGCGCAGCGCGGCATCGTGTGCGCTGAAGGCCGCGGGGGTGGCCGCCATGCGTTCACCCCCTCGCCGGTGTTCTCGACCCGGTGCGCCGCGGAGGAGCCGCGCGCACCCCAGTCAGCATAACGAGAATATGCGCCTACTTGCGCAAGTCTCAGAACACGGGATCATAGAGGTATGGATGAACACCCAGCGCCCGCCGTGACCCCGGCGCAGCTCGCCGCTGCGGCCGGCACCTTCGACATGCTGTCGACCCCGAACCGACTGCACATTGTGTGGCTGCTTGCATCGGGCGAGTATGACGTGTCGACGCTCGCGGAACTCTCGGGTGCCGCCGTGCCAGCGACGAGTCAGCACCTGGCCAAACTCCGGGCCGCCGGCATCGTCGCTGCGCGGCGAGAGGGTCGCCGACAGCTCTACCGGGTCGAGGATCCGCACATCCTCGCGGTGGTGGCCCAGATGTTCAGCCACATTGCGCCGGACGGCACGCTCGCGGGCGAGTCCGACGAGCGACGCCCGCCCCGCGCACCTCGGTTCGCGGGTGCGGCGGCGGGAACCCCCGCGGGAGCTCCCGCCGCTCACGCGATCGCCGCGCGGGATTAGGCGCGCGCGGCGTCCGGGAAGATCTCGAGCAGCGCGGCTGAGCCCATGCCCCAGCCCACGCACATGCTCACCACCGCGTACCGAGCTCCACGCCGCCGCCCCTCACGCAGGGCGTGCCCCACCATGCGGGCACCGCTCATGCCGTAGGGGTGGCCGATGGAGATTGCGCCACCATTGACGTTCAGCTTCTCGTCCGGAATGCCGAGGCGGTCGCGGCAGGCAACGAGCTGCGCGGCAAAAGCCTCGTTGATCTCCCACAGATCGATGTCTTCGATGCCAAGCCCGTGATCCGCGAGTAGGGCTGGGATGGCGAGCGTGGGGCCGATCCCCATCTCTTCCGGGGCGAGGCCCACGGAGCGCATGCCACGGAACGCGCCGAGCGGCGCGAGGCCGCGGCGGCTCGCCTCGGTCTCCGACATGAGCACCGCGGCCGCCGCGCCGTCGGAGAGCTGCGAAGAGTTCCCGGCTGTGACCGTCGAATCCCCACCGAGCACGGCCGGGAGGCCCGCAAGCCCCGCCGCCGTGGTGCCCGGGCGGTTGCACTCGTCGTGGGTGAGGGTGACGAGCTCCTCGTGCTCCGCTGAGGTGGCGCGATCCACGACCCGACGGAGCGCATCGACAGGCACGATCTCATCGGCGAAGACGCCGGCCTCTTGTGCCGCGGCCGTGCGCTGCTGGCTGAGGAGCGCGTACGCGTCTTGCGCCTCGCGGCTCACGCCGTAGCGCCGCGCAACGAAGTCGGCGGTGTCGAGCATGCTGAGGTAGTACCCGTCGCGGACGCTCGCGACACGGAACGCGTGATCGTTCCAGTGACTGTTCTGCACGAGTGACACGCTGTCGACCCCGCCTGCGAGGGCGACGCGAGCCTCGCCCACGCGAATCTGATTTGCGGCGGTGGCGATCGCGCTGAGGCCCGAGGCGCACTGGCGGTCGATGGTTGCGGCGGGGACCTCGTCGGGGAGGCCCGCGGCGAACACGGTGTGGCGCGCGACGTTGACGGCCGCGGACCCCTGCGTCAGTGCGCAGCCGAGAGTGAAGTCCTCGATCTCCGCGCCGGCGAGCCCGGCGCGGGCAACCGCCGCGCTGACCGCGTGGCCGGCGAGCACGGGCACCTGTGTTGTGTTGAACGAGCCGCGAAAGGCTTTGCCGATGGGCGTGCGTGCGGTCGAGACAATTACTGCTTGCTCGGTCATGGCTACATCTCCTCCAGGCCGCACCAGTCGGCAATAAAGAGTGCGGTCGCTTGGGTGACGCGACGTACCGACTCAAGGTCTACCCGCTCATCGAAGCCGTGAATCGATTCGGCCTTTGGCCCGTACACGAGCGCCGGGGTGTCTGCGTACACGCCAAAGAATCGGGCGTCCGTCGTTGCGGTAATGGCTTCGTGTTCGAGCGGTGCGCCGGCAACCTCGGCATGGGCCGTGGCGAGGCTTGCTGTCGCGGCGAGCGCGGTAGGGCTCGTGTCATCGGCAAGCGCGTAGCCCTCGGCAGCAAACCCGAAGTAGGTGATCTCCGGCAGACTGTTCGCCAGGAAGGGGTGCGCAGCAGCGGCCGTTCTGATCGTCTCCTCGATTGCCGCGCGCAGCTCACCAAGATCCTCGCCCGGAAACACTCCCATGCGGGCGTCGAAACTGCACCACGCTGGGACGGAGCTCGCCCAGTCGCCGCCGACGATTTTGCCGATATTGAGGTTGAGCGCGTGCGCCTGCTCGGCGAACTCGGGGTGTCGGCGCTCGGGGGCGTTCCGCTGCGCTTCGAGCTCGTGCAGCGCCGTGACGAGTGGGAACGCCGCCTCGATGGCGTTTGCGCCGCTGCCCGCGTATGCGACGTGGGTGGGGCGGCCGCGGAGGTGTACCTGGAACCAGAGCACGCCCACCTGCGCGGAGACGAGGTGCTCGCTGAACGGCTCAGAGATCAGCGCAGCGTCCGCGCGATACCCGCGCTGCAGACAGGCGAGCGCACCGTTGCCGGTGCACTCTTCCTCAACCACCGACTGGTAGAACAGGTCGGCCGCGGGGCGCATGCCGAGTTCGCGCAGGGCCTCAACCGCAAAGAGGTTTGACGCGAGCCCCGCCTTCATATCGCCACCGCCGCGACCGGAGAGCCAGGTGCCCGACACCTCGGGGGCGAACGGGTCGTGGGCCCACATCTCGCGGGGTCCGGTGGGAACCACGTCGATGTGCCCGTTCACGATGAGGCTGCGGCCGGTGCGGGTTCGGCTGCGGAGCGCGCCCACGACATTCGGTGCGTCGGTGTAGGGCGTCTCCACGGGGGAGTAACCGCGCAGCTCGGCGATGTCCTCGGTGCGCACCTCCCACCGGTCGACCTCGAAGCCGCGCTCGGTGAGCTCTGCGGCCATGAAATCTTGCGCCGAGCGCTCGGCACCCCGAAGCGAGGGGTGCCGCACGAGCTCGGCAAGAAACTCGACCTCTCGGTCGAAGAGTCGGTCGACCGCGGTGCGAATGGTGGTGGGTGTGAGATCCACGGAAACTCCTTTCGGGAGAGGGACGCGGGGAAAGAGGGAAAGCAGAGTTAGAACCGCGGGAGCGGGCCCTCGGGCACTGAGAGCGGCGCCGCCGTGGCGGTGAGCACGTCAGCGACCGACGCGTCTTCCGAGAGCTCGACGAGCGCGAGCCCTGCGGGGGTGACGTCGATGACGGCGAGGTCGGTGTAGATTCTGCCGACGTGACCGCGGGCCGTGAGCGGCAGCGTGCAGGCCTCGACAATCTTCGGGGCACCCGCGCGGTCGACGTGTGTCATGATCACGCCGACGCGGCGGGCCTTCTGCGCGAGTTCGATCGCGCCGCCGACACCGGGGGCGAGTTTCCCGGGAATGCGCCAGTTCGCGAGATCCCCGTTCGCGGCCACCTGGAACGCGCCGAGGAGCGTGAGGTCGAGCCGTCCGGAGCGAACGATGGCAAAGCTCACCGAGCTGTCGCAAAACGACGTCCCTGGGAGGCGGCTCAAGTACGCGCCGCCCGAGTCGATCAGAGTGCGATCCTCCGTGCCCGCGGGGGAGACCGGACCCGCGCCGACGATTCCGTTCTCGGAGTGCACACACACGGGCAGCGCGGGGTCGAGGTGTGCGAGGACCTGCGTGGGCAGCCCGATCCCGAGGTTCACGGTCATCCCCGGAGCGATGTCTGCCGCGGCGCGGGCGAGCATCCGCTGCTTAGCGCTGAACGACATGGTAGACCTCCGGCAGATTCGTGATGGGGGTGACATGGTCAACGAATGCGCCGGGGAGGTGCACGTCTTCTGCAGCGATCGCACCGAATCCGACGACGCGCTCCGCCTCGACGATGGTGCGGTCGGCGGCCATGGCCATGAGCGGATTGAAGTTGCGGGCCGAGCCCGCGAAGCGGAGATTGCCGAACGGATCCGCCTCTGCGGCATGCACGAGTGCGAAGTCCGCGCGCAGCGCAGGTGCAAAGAGCCCTGGCGCGCCGGCCACGGTGACGTGCTCGGTGCCCCGCTCGAGTTCGGTGCCCATACCGATATCGGTCACGATCCCGAGCAGCCCGGATCCCGCCGCACGAATGCGCTCAGCCAAGATGCCCTGCGGTACGAAATCGACCTGAAGTTCGCCCGAGTTCATTCGCCGCATCGCGTTGGCGTTGAGGCCGATGTGCGTGGCGATGAGGCGATCCACCTGGTCGTTTTCGAGCAGGAGATCAACGCCCATGCCGGCCTCGTTCGCGTCATTCTTGATGATGGTCAGGCCGCGCGGACCGCGCCGCACAAGTTCCGCAATGAGGTGGAACGGGGTGCCGGGAACGCCGAAGCCGCCGAGCATCACCGTTGCGCCATCGCCAATCTCCGCGATGGCGTCCACCGCGCTCGTGTGTTTAGTGGGCAGTGGCATGGTGATCCTGCTCCGTTTCGGTATCGGCGGCTGCCTGGGCGGGGGCTTCGAGGACCTCGTCACGCAGCTGCGGCGCGAGAATGAGGCACACCAGCGCAACGACGGTGAGGAACACGTAGAACGCGATGACGCTCCAGATGCTGCCGGTGGCGATGAAGAGCCCGGTCGCGATGAGCGGGGAGAGACCGCCCCACAGTGCCGAGCCGGCGCTGTAGGCGATCGAGAGGCTGGTCTGGCGGGAGTCCGCATCAAACATCTGCGACATGATCGCTGCGAGGGGTGCCCAAGTCGCGTTCATGGTGACGCGAACGAGGGCGAGCAGCGCAAAGAGAAGCCAAGTGGAGTGGCCCATCACGAGGAACGTGGGGATGACGGCGGCAACCGACACGACGAGCCCGATCGCCATCACCCGCTTGCGGCCCCAGCGATCAGCGGCGATGCCGAGCGGCAGGGTGGAGAGCAAGTGCCAGAACGATGCGAAGGTCATGGCATTCAAGACGAGCGTCGGATCGAGGCCCACGGTCTCGCCGGTGGCGTAGGCCGTCGCGAACGTCGTCATGATGTAGTAGCCGCCAGACGAGATGGCGATGAGGCCCGTGCCGATGATAATGGCGCGCCAGTTCCGCTTGAAGGCGAGCTTCGCGGGGAGCTCAGCGGGCTGTGCTGCTTCGCTTCGCCGCGCCTGCGCCTCGGCAAAGACGGGGGTCTCCTCGACCTTGAGCCGCACCCAGAAGCCAACGCCAATGAGGATGGCCGACAGCAGGAAGGGGATGCGCCACCCCCAATCGAGCATGAATTCTTGGCCGCCCAGTGTGAGGAGCGCAAAGATGCCCGAGGCAAGGAGCGCTCCCATCGGGTTGCCAAGCTGGGGGAAGCTGCCGTAGAAGGACTTGTACTTCTCGGGGGCGTTCTCGACGGCCATGAGAACCGCGCCGCCCCATTCGCCGCCGACGGCCAGGCCCTGCAGCACGCGAAGCGCCACCAGCATGATGGGTGCGGCGAAGCCGACGGTCGCGAAGGTCGGGAGGAAGCCGACTGCCATTGTCGCGATGCCCATGAGCAGCAGCGTCAGTACGAGCGACTGGCGACGCCCGATTCGGTCGCCGATGTGGCCGAAGATGATTCCGCCGAGCGGGCGCACAAGAAAGCCGGTTGCGTAGGTGGCGAAGGACGCAAGGACGCCAAGTGCGGGCTCCACCTCCGGGAAGAACAACGGCCCGAAAATGAGCGCCGCGGCAGTGGCGAAAACGTAGAAGTCGTAGAACTCAATCGCCGTGCCGACGAAGGAGGCGAAGCCCGCGCGGAGTGCACGCCGGTGGCTGAAGGGCTGCGAGGAGGACATGGAGCTCGGATCTCCTTTGATGCGATGAAACGGGACAGAACACCCGGGGGTGAACACTTGACCGAGATTATCAGTTTCGTGCATAGTTGATCATTGTGATTATTAATGGAGGTTATTATGCGGCCGTATGAGCAGCGCTTCGTGTGGAACCTCGATTGGAACCTGCTCCGCACCTTCGTGGTGGTGGTGGAGCAGGAGGGGGTCACTCGCGCCGCTGAGTTCATGAGCGTGAGTCAGCCGACCGTATCGAGCGCACTCAAGCGCCTTGAGTCCACGCTCGGGCAGAGCCTGCTGGATCGACGCCCCGGCCACTTCACGCTCACCGCCGCGGGCGAAGCGCTCTATGCGCAGAGCCGCGAGATGTTCGGTACCGTCGCCCGGATCCCCAATCTGCTCGCGGCGTCAGGCAGTGTCGTCTCTGGGCATGTGTCGATCGCGACCACGAGTCACGTGGTGTCGCCGCACTACGATGCCGCGTTTGCCGCGTTCGCCGCGGCGTATCCCGAGGCGACCTTCACGGTGACGGTGACGGACAGCGCGGAGGTTGTGAGTCGGGTGCGGCAGGGCACTGCCACGCTCGGGCTGTGTCTGCTTCGCGGTGATGACGCCGGCCTCGCGCACGAGGTGCTCTATCGGGAGCGCTTCGGCCTGTTCTGTGGCCCGACGCACGCACTCTTTGGGCAGGAAGGCATTGCGCCCGAGCGGCTTGCCGGCCAGGCGGCCGTCTCTTTTCAGACGGAGGCCGAGAATGGGCCGCTGTTCCATGTGCGTCAGCTGCGTGAGCGCGCGAACCTCGAAGCGGAGCCTCGCGCGGTGTCCGCGAACCTGCTCGAGGTCCGCCGCATGATCATCGCGGGGATTGGGATTGGCGCGTTGCCGCTCCACGTTGCCCGCGAGGATGTCGACGCCGGACTGCTCTGGCCGGTGCTGCCCGAGCGTGAGCTGCACGAGACCGACATCTGCCTGGTGACCCAGCCCAAGCGGGCGCTCGATCGGGCGGAGCGGACATTCCTTGCTGAACTCCAGCGGCTCATCGCGGAAGTGCCGCTCGCCGAGCGGAGTTATCGCTAGCGAGGGCCCGCCCCCCGGAGGTGCCTGATCGCCCTGCTAAGCGTCGTCGAACGGGTGCTCGGTCAACAGTACCTGAGCGGTGTGCTCGATGTCCGCCGCGAGTGCGAGCGCGGCGCCCTGCGTGTCGCCTGCTCGGAGCGCCGTGAGGATGTCGGCGTGCCGCGCGTGGAGTGATCGGGTGCCGAGGAGCACCCAGCGCGCCTCCCAGAACAGTGGGCTGCGTCGCAGCCACAGGGTTTCGATAAAGCTGAGGAGTAGCGGGGAGTCCGCCGCGCGGAAGACCGTAAATAGAAACTCGGTGTCGGCGCGCTGGGTTCCCACGGGGTCGCCTGCGAGCTTCGCCGCTTCGAACTGTGCGAGTGTTCGCTCGAGCGTGCCGAATTGCTGCTGAGTGAGGAGCGGTGCCGCGATGGTGAGCGCGTGCGGCTCGAGCTTCCCGCGGAGGCCAGTGAGTTCCGTAAACTGGGCGCGGCTCAGGCGGGGCACCACCGCGGTGCCGGCGGCGGTGGTGTCGAGTGCTCGCTCGCTCACGAGGCGGCGGATCGCCGCGCGCGTGGGCATGGGGCTGAGCTCCAGGCGACTGGCAACGCCGCGGATTGAGAGGCGGTCGCCGGGTGCGAAGCCGCCGGCGATGAGCTCGTGGCGGAGTGCCGCGTACGCCTCGTCTTCGAGGCCGCCGGGTGGTGTCGTATCTGCCGCGGTCATGGCTCCATTGAATCAGAGATGTTCGCGGGAGATCACCCATGGTGTCATTTTGTGATCACAATTTATGACATAGTGTGATCCAGAACTACCGCACTTCATTGGTGAATCTGAAAGGACCGCGCATGTCGAACCTCTTTTACCAGGCCAAGGGCCGCCGCCCGATCGGCACTCGCGCCGAGGGGGTGTACATCTGGGACGAGGACGGCAGGCAGGTGATTGACGGCGCGAGCGGCGCGATGGTTGTCAACATCGGCCACTCGAATGAGCGGGTGCTTGCGGCGATGCGTGAGCAGCTCGACAAGGCCACGTTCCTGTACCGGCTGCAGTTCGAGAACGAGCCGGCCGAGCGGTTCGCCACTGCGCTTGCCGAGCGGCTGCCTGCCGAGCTGGAAGAGGTGTTCTTCGTATCCGGGGGCTCAGAGGCCGTCGAATCCGCACTGAAGCTCGCGCGCCAGTGGGCGGTCGCAACGGGGCAGCCCGAGCGCTGGAAGATCATTTCTCGTTTCCCTGGCTACCACGGTTCCACGCTCGGCGCCCTCTCCGTGACCGGCTACGACCTGCTCACGCAGCACTACCTTCCGCTCATGACGGAGATGCCAAAGATCCCGGCCCCCACCGCGTACCTCGATCGCGATGGGCTGACGATGGCCGAGCGGGGCCTGCGCTACGCCGACATGCTCGAGGCGAAGATCCTCGCCGAGGGGCCCGAGAGCGTGCTCGCGTTCATCATGGAACCCGTGGGTGGGGCAACCACGGGAGCGTTGGTCGCTCCGGACAGCTACTACGCCCGGATCCGCGAGATCTGCGATCGCTACGGGATCCTGCTCATCCATGACGAGGTGATGAGCGGCGCGGGGCGCACTGGCAAGTACCTCGCCGGCGACCACTGGGGGTGCCAGCCCGACATCGTGGCGCTCTCGAAGGGACTCGGCGCGGGGTACGCGCCGCTCGGCGCAATGGTGGCGCCGGAGCGGATCGTGGGGCCGGTGCTCTCCTCGGGGGGCTTCGCGCACGGTCACACGTATGCGGGCAATCCGCTCGCGAGCGCGGCGGGTCTTGCGGTGCTCGAAGAGATCGACCGGCTCGGCCTGCTGGGGAACGCGAGCGACATGGGGGACCGCCTCATGGCGGGGCTCCGTGAGCTCGCCACCCGCCACCCCGTGATTGGCGACGTGCGCGGGAAGGGCCTGCTGCTTGCCGCTGAGTTTGTTGCAGACCGCGACACCATGGAGCCCCTCGCCCCCGAGCTCAACGCGCACGAGCGCATGGTGGAACTCGCTTTCGAGCGCGGCCTCATCCTGTACTCCCGCCGCACGCGCGGCGGGCGGTCCGGAGATCACTTCCTCGTGTGCCCGCCCATGATTGTCACCGCGGACGAGGTCGATCGGATTCTCGAGATCCTCGACGATACGCTCCTCGCGCTCGAGCGCGAGCTCGGGCTGCCGAACGCGTGAGCGGGGGAGCGCAGAAGCGGTCAGCCGTCGCGCCGGGCAGTGTGGAGACCGCGCGTGGGCCCGTGCCGCTGTCGAGTCTCGGTCCCGTGCTCTCGCACGAGCACCTCTTCATCAATTTGATGGCGGAGCGCCGCGGCGACGGGCTCCTCCACGACGAGGCGCTCATGGCCCGTGAGCTCGCGGTATTTGCGAAGCAGGGCGGGGGTGCGATCTTCGACCTGACCACCGCGGAGCTCACCCCGGGTTCGACGCTTGACTCAGAGCGGAGCTTTGACGCACGCCGGGCCGGTCAAACGCGGAACCCGCGAGCAGTCGAGGCCGTCAGGCGGGTAAGTGAGGCGACCGGGGTGCACGTGGTGCTCGGAACCGGGCGCTACCGCGATCCGTTTCTTGACCCCGAGCTGATCGCGGAGCTCGGCGTTGCGGGGCTCGCGGCTGAAATGGTGCACGACCTCACCGTGGGGTTCGCGGATACTGGGATCAGGGCTGGCCTGATTGGTGAGGTGGGTGCCGACAAGTGGTTCATCTCGGAGGTCGAGGAGCAGGTGTTTCGTGCTGCTGCTGCGGCGAGCGTGCAGACCGGTGCGCCCGTGTACACCCACGCGGCGCGCTGGACGGTGGGGGTCGAACAGTCGGAGCTGCTCGTTTCGTGCGGCGTCGCGCCCGAGAAGATCGCGATCGGGCACGTCGACACCGTGCCGAGCGTTGACTACGCGGTGGAGCTCGCGGCTCGCGGCCACTACGTGGGCATCGACACGATCTACTCGACGGCACCCGCCGCGCTTGAGCACCGCGTCGCCCAAGTGCTCGCGCTGGTGCGCGCCGGCCACCGCGACCGGATCCTCCTCGCGCACGACGTGTGCGTTGCTTCGCTGCTGCAGGCGAATGGCGGGCCCGGCTTCGGGCTCGTCATGGGCGAGTTCCGCGCCGCGCTACTCGCTGCAGGAATCGGCGAGGACGAGTTCCGCTCGATGATGGTCGAGAACCCGGCCCGGTACCTCGCTCCCTCGGAGAGCGGCGCAGCCGGCACTCCGAAGAAGCGAGCCAGCCCAAGCGCGTGAAATAGTTCAGGCGCGTGAAATAACCCAGCGCCCATCCGGGTGGGCGGTTCCGGAAGGGCGCTGGGAGCGAGTGGGGTGTGGCCGCGTGCGCGCGCGGCCACACCGCCCGGGAAGCTCCGTGGAGCTCCCGGCTGTGTGCGGGGCTACGCCTCTTCGGGCGGTGCCACCGGGGCCGGGGCGAGGCGGGTCAGCTGGGTGACGTGCCGAGGCTCGAGCTCCTCGAGTGACGAGACCCCGAGCAGGGTCATCGTGCGTTCAATCTCGCTCCGCAGAATGGTGATCATGCGGTCGACGCCCTCGCGGCCACCCGCCATGAGCCCGTACAGATACGCGCGTCCCACGAGCGCGAAGCTCGCGCCCAGTGCGACGGAGGCAACGATGTCCGCGCCGTTCATGATGCCGGTGTCGACCATGATGTTGGCATCGCGCCCCACCTCGCGCACCACGCCCGGCAGGAGGTGGAACGGAATGGGGGCACGGTCAAGCTGGCGCCCCCCGTGGTTCGACAAGACGATGCCGTCAACCCCGCGCTCGACCAGTCGCACGGCGTCCGGAACGTTCTGCACGCCCTTCACCACAAGCTTTCCGGGCCAGAGCTCGCGAATAACCTCGAGATCCTCGTAGGAAATGGTGGGGTCCATCGCCGAGTTCAGCAGTTCGCCGACGGTGCCGCCCGTGGTGGACAGCGAGGCGAACTCGAGCTTCGGTGTGGTGAGGAAATCGAACCACCACCAGGGGCGGGGGATCGCGTTCAGGATCGTACCTGCCGTCAGCTGCGGCGGGATGGAGAAGCCATTGCGCGTGTCGCGCATGCGGTTGCCGGCGACCGGGGTGTCGACCGTAAACATGAGGGTGTCGAACCCGGCCGCGGCGGCTCGCTCGACGAGCCCGTAGGAGATGTCGCGATCGCGCATCACGTAGAGCTGGAACCAGTTGCGGCCATTCGGGTTTGCTGCGCGCACGTCCTCGATGGAGGTAGTGCCCAGCGTGGAGAGCGTGAACGGGATGCCCGCGGCGGCCGCGGCTCCGGCGCCAGCGATTTCGCCCTCGGTCTGCATGAGTCGGGTGAAACCGGTCGGCGCGATGCCGAAGGGGAGCGCGGAACTGCCGCCCAAGATGTCGATCGACGTGTCGACATTGTTGGCAGGGCGCAGAATGTCGGGGTGAAACTCGACGTCCTCGAACGCCTGACGTGCGCGAGCCAGTGAGATCTCGGCCTCGGCGCTTCCATCCGTGTAGTCGAAAGCAGCCTTGGGAGTGCGGCGCTGGGCGATCCGGCGCAGATCGTAGGTGGTGAGCGCTCGGTCGAGGCGGCGCTTCTTGCCGTTGAGCTCGGGGGCTTTGAATCGCATGAGCTCGAAGAGCTCCGCGGGGCGGGGGAACTGGCGCTGCACCATTGGACTCCAATCGAGTGAGGTGGGCGTTCGCCGCGCCTCATGTGGTCGGGCCATGTGGTCCGACCACATGAAGTGTAGGCCGCAACGGGTGAACGCGTCAAGCCTGCGGCGAAGCCTAGGGCGTGCGCGTCGCTGCGGTGGTCTCCGCGTAGTACCCCGAGATATGCTCCCGCAGGAGATCGCCCGCAGCCACGCTGTCGCCGCCCGCGAGCGCAGCGAGAATGGCGCGGTGCTCCGCGCGGAGCCGGTCGGCGGTGCGGGTCCACTCGGGGAGCGCACGCGCCAGCTCGGCGGTGTGATCCGCGATGGCGAGCCGCAGCGCATCCATGAGGGTGCTGATGAGCGGATTCCCCGCTGCCCGAGAGAGGGTCGCGTGGAACTCTGCGTCGAGCGCGAGGAACTCTTCCACGCTCAAGCCGGCCTCATCCATGCGATCGAGCAGCGCCCCCGCGGCGGCCTGGTCCACCTGTTCAGGGGCAGAATGCAGCGCGGCCCAGCTCTCGAGAAGCAGTCGCGTCTCGGCGACGTGCTCATGCTCGACGCGCTGCGTCGCAAGCTCGAGGTTGAGGGAGAGCGCGAATGCCTGCTCTGGCGCGGCAGTGATGATGGTGCCCGAGCGTGGGCCGGAACCGGTCGCGGTGGTGATCGTGCCGAGCGCCTCCAGTACGCGCAGCGCCTCGCGAAGCGAGCTCCGTGATACCTGCAGCGTCTCCGCGAGTGCGCGCTCCCCAGGGAGGTGGTCGCCGATGTGGAGTCGTCCGCTCGCGAGCTCGGAGGTGACCCAGTTCATCACGACTTCGTGGGCTTTCATGGTGCTGATTATCTCAGTCGAGCGCGTCGGTCGCGCCGCTCATGCGCGCGCGGACTGGCCTTGGGTGAGCTGCGCGGCGACCGCGTCAAGGACCGCGTCCGGCGAACCGATCGCGTCGTACACCGCCACGACCACGCGCTGCGGGGTGCCGGCGCCAGCCGGATCGAGCCAGGGTGCATACAGTCCGGCGACGCGGCGGAGGTCTTGCGTGACCTCACCTGCGGCGTCCGTGACGCTGCCGCGCAGCCAGGCGCGCAGGGTGGCGTTGTGCACCGCGACGAGCGAGGCGGAGAGTGCGGGTGCCACCCAGTCGGGGGTCGTGTGTGGGGTGGCCGTGCGGATGAACCGCGTGTACACGCGCTCGTAGCGGTGGGTGATGATCAGTTCGCGATCCCGCAGCGCGGGGGTGAGTCGCATGAGCTCGAAACGAAGCTGCGCGGCCTCCGGGTCGCGAGTGAGGAGGCGCAGCACGTCTGCGGTTCCCTGCACCAGCGCCTCGCCCGGCGGCAGCTGCGTGCTTCCGAGGAACGCATCGAGCTGCGCGAGTGCGTGATCGTGATCGGCGAAGATCACGTCGTCCTTGCTTCCGAACCGGCGGAAGAAGGTACTCCGACTCATACCCACAGCGTCGGCGAGGTCCTCCGCGGTGGTCGCTTCATACCCTCGCTCGGCGAGGCGCCGGATCGCCGCGGCCGCGCTCGCGGGTGCCGTGGCCTGACGCACTGCCTTCGAACTCATACGCCGAAGCTAGCACAAATCCCGGTTGTGGGACTCCGTTTCAATTGATTGGGATCGGGCTTCACGAATTGTGGGAACCCGAGACGGCGCCGGGTGGTGCTTGACCTGGCACCGCGTCTCAGGCAGTCTCGGGGGCAGGCACCAAGGCGGTGCGGAGAGGACGTCGTCATGTCGAAGCCTGGAACCGGCCCCACCCCGCAGGGTACGCAGGAGCCCGAATACGAGCTGTGGGAGCCGCTGGATCCCGATGTCGCCGGGGTCTTCCGCGATATTCCTGAAGATGTCCGCGCATACCGGGATCGGGCGCGCGCGTTTGTGCAAGATGAGGTGCGCCCGGTGATCGCCGGCATCTGGGACCGCGCGGAGTACCCGCTCCACCTCGCCGCGCGCCTGGGCGAGCTCGATCTGCTTCGCGATGGCGTCGATGTTCCCGGTTTCCCAGAGCAGAGTCTCCTCGCCGCAAGCCTCACCACGATGGAGCTCGCCCGCGGAGACGGCTCGGTCGCCACGATCGTTGGCGTGCAGGGCGGCCTTGCCCTGCGCTCGGTCGCGTGGTGTGGGTCTGACGCGCAACGCGAGCGCTGGCTTGCCCCGCTCGCGCGTGGAACCGAGCTCGGCGCGTTCGCGCTCACCGAGCCCACGCACGGCTCGGACTCGGTGAGCCTCGAGACCCGGGCTGAGACCGCAGCGGACGGCGGCTTCGTGATCACCGGCCACAAGAAGTGGATCGGCTCCGGCAGCGTGGGCCACCTCGCCGTAGTGTGGGCGCGAGGCGACGACGGGCAAGTGCAGGGCTTCCTGGTTCCGCAAGACGCGCCGGGCTACCGCGCCAGCACTATCGAGGGGAAGGTGTCGCTCCGCGCGATCTGGCAGGCGGAAATCGAGCTTGACGGTGTGCGGGTCGACGCCGATGCGAAGCTGCCCGGGGCGAACTCGTTCAAGGACACCTCGCGCGTGCTCCAGGCGACGCGGTTGGGCGTGGCGTGGGCCGCGCTGGGGCAAGCCACCGCGGTGTACGAGACCGCCGTGCACTACGCGAAGCAGCGCGTGCAGTTCGGCCGACCGCTCGCGGCCTCCCAGATCGTGCAGGCGCGTCTCGCCGAGATGTTGAGCAAGCTGACGGGGCTGCAAACGCTGCTGATGCAGCTCACGCAGGCGGAGGAGCGCGGCGAGCTTTCGGGCCCCGGTGCCTCGCTCGGCAAGTACACCGCCACCCGCACCGCACGCGACATGGCTCGCGATGCGCGCGATCTCCTGGGCGGCAACGGCATCTTGCTCGAGAACCGGGCGGCGCGGCACTTTGCCGACATCGAGGCGCTGCACACGTACGAGGGTACGGAGACCGTGCAGGCGCTCATTATCGGGCGCGAGATCACGGGCCTCTCGGCGTTCGCCTAGCGCGGGAGCGCGCGCGTTTCGAATGCGAGCCAGAGAAGCGCGCGCTCCGTGGGCGAGTCGAGCGCGACGCCCAGCAGACGTTCTGCGTCGCGCAGGCGGGAGTTCAGCGTCTGCCGATGTACCCCGAGCGTCTCGGCGGCGCGCTCGAGTGCACCATTCGCCGCAAGGAATGCGTGCAGCGCCTCGCGCACGCGTTCGCCGTGTGCCTGGGGGAGCCCGTCGAGCCGGGCCTGCCACTCGCTGAACACGGGAGGCGACTCGCTGCGCAGGAGCCAGTCGGAGAGCGCGTCCTCGGTGCCGAGCTGTGCGGTGGTGAGCGCGCGCAGCTCGGGGTGGCCCGCGGAAGCGCGGTGCGCGCGCCGTGCTTCCTCGCACAGCTCGAGTGTGTCGGCTGGCGTGCCGGTGCGGCTCACCCCGGCCCGCCACTCGGCGAGCGCCCCGCGTTCCGCACGGATGAAGCGGTCGATTGCGTCCGCAGCGGGGCCCGCCTGGGTGGCCGGCAGCACCACGAAGAAGCCATCCTCGGTGGGGGCAAGGAGCGGCGTTGCGGCGGGCACGCCGACAGTGAGCTCCGCGGCGAGCGCTGCCTTCAGGAGCAGGCCCGCCGCGGGTTCCCTGCGTGCGCGTGCCCCCGCGTGCGTGGCCGGGCCGAAGAACGCGACGGTGCACCGGGCGGCGCCGGGAGACAGTAGCTCGAAGAGTCGCGGGTCCGCGCTCATGCGCCCGGAGACCGCCTCGGCAATCAGCTGCTCCCGGAGTGAGGCCGCGAGCCCGGTGCGGGCCACGGTGTCGCGCGAAAGGTCGATGAAGGTGGCGATCGAGCCAATGAGACCCTGCTCGAGCGGGGTGTATCGACGGCGTCGCACGACGGCGATCGGGGAGCCCGCCGTGCTCGCGAGGTGCAGGTAGAGCGGGCCGATCGACGCGCTCGCCGCGGTGCGACCTGAGGCCACGTGCCGGGAGAGCTCGGTCGCCACGGCCTGAACTTCAGCAGGGTCGAGCCGCGCGTGCTCGGGCGCAAGCTGCTTGAGCCCGCCCGGCGCGGCCCACAGGACGGCGGCGTCGAGCTCGCGACCGAGCCGTTCGAGCCCCTGCTCCTGCTGCTCAGGGGTGGCATCCGTGTACGCGAGCCGTTGCTGCACCTCCAGCATGTGCCGCACCTGATCGAGCTGGCGGTCCGCGTGTCGGCGAGCGACGAACTCGGAGACGGCAATGTACGGCGTGGAGAGGGGAATGCGCAGGAGTGGGATTCCGTGCGCATCCGCGGCGCGGAGCCAGTCTGCGGGGATCTCCTCGACGATCAGCCCGACGCCAAAGCCGACCGCGGCGACACCCCGCTCCGCGAGCGCCACGAAGTATCGATCCAGCTCCTCACTCGTGCGCTCGACGAGGCCGGTCGTGAGGAGGAGCAGGTCGCGAGCGAGCCAGGGGCTCGGATCTCGGATCTCTGCGACGTGGACCTGAGAAACGGAGCGGTGCAGGAGGTGATGTCCCGCGGCGCAGCTGAGCGCGAGGGACCGGTCTGCGAGAAGATCGGCGAGCGTGGGGGCCATGTTCACGATGATAGTGAGTGTGTTCGAATACTTCACGCAAACCGTGATGGTGGATGCCGAGAGGAGTCGCCAAGCTGGAACACACAACGCATCACCAGCACGAGGAGTTCCCACCATGTCCGCATCCGCACGCAGCTTTGAGCTCATTGGCGCCCCGTTCGACGGTGCATCCACCCTCGGCTTTCCGGGCTCGCGATTCGCGCCCGAGCGCATTCGTCACGCGCTGGGGTGGATCACGCAGCGCGTGGAGGACGGACGCGTGTTCTCGCTCGAGACGGGGGAGCTTCACGCGGCACCTGTGATCCACGATGGGGGTGACGCCGCCGTCGTCGCGCACGACCTGATGACCACCCTCGCTCGTACCAGCGAGCGCGTGAGCGAGAGCGTGCGTGCAGGACATGTGCCGATCCTGCTGGGCGGCGACGACTGCTTCCTGTTCGCAGGAACGCAGGGACTCCACGACGCTACGAGCGGCTCAGTGGCCGTCATCCACTTTGACGCGCACCTCGATGTGATGGATGAGAACGTGCAGCAGGGCACCCACAGCCAGTCGAGCGGCATGCGACGCTCGCTCGAGCTGCCGCGTGCGAGCACGGAGCACAGCATTCAGGTGGGCCTCCGCCACTTCAACTTCCCGTCCTCGCACGACTACCTCGCGGACTCCGGCCTGGCACGGATCACCGCGGCGGAGTTCGCCGAGATCGGCACCGAACGAGCTATCGCCCGGATTCTCGAGCGGATCGCCGGCGCCGAGCACGTCCACCTCTCCTTCGATATCGATGCGATCGACCCCGCGCACGCCCCCGGCGCCGGCGCACTCGAGCCCGGCGGCATCACGTCGCGCCAGGCCATCGACACGATTGCGGCCCTCGCGCCACACTGCGACTCGTTCGCGGTGACCGAGGTGAACCCCATGACCGACCATCAGGACATGACCGCGACGCTCGCGGCATACCTCTGCTACTACTTCGCGGTGTTCGGCCAGGAGGCCGCGGCGAAGTAGTGCGTGTGGCCGCGGCCCCGCCGCCACGCACACCGTGAGACCATGAACAAAGGAGTGAATGCGATGACGATAGGAAGCGACGCGACGAGCGCGCGCCTCGACACCGGGACCATCAACGTGGTCCGCAAACAGGAGCTGCGACGAGCCGTGCGCGGCACCTTCGTTGGCAACGTGATGGAGTGGTACGACGTTGGTGTCTTCGGCTACCTCATTGTGACCCTCGGCCCGGTCTTCCTGCCCGACGCCGATCGTGCAACGCAGGTCATCTTCATGCTCGGCACCTTCGCCAGCACGTACCTGTTCCGGCCGCTCGGCGGGCTATTCTTCGGCTGGCTGGGGGACAAGATCGGGCGCAAGCGCGTGCTCTTCCTCACGCTCACGCTCGTGGCGGTCGCCACGTTCCTCATCGGGCTCCTGCCCAGCCACGCGGCGATCGGCTCGCTGGCCGCCGTGCTCCTCGTCGCCCTCAAGATCTTGCAGGGCTTCTCCGCGGGCGGCGAGTTCACCGGCGCGCTGACGTTCATCACGGAGTCGGCGCCGGACAAGAAGCGGGGCTTCTACGCGGCCTTCCTGGACGGCGGCAGCTACCTTGGCTTCGTGCTGGGCGCCGCGATCGTCACCGCCATGCAGGTCATGTTCGGCCAGGCGGCGATGGAAGAGGGGCTCTGGCGCGTGCCGTTCCTGATCGCCGGACCGCTCGGTCTCGTCGCGGTGTACCTGCGAATGCGGGTCGAAGAGTCGCCGCACTTTGCAGCTCTCGCAGCGGAGCAGGCCGCAACAGGTCAGGCCGCGATTCGGGTCAACCCGCTGCGCGTCTTCGCTGCGAACTGGCGGCCCATGCTGCTCGTCATCCTGCTCGTGGCCGCCGCGAACACGGCGGGATACGCGTTCACCTCGTACATGCCCACGTATCTGTCGACCGTGCTGGAACACGATGCGGTGCAGGGCAACCTGTTCTCACTGCCACTGATGCTGCTGATGGCGTGCCTCATGCCGTTCGTGGGGATGCTCTCCGACCGCGTCGGCCGAAAGCCGGTGCTCACCGCCGCCGCGGTGTGGATCGTGCTGCTCAGCTTCCCCGCGTTCATGCTGATCGGGTCTGACGCGCCGCTTGCGATCATCTCGGGTCTCGCGCTGATCGGGATCCCGGTCGCGCTCTACATGGGCACGCTCGCGTCCACCTATCCGGCGCTGTTCCCGACCGCGTCCCGGAACACGAGTCTCGGCGTCTCGTACAACATCTCGATCGCTCTCTTCGGTGGCACGGCTCCGCTCGTCATCGACACGCTCGTGCGTGCGACGGGGAACCCAGCGGCGGCCGCGTTCTACCTCATGGGCATGTCGGTGATCGGCTTGATCGCGATCCGCCTCATCCCAGAGACGGCCGGCTTGCCGCTCGAGGGATCCGAGCCCAACGTCGAGACCGAACTGGAAGCGCACCAGCTGCACACGGCGCGCGTCGCAGCCGGGCGCTAAAACGCCTGAGGGCCCCGCGTGCGCGGGGCCCTCAGGTGGTGCCTGGTGGAGTCGTTCTATGCGCCCGTGCCGGGCAGGTCGACTGCCGCGGTGAGCGGCTGCCCGTTGCGCAGCAGTCGCCGCTTGGTGAACTGCCAGCTCACCGCAAGCGCGATGAACCAGACGGGCGTGAAGAGCAGCGGGAGGCGCGTGTCCTCCGCGAGGAACAGCGTCACGAGAATGAACGCAAAGAACGCGAGCACGATCCAGGGCACGACCCGGGGGAGCGGCGTCTTGAACGCCGAGCTTGCGTGGCGCTCGGGGTACTTCCGCAGGTACTGAATAAAGGAGATCGCGATCATGCTCCAGATGAAGAGAATGAACGTCGAAGCGACGGAAGTAACGAAGGTGAACGCCTCGATGACACTGTCACCGAGCAGCAGAATCGGTACGGCGGAGAACACGAAGACCGCGGAGAAGAACACCGCGCGCCGGGGCACCCCACGCGAGTCGGTCAGCGCGAATCCGCTGGGTGCATGACCATCGTGCGCGAGCGCGTGCATCATTCGTGTGCCCGAGTAGAAGCCCGAGTTGGCGCTCGAGGCCGCGGAGATCAGCACAACGAGGTTGATGGCGAATGCGGCGGCCCCGAAACCCGCGTAGGCAAACGTCGTGACGAACGGGCTCTGATCCGGATCGAGACGATCCCAGGGCGTGATCGCCATGATCACCGTGAGCGCACCGATGTAGAAGATGAGCACACGAACCACGATCGAGTTGATCGCGCGGGGGAGGTTATGGTGCGGATCCTTCGTCTCAGCGGCGGCGGTGCCGACGAGCTCTACGCCGATGAAGGAGAAGATGCCGAGCTGGAACCCGAGCAGGAAGCCGCTCGCGCCGAACGGGAACATGCCGCCGTGATCCCACAGGTGCGAGAGCGCCGCCTGCGTGCCGGTGTCGGGGTTCTGGAAACCGGTTGCGAGCAGCACGATGCCGGTTGCGATAAGCGCGAGGATCGCGACAATCTTCACGAGGGAGAACCAGAACTCGAACTCGCCGAAGAACCGCACGGGCTGCAGATTCAGCACCATAAGCACGGCTGCGGTGATGAGCGCGGGCAACCACGGCGGGATCGACGCGTTGATGTAGGAGACGTAGCTCGTGATCGCGATGATGTCGGCCACGCAGATGACCACCCACGTGATCCAGTACGTCCACGACACGAAGTAGCCCGCCCACGGGCCAATGAGATCCTTCGCGATGTCGCCGAACGTCTTGTAGTTGAGATTCGACAGCAGCAGCTCGCCGAGAGCGCGCATGAGGAGGAACATCATGCAGCCGATCACGGCATAGATGAAGAGGACGGACGGGCCGGTGAGGCTGATGACCTTGCCCGAGCCGAGGAACAGACCGGTGCCGATTGCGCCGCCGATGGCGATCAGCTGGAGGTGACGATTGGTGAGGCCGCGCTGCAGTTCTTCGTGCGCGCCAGGAGCGGTGCCGCTCATGTGAACTCCCATCCCGAGGGTAGGTTTCCGATTGTAGCGAGCCGCGCGCGGGGCGGTCGGCTCGGCGGGTGCGAAACAACGCACATACGCGGAGAACTTCGATATCTCAGTGGACCCCTGAGGGATCGAATCAGAGATGTCGAAGTTCTCCGCGTGGAAGTGAGACTGGCTCAGTCCTCCGAGTCCGGCAGCGGAATCGCCGCGGTCAGCGGGCGGCCCTCGCGCTGCAGCTTCCGCTTGCGCAGCTGCCACAGCACCGTGAGGAGGAGGAACCAGATCGGCGTTGCGAGGAACGGCGGACGCGTGTCCTCACCGTAGAGCAGCGTGCCGGCAATGAACACGAAGAACGCGAGCACGGCCCACGGCATGATCCGCGAGAGGGGCATCTTGAAGCCCGAGGTGGCGTGGCGCTCGGGGAAGCGCTTGCGGTACACAATGTAGCTCACCACGATCGAGCCCCAGGTGAAGAGAATCATCGTGGCGCACATCGACGACACGAAGGTGAACGCGGCCACAACGCCGTCGCCGGCGAAGAGCAGCGGGATTGCGGCGAACAGGAACACCGCGGTGAAGAACACCGAACGACGGGGCACCCCACGCGAGTCGGTGAGCGCGAACGACTTCGGCGCGTGGCCGTCCTTCGAGAGGCCGAAGAGCATGCGGGTGCCCGAGTACAGGCCGCCGTTGGCGCTCGACGCGGCGGAGGTGAGCACCACGAGCTGGATCGCCGCCGCCGCGAGGCCGAAGCCCGCGAGGGCGAGCGTCGTGACGAACGGGCTCTTGTCAGCCTCAATCTGGTTCCACGGGGTGACGCTCATGATGATCGCGAGGGCGCCCACGTAGAAGATGAGGATGCGCAGCACGATCGAGTTGATCGCCTTGGGGAGGGTCTTCCGCGGGTTCTCGGTCTCGGCCGCCGCGGTGCCGACCATCTCAACGCCGATGAAGGAGAAGATGCCCATCTGGAAGCCGAGCACGAAGCCTGAGGCGCCCATCGGGAACATGCCGCCGTGCTCCCACAGGTTCGCGAAGGAGGCCTGCGTGCCCTCGGGGCTCGTGAAACCAGTGATCACGAGGATGAGGCCCACCGCGATCAGGCTGAGGATCGCGACGATCTTGAGGATTGCGAACCAGAACTCGGTCTCGCCGAACCACTTCACGGGCTGCAGGTTGAGGATCAGCAGCACTCCGGCCGTGATGAGGGCCGGCAACCAGCTCGGGATCTCGGGGTTGAACCACTGCACGTACGCAGTGATCGCGATGATGTCGGCCACACACGCGATGACCCACGAGAACCAGTAGTTCCACGACACAAAGAAGCCAGCCCACGGGCCGAGCATGTCCTTCGCGATGTCCCCGAACGTGTGATAGTTCAGGTTCGACAGCAGCAGCTCGCCGAGGGCACGCATGATGAAGAAGACAAAGAAGCCGATCACCATGTACACGAAGATGATCGCCGGGCCGGACACGCTGATGAGCTTGCCTGAACCGAGGAACAGCCCCGTACCGATCGCCCCGCCAATGGCGATGAGCTGCAGGTGGCGGTTTTTCAGGCCGCGCTGCATCTCACCGCTCGGTGAGGTGGTTGCTGTTGTGGACATGACACTCCCTTGTGTGGGTTTCTTGGCGCGCCCGGATAAGGCGCTGGTATTCGAAGGGTGACCTGGAGATTGTAGTGGGCGTTACGCCACGACCCGGAACGTGGCGAGCGCGGGATCAGCCGCGCCGCGGACATAGCCCGAGGGGGCCGCGCCCGTCGCGCGAAGGAAATCGACGACCTCGGCGCTCAAGATCTCGCCGGGCAGCACGTTCGGCACGCCGGGCGGGTAGGCAGCGAGCGAGTCCGCGGAGATCCGCCCCACCGCCTGATCGAACGGCACCACCTCGACGGGGCTGTAGAACGCCTCGCCGAGTCCCATTGCGCGCTCGCACGGGGCGGGCAGCACGATCGGCCGCTCGGGCTCGATGGCCGCTTCGGGAAGCGCCTGCAGCGCGTTCCAGAATCGGTCAACATCGACGGGGGAGATCGCGCCGACGAGCAGCAGCAGGGCCGATGGGGTCGACAGCTCGGCGTAGACCTTGTGGTCGCGCAGCAGCTGGTAGTGCGCGTCACTGCCGGTGATGCCCGCGCCGCGCGTGTCGATGAGCACCTTGAACGGGTCGTTCGTCACCGCGTCGGGGCTCGCGAGGATGTCGGGGGTCGCGTCGCGGAAGCGGCGGTCCGCACGAACGCGGCGACGGATTTCCTCGGCGGTCTCGAGGGCCCGCTCAACGAGCTCGGGGCGCGTCACAATGTTCTTGCGGGCCTCGTCGAGCGAAGCGAGCAGCAGAGCGCTGCAGCTGGTCGACTGGTGCGAGCGCACCACGCGGTCGACGAGCGGGGCGAGTGCCTCTGCGAACGAGCCGTGGCCGAGCTGGATCATGGCCGACTGCGTCAGCGAGCCGACCGCCTTGTGCGTGCTCGACACCACGAGATCGGCACCGAGGCGGGCAGCGTTGACGGGCAATTTCGGGTGCAGGCCGAAGTGCGAGCCCCACGACTCGTCGACGATCAGCGGGACACCGTGGTCGTGTGCGACGCGCGAGATCGCGGCGATATCCGCGACCGCACCAAAGTAGCTGGGGGAGACGATGTACACGGCGGAGCTCGCCGGGTTCTCCGTCAGCACGGCCTCGACCTGCTCGGCGGTGACGCCGTGCGCGGAACCGAGTCCCGTGTCCACGTAGCCGGTGACGAAGTGGGGCGTGAGGCCCACGTGGGTCATACCGTCGATCACGCTGGAGTGCACGCTGCGCTGCACCACGAGCTCGGTGCCGAGCCCGCGCACCACGGTCGTTGCAACATGGTTGCCGCCCGAGGCGCCGTTCGTGATGAACCAGGTGCGGCTGGCGCCCCAGGCCTCAGCCGCGAGCTCCTGCGCACGCATGAGCGGCGTGACGCGGCCGGGGGTGACGAGCCGCCAGGTCTCCTGGTCCACGCCGCTGAACAGCATGGGGAAATCGACCGCGAGTGCGGCTTCGCCCACGAGGTTTGCAACGCCAGGGGCGTTCTCCGGGTTCGCCTGGTGGCCCGGAACGTGCAGTCGCTGCCAGTCGTGCTGCGCAAGCGAGCGGATCGCGTCAGCGTACGGGGTCTCGTACTGGTGCGCGGGGATAGCAACCGATGCCTCGGCGGGCGTTTCGGGTGCGACGTGTGGAGCGGGGGCGGTCTGCATGGGACCAGAGTAGGTAAAGCCGCGACCCTATGCGGGATATCATGTTTTCGCGCGTGGTGACATAGTCTCTATAACATGATGACGCTCCAGCAGTTCCGCGTGCTCCTCGCAATTCGCGAGCACGGCAGCCTCACCCAGGCGGCCGAGGCGCTCGAGTACGGTGTGCCCACGGTGACCCACCACCTCCGCGCACTCGAAACACACCTGCGCGTGCGGCTCGTCGAGCGGGATCGCCGCGGCGCACACCTCACCCCGCTCGGAGCGGCGTTCGCCGCGGAAATCGCACCGGTGCTCACACGCATCGAGCGGGCTGAGCGGGCAGTTGCCGATCAGCGAGATGCGGGGGTGGTCACCCTCCGCGTCGGGACGTTCTCGTCAATCGGTGCCCGGCTCATGCCCGCCGCAATCGCGCAGTTGCAGCAGCGCACCTCTGTGCGGGTCGAGGTTGTCGAGGCAGAACCGACCGAGGTGCTCCGGCTCCTCCGCGTCGGTGAGGTGCACGCCGGACTCATCTACGACGTGTCAGACGAGCTCGCGCTGCAGGTGCCCGACGTGGAGCGCACCACGCTGATGTCGGAACCGTACCGGGTGATGGTGGCGAAGAGCGGCCCGTTTGGTGACCGTGCGGAACTTGATTTTGCCGAGCTGGCAGAGACCGCGTGGGTGTGCAGCCGCAACCCCGATGAGGCGTCAGACCGCGTGCTGCGCCGCGTGTACCACTCGCTCGGCCTGCCCGTGCGTGAGGTCATGCGCACGGATGACCTCACGATGATCCACGGTCTCGTTGCCGAAGGACTCGGCTGCGCGCTCACGACCGCCGCCGCGGTCGACGCCGACTTCGACATCGTGCTGCGGCCGGCGCTGCAGGATCTCGGGGAGCGGCGCGTCTCCTTCGTCACCCGCCGCGGAGCGGTGCCCCCGGCGGTGCAGTGGCTCGGCGAGATCCTCAGCGCACTCGCCGCGGAGCGCGTCGCGGCCTAGCACCCAGCGCTCGCCGCTGGGCTATCTCGCCGCGCGGCAGGCCGATGGCTATCTTGCCGCGCGGCAGGCCGATGGCTATCTTGCCGCGCGGCACGCCGCGACGAGCACGTCCGCCGCTGGGCTGAGCCGCGAGACGTCGTAGCGCATGGCGGGGTCGTGCAGCCCAGGGGTGACGTCCGCGCCGACGCCCAGCATGGCCGCCTGCAGCGCGGGCCGATGCAACGTGTAGCAGTGGAAATCGTCAGACCCCGAGGTGACCGCGCGCGGCGCGAGCGCGGCTTCACCTGCGACCTCGCGAATGGCGGCGGCGAGCTGCGCTTCGGCGGCGTCTCCGACGATCGCGGCGGGCACATAGTCCTCCTCGGCAAGCGAGATCTCGACACCGTAGCGGACCTCGAGCGCTCGCGCGATGCGCGCCACACCCTCGCGGAGTGCGCCCATCACCGAGTTGGACTGCGCGCGCAGATCGATCCCGAACGAGGCGGAACCGGGGATCACATTCAGGTTGCCCGAACCCGCACGAAGTTCCGTGAACTTCGCCGACGAGGCCACCTGCGGATCCACGCGCAGACCCGCGATCATGCTCGCAAACTCGGTCGCAACCTCAATCGCGTTGACGCCCTGGTGTGGGCGCGCGCCGTGGTGGTCGGCCCCCGCGATCCTGCCCCGCACGAAACAGCACGAGCCGTGCGAGATGGAGGGCGCGAAGCGGGGAGCTGGGAGCTCGCTGCCCGGGCGCAGATGCACCCCGAACAGTGTGTCGAGCTGGTCTGCGACGCCGAGCGCGGCAACCGATGCGGCGCCGTTGCCCTGTTCCTCCGCCGGCTGGAAGATGGCGCGCACGCCGTGCGAGAGCGCACCACCGAGCTCGTGGAGTCGCAGCACGGTCTCCGCGACAATCGCGAGGTTTGCATCGTGTCCGCAGGAGTGCGCGAGCACTGTGCCCGCGGCGGTCTCGTGCGCTAGGGCGTCGAGATCGCCACGGAGCCCGACCACGGGCTCCCCGGGCCCCACGTCAACCGTGAAGCCCGGGAAGTCCGCGAAATGCTGGGGCGTGAGCCCGGCCGCCTCGAACAGCTCCGCGAGGTATGCCGCGGTGCCGTGCTCCTGCCAGCTGGGCTCCGGGTGGGCGGCGAGGTGCTCGCGGATCCGAATGATCCGCGGCAGCTCGTCGCCCGTGCCCGACGCCGGGTGTGCGAAGGTCACGCCGGCACTCCCCAGATGGCGCCCGCGACGAGCGCGAGAGCCGCGACGACGAGCCACACCGCGATGAGCTTCCAAATGAACTTCACCCACAGCTCATACGGGATCCGCGCAACCGCGAGATATCCCATGAGCGCGCCCGAGGTTGGGATGATCGAGTTGGTGATCGCGTCACCGTACTGGAACGCGAGCACGGCAACCTGGCGGTCGATCCCGAGCAGGTCGGAGAGTGGCACCATGAGCGGCATCGTGGTTGCGGCCATGCCGCTGCCCGAGGGGATGAAGAAGTTCAGGATCGCCTGGAATACGAACATCCCGATCACCGTGAGCGTGGGCGGCCAGTGCGAGATGCCGTCGGCGATGAAGTTGACGATCGTGTCGAGCGTCTGCCCGTCCTGCATCACCACGAGGATCGCGCGGGCAAAGCCGACGACGAGGGCGCCGAAGACAACAGCGCGCATGCCCTCAACCAGGTTCGTGAACGAGCCGTTGATGCCCAGCCCACCGATGATGCCGGAGAGCATCGCGACGATGAAGAAGTTCGCGGCGAGCTGGTCGAGGAACCAACCCCAGTTGAACACGCCGTACATGTTGATGGCGATGCCGAGCGCGAGCAGGATCAGCACGATGCTGCGGCGGGCGGTGAGCGGCGGGATCTCCTCGCTCACCGCGTACTCGGTTGAGCCGACGCCGCCGACGCGACCGTAGAGGATGGACGTCTCGGGGTTCTTCTTGATCCGCGCGGCGTAGCGCATCACGTAGAAGATCGCGAAGGCGAGGATCGGAATGTAGACCGCGGTGCGGAACCAGATGCCTGAGAACAGCGGGACCTCGGCGATGCCCTGTGCAACGCCCACCGTGAACGGGTTCATCATGCCGCCGATGAAGCCGGAGGCCGCGCCGATCGCCACCATCGCGGTGCCCACGATCGCGTCGTAGCCGAGGGACAGGGCGATGCCGATCCCAATCGGAACAAAGATGATGCACTCCTCCGCCATGCCGGTGGTGAAGCCGAGCACCGAGAACACGATCATGACGAGCGGAATGATGAAGCGCTCGCTCTTGCCGATCTTCTGCACGAGACGATTGATGCCCGCATCGATCGCTCCCGTGGCGCGGATCACGCCGAACGCGCCGCCCACGAGGAAGATGTAGAACACGATCTGCGCGGCGGCCTGCATGCCGCGAGGGATCGCGGTGAAGATGTCGAAGGGCGCCATGTGCGTCTTCGCGATGGTGTCGAAGGTGCCGGGCACCACCATCATGCGGCCGTCGACATCAATGCGCTCGAACTCGCCCGAGGGGATGACGTAGGACAGGATGCCCACGAGGATGACGATCGAGAGGATGATCGCGTAGGTGTGTGGGATCGAGAGGCGGTCGCGTAGGCGGCGCTTCGGGGATTCGGTGATCGTGGTCATTCGACGATCAGCTCCTTCGCTGAGACGGTGAGGCGGTCGAGCGCCGCGGGGTCGAGGGTGACGCCGAGGCCGGGGCGATCGGTGATGTCGACGTAGGGGAGGGGGAAGTGGAGATCGCCCGGCTCGTCAGAGAAGGCGACGGGGCCGGAGAGCTCCGTGGAGACGATGTTCGGGTGCGCGAGCGCGAGGTGGTAGCCCGCGGCGGAGGAGACGCTCGTTTCGAGCATGGACCCGATCTGCACGGCGAGGCCGCCGAGCGCCGCCTGAGTGGCGAGGCGCTGGCAGGGCAAGATGCCACCGGACTTCATGAGCTTCAGGTTGACCATGTCGACGGACTCGTCGTGGATGAGGCGCGCGAGATCGCCCGTGGTGATGACAGCCTCGTCAGCCATGATCACGGCGCTCGTGTGCGGGCGGAGGCGGCGGAAGCCGTCGAGATCGTCGGCGGCGATGGGCTGCTCGATCCAGTCGATGTCGTAGGGCTCAATCGCGGCGATCATCCGGCGCGCGGTCGAAACATCCTGCCAGCCCTGGTTCGCATCGACGCGGATGCGAATGTCGGGGCCGACGGCCGCGCGCACGGCGGCTACGCTCGCGATGTCCTGCGCGGTGTCGGTGCCGAGCTTCATCTTCAGGTGTGTAAAACCATCGGCGATCGCGGCGCTCGCCTGGGCGGCCACCTCCGCGGGGGGCAGAATGCTGAGCACCTTCGCGATCATCGGCTGCTCGGGCTTCCGGCCGCCGAGGAGCGCGTGAACCGGGAGGCCCGCGTGCTTGCCGAGCAGGTCCCAGCAGGCGATGTCGAGTGCGGCCTTCGCGGCGCCGTTCGCGACGAGTGCGGTGTTCATGCGCTCGTGTACCTGGTTCAGGTTGCGCGGGTCGGTGTCGCGCAGCGCCGGCAGCAGGTGCTGGGTGAGGGCTGCGACGACGGACTCGACCGTTTCGCCGGTGACGTGCTCATCGGGAACCGCTTCGCCAATGCCCTCGAGCCCCGTGTCGGTGCGGAGCGTCACGATGACGCTCGGCATGACGTCGTAGCGGGCGTAGGAGACGATGAACGGTACCTTCAGCGGTGCCTCGATCACTCGGATGTCGGCGCTGACAATTCTCATATTGGGAAAACCCACCTCGTCGTTGATTGTGTCGTTTGAGTGTCGGTAATACGAGAGAGTAGGGCGCGCGCCGCCTCGCTGTCAAAGCGACGGGCACCCCGATCTTGCTGATGCGCTCCAGAGTGAATCTGGTGCGGCGGGCAGTGGAAGATCGCGACGGGCCGAGGCGGCCGCGTCACGCGCCGGTGCCGCGCGGGTGAAACGACGTGTGCATCTGTGCGGGATCGCCGCTGCCTGCGCGCCGCTGCCGCGCTGCGGCCTCGAGCTCCTCCGAGAGGGCGTAGACCGTGCGCGGGCGCCCTGCGTCGAGCGGCTGCTCCTGGCCGGCGACGCGTAGCGCCGAGGCGTCGAGGAGCTTGCGCACCGCGCGCTCGGCCGTGCGGGGAGAGGTCTGGCTCGCTGCCGCCCACTCTGCCGCCGTGAACGGGGCGAAGTCGCGTCCCGCGAGGAAGGCGATCAGGCGCGTCACCGAGCGAGCCTGCATGCCCGCGCTCGCCGCAAGCTCGATGAGCCACGGCTCGGTGTGCCGGGCCTCCTCCGCGCTGTCTGCCGCCCCCGGATCGCCCAGCAGCGCGTGCACGCGCGAGGCCTCGTCCACGAGGAAGGCGGCGGTGTCCGCCTGGGCAATGGCGCGCCGAAGCGCCTGCAGCGCGCGATCCTCCGCCTCGTAGAGATGTTGGCCCACGCCCACGCCGAGGGACGCGGCGCGCTCGGATGGACCCGCGCGACGCAGTGCCGCGGTGAGCGCCGGCAGGCGGGTATCAAGCTCGCCGCGCGTCGTGTAGAACATGTCGAGACCACCCCGCTGCCACGAGGCGAGGCGGTGCTGCACGGGCGTGGCGAAGCGGCCGAGCTCGCCGGCGAGGTGAGCGCGCAGCTCAGTGGCGGGGGAGTCCGCGTCCGCGGGGGCCGTGGTCGTGAGGTAGACGACGGCGATGAGGCCGCCCTCGAGCCGCTGCACGGACACCCGCTGTTGCGCCGTGCGAATGAGGTCGAGGTCATGCTGCAGTGAGTCGATCATGAACATGACGGGCTGTCCCGCCGCGTGCAGCCGGTCGTAGACCGCGTGCACACTCGTGATCGCGAGCCGCGCGCCGGCTTGCTCCGCGCGATCCGCGTGGAATCGCGCAATCTCGTCGACGTCCACGGGGCGCGAGAAGCGCGACTCGTAGACCCAGCGGTAGTCAGTCACCTGTGCGGGATCGAGGTGGATCCCTGTGTCCCGAGCGACGGCGGCCGCGACTTCCGGGTTCGGCATATCGATGGAGATCTCGGGAATCGTGAGGGGCCGCTGTGCGAGGTCCCCCGGCCTGACCTTCGGTTGCCCGCCCGCGGTTGCCGCGAGGAGCGAGGCAACGAGCGTGTAGTCGGAGAACCGCCCCACCAGCACGGGCGTATCGCCGTCGAGCTCGCGTTCGCGGTGATAGTGCGAGATGGTGCCCGAGAAGCAGACGGCATCGTTCTCCGCGAGCGCGCGGCGGTACTGCTCCGCGGTGTCGTGCGGGTCCGAGTACGGATACGAGCGCAACGCAATACCCGGCAGCTGCGCCTCGGCCCCGGCAAGGCGGGCAACCGAGTGCGCCGAGCCGATGAATCCTACGCGTACGCTCACACGCTTAGCTTGGCACAGCCTCGCCCGAGGGTGTGGCGTCGAGGCCGAGCGCGGCGAGCGTTTTGCGCACCGCGCCCTGCGCCTCCGTGGCGGAAAGCTGGCCCGTAAGCCACCGGCCCGAGAGCCCCTCGACAAGGGCGGTGAGCGTCAGCGCGAGCCCCGCAGCATCCGCGTCGGGTGCAGCCTCAGCGATGAGCGCGCGCACGTCGGCTTGCCAGGAGGCGGTGGAGCGGGCGACTGCGGTGGCCCGATCCCGATCGAAGACCGCCGCAGCACGCAGCTCGTTCCACGCAGTCGACCCGGCGCGGATACCCGGCTCGTCGCCGAACTCGGAGCACAGCAGTGCGGCCAACCGCGCCGCCGGGGTATGCGTCCCGGAGACCTCGTCCGCCCGGCGCGTGGCGCTCGCCGTCACCTCGTCGAGCGCGGCCTGCAGTAGGCCATCGCGATCGCCGAAGTGGTAGGGGAGCAGGCCGATCGATACGCCGGCCTCGCGGGCAACTGCGCTCATGCGGAAGCGCGCCAGGCCACCCCGCGCGATGACCGCGGCGCAGGCGGCGAGGATGCGTTCACGGGCGTCCTGAGACATGCGGGCTCCTCTTTCGTGTGGCGCGGCGGGCTTGACACCGCGCCCCGCAGAACTGAAACTATTTTCAGGATACCGGTTCGGAACAGGAACGAGGAAGTGCATGAGCGACCCGACCGCGAAATTTGAGCTGATCGAAGCGACGATCGAAGACGTGCTGAGCGCATTCGAGCGCGGCGAGATCACGAGCGTGTGGCTCACCGAGCGCTACCTCGCCCGCGCCGCGGCCTACGATCAGGGCCCCGAAGGCTTGCACGCGATCATCGTGCCCAACCCGCACGCGCTCGCCGCAGCGGAGGAGTCCGATCGTCGCTGGGCTGCCGGCACCGCTCGCCCGCTTGAGGGGGTGCCCTTCACTGTGAAGGATTCCTACATGGTGCAGGGGCTCACCGTGGCCTCGGGGTCGCCCGCGTTCGAGCATCTCGTCGCGCAGTGGGACGCGTTCTCCGTTGAGCAGCTGCTTGAGGCTGGCGCCGTGCTCGTCGGGAAGACAAACATGCCACCGATGGCAGACGGCGGCATGCAGCGCGGCGTCTACGGGCGCGCCGAGAGCCCGTACAACCGCGACTACCTGGCCGCCGCGTACGCCTCCGGCTCCTCAAACGGCTCGGGTGCGTCGACCGCTGCGAACCTCGCCGTGTTCGGCATGGGTGAGGAGACCGTGTCGTCCGGGCGCAGCCCCGCCTCGAACAATGGCCTGTGCGCGTACACGCCAAGCTGGGGCGTGCTGTCGATCCGTGGCAACTGGCCACTCTTCCCGGCCCGCGATGTTGTCGTGCCCCACACGCGCACCATGCCCGACATGCTCCGCCTGCTCGACGTGCTGGTGCAGGACGACGCGAACACCCGCGGTGACTTCTGGCGCAACCAGAGCATCGTCGAGCTGCCGAAGCCGAGCGCGCATCGCCCGGCAAGCTACCTTGAGGTTGCTGACGCGGACGCGCTCCGCGGAAAGCGCTTCGCGGTGCCAGCGATGTACCTGGGTGAGGATCCGAACTTCCCGATCGCGGTGCGCCCGAGCGTGCTCGAGCGTTTCGCCGAGGCCCGCGCACGGCTTGAGGAGCTGGGTGCCGAGGTGGTTGTGACGGGCTTCCCCTTGATCGAGCAGTACGAGGGCGACCGCCCCGGCCAGGAGAACGTCGACGCGCTGGGTGTGCTACCCGCCGGCTGGATGGACACCGAGTTCTCTGACTTCCTTGCCTTCGGGTGGGACGACTTCCTGCGCGCGAACGCGGATCCCGCGATCCCGAATCTCGGCGTCGTCGATCCCGATCAGATCTTCCCTCAGCCCGAGGGCACCCTGCCCGATCGCTACGAAGAGGTTGAGGACTACCCGAACCGCTACCGCGCCACCGTGGCGCTCGCGCAGGCGCCCGGCGGTGTGTCAGATCCGCGCGAGCGTGCGGACTTTGCGGACGGGCTTCGCGCACTTGTGCAGCTCCGCGAAGATCTCTTCGAGCGCTGGCTGCGCGAGGAGAGCTTCGACGGAGTCGTGTTCCCCGCGAATGCCGATGTGGGGCGCGAGGACGCAGAGCGAGATGTGGCCGCGGCCGACCACGCCTGGTCGAACGGGGTGTTCTTCTCCAACGGCAACTACGCGCTGCGCCACCTGGGCATCCCCACGGTGACGGTGCCGATGGGGCTGATGAGCGACATTGGCATGCCGATCGGCCTCACCTTCGCCGGGGCCGCCTACTCCGACCCGACGCTGCTCGGCTACGCGGCAGCGTTCGAGGCCCCGGGCTCCATGCGCGTTGCGCCCGCGAGTGCCCCCGCGCTGCCGGAGGACATCCTGGGAAACTAGCGCGCTCGGCGCCGCACCGCATCGGCGAAACCCCTCCCGGACCCCTGAAGGCTCCGGGAGGGGTTTTTCGCGGAAGAAAGTTCACATCCGATGTTGTTAAGGGCAACCTTAGCTAGATAGGATGAACTGTTTTTGCCCGCGTATGCGCGGTTTCAGCGGCGAACAGGAGCCCACATTGACCCCGACGAACAGTCGCCAAACGCGGAGTTCACGGGTGTCTCCCGTGCGTCGTGCGGCACTTCTTGTGAGCGCCGCACTGTTGCCACTCGGCCTTCTGGTCACCTGCCCCACTGCTGCGCTCGCTGCGGCGCCCCAGAAAGTGACTGTGAAGGCGAGCGTCGGCACGGATCGGGTGGTCTCAGCGACGGTCACCTGCGCGAGTGCGCGAGCCTGCGCGGGATCGCTCTCCCTGAAGCTCAGCACCGGTGGGACGAAGACGCTGAAGTATGAGGCGAAGGCCCGCGGAACGAAGACCGTCACGTGGACGCTCAGTACCGCGCAACACGGTGCCCTCGTGAAGCGGGGGAGCGCTACGCTCACCGTTACCGGGAAGGCCACGCGTCCGGGCAAGAGTAGCTTTACGCAGCGGGCCACAGTCAAGCCAGCAGTCGCCCAGGTGAGTGCGCGCAGCACGAGTTACACGGTTCCCACGACTCGCAAGTTGGCACTGTCACTGAATTGCGCCGCCGCCGCGGGGTGCGCTGGGACGATCCAGCTTGAGCTCGGCAAGACCGCGCTTGTGAAGACCCCGGTGCAGTTGAAGAAGGGCGCGCAAACGGTCACGCTGCAGCTCAGCGCGGCTCAGTACAGCAAGCTCACCGAGCAGCCGGCCACCTACACGCTGAATGTGCGCGAAACACAGCCGGATGTGACCCAGCGCACCACTGCGTTGAAGCTTGCGCGACCTGCAACGGTTCCCGAGCCGAAACCCGAGCCCCCTGTGCGCACGGCGTCGAAAGCGTACGCTGAGCGGAACTGGACCCCGGCGGCAGTGGACACCTGCCCCGCAGCGCTTCACGCGTCGTACCAGACGATTGGACCGGATGGAAAGATCTATCCCACCTGGCACCCGGCTCAGGTGACTGACCCGGCAACGGGTGAGACCTGCAGCTTCGGACACGAGCACGGGGCCGATCCACGCAGCTCGAACATTTTCGACTGGGTTTCGGCGTTCTACGCGCCGAGTGATCTTGCGCAGGGTGAACCCGTGGGGATCCCGTTTGGCTACACGAGCGAAGAACTTGAGAACTATGGCCATGAGCATGGCGGCATGGCAATGCGGCATGAGGACAACGCCGGGCACAAGGTGTTTGTTGCAAATGGCGTGAAGATGCTTGACGCGGATCGCAACTGGCTGCGCCTCGCGGATGGAAGCCAGCTGCTGTGCGACGTTTTAATCAAGCAGCACCAGGGGAGTTGGTCTCCGGATGCGACCTCAAACAATGCACACGAGAGTGAGTTTGCGGCACGCTGCAACGACGGGACCGAGATCATCACGTCGATTCTGACGCGCTTCGGGAATGCAAACGAGATGTTCGGCACCTGTGCGCCGGAGGAAGCGATCGCCACGGTGGGCAGTGTGCTGCCGGCTGGTGACGGAGGTCGCCGGATCATCCCGACAACCGACTGTGTGCGGAACAATCCCACCGACTGGACCCTGTACGAACTTTGGGAGAGCGACAGCAAGATTGTCGCCTCGGACGGCACCGTGCTTGCCGCGTTCGACCCCTGGTTCGGAGTGCGTAACCCGAGTCGAATCTACGACCGCGCATCGAGCACCGCGACCACGAACGCAATCAGCCGGCCCCTCGACTTCGCTTGGTACGCGGACCGGCCGGCCACTGACTACCTGTGGGCGGGGCTGTCTGCGACCGAACGCTTTGACTACGCCGACCCGCGCTCGCCATTCAACGGAGCACAGCGCGATTTCTACCTTGGCGAGCTTCAACTGGCGAGTGGGCCGACCGCGGACGGCATGGTCTACAGCGATCCGTACGGCGGCTCCGCTCGTGCGGATCGCACGGTGGGCGCGATCCGCCAGCTGATCCGTCCAGGAAGCGTGCTGGGCGACGTTGCGCTGAGCCGCCAAAAGTTTGACGCAAAGGCTGACTTTGGCAAGAACAACGGGGTGCACGCGCCGAACTGACGCGTCCCGTTCCGCGGGCGGCGTCGCGCCGAACACCCGCGTCCTCTGAGAGAAACAGGAACACTGTGAACAGATCAGTTATGCGCGCCCGCGCTACGCTCGGCTTGGCAGTCGCGCTCGGGCTCGTCTCGAGCGCGTGTGTCACCGCGCCGGCTCTGGCAGCACCCACCGCCACCCCCGAAGTGACTCCGGCCACGGCCACGAGCCCGGGCGCACCGCCCGTCTCGGAGGTCCGCTGGACCGGTGAAGCTGGCGGTGACCTCGGCTACGGTTCGAGCCGCTCCTCCTGCGATGTCAATGGAGACGGCTACGCGGACACCGTGGTGGGGGATTGGTGGTGGAAACGGGGCAACACCGCGAACGCGGGAGCTGCCTATGTGCTGCTGGGCGGGGCAGACCCCGTAGGCGGCGCGATTGGCACCGGAGTCGCGGTTGGCGCGGTTCGGATCGATGGCCCGAACATCCCCAACGCCTTTGCCGGAATGAGTGTGTCCTGCGCTGGGGACATCAACGGGGATGGTTTCGATGACGTCATCGTGGGTTCCAACCGCACGCAGCGCACCTGGGTGGTGCTGGGGGCAGCCGACTTCGAGCCGGTCGACGTGACCACGCTCGGCACGCGTGGCTTCGAGGTGACCAACTCGGCTGCGGTCGCCGAGAACGCTGCGCCGGGAGGTGCGGCAAACTTTGGTTTCTGGGTCACCGGCCTGGGCGATGTCAACGGCGACGGCCTCGATGATTTCGCAATCACCGACAACCTCTTCAGCAAGCCCGCCAATCCTGCGACAGGGGCGCCCGCCGCTTCGAAAGTGGGACGGGTCTGGGTGATTGCTGGCTCTGAAAACGTCAACACTATTGATGTTGCCTCCGAAGCAGGTGCGGCTCGCGTGCTCTTCACGATCGACGGGGCAGGTGGGCAGATTATTTCCGCTGAAAATGTCGGTGACTTCAACGGCGATGGCCTCGCCGACGTGGTGGTCGGCAGCTACGGCGCTACGCCCTGGGGTGCTGCGACGCCAGTGCCCGGAGCGGCCTACGCTGTGTTTGGTTCCACCACACCGCAGAGCGTCGATGTAGGGGCGCTCGGCGACCGCGGCTTCGCGGTGTACGGGCCGCAGCGCGGCCGGGACCGGCTCGGCACATCAATCGCGGCGCTCGGAGACATCAACGGTGACGGGAAGGCCGACTTCGTGGTTGGTGGCGACGGCGTTACGAATGCCGCGACCGGCCCGCGCGCTGGTGGAGCAGCCGTCGTCCTGGGCTCCGACTCCACGCAGACCGTGTTCACCCGTCCCGGTGCGACGAACAACGCGGTCTACCAGTGCGAGGACGCGACCACGAACACGAGCGGCAGCTGCACGGCGGGCGAAGCGCCGCGCGGATACTGGATTGACGGTGCCGCCGCGGATGACAAGTTGGGTTGGGCCTCTGCAGGGCTCGCCGATGTGAACGGGGACGGGGTTCCCGAGACCCTGCTCGGCGCATGGGGCCATGATTCCGCCGGCGCAAACGCCGGTGCAATCTATGTGGTCTACGGGCGGCCGGGGTTCTCGGGAACCATCGCGACTGCGGGGTTGAGCGCTGCGGACGGTTTCCGGATTGACGGGGCAACCGCTGGGGCGCAGCTGGGCCGCTCGGTGGGCGGCGTGGTCGATTTCGATGGCAACGGGGTGCCTGACGTGTTGGGCGGAGCGAATGGCACCGACTACGCCGCTGTCTACCTCCTCGGTGCGGCGAAGACCCAGATTGAGCTCGCTGCAAACGAGCTGAGCGTTGGGACAGGGGGAACGATTACCGCGACAGTCTCTGCTCCTCGCACCGGGGCAGGATCCCCGCACGGGACTGTCACGTTTGACCAGGCGGGCGCCACGATTGCACAGTGTGAGGCCGTCCCCGTCACCGACGGGAGCGCCACCTGTGCGGTTTCAGAGCTCCCCGCGGGTGGCTCGCAGACATTTGCCGCGGAGTTCTCCGATGAGAGCGGCAGCTTTGCGCCCGCTCGCGCAGAACTTGTCGCTGAGGTTGCGAAGCTCAGTTCCGCCACGCGTCTCGGAGGCGATAGCACTGGGACGGCGGGCGATGAGCTCGAGTTCACTGCGACCGTAGCCGCGGGCGCCGGTGGAGAGGTCACGTTCTTTGCGGGGGAGACGGAACTGGGTTCGGCTCCCGTGGAGCAGGGCCTCGCCACCTTCGCCTACACGTCCCCGGTCGCCACGACGTTCCAGCTCACCGCAAAGTACTCGGGTGACGCGCGCACCAACGCCTCAACCGCGAAACCTCGTCGTGTCACAGTTGGACTGATCCCGGTCACGCTTGGCGCGGTCACGGTCGAAGCCGCAAAGGTCGTGTACGGCGTTCGGCCGAGCGCAACTGTTCGCGTGACCGGCGCACAGGCCGGAACGGTGTTGTTCAGCGCGGGCTCGCGCGATCTTGGAACGGCGCGCGTCGTGGGCGGGAAGGCGACGCTCAAGTTGCCAGCGCTGAGTGTCGGCAGCTACCGGATCGGGGCGGAGTACATCGGAGATGATGCCCATTCCGATACACCGCGGCGCGTGTCGGTGAACACCCTGAATGTGGTGAAGGCCACCGTCTCCTCGGCGAGCGTGACAACGACTCAGGCGAAGTATGGTGCCCGGCCAACGGTCACGGTGAA
Organism: Leucobacter chromiireducens subsp. chromiireducens; assembly: GCF_016758255.1. Lineage (GTDB taxonomy): Bacteria > Actinomycetota > Actinomycetes > Actinomycetales > Microbacteriaceae > Leucobacter > Leucobacter chromiireducens. The sequence continues at coordinate 456,906 of NZ_QYAD01000002.1, forward strand.
GCTTGGCAAGCTGAACAACGGGGCATCCCCCACCGGAAAGCTGGTTGTTGCGTTCGGCTCCGCGAAGCAGACCGTCACTCTCCGCGCTGATCACCGAGGGGTGATCAAGGTGACCGCGCCGCGTGCGCTCACGGGCAACGTCACGGTGACGGCTGAGTTCCCGGGCTCGGCGAACATCGCCGGCAAGAAGGCCACAGCAACCCAGAAGGTCGCGAAGAAACCCGGAAAGAAGAAGTAGGCGGGCGCTGGGCCGGGGCAACCCCGGCCCAGTTCCTCCGGCCGCGGACTACTCCTGGTCTGATGGAAGCGGTTCGGGTTCGAAGCGGTCAACGCTCAGCGCCAGGCGGCGCAGCAGCACGGAGAGTCGATCGCGCTCAGAGCGTGCCAGCCCGCCGAGGAGGCGCTCCTCCGAATCGCTCAGTCGCGTCATTGCCGCGTCGACGAGCGTGAGCCCGAGCGGCGTCATCTCGACGAGCACGCCTCGGCCATCATTCGGGTCGGTGAGGCGGAGCACGAGGCCGCGATCCACCATGCGATCGATGCGGTTCGTCATCGTGCCGCTCGACACCATGGTCTGTTGCACGAGCACCTTCGTGCTTTGGCGGAACGGCTCGCCACCGCGTCGCAGCACGGCGAGCACATCAAACTCCCATGACGCGAGGCCCGAGCGCTCAAACGCGTGCGCGCGTGCGCGGTCCAGGTGCTTCGTGATGCGCCACAGCCGCGAGAAGATGGCGAGCGGCGCGAGATCCAAATCCGGGCGCGCCGAACTCCAGTCCGCGATGATCCGATCGACCTCGTCCTCGTGCTTCATCCCCCCATTATCTCGTGCGCTCGCGGGAAGTCGGTGCGCACGCGCGGGAGGGCGGCGCCGATTCTTGCGCGAGGGTGTCACGAGCGGTCGCGGATTCTGGCAGACTAGTCGGGTGCTGTTTGGGCACGGTCCGCCTTGGTGTAATGGCAGCACGACAGCCTTTGGAGCTGTTAGGTCTAGGTTCGAATCCTGGAGGCGGAACTGGTGCGCTGCTGCGGGGGATCCTCGCGGGGCGCACACGGCCGTACCGAGCGGCCGGGAGAAAGGAAACGCACATGGCTGAACGCTCACTTGCGGTTGTGATCCTCGCCGCCGGTCAGGGAACCCGCATGAAGTCCTCCCTGCCGAAGGTGCTCCACCCCATCGGGGGCCGCTCGCTGATCGCTCACGTGCTTGATACCGCGGCAGGGCTCGCCCCGACGCAGGTGGTCGCGGTGGTGCGCCACGATCGTGACCGCGTCGCCGCCGCGATCCTGGATCACGCGCCCGACACGGTGATCGTGGACCAGGATGCCGTGCCGGGCACCGGCCGCGCCGTGGAGCAGGCGCTTGAGGCGCTGCCCGCAGACTTCGACGGCTCGGTCGTTGTGCTCTCCGGCGATGTGCCGCTCGTCGACACCGCAACCCTCGACCGCCTCGTGACGGGGCACCTCGAGGGCGGCCGAGCGATGACGATGCTCTCTGCGATCTTCGCGAACCCCACCGGTCTCGGGCGCATCTTGCGGACCGCGGACGGTGCGGTGACCGGCATCGTTGAGGAGAAGGACGCGAGCGACGCCGAGCGCCGCATCACCGAGATCAATGGCGGCATCTACGTGTTTGCCCGCCGGGCGGTCGCCGACGCACTCGCGCAGATCGACACGAACAACGCCCAGGGCGAGAAGTACCTCACCGACGCCGCCGCGCGCATCCTCGCCACGGGCGGTGCGGTCGAGGCCGTCGCCACCGACGATCCCTGGCTGATCGCCGGGGTGAACGATCGCGTGCAGCTTGCGCAGGCGGGGCGCGAGCTCAACGCCCGCATCGTGCAGGCGCACCAGCGTGCCGGCGTGACGATCCAGGATCCCGCGACCACGTGGATCGACGCCGACGTGTCGATCGGGGCCGACGCCGAGATTCTGCCCGGCACCTTCCTGCACGGCGCGACCTCGATTGCCGCCGGCGCGATCATTGGGCCGGACACGACGCTGACCGACTGCGAGGTCGGCGAGGGAGCACGCATCCGCCGGAGCGAGGCGACCCTTGCCGTGTTCGCCTCCCGCGTCGAGGTCGGTCCCTTCGCCTACATTCGCCCGGGCACCGAGCTCGGCGAATCCGGCAAGATCGGCGCGTTCGTTGAGACCAAGAACGCGAAGATCGGCGATGGCAGCAAGGTGCCGCACCTGAGCTACGTCGGCGACGCGACGATCGGCACCGGTACGAACATCGGGGCGGGAACCATTTTCGCGAACTATGACGGCGTGCAGAAGCACCAGGCCACGGTCGGCGACGGTGTTCGCGTCGGATCGAAGAATGTGCTCATCGCTCCGGTTACCATTGAAGATGGCACGTACACGGCAGCGGGTACGGTCGTGCGGAAGAACGTTCCCTCGGGTTCGCTGGCGCTGAACGTGGCGCCCCAGCGAAACATCGAGGGATGGGTGGCCGAGAATCGACCGGGCACGAGCACCGCGGAAGCGGCGCAGCGCGCGAGCGACACGTCAGCCGAGTGAGCGCGGAACAGCGGGAAAACACAGAGTGAGGAAGAACCAGCACTGATGAGCAAGATCGAGATGGCGGGGCAGAAAAAGCTCGTCCTGATTACGGGCCGGGCATACCCCGAGCTCGCCGAGCAGGTGGCTGCCGAGCTCGGCGCCGAACTCGTTCCCACCGATGCGCGTACCTTCGCGAACGGTGAGCTGTATGCGCGTTTCGACGAGAGCGTCCGTGGTTCGGACGCCTTCGTGATCCAGTCGCACACCAACCCGATCAACGAGTGGCTCATGGAGCAGCTCATCATGGTTGACGCGCTCAAGCGCGCGTCGGCAAAGCGAATCACCGTGGTTGCCCCGTTCTACCCGTACTCCCGCCAGGACAAGAAGGGCCGCGGCCGCGAGCCCATCTCTGCTCGCCTGATCGCTGATCTCTTCAAGACCGCGGGTGCGGATCGCATCATGTCGGTCGACCTGCACGCCCCCCAGATCCAGGGCTTCTTCGACGGCCCGCTCGATCACCTGTTCGCGATGCCCGTGCTGCTCGAACACTTCGAGAAGCACCTGAACCGCGACGACCTCACCGTCGTCTCGCCGGACATGGGCCGCGTGCGCGTGGCTGACGTGTGGAGTGACCGCCTCGGCGCACCGCTCGCGATCATCCACAAGCGCCGCGACCCCTCGGTTGCGAACCAGGCATCGGTGCACGGCATTGTCGGCGATGTGAAGGATCGCTGGTGCCTGATGGTTGACGACATGATCGACACCGGCGGCACAATTTCGAAGGCGGCCGAGGCGCTTAAGGAAGCCGGCGCGCGCGGTGTGACAATCGCGGCGACGCACGCGATCTTCTCCGGCAAGGCCGTTGAGTACCTGTCCCAGGACTTCATCGACCAGGTCGTCGTCACCGACACGCTCCCCGTTCCCGAGGAGAAGCAGTTCGAGAAGCTCACCGTGCTCTCGATCGCGCCCCTGCTTGCGAAGGCGATCCACGAGGTGTTTGAGGACGGCTCCGTGACGAGCATGTTCGAGGGCGCAGCCTAGGCGCCCAGACCCTCGGCCTCGCCGACAAAGCCTGAGCCCCGCCCCTTCAGCTGAAGGGGCGGGGCTCAGGCATTGAGTGCGTGTGTGGTGGCTAGAGCTCCTCACCCACCACATCGACGAGCTCGGTCCCGTACGCACCGGGCTCCGTGCCATGCCCAATCTGGCGGTAGATCTCGGGCTTCCGTGCACGGATGACGAGCGCCCAGAGGATGCCGATGATTCCGGCGGCGAAGATCATCCCGGGGAGGACGAACGTGGACGCATCCGGCTGCTCCTGCCCGAGCATCAGCTGGAAGTTCTGCAGGATCATGACGAACACCCACAGTAGCGCGATGCCCGAGATGATGGGGGCGACGAGTGTGGTCCACACGCTCAGCCCGCGCCGGTTGCGGCGGAAGAAGCCGATCACCGCCGCTGCGATCACAGCCATCAGCAGCACGAGGCCCATGGCGCCCGTGTTGGTGAGCCACGTGAACATCGTGAGCACGGGGTAGAGGAAGGCGGACTCGCCGAGCGCTGCAGCGCCGCCGAAGGCCTCACCGGCAAGCGCGAAGCCGACGACCACGACGATGGCGATCACGGTCTGCGCGACCGATCCCGCCCAGGGGGCGCCGGCTCGGCTGGTGCGCGCGAACCACGCGGGGAGCACGCCCTCGCGCCCGAGCGAGAAGAAGTAGCGCGCAACGGCGTTGTGGAAGGACTGCTGCGCGGCGAAGAGGCTCGTCAGGAAGAGCAACGTCATGACGTCCGCAAAGAGCACGCCCACCTGGTCGGTCATGAAGACAAACATGAGGTCGGGGCCAAACTCCTGCGATGCAGGTACGATCTGGGCGGGGCCGATGCCCACCGAGAATGCCCAGGCGCTGAACGCGTAGAAGACACCAATGATCGCGACGGCGGCGTAGGTAGCCCGCGGCACGGTGCGCTTCGGATCCTTCGCTTCCTCACCGTAGATGGCGGCACCCTCGAAGCCCATGAACGCGGCCACGCCGAACACGAGAATGATGCCGAGGGCAGGGCCGAACAGCGCGCCGGGGTTGAGCGTGGCGGTGGACACACCCTCGGGTGCTGCGCCGATCGCCACGATGTCGAAGATGATCACAACGAGGAACTCGAGGCCGACCAGCACGCCGAGTACCTTCGCTGAGAGGTCCACCCGGTTCACGCCGAGAATGCCAACGAGCACGATGCACAGCAGAATCCAGAGCCACCAGGGTGATGCGAAGCCGAACTTCGCCTCGAGGAACATCGACAGCTGGAATCCGAAGAGTCCGTAGATCCCGATCTGCATGGCGTTGTAGGAGACGAGCGCAATGAGTGAGGCGCCCACGCCGAGCGGGCGGCCGAGCCCCTGCGCAATGTACGCGTAGAACGCACCGGCGTTTGTGATGTTGCGCCCCATCGCGGTGTACCCGACCGCGAACACGGTGAGGATCACTGCGATGAGCAGGAAGCCGAGCGGCACCCCGAGCGACTCGGTGACGGCGAACGAGGTGGTCACGCCGCCCGCGACCACGGTGAGCGGCGCGGATGCCGCGATGATCATGAGCGTGATCGCGGGCACACCGAGCGTGCGGCGGCTCAGCCCCGGATCGTGCGCCGTTTCGGGCGTCGGTGCGGTGGTGGTCATGTGGGTTTCCTCCCCGGTCTCGCGTCTTTGCCGACCAAGCCAGCTTCGGCGCTGGCGGCACATGTGAGTGAGTCTAGGTTCGAGAAACCGTGATCAGAAGCCGAAAGCTGTGCCGTGCGCGCACGGGACATGACCGCGCGCGCACGGCTTTCCAAATGGATAGTCTGCGAGCCGGGGATCCCGCCTCGCGTCCGTCAGCTGAAGGCCGCGCGCACCTCGTCGTGGGGGAGCGCATAGCTCACGTGTCCGGCGCGACCAACGGTGTCGCGTGCCGCCACGAGGGCGTTCACCACGGCCTCCTCCGTGGCCTGCACCACCGCTTCGAAGAATGGGTCGATGCTGCCCCAGGCGACGTGCTCGAGTGTTTCCGTGCTCACGGTCTTGCCGGCCATGGCTGAGCTCAGTCCGCCGGGATTCGCTGTGGAGAACGCGAGGAAGATGTCGCCCGAGAAGTGGCTGCCCGTGGTGCCCGTGCGCGCGAGGCCGAGCGGCACGCGCCGCGCGAGGGCGCGGCACTGATCGGGGAGTAACGGGGCATCGGTTGCGACGATGACGATCACGCTCCCGGCGCCCGGGGTAGCGCTCCGCGGGGCGGTGCTGGAGTCGGCGAGGTCGGCCTCGAACCAGGGCTCGGTCTCCATCGGGTTCGGCGCCTGCGAATCCTGGCCGAGCGGCTGCCCCTGAATGCGGAGCTCTTTGCGGCCGCCAAAGTTTGCCTGGAGGAGCACGCCCACAGTCCAGCTTTCCTCGCCTGAACGCACCACGCGGGAGGCGGTGCCCGTACCGCCCTTGAAGCCGTAGCAGTTCATGCCGGTGCCGCCACCGGTGTTTCCCTCTGCGACAGGCCCGGAGGCTGCGGCGTTCAGGGCTTCGGCCGCGTGCTCGGGGCGCACGGTGTCGGCGTTGATCGAGTTGAGGTACCCATCCCAGGTCTCGCCGACCGCGGGGAGTATCCATGCGGCTGCGGTTGCGGGGTGGTGCTCCGCCATCCATGCGTCGACCCCGCGGTGCACCGCGCCAACTGCGTGTGAGTTGGTGAGCGCGATGGGGGCCTGGAGTTGGCCGGACTCCTCGATCCAGCTGCGCCCCGTGAGCTCGCCGTTGCCGTTGAGTACTGCGATACCCGCCGCGCACGGGAGCCCGGCGTGCTCGCGGCCGCGCGGCAGGATCGCGGTGACGCCCGTTCGGGCAACAACCGGGGAGTCGAAGGAGAGCGTGACCTGCCCGACGGTCACTCCTGGAACATCCGTGATTGCGTTCCAGGTTCCGGTCTCGCCGTCGAACGGTACGCCCAGTTCGCGCGCCCGTGGCGTCGTCCCATTCTTGGGCCGCTCAACATTGAACATTGTTTAATCCCCTCGTCTATGCATAAACTGCAGAACACTAGGTGTATCCCGCCGAGACTGATTCGTGTTCGAATCCTAGCTGGTTTTCACGCCGAGACAAAGGAGTCCGAAATGTCCACCACCCCCGTTCCCCACTCCCCAGTGGATGCCGCCGCCCCCGCGGCTGGGCCGCCGAGCGGCGCGCTCGCCAAGGGCCGGCTCGGCACGTGGGACATCATCTTCTTCGTGGTGTCGGCCGCCGCGCCACTCACCGTCGTCGTGAGCGGAGCCATGACCTCATTCCGCATGGGCGGCGTCGGTGCGCCGGGCGCGATCCTGTTCTGCGCGGTGGTGTTGGTCTTCTTCGCACTCGGCTTCACCGCGATGTCGAAGAGCGTCCGTAACGCCGGTGCTTTCTACGCGTACGTGTCCCGCGGGCTCGGGAAGCCGCTCGGCATCGGTGCCTCTTCGGTCACCGTTTTCGCCTACATCTCTCTCGTGATCTCCTTCTACGGTTTCATTGGCTTCTTCGCGCAGTTCACGTTTGCAGAGCTCCTCGGTATCGACCTTCCGTGGGGCGTGTGGTCGCTCATCGCGGTCGCAATCGTTGCGCTCCTCGGCTACCGTTCGATCGACGTGGGGGCGCGCGTGCTCGCGGTGCTCCTCACGCTTGAGGTTGCAATCCTCTTGGTCCTCGCGGTCGCCGCACTCGCCGATGGCGGTCCCGAGCCCTGGAGTCTCGCGGGATTCGACCCCCAGAACGTCTTCTTCGCGCCAGCAGCCGGTGCCCTCTTTGTCATGGGCTTTGGCGCCTACCTCGGTTTCGAGAGCACCGCGATCTACGCGGAGGAAGCGAAGCGCCCCGAGCGCACGATTCCACGCGCCACCATCATCGCGGTGGTGTTCCTCGGCGTGTTCTACGCCTTCACGTTCTGGATCCTCACCGTGGCGTTTGGTGCGGAAGGCGTCGTCGCACTCGCACGTACCGACGCGTTCGAGACCGTGGTGATCGAGGGCACGGGGGAACTCGCTGGTGCCTGGGCAGCGTTCGTGATGAAGATCCTCATTGTGACGAGCTTCTTCGCGTGCGTGCTGTCGTTCCACAACGCGTGCACACGGTATCTCTTTTCCCTGGGTCGGGAGGGGCTCCTCCCGAAGGTGCTTGCGCGCACAAGCCCGAAGACGCACGCGCCCGCGACCGCGAGCCTCACACTTTCGGTGTTCGCGGCAGTCGGTGTTGTGATCGCGATCCTGGTCGGAGCTGATCCGTTCCTGGGGCTCGCGCTCTGGACGTACGCAACCGGAGTGCAGGGGCTCGTCTTCGCGCAGGCGCTCGCAGCGGTGGCCGTGGTCTGGTACTTCGCACGTGACCGGCGCGGTCACAGCGTGTTCCGCGTTGTCATCGCGCCGATTCTGGGGGCGCTGGGCCTAATTGTGGGCTACGCGCTCATTGTCACGAACTTCGAGGTGGTCACCGGACTCGAGGGCCCGATCAACCAAGTGCTCTTGCTACCCACCCCGATCCTGCTCACCGCCGGAGTGATCGTTGGCCTGGTGCTGCGCGCGCGGCGCCCGAAGTACTACGCGGGGCTCACGGAAACGGTGCGTGTGCCGGATGCCCTAGGCTGAGCGCATGAACGCGACCGAGCGGCGCCGTGGAGAACGGCGCGAAGAGATCATTCGTGCCTTCTGGCGCGTCGCTCGGACGCGGCCCCGCGGCGGGGTGAACGTGCGTGCGGTCGCCGCTGAAGCGGCGATGAGCCCGGCGAATGTGCTGCATTACTTCTCGAGTCTCAACGAGCTGCAGATCACTGCGCTTGCGGGCGCCATGGAGCAGTTCGCCGAGCGGCGCCAGGATATCCTCGACCGTTCCGCGTCTGCCGCGGCCCGTGTGGCTGCCATGATCGAGGCAGGGGTTCCCGACGAAATCAGTGATGAGTTGCGTCAAGTGTACGAAAGCGTGCCTATCCTGGCGGAGCACCCCGAGTACCTGCCGGCGCACCGGGCGCTTGTCGAGCGGCAGGTCATGCTTTACCGCACGCTCGTGGAGATTGGTGCTGGCACAGGGGAGTTCACGCTCGCGTCGCCGCCCGGCATCATCGCACGCAACCTGGTTGCGCTCGAAGATGCCTACGATCTGTACCCGCTCGTGGGGGATCGGACCCCGCGCGAGGAATGCCGCGCAGCGGTGCGCTCGTATGCCGAACTGGCGCTCGGCCTCTCCGCGGGCTCACTCGTGGGCGCACTGACTGGTGCCCCGCAGCCCCGCTAGCCGCCTGCCCACCTGCCGAGCGCTCCCCACGCGCCGCGCCTGCCCGCCTGCTCACCTGCCCGCCCATCTCCACCCCACCCCGCCCGCAGGGTAGATCGCCTGCGCGGGGGCAGGCTGCTTCGCGCCGCAACCTACCTTTCGGTGAACGATCTGCCCGGGGCGGACGGAGCCGGAGTCGTGGCCGACAGTGCGGCTCGCGGGCGAGGGCTCCAACGCACGAAAGGAGGGGTGGGGCGCGTGAACGCCCCACCCCTCCTTTCAGAGTGCCGAATTAGAGAGTGTTGCCGAGCTTGAAGCCCTTCTCGCCCTCTTCGTCACGGGTGTAGGAGAAGCCGTCGGCGCCGATCGTCACGGCCATCTCCGACGCATCGGTGCGCGCAACGACGGGCTGCGGGTTCCCATCGAGGTCGAGCACGAGGGAGGCCTCCGTGTACCAGGACGGAACAACCGGGTTGCCCCACCAGTCGCGGCGCTGGTTGTCGTGCACGTCCCAGGTAACAACCGGGTTGTCGGGGTCGCCCGTGTAGTAGTCCTGCGTGTAGATCTCGACGCGGTGCCCATCCGGATCGAGGATGTAGAGGTAGAACGCGTTCGAGACACCGTGGCGGCCCGGGCCGCGCTCGATGCGATCAGACATGCGCAGCGCGCCCAGCTTGTCGCAAATCGCGAGGATGTTGTGCTTCTCGTGGGTCGAGAACGCGACGTGGTGCATGCGCGGGCCGTCGCCTCCGGTTGCCGCCGTGTCGTGGACGGTGGGCTTGCGGCGCAGCCACGCTGCGTACACGGTGCCCTCTTCGTCCTGAATGTCCTCAGTGACGCGGAAGCCGAGATCCTGGTAGTGCCGCACGGCGCGGGGCACGTCGGGGGTGACCTGGTTGAAGTGGTCGAGACGCACGAGCGCGCCCGGCGTGTACAGGTCGTAGCGCCACGCGAGGCGCTCCACGTGCTCGACGTCGTAGAAGAACTCGTAGGGGAAGCCCAGCGGATCCTCGACGCGCACCGAGTCACCGATGCCCTTGGTGAACCCCTCTGCGCGTCGCTCCACCCGGCAGCCGAGCTCGGTGTAGAACGCAACAGCCTTGTCCAGATCCTCAGGCGTGCGCACGCGGTAGGAGAACGCGGCGACTGCAGCGATGGGGCCCTGGCGCAGCACGAGGTTGTGGTGGATGAATTCCTCGAGCGAGCGCAGGTAGACGGTGTTCTCGTCTTCCTCGGTCACCGTGAGGCCGAGGACGTCAACGTAGAACGCGCGCGACGCGGCAAGGTCGGTGACCACGAGTTCCATGTACGCGCAGCGCAGGATGTCCGGCGCGGGCGACGCGGGCGTCTTGATCGCGTTGTCGGTCTTGATCGGAGCTTCCTTCGTTACGTAGAAGCCGGACGAGGTCTTTTCACGACCTTTGAGTTCAGACATTTCGTTGTCCTTAATCTTGTGAATCTTGAATTCGGTGGGTGCCCGGGCGACGGTGGCGCGAGCGGGGATGAAAGGGTGCGTGCGGCCTTACTTGCCCGCGCCGAACTTCGGCGAGTGCGCCTCGTTCAGCGTGATGTGCACGGCCTGCTGATCGGTGTAGAAATCGATCGAGCGGTAGCCGCCCTCGTGGCCGAGTCCCGAAGCCTTCACGCCGCCGAAGGGCGTGCGCAGGTCGCGGACGTTGTTCGAGTTCAGCCAGACCATGCCGGCCTCGACCGACTGCGCGAAGTTGTGCGCGCGCTTGAGGTTTGAGGTCCAGATGTACGCGGCGAGACCGTACTTCGTGTTGTTCGCCAACTCGAGCGCTTCCTCGTCGGTATCGAACGGGGTGATCGCCACGACGGGGCCGAAGATTTCCTCCTGGAAGATGCGCGCGTCGGGCTTCACATCAGCGAAGACGGTCGGCGCAACGAAGTTGCCTACGGGGAAGCCCTCGGGGCGGCCGCCACCGGCGACGAGGCGGCCCTCGCCCTTGCCGATCTCGACGTAGCTCATGACCTTTTCGTAGTGCTCGGGGTGCACGAGCGCGCCCACCTCGGTGGCGGGATCGTTCGGCAGGCCCACGACCACGTTCTTCGCCCGCTCAGCGTAGCGCTCAACAAACTCGTCGTAGATGTCGCGCTGCACGAGGATGCGGCTGCCCGCGGTGCAGCGCTCGCCGTTCAGGCTGAAGACACCGAACACGGTGGCGTCAAGCGCGGCCTCGAGGTCAGCATCCGCGAAGACCACGGCGGGGCTCTTGCCGCCGAGCTCCATCGAGAGGCCCTTCAGGAACGGCGCTGCGTTGCCGAAGATCAACGATCCGGTGCTGCTCTCACCCGTGAAGGAGATGAGGGGAACGTCGGGGTGCTTCACGAGCGCATCGCCCGCGTCCTCGCCCATACCGTTGACCAGGTTGAAGACACCGTCCGGCACACCCGCCTCGCGGAAGATCTCGCCCCACAGCGAAGCGGAGAGCGGGGTGAACTCGGCCGGCTTCAGCACCACGGTGTTGCCCGTGGCGAGCGCGGGGCCCAGCTTCCACGACTCGAGCATGAAGGGCGTGTTCCAGGGGGTGATCAGGCCAGCAACGCCGATGGGCTTGCGGTTCACGTAGTTGACCTGGCGGCCGGGCACCTTGAAGGTGTCGTCGTGCTGCGCGACGATGAGGTCCGCGAAGAAACGGAAGTTCTCGGCCGCGCGACGCGCCTGGCCCTTCGCCTGCGTGATGGGAAGCCCCGAGTCGAAGCTCTCAAGCTCGGCGAGCTGCGCGTCACGCGACTCAACGATGTCGGCGACCTTGTGCAGGATGCGCGAGCGCTCGCGGGGGAGCATCTTCGGCCACGGGCCCTCGGTGAAGGCACGACGCGCGGCCGCAACCGCGAGGTCGATGTCCGCCTTCTGGCCGGCGGAGGCCTGGATGTACGTCTCGTTCGAAACGGGATCGAGCACATCGAACTCTTCGCCGCCAATCGAGTCGACGAACTTGCCGTCGATGAAGTGGCGGATCTTGTCGGGGAGCCCTGCGGGCTTCTGCTGTGTCATGCTGTCGCCTCCGGTGGTGATTGCTGTGGTGTGTGGTGGTCTTGTGGGGGTGTGCGGCGCTATGCCGCGGGCGCTGCGTGCTTGTGCTGCTCCTCGGAGTGCGCGAGCACTGCGTCGAGCGTTGCCGTGCGGTGTGCGCGGGCGGCGAGCTCGATGTCGAGCGGAGATGCCCCCTGCTCGATGAGCTCGAGCAGGCGCTCGTGCTCGGCAACCGATTCACGCGCGCGGCCGGGCACGAAGCTGAACGAGGAATTTCGCAGCACCTTCATGCGATTCCAGCCGCGATGCACGAGATCGAGGATGTGCGGGTTGGGGCACGTTTCGAACAGGACGCTGTGGAACTCGAGGTTGAGCTCCGTGAAGCGCTGCGGATCGAATGCGCTCAGCGACTCACGCATGGTCTCGTTGATCGCGCGGGCTCGAACGACCTGATCGGGCGTAATGAACGGCGCTGCCAATCCCGTGGCTGAGCCCTCGACGAGCGCGAGCGTCTGCATGGTGTGCAGGTACTCGGTCTCCTTCACGAGGGAGACCTGCGCACCGACGTTGCGCTCGAAGGTGACGAGCTGTTCGGCCTCGAGGCGACGAATCGCCTCGCGCACGGGCACCACCGACATGTCGAGCTCGGCCGCGATGGGCGCGAGCACGAGGCGGTACCCCGGCACGTACTGCCCGCTGTCAATCCGTTCCCGGATGAGGCGGTACGCGCGCTCGGACTTCGACTCGGCGGTCATGGCTATTCCGCACCCGTCTCGGCTTCGTACCGCGCGCGCCACTCGGCGTTCATCGGGAAGAGCCCGTCCACTGCGTGCCCCTCGGCGACGCGGTCGGCGACCCAGGCATCAGCGCGCTCCTGCGCAGCCGCCTCGGCAGCGACCTCGGCGAGCAGGAAAGGCGGGATCACGAGCACGCCGTCACGGTCGCCCATGATGATGTCGCCGGGCTGCACTGCGGCTCCGCCGCACGCAATGGTGACGTCGGTCTCCCACGGCACGTGGCGCCGGCCCAGCACGCTCGGGTGGGCGCCCTGCGAAAAGACCGAAATGTCGAACTCTTGCACGGCGGCAAAGTCTCGCACGCCGCCGTCGGTGACGATGCCGGCGGCCCCGCGGACCTGCGCCCGCAGTGCGAGCACGTCGCCGACAGTGCCGGTGGAGGGGATGCCGCGTGCCTCGACGACGAGCACCTCGCCCTCGTTCACGGTGTCGAACGCGCGCTTCTGCGCGTTGAAGCCGCCTCCGTGCGCCTTGAACAGGTCGGGGCGGAAGGGGATGAAGCGAAGGGTCTTCGCCGTGCCGAGGATGGTGTCGCCCTCGTGGTTCGGGTACACGCCATCGATAAAGATGTCGACGTAGCCGCGCTTGCGCAGCGCGGCCGACACGGTTGCGACGGCGACGCCCTCAAGCTGCGCGCGAATCTCGGGGGTAAGCACCTGAGCGGGGGTGCCCTCGAGCGGGGTCGCGCGGCCTGCGGCGACCGCTGCGGCGTGCTCCTCCTCGCTGCCCCACGCCTCGACGCGCTGCAGATCGTCGGTCTTCGGGGTGTTTCCGAAGTCGCCGAAGGCGGTGGTGCCCTGCGTGACCGTGGTGACGAGTCGCCCGGTGGTGGGGGCGCCCGGCGCATTCGGGGCGTCCACCTCAACCTCGACAACATCGCCGGGTAGCACAACGGAGGATCCCGCGGGGGTGCCGGTGAGGATCACGTCGCCGGGCTCGAGCGTCATGTGCTGCGAGAGATCTGCAACGAGCTGACCGAAGGGGAACTTGAGGGTGTCGCTCGTGTCGTCCTGAACGAGTGCGCCGTTTACCCAGGTGCGCACGCGCCAGGCGTCCTGAGTAATGCCGTCGGTCGCGATCGCCGCGGGGCCGATCGGCGTGAAGCCGTCGCCGCCCTTGTTGCGCACGTTCGACCCCTTGTCTGCGGCGCGCAGATCGTACAGGCCGAAATCGTTGGCTGCCGTGACCTGCGACACGTAGTCCCAGCCGTCCTCGGGGGATACCCAGCGGGCCGTCTTGCCGATCACGAGTGCGATCTCGCCCTCGAAAGCGAGAAGCTCAGTTCCAGCCGGGCGCTCGATGGTGCCACCGGTGGGGGCGAGCGACGAGGCGGGCTTGAAGAAGTAGGAAGGGAATGCAGGCGTGCGGCCGCGCTGTGCGATCCGCGACGGGTAGTTGAGGTGCACGGCAATGATCTTGCCGGGGGTCTCGATTCCGTACGTCATGGCTACCTCGCTCATCTCGTTGTATTTCTTATCGTATACGATCCGCTGGGGTTTGTGAAGACCCGTCGGAAGTGTGTGAATTTCGGTGATTGGGATCGGGGCTGTGCCCAGACCGGCCCTTGCCCGCGGCGGGCGGGGCTGACGGAACGGGCATCAGCGTGCGGGGTGCTAGTAGCTTGCCCGGGCCGCGCCCGCGTTGCCGCCGGTAAAGCGTTCAACGAGTGCCTCGGTTTGGCGGGCCAGGATGGCCACGTCCGCGCCAACCGCGACGAAAGAGGCGCCGGCCTCGATGTATCGCTCGGCGTCCGCGGGGACAAACGCGTTGACTCCCACCGGCTTGCCCACTGCGACTCCCGCGCGGATGGCGCGCAGCACATTCTCCACGACATCCGGGTGCGCCTGCTGTCCCAGCAGCCCCATCGATGCCGCCAGATCCGACGGGCCGACAAAGATCGCGTCCACGCCGTCGACCGCAACGATTCGTTCGACGTCCGCTACGGCCACCGCCGACTCGATCTGCACGGTGAGGCTGATCGTCTCGTCCGCGCGACCGAGATACCCCTCAACCCGGTTCCAGCGGGCCGAGCGGGCGAGCGCCGAGCCCACGCCGCGCACCCCGCCGGTGGCGGTGCCGTCGGGATACCGTACCGCGCGCACAATCTGCTCGGCTTGCTCCGCGGAATCCACCATAGGGATCAGGAGGTTCTGTGCACCGAGGTCGAGGTACTGCTTAATCGTGACTGTGTCGCCGAAGGGTGGCCGCACGAGCGGCGCGACCGGGTAGGCCGACATTGCGTACAGCTGGGCGAGCACCGACTCGAGGCCGTTGGGGGAGTGCTCGGCGTCGAGCAGTACCCAATCGCAACCGCTGCCCGCAACGATTTCCGCGGTGACGGGGCTGCCTGCGCAGGCCCAGAGGCCGATGAGCGGCCGCTCGGAGGCGTCGAGTCGCGTGCGGAGGGTGGCCGGAAGCTCTACACGAATCGGCATGTCACCGACCCCAGCTCGTTGTAGTCCGCGTGCACCGTGTCGCCGCGCTCCACCCACATGGGCTTCGTGAACGAGCCCGCGAGGATGATTTCGCCGGCCTCAAGGGACTGGCCGTGCTGTGCAAGCTTGTTGGCGAGCCAGGCAACGCCCATCGCCGGGTGGCCGAGCACCGCTCCGGCAACGCCCGAATCCTCGATCGTCTCGTTGCGGTAGAGCAGTGCGGGTACCCAGCTGAGATCCACCTCGTCGACCTTCACGGGACGGCCGCCGATCACCATTGCACCCATCGCGGCGTTGTCGCTGATCGTGTCGACGATCGTGCGGCCCTCGAGCTCGAGGTGCGAGTTCAGTACCTCGAGTGCGGGGACGACATACGCGGTCGCGTCGAGCACGTCGAAGATCGTCGTGCCGGGGCCGGAGAGCGGCTTGCTGAGCACGAATGCGAGCTCAACCTCGATGCGCACATTGGAGTAGCGGTCGAACTCGAGCACGGAGCCTGACTCGAAGACCATGTCGTCGTGGATGACACCGTAGTCGGGCTCCGAGATGCCCGTTGCCACCTGCATCACCTTCGAGGTGAGGCCGATCTTGTGCCCGACAAGCTTCGCGCCCTGCGCGATGCGACGATCCGACCACACCTTCTGGATGGCGTACGAGTCTTCGATCACCATGTCGGGGTAGCGACTGGTGAGCTTCGGCAGTACCGCGCGGTCGCGATCTGCCTGCACGAGCTCCTCGGCGATGGCGTCAATCTGGGTCTGGTCGAGCACGGGGCCTCCTTTGGTCGTACTTCGAATCGTATACGATCCCGATCCGGGTGCCAATGGGTCACGCGGCTGTCGCGAAAAAACTCCCGGTGCGCCGGGTGTGTGCGCCGTCGCAAAATCGTTATTCTCGGACCGTAGACGAAAGTTTGCTTTTTTAGTCAACGTTCGTAGAATGAAAGCGACGGCACGCCGAAGTGACGTCCATCACAACGCGGGGGACACCTGTTCGCGGCGGAAATGCGATGGCAACGCAACGGAGCCTCATCCCATCAGCACAAGTCCGAAACCGAGAGAAGTAGACACGATGAAGAGAACACTCACGGGAATCGCCGCGCTCGCCGCTGCGACGCTCGCGCTCACGGCCTGCTCGGGCGGGGGCGGGGCGGCCACCGGCGGCGGCGATGATGCCGCAGCCAAGCCGCTCAGCATTGGCAACTTCCTGGACCTCACGTCCTGGGATCCGTCACTCGCCGACGTGGGCTTTGACGGCCCCTATCTGTCGGCCATCTACGACCCGCTCGTCGCGATCGACGGTTCCGGCGAACCTCAGCCCGCGCTCGCTACCGGCTGGGAGATCTCCGACGACTTCAAGACCATCACGATGGACCTCCGCAGCGACGCGAAGTTCTCGGATGGCGAGGCGTTCGACGCCGCCGCCGCAGTGAAGAGCCTCGAGTACCTCCAGCAGGGCGCACGCTCACAGGAGGCCTACCAGAAGGTGGAGAGCTTCGAGGCAGTCGACGAGGATACGATCGCGATCCACCTCACGCAGCGCGACGACACCATCCTCTACTTCATGGGCCTCGGCCGCAGCTACATGATGGCGCCGGACGCGATCGACGCCGGGACGCTCGCGGAGACTCCAGTGGGATCGGGGCCGTACACGCTCTCGGCCGACTCGGTGCCGGGTGCCGAGTACCGGTTCGACAAGGTGGCCGATCACTGGGCAGCAGCCGACTTCCCGTTCGATCCGCTCTCGGTGAGCCCACTGTCTGATGCGACGGCAATGCTCAACGGCATGGAGAGCGGCCAGTTCAACGTGATCTACGGCGACAAGACCGCCATGGATATGGCGCCCGATCGCGGGTGGAACGTGGCCACGGGGCTCTCCATGTGGGTCGGCCTGCAGTTCAGCGATCGCGCCGGCGCCACCGAGATGGGCAAGCCGCTCGGTGAGCTCAAGGTGCGCCAGGCGCTCAACGTCGCGTTCAACGGGCCCGAAATGGTGGAGACCATCGCACAGGGCGTTGGTGAGGCAACCAACCAGGTGTTCCCGGTGGGCACGCCGGGCTACGTCCCCGCGCTCACGGGCAAGACGAAGCCGAGCATCGAGACAGCGAAGCAACTGCTCGCCGAGGCGGGCTACGCCGACGGTTTCGACGTCACTATGCCGATGGCGCCGCCCTTCCAGCCCTGGCAGGCCATCGTCGAGCAGACATTTGGCGAACTCGGCATCGGTGTGACTTGGAAGGAGACCGATTTCATGCAGTACATGTCGGTCGCTCCCGAGTACCCGATGTTCGTCGGCGTGATCGCGATGGATTCGAACCCGATCGCCACGGTTGAGCGCCAGATCGCGAAGCCCCAGTGGTACAACCCGACCCCGGGCCTCGACGCATTCCCCGAGGTCAAGGCGCAGGTCGACACCGTGTTCACCGCGGCTCCGGGTGAGGAGCAGACCGCGGCGGTGGAGAAGCTCAACGAGCTGGTCACCGACAACGCGTTCTTCTCGGTGTGGGCGCAGTCCACGAACACCTACATCTCGGCCGGTGAATTCACCGTCACGCCGGTCACCGGCATGATGTTCCCCACCCTTCGACAGATCGCTCTCTCGAAGTAAGTGTTCGGGGTGGGGCCGCACGCCGGCCCCACCCCGAACGCCCCATCGACCCGTCATCCCACTCCCGGAGACCCGATGCTCACCTTCACTCTCAAACGGCTCCTGTCCGGCGTGATCCTCTTGGTCGCCGTCGCGACGGGCACCTTCTTCCTCGCGCACGCCGCGATCCCGGACCCGACGCTGGGCCTGCTTGGCAGCGCCGCCACCCCCGAAGCTCAGGCCACGCTCGCGCAGCGCATCGGCACTGACCGTCCACTGCTCGTTCAGTTCGGCGAGTGGTTCGGCGGCCTCTTCCGCGGCGACCTCGGCGTCTCCTGGAAAAACTTCCAGTCGGTCGGCTCCCAGCTCGCGCTGAAGCTTCCCGTGACGCTCTCGGTGGTCTCTGTCGCAATCCTGCTGTCCGCGCTCCTCGGCGCAGTCCTCGGCGTGGCCGCCGGGCTCCGCCCAAACACCTGGCTCGACAAGATCGTGAAGGCTGCCGCGGTCATCCTCTTCGCGCTCCCCGGCTTCTGGGTGGCGCTCGTGCTCGTCATGACCTTCGCCGTGAACCTGCGCTGGTTCCCCGCGGTCGGCTACGTCGCGCCCACGCAATCGGTGGGCGGCTGGGTGCAGTCGATCACGCTGCCGGCCATTGCGCTCGCGCTGGGCGCCATCGTCATGATCGCCGAGCAGCTGCGCAACGCGATCATCCAGGCGGACACACAGGACTACGTGCGCACCCTTCGCAGTCGGGGCCTGCCGCCCTGGCGGGTGGTGCTGCACCTGCTGCGCAACGCGGCCCCTGCGTCGCTCACCGTGCTCGCGCTCATGTTCGTCGGCCTGCTCTCCGGGGCGATCATCGTCGAGCAAATCTTCGCACTGCCCGGCATCGGGCCGCTCACGCAGGCCTCCTCGCAAAACGGCGATATTCCCATGCTGCTCGGGATCACGGTGATCACTGTCGTGTTCGTCGTCATCGTCAACTTCCTGCTCGATATCCTGCTCGGCTGGATTAACCCGAAGGCGCGTGCGAAATGACCACTCCGCTCTCAGACACGATCGATACGCGTGGGGGACGCCGCGAGGCGCTCTTCCTGCGCCTGGTGAAGCGCCCGGCCGGCGCGATCGCACTCGGTGTGCTTGCGCTCGTGGTGCTCGTCGGCGTACTCGCGCCCTGGCTCGCCCCCTATGACCCGAACCTCGTCGACCTCTCAATCACGCGCGCGCACCCGAGCGCCGCGCACTGGCTCGGCGGCGATACGACCGGCCGCGACGTTGCAAGCCGCCTGATCTGGGGCACGCAGATCACCCTGTGGGGTGCCCTCGTGGCGATCTGCACCGCGCTCGTGATCGGTGTGCCCGCGGGGCTCGCCGCCGGCTACTACGGCGGACGGATGGATCGCATCGGCACGTGGATCAGTGACGGTCTTCAGTCGATCCCCGGCATGGTGATTCTGCTGATCGTCGGCGCGAACACGGGCAACAACTTCAACCTCCTCATGATCACCGTCGGCGTGTTCATGGCGCCGGGCTACTTCCGCTTGACGCGCTCCACCGTTCTTGCGGTGCGTGGCGAGGCCTACGTCGACGCCGCGCGGGTAGCGGGGCTCTCGGACCTCCGCATCATGGGCCGCCACATCATCACGCAGGTCACCGCGCCGATCGTCATTCAGTCTGCGCTCACCGCCGGCATGGCGATGGGCATGCAGGCCGGTCTCCAATTCCTTGGCATTGGCGGCGGCACCACCCCCGGGTGGGGCGCCGCGATGAACGAGGGCTTCAAGGTGATGCGCACGGATCCGCTCCTGCTACTGTGGCCCTCGATCGCGCTGGGAATCACGATCGCGGCGCTCGCGGTGCTCGGCTCGACACTCGCCGATGTGATCAGCGTGAAGACGCCGACGCTCTCTCGTCGTGAACGCCGCCGCATCGCCGCGGAGAACGCCGCGAAGCTCCCCGCTGGGGCATCGACCACCACCACAGGCTCGATCTCGGTGGCCGCGGTCGACTCCGCGGTGCGGCTTGAGAACCTGCGCGTGAGCTACGAGACGCCCGCGGGGGAGGTCGAAGTGGTGCACGGCATCACGCTCGACGTCTCGCCCGGCGAGGTGGTGGGCATTGTCGGCGAGTCCGGCTCCGGGAAGTCGCAGACCGTGTTCTCGATGCTGGATCTCCTGCCGAAGTCCGGCTACTACACCGCGGATGCGATCTGGATCGGCGGCGAGGACGTGACCACGCTGTCGCGCCGTGACCGCGCCCAACTGCTCGGGCACGAGATCGGGTACATCCCGCAGGAACCGATGACCAATCTGGATCCGTCGTACACGATCGGGTATCAGCTGGTCGAGCCACTGCGTGCCGTCCACGGCATGAGCAAGGGCGAAGCGCGAGCGCGCGCACTCGAGGTGCTCGGCCGGGTCGGCATCGTCGATCCCGATCGAGTGATGAAGTGCTATCCCCACGAGCTCTCGGGCGGAATGGCGCAGCGCGTGCTCATCGCCGGTGCGATCGCCGGCCGCCCCTCCGTGCTGGTTGCAGACGAGCCGACCACCGCGCTCGATGTGACAGTGCAGGCTGAAGTCCTCGAACTGCTCCGCGAGCTGCAGCGCGAGGGGGACATGGCGCTCGTCATCGTCACCCATAACTTTGGTGTGGTCGCGGATATCTGTGATCGAGTGGTGGTGATGCGCGACGGCAGCATCGTCGAGATTGACGATGTCGGGCCCATCTTCGAGCACGCCGAGCAGCCATACACGCGCGAGCTGATTGCCGCCTCGCTCGACACCGCCGCGAGCCGCGCAGAACTCGACGCGGCCCACGCCACCATCAGTTCATCCGGAGCGACGGCCGACGCCGCTTCCCACGAGGGGGTTTCCCGATGACCGAGTTTGCTCCGCTCCTCTCCGCCCGCGATGTCGTCGTGGAGTACGGGAGCAAACGCAAGCCCAACCGTGTGCTGCACGAGGTGTCCTTGGACGTTGGCGCGGGGGAATGCGTCGGCCTCGTTGGCGAGTCCGGTTCGGGCAAGTCCACGCTGGGGAAGGCGATCCTGGGGCTGGTGCCCGTGGCAAGCGGCTCGATCACCTTTGCGGGGCGAGACATCACGCACGCCACACGCGCCGAGCGGCGTGAGCTCGCCGCCGACATCCAGGTCGTGTTTCAGGATCCCTACGGCTCGCTGAACCCCCAGCTCACCATCGGGGAGATTCTTGCCGAGCCGCTGACCGCGGGCGGCGTGGATCGCGCCGCGGCTCGACGCACAGTCGCCGAGATGCTCGATCGCGTGCGGCTCCCCGCTGGGGTGATCGACCGGCTGCCGCGAGAGTTCTCGGGCGGCCAACGGCAGCGCATCGCGATCGCGCGTGCGCTGGTGCGCGAGCCGAAGCTGATCATCTGCGACGAACCGGTGAGCGCGCTCGACCTCACGACCCAGGCCACGGTGCTCGAGTTGCTCATCGAACTCCAGCGCGACACTGGCGTGGCGTATCTCTTTGTGTCGCACGACCTCGGCGTGGTGCGTCGCATTTGCCATCGTGTCGCCGTGATGACGCGCGGCGAACTCGTTGAGGTGGGGGACGGAGAGCAGGTGACGCGCGCGCCGCAGCATCCGTACAGCCAGCGTCTGCTCGCCGCGTCCCCCGTGGCCGACCCGGTGCGCCAGGCCGAGCGGCGCGCGGCGTGGCTGGAACTGCGCGCCGGGTGAACCGTGCGCCAGGCCGCGCGTACGCCTCGAAGCCCCGGCGATCCGCCCCGTCTCAGGTCACTGCGGCGGGGCGGTACGCTACCACCTTTTCCCGGGGTAGACTAGTATGATGACCTCTTCTGAGAATGCCGCGCCCGAAGCTGGCGCGACGGCAACCCCCGACACCACTGAGGGCGAGCGCATCACCTTCGCCGAGCTGGGCCTCGCACCCGAGGTGCTCCGCGCCGTGACCGAGGTTGGCTACGAAACGCCGTCGGCCATTCAGGCCGCCACCATTCCGGTTCTGCTTGAGGGGCGCGACGTTGTCGGCCTCGCGCAGACCGGTACCGGCAAGACCGCAGCCTTCGCGCTTCCCGTCCTTTCCCGTATTGAGCCCGGCCAGGGTGTGCCCCAGGCCATCGTTCTGGCCCCCACCCGCGAGCTCGCGCTCCAGGTGTGCGAGGCCTTTGAGAGCTACGCCACGCACCTTCCCGAGGTGCACCTGCTGCCCGTGTACGGCGGCCAGGCCTATGGCCAGCAGCTGTCCGCACTGCGCCGCGGCGTGGACATCGTGGTCGGCACCCCCGGCCGCATCATGGACCACCTGAAGCGTGGTTCGCTCGACCTGAGCCAGATCAAGTACCTCGTGCTCGACGAGGCCGATGAGATGCTCAAGATGGGCTTCGCCGAGGACGTTGAGACGATCCTTGCCGAGACGCCCGAGGAGAAGCAGGTCGCTCTGTTCTCCGCGACGATGCCGGCGCAGATTCGCCGCATCTCCCAGCAGCACCTGCGCGACCCGCAGGAGATCAAGATCGCTGGGAAGACGCAGACGAGCTCGAACATCACGCAGCGCTACAACGTCGTCTCCTACACGCAGAAGCTCGATGCGCTCACGCGAATCCTCGAGGTCGAAGACTTCGACGGCCTCATCGTCTTTACCCGTACGCGTGGTGACTCAGAGCAGGTGGCTGAGAAGCTGCGCGCCCGTGGCTACTCCGCGGCCGCGATCAACGGTGACATCGCGCAGAACGTGCGCGAGCGCACGGTGCAGTCACTGAAGGACGGTCGACTCGACATCCTGGTGGCCACCGACGTTGCCGCCCGCGGGCTCGACGTTGAGCGCATCAGCCACGTCATCAACTACGATCTGCCGATCGACACCGAGTCGTACGTGCACCGCATTGGCCGCACCGGCCGCGCCGGCCGCACGGGCGACGCGATCAGCTTTGTGACCCCGCGCGAGCGCCGTCTCCTCAGCGCGATCGAGAAGGCCACGAAGCAGCCGCTCACGCAGATGCCGCTGCCCGGCGTCGACGAGGTGAACGCTACGCGCCTGTCGCGCTTCGACGACGCGATCACCACGGCGCTCGGCGAGACCGCGCGCATCGATCGCTTCCGCGACATCATCGCGCACTACGTGCGGAACCACGACGTGCCGGAGCCCGACGTCGCCGCCGCCCTGGCTGTTGTCGCGCAGGGTGACACTCCGCTGCTCCTCACCGAGGACGATGATCGTAAGTTCGAGCGCGACCGCAAGCAGGCCGCACGCTTCCTCGAGGAGGGTGTGAGCGGTGGCCGTGGCGACCGTCCCGCGCGCGAGGATCGGGGCCCGCGCGAGCGTCGCACTGACCTCAAGATGTACCGTATCGAGGTGGGCCACCGGCAGAAGATCAACCCCGGTCAGATTATCGGCGCGATCGCGAACGAGGGTGGCCTCACCCGCGACGACTTCGGTCGCATCCAGGTGCGCGACGACTTCTCGCTCGTCGAGCTGCCGGCCGACCTGTCCGGTGAGGCGCTCGGGAAGCTCTCGGAGACCCGCATCAGCGGCAAGCTCATCGAGCTCAAGGAAGATCGCGGCCCGCGCGGTGGCGGCGATCGCGGCGGAGACCGCGGTGGCTACGGCCGCTCGGACCGCGGCGGCGACCGTGGTGGCCGTGGCGGGTACGATCGCGGCGGTGACCGCGGCGGTCGTGGTGGCTACGACCGCGGAGACCGTGGCGGCTATGGTCGCTCGGATCGCGGCGACCGCGGTGACCGCGGTGGATACGGCGGCGACCGTGGGGGCCGCGGCGGGTACGACCGTGGCGATCGCGGCGGAGATCGTGGGGGCTACGGCCGCTCCGATCGTGGCGACCGCGGTGGTTACTCGGACCGGAACGATCGTGGCGGTGACCGCTACGGGAACGATCGCGGCTATGGCTCCGATCGCCGCGACGAGGGTGGCAACCGCGCTGATGGCAAGCGCAAGCCACGCTGGTAACATCACGCAGTAGTGCAGCGCCCGGTGGGGGATCCCGCCGGGCGCTGCGTCGTCTCCGGGGGCGCACTTTCTGTGCACGGCCGAGCGCGCTGGTGATTCGCGAGCGGGCGTCAATCTGAAGAATTTCGAAAAGATCAGATGAAGATGAGGGTAACCTAAATAAATCGGGTACAGTGGCCTGTGTGAACCCGCGTTCCCTGACGCGGCTGCACCAGACGTCCGCCGAAAGTGAGCCCCGATGAACCTCAGCCCGAAGCCGGACCGCACGCTGACTGTGTGGGACGGAGACGAACAGCTGCGTTACAGCTTCGCCGACTGCATGCGCTACCACGGCCCTGAGTTCCCCGGAGGAGTCGCGCACGCTTTTGCCGCCTTGGCCCGCGCCCTCCCAGAGCTCGCAGCGCGCACACCGGGCGGCAAGGTTGATCGGCGGAGCGTTCACGTGCGCACCCCCTTCGCCGGGCCCGGCGCCCGAGATACTTTCGAGCTCGTCACCCGAGCAGCTTCGAGCGGGCGCTACAAGGTGGTGCCAGAGCTCGCGCGCCCCGAACGTGGTGCCACCCTCGCGCGATACCTGTTTGAGGTCAGCGCGGGGGAAGCGCACGTCACCTGTGTGCTCCGCGAGGACGGGGTCATTGATCCCGAGTACCTGGAGCTCAGCGAGCGCGCCGAGAAGACCCTTGCCGAGCTTGAGCAGCTCGAGGCACTCGAGGCTGAGATGCGCGAACGGGTTCTTGCGGGCGCGCCAGCCGAGATTTACCGACTCGAGTACTCGGTGAGCGCACCCGGGCGAGCGGCCACAGCGATCGAGCCGCAACCGGAGCCCGCCGGTGGGCTAGTCGACGGTTGTGAACACCTTGCTCGCAATACGCCACTCGCCATCGCGCAGAACCAGTCCGAAGTGATTGCGGAAGTTGGCGCCGAGGAACTGGCGCTCATCGAGCACCGCGTGCGCGATACTGCCCGTCACGACAATCCCGTGGATCTCCGCACGGTACTCCGCTCCCGCGGGCGCGGCCGTCGCGATCACGTTCGCGGCGAAGTCGGCACCGCTCATCGTGACGTAGTCGGGGCCTAGGTAACCCCACATCACGGCGTCCGCGCTGAACGCATCGCGCACCGCCGCGGGGTCTGCGGCAACGCACCCGTCGACGTAGCGCTGCACTGCTGCGCGAACTGCGGCCTCCGCGGCATTCTGGGGGGACGATGATTCCTGCGACATGTTGCGCTCCTCGTGTGTCGATACAGCTGTGCGGGCGCGACCTCCTGGCCGCGCCCGCACCTGGGAAAAGAAACTAGCCGCTGATCACGTGCGGCTCGGCGACGGCCTTCAGGCCCTCGACACCGAACTCGCGGCCGTATCCCGACTGCTTCGCCCCGCCGAAGGGGATCATCGGGTGCAGCCCGCCATGCGAGTTGATCCAGGTGGTGCCGGCCTGGAGGCGCGCAGCCACCGCGAGCGCCCGCTGGCGGTCGCTGGACCAGACGGAGGAGCCCAGGCCCACCTCGAGCTCGTTCGCGAGGCGCACGGCCTCGTCAACGTCGGAGTACCGAATGATGGGCAGCGCCGGGCCGAACTGCTCCTCGAGTACCAGCTCCTGGTGCGGATCGATGTCGGCGATGAGTGTCGTGGGGTAGAAGTTCCCAACGGCCTCGCGATCGGGATCGCCGCCGAGCACCACGCGAGCGCCAGACGCCTTTGCGGATTCGACGAGCTGATCGACCACGTCGAACTGCGCCCGGTTTTGCAGCGGGCCGAGCACGTTCTGCTCGTCAAGCCCCACACCCATCGGCACCGCGGCCGCGACCTTCGCGAGCTCGTCGACAACGGCGTCGTAGATCGAGTCGTGCACGTAGAGACGCTTGAGTGCCGCACAGGTCTGCCCGGTGTTGATGAACGCACCCCAGAACAGATCCTCCGCGATAGCCTTCGGATCGGCATCGGGCAGCACGATGCCCGCGTCGTTTCCGCCCAGCTCAAGGGTGAGGCGTGTGACATTCGCCGCGGAGGCCTCGATGATCCGCTTGCCAACAGGCGTCGAACCCGTGAACATGATCTTGCCGATCTTCGGGCTGCGGGTCAGCGCATCGCCGACGGTGCGGCCGGGGCCGGGCACGATGTTGAGTACGCCCTCCGGCAGCACCTGATTCATCACGGCGACGAGCGCGACCACGGAAAGCGTGGTGGTCTCGGCCGGCTTGATCACCACAGTGTTGCCCATGCGCAGCGCGGGCACAATCTGCCAGATCGAAATCATCATGGGCCAGTTCCACGGTGAGATCGCGCCGACCACGCCGAGGGGGCGGTAGTGCATTTCGGCATACCCGGACTCGTCGTCGACGAGCACCTCAACGGGCAGCGGGGTGTCAGCCGGGGTGCGCGTCCACGCGACGCAACCGCCCACCTCGAACCGCGCGTTGGGGCCGTTGAGTGGCTTGCCCTGCTCGCGCGAGAGCAGCTCGGCGAGCGGTTCGGCCGACGCCTCGATCGCATCGGCGACGCGGTGCAGGATGGCGCTGCGCTCGGCATCGGGAAGCGCCGCCCATGCCGGCTGCGCAGCCTCGGCTCGGTCGATGGCCGCTTCGAGCGCCGCGACGTCCTGCACGGGTGCGGTGCCGATCAGCTCGCCGGTCGCGGGGTCAAAGACCTCGCGGGTCTCGCCCGAGCTCGGGGTGATGGCCGCAAGCAGGCTGTCGTAGGTTTCCATGGATCCTCCACTTCGAGTCCGGTAGGTAGTCTCAGGCTACGCGCGCCGCGCGCCCCTGTGCTTGACTCGGACGGTACTGCGGTTGTCTGTGCGTGACCACTCGGACCGCATGCTGGCCCAGATCGCGCCAGAGATTGGGATCGCGGAGCGCGCGGACACTCATCCCACATCGCGGGGAGCGAGTCGGCGCACCACGCAGACCGCAACAAGCGCGGCGCCCGTTGCACCCGCGGCGATGCTGACGACCATCGTGAGCGCGGAGGTGCCGGCGAGCGCCGACACGACCGGCGCGGCCACCGCCCCCGCGGTAAACGTCGCCATCCCGAGGAGCGCGGACGCGGTGCCAGCGCGCGAGCCGTGTCCACCGAGCGCCAGCGTGGTCCCGTTGGGGCCGCCCAGCCCGGCCGCCCCTAGGAAGAGGGCGAGGAGCACGATCACCGTGAGGGCGGGTGCCCCTGAGATCGTTGCGATCGCGAGCGCGAGCGCCGCGAGCGCCCCCGCGACCTGGCCGATCAGATACATGCGTGCGGTGCCGAAACGCTGCACGAAGACTCGGCTGAGCTGCGCGCCGCCGAGCTGCGCGAGCGCGTTGACGGCGAACACGACGCTGAACAGCTGCGGGGTGAGCCCGAACTGGCCCTGCAGCACGAAGCTCGACATCGACAGGTACGAGAAGAATGCCGCGCCCCCGAGGCAGGCGGCGACCATGAGCGCCACGAACAGGGGGTCGCGCAGCACCGCACCCGCGTGGCTCACGGTAGTGCGCAGCACGCCGCCGGAGTGCCGACCCGTCGTGAGCGTCTCCCGGAGTCCAAACTGTGCGACGAATACGAGCACCACACCCACACCGGCGAGCACGAGGAAGATCCCGCGCCAGTCCATGAAGCGGGCGAGCTGCCCGCCGATGACCGGCGCGATGATGGGCGTGAGCGACGTGACGAGCGCGAGCAGCGAGAGCATGCGTGAGAGTTCGACGCCGTGGAAGAGGTCGCGCGCCACCGCCATCGAAATGACGACGCCCGCGGAACCCGCGACCCCCTGCAGGAGCCGTGCGGCGAGCAACACCTCAATTGAGGGCGCGAACGCGCACACTGCGGACAGTACCGCGAACAGCACCACGCCGACCACGAGCGGCCGCTTCCTGCCGAAGCGGTCGGAGAGCGGGCCGGCGAGGAGCTGCCCGAGCCCCAGGCCGATCATGCACACCGACATCGTGGCCTGCGCCAGCGCATCGCTCGTGCCGAGGGAGTGGGCAAGCTGGGGGAGCTGCGGCAGGTAGAGATCCATGGAGAGCGGACCGAATGCCTCGAGCGCCCCGAGTACGAGGGTGATGCGCAGGAGGCTCATGGGGCGCCCCGCCGCGGCGGATCCTGCCCCGCTCATCGCGTGAGGATCCGGCGCCACCAGCTCGCGCGCGCAGCGTTCGCGGCGCGTGAGACTTCAGCGTCGGGGGAGAATCCGGTGAAGCCGTGGTAGGCGCCCGCCCACACGTGGAGCTCAGCCTCGCCGCCGGCCGCCCAGATGCGCGTGGCGTATGCGACGGTTTCGTCACGGAACACCTCCGCAGACCCGACCTCCAGAAACGCTGGCGGGAGCCCCGACAGGTCGGCCGCCCGCGCGGGGGCGCGGTACGCGGAGACCTCGGCGGCGCCACGATCGGTTCCGAGCGCCGCAGTCCACCCGGTGTGGTTGTTGTTTCGATCCCACGCACCGAAGCCGTCGTATTGCCGCGCGGAGACCGTGTCATTGCGGTCGTCGATCATGGGGGTGTTGACGAGCTGTCCCGCGATCCCCGGCCCGCCGCGATCGCGCGCGAGGAGCGCGACGGCTGCAGTCAACCCGCCGCCGGCTGAGGTGCCAGAAACCACGATGCGATCGGGATCGACGCCGAGCTCCGCTGCGTGCTCCGCGAGCCACACGAGCGCCGCGTAGCAGTCCTCGGCCGCGGCTGGCGCGGGATGCTCGGGGGCGAGCCGATACTCGACCGCGATCCCGATCACGCCGTATTGCTCGGCGAGCTCGATGAGTTCGCCCGTGCCGAAGAAGCGAGTGCCGAGCACATACCCGCCGCCGTGAATGCCAAGCACCGCGGGGCGCGGGCCGAGCGCGTGCGGCGCGGCCGGGCGCACAATCGTGATCTCGACATCGGGCGCCCCGAGCGGGCCGGGGATGAGGCGATCCTCGAACGTGACGTCGCGCCCGGCAACCTGCTCGGCCATCGGCTGAATGATCGTGGCGAAGTGGGCCCGGTTTGCGAGGATGGTGTCTGCGCGGAGCGGAATTCGTTCGACCAGGTCAAGGAAGAACGCGAGCCCGGCTTCGAGCTCGGGGTCGTGGGGGGCGGGAGCCGGTGGTGTCGCCCCTGCGGGGTCCGGCTCAGCTGCAGACGAGTGCTCGGTCATGATGCCTCCGCTCGGCCAAGGATGCGGCGCAGCCACGAGTCCCGGCTCGCGAGCGCCGCGCGCGTGATCTCAGCCTCCGGCGCGTACACGTCGAAGCCGTGGCAGCCGCCCGACCAGACGTGCAGCTCTGCGTCGCCGCCCGTCTCCCAGATGCGTCGCGTGTAGCTCACGTCCTCGTCGCGGAACATCTCGGCGGCCCCCACCTCGACGAACGCGGGCGGGAGCCCTGAGAGGTCATCCGCGCGGGCAGGGGCGGCGTACGCCGGTGCAGTCTCGGAAAACGCGAGCGCGTCGCCCAGCACGCACTGCCACGCGAGCAGATTGGCGTCGCGCTGCCAGGTGCCGATGCCGTCGTACTGCATGCTCGACACACTCGTGTTCATGTTGTCGAGCATGGGGCACAGGAGGAGCTGCCCAGCAATCGCGGGGCCGCCACGATCCCTCGCCATGAGCGAGACTGCCGCTGCGAAGCCGCCACCTGCGCTCCCGCCCATCACGATGAGCCGGGCAGCGTCGCCGCCGAGTTCGGCCGCGTGCGCGGAGACCCAGCTCGTCGCCGCGTAGTTGTCCTCGACCCCCGCGGGGAAGGGGTCCTCGGGGGCAAGGCGATACTCGACGTTCACCGCAATGACGCCGTGCCGCGCAACGAGGTCTGCCACGCGCTCGTGCTCCCAGGAACGGTGCCCCACGATCATTCCGCCGCCGTGGAAGTTCACGAGGAGTGGCAGCGCGGCGCGGTTGGCCCCGGCCTCGGCCCCGTTCTCGTCCTCGCGCGGCGAGAACACCGTGAGCTCGATCTCGGGGGCGCCGGTGGGCCCGGGGATGCGCAGCTCGCGCACGGCGATGCCATGGGCTTTCGCGACGGAGGCGCCGTCGGGAAACGCTGGCCCGGTGCCGCGGAGCGAAGCGAGCGATTCGCGGGTGAGGGGCGGGGCACCGCTCGTGGCGAGGGCCTCAAGCGCGGGGACGACTTCGGGGTCGAACGGTACCGGTGGGATGCTCGGGGATCCGTGGGCGAAGGGACCCGCGGTGCTCGAGCTCCGTGCCTCGCACGGTGTCTGCTGCTGGGTCATGTTCACGGCCCTTCGGGGTCGACGAGGCCGCGGTCGGCCCAGAATGGTTCCACGCTCGCCCGGATGTCCGCGGCGCCGACGCGCTCGAGCAGTTCGAGGCTGCCGAGGTTTGCCTCGAGTTGCGCAACGCTCGAGGCCCCGAACAGTGTGGTGGCGGTGGCGGGGTGAGTGAGTGTGAACGCGATGGCGAGCTGGGCGGGGGTCGCGCCGAGCTGTTCCGCGAGCGCGACGAAACCGGGAACGTCGTCGATGATGCGCTGTCGGATTCCGCCGGGATCGCGCCCCACTTCGCGCTCGGTCGACACCTTCCCTGCGAGGTAGCCGCCCTCCATCACGTCGGAGGCCTGCATCGAGAGCCCACGTGCGAATACGCGCCCGAACGGCTCGCCGTCCGGGATCGAACGTCGCGACACGCTGTATTTCAGCTGCGCGATCTCAGGGCCTGGGACGCCCTCGGCATCGGCAATGTCGAGCAGCGCGGTTACGTTCGACGCCGACCAGTTGTTCACACCCCAGGCGCGGATGAGCCCGTCGGCGGTGAGTTCTGCGAGGTTCAGCACGATGTCTCGGAGCGCGAGGTCGTCGCGGCGGAGGTCCCCGAGAATGACGAGATCGGCGTGCTCGGCACCCACGCGGAAGAGCGCCCCGTCGAGCTGGCTGCGGAAGCCGGTCTGCTCATCCCAGCCCTCGACCCAGAGCTTCTCTGAGAGGAGGTAGTCGTCGCGTGCCACTCCGGCGGCGCGGGTGATGGCCGAGAAGAGCACATCAGTGAACGCGGGCGGGCCGCCGGGGGCGGCGTAGACGCCGACATCGAACAGAGTGATGCCGTGGTCGATCGCCGTGCGAACGAGCTGCACGGCATCCTCGAAGTGCATACGGTCATAGATATGCCACGATCCGAGCGCGAAGACTGAGGTCTCGAGCGCGCTCGTGCCGATCCGGCGGTGGGGAACCAGCGGGTGCGTCATTGCGTGTCCTTTCATGAACTGGGGGCGCGAGGGGCGGGCTAGGCGCGGCGGGGGAGGCGCGGGTCGATGACCGCCTTGACCTCGCGCAACTCGTGCATGTTGGCGATGCGGTCGGATGCGTCATCGAGGCCGCACGGCTCAGAGAACAGCTCGTCCCACGGGAATCGGTCGGCGAAGATGCGGAAGAACTCGATCGAGCGGTAGTAGTCGGAGACATCACCGTTCAGCGAGCCGACGACGGTGAGCTCCTTGCCCATGATCGCCGAGAGGGGAAACGCGTCACCCGTGGGACCCGTGGACCCGACGATGGCAATCGTGCCGCGCTGCGCGGCCATCCCGACCGCCTCGGGGCCGATGCTTGGCGCTCCCGCGAAGTCGAGCACGAGGTCGGCTCCCTGGCCATTCGTGAGCTCGTGCACGCGCGCGACCGTGGCCTCCGAACCGCCCGCAATGTCGACCGTGTGGCTCGCGCCGAAGCGCTGCGCGAGCTCGAGTCGGGCAGCGGGGGCGCCGGCGGTGATGACGGTGCCGGCGCCGGAGATGCTCGCGACCGCGGTGGCAAACAGGCCGAGTGCGCCGGATCCCTGCACCACGACGCGAGATCCGGGCCGCACGCCTCCCGCGCGATCGAACGCACGGAGAACGGTCTTCGCCGCGCAGCCTGCGGCGGCGGCCCACGTGTCCTTCACCTCGGCGGGAAGCCGGAGCTTCTGGGCGCCCGGGGTGACGTAGGCGTACTCGGAGAGTCCCGCGGTGGCGTAGGGCGGCACGTCGGTGCGCTGCATGAAGCCGTAGCCGCGCTTCGCGCACGCCACGGGCTCACGGAGCACCGTGCAGCCAAAACACTCGCCGCAGACCGATTCAGACCAGCCGATGCGATCGCCTACCCCGAGTGGGGCGCCGAGTGCGTCAACGGTGCCCTCGCCGACGGCGACGATCTCGCCCACCATTTCGTGGCCGAGCATCATGGGCAGCATGCCGGGGAAGCTCATCTTGCCCGCCCAGATCTCGATGTCGGTGCCGCAGAGCGTGGTGCAGGTGATCCGCACGAGCGCGGCGCCCGGCTCGATCTCCCGGGGAAGGGGAAGGTCCTGCAGTTCGAGCGGGGCTCCATGCGTGGTCAGCACCGCAGCACGGGTGGACGTGGGAATCGTCATTGAGGTCTCCAATCCGGGATTCGGCGCGGCCTCGTTGCCTGAGGCGCCGATCGTGTAGGTTTTATTCTACACACGTTGACCATAAGCGCGAGGGCTGTCTTGACCCCGCCGGTCCGTCCCAACGAAGGGGGAACGATGTTGAATCCTGCGCTGCGCCCACCGCGCGACACTGCTGAGCTCGTGCTGCGCGGTGGGGTGGTCCATGTCATGGACGCCGACGCGCGATGCGAAACGGCGGTGGCGATTGTGGGCGACCGCATCGCCGCGGTGGGCAGTGATGCCGAGATCTCGACGTGGATCGGACCGCACACTCGCGTGGTTGAGCTTGGGGGCCGCGCAGTGCTCCCGGGAATCAATGACTCGCACCTACACGGCTCCTGGCTGGGTGCGCGGTGGCCGCACACTCTGTTTGGGGATCCGGGCGCCGCGGCCGATGCGGAGGGTGATGCGCTCGCTGCCCCGGCGGCCGGCCCACTCGTGCGCACTCGCGCGGAGCGCCGCGCCGCCATTCTCCGGGCGGGCGAACTGCTCTCGGAGCTCGGGGTGACGAGCTACACCGAGCCCGGCATCGGTCCGGGGGAGGACGCGGGGGAGACCGGCAGCTTCCACACAGAGGTGATCGACATCTATCGTGAGCTCGCGGCGGCAGGCGAGTTGCGCCAACGCGTCACGCTCCTCGCGCTCCACGGGGTGCTCGATGGGCCGAGCGAGGTGGCTACGGTGTGCGCGGGGATTGCGCGGCACGGCGAGCTTGCGGGCGAGAGCGACCCCGAGTGGTTCGCGGTTCCCGGCGTCAAGATTTTCGGCGACCTCATTCCGCTCACCCGTCAGGCCTGGACGACGCACAGCTACGACGACGGGACCCACGGAGACCTCTTGGTGGTGGGCGAGGGAATCGACGCGAAGGCTGCGGGGCTCGGCGAGATGCTCCAGGCGGCGCACCGCGCGGGCCTGCAGGTCGGCCTCCATGCCACCGGCGATCGCGCGATCGAGCTTGCGCTCGATGCGTTCGAGGCTGCGGCAGCGGAGTCGGGGGCGCCGAGCGTGCGCGAGCTCGGACATGTCATCATTCACGGTGACCTGGTCTCGGCGGAGCAGGTGGCGCGAATGTCCCGGCTCGGTGTATGGCTGAACACGCAGGCGGGCATCGCTGCGCGCACGGGGGAGTGGCTCGCTGGTGCGCTCGGCGCGGAGGTGGCGAATTTGGCCTGGCCGCTCGAGGTGGCACGTCGCGCTGGGGTGCTGGTGCTCTCCTCAGATGCTCCCGTGCTGGACTTTGATTGGCGGCGCGGAATCGCCGACGCGGAGGCGCGGGTGCTCGCGACGGGCGGCTCGGCTGATGCGGCGGCGAAGCACGAACGTCTTGCGGGGTGGCTGCGCTGCTACACCTCCATTCCCGCGGCGCAGGATCGCGCGGCGCAGTGGAAGGGCGCGCTGGAGGCGGGAATGGTCGCTGACCTTGTGGTGCTCGAGCGTGATCCCTTCGTGGTTGGCGCGGAGGGCTTGCCCGGTGTGGCAGTGGATGCCACGGTGCTCGCCGGGCGCGTGGTGTTCGAGCGCGGTGCCTAGCTTGCGTGCGGCCCGGACCGGCGAGCCGGTCTCGGGCCGCACGCATTGCTTCGGGGCCTTAGGTGAGCAGCTGCCCGCCATCGACGGGCAGGCTCACCCCGGTGATGTGGGCGGCCTTTTCGCTGGCGAGATAGCTCACCGCATCGGCGACCTGCTCAACGCGTGCAAGGTCGCCGAGCGGGATCCGGCTGGCCCATGCGGCGCGCGCGGGTGAGCCCTCGGGCATACCTTGCTCGAGCATGGGAGTGAGCACGGGGCCCGGGGCCACGGCGTTGACGCGAATGCCGTGGCCGGCAAGCTCGATCGCGGCCCAGCGGGTGAGGGAGTCGACGGCCGCCTTGCTGGACTCGTAGGCCCCCATTCCCGGCGTGGGTTGGCGGCCGCCGATTGATGAGATGTTCACAATGCTGCCACCGCCACCCAGCGCGATGCGGTGGCGGGCGAAGGCCTGGGTCATCGCAAACGTGCCGAGCACATTGACCTCCAGGATGGAGCGGTACGCCTCGGGCGCGAGGTCGGTGACGGCGCCGTGGACGGACAGGATGCCGGCGTTGTTCACGAGCGTGTCGACACCTCCGCGCTCGGCGAGCGAAGCGAAGCCTGCCTCGATTGCGGTCGGGTCGGTGATGTCGAGCGAGATGGCGCGCGCAGTGCCGCCGAGCTCTGCGGCCGCCACCTGGGCCGCATCAATGTCGCGATCGGCAAGGATGGCGTGATCGCCGTGAGCGGTGACCGCTCGGGCGATTGCCTGGCCGATTCCGCCGGCGCCGCCGGTAATGAGAACGGTGCGTGCTGTAGTCATGTGCAGACTCCTGTGTCTTGTGGTCAGCCCAGGCCAGGGCTGGAGGGAACGCGCCTTATATTATACGATTGTAGAAAATAAACGAGCGAACCGCGAGGTGTACCCGCGGTGGCGCGGCTGCGAGGAGGCAGATATGACATTCACTGGCACGGTTCCGCGGCGAGCGCTGGGCCCGAACGGCCCCGAGGTGCCGGTCTTTGCGCTCGGATCCTGGAACATCTGGGATCGCATGGCTGCCCCAGCTCGTCGTGCGCTCGTGACGAGGGCGGTGGAGGTTGGGGCCGCGTTCTTCGACGTGGCGTACTACAACATGGGACCTCATGCCGAGGCTTCGCGCACGGATCTCCTCTTCGGCGAGACCCTGCGTGAGCTGGCGCTCGACCGTTCGGCGTATCAGCTCTGCGGAAAACTGTGGCTCTGGGAGTATCCCGTGACGGGGTTTGCGGAGCAGATGGATGTTTCGCTGGAGCGGATTGGGGCGGGGCGCGGGGGTCCCGAGTCGTTCGACACCGTGGTGGTGGGGGACTTTTTCGGTGATATCGATATCGCGCAGGTGGTTCGCGACGTGCACGCTGAGATCCTCCGCGGCAGCTTTGCGAGTTGGGGGGTTAACAACTGGCCAGCAGGTGCGCTGCAGCTCGCCCTCGACACGGCCGCTGCAGAGGGGCTCACGCCGCCGAGCTTCGCGCAGCTCAAGTATGGCCTCGTGCGCCGCAGTATGGCGGAGGGAGGGTGCTACGGCGGCTGGTTTGCGGATGGCACGCTCGCGCTGCAGGCCTCTGACGCCTTCGAGGGGGGAATCCTGGTTGGCAAGTTGGCGCCCGCACGAAAGATCGGTGCGGATGTCGGCGAGATTCGAGACCGAATTGTGGCGATCTACCCTGAGGTGGAGCGCATCTCGACGGCGCTTGGGGCGACCCCCGCGCAGCTGGGTCTCGCGTTCTGTCTTGCGAACCCGGCAACCGCGAACGTGCTGTTTGGTGCCTCGCGTGTCTCTCAGCTGGAGGATAATCTCGGGGCGATTGCGCTCTTGGAGCGCGAAGGGGCCGCGCGGCTCCGTGAGCTCACGGCCGAGCTCTGGCTGGATCGCGAGGTACGCGCCGATGGTGTGTGGGCGCCGGCCGGCGCTGGCGACTAGTCTCTGGGTGACGCCGTGTGGCCCCGTGGTGAGTGCCGCGGGGCCACACGCGATCGCACGCTTAGCTCGCGAGGAACTCGACCGCGGCCGAGCGGAACTCGGGGCTGTCAAGCGCGCCTCGATGGTCGCCGGGTACGGTGGTGAAAGATCCCGCCGCGAGCTCCGCGAGAAGTGCGTCACTCCCCGCGGTCATCGGGTCGTCTCCGCCCGTGACGAGCAGGGTGGGGATCCGCGGCGCCGCTGCCGCGGGAGTGAACGGTTCTGTCGCGAGGCCGGGAATGAGGCGAGCGAGCGAAGCGGTGTCGCGGCCCGGGGCCGAGATCATTCCGGCCATCATTCCCACCAGCGGGTTCGCGGGAGTCTCGCCGCCGAGCGCTGCAGCGAGCTCTGCGGCATCCACCGCGGCGAAGGGTTCGCTGGGGCTGACCCCACCGAGTACGAGCCGGCGAATCTGTGGGGTGCGGGCCGGTAGGTCCCACGCAAGCCTCCCGCCGAGCGAATAGCCGAGAACGTCGATCGTGCCGGCACCCGCCGCTGCGGAGAGCGCGGTGCTCAGTGCGTCGAGCACCGCCCCTGTGGTCGCCGCAGAGGGGGCCGAGATGGCGGGGCTCTCACCGTGACCGGGGAGGTCGATCGCTACGACTGAGCGGCCGGCCGCGTGTAGTGCGGCGACCCAGCCGGTCGCGAGAAAGTCGTCCTCTGATGAGGAGGCAAAGCCGTGGAGCAGGGCCACGGGTGGCACGGCTGCGGGGGCAGCGTGGTCGAGCGGAAAGTGGTGTACGGCAAGCGTCATTGCGGAACCTTTCGTGGGCGAAGCCTGGGGACGGAGTGCGGAGGTACCGCGTCATCGCGTTTTTCTATGCTAGTAGAAAATAAACCCGACGTGCACTGGACTTTGTGTGTCTACGTTCGTAGACTTTCGGCAGCAAGACTCGGACACCGCCGTCCCGTGCACGCGGGCGGCCACGACAGTGAAGGACCCCGTCATGACCGCTACTCCCACCCGCATCGTCGATATCGCGATCGGCTTCATGGGCGCGAAGCAGCTCGCTGCCGCGACCCGTATCGGCCTGTTTCGCGCACTCGCGGACGGACCCCAGGATCTCGCGGGGCTCGCTTCCGCTACGCAGCACTCGGAGCGCCAGGTGCGCACGCTCGCTCACGCGATGAACGGCCTTGGGCTCCTCGATCGTGCCGCCGGGCGCTACAGCCTTGCTGAAGACGCGAAACAGTATCTCGCCGGCGGCGGTGAGATCGATCTGTCTCCCTTCGTCGCGTTTCTGAACGACATCAGCTACCCGCAGTGGCTCGGCTACGATCGCACCGTCGACACCGACGCTGCGGGCACGCTGGAGCTCGACGAGGCGGGCTGGGGCGACTTCATGGCGGGCGTAATGACGTACAACGCCCTGCACGCTGAGCAGTTCGGCGCCGCGTTTGACTTCACGAGTTTCCGAAACGCGCTCGACTTCGGCGGGCTTGCCGCAGGCTTCTCGTTCGCCGCCATGGCGCAGAACCCGGAACTCACCACCCGCTTCGTGTACGCGCCGGGCTTCACCGAGTCGATCGCGGCTGAGGCCGAGCGTGCGGGCTACACGTCGCGCGTGACGGTTGAAGAGGGGGAGACGGAGAGCACCGAGCCCGGCGGGGAGCATGATCTCGTGCTGCTCACCCACGTGCTTCACCGCTTCGATGCGACGCAGAATCAGGCCATCCTTGCCGCCGCGCGAGGCGCTGCAGTCGCCGGTGCGAAGCTGATGCTCCTGGACTTCTTCCTCGACGAAGACGCGACGCAGCGCAGCATCGATGCGCTACACGCGGGAGAGTACTTCAACATCGATGGCACGGTTGTGTACCCCATCGCCGAGGTTGAGGGCTGGCTTGCCGAGACCGGCTGGGCCGTCGAGCGACTCGTGTCGCTCCCCGGGAGCCCGCGCGTGCTCGTCGCGACCGCGGTCTAGGGGCGCGCCATGGGGAGTGATCCCGCCGCGGAGGCGCAGCGCGCGCGACTCATTCGCACGCTCGAGGGTCCGATCGACGCCGCATCGATCGGACCCGCGCTCGCGGCCGAGGTGCTCCTTCACGTCCCGGCGCCCCGCCACGGCAACACCGGCACGCCCGCAAGCGATGCCGCATTCGACCGCGCGCCCGTCACCATGCACCGCCTCGGCGCACTGCAGCTCGGCGCGATGAACCGCGACGACGAGACGCTGGGTGAGGCGGAAGCGGGGGAGGCGCTCCGGCGCTGGGTGCGCGCGCTGGCTGATCCCAACGGGGCAGTGATACCGGGAACGCCCCTGGTGGTTGCGCTGGCACCAGAGGTAGGCCGCGAAGCTCGGGTGCCCGGCGCGCTCGGCCGGTTGGGTGGTGAGAGCGGCGTTGCGATCGTCCGCGGCGCCTCGCCCACGGATCCCGATCTCTCGGACGCGGGCCTCGTGGGGGCGGTGTCGGCCGAGAGCCCGGCGCTGCTCGAACAAGCGGCGGCACGGGCCGCCGCCGCGGACCTGCCGCTCGCGCTCGCACCAGTGGGCGGGCTGCCGGAACTCAGGCGCGTCCTGGCGCGGGTCGCCGGCGCCGGGCTTTTCGGCTCGCGTGTGCTGATTACGGGCGTCGCCGGACTCATTGCAGCGGTGCATGCGCCCGGTGTGCCCGGTGTGGGCGCCGATCCCGATCTGCTTGACCAGCTCATCGAGTTGCTTGGCGAGCATGGTGCCGGGGCGGTATTCGACGACCTTGGCCGTGTGCCCAGCGTGGCGACGGTGGTCTCGGATCACGACGTCGCGTGCGCCATACTTCGCGCTGCTGAGCAGGGGGTGGGGCACCTCCTCATGGTGAGCGCCGGGGTACGCGCCAAACATCGCCTGAGCCAGTTCGGCGGGGGCGGGCTTGAATTCGTGCACACCCAGTTTCTGCCCTACCTCGGCGTGTTGGGCGCCTCGCCCGAACTGCTCCATGGGGTTGGCGGCGCACACCTCGCGCGCTTCTTGCGTGTTGACCGAGAGGACCACTGATGTTTCCGCGGCGCATGGCGACCCCACTTGAAGACTTCGCGATCCCGGATCGACGGGGTCTCGTGCAGACGGTGCTTGGGGAGGTGCAGCCAGATGCTCTGGGGCCCACGCTCATGCACGAGCACGTGTTCCTCGACATCCGGCGGCCCGCGCACTCGCAGAACCCTCGCCCGGGTGAGTGGGCGGAAGCCGCGCAGCAGCCGCTGACGCTCGACAATCTGGCAGCCGTGCGGCGCGGGCAAGTGAACTCCGACAACGACGTGCTCGGCGACTTCGAGATGATGCGCGAGGAGGTCTCGGTGTTTGCAACGCAGGGCGGTGGCACGCTCGTTGAGGTCACCCCCGCCGGTGTGGGGCGCGACCCGCGTGCGCTCGCTCGGCTCAGCCGCGCGACGGGCCTGCACGTGGTGATGGGGTCTGGGTGGTACCAGCAAGATCTCCACCCGCGAGGCTTCGCCGAGCGCTCGGACGATGAGCTCGTTGCGGAGCTCGTTGCTGACATCGTGGGTGGCGCGAGTGGCTCGGGCGTCCGAGCCGGGGTGATTGGCGAGGCGGGCGCCGAGGGTGCCCCCGTGCCGCCCGCGGAGATGCGTAGCGTCCGTGCGGCGGGGCGCGCCGCTGCGCTCACCGGCGCGCCCATCACGCTGCACATGGGCGGGTTTGGTGAGGAGAAACTCCGGGTGCTCGACGCGCTCGAGGACGCGGGCGCGGATCCGAGTGGGGTGGTCTTCGGCCACGCGGGCACGATCGCCGATGACATGTCGCTCGCGCGCCGGCTCCTCGCGCGTGGGGTGACAGTCGAGGCGGACTTCTTGGGCACGACGGGGAGCCCCTGGGGCACGCTCTTCCCGTTCACCGACCGCGGGGTCGCCCGCGGGTTCGCGGAGCTCGTTGCCGATGGTTGGGGCGCGCAGCTCGTGCTCGGGGGCGACGTGTGTCAGAGTGTGCAGTTGCGGCGGTACGGGGGCCACGGCTACGGCTACATTGTCGACCACTTCCTCCCGACCCTCGCGGAGTTCGGGGTGTCTGAACGCGCGCTCCAGCACATCATGGTTGACAATCCGGCCCGGGTGCTCGCGTTCCGCGCGCCGCGAGGCGCGTAGCTACGGCGTGCGCCGCAGCCGCGCGATGAACTCGGTCACCTGCGCGTTAAGGGACTCCGCGCTCAGGCGATCGGGGCTCACCACGCGAATGACGGTCGCCCCAATGTTCATCATGACGATCTCATCGGCGAGCTGCGCGTCGGAGAGCGGGGAGTGGATGTCGCCATCGGCGCGTCCCTCGGCAAGGTAGCGCAGGCACCCCTCGCGCCAGCTGTCGAGGTGGGCGTCGTAGCCGCCAGCGAGCTCCGTGCTGAACGCGCAGCGCTCCCAGAACGAGAGCAGCACGCGCGCGGCGGTCGCATCCTCTTGTTCGACGGGCAGTGTGTACCGCATGAACATCTCGAGCGCCGCGATTCCGCGTGCGTCGCCCACGTGGGCGACGAGTCGTTCGCCAAGGCTCGTGAGGGAGCGCTCGTAGGCGCCCTGGATGATTTGGTCTTTGCCGGTGAAATAGTGCTTGAGTGCACCGTTCGCGAATCCCGCGCGGCCAGCGATCTCGCGCATCGTTGCGGCCTCGATGCCGCCCTCCACGATCAACTGCCAGGTCACGTCGACAATCTCTGCGCGGCGCTGATCGTGATCGATGATTTTGGGCATGCCCTGTCCTCTCGCCGGCGTTGGTTATCCTCCATTGTAGACGGAAAAATCCCAGATCACCTGAGTGCGGCGGCTTGTCGCAAACCGCAGAGGTCTTGACTGAGCGGGCACGCCTCTCCGCCCGCCCTCGTGCACGGCGCAACCGCGTGCCAGCCTCAGAAAGGAAACGCGTGCGATGGTGCCGCGTCGGAGAGGATTCCTATGTCGGCTCAGTCACCCGCTTCCCCTGTTCCCCGGAGCGTCATCGTTGTGGGGGCCGGCTCCGCCGGTTCCGTGGTGGCCCGCCGCCTCGCCGACGCGGGGGTCTCGGTCACCGTGCTTGAGGCTGGCGGCGAGGACACGAACCCTGCGATCCATGACCTGAGCCGCATGGGGGAGCTGTGGCACAGCGCGGACGACTGGGACTACTACACGACCCCGCAGCCCGGCGCAGCTGGGCGCCGGATGCACCTGCCGCGCGGAAAAGTGCTCGGG
Organism: Leucobacter chromiireducens subsp. chromiireducens; assembly: GCF_016758255.1. Classification (GTDB taxonomy): domain Bacteria; phylum Actinomycetota; class Actinomycetes; order Actinomycetales; family Microbacteriaceae; genus Leucobacter; species Leucobacter chromiireducens. The sequence goes on from NZ_QYAD01000002.1 coordinate 497,427, forward strand.
GGCTCGCACGCGCTCAACGCGATGATCTGGGTGCGCTGCGCCCCGCAAGACTTCGACCACTGGGCGGAACTCGGCAACGAGGGCTGGGCCTGGCGAGATGTGCTGCCCGTGTACCGCGAGATCGAGAACTTCTCGGGCGGCGCGTCTGAGCTTCGCGGGGCCGGCGGGCTGCTCGACGTCACGGATGACTATGCGCTCGCTCCGATCCAGCAGTCGATCATCGAAGCGGGAGTGCAAGAGGGCCTTGAGCACAACCCGGACTACAACGGTACCTCGCTCGAGGGGATCTCGCAGCAACAGATCACCGTGCGCGATGGGGAGCGCCTAGACACCTACATGGCGTACCTGAAACCAGTGCGGGATCGCGTGACCGTTGAGGTCGGCGTGCGCGTGGATGAGCTGATCTTTGCGCCGCGGGAGTCGGGCGACGCTGGCGATGCTGCCGGCGAAGGGCCCCGCGTCGTGGGGGTCCGCGTCACGCAGAACGGCGCGGTGCGAGAGCTGTTCGCGGACGAGGTGATCCTTGCCGCCGGCGCGATCGACTCGCCGCGGGTGCTGCTTCGCTCAGGGATTGGCCCGGCTGCAGAACTGCGAGAGATTGGGATCGAACCGCGCGCCGATCTGCCCGGCGTCGGGAAGAACCTGCACGACCACCTGCTTTCGCCGGTCATCTTCGAGACGGACACGCCAGTGGGCCCACCGCAGTCGGGGGTCTCCGTGACGCAGACGCACCTGTTCTGGCAGAGCCGGCCCGAGCTCGATCGTCCCGACACGCAGCCCATCAACTTCTCCGTGCCCATGTACGGTGAGACGCTCGAGCCCCGCAGTGGCGACGGCTTCTCGCTCATGGCGGGGCTCGTCACACCGCAGGCGCGCGGATCGGTCACGCTCTCGGGTGCGGGCAGCGACGACCCCCTCAACATTGATCTCGATGCGCTCGGGCACGAGGATGACGTGGCCTCGCTCGTCGCGTCGGTGCGGCAGTGTCGCTCGATCGGGCGGCAGCCCGCGCTCGCCGATTCTGCGGCCGACGGCGGCTGGGGCGCGACCGAGGTATACCCGGGACCCGAGGTGGGCGACGGCGACGATCTCGTCGAGTACGTGCGGCGGACCGTCGCGACTTACCACCATCAGGTGGGCACTTGCAAAATGGGGGTCGACGAGTTTGCCGTCGTTTCGCCGCGGCTCGCGGTGCACGGCGTCGCAGGCCTCCGGGTGATTGACGCGTCGATCATGCCGCGCGTCACCACGGGCAACACGAACGCCCCTGCCGTCTTGATCGGTGAGCTGGGTGCCCGCTTCATCCTTGCGGGGGAGCGCTAGCCGGACCCTGCGCCCAGCCCAGCGCTGCGCGCGCCGCGGAAGACGCGGTGAGCGAAGAGCTGGGCTGATCGACCCCGCTATAAGAACGCTTTACTCAGGCGTGAGCGACTCAACCGCGTAGCTCAAGACGGTGGCCCCGCCGGTCGCATAGTTCGGCACGTCCGCCTCGACGGCCTGGCCCGCGGGGGACTGGAGCGCGGCAGCGAGGTCTGTCGCCGAGTCGAACACCGCCTCAAACACCGCGAAGAACGGTCCGGCGCCCGGCTCCGTGATCCCAATCGAGAAGGTGATCTGTTGAACCCCGGGCAGCTGCGCGCAGAGCGGGAGATGGGTCTCGCGGTAGTAGGCCTCGAAAGCGGCGCGATCGGTTGGCTCCGGGTAGAGCACGACGAGCTTGTGCACGATCACACCTCCGTCTCGGGAGCCGCCGCGTAGACGCGCCTGCCGGCGAACCACGTTTCGCTCACCGTGGTCTGCACGAGCTCAGCCGCCGGATGCGCGAACGGATCTCGATTGAGCAGCACGAAGTCTGCCGACTTTCCGACCTCAAGGGACCCGGTCTCGTCCGCGAGCCCCATCGCTTCGGCGCCGCGGATTGTGAACGCGGAGATTGCTTCGTCAAGCGTGATCGCCTGCTCAGGCCACAGCGTCCCCGGGTAGGCGCCGCTCGGATCCTCTCGGGTGACGAGGCCGTGGATGCCCTCCCATGCGTTGGGGGACGGGGACACCGGCCAGTCCGAGCCGCCCGCCACGATGGCGCCCGCGTCGAGGAGCGCTCGGTTGGGCTGCATCTGATCGGCGCGCTCGCGGGGCAAGACCTCGCGGATCGCTTCAACGATCGGGCCGGGCACCCAGATGAAGGGCGAGATATCTGCTGCGACGCCGAGCGTCGCAAAGCGGGGGATATCGTCCGGATGTACGAACTGCCCGTGGGCCACCTGGTAGCGCGCTTCGGTGTAGCCAGCCGCACGCACCGCCTCAACCGCGTTCAGGACCGCGTGTACGGAGGCGTCGCCGGTGCAGTGAATCTTCGCGGAGAGGCCCACATCGGCGACTCGGCGTAGCCAGAGTTCAAGCTCCTCGGGCTGCAAGAGCGTCTCGCCATGGAAGTGCGCGCCGTGCGCGTCATCGGGCAAGTACGGCTCGAGAAACGCGCCCGTGCGGGTGGGCGGCACGCCGTCGAGGAAGATCTTCACGAAGTCGGGGCGATGATGCTCGGTGCGGAAACGCTCGCCGTCGAACACGAGCTCTTCGCCGATCGCCGAGTACCCGAAGATCTCATCGTTGATGAGCAGGGAGGTGACCACCCAGGCGTCGAGATCCCCGGCCGTGTCGAGAGCGTGCAGCGCCTCGAGAATGTGCGTGGAGACGCCCGCATCCTGGAACGCGGTGACACCGAATGAATTGAGGATCTCGACGCCCCGTTGGGCGGCCGCGCGCTCCTGCTCGGGGGTGAGGCCACCCGCGGCTTCCTGGGCGCGCGCAACGGGGAGCCCCGCTGCTTCAAGTAGCACACCCGTTGCGCGGCCCCCGGCGAGTGCGTCGGTGAGTACGCCGGGCTGGCCAGCCGCGATTCCGGCGAGTGCCATCGCGCGCGAGCTCACCCAGCGATTGTGGTGCGAGTCGTCGGCAAGCATGACGGGTCGGCCGCCGGCAGCCTCGTCGAGCCGGTCAAGCGCAGCGGCGGAGTTCACATCGCCCAGCCGGTCGCTCGCCCAGGGGCCGCCGACCACCCACGCATCGGCAGGGAGGCCCTTGGCGTACGCGCGCACTGCGTCGATGATCCCGTCGAAAGTTGCGCCGATCGGCACACGCAGCTCGAACAGCTCTTCCTTCCCCGCGAGGAAGTGATGATTGTGCACGTCGACGAGGCCAGGCATCACGAACGCTCCACCGAGGTCCCGCACCTCCGTCTCCGGCCCGGCAAGCGCCGAAACTTCCGCGTGCGAGCCCACGGCAACGATGCGTCCATCCGAGACTGCGAGCGCTTCCGCCCACGGTGCGTCCGGGGAAACCGTGTAGATGCGTCCTCCGGTGAGCAGAAGTTCAGGGGCGGGGTGGGTCATCGGTGACTCCGTTCGATCGTGAAGGAGCGGCCCAGCGCCGGACAACTCCATCCCCAGTATCGCGGGGGGAAGATCCACAAGCGTTGACTGTGTGTGCTGGGGTGTTGACCAGGCGGGCCGAGTTCTGCCCGGACAGGGAGTTCGCCCTCAGGATGGAAGCATCCCAAAGCAGGGGATCAGTGAACGTCAATGAAGACGAAGGGAGCGCGGCATGGCGACTCAGGAATCGGTGCAGGAACGCGTTGTCGTGGTGACGGGCGGCGGAACCGGGATCGGTGCAGCAATAGCGGCGCGGTACGCAGCGGACGGTGCGCGAGTTGCGATCGTCGGGCGGCGCAGGGAGCCGCTTGACGCGGTGGCCGCGGAGACCGGCGCATTCCCCGTTGTGGCGGATGCGGCCGACGGTGCATCGGCTGCGGCGGCGGTCGCCGAGATTCTCGCGCGTTGGGGTCGCATCGACGTGCTCGTGGCCAACGCCGGTGGCCACGGCTTTGCGCCGGTGGCTGAGACGAGTGATGAGAACTGGGCGGCCGCGATGTCAGCAAACCTCACCACCGCGTTCGTGATGGCCCGCGAGACGCTGCCGGCCCTGCTCGCGAGCGCGGAACGCAGTGGCAGCGCTGAGATTGTGATCGTGTCCTCCCTCGCCGGCCTCTTCGCTGGGCCCTCCGTCGCGGGATACACCGTTGGAAAGCACGCGCTCATCGGACTCACGAAGACGCTCGCGCGGGACTACAGTCGGCGCGGCGTGCGGGTGAACGCGGTGTGCCCGGGCTGGGTACGCACGCCCATGGCCGACGCGGAGATGGACGAGTTTGCCTCGCACGCACCGGAGATCGTTGATCGTGCCGCGGGCTACGCGGCGGTGACGCGTGATGTGCCGCTTGGCCGCCCCGCCGAGGCTGCAGAGATTGCCTCCATCGTGCGATTCCTTGGCTCGAGCGAGTCGTCGTACATGACGGGTTCGGTGCTGGTCGCGGATGGTGGAGCGCACATCGTCGACCTGCCGACAGTGGCGTTCGAGCACGCCGGGATGTGACGCGCGCCGGCAGGTGAGGTCCAGTGAGATGTGTAGCAGAGTGTGCTGAGAAAGTGCATCCTGATCAGGGATTCAAGCGCTGATAAAGTGGACCTGAGGTCCAGGCGACCGACGGCTGGGCCGGAAGGGATATGCCATGACTCAGCAGAACAGTGCCCCTCTTCACGACAACGTTGCCATCATCACGGGTGGTGCCGGCGGGCAGGGTGCGGCGGAGGCCGAGCTCTTTCTTGCGCGCGGCGCGTCCGTCGTCATCACAGACTTCGCCGTGGAAGCCGGCGAGGCACTCGCGGCGCGCCTCGGCGAGCGCGCAAGCTTTGTGCCGCATGACGTGACGAAGCCCGAGGATTGGGCGCGCGTCATCGACCACACGCTCGAGCGCCACGGGCGCATCGACACCCTCGTCAACAACGCCGGCATTCTTCGGATGCTGCCGCTCTCTGAGGAGACGGTCGACGCGCTCGATCGTATCCTTGCGGTGAACGTCCGCGGTGTCTTCCTCGGAATGCAGGCGGTCACGCCAAGCATGCGCGAGCAGGGATCCGGCTCCATCATCAACATCTCCTCGCTCGCGGGCATCCAAGGCCAAGCGAACGCGACAGCCTACTCGGCGAGCAAGTTCGCCGTGCGCGGTCTGACCCGCTCCGCCGCGCTCGAGCTCGGGCCGCACGGCATTCGCGTGAACTCGGTGCACCCGGGTACGATCCTCACCCCCATGATCGGTGACCTCGGCGCAGCCGCCGACCACTTCCCATTTGCTGCGCTGGGCCGCGCCGGAAAGCCTGAGGAGGTCGCAACCCTCGTCGCGTTCTTGGCGTCGGCGGACGCGAGCTACCTTACGGGCGGCGAGTACCTCGTCGACGGCGGTTCGGCCGCGGGTGATCCGGTGCAACTGAACGAGGCGCTCGCGCTCGGTGTGCGCACGCCGGATGCCGACGTGGCGTAGCCGTTCGCGCCGCGTGACCTCGCGTACACGTTGGAGGCCCGCACCCGATGGGGTGCGGGCCTCCGCTCGTTCTCCCGGAGCTACCCGCCGAGGTACGCGGTGCGGAGCAACTCGGGATCTGCCGCAAGCGCATCTGCCGCCCCCTGCGGGTGGCTCACGCGCCCGCTTGCGAGCACCATCGCCTCGTCGGCGATGCCGAGCGCGAGGTGCGTGAACTGTTCGACGAGCAGCACGCCCACGCCAGAGTGCGCGATGCTCTGAATGACGGGAAGCAGTCGCATAAACACCACCGGTGCGAGGCCGAGCGACATCTCGTCGATGAGCAGGAAACGCGGTTTCGAAGCGAACGCGCGCGCGAGGACCACCATCTGCTGTTCACCGCCGGAGAGCAGCACCGCCGCAGAGTCGATGCGTTTCTCGAGTTCGGTGAACGAAGCGAGCACCTCGGTGAGCACCGCCTCGCTCTTGGCCGTGAGCATGATGTTCTCGCGCACCGTGAGCGACGGAAAGATCGCTCGCCCCTGCTCGATGTGCGCAATTCCGGCGCGTGCCCGCTGGACGCGTGTGCGTCGCGCAACCGAATCGCCGTCGACGCTAATCTCGCCCGCGGTGTGCGGGATCACTCCCGACACCGACTCGAGCAGGCTCGTCTTGCCCGCGCCGTTCGGTCCCACGAGTGCGAGCACTTCGCCGGCGCGCAGCGTGAGATCGACATCAGAAACGACCGGGCCTGCGCCGCGTGCGACCGTGACTCCGGTGAGCTGGAGTTCGCTCATGAGTTGACCTCCGCATCTCCCATGTACGCCGCGATGACGGCGGGGGTATCGAGTACTTCGGCGGTGGGGCCCTGAGCGAGCACCTTGCCAAAATCGAGGACGGTGAGCTCGCCGCACACCGTGCGCACGAGATCGAGATCGTGCTCGATCAACACAATCGCGGTATCGAAGCGTGATGGAATCCGTGTGAGTCGGTGACCAAATTGCACATGCTCCTCGTGCGAGAGCCCGGCGGCCGGCTCGTCGAGGATGAGCAGGCGAGGGCCTGCGAGTACTGCAGCGGCAACTTCGATGAGGCGGCGCGTTCCCACATCCACGACGGTCAGCGGGGTTTCCGGCGGCGGACAGCCCAGGAACGCGAGCGCATCGGCGAGCTCATCGTGATCGAGACGACGGCGCGCCACAAAGCGCACGTAGGCCTCGACGGTGAGCTGCGGCGGTACCCGATCTTGCTGGAACGTGCGCCGCAGGCCGCGCCGTGCGCGCTGCACGGGGGAGAGCGTGCTGATGTCCGCGCCGTCCAGCAGCGTGCGGCCGGTGTGCTGCGGAAGGAACCCGCTCACCGCGTCGACGAAGGTGGACTTGCCCGCACCGTTGGGGCCGATGAGGCCCATGATGCTGCGCGGTCGCACCGCAAGCGTCACGTGGTCGAGTGCCGTGAGCGCGCCGAACTGAACGGTGAGCTCGGAGACCTCAAGGACGGGGGGAGCGTCGGCCGGGACAGGGTCGGCGGCCTCGGGCACAGCGAACACGTCGAGCACGCTCGTTGCCACCTCCGGGGGTGCTGCTGCCGCGGCTGCGGCAGCGCGCCGAGTTGCCCGCCTGCGGAGCACGCTGCGGATGCCCTCGCCGAGGTTCGACCCGCTCGTGAGCGCTTGAATGCCCAGCAGACCGAAGACGACGAACCCCCAGTCTTGTGGCACCCCCCACTTCTTGAGGAGCTCGGGAACGACGACCCAGAGGATGCCACCGAAGATCGCCATGTCAATGAGATACGCGCCGCTCATCACCGCGAGGATGTAGAGCGCGAGCGACTGCAGCGGCGCGAAGCTCGAGGCGAAGGGGAGCTGCACTTGCCCGGCGAGGAGCCCGCCCGAGATTCCGCCGAGCGCCGCGCTCACCGCGAACGCCGAGAGCTTTGCGGCAGACACACTTTGCCCCACCGCGGCGGTGCCGCGCTCGGAGAATGCGACCGCCTTCCACCCGCTCCCCATGCGGCTGCCCTGCAGCCACGAGACGATCAGGGCGCACAGGATCATCACGATCGCCGCGAAGAAGAAGTACTCGCGGTCGCTGGAGAAGGCGCCCGGGCGCGTCACGGCAATGCCGTCAACCGAGCCGGGGAACTGAATCTGTACAAGCATCACATCGAAAGCTGCAGCGAAGCCAAGGGTGACCACTGCGAGGTTCACCCCGCGCAGACGGAGCGCGGGGAGCCCGATGAGCACACCCGCGAGGCCGCCGGCGAGGCCGCCGAGGAGGAGCCAGACGATGAAGCCGCCCGGCGCCTCGTTCGTGCTGAGCCAGGCCACCACCCACGCACCGATCGCGGCAAACGTGAGCTGAGACAGCGCAATGATCCCGGCTGAGCCGGTGACCACGCCGAGTCCGAGCACGGCGATGATCGCGGTCAGCGCGCTGATGCCGAGGAAGACGTAATAGCCAGACAAGCCGACGCTGAGCGCCCAGGCGAGGGCGACCCCCGCGACGGCGATAGCGATGGGCAGGACTGTGCGAAGACGGCGATTAGCGAGCAGCATCCCACACCTCCTTCCGCTGCGACCAGAGCAGCAACACGACAATGAAGAGGAACGGGATGAAGTTGCGGACGAAGGAGACCGCTGGGATCTGCGCGACGACTCCCGAGATCACCCCGAGCAGTAGTCCGCCAACCACCGCGAGGTCGAGACGTCGGAAGCCGCCGAGCAGCGCCGCAGCAGAAGCCGGGATGATGAGCATCGACAGGCTGATCGCATCGTTTGACTGCGAGGGGGCGATCACCATCACAGTGATCGCCGAGATTGCGCCGGTGACCGCCCAGACGCCTATCGACAGCGGCTTGGCCGCGATCCCGATCAGCTCAGCGGTCGTGGGGCGCTCGGAGAGCGCGCGCAGCTGCGTGCCCACGGTCGTGCGCCGGAGCAAGATCGCGCAGCCCGCAGCGACGACCACCGCGAGGAGCACCATGACGACGGTGACCCAGCTCACCACCACGCCCGCAATAGTGAATGCGGGCCCCTGGAGAATCGGCGCGAACGGCTGCGGCTTGTTGCCGAACAGGATGAACGACAGCGAGATGAGCATGAGGAGTGGGGCGACAGTCATCGCGGATCGGAGCGTCACGGATGCCTCCGAGAGCCACGTCGCGGCGATCCAGCCAATCGCGCCGTTGAGCGCGGCGCCGATGACGACGCCCAGGATCGTGGCCGCCCACACGGGAAGCCCGAGCGAGCTCGCGCACCACACGGCCGCGAACGCCGCGAACATGCCCGTGGCGGCCTGCGCGAAGTTCACGACTCGGACGAGGCGGCTCATGAGCGTGAGTGTGACCGCGAGGACCGCGTAGAGACCGCCGGAGGCAAGGCCCGCGAGGGCGCCCTGCAGAAGCGCGCCACCGTTCATGCGGAGGCTCCGCGGCGCTGCGAGAAAGGGGACAAAAAGCGCATGAGACTCCTCTGCGTGGAAGACGATGGGTGTGGCGCCCGGCGCGGCAACTGCCGCGCCGGGCGCTGCGGGGAGTGAGTTCGCGGGCACCTCACCCGAGGAGAACTCGCTCGCGGGGAGTTAGCTGGCGGGGAGCAGCCAGTCTTCCGCGGCCTTCTCCCAGGCCTTCGTGCCCGACTTCAGGACGACCGGCCAGCCGCCGGGGGTGTAGTCCTGCGCGGCGATCTTGTCGAACTGGTACGGGAACGCCACCATCGGGCTCTCGATCGGGGCCATGTCATGGAGGGCCTTCGAAACGGACTCGCGCGTGTAGTCGCCGTCCATGCCCGTGAGCACCTCAACGAAGTTCATCGCTGCGAGGTAGCCCCCCTGGCTGAACGAAGTGAGCGCGATGTCGTTCTCCTCCATCAGCGACTTCCAGTCGGCGTTGATCTCGTTGTCATCGGTGAACGGGTAGAACTCGGCGGGAACGTGGACGCCCGCGCCCGTCCAATCGAGCGCGGAGGCGAAGTTCTCGCTGTACACGGCGGTGAGCAGCAGGAAGGAGACGTCGTCCCACCCCTGCGACTGAGCAGCCTTGACCTGGCCGATGCCGTCGGGCTCAATCGAGTTCACCGCAATGGCCTTGCAGCCCGCGTTTTTCGCCTTCACGATGTAGGGCGTGTAGTCCGAGCCACCGTAGGGCAGGCTGTCGTCGACAAGCAGCGGCTTCTTGCCCGTGATCTCGGTCCACTTCTCAACGCCGGCCAGGTACGCGGGCTTCGTGGATCCCGCAATCTCGAGCAGCACGCAGATGTCGTCGAGCCCGAGGTTCTCGGAACCATTGAGCAGGGTGAGGGTCATGTCGTTGAACGGGCCCAGATTCACCGGGGCGATGTTCGGGGAGTTGAAGCAGCCCGTGTCCACGCCAATGCCGGGCATCGAGAGCACGCTCTCCTGCGTGTAGTAATCCTGGTTGATCTCGCACTCGATGAGCGAGGCGCCGCCCACGAGAGCGACGACCTCGTCGCTGCCGACAAGCTCGCGCGCTGCGGCCGTCGCCGACGCGGGGTCCCCCTTGTCGTCGACGGTCTTGTACTCGATCTGGTGGCCGTTCACACCGCCGTCGGCGTTGACGCGATCAAACACGGCCTGCGCAGCAGCGCTCGCTTCGGGGAAGGTGGCTGCGCCGCTCAGGGTATTGACGGAGCCAATCTTGATGGGGGCGCCGTCGCCGCCACCGGTTCCGCCGCTGCCGGCGCAGCCGCTGAGGGCCAGGGCGGCGACCGCGGTGAGTGCCGCGGCGCCGAGAATGCGTGATTTCATGAGGGGTCCTTTCGAAAGGGAACGAAATGTTTGGGAGGGGCGTGCCGAGCTACACCGGCTGAACGTCGGGGTAGTCGACCGAGCCGATCGGATAGATGTAGCCGCCCGCACGAGAGTGCTCGGCTTCTCCTGCGCCGTTGATGCCCAGGAACGCGCCCGTGGTGCGGAGCGCATAGCCGAGATCGTGCAGCCACACACTCGCCACTGCGATGCGGAATTCGCGGAAGCAGAACAGGTAGAGCCCGTCCTCGAACTTCCACACCGTCGACATGTCCATGTCACAGTGGCCGCGCTGCACGCCCTGCACGCACTGCCAGGCGTACCGCTCGCTCGAGATGTAGACGTGCTCGTAGAGGTGGAAGGGGCTGTAGCGGTAGAGGTTGCGCTTGCCGATCAGATCGCGTGACGGGCCGGGAATCTCACCGCTGGGCACGCCGCCGCCCGTCACGGCCGACCAGAACGTCTGCGAGACGCGCGGCTCATCCCCATCGACGCCCACGCTGTCCGCCGGTCCGATCTCAGAGCGTGTGACGAGCGCGCGGTGCGAGGTGTCGGAGTACACGATCGTGAGGGCCTCGTGCTCACGGGAGCTGAGCGGGAGGTGCACGAACACGACGTCGTCGCGCACACGCACCGCCTCGTACGGGTCGTGATGTTCGGAAGCGGTCGCAAGCGCTCCGGTGCCGCTCCACGCCACCTCGTCCGCGCCGAATTCGAAGGCAAGCTCGCTGCCGTCCTCCAAGGTGAGCGTGAGCGCCACACCCGCGAGCGAGGTGTCGGGCAGACGGAACGTGTCAATCCCCGCGGCGAACTCGTCGTAGCTGCGCCACTCGCTCGGATCGGCCGCGGTGAGGTCGTCGCTGCGTGTCTGGGTCATCGGGTCCACTCCTTTGTGTCGCACGAAACTGCAGACAGCGGTGGCCCAGCCCATCCTCGAGCCTGCCGGGCAACGCTGCCCGTCCTTCGCTCAGAACTGTACGCAGCGTATAGATTTCCCGCACCACATCGAGGGCGGCCTTGCCGTCAGAATCAATGCCCGTGCTCTGCGAGTCAACTCGCATCACGGAATGATTGCGGCCACGCCAGAAAGCGCCCGGCGCTCCGAAGGTGGTGCGGGAGCGTGCGCCGGCCTAGCTGAGGCGCAGCTCGCTCGGGGAGACGCCGTACGCGGACTTGAACACGCGGCTGAAGTGCGCGGCGTCCGCGAAGCCCCACCGGCTCGCGATCGCGGCAACGGTGCGGTCTGCGAGCACGGGGTCGAGCAGGTCGGTGCGGCAGCGCTCCAGTCGGCGCTCGCGGATCCACGTCGAAACAGTTGTTTCGGCCTGCCGGAACAACGCGTGCAGGTGCCGCGTCGAAATATAGTGCGCCGCAGCAATCGTGCCGGGGGAGAGCTCCGGCGAAGCAAGGTGAAGCTCGATGTATGTTGTGATTTTCTGGAGCAGCATCTGGTGGGGATCACGCTGGGCAGGATCCGCATCGAGAATGCTCGAGAACAGCGTGCCCATCAGATCGAGGCTGGTGTGCGCAAGCTTGGTGCGCACCCGGTCGTCGAGCGGGGTGAGCTGCGCGGGGAACTGCGCGAGGAAGGCGGAGACCACCGAGGCGAGGCCCTGGTGCGCCTGACTCAGCGACACCGCGGTGAGCTGTTCTGTGAAGGGGATGGGCAGTTCCAGCCGATCCTTCGGGAACATCATGATGAGGTTGCGGAAATCCTCACCAAAGAGGAGTGAGTAGGGGCGCGAGGTGTCGTACACCGAGAGGTCGCCCGCCCGCATAATGACCTCGCGGCCATCCTGCACGAGGATGCTGGAGCCCGCGAGCAGCAAACTCACCTTGTAGTAGCCACTGCCACCATCCGCGATGTTCTCGGGGGTGCGCTCAACGAGGTGCGGGCGCGCGGCGATCTCCGTGAACACGACGTCGTCGGCCTGCGCTGAAGCGGAGCGAGCTGCGAAGGGTTCGTCGCGCTCGGTGGTGATCTTGAGTGGCACAAAGGCCGAGCTGACGAGCGTGCGGAAGTCTGCAAGCCCGTCAACGTGTGTGGGGCGCTGTCCCGGATCGGACGCGCGCTGCGGCTGGGCCGTCTGCATGCCTCATCACCTCACTGCGTCGCTGCGGTGGCGTGTGTGTAGGGCCCACATCTGGAGCCGCGCTGCCACCCTGTGCCCAGAGACTACACCCTAGAGCGTCGAACTTGCCTCGTCGAGTGCCTCGCCCAGTGCGCCGAGGAGTGCGGGAAGTTCGGCGTGGCCGAACGCGAGCGGCGGGCGAACCTTCAGCACGCTCTCGTGGCGCCCGATGCGCGAAATGAGCACGCCCCGGCGCTTCACGCCCTCGACCACCTGCTTCGCGAGCTCGGGCGCGGGGTGGCCGTCGAGCGCAAACTCGAGCCCGAGGAACATGCCGACGCCCTTCGCCGCGCTCACGAAGTCGTGGCGCGTCGCGAGCGAGTCGAACGCACTCCGGGCCTCCGTGCCGAGGCGCTCGGCGCGGGCCATCAGCTGTTCCGCAGCCATCTCGTCGAGCACAGCCTGGCCCACGGCGGCCGACACCGGGTTTCCCGCGAACGTGTTGAAGAACTCGTTCCGCGAACCGAACTCGTCGAGCACGCGCTCGCTGGTCACGACGGCGGACATGGGGTGGCCGTTGCCCATCGGCTTTCCCAGGGTCACCAGATCGGGATCCATGCCAGCCCATGCGTGCCCCCACATGTGGCTGCCCGTGCGGCCGAAACCGCTCTGCACTTCGTCCGCGATCACGAGTCCGCCGGCGTGGCGCACGCGGTCAACGAGGCCCGCGACGTAGCCCTCCGGCACACGCGCCATGCCCTCGGTCGAGAAGAGTGGGTCGAACAGGCTCGCGGCAAGGCCGAAGCCCGCCTCCTGGAGTTCGGCGATCGCGTCGTCGACGTCCTGCAGCGCGGCGGCGAGTACGAGTTCCGCGGGGCGCGGGTCGGAGTCGAGGTCGGGTACGCGGATCGCGCGCACGTGCGGGGCGAGTGGTTCGCGGGTGCGGAGGCCGGTGGTCAGCTGAGCGAGGGTAATCGTTGTGCCGTGATAGCTATAGTCGGAGACCAGCATGCCGGTCGCACCAGTGAGCTGGCGCGCAATGCGGATGGCGAGCTCGTTCGCCTCCGATCCCGAGTTGCCGTAGAGCACCCGGTCGAGGCCCGGGGCGAAGGTGGCGAGGAGCTGTTCCGAGTAGTCGAGCACGCGCTCATTGAGGTAGCGCGTGTGGATGTTGAGGCACGCCGCTTGCTCGGTGAGCGCCTGCACCACGCGGGGGTTCGCGTGGCCAACATGCGGCACGTTGTTGTATCCGTCGAGAAAGCGCGCGCCTGATGCCTCAGTGAGCCAGACTCCCTGGCCGGACACGAAGTGGAGGGGCTCGTCGTAAAAGAGCGGTGAGTACGGGCCGATGGTGCGGGCGCGGCGGGCGATGAGTGCGTCGTTCGTGGTCATGGCTTCTCCGTGGCGGGTGGTGCGTCGTGTTTCAGGGGCGAGGTGGTGCGGGGAGCGGTGTCCGCGAGAAGCTCCCGTGCGAGGCGGACCACGTGGGGGAGTACCTCGGTCGCATGCCACTCGGCGGTTGGTTCCCCGCGCCGATCGGCTGCCCAGCCGAGGTAGGTGAGTCCGCGGGCCAGGAGCATCGCGGGGAAGGCCGCGTGATCGGCCTTGTCGAGTGGGCGCACGGACTCGTAGCCTGCGAAGAGCTCCGCGCGGTACTCGGTCGCCCGCGGGTGTGGGGTGAAGAAATAGATCGCTGTGGCGAGGTCGAAGAGGTGCCACCCTGCCGCGAAGTCGTCGAAGTCGATGAGCACGAGCCCTGCCGGTGTGCGCAGCACGTTTTCTGGTGTGAGGTCGGCGTGGATCGGACCAAAGCGGTGCTGTGGCGTGCCGTAGGCGGTGAGTACCTCGCGAATACGGACGATCGCGCGGCGCACCGTGTCGAGATCGTCGCCGTCGAGCTCAGCGAGTCGAAGCGGGTCGCCCCACGCGGGGTCGTCGCCGACCAGGCCCTCGATGTCCCAGTCGTCGCGCGGCACCGCCATCGTGTAGCCCGAGCGGACGCTCGCGGCGTGGACTTCGGCGGTCAGGCGACCGAGCTCCCGAAAGTCCTCCGGGGAGAGTTCCGCGGTTCCCGCGACGGCGGTGCGCTCGTCGCCAAAGTTGCCCGAGTTCTGGATGCGCAGCTGGAGATCCACCTGGTGCGGGCCCGCGGGGTGATCGTCGCCGACCACGCAGAACCCCAGACCGTCGCGGGCTGGGATGAAGTGCGGCACGGCGACGCCCTCAGTGGACAGCGCGCGCACGAAGTCGAGCTCGCACGCGAGCTCCGCGTCCGAGTGGTACCCGCGGCGGTGCACCCGCAAGACGTACTCGCGACCTCCCGAGCTGAGCGCGAAAACAACGTTTTCCCGCTGTTTCAGCAGGGTGAGTGGGATGTCTGTGGGCAGCTCGTACAGGGGCAAGGCGGCGCGGGCCAGTTCGATCGCGACGGCGCGCTCGTGGTCGCTCATGGGGCTCCTTTGTGCAGGGGAGTCGGCGGCATCGCCAAATCTATACTCAGAGTATAGAAAATGGATTCCAGGTACACAAGGCTCGAGTTCGGCTCTAGACTGAGCGTGTGACCGAAGAGACTGCTGCCCCGGGAACGACGCTCCGCGAACGGCGGCAAGCGCGCACCCGCCAGGAACTGGTCGATGCAGTGCTCGTGGTCATCGCAAGTGATGGGCTCGAAGCCGCCACGATTGACCGCGTCTCCGCGCAATCTGGCATCTCTCGGGGAACGGTCTACGCACACTTCCCGGGCGGGCGCGATGAGCTGCTTCGTGCAGCGTACGCGCGGCTCGGCACCGACCTCGTTGCGCGCACGCGTGCCGCGGTCTCGGGTGCGGCCGACTGGCGCGGGCGCCTTTCGGCCCACGCGCACGAAATGATCGCGCTCGCCGCAGACCCGAAGCTGGGACACTTCTTCAATGTGTCTGGCCCGACGCTGATTGTGTCGGGGGCGGAGCGCGGAATCGGCTCGGGTGCGAGTGTCGCGATGATCGAGGGAGACCTCGAGGCCGCGCGCGCAGGTGGTGAGGTGGCTCCCGATGTGGATCCGGCTGCGACCGCGGTGCTGCTCGTGGGTGCCCTCCGTGAGGGGGCCATTCGCGTTGCCGGCGGGAGTCGCCCTGACGTCGTGACTGCGGCGTTCGCTCGCCTGGTGGCCGGGCTTGGACCCGCCGCGTCCTGATCGAGGACTGGCCTGTGCGGGATCCTAGCGCCCCGCGGCCCGCCCCGCGGTCTGCTCGGCGGAGTCGAGCAGCGTTGTGACGCCGAGCATAAACGTCTTGCGGTCCTCGAGATCAGCGAGGGGGCCGGTGAACCGCGCGATCTGTGGATACGTGCGCGGGTCGGCGAGGATGGGGCCATCAAACCAGGGCGAGGTCTCCGGGGACGGGTCGAGCTCACCGCTCTCGATGCGCGCGCGGGCGATTCCAGAGGCGGTCGACAGGATGTACGACGACAGTAGTGCGTAGTGCTGCACGACGTCGGCGGGTGGGAGCCCAGCGCGGTCGAGTGAATCGAGAAGCAGCTCTATGGCCCCGAGCTCGCCCGGTCCGTGTGTGGTCAGCACCATTGCCTCGGCGGCGATGGACGGGTGCGCAGCGTATTCGCGCAGTGTTCCCTCGGCGAGCTCTATCACGCGACCACGCCAGTCCTCGGCCGGGGCCTCGATTGTCGCGAGGGCGCGAACGTGCAGCTCGTCGAGGAGCACCTCCATCAGGTGGCCTTTGCTGCGGAAATGGCGGTAAATCGCGGAGGGGTCCACTCCGAGGCTCAGCCCCAGAGCCTTTGCCGAAAACTCGTTCGATCGGGTTTCGGCGGCAACAGCGAGGCCGGCGGCGACGATCATGTCGACGTCGAGGCGCACCTTTCGTGCGCCGGACCGGCCTCGCGTTGGTGCGGTGGCGGGCGTCGTGGTCATTCGATTCCTTCCCTCGGCCCAGCGTAGAGCATCTCGTGCGGGAGGCGGGGCATTGTGGGCGGCGGGCTAGAAAAACACGGTGACACCACCTTTGTCAAAGGCTTTGACAAAGGTGGCCGTTCTCCCGTACGCTCCATCTCATTCCGATTCAAAGTCGAACAAGGAGTGAGATGCCGAGCGAAGTATTGTTCATCGGAGGGGCCGTCTTCACCGGGAGCGGGGAACCGCAGCGCGGTGTCGCCGTCGCGGTGACCGGCGGTCGCATCACCGCGGTGGTGCCCGAAGCTGATGCTGAGGCGCTGGCCGGACCGGATACCCGCAGGGTCGACCTGGCGGGGGCCCTCCTCTCGCCCGGGTTTCAAGACGCGCACATCCACCCGATCAGCGGCGGTGTCGAATCGCTGCAGTGCGATCTGACCGCGTCGGAGAACGCGGCGGATGCCGTGCGCTTGATCGCGGAGTATGCGGCGGCCGCACCGGCGGAGCCCTGGATTCTGGGCGGTGGCTGGTCCATGGACCACTTCCCTGGAGGTGCGCCAACGCGCGGGCTCATCGACGCGGTGACGCTCGATCGCCCGGTGCTGCTGATGAGCCGTGACCACCACAGCACGTGGGCAAACACCGCGGCGATCCGCGCGGCGGGGCTCGACGCCGAGACGCCGGACCCCGAGGACGGACGCATCGAGCGCGAAGCCGACGGCTTCCCCGCCGGCACCTTTCACGAGGGCGCTGGAGCACTGTTCGATCACGTGAAGCCGGCGCTCTCGGAAGAGCTCATCTACCGTGGTCTGTTGCGGGCACAGGATGACCTGATCGCCCAGGGCATCACCGGCTGGCAGGACGCCTGGGTCGGTGCAGACGGGCCGGGCGCCGGCACACTCGAAGCATACGAGCGCGCAATTGACGAGGGCACCCTCAAAGTCCACGTGGTCGGCTCCCAGTGGTGGGAGCGTGATCGGGGGATCGAGCAGATCGCCGAAAAGATTGCTCGTCGTGACACGCGCGAGGCGAGCGGAACGGCAGATCGCTTCTCGCTCGGCACCGTCAAAATGATGGTCGACGGGGTCGCCGAAAACTTCACCGCCGCAATGATTGAGCCGTACCTCGACGAACAGGGACACAGCACCTGCAACCACGGGATCTCCTTTATCGCTCCCGAAATTCTCGAGGCGGCGGTGACCCAGCTCGACGCCGCGGGCATGCAGGTGCACTTCCATGCGCTCGGGGATCGCGCCGTGCGCGACGCACTCGACGCGGTGGCTGCGGCTCGTGCCGCAAATGGCGTGAGCGATGCGCGCCACCACCTCGCCCACCTCCAGGTGGTCACCGAGGAGGACGCGAAGCGCTTCGCCGAGGTCGACGCAACGGCCAACATGCAGATGCTCTGGGCTACGCATGAGGAGCAACTGGACACGCTCACACTCCCGTTCCTGCAAGACGGAGCCGTGAACCGGCAGTACCCGTTCGGTGACCTGGAGCGCGGCGGCGCCCGCCTCGCTGCCGGCAGCGACTGGCCCGTCTCGACGGCGGACCCGCTCGCCGCGATCCACATCGGTGTCACACGGGTCGGTCCCGAGATTGATGCGGAGCCGCTCGGCGGAGCCACGCAGCAGCTCGCGCTCAGCACTGCGCTCGCGGCATACACCTCCGGCACGGCGTACGTGAACCATCGAGACCACGACACAGGCAGCATCCGCGAGGGCTATCTCGCGAACCTGGTGGTTATCTCGCCCAACCCGTTCGATCTGGATCCCGAAGCGCTGCACACCGCACGCGTCCGGGAGACCTGGATCGAGGGCGACCTCGTCTACGCACGCGCCGAATAGCGCGTCCCGGCCTGATCCACTCTTTCCGCTATTTCCTCACCTTTTCATCCCCGCACGCGCCTGGCGCTGCACCCACACCCAAGGAGAACACTGGTGTTCACACTCTCGAAGCGGAGCCGCGCCCGCGGCGCCGCGCTCATCGCGGGCCTCGCTGTCGCAGGCGTTACCCTCACCGCCTGTTCAGGCGGCGCCACCTCTGCTGGTCCGATCGAGTGGTCGGTGACGGATCATACGGCGGCGCCGTCGGGTGAGATTGATCAGGTGACGTGGGCGAGTTACGCGGAGCCGTTCTCGTTGGATTATGCGTATGCGTTTGATTACGCGGATAACCAGGTGCTCGCGAATGTGTGTGAGTCGTTGTTGCGGTTGAATCCTGATTTTTCGTTGTCGCCGGGGCTTGCGGAGTCGTTTGCGAATCCGACGCCGACGACGTGGGTCTATCAGATTCGTGATGGGGTGCAGTTTCATGATGGGGCGGTGTTGACGGCTGCGGATGTGGTGGCGTCGATGCGGCGTCATGTGGATCCTGCGGTGGGGTCGTCGTGGGCGAGTGTGTACCAGAACGTGGTGTCGATTGAGGAGACGGGGCCGCTTGAGGTGACGGTGACGACGAAGATCCCGGATTCTCAGTTCAATTTGGGGATGGGGGGTTCTGCGGGTGTGGTGGAGTCGGCTGCGACGCTTGCTGCGGCGGGTGCGGATTATGGGAATTCGTCTGGTGGGGTGAATTGCACGGGGCCGTTCCGGTTTGATTCGTGGAAGTCGGGGGAGAAGATTTCTTTGAGTCGGTTTGATGGGTATTGGGATGCGGGGTTGCGGGCGAAGTCTGAGAAGTTCGACTTCGTCTTCATGGCGGACGCGACTGCGCGCACCAATGCACTGAAATCGGGCGAGGCGGATGGCAGCTGGGTGCTGCCACTCGATGCCGCGCGGAATCTCGAGGACGCTGGCAAGGGCGACGTGCTCTTCGGCATGAACACTGCGGTTTCGAACCTGGTGGTGTCGAACCTAGAGGGGCCGCTCGGCGACCCGCGGGTGCGCAAAGCGCTCCTCATGGCGATCGACCGGCAGGGGATCCTCGAGGCAATGACGAGCGGCGTGGGCGAGCCCACGGATGTGTTTACGACCGAGTCGGTGTGGGCCGATGGTGACCCTGCGGCAACACAGGCCGCGTTCACGGACATCGAGGCGTACCCCTTCGACATCGAGGCCGCCAAACAGCTGATTGAGGAGGCCGGCGCGACCGGTCAGGAGATCACGATCGCCACTGCGCCGATTAACCAGGAGTTTGCAGTTGTATCGCAGGCCACCGCGGCCGCGGCGAAGGCCATCGGGCTCGAGCCGAAGATCAACACGGTCACCCCGGCCGCCTACACCACGCTCTTCTCGGACCCGGCCGCGCGCGAGGGCGTCGACCTCTTCTACACGGTCTGGTACCTCTCGAGCCCAGACCCGCTCGAGATGTACTCGGTGCTGCGGACCGGTGAGTTCAGCAACTACGGCAACTGGTCGAACCCGGAGTTCGATCAGCTCGTCACCGACGCGGTCTCGACGATGGATCCCAAGGAGCGCAGCGCGCTCACCGCGCAGGCGCAGCAGCTCGCCAACGCCGAACTGCCCTGGCTGCCACTCGCCGCAGTGCCGAACGCGATGTACCTCGGGGAACGAGTCACTGGCCTCTCGCCGTCGATCGCGTTCCTCTACTACCCGTGGGCCGCAACGCTGGGCGCCCGCTAACCTCACCCCGTCTCGGGCGGCGGCAGCACGCCGCCGCCCGAAACCCTGATCGGAGAAACGACGATGATGTACGTGCGCCGTATCGCATCCAAACTGGGTGCGCTCCTGCTCACGCTGTTTCTCGCCTCCCTGCTCGTCTTCTTCTCGCGCTTTATCGTTCCGGGCGATCCCGTCCGGTTCCTCTTGCGCGGGCGGAAGCCGAGCCCGGAAGCGGTTGCCGCGGTGACTGAGCAGTATGGACTCAACCTGCCCCCCTGGGAGCAGTACTTTAACTGGCTGTTCGGTATCTTCCGGGGCGACTTCGGCCGCTCCCTGCAATTCCGTCAGGATGTATCGACGGTCATTGGCGACCGCCTGTCTGTCACCCTGGGGCTCGTCGTCATGGCCGGCCTGATGATCGCGATCGTGGGCATCAGCTCCGGCGTCATCGCTGCGCTGAACAAGGGAAAGCTTGCCGACCGGGCCACGCTGATCTTCCTCACGGTGCTCGGTGCGATCCCCTCGTTCGTTGGGGCCATCGTGCTCATCTCGGTGTTTGCCGTGACGCTCGGGTGGTTCCCGACCTTCGGCTCGGGAACCGGCTTCTGGGACACGGTGTACCACCTGTTCCTGCCTTCCCTCGCGTTGGCCATCTCCTTCGTCGTGCTGATCGGCAAGGTGACACGGTCCTCCATGGTCGAACAGATCGGCCGCGAACACGTCGAGGTCGCACTGAGCCGCGGAATCAAGCGCGGCACGGTGATCCGCCGCCACGTCTTCCGAAACTCGATCGGCCCGATTGTCACGGTGAGCGGCCTGCTTGTCGCGGGTCTGCTTGTCGCGAGCACGATCGTTGAGTCCGCCTTCGGTATTTCGGGGCTGGGCTCGCTGCTCGTGCAGTCGGTCGACCGACTCGACTTCCCGGTTGTGCAGATGATTGTCCTCCTTGTCGTCACCGCCTTTGTAGTGGTGAACGCTGTGGTCGACCTGCTCGAACCCCTCATTGACCCCCGTGCCGCCGCAGGAGCTGATGCGCGATGACGATCCCTAATCCCACGACCGCGGTGCGCGTGATGCGCGCGCCGCGAGTGCGACGCTCGAGCTGGCTCTTTCTGTCCAGCGTGATCGTGCTCGGCGCAGTGACGCTCGCCGCGGCACTCGCCCCGTTTGTTGCTCCCTACGACCCCGACGCGGTCGACTTCATGGCATTCAACGGCGGGCCGACCGCCGCCCACTGGCTGGGCACCGACGGTCTCGGCCGCGATATCCTCAGCCGCATGATCTGGGGCGCGCGCACCGCGCTCCTTGGCCCGCTGCTCGTTGTCGTGTTCTCCACGATCGTCGGCATCCTGCTCGGCCTCCTCGCCGCGTGGCGCGGCGGGTGGGTCGACGCCGTGCTCGGGCGCATTTTCGACGTGATCTTCGCGTTCCCCGCGCTCTTGATCGGGATCATGGCTGTCGCGCTGTTCGGCAAGGGCCTCGTCGCCCCGGTCATCGCGATGAGCCTCGCCTACGCGCCCTTCGTCGCACGCCTGACGCGCTCGCTCATCACCGCCGAGCGCAACCGTCCATACGTTGCGGCGTACCGGGTGCAGGGCTTCAGCGGCTCCTGGATCGCGCTTCGACGCGTGCTTCCCAACGTCGTGCCCATCGTCGGCGCGCAGTCGACGCTCAACTTCGGCTACGTGCTCGCCGAGCTCGCTGGCCTTTCCTTCCTGGGCCTCGGTGTCCAGGCGCCCACGGCCGACTGGGGCGCGATGATCAACGAGGCGCAGCCAGGCATCGCTGGCGGGCATTTCTTGCCCGCGGTGGTGCCGGCGATCGCGGTTGTCATCGTCGTGGTTGCCGTCAACATCATCGGCGAGGAACTCTCGGAACGAATCGGAGGGGGTGTGTCCGCATGACACTGCTCAACATCGAAGACCTGACCCTTGACCTGCCGAACGGCAAGCGCCTGCTCGACGGCATCTCGATTCGCGTCGAGGCAGGCGAAACGATTGGCCTCGTGGGGGAGTCCGGCTCGGGGAAGTCGCTCACCGCGCGCTCTGTGCTCGGTCTCCTTCCCGGCGGGGCGATCACCGGGGGCAGCGTGAGCTGCGATGGCCGGGAAGTGCTCGGCGCCTCGAAGCGCGAGCTGCTGTCGGTGCGACGCTCGAGCGCGGCGATGATCTTCCAGGATCCGCGAGCGGGGATCAACCCGATGCGCACGATCGGCGACCACATGACCGAGTCGTTGCGGCTGTGCCAAGGGGTCTCGTCGAGTGCGGCTCGCATCAAGGCGCTCGAACTGCTTCGCGCCGTTCGGCTCCCGCGACCCGAGGACCACCTGGGACAGTATCCGCACGAGTTCTCGGGCGGCATGCTGCAGCGCGTCATGATTGCCGGCGCGCTGTCGAGCGAGCCGAAGCTGCTCATCTGCGATGAGCCGACCACCGCGCTCGACGTGACCACGCAGGCCGAGATCATCCAGGTGCTCCAGGAGCAGCGCGCGGCGCGCGGCATGGGCATGCTCTTCATCACGCACGACCTCAACCTGGCCGCCTCGATCTGCGATCGCGTGTACGTGATGAGCGGCGGCAGCGTCGTCGAGCAGGGCGGCGCACGTGAGATATTCACAGCGCCGACCGCCGACTACACGAAGCGGCTCATCGCGGCGACGCCGAGCGTCGAGGTCGACCCGGCGGAAACTGTGGCGTCGCGTGCCGGCGTTGCCTCCGAGGGTGCGGCCGCGGCTGGGGGCGACTCCCCGCTGGTGCTCGTGGAGGGGCTCTCGAAGACCTACCACCCGCGTGGCCGCGAGGCGGTGCACGCGGTGCGCGATGCGTCACTCACGATCCCGCGCGGCGGATCCCTCGGCGTCGTGGGCGAGTCCGGTTCGGGCAAGTCCACCCTCGCGCGCATGATCATCGGGCTCGAGCAGGCAGACTCGGGCGTGCTGCGGATCGGCGGCGCCGAGCGCACCGCGGTGCCGAAGGGGCGGGACGCGCGGCTGGCCCGCGCGCGCAGCGCCCAGATGGTGTTCCAGGATCCCTACCTTTCGCTCGATCCCCGCATTCCTGTGGGCCGCGCGATTGAGGACACGCTTCGGTTGCACACCGGGCTGACGCCGGCGGAAGCGACGCGCCGGGCGCTCGCGCTGCTTGACGACGTCGGGCTCCAGGCGGAGCACGCGCAGGCGCTGCCGCGGACCCTCTCGGGCGGGCAGCGACAGCGCGTGGCCATCGCGCGCGCGATCGCGATCGAGCCGCAACTGCTCGTGATGGATGAGGCGACAAGCGCGCTCGATGTCTCGGTGCAGGCGCAGGTGCTCGATCTGCTCGCCCGCGTTCGTGCGGAGCAGGGGCTGACGATTCTCTTCATCAGCCACGACCTCGGCGTGGTGCGGCGGGTGTGCGACGAGACCCTCGTGATGCGTCGCGGCGAGATCGTGGAGAGCGGTCCGACCGAGGCGCTGCTCAGCACGCCGCAGCACGACTACACCCGAATGCTCATCGACTCGGTGCCGCGCCCAGCCTGGGCCTGACCGACGGACCACAAGGACACGACCATGCAGACGCTCATCATCGGGGCCGGGGTCGGCGGGCTCATGACCGCGCTGAGTCTCCACGCGGCCGGACACACGGACATCGTCATCGCCGAGCGCAGCTCGGAGTTCCGCGGCCTCGGTGTCGGGCTCAACCTGCTGCCGCACGCCGCGCGCGAGCTTGACGAACTGGGGGTTCTTGACCGGGTGGCTGAACTCGGCGTGGAGCCCGAAACGCTCGCCTACTACACACGGCGCGGGCAGCTGATCTGGGAGGAACCGCGCGGCACACGGGCCGGCTACCGTTGGCCCCAACTCTCCGTGCACCGCGGCAAGCTGCAGTTGCTGCTGCGCGACCTCGTGACAGAGCGGCTCGGCGACGTGATCCGGCTTGGGCACCGCCTGGTCGAGGTGGCCGAGGATGGGCGCAGGGCGACTTTCGAGACCGCGGACGGTGAGCGCACGCTTGCGGCTGAGCTCATCGTCGCTGCCGACGGGATCCACTCGGCGGCGCGTGCGCAGCGCTATCCAGAGGAAGGGGCGCCGGTGTGGAGCGGCCTCACGCTCTGGCGTGGCACCGCCATCGTCGATCCCATCCTCGGTGGGCGCACGATGTTCATGATGGGAGATGCCGAGCAGAAGTTTGTGGCGTACCCGCTGGGCGCGCCGCTCGCGGACGGGCGGCAGCGCATCAACTTCATTGCCGAGCGGCGCGTGGCAGGTTCGCCGTCAGCCGACTGGAACCGGCAGGTGGAGCGCGGCCCGGTCGCGGCGCTCTTCGCGGGCTGGGAGACCGACTGGCTGGACATTCCGGCGATCATCGCAAGCGCGGAGGAGCTGCTCGAATACCCCATGGTGGATCGAGATGCGATCCCGCGGTGGACGTTTGGTCGGATGACGCTGCTCGGTGATGCCGCCCACGCGATGTACCCGAACGGCTCGAACGGTGGCTCGCAGGCCACACTCGATGCGCGCACGCTGGTGCACGCGATTGGCGCTGCTCCCGATCCCGATCTCGACAGCGCACTCGCGACGTACGAGGCCGCACGGCGCCCAGCAACCGCGCGACTGCTCGACATGACCCGGCAAACGGGGCCGGAGCGCGTGATGCAGCTTGCGCGTGAGCGTGCTCCCGAGGGCTTCGCGCACATCCACGACGTGATTCCCGAGGCTGAGCTCGAGGCGATCGCCGCAGACTACAAGCGCGCCGCCGGATTCGATCCTGCGAAGCTGAATGAGCGCACCTCGCTGAGCGTCGAGCCGCGCGCGTGATCACCGCATCGCACGCGGGGTCGCCGCTCTCGCTCAAGCCAGCGTGTCAGATCGCGGTCACGTTGGGTGCTCCGCTCACGTTTGGGGTGACTCGCGACGGTGAACGACGTGTCACCCCGATTCTGGGCGGCACGCTGCTCGGAATCGGGGAATCGTTCGCGGGCCTCCGGGCTGCGGTGCTCCCCGGTGGCTCGGACCGGCAACTCGTGCGCGCGGACGGCACGGTCGAAATCGATGCGCGCTACGAGGCGCGCACTGACGCCGGTGAACTGATCGGCATTCACGCCAGTGGCATTCGGCGTGCGACGCCGGACGGCGTGTACTTTCGGGCCGTGCTCCGCTTCGAGGCGGCGTCAGCGACGTGGGCCGCTCTGCAGGACGCCGTGTTCCTCGCAGACGGTGCGCGCGAGGCCAACGCGGTGCGGCATACCGTGTTTCGGGTGGGCTGATCACTCGCGCCCCTGGCCTCCCAGCGCACTGCCGGAAAGTGCAGTGGCCGCGCACAGGCAATCTCGCTAGCATCGGATCCACCGCATGAGAGGACCCGAGATGGCTCGAGGACGCATGACCACCCGTCGCGCTGGCGTGATCGGCGCAACTGCCGCCGCCGCTGCCGTACTCCTCCTCGCGGGCTGCGCAAGCGGCAGCCCAGCGGGCGAGGACACGAACTCTGGGGGAGACGGCGGCGAAACCTCGACCGCTGGGCCGAGCGACACCGCCCCCACGACCGCCGAACTTGAGAGGCTTATCGCCGACGGGGTGCTGCCCGCAGACTTCCCCGCCGCCGCGGAGCGCGTGCGACTCATTCAGGATGGCGACGAACTGGCCGCGTCATGGACCGGCGCCGCGTTGAGCGAGGGCTGCTCAGCGGCAGATTCCTCCCCGGGATCCATCGCCTCGATGCTGCTGCTGCAAGATGTGGGGATTACCGAGGTGCAGCAGTGCGGCGCCGTGTGGCAGGCGACCCAGGCAGACGGCTCGCACGTGCTCTGGAACACTGAGCGCTAGGTGATCCCGCACGACTGGCACAACCGAGTGTCGTGTGGGCGGCCGGGGTCCGGCCGCCCACCCACGGCCTAGTGCTCGGGCACCTCGAGCCCGTTGACCCGCTGAATCTCGCGCTGGTACTCTGCGACCACGCTGCGTGAGACGCGGCAGTCGAGCAGGATCGTGCCGCTCGCGCCCGCTGCAGTCCAGTCCGCGAGCGCGTCGAGGTCGGCGAGCGACTCCACGCGCACGCCCTGCGCACCGAGCGCCGAGCCGAGCGCGGCAAAGTCGACATCGGGGATGAGCATCGGCGCCTCATCGAGCCCCATGAGGCCGTACAGGTGCACCTCTGCGCCGTACGCGCCGTCGTTCCACACCACGATCACGCCGCTCTGCGCCGTGCGGATTGCGGTCTCGAGGTCGGCCAGTGCCATGAGGCCGCCGCCGTCGCCGGTGCTGAGCACCGTGGTGCTCTCCGGAGCCGCGGCAGCGACGCCTGCAACGGTCGAGAAACCCAGCCCGATCGTCTGGTAGGCCGTGCCCACCATGATCATGCGCTCCGGCGAGGCCACCGGCCAGTACATGTTTGCCCAGCCGAGGAAGTGCCCGCCGTCGGTCGTGACGTGTCGGTTCGCGGGCAGCAGCTCGCCGATCCGCGAGGCAACCGCGCGCGGGTCGAGACGCCCGTCTGCGCACACCCCGTCCGGGTGCTCCTCGAGCCCCGTGCTGCGCACACGGAGCACGCCGCCCGGCTCAAGACCCGCGACGCGGTCTCGCCAGCCGCCCGTTCGGGCGCCCGCGTCCTCGAGCGCGCCGAGCAGGGTCGTGAGGGTGGCCTTCGCGTCGCCCTGCAGCAGAAGGTGCGTGATGGGGTGGTTCGTCTTCGGTGCGGCTACCTGCTCGGCGTCGATGCGAATCACCGTCGTGCCGGCGCCAAAGAGGTCGCCGAAGCGCATGGTGAACTGGTTGAGCGCCGCGCCGACAACAAGCACCACGTCGGCCTGTGCGATGACCTCCATTGCGGGGATCTGGCCGAAGCCGCCCGTGACCCCGAGGTCGAATTCGGCGGCGGGGAAGATCCCACGCGAGAGGGCGGTCGTCGAGGTAAGCGCTCCGAGTGCGTCCGCAATGCGGCCCAGCTCTGCCGCGGCGCCGGAGACGTGGGCGCCACGGCCCGCGAGCACGAGCGGGCGCTCGGCCTCGAGCAGCGCACGGGCTGCGGCCTCAAGCTGGTGCCCGGCGAGGGCCGCGATGGGCTCGCCCTCGGGGGCCGCGTAGCTCGGTGCGGGGGCGGGAGCGTTGGCGACGGACGCGGAGAGTGCTGCGAGAACCGCAGGGTCGCTCATGTCGATCCCGGTCTCAGGTGCGGCAACAGGGGCAGTGACGAGGTCGTACGGGATGCCGAGCACCACGGGGCGCCGGAAACGCATCGCGTACGAGACCGCGCGGTCGACCGTGCGCTCGATGTTCGTCACCGTGAGCATGTGCGTGCGCACGCCCAGCGCGGCAGCGAGCATCTCCTGGTCTACGTCCCAGGGGCGCGGGCCCGAGCTCGGGGCGTCGCCCACGACGACGAGCATCGGAATACGGGCCTGCGCGGCCTCGGCGAGCGCGGTGAGCGTGTTTGTGAACCCCGCGCCGTACGTGGTCGTGGCAATCGCGAGCTTGCCGCTCACGCGAGAGTAGGCGTCCGCGGCGGCGACCGTGCCGGCCTCGTGGCGCACCGCGGTGTAGGGCACGCCAACGTCGGCGAGGCTTTCGATGAGGTGGGCGTTGCCGTTGCCCATGAGGCCGAAGCTGCGATCAGCATGGCGGGCCAGGGCGGCAGCGAGAGTACGCGTGAGCGTGGACGGAGTAGACATCACAGCATCCTTCAATGAAGAGAATTGAATGGGTGGGAACCGTGTATGTCTCGCGAGAGCATCGATGCTCTGCAGCAGCGCCCCTTTTTCGCGCGCCTTAGCCGGCCGGGTCTGAGAGTCTCGACCGAGCTGGACAGATTTATCCTAGTGGGTTGCCGGGCGGTTAACGGTAGTTCTGCGTGATGCGGTCGGCCGCGTCCTTGAGCGCGGTCACCACCTCGTCGACGGACTCGGGCAGGTTGAAGTGGACCACGGCGAGCGCGGCGGGCGGTTCGCCCTCGATGCGCAGCGGTACCGCGATGGCCGTGACGCCGTCGATCACCTCGTTGCGGCTGATCGCGAACCCTTCACGGCGCGCGTCGAGCGCGGCCTCGCTGGGGTCGGGGCTTCCGAATGCGGCGGTGCGCTCGGCGGGGGTGAGGATCGCCTCGATCGCGTGGCCGGGGGCGCCGCGATCGACCGGGTGTCGCACGCCGGGGTTGCGGGCGATCGTTGCCGACACGTTCGATGGCTCCACCGAGACGAGGGTCACGACCTCGTCGGCGTCGAGCACCGTGACGAACACCGTCATCCCGAGTGCGTATGCGAGCTCGGACACGGTGGGCGTTGCTGCGGTGTGGAGCATCGGCGCGACGCCGCGTGCCAGGACCGTGAGTTTCGGGCCGAGGCGGATCCGGCCAGCGGCATCGCGCACGACGAAACGGTGCTGCTCGAGCGTGCGCAAGATTCGGTACGCGTTCGAGCGGTGCACGCCGAGGCCCTCGGCGAGTTCGGTGATGGACATCGGCGAGTCCGCATCGGCGAGGATCTCGAGTGCGCGCAGGCCGCGCGAAAGGGTCTGGGAGCCGGCGGTTGGTGCGCCGGTCTCTCGGGGGGTCGTCATGCCTCCATTGTGGCCTGATACTTGAGGCGCGGGATGTTGTGTGTTCGCGCGCCGCGGTTTATCCTAGATGTGCGATATTCAAACTTCGTGTTCAAATGGTGAACACCGCCGGGCGGAAGCGCGGCAGAGTGAGGAGAAACAGTGCAGTTCCACCACCACGGATATGTCTCCACGGACCCTCGGGTTCAGCCGGCAGCGGGTATTGGTCTCGACCGGCCGAGTGAGCTGCCGGATGAAATCGATGTGCTCATCGTGGGCTCGGGCCCGGCTGGCATCGTCGCCGCCGCGCAGCTCGCGCAGTTCCCGAACGTTGTGACGCGCGTCGTTGAGCGTCGCGACGGCCGTCTGGTGCTCGGCCAAGCCGACGGCATTCAGGCCCGCAGCGTTGAGACCTTTCAGGCCTTCGGTTTTGCCAACGCGATCATCGACGAGGCGTACCAGATCACCGAAACGGCGTTCTGGTCGGCGGATCCCGAGGATCCGAGCCACATCACGCGCACGGGCCACACTGACGACGACCCGAACGGCATCAGCGAGTTCCCGCACCTGATCGTCAACCAGGCGCGCGTCATTGACTACTTCGCAGAGTACGCGCGTCGCGCACCCGCCCGGGGCGACATCGACTACGGCTGGGAGTTCGTCGACCTCGAGGTGGGTGAGGGGGAGTACCCCGTCGCGGTCACGCTGCGCGAGGTCACCGGCCAGAGCGGTGCGGGCATCAACGCGGCCACCGCGGACAATGCCAGCGTCGGCCCCACCCGCGTGGTGCACGCGAAGTATGTGATCGGCGCCGATGGTGCTCGCTCGCAGGTGCGCCGCTCAATCGGTGGCTCACTGCAGGGCTCCACATCGCTCCACGCCTGGGGCGTCATGGACGTGCTCGCCGTCACGGACTTCCCCGACTTCCGCAAGAAGTGCATTATTCATTCGGAGGCGGGGTCGATCCTGCACATCCCGCGTGAGGGCAACCACCTCGCGCGCATCTACGTCGATCTGGGCGAGACGGATGAGAACGATGGCGGCAAGGTGCGCGACACCCCGCTCGAGGCGGTGATCGCGCAGGCAAACGCGATCCTGAGCCCGTACACGCTCGACGTACGAAACGTGCCCTGGCACAGCGTCTACGAGGTGGCGCACCGTTTGACCGATCGCTTCGACGACGCGGAGACCGCACCCGATGGGAAGCAGCGCGTGTTCCTGATGGGCGACGCCTGCCACACGCACAGTGCAAAGGCTGGCCAGGGCATGAACGTCTCGATGCAGGACGGCTGGAATCTCGGCTGGAAGCTCGGCTACGTGCTCGAGGGCCTGAGCCCTGACTCGCTGCTGCAGACCTACTCCGAAGAGCGCCGTGTCACCGCGAAGAACCTCATCGACTTCGACAAGGAGTGGTCGACGCTCATGGCGAAGAAGCCGGAGGAGTTCGCGTCGCCGAAGGAGCTCGAGGAGTTCTACGTGCAGACCGCCGAGTTCCCTGCGGGCTTCATGACCGAGTACACGGAGTCGCTGCTCACGGGGGACAACGAGTATCAGGAGCTTGCGGCCGGGTTCCCGATTGGCAAGCGCTTCAAGTCGGTGCGGACGACCCGTGTCTCGGACGCCGTCGATGTGCACCTGGGCCACCACCATCGTGCGGATGGGCGCTTCCGCGTGTACGCATTCGCGGACGCCGCGGGCACGCAGCTGGAGAGCTGGGCGAACTGGATGCTCTCGAACACCGCCTCGCCGCTGCAGCGCTTCACCCCGCTCGGCGCCGACATCGATGCGCTGTTTGACGTGAAGGCCGTGTTCCAGCAGGAGCACCACGGGGTGGACATCTCGCAGGTGTCGAAGCTGTTCCTGCCGCTCGTGGGCCCGTTCCAGCTGGTCGACTACGAAAAGATCTACGCGGCAAAGCCGGGCGAGGACATTTTCGATCTGCGTGGGATCAGCCGCGACGGCGCCGTGGTGATCGTTCGCCCCGACCACTACGTGTCCGCGGTGCTGCCGCTCAGTGACCCGGCCGCGGTGGCCGCGTTCTTCGAGCCGATCTTCCTGGCGCGCTAGGCGGCGTCGGAACTCAAAAGGGGGCCCGGATCGAAAGATCCGGGCCCCCTTTAGCTGCGCGGGGTGTACCCCGCGTGCGGCTTACTTCGCGGCGAAGCGGAAGAGCTTCTTGTTTGCGAACTCGAGCATGCCGACCTTGCCGAGCTCACGGCCGTAGCCGGACTTCTTGACGCCACCGAAGGGCACGTCAGCGCCCTCGAGGCCAGCGCCACCGATGAAGACCATGCCCACGTCGAGCTGGTTACCGACCTGCTCCGCACGATCCAGGTCGTCGCAGATCACGACGGAACCCAGGCCGTAGGGCGAGGAGTTTGCGAGCTCGATTGCCTCGGCGTCGCTCGACACCTTGTAGAGCTGCGCGACGGGGCCGAAGAGCTCCTGGCTGTACACGTCCATCGCGGGGGTGATGTTCGTGATCACCGACGGGGTGTAGAGGTTCCCCTCGGGCGAGTTGTCGCCCACGAGCACCTCGGCGCCCTGGTCGAGCGCACCCTGCACCTGAGCGGTGAGCGTCTTGGTGGCAGCAGCCGAAGACATGGGACCGAAGTCGCCAGCCTCGTACGACTGGCCAGCGATCGCAGCCTTGAACTTCTCGCTGAACTCGTCGAAGTACTTGTCCATGACGACAATGCGCTTCGAGCCGTTGCACGCCTGGCCGGTGTTCTCCATGCGGCCGCCAACTGCGTGCTCGACCGCGTGGTCGAGATCGTCGGTGTCGAGCACGAGGAAGACGTCCGAGCCACCCAGCTCGAGCACGCACTTCTTCAGTGCGCGGCCGGCCTGCTCAGCAACGATGGCGCCTGCGCGCTCCGAGCCCGTGAGCGAAACGCCCTGGACGCGATCGTCAGCAATGATGTCCGAGATCTGGTCGTGCGTCGCGAAGATGTTGACGTACGCGCCCTTCGGGAAGCCTGCGTCGAGGAACAGCTGCTCGAGCGCGAGTGCCGACTCGGGGCACTGTGCGGCGTGCTTCAGGACGATGGTGTTGCCGAGGATCAGGTTCGGCACTGCGAAGCGCGCAACCTGGTAGTAGGGGTAGTTCCACGGCATGATGCCGAGGATCACGCCGGTGCCCTGGAAGCGGAAGAAGGTCTTGAGGCCGTCCTCGACCTCGAGCTCCTCGTCTGCGAGCCACTTCTCGGCGTTGTCCGCGAACGCTGCCGTGATGGCGCCCGAGAACTCTGCCTCGCCGACCGACTGCTCGAGGGGCTTGCCCATCTCGCGGTTGATGATCGCGCCGAGCTCATCCTTGCGCTCGTCGAAGAGTTCTGCGGCGCGCTTGGCGAGTGCGGCGCGCTCGGCGACGGTGGTCTTGCGAGCCCACTCCGTGTACGCCTGCTGGGCCGCGGCCAGCGAGGCCTCGATCTCCTCCGTGGTCGCGTCGGGGTACTCGGCGATGGTTTCGCCCGTAGCCGGGTTAATTACGGCGAACGTGCCCATAAATGACTCACTCCTTAGTGACTTCGTCGGGGATAGTGACAACTCTTAGTGTCCCACACCGCGATGCCCCGCACTAGCGCGGCGCGCACCGAGTTCGCGTGGATCCAGTGTGTCTCTGCTGCTGATTCCGATACCGTATGGGGCGTTTCGCCGCGGAATTCGTTGCAATTGCGGTGCTCCACCCGCAGAACGGGGGAGTCTTCCCGCGTGCCCGGACGCAAGCTGGGCAGCCCCTGGGCGAGCGCTGAGTCCCGGAGTGGCGCACAAGGTGCCGAGGATGGTGCAGAATGTCAGTGTGCATGACAGTGGCATTGAGTTCTGCACGTGACGTAATGAAGCGCCTGGCGACGCCGCCAGAATCGAGAGAAGTACTGCAATGACGAAGCACACCTTGGACAATGCGACCGAGACCGGTCACATCCACGTCGGTAAAGGGCTCAACGAGGGCGCGCTCGGCGTTGTCGGGTCGACCATGATCGGGCTCGCGTCGACCGCGCCGCTCTACTCGCTCGCGGCCACGCTCGGCTACGTGATTGTCGCGGTCGGGGCGCAGGCCCCGCTCGTGTTCATCGTCGCGTGTATCCCGATGGTCTTCGCCGCGTTCGCCTACCAGGAGCTGAACCGCGAGATTCCAGACTGCGGCACCACCTTTGTGTGGGGGACCAAAGCGTTCGGGCCGGTGGTCGGCTGGATTGGCGGCTGGGCTGTGGCCGTCGCCTCGATCATGGTGCTCGCGAACGTCGGAGAGATCACGGGCCAGTACTTCTGGCTGCTGCTCGGGAACGAGGAATTCGCCGCCAACCGGGGCATCGTCATCGCGACGTCCGTCGTCTTCATGGCGCTCATGACCTTCGTGAGCACGATCGGTGTGCAGATCGGTGAGCGCCTGCAGATGGTGCTCGTCGGCATCCAGATCGTCGCGATGGTGCTCTTTGGCGTGCTCGCGCTCATGCACGCGGGCGCCGGCACGAACCCCGGCTCGGTCTCCTTTGACTGGAACTGGTTCAACCCCGCTGAGCTCGCCTCGTGGTCGGGCTTCATGCAGGCCGTGCTCCTCGCGCTCTTCATCTACTGGGGCTGGGACACCTGCCTCGCCCTCAACGAGGAGACGAAGAACCCGCGCAAGACCCCGGGCCGCGCGGCGCTCTCGAGCATCGTCGTGCTGATCATCCTCTACGTCGGAGTCTCGGTCGCGGTGATGATGTTCGCCGGCTTTGGCGACACCGGCTTCGGCCTCACGAACGCCGAGAACCTCGATGACGTGTTCACAGTGCTCGGCAACGCGCTGTTTGGCCCGTGGGGCTGGTTCCTGATCCTCGGCGTGCTGCTCTCGGCCGCGTCGTCGACCCAGACCACGATTCTGCCGACGGCGCGCGGCACCCTCTCGATGGCCGTGTACCGCGCGCTCCCCGCGAAGTTCGCCGAACTGCACCCCAAGTTCAAGACCCCGTGGTTCTCGACCACGGTGATGGGCATCGCCGCGATCATCTACTACGTCGGAATGTCACTCCTGTCCGAGGACATGCTCGCCGACTCGCTCACCTCGATGGGCCTCGCCGTGGCGCTCTACTACGCAATCACTTCGTTCGCCTGCGTCTGGTACTTCCGCGACACCCTGCGCGACAGCGCACGCAACCTGTGGATGCGCGGCATCCTGCCCGCGCTCGGCGGCCTCATGCTGGGCTACGCCTTCGTGCAGTCGGCAATCGACATGTGGGCGAAGGACTACGGCGAGACCGTGCTCCTCGGTGTGGGCGGCGCGTTCGTGATCGGCGTTGGCGCGATCCTCATCGGGTTTGTGTTCATGGCGATCTGGTGGCTCCGCCCCGACTCGAAACCGTTCTTCCGCGGCGAGAGCCTGAACCGCGACACCGAGGTGCTCGTTCCCGACGAGTAGGCCGGCGACGCACCCCGGATCCCGCGTCTTTCGATCGGGATCCGGGATCCCGATCGAATCCTCACCCCGCTCCGTTCCACCCGCAGGAGGGCACCATGTCAGCCATCACCCCGAACCGATTCGACACGATTGTTGTGGGAGCGGGGGTGTCGGGCCTCGCGGCCGCGCGCCTGCTCACCCGCGCGGGGCAGCGCGTCGTGGTGCTGGAGGCACGCGACCGCGTGGGCGGCCGTCTGCACACCGAGCGCGCCGACGGACGGGTCACCGACCTTGGCGCCTCGTGGATTCACGGCATCGATGACAGTGCGGTGCACGCGGTTACGCAGGCGTTCGGCATGCCCGACATTGAGTTCACAATGGGGAGCTTCCAGGCCGGCGGTCGGCCGGTTGCGTACTACGGGCCGGCGGGCGAGCGCCTGAGCGACGACGCTGCGAACGCCTTTATCGCCGATGTTTCCGCGTTCGATGAGCGGCTCGTTGCAACGGTGGCGCGCAGCGCCTCGGGCGCCTCGTACGCGGATGTCGTTGCGGAGACCCTCGCAGAGCTCGGTTGGGAGGCTGAGCGGGGCGAACGGGTACGCGAGTACCTGCAGCACCGCACCGAAGAGCAGTACGGTGCGTGGATCGCGGATCTCGACGCGCACGGACTCGACGACGATGCCGTCGACGGCGACGAAGTGGTGTTCCCGGAGGGCTACGATCGGCTCGCCTCAGGGCTCGCGAACGGGCTCGATGTGCGACTCGACACCGTTGTGACGGGGATCGACTGGAGTGCAGACGGCGTTACCGTGACCGCGGGCGGGGAACGCTTCACCGCAGCGCACGCGGTGCTGACCGTGCCCGTCGGGGTGCTCAAGGCCGGGGAAATTGAGATCACCCCGCCCCTGCCCGAGACGAATGCCGCCGCGCTCGCGGGGCTCACGATGAACGCCTTCGAGAAGGTGTTTCTCCGGTTCCCCGCGAAGTTCTGGGACGAGGGCGTGTATGCGATCCGTCGACAGGGCGAGGCAGGCACCTGGTGGCACTCTTGGTACGACGTCACTGCGCTGAGCGGTGAGCCCACGCTGCTCACTTTCGCGGCCGGGCCGTGCGCGCGGGCGATCCGTGAGTGGGACGATGCCCGCGTGGTCGAGTCCGTGCTCGGTGCCCTGCGTGAGATCTACGGCCCCGATGTGCCGGCCCCCGCGCACGCACACATCACCCACTGGCAGGACGACCCGTTCTCACACGGTTCATACGCCTACATGACGGTGGGATCCGAGCCAGCCGACCATGTCCGGCTCGCCGAACCAATCGGTGGTGTGCTGCACATCGCGGGGGAGACCACGTGGGAGGAAGACCCCGCGACCGTGACCGCTGCCCTCATGTCGGGTCACCGCGCCGCCGAGCGGATTCTCGGCTCCGTGATCCCGATCGCAGAGCTCAGCGCTGCCCTATAGCGCCCGCTCGTCCCGGGGCGCGGCGGGGGTGGACGCGTCGCCCGTCGCGACGGGGGTTCCCGTCTCGTGAGGCACGCCGGGTGCCGCCGGGGCCTCGATGTGTGCTCGGCGTCCGCGTCGGCGCACCGCACGGACGATGAGCAGTACCGCCGCGGTGATGATGCCGCCGATCGCTGCCCACGGGAGCAGGATCCCGAGCACCACGAGCCCCCCGGAGGCCGCCGCGCCGATCGAGCGGAGCCCGGCGAGCACGCCGTCCCAGAAACTCGTCGGCCCGCCGGGGAGCGCGGAGGGGCTCGTGAGCGAGACCCAGATCGTCGCCTGATCAACCTGTGAGTCGAGCCACTTGAGCTGAGCACTCAGACCGTCAAGCTCCTGCTGGCGTGCGGCAAGCGCGGACTCGGCTTCGAGGAGCTCGCTCGTGGTGTCGGCCTCGGCCATCAACTTGGTGAGGCGGTCAATCGATTGCTGCAGGGCGGCGACGCGTGCGGTGAGGTCGACGTGCTCGGTGGTGACGTCGGTCGCGGTCACCGTGCGCGTGGTCACCTCGCCCAGCGCGCTGAGCTCGTCAAGCGTCGCGTCGAGCCGCTCTGACGGCACGCGGACTGTGAGCGAGCTGCCCGCCGGAGTTGCGCCGAGCGCAGCGTTGTCTGAACGCGACTCGACCGTGCCACCCGCGGCCTCCGCGATCGACGTGACGCGATCGGCAGCGCCGGAGACATCGCTCACGTGGAGCGACAAGTCAGCACTGCGCGTGATCGAGCGGGAGTCGCCCGGAGCCGCCTCGGCGCGGGAGACGGACCCGTCCCCGCCGATCGCCGCGCCGCCCAGATCAAACGGCTCAGCCGGCAGCGACTGCACGTCAGGGCTGGCCGCGGCATTGCTCGAACCACCGGACTCATGGGCGCCACCGGGCAGCGCCGCGCAGGCGCTGAGCGGAGCGAGCAGGAGCCCGGCCGCGGCGAGCAGGGCGAGGGAGCGTCGGCGCATCATGGTGATTACCCTAGTGCGGGCGCTGGAGGCTCACGCCGCTAGTCAGCTGTGAACTGTGCTGTCCCGTCGCCACGCGCTGAACGCGAGCGCGAGAAGTGCGATGTCGCTCGGGTGCGCGAGTGAGAGCCCGGTGAGGTTCTCGATCTGGGCAAGGCGGGCGCGGACCGTGTTGCGGTGGCGAAACGCGGCCTGACTCACCTCGGTGATCGTTCCGTTCGTGCTGAGGAACGCGGTGATGACTCGAGTTAACTCCTCGCGCACGTGGTCGCTGAGCTCGGCGAATCCTGCGAACACCTGCTCGGCGAGCGCTCCGGTGATCTCGGGTTCGGCGGAGGTCACGGCCTCGAGCCAGTGGTTGCGGAGCTGGCGCACCCCGGGGCTCGTCGCAGTGGTGACCAGCTGCCGCGCGCCGTGGAGTGCGCGTCCGACCGCTCCCGGTGTAGGGACCTCCGCGAGCGCGGTGCGGTGTTCGCCGAGCTCCGCGATGAGCGGCGCAAGGTCGTCGGCCCGGTGGGCCGCGTCGCGAGCCGGAACTTGGATGAGCCCAACGAGCGACTGCTGCTGCCACCCGAAGTAGCTTCGCGCACCGTGGCGCGAGAGTCGGGTCTGCACCACCGAGATCGCCGAGTAGTCGCCCTCGCGAAGATCGGACACGAGCACGAGAAAGGGGCGGCGGGGATCGAAAGCGAGTGTGGTGAGCTGCTTGGCGACGCCGGCGGGATTTCGGCTCTCGCCCAGGTCGAGGAGGCGCTGGAAAGCTGCCGTTCGAATCTCGGTGTGCTGCTGCCGGAGGCGCTCGGCTGTGCGGCGGTACGCCTCCGTCATCTCGTTGATGTTCGCCTCGACTGCCTCCCACACTTGCAAGAGGCCCGCGAGATAGTCGGCGTTGGTTTCGAGGCCGGCGCGGCGCGCATCATCGAGGAATGCTTCCCAAAGCAGCTGCAGGTCGATCCGAAATGAGCGCGACACCGCGAGCAAGTCCACCTGCTGCGCGGCGCGAATCTCACCGGTTTCGGCGGCCGCGTGGGCAAACTCGGGCGCCGGGGGATCGCCGGCGATGCGTGCGAGGGTGAGTGAGAGGTTCTTGCGCATCTGCTCTGCGAGCGTCTCGCCGCCGAGCGAGCGGTACGAAGGCTCAACCTCGATGAGCCGTTCGGTAGAGACAGCGACGAGATGCTCGAGTTCGTCCGCGAGCAAGCGGCGCGCGGTGGCAGAGACCTGCGGGTGACGCGACGGTGAGTGCATGCTGCACACTTTAGGGCACGATGTCGGGGCTGCGGGGATCTGGTCCTGTGCGTCAGAGCATGGTCAGATGGGTGATGACGCGATAGTGCGTCGAACGCGAAGTTGTGAGCGACGCACGCAAAGGAGCCGCGATGGCACACACCCCTGACCACCCTGCAGGCCTGAACGAAGCCCAGCTGGCGGAGCTCGCTAGTGTGCTGGAGGTGCACTATGGGCTGCGCGGGGCGCGCTTCACGCAGCTCGGCGGGGAACTCGATCTGAACTACCGGGTGACCGATCACACCGGGGCGCATCGTTTTCTGCGAGCGTCGCCCGCCCCACTCGATCGGTCGGCGATCGAGTGGCAAGACGCCGTACTGCGCGCGCTCGAGCAGCGCCCGCTCTCGGTGGCAAGCCCACGCCTCCTTCCTGCTCGTTCGGGAGAGCCCGGTGTGCACGTGACCCTGGGCGGCGCGTGGGCTGGGCTCATTCGTGTGACCACGTGGATCGGCGGTCGTGACGTCTCCGAGTTCGGGGCGACGGGCACCGCGTATCGCCGACAGTTGGGGAGCCTTGCCGCCGAGGTGGTGGACCGCCTCGCGGTGCTGAACGACCGCGCAGCCGGGTCGCCGGGCCACCATTGGCTCATTGAGCGTGCGGGCGACGCGATTCGCGCGACGGTCCCCGCGGTGACTGATCCCGTGCAGCGTGCGCTGATCGAGCGTGCGCTTGCGGGCTTCGACGCGATCGCGCACGTGCTCCCCGCCCTGCCGCGTACGACCGTGCACCAGGACCTGCACGACTTCAATCTGCTGGGTGAGCGCGGCGCTGATGACGCGCTGCGGATTACCGGGGTGGTCGACTTCAACGACGCGGTGTTCACCCTGCGCGTCGCCGAGCTCGCGGTCGCTGCCGCGTACGCCACGCTCCGGCAAGACGACCCGGCCGCAGCGTTCTGCGACGTGGTGGGCGGCTATCTGGAGCGGGCGGCGCTCACGGAGGCGGAGCTCGACGTGGTGTTTCCGCTCGCGGTCGCCCGGTTGGCCGTGAACGCGAGCACGTGGACCGAGCGGAGTGTGGGGGAGAACGCGTCGTACGCGCGTGCGCGGATGGCCGCAACCTGGCCCGCGCTCGAGCGTCTGCTCGAGGAGTCCGCGCCGCGGATGGCAGAGCGCGTCGCCGCGCCTGCCACCCCCGCGGGGTAGATTCGCCGCAGCGGGGCAGGGTTTATCGCGCGAGAGCCTGCCCTCTGGCGGAGAAGCTACCCTGCGAGGGGCGCAGCCAGCGCGGCGTCGAGCGCGTCGAGCAGGCGAGGGGCGTCGGACTCCGCGAACACGAGCGGCGGCCGCACCTTGAGCACGTTCGCTGAGACCCCGGATGCGGAAATCAGTACGCGGTTCTCGCGCATGTGATTGACGATCGCGGCGGCACGGGCCGCGTCGGCAGCCCCCGTCGCCGGATCAGTGATCTCGAGTGCGAGGAAGAGGCCCGACCCGCGCACCGCGGAAACTCCGCCATGTGTGCCCGCGAGCGCAGTGCACTCGCGGAGCAGAAGATCGCCCACCGTGCTCGCGCTCGCGAGGAGCCGCCGATTCTCGAGCTCGTCGAGCACGGCGCCCGCCGCGGCGATACTGACGGGGTTCCCGCCGAAGGTATTGAAGTAGCGCACGTCGCGGCCGAACACCTCGAACACGTCAGGTCGCCCAATCACGCCCGCGATCGGGATCCCGTTGCCCATCGGTTTGCCGAGCACCACGAGGTCGGGGCGCACCCCCTGATGCGGGTAGCCCCACCACGCACCCGTGCGCCCAAAACCAGCTTGCACCTCATCGGCGATGTATAGGGCGCCGGCCGCCCCGGCTACGGCGGCCGCGGGTTCGAGCACCCGAGCGGCGGTGCCCTGCAGCCCATCGCTCGACATGACGGAGTCCACGATCAACGCCGCGGGCTCGTGCCCCCGCGCGCGCAGCGCGGTGATTGCCTCGGTGACTCGAGCGGCAAACGCGGCCGCCGCGCTCGCAGGGTCTTCACGCGCGAGATCGGGTGCGGCGACAAGTTCGACCTCGCCGGGGATCGGGTTGTTCGGGCCGAGGCTCGGCGAAATCGCCGCGGCTGCCTCCGTGGTGCCGTGGTAGGCATGCGCCGTCGCAATGACTCCGCGCCTCCCGGTCACGTGCCGCGCCATGCGCAACGCGAGATCCACCGCCTCGCTCCCGGTGCACACGAACACCGCCTGCGCATCGGCAATGTCGAACAGCCCGGTGAGGCGCTCCGCGTAGTCGACCACCGCATCAGTGAGGTATCGGGTGTGGGTGTTCAACACGTCGAGCTGTGCCGAGACCCGCTCCCGCACCTGCGGATTCGAGTGCCCCACGACGGGCACATTGTTGTACGCATCGAGGTAGTCCAGGCCCGCCGCGTCGTAGAGCAGCACCCCATTCCCGCGCACCGCGTGCACGGGGCGCTCGTAGAACAAGCGGTACGGCGCGCCCAGCACACGCGTGCGCCGCGCGAGAAGCTCTCGGTCAGCCACGTCAAGCGCGCTGGCTCCCCGCGGATCGAAGCTGTTGGCCATGTGCATGGTGTTGTCTGCGGACACGCACCCCTCCACTGATCGCTGTGACGTCGGTCACTCCAGTGTGGCGCAGCCGCGCGGATCCAGCCCCGTTCTCGGTGCACGGTGCCTGATCTGCGGGTCAGGCCGGTGCAGCGGGTCGGCCCGGGGCGGGCATCGCGCCTCCGGATCCCAAGCTGCATGCCGTTCGTGAGATTAGGGGCGTACGCGAACCGGCCAGGGTTGCCAGTTTCCCGCAGGGTGCGCGCGCCGCAGCTCCGCGAGCCGCGCTTCGGCCGTGGCGAGGCGCTCCGCGGGCACCGTGCCCTCCTGAACGGAGCCGCTCTCCGCCCAGCTCCCGTCGGGCGCACGAAGTTCCCGCCAAGGGGACGGCCATGCCCGCTCCGTGAACCCGCCCGCAACGATCGCGAGCACGTGGTCCTCGAGCCGCGCACCCTCCTCTTCCCAGGTTTCATCGCAGGCGCTGCAGCCGCATGAGGGAAACGCGGTGTCCGAGTAGTAGCCGGAAGTGAGCATGACGCCGGGGAGGTCCGTGAAGGTCAGCGTGATCGGCGCGCAGTGCGGATCGCGCGGCGTGATGCGCACGGCACGCGTCGACTCGTCGATCCCGGGGGCGTTGAGCAGCTCAGAGAACGAGGCCGTGCCCTCCCAAACCGCCACATCGTAGGCGTCGCGGAGATGCGCGATGAGCGCCTCGGCGATGGTGTGCAGCGGCGCGAAGCGCTCCGGGTGTTCCTCGCGCGAATACGCGTCCTCGGGCGGCCCGTCGTCGCGATCCGCCCAGCGCTCCCCAAACGGGATCACCGCGCCCGCAGCATCGCGAAACTCCAGGCTCCGGATCTCGGGTCGTGTGTACCCCATCGTCTGCGGCCTCCTCGGTGCGCGACCCCGCAGGGACGCTAGTTCAACGGGATGGTGATGGTACCGGTCTCCGGCGGCG
The DNA here is from genome assembly GCF_016758255.1 of Leucobacter chromiireducens subsp. chromiireducens. Classification (GTDB taxonomy): domain Bacteria; phylum Actinomycetota; class Actinomycetes; order Actinomycetales; family Microbacteriaceae; genus Leucobacter; species Leucobacter chromiireducens. Next base: position 538,148 of record NZ_QYAD01000002.1, read on the forward strand.
ACTCGATTGCGCGACCGCGAAGGTCGGGCAGCCAACGCAGCGTGGTGGCCGCGACGATCGCGCAGATTCCGAGCAGGATCGAGGACACCACGATCGCGCCGTGCGCGCCCGCGACGTCGATCGCAATGCCGGCGAGCGCCGAGCCCGTGGCCACGCCGACGAGTTGGCCCGTGCCGACCCAGCCGTAGGCCTCGGCAGTCTCCGAGAACTTCACGGTGGAGCTCACGATGCTCGAAATCGCGGCGAAGGCGGGAGCGGTGCCGAGGCCGCCCAGGAAGAGCACAGCGCCGAGCCACCAGATGTTCAGGCTGACGAGGCAGGCGAGGGTGCCGGCCAGCACCACGAGGATGCGCAGCAGGAGCGAGGTGGGGCGCAGTTCGCGGTGACCCATGAGCAAGCCGCCCACGAGCGAGCCGCCGGCGAAAAGTGCGAGCACGATGCCTGACTCCATGCTCCCGTGGCCGGCGCCTTCGCCGCTCGAGAACGCGGCGACAATGCCTGCCTCAATCGCGGCGAACGAGGCGACGAAGAAGAAACCGACGATGGTCGAGATGATGACGGTGGGGTAGCGGAGTACCGCGCCGAAGCCGCGCTTCGACGGCGGGATCTTCACCTGGGCGACCGGCTTCGAGAGGATGAACCATGCGCCACCGAACACCATGAAGCCAGCCGCCACACACAGGCCGGCGGTGGTGCCGAACTGCGAGGTGACGAACACGGCGACGACCGGGCCGAGCACCCAGATCAGCTCCTGCGCTGCGGCGTCGAGTGAGAAGAGGCCCGCGAGCTGCTTGCTCGGCACGAGCTTCGGGTAGATCGTGCGCACCGCGGGCGTGATCGGCGGGGTGGTGAGACCCACGAGCAGCGCGAGGCCGGCGACCACGAAGAGCGGCAGGTGCACGAACGCGATCGTGACGAGCAGCACGGCGCAGATCACCGAGGTGACCGAGAGCACGGGGCGCATGCCGAGGCGGCCCATGAGGCGGCTGCTCAGTGGTCCGGAGACGGCCTGGCCGAGGCTCTGCGTCGCTAGGACGAGGCCGGCCGAGGTGTAGTCACCGTACGAGACCTGGATGTGCAGCAGCAGGATGATCGAGAGCATCCCAAACGGGAATCGGGCCAGCAGCTGCGACACCAACACCCGAAATACGCCGGGGTTCTTGCCCAGCTCCCCGTAAATACCCATCAGAAAAGTATATGGCCGCGGCGGCCGTGCGTGCTATCGCGGAACGCCGAAGTTCGGCGCGAAATTTGGTGGAACTGGCGCGCGTCGGCGCGCCGCATTCTCGGAGGTGGAATCAGCGGGGAACCCGCGGGCTGCGTGCGCCGCGCGGATCCCCGCCGCTCCGACGAGGTTAGGAGCTCGTCGAGTAGACCGGGCCGCCGCCCTGTGCGCGCCGGCCCGAACGGCGCTGGCCGCCCTGTTGGCCCTGCCCGCGGCCCGCGCTCTGATGGCCCTGACCCTGCTGGCCGCGGCCACCCTGGCGCTGGCCGCCCTGCTCGCCCTGCGACTGAGCGCCGCGACCCTGACCGCCCTGGCCGCCGCGCCCACGACCGCCGCCGGACTGCTGCCCGCGGCCTGCGCCACCCGCCTGGGTGGGAGTGCCGCTCGCAGCCGCACCGTCGCCGCGCCCGCGGCCGCCACGTGAACGCTTCCGCTTTGCGTTTGCGCCCGTCGACTTGCCCTGCCCCGAGGGGTTGTGGCCGGCAGCGCGCTGCTGCGCGGCCTGTGCCTCGGCGCGACGGCGCTCGGTCTCGCGAGCGTCGACGCGCGGCGCGACCTCACCGATCAGAGCGAGCACCTCGGGATCAATGCTCGCAGCGTTCGGGTTGACCGGACGCGGCGTGACGCGGATCTTTGCTGCGCGCATGATCTGGCGCATCTCGCCGCGCTGCTCGGGCAGCACGAGCGTGACCACGTCGCCCTCATTGCCGGCGCGTGCCGTGCGGCCGGAGCGGTGGAGGTACGCCTTGTGCTCGACGGGCGGGTCGATGTGCACCACGAGCTCGACGCCGTCGACGTGCACACCGCGGGCGGCAACGTCGGTCGCGACGAGCACCTTCGCGTCACCGCTGACAAACTCGGCAAGGTTGCGATCACGCGCGTTCTGCGAGAGGTTGCCCTGCAGCTCTACCGCAGGAATCCCGCGCGACGTGAGCTGCTTTGCGAGACGCTTCGCCTGGTGCTTCATTCGGGTGAAGAAGATGCGACGCGCGGTGCCCGAAGCGAGCGCCTCAATGAGTGCATCCTTGTCGTCCTTACCGGCCACCTCGAACACGTGGTGCGTCAGCTGCGGCACGGGGGACTCTGCCGAATCAACGGAGTGCAGAATCGGGTTGTGCAGGTACTTCTTCACCAGCGCGTCCACCCCGTTGTCGAGGGTGGCGCTGAAGAGGAGGCGCTGCCCCATCTTCGGGGTCTTGTTCAGGATTCGCGTGACGACGGGCAGGAAGCCCATGTCGGCCATGTGGTCGGCCTCGTCGAGCACGGTGATCTCGACGCCGTCGAGCGAGACGAGACCCTGCTTCATGAGGTCGTCCAGGCGACCGGGTGCGGCCACGACGATATCGACACCGCCCTCGAGCGCGACCTCCTGGCGACGCTGCGGGATCCCACCGAAGATGGTGGTGACCTTCACCCCGACGGGGTCGGCGAGCATCTTCACCGTTTCGGCGATCTGCGTGACGAGCTCGCGAGTCGGGGCGAGCACGATAGCGCGCGGACGGCTGGGGCGACGCTTCGCCACGACATCCTCGGCGAGGTTCGCCACCAGCGGGATGCCAAAGGCGATGGTCTTGCCGGAGCCGGTGCGGCCGCGGCCGAGCACGTCGCGGCCGGCAAGCGTGTCGGGGAGGGTGTCGCGCTGGATCGGGAACGGCGCGGACTTTCCGTTCTTCGCGAGTGCGTCAGCAATGGCTGCCGGGACGCCGAGCGATTCGAACGTGGGGGTGGTGGTCTCGGTCACAGGGACCTTTCTGCATCGATGCAGCGCGCGGCGGACGGATGCCATGCCGAGAGGCGGACGCGGGCTGCGGGAATCGGCGAGTGCGCGGGATCGCGCAGTCGTTCGCCGCGAATGCTCCGGCGGCCCGCGACCAGAGTCCGGGCGGCTGAACGTCAGCGACGCGGGGCGGGAAGAACACGCCCTGTGCCCACCAGTCTAGTGGGTGTCGCCGAGAAAGCGCCGTGGATCGGGAGATTCGCGTGAATGTCGGCGGCGCGCGATACCGTCGTCTGAACGGCGGAATCGGCCGCGCGGGCAAATAAACGAAGGGGGTCCCGTGTTTCTGCAGCAGCGAAGCGACGGCGGCGAGCGCATTATGACGAGCGCGAGTGACCTGACGGCGGCCAGCGCGTGCGAGTTCGCGTTTTTGCGTCGGGCTGATGCGAAGTTTGGACGCGACGTTGTCGTGCCTCCTGACGACGACCCCATGCTGGCCCGTGCCGCACGTCTCGGCGACGCGCACGAGGAGCGCACGCTTGATGCGTACCGGAGCGAGTTCGGCGCGGGCGCTGTCGGAGAGTCGGGCGGCGTGGTGGAAATTCCGCGGCCGAAGAGCGTTGCCGAGCCAGACCTGATCGCGGTGGCCGAGCTCACGCGATCCGCACTCCTGGGAGCTGCGGAGGTTGTTTTTCAGGCAACCTTCTTCGAACCAGATCAGCGCGCTGCTCGGCCGGGTGAGCCCGAGATCGGCTTTGTCGGGTTCGCCGACTTCCTGCGCCGCACCCCTGATGGAGCATTCGAAGTGGAAGACACGAAGCTCGCGCGAAAGGCCCGCGTCTCTGCGCTCATGCAGCTCGCCGCGTATGCCGAGCAACTGGAGCGCATCGGGGTGCCGGTTGCGCCGACGGCGACGCTCATCCTGGGCGATGGGGCTCGCTCGAGCCATCGGGTTGCAGACATCGCGCCGGTCTTCCGCGCGCGTCGAGCGCGGCTGCATCGGCTCATCCTTGACCGGGCATGCGAGACCGGCCCCGATGGCACACGGGCCAGCGCGCCGCCGCTCGCCTGGGGCACCCCCGAGATCGCAGCCTGTGGTCGGTGCGAGGTGTGTGCGCCCGAAATCGAGCGCACGCGCGACCCGCTCTTGATCGCCGGGATGCGCGGCACGCAGCGGGATGCTCTTTGGGTCGCCGGATTCCGAACGATCGACGCGGTCGCAGCGGAGCTGCCGCGCATCGTTTCCGGGGAGACGACGGTACCTGGTATCCGCCCGGCGACGCTGACAAAGCTCGCGGCGCAGGCCGAGGTGCAGGTTGGCGCGCCCAGGCTCGGCCCGCCCCTCGTGCGCGTCGTGGACCCGGCGGCACTCGCCGCGATTCCGGCGCCGAATCCCGGGGACCTGTTCTTCGACTTTGAGGGGGATCCGCTCTATCGCGAGCCGGGGGACGCCGAATCCGCTCGCTGGGGGATCGACTACCTGTTCGGTTTCGTGGACACGGCAGAGCAGTTCACGGGGCTCTGGGCGCACGATCTCACGGCCGAGCGGCGAGCACTTGAGCGTTTTCTCGCGCTTCTTGCCGAGCGCCGTGCCGCGTACCCGGGGATGCGCGTCTACCACTACGCGTCGTACGAGCGCACCCACCTGCTCAGCATCGCGGCCCGCCATGGCGTCGGGGAGGCCGAGGTCGACGCGCTGCTGCGGGATGACGTGCTCATCGACCTCTTCCCGATTGTGCGCCGCGCATTGCTTGTGGGCTCGCGCTCGTACTCCATCAAGAAGTTGGAGCCGCTCTACATGGGTGAGGAGCTGCGCGATGAGGCGGGCGTCACCTCGGCAGCGCAGTCGGTCACCGAGTATGCAGACGCGACCGCGCAGCTTGCGAGCGCAGACCTGGCGGTGAAGGCAGTGGGGGCCGCGCGATTGGAAGCGATTGCCGACTACAACCGTTACGACTGCGTTTCGACGCTTCGGCTGCGCGATTGGCTCCTGGGGATTGCACGGCAGCACGGGGTCGATCCGGCTCCGCGCCCGGAGCCAGACTCCGAGCGCGAATTCGAGGTGAGCGGTCTGGCGGAGGCGCTCACGCAGCACGCCACGCATGCCGCGGATCCGCGAGATCGTGTCGCGGCGGCGCTTGCCGGCAGCGCGATCGACTACCACGCGCGTGAGCGCAAGTCGTTCTGGTGGGAGCACTTCGCTCGGCTCATCGAGCCGATTGAGGAGTGGGCGGATACTCGCGATGTTCTCGTGGTTGACCCAGCACTCAGTCGCGTCGAGGAAAGCTGGCACACCCCACCACGCGGTCGCGTGCAGCGGCGAACGCTTCGGCTCGGCGGCGAGCTCGCGCCGGGCAGCTCGGCGAAAGCCGGCGGCGAGGTGTTTCTCGTGTACGCCGCGCCCGGTCCTTTCCGGGACCCGCGGACCGGCCCCGGTGAGCGCACCGCTCGCCTCGCCCGCGTGCTTGAGCGAGACGAGCGGGGCATCCTCGTTGCAGAAACCCTGCCGCGTGATGCGGCGAAGTATGCGGTACTTCCCGTTGCCGTGACTCCCGGGCCGCCGCCGAACGAGGGGCAGCAGCGCGTGGCGATCGAGGAGTGGGGTCAGGAGTACGCTGATGCGCTCGCATCGGGCCTCGAGTATGCCGACCCGGTCGTCGGGCTCCTGCGACGCGACCCGCCGCGACTCACTGGCGGCGTGCCGCCAGTGCAACCGGATTCAGAGGAGGCGCTGCGCGCTGGCGGCGGACAGGAAGACGCACGAACGATCGGGGCGGTGATCGCGAGTCTCCGCCGCTTAGACCGATCGGCGCTTGCGGTGCAGGGCCCGCCAGGCACCGGGAAGACATACCTCGCTGCTCGCGTCATCCGGCAGCTGGTGGAACGAGACGGCTGGCGCATTGGGGTGGTTGCGCAATCACACCGCGTTGTCGAGAACGTGCTCGAGGGGGTTGTCGCTGCTGGCCTGCACCCGGGTGCGGTGGGCAAAGTGCCGCAGGGCGGCGCGCTTGCACCTGACGCGCCTGAGCCGCCGTACACGGTGATTGGGCGAAACGGGCACGCGGGCTTTCTGCGCGACAACGCCGAGCTCGGTCGGGGCTGCGTGGTGGGTGGCACGGCGTGGGACTTCAGCAATGGCACGCGTTTCCCGCGTCGTGCCCTTGACCTCCTGGTCATCGATGAGGCCGGCCAGTTCTCGCTTGCGCCAACGATTGCCGCGTCCGTTTCCGCGCAGCGCCTGCTGCTGCTCGGCGATCCGCAGCAGCTGCCGCAGGTCTCGCAGGGGACCCACCCCGAGCCCGTGGATACGTCCGCGCTCGCCTGGCTGATCGGCAATCACGACACGATTCCCAGCGCGCAGGGGTACTTTCTCGCGGAGACCCGTCGCATGCGCCCGGCTCTCGCGGAGGTGGTCTCCGAACTCTCGTACGAGGGGCGCCTCCACGCGCACACGAGCGCGAGCTTGCGCAGTGTCACCGGGGCCGGCCCAGAGGGCCTCGTCTGGCATCCCGTTGCGCATCGCGGGAACGCGACGTTCTCGGTCGAGGAGGCTGAAGTCGTGGTGGAGCTCGTGCGCACGGCGCTCGCAGGGACACTTGACGATGGCGGCGCCCGCGCTCGCTCCCTCACGGCCCACGATGTCATCGTTGTTGCCGCGTACAACGCGCAGGTCGAGTGCGTGTCCGACGCGCTCGCTGCAGCCGGGCTCGGGGGCGTACGCGTTGGTACCGTCGACAGGTTCCAGGGCATGGAGGCAGCCATCGCTATCGTCACGCTCGCGGCGTCGAGTGCTGAGGACGTGCCGCGGGGGCTCGAATTTCTCCTGATGCGCAACCGACTGAACGTGGCGATCAGCCGGGCACAGTGGGCCGCGCACCTAGTCTCCTCCGAACGGCTCGGCGACGGCTTGCCCGGAAGCGCCGAGGGCGTCGCGGCGCTGTCCGGCTACCTGCGCCTCACTGAGCGAGCCAGTCGCACCACGCACGCAGTGGGTGGTGGCGTCGAAAGCGTTGGCGGGAAGAGCCGCGGCGCGGCGATCTGACGCGAGCCCGGCTCTACACTGAGCCCATGAACTCCGTCACCCCCACGCGGACGCACCGCGCGCTCGACACCGTCTTCCGGCTGCTGTACCCGGGGGAGGAAAGCGTGCAGGATTCGCCGCGGCTGCGTCGCGAAACGCGCGCGTTCGCCGCAGCGCTGATTGCGGCACTCGTTGCGCTCGTCACGGGGCTCATCGCATTCCACGGCCCCGTGCCGCTCTGGGGTGCGGTCTCGCCCGGCAGCGTCGGGCTGGTGCTCGCAGCCTGTGCGGCGGCGGTGACATCGGTGGTGGAACACCTGCGCTCACCGATTCCGCCCGTGCCCGGGTGGCGACCAGCAGCGGTCCGAGCGCAGGCCATAGTCAACGCGCTCGCCATTGCGCTCGTGCACGCGGGCATCGCGATTCTGCTGGTGGGACTCACCACCTCGGTGCTGATGCGCGGTTTCATGGGGCTGCAGGTGGACGCCTTCACGAGCATCATGATCACCGTGTTGCTCAGCGCCGCGGCGGGGTACGCGGGCACGCTCTCGGGCGGCGACCTCACCACCGCGCGACTGTCCACGCTGTTCGCGGTGTTCATGACCGGCGGCGTGCTCGTGGCAATGCTCAGCACGAGCGATGCGGAGTGGTGGCGACTGCACTTTAGCGAGTTAGGGGTCGGCGAGAGCCTCAGCAGCATCGTCTTCAACTCGACGCTCATCGTCGGCGGTCTGCTCATGGCGTCGCTCGGATCGCTGATCGCTGGCTCTTTGACCGTGTGGGCGGCTGCCGCGCCGCCGAGCCGCACCCGAAACGTGCGGCTCGTCCAGTGGGCGTTTCTCGGCGTCGGCGTTGGTCTCGCCGGTGTGGGACTCGTGCCGGTGAATGTGAGCCTGCTCGTGCACAACACCTTCGCGACCGGAATGGCGGTGGTGTTCGGCGCGCTGCTCATCGGCCTGCGCTGGATTCTCGACGGCTTTTCACGCGTGTTCCTGCTGTTCTCCGACGTCGTGCTGATCGGCATCGCGTTCTCCGCGCTGCTCTTCTGGCCGCTTGGATACTACAACCTTGCGGCGTTCGAGCTTGTCGCAGCCGGCATCATCTTCGCGTGGCTCATCATTTTCCTGCGTCACCTCGACGCGGCAGTTCCTTCTCGTGAGAAGTCGCAGGACTCTCCTGCGATGCAAGATAGCGTGGAGGCATGATGACCCCAGGTGGCCCGTTGAAGACTCCGCCCGCCCGGCGCTTGCCCGCGTCGCCCGTGGGCGCCCAGTTGGGTGTTTCCGCCCGCTCCGAGATTCCTGCCTTTGAAGTGATGCAGATCACCGACGAGGTGGCGCGACGCCGCGCTGCGGGGCACGACATCGTGTCACTCTGTGCGGGGGAGCCGAGCGCTCGCCCGGCGCCGGGCACCTTCCAACCCGCGGGGTATACCGGCCCGCTGGGGACCACCCCGCTTCGCGAGGCGATCGCTGGTCACTACCGCTCCTGGTACGGCATTGACGTGGATCCGGGCACGGTCGCGGTAACCACCGGGTCGTCGGGGGCGTTCCAGCTGGTGTTCCTTGCGGCGTTCGACCCGGGCGATCGTGTCGCCCTTGCGAGCCCGGGATACCCCGCCTATCGCAACATCCTCACGGCGCTCGGCGTCCAGGTGGTGGAGATCCCAACCGGGCCAGAGACCCGGTACCAGCCCACGCCTGAGCTGCTCGCTGCAGCGGTGGCGGCCCACGGACCGCTCGCGGGGCTCGTGCTCGCGTCTCCAGCCAACCCGACCGGAACCATGCTCGGCCGCGCCGCACTCACGGGGCTCGTGGACTGGTGCGTGGCGCACAGCGTCCGCATCATCAGTGATGAGATCTACCACGGGATCACGTTCCCCGAGGCGGGGGAGCCCGACCCGCGCGGTGTTACCCTACGTGAACTTGACCCCGAAGCGGTGGTCATCAACTCGTTCTCGAAGTACTGGGGCATGACCGGCTGGCGCCTCGGCTGGGCGATCCTGCCGCAGGCGCTCGTGGCGCCGGTCGAGGCACTCGCATCGAACTTTGCCCTCTCACCCCCCGCGCCCGCGCAGGAGCTCGCGCTCACCGCATTCACTCCAGAGAGCTACGCAGAGCGTGACGCGATCGTCTCCGGTTTCGCTCGCGCCCGCACGCTGATTCTTGATGCGGCGCCGCAGCTCGAGTGGGGTGCCGCTGCTCCGTCGGACGGTGCCTTCTACTACTACTCCGAACTCGGGCCGCAGCTCGAGCGCTTCGGAGACTCCTCGAGCTACGCGCGTGCCCTGCTCGAGCGTGGCGATGTTGCCGTCGTGCCCGGCACGGACTTCGACCCCGTTGCGGGGAATCGCGCGGTTCGGCTCTCGTACGCGGCCGGCGAGAGCGCTGTGGCCGAGGCATTGGAGCGCATTCTCAAGTTCCAGGGCTGAGCCGCGCGGAATGACGAACGGCCCCGGGGCGCACACTGCGCGTCCCGGGGCCGAGTCCTGTGCCGTGGCTACGCGCCGTACTCGATCACCGAACGAATACCGCGGCCCTTGCGCATCTCAGCAAACGCCTCGTTCACCTCGTTGAGGGCGATCCGATCGGTGACCATCGAATCGAGATCGACGCGGCCCTCCATGTACAGGTCGATGATCTTCGGGAAGTCGATCGACTGGCGACTTGAGCCGTAGTTCGAACCGATGAGGCTCTTCTCCTGGTCGCTCATCACGAACGGGTCGATCGAGATCTTCACGCCGTCTGCCACCTGACCCACCACGACCGCGGTGCCGCCGCGGCGGATCGCCTCGTAACACGCTTCGATGGTGAACGGCAGGCCGATCGCCTCAAACGCGTAGTCGACCCCGCGGCCGTCGGTGAGCTCGCGAACCGTGTCGACGAGGTCGACCTCACGGCTGTTGATCACGTGCGTCGCGCCGAAGGTGCGGCCGAGCTCAAGCTTCTCCTGGCTCACATCGGCGACGATGATCTGCTTCGCGCCGGCGAGCCGGGCGCCCTGCACTACGTTCAGGCCGACGCCGCCGCAGCCCACGACGAGCACGGTGCTGCCGGGCTCGACGCCTGCCGTGTTCGTGACCGCGCCGATGCCCGTGGTGACTGCGCAACCGACGAGCGCCGCCTGCGCGAGCGGGGCATCCTTGCGAATGCGAATCGCGGCTGACGCGGGCACCATCGCGTACTCACCGAACGAGCCGACCGCGAGGAAGCTGCGCACATCTTCGTCGCCATCGCGCAGACGGGGCTTCCCGTCGAAGAAGACGTGCTGGTACGCGGTCTCGTTGGCCAGCTGGCAGAGAACCGGGCGGCCGGAGACGCAGAACTCGCACTTCTGGCAGGACGGGGTCCACGAGAGGATCACGTGATCGCCCTCGGCAAGCTCGGTAACCTCGGAACCGACCGCCTGCACGATCCCGGCGCCCTCGTGGCCCAGCACGAGCGGGGCGGGGGTGTCCCAATCGCCGTCGAGCGCGTGCAGGTCGCTGTGGCACACCCCGGAAGCGGCGAGCTTGACGAGCACCTCCTGCGGGCCGGGCTCGTCGGAGATTGTCAGTTCGCGCAGTTCAAGGGGCTGGTTCGGGCCGACAAACACGGCCGCGTTCATGGTGATCACGGATTGGTCCTTTCGAGAGAGACTAGGCGGAGACGGGCGACCAGGAGCGTAGCTCCCGAATGATGTCGAGGAGTCGTTCGGGCTCGCCTGCGGGGAATGCGGTGGCTTTGAACACCGGGGGAATGAGTACCCACACATACGAACCACCCATGGGGGTGAGTGTGAGGCGCCGCGCACTGCGAGGGCCAGCGACCGTCCCTGAGAGGAGATCGACCGCGCGCAGTCGCGCGGACACGTTCGTGTTCAGCGCGGCCAGCTGCGGGTCCTTCGTCGCCCGTGCGGCGCCGCGGTCCGCGCCGCGCACGAAACGGGGGCCGCTCCGCTCGCGATGCGAGAGCACGAGCCCGGTGGGCACGTCGGACGCGGCGGGCAGCGATGCCGTGAGCGTCAGGTTGTACACGCGGGAGAAGATGAAGTTTCCCCCGTCGTAGCTGAGGGTCACTTCGATCCCGTCTCCAGTGCGCACGGTGACGCTCGTCTGATCTTTCCGCACGACCTCGCCGAACTCGGCCGCGGTTCGAACGAGCGCGGCACGTGCGCGATCAACGATCGGCCCAGCGCCCGCGAGCGGGTGGCGGCGCCTGCGACGCGGGCGGCCGGAGGGTGCGGCCGGCCCCGATCCCAATCCGGGCACAGCGGGCCCGAAGCGCGGTTCGCGGCTGCTCATCGCGCGACCTCATCGTCCTCGAGGCTCTCCGAGCGCACCACGATGTTGTTCTGCGTGTGCGTGAGGTCCGTCGGGGTGAACAGCGGCAGCCGGTTGCGCTTCAGCCAGATCACCGCGAAGAGCGCGATGGCGCCGAGGATGACGGCGGCGCTCGACCAGATCACGATGCGCTGCGACATCTCGGGAACGATGAACACGATGAGGTAGACGCACGATGCGATGCCGAGCACCTGGGGCACCGGGTAGAAGGGCGTCTTGAACGGACGACGCGCGTTTGGGTACTTGCGGCGCAGCACGATCACGTCGACCTGCGCGATGATGTAGCTGAACAACCAGGTGGTGCACGCAATGCTAATCAGATTGAGGATCAGCTCGATGCCGCCCTGCGCGAAGGTCGAGTACAGCAGCACGGAAGCCATGCACGCTGCAGTGACGATCATGCCGGCCCAGGGCACACGGGTGCGGCGGCTGACCTTCGCAAGCCACTTCGGCAGCAGGCCCTCGTTCGCGAGGCCATAGAGCATGCGCGGAATTGCGGCGAGGTACGAGTTGCCCGTCGAGAACGAGGCAAGAATCGTCACGACCGTCATGATGAGTCCGCCGGTGGCGCCGAAGATTGCGGTGGCGCCCACCACGTGCGGGATCGAGGAGCTCGCCATCTCCGCAAGGTCAGCGAATCGCGTCGCGCCCCAGCCGAAGAGCACATCGACGAGGAAGATCGTGGTGACGCCGATGATCATGGCAGCGGGAATCGTCTTCCACGGCTTGCGCACCTCTTCCGCGAGCGGCGCAACGAACTCCATGCCGATGTAGAGCCAGATCGCCACGGCGCCCATCGACGCGAGCGTGCCCCAATCGGTGTTGAGTACGGGGTTGTCGACGGGGGTCTGCGAGGTGAAGCCGAACACGCCGGCGAGCCCCATGACCGCGAGGATGCCCATCATGCCGAACACGACGGGGATCTGCACGCGGGCGAAGATGTCGACGCCGGAGATGTTCAGCGTGAGAAGGATCCCGAGCAGAATGAAGGAGAAAGCCGGCGCGGGGAAGCCAGTAAGGCCTTCGAAGGAATCGCCCGCAACCATGAGCTGCGTGCCGCCGTCGGCGGAGACGAGCACGAGGTATCCACCGAGCACCGCAAGGATCGCGGGAAGACGGCCGAGCGCGGGGAGCGTGTACTCGCCGACCATGCCGCCGCCCGGAAGCATTGACGCGAGCTCGCCGTACGAGATGGCGACCATCGTGATGATGATGAGGCCGATGAACGCCGGGATCGCGAAGGCGAGGCCGCCCGTGCCAAATCCGTTGCCGAGCGACACCATGGCGGTGCCGGAGACCACGAGCCCGGTGGACGCCGCGTATGCGGCGCCGAAGCCGAGGCTCCTCTTGAGTTTCGTCATACATCGCTCCTTTGCGTGTCGGGCCTCGAACGGGCCACTCACCAGCATGGGCGGTGCAGAGCGTCGGTGCATTCACCAGCTTGGTGAAAAATCAGATCGGGATCGACCGAGCGTCGAAGCTTTCGTGGGTGTGGTTGTTTACAAAGTGTCGAGTGCGCGTGGTGCTAGTCGACTGTTTGTTCCGTCTGGAAATAGCGCAGCGCGAGCGCGAACTCCGCGCGGAGCTGGAAATCCTCGAGGTCCGCGCCTGTGAGCTGCGAGACGAGCTGGAGTCGGTGCGCCAGGGTGTGGCGATGGACCCCCAGCTCGCGCGATGCCGGGAGCGGGCGCCCGTGGTGCCGCAGCCACACGCTGAGCGTGCGGAGCAGCTCCGTATCGTTCGCGGCGTCGTGCTCCGTGAGCGGCCCGAGGAGGCGTCGCGCGACGTGGGCAGCGTCTGAGGAGTCGATGAGGTCGGACACCCCGGCCCGCCAAATGTCGGGGAACGCAGTGACCTCAGAGGAGTCTCGGCGCAGCCCAAACTCTGCGGCCTTCTTCGCTTCCTCGAGCGCAAGTTCGAGCCCCTCCCACCGTTCGCAGCGAGACCTCCCGAGCGTGAGCGCGAAGCCGCCGAGGTGCGCGATGACGCGATCCGCCTCCGCTTCGCTGACGAGGATGGCCACGTCGCTCCGGTAGCGCGCGAAGAAGATGCGCAGCTCCTCCTGAGCCTGCAGCGTCTCGAGCGCGGGCAGCACGCGCGCGGCATCGAATTGGTGGGGGACCCCAACGAGTGTGACCAGCGGCAGTCGGGGGAGCGGCCGCCACACGCTCTCGACAATGTGCGAGGTGACGCCCACGTTGCCGGAGAGCAGGAGCTGCAGCAGCGCCTCGCGCAGGGTGCCGTGAAGCCCCTCGAGTGCCTGGTTCTGTTCGAGTGAGACGCTCACGAGGGCAAGCACACTCGAGAGCACATTGCGGGACACGTCGTCGAAGGCCTGGCTGAGCGTCAGCACGAGCATACCGCTCGGGTCGCCGGGCTCCCCGAGAAGCTGCAGCACCGCCTCGACCTCGGGGGTCACCTGCACGGAGCGGAAGCGCTGCCCGCTCGCGAGGGTCTCCTGCACGGCCGCGGTGAGTTGTGCCTCGCTCACGCGTCGGCCCTCGGGGGAATCGATCACGGTGACCGCGTGACCGAGCGGGTCGTAGAGCGCGACGCCGCAGCCGAGCTGCCGCGCGGTTTCGCGCAGCGTTGCGTTCAGTCCGTCCCTGCGCGTCGCCGCGTTCGCGATTGCTTTCTGCGCGCGGAGCGAGCGGCCGTAGCGCTCGGTCTGGTCGCGCTTCAGTACGCGCGCGGCTTCCTGGAGGAGATCCATGAACGAGATCTCGTAGGGCACCTCGAACAGGATGAGTCCGTGCTTCCGGCACGCCTGGATGAGCGGTTGCGGCACCCCGCGATGCAGCACGTCGCTGCCGAAACCAATGCCGATGACGCCGTGAGCGGCGACGAGTGCCGCGTAGTCGTCGTACATGCGTGAGAGGCGTGCGGGGGCGACGCGCACTTCCGGCACCGCGGGATCCGCAGCCTCCGTGACGGGAAACTGCCAGCCGAGCGAGAGGATCACTTCGGCGGGACCCAGGAAGGGCGTGGGGTCGATCATGTCGGTGGCGTGCAGCCACTCAAAGTCGCGGTCGAGCGCTTCATCGTCGGGGGTCCCCTCTGCGCCGCCAACGATGAGGCGCAGGTGCAGTGAGGGGTTGAGAAGCAGCTTCCGCAGACTGAGAGACACGACCCCATGCTAGGGGGCGTGCCTCTCGTTTGGTGCGGGGAGCGTCTGCTTAGGCGCCGAGTCGCACGGGTGTGCCCATCGCGAGGCCAGAGCGGCGCTGGAGCGCAGCGTCGACGACGGGCGTCGCTGCGTCGAGACCGAGCGCGGCGAGCGCTGCGTCGTTGTCCGCGCCGAGATCGAACACGAGCGCAGTCACGGAATCGGAGAGCGGGCTGTCGAGCTCGGCGATCACGCGCGAGATTGCGGACCGCAGCGCCTTCGCGAATGCGGGCGCATCGTTCGCGTCGGCATCAGCGACGGGCGCGCGGCCGTAGGTGACGGCGTCACCGGAAAGCGCTTCTGCAACGAGCTCGCCGTCGGCGCGTCGGAGCACCACATCGAGCACGGTGCTCGTCGGGCCGAGCGATACGGGCTTTGCGGACAGTGGGAGGGGGGAGACGCCCGAAGGGGCGCCACCGTGATCATGCTGATCCGGTGACGCCCCTCCGAAAGTGAACTTCAGATCCATAGGATCCAGAGTACGCCCTGTGCTTACGCGTTGGCTGCGAGCACGTCCTCAACGGTCGAGAACGCGAGGCCGTCGAACGCGTCGGCGACACCCTTGAAGGTGACCACGCCGTCGTGCGCGTTGAGGCCCTTGGCCAGCGCAGCGTCATCGTTCAGTGCCTTGACCCAGCCCTTGTCGGCGAGTGCGACGACGTAGGGGAGGGTGGCGTTGGTGAGCGCAGCGGTCGAGGTCTCGGGGACCGCGCCCGGCATGTTCGCCACGCAGTAGTAGATCGAGTTGTGCACTGCGAAGGTGGGATCGTCGTGCGTGGTGGGGCGCGAGTTCTCGAAGCAGCCACCCTGGTCGATCGCGATGTCGACGAGCACCGAGCCCGGCTTCATCTGAGCGACCATCTCGTCGGTGACGAGCTTCGGTGCCTTCTCGCCGGGGATCAGCACGGAGCCGATCACGAGATCGGCGTCCTTCAGCGCCTCGGTGATGTTGTGAGCGTTCGAGGTGCGGGTCTGGATGCGACCGTTGAACTCGTCCTCAAGCTGCTTCAGTCGGGGGATCGCGATGTCGATCACGGTCACCTCAGCGCCCATGCCGTACGCGATACGCGCAGCCTGCTCGCCGGCAGCGCCGCCGCCGATGACGACAACCTTGCCGCGACGGGTCGCGGTGACGCCGCCGAGGAGGACGCCGCGGCCGCCAGCGGCCTTCATCAGCGAGTATGCGCCAACCTGCACGGACAGGCGGCCAGCAACCTCGGACATCGGGGCGAGCAGCGGAAGCGCGCGGTTTGCGAGCTGCACGGTCTCGTACGCGATGGCGGTGGTGCCGGAGTTCAGGACTGCATCGGTGAGGGTGCGGTCAGCTGCGAGGTGCAGGTAGGTGAAGAGCACCTGTCCCTTGCGCATCTTGTCGTACTCAGAAGCGATGGGCTCCTTGACCTTGAGGATCATGTCCGACTCGGCCCAAACCTGGTCCGCGCCCTCGACGATCTTGGCACCGGCAGCAGCGTACTCTGCATCGGTGATGGCCGAGCCGACGCCAGCGCCGGCCTGCACGAGCACCTCGTGGCCACGACGGGTCAGCTCGAAGACGCCAGCCTGCGTGATGGCGACGCGGTTCTCATTGTTCTTGATCTCGGTGGGAATACCGACGCGCATGACATGCTCCAAAGAAATCAGCGGGTGTGATGGAAGTGGAGTTCCGCCCCAGCTTCGACATGGCAGCACGTCGTACGATGCGGTGGAACCTACTAATTGTGCAGTATATTCGTAATCAGTAGAGAAAAGGTGAATTCTCTTCGGAATTCGTCGTGACGGTGAGATTTCTGCGAGTGAGAGCGGTGAGCAATGTCTGAGGGGTCGAAGAATCTGCGCCCAGAGCTGGAATTGGACGAGATTGACCGCAAGATCGTCGATGAATTGCAGTCCAATGGTCGGATGACGAATGCGGAGCTTGCGGAACGCGTCGGCGTGGCGGCTTCGACCTGCATCGCCCGCGTGCGCAGCCTCGTGTCTCGCCGCATCATCACTGGGTTTACCGCGACGGTTGATCCCCGAGCGATGGGGCTGGGGCTCGAAGTGCTCATCAGCGTGACCGTGCGCTCGGGAGCCCGGCAGCGCATTACGGAGCTGAGCGACGAGCTCCGTGGGTTGCCCGAGGTGATGCAGCTCTTCTTCCTGGGCGGAGTTGAGGACTTCATCATCCATCTCGCCGCGCGTGATTCCGATCACGTGCGCGACTTCGTTACCGAGCACCTGTCCGCGGACCCGGCGGTCTCCTCGACGCGCACGAGCATCGTGTTCAGCCATCACCAGAACCCGGTCCGCGCGAGCTAGCTTCCATTTCGTCGCTCGACACGTAGGCTGAGAGCGTTGCTTGTTGACTCGCGAGGTTGGAGGGGCCATGGCCCGTGGGCTCTTGATCGTTGATGTGCAGAACGACTTCACGGAGGGCGGTGCGCTCGGTGTCACCGGCGGAAACGCCGTCGCAGCGGGCATCTCCGAGCTTCTGGCGCGCGATCCCGAGCGGTTCGCTCTCGTCGCCGCATCGCGAGACTGGCACGAGGCGGACTCAAGCAACGGTGGACACTTCGCGGCGCCGGGCTCGGCACCAGACTTTGCGTCCACCTGGCCGCCGCACTGTGTGCAGGGCACGCCCGGGGCTGAGTACCACCCGGCGCTCGACCTCGGTCACATCGACGTTCACGTGCGGAAGGGCGCGGGGACGCCCGCATACTCCGCGTTCGAGGGCACCACGCTCGACGGGCGTGGCCTTGCGGAGGTGCTGCGTGAGCGCGGCATTGACGAACTTGACGTCGTGGGTATTGCGACCGACTACTGCGTTCGTGCCTCCGCGCTCGACGCTGTGGCGCAGGGGCTGCGCGTGCGCGTGCGCTCGGAATTCATTGCTGGGGTCGCTCCCGAGAGCTCAGCGGCGGCCCTGCGCGAGCTCGCTGCCGCGGGCGTGGAAATTCGCTGACTTTGCTGGACCCCTGATCCGGGAACTCTGGCGATCCTCTCGCTAGTGGGTGCCGGGCGGCGTCAGGCGGGTCTCGTGCGCGTCGAGCGCGAGCTCCGCCGCGTGCAGCGCGTGTGAGCTGTACCGCCCGATGGCTCGCTCTTCGAGAAGGGCCGCGCGCTGCGCCTCGAGCCCCACTCGGCTCAGCCGCATGTACGCCCGGGCCGGGGTCTCTTCGCTGGGCAGAATAATGCCGCCGGTACCGCCCCGGGTGAGTGTGATGGGCGTCAGGCTGATCTTCGCGCTTGCCCGTGCACGCTGCACGACTTCCTCGGGCACCATCGGGTGTTCCGGGTCGTCGCTCGCGAGCGCGTCGTCGATTGCGGCGTTTGCAGCCTCAACGAGATCGCCTTTGAGGGACACGAGTTCAGCCTTGCTCGCTCCGGCCCCGGAGCCATTGGGCCACAGCTTCCGAATGACGAGCGGGAGCGAGAGCCCGTGCAGGAGCAGCGTGATGACGGCGACCGCGAACGCGATCAGGATGACCTGCGCTCGGTAGGGAATGCCCACCGGGATGGACTGGGCAGCCGCGAGCGTGACCACGCCACGCATGCCGCTCCAGGAGAGCGCCGCACCGTCGCGCCACCCGAGCGGCTGCGCGCGCTCGTGCTCAAGGTCGGCACGCGAGCGTTCCGCAAGCAACTCGACCCGCTGCACGCGCCGCGAATTCGGATCGTCCGTCGCGCGAGCGCGGCGCGCCAATCGCGTGAAGCCATTGCTGCGCTGCTCGTACCGCCGCGCGGTGCCGCGCATGGAGAGCAGCAGCGGCAGCATGAAGAGCGCCCGACACCCGATCAGCACGCTGACGAGCGCGAGCGCGATGAGTGCGACGTGCTCGAGGCGGATCGGGCTGTCTCCGACGTGCTCGACCAGCGCGTGGAGCTGCAATCCCATGAGCAAGAACACGCCGTTCTCGAGCGCGAACTGGAGGGTGCGCCAGTTGAGCCGCTCATTCATGCGTGCGGTCGCGCTGAAGCGGCGTGAGGCATGGTGCCCCGTGTAGAGCCCCGTGATCACCACCGCGAGCACACCCGACGCGTGCATGGCCTCGGCCGGAATGAACGCGACGAACGGAACCGTGAACGAGACGAGCGTGTCATACACCGGGTTTCGAAGCTTCGAGCGGAGCCACACCGTGAGCACACCCATGAGCCCGCCGACGACGATCGCGGTGGTGACAGAGAACGCGAACGAGCCCGCTGCTTCCCAGAACACAAAGCTGCCGGCAACCGCCGCGACCGCGGTCTTGAGGAGCACGAGCGAGGTTGCGTCGTTGACGAGGCTTTCGCCCTCGAGGATGGCGACCACCCGGTCAGGCATGCCGAGGCGCTTGCCAATCGACGTCGCGGCGACGGCGTCAGTGGGGCTGATCACCGCGCCGAGCGCGATGGCGACGGGGAGCGGAATCTGCGGGACCGCGAAGTGCAGCACCGCGCCGATTACCACCGCAGTGATGAGCACCAGCAGGACCGACAATCCGACGACGGGGCGCAGGTTCCGTCGGAAGTCAACGAGCGGCACGTTCACCGCGGCCGCGTAGAGGAGCGGCGGGAGCACACCGAGCAGGATGAGCTCGGGGTCCACTTCAACGAGCGGCACGAAGGGGAGGTAGCCGATGCCGATGCCGACGACGACGAGGAGCAGGGGAGCAGCCACGCCGATCCGGCCACCCAGGATAGACATGCCGACCAAAATGACGACTGCGAGGACCGCGACGAGGGCAACTTCCATGGGTCTACACTCTCATGCTCCGGGTGTTGGCTGGGGCGGCATTGGTGCTGCCGCCATGATCGTGAGCGGCAGCGTGTCGGTCTCGTGGAATGCGCTCCACTCTTCGACACGAGGCGCGAGGGCCTCCGCGGTGACGGTCTCGCCGGGGAGCGGTGTGACCTCGATGCCGCTGCGCGCTCGAGCACCGCGTCGCCAGGTAGCGCGTGTGCGGCCGTTCTCCGTCACAGTTGCGAGGAACATCCCGTTGCGGCCTGGCACGATGTGCGCAAAGTGCTCGGGATCGAGCTGCGCGTCGCGCTCCGTGTAGCCCAGGAGATGCTCGTCGAATGCGGGGAGGAGTTGCCACGCCAGGTCCTCAGCAGAACTCGAACTCGCTGCGGGGAGCAGCGCGCCGAGCTGCGCCGGGGCGAGCCACAGCTCTGGTCCGTCCGCGCTCGCGAGGCGCACCGCATCGGCCGTGCCCTGCGCCGCCGCGAGCCGGAGTGCGTGCCGGGCCTCGCGGATCGTGAGACCGGTCCACCACGCGAGGTCCTTCGCGCTGACGGGCCCACGTGCGGCAATATAGCGCGCGGCCAGTTCCGCGAGCGCTTCGTCGCCCTCAAGCGAGCGCGGGGACGTCACCCACTCATCGGCGCGTACGAGCAGCGGCTCGCTCGCATTGCGGAGCGGGCCAAACGTCGCGAGTCCGTTCTGGCACAACCACCAGATCACGTGGTACCGCCACCCGCTCTGCCACTCGATCCCCGCGTCCGTCCACACGCTGGCAAGTTCGTCGCGGCTCAGCGCCCGCCCGCCCGCCAGCGCAGTGAGCGAAATGTCGACGAGCTGATCAAGGGTGGCGTCGCTCAGACCAAGGAATGCGCGCCGCCGCGGAGCACCTGCGAGCACCCGATGGTTCGTAGCGCGCTGCAGCCAGGTGATGTCTTCGGCCGCCACAACGTGGATCGTGCCGCGCATCGGCCATGACCGCACGAGGAGTCCGCTTTCGAACGCCGCGTGCACATCACTCACGGTCGTTCCCGGCGTGCGCACGCCGAGGGCCCACCGCGACGCCCGCCAGTCCTGCCCCTGCACCGCGAGCATACGGCGAGCGGTCGCCGCGATCCGTGCGGCCCCGTCGCCGTTGCCGTCGTCAGCACTGGTGCCAGCTGCCAAACCCAAAGCGCGCATGCGCACACGAAGCAGATCGTCGCGGCTGAGGATCTCTGTCATGGAGTCAGAATAGACCCCGCCACCGACAGGCACTGCTGCGCGTTCCGCGCGTCCGCCGCGTCCGTGCTCGAGGAACAACCCCGAAGACCGAACCCGAGAACCGAGCCCGAGAACCGAGCCCTAGAACCGCGCGCGGTGATACGGCCCAGGCGTGAGCGACTCGGCAGACGGGGCGCGGAGTTCGCGGGCCCAGCGCAGCGGCAGGTGCGGGTCGGCGAGCAGCGGGCGGCCGATGGAGACGATGTCGGCCTGCTCCGTGACGAGAATCGCCTCGGCCTGCGCAGACTCCGTGATCATGCCGACCGTGCCGACGGCGAGCGGGCCACCACGCAACTCAGCTGCGAGCGGCACCTGATATGAGGGGCCAATGGGGATCCGGGCATCCGGCAGATTCGCGCCCGAGGACGCATCGACGAGGTCCGCTCCGTCCTCGGCAAGCCACCCGGCAACGATGCCGCACTCCTCGAGGGAGAACCCGCCGGGCACCCACTCGGTGGCCGACACTCGAACCACAATCGGGAGCTCCGGGTGCGCAGCGCGAAGCGCACGCACGGTCTCGCGCAATAGCCGTGCGCGACCGGCGAGATCGCCACCGTACGCGTCATCCCGGTGGTTGGAGAACGGTGAGAGGAATGAGTGAAGCAGATAGCCGTGCGCAGCGTGAACCTCGATCGCGTCGAAGCCAGCGGCGACGGCTCGATCGGCCGCAGCAACAAACGCCGCAGTGACGCCGGGAATCTCATCGCGCGTGAGTTCGCGCGGTGTCGCGAGATCTCCAAACGGGATGGGGGAGGCACCGACGGTCTCCCAGCCGCCTGCCGCCACATCGACGGACCCCGTGGCGGCGTCCGGCAGCCACGGGTGCGTCGACGCCTTGCGGCCCGCATGCCCGAGCTGCACCCCAATGCGAGCACCGTGTGCGTGCGCCAGCTCAGCAATCCGCGCGAACGCCGGTACCTGCGCGTCGCTCCACAGCCCGAGGTCGCGCGGCGAGATCCGCCCTTCTGCGACCACAGCGGTTGCCTCTACCATCACGAGCCCCGCCCCACCCCGAGCCAGCGCGCCGTAGTGCTGCAGATGCCAATCCGTGGGAACCCCATCGGCCGCCGGCACCGAGTATTGGCACATGGGCGACACCCACAGGCGATTGCGCACCTCAAGGTTGCGGAGACGGAACGGACGGAACAGCAGGGGATCGGCCATGCCGGTCAGTGTACCGGCGGCCCGGCGCGGGTCGAATGTCGGCGGCCTGTGCCAGGGTGGAGCAGGAAGGTTCAGACCGCGAATCCCGAAGGAGGCGCTGATGCGCGAGATCAAGTGCCCGCACTGCGGGAAGTCGTTCACCGTCGACGAGGCAGGCTATGCCGACATCGTGAAGCAGGTGCGCGACAGCGAGTTTGAGGCGCAACTGCACGAGCGGCTCCAGCTCGCCGAGCAGGAGAAAGACGCAGCCCTCGAGCTCGCTCGCGTCACCTCAGCCAGCAAACTCCAGCAGGCTGAAGCCGCGAAAGATACGGAGATCCAACGGCTTCAGGCGCAACTTGCCGAAGGAGAGACCGCACAGCGGCTCGCTGTCGCGGAGGCGCTCGGGCAGGTCGAGAAGGATCGCGACGCGCTCGCCGCAGAGCTTGCGGAGGCGAAGCGGGAGTGGGCCGCCGCCGAAACCCTGACGCGCGAGCGGCACGAGGCCGCGCTGCGCGAGGCCGTTGCGCCGCAGGAGCGCGAGCTCGCTGAGCTCCGCGCGCAGCTGGCTGGCGAGGCGACGGCGAGAAAGCTCGCGGTGACGGAAGCCGTGGGCCGCATTGAGAAAGAGCGCGACGAGGCACGGAGCAGCCTGCAGCAGGCGCAGCTCGAGAAGCAGCTCGCTGAACGTGCGCTCACTGAGCGCTACGAGACCCAGCTCAAGGACCGCGACAACGAGATCGTGCGTATTCGGGATATGAAAGCGCGCCTGTCGACGAAGATGATCGGTGAGACTCTCGAGCTGCACTGCGAGAACACGTTCAATCAGATTCGTGCCACGGCGTTCCCGCACGCGTATTTCGAGAAAGACAACGACGCGCGGAGCGGAAGCAAGGGCGACTACATCTTCCGTGACTTCGATGCGGCCGGCATCGAGGTGGTCTCGATCATGTTCGAGATGAAGAACGAGGCGGACGAGACCGCGACAAAGAAGAAGAACGAGGACTTCCTGAAGGAGCTCGATAAGGATCGGCGAGAGAAGGGCTGCGAGTACGCGGTGCTCGTGTCGCTCCTTGAGCCCGAAAGTGAGCTCTACAACAGCGGTATTGTTGATGTGTCGCACCGCTACCCGAAAATGTACGTCGTGCGCCCGCAGTTCTTCCTGCCGCTCATCACCCTGCTGCGCAACGCCGCACTGGGGGCGCTGCAGTACAAGACCGAACTTGAGCACGTGAAGTCGCAGAACATCGACATCACGGAGTTCGAGAGTGAGCTTGACACGTTTAAGAGTGCATTCGGGCGGAACTACGAGCTCGCTTCCGCGCAGTTTGCGGAGGCGATCAAGCGCATCGACACGTCGATTCGCGAGATGGAGAAGGTGCGGGAGCAGCTGCTCAAATCGGAGAACAATCTGCGCCTCGCAAACGACAAGGCACAGGGAGTCACGGTGAAGAAGCTGACTCGGGGCAACCCGACGATGCAGGCGAAGTTCGCCGAGCTTGGCGCCGCACGTGCGAACGACGGCGCAGACACCACGAAGGAGAACACCGACGCATGAGCCTCGATCAGGCCCTCGACGCTGCCCGCGCGGGCGGCGCGGATGAGGCATTCGCCGCGTTTGAATCGTGGGCCGAGACCGAGCGGGGGCTGCGTCTCTACCCAGCACAGGAGGAGGCGATCCTCGGCATCACGCTTGGCAGCAACGTGATCCTTGCGACGCCGACTGGAACCGGAAAGTCGCTCGTGGCGATTGGAGCGCACTTCATTGCGCTCGCGGAGGGCCGGCGTACCGTCTACACCGCCCCGATCAAGGCGCTCGTGAGCGAGAAGTTCTTTGACCTCGTGGGGATCTTTGGTGCGGAGCGCGTGGGGATGGTCACGGGAGACAGCTCGATTAACCCGGACGCCCCGATCCTCTGCTGCACGGCGGAGATTCTCGCGAACCTCGCAATTCGCGACAAAAACGTCGATAACCCCGAGACCGGCGGCATCACTCAGGTGATCATGGACGAGTTCCACTACTACGCGGACCCGGATCGCGGGTGGGCGTGGCAGGTGCCGCTCCTGCTGATGCACGACGCGCAGTTCTTGCTGATGTCGGCAACGCTCGGCGACGTCACCGAGCTCGCGGCAGATCTCAGCGACGCGACGGGGCGCGACACCGCGCTCGTCACGGGGGTTGAGCGCCCGGTGCCGCTGAGCTTCAGTTACGAGGTCGCCCCCGCGCACGAGGTCGTGGAGCAGCTCATCGCTGATCGCGAAGTGCCGGCGTACCTCGTCCACTTCAACCAATCGCACGCCGTTGAGCAGGCCCAGGCGCTCGCGTCCATCAAGATCGTCGATCGCGCCGGCCGCGACGAGATCGCAGCGGCGATTGGTGATTTCCGGTTCTCGACTGGTTTCGGCGGCACGCTCTCGCGACTCGTGCGTTCGGGGATCGGCGTGCACCACGCCGGGATGCTGCCGCGCTACCGCCGACTCGTCGAGCAGCTCGCGCAGCGTGGACTCCTCCGGGTGATTTGCGGAACGGATACGCTCGGCGTCGGCATCAATGTGCCGATCCGCACCGTCGTCATCACGGCGCTCACGAAGTTCGACGGTGAAAAGATGCGCCGGCTCTCGGCGCGAGAGTTCCACCAGATTGCCGGCCGCGCGGGCCGTGCGGGCTACGACACCGAGGGCGATGTCATCGCGCTTGCGCCGGAGCACGAGATCGAGAACGCGAAGGCGGCGGCGAAGGCGGCGGCGAAGGCAGCTGACGGAAAGGGCGGAAAAAAGGCGAAGCCCGCGAAGAAGAAGGCACCGCCGCAGGGCTTCGTCGCGTGGAGCGAGCAGACACTCGACAAGCTCGTTGCGTCCGAACCCGAGCCGCTTGTCAGCCGCATGCGAGTCACCCACTCGATGGTGCTGGGCGTCATCGGCCGCGGCGAGGAGTGGGAGGGCGAGGCCCTCAACACGATGCAAATGCTCATTTTCGACAGCCACGAGCCGCGGGCACGGCAGTTCGCACACGCGCGCACCGCGCTCGAGATTTTCCGCACGCTGCGGAACGGCGGCATCGTGGAGGTCCACGAGGACGCACAGGGGCAGCGACTGCTGCGCCTCACCGTTGAACTCCAGGCAAACTTTGCGCTCAACCAGCCGCTCTCACCGTTCGCGCTTGCAGCAATCGAACTGCTGGATCCCGAGTCAGTGAGCTATCCGCTCGACGTGATCTCGATCATCGAGGCAACGCTTGAGGACCCGCGCGCGATCGTGCGGGCGCAGGAGCACCGCGCGCGTGGGGAAGCAGTCGCAGCGATGAAGGCCGAGGGGATCGAGTACGAGGAGCGGATGGAACTGCTCGAGGAGATCACCCACCCGCAGCCGTTGAAGGAACTGCTCGACGAGGCGTACGAGGCCTACGTGAAAGAAGTGCCTTGGGCGCGTGACTACGAGCTGCGCCCGAAGTCGATCGTGCGCGACATGGTGGAGCGCGCCTTCGGGTTCCGCGATCTCGTGTCTTTCTACCAGCTCGGCCGCGCCGAGGGCGGGGTGCTTCGCTACTTGAGCGACGCATACCGCGCGATCGAGCGCACCGTGCCGGAGCAGGCGAAGAGCCCCGAGCTCGAGGAACTCATCGACTGGCTCGGTGAGTTGGTGCGCCAGGTTGACTCGAGCCTTGTGGACGAGTGGGAGGAGCTTGCGCACCCCGATCCTGAAGCGCATGCCGCGGCGCAGTCCGCGACCGTTGACCTCGCCCCGCCCGCGCGCTCGGTGCTTGCGAACGAGCGCGCGTTCGCGGTGATGCTGCGCAACGCGCTCTTCCGGC
Source organism: Leucobacter chromiireducens subsp. chromiireducens (assembly GCF_016758255.1). Lineage (GTDB taxonomy): Bacteria > Actinomycetota > Actinomycetes > Actinomycetales > Microbacteriaceae > Leucobacter > Leucobacter chromiireducens. The sequence goes on from NZ_QYAD01000002.1 coordinate 563,514, forward strand.
GGGTGCAGGCCGCGGCCTTCGAACGCTACGCCGAGCTCGCCGAGCTTGACGGCGCCCACGGTTTTGGTGAGCAGCGCTGGCGCGATGCGCTCGCGGGCTACTTCACGGAGTACGACGAGATTCGCACGGATGCTGACGCGCGAAATGCTGCCCTGCTCGAGATCGACAAGAGCACGGCGGCAGCTGGCGAGTGGCGCTTCCGGCAGGTGCTGCTTGACCCGTCGGGCGATCGTGACTGGGCAATCGAGGGGATCATCGACCTCGCGGAATCTGAAGCGGACGGCGAGCCCGCGGTGCGCGTGCAGCGCGTGGGCCCGTTCCAGGACTAGCCGCGCGGCGCGCCGAGTCTGGCGCGCCGCACCCGTGGATCCCTAGAATACAGCGCAGATGGACGGTCGAATTCGCGGCCGCCGCGGGGCAGTGTGGTGCTGCCGGGGACCGCGAGGGAGACACCATGCATATTCCGTACGCAGAGCGCACCCGTGTGCTGGTGGTCATTGGCACGAGGCCCGAGGCCATCAAGATGATCCCGGTGATTCGGGCGCTGCAAGACTCAGGGACGTTTCGCCCGGTTGTGATCGCGACGGGGCAGCACATGGAGCTGGTTGAGGACCTGATTCTCCGTTCCGGGCTGCGGATCGACGCGAACCTCCGGGTGTCGGAGCCCCGGGACGGCGTGCGCCCCACCCTGAACGAGATGTTCGCGCGCATCATGGTGGGAATCGACCGGATTTGGAGCGGCCAGGCAGTGCCCTCCGAGTTCCAAGCAGACGGGCGTCGAGAGGTGAGTGGCGCGGTTGCGTGCCTCGTGCACGGGGACACGAGTTCCGCCGCCGCCGCGGCGCTTGCGTCGTTCAACCTCCAAATCCCAGTGGTGCATGTCGAGGCGGGCCTGCGAACCTCGGACCTGCTCTCCCCGTTCCCCGAAGAGGGAAACCGGCAGCTGATCTCGCGGATCGCGGCGCTGCACCTCGCACCGACGACCGCCAACAAGATGAACCTGGTGCGGGAGGGCGTCGACTACGATCGCGTCATCGTGACGGGAAACACGTCAATCGATATGCTGCGCTGGGCTGCGGCGGAGGCGAGCGGCTTCGGCCCGGGGCTTGAAGGCCTGGAGCCGGATCCCGCGCACCCCATCGTGCTCGTCACTGCCCACCGGCGCGAGAACTGGGGCGCTGGCCTGCAGCGGATTGCCGCGGCGATCCGTGAACTCAGCGAGCGGTACCCGAACGCCCGTTTCGTCGTGCCTATGCACCCGAACCCAGTTGCCCGTGGCCCGCTGCTCGATGCGCTCAGTGACCGCGAGAACGCGCTGCTTGTCGAGCCCCGCGATTACCTCGCGTTTGCTCACCTCATGGGCGCCGCCCGGCTCATCATCACCGACTCCGGCGGTGTGCAGGAGGAGGCACCCGCGCTCGGCACCCCCGTGCTTGTGGCTCGGGACACGACTGAGCGAGGTGAAGGCGTCGACGCTGGCACGCTGACACTCGTGGGAACCGATCCCAATCGAATCATTGCTGAGGCGGCCGTGCTGCTCGAAAATGACCTGGAGCACGCTCGTCGCGCGGCAAAGCCGAATCCGTACGGCGATGGTCACGCATCCGAGCGCATCGTGCAGGCCCTCGAACACATTTTGCGCGCGGGGGAGCCACCGCACGAACTCTCCGGGAACGGGCTACGCGATGCCGTGCTGCGGCGGCTCGGACTCGATCGCGACGGCGATGAGGGAGGCGCCCCACTCAGCTCGGGGGTGCAGCCTCGCCACGCCTCGGTGACCCCCGAGCTCGCGGTCGCGAGTTCGGGCGCCTCCGTTGCGGTCTCCGCGGTGGAGCTTGCCCGCACCCTTGACACTGCCGCCGACCCAGCAGCCATGCTTCCCCACGCGCCCGCAGCGGTGGTGGCCGCGGGCGGGGCGGAATGACGGCCGGACTCGCGGGTGACACCGCGGTGGCGCTGCATCCCGCATTCACCGTGCCCAGTATCGGGGAGATCCTGTACTTCCTCATCCACCTCTACGACGGGCTGCCGATCTGGGCGATCCCGATTTTCTGGGCCGCTCTCGTGTGCATCCTGGGCAGCTTCGTCTCACTCATCGTGCTCATTATTCGAGCAGCGCTGATCCGCCGCGAGCTGCGCGACGTTGATCGGCAGCCGCGGGAGAAGTCCGGAGAGGACGATTTCCTGTGGGTGTTCATGGTTCCTGCGCTCAACGAGGAGATCACGATCACCGACTCGGTGAGCCGGCTGCTCGAGGTCGAGGTGACCCACAAACGGATCCTCGTCATCAATGACGGCTCGAGCGACAAGACGGGGGAAATTCTCGCCGGGCTTGCAGCGCCCGAGCTCACCGTGCTCACGCGGGTGCCTCCGAACGCGCGTCAAGGAAAGTCCGAGGCGTTGAATGACGCGTGGCGCTATCTTCACGCACGAATTCTGGGCTCCGGCGTGTACGCAGGCTGGGACCCGGCTCGGGTTATCGTGACCATTGTTGACGCTGACGGACGGCTCGACCCGGAGGCTTGGCGCGTCGCAGCCCCCTTCGCGGACCCCCTCGTGGGTGGCGTGCAGTCGCAGGTACGCATCTATAACCGGCACGGGTTTATCACCTGGGCGCAAGACCTCGAGTTCGGTGTGTTTGGCAGCGTGTTCCAACTCGGTCGTGTCGCCTGGGGCACCGCAAATATGGGCGGGAACGGGCAGTTCAACCGCCTCGCCGCGCTCGATAGCGTCGCCGAGGAGGACACTGCTGGGAACCGCGGACCGTGGCTCGCCGGGCGGCTGACCGAGGACCAGGACATCGGGCTGCGGCTCATCCACGCCGGGTGGCGCGGCGCGCAGTCGACCGTGGTGACCATCAATCAGCAAGGTCTGCACTCGCTGCGTGCGCTGTATCGACAGCGGACGCGCTGGTCTCAGGGCGCGTGGCAGGTGCTGGATCGAATCTGGCCGAGCATGCGCAACCCGCACCTCGGGTTCGTCGCGAAGGTTGACCAGCTCTGGTACCTCCTGACGCCGATCGTGCAGGCCATCGTGGGCCTGTCGGTGGTGCTGAGCGTGATTTTCCTCGCCTTCGGGCTGTACCGGCCGCACTGGTCGATCTTCATCATCGTGCTCTTCTACGTGTTCTCGGCGGGGCCGGGCATCGCGGGCGTCTTCTTTGCCCGGCGCCGGCCCGGGCTCGTACCGTTTCTCATGAACCTGCTGCTCGCGCACCTCTATCTCTTCTACTCGTGGCTGATCTACCCGGTCGTGTATCGTGCACTCTTGCGACAGCTGATCGGACGAAACAGCTGGGCGAAGACGAAGCGCGAGGCGATTGCGCCCGCGCCGGGGCCGGCACCTAGCCCCCTCACCCCAGGGACGGAGACCGCATGACCACCGCCGCAGATTTCACCACTGAGACGTTCCTCGCGAACGCAGACCACACACTCCTCGCGCCGGGCACCACACCGGCCGAGCTTGAGCAGTTCCTGCTCGACGCGCGCAGGCTTGGGGTCGGGCGCGTGTGCATCAGCCCCACGCTGGTGGAGGATGCCGCAGCTCCGCTCCGCAGTAGCGCCGTGCAGATCGTCACGGTTGTGGGCTTTCCGAGCGGCGTCCACACCGCCGAGGTGAAGGCCGCCGAGGCCGCGCAGGCGGTTGCGGACGGTGCCGCCGAGATCGATATGGTGATGAACCGTGGCCTTGCGCGTGCCGGCGACTGGGGCGGCGTGCAGGCCGAGATCCAGGCGGTGCGCGACGCGGTGCCCGGCGTCGTGCTCAAGGTGATCCTCGAGACCGCCGCGCTGAGCGATGCGCAGATCGTCGCTGCCTGCCGCGCCGCGGAAGCCGCCAGAGCCGATTTTGTGAAGACCTCCACCGGCTTCGACCCGGCGGGAGGAGCGAGCGTGCACGCCGTGCAGATCATGGCAGAGACCGTGGGGGGTCGGCTCGGCGTGAAGGCCTCGGGAGGAATCCGCACGGCGGCAGCGGTGCGCGAGCTTGCGGCCGCCGGCGCCACCCGCTTCGGAGTGTCGGGAACCGCAGCGATTCTCGAGAGCTGGGGGCACCAATCGTCTTCCGCCGCGGGTTCGGCGGGCGTGTCCGTTGCCACGGGGGCGATCCAGCTCCCGGGTGCGGGCGGCGCATACTGAGCGCTCTAGACTGAGGATATGCGCCTCGGAGTGATCGACGTCGGTTCCAACACCGTCCACCTACTGGTGGTCGATGCGCACCCCGGCGCGAGCCCCAACCCGTACCACTCGCAACGATCCATTCTGCGGCTGATGCGATATCTCGATGCCGAGGGTGCGATTGTCGAGGAGGGTGTGCAGCTCATCATCGCGGCAATCGCGGAGTCGGTGCGCACCGCCCACGAGATCGGGGTCGACGACCTCATCTGCACGGCGACGAGCGCGATTCGCGAGGCGCCGAACGGTGAGGACGTGCTCGCCCGCGTGACGCGCGAGACCGGAGTGGTGCTCGACGTGCTCTCGGGCGAAGATGAGGCACGAATCACCATGCTCGCGGTGCGCCGTTGGCTCGGCTGGTCGGCCGGCGAGATCCTGCTCTTCGACATCGGCGGCGGATCCTTCGAGATCGCCCAGGGCGTCGACGAGTACCCCGATGTGCAGGTGTCCCTGCCGCTGGGAGCGGGCCGCACGACCATCAACTACCTCCCCGAGGATCCGCCCACGCGTGAGGCGGTCTCGGCGCTGCGATCGCACGCCCGGGCCGAGTTCACACGCGTGCGCGAAGAGCTCTTTCTTGATCGGCCCAGGCCGAAGCGGGTCGTGGGAACCTCGAAGACCATTCGCTCGCTTGCGCGCCTCATCGGTGGCCCGCCGGATCCCGAGACGGGCGATCTCGCCCCGCTGCACTACACAGGTCTGCGCGAGTGGGAGCCGACGCTGCGGGACATGCCCTCGAACGTGCGGGAGTATCTGCCCGGCATTACCCCTGAGCGCGGCTATCAGATCATGGCCGGCGCGGTGGTGCTTCGCACCGCGATGAAGGTGTTTGAGGTGTCGACACTGACCATCTCCCCGTGGGCGCTCCGTGAGGGGATCGTGCTGCGGTACATCGATGCGCTCGACGGCCGCGGCGCAGAGCCGGTCGACGCGGAGCAGGATCCTGATCGGGATCCTGCCACCGCGGCGTAGCGCCGAGGCTACTCGGCCTCGGCAACCGCCTGCTTGATTGCGAGCGCGAGCTGGCGCACGGCGGCTGACGGCCGGCCCGTGCTCGGCTCGGTCGGAGCCGCAAGCAGCACCGAACGCGCGAACGTTGGATCCTCGATGGGCTTCAGGATCACGCCGGGGTGGCTGTGGCCGGCGGCGAGTTGCGCGACGAGTCCGATGACCATGCGCGCCGCGATCATGCCGAGCATGACCTGGAAGTCGTCGGAGCGGATCGCAACCTCAAGCGTGTAGCCAGCGGCTGCGAATGCGTCGACCACCACGGCGTCCATGGGGTCGTCCTCGGTTGCACCGAGAAGCCAGCGCTCGGTGCGGAGGGTGAGCAGCGTCTCCATGCTGATCGAGGAGTGGTCGGCCAGCGGGTGCCCGACGGGGAGCGCCAGCATCAGCGGATCGCGCAGCACCTCGACGGTGGCGATGTCAGGTCGAAACGGCAGGTCGTGGCCGGGCACCGAGTACAGAAGCGCGGCGTCGAGTTCGCGGCGGTTCACGTCGCGCACGAGCGGGGAGACCTCTTCGAGCACGGCGTCGAGTTCGATGCTCAGATCGCTCAGCTGGGCGGCGATCGAGGGGAGGAGGCGGGCCGCGGCCGTGGGGAAGGTGCCAAACCGGAGCCGCGTCTGGCCCATCTGCGTGAACTCGCGGGCGTCGTGCAGCGTGCGCTCGCTCAGCGTGAGGATCTCGCGTGCGCGATCCAGTACCAGGTGCCCGACTGGGGTGAGCGTGCTGCCGCGTGAGCTGCGTTCGAGTAGTGGTGCCCCGACGAGCGCATCGAGATTGCGGAGATGGTAGTCGACGGTGGGTTGGCTCCACGCGAGTATGCGCGCCGCCTGTGTGACCGACCCCGTTGCGTGCACCGCACGCAGCGCCTGCAGCTGGCGAAGATCGATCACCCTGTCACCTACTCCATATAGTGTGCGTCGAAACAAACGTCAATTCTGCCACATATGGCGTATGTGAGTCCTGAGGGATCTGAGGATTCATTTGGGCGCCCTTCCCGGACAGGATGGAACTCATGTTCCATGCAGATGCCACGTCCGACGCGCGCGTTGCGACGCTCGAGACCGCCGATCTCGACCAGGCGAGCACCGCTCGCGATGACCGTCTCCGCCGACACGAGCGCACCCCGTTTGCGGATGCGCTGGAGCGCTACATCGAGCGCGATCCGACGCAGCTGATGGTGCCCGGGCACGGCGGAAGCGACCGTGGGATCAGCGGGCGGCTTGCCGACTTCCTGGGGGAGCGGGCGCTGCGTCTCGACGTCCCCATGCTGCTTGAAGGGCTTGATCTTGAGAGCGACTCGCCGCTCGACGAAGCGCTCGCGCTTGCCGCCGATGCGTGGGGAGCGAAGCGCACCTGGTTCCTCACAAACGGTGCCTCGCAGGCGAATCGCACGGCGGCGCTCGCGGCGCGTGGTCTGGGGGAGCACCTGCTCGCTCAGCGCAGCGCACACTCGAGCTTCAGCGACGGTGTGCTGCTCGCCGGCATCACACCTTCGTACGTGTTCCCCGCGGTCGATGACGCGAACGGTATGGCGCACGGGGTGTCTCCCGAGGCGCTCGATCGCGCGCTCGCGGAGGCTGCGGCTGACGGTCGCCCGGCAGCGGCGGTGTACGTGATTTCGCCGAGCTACTTTGGTTCCGTCTCTGATGTGCGGGGCCTCTCTGAGGTGGCGCACGCCCACGGCGCACCGCTCATCGTCGACGGCGCGTGGGGGCCGCACTTCGGCTTCCACCCCGAACTGCCGGAGTCGCCCGCCCGGCTCGGCGCCGACCTCGTGATCTCGAGCACGCACAAGCTTGCCGGCTCGCTCACCCAGTCTGCGATGCTGCACCTGGGGCATGGCCCCTACGCGGAGCAGCTCGAGCCGCTCGTGGAGCGTGCGCTCTCGATGACAGCATCCACCTCGACCAGTGCGATTCTGCGCGCTTCGCTGGATATCGCGCGTGCCGCCCTCGTGGGCGGCGAGGCGGCGATTGGCCGTTCGGTTGCCACCGCGAAGCGACTGCGCGAACTGCTGCGCGCTGACGAGCGCTTCGACGTGGTGAGTGATCACTTCGACGCGTTCCCCGACATCGTGGACACCGACCTGCTCCGAGTGCCGATCGACGTCTCGGCCACCGGACTCTCCGGCCACTGGCTGCGTGACCGCCTCATCGCCGACCATGCGCTCTACTTCGAGATGTCCACGGCCACGTCGATCGTTGCGGTGATCGGTGCCGGGAAGACGCCGGACGTCGACGCGGTTTACGCCGCGCTTGTCGCCGTGGTCGAGTCACCCGAGGCGACCACCGCGCGCGCCGAGCAGGCAAACGTTGAGGCATTCCCCGCGCTCCCCGCGCCGGGCACCCGTCGGCTCTCGCCGCGGGAGGGCTTCTTCGGTGACACTGAACTCGTGTCGGCTGCCGAAGCAGTGGGCCGCGTCTCCGCGGACACGCTCGCGGCGTATCCGCCGGGAATCCCGAACGTGATGCCCGGCGAGGAGATCACCGCAGCGGCGGTCGAGTTCTTGCACGCGGTGGCCGCATCTCCCACGGGCTACGTGCGCGGGGCGGTCGATCCCGATGTTTCGCAGTTCCGCGTCGTGCGGAACCCGTAGCCCCACCCACACGTGCGCCCCGGAACGGACAAGATCCGCTCCGGGGTGCGGTGGGGAGCGGCGCGCTCACGCCGCTCCCCGCATGATCCAGCAACTGGATCACCGGCGCTCAGCACCCTGGCGCCGGGTACGACCGATCGCGGCCACTGCCGCGTGAGACAACGAAGTCTGGAGTAAGACTGACATGGCGAGCACCCTGCGACAGCAGCTCTTCCGAGTGAAGCCCGTTCCCCGAGATGGCGGTGAGGAAGGCAGCGAGCTCAAGCGCAGCATCGGTCTGTTCCAGCTGACGCTCATCGGCGTGGGCGGCACAATCGGAACCGGTATTTTCTTTATCCTCTCCGAGGCGGTGCCGATTGCGGGCCCTGCAGTGCTCTGGTCGTTCGTGATCGCCGGCCTCGTGGCCGGGCTGTCGGTGCTGTGCTACGCGGAGCTCGCGAGCAGCGTGCCCGTGTCGGGCTCCTCGTACTCCTACGCCTACAGCACGCTCGGCGAGCTGCCCGCAATGGGAGTCGCCGCCTGTCTGCTCCTCGAGTACGGCGTCTCGACCGCCGCCGTCGCGGTCGGCTGGTCGCAGTACGTGAACCAGCTCTTCGTGAACCTGCTCGGCTGGGAGCTCCCGCACGCACTGCTCTATGCGCCCGAGGAAGGCGGCATCATTAACCTGCCCGCAGTGATCCTGATCGGGCTCTGCTGCCTCCTGCTGATCCGCGGTACATCCGAGTCCGTGATCGCAAACACGCTCATGGTGCTCACGAAGATCGCCGTGCTGCTCTTCTTCGTCGCCGTGGGTATCACCGGCTGGAACGCTGACCACTTCGCAAACTTCGCACCCTTCGGCTTCACCGGAATTATGACGGGCGCCGGCATTATCTTCTTCTCGTTCGTTGGTCTTGACGCAGTCGCAACCGCCGGCGATGAGGCAAAGAACCCGCGCCGCAATCTGCCGATCGCGCTCATCACCGCGCTCATTATCGTCACCGCCGTTTACGTGCTCGTCGCGGTGACCGCGCTTGGCGCCCAGGCCGCGGGCGACTTCGCGGGTCAGAGCGCGGGCCTCTCTGCCATCCTTGAGAACATCGTTGGGGCGACCTGGCCGGGCACCGTGGTGGCCGCAGGGGCCGTGATCTCCATCTTCAGCGTGACCCTGGTGGTGCTGTATGGCCAGACCCGTATTCTCTTTGCGATGAGCCGCGACGGCATGGCGCCGAAGATCTTCCAGAAGGTCAACCCGCGCACCATGACCCCGATCGCGAACACGATCATTGTCTCCGTGATTGTCGCGGTCCTCGCGGGAGTGCTGCCCATCAACTTCCTCGCCGAGATGACTTCGATCGGCACGCTCGCCGCGTTCCTCGTGGTCTCGATTGCCGTGATGGTGCTTCGCCGGCGTGAGCCCGACCTGGAGCGCAAGTTCCGCGTGCCGCTCTACCCGGTGATCCCGATCCTGTCGATCATCGGCTGCCTCTGGATCATCAAGGATCTCCGCCCCATCACGATCTTCGTGTTCGCGGCGTGGACGATCATCGTGCTGGTCTGGTACTACTTCACCGGCCGCAAGAACTCAGTGCTCGGCCACCGTATCGACACGGGCATGATCGTGCTCACCGGCCCCGGGAAGTACCGCTACGCGGATTCCAGTGCGGATGAGCTCGCGGACGAGGACTTCGATCTCGAGAACGCACCCCTCGATCGGGATCGGGGCGAGCGATGACCGTTGTCGTCGGAATCGCCCCGGGGCACCCGTCCGTGGCCGCCGTGCACCTGGGTGCGCTGCTCGCTCGCTCGTATGCTCAGCCCCTCGTGCTTGCCGCGGTCACCCCTGCGGGCTGGACCCCGGGCGGTGGCGGTGTGGACGGAGAGTACCTGCGCTACCTCGAAGCCGCCGCGGCCGAGGCGATTGCGGGAGTGCGCGAGGAGTGCGCGAGCGCGCTCGACGACCTCGAAGTGCGCAGCGTCATCCGTTCTGCGTCCAGCGCCCGCCGTGGGCTCCTCGAAGTGTGCGAGGACGCGCGAGCCGTTCGCCTGGTGCTCGGCGAGGCGGGCGAGCCGGGCGACGGTGCTGACGATGGCATCGTGCTGGGATCTGTCGGGATCGGACTGCTCCAGAGCGCTGAGCTGCCGGTCGCAATCGCCCCGCACGGGTATGTGGCGGAGCCCGGGGCTCGCCTCGAGCGCATCACCGCCGCGTACAACGGATCCGACACCTCAGGGGAGCTCGTGCTCGCAGCGGCGGCCGTCGCCGCGGAAGCGGGGGCGAGCGTTCGCATCGCCTCGTTCCACCCCCGCCCACGGGGCCTCCTCGGTGCCGCGATCGGCTTTGCTGCGGAAGACGCGGTGATCGCTGAGTGGGAGTCCCTCATTCGAGAACGTGCGGCGACTCTTGAGTGCGAGATCGACGGGCGTGCCCCGCGGCCGAGCGCCGTGGAGCTGGTCGTCGGTGCTGGGAAGGACTGGCGTGCGGCGCTTCGCGCGATCCCGTGGGGTCCCGCAGAGGTGCTGCTGCTCGGCTCGAGTAGCGCGGGCGCGCTCGCACGGATCTCCCTCGGCTCGCACGCGGCAAAGATCGTGCGGCACGCGCCTGCCCCCGTGGTCTTTGTGCCGCGGCGTGCTGCCGACGGGTACGTCGAGCAGGGGAGCGGAAGCTAACCGCGGGATCCCGGGCCGCATGGCGCGCCCGGGATCCCGTTCCCGCGGGCCGGTTTGGTGTTCGGGGCCACGAGCGGGTAAAGTTAACTCTCGGTGCGGCGCTCCTCCGGAGAGCAGTTTCCAACATTGGGATATGGTGTAATTGGCAACACAACGGTTTCTGGTACCGTCATTCTAGGTTCGAGTCCTGGTATCCCAGCCACCAAAGCCCCTGACTTTCTGCGGAAAGCCAGGGGCTTTTTGTTTCCGCGGAACGGGAACTGTGCTCGGCAGGTGTTGCCGGGACTACGCTGGCCGCATGGCGAAGAAGCAAGCGGAACAGTCTGTAGTGCGTGGCGCAACGGTGCTCATCACGGGTGCTGCGCGGGGCATGGGGGAGCTCTATGCGCGTCGGGCCGCGCGGGAGGGCGCTGCCGCAATCGCCCTCTGGGACGTTGACCGGGATCGTGCCGAGGCGCTTGCCGCGGAACTCATGCGGGCAGCTGGGCGAGGGGCGCGATCCCAATCCGACGTTTCCACACTCACCGTTCGCGCGTATGCGATCGACATTGCGGATCGCGATGCGGTGTCTCGCGGGATGGCGCGGGTCCGCGAGGAGCTCGGTGCTCCCGATGTGCTGATCAACAATGCGGGGATCGTGCGGGGCGCGCTGTTCTGGGAGCACGACGCCGAACGCGACATCGAACTCACTATGCGCGTCAATGCGATTGCCCCGATGTGGTTGAGCCGGGAGGTGCTGCCCGCCATGCTCGATGATCGCTCGCGCCCCAAGCGAATCCTCAACATCGCGTCAGCCGCGGGCACGCTGCCGAACCCGCGCATGAGCGTGTATGCCGCGTCGAAGTGGGCAATGATCGGGTGGAGTGAGTCGCTGCGACTGGAGCTGGAGCGCACCGGCCACGCCCACGTCGCGGTCACCACGTTCTGCCCGAGCTACATCTCAACAGGAATGTTTGCGGGCGCGCGCGGGCCCCTCCTGACGCCGATCATGACACCGAAGCGGGCCGTCGCGGCAGCCTGGCGGGGCATGCTGCGGGGCACGCCGGTCGTGACGAAGCCGTGGACGGTGAAGCTTGCACTGGCGTTTCGCGGCGTGCTGCCGACGCGGGCCTGGGACTTCGTAGCGGGGCGCGTCTTCAAGGTCTACTCTTCGATGGATGAGTTCACCGGCCGGGGCGACAGCGGCCCCAACGAGAGTTAGGCGCCCGCGTCGACCGCCGCGATGATCGTAGTGAGTTCGTCGCGCAGCGCCTCGAGTCGTTCGATCGGCAGCCCGAGGCGGCTGATCACGGCGGGCGGAACGTCGAGGGCCTGCTCGCGAAGGGCTGCCCCCTCGGGGGTCGGCGCGAGGGCGAAGGTGCGATCATCGTCTGCGACCGGTTGGCGCGCGATCAGCCCGAGGCTTTCCAGTCGTTTCACGAGCGGTGAGAGCGTCGCGGGATCCAGGCGGAGCGAGTCCGCGAGGTCCCTGAAGCGCATCGGTGCGTTCTCCCAGAGCGCCAGCATGACGAGGTACTGCGGGTGGGTGAGGCCGAGTGGCTCAAGAATGGGGCGGTACACGCCGATGACGCTGCGGCTCGCCACGGCGAGGGCGAAGCACACCTGGCGATCCAGCTTCAGCAGATCCTCGGGAGTTGACTCGGTTGCCATGCTCAGATTCTAACTCATTTGTGCACAAACGTTCTGTGGTAACATTTTGTTTGTGCGCAAACAAAAACGAGAAAAGTACCATCTCTGGCACAAGACTCCCTACGACGGGGTGCCGGGGTTCTATGCTGCCGTGCAGCGCCTCTTCTACCAGTTCGAAGGGCCGGCGCAGCTCGGCGATCGTGGCGAGCCCGCGTACGTTCAGCCGGCAGATCCGAAGTGCCCGGTGTGCGGGCACTCGATGAAGCTGCATCGCATCGACCGCGGTGGCCCAGGAAAACCGACGCATCTGCGGTGCCCGAAGGAGCCCGTTGCTGAGGGCGACGGGGCCGACGAAAACGTAGCCGAGGAAGACGTAGCCGAGTCGAGCGAGGTGGACGCCCAGGCACCCGCCGCTGCGTCGGGGGAGTCGCCCTCACGCTGATCCCCAGCCGCGGGTGCTGCCCCGCCCCGCTGAACTGCCACCGATTGCTCAGCCTGACAGTCGAGCACGCCCTCTAGGCTCGAAGTAAGACGGGTGCCATCGCAGCGGACCCTCGCGCGGTGGGCCCGCCACTGTCGGAGGGATGAGCTGTGAACGCTGCGCGCGTAGGGATTGTGTGGAATCCGTCGAAGACGAGTCGGGAGGATCTCGAACAGGCGATCCCCTCCGACCGTTCGGATGACCTGAGCTGGCACGAAACGAGCCCGGACGATCCAGGGCGAGCAGCCACTCGAGCGGCGCTCGACGCCGGCGCCACCCTGGTGCTTGCCGCAGGCGGCGATGGCACGGTGCGCGTAGTGGCAGAGGAGCTTGCGGGCTCAGCGGAGGCCGATCTCGGGATCATTCCGCTCGGCACCGGCAACCTGCTTGCCCGAAACCTGGGGGTGCCGCTCAGCGACCCCGCCGCTGCGTGTGATCGGGCGTTTTCTGAGGAAGGCACCGAGATTGATCTGGGTTGGGTGGAGCTCACACGTGCCGACGGTGGGACGGAGCGCCACGCATTCGCGGTGATGGCCGGCTTCGGGATCGATGCGCACATGATCACGGAGACCGACGAAGATTTGAAGGCGCGTGCGGGCTGGCTTGCCTACGTCGAATCGCTCGGCCGCGCGGTCGCCGCGAGTGAAGTCATCGACCTGCAGCTCGCACGGGATGGGGGAGCCGCCATCGACGAGCACGCGCACACGCTGATCGTGGGAAACTGCGGCATGCTCCAGGGCGGCATCACGCTGCTGCCCGACGCAGACCCGAGCGACGGCAAGCTCGATCTCCTGCTCCTGCGTGCCGACGGCGTCGCCGGGTGGGCGGACACCCTGCGCAACATGGTCTGGGACAACGGGGTGAAGCGCATGCTCACCGGGGGTGACTCCGCGGAGAGCAGCGCGAGTGCCGCGCACGAGCGCTTCACCGCGCTCACCGTGGACCTCGCCGAACCGCGGGTGTTCGAGGTGGATGGCGACGAGCTGGGTGAGGTGAGCCGCATCGAGATCTCGGTGCAGCCGGGCGCGCTGCGCGTGCGTTGAGACCTCGGCACACATGGTGCGACCGCAGCTTACGCGTCAGAGAACTCGCTGCGGGTGAGCGTGTTGCTGACGCTTGACGCCTGCACCTGGAAGGTGACCGTGTCCGGGAGGTAGCGGTCCTCGCCGTACTCGATGGCCTGCCCGCTGGCCGTGTAGCTCGTGCGGCGTACACGAAGCAGAGGACTCGAGCGGCGCACTCCGAGGAGTGCCGAATCCGCGCTCGACGCCGGCACCGCATCGATCGCATGGTCCGCGTGCGCCGTGGTCACCCCAAACTGCGACTGCATCACGTCAACAACCGACGCCTCATCCGCGGGGATCGTCGCAATGCGCTCGGCAATCCACCCGGGGTATGTCGTGCGCTCCAACATCACGACCCGGCCGCCCAGGGTGCGCGTGCGCGTAACGCGCAGCACCGCGCTTCGCGACGCGACGCGCAGCTTGCGTGCCTCCGCCGAGCTTGCGTTCCCGCGCTCGGTCGCGTGCACGAGCCCACCAGGCGTCATCCCTTTGCTGCGCGCCCACTGCGCGAACGAACGCAGCTCAACAAAGCTCTGCGTGTGGAGCGTCGACTGCACGATCCAGCCCGCACCCTGCACGGGGGACACCATGCCCCGGTCCTCCAAACCCGCGAGCGCATTGCGCACCGTGCCGCGGGCAACGCCGTAGCGCTCGGCAAGCCGGGTCTCCGAGGGAAGCGCCGTGCCAGCGACGAACTCGCCGTCGACAATACGAGCGAGGAGGTCGCGGAGAACATCGCGGTGAGACGTGGGACGCGGGGAAGTCACGGGGCCAGGTTAGCGCCCGTCATCTCCCCAGGCGGCGAGGTTTTGAACAGCCGTGCGCAGTTGTCCGCGCCACCACAGGGGACGTCCGAAAACGTTCAGATCCCGTTCATCGCACGGTTCTCAACTGCTCATCCGCACGCGCCGTAATGAACGGGTGAACAGCATTCCCGCCTCCGAAGCACTTGTGCCGAGCGACACCACCTCGCTCGCCCCCTGTGTTGTGCTCTGCGACCTTGACGGCACCCTCCTCGACACCGAGCGCACCTGGCTCGAAACTGTTTGCGCGGTCGTCGCAGACCTGGGCGGGATCGCATCGGCGGAACTCATCTCCCGCCTCGAAGGCGCCACCGTTGCACAGGCGGGCGAGCTCATCCGCGCTGAGCTGCGCAGCCCGCTCAGCGAGCGCACGATCGGCGAGCTCCTTGAGGAAGCCTCGCTCACCGCGCTCGAGGGCACGATCGAGTGGTGCCCTGGCGCCGAAGAGATGCTCGCGGGGCTGCGCGCGGCCGGGATCCCGATGGCCCTCGTGACTAGCTCCTCCCGCCGCTGGCTCGAAACCGCCGCACGCCACGTCGACCTCAGCGCCTTCTCCTACTTCGTGACCGCAGACGACGTGCCCGCCACGAAGCCCGATCCCGCCCCCTACCGGATCGCTGCCAGCCTGCTGGGGCGGGAGAGCGCCGAGTGCGTGGTGTTTGAGGACTCCGAGGTGGGGCTTCGCGCCGCGCTCGCCGCAGGATGCACCGCAGTGCTCGTCCGAGCTGAAGACACCTCGTGGGCAGAGCACGCCGACGCCGTCGTCCCGGACCTTCGTGGCGCGACCCCCGTCTGGGTGCGCGCACTGGCTGCGCGGCGGCCCGCACGGCGCTGAGCCGATCACCTCGCCGCCCGCGAAACCTTCCAAACTTCACCTGAATCACCCACCCGCAGTACCCCACTCACAACCGAAAGGTCACACCCCGTGAACGCATCACTCCGCCGCGGACTCGCTCTCGTCGCCGGGCTCTCCCTCGTCGGCACGCTCGCCGCCTGCGCGCCCGCCGCTGAGCAGGCCGCTGACGGCGCCGAGACTTCGAACTCCGCCGAGGGCTTCGCGAAGGACGAGAACACGCTGGTCATGGGCATGGTCCCGGACCAGCAGTCGGTCGACAGCAACTTCCAGCCGCTCGTCGACTACATTGCGGCGAAGACCGGCAAAGAGGTCGAGCTCGTCCAGTCCACCGACTACGCCGCGCTCGTCGAGGCCTCGATCGCCGGCCGCATCGACATTGGCAACTTCTCCGGCTTCACCTACGTCGCGGCCACCAACGGCGGCGCCAAGCTCACCCCCCTCGGCGTGACCGTGACGACCGAGGGTGAGGAGCCCGGATACGAGTCGCTCACCGTCGTTCCGAAGGGGTCGGACATCACGAAGATTGAGGATCTGAAGGGCAAGAAGGTCTGCTTCGTCGATCCCGGCTCGACATCCGGATACCTCTACCCGAGCGCCGAGCTGCTCGCGGTTGGCCTCGAACCCGAGAAGGATGTCACCCCCGTGTTCGCAGGCGGGCACGACGCGTCGGCGCAGAAGACCGCGCAGGGCGTCGAGTGCGATGCAGGCTTCGCTGAGGACGCGGTCGTCGAGACCACCGGCATCGCGGATGGCCTCTTCGCCGAGGGCGATCTCACCGTGATCAACCGGGTGACCGTGCCCGGTGCGCCGCTCGTCATGTCGACGAACCTGCCGAGAGACGTGCAGCAGAGCCTCTCCGACGCGCTGCAGAACATCACGCTCGACGAGATCGCGGCTGAGGGGATCGAAGTGACCGACGCGTTCAAGGCGTTCTTCTACGAGCTCGTGCCGGTCGAGGACTCCTACTACGACAGCGTGCGCAAGGTCTGCGAGGAGACCGGCGCCGCGCAGTGCCAGCCGTAATCACGGCGTCCACCGGTTCTGGGGCTCGGCGCGTTGCGTCGGGCCCCGTGCCCGGATCTTCCCTCCCACACACTTCCGCCTCCCGCCCGAAGGAGCCCCGCACATGCCACCCACCCCGGTGATCCAGCTCGCAGACGTCAGCAAGCAATTCGGCCCCACGACCGCACTTGATGCCGTCTCCCTCAACGTCGCTGCCGGCGAGGTTGTGGTGCTGCTCGGCCTTTCAGGCTCGGGCAAGTCCACCCTGCTGCGCCATCTGAACGGCCTTGAGACCGCGTCCTCCGGTGAGGTGCGTGTGCTCGGCTCCGAGGTGTCGGCCCTGCGCGGTCGGTCACTCCGCGAGCTGCGCAGCCGCGTCGGCTTCATCTTTCAGCAGTTTGAGCTGGTCGGCCCGGTCACCGTGCTCGAGAACGTGCTCACGGGAGCACTCGCCACGCTCCGGGGTCCGCGCCTCGGCTTGCTGAGCTACCCCCGCGCGCTCCGGGTGCGCGCACTCGACCTGCTCGCCGAGGTAGGGCTTGAAGCGCACGCCTTCCAGCGCGCGGACACGCTTTCGGGCGGGCAGCAGCAGCGCGTCGCAATCGCTCGGGCGCTCATGCAAGATCCCGAGATCCTCCTTGCAGATGAGCCCGTCGCCTCCCTCGACCCGGAGTCGTCCCAGCAGGTCATGCGCCTCATCCGCGAGATCGCGGTGCGGCGCGAACTGACCGTCTTGTGCACGCTCCACCAGGTGGATCTCGCCCTGTCGTGGGCAGACCGCATCGTCGGGCTGCGGCACGGGGCCACCGTGCTCGATACCCCGGCCGCCGGGCTCGACCGTGAGACCGTCATGCGCGTGTATCGCCAGGTTGCGCCCGCGAACGTCGCCGAGCTTCCGCTCTCGGATTTCGATCGGGATCCCGAAGCTCACCCCGTCCCCGCGCTCTCCGGGGTGACGGCGTGAGCGGCAGCACGACCCTCGAGCGCACTCCCCAGCGCACTCCACAGCGCACTCCGCGCGGCTCGGGCAACGCGCGCCGCGTCACGCTCCCGGCGCCGAGCCGGAACGGCGTCATCGCAACGACACTCCTCCTCGCGCTGCTCGCTGCGGCGCTGTGGTCGTTCCGTGGCGTCGGCCTCTCGTTCGAGCAGATGGTGCGCGGCACCGAGTACGCGGGGTCGTTCCTCGCGCGCACCGTGCCGTTTGTCTGGCCAACCGTGGGCGAAACCCTTTGGCTGTGCGCCCTCACACTCGCGATCGTCTTTTGCGGCACCGCCCTTGCGGCAGCCATTTCGATCCCCGTTGCGTACCTTGCGGCGCGCAACACCGCGCCGAGCCGTGCGAGTGGTGTGCTCGGCCGCTTCCTCGGGGTGACGACTCGTGCCGCACCCGACGCGATCATGGCGATGATCTTCGCGCTGATCATTGGTCAGGGCGCACTCGCGGGCGTGCTTGCGCTCGGTATTCACTCAATCGGCATGATCAGCAAGCTCACGGCTGACGCGATCGAGCAGATCGATGACGGGCCCGTGCGGGCGCTTCGCGCGACGGGGGCCGGCAAGTCGCAGCAGTTCTGGGGCGCCGTCTGGCCGCAGATCCTCCCCGCGTACATTGCAATCGTGCTGCATCGCGCGGATATCAACCTGCGTGTCTCAGTGATCCTCGGCTTCGTGGGGGTGGCCGGGCTGGGCCAGGAGCTGAGCATCGCCATGCAGACGCTCAACTATCGCGCGGCGATGCCGTTCGCGATCATCATCTTTGTGCTGTGCGTGGCCTTCGAGATCGCGTCCGCGCTGATTCGCCGCTCCCTGCTCGGGGCGCAGCCCGCGGGTCGGAGCATCGCGCATCGCTTGGTGCGCCGG
Source organism: Leucobacter chromiireducens subsp. chromiireducens (assembly GCF_016758255.1). GTDB lineage: Bacteria > Actinomycetota > Actinomycetes > Actinomycetales > Microbacteriaceae > Leucobacter > Leucobacter chromiireducens. The sequence goes on from NZ_QYAD01000002.1 coordinate 581,640, forward strand.
TGGACCCCGGATCCCGCGTATCGTGCTGCTGACTCGCGTCGTGCCGATGCACAGCTCCGGCTGGGCCGCGCGGGTCGCGTGCCGTGGACGCCAGATCGGGTGCGACTGGCGGCGCTGATCTGGGGCGCAGCCGCGGTCCTTGCCGCCTCGATCGTTATCGCGGGCACACAGGGGAGCAGCTTCGCCAACTTCTGGCAGAACCTCGGCATCGCGGTGGGGCGGCTCTGGCCACCCGCGCTCGCGCAGGAGAAGTGGGGCGAGGTGGCCGTCGCGCTGCTCGAAACCGTGCAGATCGCGTTTGCGGCAACGCTCTTCGCAGTGGTGTTCTCGCTGCTCATTGGCACGCTCGCGGCACGAAATGTGGCCCCGAACCCCGCCGTGCGCGGTACCGCGCGGTTCCTGCTCGTCGTGATCCGAGGTCTGCCCGAACTACTCCTGGCGCTCTTCTTCATCATCCTCACCGGGCTGGGCCCTGGCGCCGCGGTACTGGCACTCGGCATCGGCGGGGTGGGGCTGCTCGGCAAGCTCGTGGCCGACTCGCTCGAGGAGGTGAACCCGGGCCCGGAGCGCGCGCTCACGGCGGTGGGGGCAGGCCGCACGCAGGTCTTCGCCGGCGCTACATTCCCGCAGGCGGTGCCCGCGTTCATTGGGCACACGCTCTACCTGCTTGACACGAACATCCGCTCTGCAACAGTGCTCGGTATCGTCGGCGGCGGAGGCATCGGCTACATGCTCTCGGCGGCCGCACGCATCAACCAGCACGAGCTGCTGTTCCTGCTCCTGTGCGTGCTCGTGATCGTCTTCGCGGTTGAGGGGCTTTCTTCCTGGCTGCGCCGCCTGCTCTCGTAAGCGGAAGGCATGCGAAAGCTACCCGAACAGGGAAAAGGCATGCAAAGATCAGCTCATGGGCTATCTGATGCACGGAACGCATGAGTACGAGTTTGACGATCGCCTGCTCGCGCATCTGAAGGTCGTGATCGGCCAGAAGCTGCGCACGCAGGAGAGCTGCTACCTGAGCTGGAGCAAGACTCCGGAGCAGGGGAGCGGTCGCGTGTCGCTGTGGCTGTCGCCACACGTCGCGCTCGGCTTCCGCTTTGCGGGGAGCCGCGCACCCGAGCTGAATCCGGTGTGGCTGCGCGTGCTCACCGCCCGCTCACACACCGCGCAGGGTCTCGTCGTGGTGAGCGAGGAAGAAGCGGAAACGTTCGCGCGCCAGCACCCGGAGCTGAGCTAGCCGCTCCAGCCAAACGACGCGCTCGCACGCGCGGGCGGGGCGCCGGGGACATGCAGCCCCGGCGCCCCGTGAACCACCGCGGGTATGTGCGGTGCCCGCGTGCTAGTGCGCGCCCTCCTTCCTGCCTGCGAAGAGGCCGAAGAGCAGCAGCACGACAATCGAGCCGCCGATTGCGAGGAGCCAGGACTGCAGCGACCAGAAGGCACCCATGTCCGCGCCAAAGATCAACCCGCCCAGCCAGCCGCCGAGCATGGCGCCCACCACGCCGAGGATCAGTGTTGTGAACCAGCCTCCGCCGTGTTCACCTGGCATGATCGCTTTCGCTATTGCTCCGGCGATCAAGCCGAGGATCAGAAAAGCCAGGAAACTCATGATTTCAGCCCCTTTCCGGCCAAGCGAGTCTCGCTCGGTACGGGGCCGAAGCTACCCCGTGTCGAGGTGAGAAGACAGGGGCTTGCGTTCTCCGCGTGAGAGGAGTATCTGTGTCACTCCGGTCACACCGGTCGTGGCGGCCTAGAGCCCCGGCCAGTAGTGGCTGTCTGGCACCTGGCGCGCCCCGAAGATTGCCTGACCGACGCGCACGCAGGTCGCGCCCTCTTCAATCGCGATCTCATAGTCGCCCGACATGCCCATGGATAAGCCGGCGTCCCCCAGCAGATCGGGATCGCTGTCGCGCAGACGGTCGCGCAGTGTGCGGAGCCGGCTGAAGCAGGCGCGCACGCGCTCGGTGTCCGAACTGAACACGGCGAGCGTCATGAGGCCGCGCACGCGGAGCGCCGAATAGTGGGGAAGCGTCTTGAGGAACGCCGCGACGTCTTCCGGTGGCAAGCCGTACTTTTGCGGCTCCGCGGAGGTGTTCACCTGTACGAATACATCGAGCGACCGGCCTGCGGCCTGAAGCCTGCGATCGAGCGCCGCTGCAGCGCGTTCGCTGTCGAGGGCCTGGAACTCGCTCGCAAACGCGGCCACATCGCGGGCCTTGTTTGTCTGGAGGTGTCCGATCACCGACCACCGGACGTCGAGATCAGCGAGCGCCGCGGACTTTCGCGCAGCCTCCTGCACCTTGTTCTCTCCGAGCTCGCGGCAGCCCGCCTGGACCGCAAGGCGAATGCGGTCTTCGGGTACCGTCTTGCTGACGGGGAGCAGGCGCACCTCCCGCGGCTCACGCCCCACGCGTTCAGCGGCTTTGGCGATCTTGCCGCGCACGGCGGCGATGTTGTGCACGAAGTCCGTCACCCCGGTTGCGGTGGGGAAGTCGTGGATGGGCAGTTCAGCATCCGATTGACTTGTCATAGGTCAAACCGTAGCATGGGTGCTGTCAGACAGAGATGGCGGGGATTCGGTGCGTTGGGGTCGCCGAACCCCGCCGCGAGGAGAACGTATGCAGCAGGCGCGACGCACCGCAGGGGCGGGGGCAACCGCACTCTTTGGCGCAACCGCCGAGGAGATCGCGGCGAGTGTTCGTGCGCAGTTGGATGCGGGGAGCCTCGTGCCGGGCGACGCTCTGCCGCCCGTGCGTGCACTCGCGGAGCAGCTGGGAGTCAACCGGAACACGGCGCTCGCCGCGTACCGATTGCTCGTGAGCGCAGGCATCGCCGTGACGAGGCGCGGCGGCGGCACGATCCTGCTCGATCCGCTCGCGGTGCTCCCGGAGGAGGGGCGAGCGGTCAAGGACGCGCGTGATCGGGGAGCACTGCTCCGGGATGTGGGGCACGGGAACCCGGATCCTGCGCTCCTGCCGGATCCGCTCTCGGTTCGCCTCGCGCCCGCGCCCCCACGGGTCTATGGCGAGGCGACCAGTGATCCCGGGCTTGCTGAGTGGGCGACGAAGTGGATCGCGCGGGATCAGTCGCGTCCCTTTGCGCTGACGGTCACCTCCGGGGCGGTCGACGGCGTCGAACGGCTGCTCGCACAAGCCCTGGCTCCGGGTGACGCTGTGGCGCTTGAAGACCCCTGCTTTCTCACGAGCATCAGCACCGTGAAGCAGGCGGGCTATCGCCCACTTGCCGTGACTGTCGATGAGGCGGGGATGCGGCCGGACGAGCTGCGCAGTGCACTCGAAGCGGGTGCGCGTGCGGTCGTGTGTACGCCGCGCGCGCACAACCCCACGGGGGTGAGTCTCACTGAAGAGCGCGCGGCGGAGCTGCGCGCGGTGCTCGCCGACTTCCCGCATGTTCTGATCATCGAGGATGATCACTTCGCACTCCTTTCCACTGCGCGCTACGCGACGATCGTGCCAAGTACGCATCGGCGCTGGGCGCTCGTGCGATCGCTGTCGAAAGTGCTGGGCCCAGATCTTCGCGTGGCGCTGGTCGCCAGTGATCCGCTCACGGCGGAGCAGCTGGCACTGAGGATCAGCGGAGGCATCACGTGGGTGAGTCACCTGCTGCAGCGGGTGAGCCTCGCGCTGCTGACGGCACCCGGGAGCGACGAGCGCACGGCGCGCGCGTCTGCGCATTACGCGGAGCGGGCGTCGTCGTTTGTGGCACAGCTCGCACGCGTCGGGCTTACGGGAAGCGGGAGGGACGGGCTCAATGTGTGGGTGCGCACCGGTGCTCCCGCCGTTGACATGCTGCCGCGCTTGCGTGAGCGGGGATGGCTCGCCCGCGGGGGGCACGAATTCGCCCTCGGCGCGACGTTCGCTGCGTGGGTGCGGCTGACTGTGCACGCGCTTGATGACGCCGAGCAGGCTCGGCTCGCCGACGATCTTGCGTGGGCGGCAATGGGAGGGGTGGAATTCGACTGAGCTGAGCAGTACTTCCGGTGGGGTGACCGAGTGGAGAGGTCGCGGCTCGCAAAGCCGTGCACGCAGGTTCGAATCCTGCCCCCACCTCCAGCGCGAAAGCGCCGCGGTTTCGTAGACACGTGTCCATGAGCGTGTTGCCGTGTCAGCATGTCGAGCCATTCGGGCGCACCCCGCATGGGGCAGACGCGGGCGCAGGAACGGTCCGTGCGGCAGGTCGTGCACAGCACTGACCCGCGCAGCGTGGCCGTGCGCGAGCGCTTGTGCGCGGCTGCTGAGGAGCTGGGGCGCGAGCACGCCGACATTTCGGTGACCTCACTTGTGCGGCGCGCGGGCGTGAGTTGCTCCGTGTTCTACAAGCACTTCGAGGGTCTGGGCGATTTTGCGCTCTACCTGCAGCGCACGCGGCTCGTAGCGATCGCAGTCTTGGCGGAAGCCGATGTCGCGGGAGGTGGCCTTGAGTTCGGAGTTCGCCGGGCGAACCGCCAGTTGGTCGCGCACTTTGAAGAGAACTGGGCGTTCTACCGCGCGGTGATCGCGATGTCTCCGCCAGGCGTGAGCGAGCGAGGTCTCGCGGATGTGCTCGCGGGGGCGCTTGAGTATCACCTTGCCAGGCTCCACCCCATCCCAGACCAGGTCAGCGTGAGCATTGCGTCGAACTTTGCGTCTTCCGGTGTGGCAAGTGTGCTCATGAGCTGGCTTCTCGGTGATCTCGAGCTCGAGCCTGGGGCTCTCGCTCAACACATCACTGACCTCGTGCCACCGTGGATGCGCGGTGCTCAGGCGGTGAACTAGCGTTCCAGTCCTGAGTGGGCCGGGTGCGACCGCGGAGCGGCACGAGTACGGTGGGGTCTCGTGTCGCTCCGCGACTATTGTGCGGAACTAGGGTGCAGCACTGGCGCAGCCGATGATGCGGGAATTGCCAGCTTCGCGGGTCGCGCGATTGCCAGACTGGTGGGGCATTTGTTTGCCCACAAACGATTGGTTCCAGCAGCACCGTGAAGAAGCCCCTCAAGATCACGCTCATCAGCATGGGAACGGTGGTCGGCGTGTTCGCCGCCGCCCTCGCGACAACTTCGGTGGTGAACCTCGTGCAAACGGAGCGCGAGGTGGCCGCGCTCGCGCCGTACGGCACGCTGGTGGAGGTCGACGGGAAACAGATGAACGTTGCGGAGTTTGGTTCGGGGGAGACGACGATCGTGCTGACGCCGGGCGCGGGCACCTCGTCGCCGGTCGCTGACTTCGCTCCCGTGATCCGCGGCCTGGAAGACGAGTACCGCATCCTCGCGGTTGAGCCCTTCGGCTACGGCCTGAGCGATCAGGCCGATACCCCGCGGACAACCGAGAACATTGTTCGTGAGATCCACGCCGCGGTGCAGCACTTCGACGTTGCGGAGTATGTGCTCATGGGGCACTCGATCACGGGGCTCTACGCGCTGGAGTACGTAGCGAATTACCCGGACGAGGTGACCGCCTTCGTTGGAATTGATACCTCGGTGCCCGAGCAGCCCGGCATGGACCAGGTTCCCGCAATCATTCAGGCTGCCCCGGCGATCCGCGGGCTGGGGCTCTTGCGGGTGATGACCGCGCTCGGTGGTGATCCGCTCGCGGAGAACCCCGCGTACACGGACACGGACCGCGAACGTATTCACGTGACCACGATGAAGAACTCGATGGCTCCCACGTATCTCGACGAGGTGCATCTGCTCGGCCGCAACTTCGCCCGAGCGGAGGGCCAGACCTTCCCGAGCTCGCTGCCGGTTCTCCTCATGTACCAGGCGAACAACCCGGCGTTCCCCACCTGGACTGCGATGCACGAGGCGCAGGCGGCAACGGTGGATCATGCGGTGACGCTCGAGATTGACGCGGATCACTACCTGCACCACACACAGAGCGAAGAAGCGGTGGCTGCAACGGAGGAGTTCCTCGCTGCTACGCTGCAGAAATGAACCAGAACCCTGAGCCCGTTGCATCGGCATCGTCGCGCGCCCGCGCGCTGGCGCACGGTGACGCGCAGGTGCGACTGAACGCCACGCTCGCAGCCGGCACCACTCCTGTTCCGGTTGAGCTGCCCATTCTGGTGGCGCGCTGCGCTGTGGAGGACGACTTCCAGGTGCGTGAGATGCTCACCTGGGCGATTGTGCGGCACCCCGCGGCTGACGCGCTCCCGCTGATCACCGCTGAACTCGACTCATCGACTCCGCAGGCGCGGAGCCAGGCGCTGCACACGCTCTCGAAGATCGGCGACCCCGCGAGCTGGTCGCACATCACGGCCGCGCACCTGCACGACCCCGACGACGAGGTGGCCCGCGCCGCCTGGCGCACCTCGGTTCAGCTTGCCCCGCCCGGTGCGGAGCGAGCGCTTGCTGATGCGCTCGCGGGCGAGCTCGGGCGCGGAGACATCGATGTGCAGCGCAGCCTCGCACGAGCGTTCGTTGCGCTGGGGGAAGACGCCGACCCGGTGCTCGATGCGGCGACGCGCAGTAGTGACCCCGCGGTGCGCAGTCACGCTGTGGCGACGCAGCGCATCGTTCACGATCCAGAGAGCACGTTCTACCTCGACGGCTAGTGCGGCGGGCGTGGGGTCAGGCCGCGGCGCAGAACTCGTTGCCCTCCGGGTCACCCATCACCCACCAGCGGCCCGCGGGCCCCTCGTCCACGTACTCAATGCGGCGGGCGCCAAACGCCTCAAGGCGGGTCACGAGTGACTCGATGTCGCCGCCATCGTCGTGCAGATCGAGGTGCACGCGATTCTTCCCTTGCTTCGGCTCGGGCACGCGCTGAAAGAGAATGCGACGGCCGGCGCCGACGCCGGTGAACGCGTTGAACGGATCTTCGGGGTGGCGGATCGCGGCGTAGCCGACGAAGCGGGGGCTCCCCAGATGCGTGAGGACCTCGCCTGCCGGAATCTTTCCGCCCTCCTGCAACTCGGAGACGAGCTGCCCGGGATCCTCCACGGTGTACTCGAGCGCTGCCGCCCAGAAGTCTGCGAGGGCGTGCGGATCCGCGCAGTCGATGACGATCTTCCAGTTGAGTGCCATGCTCTCAGAGTACGCAGCTCCGCAGAGAAGGGGAAGCCGTCCTCGCGTGAGGAGAATTCGCTCCGACAATGTCGAAGGCGGTCGATACACTATTCATAGGCGTCACATACCGCGCCAGAGAGCATCCCGAGAGAAGAGTCTGCCCATGCGTCGAGCCCTCCTGACCGCCGCTACCGTGTCCGCTGCAGCCGTGCTTGCACTGAGTGGCTGCGCCGCTGGACCGTCGTTCACGGGCTCGTGGAAGGGCTCGGGGGAGCACGCGCCAACGTTGGAGATCACGGAGGACGGTGCGTTCAACGGCTCCGACGGCTGCAACACCATGGTGGGCGCCGGCACCGTGGACGCGGGCACTTTTGACTTTGGCCGCTACGCGACGACGCGGAAGTTCTGCGAGGGTGTCGACACCTGGCTCTCGCTCGCTGGCACGGCAACTGTCGATGGGAACACCCTCACCGTGCTCGACCGCGATGGTGGCGAGCTCGGCACCCTGACCCGCGCGAAGTAGCTGCGGAGGGGGTTCGGGGCAGCCGCGCGGCTGCCCCAAACCTCGCTCAGCGGCATTGCTGCCGTGAAACCCGCTGAGCGATGTGCCTCGACGTGAGGTGCTACCTCGCGTGCCGGCTGTTTGCTGCGCGGATCACCGCGGCGAGGCTTGCCTCGAGGACGGAAGAAGAGCTCCCCGCGGCCCACGCCGGGTATCCCTCGGCGTCGCGGTACTCGAGCAGCGTGAGCGCGGCGCTGTTGCTCCCCATGCCCACACTCGTCTGGTGCAGCGACAGCACTTCGAGCGGTGCCCCGTGTGTGGCAAGCGCCTCGGCGAGCGCCGCGACGGGGCCATCCTCGCCGTGGGCGCCGCTCGCGTCGTGCGTGTAGTCGTCGCCCCCAATATGCAGGGTGAAGCGACTCCGTGACGCAGCGCCATCACCCGAGGTTTCGTGTGTGCGCAGCTCGATCCCCGATGGGGTCGCCGCGAGGTACTCTCGCTGGAACAAATCCCAGAGTTCCGACGCGCGCACCTCGGCGCCGCTCGCGTCCGTGTGCTGCTGCACGCGTCGTGCAAACTCGATCTGGAAACGGCGCGGCAGCTCGATGCCCAGTTCGGCTTCGAGCAGGTACGCGATACCGCCCTTGCCTGACTGCGAGTTCACTCGGATCACTGCGTCATAGCTGCGCCCGAGATCCGCCGGGTCAACCGGCAAATAGGGGACGTGCCACTCGAGCTCACGCTCCGCGATCCCGGTGGCGATGGCTCGCTCCCGGTGCTCCGCGAAGCCCTTCTTGATCGCGTCCTGGTGAGTGCCGCTGAACGCCGTGTGGACGAGATCACCGACGTACGGGTGGCGCGGATGCACTTCAATGCGATTTGCGTGCTCGACCGTGCGGCGAATCTCATCGATGTCGGAGAAATCGATCATCGGGTCGATGCCCTGCGCGTGCAGATTGAGGGCGAGGGTCGCGATGTCCACGTTGCCGGTGCGTTCGCCGTTGCCGAAGATGCACCCCTCCACCCTTTGCGCCCCCGCGAGCACCGCGAGTTCGGCGCACGCGATCCCCGTGCCGCGATCGTTGTGAGGGTGAACAGACAGGATCACGCTGTCGCGGCGTGCGAGGTTGCGGTGCATGTACTCGATCTGGTCCGCGTACACGTTGGGGCTCGCGATCTCCACCGTGGCTGGCAGGTTCAGGATCACGGGCCGCTCCGGGGTTGCGTCCCAGAGCGTGGTCATGGCGTCGCAGACGTCGAGCGCGAAGTCGGGCTCGGTGAGGTTGAACACCTCCGGCGAGAACTCGAACCGCACGTTCGGCAGCCCGCCCGCGGCGCGCAGTACCTCACGCCCGCCGTCGAGAATGAGCTCGGTGAGGGTCTGGCGATCCTTCCCGAGAACGGTATCGCGCCAGGTGGGAGCGGTTGCCGTGTACATGTGGATGACCACCGGATTGCGAATTCCCCGGATTGATTCGACCGTGCGCTCGATGAGGTCGCGGCGTGCCGGGGTGAACACGACGATAGTGACGTGCTCGGGCGCGATTTCGTTCTCCGCGATGAGTCGAACGAAATCGTAGTCCGTTTGCGAAGCCGAGGGGTAGCCGACTTCAATCTCGGTGTACCCCATCGCCACCATCAGCTCGAAGAAGCGACGCTTCCGCGCGGGGTCCATGGGCTCGGCGAGCGCCTGGTTCCCGTCGCGCAGGTCCACCGGCACCCAGAGCGGCGCCTGCGTGAGCTGGGCGCTCGGCCAGCTGCGCTCGGTGAGGGGAATCTCGACGCGGTCATAGGCCGAGCGATAGCGGTGGCTCGGCATCTGCGAACCGCGCTGTCGGTTCCATGCGGGCGCTCCGCTCGGGCGGGGGCCTGCTGGTGTGTTGATCGTGGGGAAGGGGCGTGCGTGTGACATAGGAAACTCCTCGCGTCGTGTCTGGGGAGACCGGCACGATCGACACCACGACGGGGAGCCGGTCGGTCAGGCCCCGTCGTGGCGACGAAGGAGGAGGGTGCGCGTTCGCATGGCAACACAGTAACACAACTCCTCAGACAAGTTGAGGAGTGCTACGCTACGTGCATGTCTTCCTCTGATTCCGCCGCGTCGGGGCGCATCGCTGCGCCCGCCCTCAGCCGCGCACCGCTCGCCGAGCAGGCCGCGGAGCTGCTGCTGTCGCGCATCCGTGCGGGCGAGTGGGAGCTCGGGGCGAAGCTGCCCGGTGAGACCACGCTCGCACCACAACTGGGCGTCGGACGCTCCACCGTGCGCGAGGCGATCCGCCAGCTCGCCGGCCGTGGGGTGCTCGCCTCTCGGCAGGGCGCCGGGGTGTTCGTCACCGCACTCGACGCTCGCGAAGATTGGGATGCGGTGCTCGCCCGCGCCGGGATCATCTCCGTGATTGAGGCGCGCGCAGCAATCGAGACTGAGGCCGCGTCACTCGCCGCGGAACGCCGGACTCCTACCGATTTGCGCGCGATTCGGCGCACCCTCGATCACCGCTCGGTGCAGCGCGCCGAGATTCCCGAGCACGTGGACGCCGACACCGCGTTCCATCGCGCAATCGTGGCAGCCGCGCACAACCCAATCCTGCTCGAGCTCTTTGACGGATTTACGCCCCGGGTGCGCCAGGCCATGATCGAGATGCTGCGCATCCGCGTCGCCTTCGGGAGCGAGGCGGATCATGGAGTGCACGTCGAACTCGCGGATGCGGTGGCGGATCGTGATCCCGCTCGAGCCGCGCAGCTCAGCCGCAACCATTTGAGCTCCCTGAAGGAAGGCCTCGCATGACCGACGCAGTACTCGAACTCGACGATGTGGTGTTCCGCCGACGCGGAAACGACATTCTGCGCGGGATCACACTCACCGTTCGCGCGGGGGAGCGCTGGGCGCTGCTCGGCCCGAACGGTGCGGGCAAGAGCACCATTCTTGGGTTCTGCGGTGCGCAGACCCATCCCACCTCAGGCACCGCGCACGTGCTCGGACACCGCCTCGGCAGGGTCGACCTGCAGGCACTGCGCCACGAGATTGGGCATGTGAACCCGCGGCACCCGCTGAGCACGCCGCTGACCATGCTTGAGGTGGTGCTCACCGGCCTCACCGCAACCATCGAGCTGCCGATGCGCTGGGCTCCGAGCGACGGTGACATTGTGCGGGCGGACGCGGCGATCGCGCGCGTGGGGCTCGCGCACCGGCGGGATGCACGCTGGCCTACACTGTCGCAGGGTGAGCGCGGTCGCGCGCTCATTGCCCGCGCGCTCGTCGCTGAGCCGCGGCTCCTGCTGCTCGACGAGCCGACGACAGGGCTTGATGTTGCCGCGCGCGAGCAGTTCCTTGAGACGCTCGACGAGCTCGCGATCGCGGCGCCTGAACTGACCTCGATCCTCGTGACGCACCACCTCGAGGAGCTCCCCGAGAGCACCACCCACGCCGTGGTGATTGCGCACGGAGAGATTGTCGCGGCAGGCGCCGTCGACGACGTGGTCACCACCGAAGTGATCTCGCGTGCGTTCGAACACCCGATTCGGGTGACGAAGGAAGACGGGCGCTGGGCCGCGCGGGCCGGCCGGGTGGCTACGCCTCTGCAGCCGGCGTAGCGTCCAGCTCGGCGAGCGTGGCCGCAAGCACCGCGGCGATGCGGCGCTCGCGTGTCTCCGCCCGCTTTGCGCTCGCAACACCGAGCGCGAGCTCCTTGCGGCGCGTGTAGGAGAACGCGTCGAACGCTGCACGTGCGCCGGCGTGCGCGTCGAGCGCGGCGCTCAGCTCCCCGGGAACGGACACCGTGCGTTCCTCAGTATCGAGTTCGATCTCGGCGATCACTGCGTCCCCGATCTCGACGCCAAGCTCTGAGCGGGCGGCCTTCGAAAGGCCGATCATATTCTGGCCGCCCATGCGCGCGAGCCGGAGCCGGGCCGTGCGGCCCGCGATGGTGACGCGCACCGCCGCGCGAGCTCCGCCGCCCAGTTCGGCGCTCTGCTCGTCGCTCAAAATCAGCGCAGTTGCCGGGCCGTGCGGCGCAAGCGTGGTGGAGATCTTCAGCGTCATGTCGGTATCGTACTCCGCAGTGTCGCGTGGCGCGCAGCGCGACTAGAGTGAGCGCCATGTGCGCAAGTTATGGGCTCGGCGGTGGGCCGCACGATCTGGGGCTGAGCTTTGACCTGCCGCCCATGCACGAGCCCGAGAGTCGTGCCCGCATCGCCGAGTGGGCGAGGGAGCAGCGCTCCACTGCGCGGATCACCGGGCGCAACGCGCGAAATCTCAACCCGCTGATCCACGAGGGCTTTGGCGAACGACGGGTGGACCTCGGCTGGTGGTGGCTGCACGTTGGGGGAGCCCCGGCAAAGTTTTCCGCGTTCAACGCGCGCTCAGACGCACTCGCTCGAAAATGGCACGACCCACTGCAGCGCCGGGCGATCCTCCCCGCGCACTGGTACATCGAGAAGAGTCACACGTTCGCGCTGCCAGACGATGAACTGTTTGGCATCGCAGCGATCGTCACACCCGTGCCGCAGCCGGACGGTGCGCCGCTGCTGAGCTACGCGCTCGTCACCCGCGACGCGGTCGGCGCCGCCACCGAGGTGCACCCACGCATGCCCCTCATCCTGGCGCGGGAAACGCACGACGCGTGGCTTGATCCCACGCGAGTCGGTGATGCGAACTTCGTTGACGAAGTTGTTGCAGCAGGCACGCCGCTTGCTGAGCGCGCCGCGGTGATCGCCCGTCCCGCTGCATGACGGGTGCGACTCCCGGCGATAGTCTGAATTCGTATGGTGAACAGGGAGCGCTGCCGGCCCACGCGTGTGCGATGCGGCCGACGCGCCTGGGAGAAAGAAGTCTCATGACTCAGGAACAGAGCGCGCTCGAGGCGGGCATCCGCTCGGTCGTCGACGCGCAGTTTGGCCAGACGATGGAGGATCTGTCGGCGCTGGTGCGTATTCCCTCCGTGTCGTGGCCCGCGTTCGACACGGCGCACGTTGCGCAGAGCGCTGAGGCGATTGCCGCGCTGCTGCGGGAGACCGGCGTGTTCGATGTTGTGGATATTCGCCGCGCGCCGGTGGAGGGTGGCACCGAGCTGGGGCAGCCCGCGGTGGTGGCTCGGCGGGAGCCAAAGAACGGCAAGCCGACAGTGCTGCTCTACGCGCACCACGACGTGCAGCCGCCCGGCAAGGACGAGGACTGGGAGACGCCGCCGTTCGAGCCGACCGAGCGGAACGGTCGCCTGTACGGGCGCGGAGCCGCGGACGACAAGGCCGGCGTGATGGCGCACTTGGGGGCGATCCGCGCGTTCGCCGCGGCGGCCGAGGCTGAGGGGCGCGAGCTCGAACTCGGCATCGCGCTCTTCATTGAGGGCGAGGAAGAGTGGGCGTCGCAGTCCTTCGGGAACTTCCTGCGCGAGAACAAGGAACTGCTCGCGGCAGACGCGATCATCGTCGCAGACTCCAGCAACTGGGATATCGAGACCCCTGCGCTCACGGTGGCGCTGCGCGGCGCAGTGGCGTTCAACCTGCGCATCGACACGCTGGATCACGCCTCGCACTCCGGCATGTTCGGCGGAGCCGTGCCGGACGGCATGCTTGCGGCCGTCCGCGTGCTCGACTCGCTGTGGGACGCAGACGGCGCAGTGGCCGTGCCCGGCCTCGTCACGGCCGACCTCGACCTCCCGGCATACGGCGAGGATCGCCTCCGCGAGGAGGCCGGCCTGCTCGACGGCGTAACGCCGATCGGTCGCGGCGAGATCCTCTCGCGGCTCTGGGCGCAGCCGGCCGTCACGATCACGGGGATCGATGCACCCGACGTTGCGAACGCGTCGAACACGCTGATTCCCGGGGTGCGCGTGCGCGTGAGCGCGCGGATCGCCCCCGGCCAGGATCCTGCCGCCGCCTACGCAGCGATCCAACAGCATCTCGAGACGAACGCGCCGTTCGGGGCGCAGCTGAGCTTCGAGGACCCCGACTTTGGCCAGGCCTTCCTTGTCGACACGAGCGGGTGGGCCGTGACCGAGGTCCGTGGCGCAATGGCCGACGCGTGGGAGCGCGAGCCCGTCGATATCGGGGTGGGCGGCTCGATTCCGTTCATCGCTGAGCTCGTCGAGGAGTTCCCGGGCGCACAGATCCTGGTGACGGGCGTGGAGGATCCCGATGGTCGGGCGCACAGCCCGAACGAGTCGTTGCACATCGAGTCGTTCCGCAAGTCGCTCCTCACCGAGGCGCTGTTCCTCGCACGGCTGAACGCCCGCACCGCGTAAACGCGCACGCCGGGCTACCTCACGCAGCAGACACATCCAAAACAGAGCACGACCCGGAGAACGCAGATATCTCGGATCCCGCGAGGGAATTCTCACCGAGACTCTGGATTTCTCCGAGTCGTGCTCTGTTGTAGGTGTGCTGCCTGCGCAGCCCGCAGCGAGCCTACTCGCGGTGCGCGCCCGGTGCCTCCGGTGCTGCGGGTGCTGCGGGCACCTGGCCCGACGCGGTCGCCTGCGCACGCAGCAGGTCGCGGATCTCGACGAGCAGCTCCTGCTCGGTCTCGGCGGCAACCTCCTCGTCCGCATCCTTCTTGCTCATATCGCGAAGCTTGTTCATCGGCATGACGAACACGAAGTACACGACTGCCGCGACAATCAGGAAGTTGAGGATCGCGCCGATGAGCGCGCCAAACGCGATCGAACCACCGCCGGGCAGCTCAACGAGGAGCGCACCGTCAAGTGAATCGGCCTTGAACACCATCCCGATGATCGGGTTGATCAGCGAATCGACGACCTTCTGCACGACGGCGTTGAAGGCCGCGCCAATGACAACGGCAACAGCCAGATCGACGACGTTGCCGCGCAGCAGAAACTCTTTGAACCCCTTGAACATTCGTTCTCCCTCCTGGAAAGTACCTGTCACTAACGTTAGTGGTGCAGCGGGTCAGACGACCAGAGCCCCACGCGGGAAGTCCGCGCAGGGCTCTGATTCGTCGGTCATGCGAGAAACCTACATGCAGGCGACGTAGTCCTCGGTGATCGCGGTCATGGCGTCCTCGGAGATCTGCACAGCGTCATCGGTCGTGGCAATCTTCGCGGGGTCGGCGATCAGTTCGGCGAACTTCGCGTACAGCTCCTTGTTGGGGCTCTCGACCTCGCCGAGCTTCGTGTAGCGGGCGACCTCGTCGGCCGAGTACTCGGTGGTGTTCGGGTCCGTCTTGTCGATCGCATCTTCAAGCGCGGCGCAGAACTCCGCGGAGCGGTCTGCGTCACCGGCGGTGGCATCGAGATCGCTCGAGTTGCCCTCGAGTGCGTCCTCGAGCTCGGCGGTTGCGTCTTCGTACTGGCTGAGCGAAGACTCGGCGGCGGTGTTCGCTGCCTGGACTGCGAAGCCAGCGAAGATGAAGAAGAAGATCATGCCAATGATCGAGAGGCCGAGGCTCACATAGCCGATGATCGTTCCCGCAAGGGCCATGCCGCGGCCGCGCTCACCCGTGCGCTTGATCTGCGAGAGCGCAATGTGGCCGCAGATGATGCCTACGACGTTCATCAAGATGCCGGTGACGAGCGCCACGATCGCGAGCGCGTTCATGGGCGGCTGCTGCTGCGGCTGGCCCGGGTACGGCGCACCGGCGGGCATCGCGCCCGGTCCGGCGGGCGGGGCGGGCGGAGCCGCTGCGTAGGCCGGGGGCTGCGTGTACTCGGGCTGCGTGTACGTGGGCGGCGCGATGGCGGGCTCAGTGGGAGCAGCAGGCTCAGCGGGAGCAGCAGGCTCAGCGGGCACAGCCTCTGCGGGAGCCTCGGGGCCCTGAGGTGCTGCGGGGGCCTGCGGTGCCGCGGGAACAGCGTTGGGATCGACGGGCTGCGGGTTCTCCGAGCCGGGGGTGGTGGGGTGAGACATGGCGGATGAAGCTCCTGGTGGGGGCGGAGGACGGGCGGAACTCAGCGCAGCGGGGGAGTGCCAGCGGCTCCGCGCACGCATCGAATGCGACGCGCACTCTTCCATTGTAATAACGGGCTTCCCGACACCTCCAACCAAGTGGTCGAGGCGAGCGAAACCACGGCCGGTATGCATAGCTGAATAGAATGGGGGAGGTCACCAACGACGAGGAGCAAAGTTGAAGTACATCTCGACCCGCGGCGGCATGGCCCCGGCACCGTACAGCGCGATCCTGCTGGAAGGTCTCGCCACCGATGGCGGCCTCGTGGTTCCGGAGACCGTTCCGCAGCTCACCGCCGAGCGCATCGAAGCGCTGCGCGGACTCTCGTACGCTGAGCTCGCAACAGAGATCCTGAGCCTGTATGCGACGGATATTCCGCGTGCGGACCTTGCGCAGATGTGCGCCGCAGCGTACAGCTCGGAGAACTTCGTTGCTGAGGAGATTGTGCCGCTCACGGCGATCGACGAGCAGATCTCGTTGGTTGGCCTGTCCGAGGGGCCGACGCTCGCTTTCAAGGACATGGCGATGCAGTTTCTCGGCCAGTCGCTCGAGTACGTCCTCGCCCGCAGCGACCGCGCGTTGAACATCATCGGCGCCACCTCGGGCGACACCGGCTCGGCAGCCGAGTACGCGCTCCGCGGCAAGGAGGGCATCGCGGTATTCATGCTCTCGCCGCAGGGTCGAATGAGCGACTTCCAGCGCGCACAGATGTACTCGCTCACCGATGCGAACATCCACAACATCGCCGTTGCTGGCGTGTTCGACGACTGCCAGAACCTCGTGAAGGAGCTCTCGGGAGACCTCGAGTTCAAGCGCGCGCACGAGCTCGGCACCGTCAACTCGATCAACCTCGGCCGCATTAGTGCGCAGATGGTCTACTACTTCTGGGCCTGGCTCCGTGCGACGGATGCGGTTGCCGCGGACGAACGAGCAGCCTTCGAGGTCTCGTTCACTGTTCCTTCCGGCAACTTCGGCAACATCCTCTCGGGGCACATGGCCCGCGCAATGGGGCTGCCCATCCGCCGCCTCGTGCTCGCCGCGAACGAGAACAACGTGCTCGATCAGTTCTTCCGCACGGGCATCTACGAGCCGCGCGGCGCCGCGGAGACCTACGCGACTTCGAGTCCCTCGATGGACATCTCAAAGGCATCGAACATCGAGCGCTTCATCTTCGACTTGTTGGGCCGCGACACCGCGCGCCTCGCCGCCGCCTGGGAGGAACTCGCCGAGACTGGCCGCATCGATCTCACGCAGGAACTGCCGCGCCTGGACACCGAGTTCGGGTTCCAGAGTGGCACGAGCACGCACGCGGATCGTGTCGCGACCATTCGTGACGTGCATGCCTCGAGCGGAATCATCATCGACCCGCACACCGCCGATGGCGTGAAGGTCGCGCGCGAGCACGTCGAGCCCGGTATTCCGATGCTGGTGCTCGAGACCGCGAAGCCCGAGAAGTTCCCCGACATCGTTCGGGAGGCGACCGGGATCGAGCTAGGCATGCCCGAGCACCTCGCGGACCTGCTCGAGCTGCCGCAGCACGTCACCGAGATGGGCAACGACGCGGCGGCGCTTCGCGCATTCATCGCGGAGCGCGCCGTCCAGGCGTAGACTCCGAAAACCACATCGGGATCGGGGAGGTCATCGTGTTCGGAGGACAGCGACAGAGGCAGCTTGCGCGTCGGGTTGCCGAGCTTGAACGCCGCACTGGTGGCGCCCCGGATCCCGCACAGGGACTCGTCCCCGAGGCACCTGCGGGACGTGCGGGCCGCGCATGGGGCGATGGCTTTGGTCTTGTCGCGACTCGCTCGCTGCAGGTCATTATCGTGCTGGCCCTCACCACCGTGGTGGTGCTGGGCCTACGCTCGCTCAGCACCGTGGTGATCCCGATCCTCTTGGCGCTCATCTTGGCGAGCACGTTCTCGCCGGTGATGCGGTGGCTGCGCGCGCGAAACGTGCCGCCGGCGCTCGCGACGGTACTCGTGCTGCTCGCGATCGCGCTCATCCTCACCGGGGTGGGGTGGCTCATCGTGTGGGCCGTGCAAGACGAGTGGGACGAGCTTGCGGAGCAGGCCCACGATGGCTTCACGCAGGTGCTCGACTGGGTGCAGACGCTCCCCATCGCACCGAGCAGCGAGCAACTCGCCGAGTGGCAGAAGACCGTTGTTGATTTCGTGACCAGCGCCCAGTTTGGCTCGGGCGCGATCGCAGGCGTGGGCGCGGTCACCGGATTTGTGACCAGCCTGGTGCTCATGATCGTCGTGTTGTTCTTCTTCCTGAAGGATGGTCCGCAGATCTGGCAGTTCCTGCTGCGCCCGTTCACCGGCGCCGGCCTCGCGCGGGCAGAGCGCGCCGGCCAGAAGACTGTGGCGACGCTCGGCTCGTATGTGCGCGGTACGGCGGCGGTTGCCGCGGTCGACGCGATCGGCATCTGGATCGGCCTCGTGATCCTGCAGGTGCCGCTTGCGCTGCCGCTCGCCGTGCTCGTGTTTGTGCTTGCCTTCATCCCGATTGTCGGTGCGACGCTCGCCGGCATCTTGGCTGCGCTTGTGGCTCTGGTGGCGAATGGGCCAGTCAACGCGATCTTGGTGGTGGGCGTTGTCGTGCTCGTCAACCAGCTCGAGGGGAACTTCCTCCAGCCGGTGCTCATGGGTCGTGCGTTGAAACTTCACTCTCTGGTGATTCTGCTTGCCTTGACCATCGGTACCGTTCTCAGCGGGGTCCTGGGTGCGGTGCTCGCGGTGCCGATCGCGGCGGTGGCCTGGGGGATCATCCAAGTGTGGGATGGGCCGAATACGCCCGCGAAGTGGTTCCGGCCGCGCGAGCGACGCGATGCCTAGCACTGCGCTACGCTGATCGGCAGAGCGGCGCCCGTCGCACGAGCGAAGGAGTGTCATGCGGTTCCTCTACCAAATCGTCGCGCAGATCGTGCTGGGCGCGATCGCCCTCATCGTCATCCACTTTGCGCTCCCCGGCGTGACGCTGCACCTTGCTGGCTTCTTCATCGCGCTCGGCGTCTTCACCCTCGCGCACGCGCTCTTCGGGCCGTTCGTGCTGAACATTGCGCAGCGCTACGCAGCGCCTCTTGCGGGTGGCGTCGGGCTCGTAGCGACCGTGCTCGCGCTGTGGGTCGCGACCCTCTTCACCGGCGGCATCGAAATCCACGGCGTGAGTTCCTGGGTGCTCGCGCCGATCATCGTGTGGCTCATCACCGCTCTTGGCGGGTGGCTGTTCATGGCGTTCTACGTGGACAAAAAGCTGAAGCGTCGGGCCGCCGCGAAGACGCTGCGAGCGGCGCGCTGATTCCTGCAGATCGGGATCCGGAAGTGCGGTCCGCGAGCGACGCCGCGCCGGTGCTCCGGGCCGACCGGACGAGCGTCGACATCGACGGTGCGCAGCTGCTGCCCGCCACGTCGATCGCGCTGCAGGAGGGGCGTGCAGTCGCCGTCCGCGGGCCGAATGGCGCGGGCAAGACCACGTTGCTCCGCGTGCTGACGGGCAGGCTTCGCCCCAGCGCGGGGGAGTGCACGCTGTTTGGTGAGCGAATCGACGATCGCGATCGTGCCGTGCGACGGCACATCGCCGCGCTCATCGAGCCGCCCACGCTCTATCCCGACCTCACGCTTCGCGACCACATCGCGCTCATTTCGGCCGCATGGTCAGGCGAGACGACTGGGGGAGAGCGCGCCCGTGACCCGCGCGGTGCCGGCCCCGCGGCGCCCCCGCGCTGGAGCGGGCTCGGCGACGCCGCGCTCGAGGCGTTCGGCATCGGGGCACTCGCGGATCGCTT
Source organism: Leucobacter chromiireducens subsp. chromiireducens (assembly GCF_016758255.1). Lineage (GTDB taxonomy): Bacteria > Actinomycetota > Actinomycetes > Actinomycetales > Microbacteriaceae > Leucobacter > Leucobacter chromiireducens. The sequence continues at coordinate 600,829 of NZ_QYAD01000002.1, forward strand.
CCCGAACGAGCTCTCGAGTGGGCAGCGGCAGCTCGTCTCGCTCGCCGTGACCCTCGCGCGGCCCTGCTCGGTGTTGTTGCTCGATGAGCCGGAGCAGCGGCTTGATCCGGATCGCCGCGGCATCGTTGCCGAGGTGCTGTGCGCCGCACGGGCCGCTGGGGTGGCGCTCGCGTTCGCATCGCACGATCCCGAGCTGGTTGCGCGGGTTGCTGACGCTGAGGTGCTCGTCGGAGCTGCGAGCGGGCAATGAAGCTCTCCCAGGGCAGCTTCCGCGCAGACGCCGCCGCGCTCCGGGCGGTTCGTGCCGTCCGCCGTGCGCGTGGCGACACGCTGAGCGCGGGCGATGTCTCGTACCGGATCTACCTCGCGATCATGCTGACCATCATCGTGGTGGCGCCCGCGGTTCGCACGTCGGTGCTGGGGGCCGCGCCCGTGCTGCCTGATCTCGTTCAGCAGCCGGGCGCACTCGCGGCACTGCTCACTGCCACAACGGCCGGGGTCGTGTTCCTTGGCGGTCGCGGCGGACCCGCACGCGCGGGACTCCCGCAGCTTGATCTGCTGTTCCCAACGCCTATTGCGCGGTGGCGTCTGCTCGCTCCGCCCGTGGTGCGATGGCTGCTTGCCGGAGCTGCGCTGGGTGCAGTGCTCGGCGGAGTATGGGCTATCGCGGCGCTGCTTCGCGGGCCGCTTCCCTGGGCGGTGCTGGTCTCGGTTGTCGTGGCAGGAATGTGTGTCGGGGTGGTGCTCGTCGGCGCGTTGCTTGTTGGGCAGGTGGGCCTTCGGACGCGTGCGGTGCTCGCCGCCGTGTTGGCAGTGCTCGCCGCAGCCCAGCTCATTTGGGGGCCACTGGGTGACCCGTGGTCCGGGGCTAGCCGAGTGCTCGAACTGAGCGTGCCCGCTGGTACTGCCTCCGGCGCTGCGGGGGGAGTCGTTGAGGTGTCAGCCGTACACATGCCCAGTCTGCTCCGCGCACTCGTCATGCCTGTCGCCGCGGCGCTGGTTGTGGTGTGCGGGGCGGTTCCGCTCGCCGCTCGCCTGCCCCGCGAACTCCTGCGCGAACAGGCGGTCAACTGGGACGCTGCGAGTGCGCTCGCCTTGACCGGTGATCCGACGGCTGCGCTCGCTCGTTTCGGGGCGCCGGTGACCATGGGCCGGCGGCTTCGGCTGCGACCGAGCGCTCGGCTCTGGGGCATGCTGCTCCGGCGTGATCTGTTGGGCCTCGTCCGCGCGCCGGGGCGAAGCCTCGCAGCCGCCATCGGGGTGGCCAGTGCGGGAGTGCTGTGGGCGGTCGCGGTGCAGTCAGGGGCGGGACTCGGCGGTGCGGCACTCATGGGTGCAGTGGCGGTTGCGGTGGGTTCGTTCTCGGTGCAACCGTGGTGTCGCGGAATGGTGACCGCGGCGGGCGGGGCTGGATCGCCCGCCCTGCTTCCGCTGAGCCCTGGCGCGCTGATCGCGGCGCACGCGCTGACCCCGCTGCTTGCGAGCACTCTGGCTGTGGCGGGTGGCGCTGCGGCCGCGATCTCTTTCGCGACGCTCGGCTTGGGTGGGTGGCAGACAACGCCGGACGGATTCCTCGCGGTGTGGAGCGCGCCGGGGTTTGCGGCGGTGCTGGTGCTGTTACGCGCTGCGGCTGCGCTGAAGGGCACGATCCCGCTCCGGTTGCTCGCGCCGGTGCCGACCCCGATGGGTGACGTCTCGGCCATGAACGTTTTCATCTGGACGATCGACGGTCCGGTCGTTGCGTTGCTGGTCGGGGGAGCGCTGGGGGCGGCGTGGTCTGCGGGCTCGCCGGTCGCCGCGGCGGTGACGACCGGTGTGGCGCTCGTCTGCCTCGGGGCGTGGGCATACTCGCGTCTTCGGCCCAGCCTCACGCAGTAGCTCGAGCGGTGAAAAATGCCGGAATTCCGCGGTGACACGCGCGGGCCGCTGGCCCGAGTTTGCTGTTGCCCCGGACCCATGGCAAACTAAATGAGTTGCCAGCGCGGCGGGGGAAACCTCGAAGCTCAGGGAACAGCGTCCGGCCCCATCGTATAGCGGCCTAGTACGCCGCCCTCTCACGGCGGTAACGCGGGTTCGAATCCCGCTGGGGTCACCGGATCGAAAGCCTCACCTTCGGGTGGGGCTTTCGTTGTTTCTGCGGCTTTCCCCGGGCCCTCCCGATTCACGGTTTATTTGCCACGCCTCACTTTCACCCTCTTCTTGAGGGTGAACTGACTTTCCAGAGTGGGATCAGGGGTTCCTCGCGGTGTCCTGTTTTGCCGCGTGTTTCCGCGGTTTTCTGGGGTCTGAATGTCAGTGGTCACTGCTTGAATGAGCACATGACCACCACCCGAGGTTCTCCCGCTACTGGCTCGCCGCTCGCGCCGCGCCGGGCTTCCCGGGTGCGTTTCCAGAAGACCTCCGCGGCTCACACTTCTGCTCCACCCCAGCCACCGGAGTTCGATCCCACCGAGCTCTTCGCCAAAGCGTTCGCGTCCGCCGCCCCCGGTGTCATCCCACCCGTGTTCTCTGTGCGGGTGGTGGATGACGTGGTCGGCATGCTGGAACAGTTTGACCGCTTCCAGAACATTCTCACCGCCGCACGCTTGAACGTTCTTTCGTTCGCGATGGAGACCGCGGTGCACCGCGCCCCTTCCGGCAGTGGCGACATCCCGTACCGTTCCCTGCGTGCCGAAATCGCTACCGCCCTCCACCAGAGCGAACACATCGTGGAGCGCGATCTGAACCTTGCGAGCGCACTCACGATGCGTTTCCCGGCGACTCTGCCACGCATGCTCACCGGAAAGGTCTCTCCCGAGCATGTGCGCGCACTCGTGGAATCCGCGGACGCGCTGGGGCTTGGACAGGATCCAGATTCGGTGCGTGTGCGGGGCAGGTACGAGGCGGAAGTGTTGCGGCGTGCTGAGTCCCAGACGCCGCAGCGTTTGCGGCCGATCGCGCGGAAGCTTGCGCGTGAGCTCGCGAGATCCCTTCCGAAGCCGGCCCCGTTCCCGGGCGTTGACTCCACGATCGATGGCTCTGCTGGTCCGGACACGGCTTCCCCGGATCCGTCCAGCACCGACCCGAGTGCCTCTGACCCGGTGAGCACCGACCCGAACGACACAGCTCCAACAAGCACCGATCCCAGTGCCACTGAACCAAACACCGGCGCTCCTGCACCTTCGCCGGAGTGTGAGCGAAAAGTGTGGGTGCGTGATCATGAGAACGGGATGGCGGAGCTTGTGGCGTTCATGCCGACTCCTGTGGCGTATGCGATTCATGATCGCTTGACGCGGCTTGCGAAGTCCGCGGAGGTCACCGAGCACCAACTCGCCCGCACCCTCACAGATCGCGGCACCGGTCTCGCAGACACGGGCACGAGCACGAGCACGGGCACGGGCACGGGTGAAGCGTCACCCGCACACACCACGCGCAAGCCCCGGGGCGTGAGAGCACAGAGCGTCGCAGAACGCCGGCGCCTCCTCCGGGAACTCCGTCCGGGCATGAATGGCGGGCGTCCCGGGGTGCGAGAAATCCGGGCCGGGCTCCCCAAGCGCAGCCGCGCGCAGACTCGCACGGATGTGCTCCGGGACCTGCTCCTTGCTGGGGATCCGATGCGGCTGGTTGCGGGGTCCCCGGAAGAGGCGGTGCGGGCGCACATCCAGGTCGTGGTGACCACCACAGCACCCCCGGGCACCAACTCACCGACCGGCCCTGACCCCACTGCGTCCTCGCCGCCGGAGTTCACGGACGCCGAACTCATCGGATCCGGACCCGTCGACCCTGAACAGATTCGTGGCTACGCAGGTCACGCGGACTTCTGGGAGAAGGTCACCGTGTCGGGTGAGAGTGGGGATGTGCTGAGTGTGGACCGGTATCGGCCCAGTGCACAGATGCGCCGCTTCCTCGGGGCCCGCGATCTACACTGCAGGTTCCCCGGCTGCCGGGTGCCGGTGAACCGATGCGATATCGACCACACGATCCCCGCAGCAGATGGCGGCACCACGTCAACAGACAACCTTGCCCATCTCTGCCGAGGCCACCACACCATGAAGCACAACTCTGACTGGGACCACCGTTTGTTGCCGGACGGGACAATGCGCTGGCGATCCCCGACCGGACGCGTGTACGACGACGAACCACCAAGCCGGGTGAGGTTCCTAAAACACGACAACACCGGAACACCACCACCGAGGCCATCAGTGACGAGGTCAACGGCCCCGCCGCCGACACCGCCGGTTCGCACAGCACGACCGCTTGTTCCTCCACGGCCCGTCGTTGACGACGATCCCGACGACCACCCATTCTGAGCGACTGCATTCTGGGTGGCTGCAGGCTGGCCGTGCGTAGTGATGAGACCGCAGCTGTGAAGCGACGCGCCAACTCAGGTGGGCAGATTTTGCGCCCAGCCGCGAGCTGTGCCAAGATAGTCAGGTTGCCAGCGCAACGGGGGAGACCTCGGAGTTCAGGGAACAGCGTCCGGCCCCATCGTATAGCGGCCTAGTACGCCGCCCTCTCACGGCGGTAACGCGGGTTCGAATCCCGCTGGGGTCACCGGATCGAAAGCCTCACCTTCGGGTGGGGCTTTCGTTGTTTCTCGGGTCGCTCGCGCGGATATGCTGGGAGGGTTCTGTCCACGCACATAGAGGAGCGCTCAGTGACCCGCACCATCAAGCTCGCAGTACTTCCCGGCGACGGTATTGGCCCGGAGGTGATCGAGCAGGCGAATCGCGTCCTCGACGCGGTTCTCGTGGGCGGTGACGTGGAACTCGCGCGTACCGAATTCAAGCTCGGTGCCGAACGGTTCCTCGAGACCGGAGAAACCCTGCCCGAGGAAGAGCAGCAGGCAATCGCCGAGCACGACGCGATCCTCTTCGGTGCGGTCGGCGGTGTCCCTGGAGACGCGCGACTCAAGCACGCGAACATCGAACGCGGGCTGCTGCTCAAGCTGCGCTTCGACTTCGACCACTACGCGAACGTGAGGCCGTGCACACTCTTCCCCGGCGTCGAGTCGACGCTTCGAGCTCCGGGCGAAGTCGACTTCGTCGTGGTGCGCGAGGGCACCGAAGGCCCCTACGTTGGGAACGGCGGCACGCTGCGCGCCGGCACGCCGCATGAGGTCGCCACGGAAGTATCGGTGAACACCGCGATGGGCGTGGAGCGCGTGGTCCGCTACGCGTTCGAGACGGCTCAGTCGCGCCCCCGCAAGAAGCTGACCTGGGTGCACAAGACAAACGTGCTCGTACACGCGGGAGCGATCTGGCAGCGCGTCGTCGCCGCGGTCTCTGCGGAGTACCCCGAAATCGCGGTCGACTACATGCACGTCGATGCCGCCACGATTTTCATGGTGCAGGATCCCGCGCGCTTCGACGTGATCGTCACTGATAACCTGTTCGGAGACATCCTCACGGACCTGGCCGGCGCTATCGGCGGCGGCATCGGGCTCGCGGCGTCCGGCAACATCAATCCCGACGGCACCTTCCCGAGCATGTTCGAGCCCGTACACGGCTCTGCGCCCGACATCGCTGGGCAGCAGAAGGCGGACCCGACCGCGGCGATCCTCTCCGCGGCTCTCCTCCTCGATCACCTGGACCTCGGCGCAGAGGCGGACCGCGTCCGCGAAGCGGTCCGCGCCGACCTAGCTGTTCGCGGCGACGCCGCCCGCGCGACCGCGGCAGTTGGCGACGCAATCATCGCGGCTCTGCCCTCGCGCTAACGACGCACCAGGCTCGACCCTCCCGCACCCGCTCTTCTTCAGAAGGAACACCTCATGACTGACCTGGTATTCACCCACACCGAGGCCCAGCGCCGCTCCGCCGCCGAGCGCGAGGCGCTGCTCGTTGATCCCGGCTTCGGCAACGTCTTCACTGACCACATGGTGTCCGTGGCCTGGACCAAGGACGCGGGGTGGCATGACGCTGAGGTCATTCCGTACGGTCCGATTCCGCTCGACCCTGCCTCCTCCGTGCTGCACTACGGGCAGGAGATTTTCGAAGGGCTGAAGGCCTACCGCCGCGCCGATGGCTCGATCGTTACCTTCCGCCCGGAAGCGAACGCGCGCCGACTCAACGAGTCGGCTGTGCGCCTCGCTCTGCCCGAAATCCCCGAAGAAATCTTCGTGCAGGGCGTACGCGAGCTCGTGCGAATCGACGCGGACTGGGTGCCGAGTGGCGCCGACCAGAGCCTGTACCTGCGCCCGTTCATGATCGCCGATGAGAGCTTCCTCGGGGTGCGGGCCGCGGAGCGCGCACGCTTCCTCATCATCGCTAGCCCGGCGGGCCCCTACTTCTCGGGTGGGGTGAAGCCGGTGTCGATCTGGCTCTCGCAGGATCTGGCCCGTGCGGGGCGCGGCGGCACGGGGGCCGCGAAGTGCGGCGGCAACTACGCTGCCTCGCTCCTCCCGCAGCAGGTGGCCGCAGAGAACGGCTGCCAGCAGGTGCTCTTCACTGACTCGGCGACGACGGACACGATCGACGAGCTCGGCGGCATGAACCTGTTCCTAGTGCGCGCCGACGGCACGGTGCTCACCCCGCAGCTGAACGGCAACATCCTCGATGGGATCACGCGCCGCAGCCTCATCCAGCTTGCGAAGGATCGCGGGCATACCGTTGAAGAACGCGAGATCACGGTCACCGAGTGGCGCGAGGGGGTCGCCGATGGCACGATCACGGAGGCTTTCGCCTGCGGCACCGCCGCAGTGATCACGCCGATCCAGCAGCTCAAGTCCGAAGACTTCGCGATCGATTTCGGGGCGAACGCGCCGGGTGAGCTCACGATGTCGCTCCGCGAAGAGCTCACGGGGATCCAGTTCGGCACGCGTGAGGATCGTCACGGCTGGCTTGAGGTCATCGTCCCGGCGGACGCACGATGAAGGTCGCGCGCTTCCAGATCGATGGCGAGATTTCCTTTGGGATTCTCGACCGGGCGGAGAACGGTGAGGGCGTCGAGCTCGTCGAGCTGATGGCCGATCCCATCGTGGCGGGCTACGACACGACGGGGCGACGGCTCAAGCTTGAAGAGGTGCGCCTGCTTGCCCCCGTGATCCCACGCTCGAAGGTCGTGTGTGTCGGAAAGAACTACGCCGACCACATCGCGGAGATGGCGGGCGTGACGGGTGGTGAGACCCCCGCGGAGCCCGTGCTGTTCCTGAAGCCCAACACCTCGGTGATCGGGCCCGGGGACGTCATTGTTCGGCCCGAGATCTCTGAACGGGTTGAGCACGAGGGCGAGCTCGCGATGGTCATTGGTGCCGTTGCGAAGAACGTGTCCGAGGAGGAAGCGCTCAGCTACGTGTTCGGCTTCACGTGCGCAAACGATGTGACCGCGCGTGACCTGCAGATCGCGGATGGTCAGTGGACCCGGGGGAAGGGGTTTGACACGTTCTGCCCGCTCGGCCCGGTCATCGAGACCGATCCCGATCTCTCGGATGCGCGCATTGTCACCCGGGTCAACGGTGAGGTGCGCCAGGAGGGCAGCACCGCGCAGCTGATCCACTCGCTCGCGAAGATTGTCGCGTTCGCCTCGCAGGCATTCACGCTGCTGCCGGGCGACGTGATTCTCACGGGGACGCCCGCGGGTGTCGGACTGCTCGAGGCGGGCGACACCGTTGAGGTAGAGATCGAGGGGATCGGGATCCTCCGCAACCCGGTCCGCGACGCCGCTGCGGCCGAGTAAGTAGACGCATGAACGACTGGAACGGTCCCGAATTCGCGGGCTCCGCCGCTCCCCGGCGCGAGCCCCTGAGCTACCCCGGGGCCGTTCCAGCCGCGTCGGTACTGATTACCCAGGACCGTGTGTGGCGCATTCTTGACCGCTGGAGCGACCCGCTCACGTGGGAAGTGCCGACAGAACAGCGCTTGGGCAGCTGCCGGGTTGCGATCGATGAGGAGTCTGCGCGCGAGCTCGGGCTCTCTCACCGCGTCTCGCCGACACTGAACAGCGTGTTGGAAGAGCTCACCGGCGCGATCGCGGACGGCCTCGTCCCCGTGATCGCGATCGGCTCAAACGCTGCGCCGTCCCAGCTGCGCAATAAGTTCGAGGCCGAGTCCACGCAACTGGTGGTCCCGTCGATTCGTGCGCGAATCACTGGGTATCGCGTGGGCTTTACCTCCTTCCTCGCCCCCGCCGGGTATCTCCCTGCGACGATTTTCCCGGAGGTGGGCGCAACGACCGCGACGACCGTGCAGTTTGTCAGCCGGGCACAGCTGCGCGCGATCGACGCCACTGAATCGCCCTGGTACCGGCGCGTGTGGGTAGACGACGCGCAGATTCTGCTCGAAACGGGCGAGCGCATTCCCGGCGCCTACGCGTACGTCGCGCATCACGGCGTGATCGGCGATGCGCGCGGCCCCTTCATCTTCGGTACAGCGGACGCTGGGCTGATCGAGCCAGAGGACATCACCGCGCGCCGGCTGCCGACGCAAGAGCGTGCCCTGCGAGCGCTGCTCGAGGATGAGGTGTGCAGGGAGGCCTGGGGGAGCACACCCGCGGAACTGTTCGCCGCAGTGCCGGGAGCGCAAGGATCCCTCGAAACCCTGCAGCGAAGCAACCACGTTCTGCATCGAAACATGCTCGCCGAGCGCACCGATTGCATGGGGAGCGAAGCGGCTCGATACGGGTTTCCATTCCCGCAGCGGCCCGCAGCCCCGCTCCCGGGGCTCGCGGGGCGTGACGGATTGAGCGTGACCGTTGGGCGAACCCACGATCTCCTCGAGCGCCGAGGAAACTCTGTGGTGCGCCTCGGCGAACGTGTCCGCTCGGCGCTCGGCAATCCCACGCACGTCGAGATTGTTTCTGAGGCACTGCACGGTGGAGTCGCTGCGCGTGCGCCCCGTGTGATCGCATCGGTGTACACATCGAACGGAGATGGCGCTCCGCCCGCGGATCCCGATCTGATCGAGGTTGACCACATGATGCGGATGGGCGCGGGGCTTGAAGTGGGGGAGCGGGCGATCCTGCGGCCCGTGACCGTGGAGCGGCGCGACTCGTTTGATGCGCTGCTCGGGGCGCCCAACTATGTTTCGTTCCGAGTCACGCTCGCGGATCCTTCGAGCACCGAGCGCGAGGTGTGTCTCATGAGTGAGCTGTCGCTGCAGCTGCTGGGCATCTCGAGCGGTGACTACGTGGTCCTCGAAGGCGCCGCTGGAGACGACGGGCAGGTGCGCACCCTTGTCGTCAAGGCGTTTCAGGTGCCCGAGGACGTGTGGCAGGAGCGCGTCCGCGTCTCGACCGGGAGCTGGGACGATCGCTTCCCCGGAGCGCGCAGCACCCTGGGCATTCATCCCGACATTCCGACCCTGTTCATCGACGCCGCCACACGGACTCGGCTTGGGCTTGCTGCACAGCAGCTTGCGGTGGTCCGCGCCAGACCAGCGAGGCTGCAGCAGTTCGGCAATGAGGTGCGTGAGATGCTGCTGCTCCTCGCCATCGCATTCATCGGCATCGTTGGGATCATCCCGAATTTGTGGGTGGGCGCCGGGCTCTTCGGGCTGCTGCTCGTCGGCTCGTTCTGCCTGATGATTGTGAAGCTGCGGCGACGCCTCTCGCACCGGGCGGCGGGACGGCGCAGAAGCCCCGGATAATCGCAGCCACGGCGGGGGCCACATGGGCTACGCTCGGGAGGCAACAAGGGCCGCAACGAGGAGGTCGAGTGCCGAGCTCATGGCAGGCGCTGCAGCGCGGAGAGTCCGTCCGAGAACGTCGGCGGGCGCTTGAACGTGCGCACGAGCGGTTTGTGAGTTCGGCTGCGAGCGCAGCCCTGCACGATCCGAATGCGGAGCTCGAGCTGCGCGAGCGTTTCGCGGCGACGCCCGGTGTGCGTCCGTTCGTACTCGACTCCTGGCTCCGCTCACAGCGCGGCACGATCCATCCCGACCGGGTGCTTGAACGCCCCGCGCTTGACGGTGCTGCGTTGGACGAGCTGCGGAGGATCCACCCGCTGTCGAGCGTGCTTCCCGTGATCCGCAAGCTGCTGTTTGATGAGGCGCGTGAGTCCGGGCTCATCGTCGCCGTGGGAGACTCAGCCGGTCGCCTGCTCTGGGTGGACGGCGACGCCCGCCTGCGTACCCGTGCCGCCGAGATGGGGTTTCGGGCGGGCATGGACTGGTCCGAGCACTCGGTGGGCACGAGCGCTCCCGGCAGTGCGATTGAGCTTGACCAGGCGCTGCAGGTGTTGGGGGCCGAGCACTTCAGTCGCGCAGTGCACGAGTGGAGTTGCACTGCGGCGCCCGTGCACGACCCGCTAAGCGGTGAGATCTTGGGCGTGGTTGATGTGACGGGCGGCGACAGCGCCGCCTCACCGCACCTGTTGCCCCTCCTGCAGGCGACACTCGCAGCGATTGAGGCGGAGTTGCAGCTTGCCCGGCTCCGCGAACTCTTGAACCCGGCCCGCGCGAGTGCCGCAGCGGCGGCGAGCGGATTCGCGCACGCGCAGGTGGGCCCCGCGGCGGGACAGGGCGCTGATCCCGATCCGGATCTCGAGCTCGATCCCGATCCCGGCCCTTCCGCGCCTCGACTGTGCGTGCTCGGGCGTGAGGAAGCCGCCCTGGAGTGGGAAGCCGGATCCGCCCCGCTGACGGGGCGCCACGCGGAGATTCTGCTCGCGCTCGCGGCCTCGCCGGCCGGGTGCTCAGCCGAGCAGCTCGCAGAGGAGGTGTACGGGCGGGCCGACGCAGAGCAGACGCTCCGCGCTGAACTTGTGCGCCTGCGCCGGTGGTTCGCCGCGGAGGCCGTGCCGCTCCGCCTGCAGTCCCGGCCGTACGCGCTCGACGGACCGCTGCGGGTGGACGCCTCAGACGCGTTGGCGCAGCTGGACGCTGGGGAGCACACCGCGGCGCTCGCAGGCTATGCCGGCCCAGTGCTGCCCACCTCCGTGTCGCCCGTGGCTGAGCGCTTGCGTGCCGAACTCGACGCGACATTGCGGGAGACGATGCTTGAGCGCGCTGATCCCGATCAGCTGTTTGCGTACGCGCAGCAGTGGGCCTGGGCGGACGCGCACATCTGGGAGACCTTGCTCCAGGTGCTTCCCGCGCGCTCACCCCGGCGCGCCCACGTGGTGGCCAAGCTCGAAGCGTTGCGCGGCGAGCAGTAACCAGCCGAACCGGGCGACTGTTGCGCGCCCGAAACCACGCTGCAACGTCGATGCAACGTGAACGCAACGTTCCCAGCGATACGTTCGGAGGACCGGGAAATCCCGGCACCCGCAACGATGTCAAAGGAGACACGTCATGACTGTGTACGCAGCCCCCGGCCAGCCGGATTCGCTGGTCAATTTCAAGAGCCGCTACGAGCACTACATCGGCGGCGAGTGGGTGCGCCCCGTGAAGGGCCAGTATTTCGAGAACGTCACCCCCGTCACAGGCAAGGCCTTCTGCGAGATCGCCCGCGGCACCGCTGAAGACATTGAGGCGGCGCTCGACGCGGCCCACGCGGCGGCACCGGCGTGGGGCCAAACAAGCCCCGCCGAGCGCGCGCTGATCCTGAACAAGATCGCGGATCGCATGGAGCAGAACCTTGAGCTCCTCGCAGTGGCGGAGACCTGGGACAACGGCAAGGCGGTGCGCGAGACGCTCAACGCCGACATTCCGCTCGCGATCGATCACTTCCGCTACTTCGCTGGTGCGATCCGCGCGCAGGAGGGTGGACTTTCCCAGATCAACGAGGACATGGTCGCGTATCACTTCCACGAGCCGCTCGGGGTGGTGGGCCAGATCATCCCCTGGAACTTCCCGATCCTCATGGCGACGTGGAAGCTTGCGCCGGCGCTCGCAGCGGGCAACGCCATCGTGCTGAAGCCGGCCGAGCAAACGCCGGCCTCGATCCTGGTGCTGTTCGAACTGATCGGTGATCTGCTTCCCGCCGGGGTCGTCAACATTGTGAACGGCTTTGGCGCTGAGGCCGGGAAGCCCCTCGCGACCAACAAGCGCATCCGCAAGATTGCCTTCACGGGTGAGACAACCACCGGACGCCTCATCATGCAGTACGCCTCCGAGAACATCATCCCCGTGACGCTCGAGCTCGGCGGGAAGAGCCCGAATCTCTTCTTCGAGGACGTGATGGCGCAGGACGATGCGTACTTCGATAAGGCGAAGGAAGGGTTCACGATGTTCGCCCTCAACCAGGGTGAAGTGTGCACGTGCCCCTCGCGTGCGCTGATTCAGGCCTCGATCGCGGATGACTTCCTCGACGCGGTGGCAGAGCGCACCGAGCGCATCACGCGCGGCAACCCGCTCGACACCGACACGATGATGGGTGCGCAGGCCTCGAACGATCAGTTCGAAAAGATCAAGTCGTACCTTGATATCGGCAAGCAGGAGGGGGCGCAGGTGCTCACGGGAGGCGGCGTCGCCGACCTCGGAGGTGAGTTCGCGGACGGCTTCTACATCCAGCCGACGATCTTCCGCGGCGACAACTCGATGCGGATCTTCCAGGAGGAGATCTTCGGGCCCGTCGTTGCCGCAACCACGTTCACGGACTTCGATGACGCGGTGCGGATCGCGAACGACACCCTGTACGGGCTGGGCGCCGGCGTGTGGAGTCGCAACGGCAACACCGCGTATCGCGCGGGTCGCGCCATTCAGGCGGGCCGCGTCTGGGTGAACAACTACCACGCCTACCCGGCACACGCGGCCTTCGGTGGCTACAAGTCGAGCGGCATCGGGCGCGAAAACCACCTCATGATGCTTGATCACTACCAGCAGACCAAGAACCTGCTCGTCAGCTACAAGGAGACCGCAGACGGCTTCTTCTAAGCCGACGCGTTCTTGCCCCTTCCCACTCACGTAGTACTCCATTCACCGTCGAAAGGAATCTCCCATGACCACTTCAACGATGCGCGCCGCATCCGTGCCGAGCTTTGGTGCCCGCTTGGACGTCGCCGATCAGTCCGTTCCGACCCCGGGTGCCGGCCAGGCGCTGGTGCGCGTGCTGACCACCGGCGTCTGCCACACCGACCTGCACGCCGTTGAAGGCGACTGGCCTGTGAAGCCGAGCCCGCCGTTCATCCCCGGACACGAGGGCGTTGGCCTCGTCGAAGCCGTCGGCGAGGGAGTCACGAACGTTGCCGTGGGTGATCTCGTGGGGAATGCGTGGCTGTGGTCCGCGTGTGGCCACTGCGAGCACTGTCGCACCGGCTGGGAGACGCTGTGCGAACAGCAGCAGAATGGTGGCTACTCGGTTGACGGCTCGTTTGCGGAGTACATGCTCGTGGACGCGGAGTACGCGGCAGTCGTGCCCGCGGGCTCGGATCCCGTCGAGGTGGCGCCGGTGCTCTGCGCTGGCGTGACGGTCTACAAGGGCCTGAAGGTCACGGGCGTGCGCCCTGGCCAGTGGGTCGTGATCTCGGGCATTGGCGGCCTCGGTCACATCGCGGTGCAGTATGCCGTGGCGATGGGCATGCGTGTCGCGGCGGTGGACATTGCCGACGACAAACTTGCGCTCGCGAAGAAGCACGGCGCTGAGGTGACCGTCAATGCGCTGAACGAGGATCCGGTCGAGGCGATCCAGCGCCAGACCGGTGGGAGCCACGGGGTGCTCGTCACCGCTGTGCACCCCTCGGCGTTTGGGCAGGCGATCGGTATGACCCGCCGCGGCGGCACCATCGTGTTCAACGGCTTGCCGCCCGGGGACTTCCCTGCTCCCATCTTCGACATCGTGCTCAAGGGGTTGACGATTCGTGGCTCGATCGTGGGGACGCGCCAGGACATGATCGAGGCTCTCGATTTCTACGCCCGCGGGCTGATCCACCCGACCGTTGCCGAGCGCCCGCTCGATGACGTAAACGAGGTGCTCGACGAGATGCGCGCCGGCAAGATCGACGGCCGCGTGGTGCTTCGCCTGGCGAGCGCGTAGCGACACCCCAGTGTGGGCCCGGGGCTGTGAGCTGAGCCCCGGGCCCACACGCCCACGACGACCCAAGGAGAGAACCATGGCAGATCAGGATCGCACCCGAGCCGCCCGTCCAGAGGTCGAGGGCGAGACCGAGAGCCGTCTGGCGTTTACGCCCGCGGCGCTCGCGCTCATCGAGCGGCTCTGGGAGATGCACGGGCCACTTATGTTTCACCAGTCGGGCGGCTGCTGCGACGGCAGCGCGCCCATGTGTTACCAGGCGGGGGAGTTTCGCACCGGAGGGCAAGACGTGCTGCTCGGAACGCTTGAGCTCGATCCCGCTCGAGAGTCTGATGCCGATGCACGCGAGATTCCGTTCTGGATGTCCCGTGAGCAGTTTGCGCTCTGGGCCCACACACACCTGACGGTTGACGCGGTGCCCGGTCGGGGGAGTGGCTTCTCGCTCGAGGCCCCGGAGGGTGAGCGCTTCCTGATCCGCTCCCGCTTGCTGTGAGCCGGTGACCACCCACGCAGTTTGACCTGCGACAATAGAGCAGTGGATCCCAACAAGCTGAATCACGAACGCGGCGCTGAGGAAGCGAAGTTCATCAAGACGCGACCCAACACGGGCGGTCTCGCGCGGCGCCCTCAGGTGCGCCCGAAGACGGAGGGCTGGACGCAGCTCACGAGCCCAGACGGGCGGCCGACGCTGCAGTTCGCCTCGCCGCGCGTCAAGCAGCCGGCCACGCACCTCGCCGACCTGACGCTCGCGGAACGCGAAGCGAAGATCGTGGAACTCGGCCTGCCGAAGTTCCGAGCGAAGCAGATTTCAAAGCAGTACTTCGACAACTACGTCACCGATCCCGAGCAGATGACCGATCTTCCGAAGGATCGTCGCGCGGAGGTTGCCGAGGCGCTCTTCCCGCCGCTGCTCACCGAGGTGAAGCGACTCGTGACTGATGATGGATCGACGATCAAGTTCCTCTGGCGGCTCTTCGACGGTGCACTCGTCGAGTCCGTGCTGATGCGCTACCCAGGCCGCATCACGCTCTGCGTGTCGAGCCAGTGCGGTTGCGGTATGAACTGCCCATTCTGTGCCACCGGTCAGGCGGGCCTCACCCGGAACATGTCGACCGCCGAGATCCTCGACCAGGTCGTCCAAGCGAATCGCGTCATTGCCGAGGGCGGGCTGGGCCGCGCGCGTGAGGAAGGCAACGGCGCCGAGGCCGAGCGCGTGAACAACATCGTGTTCATGGGCATGGGGGAGCCGCTCGCCAACTACAAGCGCGTCATGAACGCGGTGCACCGCATGGTGGCGCCCGCTCCTGAGGGGCTCGGGATGTCGGCCCGCGGTATCACCGTGTCGACCGTGGGGCTTGCGCCCGCGATCCGGAAGCTCGCGGACGAAGACCTCGCCATTACGTTTGCGCTCTCGCTGCACGCGCCGGACGATCAGCTGCGCGACGAGCTGATCCCGGTCAATAGCCGTTGGAAGGTCGACGAGGTGCTCGACGCCGCGTACGGCTACTACGAGAAGACCGGGCGTCGCGTATCGATCGAGTACGCGCTGATCAAGGACATGAACGACCACGCCTGGCGCGCGGACCTGCTCGCGGAGCGGCTCAACCAGCGTGGCCGCGGCTGGGTGCACGTGAACCCGATTCCGCTGAACCCCACGCCGGGTTCGATCTGGACCTCGTCGACCCGTGAGGTGACCCGGGAATTCGTGGATCGGCTGAACGCTGCGGGCATCCCGACGACGCTGCGCGATACGCGCGGCAAGGAGATCGACGGCGCCTGCGGCCAGCTGGTGGCAACAGAGCAGGATCGAGCTGAAGCGGCGGCGTTCGCAGAAGCGTAATTGGGGCGGGTCGAGGACGCACCCGCGGGCAGTCATAATGAAACAGAATCATTCTGTTCATTTGCTTCGCCTGAGGTTATGTCCCGGGTAGACTCGATCCCATGACCACTCAGCGAACAGCCGATCCGATCGGCTCAATCGACTCTACTGAGCTGCGCATTCTCCACGCGCTCGCAACGACTGGCTCGCTGACGGCGGCTGCGGGGAGCCTCGGGCTCAGCCAGCCCGCAGTGAGCCAGCGCATCAAGCGGGTGGAGACCCGGCTCGCGGTGCCGCTCATTGAGCGCAGCGGGCGGGGGATCCGGTTGACCACGGCGGGGCAGATCCTCGCGGACCACGGCCGTACCGTTGTCGCGGAGATCGATGCCGCTCTCGCGGCGATCGACGATCTCAGAGGTGAGCGCGCGGGGACCCTCCGCATGGTCGGCTTTCCGTCTGCCTCAGCGACGCTCGTGCCCGATCTCATGCGCCGACTCGCGGCGGAGGCGCCCGACGTTGCGCTGCAGTATCGCGAGGCGGAGCCGCCGGCGGCTGCCGGGATGCTCCGCGACGGCGAGGTCGACTGCGCGCTGATCTTTGACTATGAGGGAGCCGCCGAGCTTCCCGCTGGGAGTGCGTACCTGCCGCTCTGGCGCGAAGAGGTGAAACTTGTCGTGTCGGACGACCGTCAGGTGGAAGGGGAGTCCGCAAAGTTGGGCGACTTCTCTCACGAGCACTGGATCGCGGGTTGCGAGAAGTGCCGCGGTCACCTGCTGAGCGCTGCCGGGGAGGCCGGATTCGAACCTGACATCATTCAGGAAACGGACAATGTGCCGGCCATGCTCGCGATGGCTGCCGCGGGTGGAGCCGTCGCGCTCGTTCCCGGTCTCGCGCTGGCTGCCGCTCGCACGCTTCCCGATGACGCGCGAGCGCTGCCGCTTGATCCACCGCGCTACCGCACGATTGGCATTGTCTCGATGGCCACCGCGAACGAGAGCCCACAGGTGCGCCTCGCGAAGCGGTTGCTCGCCGGCGTCGATGGAGCGCGGTGGGGACTCGAGGTGATCGCGTGAGCGTTGGTACCGTC
The DNA here is from genome assembly GCF_016758255.1 of Leucobacter chromiireducens subsp. chromiireducens. GTDB lineage: Bacteria > Actinomycetota > Actinomycetes > Actinomycetales > Microbacteriaceae > Leucobacter > Leucobacter chromiireducens. The sequence goes on from NZ_QYAD01000002.1 coordinate 617,559, forward strand.
GTGCATCGTGCGCCGGCGAGTGTGCAACGCCGCATGGTCGGCGTCCTCGCGCTCGCTACGATTCTGGGCGGCCTGGGCGTCGGTGCCTCGCTCTCCGCGGGCGCGCTGCTGATTGCAGACATCACGGGGAATCCCGCCCTCTCCGGTTTCGGCTCGACCATGAACGCCGTGGGTGCGGCGATCGCGGGGATGCCGCTTGCTCGGCTTGCCGCGCGGCGAGGACGTCGCGTGGCACTCGCCACGGGAAACGCGATCGCCGTGCTCGGCGCCGTCCTCGTGGTCGTCGCCTCGGCCGAGCGGTGGTCGGTGCTGCTCTTCGTGGGTCTGGCGGTGCTCGGCATTGCGGTGGCCGTCCAACTGCAGTCGCGCTTTGCCGCAGCTGACCTCGCCCTTCCCGAGAATCGCGCGCGCGACCTCTCGCTCGTCGTGTGGTCGATCACTATCGGTGCCGTCACGGGCCCGAACCTCATCGGCCCGGGCGAGCGCCTGGGTGAGGCGCTCGGTTTGCCCGGGCTTGCTGGCATCTTCTTCTTCACGATCGCTGCGCAGATTGCGGCCGGCCTCGTCGTGTGGATCGGGCTCCGCCCAGACCCGCTGCTCGAGGCACGTCGGCTGGCAGCGCTGGAGTCGGACACGCCCGCGCCGAGTGCGGTCGCTGACGCAGCGGAGCGCCCCGCGCTGCTCGAAGATGCGAAGCGCCGCGCCTCGCGCTCTTCCCAGTTCCTCGCGATCGCGCTCATCGCGATCGCCCACGCCGTCATGGTGGGGCTCATGGCCATGACTCCGCTGCATCTCACCCACCACGGCGGCAGTATCACCCTTGTGGGCCTGACGATCAGCCTGCACATCGCTGGCATGTACGCGCTTTCTCCGGTGTTTGGTGCGTTGACGAGCAAGCTAGGACCGATCCCGGTTGTGCTTGGTGGCTTCGGCGTGCTCGGCATCGCCTCGCTCGGCACGGGCTTCGGTGGCGAGTCGGTTCCCATCATTCAGACGGCGTTGATTTTGCTGGGGATCGGGTGGTGCATGGTTACCGTTGCGGGTGCGGTGCTGGTCACGGATCTCACCCCGAGCGCTGACCGACCCGCCCGGCAGGGCCAGTCGGACACCGCGATGAACGCTGCGGGCGCACTCTTCGGCGCCGCATCGGGTGCGCTCTTCGCAGCCGGTGGCTTCCCGCTCGTCTCGATTGTCGCCGGTGTGTTCATTGTGCTCGGCGCGGCGCTCGCCATTCGCCTCACGACCGTTTCCCGAGGGTAGGATAGATCTGATGTCACACACCGAGACCCCCAAGTTTTCCAGCGCGACCGGCTCCGACGTTCGCGTCCGTTTCTGCCCTTCGCCGACCGGCACCCCGCACGTCGGCATGGTGCGCACTGCCCTCTTCAACTGGGCATACGCGCGTCACACCGGAGGCACCTTCGTGTTCCGCATCGAGGACACCGATGCCGCGCGTGACAGCGAGGAGAGCTACGGCCAGATCCTCGATTCACTGCGCTGGCTCGGCCTTGACTGGGACGAGGGCATCGACGCGGGGGGCGAGCACGGCCCCTACCGACAGTCGCAGCGCGGTGAAATCTACCAGGGGATCATTGCCCGCCTGCGCGAGGCCGGGCACCTCTACGAGAGCTACTCGACCGCCGAAGAGATCGATGCGCGCAACGAGGCTGCAGGTCGCCCGAAGCAGCTCGGCTACGACAACTTCGACCGTGACCTGACTGACGAGCAGCGCGCGGCCTTCCGCGCCGAGGGACGCGAGCCCGCACTGCGCTTCCGCGTCCCCGACGTTGACCTCTCGTTCACCGACCTCGTGCGTGGCGACATTACGTTCCCCGCCGGCTCGACGATCGACTTCGTCGTCGTGCGCCCGAACGGTGCGCCGCTCTACACCCTGGTGAACCCGGTGGACGACGCGCTGATGGGCATCACCCATGTGCTGCGCGGCGAGGACCTGTTGTCCTCCACCCCGCGTCAGATCGCGCTGCACAGCGCGCTCGTGGAGCTGGGCATCGAGGCTGCGATCCCGCAGTTCGGTCATCTGCCGTACGTGCTCGGTGAGGGAAACAAGAAGCTGTCGAAGCGCGACCCCGAGTCGAACCTCCTGCATCATCGTGAGCGCGGGTTCATCCCCGAGGGGCTGCTGAACTACCTGTCGCTGCTCGGCTGGTCGCTTTCCGCCGATCGTGACGTCTTCACGAGCGATGAGATGATCGCGGCGTTCGACGTGCGCGATGTGAACCCGAACCCGGCCCGCTTCGACCAGAAGAAGGCCGACTCGATCAACGCCGACCACATTCGACTCCTCACGGAGGAAGATTTTGGTTCGCGGATCCTGCCCTATCTGATCGCTGGTGGTGCGCTGCCGGTCGAGCCGAATGCAGAGCAGCTTGAGATTGTGCGTCGCGCTGTGCCGCTCGTGCAGAGCCGGGTCACGGTGCTCTCCGAGGTCACCCCGATGATGGGCTTCCTCTTCACCACGGCTGATGCACTCAGCTACGAGGAGGACGCGCTGAAGTCTCTGAAGGCTGATGCGCCGCAGGTCCTTGAAGCTGGCCTTGCCGCGCTCGAGGGACTCGGCGATGCCGAGTGGAACACCGAGGCGATCCAGAACGCGCTGCAGACCGCCCTCATCGAGGGGCTTGAGCTGAAGCCGCGCGTGGCGTTTGGGGCGCTCCGTGTTGCCGCTTCGGGGCGTCGCGTCTCGCCGCCGCTCTTTGAGTCCTTTGAATTGATTGGCCGTGCAGACACCCTCGCGCGTCTGCGGAAGCTTGCCGCGCACCTCGCGGACACGGCGGGCGAGTAGGGGAGGAACCGTGACTGAGCGTGTGCCCGAGGCGCCGATCGGCGTTGCGATCATTGGTGGTGGCCCCGCAGGGTTGTCGGCCGGGCTTCAGCTAGTTCGCGCGAACCGCCGGATTGCCATCCTGGATAGCAACCGCCCTCGGCACTCGGCCACGCTCCAGTCGCACGGCTTCCTGACCCGTGACGGGGCCTCGCCGCTCGAGCTGCGTCGGCTCGGCCGCGAAGAGTTTGAGGGCTATCCCTCCGCGATCTTCGCTCAGGCCATGACCCGCGAGGTGACCCCGCTCACGGCGGACGAGGCCCGTGCTGCGGGCTTCCCCGACGGGATCGGATTCCGCGTGCGCGGCACGGGGATCCGGGGTGCCGCCGACGTGGAGTACATCGCGCGTCGCGTGCTGATTGCCGCGGGTCTCACCGAAGAACTGCCGCCGCTCCCGATGATCCGCGCGTACTACGGTACGGCGTTGCACAGTTGTGTTGAGTGCGACGGATTCGAGAAGACGGACAAGCCACTCGTGCTGATTGGTGAGACCGCAGATCTTTTTGCGCGTGCGCTGCTGATTAGTCGGTTTAGTTCGGACCTCATCGTGTTCACCAACGGGGCCGACACCATCCGGGCGGAGCAGGAAGCTCAGCTCTCGGCGATTGGCATTCGTGTGGAGCGCCGTGCCATTGATGACATCGTCGGCGAGAAGGCCGACATGACCGGGGTTCGACTCGCGGATGGCGAGGTGATTCCGCGTGTGGGTGGCTTCGTGCGCCCACGCTGGAACGCGCCGGTTGAGTTCATGGGCGAGCTGCCCATCGAACGCGACGACTGGGGCTTGGTGGTCACCGACGAGCGCGGCGAGACCGCGGTGCGCGGAGTCTACGCGGTGGGCGACATCGTGCCGCCCGGGCCGCAGCAGCTCATTATTGCTGCCGGCAATGGTGCGCGCGTTGCGGCGAAGCTCAACATGGACATGATCCGCGGTGCCCTCGGCGTCGGGCTGATTGATGAGTGAGCGAGAACTGCTCGTGAGCGACACTGATTCAAGCGGGCTCTCCGAGTCCGAATACTCACCTGCGACTGCGGGTACCCGAGCCGCTGCGGCTGGGGCTCGCTACGCGGTGGTGGTCGCGAGTTTTGTGGGGCTGCTCCTCATCTCGAACATCGTCGCGGTGAAGCTCATCGCGTTTGGCCCGGTGCAGTTGGGGGAGCTTTCGCTCGGCCCATTCATCGTGGACGGTGGCGTATTCCTCTTCCCGCTTGTGTACATCGTGGGCGACGTGCTTGCGGAGGTGTACGGTCTGAAGGCCGCGCGCCGTGCAATCTTCACCGCGTTCGCGCTCTCGCTTCTCACATCGCTGACGATCTGGGTGACGCAGCTTTCGCCTGCCGCCCCCGGATGGGAGAACCAAGCAGCGTTTGAGTCGGTGCTGGGTTTCGTGCCGCGAATCGTCGCCGCAAGCCTCGGTGCATTCCTCGCTGGTCAGTTGATCAACGCGTGGGTGCTGGTCTGGCTGCGTCGCCGGACCTCAGGGCGCTTCCTGCGGACCCGCCTGATTGCTTCTACAGTGGTGGGGCAGGTCGTGGACACGGTGGTGTTTTGCACGATTGCGTTCTGGGGCGTGCTCGAGGGGTGGGACTTCCTCGGATACACCGCCCTGGGCTACGGCATCAAGGTATTGGCCGAGGTCGTACTGCTCCCCGTCACCACACGAGTCATTTCACGCGTTCGGGCCGCCGAGCAGCGAGCTGCGGCAACAACCGCCCACTCTGCCTAGGCGATACACCCGAACCACGCAGCTGGCCCGGCCCCGAGTACTCGGAGCCGGGCCAGCTGCGGTTACCGCTCCGCGTGCTGCGGCTGTGCCGCCGCCGCGGCACGGGCGAACTCCGGGCCATAGATCCGACCCAAGACCTCGTCGCGGAGCTCAACAAAGGTGCCGTCAAGGATGCTCGCGCGAATGCGGTCGACCAGGCGCACAATGAATCGCTCGTTGTGAATGGTGGCGAGTGTCGATCCGAGCATTTCCTTTGCCTTGAACAGGTGGTGCAGGTACGCCGCGGTGTAGTTCTCGCAGGTGTAGCAGTCGCAGCCCTCCTCAAGCGGTTCAAAGCGTCGGCGCTGTGTCGCGGCCTTCGCATTGATGCGCCCGTTCGCCGAATACATGCTCCCGCCGCGTGCCTGGCGGGAGGGTGCCACGCAATCGAAGGTGTCGGCCCCCGCGGCGATCGCGGCGAAGAGGTCGTCGGGCTCCGAGATCCCGAGAAGGTGGCGGGGCCTTTCTTCGGGGAGCTCATCGGTCACCCACGAAACAATGGTGCCGAGCTCGCTCTTCTCGAGGGCGCCGCCGATTCCAAACCCATCGAACCGCTGATCGCCCGCATCTGCGCCGGTCATTCCAGCGAGACCGCGAGCGGCTTCACGACGTAGGTCTTCGTACTGCGCCCCCTGCACGACTCCGAAGAGCGCCTGGTACGGGCGGTGCCCGCGATCAGCGGTCTGGCGCGCATGCTCGTCGAGGCAACGAACAGCCCAGCGCGCAGTCCGCGCAACGGAGTCCTCCTGGTAGGCGCGAGTGTTGAGCAGCGTGGTGCACTCATCGAACGCAAAAATGATGTCAGCGCCAAGCTGATGCTGGATCTGCATCGACACCTCGGGGGTGAAACGATGCTTGTCGCCGTTGATGAATGACTTGAAGGTGACCCCGTCCTCGTCCACGTGTGCGAGGCGTTCCTTGTTCTTCGCGATCACCTCAGCATCGGAGTGCGCGGTCTCTGTCATCGAGATGACCTTCTTGAACCCAACACCCAGTGACATCACCTGGAACCCGCCGGAGTCCGTAAAGGTCGGACCGTCCCAGTTCATGAACCGACCGAGGCCGCCGGCTTCGTCCACGAGATCCGAGCCCGGCTGGAGGAAGAGATGGTAGGCGTTCGCCAGGACAGCCTGGCCGCCGAGCTGTGTCACGGTCTCAGGGAGCACTGCCTTGACCGTCGCCTTCGTACCGACCGGGATGAACGCAGGGGTCTGGATCTCCCCGTGCGGGGTGCGGATGGTGCCCGCACGGCCGAGTGGAACGCCGGCGCTCCCGACTACGCCCTGCTCAAGATGGTGCTCGACTGAGAAGCCGAAGTCGTCGGGGGAGGGCGGGGGAGTCAGGGGTGTTTGCTCGTTCACCTGTCCATCTAAGCACTCACTCTCTCCGAATCTCGGGAGGACGGGCGCAGGCGCGCGTCAGGCAGGACGCGCCCGGGAACGCGTGTCGGTTTGCGGTGTGGTGCGGAACTGCGTAAAGTAATCCCTTGTCAGCGCAACCGGGCAGGCAGCGAAAGCCGCTCAGCCGGAAGCCAGACGGATCTTCCAATTGATGATCTGCAGCGAGTTTGAAATTCTCGCGCCGGTCGTGTAAAGTAAGATTCTCGTTGAGTCGAGTGGTGAACGTTGTTCCCAGCCTCAGCCCTCACGGTTTGTGAGGTGTGTTGAGAGTCGACACGAGACAGTTGCTGTTCGGAAGGGTTCCTTCGGGGGATTCTACGGGTGGTGTCTGGTCTTTGAGAACTCAATAGTGTGCACTTGATTGTCAAATGCCAATTATTTATCCCGTCGCTAA
>NZ_QYAD01000003.1 GCF_016758255.1 Leucobacter chromiireducens subsp. chromiireducens
GTGCACACTATTGAGTTCTCAAAGACCAGACACCACCCGTAGAATCCCCCGAAGGAACCCTTCCGAACAGCAACTGTGCCCCAGGCAAACACCCAACCGGGCATTCGCTGCGCATTCATATAGACCGGACCGCTTCGCTTCTGCTTAGCTGCCCGGCTGCGTTGCGCTGACAAAGGAATAGATTACGCAGAATCTCCCCCTCCCGCAAACCACCTCTCGTTCTCGGGCGTGTCTCCGCATGAATCCGCGGATCTTGTCATTTCATGCCCGCTCCCCCGCCTCTCCCACCTCCTGTCGAAGAGCGATGAAACCGACCCGAAACCCCTCGTTTGCTTCCCGTTTCCGCATTTCCCGGGCGCGGCGTGGACACGACATCGCGCTTCGACCGAGAAGCACGGAACGGGCCGGGGCTTCACACGTGTGAAGCCCCGGCCCGTTCCGTTGGTCACTGAGGTCACTCCGGGAGCACCGGGGCGCGTTCCGCACCCCGGACGACCGCTCGCTCGAGTCGGCCAGCACGCAGCCACTCGAGAACGTTGCGCGCGGGATCAAGCGTGTAGTGCTCGAGCGATCCCGCGGAGAGGAAGGCAACGTGCGGGGTAACCAGCACACGCGGGTCAGTTCGGTACGGATCGTCTTGAACGGGCGGCTCTCCAAGCAGCACGTCGAGACCAGCGCCACGGAGCGCACCGGAATCGAGCGCGTCCCGGAGGGCCATAGGGTCGACGAGCTCACCACGCGACACATTGATCAGCGTCGCCCCCGACCGCATCGAGGAGATGGCGGCGGCGTCAATCGTGCCCGCGGTCTCGGGCGTCAGCGGAAGATGCAGGGAGAGAACGTCGGACTCCGCGATCAGCGTCTCCCGGTCGACCAGTTCAACCCCGTGGGCTGCCGTGGTAACGAAGGGGTCGTGCGCGATAACGCGACCAAACACCGGCGACGCGATCTGCGCAAGCCGCTGTGCAATCCGGCCGAAGCCAAAGAGCCCGAGGGTCAGGGTGCTGAGTCGGCGCGGCACCGCGGTGACCTCCTCGGTCCAACCGCCCGCCGCGGTGACCGCGAGGCTGCCGCGGAGCTCGCGCTCACTCGCGAGCGCGAGGGTGAGCGCGTGGGCGGCAACCTCTTCGGTCGCGGCATCCGTGAGGTTGACGATCCAAATCCCGCGTGCCTCGGCGGCCGCGCGATCGATCATGTCGAAGCCCGCGCTCATCGTTGCGATGCATGCGACGTTCGGAAGGCGCTCGAGCAGCGCCTCATCGATGCGCGCGTAACCGACAACGAGCGCAACGGCGGCTTCCGCGCCGGCGGGCAGCTCTTGCGCTTCCCCCACACGGGACGGAAGCGATGCGAGCACGGTGTCGCAACCCGCGGCCTCAAGGAGCGCGCGGCCGGGCGCGGGATCAAGATCAGTCTGGTCAGTAAAGAGGACAAGCGGCCGGGTCATGCTACGTCTCCGTTCAGACGGTCGAGGTGGGTCGGCGCGAAGAGTTCGAGCAGCGCGGAGAGTACGATGACGCGAGGCTTGCCAGCCTCGAGCGCGCGGGCGACCACCGCGGGTGCGTCCTCGAGCGTGGTCTCCTCCGCCGCGATCCCGAACGACTCGGCGAGCGCAACATAGTTCGGCCGAGCGAGCTCGGTCGCGGTTGCCGCACCGAATGCGCCCTCCATGTACTCGCGAAGCACGCCGTAGCCCCCATCGTCGACGATGAGCCAGACAACAGGCAGGTCGTGCTGCGCCGCGACTGCGAGCTCAGCGATGCCGTAGAGCGCGCCACCGTCACCGGAGACCGCGAGCACCGCGCCGGTCTCGCCCTGCACGCGGCGACCGAACGCCGCACCGAGCGCTGCGGGGAAGCCGTAGCCCAGGCCACCGGCACCCTGCGCTGAGGCGAACTCCACGCCGCGCGCATCCCAAGCGGACCACGCCCAGTAGGCGAGGATCGTCATGTCCCAGTACACGCGGGTATCCGCAGGAACCGCCTCACGGAGGCCACGCACGAGTGCGAGCTCCGCCTCGCGGCCCTGTCCCTCCACGCGATCGCGCACGGTGGTGAGCAGCTGTGAGATCTGCGCGGCGGCGTCAGCGCGGCGTGCTTCCGTCGAGCTGCGCCCGAGCCCCGCGAGCGCGGTGTCGAGCCCGGCAAGCGCGAGCTTCGCATCGGCGTGAATACCGATCCCGATGTGATTCGAGCCGATCTTGCCGAGGTCTGCTTCGATCTGGATCACCTGGCCGTGCGGGCGGAAGGTGTGGTAGTTGCTCGAGAGCTCGCCCACGCCGCTGCCCACAATGAGCAGCACATCGGCGTCTTCAAGAAACTCGGTCGTGGCGATGTCTTCAATCCAGCCCTGCGCGGAGAGCGGGTGCGTCCACGGCAGCGCCGTCTTGCCGCTGAACGTGGTCACGACGGGGGCATCGAGTCGCTCGGCGAGCGCCGCGAGCTCGGCCTGCGCGCCCGCGCGCACCACGCCGCCGCCCGCGAAGATCACCGGCCGCACGGCACCCGCGAGTGCGGCCGCTGCGAAGTCGATCGTCTCAGCGATGGGAGCGAGCGGGGCCGGGGTGCCAGCGAGCGTGGCGCCCTCGAGTGCGGGCACGAGCGCATCGGCCGGGGCGAGCAGGATGTCCTGCGGCACCTCGACGAGCACGGGGCCCTGCGGCACGGCGGCAGCGATGCGCCACGCCTCGGCCATCGCGGTGGGGATCTGGGCCATCGTGCGCACGGTCACCACGTGCTTCACCACGCCGCGGAACGAGTCCGACTGCTGCGGCAGTTCGTGCAGGTAACCGTGGCGACCGCCCCCGAGCCCCGCGACGGGGATCTGCGCGCTGAGCGCGAGCACGGGGATCGAGGAGGCGGCAGCCTCCTGCAGCGCGGCGAGCGAGGTGAGCGCACCGGGGCCGGTCGAGAGCAGCAGGGGTGCCACCTCTCCGGTGACGCGAGCGAGGCCATCGGCCATGAAGCCCGCGTTGTTCTCGACGCGTGCGGACAGGTACGCAAGATCCGAGCGCCGCAGCGCGTCGAAGAGCCCGAGCGCGTGCTGGCCGGGCAGACCGACAACGCCGCGAGCGCCGAGCGCGACGAGCGTCTCAAGAACGACGTCGCCGCCGATCCGCTGTCCGGTATCTGTTGAGTGCGTGGTCATGATTCCTCCTGGAAAAGAAGTGGGACGTGACTGGCACTCGGTTCGGATGTGGATCCGGCACCGCGGGCGTGCCCTCCGCGGTGCCGGATTGCGCAGCCGAAGCTGCGCAGGCTGTCAGGCGTTCTAGCGCTGCACCTCGTCGTACACGACGTCGTTGACGGCGGTGCGGTCGTCGAGGCTGAGGCGGTGCGTCCACTCATCGATGATGGGTGCGGGCGTCGGCTTCGTGAGCAGGCTGACCACCACGTAGGTGACGAGGCTCGCGAGGAGGCTGAAGTAGATCGGCTCGTTCGCGAGGATGCCCCAGATCGACATCGACACGATCACTACCGCGGCGCCGACGAGCATGCTCGCAAGGGCTCCGGCGCGGGTGCCGCGCTTCCAGAACAGACCGCCGACGATCGCGACGAGCAGGCCGCCCACCAGGATGTCGTAGGCAATCGTGAGCGCGGCGACCACGTCAGTGACCAGTGTCGAAATAAACATGGTGATGCCGGCGAGCACAAAGATCGTCACGCGGTAGCCGGTGAGGCTCTCGCCGCCCACGTGGCCGTCATGCACCTCGACCTGCTGCGACTTCATTCCGAAGAGACGGCGGATCGCGGGGAACAGGTCGGTCGTGAAGACCGTCGCGGAGGCGATAAGCGCGCCGCTCGCGGTGGACATCATTGCGGAGAGTGCCGCGGCGAGCACGATGCCGCGCACACCCGGCGGCAGCATCTCCTGCGCCATGAACGCGAATGCGTCGTTGCGGTTGTCCATCTCGGGGAAGAGGACGCGCGCGGCCATACCGATGAGCGCACCAGCGAATGCGTAGAGGAGGCAGTACACACCGGAGGTGATGCCGCCCCACTTTGCGACGCGCGGGGTGCGTGCGGTGACCACGCGCTGCCAGATGTCCTGACCGATGAGCAGACCGAGCGTGTAAACGATGATGTACGTCACGATCGTCATGCCGCCGATCGACCACGGCGAGAAGAAGGAGTCGCCGAGGCGCTCGCGGATGCCGTCCCAGCCGCCGGCTTCCTCGGAGGCGGAGATGAGCGCGATGGGGAGCAGCAGCAGGAACATGCCGATCGTCTTGATGACGAACTGCACGACGTCGGTCATGGTGATCGACCACATGCCGCCCATGATCGAGTACACGGCGACGATGCTGCCGCCGATGATGACGCCCCACAGGTTCGAGATGCCGAAGAGCACGTGGAAGATCGTGGCGTAGGCGAGCGTCGAGGTAACCGTGAGCATCAGCGTGTAGAGGAACATCACGATGCCCGAGATGAGGCCGTTCGAGCCGCCGTAGCGGAGGTCGAGCATCTCGGTGACGGTGGTGACTTTGAGCTTCACGATGCGCTTCGCCAGGAAGGCGCTGAGCAGCAGGATCCCCAGCCCGATCGCGGTAACCAGCCAGGCGCCGGAGATGCCATACTCCCAGCCGAGTCCGATGCCGCCGACGGTGGATGCACCGCCGAGCACGATGGCAGACATCGCACCGGAGTACATGAAGCCGCCGAGGCGACGGCCGGCGACGAGGTAGTCGCTCTTCGACTTCGAGCGGCGCATGCCCCAGTAGCCGACACCGAGGATGCCGATGAGATACGCCGCGATGACGATGTAGTCCAGGACCACAGTGTCCTCCTAGTGGGGTGGATGGGATCTGCGCCGACGCCCACGTTCATCGACGCTGAGTGTGTGTTACCTCACGGAAAGGTACTCGCCTTCAGCGAGCATGTATTGCGAAGAATGTCCCACTTCGTTCACTGAATGGGATAATTCATCCTGGAGATTGGGATCACGCCCGATCTCACCCGCCCCAACCGCAAGGAGCACCCCATGCAGCCGGTCACTCAGGCCCGGGATCGCGCGACCGTGCCGCTCGCGACGCTGCTCGACGAGCCCGCGTTCGGGGCGGCGCTCCTCTCCCCCGCACCCGCCGACCTCGCGACGGATCCCGAACTCGAGGCGCGCGTCCGCAGCACACCGGTGGCCTCGTCGATCGTCATCGAGCTCGACGACCCCGGCGCGTACATGTTGCCCGGCGACCTCCTCCTCGTAACGGGGCTCGCGATCACGGGGGATCCGGAACGGGACGCCGCGTACGCCGCGCGCCTGCACGCGGCGGGGGTGTCCGCGCTCGTTTTCGGCCTCGAGCCCGTGCACGCAGAGGTGCCACAAGGGCTCGTTGCCGCGTGCCAGGCCCTCGACTTTCCGCTCGTCGCCCTGCCGCCGCACGTCTATTTTGCGGCGGTGACAAGCGTGCTGAACCGCGCACTCGAGACCGAGCGCACGCGCGCCCTCGAGTCGATGAACACGCTCGCACGTCGGCTGACCGAGGCCTCACTGCAGCACCGCCCCGCGCAGCGACTCGTGGAGGAACTCGCCCAGCAGGGCACGGGGTGGGCCGTGCTGCAGATCGAGGACGAGGTGTATCGGAGCGGCGAACTGCCGGTCGGCCTCCCTCTTGAAGCGACAATCGCCGAGTTGCGCGAGCGACTTGCCGCCCAACCCCGCGCGCGCGGCTCACAGCCGACGGTGTTCACCACGGTCACAGCTGGCGGGTGGGGGCCCGCGGCGGGCTCCGGTGCGCGCATGCGAGCGGGCGCCGACTCGGGCACTGAGTACGAGGTGGCCGCACACGAGGCCGGGCCCCGGCGGGCGCGATCCCGGGGGCCCGGCGCCGGCGCCATCCTGCTGCTGGGGCGCGCGCCCAGGCTCACTCGCACCGATCTCACGGCGCTGCAGCTCGCAGCAAACCTCGTTGGCCTCGTGCTGCAATTGCCCGCTGCGCAGTCGATGGCGGTCGATCAACTCCTCATGCATCTCATGACCGATTCGCCCGGCATCACGATCCCGGGAGCGGAGCGGGATCGCTTCGCGCGGCTGCTCACCAACTCGTTCGGCGGCAATGCGCGGCGAGCGCACGCGGTGATCGCCGTGCGGGATCCGGGTCGCGCGCTCGCCCACGATCCCGTGCCCGGCGATGGCACGGTTGCCTCCGACGCAGCCTGGCTGCGGCGGCTCCTCCACACGCCGTTCGTCGAGCACCGGGCGCGACGCCTGCGCGCGTTCGTCGGGGCGCCTCCCTCCCCCGGCGAACTGGATCGCGCGCGCGAGCTCGGCTGGCTGCTCGCGGTGAGCGCCGCGCACGACTTTGGTGATCTGCCTGCCGCGATGCGGGAAGCGGAGGAGCACGCGCGGGCCGCACTGCACCTGCGTCAGCACATCGACGGCGCTGCCGCCCCCGCGGCCGGCGTCTGGCCGCTCGGCGCGGCGGCCGATCCGGCGGTTGCGCGCGCCGCCGCCGCACAGTGGCTGGCGCCCATCCTGGGGCCGGAGCACGAGGAGCCGCGCCGCGTACTCGTCGCATGGCTGCACCATCACGGAGCGTGGGATCGCACGGCGCGCGAGCTCGAGCTGCACCGCAACACTGTGCGGCGGCTCGTCGCGGAAGCGCAGGCGCTTCTCGGGCGCGACCTGGAGGATCCGCTCGAGCGGGCGCGGGTGCTGCTCGCGCTCACGGCCCTCGACGCGGGCTGAGCTCGCTAGGGAAAGCGGGCGACCGCGCGCACCGGGGAGCCGTCGATGCCGAGCAGCCGGAGCGGCAGCACCGAGAGCTCGACAACATCGGGCACGTGGGCCAAGCCCGCGAGATTCTCAATGATCGCGCCGCCTCGCCCCAGCCACAGCTCGTGCACCGGCATACCGGCATCGCCGCCGGTGGGGTCCGGGCTCAGCGTGTCGACGCCGAGCACGCGAGCACCCCGATCCCACAGCGCTGCGGCCAGATCGCGCGACAGAGCAGGGTGCGCGAGCGCGGTCTCGGTGCCGAAGTGCTCGTCCCACCCGGTAGCGATGCAGACGATAAGGGGCAGAGCGCTGGGCAGGTCTAGATCCGCCGGGCCGACCAAGCGCTCCGGGCCGGGCGCCGCGACGCGCAGCACGCGAGCTTCGCCCCAGAGCCACTCGAGCGGGATCGCGTCGACCGGCCCGCCGTCGGCGCGCACGTGTGCGGGCGCATCGATGTGTGTGCCCGCGTGCGAACCGAGATCGAGTCGGGAAACAGCCACGCCGTCCGCGTCGACCGTGAGCGCGGGCGCAATCGTCACTTCGGGATCGCCCGGGTACACGGGCATGCCCGCGGCGATCGGCTGGCTGAGGTCGACGGTGTGCACACCGCCACGCTACCGCCCGTTCGGTGGCGCGCACCAGCAGCAGAGAGCATGAGCCAACTCCGTCGTTCCGCTGGACTGATCTGGGTCGATGACAGCCACCCGCTCCACGATTCCGGCGTGACCGCCTGGCGGCCAGCACGCGATGAGCTCACTCTGCTCGCCAGCGATCCCGCCCTCGCGCACTTCGCCGCCCACCGCTTGTACGGGGTAGCCGAGGATGGTGGCGTGCTCGCGCTCGGCACGGATACCGTGTTCCGCGGCGCGAACCGCACGGACCTCACCATTGGGCGCCGTGACGGCACGGTCCTGCTGCACACCCGCGACTTCTTGGTCTACGGCGTGGTGTTCGCGCACGATGCACGGGTGATCCTGCTCGAGTCGTTCAAGAACAAACCGCGCCGGTTCGTGTTCAACGACGCGACCGGCCACTACGAGGATGCGGGCGTGCTCGCGCGCGACTTCCGACAGCACGCGGGCGGGCTTGATCCGCGCAGCGAGCGATTCGTGGCCGCGGCGCAGAGCCGCACGGCCGGCCGGGTCGTGGTCACCGATCTCGCAACAGGCGAGGTCGCGGAGCGCAAACTGAAGCTCGGACTGGTGCACTCGGTGACCTTCGTGGCGGGCGGAGACGGACTGATCGTACGCTCGGGCGACGCTGTGGTGACCCGCTACTCCCGCGATTGGGAAGTGGAGTGGCACGTCGACGGCGCGAGCTGGCACGGCGCACCCCCGCGTGATCAGCCCGAGCTCGGCACCTTGAAGCTCGGGGCCGACGTATTCGAGACGGGTGACGGTTCCCTCCTCTGCGTTGCGGCGGCCAGCACCATGGCCAGCGCGTGGGGAACCGAGTACCTGCTTGACCCGGCGAGTGGCGAAGTGTTGCACCACATCGACGCCTCGCAGGGGCGCGGGCGGGTGGTGGGCCCCGTCGCCGAGCGCGAGCTGCTGCTCTTCACCGGGCACACGCTCAGCCTCCCCGACGGTACCGTCAGCGGGCTCCCCGCCGCGCCGTTCCGCGACGCGCACTAAATGCGACGAGGGCCCTGGCCCCGACATCCGTCGGGGCCAGGGCCCTCGTCGCAGCAAGACCGCTGCTGCCGGTCGCGGTGACTAGTCGCGTGCCGCCATCGCGCTGACGAGCTCGTACACCACGTGGCTCGCGGCGATCGCGGTGATCTGTGCGTGGTCGTAGGCCGGAGCGACCTCGACGACGTCTGCGCCCACGATGTGCAGGTCGGCGAGACCACGGATCAGGCGGAGCATCTCGCGGCTCGTGAGACCGCCGGCCTCGGGCGTGCCGGTGCCGGGGGCGTGCGAGGGATCCAGCACGTCGATGTCGATCGAAATGTAGAGCGGCTTATCGCCCACGCGCTTGCGGATCTTCTCGAGTGCAGCGGGGATGCCGTGCTCCTCGATGAACTCGCTCGTGACGATCTGGAAGCCGAGCATCGCGTCGTCCTCAAGATCCTGCTTGCCGTAGAGCGGGCCACGGGTACCACCGTGCATCGACGCGGTCATGTCGATGAGGCCCTCTTCCGACGCGCGGCGGAACGGGGTGCCGTGCGTGGTCGGGGCACCAAAGTAGGTGTCCCACGTATCGAGGTGCGCGTCGAAGTGCAGCACGGCGACCGGGCCGTGCTTCTTGTTGATGGCGCGCAGCAGCGGGAGCGCGATCGTGTGGTCGCCACCAACGGTGACAATCTTGTCGACCTTCTCGCCGAGATCGGTGGCGGCGGCCTCGACCTGCGCGACGGCCTCATCGAGGTTGAACGGGTTCGCCACGATGTCGCCGGCGTCAACAACCTGCTTGACAGAGAAGGGCGACACATCCTGCGCCGGGTTGTACGGACGCAGCAGACGCGAAGCCTCACGCACGTGCGCGGGGCCGAAGCGCGCGCCCGGGCGGAAGCTCACGCCCGTGTCGAAGGGCACTCCCACGACGGCGATGTCTGCCGAGGGCACATCTTCGATGCGCGGCAGCTTGGCAAATGTGGCAATTCCGGCGTAGCGCGGGGTCAGGCTGGCGTCGACCGGCCCCTGCGGGGTGTGATCAGTCACTGATGCACGTCCTTTCAGATTTGCTCCCGCAAAGTTTCGCGAGAGTAAACAAGTGAGTTCTAGCGGTGAACTTGCCTTCACTATAGGCTGGATCCCGCGGTCCGGTCAATGCGGGCCACAGGAAAGAGGCGAGAGCGTGCGAGCGATTCACCTGAGCGCCGGCGACGACCCGGTGCAGATCGGCGCGAAGCTCCGTTCCTCGCGGGTTGCGCAGGGCCTCACGCTCGAGCAGCTCGCGCAGGCCTCCGGCCTCACGAAGGGCTTCATCAGCCGCGTCGAGCGCGACGACACCATGCCCAGCGTGCCCACGCTCGTGCAGATCTGCCACGCGCTCTCCCTGCCCGTGGGCGCGCTGTTCGAGGAGCCCGACGTGCAGCACCTCGCACTCGAGGACGCGCCGCGCATCAACATGGGCGGGATCGGCGCTGACGAGCGCCTCGTCACCCCGCGCGCCGAGGAGCGAGTGCAGTTGCTCCGCTCCAGCGTCGAGCCACACGGCACCGGTGGCGACGAGCTCTACACTGTGAGCTGCGCGGTCGAATCCCTGCACATCATCTCGGGTTCGGTTGAGGTG
The DNA here is from genome assembly GCF_016758255.1 of Leucobacter chromiireducens subsp. chromiireducens. Taxonomy (GTDB): domain Bacteria; phylum Actinomycetota; class Actinomycetes; order Actinomycetales; family Microbacteriaceae; genus Leucobacter; species Leucobacter chromiireducens. The sequence goes on from NZ_QYAD01000003.1 coordinate 9,952, forward strand.
CGCTTCTCCGACCGTGTCGCCGAGCTCTCACCCGGCGACACGCTCACCTTCCCCGGCCTCACCCCGCACACCTGGAGCGCGGGCGCAGCGGGCGCCGAGATGGTCTGGGTGCTCGTGCCCGCCGCATGGAGTGGTTCGAGCTAGCCGCGATCAGGCTTCGAACGTGATCACCGTGCGCGTGCGTTCGCCCCGCCGCATCGCGTCGAATGCCTCGTTGACGTCATCGAGCGTGCCACGCGCACTGATGAGTTCGTCGAGGGCGAGCTCGCCCGCAAGGTACGCGGCTGCGACGCGCGGAAAATCACGTGCGGGAACGAGCCCGCCGTAGTTTGAGCCAATGAGGGTCTTCCCGTCGTAGGCCAGTTGCAGCCCATCGATGCGAAGTTCTTGCCCCTCCGGCGGGAGGCCGACGAAGACGGCGCGACCGCCCGGACGGATGAGCCCCGGGAGCTGCTCCATGGTGGCAACGCGACCGATGGCCTCAAACGCAACATCAGCCCCACCATCGGTGAGCGCAACGACGGTCTCCGCCAGCTCAGCGCCTCCGAGCACACCGTGGCTGGCACCCGCGGCCTTGGCCTCGGCGAGCTTCTCCTCCGTGACATCGACCGCGATGATCGGGGAGGCACCTGCGAGGCGCAGCGCGGCGATGATCGACATTCCGACACCGCCTGCACCGATCACCACCGCCGACTCCCCCGCGACGACGCGCGCGTTGTTCACCACGGCCCCGTAGCCCGTGCCCACGGAGCACCCGATGAGGCTGGCCACGTCGAAGGGCACCCGCTCGTCCACTTTGATGGCGGCGAAATCCGGCACGACAATGCGCTCGCTCAACGCCCCCACCGCGAGGTAGGGCCACGCCTCCGCACCGTCAGCCGCGTGCCAGCGGGTCGTCCCGTCCGGCAGCTGCGAATCATTCGATCGCACACGCATGCACGCCCACGGCTTTCCGCCCGTGCACTCCGCACAGCGCTGGCACGCCTGGTGCCAGGCAATGATCACGTGATCCCCGACTGCGAGTTCGCGCACGCCGGTACCAATTGCCTCGACCACACCGGCGGCTTCGTGCCCCATGACAGCGGGCAGCGGCACCTGCCACTCCCCGTCGATCACGTGTCGATCGGAGCCGCACACCCCCGCAGCGCGCACCCGCACGCGCACCTCGCCATGGGCGGGCGGGTCCAACAGCAGTGATTCGACGGCCAGGCGGTCCCCGTTGTCACCACGATAGACGGCTGCGCGCACCTCAATCGGATTGGTCATGTTTTATTTCCTTCCAGCTGCCGCGAACAGGTCCGCGCCGCCGTACGCGCCGCGGCCGCGACGCACGTACAGCAGGGTGTTGAGAATCAGATAGCTGACCATCGCGATGCCCACCGCGGGCAACGTCGCGGTGGCAAACCGGAAGACGTCTTGCGTTTCGAGCGTGATGGGGTTGTACACCCAGAGGTAGAACGCTGACGCGATCGCAACGGACAGAAGCGCTGCGATGTTCACGCCCCCGGTGAAGCGGAGCGGATCATCGGCACCGCTCGCGTACAGCGCGCGGAGCGGAACGACCTGGCGCCGCAGGATGAAGTAGTCGGCGATAATCACACCGCACAGCGCGGCGATGAAGGCGCCACTCACCACCACAAAGGTCATGAACTGCTCGTACATGAAGCCCGGGAAGAAGCTCAGCACCGCGGGCAGTACGAGGAACGCACCGGCGAGCACCGGCCACCTGAGACGCGAGAGCGCGCGACCACTCGATTGCTTGAGCGCAAGCACCGTGGAGTAGGCGATCGAAGCCATACTCGTGACGTTTGCAAAGCCGACAAAGAGGAGGGTAAGCACTCCGAGGATCGGGCCGCCGAGCGGCACCATCCACGCGGTGGGGTCGGCCTGCCCGAAGAGGAGGCCGGCGGCCATGCCGACAATCTGTGCCACCACGGTGCCCACCAGGATGCCACCGTACGCGGGCCACAGCGCAGCGCGCGGGCCGCGGGTGAGCCGGGCGAGGGTCCCCATAACGGGCCACCACGACAGCCCTGCGCCCAGGTTGAACTCGACCGCCATCATGAAGTTCAACTGCTCATCAGCGAACGGAGCGATCGGTTCGGCTGCGAGGAGTTCGCCCCAGCTGTAGTTCGACATGAGCAGGATCATCATGAGTGCGACGATGACGAGCAAGCCGGGGGCCACGAAGCGGTTCAGCTTACTAATGGTGACGGGCCCGCGGGAAAGAATGATCCAGCCGACGAAGATCGCAACCAGAGCGAACACCGTGACCAGTGGCCCAAACTGATCGAACTCTGTTCCGAACGCCTGGTTGGAGATCTCGCTGAAGGCGCGCCCAAACATCACGCCGAGGAGCGAGGTCCACCCCATCTCGGTGAGAAGCACCACGACGAACACCACGATGCCCACGCCAACGATGCCGAAGACAGACTTGAGCGCCCGGTACTGCTCGACGCCGAGCCGTTGGCTGAGCATCACACTGCCGAGGGCCATGATTGCCAGGCCAATACTGTTGCCGATGAGCATCGCGGCGATCCCGTCGGTGAAACCAACGAGCAGCACGGTCGATCCGCCTGTCAAGAAGGCCCACGTTGCGATCGCGAGGCTGAGCGTCACCCAGCTGAAATCGCCGCCGCTCCAGGTGCGTTCGGCTTTCAAGAGCGGGAGCGAACCGTAGGTCGCTTCCTTCGCCACCTCGGCGTCCACGGCGCCGCCGCGCGCCTGGCCATTCACCGCGGCGCTCACAGCGCAACCCCGATGAGGGCGAGCACCACAATGCCCGCAGCGACGGCGAGAAACAACGCAAGGCTCTTCCCGCTCAGCGCCGCGTGCACCGAGTCTGAGGATTCCTCAGTCTCGATGGCGACGAGTCGCCGTTCCAGTTCTTGTTCAAGCTCACGGTCGAGCTGCGATGCTGACGACATGTGGGTCTGACCTCCTTGTAAGTCCCCTGATCACGGCCATGTAACGGGTCATCAGCCTAAGCAGCACTGCACAGAGAAGCAAACGCCTGAAGAGGCTAGACACGTGTATTCTGCGTGAACGTCATCTGAGAAGCCGAAAGTAGATCGATTACGATGGAAATGAGACACTCAGATGCAAATTTGCACACCATATTCTGAGTGGTTTTGGAGTACACGTGGATCTCACGACCGCACATGAAGAGCTGCGCGCCAAAGTGCTGCGCGAACTGCGCGACGACGGCAGGGCGAGCTATGCCCGCATTGCCGAACTGCATGGCACAACGCGCCGAGCCGTCACGCACATCGTGCAGCAGGCGATCGAACGTGGCCTACTTCGCATCACAGTGTCGCTCAGCCCCGACCTCCTGGGCCATGAACGCTTCGGATATCTCCAGATCGCCGTCGATGGTCCCATCGCGCCCATCCGGGAAGCGCTCGTCGCCATGCCGGAAACCACGTTTGTGGCGGAGATCAGCGGCGGCTACGCCATTGACGCCGAGATTCGAGTGGGTGCCGACCCGCACCTCCGCGACACGGTCGATCGGGTCCGGGCGCTCCCCCATGTGCGCGAGATCCGGTTGCACCACTACGAAAGCATTGAGATCAACTTGTACTCCCCGATCCGCACCGGCGGTGTCGGGATCAAGATCGACGAGACCGACCGCGCGATCATTCAGCACTTGCAGCGTGACGGGCGAGCCACGTTCAGGGAACTCGGCGAGACGGCAGCGATCTCACCGAGCGGTGCACGGCTGCGCCTCACCCGCCTGACCGAACGGGGCGCGGTCAAAGTTGTCGGCATCCCCGTGCGTGGTGAGCGCGCGGAGGCCCCCACCCTCGGCGTCGGGATCCAGTCGAGCGCGCCCGTCGCGCAGGCGCTCGCCAGGGTGCGCGAGCTCGACCCCGAGTTCCTCGCGGTGTCGGTTGGTGGCTACGACCTGATCGCCACACTCTCCGGGGAGAGCAACGACGAGGTTTTGGCGCTCGTCGATCGGCTCCGCTCATACCCCGAGATTGCCCGCATCGAGTCGTGGGCGAACCTCCGGATCGTCAAGGAGCAGTACGGCGAGGGGGATACCCTCAGCGCCAGTCCGCGTACAGCGTGGGGCGACGGTCGCTGAGGTAGTTTGCCTCGCCCGCCGCGACCGGCCGGACGTCCGGCAGATCCGCGAACAGCAGCTCCGCTTCGCGTCCCGCCGACGCAAGCACACGCCCTTCGCGGCCGGCCACCGTGCTGAGCCCGGTGAAGCCCGCAGCGGGATCGTCGCCCTGGTCTGCGCGCGCCGGGTGATCCGCGTACGCGACCACGAGCGCATTCTCAGCGGCGCGTGCACGGATGAGCACCTCGGATACATACTGCGAGAGGCCGTCGATCGCGGTCGGCACGAGCAGCAGGTCGACGCCTCGCGCCGCGAGATCCCGCGTGGGCTCCGGGAACTCGATGTCGTAGCAAATCTGGAAGCCGACGCGTCGCCCATTCCACTCGGCGACTCCCGGGCGCTCCGCCGCAGGGGTGAAGGCGAGCGGCTCAAGATCCGCCCACAGGTGCAGCTTCTCGTAGCGCAGCACCTCGGCGCCCGCCGCGTCCCACAGGCCGGCCGCGATCGCAAACGTGCCATCGGGACGCGCGTGCGGAAAGCTCGCCGCCACCGCGATCCCGCTCTCGCGTGCGATCTGCGACAGCGCATCGGGGATGCCGGCCACCCGCTCGACGCTCAGCCACTCGGCCAGCTCGCGCGGCGCGTAGCCGCTCACAAACAGCTCGGGGGTGAGAATCAGCTCGGCGCCCTTCGCGCGAGCGGCGTCAGCACCCGAGCGGAGTGTCTCCAGGTTGGCCGCGGTGTCGAGCGGCACGGCCTCAGCCTGCAGTAGTGCGATCCTCATCGGGGGCTCCTTCGTCCGTGTGAGCACGCGCGCGTGCGAGCCGCACCCATCCGGCGGCCAGCCCCGAGCCTAGCGGGAGTTCCCGATCACGTGATCAGATTGGGATCGCTCACACCGCAGGCAGCGTCTCCCCGAGCACGCGCAGCGTGTTGCCGCCCATGATCGCCCCGATCTCCTCGGGCGTGCGCCCGCGGTCGAGCAGTTCCTGCGTGATAATCGCGATGTCGCTCGTGTCCCACGCCACCTCGGTGGAGCCGTCGTAGTCGCTGCCGAGGGCCGCAGTCTCGATCCCGCCCACCGTGATCACGTGCTCGATCGCATCGACGACCGCTTGTGGCGTTAATTCGCACACCGCCGCATCCCAGTACCCGATGCCCACGACTCCGCCGGTCGCTGCGATCCCGCGGATCTCCTCGTCGGTCAGGTTCCGGTTCACATCGCACGTCGCCTGCACGCCGCCGTGGCTCGACACGACGGGCTTCGTCGCGAGCTCCAGGATCTCCCCGACCGTCTGGTGGCTGGCGTGCGCGAGATCCACCGCGATCCCGAGCTCCTCCATGCGCGCGATCGTCTCGCGCCCGAGCGGGGTGAGCCCGCCCTGCTCGACGCCATGCATCGAGCCCGCGAGATCGTTGTCGAAAAAGTGTGTGAGGCCGGCCATGCGCAAGCCGTCATCGAACAGCACATCGAGGTTGCCGAGATCGCCCTCGAGGTTCTGCAGTCCCTCCGCGGAGAACATCGCACCCACCACGGGGTCACCGTCCGCTCGATCGGCGAGCAGCTGCGCGAGGTCGGCCTGGGTTTCGATCGTGCGCAGCGCTCCCCCGGAGGCCTCGGCGTCGGCCCGCAGCTTCGCGGCGTGGAAGCGGGAGCGCTCGAGCAGCGAGAACCAGGTCTTGGGTGGCTGCAGCTGCGCGAAGGTGAGTAGCGTGATGTTGTCGGTTTCGTCGGTGTTCGAATCGTAGTTCTGCCCCTTCGGCGATTTCGATACCGAGGAAAACACTTGCAATGCCACGTTCCCGTCCTGCAGCCGCGGCAGGTCGACGTGTCCGCGGTCGGCCCGATCGTTCAGGGAGCGATCCCACATCAGCGTGTCCGAGTGCATGTCCGCGATCGCAAGCTCAGAGTGCAGGGCGCGCGCCTCCGCCGACACCTCGGGGATCGGATCGCCCGTCACCTCGTTCATGCTGCGCTCCACGATTCCGGGGGCGAACATGAAGAAGCCGATCGCGGCGAGAACGAGCAGTGCGGAGAGGCCGATGATGCTGCGGCGCAGCCAGCGACGTCCATGTCGTGTGGTCATGAGCCGAAGCTACCAGCCCGTGGGCGCGGGAAAGGACCGCGGATCGGGATCCTGGTGAGTCACCACAATCTTTGGCGCTACCGGGGAGTCTGCGCGCAGGGGAAACGACGAAGCGCCCGTCCGCCAAGGTGACGAACGGGCGCTTCGTACGGCCGTGGAGCGGGGTCTGCGTTACGCGACCGTCACACCCGCGAGGGTCTTCTTGCCGCGACGGAGCACCGCGAAGCGATCGTGCAGCAGGTCGCTCGCTGAAAGCGCCGCATCCTCCGCCTCGACGGCAACGTTGTTGACGTAGACGCCGCCCTGCGCGATCGCACGCCGGGCCTCGCCCAGGCTCTTCACGAGCTCGGCGTCGACCATCAGCTGCGCGATCGTCGTGCCGGCTGCGCCGGTGGCCTGCGGCAGCGCCTCGATCGCGCCAGCGAGCGTCACCGCGTCGAGCACCGTGAGGTCGCCGCGGCCGAACAGCGCCTCGGACGCGTCGATGGCGCCCTGCGTTGCCTCACTGCCGTGCACGAGCGTGGTCACCTCAAGTGCGAGTCTCTTCTGCGCGGCGCGCTTGAACGGCTCCTCCGCGACCTGACGAGCGTAGTCGTCGATCTCCGCACGCGACAAGAACGTGAACACCTTGAGGCGATCCACCACATCGGCGTCCGCCTGGTTCAGCCAGAACTGGTAGAAGGTGTACGGCGAGCACATCTCGGGGTTCAGCCAGATCGCGTTGCCCTCGCTCTTGCCGAATTTCGTTCCATCGGAGTTCGTGATGAGCGGCGTGCCGATGGCGTGCGCGGTGCCGCCCTCGGCCTTACGAATCAGTTCTGTACCGCTCGTCAGGTTGCCCCACTGATCGCTGCCGCCGGACTGCAGCTTGCAGTTGTACTGCCGGTAGAGCTCGAGGAAGTCGAGTCCCTGCAGAATCTGGTAGCTGAACTCGGTGTAGCTGATGCCCTCATCCGAGTTCAGGCGCTTCGCAACGATGTCTTTCTTGATCATCGTGCCGACGCGGAAGTGCTTGCCGATCTCGCGCAGGAAGTCGATCGCCGAAAGCGGCGCCGTCCAGTCGAGGTTGTTCACGAAGCGCGCGGCGTTCTCACCGTCGAAGCTCAGGTAGCGCGAGATCTGCTCGCGAAGCGAGTTCACCCACGCGGCCACGGTCTCCGGCGAGTTCAGCGTGCGCTCCGAGGTGGGGCGCGGGTCGCCGATGAGGCCGGTGGAACCGCCCACGAGCCCGAGGGGCAGGTGGCCCTTCAGCTGCAGGCGGCGCATGAGCAGCAGCTGCACGAGGTGGCCGAGGTGGAGGCTCGCCGCCGTGGGGTCGAAGCCGCAGTAATACGCGAACGGCTCGCCCTCGATCAGTTCAGACAGCGCCGCAGCGTCCGTCGAAACGTGGATCAGCCCACGCCACTCCAGCTCGTCCCACAGGGTGGCGAAGCTGTCGTCGTTGCGCTGGGTTGCCAGGATCTCGGTGCGATCATTCATTTCAGACACGCCCACCATCGTACCGCGGTCTGGTGCGGACACGAGACCTGAGTGCCGCGGCCTGGCACCGCGGGCCGATCCCGCGCACGCAGCAGCGCAGAAGACTGGGATCATGTCCGAAATTCTGCTTCGCGCCTCAGCCCTCAGCCAGCACTACGGCCCCACCCGGGCGCTCGACGGGGTGTCGCTCGACCTCTACGCCGGCACCTCCACCGCCATCATGGGCGCATCGGGCTCCGGGAAGACGACGCTGCTCCACGCTCTCGCCGGCATCACAGTTCCGCAGTCCGGCGTGGTGCAGTACGGCGGAGCCACCATCTCGCAGCTCTCCGATGCCGAGCGCAGCCGCCTGCGCCGCGAGCAGTTCGGTTTCGTGTTTCAACAGGGTCTCCTGATCCCGGAACTCACCGCGGTCGAGAACGTGGCACTCGCGCTCATGCTCACCGGCGTCGCCAAGCGCGACGCGCTCCAGCCTGCAGCGCAATGGCTCGCCGCCCTCGGGCTCGCGGGCCTTGAAGAGCGTCGGATCGGCCAGCTCTCCGGCGGTCAGGCGCAGCGCGTCGCGATCGCCCGCTCGCAGATCACCGGAGCGCGCCTCACCTTTGCCGACGAGCCCACGGGCGCGCTTGACTCCACGACCTCGCGTGAGGTGATGGACGCGCTCTTGCACTCCACGGTGGGACAGGGGCGCACCCTGGTCGTCGTGACGCACGATCCGCAGGTCGCAGCCCGGTGCGCCCGCGTCATCACCATGAGCGATGGCCGCGCGATCTCCGACGCGTGGGCGCAGCCTTCCGCTGGAGGCGCACAGTGATCGCCCGCGTGCTGCCGCTCCTCTCTCGCCCGAGTCGGCAGGGCTCCTCCGCGCTCGTGCTGCCCGCCGTCGCCTTCGCGAGCGTCACCGCACTCCTCGCGATCGTGCTGGGCGGCGCGCAAACGTTCTGGGGCTACACCGACGAGCTCGCGCCGCTGTACTGGATGTGCGCCGTGACCGCACTCGTGCTGCTCGTCGTGCCGCTCATCTCGCTCGGCCACGCCGCCGCCAGGCTCTCCGCCCGGCGTCGCGACGACCGGCTCGCCGTGCTCCGCCTCCTCGGCATGCCCGGCCGCAGCACGGCGCTCCTCGCCGTCGTCGAGGCATCGGCCGTGGCATTCGTCGGTGCCGTCGCCGGGGTGCTCGTCTCCTACCTCGCATCGCCCCTCGTTGGGCTCATCTCGTTCCGCGGCGCACCGCTGGGAGCGGCAGGCGTCGCGCTGCCCCCGCTTCACGCCGTGCTCGTGGTGCTCGGCATCACCACCGTCGCGGCGCTCAGCGCGGTGGTCAGCCTCCGCCGCGTGGTGATCTCCCCACTCGGAGTTGCACTGAAGCAGCACGCGCCGAAGCTGCCCTGGGTGCAGGCGCTCTTCGCAGTGGCGGGCATTGTGCTCGCCTCCGCAATCATCAGCGCGGTGAATGGGCTCGGCGCGGCGGGCGGCTTCACCGCGATCATCGCCGGCCTCGGCATCGCCTTCGGGGTCGCGCTGCTCGCCCTCGATCTCATCGGTTCCTGGCTGATCGGCGTCTTCGGGCGCGGCAAAGCGAAGCGTGCGCAGACCCCCGCCGACCTCCTCGCGGCCCGGCAGATTCTCGAGTCGCCGCGCGGCGCCTGGCGCCAGGTCTCAGGCGTCGCGATGGCCAGCTTCGTCGCGGTGTTTGCGGGTTCGGGCGTCGCGCTCCTCTCCGCGGTCGAAGAGCCGGGCTCAGGCGCAGACGCGTTCCCGGTCGCCGACATCCGCACGGGCATCATCATCACCGTAATCGGCTCGTTCATCATGGTGGCGTGCTCCGTCGGGGTAACGCAGGCCGCACAGATCCTCGACCGGCGCGACGTCTCGCGCTCGCTCGCCATCATGGGCACTCCGCTCGAAGTGCAGGATGCGGCACGGCGGAAGGCGACGCTCCTGCCGCTGCTCCTCGCGTCGGTTGGCTCGGCAATCCTTGCCGGCACGCTGATGTTCCCGCTGCTGGGCATGGCCATCGTGGTGGCCCCGATCTCGCTCGCGGTCATCCTCAGCTCCGTGGCTGCAGGAATCCTGCTGGTGCTCGCGGCACTGCTCGCAACCCGTCCGCTGCTGCGTGCGGCAGCGGCCCCGGCGAGCTCAGCGATCCCGAGCTGATATTCCTGGCGCAGACGGCTGTGGCCCCCGACACTTCTCGTGTCGGGGGCCACAGCCGTCAGTGCGGGGCACCGCGAGTTAGGCGCTGCGGAACTCCGCGATGCGAGTCTGCAGCTTGGCGAGCTGCTCGTCGACGCGTACGCGGGCCGTGCCGCCCGCACCCACGCGCGAGTTCACGGAGCCCTCGATCGTCAGCACCTCGCGCACCGCGGGAGTGAGGTGCTCAGAGACGCTCGCGAGCGCGGCGTCGTCCGGCTCGTGCAGTTCGAGGCCGCGCTCCTCGCAATAGCGCACGAGCTCGCCCGAGATCTCGTGGGCGTCACGGAAGATCACGCCCTGCTTCACGAGCCACTCGGCAACATCGGTTGCCAGCGAGAAGCCCTGCGGGGCGAGCTCTGCCATGCGCTCCGTGTTCAGCGTCATCGTGGCGATCATGCCGGCGAAGGCGGGCAGCAGCACCTCGAGCTGAGCGATCGAATCGAACACCGGTTCCTTGTCCTCCTGCAGATCGCGGTTGTACGCGAGCGGCATGGCCTTGAGCGTGGCGAGGAGGCCCGTCAGGTTGCCGATCAGGCGGCCCGACTTGCCGCGCGCCAGCTCGGCGATGTCCGGGTTCTTCTTCTGCGGCATGATGCTCGAACCGGTGGAGTAGCCGTCGTGCAGGCGCACGAAGCCGAACTCCTTCGTGTTCCAGAGAATGATCTCTTCGCTCAGTCGGGAGAGGTCGATCCCAATCTGCGCACAGATAAACGCGAACTCGGCGACAACGTCGCGAGCTGCGGTGCCATCAATCGAGTTCTCGAGCGGATCGCCGAGGCCGAGCTCCGCCGCAACCAGACGGGGATCAAGGCCGAGCGATGAGCCGGCGAGGGCGCCACCACCATAGGGCGAGGCGCTCGCGCGCACCGACCAGTCGCGCAGGCGCTCGAGGTCGCGCACGATGGGCCACGCGTGAGCCGCGAGCTGGTGGGCGAGGAGCACGGGCTGCGCGTGCTGTAGGTGCGTGCGGCCGGGCAGAATCGCGTCCGGGTGCTTCGCCGCCTGCTCGGCGATCGCGTCGAGCAGGTCGAGCAGCATGCCACGGATCACTGCGGTGTGATCGAGTAGGTACAGGCGCACGAGCGTGGCGATCTGGTCGTTGCGGCTACGGCCCGCGCGAAGCTTGCCGCCCAGCTGCACGCCAACAATGTCAATCAGCAGGCGCTCAAGTGCCGAGTGCACGTCCTCGTCGTCTTCGCCGGGTACGGCGCGGCCGTCAGCCACGCGCGCAGCGAGTTCGTCGAGACCGGCCCGCATGTCGACGAGCTCCTGCTCCGTGAGGTAGCCGGCTGCGGCGAGCGCCGTGGCGTGCGCCTTCGAACCGCGGATGTCATACTCCGCAAGCACCCAATCGAACTGGGTGGACTTCGAGAGGGCAGCCAGCGAGGGCGACGGGCCGCTCGCGAATCGGCCGCCCCAGAGCGCCCCGGCCTCGGCGGCGCGGTTGCCGGCGTCTCCTGCTGCGGTGGTGTTCTCGGTGCTCATGTCGTCCTTTACTTCGTCTCGTCTTCGGTGCGGGCCAGCAGCCAGGCCATGAGGGCCTTCTGCGCATGTACGCGGTTCTCGGCTTCGTCCCACACCACGCTCTGCGGGCCGTCGATCACCTCGGGGGCGACCTCGAATTCGCGGTATGCGGGGAGGCAGTGGAGGAAGATCGCGTCGTTCTTCGCGTGCGCCATCAGCTCGGGCGTCACCCGGTAGGCGCCGAAGGTCTGCACGCGCTCGGCCTTCTCGGCCTCCTGCCCCATCGATACCCAGGTGTCGGTGATGATGGCGTCGGCGCCCGCGACTGCCGCAGCGGGGTCGGTCATCACCGTGACGCTGCCACCGGTCTGTGCGGCGATGCGCTCCGCGTCAGCCACGATGTCGGCGCGCGGGTGGAAGCCCTCGGGGCCTGCGACGCGGATGTGCATTCCCGCGGTCGCGAAGCCGAGCAGGTACGAGTGCCCCATGTTGTTTGCGGCGTCACCAACATAGGTGGCCGTCAGCCCGGCGAGCTCGCCCTTCTGCTCGCGGATGGTCTGCAGGTCCGCAAGGATCTGGCACGGGTGGAAGTCGTCGGAGAGTGAGTTGATCACGGGCACGGTCGCGTGCTCCGCCATCTCCGAGATGCCAGCGTGGTCAAAGGTGCGCCACACGATCAGCGACACCATGCGCGACAGTACTCGGGCGGTGTCGGCAATCGACTCCTTCGCACCGAGCTGTGCCTCCCCCGGGTTCACGATGATGGGTGAACCGCCCAGCTCGGAGATGCCCGCGGCGAAGCTGAATCGGGTGCGCGTCGACGTCTTGTCGAAGAACACCGCGGCCGAGCGGGGGCCCGCGAGGGGTCGCTCCGCGAACGGCTCGCGCTTGAGACGCGCGGCGAGGTCGAGGACCTCGCGCTGCTCGGCCGGGCTCAGATCGTCATCTCGGAGAAAGTGTCGGGTCACCCACTCAGCTTACCCGGGCCCCGACGCGCCCGATTCCCTGTGGGACAATCAGAGGATGTCTGCCCTGCCTCGCCTGGTCGCGTTCGACCTCGATGACACGCTCGCCCCCTCCAAGTCGCCCGTCGAGGAGCGCATGCTCGACGTCTTTGCACGACTCCTCTCTCGGACCACGGTTGCAGTGATCTCAGGGGGCAACTTCGAGCAATTCGAGGCACAGCTGCTCGCGCGGCTGGACGAGTACGCGGGAGCTGACGAGGAAGCGCTCAGACGACTCCACCTCCTCCCCACCTGTGGCACTCGCTACGAACGCCGCGAGGCCGGCGCCTGGCACACGGTGTACCGCGAGCATCTCACCCCGGAGGAGCGCGACGGGGCGCTCACCGCACTCCGGGAGGAAGCCCAGCGCCTGAGGCTCTGGGAAGCTGAGCCCTGGGGCGAGATTCTCGAGGACCGCGGATCTCAGGTCACCTTCTCCGCGCTCGGACAGCAGGCACCCGTCGCGGCAAAGCACGCGTGGGATCCCGATGGAACAAAGAAGAACACCCTCCGCGCTGCGGTTGCAACCCGCCTGCCAGATCTTGAAGTGCGCAGTGGCGGCTCAACCTCGGTAGACATCACGCGGCGCGGTATCGACAAGGCGTACGGGATGCGGAAGCTGGAGGAGCACACCGGGATCCCGCTCGACGACATGCTCTTCGTTGGCGACCGACTGGATCCGGATGGAAACGACTACCCGGTGCTCGCGCTCGGTGTGCGGTGCCAGGCAGTGACCGGGTGGGAAGACACTGCGGCATTCCTGGAGCGGTTGCTCGCCGAGTAGCGCTCCCCACCGCCCGCCACTCCTCTTCCCCAGGGATCGGGGTCACTTGGGCACGGTGTCGCCGCACTGTTCTCCGCGACACCGTGCCCAAGTGACCCCGATCCGGGGGGGGGTGAGGGCAGCAGGTATGTTTCGGCGCTCAAACGAACGATCCCGCCCTCGCACGGAGCGAGAACGGGATCGTTTCAGAGCACGCGAGGCCCGCGCGGCGTGAGACCTAGGCGGTCTCCTCCGCCGCAGCGACCTCGTCGCCCGCGGGGATCAAGCCAAGCACTCGGCCGGTCTCGGCGAGCGAGGCTGCTGCGGCTGCGGCGTCCTGGTTCAGGCCGCCCGTCGCGAGCACCGGAATCTGCTCGGTGAATGTCTTCTCCCACGAGTTTGCGTACTGCTCGGGGAAGCACTTGCGCAGCACACCAAGCATCGCGTGCACAGCGGTCGATGCGCCGGGCGATGCGCCGAGCAGGCCCGCGATGGAGCCCTCAGCGCCCGTGATGACCTCGGTGCCGAACTGAAGAATGCCACCCTTCTCGGGGTCCTTCTTCATGACCTGCACGCGCTGGCCGGCGGTGATCATTTCCCAGTCCTCGGTACGCGCTGCAGGCATGTACTCGCGGAGCGTGTTCATCTGCTTCTCGCGGCTGGCGAGGAGCTCACCGAGGAGGTACTTCTCAAGCGACCACTGGGTCAGGCCGACCTTGATCATGGGGCCCAGGTTGTGGAGACGGATCGAGCCAGGCAGATCCCACCACGAGCCCTTCTTCAGGAAGTTGGGGCTGAAGCCTGCGTACGGCCCGAAGAGAATGCTCTCTTCACCGTCGACAATGCGGGTGTCCAGGTGCGGCACCGACATGGGCGGTGCGCCCACAGCGGCCTTTCCGTACACCTTTGCGCGGTGGTGTGCGACGATCTCGGGGTTCGAGGTCTTGAGGAACTTGCCGCTGATCGGGAAGCCACCGAAACCACGGATCTCGGGAATCTTCGACGACTGGAGCAGCTGCAGCGCGCCGCCGCCCGCACCAACGAAAACGAACTTCGCGTTGACGACCGAGCGACCGTAGCCCGCACGGTTGCGCACGTGCACGTCCCAGGTGCCGTCTGCGCGGCGCTTGACCTTCTTCACCTGCGTTCCCAAGTGCATGTTCGCACCCTCTGCAACGAGGTAGTCGAAGAGCTGGTGCGAGACCGCACCAAAATCAACGTCGGTGCCGCTCGTGGAGCGAGTGGCCGCGAAGACCTCGTCCTTGGCGCGGCGATCGACGAGCAGCGGAGCCCACTCAGCAATCTTCTCGGGATCCTCGCTGAACTCCATGTCGGAGAACAGGGGCTCCTGCTTCAGGATCTCGAAGCGGCGACGCAGGTAGTCCACATTCTCCGCGCCGCGCACGAAGGTCATGTGCGGGGTGGGGTTGATGAACGAGGAGGGGGTACCGAGGATGCCCTTGCCAACGAGGGTGGACCACCACTGACGAGACAGCTGGAACTGTTCGTTGATGTCGATCGCCTTCGCAGCGGAGAGGCTACCGTCGGCGCCCTCCGGCATGTAGTTCAGCTCGCAGAGGGCTGCGTGACCGGTGCCCGCGTTGTTCCACGCGTTGGTGCTCTCGGTCGCTACCTCGGACTGGGACTCGAAGATCTCGATCGACCAGTCGGGCTGCACCTGCTTGATCAGGGTGCCAAGGGTGGCGCTCATGATGCCACCGCCGATGAGGACGACGTCTACCGTGTTTTTACTCACGGTGGGCAAGTCTACTCCGCCTCGGGCCGAACTACAGACCGGCCCCCAATCTTGCTTGCTGCAGGGTCTCCTGGTCGGCATCGATGAGCCGCACATATCCGAGGCGTGTTGCCTCCTGCGCGCGCTGCGCCCCGGACGCAACGGGGCGCACTTCACCGGCGAGGCTGATCTCCCCGAATGCCGCAAGATCGTGGGGCAGCGGTCGGTCGGTCACCGCCGACAGCACAGCGAGCGCGATCGCCAGGTCTGCCGCGGGCTCCGTGAGCTTTACGCCCCCCACGGTCGAGACGTAGACATCTTGATCGTGCAGGCGAGCGCCCATTCGCCGCTCAAGTACGGCGAGAATCATTGCGACTCGCGAGGGATCCACCCCACTCGTCACCCGGCGCGGATTGGGCGTCGCACTCTTCGCGACGAGCGCCTGGATTTCGACCGGCAGCGCACGGCGTCCCTCCATCGCCACCGTTGCGCAGGTGCCGCTGACGGGCACCCCGGTCCTGCTGAGAAAAAGCCCACTGGGATCGGGGACTTCCTGAATACCGTCGCCCGTCATCTCGAAGCAGCCGACCTCATCGGTCGGCCCGAAGCGGTTCTTCAGTGTGCGGAGGAAACGCAGCGCCGTCTGCCGGTCCCCTTCAAAATGGCACACCACATCCACGAGGTGCTCGAGGAGGCGCGGCCCGGCCACTGAGCCGTCCTTCGTGACGTGCCCGACGAGAATGACAGGAGTGCCGCGCCCCTTTGCGACGCGGATCAGCGCAGCGGCGACTTCGCGCACCTGCGCCGGGCCACCGGCTGCGCCCTCGATCTGATCGCTCGCCAGCGTTTGCACCGAGTCGATAATGACGAGGGCGGGGTTGACCGTCTCGATGTGCCCGAGCACGGTTGCGAGGTCAGTCTCGCTCGCCAGGTACAGCGTGTCGTGCATCGCTCCCGTGCGCTCGGCGCGCATGCGGATTTGGCCGGTCGACTCCTCGCCGCTCACGTAGAGGATGCGTGCTCCAGTCGCCGCGGTGCGCGCGGCGGTATCGAGCAGCAGCGTGGACTTGCCGACCCCTGGTTCCCCGGAGAACAGGATCGCCGCACCGGGCACGACACCTCCCCCGAGCACGCGATCGAGCTCGCCGATGCCGGTGGCCTGGTGTCGCACCGAGTCCCCGGTGAGCTCCGTGATCGGGCGTGCTTCCCTCCCGGCCGCGGGCTGCACGGCGCGCGTGGTGCGCGCGATCGTCGCTCCCTCGCGCGCACGCTCGACGACCGTGCCCCACTGCTGGCATTCACCGCAGCGGCCTACCCACTTGGAGGCCTGCCAGCCACACTCGGTGCAGGAGAACGCGCTACTTGTCTTCGCCATGGTTGCGACACTACCGGCGACCACCGACACTCGCGCGCAGGCAACCTCGCAGAGGCGTGCGGTGCCCGCACCAACCCACGCATCATGCCCGCGACACGCCGTTTCGGCGCGCCAGGGGCACCCGATTTCACTTTCGGCACTGTTATCCCGTAGTCTTTTTCGCGGTGACGTGTCCGAGCGGCCGAAGGTGCAACACTCGAAATGTTGTGTAGGGTAACCCCCTACCGTGGGTTCAAATCCCACCGTCACCGCCACCGAAACCCCCGCAGATCCAGCGCAAGCTGAGAACTGCGGGGGTTTCTTCATTTCTCGAACCCTGCCCTCGAGGCGTACACACTCTCGCGTGGAGCACTGTTTCGCGCCGCGCTGCGGCCTAGTCTGGGCATGCACCCCCGCCAGCCGAAAGCACGGGCTATCAAAGGGCGACTCCTGTGGCATCATCGTCGGAATACTTGACCCATGTCCTCGACCTTCTCACGGAGGCGGAAGCCATAACATCGCGCGCCATGATGGGCGAATACGTGCTGTATAGCCACGGCAAGGTGTTCGACCGAGTCTCCGACGACCGCTTCCTCTTCAAGGACACCGAAGCCGCACGCGCGCTCCTCCCCTCCGCAACACGCGCCACCCCGTACCCGGGCGCGAAGCAGATGCCGCTCGTGGAGAGCGAGGATCGAGAACTGCTCGCCCAAACAATCCGCGCGATGTTTCCTGTGTTCCCGAACCCCGACCTCGAGCGAAGAAATAGTCGGCGCCGGAAACCCCCGCGCGCCGAGGTGCCGGCATCGCCTCCGGGCTCTACGCAAGATTCTTCGACGCGGCGCTCGCCGACGGCCGCACCGAGGTCCGCTGCATCACCTCGCCGGTGAACGCTGCATCCATTGCCTTTCACACTCGGCTCGGGTTTGACATCGTGCCCGGCGACAGGCTCGCGACGGGCATCCCTGTGCACTCCGATTACGACGGGCCGGGGAAAGACCGCGTGTGCTTCCGCAAGCGGCTCACGCTCACTGGCGAGCGCCAGGGTCCGCCCCGATAGGAATAGATACCTCTGAGCGGCACGGTTTTCACAGCTGATCAGGCATGCCGGCCGCTACGCTGAGTGTCGTTCGGCCACCCGGCCGAACACAATATGGACTCACCCTAGGAGATGTATGTCCTCACCCGTTCAGCTGATTCGTTCCAACGCCCTGAGTGACGTTGCGGAGTACGCGTACGCCGCAACCGCCCCCGCCGGCACGCGATTCGTGTTCATGGCAGGGGCCTGCCCACTCGCAGACGATGGCTCAACCGTTGGCCCTGGCGACTTCCGCGCGCAGGCGGCTCGCTGCGTCGAGACACTCACCACCGCGCTTGAAGCCGCGGGCGCGTCACTTACGCACGTCATCCAGACCCGCGTCCTCGTCGCATCAACGCGACAGGAAAACCTCGTAGCGGCGTGGGAAGTGGTGCGCGACGCTTTCGGCGAGCACGACGTTCCCAGCACCCTCATGGGCGTTGCAGCGCTCGGCTACGACGACCAGGTGGTCGAAATCGAGGCGATCGCCGCGGTTGCCGACTAGCCCGGCTGGTTCGGGCGTCAGCTGACGCCCGAACGGCGGTGCACGGGGTATGGCACGACTTCAGCACCACCCGTGCACCGCGCGCGCTACTCGGCAATGAGCCGATCGACCACCCGGAGGTGCTGCACATCTGCGCCGCCCCGGCGCGTGAGCGGCACGAGCAGCGCGAGCGCCACGAACCCGGTGAGCAACTTGTCCGTGATCGAGGACAGCACGTTCGAGGCGAACACCCCAGGCATCACTGAACTCGCCCCCTCGGACAGCAACCGCACGACATTCTCGGAGCCGTGCCCGGTGATTCCCGCGTAGCCGAAGGTGAGAATCGGCGTGGCCACAAGCGAGCACGCCACGGCAACGATGATGGTCAGCGAGAAGAAACGCAGGAACGTGTCGCCCCCGCGGAAGCGTCGCACACCGTACGCCCACACGAGCGCTCCAGCAACGTTGACGAGCGCGAACGGCAGCGACATCGGGCCGTTCACCGCGACCCCCACCCCGTTGCTTGCGAGCCCGACGAGCATACCCGCACACGGTCCGAACGCGAGTGCGGCGACCGCAGTGCCGATCATGTCGAGGTACACCGGCAGGTGCAACAGCGTGACGAGCAGCTGCCCACAAAGGTTCAGCGCGAGGCACGCGAGCAGCACCAATGCGACGAATCGTGCACGCTGTGCGCGCGTGCGTCGGCGAGGGCTGGGGCACGCGACAACTTCAGCAGCGGGCTCCCCTCCGGGATCTCCCAGCTGCTCGGTGGCTGCCGGAAGTTCAGTGAGCGGTGCGATCGTTGCCACAGCCTCCGGCGCCGCAGCGAGCGCCTCGGGAGCGGCCGCTAATTGCGCCTGACCACGCGGCGATGCCCACACCGCGAGCGCGCTGTGCGAGGCAGCGGAGAGCGCGACGGCCGGCACCGAACCGGTGCGCGGCTCGATGCGCCCAACGACCGGAGCGAGCCCCGCAGAGAGAGTGGGATCAGAGAGCTTAGCGTCTATCTCGCGCTCCCCCGCGGCCGCCTCCGAGCGGACCGCTGCGAGCGACGTGGACGCATCGCCCGATGCGCGTTCGGGAACGCGCGCCGGCACGTGCTTTCGCGCTGAACCACACCGGCGCACCCAGTCCTCGGCGCTCGCAGCGCTCTCCCCCAGCGCAAGCGCGATGTCACGTACGAGTTCGGCGTCAATCCGTGAGCGCCCCTTACTAAAGGCGTGATAGACGGTGGAGCGTGGGATCATCGCGCCGTCCGGCAAATCCCCGAGCGCTACCCGTCGCACCGTGATCCGCCGCGCGATCTCCGCGTAACTCGTCGCCCCGGTACGCTCGCGCAGGCGCGTGAGATCCGCCGCGAGCTCGTCCAGTGTCTCGACCGCGGTCTGAGAGCCGACCCCCATCTGCGCCCCAATCCATCGACAACCTACGTATTTCAGCTCACACGCTACACGGCGCGAACTGCCGGCGGATCCCTCGAACGAGCGGTATTTGGAGCGATTTTTGGACAAAAACCCCCGCTCCGCGAGAGTATTCACAGCAATTCATAGGAAGCCAAAGGCTAGTCGCAGGGCAAGAACATACTGAGCCCAGAGATGCAGTCGCGCGCCCCCTGGACCCCTGGACTGAGCTATGCCAGCTGTGCGTCCCAGAATGCGCGCAGTTGCTCGCTCTTGCGGAACACGATGGTGTCCCAGTCCTCATCGGTGGTCGAAGAGTCCGCAAAATCCGAAGGGATCTTAAAGAGCTGCAGCGGGACGTCGAACTTCGCGCAGACGCTCGCGTAGGCGTACGACTCCATGTCCACGAGCGCCGCACCGAGCCCTGAGATGTGGGCGCGCTGCGCGTCATCCTTCACGAACACATCACCCGTCGCGATGGTGGCCGTGCGCTCCGGCAGGATGACCGTTCCGGCCGGCTCGAGCGTCGGCGAAGGCAGCGAGAAGTCGTGCTGCACCACACCCGTGATCTGCACGACCTCCTCGAGGCTCAGCCGATCCTCGCCGTCACCCACCACACCAGCCGTGCCCAGCACGACAACACGCTTGACATCCCCGTCAGCCAGCGCCGCAGCGAGCGACACCGCTCCCTGCACCTTGCCGACTCCGGTCACGAGGTGCGGCACATCCGCGAAGGCCGAAGCCTCGTCACGGTGAGCAAAAACGAGCAGGGTGCTGGCGTCCGACATGTCAGTCTCTCCCTCGCGCTCACGCGCGGTTTCGAATCAATTTCGAATCAACACTAGCGTTTTTCGAAGACCTGTTCTAAACTAAGGTTTCGAGCTTGCATCGGCACGCGTGATCTTCCTCGTTCAAGTAGGAATGCCTCCCACTCCGCGGCCGCAGCGTACAGCTCCTCGGCGCACTCCATCAACGTGATGCAGTGGTGCGTCTCGCCACGACGGCAGTCCGCACCGCGCTCACGCGCACAGGATTCGTCGCGGCTGGCTCGATCCCGAGCCCCGCACCCGCGAGAAGTACTTGGCGGGTATCGCACCACGATGGTGCGGCAAGAAAGGAACACCATGAACCAGCTGAAGCATCGCACCCAGCGCACCGCAGCGCAGCAGCGACCCGCTCTGCGCACCCCCTACCACTCGCTCGGATCGGGCTCGGAAATGCGCGTGCCCGAGTGGGCGCAGCACCGCTCCGTATACCGCACCTCCGGGCGCACGCTCTACCTCGTCGAGACTGACCAGCCGGGCGCTGCCCGCGGCGATCTCGAGCGCCTCACCCGTTCGGGGTGGGACGTGCGGGTCGAGCAGGCTCCACAGGGCGAACTGACGCGCATCGCGCTCACCCGTGGCGATCTCTCGCTCAGCGACCTTGCCCGCGCGGCGTAGGTTCGCGGCACGGTTCGGGATCCCAATGGATCCCGAACCGCCCACCACCGCCCTCGGTGTCGTCGTGTGACGCACGCCGGGGGCGTTGTCGTGTGTCGTCGTTACACTGGCCGCATGAGCGACGTCGAACTTGCCGAGGTGGAGAGCTTCTCCCTCGACCACACGAAAGTCCTGGCACCCTACGTCCGACTGATCGGGGTGGAACACGGGCCCAAAGGCGACGCGATCTCGAACTACGACATTCGGCTCGTGCAGCCGAACGAGCAGGAGATCCCCACTGCGGGCCTGCACACCATCGAACACACGCTCGCGGCACTCTTGCGGACCCGCTTCGAGGGCCTCATCGACATCTCGCCATTCGGCTGCCGCACGGGCTTCCACCTGATTGCCTGGGGCGAGCCCACCCCGGAGGAGGTGGCGGCGGCCATCAAGTCGGCGCTCGACGACCTCGCGCACCGCGTCACTTGGGCTGACGTGCCGGGCACCCAGGCGGTGAGCTGCGGCAACTACCGCGACCATAGTCTCCACTCCGCACAGGAGTGGGCGAAGGTGGTGCTCGAGCGCGGCATCAGCCTCGACCCCTTCGATCGCTCGCGCATCGCCTAACGTGTTCGTCGAGTTCACCGCGGTCCCCTACCTCTGGGAGGCTCGCACCGAGAAGTGGGTCTTCATCGAACTACCGGGACCGCTCTCCGAGGACATCGCCGAGATCCCCCGCCCGCGTGCGGGCTTCGGTGCGGTGAAGGTCGAAGCCCGGGTGGGCGCGACCGTGTGGCGCACCTCCATCTTCCCTGCGGGCACGGACGGCGCCTACGTGCTGCCCATTAAGCGTGCGGTGCGCGAAGCAGCGGGCATCGAGGTGGGCGAGGAAGTCTCGATCCTGCTCTCGGTGCTCGATCTGTAATTCACGCTGCACTCCAGGCCACGCCAGGCGGCCCCACACGTACGGGGGCCCGGCCGCGCAGCGCGCGATCGGACCCCCGTACGTGTTCGTGCAGTCTAGGAGACGAGCACGTCGAGCGCACTCGTGAGCGCTCCATCGACCGCCTGTGTGACGACTTCACGGTACGGATCGTAGCCATCCATCGAGTCGTTCTTCGCCGCAAGCGGGTTGCCATCGATGGCGAAGACGGCGCCCGCCTCAATGCCGTGGAGCGACGCGATCACGAAGAGTGCCGAGGCCTCCATCTCGACCGCGACGACCCCTGCGCGCTGCCACATCTGGTGGTCAATGCCCACGATCACGTCGCTCGGGTAGAACATGTCGCCGGTCAGCACGATGCCGCTGTGGGTGCGCAGGCCCGTCTTCGCTGCGGCTTCGCGGAGCGCAATCGTGAGCTCCGGGGTGGCGATCGCGGGGAACTCGCTCGGCACGAGCTGGTGGCTGATGCCGTCCGCGCGCACGGCGCCCGTCGCGACGACGATCGCGCCGTCGACCACCTCGGGCTGGATGCCGCCAGCGGTGCCCGAGCGGATGATGCGGGTCACGCCACCGCGTGCGAGCTCCTCAAAGCAGACCGCAGCGCCGGCCGCGCCGACACCGTGCGAGGCAACCGTGACGGGAACACCGCGGTAGGTGCCCGCGTAGACGTGGTACTCACGGTTGGCCGAGAGCTGACGCACATCGTCGAGCTGCTCGGCGACGCGGGCCGCACGCCCCGGATCGCCGACGACGAGCGCACGGTCGGCGAGGTCGGAAACGCGAGTGCGCAGCAGAGGCAGTTCGGAGTCGGCGGGAAGACGGACGGGTGCCATGGTGGGCCTTTCGTGTGTGGGTGAGCCGGCGCGCAGCCGGCAAGCGGGAAGCGGTTAGGCGCGAGCGCCCTCTGCGAGATCGGCCAGGCGGGCGCGCGCTTGGGCGGCGCGAGCGCGGACGGCAGTCGCGTCGAGGGTCTGGTGCTCGCCATCGGCATACACGTGGCGGCCGCCGATGAAGACGTGGCGCACGTCTGCGCCGGTCGCGGCGAATCCGAGGTGCGACACGAGCGCGGCGGGATCAAACGGGGTCGCGGCCGATCCCGTGACATCGAGCGCGATCACGTCGGCCAGGCGACCCGCCTCAAGCGCGCCCGTCTCCGGAAAGCCAATCGCCTCAGCGCCGCGGTGCGTGGCAATCGCCAGCACGTCGGAGGCCTTCACGATCGCCGCATCCTGGCGGGCGCCGCGGTGCAGGATCGTGGCCGTCTTGATCTCCTCGAACAGGTCGAGCGTGTTGTTACTCGCCACCGAGTCGGTGCCGAGGGTCAGCCGAATTCCGGCCGCCTGCCACTCCGGCAGCGGCGCAATGCCATTGCCGAGCTTCAGGTTAGAGACCGGGTTGTGGCTGATCGCAGCGCCCGTGCGGGCGAACAGTTCGATTTCTTCCGGGGTGAGGTGCACACAGTGCGCGGCGAGCACCGCGGCCTGGAAAAGCCCCACCCGCTCGAGGTGATCCGCGGGCGTCGCGCCGTACTGCTCGGTGATCTGTGCCACCTCGGCTGCTGACTCGGAAACGTGCGTGTGGATCGGGATCCCCCGCGCGGCTGCACGCGCGGCGATGTCGCTGAGAAACTCGGGCGGCGACGTGTACGGCGCGTGCGGCCCGTACGCGAGGCGGATCTGCGGGTCGGCGGCGTAGCGCTCGGCGAGCTCTTCCGTGAGCGCGGTCACCTCGGCCCCGTTCGCCGCGGAGACACCGGGGAACCCCACCGTCTCAGGGGCGAACGATGCGGGAGCGATGAGCGCACGCATCCCGGCGGAGCGCACAAGTTCGATGAGCTCGGCGTCCCAGTGGTACATATCGGCGAAAGCCGTTGTGCCCGTCTCGATCATCTCGACGAGTGCCAGCTCGAGCCCCGCAGCGACGTCCGCCGCGGTGAGGTGCTGCTCGAGCGCCTGCACTGCCGCAAGCCAGGGCATGAAGCCCTCGTCGTCGGAGACCGCGCGCAGCAGCGTCATCGCAGAGTGCGTGTGACCGTTCACGAGGCCCGGCATGAGCACGTGCCCCGCGAGCTCATGCAGCACGGCGTCCTCGGGCAACTCGGCGGCATCGCGCGGGGCTCCCGCGTAGGTGATCCGGCCGTCCGCGTCGAATGCCAGCTCGGCCGGGGCGACCGCGCCCGCCGGGGTCAGCATCGCGTCGGCACGCAACACCGTCGCCTGCGCTTGTGCGGCTGCGCCAGTGTGCGCGTTCTCGGTCTCACTCATCGCGAATCCTCCATCGTTGTACCCTGCCCAACTGTACCGGGCCGGGCTGCGCGGGGCGGTGCCGCGCTCGAGGCTTGCGTTACCAGCCCGGGGTGGCAAGCATGCCGCCATCGACGGCGAGATCCTGCCCCGTAATGAAGCTCGCACCGGCCGAGGCGAGCAGCACGCACGCATTACCGATGTCTTCCGCGGTGGCAAGCCGACCGAGCGGCGCACGCTCCGTGTAGCTTGCCACGCCCTCAGGCCACGCCTCGGCAAGCCCGGGGCGTGACACCAACCCGGGCGACACCGTGTTCACGCGCACCCCGGCCGGTCCCAGCTCGAGCGCGGCGGCGCGCGCGTGCATCACGAGCCCCGCCTTGGCCACCGCGTAGTGCGCGTGCGCGGGCGCGGGCCGGCTCGCCTCGATCGACGCGATGTGGGTGATCCAGCGGCTCACGGGAGCTTCTTGATCCCGATCGAAACTCGCGACCGCTTCACTCTCCGCGGTGCGCTGCATGGCCGCGGCCGCCTCGCGCGACAGCTCGAACACAGCGCCGAGATTCGTCCCGAGCACCTCATCCCACTCCTCGCGCGACGTGTCAGCGAGGGGCGTGAGCGGTTGGATGCCCGCGTTGTTCACGAGGCCATCGAGCCCGCCAAGTGCATCGACGGCGTCGGCAACGAGGCCGGCCGCGGCTCCCGGCAGTGCGAGGTCGGCGCGCACGGCAACCGCCTCAACGCCGCGATCGCGCAGCTCCTCAATCAGGGCAAACACGGGTGCGGCCGAGCCGCGATAGTGCAGCGCGAGGCGCGCCCCCGCCGCACCGAAGCGCCGGGCAATGCCGCCGCCGATGCCACCCGATGCGCCCGTGACGAGCACGCGCTGGCCGCCCAGGTCGGGAAGAGTCTGATCCTGACGCGTCACCATGGTTAGCCTCCGAGTCGTCGCTGGCGGGATGAGTAGTCGCGAAGCGCGCGGAGAAAGTCCACCTCGCGCAGATCCGGGTAGAGCGCCTCAACGAAGTAAAACTCGGAGTGCGCGGACTGCCAGATCATGAAGTCAGAGAGGCGTTGCTCGCCCGAGGTGCGAATCACCAGATCGGGATCAGCCTGCCCGCGCGTCCACAGGTGCTCGCCGATCGTTTCCGGGGTGAGGTGCTCGTCGAGTGTGTCGATCGTGCCGCCCGCGGCCTGGTGCTCCGCGATCACGCTGCGCACCGCTGCCGTGATCTCACTGCGGCCGCCGTAGCCAACCGCGAGGTTGATGTGGAGCCCCTCGTGGTCCGACGTCGTCTCCTCGGCTGCGGCGAGCGCGGCGGTGAGCTCGGGCGACAGGCCGTCGCACGAGCCAACGTGCTTCACGCGCCAGCGGGGATTCTCGGCGAGCTGCGCCGCGAGTTCCCCGATGATGCCGAGCAGGTCGTCGAGCTCTTGGCGATCCCGCGCTTTCAGGTTGTCCGCTGAGAGCAGGTAGAGGGTTACCGTGCGAATGCCGGCTTCCTCGCACCAGCCGAGAAACTCGGGCACCTTTTGCGCGCCCGCCCGGTGGCCGAACGCTGCCCGCTCCTGCAGGCGCTGCTTCGCCCAGCGGCGATTGCCATCGACAATCACGGCGATGTGCTGCGGCACGCGCGCCGGGTCGATTTCCTTGCGCAGGCGACGCGAGTACATCCGGTACAGGAGACCGGTGCGTGGCGTCGGTGGCTGGGGCTTCACCCTCAGAGTGTACCGGGTTGCGGCTGGGCGGGGCCCGGCGGCGAGCGCGGCGCGGCTGGGGATCCTCCACATATATGCCCCACCAGATCTGTGCGGAACATACACTCGGGACATGACCTCCTCCGGCGGCAGCGACTCCTTCTCCGGCGAGCGCGCGGGGCAGCAGCCCGCGGGTGAACCGCCTCACGTCGAGCGCCCGTTCCCCGAGCCCGATCGACTCTCACTGCCGCTGCTCGCGGACGCGCTTGAGCACACGGAGCCGCAGGGCCCGGATGCAGACGCGGGCGCGGGATCGGGCACGGTGGCCGACACCGCCCCGCCCGCCGAGGTGAAGCCGCGCTGGCGGGGGTGGATCCACGCCGGCACGTTCCCGGTGGCGGTTGCCGCGGGCATCGTGCTGATCTGTCTCGCGCACGGCGCCCTCGCGAAGTGGGCGTCGGCGGTGTTCATGCTGACCAGCATGCTGCTGTTTGGCATCTCGGCCCTCTATCACCGCATCAATTGGAGCCCGAAGACGAAGCAGCTGTTCCGGCGGCTCGACCACGCGAACATCTTCCTGCTCATTGCGGGCACCTACACGCCGCTTGCGCTGCTCGCGCTGCCGCTGAACAAGGGCGTCTTGTTGCTCGTGCTGGTGTGGGCGTTCGCACTCCTCGGCATCGGCTTCCGAGTGTTTTGGCTGAGAGCTCCGCGCTGGCTGTACGTCCCCCTGTATGTGCTGCTGGGTTGGGCGGCGATGATGTACATCGTTGACATCGCGAACGCGAACATGGCCGCAATGGTGCTCGTGGTGGTCGGCGGGCTGCTCTACACCGCCGGCTCCATCGTCTACGGCTTCAAGCGCCCGAATCCCGTGCCCGGGGTGTTCGGGTTCCACGAGATCTTCCACTCGCTCACGGTGATCGCGTTCCTCTGTCACTGGACGGCGGCACTGCTCGTGGCGCTCGACCCGGTCTACCTTCGCTAGCCCGCCGCGACCCCAGGCGCCCACCTGCCCGGCTCCAACGCACGGCAAGCTGCCCTGCGCGGAGAATGAGAGGGACGCCGGGGCGGCTATTCCGAAAGGAGCGCCAGCACCGCCGCGCCGTAGCGCTCGAGCTTCACCTCACCGATGCCGGAAATCGCGAGCAGCTCGGGATCCGTGCCGGGCCGGTGCACGGCAAGCGCGGCGAGCGTCGCGTCACCAAACACCACATACCCGGGCACTCCCTGCCGCTTCGCTTCCTCCGCACGCCAGGCGCGCAGGCGCTCAAACACTTCGCCCTGCTCGGGGGTGAGCTCCGCCGCAGCAGCCGACTGCTTCGCCCCGGTGAGGCCCGAGCGGGTGCCACGGGAGCCCCGGCCAGAGCGAGCGGCGCGCGCCACCACTTCCTCACGCATCATCACCTGCTCTTCACCGCGCAGCACGGGCTTCGCGGCCTCGGTGGGGGCGAGCACACCCCACTCCCCCTGCGCCGCGAGCACACCCGTGGCGAGCAGGTGGCGCACCACACCCCGCCACTGGGCCACGGACCACTCCGCGCCGATGCCCCACGTCGAGAGCTCGTCGAGGCGCAGCTGCGTGACGCGCTCCGAACCGGTGCCGCGCAAGACATCAATGTGCTGGCCCGCTGCAAAGGTGCGACGCCGCTCTCGCTCCGTGCGGAGGATGGTCGACAGCAGCATCTGGGCGGGGATCGTTGCGTCCCACAGCTTGGGCGGGTTCAGGCAGACGTCGCAGTTGCCGCACGGCTCGCTGCGATCCTCCCCGAAGTAGCGAAGCAGGAACACGCGCCGGCACGACACTCCCTCGCAGAGGGCAAGCATCTGATCGAGGTGCCGCGTCTGGTTCGCGCGGGTGGCCTGATCCCCATCACCCGACTCGATGAGCTGGCGCTGTTGCACGACGTCGGCGAGGCCGTACGCCAGCCACGCCTCGGAAGGCAGGCCATCGCGCCCGGCCCGGCCCGTCTCCTGGTAGTACCCCTCAATCGACTTCGGCAGGTCGATGTGGGCGACAAACCGCACGTCTGGCTTATCAATGCCCATGCCGAAGGCGACCGTTGCCACGACGACCACGCCGTCCTCGCGGAGGAAGCGCGTCTGCGCGTCGAGCCGGGTCTCCGCGGGCAACCCCGCGTGGTACGCGACCGCATCGATGCCCGCGTCGCGCAGCGCGGCGGCCGTCTGCTCCACGCGCTTCCGGCTGAGTGCGTACACAATGCCAGCCTCTCCCGCGTGCTCGCCCTGGATAAACGCGATGAGCTGGCCACGCGCATTCTGCTTCGGCTCGATGCGGTAGCGGATGTTCGGCCGATCAAAGCTCGACACGAAGTGCCGCGCCTCGCCGAGGTGCAGTCGCTCGGTGATCTCACGGTGCGTCTCGGGCGTCGCGGTCGCGGTGAGTGCGATGCGCGGCACGTTCGGCCAGAGCTCAGCGAGCTGCCCCAGTCGCAGATAGTCGGGCCGGAAGTCATGCCCCCACTGCGACACACAGTGCGCCTCGTCGATCGCGAAGAGCGCGATGTGCCCTTGGCCGAGCAGTTCGACCGTGCCCGGCGCGGAGAGCCGCTCGGGCGCGAGGTACAGCACATCGAGCTGACCGGTGCGGTACGCCTGTTCGACCTCCCGCCGCTCGTCGATCGACATCGACGAGTTCAGCGCCGCCGCCCGCACCCCAGCGAGCTGCAGCGCGGCGACCTGATCGTGCATGAGTGCCACGAGCGGCGAGAGCACGATCCCGGTCCCGTCGCGCACGAGTGCGGGGATCTGGTAGCAGATCGACTTGCCGCCGCCGGTGGGCATGAGCACCACGGCGTCACCACCGCCGATGACGTGGCGGATGATCTCCTCTTGCTCGCCACGGAACGCGTCGTAGCCGAAGACCCCAGAGAGCACGGTGAGCGGATCGTGGCCCACCGCCTGCACCGTGCCAAACGTCACGGGAACGGCCTCGGACCCAGAAGCGGCTGCGAACTCAGCGGCGCCCGAGACGGGGGCACTCACCCCGGCGGGCGCGGTTCCTGGCACTGTTCCTGCCGCAGTTCCCGGCGCCGTTCCTCGAGTGGGATCAGGTGCCCCGGGCGCCGGAGCGCCCCAGGCCTCGCCGGGCCAGCGTTCTTCGTCGCCGAACGCGCCGGACTCGCCATCCCAGGGTCCCCCGAACTCATCGGGGTCGCCCCAGTTCGGTGCGCCCGGCCCGCTCACGACGGTCAGCTCCGCGGCTCGGCGTCTGCGCCGGTCTCGCCGAGCTCTTCCGCGATCTGCGCGCGCACCTCGTGCCGGTACGCGTTGCGACGCAGCCGGCTGACGAGCAGGAAGCCGAGGCCGATAATGCCCGCCGCCATCAGTCCGGTGAAGATGAATCCTTCAACGCCGGGGCTCACCGTGTTCGGGTCGAACTCGGTGCTCTCCTCTGCGATACGCAGTGCGATACTCATCAGGCTCATGCCATCTCCTCTGTAATCCCCTGGAACAAATCTGCTTCGAACTCGCTCGTGGCCACCCGCGACGCCGCGAGCCGGTAGTCCTCGAAGGGCCACGCCTGGCGCTGCACTTCGTTTGGCCAGAAGAAGAATGGGCTGTCCGGCGGCACCTGGCTCGCGTGCGCGCGCAGCGCCTCGTCGCGGCGCTCGAAGAAGCGACCCACCTCGATCTTCGCGGTGCTGCGGTTCAGCCGCTTCGACATCCGCTCACGCATCTCGCCGAACTGTGCAACGAGCGGCGACGTCGGCTCGTTGTCCACGAGCCACTGGTAGACCGTCTCGATGCGCTCCACGTTGAAGATCTCTTCGTAGTAGAGCTTGCCGATCTGCCACGGCTCCCCCGCTTCCGGGTACGCGTCGGCATCGCCCGAGCGATCCCAAGCAATCTTGCTGATCTCGTGGCAGCGGATGTGATCCGGGTGCGGGTAGCCGCCCTGCTCGTTGTACGTGATCATCACGTGCGGCTTGAACTCGCGCACGAGTCGCACGAGCGCCTCAGCCGACACCTCGGCCGGGATATCAGCGAAAGATCCGAGCGGGATCGGCTCGCCCTCGTCCGGCAGACCCGAGTCCTCATAGCCGAGCCAGCGGTGCTCGAAGCCAATGATCTCTTGGGCGCGCGCCATCTCGTCGCGGCGCAGGCCAGCGAGGTCGCGTCGACTCTTGGGATCCCGTGCGACCAGCTCGTTGAGCACGTCGCCGCGCTCGCCGCCCGTGCAGCTCACAATGAGCACCTCGACACCCTGGTCGAGGTAGTGGGCGTAGGTGGCAGCACCCTTGCTGGATTCGTCGTCGGGATGCGCGTGCACCGCGATGAGCCTGAGCGTCATGCGCTTCCTCTCACGTGCTTCCCGGGCGGATCCCGGTACTCTGGCAACAGGGACATAGTTTACCCAGTCTGGATCGGAGGTTCCCGTGCCGAATGCGGCCGCAGCCGTCGACGCGGAATCCGCGACGACACAGCGCTTGGAAGACCGCTACGGGACCGGGAAGCGACGGAGCTTTGACCGCCGCTTTGCGTGGGGCGCCGCGGGCCTCCTCGTCGCAGCTGGCCTCGGTTTCCTCCTCTTCTCGGGGTGGCAGAACTCGAACCAGGTGTCGGCGCAGGACATTGGCTACACGCACGAGAGCGAGCTCGTCGTCAACGCGAAGTTCGAGGTCAGCGCACCGCCGCAGACGCCCGTCGCGTGCGCGGTTGAGGCGCTCAACACGTCGAAGGCGACCGTGGGCTGGAAGATCGTTGAGCTGCCCCTCACGGACCAGCGCACGCACACCGTTACGACGCGACTCGTCACGACGAACCCGGCGACGGCCGTGACGACGCGCGCCTGCTGGGTGGTTGAGGATCCCGCGGAAGGCGCGCAGTAGGCGCGTCTTCCATCGCCTCAATCCGGCGCCCCTGACGGTCGCGCTGCTACGCTGGATGCCACGCCCTGATCCGTCAGGGCGTTGTGTGTATCTCCGCGTGCGCCTCAGAAAGGCCCGCACGCACTCACCGAAACGAGGATCGACTATGGCCGAGCCCACCCAGACCTGGCTGACACAGGACGCCTACGATCGGCTCACTGGCGAGCTGGATCAGCTGACCGGTGCAGGCCGCAAGGACATTGCCGCCCGTATTGAGGCCGCTCGCGAAGAGGGCGACCTCAAGGAGAACGGCGGCTACCACGCGGCCAAGGACGAGCAGGGCAAGATGGAGGCGCGCATTCGCGATCTCGAGGAGCTCCTGAAGCACGCTGTGGTGGGCGAGGCCCCCGAGGCGAGCGGCGTCGTTGAGGTCGGCACGGTAATCACCGCCACGATCTTCGGCGACGAGGAGCGCTTCCTCCTCGGCAACCGCGAGCTGGCCGATGGCTCGGACCTCGACGTGTACAGCGCGGAGAGCCCCCTCGGCGCCGCAATTCTTGGCCGCAAGATCGGCGAAGAGGTCAGCTACGCTGCGCCGAACGGCAACCAGATTTCGGTGAAGATCCTCGGAGTCGACACCTACGCGGGCTAAGCTCCCGTACACACCGGAGGCGGGGTGCGACCAGCTGGTTGCACCCCGCCTCCGTCGTATTCCAGCAGCGCTCTCCGCTCGAGCCGTGCGCACAGCGCTGACATCAAGTTGCAAAAATATATAGACCAGTCTATTTTTAACTTCATGACATCCAAGGGAGACAAGACGCGGGCACGGCTCGCTGAGTCGATGCTCGAACTCATCCAGACTGGCGGCTACAGCGGCACTGGAATCAACGCGGTGATTGACCACGCCGGAGCCCCCAAGGGATCGGTCTATTTCCACTTCCCTGCGGGGAAGGAAAGCCTGGGGGTCGCCGCGGTTGAACTCGCGACTCAGCAGTTCGAGGCGCTGATCGCCAAGGCGGTCTCCGTGACGAGCGACGCCGCCAGCGCGGCACGCACCGTCATCGAAACGCTGGCGACGCTTGTCGGTGAGAGCGACTTCCGCATCGGCTGCCCGGTATCCGTCGTCACCCTCGAAATGGGTGCAGAGAGCGACACACTCCGCCAGGCGTGCTCAACTGCCTTTGAGTCGTGGATCACCCCAACCGCAGGGCTTTTCGAAGCGAACGGGCTCGAACCCGCGGACGCGCACAGCCTGGCGACCGTCGTCGTCTCGACGATTGAGGGAGCCGTCATCGTCTCTCGTGCGATGCGGAGCACTCAGCCGCTCTACGCGGCGGCCGACGTCGTGTCGGAGCTCATCGCGGTTCGGATCAACGCTGCAGCATCGGCCCGATGAGCGACCAGACCATGCCCCGCCACGCGCTCGTGTTCGGGGCATCCGGGCTCGTGGGCCGGCACCTCATCCTTGCCTTGACTCAAGCTGGTGCGCGCGTGACGGCCGCGGTCAGAACACCCGAATCCGGAACACGCGTCAAGCAGTGGCTCCGTGCGCACGGACCGAGTCGGCCCGTTGCCATCGCGCTCGTTGACTTCAAGTCGTCTGAACTTCTGCGGGGCGGCCCGGCGGCCTACGCTGACGTGACCGAGATCCACAACTGCGCGGGCTCCTTCCGGTTCGGGATGCCCGCCGAGGAGGCGCGCAGCGCAAACGTCGGCATTGTTGAAAGCGTCCTCAACTTTGCCGCCGACCTCCCCTCGCTGCACCGTGTGGTGCATATCTCGGGGTATCGCGTGGGCGGGCAGAATCCGGACTCCGTGCCGTGGTCGAGCGCGCACCGTTCACGCGTGTACACGAAGCTCGGAGGCTACGAGGCGTCCAAGGTCGAATCCGACGCCGTTTTCCAAGCCAAGGCTCGGGATCTCGAACTCCCCTGGACCATCGTGAACCCAGCGACTGTGATCGGCGATAGCGAGACCGGGGAGTCGGAGCAGTACATTGGGATCGCCAGCACGATCAAGCAACTGTGGCGTGGCACTGCGACGGCCCTGCCCGCAGGAAAAGACGTCTTCGTTCCCGTCCTCACGGTCGACTATCTGGCGACGTTCATGGCAGCCGCGGCCGTCGACCCGGACACCGTCGGCAAGTCCTACTGGGTCTTGGACGACGCGACCCCGCCCCTGGGCGAGCTGTTGAGCGCTGTGGGCCACCACCTCGGAGCGAAGGTCCCGAAGCTGAGGATTCCCATCCGCGTGATCAGGCGCCTCCCCGCGGCGCTCACCCAGGCCGACCCGGAGACCCTCGGATTCCTCTCAACCGACCGGTACCCGACGGGCCCCGCTGCGGAGCTCGCATCGCGGCACCGCCTCCCCATGCCCGACGTGCACCGCTCGCTCAACCGTTGGGCTGACTACCTGGCCGCACACCGATTCGGAGCAGCCATGGATAGGGATCGGCGATATATCCAGGCCGGCGCCGTTCGATTGTTCGAGCTGGGCACGCCCGACGCCAATCGGCTGATTCTGCCGGGCCTACCCGTGAACGCCGACGCCTGGTCTGACGTTGCTCAAGGAATCGGTGCGCGGGCCGTCGATCTCCCTGGACTCGGGCTGAGCGGCGGAGCGGGCACCACGGACTGGGAGCACTGGTTACCGGTTGCGCTCGGGGACGAGCCCGCCGAGCTCATCGGGCACTCGATCGGCGCGGCCGCAGCCGTGCTGACCGCGGACCGTTTCCCTGACCGGGTGACCGCCCTGACGTTGGTCTCGCCGTTCTTCCTGCAGCCACGCGCCCGCGCAGGTATCTTCACGCGCCCCGTAATTCGCAGGTACCTGAGGCACGCAAGCGCGGCGGCGCTTTCGCGTCGCCTCACGGGCACGGAGAAGAGCGCCGAGGCGCTCACGTCAACCGTCGAGGATCTCAAGCGCGGTCGCGCGAAGAGCGTGGTCCAGCATCTGGGCCACGCGAGCTCGAAACACTGGCGTGACGAGATTACCGAGGCGCTCAAGCGGTTCTCGGGCCCTGTCCGCATTATCACGGGGAGCGAGGACCCGCTCACGCAGAACGCAGCACGCGAGTTCGGGGCGCTCTCGAACGTCAGACTCCTCTCCCTGCCGGGCGCCGGGCACCACCCCCAGTTGACCCATGGCACGGAACTCATCGAGCTCCTGCACGATGCGACACTTGCTTCACTCCCCCGCACGTGAGAACGAGATGCGCACGAATGCCAGCACAGATACGAAACGAGACACAGTGAAGAACGGCTCACCCAATTTGGCGGTTCGCCAGGCAGTCCCCGAGGATCTGGACGAGATGGCACGAATCCTCACCTCAGCGTTCCTTGAGGACCCGGTGTGGGGACCCGCGTTTCCTGACCGAGCCTCTCGCCCGCAGGTGGCCCGGCGGTACTGGCGGTTCATGGTCGGCGAGGCGCTGCGCTTCTCCACGTCGCGAGTGCTCAGCGGGGCGTCCGGAGAAGAGAACGAGTCCGCAGAACGTGGAGCGCAAGCACCGCTCCGGGCAGTCTCAGTGTGGTATCCGCCCGGCGAGGACGAGATCTCTGCTGAGGCGCACCCTGCGTACGATGCCCTAGTCGCAGACTTGCTTGGCGCTGAAGCGGCGGCCGCATTGGACGAGGCCGGAACGCGTTTTGCCGCCGCGCGACCTGAACGCCCGCACGCGTATCTGACTCTGCTCGGGGTGGCCCCCGAGGCCCGCGGCGGCGGACACGGGATGGCGTTACTGCGGGCGGCGCTCGCTGAGTACGACCTGGCCGGCATTCCCACATACTTGGAGTCATCGAACCCGGTCAACGACGCGCGCTATGAGAAGCTCGGTTACCGTGTCCACGCCAGGGTCGAACTCGCCGACGGCACGCGCGTGCGGACGTACTGGAGGGAACCACACCCTCCCACAGCGACGTCTTGATTTCCGCCTGAGATCAGCGGACGGCCTCGGCCCAAACATCGAGCCCAAGTTTCACGGTCAGCACACCGACCACTGCGAGGAACAGCACCCGCACGAAACGCGAGCCGCGCGCGATCGCCATGCGGGATCCGAGGAGGCTCCCAACGATACTTGCGGCCCCCATCGCGAGCCCGAGCGGCCAGAGCACCGCACCGAGCGGAATAAAGAAGAGCAGCGCTCCGAGGTTCGTCGCGAAGTTCACCAGTTTCGCGGTAGCGGTGGCGCGCAGGAAGTCGTAGCCGAGCAAGCCGACAAGGGAGATCACGAGAAACGTGCCAGTGCCAGGACCGAGCAGGCCGTCGTAGAAGCCGATGAAGGCGCCGATCGCGCCCGAGACCGCGAGCTGCGCGAGCCCGCGATGCCGCGGGCGTGTCGCTTCGCCGAGCGTGGGCTTGAGGAGTGTGATGAGACCCACGACAAGGAGGGCGACGAGGATGATCGGTGTGAATACCTGCGCAGGCAGGAATGCGGCGAGCGAGGCGCCGCCGAACGCCCCGAGAAGAGCGATCCCCGCCATCGGCAGGACCGTTCGTGGGCTGGGCCGCACCCGACGCGCGTAGGCGACGCTGCTCGTCGCTGTGCCGAACACTGAGGCGAGTTTGTTCGTGGCGAGCGCCTGGACGGGCGTGATCCCCGGCACGAGGAGCAGCGCGGGCAGTTGCAGCAGGCCACCCCCGCCCACAACAGCGTCGATCCACCCCGCGGCGAAGGCCGCGACGAGAAGCAGAGCGAGCGCTCCCGCATCGGTGTCTACCGGAAGCAGTCCTTCCACGGGTGCTCACCCGTGCGGGCGGCGCCCCGCGCCGCCCGCACCCCGGGTCACGGCCGCTCGCCCTGCACGGAGATCACCTCGGTGACCGTGCCGTCGCGGTGGAGGCGTGGGTCATCCGGCTGTACCGGGATCGTCGCCGTCGTCGCGTCGGGCCCGCCCGGACGCTTCTGCGTGCGGCGGCTCCACCCCTCCAGCCACTTGGCCACGGCCGACAAGAGGAGGCACATCAGGATATAGATGCCGCCGATCACGAATGCTGACTGGAGCAGCGGGCGCCCGAACTGCACGTTGCTGCTGAGCTGCTTCGCCAGGTAGAGCAGTTCAGGGTAGGTGATAATGAAGCCGAGCGCGGTGTCCTTCATGGTGACCACGAGCTGGGAGACGATGACGGGCAGCATGGCCCGCACGGCCTGCGGCAGCAGGATCAGCCGCATCACGCCGCTCTTGCGCAGGCCGATCGAGTACCCGGCCTCCTTCTGGCCGCGCGGCAGCGACTCGATCCCCGCCCGGAGCGCCTCGGCGAGCACCGAGCCGTTGTAGACGACGAGCGCAATCACGACGGCCGCGTAGGGCTCCATGCTGACGCCGACCGAGGGCAGGCCGTAGTAGAGCAGCATCATCATGACGAGCACGGGCACCGCGCGGAAGAGTTCCGTGATCGCGGTGATGGGAACGCGCACCCAGCGGTGGTCGGAGAGTCGGCCGATCGCAAGCAGGAAGCCGAGCACCACGCTCAACACCGCCGCGAGGCCGAACGCCGCGAGCGTCTTGCCGAGCGCCGCGAGGATCTGCTCCCAGATCGTCGCGTACGTGAACAGTCCCCACTTCGTCGCCGAGAACTGCCCTGAAAGGGCCAGGCGATAGACGATGAAGGCGATGATCGCCCCGACGACCAGCACGGTCACGACGGCGAGCACGCGGTTGCGCGCGATCGCCCGGGGGCCGGGAACGTCGTACAGCACAGAAGTCATCGCACGATCCTCCACTTCTTCTCGAGACGGTGTTGCACGAGACTCAGGAACATCACGAGCACGACGAACACGAGGGCGACCCAGAGTAGTACCTCCATCGGGCTGCCCGGGCGGCCCGCCGCGTCGTTGATCGTGGCGCGCAGCGCGGCGAGCTCGGCGACCGAGAAGCCTGCCGCGACGGTGGTGTTCTTCAGCAGCGCAATAAAGACGCTCATCATTGGCGGGACCACGGAGCGGAACGCCTGCGGGAGCACGACGAGGCTCATGACCTGGCCAAACGGCAGCCCGATGGCGCGGGCAGCCTCCGCTTGCCCCACCGGAACGGTGTTGATCCCAGCGCGGAGCACCTCAGCAACGTACGTCGCAGTGTAGATACCGATCGCGAGGATGCCGAGCAGGAGCGTGCTCAGCTTTGGCAGCCCGAGCGCGGGGTAGCCGAGCACGAAGAAGAAGAACACAAGCGTGAGTGGCGTATTGCGAATGAGGGTCACATAGAGGGTGCCCACACCTCGTGCGATCGGCACAGGGGACACCCGCATCGCGCCGACGATTACGCCAAGCACGAGGGCGAGCACCCCTCCCCCGAAGAACACCAGGAGGGTGTTCTTGATTGCGGTTCCCCAGAGATCGAGGTTCCCGAAGATGACGTCCATCCGTCAGTCCTCTCGGTCTAGCGTTCGGGGCGGGCGCGCGCAGGCTCGCCCCGAACGCGTGAGCGGTTAGTAGGCGTCAACCTGGGGCTGGTCCACGGTGATCCCTGAGCTGCCGAGATTCTTCTCGAAGATCTTCGTCCAAGTGGTGCCGCCGTCGGTGAAAAGCGTGTTGATGTGGGCGCGCAGCGCGTCGTCGCCCTTCGCGAGGCCGACACCGTACTTCTCCTCCGTGAACACCGGACCCGTTGTGACCATCAGGTTCTCGGGATCCTGCGCGGCGTAACCGATCAGGATGGCCTGGTCGGTAGTCACGGCGTCGACCTGACCGTTGACGAGATTCTCAACGCACGCCGAGTACAGGTCGAACTCCTGCGTCTTGATCTTCGGGTAGTTCTCCTTGATGTTCTGAATCGGCGTCGAGCCGGTCGCCGAACACACGGTCTTGCCGTCAAGTTCTTCGAGCGTCTGAACATCGGCGCTGCCCTGCTGTATGAGGAGGCCCTGTCCGGTGATGAAGTAGGGGCCGGCGAAGTCGATGTCTTGCTTGCGCTTGTCGTTGATTGAGTATGTGCCGACGTAGTAGTCGATGTCGCCGTTCACGATCGCTTGCTCGCGGTTGGCCGAGGCGATCGCCTTGTATTCGATCTTGTCCTCGCCGTAGCCGAGAGAGGAAGCGATCCAGCGCGCGATATCGACGTCGAAGCCGCTGCGCTCCTTCGTCACGTTGTCGAGATACCCAAGCCCCGGCTGGTCCTCTTTGACCCCGATGACAACCTTGCCGCGTTCTTGGATCTCGTCAAACGTCGGGCTCCCCTCGATTTGCACGTTCTCAGCAGGCTGCGGGATCACAGACTCGGTTGCGTCACCGCCCGAAGCGTCGGGAGTGCTGCCCCCGTTGCAGGCGGTGAGCGTCAGCGCAGCGGCGGCAACGAGGGCGCCGACGGCGAGAAACTTTTTGGTACGCATGGTGGTTTCCTTTCGGTGGATCGGATTTCGGGTGCGCGCGAACATCGCTCCGCCGGCTGACGGAGTCGCTCCCACGCGGGCCGCGCGGGTCAGTTGGTGATGAGCTTCGAGAGGAAGTCCCGCGCGCGCGTGCTCTGCGGGTTCGTGAAGAACTCCTCGGGCGTCGCTTGCTCGACGATCTGCCCGTCGGCCATGAACACCACGCGATCCGCCGCGCGGCGGGCGAAGCCCATCTCGTGGGTCACCACGATCATGGTCATACCCTCCTTCGCCAGGCCGACCATCACGTCGAGCACCTCGGTGATCATCTCGGGATCGAGGGCGCTCGTCGGCTCGTCGAACAGCATCACCTTGGGGTGCATGGCGAGCGAGCGGGCGATCGCGACGCGCTGCTGCTGGCCGCCGGAGAGCTGGGCCGGCAGCTTCGCGGCCTGCTTCTCCACACCCACCCGGGCGAGGAACTCCATCGCTTCGCGCTCGGCCTCCGCGCGGCTCACGCCGTGCACCTTGATCGGACCGAGCGTGACGTTCTCGAGAATGGTGAGGTGGGCGAACAGGTTGAACGACTGGAAGACCATGCCGACCTCGGCCCGCAGCTTCGCGAGCGCCTTGCCCTCGGCCGGCAGCTCCCTTCCGTCGACGCGGATCGAGCCGCTCGTGATGGTCTCGAGGCGGTTGATCGAGCGGCACAGCGTCGACTTCCCCGAGCCCGACGGGCCGATAATCACGACGACCTCGCCAGCGTCGATCGCGAGATCGATGTCGGTCAGGGCTTGGAACTCGCCATAGTGCTTCTGCACGTTCTCAACGACCACCAGCGGTTCGCGCGCGCTCATCTCGTCTCCGTCTTCTGGATCTCGGCCCGATCCACTTCTCGCGTCCCGGGCCTGCTGCCTGTCTGAACGATCCGGGGTGCGTTGCCGCCCCGAGACGGAGTGCGACAAGCGCGTTCACCTTCGAACCGCTTGCCCCAAAGCTAGGCCCGCCCGCCGAGCGGGGTCAGCCCTCTTGAGCGCTTCTTGAGCATTCGCTTGAGCACTTCTTGAGATTCAGGGCCGGATCAGCGCCGGGCGTCGATGTAGAACTCCGCTGCGCCGGGATGGAGCTCGAGCGGATCGGTGAAGATCGCCTGCCGCCGGTCGAGCAGCTCAGCCGCAGGGACCTTCCGCGCGATCGCGGGTCGCGCGGCGAAGAGCACCCGAGTCGCATCGAAGATCATCGCGTCGTCGGCATCGGCCGCGGCAACGATGTAGTTCGGCACCGTCATCGTGCTCGTCTGAGGCTCGGCTCCAGAGATCCCGACCGGGAACTCGGTGAGCCGATACACCGCCGCGTGCCGAGCGTTGACTCGCGACACTGTGCCCGCGTCGATGGGGAGGAGGCGGATCGGCTGGTCTCGAGCCAGCCGCTCGATCGACGGGGTCGGCAGCCCGCCGACCCAGAAGAAGCCGTCGATCTCGCCGCGGCGGAACGCCGCGATCGAGGACTCGAGGCCGAGCCCCGGGTTGTCCACCTGATCGAGTGCGACACCCGAAGCTTCGAGAACGCGGCTGGCGATCACCTGGACACCCGACGTCGCCGAGCCGAGTGAGACGGTGCGCCCCGCGAGGTCAGAGATACTGCGCACCTCAGAGCCGGCGGGCACGACCACTTGCACTGACTCGTCGTAGACTCGCGCGACGGCGCGGAGCGGGAGCGGTTCCGGGAAGGTGCCGGTGCCTGCGATCGCGTCAGCGGCGGTGTCGGCTTGAGAGAAGCCGATGAGCGCTTCACCCGCGGCTACGCGCTGCAGGTTGTCGACCGACCCGTCGGTCTCGGCGACCGCGACGTCGACGCCCAGCTCGTGGCGCAGTGCCTCCGCGTACTGCTTGCCATAGGTGTAGTAAATACCGGCGACCCCGCCTCCCGCGATGACGTACTGCGGCGCTCGTGCGGATTCGGGGGGCGATCCCACACAGCCGCTCAGGCAAAGCATCGCGGCGAGCACCGCGAGCGCGCCCCGCCGTGCCCGGAAGCGTCGCGTCCGATCGCGCATCACTCTTCCACCCCTGGCAGCCGCAGCACGACCCGCAGCCCGCCACCCTCGGGTGCCTGCACCTCGACACCACCGCGGAGATCCCCCAGTAGGTCGGAGGCGATGGCGAGCCCCAGGCCGGATCCCGGCACGTTCTGGTCCCGCGGGCTCCGCCAGAACCGACTCGTCACGAGTTCGAGCTCTTCCTGCTCGAGACCAGGCCCGCGGTCCCGAATCGCGATGCGGCACCCGTCCACTTCACAGACCACCGTCACGTCGACCTTTGATCCCGCCGGGGCGAACTTCAGCGCGTTGTCGAGCACCGCGTCGAACGCGCTCTCGACTGAGGTCCGGTCGGTGAGGCTGAACGCTGAGTGCTCCCCTCGGAGCTCGACCACAACGCCGCGATCCGATGACACCGGCTCCCACGCAGCGATGCGGTCCGCCAAAAGCTCCACGAGATCGACCGCGACGAAGGCGGAGTCCTGACGCCCGGATCTCGCCATGCCGAGCAGAGCGTCGAGAATC
Organism: Leucobacter chromiireducens subsp. chromiireducens; assembly: GCF_016758255.1. Lineage (GTDB taxonomy): Bacteria > Actinomycetota > Actinomycetes > Actinomycetales > Microbacteriaceae > Leucobacter > Leucobacter chromiireducens. The sequence goes on from NZ_QYAD01000003.1 coordinate 50,070, forward strand.
TCGGTGAGCCGGCGCCCCTCGGCACGGGTCTTCTCTACATCGGGTTCCCACGAGTCGTCGAGCCCAGTCGCGAGGTACTCAACACGCATGAGCAGCGCACCGAGCGGGTTCCGCAGCTCGTGCGAAGCGTTCATCGCGAACGCTTCTTGGCGCCGCATGACCCGTTCGATCTCTTCCGCCATCTGGTTGAACATGCGGATCATCCGCCGCATCTCCGGCGGACCGGTGTCATCAGCGATACGCGCGTCGCGTTCTCCCCGCTCCACCGCGGCCATCGCCCGATCGACGCGCAGCATGGGACGCAGCACCCAGTTCGCGAGACGGATGACGGCGAACAGCAGGAGGAGCACCGTGAGCAAGCAGGCCGACGCGAGTACTCCCCAGTGTGTGAGGATCTGGGTGCGCACCCGCTCGGCGTTCTCAGCGATGAAGATCGCGCCGATCACGTTCCCGTCGTCGAACACAGGCTCGACCGCGACCAGTTCGCCGAGCGACCAGGGAAGCACGGGCGGCGCCGGGTCGCTCCGCCGCCCGGAGAGTGCCAGCGCGACCTGGTTTTGCGCCGAGCTATCGAGCGCGTCGAAGCTGCCCCCGCCGGAGGCCCACAGTATCCCGCTGCGGTCAAACACCGCGATGCGCGTGCCGTAGAGCTCGCTGAAGCGCGTCATCTCCCCCACCACGGTACTGGCGTTCCCGGCACGCAGTGCTTGCCGCACCCCACTCTGGAAATAGCTCAGGTCACCAAGCTGCTGGCTCGATACTTCCTCCTGCACGGTGCGCGCAACGCTCCAGGCGTACGCGCCGCCAAGCGTGAGCAAGATCACGGTCATCGGGATCAGGAGGACGAGGACGAGACGCTGCCGCACGGCTCACACACCCGTCAGCCGGTATCCGACGCCCCGAACCGTCGCGATGAGCGACGGCCGGTCGAGCTTCCGCCGTACGGATCCAACGTGCACCTCGAGCGAACGACTAAAGCCGTTCCAGTCGCTCCCCCACACCTCGCGGATAATGCGGTCGCGCGGCACCACTACCCCGGGGTACCGCACGAGCACTGCGATGATGTCGAACTCCTTTGGGGTCAGCTCGACTGGACCCCCGTCGACCAGCACGAGCCGGTTCGCGAGATCAATGTACACGCCATCGACGGAGACCCCGGAGCTGTGCTCCGCGTCGCTCGGCAGGGCACGCGACCGCCGGGTCACCGCCTCGATGCGAGCAACGAGTTCTCGCACATCGTACGGCTTCACCACGAAGTCATCGGCCCCCGCATGGAAGCCCTTGATCCGTTCCTCGACATGACTCCGGGCGGTGGCCACGATGATCGGCACGCCGGAGAGTCCGCGGATCCGTCGGCAGACGTCGAGGCCGTCCATGTCCGGCAGTCCGAGATCGAGCAGCACGGCGTCGGTGTCAGCTCCGAGTGCCTCGAGCGCGGCTGCGCCGCTGCCCACCCACTCCGTGGTGTATCCAGCCTGTCGGAGGAACGCGCCCAGCGCGTCGGCAACGCGCTCGTCGTCTTCAACGATCAGGATCTTCATGTCGGCCTTCCCCGCCCGCTCGGGAACATCCCCATCCGTTCATTCTAGGGAGGCCCGAGCGGTGGGCCGCACGGGGCGCCCGCTACTCGTACATGCCGATGTTGATCGGCCCCGTGAGGTCAGGCGCGGGGGCGCGGAAGCCGCGCGTGGTGATGAGCAAGTAGGCCGCGCCGAGCGCGAGCCAGATCCCACCGATCACCATGGACACGGTGTCGAGACTCAGCCAGAGCCACACATTGATGACCACGCCGATGCCCGGCACGATCACGAAGCCCAACCACGCGCCCGGCCCGCGCCGCTTCAGGAAGCGGAAGAACACGAAGATCACCGAGAGGTTGACGAAGGTGAACGCGATGAATGCGCCGAAGTTGATCATCGATGCTGCCCGATCCAAATCGACGAACAGCGCGGTGAGCGCAATCGCCGCCACGATGAGCACGTTGACCACGGGCACGCCGGTGCGCGGGTTGATTCGCCCGAAGAGGCGCTTCGGCAGTGCGCCGTCGCGGCCCATCGCGTAGAGCAGCCGCGCCGCACTCATCTGCTGCGTGATGCCACAGCCCAGCACGGCCATCATGTAGCCACCCACAAAAATGGCCTGGAACGCCGCGCCGCCGATGTACTTCGCGATCTCGGGCGATGCACCGACGATGTCGCCGAGCTCGCTCACGTCCGGGAAGAGCACCTGCATCACGTAGGTGACGGTCACAAAGAACGCCCCGGCCACGCCAATGATGATGAAGATGGCGCGCGGGATATCACGCTCGGGCCGCTCAGCTTCCTCCGCGAGCGTCGAGACCGCGTCGAAGCCGAGGAAGGAGAGCGCCAGCACGGCGGCGCCCGCCGAGATCGCCGCGAGCTGAAGGTCGCTCGAGATGAAGGGCTGCACGCTGAGACCAGAGCCGTTCGCGCCGTTCGTGATGTTGACGATCGTGAGCACGACGAAGAGGATCGCGACCACCAGTTGGATGCCGACCAGGATGATGTTCATGCTCGCGGCGAGCTTCACGCCAATGAGGTTCATCACCGTGCAGATGCCGACGGTGAGAAGCACCCAGACCCAGAACGGCACATCAGGGAACACCGCCCCCATGTAGATTGCCGAGAGGATCGCGTTGATCATGGGTAGGAGCAGGTAGTCGAGGGTCGCCGCCCACCCGACGAGGAAGCCGATGTGCGGGTTGATCGCCTCTTTCGCGTACGTGTAGGCGGACCCCGCGATCGGGAAGAAGCGGACCATGCGCGAGTAGCTGAACGCTGTGAACAGCACCGCGACGATGACCACGAGGTACGCGAGGGGGACGTGGCCGTCGGTGACGTCTGACACGATGCCGAACATGTCGAACACGGCGAGTGGCGCCATGTACGCGAGACCGATGAATACGAGGTGCCGCAGCTTCAGCGTGCGCCGCAGCTGGGCCGGGCCCGCGGCGGAGCCAGGCTCCGCCGCGGGGGTGGCGGCCGCCTGCGATGCAGGTGCGGCCGAGGTGGTGATTTCAGTGGGTGATGACGCCGTTGACATCGTGGGTGTCCTGTCTAGTGTGCGTGTCCGTGGTGGTGGTCGCCCGCGGGTTCGCCGCAGGACTGGCCCGCACCACCGGGATCCTGGCTGCGATCGGCCGCGGCCGCGCCGCCCTGTTCCCCGAGCACGTCATGGATGGCGGTGCCGCCCACAACGGTGAGATCAGCGCGCTGCGCAAGCAGCTCGGCGGGATCCATCGCGTACAGGTCGCCAGACCAGACGACGAGATCAGCGAGCATGCCAACGCGGAGCGTGCCGACCGTGTCCTCGCGGTGGAATGCTTCGGCGCCGCCCGTGGTGTACGCGCGCAGCGCACGATCCAAATCGAGGCGCTCCGTCGAGGTCCAGGCGTCCGAGCCGTCGAGGCGCGCGCGGGTCATCGCGCTGTAGAGGCCAACGAGCGGATCCATCTCGCCCACCTGCCAGTCGCTCGAGAACGTGACGCGCGCGCCAGAGTCGATCATCGACTTGAAGCGCCATGCGCGATCCCACCGCGCCTCGCCGACGTTCTCCATCCAGGTGCCGGCAACGAGGTCGGGTGACGCGTGACGCGGCTGCATGGCGGCGACAACGCCGAGCTCCTGGAAACGCGGGAGATCCTCGGGGGCGAGGCACTCGACGTGCACGATGCCGTGCCGGGTGTCGCGCACTCCGTTTGCACGCTGGGCCGCCTCGATCGAGTCGAGGGTGAGCTGGATGCCCCAGTCGCCCGTTGCGTGGGTGTGCACCTGGTAGCCGAGGCGGTCGAGTTCAACGAAGAGCTTGGTGAACTCGGTGGGCTCGAGGCTCGGGTGCCCGCGGTGGCCGGGGCGGTTCGCGTAGTCCTGGAGCATCGCGGCGGTGTGCGGCTCGATCACGTCATCGGCATAGAGCTTCACGGGCCCGAGCGAGAAGCGCTCGTGCTGCGGGGTCTCGCGGATGGCCTCGGTGATGCGTGCACGGAAATCGCCGTCGGCGCCCACCGGGTGGTAGATCGCGGCGATCGTGCGCGAGGTGAGCTTGCCCTCGCGCTCAGCGCGCGCGAACAGGTCGAGCTCGGCGAGCGGCACTTGGGGCTCGACCACGGAGGTGATGCCGACCGAGGCGGCCATCTCGAGGCTGTTCGTGATCTTGCGGTAGCGACGGTCGGGCGAGTACATGGGGATGTCCCGCTGCAGTTCGGCGAGGCCAGCGATCGTCATGGCGCTCGTGTAGAAGTCGGTGACCCAGCCGGTCGGCTCGCCCGTGGTCGCGTCGATCTCGGGGTTGCCCCACGCGATCTCGCCGCCGTTCAGGATGCCGAGCTTCGCGAGCGCCGGCCGGTTGAGCCAGACGGAGTGCTGGTCGTACGTCGTGATGAAGACGGGCTTGTCCGTGACGCCCACGAGATCGTGGGCGTTCGGGCGACGGCCCTCGACGACCGAGTAGAGCGCGTTCTCGGCGCAGATCCAGTCGAGTTCGGGGTGCGTCTCGGCGAACTCGGCAATGCGCGATCGCACGACATCGAGACTCTGCACCTGGTCGAGGCTGACAGCAAGATCGTCGAAGCCAAGCAGCAGGTGGTTGTGCGTGTCGGCCACGCCGGGCGTGAGGAGACGGCCCTCGAGCTGCACGGTCGTGCGCGCTGCGGGGGCATCAGCGGCGGATCCCACGTAGCTGATGCGGTCGCCGATCACGCCGAGCGCTTCGGCCCAGGGCTGCTGCGGGTCGAAGGTACGGATGCGCCCGCCCGTGTAGAGAGTGTCGACGGCCATGTCTGCTCCTGAAGTTCTGGGCGGCCGGGAACCGGCACGCCACGAAGTTATTTAACACCAGAGTAAATTAATTCACCCAGATGTCAAATAACCGCGGGGCGGCGCGCTGCGGCGCGCACGCTCTGGCATACTGACAGGCGTGGCACGCCCCAGTACGCAGAAGCAGCGCCGCATCGAGGTCATCGACGCGGCGCTCACCGCTGCCGCCGAGCACGGACTCCGCAATCTCTCACTCACTGACGTGGCGAATCAGGCCGGCGTGACCCGCGGCGCGCTGCTCTACTACTACGACGACCTCGAGGCAATCCTCGTCGAGGCGCACGCCGCCGGTATGGCCCGCGTCGGCACGGAGCGCGCCGAGCTGGTTGCGCAGCACAGCTCCCCGGCGGGGAAGCTCGCCGCGGCGATCGACGCCGGGCTGCCGAGCGGCCCCGACGATGCGCTCATGCGGCTGCTCTACGAGTTCGACGTGCTGGCGGGCAAGTCGCCGCTACACGATGCGCTCGTGCAGCAGCTCTACGGCGAGCAGCTGCAGCTCTACACCGGGATTCTTGAGGAGGGTGCGGCGTCCGGCGATTTCGCACTGACTGGCGCGCTCGCGGACACTGCCATGAATTTCGTTGCGCTTGAGGACGCATATGGGCTGCACATCGTCGCGGGCGGCAGCATCACGGTTGCCGACGCGCAGCGCGCCATCCGCGCATTCGCTGCGCAGGCGGGCGCCCCACTCTCCTAGTTCGCCCGCCGGCTCAGCCTGCGGCTAGTAGCGCTCGCCCACGCGCACCTGGTAGCCCGCGTCGCGCAGCGCCTGCGCGACCTGCTCGCCGTGCTCGGCGCCGCGCGTCTCGATGTGCAGCTCGAGCTCCACCTCACTGACAGGCAGCTCGGTCGCGTGGCGCGTGTGGATCACCTCGATGACGTTTGCGTTCTGCTCAGCGACAATCGTTGCCGTGCGCACGAGCTGGCCGGGCACGTCGGGCAGCAGGATGCGCAGCTTCGTGTAGCGCGCCGCAGCGGCAAGGCCGTGACCGATGACGCGCTGCAGCAGCAGCGGATCGATGTTGCCCCCCGACAAGATGGTTGCCGTGGGGCCGGAGAGCTGCAGCTTGCCCGTGAGCATTGCCGCGACACCGGCGGCCCCCGCGGGCTCGACGACGAGCTTGGCGCGCTCGAGCAGCATGACGATCGCGCGGGCGATGTCGTCATCGCTGACCGTCACAACCTCGTCCACGTAGTCGCGCACGAGGTCGAAGTTGCGCACGCCCGGACGAGCCACCGCGATGCCGTCGGCGATCGTCGACTTGGTCTTGATCGTGACGGGCTCCCCCGCTGCGAGCGACACCGGGTACGGTGCGGCGTTCTCGGCCTGCACGCCGATGATGCGGATATCGCGGCCTTCTTCGGCCGCCCACTGCTTCGCCGCAGCCGCGACACCGGCGATGAGGCCGCCGCCGCCGATCGGGACCACGATGTTCTCGATTTCGGGCGCAACGTCGAGCATCTCGAGCGCGATGGTGCCCTGTCCCTCGATCACGGCGGCGTCGTCGAACGGCGGGATGAAGGTCGCACCGCTCTCGCGCACGAAGTCCTGCGCGGCCTGGTTCGTCTCATCAAACGTCGCACCAACGAGCTGCACGTTCGCCCCGTAGTTGCGCGTGGCCTGCAGCTTAGGCAGTGCGACGCCGAGGGGCATGAAGATCGTTGCAGTGATCCCGAGCTCACGTGCCGCGAACGCAACGCCCTGCGCGTGGTTTCCCGCGGATGCCGCGACCACGCCGCGGGCGCGTTCGTCCGCCGTGAGCTGCGTCAGGCGGTTGTACGCGCCGCGAAGCTTGTATGCGCCCGTGCGCTGCAGGTTCTCACACTTCAGGTAGACGCGCGGCACACCCAGAATCTCGGCAAGGAAACGCGACGACTCGAGCGGCGTGCGCCGCGTCACCCGGTGCACCACGTCGAGCGCTGCACTGAAATCGTCCAGGGTGGGTGCCGTGGTGGTCTGCGTCATGAGAGGCCTTCCTTGCGATTCAGTTTGGCGACGCTTCGCGCGCGATGCTTCGCCTGCTGGTGTGTTCGTTCACGTTTGTGGTATTCGGCCACCGGGTCGGTGCCGCGCGTCCACTCCCGCTTCACGAGTGTGTTGACGATGGAGTTCGCGGCGGCTGCGAGCGGCACAGCGAAGAGGGCGCCCGGAATACCGGCGATGAGCGCACCGGTCGAGACCGCAAGCACCACGCCGAGGGGATGGACCTTCACCGCGTTGCCCATGACGAGCGGCTGCAGCACGTGGCCCTCAATCTGGTTGACGAGGATCACCACGCCGAGCATCAGGAGCGCATTCACGGGGCCGTTGTAGACGAGCGCGATGAACGCCGCGAGCAGGCCGGTGGTGATCGCACCGAGGAACGGGATGAACGAGCCAAGGAACACGAGCACCGCGATCGGGATCGGCAGCGGCACGCCAAGCAGCGCGGCGCCCACGCCGATGCCCACCGCGTCGACGAACGCGACGAAGATTTGCACACGCACATACTGTCCGACCGACACCCAGCCGGTGCGGCCGGCCGCGTCGACGGGAGCGTGCGCGCGGGCGGGCAGGAAGCCGAGCACCCAGAACCAAATTCGCTTGCCGTCGATGAGCAGGAAGATGAGCGAGAAGACGGTGAGCAGCGCGCCGGTGACGAACTGCCCCGCCGAGGTCGCCACACCGAGTGCACCATTCAGGATCTCAGTCTGGTGCTCTTGCACGGTCTTGAAGATCTGCTCGGTGAAGCCCTGCAGCTGGTCCGCGGTGATGCCGAGCTTGTTGTCCTCGATCCAGTGCAGCACGTCCCACCACACCTCTTCAGAGCGGGAGGCGAGGTCGCCGAGGCCGTTCCGCAGCTGCGTGACGATGAGATTGATCAGGATCCACACCGAGGCAACGAACAGCGTGAGCGCGGCGACGACCCCCATCCAGTGCGGTGCACCGCGGCGCACAAACCACTGGACGACGGGAGCAAGCAGCGCGGTGAGCAGGATCGCGACGAGGAGCGGGATCACGATGATCCGCACCTGCACGATCAGCCACAGGAACCCGGCGAGCGCGAGGGCGACGATGATGAGGCGCCACGACCACGCGGCCGCCACCCGGATGCCGAGCGGCAGCTCGGTGGCGGCGTTGCCGTCCTCGGCCGCACCCACGTCGTCTTTACGCTCTTCCACGGCACAATCCTAGCGATCGGTGTATGCGTACCCGGTGCATGCGCGCGGCCGGTTCGCCCTACAGCAGCTTCTGGAGGGGCCCGCGCGCGAGCGCCTCCTTGGTGCGCGTGAACGGCGGCATGATCGTGGCGGCAAGCGTCTCGGGGCGCAGCGGCTTTGACAGCACCGCTTTCTCGTGGCTGAACACGAGGAAGGAACGCTCGCCGTGATACGCGCCCATACCGCTCTCGCCAACCCCGCCGAACGGCAGCTCGGGGGTGACGAGGTGGAGCGCGGGCGTGCCGAAGTTCAAGGCACCAGAGCTCGTCTCGTTCTCCCACCGCGAGCGGACCACGCGGTCGTCGCTGAACACGTACGCGGCGAGGGGCTTGTCTCGCGCTGTCACGAACTCGAGGGCGTCATCGAGTCCAGCCACCTCAACGAGCGGCAGGATCGGCCCGAATATCTCATCCTGCATGACCTGGGCCTCACGCGATACGCCGCCGAGCACCGTCGGCGCGATCCACCGCGTTTCCGCATCGTGCTCGCCGCCGGTGAGGATCTCGCCGTCCTCGAGGTAGCCGATGAGTCGCGCAAACTGCGCGTCGGTGATGATCCTGCCGTAGTCGGGGTTCCCCGCCGTGGCGGTGCCGTACAGATCGTGGATTGCGGCGACGAGTGCGGGGCCCAGCTTGCGCAGCACCTCCGCGGTGCCGAGCACGTAGTCGGGCGCAATGCAGGTTTGCCCGGCGTTCATGAACTTGCCCCACACGATGCGGCGCGCGGCGTCTGCGAGTGGCACCGTGTCGTCGACGAAGACGGGTGACTTCCCGCCGAGTTCCAGCGTAATCGGGGTGAGATGTTCGGCAGCCGCGCGCGCGACGATGCGACCGACACGACCATTCCCCGTGTAGAAGATGTGGTCGAAGCGTTCCGCGAGCAGTGCGGTGGTCTCGGGCACCCCGCCAGTGACGACTGCGACGGCACGGCGGTCAAGAACGTCGGGCAGCAAGCGCGCAATGAGCTCGGAGGTGGCCGGCGCGAGTTCGCTCGGCTTCACGATCGCCGCGTTGCCCGCAGCGATCGCACCAATGAGCGGGGAGAGCGCGAGCATCAGTGGGTAGTTCCATGGCGCGATGATGAGCACCACGCCGAGCGGCTCCGCGACCACCCGAGCTGCCGCAGGCTGCACCGCAAGCGGCACCGGCACCCGACGAGGGCGCATCCACCCCTTCAGTTCGTCGAGCGTGTGCTCGATCTCGGTGAGGAGGAAGCCGATCTCGGTCAGCTGCGCCTCTGCGGGCGACTTGCCGAGGTCGGCGTGCAGCGCGCGCTCAAAATCCGGCCCACGCTCGATGAGCAACGCGCGCAGCCGCTGAAGCTGATCGCGTCGCCACGCCTCTGGCCGGGTGTGCCCGGTGCCGAAGCTGTGACGCAGACCGGAGACGATTCCGGGGATCCGTTCGACTGAGGTGTAGACCATGGCCCCACACTACTCCGCGACTCTGCGCCCCGCCCCAGCCCCAGCACCAGCGGCCGAGGGCCCCGCGTAAAGAACCGGGTCCAGCCCGGCATAGTCTTCGATGGCATCGCACCAGCGCACGTCACCTGGCGCTCGGCCCAAGCTCCGCGTCCAGTCATACAGAATCTGCTGCCCCTGCCCGGGAGGCGAGTCAAAGTCGTGGATGATCACCTCACTCGCGTACTCCTCTGGTGCGCACGCCTCGTCATCGAAAATGGCGACGAGGTCCGGCCAACGGTAGATGCGTCCGTACACCCGTTTGCTCTTGTGCCAGGTGTACAGCACGATCGCGGTATCGTCGCCGCTCGTTGCAGCGCAGACCACCTCGTAGTTACCGAACTCGATGCCGGATCGCACGATTTCGTCAAGAAACCGGTGGAGCCTGTCGAGGTTGCTCATGCGCCCACACTAGTTTGCGCGACTGCGCCCCGGGTTTACCAGAAGTGCAGGCCCGGGATGATCAGGAAGACGCCGACGAGCACCGCGAGACCCGAGAGGCCGAAGCACACGTTCGCCGCGATCGTCGCCCACCGCGGGCGGCCCAGATCGATGTCGTCGTCCTCGTCGTCGCGCGACGGACCGTTCGGCTCGAAGCTGCCGTCGGGGCGCGGCGCGGGCGGCGCGGGCGTTGCGAGGAAGCGGATACCGAGCGAGTAGAGCGCCACGACGAACACCGCGGACACCAGTGCGGCGCCGAAAACAACGAGGAATGCCATCCAGTCGATCATTATCGCTTCTCCCCGGTGTTCACATCGCTGCTCGCGTCGCGGTCGCTGGCTGCCTTCTCCGCCGCCTCAGCAGCGTCTGCCTTCTCCGCATCACGGAGCGCCTTCTCGGCTTCCTTTGCGGCGACGTCGTCGCGCACGGCCGACTGAGCGACGGGCGTGAGCTGAGTCATCGAGCCGGTCTTCGTCTTCACGGGCTTGACCTTGCTCTTCCGGATGCGCACCGCGTAGCCGGACTCGGCAACATCGGGGACCGGGATCGCGTTCGAGTGGTCCACCTTGTTGCGGCTGGAGCGCCAGAAGATGAAGAGGATGAAGCCGAGGCCGAGCACGGCATCGATGATGATGCCGACCATGCCGAGGTGCGCGATGAGCGCGGCGATCGCACCAACGGCGCCTGCGGCGGGAAGCGTGAAGAGCCAGCCGGAGGCGATGCGGCCGACGGTGCGCCAGCGCACACTCGACCCGCGGCGACCGAGGCCCGAGCCGATCACGGAGCCGGAGGCCACCTGCGTGGTCGAGAGCGCGAAGCCGAGGTGCGTCGAGGCGAGAATCGTTGCGGCGGTGCTTGTCTCGGCCGCGAAGCCCTGCGCCGGCTTCACCTGCGTGAGCCCCGCACCGAGCGTGCGGATGATGCGCCAGCCGCCGGAGTACGTACCGATTGCAATCGCGAGGGCACACGAGATGATCACCCAGAGGTGGGGGCCCGTATCCGGATCCTGCATGTTCGCGGCGACAAGCGTCAGCGTGATGACACCCATCGTCTTCTGCGCATCGTTCGTGCCGTGCGCGAGGGCGATGAGCGAGGAGGAGGCAATCTGCGCGTAGCGGAAGCGGCCCCGGCCGTCCTTCTTGCCGTCATGGCGGCGCGTGATGGCGTACGCCACCTTCGTCGCGGTGAACGCCACGATGCCGGCGGTGAGCGGCGCGGCGAGCGCCGGGATGATCACCTTCGAGAGCAGCACGCCACCGTTGATCGCGGAGAAGCCGGCGCCCACAATTGCGGCACCGATCAGGCCGCCGAAGAGCGCGTGCGAGGAACTGGACGGGAGCCCGTAGAGCCACGTCAGCAGGTTCCACACGATCGCGCCGATGAGGCCCGCGAAAATCATGGCGGGCGAGATGAGCACACCGCCGTCGCCCTCGTTGATGAGGCCGCCGGAGATCGTCTTCGCCACCTCAGTGGAGAGGAACGCGCCAACCAGGTTCAGCACCGCAGCAAGGAGCACGGCGGTCTTCGGCTTCAGCGCTCCCGTGGCAATCGGCGTCGCCATCGCGTTCGCCGTGTCATGGAAGCCATTGGTGAAGTCGAAGAAGAGGGCCAGTACGATGACCAGCAGCACGACGAGAGTGAGTTCCACCGGCGTCTTTCGTTCGGGAGCAGGGGCCGTGGACCACCCGCGTGTCACTAGAACTTCACCGAACGTTCAGCAGAGATGCCTTGACACGCGAGCGCCACGTTCATGCTTCCACCTTGAACGGGGCAGGTCAAGCTGGGAAAGGGTCGTTTACCTGTCGTTCACCCGGGCCCAGCGAGCACTCGATCTCCGGCGCTAAACTGGCGTCCCGCAGATCCATAGGAGGTTCCCCGTGAGCACGGCACAGCTGAGCGATTTCGTCCCCGAGTCTGGCGCGATCACCATGTTCTCGACGGAGTGGTGCGGCTACTGCAAGCGCCTCAAGTTGATGCTCGACAAGACCGGCATCGCGTACACCGAGGTGGACATCGAGAGCACGCCGGGCACCCCGGAACTCGTCATGGCCGCGAACGGCGGCAACCAGACCGTCCCTACCGTCGTGTACCCCGACGGCACGACGGCGACCAACCCCTCGCTCAACGATGTGAAGGCGCAGCTCGGCCTCTAGCCGAAGCTGAGGCGCGCCTCCTCGTAGCGCGCGGCGGGCACAGTTTTCAGCGCGCCGACCGCCTCTTCGAGAGGTACGAGTTCGACACGGTCGCCGTGCAGCCCGGCCATGGTTCCCCAGGCACCGTCGTTCGCGGCGTCGGCTGCGGCGATGCCCGTGCGCGTGGCGAGCACGCGGTCGAACGCGGTCGGTGAGCCGCCCCGCTGCACGTGCCCGAGAACGGTGGCGCGGGTCTCGATACCCGTGCGCTCCTCAATGCGCGGGGCGAGCACCTCGGCGACGCCCCCGAGGCGTGGCCGCCCGAAGCCGTCGAGCCCTGCGCGCGTCACCACGTCGGCCTCGCCCGCCGGACGGAAGCCCTCGGCAACAACGACGAGCGACGAGCGTCCGCGGTCGCGCACGCTGAGCACCCACTCACAAATCTGCTCGACCGATTCGGGGAACTCCGGCAGCAGGATCAGCTGCGCGCCGCCCGCCATCCCGGCGTGAAGCGCGATCCAGCCGGCGTCGCGACCCATCACCTCAAGCACCATGCAGCGGCGGTGCGACTCCCCCGTGGTGCGCAACCGGTCGATGGCCTCGGCCGCGACCGACACGGCCGTGTCGAAGCCAAAGGTGTAGTCCGTGCCGCCAAGATCGTTGTCGATTGTCTTTGGGACCCCCACGACGGGGATCCCTGCGTCGTCGAGCATCTGCGCAACCGTCTGCGTGCCGTTGCCGCCGATGAGCAGGAAGGCATCGATCCCGAGCTCTGTCATGCGCGCACGCACGGCCGCAAGTGCTTCGGGGGTGGCGACGCCGTCAGGGAACGGGGGGACCCGGCTGGTGCCGAGCATCACGCCGCCGAGCGGGGAGATGCCGCGCACAGCGAGGCGGTCGAGCGGCACGGTGTCGCCGTCGTGGAAGCCGCGCCAGCCGTCCATGAAGCCGACCATCTCGAAGCCGTGCACCTCGACCCCGCGGAGCACCGCGCCGCGAATGGCCGCGTTCATCCCTGGGCTGTCGCCGCCTGAACAGAGCACACCAATCCGCATGAGTCCCCTTCGCATCCGGGTGCCGCGCCGGTCACTCCGGCGAGACTTGTCCCATGCTAGCGGTGGCGAGAATCACGCGAACAGTCGTGTTTCTGCCACTTGCGTGTCCAAAACGGCCAGCGGCCCCCGCTCCCCTTCGGGAGCGAGGGCCGCTGCGAGCGGTGCGGTTAGGCCGCGGCGATCGCGCGCTGCAGCACGCCCATGAGCGCGAGCAGCTGCACCGAATCCTCGGTCTCGTCCTTCGCCTCGGCACCATCGAGCGCGCGCGCGGCGAGGCCCGCCTTGCCGTCGATGAGCTCCGCGATCTTGGCGTCGATCGTCTGCGCGGCGACGATGCGCCACGCGGTGACCGGCTCTGCCTGACCGATGCGGTGCACACGGTCGATCGCCTGCGTCTGCTCGGCGTCTGTCCAGCTGAGCTCGGCGAGCACCACGTTGGACGCGGCCTGCAGGTTCACGCCCACGCCCGCTGCGGTGAGCGAGCAGACGGCCACGGCGACCTCGGGGTCCTTGTTGAACGCGTCGATCTGTTCCTGGCGGAAGGTAGTGCTCTGGTCACCGCGAATCGACACGGTCTTGAGCCCTGCCTCGGCGAGCTGCGCCTCGGCCCGGTCCATCACGTCGATGTGCTTCGCGAAGAACACGACCTTGCCCACCGAGCGCGCGAGCTGCGCGGCGTAGTCTGCCGCGAGACCAGCCTTCGCCTGGCCGATCTGACGCACCATCGTGAAGACGTTCATGCCGTCGGCCGACGCGTTCGACTCCTCGAGCTCCTGCGCGCACACCATGCGGATGATCGCGTCGTCGCTGAGCTTCTCTCCGAGCTTGCCGTTCTTCACCGCGGTGAAGCGGTCGAGCAGCTTGCGGGCCAGCTGTGCCTCCGCCTCGCGGATGCCGCGACCGTACTCGTCGTCCAGCTCGACGGGCAGATCGACCACGCGCTTCGCGGGCAGGTCTGCGGCAACGTCGATCTTGCGGCGACGCACGATCCCCATGTCGACCACGCTCTGGCGTGCCTCCGGGTAGAACGCAGAGTCCGCGGGGGTCCAGCCGTTGCTCTCGAGACGTGCCATGAGCTCGGGGCCCGGCTTCTCGGCGTCGGTCCACCCCAGGAAGCGCCAGATCGCGCGGAAATCATCGATGTCGTTGATGAGTGGCGTGCCCGTCAGCGCGATCAGCAGCGGCGAGCCGCCGGGCGTGCGCTCACGCACGCTCTCGGCGATCGCGAGCACGTTGCGCGAGCGCTGCGACTGCACGTTCTTGATCATGTGCGCCTCGTCGACGACCATGCCCTTGAAGCCGAATCGCGAGATCCAGCTCAGGTGGCGGTCGAGGATTTCGTAGTTCACCACGAACACGTCGGCGAACGCGTCGATATCTTGACCGTCACCGTGAATCACGGTGACGCGGCGCTGCGGCGTCCACCGCTCCACCTCGCGCGCCCAGTTCATCTTCACGACGTTCGGCACAACAACGAGCAGCGGGTACGCGTCGGCGACCGATGCGGCAATCACCGACTGCGCGGTCTTGCCCAGGCCTGGCTCGTCGGCGAGGAGGAAGCTGCGGTGCCCCTCACGCACGCTTGCGAGGAAGCGAGCCTGGTGATCCATGAGCTCTCGCCCGGCGGGGGCGAGGCGATCCGGCACGGGCGGCTCGGGCAGGGGCATGCATGCGGAGCCGCCGCCGCCCTGCTCGAACGACTTCAGCAGCGGCCCGAGCAGCTCCCAGTTCGCGAGGCGCACCACGGGGGTGGGCTGCTTCGGCGGCGTGAGATCGGGCGCAAGGAACGGGTTCGCGAGCATGCGCGACTCGACGCCGGCGGGCTCGACCTGGCGCTCAGCGAGCTCCGGCGGCACATATGCCTTCACCGGCTCGGGCGCAACCTTCTCCTCCTCGGGCAGCTCGAAGCCGGCCTGCGTGAGCATCTTCCGCTTCAGCTGGCGGGTGGCCTCGGTGATGGGCGCCGTCGGCTCGAGCAGCGTGATGAGGCTCGTGTCGCGCGCGGCGGTCTTCGCGAGGATCGCCGCAACACCATCAAGGCGCTTCAGCGTCTCGGCGCGCTCTGCGTCGCTGACGCCCTCCTCGGTCTTGATGCGAGCGCGCTCCTCACGCATGAGCAGCGCGATGACGTGAAACTTGGTGCGGTTCGCGGGGGTCGCCTTGCCGCGCTGGGCTGAAGCCTCAACTTCACGCACCGCCCGAGCGAGCAGCGGGATGATTCCCTCGTTGTGCGTGTGCTTGCGGCGCCCGTTCGAGCGCGATGACCCGTTCGAACCTCGCGAAGCGTTCTTCGCGGTGGACTGACGCGTGGCAGTGTTGGATGCCAATGGATCTCCTGATCGGCGTGGGACGAACTCGGAACGCGTACCGAGCCGCGGGCCGGACGCGAGTCTCCGAGCCTGACCTCATGCGCGGCATGGGGCTCTGGGCGCACTCGCGGAAGCGACCGTAGGTCGATCGTACCACTATGTGTGGCGGCGACTCACCGAGAAGGTGTGGCCTCGAGCAGGCGTCGAGTTTCGGCAACGTCGGCGTGCATTTGCTCGAGCAAAGGCTCGAGCCCGTCGAAGCGAACCATGCCACGCAGCCGGTGCGCGAACTGCACCTCGATGCGCTGCCCGTAGAGGTCACCCTCGAAGTCGAGCACGAAGGCCTCGACCCGCGATTGTTCGTTCGGGGTGAACGTGGGGTTGTTCCCGACCGAGATGGCGGCGACCCTGCGCTCGCCTGCGAGCAGCACCCACCCCGCGTACACGCCGTCGGCGGGCACGAGGCCCTCGATCGCGCCGCCCAAGTTTGCAGTGGGAAAGCCGATCTCGCGGCCACGCGCGTCACCGTGCACCACGTCGCCGCGCACCGCCGGCGGGCGGCCGAGCATGCGTGAGGCCGCGGCAACGTCACCCGCCACCACTGCCGCACGCGCGGCAGAGGAGGAGACCGGTTCGGCCTCGGCATCTTCGACCCACTCGACGACCTCGGCGGTGAAGCCGTGCGTCGCGCCGAGTTCGCGCAGCAGCGCGCCGTCACCCGCGCCGCGGTGACCGAAGCGGAAGTCTGCGCCCATGATCACGTGCCGCGCCTGGAGCTTCCCGACCAGCACGTCGGTCACGAAGTCCGCCGCGGGAATCGCCGCGAACTCCGCGTCAAACTCCACCATCACGCACACGTCAATCCCCGCGGCCGCAAACGCTTCGAGCCGCTGCTCGCGGCTCATGAGCGGCTGTGGGCAGCGCTCAGGGTTCAAGTAACTGAGCGGATTGTTCGCAAACGTGAACACCACCGTCAGCTGATCGGCCGCCGCGGCCTCGCTCCGCAGACGTCGCAGAATCGACTGGTGCCCAAGGTGCAGACCGTCGAACTTGCCGATCGCTACACAGCTGCCCACCGAGAATTCCTCGGGGCGCAGCGCTGCGAGCGATTCAACAACGCGCATCAGTAGATGTCCTGGCTGACGGGCTCAGCGGTCACGGCCGGAGCCGCAGCGGCGCGGCCGGAGCGGCGCAGCCACACGAGGCCGAGCACGGGAAGCACGAGCGGAATGAAGACGTACCCGCTGCCGTAGAACGACCACACCGAGGGGTGGCCGAACAGTTCGGGGGTGGTGAGGCTCAGCGTGCCTACGATCAGGACGCCGCACAGCTCGAACACGAGCGCCGCCCAGGCAATGCCGCGCCAGACCCGTGCGGCCGCCGGCTTCCGCCCGCGCACGCCCATGATGAGCGCGACGGTCGCGACGATGTACACGACCCCGGAGAGCGCCGACAGGGTGTATGCGAGCGGGGCCTCGTCAAACTTCGACAGGATCTGGTAGACGGAGCGGAACGTCGCCGCGATCGCGAGGATCATGTAGACGGCGATGAGTACGCGCCCCAGGCCACCCAGCCGTTCGCCGCGCTCGGCGGGGGCTGTGGGGCCGGATGCTTCAGGATTCGACACGGGCTTCAGTGTACTCGCCCGAGCTGCCAGCTCTCTGCCGAGGGGCTACCCGACCGTAGCGAGGAACAATTCGCCCGCGCCCGTGAGGCGGATGGGCTCGCCCGCGGAGACGTAGAGCGACTGGCCGCGGCGTGCAGTGGCCACCTCAGCGAGCTCAGTGGCGGTCCGCTCCACGCGCACTCGGCCTGCCGTGACCACGATGACGAGCGGGTGCGGCGCCGCGACCTCGACCTCGGCGGCCGCCCCGCTGGCGTCGCCGACCGAGTCCGCCGAGTCGAGATCGCACAGCCGCGCGCGCAGCAGTTGGAAGTCAGGCACCCCGGGCTGCCAGGCGATGAGGCCCGGCTGCAGTTGGGTCGCGGGATAGCGCGGCTCAGGAATCTCCTCGGCGTCGAGGATGCGGCACAGCTCAGCAACGTCCACGTGCTTCTCAGTGAGGCCTGCGCGCAGCACATTGTCGGAGGCAGCCATCACCTCAACCGCGATCCCCCCGAGGTATGCGTGCAGTTGACGTGCGGGGAGGAACAGCGCCTCCCCCGGAGCGAGCCGCACGATGTGCAGCAGGAGCGAGACGAGCACGCCCGGGTCGCCGGGGTGCGTTGCGACGAGCGCGTCGAGCGCGGCGCGCCGATCGGCGGCGATGTCGTCGCCGACACCGGACATCGCGACGGGCAGGGCCGTCAGTGCGCGGGACACCTCGGGGTCTCCGGCAAACGCCCACTCGAGAAACTCGCGCCGCACGTCAGCCTCGCTCTGCGCGCCGCTCGGGGCGAGCCGCTGCGCGACCGTTTCGAGCGCGGCGTTGCCCGCTGCATCGCCAGCGGTCTGCGCCGCTGCGGCGAGCGCGCGGAGGTCGTGCCGCACGGCACTGAGCGCACGGAAGCCACTCAGCGCGGTCACCTCGCTCAGCGCGACGAGCAACTCGGGCTTGTGGTTTGCGTCGCCGTAGTTGCGCTCGCGCGCATCCCGCGCAATCCCCGCGGCTTCCTCCGCGGCGAAGCCAGCGGCGGCCTGATCCCGGTCTGGGTGAACCTGGAGCGAGAGCGGCGCACCGATCGCGAGCACCTTGAGGAGAAACGGCAGCGGCCCCCCGGAAACGCCGTAGCGTTCCGGATCGCCTTCAACGAGATCGATGAGGGTCTGCCCCACGGGGGTGGCCTTCGCGACATGCGCGGGGCTCCCGGGGTGTGTGCCCAACCAGAGTTCCGCCTGCGGCTGCCCCGTCGGCATGGTGCCGAGCAGTTCGGCGAGTGCGTCGAGCGAGCCCCACGCGTACGCACGCGGGGTGTTCTCAATAAAGATCAGCACGGCTCTCCTCGGGGTGTCATGCCGCGCGGCGACGGGTCAGCAGGCGGCGGCGTCCGCCCTCTCCCGAGCGGTCGCGCAGCCGCGCTCCCAGCCCGCCCCACCGGTGAGGATCACGCCATGCTCTACCATACCGACTATGGCGGAGAGCAGGACCAGACTCGGCGTGAGCGCGTACGCAATCTGTGTATTCGTGCTCGCGCTCGGCAGCACGGGCGTGCGCAACCTCGTGGGCTGGTGGGGGTTCCTCGGCATCGCCGCGGTGCTCACCGCGATCGGCGTGGTCATCTTCATTCGCGAGAAGCCCGCGCGCTTCCGCTGGTATCGGCTCCCCGCGCCGCTCTACTGGTTCCTCTTGCTCGCGATCGCGTCGATCGCGTGGTCGCAATACCGGTTCGAGTCGCTGCTCGGCGTTGTCGCGCAGCTCGCCACCACACTGCTCGCCGTGGTGCTCGCATTCGTGCTCACCTGGCACGAGGTGCTGCGCACGCTCGGCACCGCGCTGCGCTGGATCATCGGCGTCTCGTTCCTCTTCGAGCTCTGGGTGTCGATCTTCGTTCGCGAGCCCGTGTTCCAGAACTTCATTGAGCGCCCCGCGGAGGGCGAGAAGATCTCGAAGCTGCTCTACTGGAGCCGCGATCTCCTCTTCGCCGGCGGCCCGATTCAGGGAATCGTCGCTAGCTCCGTGCTCTTCGGGTTCATCGGCCTGCTCGGCCTCATCGTGTTCGGAATCCAGCTTCGGGCCGGCCTTGTCGGGCGGTTTACCGGATGGTTCTGGGTGTTCCTTGCAACCGCCACGATTCTGCTGACCCGTGGTGCGACCGTATGGGTGGCGCTCGCAGCGGTGCTCGTCGCGCTCGCGCTCGCGCTCTGGGCACGCAGGCTCGGGCCCGAGCGGCGAGTGCCGCTCTACGCGGTGGGCGTCACGCTCCTCGCTGCTGCCATTGGCCTGGTGCTCTTCGCCCGCGACTTCGTGTTCGGTCTGCTGGGCAAGAGCGGTGACATGACCGGACGGCTCGAGACCTGGCACAAGGTGATCGAGCTTGCCGAACAGCGCCCCTGGTTCGGCTGGGGCTGGGTGAGCTACTGGGCGCCGTGGGCCGAACCGTTCGCCTCGCTCGACACGAAGGCCGGAATCCCTGTCATGAGCGCGCACAACGCATGGCTCGATGTGTGGTTCCAGCTCGGCATTGTCGGCGTGCTCGCCTTCGCCCCGCTCGTGCTGCTCACAACCTGGCGCGTGTGGTTCCGCGCGGTCGACCCGCCCCGGCGCGGCTTCGGCCCAGCGCTGCCGTACGCGACGAGCGCACTCTGGCCGCTGCTGGTTGTCGTGGCGCTCGTCATTCAATCGCTCACCGAGAGCCGGCTGCTCATCGAGGGCAACTGGCTCCTCCTCGTGCTCATCGCGGTGAAGTCGCGCTACGACTTCCAGCTGCCCTCGCTCGACGCCGAGCCGACCAAGCTTCCGTGGCGCCAGATCCCAATCCCGCAGAGCCACTCCGCTCGCACAACGCCAACGAAGACGCGGTAGCGCGATGCAACCCATCACCCCCGAGCGCCTCGCCGAGCTGCGCGCCGACGCTCGGCTCGAGCGCGACACGATCCTGGAGCGGCGCGTACGCGGCGGTCAGGATCCCGCGATCGCCGTGGAGGAAGTACCCGAGGTCGACGACTTCGTGGTGCTCACCCTCCGGGACGAGCTGCTCGAGGCCGAAGGGCGGCTGGCTGAGTTCGGGCTCGCCCGTCTCGCGGCACGCGCCGGTGGACCCGACGCCGAGGAGCACCGACGCAACGCCGACCGGGCGGAGTTCGAACTGCTGCGCACCATCGCAGCGGCGGCTCCCGATCTCACGGTCGCCGTGTGGCGCGCTGGCGAACACCTGAACGCCGAGTAAACCCGACGGTTCTGCAGTTTCTCCGCGGGTACACTGGGGAGGCTCCGTCCGTCAGACCGAAAAGAGAGGCACGCTTTCGATGCCGACCACGCTGCAGTCGATCGTTTTCCCGCTCACTCAGGATCCCGATGTCCTACCGCTCTACGCGGACTCTGAGACCTGGTCGAAGATCGGCGGGCGCCACGTTCGGCTGAGCGAGAACGCACACATCGACAACGTGCTCTCCCGCTCGAGCGCCCGCGTGCGCTCCGGCAAGCGCGTCTCGTTTGCGAGCTATTTCAACGCCTTCCCGGCGGCGTACTGGCAGCGGTGGACCGTGGTCACCGAGGTGTTACTCACCCTGCGCACCGCGGGCAGCGGCACCATCATCGTGTACCGCTCGAACGCGGGTGGCGTGCAGCAGCGCGTCGATTCGCGCACGGTCACCGGCTCCGAGGAGAGCGTGTTCACGCTGCCCCTCACCTCCTTCAGTGATGGCGGCTGGTACTGGTTCGACCTCATCGCGAGCACTGAGGACCTCGTGCTCGAAGAGGGCAGCTGGTCGACCGCGGCGGAGCCCGTCACGAACGGCAAGCTCAGCCTCGGCATGACGACGTACAACAAGCCCGACTACTGCGTGGCTACGCTCGCGAACATCGCCGAGAACCCCGCGCTCACCGAGGGCATCGACCGGATCTTCCTCGTCGACCAGGGCACGCAGAAGGTGCGCGACGAGGCAGGCTTCGACGAGGTCGCCGCGCGACTGGGTGAGAAGCTGCGCGTCATCGAGCAGGGCAACCTTGGCGGCTCGGGCGGCTTCTCCCGCTCGATGGCCGAAACGCTGGAGCGCGAAGACACCGACTTCCTGCTACTGCTCGACGACGACGTGGAGTTCGAGACGGAGAGCGCACTCCGCGCCCTCCAGTTCGGCCGCTTCAGCCGCGAGCCGGTGATCGTGGGCGGTCACATGTTCGACCTCCTTGACAAGCCCGTGCTGCACGCGTGGGCCGAGGTCGTGCGGCCTGATCCATTCATGTGGGGGCCGTCGTTCGAGGAGCAGCACCGCCACGACTTCCGCAAGCGTAACTTGCGCCAGACCAAGTGGATGCACGCCCGCCTCGATGCCGACTACAACGGCTGGTGGATGTGCATGATCCCCAAGAAGGTCATCGCAGACATTGGGCTCTCGCTGCCCGTCTTCATCAAGTGGGATGACGCCGAGTACGGCCTGCGCGCAAAGGCCGCCGGCTATCGCACGGTGTCGCTGCCGGGCGTCGCGCTGTGGCACGTGTCCTGGCTCGACAAGGACGATTCGCAGGACTGGCAGGCCTTCTTCCACACCCGCAACCGCATCATCGCGGGCCTGTTGCACTCCGACCGCCCGAAGAGTGGCAAGCTGCTGCAGAACAGCGGTCGACAGGACATCAAGAAGCTACTCAACATGCAGTACTACGCGACCCAGCTCGCCGTCGATGGAATGCGTTCCGTCCTCCGCGGCCCGCAGGGCCTGCACGATGACATCTCGAAGGACATGCCAGCTGCGCGCGCTCGCGCGAAGGACTTCCCCGAGACCCGCGTGTACCGCCCCGGCGACCCCGAGACCCCGGTCGCGCCCGCGGGCCGCGCCCTGCCGCTCCTCGAGGAACCCACTGACTACCCCAAGGGGATCAGCCTGGGCATCTTTACCGCACGCATGCTGCCGCGGCACTGGCGACGTGCGAGCAGCGAGGCCGAGCAGCGCGTTCCCGAGCTCGAGTACTCGAAGCGTGACGCGCTCTGGTGGCGCATCCCGAATCACACGAGCGTCATCGTGGGCGCCGCCGACGGCAGTGGCAAGATGTGGTACCGCCACGATCGCGCGAAGTTCCGCCGCCTGCTGCGCGAGTCGCGCGAGCTGAGCAAGCAGATCGAGAAGAACTGGGATCGCCTGTCGGCCGAGTACCGCGCGGCGCTTCCCCAGATGGTGTCGCCGGAGGAGTGGCGCAAGACTTTCGAGGGCCGCTAGTCCGCACCCGCGGCTAGTGCGTGAGCTTGTAGAGCGCGACCGCTGCGGCCTCACGTGTCACCGCGTCGCGCGGGGCGAAGGTGCGCTTGCCGCTCTTCACCGTGCCAGGCGCGAGCCCTGAGGCATACATCCACGTGATCTGCTTGTAGTTCGCCGCCCCCTTCTTCACGTCCGCGAACGGAGTCTTCGCTGCACCCCCGTACTTGCTCTTGCGCACCTTGTAGAGCTGCACCGCAAACGATTCCCGCGTGACCGAGGCGGTCGGCGCGAAGGATCGGCCGCCCTTCACCGCGGTGCCGGGCGTGAGGCCCGCGCTGTATGACCATGCGATCTGGCGGTAGTACGGGTGCTGTATCGAGACATCCGTGAACGGTGACTTCTTGGGCGGCGTGTATGCCTTGGGTGCGGCGAGCTTGTAAAGCATTCCGGCCACCTCTGCTCGCGTGAGCTTGGCTGTCGGGCGAAACTCGCGCCTCCCGCCGGCCACGCTCGTACCTGAGAAGTACCCGCTCGTGTGCATCCACGAGATCTGCGTCGCGTTCGCGCGCGAGAACTGGATGTCCGTGAACGGCATGAACTCGATCTTCACCTTCGCGCTCGTGGCCGCCGTCGACACCACCTGCACCCGCACCATACTGTTCCAGGTGCTCGCTTGCTTGCCCGAGCGTGCCGTTTGGAAGAGCCCGTTCTTTCCCAGCTGTGCGTCGCGCACCGACACAACCGTGCTGCCGTAGCGGTGCGTGCCATCGGCGTTCTGTCCTCCGCCGCCGTCGCTCTTCACGATGCGCACGCCCGCCGCCGTGTAGTGCTCCCCCTTCGTGAGCCCGGTCTCGTACGCACGGCCGGCCTTCAACCCCATGCTCGCGTCCTGGCCGGTCATCGCGCGGTACTCGACATAGAACGTACCGCCGCGATCGCCCTCGACACGGATCGCACGCACGCCCGAGTTCGTTCCCGCAGCCGAGAGCGTGACGGTCTGCGTCGCCCCGCCCGATGCCTTCACGACCTTCACCGTCCCCGCGGGGGCCACACCGAGCGCATCGCGCTGGGCCGCGGGCAGCGCCGGGGGTGTACGCCCGCCAGCCCACGCCCCGATTCCCATCACATTGAACGGGTCACCGTACTCAACGTCACTGCAGGGCGACACGGGCTTTCCTCCGCTGACCGCGGCGTCCGTCGCGCTGCCCGTGCACACACGAGATTTGCCGTGCCCGAGGCCGAGGTTGTGGCCAAGCTCGTGGGCGATCGCGCCGGTCGCGGAGCTGAGCGGCAGCTTTGCCTTGTGCCGTGAGCCGAGGTCCACCCAGGTCATGCCGCCACTGTGGAGGGTGCCGTAGCTCCCCCAGCCGCTGGAGTTCTGTGCGAGCGCGCCGCACCCGTCGTCGACGAGCACCACAAGATGCCGTGCCGAGCCGATGTAGCTGCTCGTGCTGCGCCCGAACTGCTTCGCCGCGTCGCTCCACAGCTTCTGGAGGTTCTTGGGCTCGCAACGCATGCCCCGATCACGCGCGTAGCTCGTGATCCGCTTCACCGAGTTCACCGTGAGACTCTTTACCGCGCCGTTCGTCTGCCCCGCCCAGTACGCACCGGCGTCGTTGACGAGCTGCGTGAGTTCCGCGGTAGTGGGGTTCCCGCCGCCCGTGTAGAACGCTACGTCCGCCGTGTGCGCGCGTGGTGCGGTCCCGCTGCCCGACCCCGTTCCCGGAATGATCAACCCGCCGATAGTCAACTCCTTACCAAGATTCAACGCCGCCACGGTGACGGATGCGGTCGCTTCCTCGCTCAGCTCTCCTGGCGTGGGAGCATCGGGCAGCACTTCAGGCGCCAGCTCGGGCGCCAACTCTTCGGCCACCGCGCGCTGCTCCTCGGGGACCAACTCGAGATCCCCGACCAGGCGCTCCCCCGCGGCGGCGTCAGCAAGCACCTCAACTGGCACCTCGACGACCGGCCCGGCATCGGTTGCGAGCAATCGCTGCTCCGCCACCTGCTCACTCGCTGGCAGCGGGGTGCCCTCGATGCGCGGCGCGGGCCCGCCCTCTGCTGCCACCACCACCACGGTCCCCTCGACCGGAAGCGAGCTTGGGATCGCCTCCGCCAGACGCTCCACGAGGTCCGCGGGCTCCACGGTGTCTGCGGGATCCGCGGCGGAACCCGACTCAGCTTCTGGAGAGGGGTCACCCTCGACCCCAGCACCTTTTCCGTCATCGGACAGCTCACCCTCCTCCGACTGCCCAACTCCCCCATCGACTGGCGCTTCCTCCCCGACCAAGGGCCCCGGTTCCTCGGGCGGCGCCTGCGGCTGTTCAAGCTCCGTGCGTACGGTGGGCCGCGCGGGTGGAGGCGAAGAGCTCGCCTGCGCTGGCGGGATTCCGAACGCACTGAGCGCGAGAACGAGCGCCAGCACTTCCCCTGCTGTTGACCTGAAGATGACTCGCATGAACACACCTCCGAACCGACCCGGCTGGGTATGCGGCCCAGCATAAGTCCCGATGAGAGCGCGGTGAAGTCTCGATTT
This sequence comes from Leucobacter chromiireducens subsp. chromiireducens, assembly GCF_016758255.1. Lineage (GTDB taxonomy): Bacteria > Actinomycetota > Actinomycetes > Actinomycetales > Microbacteriaceae > Leucobacter > Leucobacter chromiireducens. The sequence continues at coordinate 74,828 of NZ_QYAD01000003.1, forward strand.
TTTGAATATGTGCAGGCATGCTAAGACTCAAGCTCTGCCCAGCGCCCCACCTGCACGAGGGCTGCGCCACTCACTGAGTTCCTGCTAAAGTCGCCCGCAACCTCGATCGGACACAAATCCGACTCCGCAACGACGCGAAGGACTCAGGTACCACAGTGACTGACAAATTGCAGAGCATCCTCGACTCCATCGGCGGCGTAATCTGGGGGCCCTTCGTCCTCATTCCGCTGCTCTTTCTCACCGGCCTCTATCTCACCTTCCGCCTCGGCGGCATCCAGTTCCTCCGCCTCGGCGCAGCCCTCAACCTCGGCATCATTCGCCGACGCGACCCGGGCTCGAGCGGGGATATCTCCCAGTTCCAGGCGCTCACCACCGCACTCGCGGCCACCGTCGGCACGGGCAACATCGTTGGCGTCGCGACCGCGATCGGCATCGGCGGCCCCGGCGCGCTCTTCTGGATGTGGGTGACCGGCCTCCTCGGCATGGCATCCAAGTACACGGAGGCGTTCCTCGGGGTCCGCTTCCGCCAGGCAGACAGCAAGGGCGAGCGCAACGGCGGCCCGCAGTACTACCTCGAGAAGGGTATCCGCGGCCCGCTCGGCAAGATCCTCGGGTGGTCGTTCACCATCTTCGCCGTGTTCGCGTGCTTCGGGATCGGCAACCTCACCCAGTCGAACTCGATCTCCGCGAACGTGGAGCACAGCTTCGGCGTTCCCACCTGGGTGACGGGCGTCGTGCTCACTATCTTCGTGCTCGTCGTGCTCGTTGGCGGCATCAAGTCCATCGGCAAGGTCACCGCCGGTTTCGTGCCGATCATGATCGTGTTCTACGTGGTTGCCGCGCTCTACATCCTGTTCGTCAACCTCGGCGACGTTCCCGCAGCGATCGGCCTCGTCTTCGCCGATGCGTTCACCGGGACGGCAGCGGCCGGCGGCTTCGCCGGCTCGGTCTTCATCATCGCGATTCAGTACGGCTTCGCTCGCGGCATCTTCTCGAACGAGTCTGGCATGGGCTCGGCCGCAATCGCCGCAGCCGCAGCACAGACCAGCCACCCCGTGCGTCAGGGCCTCGTCTCGATGACGCAGACCTTCATCGACACGATCATCGTGGTCACGATGACTGGCCTCGTGATCATCACCACGGGCACCTACACCTCGATCGACCCGGAAACCGGAGAGCAACTCTCGCCCGCGCTCATGACCGGGCAAGCGTTCTCGAACGGTTTGCCCGGTGAATGGGGGCACTGGATCGTCACCATAGGCCTCGTCATGTTCGCCGCGTCGACGATTCTCGGCTGGGCGTACTACGGCGAGCGCAACATCGTGCGCATCTTCGGTCGCGGCGTCGTGATGCCCTTCCGCGTGGTGTTCTCCCTCATCGTGTTTGTGGGGGCGACGACCCAGCTCGCGATCGCCTGGTCGTTCTCCGACATGATGAACGGGCTCATGGCGATCCCGAACCTCATCGGGCTCATCATCCTCTCGGGCCTCGTCGCACGCGAGACGCGCGCCTACCTCAAGTTCGATCCCAAGCTGCGGGCCTCGTCCGCGGAGATCGAACGCGCACTCGCGGACGAACCTGGCTACCAGGCCTGGCGGAAGCGTGAGGCCGAGCTCGACCGTGAGGGTGGTCTCACCCCGCAGCGACCGGACACGCACCAAATTGAGGCGGTCGGCCTCGAATTCGACGAAGCCGACGAACCGCAGGGCCCGCGCGGGTAGCCGCGCGCTCGCCACAGAGTGTGCCCCCGATCGCCTCCGGCGGCCGGGGGCACACTGCGTCCTCCGCGAGGTCAGCGCACAGGCTCGGTAGACTCGAGGCGCTTGGCGTTTCTCGCCGAGGCGCACGAGAGGACGATCGCTGAGCAGCACATCCGTGGCGAGCAGCGCGCTGCAGCGCGATCCTCAGCCTGCACGCACCAAGCGGCCGAAGCGCCCCATTCGCACCGATATCCAAGCGCTTCGCGCAATCGCGGTGGGCCTCGTGATCCTCAACCACCTGTGGCCGGAGCGCCTTCCCGGCGGCTACGTCGGCGTCGACGTGTTCTTTGTTATTTCGGGCTTCCTGATCTCCTCACACCTCATCTCGCAGCTCATGCGCACGGGCAGGATCGCGTTCGCCGACTTCTATGCGCGCCGCGCACGCAGGCTGCTCCCCGCCGCGCTGCTCGTCAGCCTCGCCGCGCTCGCGGGTGCGCTGCTGTGGCTCCCGGCGGAGCGATGGCCGCGCATTGCGAGCGAGACGTTCGCTGCGACCGCGTACGTGGAGAACTGGTTCCTTGCGGCGAGCGCGGTCGACTACTCAGCCCAGAGCAACGCCGCCACGACGGTGCAGCACTACTGGTCACTGTCCGTCGAAGAGCAGTTCTACCTGCTCTGGCCGCTCCTGCTACTCGGACTCGTGTACCTGCTGCTGCGACGACGGAGTCAGCTCACTGCTCCCCCGGCCGCGCCAGCGTTTCCTCGCTGGGGGCTCCTCGCCGCAGTGTCCCTCATCGGCGCGGTCTCCTTCGCGTTCGCCGTATGGCTGACGGAGGCCGAGCGCAGCCTCGCCTACTTCCACACGGGCACTCGGGTGTGGGAATTCATGGCGGGCGCAGCGGTAGCGCTCGCAGCACCCGCGCTTTCCCGGTGGCTGAGCAGCGGGGGCACCGGAGTGACCCTCTTCCGCGGTGCCGCGCACTGGCTCGGCATCGGCATGATCGGGATCTCGGCGCTCGCGTTCACCGCGACCACCCCGTTCCCGGGCCCGTGGGCGGCTCTGCCGGTCACGGGCACCTTGCTCATCATCGCCACCGGGGATGCGGCACCACGGTGGTCGCCGCTCTTCCTGTTGCGATGGCGACCGGTGCAGTGGACGGGCGATCTCTCATACTCGCTGTACCTCTGGCACTGGCCGCTCATTGTGCTCGCCCCCGCTGTACTCTCCCGGGACCTCCGTCTGCGCGACCGCCTCATCATCCTCGCGCTCACGGTTGTGCTCGCTGCGCTCACCAAGTACTTCGTTGAGGATCCGGGCCGCACACGGCTGTTCCGCGGCGCACGCCCCCGGCGCACGCTCTGGGCCACCGCGGCGAGCATCGTTGCCATCGCGCTCCTGGCCGGCGGAGTGCACGTGGCGGCCCAGCAGATTGCTGCTCAGACCGCGCGTGAGGCAGCGCAGTTTGAGAGCGGCGGGTGCTTCGGCGCTGCTGCCCTCACACCTGGCGCAGACTGCGGCGACCCGTTTGGTGTCGCGCAGGTGCCGCCACGGGGCGACGACAACACTCCGTGGTTCTCACCCGCCGAGTGCGTCCTCGCGGAACAGCAGATCCTGGCGGACGGGAAGCCGTCGCTCGTGGAGTGCGACTTTGCCGCACCCGGCGCGAGCGCTGACGCTCCGCTCGTGTGGCTCGTGGGTGACTCGCACGCGGAACACTGGAAGGCCGCCGTGTACGACGTGGCGCGCGGCAATGGGTGGCGGGTCAACGCCTCGATGCAGGGTGGCTGCCCCATCGTCGATGTGCCACGCGTCGCGTTCAAGGGAACGCCCGACTCGAACGGCGCGAAGGCCGAGGCATGCCGCAGCTGGAGCGCAGAACTCACCGAACGGATCCGCGCGAGCGATCCCGATCTGATTCTGGTCTCCACATTCACCGCCCAGGAGACCATCGATGACGGGAGCGGCCGCCCGCAGGACGCGCAGTATGCTGCTGCAGCCGAGCGCTTGTTCTCGGAGTGGCGTGCCGCCGGCGCATCAGTCGTGGCGATCCGGGATGTCCCGTACGCGGAGACGCGCCTCGGCCCCGACTGCGTGGAGCGCGCGCTCGACACCCCCGCGGCGTGCACTGCCCCGAGCGCCGAAGTGTTGCCGCCCGACGCGTTCGCGGCAGCCGCGGCCGCGAGCCCGGACGCCGGAGTGACGGCGATCGACCTCACCGACCGGTTCTGCCGCGAGGGCACGTGCCACGGGGTCATCGGAGGCGTTCCCGTGTTCTACGACAGCGACCACATCTCCCGCAGCTACGCGCGCAGCCTCGCCCCGGCGCTCGCTGCCGCGCTCGAGGGCCAGGTCGGCTGGGCGCTACGGCCGCCGCTCGCGGAGGCCCCAGCAACAGAACGCTAAACGCAGAGAGGCCCGGTCCCCTTCCGGGAATCGAGCCTCTCGCAGCGGCGCGGCTGGGTTACAGCAGCTCGCTCAGCTTGTTGTTCCACATCGACAGCGCCGAACCGATGGCCATGTGCATGTCGAGGTACTGGTAGGTCCCGAGGCGGCCGCCGAAGAGGACGCGGTCCTCGCTGTCGGTGAGCTCGCGGTACTTGAGCAGGCGCTCGCGGTCCTCCGGGGTGTTCACCGGGTAGTACGGCTCGTCCTCGCGCTTCGCGAAGCGGGAGAACTCGCGCATGATGACCGTCTTGTCGCTCGGGTAGTCGCGCTCGGGGTGGAAGTGGCGGAACTCGTGGATGCGCGTGTACGGCACGTCGGATCCCGCGTAGTTCATCACGCTGGTGCCCTGGAAGTCGCCCGTGGGGAGCACCTCCTGCTCGAAGTCGAGCGTGCGCCAGCCGAGCTCGCCCTCCGCATAGTCGAAGTAACGATCAACGGGCCCCGTGTACACGACGGGCACGGTGCCGACGATGGCGTTCTTGTTGAGCGGCTGCGACTCGTCGAAGAAGTCGGTGTCGAGCTTCACCTCGATGTTCGGGTGGTCGGCCATCTTCTCGAGCCACGCGGTGTAGCCCTCGGTGGGCAGACCCTCGTGGGTGTCGTTGAAGTAGCGGTTGTCGTAGGTGTAGCGCACGGGGAGGCGGCTGATCACCTCGGCGGGCAGCTCCGTCGTCGGCGTCTGCCACTGCTTCGAGGTGTAGTCGCGGATGAACGCTTCGTAGAGCGGGCGACCGATGAGAGAGATGCCCTTCTCCTCGAGGTTCTGCGCACTCTTCGTGTCGAACTCGCCCGCCTGCTCGGCGATGAGGGCGCGCGCCTCGTCCGGGCCATAGGCGGCGCGGAAGAACTGGTTGATGGTGCCAAGGTTGATCGGCAGCGGGAAGACCTCGCCCTGGAAGTTCGAGTACACCTTGTGCTCGTAGTTCGTGAACGTGGTGAAGCGGTTCACGTACTCCCACACGGTCTCGTTCGAGGTGTGGAAGAGGTGGGCGCCGTAGCGGTGCACCTCGATGCCCGTCTCGGGCTCCGCCTCCGAGTAGGCGTTGCCGCCGATATGCGAGCGACGGTCGATCACGACGACCTTCTTGCCGGCGCTTGCGGCGCGCTCCGCAATCGTGAGCCCGAAGAAACCTGATCCAACTACAAGGAGATCCATACCCGAAAGTCTATCCCGAGCTTCACTTTGTATGCGCCGCGCTCCGAGGGCATGCGAGCCAGCATCGCCCCCTATCGGAACGATCAAGGTAGGCTATTCCGAGTCCAGACCCCTTTCGCTCACCCAGAATTCACCTTTGCGCATGAACGCCCAAGCAACCAAAGAGTCGCTGACCCTACCGTCCCTTCCGGAGCGTGTGGCCTCCGTCGATGTCTTCTTCGACAGAGCACGGGTCTGGTCTATTCATGTCCACGCGTTGGCAGAGGAAGGCGGCCTGACAGTCCCTTGGCCCGATTCGCTGCGCCCTTACCTCGTGGGTTCCACAGAACTCAGCATCCGCGATTCCTCCTCAAAGGAAGAATTCACGAGACTCGCCGTGACGTTTACAGGAGACCCTGGGCGCGTGCGCGTTGTAGACGCGCATGGAATCCAACTGGCGGTGAATAAGTGGGGTCGCCTTGGCAAGACGCTCGAAGCAAACAATTCTGGAGTGCAAGAACGGATTCTTACGAGCACCATCGAAGTTGTGGAGGCACTGAAAAGCCTGGATCTAGAGCCTTTCATCGTCGGCGGCACACTTCTTGGCGCCGTACGCGACGGCGCTCTCCTCCCGCATGATGACGATGCAGACGTCGCATATCTTTCGCGTCACACGAATCCAGTAGACGTCGCGATTGAAGGTTTCGCGGTCGGGCATAAGCTTCAAGCCCTGGGCTACGAGCTTGTTCGGCACAGCGCGACACACATGCAACTGTACTTCCGTGACATCAACGGCGAGCCAGACTACTACGTTGACGTCTTCACAGCTTTCTTCACGGCGGACGGACTTATCAACCAGCCGTTCCACGTTCGCGGAGAACTCGCACGGCGGGAGATGTTGCCGCTTTCTACTGTTCACATTGGCGACCTGGAATTCCCTGCCCCTGCGAAACCGGAAGCATGGCTCGTTGTGAACTATGACGAGAACTGGCGGACCCCAATTCCGGGTTTCAGACTAAACACGCCAAGAAGCACATCGCGGCGATTCCAGTCGTGGTTTGGTTCGTTCCACTTCCGGCGCGATTTTTGGAACGACTGGTATTCCGAGTTCGGCAGCAACGACGCCAACGATTGGCAGCTCGGACAAGACTGGGTGCTGAGTTTTGAGAACGAGTTTCGTTCCGGCACGCTCCTAGACCTCGGCGCGGGTTCAGGCCTCCTTGCTTCGCAGCTCGCAGCCACTACGCAGGAACGTCGCGTCGTCGCTACCGATTTCGCCCAACAGCCGCTTGATCTTGCAAAAGAACGAGCCCGCCATGCTGGGTTTGAGGTCGCTCATGTCAACCTCTACAGGTCTCTGTCGCTTGCCACTCCGGCATCGCTGGGGATTACCGGCCCTTTTGATGTAGTAGCAACGCATCTTTTTGAGCAGATCGGCCATCTGGGGCGCGCAAATGCGCTGCGCCTCATTCGCATGGCTCTCCGTTCTGGCGGAACCGCGGCCGCTACCCTGTTTGGGGAACCGGCCCCAGATGTGAGTTTCACCAAGCCCACAACTTGGCATATGACGCCTGAGGAGCTCGCACAAGAAGCTCGAAAACTTGGCCTGGCGGTTCAGGTCACTCACCTCACGGCTTCAGGTTCGCCACTGATCCGAAAGCCGTACGGAGTCAAGTTCAGGCTCGCCGATCAGCAGTTCCCACCTCAGGAGGTCTCATTGCGTCAACGTCTGAAGCGTCTGTTCCTGCGTGCTCGCCCAGCCACCACGCGCGAAGAGCTTGAAACGCTCACCAAACGAGTACGGGAGTTGGAAGTAGAACTCGACGAGTATCGTCGCGACAGTCTGCGAGTCGCGGAGCTTGTTGACCTCGCTGAGCAGCATTTTACGCCACTCTCGCAAGCGACACCCCCGTCGAAAAACACAACAGACCATTCTTGAAAGTGGGACGACCTTCATCATGAACGCACACACCCCTCCCGCAGAACTTTGGAGAGCGGAATCGCGCGTAGCCGCAGTGGTTGTCACCTACAACCGTCTTGGCAAACTTCCCCGAACCCTCGAGGCTGTGTACGCGCAAGACCATCGCCCCGAGTGGGTCGTGGTTGTGAATAACAACTCGAGCGACGGTACTCGCGAGTTTCTCGATGGGCTTTCCCCCGACGAGTACCCCGGCCTCGTTGTGATGCATCTCAATGAGAACCTCGGCGGAGCTGGGGGTTTTGAGGTCGGCATGGAGCGCGGCTACCAGTTGGGCTCAGACTACGTCTGGATCATGGACGACGACTGCTACCCGGACTCTGACGCGCTCAGCATTCTCCTCGAGCAACGTTTCGCGGCTTCAGAGAAACTTGGACGCCCTGTCCCCTTTGCATGCTCACTGGTCAGATTTATCGACGGCTCACTCTGTGAGATGAACAACCCTATTACGACGTGGGACTGGCCACGAGCTTACCTCCTCGGCCTGGATTCGCTTCTCATCGTTGAGTGCACGTTCGTCTCGGTACTCGTTCCTCGGTTTGCTCTGGAGGAGCAGGGACTACCCCTCCGGGATTACTTCATTTGGTTCGACGACAAGGAGTATACAAAGCGTCTTACTCGGGCATTCGGTCCTGGCATCATCGCTTTGAAATCCGAGGTAGTGCACGATATGGGCGTAAATGCTGGCGTAAACTACCGTCAGGTAACGAAGGAAAACCTCTGGAAGTTTGAGAAAGGGGCGCGCAACCAAGCATCGTACCGTTTCCACTTCGAGGGGAAGTTTTCGTACATCAGCTACATACGACGCGTACTGGTCGAAATGCGACAAGGCGGGGTCGAGAAGCCGGTTAAGAGGCGGATGCGCCAGGCTTTGTGGTCGGGCCGCAAGTTCAACCCGCAGCCCAGGTTCCCGTCTCCGTCTTCTGACTAATAGATCCAAGGTGAGAACCGGAAAGCTCCGTAGAAGTTCCTCGGAAGCAGTTCTATCGCTAGATCTGAAGGAATTTGAACTGAATTCGCTTAGAAGGTCCGCCTCCACCCGAGTCTTCATGACCCGCAACCTCTCGTACGGAATCGAGTATCGACGTGGCATACAGGGTCTGCGTGCCTTTGTTGCTCTGGTAGTGGTTCTCTACCACTCAAGCGTGCCGCTCTCCTCCGGCGGAATTGTCGGGGTCGACGTGTTGTTTGTCCTCTCAGGGTTCCTCATCACAGGGATCATGCTCGCAGAGATACAGGACACTGGAACCTTCAGTATCTCGCGGTTTTACGCGAAGCGAATTCTCCGTACCATCCCAGCAGCGACTGTCGTATTGTTCGCAACTGCGATCGCGGCCGCCATCTGGATCCCGCTCACTGAGTGGCGCGAGATCGCCTCAGAAATCGCAGCATCTGCGGTGTACCTCGTCAATTGGCAGCACGCGGGGACGACTGCTTACCTCAACGCGGGAGCGCTTCCAAGCCCGCTGCAACACTTCTGGTCGTTAGCCTTAGAAGAGCAGTACTACATTGTTTGGCCAGCACTAGTTATCGCCGTGCTGTTCTTCCTCAGATTGCGCGCAAGGAAGCGCGAGGACCTCGTCTCTCCGGCGGCAGGAATCAAAGTGTTGGCTGCCGCAATGCTCGCAATTGTTGTCGCCTCATTTCTCTTCTCTGTGTTCGCCTTGTCCCACTGACGAGGCTGCGCCGCCGATATCCAAGGCCCCAGAGAGCCTCACGCCGAGTCTCGTCGAAGCGGAGAACGACAATCCACAGGTCTACGCGGACGGATGCCACCTTGAGCCGAGCGACTCCACACCAAAGCCATGTAGCTATGGAGAACCTGCAGGCGCTCTCATCGTTCTTGCCGGAGACTCGCACGCAGCTCAGTGGTTCACACCGCTCCAGAGGATCGCAGAAGAGCGCGGCTTCCACCTGGTCTCATTGACGAAGTCGAGCTGCCCAATCACACAGTCCGAGATTAATTTGAGCGGCACCGACCGAAGCTATAGCGAATGCGCGGAGTGGAACCGAGGCGTCCAGGATTACGTTGAGAAGAATCGTCCCGAGTTGGTGATTACGTCTGCTCTCGAAGACTACGTACCGCATACGACTCAGTCACTCAGTTCAGGCTTCGCTAGCTCATGGAAACGTTTCGAGAAGTCTGGCACTCGAGTAGCGGTGCTGGTTGATACCCCGTATATGAACAGTCGTGTCCCAGATTGTCTCGCCCAGAACCAGAGCAACCCGAGCGTGTGCTCAACCCCACGTGATGTGGCTCTCCCTACGACTCGCACGCAGCTAGCTGAGGCCGCAGCAAGCGTGCCCGGTGTATCCCTCATTGACCTCACGGATCTCATCTGCCCCGGAGAAGCATGTGCTCCCATCATCGGGGATGTTCTTGTCTATCGGGATCAGCATCATCTTTCCGCGAGCTACTCCCGTTCCCTTGCACCGTTCCTCGGGGAACGCCGGGGCACGCTTCTTCCACAGGAGTAGCAATACGAAACGTCGCCTTGGTCGAGAGCGACCAAGGCGACGTTTCGCACGAGTGATTTAAGCGCCGGCGCCAATCACAATGCGCGGCACTCCACGCCACAGCGCAGGATCGGTTGAATTGCGGCCGTCCGCAAAGAGCTTGATCCCCGGGAAGTCGGCGGGGCCCAGGTCACGATACTCTGCGTGATCAGCCTGCAGAATCGCGACGTCTGCTTCGTCCCCAATCGTGTGCGCCGTGAAACCGAAGCCCGCGAGCTCCTCGTCTGTAAACAGCGGATCGTGCACGGTCACCTGCGCCCCGCGGGCGGTGAGCTCCTCAACGGTTGGGAACACACCGGAGACTGCAGTTTCCTTCACGCCGCCGCGGTACGCCGCCCCAAGCACGACCACGCGTGTACCGGTGAGGTCACCGATCGTCTGCTCGACCCGGTCGACGACGTACTTCGGCATGGTCGCGTTGTAATTGCGCGCCGTACGCACGATGTCTGCGTCAGGGTCGGTGGATAGGTACAGTCGCGGGTAGACCGGAATGCAGTGTCCGCCCACGGCGATGCCGGGGCGATGGATGTGGCTGAACGGCTGCGAATTGCAGGCCTCGATCACTTTGTAGACGTCGATGCCGGTGGTATCCGCGAAGCGCGCAAACTGGTTAGCGAGCCCGATGTTCACATCACGGTAGGTCGTCTCGGCGAGCTTCGCCATCTCCGCAGCCTCTGCGGTGCCCATATCCCAGACGCCGTTCGGGCGCTTCAGGTCGGGACGCTCGTCAAACGTCAGCACCGACTCGTAGAACTCAATCGCCCTTTTTGTGCCGGCATCGTTCAGGCCGCCCACAAGCTTCGGGTACTTCTTCAGGTCTTCGAAGACGCGACCGGTGAGCACGCGCTCGGGCGAGAATACGACGTGGAAGCCCTCTCCCTCCGTGAGACCCGAGACTTCCTCGATCAGCGGCTTCCAGCGGGTGCGCACCGTGCCGACGGGCAGCGTCGTCTCATAGGAGACGAGAGTGCCGGGAGTCAGGTGCTCGGCGAGCGAGCGAGTTGCCGCGTCCATCCAACGGAAGTCAGGCTCCCATGTCTCTTCGTCGACGAGCAGCGGCACGACGATCACGATCGCGTCGGCACCGGGGATGGCCTCTGCGTAGTTCGTGGTCGCGCGCAGCTTGCCCGCGGGAACGAGCTTGGCGAGCCGCTCAGCGAGGTGCGCTTCGCCAGGGAACGGCTCCTCGCCGCGGTTAATAGCGTCAACGAGCGCTTCGTTCACGTCTACGCCAATCACATCGTGCCCCATGTGGGCATACTGTGTGGCGAGAGGAAGGCCGATTTTGCCGGTGGCAACAACTGCGATTTTCACGCTTCTTAGTCTACATCCGTCTGTTGTGAGTGCGGCGGCTTTGGCATCTCGCAGATGATGCTGCTTCGACGCGCGTCTTCGCTGCATTCCGTAAGATTGGCTCCATGAAGATCATGAGTGTTGTTGGGGCGCGGCCCCAGTTCGTCAAACTCGCCCCGATTGCTCACGCAATGCAGGAGCTCGGCCACGAGCACATCATCGTGCACACAGGGCAGCACTATGACCCGATGCTCTCGGATGTCTTCTTCCGCGACCTAGGCATTCCCGCTCCCGACGCACACCTCGGTGTCGGATCAGGATCTCACGGCGTCCAGACCGGCGCGATCCTGACACAAATGGACGAGATCCTCGAGCGTTTCACGCCCGACACTGTGCTTGTCTACGGCGACACTAACTCGACCCTCGCGGCGGCGGTCAGCGCGGTCAAGCTGCACTACCCCGTGGCCCACCTCGAAGCGGGCCTGCGCTCGTTCAACCGGGCAATGCCCGAAGAACACAACCGCGTGCTGACCGACCACGCAGCCGACCTCTGCCTGGCACCGACCGAGGTGGCCATGCAGCACCTCGCGAGCGAGGGCCTCGCCGAGCAGTCCGTGCTCGTCGGCGACGTGATGACCGATGTGCTGTTCAAGGTGCGCGACGAGGTGGCGGCCGGCGGCACCGAGAACCCGCTCGCGAAGCTCTTCACGCCGAGCGAGTACTACGTCGCGACGATTCACCGGGCTGAGAACACCGACGACCCCGAGCGCCTGCGAGAGGTGGTCGCTGCCCTCGCTGGCGCAGACCGCCCCGTCGTGCTGCTCGCGCACCCGCGGGTCCTCGCAAAGGCCGAGGCCGCCGGGATCTCGCTCGAGGTCGGCTCGCTGCGCGTGCACGATCCGCTCGCCTACCCCGAGCTCATCGCCGCGGTGCTCGGCAGCGCCGGCGTGGTCACCGACTCCGGCGGCCTGCAGAAGGAAGCCTTCCTGCTGCGCGTGCCGTGCACGACGGTGCGCCGCGAGACCGAGTGGGTCGAGACGGTCGCACTCGGCTGGAACGTGCTCGCGAACTCGGCCGAAGAGATCAGCGCGGCGCTCACGCGGCCCGCGCCGGCGCCCACGGACGCCGCGCCCTACGGCGACGGCACCGCTGCCGCGCAGGCCGTGCGCGCGATCGTCGAGCGGCTCGGCTAGCGCTTCACCGCACTACTGCGCGGCGGCCGCACCCCGGCCGTCGCGCAGCTCGGCGCTGAAGCGTCGATAGTTCGTCTCGCTCGACCAGCGCTCTCGCCAGGTCGCGAGGCTCGCGTCCGCGTATGCGCGGTAGTCAGCACTCGGCGCCGCAAACAGCTCCAGAATGCGCTCGGCAATCTCTTCCTGGGTCGGGTCGCTCGTGAGCAACCCGGGGAACATCCCCAGCTCGGTGGCGATGAGTTCCCGGTTCCCCCCGACATCGGTGGCGATGACGGGGAAGCCCTGGGCAAGCGCTTCCATCACTGAGACGGGCACGCCCTCGGACGATGAGGTATTGATGAAGACCGAGCCAGGTCGCGCCGCATACGTTTCCTTGACAGCCTCGTTCGAGAGGTTGCCGAGGAATTCGTAGCTGCCGGGCAGCAGCTTCTCAGCCGCCAGCCGCTCCATGTTGGCGATGACGCCCGCTTCCGCGCTTGAACCGATGTGCGCCCAGCGGATCTCTGGGTCGCGCGCCTGCGCGACCGCGAGCGCGTCGATGAGCAGGGGAATCCGCTTCACCGGGTGAAGATATGCGCAGGAATAGACGAGCTTTGCCGCCTGATCCGCGTTTCCGGGGGTCAGCGCCGCCGCAACACCGAGTCGTCGCGTCGAGACTTTCTCGGCAAAGCTTGGGAACTTCGCACGCAGGTACGCGGCGCCGTTGTCCGAGACCGGGTGCACCGCGTCCATGCCACGGAAGAGCAGTTCGCGCTGCGGCAGGTAGTTCGAGGCCCGGCGCTCGGGAAACACGTCGTAGCCGTGGGCGCGCGTGACGATCGCGGCGTCATTTGCGCCGAGGCGCCCACGCGTGTGCAGCGCGACGCGAGCTGGGGCGTACATCCAATAGCTATAGAACACTGCCTCGTCGGCGGCTGCATACGCACGCTGCAGCTCCGGGAAAATGCTGTTCGTAATCATGCGCGCGAACAGGTCGAGCTTGAAGTCCTCGATCACCTGGCCGACCCGCGGCGCAGAGCTGAGCGCGTTCTTCAGCGCGCCGAATGCGTCCCAGGGGCGGCGCAGCGCAAACGACAGCACGTCCAGGTAATTCTTCCGCGAGCCGTCGAGCCCGACGGGCACGTGCAGCGTGAAGTTATCGGGAAGCTCACGCTTCGAGCCCTGCCGGAGGTACGGGAAGGACGGCACGACGACGACCTCGTCGAAGGCGTCGGCGAGGTACGGAATCTCGGCCTCGATGAACTCTTCCCCCGGCGAGAACGGGAAGGTATTGGTGAAAAAGAAGAGCGTGCGACGCCCGTTCTGGCCGAGCTGCTGCGATTCCTGCACGAACGGTTCCGCCTTTCCCTGCGCCACGGCGAGGTTTGAATCTGTATTTCCAGGGTCCGAGCGGCGCGCGCTCAGCCCGCCCCATCTTACTTCCGATGCGGGGGCGGTAGGCTAACGCGGGGCTTCTGTCGAGCGACAGAACCAGCAGCCCCGAGGAGGCACCACGATGAAGAGTATCTGGCGGACACTAAACAGGCTCTTCAGCGTGCTCCCGCGCGGCGCCCGCGCATACTATCTCGGCTACTCGATCGCGACCGGCCTGCTGGCCTTCCTCGACACCGCTGCGCTTGCGCTCATCGTGATGACGATCACGCCGCTCGTATCGGGGACCGCGATCACGATTCCGATCATTGGCGAGCTCCCGCAGGAGGCGACCTCCTGGGTCATTCTGATCATCGCCGCGCTGTTCATCGTGAAGGGGGTGCTCGCGCTCGTGTTGCACTGGCGCGCGACCCGCAAGTTCGCCGGTTACGAACTTGAGCTCGGCGACCGCATCTTCGCGAACTTCATCCACTCAAGCTGGGAGAAGCGCTCCACCATCAGCACGCCCGAGCTCACGCGCATGGTCGACAGCTCTGTGGGCAACGCGAGCCGCGGCTTCCTGCTGCCGCTCTCCCAGATTCCCGGGAACGCGCTCACCTTCGTCTCAGCGCTGCTCATCCTGGTGGTTGCCGAGCCGCTCACCGCGCTGATCGCGCTCGTGTATCTTTCGCTGATTTCTGGGGCGCTGAGCTTCGTCGTCGCACGCCGTTCCCGGACCGCAGGCACCGTGGCGAGGAACTATTCCTTCCGCGTCGCGACGATCATGACGGAGATGATCGACGCGCTCAAGGAGGTCACGCTGCGCGGAAAGCTCAATGAGGCGGGCCGCATGATCTCCAAGAACCGCGCGGTCGCGACCCGCGCCCGAGCGAGCCTCGCCTTCATCGGCGTGGTGCCCCGCTACACGCTTGAGGCAGCACTCATCGGCGGCTTCGTGATCGTCGGCGGCGCCTCGATGCTGTTCTCGGGGCCCGAGGCCGCAGTCGTCTCAATCTCGCTCTTCGCGGCTTCCGGGTTCAAGATGATTCCCTCGATGAACGCGGTGCAGTCGAGCCTCACCGCCGCCTCATCGAACGAGGTCTACGCGCTCGACGTGATTCGCGAGCTGGAGGCACAGGACGAGTTCGTCTCGGTGCCCGATGACACTTCGGACCTTGTTGCGACGCCCAAGGAGCTCATGCTCAACGACGTCAGTTTCACATACGCGGGCGCCGAGCGTCCCGTGCTCAACGGTCTCTCGCTTCGCGTGCCCTTTGGCTCGAGCCTCGCGATCGTTGGCCCGTCGGGCGCCGGCAAGTCGACGCTCATCGACATTCTGCTCGGCCTCAGCACGCCAACCTCGGGCAGCCTCACGATCGACGGCACCCCGCTGACCGATGTGCTGCAGCAGTGGCGAGACCGCGTCGGCTATGTGCCCCAGCGCGTCGCGCTCTTCGACGGCAGCATCGCCCAGAACGTGGCGCTGACGTGGGAGGACGAGTTCGACGCCGAACGGGTCAGCGAGGTGCTGAAGCTCGCCCATGTGCATGAGATCGCCGAGCGCGGCAACGGCATCACCGAGCGGATCGGTGAGCGCGGCGCCTCGATCTCGGGCGGCCAGCAACAGCGGCTCGGCATCGCCCGCGCGCTCTACACCGACCCGCTGGTCATGGTGATGGACGAGGCGACCAGCTCGCTCGACACCGCGACCGAGAACCGCATCGTCGAGTCGCTCGATTCGTTCGCCGGCGAGGTGACCTTCATCACGGTTGCACACCGACTCGCGACGATTCGCAACTACGACCAGGTCTGCTATCTCGACGAGGGACGCGTGCTGGGCCAGGGCACCTTCGATGAGGTCGTCGCTGCGGTGCCCGCCTTCCGCGTGCAGGCCGAGCTTGCCGGGCTCGTCTGACCCGGCCTACTAGACTCTTTCGAGTATCCGTCAGCGTGGCGCCGCAGGCCGGCACCCACCGAACACCCCGAGGACACCTTGCGAATCCTACTGATCTGCCCGTTCTTCCCGCCCGAGAACAAGATCGCTTCGGTCCGCATCGCGAAGTTCGCCGAGTACTGGTCCGCCGCGGGCCACGAGGTACGCGTACTCACCCGCACCGCCGACGGCACTGATCTGGCGGTGCCCGAGCACCCGAACCTCAGCGTGCACCGCGTCGCCGACCCGTTCGCGAAGTCGGCCTCGGGCATCCAGAAACTGAAGCCCGCCAAGCCGAATCGGTTCCAGCAGCTCCTCGGCGTGGCCTACGGCAAGGCGCTCTCGTTCGTGTGGCCCGACATCTATGCACGCTGGAGCCGCGCTGCACGAAAGGAAGCGCAGAGCTGGGTGTGGCAGCCGGATGCGGTCGTCGCGAGCGTCGGCCCATTCAGCACGCTCATGCTTGGCAGCCAGCTCGCGAAGCACTTCTCGGCGAAGCTCCTCGTCGACTACCGCGACCTGCTCACGCTCAGCACGTACTACCCGCACGGCGCGATCCGCCGTCGCATCGACGGCTCGGTCGAGCGCCGCGTCGCCGCACAGGCCGCAGCCCTCGCGACGGTGAGCGCGCCGCTCGCCGACGAACTCGCGGAGACGTACAACCGACCGTCGGTGGTCGTCACGAACGGCTACGACCCCGCCGACTTCACCGAGAACCACTACGCACCCGATTCCCCGACGCTGCGCATCACGTACTGCGGCTGGGTCATCCCGAACCGCCGCGACCCGCGGCCCTTCCTCAGCGGGGTCGCCCAGCTGCTGCGCGAGCGCGACGACGTCTCGATCGCGGTCGATTTCTATGGCCCGCCCTCGGGCGAGGTGAGTCGCATCACCGAAGAGCTCGGGCTCGACGCGGTCGTCACCCAGCACGGCCGCGTGAACCACGCCGAGTCGCTGCGGCTGCAGTCGGCCTCAGACGTGCTGTTGCTGCTGCTGTGGAACGACCCGGGCGAGCTCGGCGTGCTCAGCGGCAAGATCTTCGAGTACATCGGCGCCGGCCGCCCGATTCTCATGACCGGCCTCGAGGATGGCGCCGCCGGCAAACTCATCTCCGAGAATGAGCTCGGCCTCGTGAGCAACGACAGCGCGGCAATCGCACGGTACCTAGGGACGCTCGCGGACGAGAAGCGTGAGACCGGTCGTGTTGCGGGGCCGGCGCTGAAGGATCCGAGCGAGTTCTCGCGCGATACGCAGAGCCAGCGCCTCCTCGACGCGATCGAAACTGCCGTCAGCGAGTAGTCGTCCCCCGGGTCGCGACCTCTTCCGAGAAGGCAACGGCCCGGGCGGCGACGCCCTGCAGCGACACGTGCTGCTGCGCCCAGGCGCCGATCGTCTCACGCATCGCGGTGGTGTCGCGCGCGAGCAGCGCGACCATGGCGGCGGCAACCTGCGGGGCGTCGTGTTCGCTGCCGATGCCAAGCAGGGGCTCTGCAGCGAGCTGCTCGCGTGCGGGCCCCGGGCCCGCGTAGAGCACAGGGGTGCCGCATGCCCACGCCGCGAAAATCTTCGTCGGGTACGCGAAGTCGTAGCCCGCGCCGGGCTTGATGCTCGCGAGGCTCATCCGAGCACCGCGGATCCACGCCGCGGCCTCCGCTGGCGGCACTGAGTCCACAAAACGCACCGGCGCGTCGAGCTCGTCGGCGAGGGCGCGCAGCTCGGGGAGCGCTGAGCCCTGGCCGAGGAACACGACCTCGACCGCGTGCCCTTCCTGCTGCAGCTGCGCCGCGGCGCGAACGAACACCTCGGCGCCCTGCCACTCCGAGGCAGTGCCCGAGTAGATGGCGTAGTTCGACGATTCAGCAACGGGGCCGTGGGTCGTGAACACGTCGGTGTCGATGCCGTTGCCCACCGTGGCAATGTTCGCGCGCGGGGCGATCTCGCGCACGCGCGCCTCGACGCCGTCGTTCACCGCGAGCACCCCGGCGCCGCGGTTCATCACGCGCCGCTCCATCCACCGCACGAAGCGCACCACGAAGCCCGGCGCCCCGGTGCTCTCGCTCGCGTCCGACCAGACGTCTGCGGCGTATGGAACCACCCGAATTCCACGAAGCGCCGCCGCGGCGTGCGCGAACAACCAGGTCGTTGGGGGCGGCTCAACGACCATGAGATCGTGACGCTTCCCGAACAGAATGCGGAAAAACAGCGGGATGTCGAAGGACATGTACTGGACGTAGCCGCGCACGTAGCCATCGCCATCACGCAGCACCGGCGCGCGTCGCACGGTGTAGCCGCACGCGGCATCCTGTGCGCGGGCCTCCCCCGCAAGCGAGCTCACCGGTGTGGTCGTCAGCACCGTCACCGAATGACCGGCACGGGCAAAACCCTCGGCGAGCGCCGCGAGCCGGAACGACGCCGCCGCAGCCTCTGGCTGGAAAATTCGCGAAGCGAGGAGAACCCGCATGTCCTGCGCGCCGGTCAGGCGCCCGCGCGGGTGACCGCGGTGACGGCCGTGACGATCCGCTCGAGGTCTGCGTCGCTGAGCGAGGGGTGCACGGGCAGCGAAAGCACCTCGCTCGCAGCCTTCTCGGTCTGCGGAAGTTCCAGATCCGGCGCGAAATGCTTGAGGGAAGGGAGGCGGTGATTCGGGATCGGGTAGTAGACCCCGCTGCCGACCTGGTGCTCGTCCTTCA
Source organism: Leucobacter chromiireducens subsp. chromiireducens (assembly GCF_016758255.1). Taxonomy (GTDB): domain Bacteria; phylum Actinomycetota; class Actinomycetes; order Actinomycetales; family Microbacteriaceae; genus Leucobacter; species Leucobacter chromiireducens. The sequence goes on from NZ_QYAD01000003.1 coordinate 93,063, forward strand.
GCGCCTCGCGAATGCGGTCGCGCTCGCCCGCGTCGAGGCGAATCGTGTACTGGTGGTAGACGTGCACGGCCCCCTCGGCGACCGCCGGGGTCGTGACGCCCGCGAGGCCCGCGAGGCCCGCGTTCAGCGTCGCGGCGTTCGCCTGGCGCTGCGCGGTCCAGGCGTCGACCTTGGTGAGCTGCACGCGACCGATCGCGGCGTGTACGTCGGTCATGCGCGCGTTGAAGCCGATGACCTCGTTCGCGTACTGGGTCTCCATCCCCTGGTTGCGCAGCAGCTGGACGCCGCGGGCGAGCTCAGGGGTGGCGCAGGTGACCATGCCGCCCTCCCCGGAAGTCATGTTCTTCGTCGGGTAGAGGCTGAACATCGCGAAGTCGCCGAGGGTGCCGACGGGGCGTCCCTGCCAGTTCGCGCCGTGCGCCTGCGCCGCGTCTTCGTAGATCGCGAGGCCGTGCTCGGCGGCGATCGCCTCGAGCTGGTCGACGAGGAAGGGGTGACCGTAGAGGTGCACCGGCATGATTCCCTTCGTACGCGGCGTGATCGCCTGGCGCACTGCCTCGGGGTCGAGAGAGAAGTAGTTGGGCTCGATGTCGACGAACACGGGGGTCGCGCCGGTCAGCGCGACCGAGTTGCCCGTCGCAGCGAAGGTGAAGGAGGGGACGATGACCTCGTCGCCGGGGCCGACGCCCGCAGCGAGCAGGCCGAGGTGCTGGCCGCTCGTGCCCGAGTTCACCGCGACCGTGGGGCGGCCCGACACGAAGTGCACCGAAAATTCATCTTCGAATGCTTTGACCTCTGGCCCCTGGGCGATCATGCCCGAGCGCAGCACACGGTCAACCGCCGCGCGCTCTTCGTCACCGATGATCGGCTTGGCCGGGGGAATAAAGTCAAGTTCCATAGTCGGGTACCCTATCGCGTTTCGTGCCCCGAAAGATTCGAGACATCCTCCCTAGAAGTCTCCGGGGCGTGCTCCTCCAGATTACCTCCTTGCTGGCCCGAAACCGTGTCTTCGCCAGCGCGGGTGTCCTCGCCGCCTGCCGACTCATCGGGTGCGGCGTCGCCATCGGGCGCGGGAGCTTCAGCGGCGGGCAGGCTCAATGCGGCCTTCCCGGCGACGAATTTCACGCCCGTCGCGGGCGTGTAGACCGCCTGCCCGCGCTCAAAGTTCATCGTGCACGCACCCGCGGGAGTACACACTGCCTCCGCGATTGGCCACCCCCAGGACCCGTTCGGCCCCCCAGCGGCGGTATAGGTGTTCATGAATGCGCCGTTCCCGAACCGCACCGAGGCCTTCGGGCCCAGGAACAGCGAGCCCCGCTGGAACTTCATCACGGTTCCGCCCGTGAACTTGGCCTCTTCGCCCAGTGGATACCCGAGCGGTCCGCCGTGACCGCCGTGCACGAACCACAGCGCCTTCGTCGCATGCGTCACAAAACCGACACCAGTCCCCGGGCTATATACGGCCTGGCCGTTGTCAAAGTTCATGGTGCAGGCGCCAGTCGCGTTGCAGCCCGCCTCAGCGAGGGGCCAGCCCCACGAGCCGGTCGGCCCGCCCCCCGCGGTGAAGCTGTTCATGAACGCGCCGTTACCGAACCGCACTGACGCCTTCGGGCTGATCAGTAGGGTCCCTCGCTGGAACCGCATCGTGGCGCCACCCGAGACCGTAGTTTCCTCCCCGATCGGGTAGCCGAGACTGCCGGCGTGACCACCGTGCGCGAACCAGAGGTCTTTGAACTTCGAAGTGACGAAGCCAACGCCGGTCCCGGGCGTGTAGACCGCCTGCCCGGCGTCGAAGTTCATCGTGCACGTGCTTGCCGCGTTGCAGACCGCGTCCTGCAGCGGCCAGCCCCAGGGCGACCGGGCGGCGCCGCCCGCACGATCATAGGTATTGAGGAATTCGCCCTTGCCGAGCCGCACCGGGTCACTTCCCACCCGCATGAACATGCGTGCGCGTTCAAAGTTCGTGTAGGAACGCTGGGCATCGAGCGCGACGGTCGGCTCAACGATGATCCCGTACTTGGCCATCCCGCCGCCGTTGAGCCAGGCGTTTGATGTCGCCACGTCAAAACTGTACCCAGCGGTGCGGTTGGCCATCGACAGCCCGCCTTGGAAACGCTGCGCCGTACCGCCAGCGGAGGTCTCGGCTTCAGCAGTGGGATACTTCAACCGCCCGGTCACGGTCGACAGCCGCTGCCACTCGGGCAGAATCGCCGTCGGGACAAGATGCGAACCCGTCGCCCCGGAGTACGCGACCACACCGGTTTGGAACGGCATCGTGCAGCCGCCAGCCGCAAGCCCGCAGGTCGCGTCGGCTGTCGGCCAGCCCCAGGGGCCCTGCACAAAGCCTGCCGCACGGTAGTTGGTGAGAAACGGCCCTGCACCCATCGCAGTCGACTTGCCAGTGCGGTTCTCGTAAAAGATCGTGCCCCTTTGGAACTCTTGGTAGCTACCGCCGCCGTTCGCTGCAACGCTCGTTGCGTTCGCGACCGGGCGGCCCAGCGTGCCGTTCTCTCCGCCGAAGCGCTGCCACGTCGTCGCGATCGCGCCAGTGACCTGATAGCCGACAGGGTCGCCAAACCAGGTCTTATAGAAGAGGTAGAAGTTGCGGTTACCGTAAGAGGAGCAACTGTCGCCGGTGCCCCAGCCCGCGTTCAGTGCGGCCTGGTTCGGGCGGTACGGCGTGTAAATGTAGAGCGCAGCGGTTGCGTAGTTCGTAATCGTGAAGGTCGAGGTGCCGCAGCCCGCGTTCGGGTGCCACTGCACGCGGTTTGCCTGGAATGGCTTGTAGTTGTAGTTGTAGGGCTGCGCCTTGTAGACCTGCAACTGCCACGCTGCTTTGTAGACCTGGTTCTGGAAGCCGCGCATCGACGGGTCACAGTTCGGACTATTGCCCGGCCCACTATCGGGGCAGGCGTACCCCATTGCGACGTCAAACTGGCGCACGGTCGGCCAGGTGTCAGAAACGAGGTTCTGCTCTTTTTCAAGCATGATGAGCAGAACGCGTTGGCTGATTCCGCAGGCCTGGCCGACCTTCGTGATAATCTGCGCGGCGGATTCGTTCGCAACGCCGGCATACCCCGCGCAGAACTCGTTCGCGGGCTTACTGACGGTGTTGAACGTGGCATTCCGGAGGCATTTGCTCGCAACCTGGGTTCCATAGATGGGGCTTCCAGCCTTCTTCCCGGGGTCGCCGATCTCACAGCGGGGCACTCGGGCGTTCAGGAAGCTCTGCACCTGCGCGGGTGTCATTGCCCGCCCCTCGTAGAACAGGTCGTCACTGATGATAGTTCCCGGGTTGAATCCCGACGCGATGCTTGCTTCGGCATTGCTGGCGTTCCCAGGAGCCGCGACAAACATGGTGGTGGCCACCGCGGTGAGCAGGAGCGCAGCAACCGGGCGCAGCCAGCGTCGCGCGGGCTTCCGCCTTCGAACATTCATCGGAACTTCCTCACCATCTCCGGCTTGTGCACGATAAATCAGCGCCGGCGTTCCCGGCCACCCTACCTTTCGTGGGGCGCGAGTCTGCAAGAATAGGTGTATGTCGTCACTATCTGAAGGTGCCCGAATTGAGCCGGGCGGGGCACCCGACACGTGGGTAATCATTCCCCTCTACAATGAGGCGACGGTAATCGGAGACGTGATCAGCGGCCTCCGTGCTGAATTCGAGAATATTGTGTGCATCGATGATGGCTCTCGAGACGGGTCCGGCGCCGTCGCAGCAGCAGCCGGATCACAGATCGTTCGCCACCCGATCAATCTCGGGCAGGGGGCCGCGCTCCAAACAGGTTTTGAGTACGCACTCGAAAGAGGCGCAGAGTTTGTTGTCACCTTCGATGCGGATGGTCAGCATCGTGTGGTCGATGCTGTAGACATGCTTTCCAGGGCTCGCGCAGAGAACCTAGCGATAGTCTTCGGCTCCCGATTCCTCGATGACCGAACGAAGCCCGGCATCCTAAAGAAAATCGTACTGAAAACAGCGGTTTGGGTAACTAATCTTACAACGCACACCCGCCTCACGGATGCTCACAATGGCCTGCGTGTGATTCGCGCCGACGCGCTACGGCGTGTGAAACTTCGCCAGGACCGCATGGCACACGGAACTGAAATCGTAGTTCAATTGGGCAAAACGGGCCTGCCCTATGCCGAACAACCGGTCGAAGTTATTTACACTGACTATTCCAAGGCGAAGGGGCAGTCACTACTCAACTCGGTAAACATCCTTATCGATCTCTTTATCCGGTAGGAACCTCATGCAGCTGATACAAGTTCTCCTAATTCTCGGAGTAGTCATCGTCGCGGTCCTAGCGATTCGTGCACTTCCTGGCGATCGGTCCCTAGCTCTCAAGCGGATCATTGCCCTGCTTTTTGTTGCTGCGGCTGTCTTCGCAATCATTTTCCCCAACGCACTCACCCAGGTTGCGCACTTCTTCGGTGTAGGCCGAGGAACTGACCTCCTGCTCTATTTGCTGGTCATCATGACGCTATTTTTCGCGGTCTCGACTATTAGAGCGAAGGCGCGGAGCGACGCTCGAGTAACCGATCTCGCGAGAGCTGTCGCCCTATTTGAGGCGCGAGTGGTCGAAGCCGAAGCAAAGCGAAGCGCGGACAGTTCCGAATGATCGCCTGGTTGCCGCTCGTCGTACCCGCCACGGCAGCACTACTCCTAGTCGTCGCGCTTGGACTACCAATTTCTCTGGCTTTACGGCTCCGCGGTTTTTTTGCGTTTGCCGTCGCTATCCCGGCAAGCCTGGCTGTGGTCGCTATCGCGTCTCTACTTGCGCCGCTTGTCAGGGTCCATTGGTCTCCACTTCCCCCGCTCGCGCTCGGGATAGTAGTCGCTGCACTGTCCTTTGTTTGCGCCCGCCGGGTGGGGCCAGCTCACAGGAACCGTGCAGGCCTACACCGAACACTAGTGCCAATCGGCGCAGCAGCACTTGGTGGCCTCGCGATAGCTGTCTCGCTCACTTTGAGTATGAAGTCAGCAGATGCGATTTCTCAAACCTTCGACGCAAATTTTCACCTCAATGCTGTCCGTCAGATACTGGAGACTGGCAGCGCGTCGCCACTCGACATGGATCTCGCGGCCCCAGGCTCGAAGACCTACTATCCAACGCTATGGCACGGATTTGTCGCTCTCGTGGCGCAACTCTCGGGGGCTTCAGTCCCGATCGCCACGAACGCTACAGTTTTCGTCGTGTGCGCCGTGGTGTGGCCAATCGGTGTGGTCCTTTTGGGGCGAGCTCTTGCGGGGCCAAGCACCCGTGTAACGCTGGTTTCCGGGATCGCATCAGCAGCGTTCCCCAACTTTCCGCTCGCCCTTGCAGGCTATGGAGTCCTCTATCCCAATCTGCTTGCGATCGCTCTAGCTCCGTATATCTTTACCGGAGTACTCCAGCTCTGCGCGCTCTCGAATGCTCGACGTTCAGAGGGTTCCTTCTTCGTTGCTGCGGGGCTTCTCACCTTTGGTTCGCTCGGAGCGGCGATTTTCGCGCACCCAAATGCTATTCACATCGCTCTTCTCTGGATGGTCGTGCCGGCTATCACTGTGGTGTACCGCGCGTTTCGAGGACAGCGAGTGCCTGGCTGGTCAGGCGCACTCGTCGAGCCCCTACTGCCGCGCAAGATACGGCTCACCGCCGCGCTCTCCGGCTTGCCGCTACTTGGGTTGGCGATAGTCATTGCGTGGGCTGTCGGTCGAACCACGGACAATCCTTGGAAAGGAAAACACGAGGTTTCCGGCGCGCTGCTTGATGCATTCGGCATGACCCCCAGACTGGAGGGGCATGCATGGCCGGTCACGTTGCTGTTTCTCTTAGGATTAGTTGTGATCGCACGGTCCCAACGCCGTCGCTGGATCGGCTTCGGTGCATTGATCCCATTGGCCTTCTATGTCATAGCGGACGGCTTCCCCTCTTCCGAATGGCGCACGTTCTTCCTCTCTCCGTGGTACAGCGATCCTTGGCGACTCGCTGCGCTTATTTGGGTTGGCGCGCTCCCTCTCGTTGTCATCGGCGCAAGCGCGGCTGCAGCGTGGTTCGACGTTGGCTTGCGCTCATCCGCGCGCCTGGTGGCTCATCCTCAGGCCTCGCGCATTGTAGGAGTCACTTTTGGTGCATTGTTCTTACTCGCGGCTACTCAGGGGGCCGGGGCATTCGCTGGCGTCCAGTACGTCAGCACCAAGTACGAGACCGATGCAGCCGCTCCACTACTTGACAACGACGAACGAGCGCTGCTCGAACGTCTCGAGAAGCACGTCCCGGAGGGACAGGTAATTGCGAACAACCCTTGGAACGGGGGCGCACTTGCATACGCTATAGCCGACAGGGAAGTCTTAGTTCCTCACACCGGTGGAAAGTATGACCCTCGTATCAACGAGATGCTTGAGGGAATTGCTGTTGGGACTCCGCAAGCATGTTCCTTGAGTCGGGAATTCAACACGCGGTTCGTACTGGACCTCGGGACCCAATATGTCTTCCCAGAGACACCTCGGGCAGCACCATATCACCCCATCAGCGACATCGATCCGGCGAATGCGTCGGCTCTTACGGAGGTCGATCGCGAGGGCGATGCCGTTCTCTACGAAATCACCGGGTGCTAGGTGCATATGCACCATCTTCTAAACTAGGTACATCGCCGTTCTTCGGCGTAGATTCGCAAGGAGTACACATGACCCTCAAGTTTGGTCTCATCGGGCTCGGCATGATGGGGCGTCACCACGCGCGCGTGTTGCGTGAGATTGAAGGCGTCGAACTCGTAGGCCTCTGCGATGCGATGGGCGACCCTCATGGAGTAGCGGGGGACACTCCCCTCTATTCCCAGGTTGAGGAGCTTATCGCTGCGGGCATAGATGCGGCAGTTGTGGCAGTTCCCACGATCTACCACGAGCCAGTTGGACTTACGCTTGCAGCTGCTGGGGTTCATACGCTTATCGAGAAACCCGTTGCCCATAACCTCAATGCCGCCACGAGTCTTGTCGAGCTCTTCGAGGATCGTGGCCTTGTAGCAGCGGTCGGACATGTCGAGCGGTTTAACCCTGCTCTCATGAGCTTGCGTAGTCGGATTGAACGTGGTGACCTTGGCGCGGTATACCAGATCCAGACACGGCGCCAAGGCCCTTTCCCTGCCCGAATCGCCGACGTAGGGGTGGTTAAGGATCTCGGAAGCCATGACATCGATCTCACTTCCTGGTTGGCGCAGTCGCCGTATCAGTCTGTTTCTGCGCAGACCACGTACCGCAGCGGTCGCGAGCACGAAGACATGCTCGCGATGACCGGAAAGCTTGAGAACGGGATAATTGTTAATCACCTCGTCAATTGGCTGAGCCCGTTCAAAGAACGGCTCACAATTGTCACAGGAGAGCGCGGCGCCTTCGTGGCAGACACTCTGACTGCTGATCTCACGTTTTATGAGAACGGAACTTTCCGGGGGGAATGGGATGCCATCACGGCGTTCCGGGGGGTCAGCGAAGGGGAAGTCACCAGGTTCGCCTTGGAGAAACGGGAACCCTTGAAGTCGGAACATGAAGCCTTCCGCGATGCGATTCTTGGTCTCCGGGCCGATACCGTTACTTTGCGAGAGGGTCTCGAGACACTTCGAGTTGCAGAAGCTGCGATTCTCTCGGGCAAGACCGGCGAGACATTGAGTCTGTAATGGGTACACGTATTAGCCCCGCTGCCTTTGTCGGCGAAGGGGTCGAGCTGGGCACCGACGTTTGCGTTGGCCCAGGGGCTGTACTTCTCGGACCCCTGACTATCGGGGATCGGGCATGGATCGGAGCTGGAGCGCAGATCGGGGCTCCGCCCGAGATGAGCTCACTCGCTCAGAACCTGGCGTGGGCGGGGGAACTCGATCACGCCGGTGTGAGCATAGGTGCAGACGTCGTCATTCGTGAGTCCGCAGTGATCCATCAGGGCAGTTACCGCGCGACACATGTTGGCGCCCGCAGTTGGGTACTCAACCGTGCCTACCTTGCACACGATGTGTTGCTTGGCGAAGATGCGACCATTTCAGCTGGTGTGAGCGTTGGAGGACATTGTGTCATTGGCGATCGCGTGAACATTGGAATGAATGCCGTAGTCCATCAACGTCGCGTGATTGCGGGTGGGGCCATGATCGGCATGGGCACGCCCGTCACGCGAGATGTGCCCCCGTTCGCAAAGGTCTACGGCACGCCACCTCGAATCACAGGGGTGAACTCTGTCGGAATTGAGCGGGCAGGCCATGATTCTTCTCTCGCAGATCATCTTCTCGGGCACTATGTAGCAGGAGAGCTGTTTACAGGGTCCGGTTGGGTACCGGAAGATTTGGGGTCCTTGACTGGTGCTTTCGCCTGGTGGCGCAGCCAGGGAGCCCTCAATCCGGTTGCCGTCTCGCGATCGCTCAGAAAAGAACAGTAGGCTCATCCGACGTGACGTACACAGCTGCTCTCTCTGATCCGGAATTCCAGACTCCCGGCAAGAGCAAGGGGCTTTGGGGGGTATTCCAGTACCGGTATCTCCTGACGCTTCTCCTGAGGAAGGGCATCGCAACCCGCTACCATGGCTCAGTCCTTGGCTGGGTATGGTCATATGTGAGGCCTGGCGCACAGTTCCTGATGTACTATCTCGTGGTCGGCCTGATCATGGGACAGAGCCGGGGAATTGACTACTTCCCTGTGTACCTATTTGCAGGAATTGTTGCAGTTAATCTTTTCTCTGAGGCGCTGCGCAATACCACGAGTGCGATAACCGACAATGCTTCCCTTATCAAGAAGATCTACATACCTCGGGCGCTGTTTCCGGTTTCAGCAATTGGTGTCGCACTTGTTCATTTCCTTCCGCAGGCAGTTCTTCTGCTCGTCGTAGCGTTGGCGTGCGGCTGGACAATCGGCTGGCTTCAAGTAGTCGGTTTTGTCATTGGCGTTGCCCTTATTCTTTGTTTTGCGTTGGGACTCGGGCTTTTCTTCGGCTCAGTGAATGTCGCCTACCGGGATGCACGCAACTTTGTCGATCTCATTCTGATGTTCGCAACATGGGCGTCTCCAGTCCTCTACGCATGGACAATGGTTCGCGATCGGGCTCCAGAGTGGCTCTACAACGTCTACATGATGAACCCGATGACCGTCGCGGTTGAGATGTTTCACGACGCTTTCTGGCTTCCGTTGGCGCCAGATTCCGCACGCCCCGAAGGACTACTTGTTTTTGCCTTGGTCGGCGCAACCATCGCTGTCGGTACGTTGATTGTGGGGCAGCTCGTCTTTCGCAAGTTGGAGGGTTCTTTTGCCCAAAATCTCTGAACGCGGGAAACCCGCCATCGTCTTCTCTGACGCCAAGAAGACATTCAAGATCAAACACACCAATTCCTTCAAGGAAACATTTATTGCGGCGCTCCAACGCAAGGAGCTCACGACAGACTTTAACGCTGTCGACGGAGTGAGCTTCGATGTTCCAGAGGGTCAGTCGGTTGCGCTCATGGGAAGCAACGGCTCAGGAAAATCGACGACTCTGAAGCTCCTGTCCGGTGTACTCGCGCCAGACGGAGGCTGGGTACGGACCCGCGGACGAATTGCCGGACTCATTGAGGTTGGCGCCGGGTTTCATCCTGACCTCACCGGGCGTCAAAATGTTTACCTCAACGCCGCCATCCTGGGGATGTCAAAAGAGGAGACTGACGCAAAATTCGACGACATTCTCGAGTTTTCTGAAATTGGGGAGTTCATAGATACAGAGGTGAAACGCTACTCCTCCGGCATGTACGCGCGCCTCGGATTCGCGGTGGCAGTACACACAGAGTTTGATGTGCTCTTGGTGGACGAAGTTCTTTCTGTCGGGGATGCTGCATTCCGTGAGAAGTGCAACGAACGGATGCTTCAGTTGCGTGAACGCGGAAAGACTATGTTCATTGTGAGCCACAACGCTGGCCAGGTTCTTCGGCTCTGCGAACGTGGAATTGTGCTTGAGCATGGTCGTGTCATCTTTGACGGCCCCATAGAGGAAGCCGTCGATGCCCTCGAGCGCTCCCAGCGAGGACAGGGGCTTGTGAACGATTTTCCCGTCCTACACCCGCTCAGCTCAGTCTATGATCGAAATCCATCGGCGTACGGTGCTCCCCTCGCTCCTCAGCAGCAACTTGATTCAGGGGTGTACCAGGAGTTTGAGCGTGGGATTATCTCAGCGTTCACTGGCCCAGGTGCCACAAACGAAGCAGTGGGCTTGCCACGCGGTGTTTTCCTTTCTGCGTACGAACGTGCGGGTGGGCCGCGAGGTCCATGGGGGCTACTCGCTGGTCGACCTCGAGGCCGCTTCGAAGATTTTGAGACCCGTGCGATGCCGTTCGAAAACGGAATCGCCTGGTACTCGCTGGATTCGGGCTTCAGTTTCGCCCGAGCGGGAACAGAAGAGTTCAATTCAGTACGCGAGATTTACGAACGCGAGGACTGAATCCTCGCAATTCTCGATATTGTGTGCGATCAGGCAGAACGGTCGCCGGGGAGGCCGCCGCTCACCAGGCCGCGGAACAGCAGACGCTTGAGGCCCGCCGGGAGCAGCCGGTAGGCGCCCTTCATGACGACGTTGCGCAGGTATTCTCCGCGCGAAATGAAGCCCATCTTGCGCAGTTCACCTTGCAGGCGCCACTCCGTGCGCGCTTCGGTCCATCCGCCGCGGCGCGCGAACGCGCCCGCTCCCACGCGGTAGCGAAGCAGCGGCTCGGGGATGTTCTCGACCTGCGCGCCAGAATCGATGAGCCGGATCCCAAGCCAGTAGTCCTCCATCTTGCCGAACGACTGGTAGCGGCCGATCCGATCGAGAGCTGCCACCCGATACATCATGGTCGGATGATTGAAGGGGTTGTGCGTGCGCGCGTGCGCTCGAATCCGCTCCGCACCCACGGGCGGCGTGCGCACTGAAGAAATCTGCTCGGGATCGTGCTCAAACTCCGCCATCCCTGTGCCGACCAAGTCAAGCCCGGTTTCCATCAGCGCCCACTGTCGCGCAAACCGCTCGGGCATTGACACGTCGTCGGCGTCCATGCGGGCGACGACCGGGTATGAGCATGCGTCGAGGCCACGGTTCAACGCCTCGGTAAGGCCCCGGTTCTCGGGCAGCGTGACCCGCACCACGCGAACCGGGCTCGCTTTCTCGATCCGCGCGAGCTCGCCCGCAAGCGCCTGCGGGACCGGGCCGTCTTGCACGATGACAGCTTCCGCGGGCCGCAGCGTCTGGTGGTCGACCGAACTCTCAAACGCGAGGCGCAGAAACTCTGCGCTATCTCCCGCGTAGACGGGCAAGAGCAGCGAGAACTCAGCTGTCGGAGCAGCGGGCGCGGAGGGATTCGACATGATCCCCCAAGCCTATCCCGGTGCCGCGGGGCAGCCCAGGACGGTCCCGCGGCACCGGGGGCGACCTACCGGAGCGGGGCGCGGTACCCGGCGGCACGAGCTGCGGCCACCGTAGAGAAGCACTCCTCGGGGACGGTGCGGCTGTAATACGTGCTTCCCGCAACGTGGTAGATCCAGTCACTACGTCCGTGGTTTCCCTTGATGGGCGCCCACGCCGGGCAGGTGCCCGAGTACCCGGGGTTGTAGCGACTCGGGGTCTTCACCGCGCCGGTGGCGTTCGACACCTGCGCAGCGGTCGAGTACCCGCTCTGCGAGCCCGTGACGCGCACCGAGATCCGCTTCCCGATATCGCCGCTGCCCACGGTGTAGCTCGACCCAGTCGCGCCACGAATCGCGGCCCCGTTGCGCAACCACTGCGTACTGAGCTTCGTGCCCTTGGTCCAGGTGCCACGCTTGACGGTGAGCTTCGACCCCACCACAGCCGAACCCGAGATGGTGGGCTTCGGGCTGCTCAGCACCTTCGGGATGCTGCGCGTACCGGAGGTCTTCGCCACGGTGACGTAGCCCGACTTCTTTCCGGTGATGCGCACGGACACCTTCGCGCCGCCATCGGACTTCGTGAGCGTGTAGCTCGCCTTCGTCGCGCCGCTGATCGCCTTCCCGTTGCGCAGCCACTGGTACGACAGGGAGACGGGTCCCGGTTTCCACGCGCCCGATGAGGCCGTCAGCTTCGCCCCAACCTTCGAGGTGCCGGAGATCTTCGGCGTCGGTGCCGCGGTGAGCGTCCGGAGCACGGTGCCGGTGGCGGCGGAGGTCACTGTGCGGGTGCCGTACCCGGCAAGCGTGCCCGTGACGCTCAGGGTAATTTTCTTCCCCGCATCGGCGGAGGTGAGCTTGTAGCTCGACCCCGTTGCCTTCGGAATCGCGGCACCGCCGCGCTTCCACTGGTATTTGAGCGCCACGCCGCCGGGCTTCCAACTGCCCACCGAACTCTTGAGGGTGGTGCCCACCACAGCGGCGCCCGAGATCTTTGGCGTCGCGGTGGTGAGGGTGCCAGCGGCCACGGCCTTGCCCACCCCAACGGAGGCTGAGGCCGGCGTGAAACCAACGAGCTGCGAGGTGACCGTGACCGTGATCTGCTTGCCGAGGTCTGCGGCGACAAGGGTGTAGCTCGCCGCGGTTGCCCCCGCGATCGCCGCACCCGCGCGCTTCCACTGGTAGCTCAGCGCCGCACCGCTCGGCACAGATGCCTGCGCGCTCACGCTGAGCTTCTGCCCCACGGTCGCGGTGCCCGAGAGCTTCAACGCGCCGGCGCGGAGCGTGCCGGGCTTCACCAGCACTGCCTCGGAGGCGACCGTGAGCGGATCGGATCCCGCACGAGATGCGGTGACGGTCAGCCGGACGCTCTTGCCTGCGTAGTCGCGAAGCAGAGGGAACGTGTCGCCGGTGGCCCCGGGGACGTCACTGCCGTCAACCTGCCATTGGAGGGCGAAGTCAAGATCCGGCGCCAGCCAGAGCCCCGGCGTGCCGCGGAGCGTCTGCTCGACCTGCGCGACGCCGGTGACGCTGGGCAGCTGCTCGGGAGCGGGGATGGGCCCGACCTCGCCGGGGTCGGTGACGCCAAGATCGGGATCGGTGTTCTCGCCGCCGGGCCCGGGCTCGACAGGAGTATCGGGACCGGGGACGAGCGTCTCCAGCGATTCGTCGAGCAGCGTGACAGTGGGGGTCGTGTCTGCACTGCGTTCATCGTCGACGGCGAACGCCGGTCCGGCGGGAACGCTGAGCACGAGGCCCGCGGTGAGCAGCACGCCGAGCAGCTTGCGCATGAAATCCCCCTAAATTTTTACAGAGACTTCACATTGTAATCGCAAAGTTCATGCGCGGGTGAGACGGGAACCCCGCTTAGCGCTCCTCGAGCTTCGACAGCTGGTCCACCGCAACCATCACGTCGACGGGCACGCCGGTGTCGCGCAGCACCTCACGCGTCGAGCGCGGCGCCGTGCGCCAGCCATCGCGCCACCCGCGACGCAGGCAATCGCGCAGCTGCGCGCGATCCCCCGACGCACGGAACGTGCGGAACCAGCGGCGGGCCGTCGCCGCCGAGTAGAGCAGCTTCTCCCACCCCGCAAGCGCGCGGCTCGTGCGGAACACCCAGAGCTTGTTGCGCACCTCGAAGTAAAAACGCGCGCCCGGATCCTGATCACTCGAGCCTCGCTTCACCGTCTTGTGCGTGACCACCGAGCCCGGCACGTAGAGCCCGCGAGCGCCGCGCAGTAGCCGCGCGGAGTACTCAAAGTCGTCGTTCCACAGGAAGTAGTCGGCGATCGGCAGCCCGAGGTCGCGCACGCGGTCAGCACGAAGGAACGCGGACACGAACGAGATGGAGCGGATCTCCATGGCCCCGGCAGCGGCAGCGCGGGATCGCTCAGTCTGGTCAGCCCGAATCTTTGCCTTCGGCGTGTTCATGGGGTGGTCTTCCCCGTCGGTCCAGACCACGCGCGACCCCATTACAGCGAGGTCGTCTTGCCCGGAGGCGAGGTACCGCTGATGCGCATCGAGCGCGCCGGCGAGCGCATCGGGACCAGGCACGGTGTCGTCGTCCATCACCCACACCCAGTCGATGCACTCCTCGGCGACAGCGGCAGCGATGCCGGTCGCGAAACCGCCGGCCCCACCCGTGTTCTCCGTGAGGCGGATCAGGCGCCCGCGCTCGCCCCAGTGCTCAAGCATCTCGGCGGCAACGGCGGCGGAGTCGTCATCAGACGCGTTGTCCACCACGACCAGGCGGTCGACGGGTCGGCTCTGCGCGGCGAGGGCGGCAAGGGATTCCCGCAGCAGCTCGCGCCGGTTGTAGGCCACCAGAACGGCGGTCACGCGCATGCGCTCACACCCCTTTCGACTCGTGTTGGGCCTCGGACAGTCTAGACGGCACCACCGACACCCCGGCCGCGCACGCTCAGCGGCGCAGCCGGGGCATCGCTCGCGCTACTCCTCGGGAGCTGGTGAGGCCTCGGCAATGCCCTGCGCCACCAGTTGCCGGATCACGTCGAAGTCCGGGTAGTCCGGATCCACCTCCGGCGGCACCAGCTCAACGTTCAGCGGCTTGTGCGCGCTCGCCTTCGTTGCGAGATCGAGGAAACGACCGAGCATCGACTCGGGCAGATCCGTCTCCACGAGCTGCGTGCCCGCGGCGGCGATCTTCTGGAAGTTGAGCAGCACATTGCTCGGGTTCATCTGGTCGAGGATGGCGGCCTGCAGCTCGCGCTGGCGCTCCATGCGGTCGTAGTCGCCACGATCCGAGCCATAGCGGGATCGCGCGTACCACTGCGCGGTGTAGCCGTTCATCTTCTGCAGACCGGGCTCGATGTAGCCGTCAACATTGTTGCCGTACTGGTCGCCACCGATGGGCAGTCGCTCCTCGACGTTGATCGTCACGCCGCCGAGCGCATCGATGATGCTCTCGAACGCATCCATGTTGAGGAGCACGTAGAACTGCACCTCGAGCCCCGTTGTCGCGGTGACCGCGTCCTTTGTCGCCTCGATGCCGGGCGACGACCCCTTCGCCTTCGCGTTCGGGTACAGCTCGGGCTGGAACAGCTCAACCTCGGCGTAGAGCCCGTTGAGGATGCATCGGCCCACCTCGCAGCCACCCCAGTCGCCGTACGCATTCGGTGCGACACCGAAGCCGTTCGGGTGGATGTCGTACATGGGCGAGTCCTCGGGGAACGGCACCCCAGACAGCTCGCGCGGGATCCCGATAATCGCCGATTGCCCGGTCTTCGCGTCGATACTCACGAGCGAGATGCTGTCGGGGCGCAATCCCTCACGATCGGCGCCCGCGTCGGTGCCGAGCAGCAGGATGTTGTAGCGACCATCGACCGGCTCCACCGCCGGGGCACCGCTGAACAGCCCGGAGAGCAGCTCGCGGCCCGCGTTGATCGTCGTCGCGGTCCACGCCGCCCCCGCGGAGGGCACCACGGTGAGCAGCACGGAGAGGATCGCGATCGGCACGCGCCACCCCCGATGCGTCTTCACGAGGCGCGTGAGGCGCAGCGTGTCGAAGCCGAGTACCAGCCAGAGCACCGCGTAGAACACCAGCAGGATCTGCAGCACGAGCAGCACCATGCTGTTCGCAAAGAACGACAGGGTGGCCACCCGCGCGAAGAGCAGGCCGCCGAGCGCCGCAAGCACACCGACGATGAGCAGCGAGGTCGCCACCGCCCCGAAACGGCCAAGCTTCCGGTTGCCGGCGAGCAACTGGGCGCTCCCCGGGAACAGGAACCCGATCAGCACGAGCCACCGCGCCCGCTTCGTCATGAGCGGTGCGGACTCGGTATCCGGGTAGCGCAGCGGCCGCTCGAGATCGAGCGTCATGCGGTGTAACCGCCCGGGTTTGCAGACTGCCACGCCCACGAGTCGCGGCACGCCTCAGCGAGCGTGCGGGTGGTGCGCCAGTCGAGCTCCTCGTTCGCTCGCGCGGGATCGGCCACGACCTCTGCCACATCGCCCGCGCGCGGCGGCGCGACCACGTAGGGAACGGGGCGGTTCGACGCCTCCTCGAAGGCGCGCACCACCTCCAGCACGCTTGAGCCGGTGCCCGAGCCCAGGTTGTAGGTGCGTACACCGGCCGCGCCCTGCTCGAGCGCGGCGACGTGCCCCTCGGCGAGATCCATCACATGGATGTAGTCGCGCACGCCGGTGCCGTCTGGGGTGTTGTAGGTGTCACCAAAGACGCTGAGCTGCGCGCGCTTGCCGACAGCCACCTGTGCGATGAACGGCATCAGGTTGTTCGGGATCCCGGCCGGGTCCTCGCCGATCCGCCCCGAGGGGTGCGCGCCCACCGGATTGAAGTAGCGCAGCAGCACCGCGCTCAGCTCGGGCCAGGCGTGCTGCGCGTCGCGGATGATCTGCTCGTTCATGAACTTCGACCAGCCGTACGGGTTCGTGAGCCCCACGCCGGCGCGCTGCGCCTCGTCGATCGGCGACACCTCGGGGTCCCCGTAGACGGTCGCGGACGAGCTGAACACGAGGTTCGCGACCCCGCGCTCGCGCATGAGGTCGAGGAGCGTCAGCGTCGAATCAATGTTCACCCGGTAGTAGCGCGTCGGCTCGGCAACCGACTCACCCACGGCTTTCAGGCCCGCGAAGTGAATTACCGCGTCGAACTCCACCCCGTCGAGCGCGGCGGCGGTGGCGACGCGGTCGGCGAGGTCAGCCTCAATGACGGGAATGGTCGCTCCGGTGAGCTGCTCCACACGCCGCACCGCCTCGGGGCTGCTGTTCGAGAAGTCATCGAGCACGATCGCGTCGTGGCCGCGCTCAGTGAGAACCAGGGCAGTGTGCGAGCCGATGTACCCGGCGCCACCTGTCAGCAATACACGCATGCGAACTAGCGTACTTTGCCTGGCCGTGTGCTTCCCGGCAGCACGCGCCGAAGCGGGAAAACGCCCAATCCTGAACAGATTCGCACACTGACCGAATGGTCGCTTGGCGAAAGTGTTGCGATTCGGTCTCGCTCGCGCGCGGCGGGGCCTGCTCGGAGCGGTTTCACGAGGCCGCACTCCGTAGAATGTGAACATCAGATTTATGCGACCTGACTTGGGTAGAAAGGGGATCGGGCGTGGCAACACTGACCCTCATCGCGGATCCGTTCCCCGATTGGGAGGCCGAGGCTCAGGCCGCCGCCGCTCGCGACCTCGCCGTAGCGATCGCCGAGACCGCACCCCGCAGCTGCAGCGCGCGCTACCTCGTCTCGCGCGGCGCAGCGAACCCGCAGTTCACCTCTCCGCTCATCCGCACGGAGCAGCTGCCCATGCGCGCGGGCATGCTCCCCTTCGCTTGGCAGAACGGTGCCACGGCGCGCCCCCTCGACGGCGAGTTCGTGCACGCGCTCACCCCGCTTGTGCCGCTCCGCTCACGCGGCGATGACGATGGCTCGCAGACCTCGGTGACTATCTCGCACGCGCTCGCGTGGGAGGCGCCCGCCCTGCTCGGCAACACGCAGGCACGCCTCTACCGCGCCTTTGCGCGACGCGCAGTGCGGCACGCTGACGTGATCCTCACGCCCACGCACGCAACCGCCCGAGTCCTACAGGAGAACTACGGCACCGATCTTCCCATCCAGGTGCTGCAGCCGGCGCCGCCGCGCGAGTACCTCGCGGGAACGGATGCTGCAGAGCGTCGCGCAGCACTTGAGCTGCCGCCCCGTTACGCGCTCACGACCGCAGCCCCCGGCGAGTATGGCCGCCTCGAGTGGCTGCTCGACGCGATGCGCGCCGACCCCGCGCTTGGCTCGCTCGTGGTGATCGCCAGCCTCGATCCCACTCCCCCGAGCCGCGACAAGAGCGGCGCGGATCCGGTCGCGGCAGCGATCCCGAGCGAACTGCAGCATCGCGTGCACATCGTGCAGCCGCGCGAACTCGCCGACATCGGTGCGGTGATCGCTGGCACCGACGCGCTGCTCATGCCGCAGGCCTTCGCGGGCACGGGGTATCTCACCATCGCCGCGCTGAGCGCTTCGGTGCCGGTATTGCACGCGGGTCACGCGGCCACGGCGGAGCTGGTACTCGACGCCGGGGTTGCCGCCGAAACGGCGAAGGAGTTCGCCGCAGAGTGCAGTCGCCTCATTCGGGATCCCGAGGCGATCGCGAAGCTTGCCGTGCTCGCGGGCGATCGCGGCCGCGGCTTCAGCTGGAACGGCGCAGCCTGGCAGCTGTGGGAGACGCACGCGAACCTGTAGTTCGCGCCGCCTCCCGCGGGCTTAGCGGCCGCCGTCCGCCTCGGCGTCAGCGTCCACACGCGCCTGCAGCGCAGCATTCTTGAGCTCCACCATGTCGGTGAGGCTCTGTGCGTACTCGGCAAGCTGCTCCGACAGATCGGGATCGCTCGCGCCGAGGATACGCGCCGCGAGGATGCCCGCGTTCTTCGCGCCACCGATCGACACGGTGGCCACGGGGATGCCGCCCGGCATCTGCACAATGGAGAGCAGCGAGTCCATGCCGTCGAGCATGGCGAGCGGCACCGGCACGCCGATCACGGGGAGCGTGGTCATCGAGGCGACCATGCCGGGCAGGTGGGCCGCGCCGCCCGCACCCGCGATGATCACGCGGATGCCGCGCTCTGCCGCGCCGCGCGCGTAGTCGACCATCTTGTCAGGCGTGCGGTGTGCGCTCACCACCTCGACCTCGTGCGGAATGCCGAAGTCGCGCAGCACCTGCACGGCGTCGCCCATCACGGAGAAGTCGGAATCGGAACCCATGATGACGCCGACGAGGGGCGTTGCGCTACGTGCCATGCCCCAATCGTACCGCGCGGGGTGTGGCGGTCGCGGGCCTAGTCGAACGCTGCGGCGGCGGCCTTCGCGGCGGCGCGCACCTCGGTCATGTCGTCGCCGACCACGGTGACGTGACCCACCTTGCGGCCGGGTCGCGGCTGCTTATCGTAGCTGTGGATCTTGGCGCCTGGGTGGGCAGCAAGCGCGGCCGCGTACCGCACGGGCATCGGCCCTTCAGCGGGGCCGCCGAGCACGTTCACCATCACCGCGGCGGGCGCGGTCATGCGGGTGTCGCCGAGCGGCAGGTCTGCGACCGCGCGCAGGTGCTGCTCGAACTGGCTCGTCACCGAGCCCTCGATTGAGAAGTGGCCTGAGTTGTGCGGGCGCATCGCGAGCTCGTTGACCAGCACGCGGCCGTCGCGGGTCTCAAACATTTCGACAGCGAGGACACCGGTCACCGCAACGCCCTCGGCAACAACCGCACCGATGCGCGCGGCTTCGTCGAGCGTTGCCGGGTTTGCCACGGGAGCCGGGGCGAGCACCTCTGCGCAGACGCCATCGCGCTGAATGGTCTCGACCACGGGCCAGGTGCGAGTCTCGCCGCTGGGGCGCCGGGCGACGAGCTGCGAGAGCTCACGTGTGAAGTCGACGAGCTCTTCGACGAGCAGGTGGCCGCCATGGCCGTCCTCGTCAAGTGCGGTGAACCAGTCGCGCACCTCGGCGGCGTCAGCGACGACGCGCACGCCCTTGCCGTCGTAGCCGCCGCGGGCGGTCTTCACCACGGCACGGCCACCGTTCGCCGCAATGAATTCCTGCAGCTCGGCCTCGTTCGACACGGCAGCCCAGGCCGGGATCGGCACGCCGAGCTCGGCGAGCTTCTCCCGCATCACGATCTTGTCCTGCGCGAACTGCAGCGATGCGGGGCGCGGGTGCACGGCCACGCCGCGGCGTTCAAGCTCCTCGAGAATCTCCTGCGGCACGTGCTCGTGATCAAAGGTGATCACGTCGACGGTGTCGGCGAACGCGTACACCGTCTCGGGGTCGCGGTAGTCGCCCACCATGTCGGCGGCGCGCTCGGCGCTCGAGCCCTCGTTCTCGGCGAGCACGCTGATGCGCAGCCCGAGGTGAATCGCCGGTGGCACCATCATGCGGGCGAGCTGCCCGCCGCCGATGACGCCGATGCGGATGCTGCCGGTCTCAAGTCCCATGCCTCTATTCTGCCGTACCCGCGCGCTGCCTGCCGCCACCCGCCCCGCCCCCACTTCTCTCCCTCCCTTCTCCCCGGATCGGGGTCACTTGGGCAGGGTGTTGCGACCGTCGCCTGCGCGACACCCTGCCGAAGTGACCCCGATTCTGGGGGCAACGGGAGGCTCGGCGGGTTCAGGGTTGCGAGGCGTCACCGGGCGGCGCGCTCGAGGGCACCCGTGAGGCGCTGAAGAAAGGCGCGGGGCGACCGCAGCGTCTCGGCGGTCACCCTGAGCACCTGCCACCCGGCACCCTGGATGCGTTCAATTCGATCCAAATCTCGCCGCATCTGCGCCGCACTTTGAAAGTGGTACGCGCCCTCGTACTCGATTGCCACCCGCCGCCGGGGATACCCAAGGTCCGAGTGGAAGACGGTCGACCCAGCCTGGATGCGGCAGTTCACGCGTGGCTCTGGAAACCCCGCCGCCACGATGAGAAGCCGCAGTTCAGTCTCGGGTGGCGAGTCCACGGGCGCCCGCAAGAGTGGAAGCGCTGCTCGTCTGAGCGGGGCACCGGTGCTCCCACGGTGTCGCCGCATTGCCGCTGCCAGCGCTGTGGGCGTTGAGAGCGGGCGCGTTCGGCCGCCCGCCGTGCGCGATCCCGAAATGAGAAAGTCGCCCGCCGCGACCAAACCAGTCAAGGGCACGACTGCGGCGAGCTGGCACCACACGTCTTCGGCCGACGGAACCGTGAGTCCCGCGACACTCGCCCAGCGCAGCGCACCACTCCGCACGCGATGCCCCTGAATGTTCGGCCTTCTGGGGGCCCGCAACGGCGAGAACGAGCCAACCTCCACGCGGCCGTGCGGTAGTGCGGGCGCCGGGATGCCCCAGAGGAGCGCGGCAGACCGCCGCGAGATGAAGAACTCCTTCGAGAGCGCCTGCCCCACCGCGACTGCCTGGTCTCGCGGGCTATCGGAATCGTACGCCGCGTCTGGGTGGAGCACCACCCCGCGCCCGACCCGCCTCATGTCCGCTGACCTGAAGCGCCCGCGGGACACCCCGCCCGCGCGTAGCTCTGCCACCTGATACGCCTCATGCGGGGCAACGATAGGGGTGCGCGCGGTCATGCGGCCGAGCGTCTCATTACACCGCGGCACTGGGCGGACGAAGCTTCTTCGCCCCCACAAATCCGCAGGCCAGGGCGCTTCAGCCCCGCTGTGAGCGACTCCCTTCACGCCGCCTTCCCCCATCAGCCCGCCCTCCCGCTGAATCGGGGTCACTTGGGCAGGGTGTTGCGCACGGCACACATGCGACACCCTGCCCAAGTGACCTCGATTCGGCCGAGCGCGGGAGGGCCGGCGGATGTAGTTGACGAGGGTCAACTAATCCCCTATAGTTGACCCTCGTCAACAATTTGCGCCGTCGGCGGTCCCCTCGAGGTTCGACCGCCCCGCTGCGCCCATCACCCGTCGCGAAGGATCCCGCACCCGAATGACCTCAGCCGCTCCAACCGCTCCCGCTGCCGCGCTGCTCTCCGGCCGCGCGAAGCGCCTTGCCCTCACCGGGCTCTTCCTCAGCATGTTCGTCTCAATGCTTGCGATGAACGTGGTCGGCACGTCGATGCCGATCATCATCGCCGACATCGGCGGCACGCAGGCCGCCTTCACCTGGGTGGTCACCGCGACCATGCTCGCGAGCGCGATCTCAACACCCATCTGGGGCAAGCTCGCCGACCTCACGAGCAAGAAGGTGCTGCTGCAGCTCGCGCTGATCGTCTTCACGCTCGGTTCGGCGCTCGCCGGCACCGCGCAGGAGCCGTCCTGGCTGATCGCGTTCCGTGTGCTGCAGGGCATCGGCGCGGGCGGCCTCGGCGTGCTCGGCCAGATTGTGCTCGCCGAGATCGTCAGCCCACTGGAGCGCGGCAAGTACATGGGCATCATGGGCGCCGTCATGGCAGTCGCCACCGTGGGCGGCCCACTGCTCGGTGGCCTGATCACCGACACGATCGGCTGGCGCTGGAACTTCTACGTCGCCGCCCCGATCGCGATCATCGCAATCGTCATGCTGCAGCGCACCCTCCACTTGCAGACCATTAAACGCAAGATCAAGATCGACTACCTTGGGGCGATCCTCATCTCGACAGGCTTCTCGGCGTTGCTTATTTGGGTGACGCTCGGCGGTTCGAGCTTTGACTGGTGGTCGTGGCAGACCGCAGCGATGGTGGGCGGCGGCCTCATTCTGCTCGTCCTCGCTGTGATCGTCGAGATCCGCGCGGAAGAGCCCCTCATCCCGCTCACCCTCTTCGCTAACCGCACCTTCACGCTGTCCGTCATCGCGAGCGTCGCCGTCGGTCTCGCCATGTTCGGCACCGCGGTGTTCCTTGGCCAGTACATGCAGCTCGCACGCGGCCGCTCCGTGATCGAGGCAAGTCTCCTCACGCTCCCCATGATGGGCGGCGTGCTGATTTCCTCCACGATCGTCGGCCAGATCATCACGCGGACGGGCAAGTGGAAGCGGTACATGGTGGCGGGCGGCATCGCCCTCTTCGCAGGTCTCCTCATGATGGGCCAGCTGCGCTACGACACGTCGTACTGGTACGTGGGCGTCTCGATGTTTGTCATGGGCGCCGGCGTCGGCATGACGATGCAGAATCTCGTGCTCGTGGTGCAGAACACGGTCGCACCGACCCAGATGGGCGTCGCCAGCTCGGCGGTCACCTTCTTCCGCACGATCGGCGGCACCGCGGGCATGTCCGCGATGGGCGCGATGCTTGCGCACCAGGTGACCAGCTACATCACGGAGGGCCTGCAGAAGCTGAGCCCCGCGGACCTCGCGGGCGCCGAGTCGCTCTCGAGCGGCGTGCTCCCCAAGGTGTCCGAGCTGCCTCTGCCGGTGCGCCTCGTCGTCGAGTCCGCCTACGGACACGGGATCGGCAACATCTTCTTTGCTGCGGCACCCATCGCGCTCATCGCACTCATCGCCATCATCCTGCTGCCGAACATTCCGCTCAGCTCAAAGAGCAACGCGGAGAAGATCGCCGAGATGCGCGCCGAGGGCGACGGTGCGACGGGCGATATTGAGCAGCCGCGTGCCGCTGACGCGGTGACGGTCCCCACGGATGCGACGGGGCCGATCGCCCTGCCCACCCGCCACGGTCGGGTGTCCGGTTCGAGCCCTGACGGCACGGCGAGCTAGGGTTATTCATCATGAAGGATCGCACGCTGCCGTCCGCTCACCCCACCGGGCCGGCGGGCGGCAGCGCCGACACTATCGCGGACATCATCGCCGAGTTCTCGGAGGTGATCGCCTTCGCACGGAGCCGCTGGGCCCGCTACGCGGAGGACGTTCACCCAGACCTCCGCGGGGTCGGTTTGATCGTGCTGCAGCTGGTGTTGCGCAAGGGCCCACTCACGGTGACCGGCATCAGTCAGATGCTCGATATGGACAAGGCCGTGGTGAGCCGGCAGATCTCCAAGCTGCGTGAACTGAACCTCGTTGAGGCGGAGCCCGCGCCCGAGGATCGTCGTGTCGTGCTCCTCACGGGGAGTGCACACGCGCAGGAGCTCATCGACGCGATCCGCGAGAAATGGGCAGACGCCTACCACGAGCGCTTCAGCGGGTGGACGGACGCCGACCTGGAGCAACTGCGCGCAAATCTCCACAGGTTCAATGCCTCGGCGGACCACACCGTGGCGCGCGACACACCCTCCGGGCGCTGCTCCCGCGGTGAGACCCCTGAGGCACCCGCGGGCTCTGAGGCCGCCGCAGGAAGTGCCCCGGGAACGTCCGCGGCCTAACCGCTCACGCGAGCCGGGGACGCGGTGACCGCGTCCCCGGCTCGATCGCACGCGCTACTGCAGCCGCTTTCGGATCCACGCCGAGGCGAGATCGACGAGCACGATCACCACGAGGATGATGATGAGGTAGGTCATCATCTCGTCGAACTGGAACGTCTTGATCGACTTGTTGATCAAGAGGCCGATGCCACCGGCGCCCACGAGCCCGAGCACGAGCGACGAGCGCACATTCACGTCGAAGCGGTAGAGCAGCAGACCGGTCAGCTGCGGCAGCACGCTGGGGATCGTCGCGTTCGCGACCACCTGCCACCGGCTCGCGCCGGCGGTGCGGAGCGCCTGCTCAGGGCCCGGATCGATGTCTTCCATCGCCTCGGACCAGAGCTTGCCCATCACGCCCGTGTTGTGCGCGATGAGCGCGAGCACACCGGCGAACGGGCCGAGCCCCACGGCAGTCACGAAGATCAGCGCGAACACGATGTCGGGCACCGCGCGGAAGAATGACAGGATGCCTCGCGCTACCTGGTAGACGAAGCCGTTGGGCGTCGTTGTGCGGGCACCGAACACGGCGAGGAGCAGCGCGAGCGGGATCGACACCGTGGTGCCGAGAAGGCCCACCCAGAGCGTGGTGAGCGCGCCCTCGAGGCCGGCCTTCACGACATCGGGGCTGAGATCCGGCGGGATCGCCTCGGCGAGGAAGTTCGCCATGCCCTGCGCGCCGGTGACGAGCTTCTCGGGCCGGAAGTCGGTGGCCTGGAACGCGAGCAAGTGCAGCAGCACGAGCACGACGATGATGACGCTCCACGAGCCCGCGCGATACGGCACGCGGGGGTCACGGGGAACGCCGAGTGCGCGCGGCGCGCCGCCGTGAGACGGTGCGGGGGTTGGCTCGCGGGTCAGGGTGTCGGTCATGGATGGCTCCTCAGGGATCACAGATAGAGGGACGCCAGCTCAGCGTCGTCGATGTCGGCGGTGGGGGCATCAAAGACGAGCTTGCCGCCGCGCAGGCCGATCACGCGGTCAGCGTAAGAGCGCGCAAGGTGCGGCTGGTGCAGCACAGCGGCCACGCCCAGCCCCTCGTTCGCCGCGAGGTCGTGCAGGAGCTGCATCACGTCGTCCGCGGCTTTCGGGTCGAGCGCGGAAACCGGCTCGTCGGCGAGGATCATGCGGGGGCGCTGGCAGAGCGCACGCGCAATCGCCACGCGCTGCTGCTGCCCGCCCGAGAGGCTCCCCGCGCGGTCGTGCGCCCGATCGGCGAGGCCCACCCGGTCGAGGCAGGCCATGGCCTCCTCTTTCAGCTCGCGCCCGAAGAGGGGCGGGAGCGAACGCCATCCCGGCAGGCGGGCGAAGCCGCCCGCGCAGACGTTCTGCAGCACCGAGCGGCGCTGCACGAGGTGGATCTTCTGGAACACGGTGGCGGCGGTGCGGCGCGCCTCAGCGCGACGCTGACTACTCGCCTCGGTGAGGCGAACCCCGGCGATCGTGATGTCGCCAGAGTCCGCCTCGATCAGGCCGTTCACCGCGCGCAGGGTGGTCGACTTGCCGGAGCCGTTCGCTCCGAGGAAGGCAACCACTTCGCCCGCGTGCACGCGCATGCTCATGTCCTGCAGCACGACGCGATCTCCGAAGCTCTTGGAGATGGCCCGGACGTCGAGCAGCACCTCCCGCTCCTCGGCCGCGGCCGCTCCCCCGTGAGCGGGGAGCGCGGTGACGCGCCCCGCCTCGGCGGAATCCCTGTGTGCGGTGACGGCGCTCATTAGACGTCCGCCTCGGTGAGGCCCATGGTCTTCGCGAGATCGAAGAGGGGCTGGTAGTCCTGCTTCGTGGTGGGGATCAGCGGCCCGGCGGGGTCAACGCCGAGGAAGCCGGACACCTCTGCAACATCTTCAGCGTCGAGGCTGAGGAGCGCATCGGACACCGCGTCCTTGAACTCCTGCGGCAGGTTGCCGCGCACGGTGATCGGGTCGTTGGGGATCGGATCCGACTCCCAGATCTGGCGGAACTGGCTCGCGTCGAAGGTGCCCTCGGCCGTTGCCGTTGCCAGGGTCTGCGAGTTGATCTGCGCCGCGTCGACGGTGCCGTTCACGAGTGCGAGGAGTGCCTCGGGGTGGCCGCCCGCGTAGTCGGCGGTGACCTCGTCGGCGATCCCCGCGTCGGTGATGGCCGACATGGGCAGCGCATCACCCGAGGTGGAGCCGGGGCTCCCGAGGGCGAGGGTGTGGCCCGGCAGATCCTCGAGCTTCTGGATCTTCGAGTCCTTCGGCACCCAGATGCCGCCCGTGTAGGTGGTGGGGTTGCCCTCGGCATCGCCGAAGGACGCGAGCGGCTCAGCGGCGGCGCGCTCGTTCGCGAACACGAAGCCGAGCGGGCCAAATTGGGCGATCTCGAGCTGGTCGTTCTCCATCGCGAGCACCTCGGCGGCGTAGTCCTCGGTGATCGACACCTCGACCTCGCAATCGAGCTTCTCGGAGAGCGCCTTCGCGAGCACCTGGTAGGCGGGCTCCAGACGCTCGGGGTCCTCGTAGGGCAGGATGCCGAAACGGATCTTACCGTCGGGGCAGCTCGCCGAGGCGGCAGCGGTGTCCTCGCCGGCGGGCGCGCATGCGGCGAGGCCCAGGGTGAGGGCGGCCAGCGCGGTGGCGGCGAGGGCAGCGTTCTTCTTCACGATTCTCCTTGGGTGGGTACTGCGGTGAGTGGGTGTGTAGTTCGGAACAGCAGGTCGATGGAAATTGGGATCCGCTACCGCGACAGTGCGGCGATCGTGCGTGCGCCAAGCCCGAGGCCCACGGTCATGCCGACACCGGTGGTCAGCGTGACGATCGAGACGCCGGGCACAGGGGTCTCCTGGCAAATGTCACCGAGCTCGCTCGTGGCATACAGTCCCTGCCAGCGCTCGAGCACCTCGAGCCGCGGCGTGCCAAGGAGGGTCGCCACCTCATCGAGCAGGATCTGCGACCAGCGCTCGTCAAGGAACGGTGGCGCCGCGTCGTGGCTGGCGTGGGAGTCGCCGACGAGCAGCGTGCCGTCGGCCTGCTGCGTGAACATGACGTTCGCAGTGATCTCGGCAAACTCGGGCCGCTGCGCGAACAGCTCCGCCCGGAGCGCATCGGCAGCCGAGCCCGCGAAGCGGCCGTAGCGCAGCATTGACGTGCCGGTGAGCACGGCCGGGCCGAGCCCCATCGGGCGGGGCGGGCGCACGCGCGCCATCTGCAGCGCGCACTCGCGCACGCCGGCCGCGGTGGCGATCTCGGGGAAGAGCCGTCCGAGCAGGTGTCCGGTCGCGACGATAATGTGATCGGCCTCGACACGGCCGCGATTCGTCTCGACGACACCGGTATGGACAGCATGCACGGTCGTTGCGAAGCGCACCTCGCCGCGCTCGTGGCCATTGACCCAGGCCGCAATCCGGGCGACCGCGGTGCGCGGATCGGCGGTCACATCGTCGGTGAGGAGCAGGCCGGCCCGCACGGCGCCGGCCGCGGAGCTGCCCTCCTCAAGGTGCAGCGTCGCGGCGGTCTCGCCGCCCGTGAGGAGGCGCGCGCCGGCGGGGGCGCGCTCGGCGACGAGCTCCTCAAGCACGGCCTGCTCCGCCGCAGAGCGCGCAACGGCAAGCGTGCCCGAGCGGCGGGCCGTCACCCCGGCGCGCTCCGCGAGGCTCAACCAGATCGGCAGGCTCTCTGCGGCAAGCTCGCCAAGCTCCCCGTACTGCACCGAGGCGCACACGTGACCGAAGTTCCGTACGCTCGCGGTGACCGCGGCAGCGTCCTGTTCGAGCACGGTGACGCGGTAGCCGGCGTCAAGCGCGGCCACGGCGTGAGCGAGGCCGATGATGCCCGCACCGACGATGGTGATGCGGGGGGCGGGGGTCTGCGATGTCATGCTTCGATCCTGAACCGCAGAAAGTAGTCAACACAACTTTTTGCGCCGGTGTTCGCCGAGCGTTCATTGCGAGCGCGGTATCGGCCCGGAACCTTCACAATTCGTTCATGTGGCCGTCACCCGCGAACCGCTGCGCTAGTCATGACAACTTGTAGTCTTTCGACATGACATCCACCGCTCCCCTTCACGTGCAGCTGTACGAGGAGATGATTCGCCGCATCCGCACCGGCGCCTGGCAGCAGGGCGACAAGGTGCCGAGCGAGAAATCTCTCATCGCCGAGTTTGGCACCTCGCGTGGTCCGGTGCGCCAGGCTCTCGCCGCGCTGCGCGCCGAGGGCATGATCGTGGGCGGGCGGGGTACCCCGCCCCGCGTGCAGCGCACCGCCCCCGTGCAGTCCTTCGACACGTTCATGTCGTTCACCGAGTGGGCGCGCGATCTCGGGTACACCCCCGGCCAGCGCGTCATTGAGGCGAGCCGCCGCCCTGCAACCGAGCGCATCGCCACCGAGCTGAGGATCGCACCGGATTCCCCCATCGTGGAGATCATTCGCGTGCGCTCGCTCGATGGCAAGCCCGCCATGCTCGAGCGCTCGCTGTACCCCTACGAGATCGGGCGACACCTACTCTCGGCCGACCTCGACGGCGGATCGATCTACCAGGCGCTCGCGGCGGCGGGCGTGGTGCCCGTACGCGCGCGGCACGTTATCGACGCGATCGCCGCCCATCCGCTGGAGGTGGAGCAGTTGGGCGTCGCCCCCGGCTGCCCGCTGCTGCGCGTACGCCGTGTTGCCACGAACGAGTTCGGCGCGATCATCGAGACCGCCGACGATCGCTACCTCCCGTCAATGACCAACTTCGCCGTCGAGAACAGCGCGGAGCACCGGATCCCGCTCACTCGGCAGGCCGTTACCGCGGCACCGATCGCCGAGCCGACCGCCGCGCACTGAGTTTCCCCACCCACGTTTCAGGAGCACCCCAATGATCACCCTTGCAGTATTCGATATGGCCGGAACGACGATTGACGACGGCGGGGAGGTGTACCGCGCACTCGAGGACGCGGTGATCGAGACCGGCGCCACCGTCGCCACCGCAGATCTGCAGACCTGGATGGGTACAGAGAAGCGCGCAGCCATCACCGCGCTCATGGAGCTCGGCGGCGGCGATCCCACGCTTCCCGGTGTGGTCGACCGCGCATTTGAGCGCTTCCAGACGATCCTCGCTGAGCGCTACGCGGCCGCACCGCCCACAGCGATCGCCGGTGTTCCCGAGGCGATCGCTGAGCTGCGCGCCGGTGGCGTGCGCGTGGCCCTCACCACGGGGTTCTCGCGCGACGTAGCGACCGCCATCCTCGATCGCCTCGGGTGGCAGGTGGCGCCCGAGGCGGACGCGGTCAGCGCCCCCACGGCTCCCGTTCTCCCCGCAGGAAGTGCCGACGCGGTGGTCGTCGACGCGCTCGTGTGCGGCGACGAGGTGCTCGCCGGCCGCCCGGCGCCGTACATGATCCACTGGGCCATGGAGCGCACGGGCACCCTCGACGTGCGCACCGTACTCGTCGCGGGCGATACCGCGGTGGACGTGCAGGCCGGGGCCAACTCAGGCGCCGCGCACGCGATTGGCGTACTCACCGGCAAGCTCGAGCGCGGCGACTTCCCCGCGGCTGCGACAGCGGTGCTGAGCGGGGTTGCTGAGATCCCCGCGTACCTCGCCGCGCAGCGCTAAACGCGGCGCAGCACCGCGTGCCGGGCGCTAAACGAGGCTCGGCACGCGATGCTCCGCGCGCAACTGCGCGGACACCAGGATCGGCAGGTGATCCGACAGGCCCCGGCCCAGCGTGGACACGCTCGAGATGTCGAGACCGGCGGAGGTTGCAAAGTCAAAGTGCCCGCGGAACATCTTGTAGCGGGTGTAGGTGCGCTTGTCGCTCAGGCTGAGCTCGTAGCCGTGATCGCGCATCTCGGTGTCGAGACGGCCTTTGAACACCGGATAGTTGTAGTCGCCGACCATGAGCGCCGGGAGGCCCGGGCCGAGGTCGCGCAGCTCGCCCAGCGCCGCGTGGATCTGGTGTCGACGCAGCGAGTTGAGCGCGGTCAGCGGGGCCGCGTGGAATGACGCCACCACGAGGTCTCGGCTCGTCTCACGGTCGTGCAGGCGTGCGCCCAGCAGGCGCTCGTGTGCGGGCGCGAGCAGCCGGTCGTGAAGCGACTTCTTCAGCTGGAAGGTGTGCGCCGAGCGGGTCTCGAAGCGGTCGCCGCGCACGTACATGGCGAGCCCGAGCCGGTTGCGCTCGGTGGCGTGCACGAGCCGCAGTTCGCCGAGTTCGGCGGGAAGCGCGACGGCCTCAGCTTCCTGCAGGCAGAGCACATCGATCTCGTGGTCTGCGGCGAGCGCGGCGATCTCGGTGACCGCGCGGTTCTTCCGCAGGTTGTAGCTGATGACCTTCATACCGTGCCTTTCCCCGGTGGATCACCGGGCCAGTCCGACAGGCACCACCCTACGCTCGCGAAGCTGAGTGTCTGCACCGGATTCCCCACTTCCCGGCGGGCGAGCCCACTCAGTCGAACAGCACTCCCTGCGCAGCGTCGGCGAGCGCAGCGCGCACAGCCGCGAGCGCGGGGTGGTCGCTGCTTGCGGCACGCGCGGCCGTGAACACGGTGCGCTGTGGACGATCCGGCAGTTCGAGCAGGCGGAGCGTGCCGCCCGCGCCGACGAGCCCGGGGAGCAGCGCGACCGCGTTGCCCGATTCAATGAGGCGGAGGTGCGCCTGCAGATCGGCCGTCTCGTACCGCACGTCTGGCTCGAACCCTGCGCTGCGGCACGCCTGCTCGGCCCAGTGCCGGGTGGCGGCGCCGTGCGGCTCCATTACCCAGGGGAGCTCCGCAAGGTCGGCGAGCTGGGTGGCCGCGTCGAACCTGGGGTCCCCCGCCCCGAGCGGGGGGAGGCCGAGCCGAATCGGATCCCGCGTGAGTGGCTCGCGGTCGAGTCCCTGGAAGTGCGGAGCGGAGTGCCCCGGGTACTGCTCGGCCACCACGAGGTCGAAACCGCGAGCCCAGGTCTCGTGGAGCGCCGCGCCGGGCTCCACCTGCACGACCTCGACGCGCAGCGCCGGGTGTCGCTCGCGGAGCGCTCGGAGCGCCTCGGGCATGAACGCGAGCATCGCGGTCTGGAAGGCTGCGACCCGCACGGTGCCCGAGACCTCATCCCGCGCACGGTGGAGTGCCGACTCCGCGCGCTCGAGCCCGGCGAGCAGGGTCTCGGCTTCGGCGGCGAGCGCGGCGCCCGCGGGCGTCAGCTCGAGCGTTCTGCCGCTTTTGCGCAGCAGTTCGACGCCCGCCTCGCGCTCGAGGAGCGCGAGCTGTTGGGAGACCGCCGAGGGACTGTAGTTCAGGGCCTGTGCGACGGCCGCGATCGTGCCGCGCGCGTGCAGTTCCCAAAGCAGGCGCAACCGCTTCATATCGAGCATCGGCGTTCGTTCCCCTTCTACTCGCAACCGTTCAGCTTTTCTTCATGATATTCCATGAAAACAATCGCTGTACTTCATACTTCAACAGCTCCACACTGACACTACGGGCGCTCATCGCTGACGCCCATCCGCCATACCTGTTCGTTGAAAGGCCCGTCGTGACCGTGCACGCCACCACCCGCCCCCAGGACCTCGCACCCGAGGCCATCGCGCTCGTCGAGCGCTGGATCCGCGAAGCCGCGGAGATTCCCGCAGACCCCTCGGCCGCGCGCCTCGCCGGCGTGCTGCGCGACCCGAACGGGCTCGATTTCACCGTGGGCTTCGTCGACGGCGTGGTGCGCCCCGAAGACCTCCGCGCTGCGGCGAAGAAGCTGAGCGAGCTCACCCCGCTCACCCCGAAGTTCCTCGCCGCCCCGCTCCGCGGCGCGATCGGCCTGGGTGGCGCATTCGCAAAGCCCCTCCCCGGCGTCGTCGTGCCCATCGCGCGGCGCGTGCTCCGCCAGATGGTCAGCCACCTCATCATCGACGCGAGCGATCAGAAGCTCGGCCGCGCGATCGCCAAGCTCCGCACCGACGACGTGCGACTGAACATCAACCTGCTGGGCGAAGCCATCCTCGGCGAGCACGAGGCGGAGCGCCGCCTCGCCGGCACGCATCGCCTGCTCGACCGTCCCGACGTCGACTACGTCTCGATCAAGGTTTCCTCCACAGTCGCCCCGCACAACCACTGGGCGTTCGACGAGGCCGTCGCGCACATCGAGGAGCAGCTGATCCCGCTCTTCACGCGCGCCGCGGCGGCAAGCCCCCGCAAGTTCATCAACCTCGATATGGAGGAGTACAAGGATCTCGACCTCACCCTCGCGGTGTTCACGAGCATCCTCGACCGACCCGAGTTCCTCGAGCTCGAGGCAGGCATCGTGCTCCAGGCATACCTGCCGGACGCCCTCGGGGCGATGATCCGCCTGCAGCAGTGGTCGGCGGGCCGCGTCGCTCGCGGCGGAGCCCCCATCAAGGTGCGCATCGTGAAGGGCGCCAACCTGCCCATGGAGCTCGTCGACGCCGCGATTCACGGCTGGCCCGCCGCGACCTGGGGCACGAAGCAGGACTCCGACACGAGCTACAAGGCCGTCATCGACTACGCGCTCCACCCGGATCGCGTGCGCAATGTGCGCATCGGAGTTGCCGGCCACAACCTCTTCGATGTGGCACTCGCCTGGCTGCTCGCGAAGGCGCGCGGCGCAGAGAGCGGGATCGAGTTCGAGATGCTGCTCGGCATGGCCACCGGGCAGGCCGAAGCGGTGAAGCGCGAGGTCGGCTCTCTCCTGCTCTACACCCCCGTGGTGCACCCCGAGGAGTTCGATGTCGCCATCGCATACCTGATTCGTCGCCTCGAAGAGGGCGCGAGCCAGGAGAACTTCATGTCCGCGGTGTTCGAGCTGGGCGAAAGCCGCCCCCTCTTCGAACGCGAGCGCGATCGCTTCCTCGCCTCTCTTGACGCGCTCACCGCGATCACCGGGGATGGCAGCGCCGCGGGCCTCGCGGTGCCCCCGCCGAACCGACAGCAGGATCGCCGCGAATACGACACCGCGGGCACTGAGGCGCGCGTTGAGGCCCGCGTGGCCGCCGGCCGGCGGGGCGAGTTCGACAATGCGCCCGACACCGATCCCGATCTGCCCGGAAACCGGGTGTGGGGGCTCGCGATTGCTGACCGCATGACCGACTCGCAGCTCGGCACGCAGCTCGTCGCCGACGCCGTGGTGCCTGATGATGCCGCGCTCGATGCGATCATCGAGCGCGGCATCGCGGCGTCCGCCGGGTGGCAGGCGCTCGGAGCCGACGAGCGTGCCCGCATTCTCATGCGCGCGGGCGAACGACTCGAGGAACGCCGCGGCGAGCTCCTCGAGGTCATGGGCTCCGAGTGCGGCAAGACCCTCGACCAGGGTGACCCCGAGGTATCCGAGGCGATCGACTTCGCGAACTACTACGCGATGCTCGGACAGCTGCTCGAGCAGGTCGACGGGGCGACGTTTGAGCCCGTCGCGCTCACCGCGGTCATTCCACCGTGGAACTTCCCCGTCGCAATCCCCGCGGGTGGAGCGCTCGCGGCGCTCGCCGCAGGCTCGTCGGTGATCATCAAGCCCGCCTCGAACTCCGCCCGCTCGGGCGCCGTGATGGTCGAGGCGCTGTGGGAGGCCGGCGTGCCCCGGGAGGTGCTGCAGCTCGTGCAGTTCCGAGATCGGGATCTGGGCTCGCGGCTCGTCGCCGATCCCCGCGTGGACCGGCTCATCCTCACAGGCGCGTACGAGACCGCAGTCCGCTTCCGCGAGCTGCGGCAGGACCTGCCGATTCTCGCCGAGACGAGCGGGAAAAACGCGATCATCGTGACGCCCAACGCGGATTTAGATCTCGCCGCGCGCGACGTCGCGCAGTCCGCCTTCGGCCACGCCGGCCAGAAGTGCTCGGCGGCCTCGCTCGTCATCCTCGTGGGATCGGTCGCCACCTCGGAGCGGTTCCGCGGGCAGCTGCTCGATGCGGTGCGTTCACTCCGCGTGGGAACGCCCGAACACCTCGGCACGCAGATGGGGCCGATCATCACGGCGCCCGACGGGAAGCTGCTTCGCGGGCTCACGCGGCTGGGTGCGGGCGAGCGGTGGCTCATTGAGCCCGCGCCCGTGGAGAGCGACAGCCCGCTGGCGCGGGATGCGCAGGGCAGCACGAAGCTGTGGAGCCCGGGAGTGCGCGATGGGGTGCGCCGCGGCTCCGAATACCACCTCACCGAGTACTTCGGCCCGATCCTCGGCATCATGACGGCGGACACGCTCGACGAGGCGATCGATATGGTGAACGACATCGACTACGGGCTCACGAGCGGGCTGCACTCGCTCGACCGAGACGACCTCGAGACGTGGCTGCGCCGCATCCAGGCCGGCAACCTGTACGTCAACCGCGGCATCACCGGTGCGATCGTGCGACGGCAGTCGTTTGGTGGATGGAAGAAGTCGGCCATCGGCGCTGGCACGAAGGCCGGCGGGCCGAACTACCTGCACGGGCTCGGCAACTGGGCCGACGCGCCGGTCGCGGTGGCGGCAGGAGCCGCACACCCCGCAGCTGCGCCGGTTCTCGCGGCGGCCGAGCGTGCGGGTCTTGCGGGCGCCGAGCTTGCCTGGCTGCGCACCGCGCTGGGCAGCGATGCGGCAGCGTGGGACGCCGAGTTTGGTGTGGCGCGTGATGCCTCGCAGCTCGGGGTCGAGCGCAACCTGCTTCGCTACCACGCGGTCAGCACCACAATCCGAGTTGCGGCGGATGCACCCCTCCACGAGGCCGTCCGCGCGATTGCGGCGGGGATCACCGCCGGTGCGGCCGGATCGTCGGCCGCGGCCGAGCGCGTCGCCCCCGTGGTGAGCGCAGCGTTCGCGTTGCCGACGCCCCTCGCCACGGCACTCGTGCAGGCCGGCGTCTCCGTGCAGCTTGAGGACGAAGCTGCGTGGGGCGCTCGCCTCGCGGGGCTTGCCGCACAGGATGGGCCAGCGGCGAGCGCGCGCGTGCGTCTCGTTGCGGGTGCGTCACGCGCGGACGAGGCGGCGCGCATCCACGCCGCGACGGGCGGCAAGCCGGACATCGCGGTGTACGCTGGCCCGGTCGTCTCCGCGGGCCGTGTGGAGCTGCTGCCGCACCTCCGGGAGCAGGCGGTCTCGATCACCGCGCACCGCTTCGGCACCCCGAGCCAGCTGTCCGAGGGCCTCATCTAACCGCCCCGCCCCGCCCCCGCCCCCTGGCGAATCGGGGTCAGTTGGGCAGGGTGTCGCGCGAGCGCGCACACCGACACCCTGCCCAACTGACCCCGATCTTGCGCTTGCGTGTGGGGGTGCGGGTGGAGTGGGGTGAGCCGGGGAGGGCGGCGGTCAGAGGGCGCGGAGGTGCACCTCAAGGGTGCCGAAGATCATGTGCTCCGTCGCGGGGAACGTCAGCCCGGCGGGCAACTGCGCACGCTGCCCGCTCGACGAGACCAGCGTAAGGCCGTTCGTAGAGTTCAAGTCTTCCACCGTCCACTCGCCGCCGGCCAAGCGCAGCCGCACGTGCGACTTCGACACCGTTCGAGTGGGGTCGGCAAG
The DNA here is from genome assembly GCF_016758255.1 of Leucobacter chromiireducens subsp. chromiireducens. Taxonomy (GTDB): domain Bacteria; phylum Actinomycetota; class Actinomycetes; order Actinomycetales; family Microbacteriaceae; genus Leucobacter; species Leucobacter chromiireducens. Next base: position 128,085 of record NZ_QYAD01000003.1, read on the forward strand.
CAGCAGGGTCTCGGAGCCTTCCAGGCTGCTCGGCTTCCGGCCCGCCACGATGTCGGTGCCGACGAGTTCGAGCACCTCACCGTCGGGCAGTTCGAGTCCCCACCGCTGCGCCGCGGGCGCTGCTGCAGGCTCGGGCTGTTCTTCGACGGGAAGCTCAGGCACAACGGGAGGCACAGGCACAACGGGAGGCTCAGGCGCAGCGGGAACCACGGGAGTCGGCGGCACCGCCGTGACCGCGGGTGCGGCGGGAACCACGGGCTCAGCGGGAGTCGACAAGTCAGCTGGGGGCGCCGGCGCAGCAGCGCGCGGGGCCCGGGGCTCAGGCCACGCGAAGGGCTCTGGCGCAGCGCGCACACCGAGCGGGGTGGCCGGGCGCTCCTCAACCTCCTCGGCAGCGAGACGCTCGAAGTTGCCGATCGTCGTGTTACTGAAGCCCCAGTCGTTCATGTCGTGCGGATCGGCGGCGGCACGAACGCGCTCGCTTCCGCTAGCTCCCGTCGACGGCGACGTGACCGGCGCAACGGGCGCGACGGGTTCGGCGCCGCCCGCGCGCTGCGGGTCGCTCGGCTCACGGTGTGCCTCCGCAAGCGCGGCCTCCGAGACGGGAGGCAGGCCCCGCCAGGCTGCGGGTTCACTGGCCGCGGGGCTCCCCGCACCGCCTCCCGCTGCCACCGCAGCCGCACGACGCGATGGCGAGAGCGGCGGAAACGCGGTCTCGCCCTGGTACACCCGCGCACCCGCGTACATGCCATCGCCGATGTGGCTTGCCAAGAGCATGGCCCAGATCGGGGGAAGGAATGCACCGAGCACGGTGTACCAGGCGTCCTTGCCGAACTCTCGATTCAGCCGGTGGATGGCGATGATGCTCACAACGATGACGACGAGGATCAGTCCGGGCACAAACCCGAGCAGCACGAGCCAGCCGGGCAGGCCGCCACGCTTCAGCAACTGCCACTGATTCCAGACGGGGATCCACCCATCGCGCGACGGCAGCCCCAGGTAGGGAAACAGCTTCGACAGCGCCCAGAGGTACCAGACGTACAGCACGAGCGCGACGAGGCCCCAAATGCTGAGCATCGCGACAAGCACCGTGAAGCCACCGCTGCTGAGTTCAGAACTCATCGGATCGCCACCAGTCCATTCACTCGGGGAGTCGGAAGCGAATCCCACCGCAGTGCGGGTGATCCACTGCCTCTCATTCTACGTGTGGCGGGTGTGCAACAGCCGGAACGCGCCTGACGAACACTCAGCTGAGCAGCAGCCTCACGATGACCGTGATCCCCGTCACCACACCGATGAGCAGCACCGGTCCGCCGACGAGCACCGCGCGACGGAACCGCGCATTCTGGCGCGCGAGCGACGGGAGCGCTCCCTTGGGGTCATCGGCCGCGGTGGCGCGTGCCTGGTCGGGAGTCGAACCGGGCCCCGGAGCGGGCAGCTCCCCGGGCGCTCCGAGATCCCACGCCGCGAGATCCGCTGCCGCGAGATCCGCTGCCGCGGCGGCAGGATCCAGTTCCGGTACCGCCCGCGCCCCGTACACCACGGGGATCTCCGGTCGCTCGCCGCCGTGCACCGGTGCAGGCGGTTCGCCCGGCGCCTGCGGCAACCGCCGCTCGGGATCCAGCTTCGGCTTGAACATCAGTGCGGCGAGCGCACGCGCGGAGCGCTCGTCGGTCGGTTCAGGCACGGGCGGCGCGGGCGTTCCGCTCGTACCGCCGGTCACCTCATCAGGGTCACGCACGGGGCACCTCTTCTGGTTTCGCGGGCTCCGCCTCGCCAGACGTGGCCGCGGCCGCGGGTGGATGTGCGGACCGCTCGGGGCCGATCCCGAACGAAGCGAGTGAGAAGCGTACACGGAGCCGTCCCAGACCCGAGCGGTCCGCGCGCAGCTGATCCCGCGCACGATCGACGCGCGACCACAGCTCGGTCGCCTCGTCTGCGGACGCGCCCTCCGGGGAGAACACCGCGTGGTCGACGCGCGCAGCGAACGTCGCACCACCGGGCAGGCGGGCACCCAGATCGCGGCGGCTCTCCGTCGCCGCCCCGCGACTGCGCGGTCGCGGGATCGCCCCGGCGTCCACGTGCAGGTCGACAAACTCCTCCCACGCGCCGAGCGCGCGCACTTCGGGGTGCGAAGCGCCGCGTCGCCGCCGCGTGCGCAGCGCCTTGATCGCGGGGATGAAGAGCGCCAGGGTGGTGAGCAGGAGCACGCCGAGAAGCCCCAGCGAGACCCCGCGCACCCAGGGCCACACGCTGCCGGGTTCCGTTCGCGGCGGCGCCGGATCGGACGAGCTGTCGCCCGTTCCCGCTCCGTACTCCGGATCGCTCTCGTGTGCGTCGCGCTCCTCCGGCACCGTTGGGTGCTCAGGGAGACGTTCGCCCTCGGTGAGCGCTGCGGGTGGAACGGCGACCTGCGGGGTGACATCGAGCGGCGCCCACACGCCATCCGCGCCACGCGCCTCCACCCACGCGGCGATGTTGCGCCCCGCACACGTTTCGCCGCACGCGGGCACACCGGGCACCTCGCCAGAGTCGGCGGCACCGGCGGCACCGGCGGCACCGGCGGCACCGTCGGCACCGTCGAGCCGCACTCCGAGCACGACACGCGCGTCGAAGCCAAACGCCTCGGCGAGCCGCGCGGCGGCAACCGCGAACTGCTCGTCGTCGCCGATGCCCGCCACGAGCTCAGCGCTGCTGGCACCCTCGCCGGCAGCCGCCTGGCGGTCCGCAAGCTGCGCGAACAGTTCCTCGACACGGGCGTCAGAATGGCCCCCGGCGCTCGCGACGAACCGCGTGCCGTGCTCTGCGCTCAACTCGTCGAGCCAGGCGCGCGCACCGGGGTTGTCGCTCAGCGCGTGACTCAGGTATCCACGCTCGCGCAGCCGCTCAATCGCGGTCTGCAGCCCCGCACCCGTGGCAGGCAACTGCTGCATGCGCACCCAACGGTCGAGCTGCGGGTACGCGGTGCGGTCGATCTGCGGGGTATCAAACGCGGGCGCGGGATCGAGCTGAGCGTCCGCCGCCGTGCCGACGACCGCGGTGTAGCCGTCGCCGGAGCGCAGCCCCGCCGCGGTGGGCACGGCAATCCCGGCGCCTGTCTCGCGATCCAGGTAGAAGCCATCGGCGAGATCTGCGGAGCGCGGACCGGTGAAGCGCGGCGGCTCACCGAGTTCGGCGGGGAGCGGCAGCCAGATCCCGGAGTCCCCTGAGTCAAGCCGCACGCTGATCCGACTCGGGTCTGGCACGTCGTGCCCGCTCGGGAAGCGGGTGAAGGTGCCGCGCTCCGCGGTCACCGCGAAGTCGACGCCGTTCGCGTCGTCGAGCACGGCGATGCGCAGCCGTTGCGGGAGCTCCCCGTCACTCGTCACTGTAAAGAGCGGCGCGTCGAAGGCGGCGTCACGCTTCCACACGCGATACCCCGAGAGCGGGCTGCTCTGTGCGCGGACCACCACGACCGGGTCCACCTGGTCACGCGGCAGCGTGCGCGGTGTCGCGGTGACAGCGGGCGCGAGTATGGTGCCCGCGGCGAGCGCGCCCACCGCAAGGAGCGCAGCCAGGCTGCCGCGCACGAACCGGCGCCCGGTTGCCCGCGGGCCGCCCCCCAGGCGCAGTGCCGCGCGGCGCGCTCGGCCCGAACTCCACGCGATCCAGGTGGTCACCAGGATCGCGCTCACTCCCCAGAGCGCGAGCTCGCGCGGGGCTTCGATGAGGATCGGGCCGATGCTCAGCGGCTCGCTCGGCGTTCCGGGCCCGAACACGGTGCCGAAGAGCACCGGCGCGAGGAGTGGGATCGCGGCGAGCGCGTGCGCCCAAGGGCCGCCCGCGGCGAGGCGTGTCGATGCGGCAACCGAGAGCAGCACAACGACGAGAAGCGGGACCAGCACCGACTGGTAGTGCCCCACGGGGAGCGTGAGGGTGAGGAGCTGTTTCCACCCGAGCGCAACCGAAGCAAGCCCATCGCCGAGCCCCAGGAAGAAGCTGCGTACCCCGCCGCCGAGTGCCGCGGGAACCGCGAGCGGCACGATGAGCGCCGTGCCCACCACGGCGAGGGCGACCGCGGTGCCGACGCCCCAGCGCCAGCGAGTGCCCGCCCACACCACGAGGAACGCGGCCGCTGCTGCGACGCCCGTGACGAGCGCGGCACGCGGATCCTGATAGATCGGCCAGGCCGCCGCGAGCGCGACGAGCGCAATCGCGAAGGCGAGGAGGCCCGCGGCGAAGCCGGGTCCGGGCCGCCGCGGGCTCACGCGCTTCCCCGACGGAGGAGGAGCGGCGCGGTGTCCTGCAGCGCCCCGACCGTGAGGAGCGCGGAACCGGCCCCGCGATGAATCGCGGGATCTGCGTGCAACGCGCAGCGCACCGTCAGCACGGCAACATCGCCCGCGAAGGGGACGGTGGCGCGGCGCAGCCGCTGTGCCTCGGGGCGGGAACCCGTGATGAGCACCACGAGCGACAGTGGTCGCCCCGACTCCGCAAGCCCGCGCGCCAGCTGTTCGAGGGGCACGCCCGCGTCGCTCGGATCGAGTTCCGCCCAGGCGTCGAGCAGCTGCGCGCCGGTACGGCTGGGCAGCTCACATGCACCCGCGAGCGCGGCTCGCACTCGCCCCGCCACCCACTGCGTGGCCACGAGGCGCTCGCGTCCTTCCCGAACCGCGTGCGCACCGAACGAGGCCGCGGTACTCACGCCCAGTTCGAACTCCTCGGGCGTCGCGTACGCGTCACGGCGACTATCGAACAGGATCGCGGAACGCGCGGTCTGGGATTCCTCGTACTGCCGCACCATGAGTCGGCCGGTCTTCGCCGTGGAGCGCCAGTGGATGTGCCGCCGCGCATCGCCCGCGGCGTACTCGCGCACAGCGTGAAACGAGAGGTCGGCATCGGTGAGGCGACGGCTCGCATCCCCCTCTAGGTCGCGGATGAGCCCGGCGCTACTCGCCGGGAGCGCGGCCGTGACCGGGTGCACGTGAATGCGCCGATGCGCCGGCCAGCTCAGCTCGCGCTGCAGGAGACCGATCGGGTCGCGCCGGGTCAGCGCAAGCGGCCCAACATCGATCACCCCGCGGTGGGGCGTCGGCACGGCAACCTCGATCGCTGCCTCGGCACCGGGGGTGAGGAAGGGGATCGGTAGTTCACGAAGTGCCGCGCCCACGGGCAGCTCCGCCGTCGCCGGCAGCGCTGGCGTGCGGCTTGCGTTCGTCACGCCGACGCGCAGTGTTGCCTCGCCCCCCGCGACCACCCGCTCGCGTTCTGCGTGCAGCTCGACCCGGTACGCGCGGCCGCCCAGCAGGAACGGCAGCGAAACGAGGATCAGCAGCGCTGCGGCGATGGCGAGCATTCCCGCTTCAGCCCACCCCAGCCACGCGGCGAGCACCGCGGCAAGCACACCGCCCAGCGCCACGAAGCGGCCCGCCGGCGTGACAACGCGCACGGCACGGGTGAGACCCGCCCGGAGCATCGCCAGCGGGTTCCGCCGCGAGGGCGGTGCGGTGTCCGTCTGGCTCACGCGGTGCCGTTCTCCCGCGGCATGGGTGCGTCAAGCAGCACCTGACCGACGATCTGCTCTGCGGTGACGCCGTCGAACTCCGCCTCCGGTTCCAGCACAAGGCGGTGCGCGAGGGTCGGCAGCGCAAGGTCGCGCACATCGTCCGGCGTGACATAGTGGCGTCCCGCTGCCGCGGCCCAGGCGGTCGCGAGGCGCACAAGCGCGAGCGCACCACGCACACTGGCGCCCAGGCGCACCTCGCGCGCACGGCGAGTGGCCTCGACGATCTGCACGGCGTAGTCGGCGACGAGCGGGCTCACATGGACACGATCGACCAGCGCCTGCGCCTGCGCAACCATCGCGGTCGTGACCACCGGCTCGATGGGCTCCTGCACCCGGCGGTGCTGCTCGAGAATGCGCAGCATCGCGGACGCATCCGGGTAGCCGATCGTCGTCTTGATCATGAAGCGGTCGAGCTGCGCCTCCGGCAAACGGTAGGTGCCCGCCTGCTCAATGGGGTTCTGCGTGGCGATCACGAGGAACGGATTGCCCACCTCGTGGGAGACCCCGTCGACCGTCACCCGCGCTTCCTCCATCACCTCGAGCAGTGCCGACTGCGTCTTCGGGCTGGCGCGGTTGATCTCGTCGGCGAGCACCACGTTCGCGAATACTGGGCCCGCATGAAACTCGAACACCCCAGCGCGCTGATCGAACACGGAAATGCCCGTGACGTCGCCAGGCAGCAAGTCGGGGGTGAACTGAATGCGCGAGGAGGTGCCCTGGATCACTGCCGCGAGCGCGCGCGCGAGCGCCGTCTTGCCCGTGCCGGGCACGTCCTCGAGCAGCACGTGCCCGCCCGCGAAGGTGCTCGCCAAGACGAGCTCGATGACGCGGCGCTTGCCTTGGACAACCTCGCCGAGCGCGTCTGCGCACGCGGAGAACACCTGCTGCACCCACCGTGCCTGCTCTGGCCGGAGCGCATCGCTCGCCACGCCACGCGCTGCGCCACCGGTGCCGCCGGAGGGTGCGCTTCCGAGGGGCGCGCTCGGCCGCGTTGCGGGCTCCGCGCTCGGCGAGGCCGGGACGAGCGTGGGATCGTCGTCCACGGGAAAGTCGTCGCGCGGATCCTGCTGCTGTGCGTTCATGAGTCCTCGTGTGGTTGGGGTGGTCGGTGGAAAAGAATAGGGGCTAGGGCGCGCAGACGGGCGCGTTCAGCACTGCCGGAGTGAGCGCTGCATAGTCGCCTGCCCAGCTCACCGTGAGTGGAACGGTTCCGTCCGCAGGCGCGCCGACCGCGTAGCTGGCGCTGCCTGCAGCCGCGGCCGAGATCGTCGCGGTCTTCCCGACCGCTGCGGGATCGCCCACCGCCGCGGGGTCGACGCAGCTGCCGTTGAGCTCGACAACCACGGGGCGCGGGGCACCGCTCCAGCGCGCCGGCGCGGGCTCCGAACACTGTCCGCCAAGGCACTGCTGCACCGTGATCGGGGTTGCGTCGTTTGGGTTCTCGGGCGGGGCCTCGCCGCCACCCGGCAGGAAGCGGAGCTTCGCGCCGGGGAGGAGCGCCTCGGCGCTCGGCGAGCCCACATAGCCATAGCTTGCGCGGCTGCTGTCGCCCACCGGGGTCGTCGACACCGCATAGCTCGCACGGGGATCCGGGATCGTGCCGCCCACCTGGGTCTCGCCCGTTGTCGCAGAGCTCACGCCGTACGGACTCGTTGCGCACGCGGCGCCGCGGTACCAGCCGCCACGCTTCAAATCGGAGAAGGTCGCATTCGCGCTGCCGCCAGCCACACAATCGGGTGCGCTCCCCCGCGGCGCGACTGCGTACCGCAGCGTGACCGTCTCACTCGCGTGGGCGGAGCCCCCGTCGGGGATCACCGTGGCGCTCGTCGATCCCGATTCGCTCTGCAGCGTGGCGCCGCGCAGGAGCGGAGCGCCGATCACCCGCCCCTCGGCCTGCGCTGCGGTTCCCGTGTCTGAACCGCCCGGCACCGGGGGAAGCTCGTGCGCGGTCACCGGGGTGACGGTGACGGTCGCCGCGCCCACGGGCAGGCCGCGGAGGTCGATGCTGCCACGGCTGCCCGAGATCGCGCCCTGGGCGACCCCGCCGACGGCGACCCGCAGCTCACGCGTATCCGCGGAGCCGTTCGCTGAGACGCGGAGGCCACCGCTCGCCTGGTCGGTGTTTCCCGCGTCAGGGAGGGACGAGACCGAAAGCGTCGGCTGCTCCGGCGCACGGTAGGCCCACGCGGTGATCGCACTCGAGGGAGCCGAGTCGCCCACCGAGTTCTGGGCGCGTGCGGTGAAGCTGTTGCGCACGCCGCTCTCGAGCCCCGTCACCACGCAGTCGAATGCGCCCGATCCTGCCGAGGTGCAGCTCGATGACCCCGCGCCCTGCACACGCACACCCGTCACATCGGGGTGAGCCTGCCGCCCACCCAGGGTCACCCGGAACGATGCGCTCGACGCGGTAAACCCGGTCTGCGTAATGCTTGCCGGCGCGTCAGGAAGGCCCTGCGCGTCGAGCTCAATCGAGCCAGCGCCCACCCGTCCCTGCGCGTCGCGCACCGTGTAGCCCACCGTGCACGTACCGCCGGGGCCGTTCGTGTCGGGCCAGCTCACGTTGACGCGCTGCTCGTCCGACACGGCGAAGCGGGCGATTGAACACCCGGCGCCGTCCACCGACACCACCCGCAGCCCACCGCCGCGCTTCCCGGCAAACGGGTCGTGCTCGCCGGCCACGCCCACGAGGTCTGCAGCGCAGGGCTGGCCCACCGTGCAGTTCAGCGAGACCGTGCCGCCACGCGGAAGGTCTCGCGGGCTCTCGCCCACCCGGAGGGTCAGTGGGGCGCGCGATTCACCCGCGCCGGTCACGGATACCGTCAGCGTCTCCTCGACTCCGGCGCGCGCATCTGCGCGGGCCGTCGCCTGCACCGTGCCGCCGCCAATCGTCACGTCGAACGCCTCGCTCGCACCGCTCAACGAGAAACGAAGCGCGGAGGCGGAACCGGCCCGCTCACCCTGCCAGGTCACCATGTCGCTCAGGGCAATCGTTTCACTCGCTCCCGGCGAAATCGTGCGGGTCAAGGCACGGAGCTCGGCGACAGGCTCACTCGGGATGACGCGGATGGGCACGGGCAGCACGGTCCACCGTTCCTGGCCCGAAAGGCGCACTTCCATCTGGCAGCTGTCGGTCCAGGGCTCGCCGCGGCCGGCCAGGTACCGAATCGTGCTGGAGTTCTCGGCTTCGCAGCGCGCACCGGGGCGCCCAGTCGCGAAGACGCTGCCGCGCAGCTCAATGCGATCGGTGGGTCCGGCATCCACGAGGTCGGCGACGCGCGCCGAGACGGTCTCGCCCTCGTCGACCTCGAGCGGCGCGAGCCCAGGCTTCAGCGTGACGCGCAGTTCGTCGAGCGGCGGAATCACGAGGAAGCCGTAGCTCGCGACAGCGGTGCCGTTCGCGTCTGTCCCACTCACCTTGAAGATCACGAGGTCGCCCGCTGGGTTATAGTCGCCGGCAATCTGCGATCCCGAAACCCGGTAGTCGCCGCGCTGCGCGTCCCACAGCGAGAGCTTGAGTGTGTCTGGGTCGCCGCCCTGCCAGCGCACTTTCCCCGAGAGCACGTCCACGCCACGCCCCGCAAGCTGCGAGCGATCCCGCACGCTGAGCACGGTATCCCGCACTGCGGGTGCCTGCGCTCCGACGCGCTCGGAGGTCTGCACGACGATGAGGCCCTCCGCGGTGCTCCCACTCTGCTCCGAGCGCACCGAGTAGCGGTACGACACCGTGCCCAGTTCTGCGCCCGCGCGCACTCCGACCCGCCCCTCGGCGATCTCGGACACGTCGAGCGCCTCGGCCAAGGCACGGTACTCCGCGCTATCGGGTGCGGCCGTGGTGTTCGGCTGCACCGAGCGCAGGGTGAGCGTGCCGCCCGCGGGGTCAACATCGTTGTCGAGCGGCCGGATCACCGTCGCGCCGCCCGGCACCAACCGCACTTGGTCGGTCATCGCGGTTGGCGCGCCGCTCGAGTCGCCCGTCACCACGACGTTGAGCGTGCCGCGCCCGGTTCCGCCGCGGCCATCGCTCACCGTGTAGCGCAGCGGAACGGTGCCCGCCTCGGCCGCCGCAGATGCGCCGACCTCGATGCCCGTGCCCGACGCATCGAGCGTGGCAGAGATTCGCGGGTCATCGCCCGCGTCGATGCTCACCAATCGCACGCGATCCCCGTCCGGGTCCACACCCGTGAGCGGCACGCGCACGCTCGCGCTGCCGCCCGGCGCCACCCGCGCGGTCACTGCGGAGGGCTGCGGATCCCGGTTGGCTCCCGTCCCGACCACGGTAAACACGACCTCGCCGGTGTCGCTCAGTTCGGGGGCGCCCGCGGCGTATGCGGTGTAGCTCACACGATAGGTGCCCGGCTTGTCCGGCGCCACATACCGCAGTGTGCCCCCCGCTGCGAAGGCGAGTTCGCCGGCTGCCCCGGAGGAGGTGACCTTCGGGTCCAGCAGCAGACGCTCCCCCGGCGGCGCAACATCGTTTTCGAGCACGCGCACGTCGACGGTCGATCCCGCGCGCACGGTCGCGGAGTTGCCGACCGCGATCACCCCAGCGCCGCTGGTCTCGGGCACCTGGAACACGGTGAGGCGACCGCGCGCGCTCGCATCGCCCTCCGCCACAGTGATGTCTGCGGAACCAATTCGGCCGGGCGCCCCGTCCGCGGTGTTTCCGGCGACGCGCACCCGCGCGTGCTCAACGACGTCGGCCCGCAGATCGCCGTCCACCACGGCAACGCTGCGCACCGCGAGCGCACGGTCCTGCGCCCCAGGAATGGCATCGAGCACTTCAACGGTCGAGTCAGCGAGCGGCCGCACATAGGCGCGGAGCGGTGGCAGGACGAGCTGCGGCCCACCCGCCACTGCTGTGACCCGCAGGGTGCCCGTTGTCTCCGTTCCCGTGACCGCATCGCGCACCGTCATCGCGTAGCTGGATACCCCAGCATCGCTCGCAGTCACCTGCACCGTGCCGGAGGTCTGCTGCGGAGCCGCCTGCGCCGAACCAGCGAGCGGCACGACGTCGACCAGCGTGAAGGTTCCCGAGCCGCCGGCCACCCGCTCGAGCGGGCGAATCGTGGTCGGCTGCCCCACCGCGATGGTCGCGGCGGTACCCGTCACGACGGGCACCGCGTCAGCGCGCACCTGCAGCGTCAACTCGCGCTCCGCCTCAGCTCCACGACTGTCGCGCACGGTCACGCGCAGCCCAATGTCCGCGGGCCCAGCGTTCGGGTCGGTATGGCGCACCGCCAGGCGCCCGTCCGCAGTGACAATCGCGCGCACGGGATCCGCCGCCCGCACGGGCGCCACGCGCGCGAGGGTCATCACATCACCCTCGGGATCGACCCATCCTTCGAGCAGCGGCGCGACGAGCGTACCGCCCGGCACCACCGCGGGCACGCCCCACTCACGCTGGCACCCCTCCACGGGACACCACGCAGGCGCTCCGTTCTCGTCATCCGCGGCGATGCGCAGCGTGACGGTCGCGGGCGCCGACTCGAGGGTGCCATCTGAGATCCGGTAGCTGAAGCTTGCGGTGCCCCGCGCGCCGGGTGCGGCCTGGAACACGAGCGACTGCCGATCTGCGAGCAGCTCGAGCGTGCCGAACTCCTCGGGCAGCGAGGAATCGTCGATCGAGTCGGGCACAACCGTCAGCACGTCGCGCACGTTCGCATCAAAGTCGTTGAGCAGCACGGGCAGCGGCGTTGGCACCCCGGGGCGGGCGCCGAACGAGTCATCGACGGCGGTGGGCGCCACCTGCTCGGTGACCTCCTCAACCACCACGGCGCCACGCAGCTCTTGCGGCGGATCAGCGAGACTCCACTGCGAGAGTGGGATCAGTGCGCCGTCCGGCAGTGTCCACAGCATGCCGGTTCGCGGTTCGCTCAGCACGGCCCGATCGCCGTTGCTCTGGATCACCGGGGCGAGGTCCGTCGCATCGCGCACCGCGTCATCAAACTGCAGCGGGAGGGTCTCCGCGCGTGCGCTGCGCCACAGCGTGCCCGCGCCCTGCCCGAGCCATGCGGCAAAGCGCTCGCCCGCCACCTCGCTCGGCCGTGCCGGCGTTCCGCTCGCTTCAGCGACGCGCTCGGAATCACGGCCCGGCGAGGCCGCGATAAGGCCCGCCTGGTCTGCGATGAGCGCGGCCGCGCCGTCTGCGCCGCGGCCGGAGCTGCTGAGCTGCAGGCGGGGCGTCCCCTCAAGGGTGAGCTGCGCGGGATCGGCCCCGGCACGCAGCAACCGGCCGTCTGCCGCATCGAGCAGCACCCAGTCGTCACCGATAAGCGCAAGCTGCGGCTCCGCCGCGGGCGATCCCGGCAGCTCCGTGGGGCTTCCACGCTCGGTGTCGCGGGGCACGTCAAATCGGCGAATTGTGTGCGACTCGGCCGAGTACACCGCAACCGTGCCATCGGCGGCGAGGGCAATCGCGGCAGCATCGAGCGCGGTGTCCCCCGCAGCCTCGTCTGCGGCGGCATCGTCGGACGCTTCAGGAGCGTTATCCGAGGGCGTCGCGCTCTCTCCGATCGGGCGCAGCGCGGTGAGCTGGCGTTCCAGTTCCTCAGCGCTCGGCACCGCGCTGAGCGACTCGGCCGCGAGTTCGCCCGCGAGCACGCCGCCCGCCTCCGTGCGCACGGCGACAAAGCGCCCGGCAACGAGCACCTCCCGCGCGCCCTCGGGCAGCCGGACGCTGCGCGCGGCATCGTCGGAGCCCTGCGATCCCGAGCTGGCTGTCGCGGCCTCGTCGGCACCGTCCGCCGCATCTCCCGAACTCGCTCGATCGCGGATGCCCAGGTCCTGCGGGGAGCCCGCCGCAATCGGCCACGCCTCTCCCGATCCGTTCGTCAGCACCGCGGCGCTGCCGCCGGCCTGCACGACGCCGCTGGGTTCAGTGACCTTCCGCACCGTGTCAAGCTCGCCGGTATCCGTGTTCACGCGACCGTATTGGCCCGCGTCGCGCGCCACCCAGACGCCGGGCTCCACGCGTGGCGTGTCACGCGCGTCGTAGCCGCCCGAGACAATCGCGATGGTCGCGATGAGCGCGGTCGCCGCGCCAGCCGCAACCCACGCCCAGAGACGCCGTCGCGACACGGTTTCCCCTGTTCGTGTCTGCCACCCCCGCTGCGCGGCGGTCACCCGCCACCGCCCAGCACCGCCCAGAGGGTGCCTCCCACCACGGCGACCCCCGCGAGCGCGATGGCCGCTCCGATCAACGCGGCACGCTTCGCGGAGCGCGGCCGCTCGACGATGACACCGTCGGAGTCGACCTCGCGGAGCTCAGCGCGGGTGCGACGGCCCGGCACCTCGGAAACGACAGGCCCCCGCACGCCCACGGGAATGGTTCCGGTCTGCGGCGTCCAAACTTCCGCGACGATCTCGAGTGGGGTCACGTCAAAACCGTAGCCGCGCTGCACGTCCTGCAGCGCCGCGCCGAACTCCGCCATCGAAGCGAAACGCTCGGCGGGGGTGCGACGCATCGCACGCGCGAGCACGGCATCAAACGGCTCGTAGCCCTGCGCACCCGGAATCGGCTGCACTTTGCCTCGCACGATCCGCTCGATGAGCAGCGAGCGCGTGTTCTTCTCGCGCGTTGCCTCCTCGAAGGGCGAGAGGCCCGCGGCAAACGAGAACAGGGTTGCGCCGAGCGCCCACACCTCTGTGGCGACGCTACCTCTGGTCTCAAGGCGCACCACTTCGGGTGCCGACCACGGGATAGACATGGCCACCTCGTCAGCGGGCACGGGACCCGCGGGCTCGCCGTTCTCGAGCACGGCGTGGCCGCCCGCGATCCCAAAGTCCGAGAGCGCGGGTTTGCCGAGCGAGGTGAGCAGCACGTTCGCCGGTTTGATGTCTCGGTGCAGCACACCGGCGCGATGCGCGGTCTCGAGCGCGCCTGCGAGCCGCACCCCGGCATCGAGCACGTCGCGCAACTGCGCGGGGTTGCGCTTCGTGAGCGCGCCCAACGAGGCCGGGCAGTACTCCATCACGAGGAACGGCTGTCCCGCAAGCGACATCCCCGCCTGAAAGATCGACACGATCGAGGGGTGGCTGCTCAGTGCGGCCATCGAATCGGCCTCGCGTTCGAACGCGGCGCGCTGCTGCGGGGCCGCGTTCAGCACCTTCACCGCGACCTCGCGGCGGGGGAAGTCTTGTTCGTAGAGGTACACCTGAGCGAAGCCGCCCGATCCCAGCGGGCGCACGTAGCTGAACCCCGGGATCGCCGGATGGGAGGCCACGCGCTGCGAGCCCACGGCTATCCCTCGGCCCCGCAGTGGGGACGTGACGCCTGGCTCTCGTGCATACCCCCAATGATAGGAGATCGCACCGGCACATCCCGAAACGACGCGATCCCCCCGCTCCCAGGGAGCGAGGGGATCGTGTAGGGCTCGATGCCGCAGCATCAAGCAACGTGCGAGCTTAGAGGCCCGAAACGTCCAGCGGGATTCCGGGACCGAAGGTCGTCGAAACGGCGCCCTTGATCACGTACTTGCCCTTGGCCGACGACGGCTTGAGACGCGAGATCTCGTCGAGCACGGACGTGATGTTGTCCGAGAGCTGCTCAGCCGTGAAGGAGGCCTTGCCGACGATGAAGTGCACGTTGGCGTGCTTGTCGACGCGGAACTCGATCTTGCCGCCCTTGATGTCGGTCACGGCCTTGGCCGGGTCCGGGGTAACGGTGCCGGTCTTCGGGTTGGGCATGAGGCCACGGGGACCCAGCACCTTACCGAGGCGGCCAACCTTGCCCATGAGCTCGGGGGTCGACACGGCCGAATCGAAGTCGGTGTAGCCAGCGGCAACCTTCTCGATCAGCTCGTCGCCACCGACCTCGTCGGCGCCAGCAGCGATTGCTGCCTCAGCCGCGGGGCCAACTGCGAACACGATGACGCGGGCGGTCTTGCCCGTGCCGTGGGGCAGGCTGACGGTGCCGCGCACCATCTGGTCTGCCTTGCGGGGGTCCACACCGAGCTTGACGGCGACCTCAACGGTCGAGTCGGTCTTGGTGGAACCAGTCTCCTTCGCCAGGGCAACTGCCTCGGCGGGAGCGTAGAACTTGTCTGCCTGGATCTTCTCGGCAGCGGCGCGGTACGCCTTCGACTTCTGTGCCATCTTCAGTACCCTTACTCGACCGTGATGCCCATGGAGCGAGCGGTGCCCGCGATGATCTTCGACGCAGCGTCGAGGTCGTTCGCGTTGAGATCAGCCTGCTTCTGCTCGGCGATCTGGCGAACCTGCTCAGCCGTCACCTTTGCAACCTTGACGGTGTGCGGGGTGCCGGAGCCCTTCTGCACGCCAGCAGCCTTCTTCAGGAGCTCAGCGGCGGGCGGGGTCTTGAGGACGAAGGTGAACGAGCGGTCCTCGTACACGGTGATCTCCACCGGAACGATGTTGCCGCGCTGGGACTCCGTTGCAGCGTTGTACGCCTTGCAGAATTCCATGATGTTGACGCCGTGCTGACCCAGCGCGGGACCCACGGGGGGTGCCGGGTTGGCAGCACCGGCAGCGATCTGAAGCTTAATCAGACCGGTAACCTTCTTGGCCTTTGCCATGATTGTTTCCTTTCCTTCGAACGGGTTTCCCCGCTCTCCCGCAGTTCCGGCCGATCCGGACGCGGTGTGGTTATGCGCGAACGCACAACTTCACAATCGTACCCCAGTTTTTCCCGCTCCGCACCCAGCCCACTCCCCTCCCCCGATTCGGGGTCACTTGGGCAGGGTGTCGCCTGCCTAGCTGCACTGACACCCTGCCCAAGTGACCCCGAATCCCGGCGGCGGGGCAGGGCGGGGCGGGCGCGAAACAAAAAAGAGGGCCCCGCGCCGAAGCGCGGGGCCCTCTCACATCCGGGAAACCGGACTAGACCATCTTGGTGACCTGATCGAAGCCCAGCTCCACGGGAGTCTCGCGCTCGAACAGCGACACGAGAACCGTGAGCTTACCGGCCGCGGGGTTGATCTCGCTGATCGTGCCCGGCAGCCCCTCGAAGGAGCCGGACTTGATCGTGATCGTCTCGCCGACCTCGAAGTCGATCTCAACGTTGCCCTGGGCGGCGGCATTGGCCGCGGCCTTGCCCTTCGCCGTTGCTGCGGGCTCGAGCTCGACGGTGCTCTTCAGCATCTCGAACGCCTCGTTGATGCGCAGGGGCACGGGGTTGTGAGCGTTGCCAACAAAACCGGTCACTCCAGGCGTGTGGCGAACGACGGACCAGGTGGTCTCAGTCAGGTTCATGCGAACGAGCACGTAGCCGGGGATGCGCACGCGCGTCACCATCTTGCGCTGGCCGTTCTTGACCTCCATGACTTCTTCCATGGGGACCTGGATCTCGTAGATGTCGTCAACCGCACCCATCGTCTCGCGACGGTTCCACAGGTTCGACTTCACCTTGCGCTCGTAGCCGGCGTAGGTGTGAATCACAAACCACTTGCCGGGGCGACGGCGCAGATCCTTCTTGAAAGCCTTGTAGGGATCCTCGGAGGTTTCTGCCTCTGCATCCGCAGCGACGCCGTCCTCGGTCTCCTCGTCGACAATCGCCGAGGCCGCAGCCTCTGCTTCCTCAACGGAGTCGATGTCGAGGGCGTCCTCAACTGCCGCGTCGACAACGGGGTCAGCGGTGTGCGCCAGCGCATCGAGGGCCGCGTCGAGGTCGGCCTCGGGAGTGTTGCTCGTCTCGCTCGTCATCTGCTGCTCTTGCTTTCTGTGCTTACCGAATTCGGGGCCGGGAGTAGCGCGTCTCGCGCGACTATCCGAGCGGCGTCCCGAAGATGAAGACGGTGATGAAGCTGAAGACCTGGTCAAGTGCCCACACCAGCGCCATCATGATCACCACGAAGGCGATCACAACGAGCGTGTAGTTGATGAGCTCCTTGCGGGTCGGCGTTACGACCTTCTTCAGCTCGGCGATGACCTGCTGGATGAAGAGCACGATCCGGCTGAACCAGTTGCGCTTTGCAGCGCGGTCGCTGGTAGCGCGCTCGGCTACGCCGCCGCTCTCCTCAACTTCACTGGTGCTCACTCGCCGTTCCTTTCAATAGACTCGTTCGGCGCCGAAGCGCCGAACGAGTGCGGCAGGGCGGACAGGACTCGAACCTGCAACCTGCGGTTTTGGAGACCGCTGCTCTACCAATTGAGCCACCGCCCTATGGAAACTGACTTAAGAACTTCCATTCCCGAAAGGTCGAAACCTTCAGGCATAGGAAAGTATGGCAGAAGTCAACTACCGAGGACTACCTTACGGGATCCCGGGCGGGTTGTCGAACTGGCACGCAGCGCCCGGAACGTCGCGCTGCGCCGACACCTCTGCTGCGTATCGGCACGCGTTCGCGCTCACGCGCGGGCAGCGTAGCTCCGGCCCGACTGGTCCGGAGCTACGCCCTGATCGGGGAGTTAGCCCCGACTCATGCGGCGGCGCAGGCCGAGTGCGGCCGCACCCGCGAGCACGAGCGCGCCGGCTGCGGCAAGCACCGGAATACCCGCAGAACCGGTCTGCGCGAGTTCGTCATTCACCGGGGTGTCTCCGGCGCCGGGCCGCGTGTCGCCGCCGGTTCCGGATCCCGCGCCAGTGTTCCCTGACCCCGACCCATCAACGCCGGGGCCGCCCGGCTCACCCGTTCCTGGCTGCTCAGATTCCACCGCCTGCTGCCACACGGCGAGCGCCGCCCGCAGTTCGCCCTCGGCCGCATTCAGCTGCGCCTGAGCCACGTTCAGCGTGCCCCGAAGCTCCGTGGCCTCGGCAAGTTCTGCCCGCAGCGCTCGCTCGGCAGCCTCCGCCCCGCGCTGCGCGGCCCGCGCCTCGGCGAGTGCCCCCTCGGCTTCCTCGATAGCCGCATCCAGTGGCGCCCGGTCCACCGAGACCATCCGGTCCTCGAGCGCTCCCGCCCCATCCGAGATCTGCCACACCAGTGCGTCCACTGCGTCCTGCGTGGCGGGCTGGCTCGCCAGCTGTGCCCGAAGCTCCGCCACCGCGACCTCCGCCTCGTGCGTCTCAGGAATCACGAGGTCAAAGTCGCCCGCTTGGGCCGGGGTGACCACACCGAGCACACGCTCGACCTGCGCGATGGCGGCCTCGGCACGCGTGCGCGCGTCAGTCAGGGCAGCCTCATCGAGCGCACCCGCAACGAAGCGGAAGGTGCGCGGAGCGCTCTGGTTTTGGTAGGAGTCGTACGCAACCAGCGTTGCCTCGTACTCGCGCCCGATAGTGAGCGTCCGATCAATCGGCTGCCCCACCTTGTTGCCCGCACGCACCGCAAGCGGAATGTCGAGCGCCGCTGGCTTCGGCGCGACAACATAGTCGGAGTAGATTCGTCCATTCGCCGGCACGAGGTCAGTGACCTGCCCGGTCTGCACATCAGTCACGGTGAGGGTGTACTCGGCCGTGAACTGATCATCGCCAGCCTGCGGGAGCCTGAGCACCGGGCCGGTTTCCGTCTGACGCACGGTCGGCTGGCGCTCTCCCCACGCTGGAGCAACGGCGTTGCGATTGGCCTGCGTGTAAGTGAACTGCGCCTTCGTCTCGGCGGGAGTTGCGCCGCGCGCGATGACCCAGCTCGGGCCCGCGAGCGAACCGGAAGACGCAAACGGCGGATTCTCCTGGAACGCCCACGCCCCATCGTCGGTGTATGTGCGCCCCGGGTCAGCTGCGTAGTTGATTCGGTCGATCTCGATCCGGTCCCCGTACACGTCCACGACCACCGACTGCGCGGTAGGAATCGTGGCATCGCGCGCCAGGCCGGGCCCGAAGACCTGGAACTTCCCGTCGTTTTCGCCGTAGGACATGGACCCCTCGTTCACCGAGGTGAAGTCCTGCTGGTGGATCGAGCGCTCGTCAGTGATGTTCAGGTGCGAGTGCCCGGAGAAGTAGACCACCTGCGGGAACGCGCTGAGGTTCGTCTTCAATCCACCGTTCGAGGCCTGCGCACCATCCCACACTGTCGCGGGGATCGGGCGATGCCCAAACACGAAGATCGGCTGGCCCTGCGTCGCGGGATCCTTGCTCAGCGCGTCGAGCCGCCCGTAGAGCCAGTTTGCCTGCGTGGTGTTCCATGCCTCGGTGTTCACCACGAACGCGGGGAACTCGCCAATTTGGGATTCGTAGTACCCGGTGGTGCCGGGGAACCAGTCATCCGGATACTGCTCCGCCATGCGGGTCACGTAGTCGTCGTGGTTGCCGAACGACATCATCACCTGGGTATCGGTCATCCCGGTGCGCGCGAGGTTGCGCTCCAGCATCTCGCGCGGGTACTGGTGATCCGCCGCCGAGTTGAAGTAATTGTCGTTGATCTGATCGCCGTTTGAAATCAGCGCATCGGGGTTCGGGGCGATCCGCTTCAGGGTGTCGAAGTAGCCGTCCCACTTCGCC
The DNA here is from genome assembly GCF_016758255.1 of Leucobacter chromiireducens subsp. chromiireducens. Classification (GTDB taxonomy): domain Bacteria; phylum Actinomycetota; class Actinomycetes; order Actinomycetales; family Microbacteriaceae; genus Leucobacter; species Leucobacter chromiireducens. The sequence goes on from NZ_QYAD01000003.1 coordinate 146,966, forward strand.
ATCGCCGGCCCCGTCCCCGTCGAGAGGTGAATGTCACTCATCACGGCGAACTGGGCGAGCGGCTCCTCGGCTGTCTTGACAAGAATCCCGCGAATCATCGGGAGACTCTCTGCGCGGTCGGTGAACGCGACGGCCGTGAGATTCGCGGTCTTTTCGATCAGGATCGGGCCCGTTGCCAGAGCACTGTCACGCGTGGGGTGCGTGCCGTCGAGCGTGTACCGAACCTCCGTCCCCTCAGCCGAGGTGAGGGTCACCGCCTGTGGTCCGACGTAGCGGCCGCTCTCGTGGCTTGCCGCGGGCGGGGAGACTTCACCGCTCACCGCGGCATGAGCTGCGACAGCCGTGGGCAGCGCCGCCTGCGCCCCAAGCAGCGCGACACCGCTCAACGCAAGGGCAGCGATCCTTCGTTTCGACATGGATTCCTCTCGTCCGGCGCCCGAGATAGGCACACATGAATCCAAGTTGTCGATACAGGATGTCGGCGTTTTGGCCCCGGCGTGAAAGCTGCATGAACACCGCTTCACCCCGGATTCACCCATTGGCCTGCACGCATTCCCGCGCGGACGCCCACACGTCCTAGACTGGTCTCGTGACCACCATCTCTCGTCTGTCAAAGAAGCTCGGTGCTATCGCCGAGTCCGCCACGCTCAAAGTCGACGCCAAGGCGAAGGCCCTCCAGGCCGAGGGCCGTCCCGTCATCAGTTACGCCGCCGGTGAGCCCGATTTCGCGACGCCCCCGCACATCGTCGATGCCGCCCGTGCAGCGCTCGATGATCCCAAGAATTTCCGCTACACCGCCGCAGCCGGCCTGCCCGAGCTGAAGGAGGCCATCGCCGCGAAGACCGCGCGCGATTCCGGCTGGGCGATCGACCCCTCGCAGGTGATCGTCACGAACGGTGGCAAGCAGGCCGTGTACCAGGCGTTCCAGGCGCTGCTCGATCCGGGCGACGAGGTCCTCCTCCCGGCCCCGTACTGGACCACGTACCCCGAGGCGATTCAGCTGGCAGACGGCGTTCCCGTTGAGGTGTTCGCCGGCTCGGATCAGGGCTACAAGGTCACCGTTGAGCAGCTCGAGGCCGCACGCACCGAGCGCACGAAGGTGCTGCTCTTTGTCTCGCCGTCGAACCCCACCGGCGCCGTCTATACGCCGGAGGAGACGAAGGCGATCGGCGACTGGGCCGACGCCAACGGCCTGTGGGTCATCGCTGACGAGATCTACCAGAACCTCACGTATGACGGGGTTCGCGCGGTGTCGATTGTCGAGGCAACCCCTGCGCTGCAGGATCGCGCGATCCTCGTGAACGGTGTTGCGAAGACCTACGCAATGACGGGCTGGCGCCTCGGCTGGATGCTCGGCCCCGCCGACGTCATCAAGGGTGCCGCCAACCTGCAGTCGCACCTCACCTCAAACATCAACAACATCGCGCAGCGCGCAGCGATCGCGGCGCTCACCGGGCCGCAGGAGCCGATCGAGGAGATGCGTCTCGCATTCGATCGCCGCCGCAAGCTGATCGTCGCGGAGCTGAACAAGGTTCCGGGCTTCAACTGCCCCACCCCCGAGGGCGCGTTCTACGCGTACGTGGATGTGACCGCGGCACTCGGCAAGCCCGTGCGCGGCGTCACGCCGACGACCTCGCTCGAGCTCGCGGACCTCATCCTTGAGCACGCAGAGGTTGCCGCGGTGCCCGGCGAGGCCTTCGGCCCCTCCGGGTACCTCCGCTTCAGCTACGCGCTCGGCGACGACGCGATCCTCGAGGGCGTCCAGCGCATCCAGGCGCTGCTCTCCGAGTAACACGCCTCGTGCGAACGAGAACGGCGGCAGCTCCTTCGGGAACTGCCGCCGTTCGACGTTGTGCGGGGGGGGTGTTGGTGCGGCACCCGTTCCAGCGCCAAGCACGGTCTTCTAGAACGCGACTAGCACCTGGTCGAGCACGAGCTCCACGGGCTGGTCGCTGCGGAAAAGCAGCCAATCTAGGCAGGCGCCCGCCAGGGCGCCAAAGAATGCCGCGCCCGCGGTCTCAGTGGTCTCCGCGGCATGCGGGTCGCCGTTTGCCTCGCGGGCTGCGCGCAGCACGTCTCGGAATCGCACCGTCACTGATCCCCGTGCGAGGGTCATGGTGTCAGCCCAGGGCCGATCGGTACGAAACACTTCGGAGGCCATGAGCTTCGCGAGATCGAGGTTGCCCCTCAGGGTCTCGAGCGTCACGGCCGCGACGGCGCGCGGCCCATCCGCGGGGGCCACTGCCTCACGCGCCGCATCGATCGCGGCGGCAAGCTTCGCAAAACCATCGCGGATCACCTCTTCAAAGATCGCGTCCTTCGAGGCGAAGTTGTAGTACAGGCTCCCCTTGGCCACCCCGGCGGCCTCGGCGATCTGGTCCATGGACGCACCGCTGATCCCGTGCTGCGCGGCAACCCGCACAGCAGCCTCAGTGATGAGCTGTTTGGTGTTGACGCGAGCCATACCTCTATCTTCCCCTACTTGGCGAGCACTTGCCCCCACGAGGGCGGGATGATCTCTCCTGTGGCGCGGCCCCCGTCGCCCAGCAGCCACCCCACGCGTTTCACGATGCGCAGCGCGATGGCGCTCTCGCGGATCACCAGCGACGGCACCGCTTCGACAAGCATCTCCTCGATTCGCGGCACCTCGGCAACCGAGCGCAGCCACACCGCAATCAGGATGTTGGTGCGCCCGGTGGTTGAGGCGCAGAGCCGCACTCCAGGGATCTGGGCCACACGCTGGGCAAGCTTCTCGTGTTCCGTCGCAGGCACCGCCGCAAACCACTGAGCGGTCACCGGGGTTCCCGTCACTCCCTGCGCGACCTCGCATCGGAAGTGCACGAGCCCGTGCTCGACCGCCGCGCGGATCTGCCGCCGCACCGTCGGCTCGCTCATCCCGAGGCTCCTGGCGATCTCGGATGCCGACGCGCGACCGTCGAGTGCAAGAGAGCGGAGCACAGCGGGATCCACGCGCGGCGGTGTGGCCTCTGCACGCTGACGGGGGTTCAGCTTCGCGACGTTGCGCGCCTGCTCCTGCGTGAGCGACTTCATCGACCAGCTATCGGCGATCACGTGCATACGTGTGCTGAACGAGGTCTCGACGTGTTCGACACCCGGTACTGCCGCGATGACGGGCAGCGTCTGCTCCGTGAGGTGCGCGAGCGAGGCCGCCGAGACGGTCAGCAAGAGGTCACGGTGGCGCGCGGAGATATCAAGAGACACGACATCGGGCAGTGCGGACAGCGCGCTGATCACCTCTTCACGCTGCGGCACCGCACACATGACCTCGATGAACGCGGTCACCGGGCAGAGCCGCGTCGCGAGCGGGTGCGCCGCAATCCACGCGACTCCGGCATCGGTGAGACGCTTCCAGCGTGCGGCGAGGGTGGTGCTGTGCACGCCCAGGATGGACGCCAAACTCGTCCACGAGGCCCGCGGGGCAATCTGCAGCGCATGCACGAGTTGCAGATCCTCATCATCGAGCACCGAGGGATCATGGAGATGATCGTTTCGTGTAATTTCTCGCACGTACTGATTGAAACCTGCATTTTCACTCGACGCAAGATCCAAACACGCAGACTATCTGGCGTGCGGCTGCGCGTTCGTAGCCCCTGACCTTCCTGCAACGGAGCATGTATGACGTCCCCCACCCCCACCGAGCTCACGCAGCTGCGTCGCGCACTGCACGCGATTCCTGAGATCGGGCTCTCATTGCCGCGCACGCAGCGGACCCTGCTCGACGCGCTCGACGGGCTTCCGCTGGAGGTGCGCCTCGGACAAGCGAGTACCTCAATTACCGCGGTGCTCCGCGGCACCCACCCTGACCGCGCCTCGGACGCGCCCGCGGTGCTGCTCCGCGCCGATATGGATGGGCTGCCGATCGACGAACCGGAGTCGGCAGATCCCCGATCCGAAATCGCGGGCGCCATGCACGCTTGCGGCCACGACCTCCACATGGCCATGCTGGTGGGCGCAGCTCTCGAGCTGAGCGCACGCCGCGCCGAACTCCGCGGAGACGTCGTCTTCATGTTTCAGCCCGGCGAAGAGGGGTGGGGCGGCGCGCGAGTCATGATTGACGAGGGCGTGCTCACAGCTGCCGGCCCGGAGGCAGGCGCCGCCTTCGCGATACACGTCTTCACCGGCGATCCACGGCCCGCACGTTTCGAGGTGTGCTCCGGCACCGCCATGGCCGCGGCAGCCGCGCTCACCATTGAGATCATTGGCCGCGGCGGCCACGGCTCAGCCCCGCATCTCGCGAGCGACCCGGTCCCCACCGCAGCGGAGACCATTCTCGCGCTGCAGAGCGCCACGACCCGCCGATTCAATGCGCTCGATCCCGTCGTCGTGACCGTGGGGCAAGTAACGGCAGGCACAGCGCGGAACATCATCCCCGACCGCGCGCAGCTGTTTGCCACCGTTCGCAGCTTCTCGCACGCAAGCCAGGCACGCGCGGCCGAGGTGCTTCCGGCCGTGGCTGAGGGGATCGCTCATGCACACGGTCAGGACGCAGTCGTCGAGTTTCGCCCCGAGTTCCCGCCCGTGGTCAACGAAGGCGCGAACGTCACCACCACCGTCGAAGCCGCGAGCCGGCGATTCGGGGCTGACGCCGTTCGTACCCTTGATACCCCCAAGACGGCGTCCGAAGACTTCGCCGAGATTCTCGAGCGCGTTCCCGGTGCCTTCGTCTTCCTCGACGCCACCCCTTCCGCGGGAGCCGGGTACAACCACTCCCCCTTCGCCGCGTACGACGATTCCGTACTCGGTGATGGCGCTGCGCTGTACGCAGAGTTCGCGGTGCAGCGGCTCGCGGAACTGAGCGCCGCAGATATCACTTCCCACCCACTCACGCGCAACGACCGCGCGTGACCCCACCGAAGGACATCATGACCACGACAACCTCCGCTCCCAGGGTCGCACCGCCGCGATCCCAGTTCCGCACCGTCTTCGCCACCAGCTTCGGCAATGCGCTCGAGTGGTTCGACTGGCAGATCTACGCCACGTTCGCGCCGTTCATCGCCGCGCAGCTCTTCAACGCCGAGAACCCGATCTCCTCACTACTGCAGACCTTCGCTATCTTTGCTGTCGGATTCCTCGCTCGACCCCTGGGCGGACTCCTCTTCGGTCTGATCTCAGACCGCTTTGGGCGAAAGTCCTCGCTCATCCTCGCGGTGGGTGCGGCGTCCTTCGGGAGCCTCTTGATCGGCTTGATCCCCACCCACGCCGCAATCGGCGCGTGGGCCGCAGCGTTGTTGCTCGTCGCACGTCTGATCCAGGGGCTGGCGCATGGCGGGGAGATGCCCGCCGCGCAGACCTACATCTCCGAGATCGCTGTTCCCGAGAAGCGAGGCATGTGGTCTTCCCTCATCTATGTATCCGGCACCACGGGCATTCTTTGCGCAACCCTGTTCGGTGCGGTACTCACGGGCGTGATGAGCGTGGAAGCCATGCAGCAGTGGGGCTGGCGCGTTCCCTTCATCGTGGCCGCCGCGATGGGGCTCTTCGTGCTCGTGATGCGCATCGGCATGCATGAGACCGAGTCCTTCACCACCGGTCGGCTGCAAACGCTCACCGAGACCCGACCGGAGCCGCTCCTCCCCGCACGCCGCGCCGCCATGCTGGTGATCCTGCTGACCCTCGGCGCCACCGTGTCGTTCTACGTGTGGGGCGTCACGGCCCCAGCGGTCGCAACCGCGACGCTCGGCATGGACCCGAGCGGTGCGCTCTGGGCGGGTGCCGGTGGCATCATCGTCTTCATCGCCGCGCTGCCGCTCTGGGGCCGACTCTCCGATCGCATCGGTCGGAAGCGTGTGCTGGCAATCAGCCTGCTCGGCACCGCGGCACTCTACTTCCCCATGCAGTCGCTGATGTCCGATCAGCCGTGGACGTTGTTCGTCGCGACCGCGTCCGTGCTCGTCTTCCTCGCGGGCACGATGGCGATCCTGCCCGCTGTGTTCGCCGAGCTCTTCCCCACACACATCCGCACGGTGGGAACGGCTGTCCCCTACAGCATCGCGGTCGCGCTCTTCGGCGGCACGGCACCGTACCTGCAGACCTGGTTCAGCGCGCAGCTCGAACTGCCCTGGCTGTTCTCGCTCTACAGCGTGGTCCTGCTGCTGATCTCCGCGGCAACCGCGATCTTCCTGCTCCCGGAGACGAAGGGCCGCGTGCTCTAGCGTCACGCGCAACGCGCAGTGGGCGGTGCCCCGGACAGGATCCGGGGCACCGCCCACTGCGCGTTTCAGCTTCGCCTAGATCGCGAGCGCCGGGTGGAGCCGCGAGATAGTCCACACCTTCTGTCGCCGCGCCGCCACCGCACTAATGGCGAGCGAACCGACGAACACGACGGCCATCACCGCGAGTGCCACCCAGAAGCGACCATCGATGCCACCACCGATCAGCTGCCGCAGCCCATCAACCACGTACGAGGCGGGCATGAACGGGTGCAGGATCTGGAAGAACTTCGGAGTCGTCTCCACCGGGTAGGTACCGCCCGAGGAAGAGAGCTGCAGCATGAGGAGCACGAGGCTCACCACGCGGCCCGCTGCCGTTCCGAGCACCGCGATGAACATCTGCTGCAGCGCGAGGAACGCGAGCGTGACCAGCAGCATGAACGCCGCCATGCCCACCCAGTGCGTGGGGCGCATCCCGATTCCGTAGACGAGCACCAGCATCATGATGACCACCTGGCCCAGGCCGATCAGTGCGGCGGGCCAGAAGCCAGCCAGCACCGAGCGCAGCCCGGACACGTTCGAAGCCAGCGGGCGCCGCGGCAGCGGCCGCAGGATCAGCCAGGTAATGAGCGCCCCCACGAAGGAGGCCAGTGCGATGAAGAACGGAGCGAAGCCTTCACCGAAACCCTGCACGGCGTTCTCGGTGGATTCGTCGAGCGCCACCGGCTTCGCCATCGTCTCGGCGATCTGCACGGTCTGTCCGTCCGCGAATTCGGGCGCTTCCTCCGCGCCATCGGCGAGCTTCGTCGCGAAGGTGTCGGCGCCGTCGGTGACCTTCTTCGCGCCCTTCGCGAGATCGCCCGACTTCGAGCTGGCCTCCTGCGCGCCGTCGTTCAACTTGGTCGCGCCCTCGGCAAGCTGCCCGGCCCCGTCCGCGAGCTGGTTCGCACCGTCCGCTGCCTTGCCCACACCAGCGGCCAGCTCCGAGCTTCCCGCGGCCGCGTCACGTGTGCCACCGGCGAGCGTGCCCAGACCCGAAGCCAGCTGCCCGCTGCCGTCACGCGCGGCGGTCGACTTCTCCGCGAGCGTGCCCGCGCCGGAGGAGACCTTCGCAGCCCCCGCGTTCAGTTCGGACGCGCTGGAGCTCAGCGTGCCAAGCCCCGACGCAACCGTGTTCGATCCGGTAGCGAGCTTCGCCGCGCTGTCTTGCAGTTCGCCGGTCTTGTCGGCCAGCAGGTGTGTGCCGCCGGCGAGCTCACCCGACTTCGTGGCAAGCGTCTGAGCCCCGGTGTTCGCCGCAGCGATCCCGCCCGAGAGCTGATTTGCCCCGCCCGCGAGCTGCTCAGCGCCCCCAGCAACCTGCTGCGCACCCGCAGAAACCGCGGAAAGCGAGGTGCCCTTCGCGGCAAGCGCGGCCTCGAGGTCAGCGATGGTGGCCTCAGGATTTGCTGCAGCGAAACTCGCGATCGCAGCGGCGCCCTGCGACACCTGAGCTGCGCCGCCCGAGAGCGCCCCAGCATTCTCGGAGAGGCTTGCCGCGCCCTGCGCTGCGTTCGCCGTACCCGCTGCGAGATCTCCCGCACCCGCCGAGAGCGCATCGGCGCCCGCTGCGAGCTCACCCACCTTTGTGTTCAGCGTCACAGTGCCGGCGCTCAACTGGTTCATGCCCTGCGAAAGGGTATTTGCACCCGAGTGGAGCTCTCCGGCCCCCTGGGCGAGCTTGCCGCTGCCATCAGTGACCGCAGCGCTGCCGCTTGCGAGCGCACCGGCGCCCGAGCTGAGCTGGCCCAGCCCATCGCGCAGCTGCCCCGACTTGTCGGCGGCTTCCCCAGCCCCGGCGGCAAGCTTGGCGCTACCGTCAGCGAGCTTCGCGCTGCCGGCGCGAGCGGTGTCGAGCCCACCAGCCAGCTGCTGCGTGCCGTTCACCAGTTCAGGCGATTTCTCCACGATCTGCGCGGTGCCATCGGCGAGCTCCCCGAGCCCCACACTCAGCTTCTGGGTGCCGTCAGACACCTGCTTCGTGCCCGACTCAAGCGCGTCCGCCGCCTCTGCGGCGTCGCGGGTGCCGTTGCTGAGCTTCTCAACGCCGACAAGCACCTGCTCAGCAGCCGTCTGCGTTGCCGTCTCTGCAACCGCGTCGCGCAGTTGCACCATGGCCTGCTTGCCCAGTGTCGACGCGAGGAACGAGTTGTTGTCGTTGTACTGCACTTCGAGGGTGCCGGCCTTCGGATCATCCTGTAGGCCGGCAAGCGTGCTCGAGAAGTCCTTCGGAATGGTCACGGAGAAGTAGACATCACCATCGGCCACCGCGCTCGCCGCGTCGGCGGCGTCGAGGGGCTTCCAGTCGAGATCCTTCCCCGCTTGCAGCTCTTCGAGCACATCGTCGCCGGCGGTGAGCATCTCGCCGTCTGGCTTCTCTGCGGGCTCATCGAGGTTGACGACCGCGACGGGCAGGTTGTTCATGTTGTCGGTGGGCGCCCAGAACGCCCACAGGTACAGCGCGCCATAAATCAGCGGAATGACCAGGAGGACGACCAGCGAGATCTTCGGCAGGGTCCCCCTGCGGAAACGTTGCAGCTCGGTGCCGCGAGTGAACAGTGACATATCTTTCGTCTTCTTCGTGTGTGTCGGTGAGGCTTAGAGTGCGATCACAGCGGGCTCGAGCGCCGCAAAGCGTTCGACATCGCCGGGATCGCTCGTGGCGAGCACGGTGCGGATGCCTCGCCCGGCGAGGGCGGTCAGCCGCTCAGCAAGGAGGTCGCGGTCCGCGGGATCGCGCAGCGCATCAAAATCGTCGAGCACGAGCAGCTCGGGCTCCTCCAGGAGGGCAAGCCCAATACGCAGCAGCTGCTCGGAGGCCGGATCAAGATCACGCACGAGCGTCTCGATTGGGATCAGGGGAAGGCTCCCGAACGCCGGCTCGAGCAGTTCGGCCGCGAGTTCTTGCGTGATGCGAGGAACTCGGCGATACCAGGGCAGCGCCCAGGAAAGCCGTTCCCGGAGGATGTCGGCAACCGTGACCTGGGGCTCGAGGGCGTCAATCGCCTCGAAGCCCGCGATACCGGTGAGTCGACGGATTTCGCCGAGCTTCGCGGTTCCCAGGGTCTCGAGTTCGCCCTCGTGCAGGCGCATCCGGCCAGCAATGCTCAGCAGCAGCGAGGTGCGTCCACTCCCCCGCGTGCCAACGATCGCCGTGACGGGGCGGTCGCTCGTGGCGGTGAGCGGACCGAACACGGGACCGTGCTCGCCCTTCACCAGAGCGTCGCTCAGCGCGACGATGGGCGCGCGAGCGGCGCTGGTGGAGCTGGGCGCTGAGGTGGGCGCGGCGTGCAGTGTGGTCACGATGATCCTTCGCTGTTTTCTTGAACTGACTAGTCAGTCTAAAAGCATGCAGTACGAACGTCAAATTTGGCTGGGAATAGATTCAAACCCCCCGTGTTACATTTATATGCAAGCGCATATAACTGGAGGCAGGCATCATGGAATTTGGGATCTTCTCGGTCAGCGACGTCACTCGCGACCCGGTGGCCGACTACACGCCGAGTGAGGCGGAACGCATCGACGGTCTCGCGAAGATCGCCGTCCACGCCGAAGAGGTCGGCCTCGACGTCTTCGCGATCGGCGAGCATCACAACCCGCCCTTCTTCTCTTCGAGCCCCACCACGTTCCTGGCATACATCGCCGCGCAGACGAAGACGCTCAAGCTCTCGACGAGCACCACGCTCATCACCACGAACGACCCGGTGCGCATTGCCGAGGAGTACGCGATGCTTCAACACCTCGCGAAGGGCCGCATGGACCTCATGCTCGGCCGCGGAAACACCGCGCCCGTGTACCCCTGGTTCGGCAAGGACATCCGCTCCGCACTGCCGCTCGCGCTCGAAAACTACAACCTGCTGCACCGCCTGTGGCGCGAAGACGTTGTCGACTACGAGGGCAACTTCCGCACCCCGTTGCAGGGCTTCACCTCGACGCCCCGCCCGCTCGACGACGTGCCGCCCTTCGTGTGGCACGGCTCAATCCGCACACCGGAGATCGCGGAGCAGGCCGCCTACTACGGTGACGGCTTCTTCGCGAACCACCTGTTTGCGCCGTCCGAGCACTTCCTACGCCTCGTACGCTTCTACCGCGAGCGCTTCGAGCACTACGGTCACGGCACGCAGAAGCAGGCGATCGTTGGCCTCGGCGGCCAGGCGTTCATCGCAAAGAAGTCGCAGGACGCGGCAGCGCAGTTCCGGCCCTACTTCAACGAGGCCCCGGTCTACGGCCACGGCCCCCGCATGGAGGACTTCACGCAGCAGACTCCGCTGACGGTCGGCAGCCCGCAGGAGGTCATCGACAAGACACTCACGTTCCGCGAGACGTTCGGTGACTACCAGCGGCAGATGTTCCTCGTCGATCACGCGGGTCTGCCGCTCAAGACGGTGCTTGAGCAGCTCGATATGCTGGGCTCCGAGGTGATCCCCGTGCTTCGCAAGGAGATGGCGGCCCGCCGCGATCCCGAGGTTCCCGACTCGCCAAGCCACGAGAGCCTCGTGAAGGCAAAGTACGGCGACGAGGCTCCGCGCCAGCCGCGGCCGAACGCCAACCGCGGCGACAACGTGACGGGCGGATCGCCCTACCAGGATTCGTCGGCAAAGCCCGGCGCTTCCTTCGGCCTGTAGTCAGCACGGTGTGGTGCGGCGGCTTCCCCGCCGCACCACCCCATCTGCCCCGCACCTTCCCACCCAACCCGCATCACCACCCGAGAGGACCGCTCATGAGCACCCCGCAGCGCGCAGACATTCGGCTCAGCAATGAGTCGTGGGAAGCGCTGATGACGGCCCACGCCACGCTCATGGGCACCTTCGGCGCCGAGAACATTTGGGGCGAGGCGAGCGTGCGAGAGTACGACGTGCTCTACACGCTCGCGAAGCACGGCGCTCCCATGCGCATCTGTGAGATCCAGAGCAGCGTGCTGCTCAGCCAGCCGGCGCTCTCACGCATGATCGACCGGCTCACCACCCGCGGGCTGCTCGCCCGCGCCGCCGATGAACAGGATGGGCGCGCGGTACGCGTCTCGCTTACCGAAGACGGCGTACGTGTGCAGCGAGAGATTGGTCGCGCACACGCGAAAAGCGTTGCCCGCGAGGTGGGATCACGCCTCACCGCGGATGAAATGCACGAGCTGACGCGGCTGACCCGCAAGCTCGTTGCCCCCGCCGAACCCCAGATCTAAAGAGGAACAGACCATCATGAACACTCCCCTCGACGGCGGCGTCCCCGCCTCGCGCACCGTGAGCATCGCGGTCGTCAGCGCCGGCACCAGCGATCCGTCCACCACCACCATGCTCGCGCGTCGCGTGGCCGACAAGGCGGCCACCCTGGCTGCGCGGCACGGCGTCGACGCCCAGATCCGCATGGTCGATCTTCGCGCACTCGCTGCTGACGTGACCACCGCGATGGTGTCCCAGCACATTTCGCCTGCGCTTCAGGAGGCGAGCGACATCATGCGCGACGCTGACGCGATCGTGGCGTCCACCCCGGTGTACAAGGCCGGCGCAAGCGGACTCTTCACGAGCTTCTTCCAGGTGCTCGATAATGACCTCCTGATCGGCACCCCCGTGGTGCTGGCGGCGACCGCGGGGAGTGCCCGGCACGCACTCGTGGTCGACGATCAGCTGCGCGGGCTCTTCGCTTACCTGCGAACGGTCACCGTGCCGACCGGGCTTTTCGCGGCGCCCGACGACTGGAACCACAGCGACTTCGGGACCCGCATCGAGCGCGCCGCCGCTGAACTCGTCGCGCTCGTCGTGGGCGGCTTCCGCAGCGCGGTGCGCGACGAGACGTGGGGCGCGTACCAGCATTCCTACGGCAGCGCCGGCGGCACCGAGCTTGGCATCAACCTCGATTCCGATCTGATGCGTCTCGCCACGGGCGGCCGCTAGTTTACTGCTCGAGGTCTCCAAGCACGCGAGCACGCTTCATCGCGGAGACCGAGGCGTAGCGCTGTCGACGAACCCAGGCGCTCCCCTGCCCGCGCCGCGGATTGGGGAGCGCCTCACGAAGCGTCACATGGCCCGCCGTGATGCCTTCCGCGTCGGGGGTAGTCAGCAGGAACAGTTGGTACTCATCCTCGTCCCACCCAGCGAGCCGAGCGGCTCGAATCACCTCCGCGATCCTGTGGTCTCGAGCGCTGCCGCTGCGCATCCGACGCTCGATCTCCTCAGGCCGCCAATCCACCCGTTCAATTCGCTCCAGGATTTTCGGAACTTCGGGTTGTAGCGCACCTTCCGCGTAGAAGCCCAAATGGCTGATCTTCCGAAAATAGCGACCCGTCTGACATACATAGGCAGAAACACTCTGGTAGAGCGGCCAGGCATTTCGTGCCGGAACAACCCCCGCAATCGCCTCGGCAGCACTTGGTTTGCGGTTCAACAGCTCGGGAACCCGACACTGTGTGCCCACCCACTCTTCGAGGTCCGGTGAGATCCAACGAAGCAGCTCGGTTGCCTGCTCGTATCGTTCCTCAAGCGGAAGATCGAAGATTGCCTGATGGTGCGCAATCCTGTTGCGCAGGTTCTTCAGTGCAAGAAGGCTTCGCTTCACACTCGCACGCAGAAATCCCGGACCTCGATGCGGAAAGGCATAAACAAGATGGCTCCGGAAAAGCTGCTCGTATGCTGGCCCAAACACCGCGTCCCAAACTCCGAACGTCATTGACGCAAGCACTTTGTCACGCGAGGCAGTGCCCTGACGAGATCCGAGATGCCGATACGCAGTCTGGGCGAAAGTGAGGTCAGATTCTCTCAAGAAGGTGGGGCTGGCGAACCACCATCCCTCCGCGGAAGCAACGCGAGCTGACTCAACTACCTCGAGCTCCCGGAGCACGTCATCGACAGCTTTCCGCACCGCAACCTCAACGTGGCAGATGAGCTCAAAGAACGCGCCGGAAACTGACACGTTCCACTCGTACAGGCGCTGGGCGGCCTCCGGATCATGATTCGCCGCGATCAGATACTCGTCGAAGCGCCGAGCCGCAATCCATTTCGTGACGTCTGCCATGATTCTCCCTGGATCTTTGGCGTTCCCCAGCCTAAGATGAGCATATACGCCTCAGATCGGCCTCTGGTCCCTAGCAGATTACGCCGCTGAGGCGTTTTTCCGTTCAGACGTGGCCTTTCTCCAGCGCACACACTCGCCCGCTGGGAAGGATGTTTGCGCAAGGGTGCACATTAGCCCAGAGTTATCTACCCCATCGCAGAGAAGCTACCCGTTGGGTAGAGGCATCTCGCCCAATCGAGCCCTCACCGGACTCGCAGGGAGCCGAGCGTCGGCAAGGGAAACGTCTCGCCACGGGCGGCCGCTAACGGGGCGACCGACGCCCGGGCACGCACCCGCACGCCGCCACATACCCTCGCGCACCCGCCCGCATCCACCCGCACGCGCGCGCAGGGCAGGATCTTCACGAAAGGGTAGGCAATCGCACGGGATTGCCTCCCCTGACGCGGAGAAGCTACCCGTTGGGGGCGGCTCAGGCGTCGCCCGCGGTGATCGCCGCGGCTTCCTCCGTTGCCGTCTCGTGCGGGCGACCGATGTGCGCGAGGTGGCGGCCGCCGACGAGCAGTGCGACAATCGCGAGCACCACGGCGGCGGCACCAACGAAGTACGGCACGGGCGCACCAAGTGCGGCAGCGAGCGGACCCGCAATGGCCGGCGCAATCGCACCGCCCATGAAGCGGACACCCGAGTACGTGGACGACGCGACGTTGCGGGGCAAGTCCGTCGCCTCCATGACGGCTTCCGTGAGCGCGGTGTTCATTACGCCGAGCAGCAAGCCGCTCACCACAACCACTGTGACCAGGCCCGGCAGCGAGTCTACGAACACACCGAGCAGCACGAGGCAGACGGTCAGCCCGCCGAGCATCGTGAAGAGCACAGGGCGCAAACCGAGCTTGCGCGTCAGCACGGGTGCGACAAGCACCGAGGTGATCGCGAGCGCGAGCCCCCACCCGAAGAAGACGAGCCCGAGTTCGCTCGCCCCGAACTCGCGGCCGCTTGCGTGCGCGGCGGCCTCGAGTGGGTAGGGGCTGTACGCGAGCAGCATGAAGAAGCCGAAGTTGTAGCAGAGCGCCACGAGTGACAGCGCCAGCAGCGCCGGGTTGCGAAGCGCGCGGAAGCTCGCAAGGAGCGACACCTTCGCGGGCGGCTCTACCGTGGCGCCCGCGGCGGGCTTCGGGCTGCGCAGCAGTGCGAGGATCGCGATCAGCGCGATCGCCATGAGCGCCGCCGTACCAAAGAACGGACCCCGCCACGAGACGGAGCCGAGTGCCCCGCCGATGAGCGGGCCGGTGGCGAGGCCGATCCCAAGCGCCGCTTCGTACAGCACGACCGCCTGGCGTGCACCGCCCGCGGCGGCCCCCACAATCGCGGCGAGTGCGGTCGAGATGAAGAGCGCATTACCGAGGCCCCAGCCCGCACGGAAGCCGATGATCGCGTCGACAGAGCCCGCGGCGCCAGCGAGCGCCGCGAACACGACAACGAGCACGAGGCCGGCGATGAGCGTGCGCTTCACCCCGATGCGACTCGACACCCAACTCGTGAAGAACATCGCGATTCCGGTGATGAAGAGGTAGCTCGTAAAGAGCAGCATCGTCTCGCTCGGCGTCGCTCCGAGCTCGCGACTGATCGCGGGCAGGATGGGGTCGACGAGGCCGATGCCCATGAAGGACACGGCGCAGGCGAAGGCAATGGCCCACACTGCGGTGGGCTGCTTCAGGATGGAGGGGCGCGGCGCGGTGGGCTGCGCGGCCTTCGCGGCGATCACGGGTACGGCCTGGGGTGCGGTCTCAGCGGACGTGGGAGTCTCCTCTATAGAACGGGATGGATCGAGATTGGGATCGCGGGGCGCCGCCGCGCGAGATGCACGGCGCGGCGGCGCGATGGGTCCCGGCTAGCGCGTGTCAGCGTCGATCTGGTCGCTGAGCTGCTGCAGGAGTTCGGTGGCGCGCACAAGGGTGGCGCGATCGAAGTCAGTGAGCTGCGCGAGGTGCGGATCGACCGCAGCCGCGGCGGTCTGCCGATAGTCGGCGAGCGCAGCACGGCCTGCGTCGGTCACGGCGACGAGCGTGGCGCGCCCGTCTTCGGGGTCGGGGCCGCGCGTCAGCCACCCTTCCCCCTCGAGCCGCTGCACCAGAGCAGTCATCGTGGGCTGCGCCACTCGTTGCTGCTGGGCGAGCACACTGATGCGGGTCGGGGTACGGCTCACCTCGCCGAGCACTCGCCAAGCGACCGTCGAGTAGTGCACTCCAGGCACACGGCCGAGCGTGCGCGTAAACCGGCTCGTGGCGACGAGCAAATCCAGAGCAGTGCGATCCTTATCCGCGGCAGCTGTGGCGATTTCTTTGCTCATAGTCAGACAGAGTAGCACTATTTACATAGCTCACCTATTCATTGCCGCGGGACCAACGTCCACACAACGACGCAGGGCCGGATCCCAATGGGATCCGGCCCTGCGTTGCTTCGGCGACTACGCCGTGACGTAGCCGTCTGCGACATCAAGTGCCGCATCGATGATCTCAAGGCCCGCGATGAGGTCTTCCTCGGAGATGATCAGCGGGGGCGCCACCTGCAGGCGGTTACCCGCAGCGAAGGGCCACAGCCCCTTCGCCTTGCACGCCGCCACAACCGCGTTGAACGGAGCCGCAGCTTCGCCCGCCGCGTTGAACGGTACGAGCGGCTCGCGCGTCTCGGCGTTCTTCACGAGCTCGATGGCCCAGAAGAGCCCCGTGCCACGGACCTCGCCGACGGATGCGTGCTTTGCCGCCATCGCCTCGAGGCGCGGGCGCACCACACGCTCACCCAGATCGCGCACGCGCTCCAGGATTCCCTCTTCCTCGAAGATGTCGAACGTGGCAACGCCGGCCGCACACGCGAGCGGGTGGCCCGAGTAGGTCAGCCCGCCGGGGAACGAGCGCTCCTCGAACGTGGCGTGGATCGCCTCGCTGATCACCACGCCGCCAAGCGGCACGTAGCCCGAGTTGACACCCTTCGCGAAGGTGACGAGATCGGGGTTCACGCCGAACGCCTGGTAGGCGAACCACTCGCCCGTGCGGCCGAAGCCGGCCATGACCTCGTCGCAGACCATCACGATGCCGAACTCGTCACACAGCGCGCGCACGCCCTCGAGGTAACCGGGCGGCGGCACGAGAATGCCGTTCGTGCCGGTGACCGACTCGAGGATGATCGCGGCGATCGTGCCGGGGCCCTCAAGCTCGATGGTCTGACGCAGGTGCGCAAGCGCACGCTCCGACTCCTGCTCCGGGGTCTCAGCGTAGAACGCCGAGCGGTAGGCGTACGGTCCGATGAAGTGGACGACGCCCGCGTCGAGCGTGCCGTTCGCCCAGCGGCGGGGCTCACCCGTGAGGGTGATCGCGGTGCCGGTGGAGCCGTGGTACGAGCGGTAGCGCGAGAGCACCTTCTGGCGACCGGTGTGATGGCGCGCCATACGCACGGCGTACTCGATCGCGTCCGCGCCGCCGTTCGTGAAGAACACCGAGCGCGCACCCTCGAAGGAGTGCTCAACGATGCGCTTCGCGAGCTCGCCGCGCACATCGTTTGCCATTGCGGGCTGGATGGTCGCGAGGCGACCGGCCTGCTCCTGGATCGCCTGCACAAGACCGGGGTGCTGGTGCCCCAGGTTCAGGTTGACAAGCTGCGACGAGAAGTCGAGGAACTCGTTCCCGTCGTAGTCCCAGAAGCGCACGCCTTCGCCCTTCGCGATGGGCAGGGGGTTGATGGCCCCCTGCGCCGACCACGAGTGGAAGACGTACTGACGATCGTTCGCGCGCACCTCGCGCTGCGCCTCGGTGTCGCCGAACTGCTGCTCGGCACCGTTCAGATCAATGTAGTCAGCCATGACTGCAGTCTCCTTCGAATCCGTCTTAGCTGTTGCTCGGGAAGCCGAGGTCAACCTTCGACTGGTCCGGGTTCGGCCAGCGCGTGGTGACGACCTTCGAGCGGGTGTAGAAGTGCACGGACTCGGGGCCGTAGATGTGTGCGTCGCCGAAGAGCGAATCCTTCCAGCCACCGAAGGAGAAGGAACCGACGGGCACGGGGATCGGCACGTTGATGCCCACCATGCCGGCCTCAACCTCGAACTCGAACTGGCGCGCCAGGCCGCCATCACGCGTGAAGATCGCGGTGCCGTTGCCGAACTGGTGCTCGTTGATGAGCTTGACGCCCTCTTCGTAGGTGTCAACGCGCACCACTGCGAGCACGGGGCCGAAGATCTCCTCGCGGTACACCTTCGAGTCGGTCTTCACGTGATCGATCAGCGAGACGCCAGTGAAGAAGCCGTTGCCCTCGAACTGGGTCTCACGGCCGTCGACCACCACGGTCGCGCCCTCGGCCGCAGCGCCTGCGACGTAGGACTCGACGCGCTCCTTGGCCTCCTTGGTGATGAGCGGGCCCATCTCCGATGCGGGGTCGGTGCCATCACCGATCTTGAGGTCCTTCATGCGATCGGCGATCTTCTGCACGAGCTCGTCGCCCGTGTTGCCCACGGCAACGACGACCGAGACGGCCATGCAGCGCTCGCCAGCCGAGCCGTACGCGGCGGAGACCGCAGCATCAGCCGACATGTTGAGATCAGCGTCGGGCATGACGATCATGTGGTTCTTCGCGCCACCGAGCGCCTGCACGCGCTTGCCGTTGGCAGCTGCGCGCTCGTAGATGTACTTCGCAATGGGGGTCGAGCCCACAAAGCTGATCGCCTTCACCGACGGGCTGTCGAGCAGCGTATCGACGGCAACCTTGTCACCGTGTACGACGTTGAGCACACCGTCGGGCAGGCCGGCCTCGCGGAACAGATCCGCGATGAACACCGAGGCGGAGGGATCGCGCTCGGAGGGCTTCAGTACGACAGTGTTGCCGCAGGCGATTGCCGAGGCAATCATCCAGAGCGGAACCATCACGGGGAAGTTGAAGGGGGTGATCGCGGCAACAACGCCGACGGGCTGCTTCACCGAGTGCACGTCAACGCCGGTCGAGACCTGCTCGTCGCGTTCGCCCTTCAGCAGGTGGAGGAGACCCGAGGCGAACTCGACATTCTCGAGGCCACGTGCGATCTCGCCCGCAGCGTCCGAGAGGACCTTGCCGTGCTCGCTGGTGACAATCGCCGAGAGCTCGGGGGTGCGCTGCTTGAGCAGCTGGCGCAGGTTGAAGAACACGTCAGCGCGCTTCGTGAGGCTCGTCTTGCGCCACATCGGCAGTGCAGCCTGGGCTGCAGCAATGGCCTGCTCGACGGTCTCGACCGAAGCGATGCCCAGCTCGTGCTGCTGCTCGCCCGTCGCGGGGTTGTAGACCGCCTGGTAGCGCTCGCCTGCGTCGACCTTCTCGCCGCCAATGACGTGGGGAATGCGTGCCATGCTGCTCGCCCTCTTTTCCATGGTGTGGGGATTTCTACCATCGCCCGGGCCATTCCGGGCAATGTGTTCGAAGCTCTCGGCTTCGGTGATCCCAGTGTGGCACTGAGCGAAGCGCAACACGACCGACAAAGCATCGCAGAATTCGCCCGATTCCGTACAATATGTCTGACATGCACACTCCAGCCCCCGAATTCATCCCCATCACGGTGTCCGACGTGCTCGCCCTGCCGGAGCTGCAGGCGAGCGAACCCGAGCTCGTCGCGGGCGCCGCCGGGCTGTCCCGCAGCCTGCGTTGGGCGCACGTCGTCGCGGGCACCGGCGCCCTCGACCTCCTCGACGGCGACGAGCTCATCCTCACGACCGGTGCCGGCTGGCCGACGGACCGTGACGCGCTCGACGAGCTCGCTCGGAAGCTCGTCAGCGCGAACCCGGCGGCGGTCGTGTTCGAGCTCGGCACGCACTTCGCGGCCGCCCCAGACGCGCTTGCCGCGGTCTGCGAGAAGCGCGGGATCCCGCTCATCACCCTGCACCGCGAGGTGCGCTTTGTGCAGATCACGCAGCGGATCCACCAGCTCGTGCTCGCAGCCCAGACCGAGGCGTTGTCGGCCCGCGCCGAGGTGCACACGATGCTCACCGAGCTGGGCCTCAACCGCAGCCCAGTCGACTACGTGATTGAGCGACTCTCCGAGACACTCGACGCCCCCGTGGTGCTCGAGGACTCCGCTGAGCACGTGGTCGCGTGGGCAGCACCAGATCGGGATCCGGAACGTGTCCTGCGCCCTTGGGCGGCCGGCGCCGGTGCCGAACTTCCCGTGGGCTCCGAATGGGTGACCGTCGAGGCGCAAGAGCGTCGGTGGGGGCGACTCCTCGCGCTGCCCGGCCCCCCGCACCCGGCTGGCCGGCGCACGGTCCTCGAACTTGGCGCCTTCGCGCTCGCCCTCGGCAGGCTCGCCGACGCGAGCGGGGAGGCCTGGCTGCAGCTCAGCTCCAAGCAGCTCTTCGACACACTGCTGAGCGGGCGGTACCGGCGCGACACCGAACTCGCGACCCAGCTCGCCGCCGCGGGGCTGCCCGTGAGCGAGCGCGTGCTGCTTGGAGCAACCCTCCGCGGCACGGGCGACTTCGGTGCGCACGAATCGCTTGAGCGCGCGATTCTTGAAACCGCGCTGCGCCGCGCTGTGGCGCCCGAGGGACGGGTGATCCTCGTTCCTGACGACGGCGCCGTTGGCGGCAACGCCGCGCTCATCGCACTGCTCTCCTTCCCGCCGGAGGACCCGCGCGTCGCACCGCCGGTTGGGGGTGCCGCGCCGCCCCTCGCGGCACGGCTCGCACGTGAGCTCGACATGCTCCTCCCGTCGACCACCCCGGCGCCGTGGCGCGCACACCTATCGCTCGGCGCGGTGGGGCGCGGCGTGCGTGCACTCATCACCTCGCTTGAACGGGTGCGCGCGGCCGGCTCGCTCCGCCCGTCCGGGGCCATCGGCAGAGTCACGGCACAGCAGGCGGAGCGACAGGCCCTCGCGTACCTCGTGCGTGGGCTCTCCGCAGCCCCCGAAGTGCAGGAGTACGCGGCGCACACGCTCGGCCCGCTGCTCACGCACGATGCGGGATCGGGGCCGGGCCACACGGGCGATCTCATCGACGTGTTGCGCGCGTACCTCGACCACCCCACGAACCGCTCGCTCGCGGCACAGCGCGCGCGGCTCTCCCGCTCTGTGTTCTACCAGCGCCTCGCACTGATCGAAGAACTGCTCGACGTGGATCTCACCGACGGCACCACGATTGCCACGCTCGCGGTGGCACTGCTGGCCCGCGGCGAGGGATAGGGGGCGAGCGCGTGGCGTGGCGCGCTACACCTGCGGTGTCCAGAGCGCCGGGTACGAGTGCCCCAGCGTGCGCACGAGTTCTCGCAACTTCGGCAGCGACAGCCCGATCACACAGCTCGGCGCCCCCTCGATGCGCTCGATGAACGCGCCCGCGAGGCCATCGATCGCGAAGCCGCCGGCCAGCTCAAGCGGCTCCCCCGTCGCGACGTACGCGGCAAGCTCGTCATCCGTGAGATCGGCCGAGAGCGTCACGCTCGCAGTGTCCACTCCGCCCACCGCGGGGAGTTCGGCGGCGCTCGGCGCTGATCCCGATCCGCTCGTGCAATCAATCAGCCAGTGGCCCGAGTGCAGCACGCCCGTGCGTCCGCGGTGGTGCTGCGCACGGGCGAGCGCGATTTCGGGCTCGTGCGGCTTGCCGAGAATCTCGCCGTCGAGGAGGAACATCGAATCGCCGCCCAGCACGAGCCCGCCGCCCAGTTCGGCGATCTCTGCGCCGTGCCGCCGCACCACAGCTTCCGCTTTGAGCCGCCCCAGGTACTCGGTGAACTCCGGTGCCGACAGCGAGCGGCCGAGCTCCGCCTCACGAGCGGCCACCGCGGCGTCCTCATCGACCTCCGGCGAGAAACACACGGGTTCGATTCCCGCCCCGCGCAACACGGAGAGACGGGCTGGGGAGGTCGAGGCGAGGATGAGGCGCATGCCCCCAGCCTAGGCACTCTGGGCGGCATCGCGCGTGCGATCCGGCGCGCATGTTCGCACGGCGCGCCATTTCAACACGCGCTACCGTAGAAGCATGAAGCTCACACGGAAGTCCACTCTCACCGCGTCGCTCCTCCTCATCGGCGGCCTCGCGCTCTCCGGCTGCAGCACGGCGGAGGCCCCCGCGAAGGATGGCGCCGCGTCCTCCGAGCAGGCACCCGCGGCCTCGGGCCCGCTCACCGAAGACAACTTCATCGAACGTATCGCTGCGGCGCAGCTCGCCGCCGGCACGATGCACCTGTCGATGGATATGGGCGACAGCGTCGATGGCGGCCTTGAGGCGGATCAGCAGCTCGCCAAGGACCCCAAGCAGGCAAAAATGCGCATGACCATGTCCGCATCGGGCATGGAGAACGAGATCATCCTCATTGATGGCAAGCTCTACATGAACATGGGCGCGCTGTCGCAGAACAAGTACATGGATATGTCGGCAGACGAGGCCTCCGCAGGGAGCATCGACGCGATTCTCGAGCAGGCGAACCCCGAGGCGCAGCTGCAGGCGTTCCGCTCCGCGCTCACCGAGTTCTCGGCCGAGCCGAACTCCATCGAGATCGACGGCGTTAAGACCACCGCGCTCACGCTGACGCTCGACACGAAGAAGATGTTTGCGGCGAGCCTGCCCGAGGGCGCGACCGCCGATGAGCTCGTCTCGAAGCTCGGCGAATCGGTCGTCTACGAGATGTACGTCGGCTCGGACGACCTGCCCCGCCGCATCGTGATGCCGAATGTCGCCGGGCTCGGCACCGCAACGCAGAACTACACGAAGTGGGGCGAGCCGGTATCGATCGAAGCCCCCGCGGCCGACGAGATCATCGATCCCGCGAAGCTGCAGGGCTAGTCACCAGGCCGCGCGCTTCACGCGGGCGCGCGGCACAGCCACCGCCCCCGTTCTCCCCTGGCAGAGCCGCCGCTCAGCCATGGGAGAATGGGGGCATGGCTTTTCCTGAAACCCCCGCTGGCGCGCCCCTTGAGGTCGGCGCCGAGATCGAGCTCGACGTCACCGGTATCGCCCACGGCGGTGTGAGCGTTGCGCGCCACGAGGGTCGCGTTGTGTTCGTCGCAGACGCGATTCCCGGCGAGCGCGTTCGTGCCCGCGTCACCGACGCCAAGAAGAAGTCGTTTGCGCGCGCGGTGACCACCGCGGTCGTCGACGCGTCCGAGGATCGCCGCGACCATGTGTGGGATGCTGCGTCTCTCGAGCGGGATCCCGAGAACCGTGCGGGCGGCGCCGAATTCGGTCACATCGCGCTCGAGCGTCAGCGCATGCTGAAAGCCGAGGTGCTCACCGATGCGATGTCCCGCTTCGGTGGCGTCGAGTTCGCGGCCGAAGATGGCGAGGATCTCGCGGAGACGCTGGCGGAGCTCGTCGAGGCGGCACCCGGCGACGACGAAACGAATGGCCTCGGCTACCGCAGCCGGGTGCGTCTGCACGTCGATCCCGAGACGGGCGCGGTCGGGCCGTACGCGGCGCGCAGCCGTCGCGTGATCCCGGTCGACTCGCTGCCGCTCGCGAACGCAGGCATCGCACAGATCGCCCCGCTCGGCGACTTCATGCCCGGTGTCGCAACCGTCGATCTCGTCGCCCCGTCCGCGGACGATCCCCGCATGCTGCTCGGCATGGTCGGAGAGAAGACCCGCGCGGGCGCCAGCGACGCGGTGCAGGAACTCGTGGAGGATCGCGGCTTCCTCGTGCGCGCCGGTGGGTTCTGGCAGGTGCACCGCGAGGCTCCCGCCGTGCTCTTCACCGCGGTACGCGACGCGATTTCCGAGCTGATCGAAGACGGTCGCTTCGACCCCGCAGCGGGCAACCTCGACCTCTATGGCGGCGCCGGGCTGCTTGCCGCCGCGATGGCGGAGGCCGCGGGGCCCAGCCTCAAGGTCACCACGGTCGAGTCAGACGAAGCCGCGACTGATGATGCGGCCGAGAACCTTGCCGAGCTGGTCGGCGCGCTCGCGCTGACGGCACGCGTGGATCGCCACCTTGCGGAGCTCTTGAAGGCCCCTGCCTCGGTGCGCGATCGGCTGCGCCGCGGCACCGTCGTGCTCGATCCGCCCCGCTCGGGCGCCGGCGGCGGCGTCACCGGCCAGATCACCGAGCTCGCACCGGCGAACATCGTGTACGTGGCGTGCGACCCGGTCGCCCTGGCCCGCGACACGAAGACGCTGCGCGAGTCGGGGTACGAGCTCACCGGGCTGCGTGCCTTCGACATTTTCCCGCACACGCACCACTTCGAGTCGCTGGCGGTGTTCGAGCGCGAGTAGGCCCGCGCCTGGCCACCCCGGCCCGGGGTGGCCGGACTCACCGACGCACCCGAGCTACGCCCTGCCACAATGGGCGCATGACATCGTCGTTCACCCTCGTGCAGCTCCGCTACTTCGCCGCAGTGGCCCGACTCGAGCACATGACGGCGGCGGCCGCCGAGTTGAACGTCACGCAGTCCACCCTGTCGAGCGCGATCTCGCAGCTGGAGCGGGAACTCGACGTCCAGCTGTTCACCCGCATCCCACGCCGCGGGCTGCAGCTCACCCCGGCGGGTAAGGCACTCCTCGCGCGCAGCGGCGCCTTCCTCGAGGAGGCCGAACTCATCGAGCGTTCGGTGCGCTCCGCCGACGATGCGCTCACGGGCGAGATCACGGTGGGCATCTACGCCCCGCTCGCCCCCTTCCACGCCCCGTCGATCCTGGATCGATTTGAGGAGCGGTACCCCGGGGTAACGATCGAGTTTTTCGAGGGGGATCAAGGCACGCTGCAGGAAGCGCTGTACGACGGCCGATGCGAGCTTGCCCTCATGTACGACCTGGGCGTCGACGAGCGCTTTGACCGCACCGTCATCGACCGCATCCCGCCGCACGTGATCGTGCCGGAGGAGCACCCGGTGGCGCGAAGCGGACGCACCTCCGCGAGCCTCACCGAGTTCGCTGAGGAGCCGCTCGTACTGCTCAATCTGCCTCACACGCGCGACTACTACCTGAGCCTGTTTCGTCAGCTCGGCATCACGCCTCGGATTCGCCACGTTTCGCTCGGCTACGAGACTG
Organism: Leucobacter chromiireducens subsp. chromiireducens; assembly: GCF_016758255.1. GTDB lineage: Bacteria > Actinomycetota > Actinomycetes > Actinomycetales > Microbacteriaceae > Leucobacter > Leucobacter chromiireducens. The sequence continues at coordinate 171,164 of NZ_QYAD01000003.1, forward strand.
TGCGCTCATTCGTGGCACGTGGGCTCGGCTACTCCGTGCTCAACCAGTGGCTTGATCACGGGGTCACTTACTCGGGCGCCCGCGTCGTCCCCCTCAGAATCGATGAGCCCCTCGCCCCCACGGAAGTCTCGCTCGTTCGTCGTCGCGGCCTCGTGCCCACGCAGAAATCCCTGGCCGTCGCACGAGTCTGCGCGGAGCTGGCGCAGGAGCGCCCGCACGCATCGAGAACGTCGATGCGTGCGAACGAAACTCCTCATTAGACCGATGCTTCGCACTCCTCCAAGATGAGGAGCACGCCCGCCCCTTCACCGACGCAGGGACCCCAGCTGGCGAAACCAGGAGGACGCAATGACGCCGCAATCCGAGACACAGACTTCCGCCGCTGCGGGCCCGCTCGGGGCCCCGCCCGCGGGGAGCCCCGAAGCTCCCTCCACCGATCCCGTCAACCTGCCCACCGGGCCGGTCTCCGTCACCGAGCGTCGTTCGCTCACCCGCGACCGCCGCCGCGTGCTTCTCGCAGGCAGCGTTGGCCAGTTCATCGAGTTCTACGACTTCAGCCTCTACGGCCTCTCCGCGCTCACGCTGTCCGCGCTCTTCTTCCCGACAGAGAACCCAGCGCTCGGCCTCCTCTCCACGTTCGCGGCGTTCGGCGTCGCGTTCTTCATCCGCCCCCTCGGCGGCCTGTTCTTCGGGGCGCTCGGCGACCGCTACGGCCGCCGCCCGGTGCTCTATGTCACGCTGCTCACGATTGGCATCGCGACCACCGCGATCGGGCTGCTTCCCACGTACGCGCAGATTGGCCTGTGGGCGCCCGTGCTGCTGGTGCTCTGCCGACTGCTGCAGGGCTTCTCCGCCGGCGGCGAGTCGGTCGGCGCCCCCGCATTCGTGTTCGAGCACGCGCCGAAGGATCGCCGCGGCTTCTGGCTGAATGTCACGCTCGCTGCCACCGCGCTCCCGTCGGTGGTGGGCGGCACGCTCATCCTTGTCCTCTCGCAAAGCATGTCGGCGGAGTCGTTCGAGGCGTGGGGCTGGCGCGTGCCGTTCCTCATCGCGCTGCCGCTCGCGCTGTTCGGACTGTGGATCCGCTCGCACACCGAGGAGTCTGCCGCCTTCAAGCAGGTGCAGCTCGAGCAGCAAGCGCAGCAGGAGGAGCACACTCCGATTCGCGACGCGTTCCGCGAGAACTGGCTGCAGATGCTGCAGGTCATCATGGTGATGGGCCTCACCGCGATGGGCTTCTACTTCCTCTCCGGCTACTTCGTCGCGTACGTGCAGACCGCGGGCGAGCTGAGCCGGGAGGCCGCGCTGCTCGCCAATGCGGCGGCCATGCTGCTGTACGCGCTGCTCCTGCCCATCGGCGGCAGGCTCAGCGACCGGTTCGGCCGCAAGCCGATGCTCATCGTCGGGTCGGCGGCGTACGCAATTCTTTCAGTCCCCGCGTTCCTCCTCGTCACCTCCGGGTCACTCACGCTCGCGCTGCTCGGCCAGTTCATTTTCGTGGTCGCCGCGTGCATCTACGGCGGTGGCTGCTACACCTTCTTCGTCGAGATCTTCACCACCCGCACTCGCTTCACCTCTGCCGCGGTCAGCTACAACGTCGGCTACGCGATCTTCGGTGGCACCGCGCCGTTCATCGGCACCTGGTTGGTCTCGGCAACCGGCTTCAACGCGAGCCCAGGTGTCTACATGGCGATCGCCGCGGCCGTCGTGTTCCTCGTTCTCATTCTGACCCGCATCCCCGAAACCCACCCGCTGAAGCGGACGCGCACGACAGGAGTCGCACAGTGACCACCGAAACCCTGAGCCAGGCACCCGCCCCCACGACCGCCGAGGTGAACGCGTTCCTCAGCGACTTCCACGAGGTTGCGACGATCGGCGCGACGCCCAACAACGGCGTTGACCGCCAGGCAGCAACACCCGAGGATCGTGAAACTCGCGAGTGGTTCCGCGCTTTCGCCGAGCAGCGCGGCTGGGAGGTGCGCGTCGATGGCATCGGCAACCAGTTCGCCCTCATCGAGCTCGTGCCCGGTGCGCCCTACGCGCTGCTCGGCTCTCACCTCGACTCGCAGCCACTCGGCGGACGTTTCGATGGGGCATACGGGGTGATCGCCGGGCTGCACGCGGCCGACCGTCTCGCCACGCGCCTCGCAGGCGACGCGGGCGCTGCGCCCAGCCTCAACCTCGCCGTCGTCAACTGGTTCAACGAGGAGGGCGGACGTTTCGCCCCCTCCATCATGGGCAGCTCCGTCTTCGCGGGGCTCAAGGACGAGGCCGAGATGCTCGCGGTGCAGGATCTGCGCGGCGTCACCGTCCGCGACGCCCTCGAGTCCATCGGGTATCTCGGTTCCGATGCGCGCCCGGAGATTGCCGCCTACGCCGAGATCCACATCGAACAGGGGCGCATCCTCGAGCGCGAGGGCCTGCCCATCGGCGCGGTCGATGCGAGCTGGCACACGCAGAAGCTCGACATCGAGGTGCTCGGTGAGCAGTCGCACACCGGCGCAACGCTGATGGGTGATCGCCACGACGCCCTGCTCGGCGCCGCGAAGGTGATTCAGCGCGTGCACGAGGTGACCGATCTCTTCCCGCCGGAGACCCTCGTCTCCTCCGTGGGCCAGCTGACCCTCGAGCCGAACTCGCCCATCGTCGTTGCGCGGCGCGTGCACCTGGTGGCCGATCTGCGCGCGGATGAGCGTGAGGTGGTGCTCGCCGCGCGGGAGCGGATCCTGAGCGACATTCGTGAGATCGAGGCAGAGCACGGGCTGGTCATCCACGCGCGTGACTTCGATGTGCGCGAGAACCAGTTCTACCCCGAGGCGGGCTTGGCCCTCGCGGAGGACGTCACCGCCGCGCTCGGCCACGACGCCCGTCGCATTCGCACGATGGCGGGCCACGACTCGGTCGCGATGAACCGTATCGCGCCCACCGTGATGCTGTTCATCCCGTCGGTCGACGGCGTGAGCCACTGCGAGCGCGAGTTCTCCCGCGACGAGGACATGGCGGTAGGTGTTGAAGTGCTCACCGAGGTCGCGTGGCGCCTCGTCCACGGGGCGCTCCCCCGCAGCTAATCGCCCCGCCCGCTTCCTCGCTCCCCCACGTTTCGGAGAAACTCATGTCGCTCACCGCTTCTGATCAGGCCCTCACCACGCTCGACGCCCAGGCCGCCCGCGCGCTCTTTCGCTCGGGTGAGTTGCGTCCCAGCGAACTGCTCGACGCAACGCTCGAGCGAATCGCTGGAGCGAATGGCGACCGAGAGAGCGGGATCAATGCCTTCACCGAGGTGCTCGCCGATGAAGCACGCGCGCAGGCAGCGCGAGCCGATACCCAGTGGGCGGAGGCGCGTGCGGCGGGGGTGGAGCCGCCGGCGCTTCTCGGGATTCCCGTGGCCACGAAAGAGAAGCACGGAATCGCGGGGCGCACAGTGAGCCAGGGACTCGCGGTACACCGGGGGCAGCTTGCTGCCGCGCATCATCCCGTGGTCGAGCGTGTGCTCGGTGCTGGCGGGATCATCCACGCGCGCACCACGTCGCCCGAATTCTCGTGCGCCACGGTGACGCACTCACCCGAGTGGGGTGTCACGCGAAACCCGTGGAACCTTGCCGCGTCGCCCGGCGGGTCCTCCGGCGGTGCCGGGGCCGCCCTTGCCGCCGGGATGGCGACTCTGGCAACCGCCTCCGACATCGCAGGGAGCACCCGCATCCCCGCAGGCTTCACGGGGACCGTCGGCTACAAGGCACCCTATGGTCGGATTCCCGGGCTGCCGCCGCTCGCCGGCGACTGGTACCGCGGAGACGGGCCGATGGCGCGCACGGTCGCGGACACGGCGCTTTTCGCTGGCGTGCTGAGCGGACGCCATGCCGTGGACCACGGTTCGTTCGGGGAGTCGCGTCCTCCCGTTCCCGCTGGCGGACTGCGCGGTGCCGCGGGGGTGGCCGGGCTGCGCATCGGGCTCAGCGTCGAGCTGGGCGACTATCCGGTTGCGGCCAGTGTGCGCGCGAACACAGAACGCGTCGCGGCGGCGCTCGAAGCTGCCGGAGCGGTGATCGTGCCCGTCGCGCTGCCCTGGACCACCGAGCGTATTTCTGCGACCACGTTTGCGCACTTCGGTCACATTCTCGGCCCGGCAATGGCCGAGATCACCGCGGGCACCGAAGACCTGCTCGCCGCGTACACGGGCCAGTTCATCGCCGATGCGGCCCGGGCAAGCGCCGGGATTTCCCTGCCGCAGTCGCTCGCACTCGATGCGACGCTGCAGGCAGAGCTCGCGTCGGCCATGCAGGGGCTTGATGCACTCCTTACCCCGACGCAGGCCGTCGAGATGCTCGACGCCGCCGGTGACTACCTGAATGGCATCGACACCGTCGACTCGGCGGGCCGCACTGTGCACCTCGCGCACTACTGGGAGGCGCACATGACGAGCCCGTTCAACGTGGCGAACCGCTGCCCGGTGCTCTCGGTGCCGAGCGGCATCTCGTCCGTGGGAGTGCCCACCGGCGTGCAGGTCGTGGGGCACCCGTTCGACGAAGCGACCGTGTTTGAGGTCGGTGCGGCGATCGAGGAGCTCACGGAGATGCCGGAGTTCCCGGCCCTCAATCGCTGACCCCAGTCCTAGGGCGCGACCGCCACCCGCACCACGCCCGTCATCTCGGGATGGATCGAGCAGAGGTAGTCGTAGTCGCCCGCCTCCTCGAAGAGGTGCGTGTAACTGCCCGTCTGCTGCAGCTCGGAGACGAAGCTGCCGTCTTTCGCGACCACGTCGTGCTCCATGCTGCCCTCGAACACCCAGCGCACCGCCTGGCCCGGCTCGATCTCCACCTCGCGCGGCTCGTAGCGGTTGTCGATCGCGCGCACCGTGATCGCGGCCTTCACCTTTTCGTCGGAGGGCACCACCTCGGGCTTCGACGGCGCACAGCCGCTCAGTGCGCCCGCGGCGCCCAGCCCAATGAGGCCAGCAACCCCGCCGAGCAGCCGGCGGCGCGAAACCGTGGTCGTTCCGATCGAGGTGCGTGACATGCGTGATCCTTCTCGTTCGTGGGTGGTGCCGCGGGCAGCGCCCCGGCTAGTGGCGGTGCAGAGCGCGCGCGGCGTCGGTGATCGCGCCCGTCATCGACGGGTATACCGCGAACGCGGAGGCGACCTGGTCGACGGTGAGCCGGTGCTCAACCGCGAGCGCCAGGGGGAAGATCAGCTCGCTCGCGCGGTGCGCAACGATCACGCCACCAATCACCGTGCCGGAGGCCTCCCACGCGAACAGCTTCACGAAGCCGTCGGTGAAGCCGATCATCTTCGCACGCGGGTTCACGCTGAGCGGGATCGTGTGCGAGATGGCCTTCGCCACATCCGCGTTGTCGGCCAGCGTGCGCTCGTTCCAGCCCACCGTCGCGATCTCGGGGTACGTGAACACGTTTGCCGCGACATTGCGCAGGTCGATCGGACGCACGAAGTCACCGAGCGCGTGCATAATGGCCGTGCGGCCCTGCATCGAGGCGACCGAAGCCAGCGGGTAGAAGTCGGTGCAGTCACCGGCGGCGTAGATCGACGGGACCGCGGTGCGCGCCACCTTGTTGACCTGGATGTGGCCGCTGTCGGTGAGCGTCACGCCGGCTTCTTCGAGTCCGAGCCCCGCAGTGTTCGGGATCGAGCCGACCGCCATCAGGCAGTGCGAGGCCTCGATCGTACGGCCGTCCTCAAGCTCAACGAGCACGCCCGCATCGGTGCGCGTCACGGTGGTGGCGCGCGACTTTGACATCACGTTCATGCCGAGTCGTGCAAACTCGCGCTCAATCACCGCGGCGGCGTCTGGGTCCTCGCCGGGGAGCACCTGCTCGCGGCTCGACACGAGCGTCACTTCAGCGCCAAGCGTGCGGTACGCGTTGGCGAACTCGGCCCCGGTGACACCGGATCCGACCACCACCAAGTGCTCAGGGATCGCGTTCAGGTTGTAGAGCTGCTTCCAGGTGAGGATGCGCTCACCGTCCGGCTTCGCGGAGTCGAGTTCGCGCGGGCTCGCACCCACCGAGACCACGATCGTGTCGGCTTCGATCCGATCGAAGTCCGTGCCTTCGCCCGCGGCGGCCGTCGAGACGAGCACCGCGTTCGGCCCGTCAAGGCGCCCCTCGCCCTGCACCACGCGCACGCCTGCGTCTTCGAGTGTGCGCAGCATGTCGACCGACTGCGAGCCGGCCATCGCGAGCAGGCGCTTATTCACTGCGGCGAGATTGACCGCGATCTCGGGGCGCACGGGCTTCCCGTCGCCGCCCGGCACGAACGCCTGCACGCCGAGCTTGCCCGAATCGCGCACCGCCTGCACCGCGCCGGCCGTGCCGATGAGGCTCTTCGAGGGCACCACATCGGTGAGCACCGCGGAACCGCCAACTCCGGCCGCTTCGATCAGCGTGACCTCGGCGCCGAGCTGCGCGCCTGCGAGCGCCGCCTCGTAGCCGCCGGGACCCCCACCCAGCACCGCGATCCGATGCTTCCGTTCATACGCTTTCGCCATGCCCTCAGTCTACGACCCGGCGGAGGCTTCGTGGCCACCGCGGTCAGTGAGCAGGGAGCCGCGATCCGCCCGCGCTCAGGCTTCTGCGCGCGCGCAATCCTGCGAGCAGGATCCGGGCCACCGCTTCTCCACGCGCCGGTCGAGCGCGGTCCAGTAGTTCTGCATCACGGGGCTGGTGCGTGCGCCAGTCCAGAGCTGGATGTTGCGCACCGCTTCGCTGTCAGCCCAGAGCCACTCGTCGAGCCACGCGTCGACGGCTGCGGCGAGCGCCTCTCCGCGGCGGCGGCCAACGCCGGGCCGGGGGCTCTCTTCGCGCTCTTCGCGACACAGCCAGGTGACGCCCACGTGTTTGGGGAGTGGGAGATCCACAATCTGGATCGGCGAGAACACCTCGACGAACACCTGCCCGTAACTGGACTCGGGGAGGGCGCGCAGCCAGGTGCGCAGCGCCGGCAAATCAGACGCATCACCCGCGGCGAGCACGCAGTCGATGCCGGCGGGGTCGACAACCGTCACCGCGTTCGGGCGGTCGGCAGGATCAGAAACACTCACACGCACTAGCTTAGGGCATCCTTACCAACATCGGGTGATCTCTCGGCGAACGGTCAGCCCGAAGGATCCCAGGCTGGATGACGCCCCGCGACACCCACGTTCCCGCCCCGGCATCCGGAAGCGCCTATGATCGACGGTCAAGGGCGCGCCAGGCAGCGCCCCGCCCCTGAGGCTCGCACAATGAAGTCAGTAAGGACAGGCACACCGATGACGAGGACCGAATCTCCCTACGACATGTCAGCGGACGCGTTCCGGCGCGGCCTCGGAACCATTGACATGGCGATTACGGGATCGATTCCCCTGCCCGGCGCCGACGCGGCGGGCCCGAGTTCTCAGATCGCACCGGCCCACGGCTCCTCGGGCCCCGTGCTCGAGCGGGATCCCGGTATGCCCTCCAGCACCTGGCGCATGCGCAGCGATGCATGGGAGTACCTACGCTTCGCGGTGAAGCGACTCGTCTACGGTGCCGACGAGAACACTGACCTTCTCGCGGCGGACGGCGAGATCCAGCGCTCGCTGCGTTCCCTCGAGACCGTTGAGATGTACTGGGCCGGCTTCGGCCAGCGCTACGTGATTGCGATCGGCGAGCTCCTCGAGGCCGGCGACTACCGCACGGCGCTCGAGCGCATCGGCCGGGTGGTCAATCGCCTGCGTGGCGACACGATCATCGATGAGCCACGCGACGAGTTCGGGGAGGATCAGGATCGCGCGGAGTTCGCGAGCGACCTCGATCCCCGTCCGCGCTTCGAAGTGCTCGTGATTGACGAGACGACGCCGGGCGACCGGGACGCAATGCGCGCCGAGGGGCTGCGACTCCGCAGCGCGGCGGACGCGTTCATCTACGAATTTGTCATCGTGCCGTCGGCGGACGACGCGGTCGCGGCGATCCTCACCAACCCCAACATCCTCGCCTGCGTGGTGCGCCCGGGCTTCAGCGAGCGCACGCGCCAGCGCCTCAGCCGAGATCTGCGCGAAACCATCGAGCTCGCCCGCGCCGAGGTGGCACCCGGTCCGGCGCCCTCACGCAGCTCGCTCGCATCCGTGCAGCGCGTGCTCGGCATCGCGGACACGCTTGCCGCGCTGCGCCCCGAGCTCGACCTGTACCTCATGGCGGGCGCGCACATTGAGGATCTCGCGGGCGCGCTGACCCGTCGCTTCCGCCGCGTGTTCCGCCGCGAGGACCAGCTCGAGCTGCACCTCTCGCTGCTGCGCCGCGTCTCACACCTGTACGACACCCCGTTCTTCACCGCGATTCAGGATCACGCGCGCCGCCCCGTCGGCGTCTTCCACGCACTCCCCGTGGCGCGCGGTGGCTCGGTCGTCTCCTCCAAGTGGATCCGCGACCTTGCCGACTTCTACGGCCTCAACCTGCTGCTCGCGGAGACCAGTGCGACATCGGGCGGGCTCGACTCTCTGCTCGCCCCGGTGGGTGCGATCAAGAAGGCGCAGGATCTCGCCGCCCGCGCGTACGGCGCAAAGCACACCTTCTTTGTGACGAACGGCACGTCGACCGCCAACAAGATCGTGCACCAGGCGCTTGTCGCCCCCAATGACGTCGTGATGGTGGATCGCAACTGCCACAAGTCGCACCACCACGCCGTCATGCTCACCGGAGCGCGCCCCGCCTACCTCGAGGCGTACCCGCTGAACGACTTCGCCTTCTATGGCGCCGTGCCACTCGACCGCATCAAGCAGCTGCTGCTCGACTACCGCGCACAGGGCCGCCTCGACGAAGTGCGCATGATCACGTTGACGAACTGCACGTTCGACGGCATTGTGTACGACCCGGAGCGCGTGATGGCCGAGTGCCTCGCGATCAAGCCCGATCTTGTGTTCCTGTGGGACGAGGCCTGGTTCGCGTTCGCCGCGTTCCACCCGGTCACGCGTCGCCGCACGGCAATGGCCGCCGCGAAGCGCCTCGAGCAGCGACTCGGCAGCGCGGCGCACGCGACCGCCTACCGCGAGCAGCAGGCCCGCCTCACAAGCGCCGACGGCAGCCCTGCCCCCGACGCCGCCTGGCTCGAGGAGCGCCTCATCCCCTCCCCCGACGCGCGGATTCGCGTCTACGCCACGCAGTCGACGCACAAGACCCTCACCGCGCTGCGCCAGGGCTCGATGATCCACGTCTACGACCAGGATTGGGTGCGCGAGGCCGAGGAGCCGTTCCACGAGGCGTACATGACGCACACCTCGACCTCACCGAACTACCAGATCCTCTCCTCGCTCGACATCGGCCGCCGCCAGGTGGAGCTCGAGGGCTTCGAGCTTGTGCAGCGCCAGCTCGACCTCGCGACGAGCCTCGCGCAGGCCATCGCACGCCACCCGCTGCTGCGCCGCACATTCCGCGTGCTCACCGCACACGACCTCGTGCCGCGTGAGAACCGTGGCGACGGTCGTCCCATGCCGCTCCGCGACGGCCTCTCCTCGATGTGGGAGGCGTGGGCCCACGACGAGTTCGTCGTCGACCCCAGCCGCATCACAATCGAGATCAGCCGCACCGGCGTCGACGGCGACACGTTCAAGCACGAGCACCTCATGGATCGCTACGGCATCCAGGTAAACAAGACGAGCCGCAACACCGTGCTCTTCATGACGAACATCGGCACCTCGCGCAGCGCAATCGCCTACCTCATCGAGGTGCTCGTGAAGCTCGCCGAACGGTTCGAGGAGATTCAGGCGCAGCGCGATCCCGATATCCCGCTCCCCGAGGAAGCGGAGATGCCCCCGCTGCCCGACTTCAGCTCGTTCTCCCCCGGCTACGCCACCGACGCGGTGCTGCCCGATGGTGACATGCGCGCGGCGTTCTTCCGCGGCCAGCAGCGGGGCGCGGTCGAGCACGTGCGCCTCGCAGATCTCAGCGAACGCGTGGCGCGGGGCGCCGCCCCCGTGTCCGCCGGGTTCGTCACGCCGTACCCGCCCGGCTTCCCCGTGCTGGTACCCGGCCAGGTCATCACCGCCGAGGTGCTCGATTTCATGGCGGTGCTCGACACCCGCGAGATCCACGGCTACGACCCGCGGCGGGGCTTCCGCATCCTGCGCGAGCAGTAGCCCCCGCCCGGAAGCGCTACCCTGGGGTCTTCCCCCGCGTGCATCCTGCGCGGGGGTCGATCCCGGAGTACCGCATGACCGATTCACCGCCGCAGGCCCTGCGGCGCACTCTCAAACCGCGCCACATCCAGATGATCGCGCTCGGCGGCGCCATCGGCACGGGGCTCTTCTACGGTTCCGCCGAGTCCATCGGGCTTGCGGGCCCCTCGGTGCTTCTCACGTACCTCATCGGCGGCGCAGTGATCTTCCTCGTCGTCCGAGCGCTCGGCGAGATGTCGGTCGACGACCCCGTGTCTGGGGCGTTCAGCCACTACGCGAACGTGAACTGGAGCGCGCGTGCCGGCTTCGTCTCGGGCTGGAACTACTGGTTCAACTACATCGCCGTGTCGATGGTTGAGCTCTCGGTCGTCGGTTCCTTCGTGAACTACTGGCTGCCCGACGTGCCGACCTGGGTGAGTGCAACGATCTTTCTCGTGCTCATCACCGGGGTGAACCTCGTTGGGGTGCGCGTGTTTGGTGAGACCGAGTTCTGGCTGGCCTGCGTGAAGGTCGCCGCCGTGATCGGCCTGATCGTGCTCGGCATTGTGGTGGTCGTGCTCGGGATCAACCACAGCGCTGACCTCCCCGATCCGAGCTTCGCGCACCTCTGGGATCAGGGCGGCTTCTTCCCGCTCGGCGCCGGGGGCACGCTGTTCGCCCTCGTCGTCGTGATGTTCTCGTTTGGCGGCACCGAGCTCATCGGCATCACCGCCGGCGAGGCCGAGCGGCCCGAGCGCACGATCCCGCGCGCCATCAACCAGGTGGTGCTGCGCGTACTGATCTTCTACGTCGGTGCGCTCGCCGTGATCATGGCGGTCGTCCCGTGGAACCAGCTCGACGGCTCGACCAGCCCGTTCGTGCAGATCTTCGACCGCATCGGCGTCCCCGGGGCCGCGCACATCCTCAACCTGGTGATGCTCACCGCCGTCATCTCCGTCTACAACTCGGGCCTCTACGCAAATGGGCGCATGCTCTACGCGCTCGCCCTCCAGGGCAATGCGCCGCGCTACCTGCGGCGCGTGTCACGCTCCGGGATCCCCATCTCCGGGGTTCTTACCTCCTCCGCAGTCACCGCGCTCGCCGTGGTCGTGGTGTTCCTGTGGCCCGAGTTCGCGTTCCAGATCCTCATGTCGGTGGCGCTCATCGCGGCGATTATCAACTGGTCGATGATCATGATCACGCAGCTGAAGTTCCGAGCGCGCATCGGGCCCGCGGGCGCCGCCGCACTCACCTTCCGGCTGCCGTTCGCCCGAGTGACGCCGTGGCTCGTGCTCGCGTTCTTCGCGTGCCTCCTCGTGCTCATGTGCTTCCACCCGGGGTACCGCACCGCCGTGCTTGTCGGCCCGATCTGGCTCGCGGTGCTCCTCGTCGCGTTCGAGGTGCAGCGGCGGCGGCGAGCGGCCGCGTAGGCTTGTCGGTATGAGCCAGGATCAGGATCCCATCGCCCTCGCCGCCGACGCCGCACGCGAGCTCGCTCGCCTCACCGGGGTGGAGCGCCACGACATTGCGCTGACGCTGGGCAGCGGGTGGGGTGGCGCAGCCGACGTGATCGGCGAGACGATCGCCGAGATTCCCGCGGAGCAGGTTCCCGGCTTCCACGCCTCCGGTGTCGCCGGCCACTCGGGCACGCTGCGCTCGATCCGGCTCGAGAACGGCACGCACGCGCTCATCATTGGGGCGCGGACGCACTTCTACGAGGGACGCGGCGTGCGGGCGACTGTGCACGGCGTGCGCACGGCAGCCGCTGCGGGCGCGAAGATCATGGTGCTCACGAATGGCGCCGGCGGCGTTGATCCGGCGTTTAAGGCTGGTGAGGCCGTGCTGATCAGCGATCACCTGAACCTCACCGCGACATCCCCGATCGAGGGCGCCAACTTCGTTGACCTCACCGATCTGTATGCGTCACGGTTGCGCGATGTGGCACGCAGCGTCGAGCCATCGCTTCAGGAGGGCGTGTACGTGCAGCTGCCCGGCCCGCACTACGAGACGCCCGCGGAGATCCACTACCTTCGCACGATCGGCGGCCAAATCGTGGGCATGTCGACCACGCTCGAGGCGATCGCCGCGCGCGAGGCCGGCATGGAGATCCTTGGCCTGTCGCTCATCACGAACCCGGCCGCGGGCATGGGCGAGGATCCGCTGAACCATGAGGAAGTGCTCGAGGCCGGCCGCGCCGCGGCTCCGCGCCTGGCAGACCTGCTGCGCCGCGTGGTCGCCGCACTCTAGGCAGCGCCCCGCCCCGCCGGCGTGCGCTCCCTCGGTGGGGAGCCCGCGCCGCGCAGCTCGGGCACCGCGGCCTCATATTTTCGTATGAGGGCTCGGGCGAACTGGGTGGGATCGTCTGCTGCGGCAGCGCCGCCCGCGCCGATACGCTGGAAATCCACGGGGGCAACGAAGCCTTGAAGAGGAGAAGACATGCAGTCGGTTGACGTCGTCGTCATCGGTGCCGGGTTCGCGGGGCTCACTGCCGCGCGCGAGCTCGGGCACGCCGGGTTCGAAGTACTCACGCTCGAAGCGCGCGACCGCGTGGGTGGGCGCACCTGGACGGAGAAGCGCCTGGGGCACGAGCTCGAGCTCGGCGCGAACTGGATCCACTGGGTGCAGCCCCATGTGTGGGCCGAGATGACCCGGTACGGGCGGGAGATGATCCGCAGCCCGCGCGCTGACGAAGCGTATTGGCGCGGGGCCGACGGTTCCGCGAGGCAGGGCACGCTCGACGAGTTCATGGCGCTCATCGATGAGGGGCAGCAGCTGCTCATCGATGACGTGCGAGAGGCGATGCCGCGGGGCTCGGAGCCAACGGTCGGCACCATTCAGGAACTTGATTCGCTGAGCATTCAGGATCGCTTTGACGAGCTGGGGCTCGACCCCGAGGCGCGCGCCGCGAACGAGTCTGTCTGGGTGGGGCATGTCAACGCACCGCTCAACCAGGTGGGACTCTCGAGCGCTCTCCGGTGGGTGGCGGCAACGGGTGGCCACTGGCAGCTCATGCACGAAGCCTCGTCCACGTATCGCGTGGTGGACGGCATGCGGGCATTCACCGACGAGATCGCAAAGGATGTGCCGGGCGAGATTCGCCTGGGCGCCACCGTTGTGTCGGTCATCCAGGAGGACGCAGGAGTGATCGTCAGGACGGCCGACGGCGCGCAGATTCGTGCACGTCGCGTCGTGAGCACGCTGCCCGTCAACGCGATCGCCGGTATCGAGTTCACCCCGACGCTCCCACCAGTGTGGGATCGTCAGTCCACCGAGACCGTCGCGTCACAGGGCACGAAGGTGTGGATGCGCGCCACCGGGCACGTGCCGCGCTTCTTCGCGTACGGCACCCAGCACGACGCGCTCTCGGTGCTGAAGGCGGAGTTCTACCTCAGCGACGAGCGGGGGGACTACACGCTGCTCGTGGGCTTCGGGCCGGAGCACGCGCGGGTTGATCCGGATGACCTCGCCGGGCTGCAAGCCGCGGTTGACGCTGTGCGCCCGGGGCTCGAGATCACCGAGGCGACCGCGCACGACTGGATGACCGATTCACTCGCCCAGAACACCTGGATGACGCACCGCCCAGGCCAGCTCACGCGCGATCTTGCCGAGCTGCAGGAGCCCGCTGGCGCCGTGCACTTCGCGACAACCGACAACGCAAACCTCTGGGGCGGGTTCATCGACGGCGCCATCGAGAGCGGCCTCCGGGAGGCCCGCCGGGTGGCGGCCGCCCTTCGCGCATAGCAGCGCCCCCTCACCACGCGAATCGGGGTCACTTCGGCAGGGTGTTGCGCACGTATGGTGTGCGACACCGTGCCGAAGTGACCCCGATTCGGGTGCAGGGCGGCCGGGCGACTACGCCTCGTGGACCACGCGTCCCTCGACCACGGTGAGGCGGATCGGCAGCTCGGGCAGCTCGTCCGGCGTCGCCACAACCGGGTCGGCACCCCACACCGTGAGATCGCCGACCGCGCCCACGGCCAGCACGCCGCGGTCTGCGTGGCCGCGCGCCTGGGCCGGCCACAGCGTGTACGCGAGCACCGCCTCTTCACCCGTGAGCTGCTGGTCCGGCTCGAAGACGTGGGCGTGCGCATCGCCCGGCGTGCGCCGGCCGCGCGCCCAGGCCATGCCCAAACGCGGGTCGTACTGCGCCACCGGCCAGTCCGAGCCCAGCGTCAGCTGCACGCCAGCGTTCAACACATCGCGCACGCGATAGCCGGTCGCGTCGCGTCCCTCGCCGAGGCGAACCGTCCAGTTGTCGCTGTGGTCGGCCGCGCGCCACTGCATGTGCAGGGGCTGCATCGACGCAGTCACGCCCGAGCCGCGCAGCTGCGCCACATCCTCATCCGACAGCACCTCAAGGTGCTCAATCGAGTGGAACGGCAGGCCGTCGCGCTCCGGCAGGGTGGCGTACACGTCGAGCACCTGGCTCACCGCATAGTCCCCCACCGCGTGCGTCGCAATCAGCATGCCCGCATCGTGGTACGCGCGCACCACCTCGCCGTAGCGCTCCCAGCTCGGCCAGAACGGCACCCGACCATCGCCGCAGGCATCAACGCGGTGCAGCCACGCGGTGCCCGTGTCGATCACCCCGTCGCTGAAGAGCTTGATCGCGCCGGTCTGCCACAGGCGTCCCGCCCGATCCTTCCCTGAGATCACGCGCGCCACGTCCTCATCGGTGTCGCTCACGGCGTGCCAGTGGTGCACGGTAACGCGATGATCCAACTCGCCACGCTCTTCGAGCTCACCGAGCAGCTCGACGGTGCGATCCTTGCCGTCCATGATCGCGCCACCCGTAAGCCCCACCGCCGCGAGCGTGCGGAACATGTCGCGCAGCCCCTCACGCTCTTCCTCGTGGCTCGGCTTCGGCGCAGCATCAAACAGAATTTGGTACGCGGTCGGCTCACGAAGCTCGCCGGTGGGCGTTCCGTCCGCATCCACCACGATCTCGCTGGCGTCCTCGAACTCACGCGCCCCGGTGATCCCCGCTGCGGCGAGCGCCGGGGCGGTGCCGAGGCCGGTGTGCAGGTCGTAGCAAATGAGCGCGACCGGGCGACCGGGCGCCGCGTCGGCGAGCAGATCACCACGCAAACCGGTCTCTTCAAACGGCTCGTACTCGAGGTTCCAGCCGCGCACCCACGCCCCCTCGGGGAGACGTGCGTGCTCTGCCGCAATCGCCGCTCGCAGCTCGTCGATCGTCTCGAGCCCGCCCAGGTTGATCCCGGCGGTCACCTCAGCCGCCCAGTGCGGGTGCGTGTGCGAGTCAAAGAAGCCCGGCGTGATGGTGGCGCCTGCAAGATCCCGCACCGCGATCCCACGCTCTTCGGCCGCCGCACGCACCGTGGCGTCGTCCCCGATGAGCGCGATCCGCCCCTCCTGAATGAGCAGCGCCGTCGCGTCCGCGCCGGTCTCCGTGTTCGTGCGCAGCCGCGCGCCAACCAGCGCGAGATCGCCTCCGAGCTGTGCCATGTTGCTCCTAGCCTTAGTCCTGGATCGTGGTGAAGTGCTTGCGCAGCGGCTCGTGCACATGCCAGGTGCCCGCCCAGCCGGACGGCATCACCATCACGTCACCGGGACCGAACTCCTCCGGCGCTGCGCCGGCCACCTCAATCGTGACACGACCGGACAGGATCGTGCAGATCTCCGTGTACCCGATGCGCTCCGCCGTGAACGAACCCGGCGTGCACTCCCACAGTCCGGTGTCGATGCGATCGGCAGAGCCACCCGTCCACACCGGAAGCGAGGCCTCAGTGAGGCCCGGGGTCGTTGCGGTCGGCTTGGGTGCGTGCGCTCCCAGATCGGCCGCGGCCGTATCGTGCACAGCAAGCGTGGGGATCGTGGTCATTCGTGGTCCTCCTGAAACTGATGGGAAATAGTTGCCGACCCAGCTCGGCCGGGCCGGCAGATCGGGATCGGCTAGCCGCGGCCCGTAATGACGTCGGCGATGTGCGCGATCGGTGAGGTCTTCTGGCGGCCAGCAAGCTCACTGCGGTCAGCAACGCCGTACGCGGCGTACAGCCCCTTGGTTGCAATCCAGCGGAGCGGCTCCGGCTCCCACTTGCGCACGCGGTGGTTCACCCAGGGCAGGCTAGCGATCTCGCTGTCATTGCCCAGAATCAGGTCGGTGATGGTGCGACCGGCGAGGTTCGTCGAGGTCACGCCGGTGCCGACGTAGCCACCACCCCAGGCGATCCCGGTCTGCCGATCGAGGCCGACGGTCGCAGCCCAGTCACGCGGCACACCGAGTACGCCCGACCATAGGTGTTCGACCGCGGCGCCACGCGTCGCCGGGAAGAAGCGGTGCAGGATCTCGCTGAGCGTCTTCGCCGTCACCTCAGGGGTCTGGCCATCGGTGTCCGTCTTCGAGCCGTACTTGTAGGGCACGCCGCGGCCGCCAATCGCAATGCGGTCATCGGCGGTGCGCTGCGCGTACATGTAGACGTGCGCGAAGTCGCCAAGCACCTCGCCCTGGCTCCAGTTCAGCTCGTCCCACACGTCCTTCGAGAGTGGTTCGGTGGCGATGAGGGAGGAATTCATGGGCAGCCACAGGCGGTGCAAGCCCTTGAGGTTGGCGGTGAACCCCTCCGTGGCGCGCACCACGTACTGTGCGGACACGGTGCCGTGCGTGGTGCGAACCGTGTGCGGGCTGATCTCCACTGCGCGAGTCCGCTCGTAGATCTCAACGCCCAGGCGCTCCACCGCGTCGGCGAGGCCGCTGGCAAGCTTTGCGGGTTGGATCCGCGCGCTGTGCGGGTGCCACACTGCCGCCCGCGTATTCGCCACATTGATCTTGGCCATCGCCTCGGGGGCTTCGAGCAGCTGCAAGTCCGCGCACTTCCACTGCTGCTCGGCTGCCGCGTAGGAGCGAATGCGCGCTTCCTGGGCCGGGGTGTACGCGACGTTGAACTCGCCGCCCTTCTTGATGTCAGCGTCGATGCCTTCGGCGGCGGCAACGCGAATCACCTCGTCGACGGTCTCGTTCATGGCGCGCTGGAACCGCTCCGCCGCATCACGGCCGTGCGTCTTCACGTACTGCTCGCGCCCACCCGTGATCGCGGAGGTGAGCCAGCCACCGTTCCGACCAGAGGCCCCATATCCCACGTGGCGCTGCTCGATGATCACCACGCGCAGGTCGGGCTGCGCCTGCTTGAGGTAGTACGCGGTCCAGAGGCCCGTGTAGCCGGCACCGACGATGGCCACGTCGGCGCTGAGGTTACCCGGCAGTTCAGGTCGCGTCTTGGGGGCGCCAATCTGCTGCCACCAGTGGGACACGTTGCCGTTGATCATGATGCTTCTTTCTGTGAGGGGTGGGGTGATGCAAGTTCAGAAGGGGACGCATCCGCGGGTGCGGGTACGCGGTGCCGGGCGGTTGGCCTCGCCCGGCACCAGTGTCGAAGTCAGGCGGGCAGTGTGGCCACCTGGTCGGGGTGCCATGCGAGGACTGCGGGGCCACCAGTAGTCCCGAGCCACTCGAGTTCTTCAGCGCCGCGAATCACACCGGCGATCGGTTCGGGGATCCCTGTTCCGCTCAACTCGATCTCGTGCTTCCAACCGGAGCCAAGGTAGACCGACTGCCGGACTGTGACCTGAGCGCTCTGCATCCCAAACGGGACCTCTGAGCCGGGCCGCAAGAGTTCGCCGTGCTCGGGACGAACCACCGTAGTGGTCACCCCATCTTCGCTCGGCACCATCGTCGACTCCCCAATGAACCCAGCGACGAAGAGCGATGCCGGACGCTCGTAGAGCTCCTTTGCGGTGCCAACCTGCTCGATTCGACCGTTGTTGAAGACGGCGATCCGGTCCGAGAGCGTGAGCGCTTCTTCCTGGTCGTGCGTGACGAACACAAAGGTTCGGCCCACCTCGCGATGGATGCGACGCAGCTCAAGCTGCAGGCGCTCCCGCAGGTTCTTGTCGAGCGCGCCGAGCGGCTCGTCGAGAAGCAGAACCTTCGGCTGGAACACCAGAGCGCGAGCAAGCGCAACACGCTGCTGCTGCCCGCCCGAGAGCTCGGCCGGGTAGCGATCTTCATACCCCGAGAGGCCGGCCGTCTCGAGCGCTTCGTGCACCAGAGTTGCGGTCTCCGATTTCGAGACCTTCCTCCTGGCGAGCGGGAAGGCAACGTTGTCGAACACACTCATGTGCGGGAAGAGCGCATAATGCTGAAACACGATCCCCAGATCGCGCTTGTGCACGGGGACGTCCGCCATCTGCTTCCCGTCGATGCGCACATTCCCGGTGGTGAGGTCGGTGAAGCCTGCAATGAGGTTGAGCGTCGTCGTCTTGCCAGAACCCGACGGGCCGAGGAACGTCATGAACTCGCCAGGCTCAACGGTGAGACTCACGTTATCGAGCGCGATTGACTTGGGGTAGTGCTTGGAGACTCCGTCGAGGCGGATCTCTGCGCCGCGGTTACTTGGCTCGGGCACGGGTTTTCCTTCCGGAGAGGGTGAGTCCCAGCACGACGAGCGCGGTCGTGATGAGGAGAATGACGGTTGCCGCTGCGGCAAGCGTCGGATCGGTGTCACGTGTGACGCTGGAGTACATCAGCACGGGAAGCGTGTTCAGGTACGGGCTCTTGATGAAGAGGGACAGCATCACTTCATCGAACGAGGTGACGAACGCGAAGAGCGCACCCGAGATCATGCCGGGCACAATGTTCGGCAGTGTCACACGCATGAATGTGGTGAACCGATTCGCGCCGAGGCTCATCGCAGCCTGTTCGAGGCGCGAGTCGAACCCAGCAAACCCGGCGGTGATCGCCACCACCGTGAACGGGAGAGCAAGTACAGTGTGCGCGAACACGAAACCGAGCAGTGTGCCGACGAGCCCAGCTTTGAGGAAGACCGCGTACAAACCGATCGCCACAACGATGCCGGGCACGACCATGGGTGAGAGTAGACCGAAGGTCAGACCTGCAATCAGCTTCTTGTTTGCCATCTGCCGCAGGCCCAACGCTGCGAGAAGGCCAAGCAGTGTCGCCAGTGCCGCGACCAGCAGCCCGATCAGCAATGAGTTGCCGAGTGCAGCCGTCCACTGAGGGTTTGTGAAGAACGACTCGTACCATCGCCAGGACCACCCGGTGGGAGGGAAAACAAGCGATGCTTTGTCAGTGAAGCTCAGCGGAATCACAATCAGGCTGGGGGCGACGAGCCAGATCGAGACGAGCGCGGCGACCACCCAGAGGATGGTCTTTGTAACTGGATGAGTTTTCAGCATTACAGCACCTTCACCTTGATGCCCTTGCGGCTACTGAGCTTCGCAATCAGGCCGATGATGCCCAGCAGGATCACCGTGATGACGAGCAGGATCACGCCCAGCGCGCCACCACGACCCCATTCGAGCAGGCCGGAAACCTGTGCGTAGATGGATTGTGCAAGCATGCTGTCGGACGGGGATCCCAGGAGCGCCGGAGTGACGTAGAAGCCGAGCGCCTGAATAAAGACCAGCAACGAGCCTGCGGCAACACCTGGCATACTCAGCGGCACGAAGACCTTCAGAAATGCAACCGATGGCCGGGCACCGAGTGATCGCGCCGCGGTCACGAGGCGCAGGTCGATGCCGCTCATCACTGCGTAGAGCGGCAGCACCATGAACGGCATGAGCACGTGGCTCAGGCCGATGACCACTCCTGTGTTCGTACGCAGCAGCTCGAGGGGACCGATCCCGATCAGGCCGAGCAAAGAGTTCACCACGCCGCCGTCCTGCAGCAGCACGATCCAGGCAAAGGTTCGGATCATGAGTGAGGTCCAGAACGGGATCAGTGCGATCACGACGAGCACGGTTCGAGCTTTCGCCCCCACAATCGTCATGAGGTAGGCGTAGGGGTAGGCGAGCGCCAGACAAATCACCGTCGCGAGGAGCGCGTTTCCAAAGGTACGCGCGATCACCGCGAGGTTGTTGGGATTGGTCAGCGCCCAAGAATAGTTCTCTAGGCCGAGCGTCGGCTCGCTGAAGCTCCGCCACACGCTCTCGAGCAGCGGGTATGCGAACACCCCAATCAGGAGGGCGTACGCAGGGAGCAGCAGAAGCCACGCCCGACCGGAGGGGCGAGGAGCTTTGGGCTCCCTGCCGCCTCCGATCAGTGCGGTCTCAGCCATGGTTTAGCCCTGCATCCAGTCGAGCCAGCGGTTCAGCTCGGTGTCGTAGTTCTTTGCCCACCAGCCGGCGTCGGTCGCCACCATCTGCTCGGCAATAGCCGGATTGGTGGTCAGGTATTCCGCACCAAGCTCAGAGAGCTTCGGCTGAGCGTCCTTGTGCACGGGCGAGTAGGACGTCAGCTCGGAGAGCTTTGCTTGCTGCTGCGCACCCAAGTAGTAGTTGATGTAGGCGAATGCCGCATCAGGGTTCTTCGCGTTCTTCGGGACCGCGAGTGCGTCTGCAATCACCAGGGACTGGTTCCAAATCGGCTTGTAGTTTGCGCCGTTCTCGACCGCGGCAAAACCTCGACCGGACCAGACGAGCGCCATGTCGGCTTCGCCAGACTCAATCATCTGCTGCGACTCTGCGCCGGTCTTCCAGTAGATGAGACTGTCACGGATGCCATCGAGCTTGTCGTATGCCCGATCCATGTCGAGCGGGTAGAGCTTGTCGGCAGCAACGCCGTCGGCGAGCAGGGCTCCCTCGTAGACACCGGGGCCAATGTCTTCGAACCCAGCAATGCCTCGCTTGCCCGGGAACTTCTCCGTGTCAAAGAAGTCGGCCCAGCCTGTCGGGGCGGTGGAGTACTTGTCGGCGTTGTACATGATGACGTAGCCGTACTGCATCGCGGGAACGTAGCACTCACCGACAAGGCTGCTCGGGGCGTTGGACACATCGACAATGCTGGTGTCGAGATCCATGAGAAGTCCGTCTTCCCCACACTGCATATCAGCCCAGATGACGTCGGTGTCCACGACGTCCCAGGTGACCTGCTTGCTCTCCACCTGCGCCTTCACCTTCGCGTACTCGGTGGGGCCGTCATCAAGCATCGTCGCGCCCGACTCCTTGGCAAACGGAACGGACGCCGCTTCGACCTGCCCCTCCTGGTAAATGCCGCCCCAGGAGGCGAGTGTGAGGGTAACGCCGTCAAGCGCGTTTTCTTTAACGGTGCCGGCAACTGCGGGGCCGTCGCCCAGGTCAACTTCGACCGGAGCGCTGCCACCGGAGCAACCGACGAGGGATACAGCCAGAGCGAGGCCACCGACAGTGGTGAGCACAGTTCGCTTGCGGTTGATCATCGTGATCTCCTTGCGTGGGGATGGGTGTGGTGGGAGGTCTGGGTGGCGCTAGACGGCAGCGTCGGTGGGGTGAAACTCTTCGGCGGCAGTCGGCGGGCTGTTGATCCACAGCACCTCGGCTTCCGCGTCGGACTCGTTCACGATGCGGTGCGGCACAGAACTCAAAAACTCAATCGAGTCGTCCTTGTGCATCTCGTACCGCTCACCCGCGAGTTCAAGCACCACGGTGCCCGCAACCACGATCAGGAATTCCTGGGCGTTGCCGTGACTGTAGGGGTCGGAGCCGGTGCTTCCGCCCGCGGGGAAGGATCCCGAGTAGATCTCAAGGTTTCGCAGAGGTTCTTGCGAAATCACAAACTTCTCGGCGCCTGCCAGGGGCAACGTCGGCCGGTCGGCGGCGCGCAAGACGCCCCGGGTGTGCCCATTCGAAGCATCGAGGAGATGCGCGGGTGTGACCCCAAGCGCTGCAGCGATCTTTCGCAGGGAGGCGACAGAAGCGTTAGTACGGCCGTTCTCAAGCTGGCTGAGAAAGCTCGAGCTCACGCCCGCCGCTGCGGCGAGCGCGCGCAGGCTGAGACCGCGCAGTTCACGAAACTGCGCGACGCGCTGGCCAAGCTCTTGATCATCGGTCATTCGGAACCCCCGTTGCTTCCGAGCGGAGTTCCTGCTACACGCACTGGGCGTGATTCTGAACACCACTGTTCTTGTCACTGAACACAATGTTCAGTGATGCGCCCAAGCTACCGGGCTATTTCGACAAGCGCAAGCACGTGCGCCGCCGTAGCAGAGAAACCACTGGTCACCCTCCGAAAACTCGGCACGGTTCCCAGCGCGGACACTTGATTCGCTTCCAGCGCGACACATCGCGCAATGTGGCCGCCGGTGAGGCGTACCATGGTGCTACGGATTCCCACAAAGGACTCCCGGTTTCCTTGGCGCAAGCCGACTCACACCACACCGACGTTTTTGGGCTGGCGCTTCGTCCCACCCGAAAGCCCCACATGAGTTCCTCCGCAGTCGCCTCAGCGACGCCCGCCACACCCCGCAATTCGCCGTCTCGCGTGATCCTCGCCAGCCTCATCGGCACGACGATCGAGTTCTACGATTTCTACGTCTACGCAACCGCGGCCGTGCTCGTTTTCCCGCACCTCTTCTTCCCCACCGGGAATGACACCACCGCGCTCCTCGCCTCATTCGCGACGTTCGGCGCCGCAATGCTCGCGCGCCCCATTGGTGCGGTGTTCTTCGGCCACCTCGGCGACCGTTTGGGTCGCAAGACCACGCTTGTCGCTTCACTCATCACCATGGGCGTCGCGACCTTCCTCATCGGCGTGCTGCCGACGTACTCGCAGATTGGCGCGTGGGCTGCCGTTCTCCTCCTCCTCATGCGCCTCGCGCAGGGCTTCGCGATCGGCGGCGAGTGGTCTGGCGCCGCTCTCGTCGCAACGGAAAACGCTCCAGAAGGCAAACGCGCCTGGTACGGCACGTTCCCACAGCTCGGCGCCCCGCTCGGCTTCATCATCGCGAACATGTTGTTCTTTGTGATCAACGTCGCACTCGCTGATCCTGATCAGCCCGGGATCGCATCCGAGGCCTTCCTCAGTTGGGGCTGGCGGATCCCGTTCCTCTTCTCCGCGGTGATGGTGATCGTGGGCCTGTGGGTGCGCCTCAAGCTCGTCGAGTCGAGCGCGTTCGAGCGCACGAAGGCGAGCGGCAAGGTGACGCGCATGCCGCTCGCCGTGGCGTTCCGGGATCACTGGCGCGCGCTCATCCTGGGCACGTTTGCGATGCTCGCCACCTACGTGTTGTTCTACCTGATGACGTCGTACACGCTCACGTTCGGCACACGTCCGGGGCTCGAGGCCGCCCAGCAGGCAGCCGCGGAGGCCGGCACCGACTTCGACGCGTCGAGCTACGTTCCCGGTCTCGGCTATGCGTACAACGACTTCATTCTGATGCTGGTGTTCGGAGTCGTCTTCTTCGGCATCTTCACGCTCGTGTCCGGGCCGCTCGCAGATCGCTTCGGGCGGCGCCGCACGCTCATCTGGGTAACCGTGGCCATCGCGGCCTTCGGCTTCCTGTTCGTGCCACTGCTTGCGGGCGACACCGCGCGCGTGATGTTCTTCCTCGCGCTCGGCTTCACACTGATGGGCCTCACGTTCGGCCCGATGGGCGCCTTCCTGCCCGAGATGTTCCCCACCCACGTGCGCTACACCGGGTCGGCGATCGCCTACAACGTGTCCTCGATCCTGGGCGCCGCGCTCGCCCCGATCATCGCGGTGTGGCTGTGGGGGCTCGCTGATGGCAGCCCCGTCTACGTGGGCCTCTACCTCACGGGTGCGGCGATCCTCACGCTCGTCTCGCTCATCCTGACGCCGGAGACCAAGCACATCGACATGGAGGCGTAGCCCACACCCCGTTCGACCCCGCACAAGGGCAGGTTCCCGCCGGGAGGGCACGAAATCTTGCGAGATTCGATGCCCTTCCGGCGGGAACCTGCCCGTGCGGGGTTGTGGTGTGGGTGGTGTGGAGTGGGGTCGGGATGAAGACCCCTGCGAACCGGCCTAGGTGGCCGACTCGCCCGCCTCACCCGTGTCGACGAGCAGCACGCCCGAGTCGATATCCCACATCATCGCGACCTCATCGCCGCGGTTGTGAATGCGCGCCTCCTGCCCGAGACGAACCGCACCCTCTGTACCATCGGGCAGCCGCACCGTGTAGCGCCGCGATGCTCCCAGGTAGGTCACATCGAGGATCCTCACGGGGATCGCGTTCTGCGTCTCGGTGGGGGCCGTGCCCGCCGGCTCGAGCCGCAGGTTTTCGGGTCGGATCAGGATCGCGAGGTCCGAATGAATCGACTGCCCATCGGCAACGACGCGGTGCCCGGCAACATCGATCGCAGTCTGTCGCTCCCCCACCGCGGTGCCCCTACCGAGCAGCACGGTCGATTCACCGAGGAAGCGCCCCACGAAGAGCGTCTGCGGCGCCTCGTAGAGATCCTCGGCGGTGCCCACCTGCTCGATCTTGCCGTTGTTGAAGACCGCGATGCGATCCGACATCGACAGCGCTTCCTCCTGATCATGCGTCACGTAGACGAACGTCGAGCCGACCTCGCGGTGAATACGCTTAATCTCGGTCTGCAGCCACTCGCGCAGCTTCTTGTCGAGTGCGCCGAGCGGCTCGTCCATGAGCAGCACGCGGGGCTCGTAGACCAGCGCGCGCGCGAGTGCCACACGCTGCTGCTGGCCTCCGGAAAGCTCCGACGGGTAGCGATCCCCGTACTCGCCCATGCGCACCATCGCGAGAGCCGCCGACACCTTCTCCTGCTGCTCGGCCTTGCTCAGCTTGCGGCGCTGCAGCGGGTACGCGATGTTCTCGGCCACCGTCTTGTGCGGGAACAGCGCATAGTTCTGGAACACCATGCCGATGTCGCGCTTGTGCGGCGGCAGCTTCGCTACGGGCTTGCCATAGATGTGCAGGTGCCCCTCGGTGACACCGGTGAACCCGGCAATCATGTTGAGGGTAGTGGTCTTGCCCGAACCCGAGGGGCCGAGGAAGGTCATGAACTCGCCGGGTTCGATCACCAGATCGATCTCGTCGACCACAGCCTTGTCGCCGTAGCGCTTCGTCACCTGGGCGAGGCTAATGCCCGCCTCGCCGATCGTGTGGATCGTCTGGGTGTTGAGTCCCTCGGAGCGGAGTTCCGCCTCGTGCCCCTCGGGCACCGGGATGTCGTTGTGAGTCATAGCGTTCACGCTACCGGTCGCTTTCTCTTCCGCGTGGCGAACTGGGCGATGAGCATCACGACCACCGAGGTGAGCATCGTGATCACCGCCACGGCGGCCACCGTGGGGTCATTGGTCTGGGTGACGCTGTTAAAGATTTTCACCGGCAGCGTTTGCAGGGAGGGGCTCTGAATAAACAGCGACAGGATCACTTCGTCGAATGAGGTGACGAAGGCGAACAGCGCGCCGGCGGTGACGCCGGGGGCGATGAGCGGCAGCGTAATGCTGAAGAAGGTGCGTACCCGGCCGGCGCCGAGCGACGCGGATGCCTGTTCAAGCCTGGGATCGAGCCCCTGCAGTGACGCCATCACGTTCGTGATGACGAGCGGCATAGCGACGATCGTGTGGGCGAGGATGAAGCCGGGCAGGGTGCCCAACAGGTTCATCCGCAGGAACAGGGAGTACAGACCCACCGCGAGAACGATGCCCGGCACGATGAGCGGTAGCAGGAAGTAGCCTTCCAGGAGCCCCTTGCCGCGGAACTTCACCTTGGACAGGCCGAGTGCTGCAAGCACGCCCACCGCGGTCGCGACGATCATGGTGAGCAGCGCGACCTGCAGTGACGAGAAGAGCGACTTCATCCAGCTCGGATCAGTGAAGAAGTTCTCGTACCAGCGGGTCGAGAAGCCCTTCGGCGGGAAGTTGAACGAGGGGGCCTCGTTGAACGACATCGGCACGATCACGAGCGTGGGCAGGATCAGCCAGATCACGATCAGCACGGCGAAGACGCCGAGTACACGCTTGAACGTCATTAGCGATTCACCCCCGGGAACAGGCTGCCGCCCTTATTGAGCCGTGACACGACCACCAGGATCAGGATCGTGCACACCAGCAAGAAGATGCCGAGTGCGGTGCCCTGGCCCCACATGAGGAAGACGCTGATCTGCTGCTGAATCATCGCGGAAATCATGATCTCCTTCGACGAGCCGAGCAGGGCGGGAATGATGTAGAAGCCGAGGCCGAGGATGAACACCGTCACGCCACCCGAGAAGATCCCGGGCTTCGACAGGGGGAGGTACACCGTGAAGAATGCAGTGACGGGGTTCGCGCCAAGGTTTGAGGCCGCCGGCAGGAGTCGCTTGTCGATCTTCGACATCGACGAGTAGAGCGGCAGCACCATAAACGGCAGCAGCACCTGGCTCATACCGAGCGCGACACCGAAGGTGGTGCGGATGAGCGGGATCGGCCCGATGCCGAACCATGCCGCGAGAATACCGTTGATCGGCCCCGTGTCCTGCAGGAGCACCATCCACGCGAGGGTCCGCACGAGGATCGAGGTCCACAGCGGCATCATGATGAACAGCTGCATGAGGTTGCGCGTGCGGTCGGACACGATGGTCATGAGGTACGCGTACGGGTACGCGAGCACGAGACAGACAATCGTCACGATGATCGCGGTGCCGAAGGTGCGCAGCACCACGTTGAGGTTTGCCTCGGTCGTGAACAGCCAGACGTAGTTCTGCATGCCGGGCTTCGGGTCCGTGACCGAGCGGATGAACACATCGATCAGCGGCGCGAGGAAGAACAGGGAAACGATCACGAACGCCGGGACGAGGAGGAGGAGCGGACGCCAGTTCTTTGGCCCCCGCTTCTTCGCGGCCCCGGGGTCCGCACCGAGGGCGATCGCACGTGTCGACGTATCGCCCTCGGTGACGGTGTGGTCAGTCATGGTGATCAGTTACCGGTCGCCCAGCCAGCCCACGCAGCGGCGAGAGCGTCGTAGTTCTCGACCCAGAAGTCGACGTTCGGCGCAATGCCGGTGTCGAGGTGCTCGGTCGTCATCCAGGTGGTGAGCTGCTCATCCATCTTCGGCTTCGCGTCGATGTTGACGCCACCGTACGAGGTCTCTTCGGTCATCTTGGCCTGCTGCTCAGCGCCCAGCGAGTAGTTCACCGCGGCGAACGCTGCCTGCTTGTCCTTCACACCCTTGGGGATGCCGTTCGAGTCGACCATGATCATCCACTGATCCCACATCGGGGCGATCGGTGCACCCGCGGAGGCGGCGCCGTAGCCGCGGCCCGACCAGACGAGACCCATCACGGCCTCACCGGACTCGAGCTGCTGCTGTGCAGCCGCGCCGGTGGTCCAGCCGATCACGTTGTCGCCGAGCTCCTTGTACATGTCGAACGCGCCCTCGATGTCTTCGGGCTTCAGGTTCTTCACGTCCTTGCCCTGCGCGGTGAGCGCGAACTCGACCGTCTGCGGGTCGACATAGGTCGACTGGCTGACCGTGCGCTTACCCGGGAACTTCTTGGTGTCGAAGAAGTCTGCGGCGCTCGTTGGCGGGTTGTCGCCGAAGGCTTCGGTGTTGTACGCAACGACCAGGCCGTAGAGGATCTGGGGAACCATGCACTTGTCGGTGATGGTGCCCTCGGGGATCTTCGAGATGTCGATCTGCGAGTAGTCGTACTCCTCGTACAGGGTGCCGCAGCCGCGCGCCGTGTCGAACTGCGTCGTGTTGACGATGTCCCAGCTGACGTTGCCGCTGTCGACCATGGCCTTCAGCTTGCCCGCGTCGAACGCGTCCTGGTTGAAGGTGGCCCCCGATGCCTCAGCGAAGGGATCCCAGAGGGCGGCCTTCTGGCCGTCCTGGAAGACGCCGCCGGAGCCGGCGAACGTGAGCGTGGTGCCCTCGAGTGCGCCCGCCTTGATCTCGCCGGCGACCGGGGTGCCGAGGTCGCGCTCGGGCGCCGCCTCGGGCTCAGCGCCGCCGCTGCAGCCGACAAGTGTCAGCGCGAGCGCGGCGGTGCCCGCGGCGAGCGCGATGGCTCGGCGGGCGGCAGGGCGACGGGCCCCCTGCAACGTGTTCAGAGTGGACATGTGTTCCTCACTTCGTCGTGATCGTGGTCCTCATGATCGTGGTGTGCCAGGCTGATTCGCCCCGCGAACGGGGAATCGGACGACCCCGGCGACCCCGAAGCTAGCAGCCATTCGCGCCCGCACCCCCCGCCCTGTTACCTGTTCGTTACCGCCTGCCGCATGTTTCATAGCTTCGTACACCACCCCCGGGCGGGGGTGTACAAACATAAGCAATCGGGCGCGAGAGCCGGATCGAGACCCACGAGTGCGCAATGGATCCCTACGATGGGAGCCACACGCAAAGCTGTTCAAGGAGGAACACGCATGGACGTCTTGGTCGTTGGAGCAGGTCTCGCCGGGCTCACCGCCGCCTGGGAGCTCGAGAAGGCCGGGCACCGTTGCACGGTGCTCGAGGCGCGAGATCGCGTGGGCGGCCGCACCTGGTCGGAACGCCTCGGCAACGGCGAGGTCACCGAGCGCGGCGGCGAGTACATCTTCCCGACCGAGTTCGCGATCCGGCGGCTCGCCGCTGAGGTCGGCGTGCCGATCATGTCGCACAACGTGCGCTATGGCCGACGCACGGTTACCGGCCGCATCATCTCGTTTGCCGAGCTCAGTGAGACGAGCGAGCGCGTCCGCGCTACCCTGTCCACCATGATCGCCGACGGCGAGAGAGAGGTGTCGCTCGAGCGCGCGTTCGCCGAAGCGCTCGGCACCAACTACCGCCTCGACCCCGTGTACCGCCGTACCACCACGTCTGCTGCGGCAGATCCCGCGCGTGTGAGCGCCGAAGCCGTGCTGCTGCACGAGTCCTCCACCGTAGACGGGTACATCGAGGATGGCGGCCGCTTCGTGGGCGGCAACCAGGCACTGTCCATCGAGCTCGCGCGGCGTCTCGGTGACCGCGTGCGGCTGGAGAGCCCGGTGCAGGCGGTTGATCAGAGCGAAAGCGGCGTGCAGGTCACGCTGAGCGATGGCACGCGGCTTGAGGCCGACGCCGCCGTGATCTCCGTCCCCCTCCCACTGCTGCGTGAACTCGAGCTCGGCTTCGCGCTCCCGGAGGCACAGCAGCGCGCCCTCGACCACCGCTTCATGGGAGTCGCAGCGAAGCTCGGCATCCCGTTCAGCCGCGTCGACGATGACATCGCCCTGCAGAACCCCGAGCACACGTGGTGGTCGTGGCGTTCGCTGAGTATCGACGGTGTCAGCCGAATCAACGCGCTCTCCTCTTTCGCCGGCGGCCCGTTCGCACTGGACGCCCTGAACGTGACCGCGGGCTCCGACGGCTGGGTGGCCGCGCTTCGCGCGATGCGCCCCGAACTTGAGATCGACGGCGATGTGCTGCTCACCACCTGGGCGGACGACCCGTGGGCGCGCGGTTCATACTCCGCTCCCGGGCTCGAGTGGGCCGCCGCCGACGCGACCGCATTCAACTCCGCTGCCGGCCGCGTGGCCATCGCGGGCGAGCACACGGGCCTCGCCCAATCGCTCTCCGGCGCTGTCGCCTCGGGTGTACGTGCCGCTGCCGCGCTCATCCAGATGGAGAGATGATGCTCCCGCACCGACGACCGCACGCCCGATGACGTTCACCGTCCGCTCACTCCTCACGACCCCCGCCGCGGGAACCCGCTCGCTCACCCCCGGCGTGGGTGAGGAGCGCCTGATCGCCTGGGCGCACGTGTGCGAGCTGGCGGAGCCGTGGGAGTGGCTCGGCCAGGACGCACTCGTCATGACCACGGGCCTCGGTGTCCCCGCCCAGTCGGCCGCACAGATCGCCTACCTGGACGGCATGCACCGGGCCGGGATCGCGGCCGTCGCGATCGACGCCGAGATGCCCGCACACCCGTTCACGGCCGAGGCACTTGCCCATGCGGCGCGCATCGGCTTCCCCGTGCTCGAGACCGAGTACGACGTGCGGTTCGTCTCGCTCGCCATGCTCGTCGCCGAGGCGGTGCAGCGCGAACGCGCCGAGCGTGTGCAGCAGACGGAACGGATGTACGCCGCGCTCAGCGAGCACGCGGTCGACGATGGGATCGACGCTCTGCTCGACGAACTCGGTCGGATCCTGCGCGCCGCGCTCAGCCTCGCCCCGCGCGACTCGAGCGTGGGGCCGGGCGCACTGCACCAGCTGGCGCCCGGTACCTGGGCGGTGCCCATGCTCTCACCGGGGGAGATCGAACTCCGTGTGGCGCACGCCGGGCCCATCGACCGGGCGCAGCTGCGGCATGCCGCGGGCATCGTCGACAACGCGCTCTCGGTGAAGGTCGCGGCGCGGCGCAGCGACTGGCTGCACGGCTCCCTACTCCTCACCGACCTCTGCGACGAGTCGGTCGCCTCGGCGCCCGCAGATCACCTCATCGCGGCGTACGGCCTTGAGCCGCCGTTCCAGCTCGCCGTCTCGCAGCGGCCGGATGCCCGCGCCACGCTCGACGAGGTGCACGCATCCTTCGGCACGGCGCAGGTCCCCGCTCTCGCCACGGTGAAGGACAGTCAGGTGCTCGTGCTCGCTGCCATGGGGGCCGACGTCGAGCCCCTGTTCGAGGCGCTCGCCGGCAGCCACGCGGGGCTCGGAGTGAGTGCCCCCTTCACCGACCTCGATGCGCTCCCCACCGCGCTGCGCCAGGCACGCAGCGCGCTGATCCGCGCGCACCAATCCGGCAAGCTGCTCCGCTTCGAAGAGCAGGCCAACACGTCGCTGTTCCTCCCCTCCGATCCTGATCAGTTGCGCGAAATTGCGCGCCAGGTGCTGGGTCCGCTCCGCACCTACGACGAGCAGCGCGGCACCTCGCTCACGCACACACTGCGCGTGTTCCTTGAGGAGAACCGGAGCTGGGTGCGTGCCTCCGAGCGATTGTTCGTGCACCGGCAGACCCTCATCGCGCGCATCTCTCGCATCGAAAAGATCATCGGCCGCGACCTCTCCTCGATGGAGGACACGGCAGAGTGCTGGCTCGCCGTGCAGGCCGCGATCCGCAGCGGGGATCTCGCGCCCAGCGATCCCCCGGCCGATGACCCCGAGCGCGTGGACCCCGCGGGTTCTGGCGGGTAGCTCACCTGTCTCGATCGGGATCGCAACCGCGCACCGGCGCGGCGTCTACCGCTTCGGCCACACCCAGGCGGGCGCATCGAGGAGTCCCTGCCCGCGCACCTGGGTGCCCCAGCCCGCAGACTCGAGCTCGATCTCTGAGCCCGCCGCAGCGAGCGCCCGGCGGAGCGGAGCGGCGTGTGTCACGACGAGCACCTGTGTGCGCCGGGCTGCCCGCGCGATCAACGCGCCCAGCGGTTCGAGCAGCCCCGGGTGGAGCGAACCCTCCGGCTCGTTCAACACGATGAGGGGAGGCGGCTCCGCGGGCAGCAGTGCGGCGCAGAGCAGCAGGTAGCGCAGTGTGCCGTCGGAGAGTTCGGCCGTGCCGAGCGGGCGCAGAAGCCCCGGCTGGTGCAGCAAGAGTTCGAACACCCCGTCGGTCACCGCAATTTCCACGTGCGAGCCAGGGAAGGCATCGGCCACCGCCTCCCGGAGCGGCCCGTCCTGCCCCGCTTCAATGGCGGTCGCCCACACGGACGCGAGATCCGAGCCATCATCGCTCAGCCAGCGGGTGCGCGTGCCCACCTGCGCCTGGCGGGCGGGCGCTGCTCGATCGGTGCGGAAGTGGTCGTAGCACCGCCAGTCAGACATGCGGGTGCGTAGCCGCAGCGTGTCCGCGAGCGTACCCGCGTCGTCGAGGTCGCGCAGCACGCTCTGATCGGGCCGCAGGGTCTGCGGCACCGCACGCCACCCGTCCTCCCGCACGCGCACGGCCCCGCGCGTGCGGTCGATGAACACCGCCGACGGCCGGGCCATGCTGCCGGTAAACACCTGCTCGCGCTTGATCTCGGGGTCGTGCAGAAAATAGCTGCGACCGGGATCCACCTGCGGCTGGCCGAGATCGAGCAGGTACCCGTACTCATCTGCGCCGATGCCGAGCCGCAGCGAGATGGGGCCCTTCCGCACGGTGCCCTGCGCGCCTGGCCCGCCCGGCCGCTCGGGCCCCGCCCACAGCGCGCTCGCAAGCCCGCCCTCGCGCGCTACCGCGCCAATGATCTCGCCTGCCCCCGCCGCAGCGAGGAGCCGCAGCGCCCGGTACAGGCTGGTCTTCCCCGTGCCGTTGGCGCCAGACACGACCGTGAGCGGGCTGAGCGGCACGACAAGATCAACGAGCGAGCGATACCCGGAAACCGCGAACGTGGTGATCATGCGGCCAGTGTGGCACGCACCCCTGACAACGCAGGAGCGGCCGCCCCACGGGTGGGGCGGCCGCTCCTGCGTACGTCACTCGGTCAAGCTAGCGCGGGCACACGCAGCGCTCAGCCGTCGGGACGCCCGCAAGGGCCTCCTCGATGTGCTCGCCGCAGCCGGCCCAGGTCATCTTGCTGCACTCATCGCAGCGTACAGAAGCGCACATGGGCGATCCTCTCTCAGAGCGTTCAGGTGCCGAGCGCGACACCCGACGGCCAGCCTACCCCGGCTGCGGGCGGGTCGCTGCCTGGGGTGGTAGCTTGAAATTACTTCGGCATCAGCCGGGGAGGGAGCATACGTGATGGGACAGCGAGTGACGACAACCCCCGGACGTGACGCAGAACCGTTGCTCGACATGGCGCTCGCCTGGGCCGAGCAGGATCCCGACGCGGAGACGCGGGAGGAGACGACCACACTCGTCGCCCGGGTCCGCGCGGGCGACGAGGCCGCGCGCGTAGAGCTCACCGCGGCCTTCGACGGGCGCCTCGCGTTCGGCACCGCGGGCCTCCGCGGCCCGCTTGGCGCTGGCCCACTGCGGATGAACCGCGTAGTCGTCTCGCAGACAAGCGCCGGCTTCGCCGAATACCTGCTCGACCGCGCAGCCCGCGGCGAGACGGAGACCCCGCCGTCCATCGTGATCGGCTACGACGGCCGCGTGAACTCTGATGTGTTCGCGCGCGACACCGCCGAGATCATGGCCGGCGCAGGCATCCGCGTCTTCCTCTTCCCCGAGCCTGGCCCCACCCCGCTCACCGCCTTCGCGGTGCGGCACCTCGGTGTCTCTGCCGGCGTCATGGTCACTGCGAGCCACAACCCGCCGCGGGACAACGGCTACAAGGTGTACCTCGGCGACGCCGACGCGGGATCCCAAATCGTGCCACCCGTCGACGGTGACATCGCCGAGCGCATCGATCGCATCGCTGCGCGCCCGCTCAGCGAGCTGCCGCGCAGCTCCGAGTACACGGTGCTCGGCCCCGAGGTCGCCGACGCGTATGTCGCAGACACCGCCGCTGCCCTCGTCGCGGGCTTCCCCCGCGACGCTGCGGGAGCAGTCGCTGCGGGATCCGAATCTGATTTGCGGATCGTGTACACCGCGATGCACGGTGTTGGCTCCGATCTCGCGCGCCGCGTCTTCACTGCCGCGGGGCTGCCCTCGGTGACGGTCGTTCCCGAGCAGGATCGCCCGGATGGCGCCTTCCCCACGGTCGCGTTCCCGAACCCCGAAGAGCCCGGCGCGCTCGACATTGCGTTCCGAGTCGCCCGCACCGTGGACGCGGAGCTCATCGTTGCGCACGACCCCGATGCGGATCGGCTGGCAATCGCGCTGCCCGACGCCACCGCTGCCGAGGGCTACCGCCGCCTCACTGGCAACGAACTTGGCCTGCTGCTCGGGTGGCGCGCCGCCGAGCGCGAGCGTGTGCGCGCCGAACTGCTCGGCACCGAGGCCGCCGGCGCACTCGCGTGCACGATCGTCTCCTCCCCCGCGCTCCGCGCCGTTGCCGCTGAGTACGGGCTCGACTACGCCGAGACGCTCTCAGGGTTCAAGTGGGTGTCGCGCGTACCCGGCCTCATTTTCGGCTTCGAGGAGGCGCTCGGCTACCTCACCCACCCCGCAATCGTGCGCGACAAGGACGGCATCTCTGCGAGCGCCGACGCAATCGCGATGGTGCGCGAGCTTGCCGCGGCCGGCCGCACCGTGTGGGACCTGCTCGACGACGCGGGAGAGCGCTTCGGGCACTTCGCGAGCACGCAGATCACCCTGCGCCTCGACTCGATGGCCGCGGCATCCGCGCTGTCCGCCCGCATTCGCGAGGAGCCGCCCACCGCGTTCGGCGAGGTGGCCGTTGCCGAGCTGCAGGATCTCCTCACGCCCGGTCTCGCCGAGGTGCCCGCCGATGTGCTGCGCTTCGACCTTGCGGACGGGGCGCGCGTGATGATTCGCCCGAGCGGCACCGAGCCCAAGCTCAAGGTCTACCTCGACACATTCAGCGCCAAGGGTACGGCCGCCGAGCGGCGAGAGGCCGCGCAGAGCGCGCTCGACACGCTCGCCGCTGCGCTCCGGGACACGCTGGCCGCGCTGCAGGAGCCCGTGGCGTCATGATCTTCGAGCGCCCCCCGAGCGACGTGGCCCATTGGCTGCGGCGCCCGGGTGCGCGCGACGACAAGTATCGCCGCGGTGTGCTCGGCGTGCGCACCGGATCGGCACTGTACCCGGGCGCCGCCGTGCTCGGGGTCGGGGCCGCCTGGCGCACCGGGCTCGGTCTGCTCCGCTACGTGCCGCCCGTCGACGACGCGGCATCGCCGTGGGGCTTGCCCTCCCCCGCGGCTGCCGTCCTCGCGGCGCACCCCGAGACCGTGTTCGGCCCGGCACCCGAGGGGGCACGGCCCTGCGATGCCTGGCTCATCGGTTCGGGCACCGACCCCGCTGCCCGCGCTGCCGCGGAGACCGCTGCGCTTGCTGCGCTCCTTGCAGGTTCGGCGCCCGTTGTTGTCGACGCTGGCGCGCTCGGCCTCGCCGCCGCGCTGAGCGCCGCCGAGCGAACGGTTGCTGCGCCCCTCATCCTCACTCCGCACGCAGGCGAGTTCACCCGGCTGTGGCAGGCGGCGGATCTTGGCGCCGTTCCCGCGGCGCTGCGTTCACCGGAAGATGTCGCGGGGCGCGGGGTCGCCGCCGCCGAACTCGCGGCGGTGCTCGGCGTCACCGTACTGCTGAAGGGGTCACGCACGATCGCCGCGACACCGCACGGACACCAGTTCGTCGGCCCCGAAGCAACGCCCTGGCTCGCCACTGCTGGCACGGGCGATGTGCTCGCCGGCGTACTCGGGGCGCTCGTCGCCGCGCAAACGGAGGCCGTGCGCCAGGATCCCGATCTGCTTGCAGAACTCGGCATCGCCGCTGCGCAGCTGCACGATCGCGCAGCCCGCATCGCGGCCGGAGGCACCGGCGTGCAGCGCCCCATCACCGCTGGAGACGTGGTGAGCGCCCTCCCTGCGGCATACGCGGAGCTCGCGGCGTAGAGATTCTCGCGGCGGGCCGAGTTAGGCGACCACGCGCCCTGCAACAAGCGGACGCACGGTCGGGGCGGCCTCACCCAGCTCAACCGCGGTTGCAAGAGACTCGAGCCCGCGGGCCAGTCGGCCCGGCGTATCGCAGCGCACCTCGAAGAGCGGATCGCCCGCGCGCACAGTGTCACCCGGGCGCACGAGCACCTCAACCCCCGCGGCATGGTCGACCGGGTCACCCGGCCGCGCGCGGCCCGCGCCCAGCCGCCACGCACCGACGCCCACGGCGCGCGCGTCGACTCGCTGCACGATGCCGTCGGTGGCAGCCCGAACGATCTCGGTTTCACGTGCAACGGGGAGCTCCGCGTCGGGGTCGCCGCCCTGCGCTGCGATGAGGCGCCGCCACGAGTCCATGGCCCGCCCGTCGGTAAGCGCGGGGGCGGGGTCGACATCGGTGAAGCCGGCGAGGTCGAGCATCTCGCGGGCCAGCGCAAGCGTCAGCTCGACCACGTCTGCGGGGCCGCCGCCGGCCAGCACCTCGACCGACTCGCGCACCTCGTTCGCGTTGCCCACCGAGCGGCCCAGCGGGGCGTCCATGTCGGTGAGCAGCGCCACCGTCTGCAGGCCGGAGTCGGCGCCGAGCTGCACCATGGTCTGTGCGAGCTCCTGCGCGTCCGTCAGGTCGGGCAGGAACGCCCCGGAGCCGAACTTCACATCGAGCACGAGACCGTCGGCGCCCTCAGCGATCTTCTTGCTCATGATGGACGACGCGATGAGCGGCACCGCTGCGACTGTCCCCGTGACGTCGCGAAGCGCGTACATCGCGCGGTCAGCAGGGGCAAGGCCCGATCCTGCGGCGCAGATCACGCCGCCCGTGTCCCGCAGCACCGCGTACATTTCCTCGTTCGAGAGGGCGGCGCGCCAGCCCGGGATCGATTCGAGCTTGTCGAGCGTGCCACCCGTGTGGCCCAGGCCGCGCCCCGACAGCTGCGGCACGGCGACACCGAGCGAGGCGAGGAGTGGCACGAGCGGCAGGGTGATCTTGTCGCCGACGCCGCCCGTCGAGTGCTTGTCGATGGCCGGGCGGCCGAGGCCTGTGAACGAGAGGCGCTCGCCGCTCGCGATCATCGCCGCGGTGAGCTCGCGGATCTCGCGGCGCCCCATCCCTTGAATCACGATGGCCATGAGCAGCGCGCTCATCTGCTCGGGGGCCACGACGCCGCGCGTGAAGGCGTCGACCACCCAGGCGATCTCGTCGGGGCGAAGCTCCCCCGCGTGGCGTTTGGTGTTGATCAGATCGACAACGTCGTGGGGCTCGGTCACGTGCGCGTTCACCATGCCGCCAGCCTAAGCCCCTCGGCTCTGCGCCACGCCGACCTCTCCCCACACCCACAGCTTTCAGGGTCACTTGGGCAGGGTGTCGCCGAGCACCTGAAAGCGACACCCTGCCAAACTGACCCCGATTCGGCGGGAACGTGGGCTGGCAGGCCGCAGCGCGGCGCAGATCAGGCAGCGTGCGGGGGTGGGGCGTCGGGCAGGCCCAGGGTGCGGTCTTGCCCCGTCGCGATCCAGCACGAGGTGAGCAGCAGCGCGCGGCAGATGAAGTTGAACCAGAGGAGCAGGCCAACGAACACCGCGAAGGTGGCGAGGAGCGGGTTGCTCGTCGCGCCGCCCAGCAGCGCGGACCCGAGAATCTTCAGTCCGAGCAGCGCCGCACCGCCGAGCGCGCAGCCGGTGAGCAGCGCCCAGCGCGGCACGCGCACTTCAGCGAGCAGGCGGTGCATCGCCATGAGCACGAGCACGTCAAACACGAACATCGCGCCGTAGCGCACGAGCGTGCCGAGCCAACCGAAGAACCAGCTGTCGCCGTCCGCGCCGATGAGTCCGAGCAGCCAGTCTGCGAGGCCCGAACTGAGCACGGTGAGGCCCGCGGACACGAGGATGGCGACAAAGAAGCCGACCGCAAGCGCGAGGTCGCGCAACTTCAGCAGGAGCGCGTTGCGATACTCCTTGACCTCGAGGCCGAAAATGATGCGAATGGAGCGACGGGTGCCGGTGAACCAGTTGAGGGCCACCCAGACGAGCGCGCCACCGGCAACGATGCTGCCCCAGTTGAAGGTGCGCCCCTGGAGCAGCATGCTGATGTCGACCGCGTAGCCGTGGCCCGGCCCGACGAGCCCGGGCACAAACGTGTTGAGCTGATCGACGAGCGTGTCAACGAGCTCGGGCCGGCCACTCAGCACGATCCCGAAGATGCCAAAGCCGAGCCAGAGCCCCGCGAACACGGCGAAGAGTGCCTGGTAGCTCATGCCGCCGGAGAGCACGCTGCCGCCCACGTTCGTGAAGTGTGAGAAGGTGCGCACGGGGTGCAGGCGCTGCGCACGCTGCCACAGGGTCATCCCCTGGCGCACCACCTCAGACACACGAGACGCCCCGGTCGTTTCCTCAGCGGCGGCTGGAGAAGCGTCACGGGGCGTCGTCATGATGCCATGCTAGCGGGCTTGCGGCCCGCAGCCGGGACTTAAGAGGTCTTGCCGGTGCGGATCGCAGCCTTGACCTCGGCAATTGCCTTGGTCACCTGGATGCCACGCGGGCAGGCGTCGGTGCAGTTGAAGGTGGTGCGGCAACGCCACACGCCCTCGGTGTCGTTCAGCACGTCGAGGCGGACCTGAGCGTTGTCATCGCGCGAATCGAAGATGAAGCGGTGCGCGTTGACGATCGCGGCGGGGCCGAAGTACTGACCGTCGGTCCAGAACACGGGGCACGAGGTGGTGCACGCCGCGCAGAGGATGCACTTGGTCGTGTCGTCGAAGCGCTCGCGATCCTCGATCGACTGAATGCGCTCCTTGCCGCCCTCGGGGGCCGAGTTCGACACGAGGAAGGGCTGCACCTCACGGTATGCCGCGAAGAACGGCTCCATGTCGACGATGAGATCCTTCTCGAGCGGCAGGCCCTTAATCGCCTCAACGTAGATCGGCTTCGAGATATCGAGGTCCTTGATCAGCGTCTTGCAGGCCAGGCGGTTGCGACCGTTGATACGCATCGCGTCCGAGCCACAGATGCCGTGCGCGCACGAGCGGCGGAAGGACAGCGTGCCGTCCTGATCCCACTTGATGCGGTGCAGGGCGTCAAGGATTCGGTCCGTCGGATACATCTCGACGTCGAAGTCCTCCCAGTACGCCTCACGCCCGGACTCGGGCAGGTAGCGACGCACCAGCAGGGTGACGGTGAACGGCTTGGGGGCTTCCTCGACCTGTGCGGGAGCCTCGGTGGTAACGGTGCTCATGGCCTAGTACTTCCTCTCCAGCGGCGGGTACCGCAGTTCGCCCTGCTCGTTCTTCGTCATAACGACGGGCTTCCAATCCAGACGGATGTGGTCCTCGGGGTTCGCCGAGTGCGGGTTGCCCGTGAGGTACGCCATCGTGTGCTGCATGTAGTTCTCGTCGTCGCGCTTCGGGTAGTCGTCGCGCATGTGGCCGCCGCGGCTTTCCTTGCGGTTACGCGCAGCGAAGACGAGCACCTCTGCGAGGTCGAGCAGGAAGCCGAGCTCGATCGCCTCGAGCAGATCGGTGTTATAGCGCTGGCCGCGATCCTGCACGCCAACGTTCTGGTAGCGCAGGCGCAGCTCGTGAATCACACCGAGCACCTCGGTGAGCGACTCCTCGGTGCGGAACACCTGAGCGCCGCGGTCCATGGCCTCCTGCAGCTCCTTGCGGATGTCTGCGACGCGCTCGGTGCCGTTTCCGTTGCGGAAGCCCTCGACCATGTCGCGGACGAACGCTGCGGGGTCCTCGGGCAGCGGCGTGAAGTCAACCGTCTGCGCGTAGTCGGCAGCGTGGTTGCCCGAGCGCTTGCCGAACACGTTGATGTCAAGCAGCGAGTTGGTGCCGAGGCGGTTCGAGCCGTGCACCGAAACGCACGCGCACTCGCCGGCGGCGTAGAGGCCGGGAACGACGGTCGTGTTGTCCGAGAGCACCTGCGCGTCGTTGTTCGTGGGGATGCCGCCCATCGCGTAGTGCGCGGTGGGGAACACGGGAACGGGCTCGGTCACCGGGTCGACACCCAGGTAGGTGCGCGCGAACTCGGTGATGTCGGGGAGCTTCGTCTCGAGCACCTCGGCGCCCAGGTGGGTGCAGTCGAGGTAGACGTAGTCCTTGTGCGGGCCGGCGCCGCGGCCGTCGAGCACTTCCTGCACCATCGAGCGGGCGACGATGTCGCGCGGCGCGAGGTCCTTAATCGTGGGCGCGTAGCGCTCCATGAAGCGCTCGCCCGAGGCGTTGCGGAGGATAGCGCCCTCACCGCGTGCGCCCTCGGTGAGGAGGATGCCAAGGCCGGCAAGGCCGGTCGGGTGGAACTGGTAGAACTCGATGTCCTCGAGCGGCAGGCCCTTGCGCCAAACAATGCCGACGCCGTCGCCCGTGAGGGTGTGTGCGTTCGACGTCGTCTTGAACACCTTGCCGAAGCCACCGGTGGCGAAGACGATCGACTTGGCCTGGAAGACGTGCAGCGCACCCGTCGCGAGCTCGTACGCGACGACGCCCGAGGGCTTCTTCACGCCATCGACCTCAGTCATGACGAGGTCGAGCACGTAGTACTCGTTGAAGAAGTTGACGCCCAGCTTCACGCAGTTCTGGAACAGCGTCTGGAGGATCATGTGGCCCGTGCGGTCTGCTGCGTAGCAGGCGCGGCGCACCGCAGCCTTGCCGTGATCGCGGGTGTGGCCGCCGAAGCGACGCTGGTCGATCTTCCCGTCCGGCGTGCGGTTGAAGGGAAGGCCCATGTTCTCGAGGTCGATGACCGCGTCGATGGCCTCCTTCGCGAGGATCTCAGCCGCGTCCTGGTCGACGAGGTAGTCGCCGCCCTTGACGGTGTCGAAGGTGTGCCACTCCCAGTTGTCGTCCTCGACGTTGGCGAGCGCCGCGGCCATGCCGCCCTGCGCCGCACCGGTGTGCGAACGGGTGGGGTACAGCTTCGTGATGACCGCGGTCTTCGCCTTGGGGCCAGCCTCGATGGCAGCACGCATGCCCGCGCCACCGGCGCCGACAATCACCACATCGAACTGGTGGTAGGTGACGCCGTCCTTGACGGTAACTTCTTCGCCCTGGTGGGTATCTGTAGTCACGTGATTCCTATTCTCGTTTCAGAAAACCTGTGCCGGAGACCCGGTTATGCCTTGCAGAAGGACGCGACCAGCGCCGGATCCGCGCCCGCGGGGCAGGGATCAAGCGTGTAGATCACGAAGGTGCCGAGCAGGATGAGCAGCGCGGCCGACAGGAACAGGGCAACCTTGAACGCCTTCGCGAGCCCGGGACGGGTCACGTAGTCGTTCACGATGGTGCGCATGCCGTTCGCGCCGTGGATGAGTGCGAGCCAGAGCAGGAGGGTGTCCCAGATCTGCCAGAACGGGCTCGCGAGCTTGCCCGCAACGAAACCGAAGTTGATGGCGTGCACGCCACCCTCGGTGAGGAGCAGGTTGGAGGCCAGGTGTCCGAACACGAGAACCAGGAGGAGCACGCCGGAGACGCGCATGTAGATCCAGCCCCACTTCTCCCAGTTGGTGCGCTTCTTGGCGGGGGTCTGCGAGCGCGGAGCGTCAATCGTCATCGTCATGTCTCTACTCCTCGCTTAGTGACCGAAAACGTTCATCAGGTGGCGAGGCAGGAAGCCTGCCATCGTCACGACCCAGAGGCCGATGACGATCCAGAACATCACGCGCTGGTACTGCGCGCCCTTGCGCCAGTAGTCGACGAGGATGATGCGAATTCCGTTGTACGCGTGGAAGACGATGGCGGCGACCAGCGCGGCCTCGCCGAGCCCCATGATGGGCGTCTTGTACGTGCCCATGACGGCGTTGTACGCCTCAGGGCTCACGCGAATGAGTGCCGTATCGAGCACGTGTACGAGCAGGAAGAAGAAGATGGCAACGCCGGTGATGCGATGCAGCACCCACGACCACATTCCTTCATTGCCGCGGTAGAGCGTGCCGCCCGGGCGGCTCTTCTGCTTTACCGCGGGCGCGGCCTCTGCCGTTTGGGCTGACACGGGCTTCCTCCTTGGTCCTGCTTTGTCGGGTGATCCCCGGCAGCTGACTGTGCGGTCCCAGACACGGCTATCGCATTCGAGGCGCCCCCGGAAGCGTGCATGGCTGAGAATCCACTGCGTCCCCATTATGACACCATTCGCGTGCATGCTCGGCACCACGCCCGGAACCTCGCTCAGGGCACCCGGGTAGTCTGGCTGTATGACCGACGCACCCGCGCCCAGCCCCGCTATTGACCGGCTCACCTGCGTGATTCCCGCTGGCGGCGTGGGATCCCGGCTCTGGCCGCTCTCCCGCGCCAACGCCCCGAAGTTTCTGCTGGACCTCACAGGTTCGGGTGACTCGTTGCTGCGAGCTACCTGGGATCGCCTCACCCCGATCGCCCCGGCAGAGCGCCTCATGGTGGTCACGGGAGTGTCTCACCGCGAGTCGGTTGCGGAGCAACTGCCCGAACTGCTGAGCGAGAACCTCGTCACGGAGAGTGAGCCGAAAGACTCCTCGGCGGCCATTGGCCTCGCTGCGGCGCTCCTTGAGCTCCGCGATCCCGATGCGATTCTGGGCTCATTCGCGGCGGATCATGTGATTCGTGGCGATGTGCTGTTCCAGCGCGCCGTGACCACCGCGGTTCAGGCGGCGGACCAGGGGTACATCGCAACCATCGGCATCCACCCCTCACACCCGGCGACGGGCTTCGGCTACATCTCCTGCGGCCAGGCGCGCGGCGATCTCGCCCCGTTCGACGTGTACGAGGTCACCGAGTTCGTGGAGAAGCCGGACGCCACGAAGGCTGAGGAGTACCTCGCACACGGCGGCTACCTCTGGAACGCAGGCATGTTCATTGCGCGCGCCACGGTGCTGCTCGATCAGATGGCGCTCGCCGAGCCCGAGCTCGTTCGGGCGTTGCGCGAAATGGCCGCGAGCTGGGACACGGAGCAGGGCGCGGCTGCGCGCGAGCGGCTCTGGCCCACCCTGCCGAAGATTGCTATCGACTACACGGTTGCCGAGCCCGCGGCAGCGGCGGGCAAGATGGTGTGCGTTGCCGCACACTTCGATTGGGATGATGTGGGTGACTTCGCCTCCGTCGCGAACCTCCTCACCCGCGGGCGTGGCAGCGACCTCGCCGTGCTCGGCGATGGCGCGCAGGTGCTCTCCGATGCCTCGAGCGGGATCGTGGTGTCCGAAAGCGATCGGCTCGTCGCCCTCGTGGGCGTCGAGGACGTCGTGGTCGTTGACACCGCGGACGTGCTGCTGGTTACGTCGAAGCGCCGCGCGCAAGACGTGAAGAACCTGGTCAACCGCATGAAGGTGTCAGGCGGCGGCCACCTGCTCTAGTGTGACGCGACGAGCGCGAACGGGTAGCGCGCGGAGCCAGCCACGCGCACCGCGTCCGGCAAGCCCGCGAGCCCGCGCTCGGGGTCGACGCCCGGGAAGCGGTCGCCCGTTTGCCAATCGGCCTCGCTCGAGAGGATGACGCGGCCGCTCGCGTTGATCAGGGTGACCCCGCAGCTGAGTTCTGCGTGCAGGGCATCTTCGAGCGCGGAGACGAGCACGTCGGCACAGATCACGCCCACGAAGCCGGAGTCGAGCTCGACGGGCAGCGCGGAGGTGATGGTGATCTCGTTCGAGCACAGGTAGTCGACGAACGGGCCGGCGATGTGGCGCGACCCGGTTGCTTCGGGCACGCGGTACCACTCGAGGCGCACGAGGTCGATCGCGGCCTGCCCCGGCCCAAAGGTGGAGGAGGCAAGTAGACCGCGCTCGGCGCCCTGCCACCAGGCGAGCGGATTCCCCTCGGACACCACGGCGTCGCTCGCGCAGTAGCCCGCGCCATAGACGGGCCGATCAACGGTGTCGAGCACCGCGTGTGCGTCGGCCTC
The DNA here is from genome assembly GCF_016758255.1 of Leucobacter chromiireducens subsp. chromiireducens. GTDB lineage: Bacteria > Actinomycetota > Actinomycetes > Actinomycetales > Microbacteriaceae > Leucobacter > Leucobacter chromiireducens. The sequence continues at coordinate 214,274 of NZ_QYAD01000003.1, forward strand.
GACAAGCGCCGCCAGCTGCGGGCCTGTCATCCGGCCGTCGCGGAGCTGCTCGGCGAGCTGCGCGCGGAGCTGTGGCAGCCAGGCTTCCAGGGGCGCAAAGACGCCATCAAAGAACTCCTCAACGCGTGCGAGTGCGCGGTCAAGCTCGTGTTCCAGCAACTGCTGCACGTCGTTCCTCCTCTGCGTTGAGGCCTCCGCGACGATCATTCCCCGCGGCTGCGAGCTTCTAGTGTGTCATGAACGTCGTCACTCTGGGGACGCGCAAGCAGCTCGGTTCGAAACGAGACCAGCCAGCGCACCGAGGAGCGCACCGCGTCCCGCACGGCGGAGCGCGCCGCGGACACGTCCCCGGCCTGCGTCGCGGCAATCTGCGCGACAAGCCCATCGTGGGTGGCCATGCGTGCGGCCCGATCCAAATCTTGAAGCGCGAGCAGCGGGGTGAACTCGGTCTGCACACGAACGTGCTCATTCGTGAGTCGCACCGACTGGCTCAGTGCTGCGAGTTCGAGCTGCGCCTCGGTGATGCGGCGGCGCCAAGCCGCTCGGTCGAGCTCGCGGGCGTCCTCCAAGATGCCGGCAACAACGCCGAGCTCCTCTGGGGTGGCGCGCTGGCACGCGTACTCCGCGCAGGCCGCGGCAATCACCTCGTAGTGCACTCCCAGGTCGGCGAGCGCGACACGCGGCATCGCCATGAGCGCGCGGGCGTTCACCTCTTCGACCGCGCGGTGGCTCGGGCGCACGAAGCTGCCTCCGTTGCGCCCGCGGCGCGTCTCGATGAGCCCGCGGTGGCGCAGCGTGCCGAGCGCCTCGCGCACCGTCACCACGGCGACGCCAAGCAGCGCGGAGAGCTCGGTCTCGCTGGGTAGCCGCTCCCCCTCGATGAATGCGCCGACCGAGATGGCCTGCACGATGCGCGACTCGACGAGTTCGGTGCGTCCTTCCTCGCCGATCGGGGCGAAGGCCGCGGTGCGGAGGCGACTCGGGGGCGAGTCAAGCAGCGTTCCGCTCACGTGTCTCCTCCGGGTCGAGTTCAAGCTTCCGTCGAGTCTGTCACGCGAAACGTGAGGAATGGCTGTGCCGCTCCGTCATCGAATCGTGATCTTCGCGGTCTCACTCGGGTATTTAACCTATAAACCCATATGTTATGGTTCTTCTCATTGGTTCGACAACGACGTTGAGGAGCAGCGCACCATGCCCCACCCCACCCCACACGCCGACGGCGCAGACATTGCGGTTTCCGTCCAGGGCGTGCGCAAGCAGTTCGGTGATCTCGTCGCCGTCAACGAGCTCGACATCGACATCCGCGCGGGCGAGTTCTTCTCCATGCTCGGCCCTTCGGGCTCCGGGAAGACGACCGTGCTGCGGATGATCGCAGGCTTCGAAGAGCCGAGCGCGGGCAAGATCCTGCTGCACGGCGCCGACGTCACGAAGTCCGCGCCGTTCGACCGCGAGGTCAACACCGTCTTCCAGGACTACGCACTCTTCCCCCACCTCACGATCGCCGAAAACGTGGCCTACGGGCTGAAGGTTCGCGGGGTCGGCAAGGCCGAGCGCGCGGCCCGCGTCACCGAAGCACTCGAGCAGGTGCAGCTGGGGCACCTCGCCGAACGCCGCCCCTCGCAGCTCTCGGGCGGCCAACGCCAGCGCATCGCCCTCGCTCGCGCCCTGATCCTGCGCCCCAAGGTGCTGCTCCTCGATGAGCCGCTCGGCGCTCTCGACAAGCAGCTGCGCGAACAGATGCAGTTCGAGCTGAAGCAGATTCAGCGCGAGGTGGGCATCACCTTCGTGTTCGTCACCCACGACCAGGAAGAGGCCCTGACGCTCTCCGACCGCGTGGCGGTGTTTAACGGCGGCAAGATCGAGCAGGTCGGCAGCCCCCGCGAGGTGTACGAGTTCCCGCAAACCGAGTTCGTTGCGCGCTTCCTCGGCATCACGAACTTCCTCGCGGGCGACGCCGCGCAGCGCATCCTCGGCGTCGGCACCGCGCACAGCGTGCGGCCCGAGCGCGTGCAGCTCGCCGACCCCACCGCCCCCGCCGAGTCCGGCACCGTCGCGCTGCCGGGCAGCGTCATCGAGGCGGTGTACGCGGGTGCGCACACCCGCTACCTCGTCGAGACCGAAGGCGGCGTGCGGTTCATCGCCGAGAAGCAGAACTCGCACACCCCGCACCTCCACCCCAGCATCTCGCGCGGCGACACGGTGAGCTTGCGCTTCGCACGGGACCACGCGGTCGCCGTGCCGAGCGCCGCCGCGGTTCCGGCTGCAGCCTAAGCTCCGGGCGCCGGCCCACCCCCTGAAGCACACCCGGCGCCCGGCCCTGATCCACCCACCACACTCAATCGACAACACAGGAGTTCCGATGAATAAGAAACTGCTCGCTCCCGCGGCCCTCGTTGCCGCGGTCGGCCTGGCCCTCGCGGGCTGTTCGACCACCGATGGCGGCGGCGACAGCGCTGGCGGCGTCTCGATCGATGTCCCCGAAATCCCGGCGATGGACAAGCTGGGCGATACGGAGAAGGAGGTGAACATCGTCGCGTGGTCGGGCTTCGTCGAGCCGGCCTGGGCCGATCAGTTCACCGCCGACACGGGCTGCGTGGTCAACCGCAAGGTGGCCGCGACGAGCGACGAGATGGTGCAGCTCATGCGTACAGGCGAGTACGACCTCGTGTCTGCCTCGGGCGACGCGAGCCTCCGTCTCATCGTCGACGGCAACGTGCAGCCGCTCAACACCGAACTGATCCCCAACTTCGGCGACGACATTGTTGAGGGCATGAAGGGGCAGCTCTACGACACGCTGAACGGCAACGTCTACGGCATTCCGATCGGCCGCGGCGCGAACATCCTCGAGTACAACAGCGAGGTCGTCACCGAGGCACCCGACAGCTGGGACGTCGTGTGGGAGAAGGACAGCCCCTACGCCGGCAAGATCGCCGCCTACGACAGCCCCATTTACATCGCCGACGCCGCGATCTACCTGATGGAGCACCAGCCGGATCTCGGGATCACGAACCCCTACGCGCTCGACGCCGATCAGCTCGCTGCGGCGACCGAGCTCCTGAAGCAGCAGAACGCGATGGTCTCCGAGTACTGGTCGCCCGCCACGAACGTCACCTCGTTTACGGGCGGCAACTCGGTTGTCGGCACTTCGTGGGAGGTGCTGCGCAAGGCTACGCAGGACGACAAGTTCAAGAGCGTGCTCCCACAGGAGGGTGCAACCGGCTGGTCTGACGCTTGGATGCTTGCCACCGAGGCGAAGAGCCCGAACTGCGCGTACGCGTGGATGGACTACACCTCCGCTCCCGAGGTGAACGGCGCGATCGCCATGAACTTCGGCATGGGCCCGGCCAACGGCGCGTTCTGCGAGCTGAACGATGAGGCGAAGGCGCACTGCGACTACTTCAACGCCACCGACGAGGAGTACTACAAGCAGGTGTGGTTCTGGACGACCCCGATTGACCAGTGCCTCGACGGCCGCACCGACGTGAAGTGCACGAACTACCAGGACTGGACGAACGCCTGGGCCACGGTGAAGGGCTAACCGCCTCGAACCACACGTGGGAGGTGGATCCGCGCCGCGTCGCCGACGCGGATCCACACCCCATCCCATCCGGGGTGCGAGGCGCCCCTTCCCCCCCGCACAGTCACAACGCGCACCGCCGCGCGCTATTCCCCACCAGCCACCGTCTCTCGCAGCGAGGAAGCCCCGTGAGCACACACAACGTTCTCGAACGCCGCCGCAAGCCCCTGTCCACCGCGCTCGCGCGGCACCCCCGCGCACGCCTCGCCTCGCTCCTCGCGCTGCCGATGACGTGGCTTGTCGGGGTCTACATCTTGTCCCTTGCGCTGCTGCTCATCACTGCGTTCTGGACCACGGATCCGTTCACCTCGCGCGTGAAGCCCGGTTTCACGCTCGCGAACTTCCAGCAGCTGTTCACCGTGCCGGCGTACCTCGCCACGGCACTGCGCACGCTCGGCATCGCGCTCGCCGTGACCGCGATCTGCGCGCTCGTGTCGATCCCGCTCGCCGTGTTCATGGCGAAGGTGGCCGGGCCCAAGCTGCGCGCCACACTCGCGATCCTCATCACGCTGCCGCTCTGGGCGGGCTACCTCGTGAAGGTGATCGCGATGCGCCTCGTGTGGACCGACTCCGGCTTCTTCAACTGGGCGCTCTCGCCGCTCGGGATCGAGGGCCCCGGTTTCGGGGTGCTCACCGTGATCCTCACGCTCGTGTACCTGTGGTTCCCGTACATGGCGATCCCCGTGTATGCGGCGGTCTCGCAGATCCCGACCAACCTCTTTGACGCGTCCTCCGATCTCGGCGCGAGCGGTGCGCGCACGATCCGCACGGTGGTCGCTCCCCTGCTGCTCCCCTCTCTCATCGCCGGCTCGATCTTCACGTTCTCGCTGAGCCTCGGCGACTACATCTCCGCGATGTACGTGGGCGGCTCGACGCAGATGATCGGCAGCATCATCGCGCAGAACATCAACTTGAACCCGCCGCTCGCCGCTGCGTTCTCGGTCGTGCCGATCGTGCTCGTGGTCATCTACCTCACCGCCGTGCGCCGCACAGGCGCGCTGAACAATCTGTAGCCCGATCCGGCTCGACAAGGAGACCTCCATGCTTCGCCTGAACCGCGGGACCAAGATCGTTCTCGCCCTCGTCACGCTCATCGCGCTCGGTTTCATGTACATCCCGCTCTTCGTGATTGTCATGAACTCGTTCAACTCCGGCCGGGTGGCCGGCTGGCCCATCCCGGGATTCTCGCTCGAGTGGTGGCAGAAGGCGCTCGTCAACCCGGCGGTGCACGCAGCAGTGCTCAACTCGGTGGTGGTCGCGCTCATCGCCACCGCAATCGCCCTCGTGCTCGGCACGCTCGCGGCGTTCGCCCTGCAGCGCTTCCGCTTCTTCGGTCAGCAGACGGTCAACCTACTGATCGTGCTGCCGATCACGCTGCCCGGCATCGTCACGGGTGTCGCGCTCTCGAACACGTTCCACCAGGTGCTGAAGCCCATGGGGATCCACGTGGGCTACTGGGGCATGATCATCGCGCACGCCACGTTCTGTGTGGTGATGGTGTTCAACAACGTAATTGCACGCCTGCGCCGCATGAACCCGAACCTCGAGGAGGCCTCGATGGACCTCGGTGCCGGGATCGGCCAGACCTTCCGCCTCGTCACGTTCCCGCAGTTCCGCAGCTCGTTCATCGCGGGCGGCCTGCTCGCATTCGCGCTGTCCTTCGACGAGATCGTGGTGACGATCTTCACCGCGCCGCCCGGAGTGGAGACGCTGCCGCTCTGGATCATGAACCAGATGGCCCGCCCCAACGAGGTGAATCAAGTGAACGTCGTTGCGACGATCATGATTCTGCTCTCCCTCATTCCCGTGTACTTCTCGCAGAAGGCGTCGGCCGCGGGCGACGTAAAGTAGCCCGGAGTCACGGGCGGGGACGCGGGGCAGGGGTCAGTCTGATGACTCCGGCCCCGCGTTTTCGCGCGCGGAATCATGCGGCCGAAACCCGAGCGCCGTGTACTCGGCCCGGAAGCCGGTGAGGATCGCGCGGAGGCCGAGCTCAAACGCCAGGTCTGCGGCCCGGCCGCCCCGTTCGGCGAGGTGTGCCGCGCGTGCGGCATAGGCCGCGGAGAATTCGGGCACGTCGTCGCGCGGACCAGGATCGAGCATCGTGTCATCCGCCGCAAGGTCGAGCGCCGAGCCGAGGATGAACGACTCGAGCGCCACCATGAGCGACAGCGCACGGTCGCCCGGCCAGCCGGCGCGCACGAGCGCGGCGATCACCGCCTCATACATCTGCGAGGTAATCGAGTTCTCAGCGAGCGGCAGGGTGGCAAGCAGCGCAATTGTGGGGGGATGCGCCGCAAACGTGTTGCGGTAGTGCGTGGCCCAGCCGGCGAGCGCGTCGTCCCAGGGCTTGTCTGCGAACATGTCGACCGCGATGCGGTCGCTGATCAGCTCACGCACTCCGGCGATAAGCTCGGCCTCACCCTCAATGTGGTTGTACAGGGCCGACGGCCGCACGCCGAGCTCGCTCGCGATGGCACGCATACCGACGCCGTGCGCGCCGCGCTCGTCGATGAGGCGCAGCCCGGTTTCGAGGATGAGGCGGCGAGACAGGACACGGTCGCGCGGCCGCCCAACGCGCCGTTTGGGCGCGGCCGGTGCGCTCGTCCCCCCTCCGGTTCCGCTGGGATCGCGGGTGGGGGTGGGCTTCTTCGCCGGTGTCGACATCGTGTTCCTCCGCACCCAGCTTGCCACGATCCGACACGTGCGCGGGTTCAGAGTCGCGCTCGGGCGCGTTTCGTACTAGTCTCACTCCCGACCGTAAAAGAACCCTGTTCATTTACGAGTCCGCACGAACCGCATCAAAGGAGATCCAGTGACAGAACCCGCCGCACGAAACGGGCTGAAACGAGAGCTTGGCCTCGGAGGCCTCGTCCTCTTCGGCCTCGCGTACATGGCGGTCGCGACCGTATTCACCACCTACGGCATCGTGAACCAGATCACCGAGGGCAAGCTGCCCCTCGCGTACGTCATCGCCCTGCTCACCATGCTCTTCACCGCGAACAGCTACGCGGCGATGGTGCGCAAGTACCCCGTGGCCGGCTCGGCATACACCTACACGCAGCAGGCCTTCGGCGGCGGTGCAGGCTTCCTCACCGGCTGGGTACTGCTGCTCGACTACCTCTTCATCCCGATGATCAACTTCATGATCCTCGGCCTCTACGTGTCCACGCAGTTCCCCAGCGTGCCGGCCTGGATCGTCTCGCTCATCACGCTGATCGCGGTCTTCGTCTTCAACGTGCTCGGCATCAACCTCGTCAACAAGCTGAACATCGTCATTGTGAGCATCTCGGCCGCCGCGGTGATCATCTTCGCCGTGTTCGCGATCAAGACGGCCATCGCCGATCCGAACGCCCCGAGCTTCATCGAACCCTTCATCCCCGGTTCGGCGGGCTTCAGTCCCATCTTCACGGGCGCCGGCATCCTCGCACTCTCGTTCCTCGGCTTCGACGCCGTGTCCACGCTCTCCGAGGAGGCGAAGCACCCGCGCCGCGACATCCCGCGCGCCATCATCCTCACCGCCCTCATCGGCGGTGCGCTCTTCATCTTCGTGTCCTGGGTGGGAGCCCGCGCGTACCACCTCGACGACTGGAGCCAGGCCCCGCGCGAGCTGCTCGACGCGGCCGGCGTGGTGCTCGCTCACCACGTCGCGGGCGAGTGGCTGGGCATCCTCTTCGTCGTGTTCACGGTTGCCGGCTGCTTCGGCTCCGGCCTTGCCGGCCAGGTCTCGGTCGCGCGCATCCTGTACTCGATGGGCCGCGACGGAACGCTCCCGAAGCCGCTCGGCATCCTGTGGAAGCGCTTCGGCACCCCCGTGGTCGCCGCGGCAACCGTGTCGATTGTTGCCCTCGCAAGCCTCTTCCTCACGCTCGAGCAGGCCGCGTTTATGATCAGTTTCGGCGCGCTCGCGGCGTTCGCGATGGTCAACCTCTCCGTGATCCGCGTCTACCTCTTCCCGAAGCGTGGCGAAGCGGCACAGCGATCCGCCAAGGATCTGATCCTGCGCGGCCTCTTCCCGCTCATCGGCTTCGCCCTCACCATTTGGCTCTGGACCTCGCTCGAGTCGATGACCTGGATCGTGGGCGGCATCTGGTTCGTCATCGGCCTCATCATCCTGATGGCGAAGACGAACTTCTTCCGCAAGCCCGTGCCCCGCATGGACTTCTCGGAGGGCCCCGAGACCTCGGTGGTCGACGCCATGGGCGAGGCCGTCCCCTTCAAGTAATCTGAGCGCGGCGGGTGCGTCACTGCCCCGCCGCAGCTCACCCTCCCCTTCCATCGCTCCCCGGAGCGCTCCACCCCACCAGCACGGCACCGCAGCCACTGCGATTTGGCGCCGAGCAGCAAGGACGCAGAGACAATGAGCATCACCGTATTCACCGGCGGCACCATCCTCGTTGACCCCGCTCGATCGGGATCCCCCCTCACGAGCGACGCGATCGCCTTCGAAGACGGCGCGGTCGTTGCGCTCGGATCGGACGCCACCGCGCTTGCCGAGCGCGCGGGCGCGACGCTCATCGATCTCGCGGGCGGTACGCTCGCCCCCGCACCCGGCGACGGCCACGCGCACCCCATGCTCGGCGGCGTGGAGGCGCTGGGCCCGGCAATTCGTGCCGCGGCAGACAAGCAGGGCATCATCGACGCGGTCGCCGCGTGGAAGGCTGAGCACCCGGACGCAGAGTGGATCGTGGGCGGCAGCTACGACGCCACCTTCTCCGAGGGCGGGCTGTTCGATGCACGCTGGCTCGACGAGGTGACGGGCGACACCCCCACCATCCTGCGCGCCTGGGATTACCACACGGCCTGGGTCAACTCCGCGGCGCTCGCGGCAGGCGGCATCACGGCGGACACCCCCGATCCCGATCTGGGTCGCATCGTGCGTCGCGCAGACGGCTCACCGCTCGGCACCCTGCAGGAGGCCGCAGCGAACAACTTCCTCGCCGACGTCGTCCCCGCGTTCCCGCTCGAGCAGCGGCTCGACGCGATCGAGCGCGCAACGACGCAGTACGCCGCGCTCGGCATGACCTGGGTGCAGGATGCCTGGGTGGAGCCCGGGGACCTGCCCGTCTACCTCACCGCTGCGGAGCAGGGCCGCCTGCACACGCGCATCAACCTCGCCTTCCGCGCCGACCCCGCACGCTGGCGGGAGCAGCTCGCCGAGTTCACCTCGGGCCGCGCGAGTGTCCGTGCGCTCGGCGCCGACCGCCTGAGCGGCGAGACCGTGAAGTTCTTCGTTGACGGCGTCATTGAAAGCCACACGGCGGCGCTCCTCGCCCCCTACGCCGACCGCCCCACCGACACCGGCCTGCCCAACTGGGATGCGGCAGAGCTCACCGCCGCCGCAACCGCGTTCGACGCCGCCGGCTTCCAGCTGCACCTGCACGCAATCGGTGATGCCGCGAACCGCAGCGCGCTCGACGCGATCGAGGCGGCCATCGCCGCGAACCCTGCGCGGCAGCGCGACCACGTGATCGCACACGTGGCCCTCCTCGACCCCGCCGATGTGTCCCGTTTCGCGCAGCTCGACATCATCGCGAACTTCGAGCCGTACTGGGCCCAGTGCGACGCGGTGATGCGCGACCTCACGATCCCGCACCTCGGGCACCCGCGCGAAGACTGGCAGTACCTCATCGGCTCGGTGCACCGCAGCGGCGCGACAATCTCGTTCGGCAGCGACTGGCCGGTGACCACGATCGACTGGCGCCCCGCCGTGTCGACCGCGATCACGCGCCACAGCCACGAGGAGCCGGGCGCCGCTGCGTGGCTGCCCGACGAGCGCGTCGACGCAGCGACCGCCTACGGCGCGTACACGCGCGGCATCGCGCGCCAGGCACTCGCGGCCGACACGCGCGGAACGCTCGAAGTGGGTCGCACGGCCGATGCCGTCTGGCTCGCCGAAAATCCGCTCGAAATCGCGGCGGAAGCGATCGCTGAAGTCCGCGTGCTCGGCACGTGGCTCGCCGGAGACCGCACTTTCACCCCATAATCCACAAGTAAGAACGCTTCGTCGATTCAAAGGAGACATCGTGAGCGCATCGAATCAACCCCAACTGAAACGATCACTTGGCCTGGTCGGACTCACCCTCTTCGGGGTGACGTACATGACGGTGATTACCGTCTTCACCACGTACGGCATTGTCAACCAGGTCACCGACGGGCATCTCCCGGCCGCCTACGTGATCGCGGTGGTCGCGATGCTGTTCACGGCGGCGAGCTACGGTGCGATGGTGCGCCGATACCCGGTGGCGGGATCGGCGTACACGTACACGCAGCAGTCCTTCGGCGGCGCTGCGGGCTTCCTCACCGGCTGGGTGATGCTGCTCGACTACCTGTTCATCCCGATGATCAACTTCATGTTGATCGGCATCTACCTGAACACGCAGTTCCCCGCGATCCCGGTCTGGGTGTTCACGCTCGCGGCGCTGCTGCTCGTGCTGCTGTTCAACATCCTGGGCATCAACCTCGTCAACAAGGTGAACTTCGCGATCATCGCACTGTCGGTGCTGCTCGTGGTCATCTTCATGGTGCTCGCGTTCAAGCACGCGCTCGGTGGCAACACCGAAATCAGCCTGATCGAGCCGTTCACCTTCGGTGAGGGCGGCATCGGCGCGATCGCCTCGGGTGCCGCGATCCTCGCGCTCTCCTTCCTCGGCTTCGACGCGGTCTCCACCTTGTCCGAGGAGGCGAAGCGCCCCCGCAAGGACATCCCCCGCGCGATCGTGCTCTCCACGCTCATCGGTGGCCTGTTCTTCATCCTCGTGTCGTGGGCCGGCGCGGTCGCGTACGCCCCGGATTGGAGCTCGCTCAGCGACGCCGAAATTGAAGCGGCCGGCGTGACGGTGATGAACAACATCGGCGGCGAGGCGTTCACCGCCTTCTTCGTGGCCGTGTACGTGGTCGGCGCGTTCGGCTCGGGCATGACCGGCCAGGTGTCGGTTTCGCGCATCCTCTACGCGATGGGCCGCGACGGGATGCTCCCGAAGCCGCTCTCGCGTCTGCACCAGCGCTTCGGCACCCCAATCGTCGCCGCGGTGACGGTCTCCGTGTTCGCGCTGTCGAGCCTGTTCCTCTCGCTCGACACCGTGGCGTTCATGATCAGCTTCGGCGCGCTCGCCGCCTTCGCGATGGTCAACCTCTCCGTGATCCGCACATACCTGTTCCCGAAGGGCGGGCGCCGCGAGCCCGTGACCGCCACGCGGGTGCTGAAGTACGCGGTGGCGCCGCTCATTGGCTTCGCGCTCACGATCTGGCTGTGGACCTCGCTCGAGGCCCTCACCTGGCTCGTCGGCGCAATCTGGATCGTGGTGGGCATCGTGATCATCGCGATCGTCACGAAGGGCTTCCGCAAGCCCGTGCCCATGATGGACTTCTCAGAGGGGGATCCCACCACCGAGCAGATCGACGCGCTCGGCGAGGAGTACCCGCTCGAGGGCACTCGCTAACCACACACGACGGAGCCCGCCACCACGATGCAGCAATCGTGGTGGCGGGCTCCGTCGTGCGCCGTCCGGAGTGCGCTCAGCGGAGGTGCTCCACGTCGCCCGCCGAGACGGTCAGCTGGCCCCCCGTGGGCAGATCGACCACGAGCGAGCCGTCCGACGCGAGCTCGCGCGCGCGACCGTCCACGATCTCGTCGCCCGGCAGGTGTACGCGTACCTCGGTGCCGAGCGTCAGCGAGTTGCGAGCGGCGCGCGCACGTGCGGCCGCCGGATTCTCCGCAGCGAGCGCGAGCAGCTGCCGCAGCGCGGTCACGTAATCGGCGAGCACCTCGTCGATCAGCGCGTTCCCTGCCGGATCAAACACCGTCTCCGCGCCGCCCACATCTGCCCCGGCGGCGAGCAGCGAGGTGGCACGTCCCGTCGGCAGCTCGAAGTCGGGGATCAAGAGATTGATCCCCGTCCCCACGATCACCGAGCCGTCGGGCAGCAGTTCGCACAGGATCCCGCACAGCTTGAGCCCCGGCCGCCCGGCGATCGCGTCCTCCTCGTCGCGCACGTGCACGTCGTTCGGCCACTTCACGCCGACGCGCATGCCCTCGCCGAAGCGCGACTGCAGCGCCGAACTCATCGCCGCCCCGACGAGGAGCGGCAGCCAGCTGAGCGGAAGCCCCGCGCCCGCGCCGCGCACGAGGAGGGACGCCGCAATCGACTGCCCGGGTGGGGTCACCCAGCCCCGGTCCAGGCGGCCGCGCCCCGCGGTCTGGTCTGAGGTGAGCAGCAGCGTGCCGTCGGGCAGCGGCTCTCCCGCCGCCGCGCGCTCGCGCACGAGCTCGCGCAGTTCGGCGTTGGTTGAGGGGGAGCTCTCCCGCCACAGCACCCGCGGAAGGAGTTCGGACGTGCGCGTGAATTCCATGCCCCAACGCTACCTGCCATCCTCCCCTCCCCTCCGCGAATCGGGGTCACTTGGGCAGGGTGTCGCGGGGCGGGCCGGACCAACACCCTGCCCAAGTGACCCCGATCCGGAGGGGTGCGGGAGGGGTGCGGGAGGGGTGCGGGAGGGGCGCGGGAGGGGTGGGTTTGGTGGGATTCAACCAAGGTTTTGGGATTCCGTTGGAGGGGTTCGGAGGCTTCCGGCATGGGTGCCGCGCTAGGCTGGCTTCCGTGACTGCAGAGAACGCCACCTCAGCGACCCCCGGACCCGCCACGACCGCGGGTCGTATCGCCGACCACCGCCGGAAGTACCAGGAGGCCGTGGGCGACCGCGACGCCGCAGCCGCAGCGAAGCAGCACCCGCGCGGCAAGATGACCGCGCGCGAGCGCATCGCCGGCCTGCTCGACCCCGGCTCCTTCGTCGAGTTCGACAAGTACGTGAAGCACCGCAGCCAGGGCTTCGGCATGGAGAAGAGCCACCCGTTCGGCGACTCCGTCGTGACCGGCGCCGGCACGATCCACGGCCGCCAGGTCGTCGTGTACTCGCAGGATTTCACCACCTTCGGTGGCTCGCTCGGCGAGGTTGCCGGCGAGAAGATCGTCAAGGCCATGGAGTTCGCGCTGAAGACCGGCGCACCCATCCTTGGCATCCTCGACTCCGGTGGGGCGCGCATTCAGGAGGGCGTGGTCGCGCTCTCGAAGTACGCGAACATCTTCCGCCTGAACACGATGTGCTCGGGTGTCATCCCGCAGATCTCCATCGTCATGGGCCCGTCGGCCGGCGGCGCGGTGTACTCCCCCGCGCTCACCGACTTCGTGATCATGGTCGACAAGACGAGCCACATGTTCGTCACCGGCCCCGACGTCATCAAGACGGTCACGGGTGAAGAGGTGGGCTTCGAGGAGCTTGGCGGCGCACTCACGCACAACAAGACGAGCGGCGTCTCCCACTACCTCGCAAGCGACGAGCTCGACGCGCTCGACTACGCGCGCGCACTCATCAGCTACCTGCCGGACAACAACCTGGCTGAGGCGCCCGTCTACGACAGCGACACCGCACTTGAGATCACGGACGCTGACCGCCGACTCAACACGCTGATTCCGGATAGCCCGAACCAGCCCTACGACATGAAGACGGTCATCGAGGCGATCCTCGATGGCGGCGACTTCCTCGAGGTCCAGCCACTCTTCGCACCGAACATGCTGATCGGCTTCGGCCGCGTCGAGGGCCGCACGGTCGGCATCGTCGCGAACCAGCCGAACCAGATGGCCGGCACGCTGAACATCGACGCGAGCGAGAAGGCTGCGCGCTTTGTGCGGTTCTGCGATTCCTTCTCGATCCCGATCCTCACGCTCGTCGACGTGCCCGGCTACCTGCCCGGCACGGACCAGGAGCTGCAGGGCGTCATCCGCCGCGGCGCGAAGCTGCTCTACGCCTACGCTGAGGCGACCGTGCCGCTCGTGACGATTATCACGCGCAAGGCATACGGCGGAGCGTACATCGTGATGGGGTCGAAGCAGATGGGCGCCGACTTCAACATCGCGTGGCCCACCGCTGAGATCGCCGTGATGGGCGGCTCCGGCGCCGTCAACATCCTCTACCGCAAGGAACTCGCGGCCGCCGCCGAGCGCGGCGAGGACGTCGAGGCGCTGCGTGCAGAGCTCACCGCGAAGTACACGGCTGAGGTCACCTCGCCGTTCCTCGCGGCTGAGCGCGGCGAGCTCGACAACGTGCTCGAGCCCGCAGGCACCCGCCTCGCGGTGATCAAGTCCCTCCGCGGCCTCCGCGGCAAGCGCACCGAGCAGCCGGCCAAGAAGCACGGCAACATCCCGCTGTGAGCGCCGTGGATACGACGAACGACGACCTCGCTCGCCCCGCCGACTCGCAGCTGCCGCCCGATGCGGCGGCGCGCGATGCGGCGAAGCGCGAGGAGCTCGGCCCGCAGGACGACGCAATCTCCGGTTCGGACATCACGTTCGTCACCCGTCAGGTCAGCCCGGCAGAGCGCGCCGCGGTCATCGCGGTGCTCACGCAGGTGCGCGCAGAGGAGACGCAGAGCGTCAAGCGCGTGGCGCGCCGCGACCGCGAGCCGTGGGCGCGCTCGCAGCGCGTCCCGGAGGGTATCTCCGATCTGCTGATCGAGGGCTAGCCGGGCACCTGCCCAGCTGTCACGGCTAGGCTGGGCCGTATGGAACGCTCAGTCGCCGAGGCCGAGCGTGAGCTCCGGGCGCTCATGCACCGCGACCTCACGCTGCGTTTCCCACCGCAGGGGGCGCTCGCGGACACCCCGCTGCGCCACTCCGCAGTGTTAATTCTGTTCGGCGCACTCGACCGCGTACCCGCGATCTCCGGGCCAGCCACGGTACCGGCGGAGCTTGACGTGCTACTCACCCGCCGCGCGAACGGCATGCGGCACCATCCTGGGCAGATCGCGTTTCCCGGCGGGGGCGTCGACCCCGAGGACGTGGACTCGGTTGCCACGGCGCTTCGCGAAGCGAACGAGGAGACCGGCCTCGACCCCGCCGGCGTCGACGTACTCGGCTCGCTACCGCCCGTGCACATCCCGGTGAGCAACAATCTCGTCACCCCAGTGGTTGGCTGGTGGCGCCTCCCCAGCGCGGTTGCCGCAGACCATTCGGAATCGATCGAGGTATTCCGCGCGCCGGTCGCCGAGCTCCTCGAACCCGCTGCGCGCGGCACCTCCGTGCTGTCGCGGCCCGGGATCACGCACCGCGGGGCCGCGTTTCAGCTGAGCGAGCGATTCGGCTCGCACACGGTGTGGGGGTTCACCGGGATCTTGCTCGCCTCCCTATTCGACGAGCTCGGCTGGGCGCAGCCGTGGGACGCATCGCGCGAATTCCCCGTGCTCCCCTAGCTCGGTCGATTGAGGGCTACGCGCAGTTGCCGCACACGCCAGAGAGCGCCATCAGCATGAAGCAGTTCGGGCACACCGGCTGCACGCGCTCGGGCGCTGCTGCGGGCTTCGCCTTGGGCTCGGCCTTCGGCTTCGCGGCCGCCGTACGGCGCGATCCCGATCGCGCCTTCTTCGCACCGCCCAGCGGCTCCATGCTCTCGGTCTCGGCGGCGACGCCACGGCCGTGATCGGGGTGATCGACCGCCCAGGCGCCCGGGGTCCGCACACTGCGCCAGCGCGGTGCGGCCTCGCCCACGACGGCGATGATCTCTTCTTCGCTCTGGAATCCGACGGTGTACCCGCGGAAGATCTGCACCGCGGGCGCCCCATCCGAGCGCTCCACCAGGATGCCGCCCTCGGTGCGCATCAGGCGGTCGATCGGCATGCGGCTGAGCAGCCGACGGAGAAACACCCGGTTCGGCACACTCGCTTTGCGGTGCACGAGGGCTTCGTCAAGCGAGCCGTAGCGGTTCATGATCGAATCGCGTGCTGCCGGCTGCTCCATGCGTGCCCTCCCCAGGGTGTGTGGGCCCAGAATAGGCCATCTCCCAGTATCCCGCAGACTCCATTCCCGTGCGCGCACGCTGCATTCCGGGCGCGGTGCCGCGGCCGCTTTCGGACCCCGGCTCAAGACCCGACAGATTGGGATCGCGAGCGCTGCCCGCTACCCCCGCGTCAGCTCGCCGTGGGTGATGCGGGCCTGCTGGTCGCTCAGCGCGGCGACATAGTCGAGCACGGCGCGCGCCCTGCCTTGGCGGCGCAGGCCGGCGTCGCTCGTCTCCCCGGTGAGCAGCTCCGGGCGCTCGCGGCGCAGAGCGAAGTAGCCGGCAGTCGCCTCGTCTACCCACTCGAGCAGCCTGCGCGGCGCTCGCCCGGCGTCGACCGGGTCGGTGAGCCAGGCGTCGAAGCCGAGCGCGAGGTCGGCCATCACCCGCGCCTGCCCCCGTTGGGTTTGCCCCAGCTCGGGGCGTTCGAGCACGAAGTGCGCATGCACAAACTTCAGCACCATGACCTCGTGCCAGGCCCGGGTGTTCAACCGCACATGGCCGCTGCGCACGTGCGGTGCTTCTTCCACCACGATCGAGGTGCGGAGGTGCTCAATCCAGCGACGCGTGAAGCCGGACACGGCGCGCTCGCTGTCGATGCCGCCGTCATAGGGCGCGGCGAGCAGAGACTCTCCCACCTCCTCTGCCACGCGCGCGACCGCCTCCGTGAAGGCCGCGCGGTCCGCGATCCATGCATCCTTCAGCGCGAGCCTGCGCCACAAGAGCTCGAGCGAGTGGCCGGGTGCGCGCCAGCTACCGCCCAGTTCTTCGGGATCGGCTGCGGCGAGCGCGGCGGCGCGGCTCAACCAGGCGCGCAGTTCTCCCGTCACCGCGGACTGCTGCAGCACCCCTGCGCGCGCAAAGTCATCAAGATCGTGCACGGCGTAGGCGATGTCGTCGGCAAGGTCCATAACCGCGCACTCCACCGTCTGCATGCCAGGCGCAATGCTCGGGTATGCCGCTCGTGCAGCCGCCATCTCGATGGCATCGAGCGCGTAGGCGGAGAACTTCTCGGCCCCGTCGCGCTCATCAGCCCCCACGCCACGGGGGCGCTCGGCAACCGGACGCTCCGCGACCCCGATCCCAATCCATTCCGCGCGCGTCCACGGGTACTTGAGTGTCGCCGCCCGGGTCGCGGCGGTGAGGTTCAGGCCAGGGAAGTCGCGGCCCAGCGTGTCGAGCTGGGTGAGGATGCGGAAGCTCTGCGCGTTGCCCTCAAAGCCCTCCGGCAGCCCGAAGCGCTCGCGCGCCACACGGTCGAGCACGCGCTCGCCGAGGTGGCCGAACGGTGGGTGGCCGAGGTCGTGTGCATGGGCCGCCGCCTGCGCAACCACGGTGTCGCAGCCGCCGAGACGAGCGATGACTCCGCCCGCCGCGTCGTCGCGCGGCGCCTCCCCCCGCGTGAACGCGGCGTGCACCGCAGCCTGCCCGGCGAGCTGGGCCGCGATCACTCGCGCCACCGCGCTCACCTTGAGCGAGTGCGTGAGGCGGTTGTGCATCACCGGGCCGACGCCCGACTGCGGCACCACCTGAGTCACGTCGGAGAGGCGCGCGAAATACGAGGAGAAGCGGATCCGCTCAAGATCGATCCTGAACTCCTGTGCCGCGGGCGACTCTTCAAGCGGCCCGTCGGCGTCGTGAATCCCCGCGGATCGGTGCTGGGAGGACTCGTGTTCCACGTACCTCCGAGCACTGCGCGACACTGCACCTGCTGCAACCCCAGCCTCACTCATGTCCCCATTCAAGCAGCACCCGAGTAAATTTCAGGCCGCCGCTACACTGGGGCGCAGAACCGGGAAGGGGCGCATCGTGAGCAACGCCGCACAGGAGTCTGGAAATCGCACCCGTGGCGAGCGTGTGCGCGCCATTGAGCGGGCCTCCCGCAAGCCCTGGGACGAGTGGGTGACACTCTTCGAGGCCGCTGGGGCGGCACGGCTGCCCCACCCCGAGATTGTGCGGATCGCCCGCGCCGAGCTTCCCGCCGATCTGGAGAACCCGGATTGGTGGGCGCAGGGCGTGGCAATCGCCTACGAGCACCACGCTGGGGTGCGAGTGCCGGGCCAGTCGTCGACGGGCACGTTCCGCGTAAGCGCAAGCCGCACCGTGCCGCTCGACCGTGACGCGGCAATCGCGGCGTGGACCGCAGCCTACGGGGATCGCAGCGAACACCTCGGGCATGCGGCGGGTGAGCCCCGCCCGTCGCGCACGGAGAAGCGCAGTTTCTGGCGTTTCGACCTCGCCGACGCGGGCCGGGTCGAAGTGTCGGCCACCCCGAAGGGAGACGATCGCGCAACGCTCACCGTGAGTCTTGAGGGCCTCACGGATGGTGATCGTATCGAGGAGTGGCGTGCGCACTGGAAGTCGCTGCTCGCCGCCCTCTAATCGTCACTTCCAGGGTTTTCCCGAGAAGCTCGGAGGACGCTCATTGGCTGGGCTGCCACAGTAGTGATCAGTTCACCCACTCGAGGGTGTTCACCGGGTGGGAAAAAGGAGCCGCAGTGCAGAAATCGCAGAAGGTGCTCGTCGGAGTTGGAGCGAGCGTCCTCGCCCTCGCCGCGATAGCCGCGATCGCTGGCCCCATGGTGTACCGCGACTTCATCGCGGAGCCCGCGGCCGACGCGCCAGCGCTGTCCGGCAGCGAGCAGATCATGGGTGAGTCGAGCGGCGCACCACTCGATCCCGCCGTGCTTTCGGGGAAGTGGCAGGTCGCTGACGGTTCGGAGGCGGGTTACCGCGTCAACGAGGTGCTGAACGGCACCGATGTCACCGTCACCGGCCGCACGGCCGAGGTGAGCGGCACCTTCCAGATCAGCGCCGACGGCTTGACGCTCGAGCAGGCTGAGCTCACCGTCGACGTTGCCTCGATCGCCACCGACAGCGCCCCGCGCGACGCGTACTTCCGGGACGATGCGCTGCGCACGGATCAGTTCCCGGAGGCGAGCTTCTCCCTCACGGAGCCCGTCACCCTGCACGAGATTCCAAACTCGGGCGACACCGTGCGCACGGCAGCCGCTGGCGAACTCACCATTGCGGGCGAGACCCGCGCGGTGACCGCGACGGTCGAGGTGCGCAGCGACGGCGAGCGCACGGAGATCGCCGGCACGATCCCCATCACGTTTGCCGACTTCGGGGTCACCGCACCGAACCTCGGCTTCGTCTCCGTCGAACCCACCGGTCAGGTGGAGTTCCAGCTCGTGGCGAGCCGCGGCTAGCCCAGATCCCGCTCCGCGATCCCTAGCTCTTCGTCCTCAATCTCGATCCCCCGTGCGAGCTGGGCGAATGCGGAGCGAGCGAGTCGTGCGGGGGTCCCCGCCGAGCCATCGGGATCGGCGCCCAGCGATGCCCAGTGCTCAAGCCCCAGTCTGATCGAGTCAGTCGCGGCAGCGGCCAGTACTCGCACCCCAAAATTCGCCACGGGCGACTCCGTGAGCTCCGCGATGATTTCACGCAGCCGACGCTCGGACTCCGCGTTGACGCGCGCCCACACCGTGCGAAGCGCAGCGTCATCGTCCATCGCCCGCAAGACACCGCGCGACCAGCGGAGGCCCTCACGTTCTGCGTCGGTGGTGGGCAACAGGAGTGAGTCGATCAGCTCGGGCACCGCGCGACGCGGGTCTCCTTGCGCGGACGCGGCAAGCGCCCGCTGCCACTCCCCCGCGCCCACCGAGAGCAGCG
Source organism: Leucobacter chromiireducens subsp. chromiireducens (assembly GCF_016758255.1). Classification (GTDB taxonomy): domain Bacteria; phylum Actinomycetota; class Actinomycetes; order Actinomycetales; family Microbacteriaceae; genus Leucobacter; species Leucobacter chromiireducens. Next base: position 233,355 of record NZ_QYAD01000003.1, read on the forward strand.
GCGCGACCGCGTCCTCCTTCGTGCGGAAGTAGCGGTAGAACGTACGCAGCGAGACGCCGGCCGCAGCTGCGATCGACTCCACGGTCACCTGGCCAGCGCCGTGCTCTGCGAACAGCGTCGCCGCAGCTCGCGCGATGTCGAGCTGCGTCGCGGCTCGACGGCGCTCAGTCAGACTGAGGCTCGGGGCCGCCTCGGTCCCGGCAGGTTCTGGCACGTTTCCCACGTGTGAGAGCGTACTCGACCCAGACCAGCAGTGCACATCTTGACACACTGACACAACGTGCCACAATGGCACTGTATGCACAGACTCGCGCTGCGCCAGCCGCACCGCGGGCACCCAATCCACACCAGTGAAGGATGGACACTATGAACCGCTACGAAGGCCGCCGCGCGCTTGTGACCGGCGGTGGCTCCGGCATCGGCCAGGCCACGGTGCTTCGCATGCTTGCCGAGGGCGGACGCGTGGTCGCGGCCGATGTCTCGGACACCGGTCTCGCAGACACTGTCGCGAAGGCGGGCGCCGCAGCAGATCGACTCCACACCGTGATCGTCAACATCTCCGAGGAGGCGTCGGTGCGCGCTGGTGTCGCTGACGCGATCGCCTGGCTGGGCGGGCTCGACGTGCTCGTCAACGCCGCGGGCATTCTGCGCTCCTCGCACACGCACGAGACCAGCCTCGATTCCTTCGAGCAGGTACTCCGCGTCAACCTGGTGGGCACCTTCCTCATGATTCGCGAGACGATCCCCGCGCTCCTCGAGGGCACGGGCTCCGCCGTAGTGAACTTCAGCTCGACCTCAGCTACCTTTGCGCACCCGTACATGTCCGCCTATGCGGCTTCGAAGGGTGGCGTGCAGTCCATGACCCACGCGCTCGCGGCAGAGTATGCAAAGCAGGGGATCCGTTTCACCGCCGTGCAGCCGGGCTCCATCTCCTCGGGGATGACCGACGGCACAGGCGAAAGCAAGCAGAGCCAGGGCCCCGGCCTCCCGGAGGATGCCGACATGATGTTGTTCATGAAGCTGCAGCCAGCGCTGGGCGAGGGCTTCGCCGGCCCCGAGACGGTGGCGAGCGTCGTGGCGATGCTCGCGAGCGAGGACGGCAAATTCATCACCGGCACCGAGGTGCGCATCGACGGCGGCACGCACTTCTAAGCTGCCGCTCGCCGCGCCCTTGGCGGTGGGCCGGTCCACGCAGCGTGATGCGCGCACCGGCCTACGCCGTGGCGACTAGCCCTCCGCGAGCTCCTGCGCCTCTGGCGGGAGCTTCCGCACACGAGCGCGGCGCCGGCGGCGCTCCGGGATCATCGAGCGCATCTCCTCAAGCTTGCCGAAGCAGAGCAGCCGATCCTCCGCCTCAAGCACCACGTGCTTGCGCGGGTTGGGGATCACCTGCACGCCGCGATGCAGCGTCAGCACCGTGATGTCGCGGTCCCAGAGTCCGAGCTCCCCGAGCGGCTTGCCCACGTGCTCGGAGCCCGCGTGCATCGAGATCTCCGCAACGCCGTACCCGGTGGACACGCTGAGGCGCTGACGCACATCGATCTCGGGGAAGTTCACCTGGTTCGCGATGTAGTCGATGATCGCGCCCGCGACGTCGAGCCCCGTCGCTGCCTCAATGCCCTGCAGACCGGGCGAGGAGTTCACCTCCATGACGAGCGGGCCGTCGTCGCCCTCAAGCATGTCGACGCCGGCGACGCGGAGTCCCATGATCTGCGCGGCACGCACCGCGGCCTGCTCGTACGCGGGCTCGAGCTGCACGGGCTCAACCGTGCCGCCGCGGTGCACGTTCGAGCGGAACTCGTCGCCGCTCGCCACCCGGCGCATCGCCGCAACCACGCGGTCTCCCACCACGAGCGCGCGCACATCGCGGCCGCGGCTCTCCGAGATGAAGCGCTGGATCAGCACGTTCTGGCGGGTGGAGTGCAGCGTCTCAATGATCGCCTCGGCAACCTTCACCTGTGGGGCGAGGATTACTCCGATGCCCTGCGTTCCCTCAAGCAGCTTGATCACCACGGGGGCGCCGCCCACACTCTCGATCGCGGCGCGCACGTCGGCGCGGTTCCGCACGAACGCCGTTGCAGGCATCGCGATCGAGTGGCGCGACAGAATCTGAATCGCTCGCAGCTTGTCGCGCGAATTCGAGATGCCGTTCGCGGTGTTCGGCGTATACACGTCCATCTGCTCGAACTGGCGCACCACTGCCGTGCCGAAGTATGTGATCGAGTTCCCGATCCGGGGCAGGATCGCGTCGTAGTCGCTCAGCTGCTTGCCCCGGTACAGCAGGTCGGGTTCATCGCCGGCGAGGTCAATCCCAAAGCGCAACGTGTTGAGCACGCGCGCCTTGTGGCCGCGCTGCTCGCTCGCGGCCATGAGGCGCTGCGTCGAGTACGCCTGCGGGGCGCGCGAGAGAATCGCGAGTTTCACCGTAGTTCCTGCCAAGATAGAAGCGTGATCGGACAAGACCATTCAAGCACTCTCACGGGGTGGCGCGAGTGGGTGTCGCTGCCTGAAATCAATGTGCCCTGGATCAAGGCCAAGATCGACACGGGCGCGCAGACCTCTGCACTCCACGCGACGGGCATTTCCGAGTTTGAGCGTGACGGCGCGCCGTGGGTGCGCTTCACCGCACACCCCTGGCAGCTGAGTGATGAGGATGCGGCCGAGGTTGAGCTTCCCGTGCACGATCGTCGCACCGTGCGCAGCTCCTCGGGGCACGCGCAGGAGCGTCCCGTGGTGCTCATCGACGTGCAACTGGTGGGCCGCACGATTCGCGCCGAGTTCACCCTCACCGACCGCGAAGAGATGCTGTTTCGAGTACTCATCGGGCGCGAGGCGCTGCGGCAGGGGTACATCGTTGACTCCGACGCTTCGTTTCTGGGCGGCAAGCCGCCGCGACCCGTCCGTCGACGCAACCGCGGTCGCGCGTAGCCCTTCACGCCGCGCTTTCGCTACTTGTGTTCCCCCTAGTCAGCTTCCACGCAGCTCGCTAGTCTGAACCCATGAGCGCCAGCAACCTGGATCTGATCCCTCGCGGAACCGTGTTCACGCCCGAGCAAATCACCCACTACGCCGATCCCGATACGCGCAGTCTCGAGCAGGCCATCATTGACGCCGATCTGCTCGTCGCGACCCCGCACTCGGGTGCTGCGATCCCCGAGGAGCTCGCCGAGTTCCTCTCCCCCGCGCTCACCCGCCGACTGCAGTATGACTTCAGCGACGTGGCGACCGCATCGATCGTGCGCCGCTGGGCCGAGATCGACCCGCGCATCGTCGCGGTCATCAACCCGCACCCGCGCCTCATCCGAGACCCGAACCGACGCAAGCCCGACGATGTGCGCGCCGATCTCGCAGCCGCGATCGAGCGCGTCCGTGCCGCGGGCGCGTGGCAAAAGGTTGACCTCACGGGCGTCGATGCGATCCGCCCGGTCACCTTCTCCTTCTTCCCCATTCTCGAGATCCCCGAGACCGAGGAGGGGCTGCAGCGTCTCGTCGACGCGTTCGCCGAGACCGCCGAGGCCGGCCTGGGTGTCTACGAGCGCACACGCGAAGCGCTCACCGATGCATTCGTGGCGCACGGACTTGAGCACGGTGGCTCGTTCACCCGCCTCTCGTTCCACGACACGATGAACACCACGACGACCCGTGAGGGCGCAGTAAACGTTGCGCGGGCCGAGGCCGATCGGCTGCCCGCCGTCGTCGCGCTGTCCAACCGCGGTGACCACCAGGGCGAAGAGCGCGATCCCGAGGATCGACCGACGATGGACCCGGCAGCGTTGCGCGAGCTCGCGGAGGCGCATCGCGCAGGCTTCGAAGTGAACGATCCCGCTGCGGTGCTCCTCAACCAGCCGTACCTCGGCAGCGAAGAAATCCGTGCGGCGGGCGCACGCTTTGGCGCGATGCGCGCCGAGGCTGACGCGGCGGGCCTGCGGCTGGGCGCGGTGCAGGCGGAGTTCCTGCGCGAGTATCTGCTCGGGCCGGCCGCTGCCGCGGAGCTGCAGGAGCCTGGCACTGACTGGGTGACCGAGAACCCCGATCACATCGACGCCGTCGCCCACGCGTGCAAGCGTGCGTGGGACGCATTCCGCGATGCCCAGTAGCCCCGCACCCGAGTCTGCCTTCACCGTTCGCCCGCTCACCGCGGCCGACATCGAGGTGACGGCCCGCGTCCTCGCAGAGGGCTTCTGGGACGATCCGGTGTGGGGGCCCGCGTTCCCCGCGCACCCGGAGCGCATGGCGCACGCCCTCGCGCATTGGCGGTTCATGGCCGACCAGGCCGTGCGCTACGGTGAACCCCTCATCGCGGAGCTGCCGGACGGCACGGTCGCCGCGGTCTCAACCTGGTTCCCGCCGGGCCAGGACGAGATCCGTGAGGTTGATCTGCCGGCCTACGAAGCCATGCTGCGCAGCACGATCGGCGATGCCGCGGCAGAGGCGCTCCTCTCGGAGGGGGAGCTCTTCGCAGACGCACGTCCAAGCGAGCCGCACGCGTATCTCTCCATGCTCGCGGTGTCCCGCGAAGCGCGTGGGCTTGGGATCGGCATGCGCCTCGTCCAGGCTGCCCTCGAACGCTACGACGCTGCAGGGCTCCAGACCTATCTGGAATCGTCGAACCCCGCGAACGATGCGCGCTACGAGCGCCTCGGTTACCGCCCGGCGAAGCAGATTCACATTCCAGGTTCGCCGACTGTGCAGAGTTACCTGCGGCCCGCTGCCGCGTAGCCGCGCACCCCTCCAAACGGAGAAATCCGGGCTCTCGGTCGGCTTCCTGAGGAAGCGTCCGAGAGCCCGGATTTCTCCGTTGAACAGCGCGGGGCTTCGCGGTTTAGCCGCCCCAGAGAACGCCGAACAGGGCGCCCGCCGCAATCGTGGTCACCGCGAGGATCAGCGTCGGCAGGAAGAACGAGTGGTCAACCAGCTTCGTGCCGAGCTTCGTTGAGCCCGAGTGATCGAAGTTGGCCGCCGCAATCTGCGAGCCGTTGGTGGGCAGCAGGTAGATGCCCGCGAAAGCACCGGCCCACATGCCTGAGAGCAGTCCGAGCGGGATGCCCGCCGCGAGACCGATCGGCACAATTGTTCGCGTTGCCGTCGACTGGCTTGTCGTGAGCACGCAGACGAGGAACACACCGAGCGCGAAGATCCACGGTGCCGCGGTCACGAGACCACCCACGCCGTCAGCGATGAGCGTCGTGTGCGCGCCGAGGAACGTGTCGGTGAGCCAGGCGAGGCCGAAGAGGGCGATCGCGGAGACCATACCGGCCTTGAACACAGTCATCGTGGGGATCTCGGAGACCTTGGGGCGCGACACCACGAGGATGAGCGTGCCCACCACGAACATGACGATCTCGATGATCGGGGTCATCGCGATCGGGTCGCCCGCTGCGTCAAGCGGGCGGAGGCCCTTGAAGAGGCCGAAGGCCACGATCGCGGCCACACCGAGCAGGAAGATCACTGCTGCGTTGCGGCCGGCCGCGGTGACGGTCACCTCAGCGCGCACCTCGGCGGCGTTCGCCGAGGGAGCGGGGATCTCACCCTTCGCGATCTTCGCCTGGATCTCGGGATCGTCCGCGATCTCCTTGCCGAGGCGGTTCACGACGATGCCGGAAATGATGATGCCGACGATCGCGGCGGGGATCGTCACCTTCAAGATGTCGACGAGCTCGAAGTTCCAGGGGGCGGTGTCCGTGAGGGTCACCATGGCGGCCATCGCGGCGGAGACCGGGCTACACGCGAGCGCGACGCCTGTCGCGACAACTGACAGCGAGAGTGGCCGGGAGGGGCGCACACCGTTGCGGTAGGAGAGGTCCTGAATCACGGGGAGGAGCGGGTAGAGGATGTTCGACGTGCCCGCACCCACTGCGAACAGGAACGAAACGAGCGGCGCGACGAGCGTGATCTGCTTCGGGCTGCGCGCAATCAGCTTCGCGGCGATCGACACCATCCAGTCGATTCCGCCCGCCGACTGCATCATCGACGAGGCGAGCACCACCGAGAGCACGATGAGCAGTGCATCGACGGGTGGTGAGCCGGGGGCCAGGCGGAACACGAATACGAGGATCGCGACGCCAGCACCGCCCCAGAGACCCAGCCCCACGCCACTCGACCGTGTACCCATCACGATACAGCCGAGGACAACGAGGAGCTGCGTGATAAACAGCACGATATCCATAGGTTCCCCCTTGTTTCTTCTTGGGCTTCAGAGTAGCGCTGCACACCGCTCAGGCACAGCACATTTTTCTCTCGTTCACTCGGCTGCCTCCCGCGGCGCTACTTTTCAGCGATGAGGCATGATGGAGGGAGAGACGAGGGAGGCGAGGATGACCGCGATTCTGGCGGGCCTGCGCGGCCTGCTGCCCACGCGCGAGGACTATCGAGGGCTGCGCACGAGTTGGCGGGCGGACCTCATCGCCGGCCTCACGGTGGGAATTGTTGCGTTGCCACTCGCGCTCGCTTTCGGCGTGAGCTCAGGTGTGGGCGCAGAGGCTGGACTCATCACCGCGATCGTCGCCGGACTCGTCGCCGCAATCTTCGGCGGCTCGAATGTGCAGGTCTCGGGCCCCACCGGCGCGATGGTGGTGGTGCTTGCCCCAATCGTCGCGGTGCACGGCGTCGGCGCCGTCGCGGTGGTCAGCCTGCTCGCGGGCCTCATCGTGCTCGCAGCCGGGGTGCTGCGCCTCGGCCGCGCCGTGAGCTACATCCCGTGGCCGGTGATCGAGGGATTCACCGCGGGGATTGGGATCATCATTTTCCTGCAGCAGGTCCCCGCCGCCCTCGGCGTCGACGGCTCCGGCCGTTCGTCGAACGCGGTCGTTGCCGCATGGGAGGTCCTGCAGGATGCGAGCTGGCCGGCCGCTCTCTTCCCCCTCGCTGCGGTGGCGGGTGTCGCCGCCATCATGCTCCTCCTCGGTCGATTCGCGCCAGCGATCCCCGCGTCGTTCGTCGCGATCCTCGTCGTCTCCGTGATCGCAGCGCTCGCGGGATCGCCGCTGCCGACCATTGGCGCGCTGCCGCACACGCTCCCCGCACCGGCGCTCCCCGCATTTGACCCCGCGATGCTCTCGGCGCTCGCCGGGCCCGCCGTTGCCGTTGCCGCGCTCGCGGCAATCGAGTCACTCCTCTCCGCCCGTGTCGCCGCAACGATCGCCGACACGGGCCAGGTCAATGCGGACCGTGAACTGTTCGGCCAGGGGCTCGCCTCGATCGCCTCCGGTTTCTTCGGCGGCATGCCCGCCACCGGCGCCATCGCCCGCACCGCCGTCAACGTGCGCAGTGGCGCCCGCACGCGCATGTCCGCGGTGGTGCACGCGCTCGCGCTGCTCCTCGTGGTGCTCGTCGCCGCCGAGGTGGTGGGCGCGATCCCACTCGCCGCCCTCGCCGGTGTGCTGATGATGACGGCCGCGCGCATGGTGTCCCCTGGCACGATCGGTCGCGTGCTGCGCTCAAGCCGCTCGAGCGCAGCGGTGTTCACCGTGACCCTCTTTGTCACCGTGGCGTTCGACCTCGTGATCGCGGTGGGTATTGGGCTCGCCGCCGCCGCGTTCTTCGCGCTGCGCACACTGAGCAAGCTGAGTGATGCCGAGCGCGAGGAACTGCCCGGTGAGGCTGCGCCGGGCGACGAGCGGATCGCACTGTTCACCCTGCACGGCTCGCTGTTCTTCGGTGCGGCGGATCGCCTGGTCGAGCGGATCACGGCGGCTCCCAACGTCGAGGTGGTGATCCTGCGCCTGTCGGACGTGCAGATCATTGATGAGACGGGCGCACACGCGCTCGCCGAGCTCGTGTCGGCGCTCGAGCGTCGCGGCGCCACCGTGCTCATCAAGGGCATACGTCCCGAGCACCGTGTGTTGCTCGAGCGACTCGGTGTGGTCCGCTCGCTGCGCCACCCCAATCACCTGTTCCAGGAGCTCGACCCGGCACTCGCGCACGCGCGCGATCACATCCGGCGCGGCGCACCGAGCTGACGCGCCGCTGCCGCGCCGGGAGTTTCATAGGCGCAGCCGCGAGACTTGGGGCATGAGTCGCCCCGCCCTCCCCGCAGCCCGCATGATCGGCGTGGACATCGCGCGCTTCCTCGCGATCGTTGGCATGATCGCCGCGCACCTTGTGTCCATCGGCGGCATGCTCGCGGCACCCGGCAGTTTCGATGAGGTGGCCGGGGAGGTTGCCGACACGCTCACCGCGGGCATCGCGGCACCTCTCTTCGCGGTGCTGGGTGGCGTGAGCACCGTGTTTGCCACGCGAAAGCTGCTGCGCGCCGGCCGCGCGGGAGCCGCGATGGGGGCGGTCGCGGTGCGTGGTGTCCTCCTGATCCTGATCGGCCTCACACTCGGCATCATCGAAACCCCCGTCGCGATCGTGCTCGCCTACTACGGCCTCGCGATGCTGCTTATTGCTCCCCTCGTCGCCGCTCGGAGCTGGCTGCTCGGGCTCATCGCGCTCGTGCTCACCGCCGGCGGGGGCATCATGAATGCGGCCATCCGTGAAGCCAACCCCAGCTGGGGCGGCGCGGGCCAGGTGAACTTCGATTCGTTCGCGCAAGATCCATGGGCGGCGCTGCGCACTCTCCTGCTCACCGGCGAGTACCCCGCACTCACCTGGTGCGCGTATCTCCTCGTCGGCATGCTCATCGGGCGCCTGTTGACGGGCGCGGCCCAGCGCGGCGCACTCGGGCGCGCGGCAGCGCTCCTCACGACGGCCGGCGCCGCGCTCGCGGTCGTCGCACAGCTCGTCTCGAACGCCGTGGTGGCAACGCTCGGCGGCGTCTCCGATCCCGCGCTCGAAGGGTACCCCTCAGAGCTGCTCACTGAGTACGTGGCGCAATCGACCGGAGGTGCCCCGCTCTCCACGCAGCTCTGGGCGCAGTTCGTTGCGACACCCCACTCGGGATCGCTGATCGATATCCTCCGCACGGCAGGCATCGCCGCGGCGGTGATCGGCGTGCTCGTGCTCCTCTGCGATGTGCTGCGGACGCGAGGCGGCGCGGGTGCGCCAGGGCCAGTACTCGGCACGCTCCGCGCCGCAGGCGCTGCACCCCTCACGATCTACACGCTGCACATCATCGCCACGGGTGTGATCCTGGAACCTGCGCTCATGAGCCCGGCGGCGTTCTCAGGCGAGGGTCTCGACTGGTGGGTCGCCGGTCTCAGCGGCTTTGGGCTGCAGCTCACCGGGGTGCTGCTCATCGGTGCGGTGCTGGCGGCGCTTGGTCGACGCGGTCCGCTCGAGGCGCTCGTCTCCGGGGTCGTGAAGCTCGTCGTACGGGAGGGCCGCACCACCCGAGTGTGACGCCGCTTTACCGCCGGGCTCGCGCTCCACGCCCGCGCAGGGGAGCATGGGCGCATGACCGATGCCGACTGTTTCCGCTCCCCCAGCGTGGACCCCTCGGGCGTGCCCTTCACCGAGCTGACGCCCGCGCGGCTGCGCACCGAACGCACCAGCATCAAGTGGACGCGCTTCCCCGAGAATGTGTTGCCGCTCTTCGTCGCGGAGATGGACTTCGCGCTGGCGCCCGAGATCCGCGAAGCGCTCATCGCACGAGTCACCGCCTCGGACACCGGCTACCTCGACGGCCCGGGACCGCTCGCGCCCGCGTTCGCGGACTACGCCGCGCACGCGTGGGGCTGGGAGATCCCGCTCTCGCGCGTGTTCCTCGCCACGGATGTGGCGACCGGCGTGGTCGAGTCGCTGCGCGTCGAGGGCGAACTGCGCCGCAGGGCTGCCGCAGCGGGTGGGGCGTCCCCGAGCGGGCGGATCGTGGTCCCCACGCCCGTGTACCCCGGCTTCTTCGAGATGCTCGAGGAACTCCCCTACGAGATCGTCGAGGTGCCGCTCGTCGAGCACGGCGCAGCAGACGCCCACGCTCGGCCAGCGCATGAAAGCCCCGAGCTACGACTCGATCTCTCCGCGATCGAGCGAGAGTTCGTGGCGGGCGCCGATGCCTTCCTGCTGTGCAACCCGCACAACCCGCACGGGCTCGTGCATCGGGAAGAGGAGCTCGCCGAGCTCGCGCGTCTCGCCGCCGCGCACGATGTGTTCGTCGTGTCCGATGAAATTCACGCCCCGCTCACACACTCGGGCGAGATCTTCGTTCCGTTCGCCCCGCTCGCCGCGGCCGCTGGCGCCCTCTCGGTGACCGCGACGTCTGCGAGCAAGGGGTGGAACCTCGCGGGGGCGAAGTGCTCGGTCATCGTCGCTGCGGACGCGCGCGCCGAGGAGGCGCTGCAGCTCCTGCCACCCGAAACTGTCACGCGCGCGAGCATTCTCGGGCTGCACGCCGGGGTTGCCGCATTCACCTCCGGCCGCGACTGGCTCGCCCGCACGATCGCACAGGTCGAAGCGAACCAGGCGCTGCTCGCCGAGCTCGTGGCCGAGCAGTTGCCCGGCGTGCGCCTCACCCCCGGCCGGGCCGGCTACCTCGCCTGGCTCGACTTCCGCGAAACAGGGATTGGTGCCGACCCCTATGTGCGCATCCTGGGCGATGCCCGCGTCGCGCTCAACAACGGTGCCTTCTTCGGCGCGGGCGGGGCCGGGCACGTGCGCCTCAACCTTGCGTGCGCGCCAGACACCATTCGCGAAGCCATCGCGCGCATCGCGACACTGTTCCCCACGACGGAGGCATCGGCATGAGCACAACGCACGAGGCGGCCACTCCCATCACCGATTGGGACGGCTTCGATTTCGATACCCGGCAGGTGCACGCCGGGGCCTACCCGGATCGCAACTCGGGGCTGCGGGTGCCGCCCATCGCGCTCTCCGCCGGCTACGTGTTCGACAGCTTCGACGATCAGGTGGACCGCTTTGCCGGACGCGAGCTGTGGCGGGGCGGGATCGGGCTGACGCGCGGCACTGACCCCGATCCCGAGCTGTTCGATGGTCCCGGTGAGCCCGCGCCCATTTACTCCCGGCAGGGCAACCCCACGAACGCGGTGGCCGAGGATCGTCTCGCCTCGCTCGAGGGCGGCACCGCCGCGGTGGCCGTGTCAAGCGGGCAGGCGGCCATCTCCTCCGCACTCTTCGCCATCGCGCAGGCCGGCGATCACATCGTTTCGACCGCCTCGATCTACGGCGGCACCCGGATCCTGTTCGGGCGCAGCTTCAAGCGCTTCGGCATCGAGGTCGACTACGTGTGGGATGCCGCAGATGACGCCGAGTGGGATCGGGCCATCCGCCCGAACACGAAGGCGATCTACACCGAGACGATCCCCAATCCCCGCAACGACGTGACCGACCTGCGCCGCATCGCCGCAGTTGCTGCACGCCACAACTTGCCGCTCGTGGTCGACAACACGGTGGGCACGCCCGCGCTCATCCGGCCGTTCGAGCACGGCGCCAACATCGTTGTGCACTCCACAACGAAGTTCCTCACCGGGCACGGGGCCGCGGTGGGCGGCGCGATCGTTGACGGCGGCACCTTCGACTGGGAGGCCGCGGAGCGCGCCGGCCGCTCGTTTCCGCTCGTCACCGCTGCGCCGCGCGCCGGCCTGGCGTCCCTCTTCGATCGCTTCGGCGACCGCGCCTACGCGCGCGCGGTGCGCGAGGCCGTCGTGAACGATATCGGGCCCGCGCTCTCACCGTTCACCGGTTTCCTGCTGCACCAGGGAATGGAGACGCTGTCGCTGCGCATGGCGCGGCACGTCGATTCGTCGCTCGAGATCGCGGCGTGGTTGGAAGCGCAGCCCGAGGTTGAGTCGGTCGACTACGCGGGCCTGCCGTCGAATCCGCTGCACGATCTTGCGCAGCGGGACTACGCCGGCCGCACGGGCTCGGTGTTTGGCGTGACGGTGCGAGACGGGCTCGCAGGTGCACGCGCGTTCGTCGATGGGCTGCGTGTGTTCTCCCGGATGACCGGTATCGGCGATACACGCTCGATGATCATCCATCCGCTGAGCTCAACGCACGCGACGTTTGCGCCCGAGCTGAACGAGCGGCTCGGGATCACCCCAGGCCTGCTCCGTCTCTCCGTCGGGCTCGAATCGGTGGCCGATCTGAAGCGCGATCTGCGCGGCGGCCTCGACCGCCTGAACTCCCTGCGCGGGTAGTCGACCGACGCGGGAGGGCATTGCGCGCTTCCGCACGCCCCGCCCTCCCGCGGGATACCTACGCTGCGGCCTGGGCCGCGCTCGACTCCGTTCTGACTTCTGGGACACGACGGGTCAGCCTCACACACGCCACCGCCGCGAGACAGAGCACTGCGGTGTACGCAACCACGAGGCCCGGATTTCCGCCACCGGCGGCGAGCAACAGCGGCACGACGATCGGCGTCAGCGCGCCTGAGGTCAACGCGGCCGCCTGATAGCTCAGGGAGACACCGGTGTAGCGAACTTGAATCGGGAAGAGCCGGTACAGAATGTGCGGCATCGGCCCGTAGTTAAAAGCCGTGCACGCCGCAACAATCACGCACATGCCAATGATGAGCACTGGAGAGCCGCTGTGGGTCGACAGGAAGAGCGGATAGGCGATCACCGCGATCCCGACCAATCCAATCGTCGCGACAAATTGTGGTGAGATCTTGTCACCGAGCCAACCGGCCACTGGCATCAACAGCACCTCAGCGATCGCACCAATGGTCAGCGCATTGAGCAAGAGCTCCGTGCTCACTCCAGCCTCGTCCGCACCATAGGCCAGGAAGAATGATGAAGTGACGTAGTAGCCACCCGTCGCGACGAGCATCACCCCCGCACCGAGCAGCACGAGCTTTCGATGTTTGGTGAAGACGTCTTTCACGGGTGTCAGAGAGATCTGTCCCGTCTGCTTGGCCACTTGGAACTCCGGCGACTCCTGGACCGTGGAGCGCACGATGAGCGCGACGATCACCAATACTGCGGAGAACAGGAAGGGGAGGCGCCACCACCCCTCAAGCAACCCACCCATGCGTTCTGCGATCAGGAAGATCAGCGAGGAGAACAGTGCGCCCACAGACGAGCCCATTTGCGTGAAGGAGCCCAAGAAAGTGCGACGCCCCTCTGGCGCATGCTCAACAGAGAGCATTGCCGCCCCGCCCCACTCACCACCGACAGCGACGCCCTGCAGGAACCGAAGCGTCACCAGAAGCACCGGTGCGAGCGCTCCGACTGATGCGTAGGTGGGAAGCAAGCCCATGCAGAAGGTCGCAGCGCCCATCAGCAGCAAGGTGACAACCAGGGTGCGCTTGCGCCCGATCTTGTCGCCCAGGCTTCCAAACAACAGTGCCCCAACTGGGCGGCCGAGGTACCCGAACGAAGTGGTCCCGAATGCAACCACAAAGCCCACGACGGGCGGAAGTGAAGGGTCGAAAAACACCTCACGAAACACAAGAGCGGCGGCCGTTGCATAGATAAAGAAGTCGTACCACTCGATCGAGGTTCCAACGAGCGCGGCAGCCGCCGCACGCTTCGGAGTGCGCCGAAATTCGGCGGGGGCAGCCTCAGCCGAGGCCGTTCCAGATGACGTCATTGTCAGTGCTCCGTTTCCTAGTGTTTTACTGCGTGCGAGCGGCGCCGATGCGGCCGCCCATCATCGACACGAGTTCATATGCGCAGTTCGCTGCCGCAACTGCGGTGACGCTCGCGTGGTCGTACGCCGGGGCGACTTCCACAACATCTGCGCCAACGAGGTTCGCGTCTCTCAGCCCACGCAAGAGCTCAAGGAGCTCTCTGCTCGTCAAGCCACCCGCCTCAGGCGTACCGGTCCCCGGCGCATGTGCGGGATCGAGGACATCAATGTCGATCGAGACGTAGAGCGGGGCGTCTCCGACGCGAGCTCTCACCCGGTCGAGGATCTCGAGAAATGGAGTGGTCTGGAATTCTCGCGCATGCACAATGGTGAAGCCGAGCTCCTCGTCATCGCGCAGATCGTCGGCGCTGTAGAGCGACCCGCGGATCCCAACGTGCGCCGACCGCTCTTTGATGAGCAGCCCCTCCTCGATCGCCACCCGGAAGGGGGTGCCGTGGGTGATTGGGGTATCAAAGTACGGCCCCCACGTGTCAAGGTGCGCATCGAAGTGCACGAGCGCCATCGGGCCGTGCTCGCGGTGCAGCGCTCGCAGTGAGGCGAGTGCAATCGTGTGGTCGCCACCCAGCACCACAACGGGCCGTTGCCCAGCCGCGAGTTCTGAGATACCGGCTTCAATCTCGGCGAGTGCTGTCGGAATGCTAAACGGATTGCAGTCAATATCGCCTGCGTCAACAACCTGCGCATGGGTGAACGGCGCAACGTCGAGCGCTGGGTTGTATGGCTTCAGGAGACGAGATGCCTCACGGATCGCCCCTGGGCCGAACCGGGCCCCCGGACGAAAAGTCACCCCCGAGTCGAAGGGAACACCAACGACAGCCACATCATGTGTGGGGACATCGTCCACGCGCGGAAGCCGCGCGAAAGTGGTGAACCCTGCATATCGCGGCGACACCTGTCCGTCGATCGGCGGGACGGGAATGGAGTGGTCCATGTGAATATTCCTCTCTGAATGTACTGGCACCCGAGCCACCAATTATGGAAGCCAACAAAGGAAATTCGCGAAAACTCAGAGATGTCACCACCTTGCCACGATTCACTTAGATGAACATACAATCGATGCATGCACGAGATCCCTGACGTGACAATTGCTGACATCGCACGCGATGAGCTGCTTCCCATCACGATCATCACGCTCGCAGGCAAGGACGCCACCTCCCCGGTCACGTGGGTGCACACCACGGAACGCGCCGACCCCCGACCCCACCTCCGCGCAAATGAACTCATCTGCACCCTCGGAAGTGCCCTGGTTCACCCAGGGGCCGCCGGGGAGTTCGTGGGCGCTCTCGCAGCAAGCAAGGTTGCTGGGGTGGTGCTCGGGCTCGGCGAAGTGCACTTGTCCACGCCACCTTCGCTGATCGCTGCGTGCGAGGAGCACGGACTCCCGTTGCTCGCGATTCCGCACGATGTGCCATTCCGCGCGGTCGACGAGGCCATCTCACGGCGACGCGGCCAGATTGAAGACGAAGCTCGAAAGCGCGAGGTCGCGGCACTCACCGCACTCACCTCACTTGCGAGAGAGGGAGCCTCGGCGCAGCAAATGCTCGCGAGTGCGGGCAATGCCCTCGGTGGAACGCTGCAGAGCCCCGAGCCAACACTGGGCTCCCCTGAGGTGCAATGGGACGGGCCCGGCCTCCCACCCTCGGCTGAGTTTCTCCAACAGTTTGCTGCACTCCTCGATCTTGCCCAGCTGGAACGAACTCGGGGACGCGCTGAGCAGCACGCACGGCTGGGGCAGCTCATCGAACTTGTTTCCCGTGGCCTTGCGCATCCCGCAGCACTCGCACCTGAACTGACTGCACGTGGCCTTTCCGAAACTGCACTCCAAGTCTCATTGTGGCCAGCGGGCAGCGCGAGCACATTGGAGTCTCGATGGGACAGTGTGCTCGTGGGAGCATTTGAGCACTCCGTGGTGATGTTGTCTGCTCCACTCGAACGTGAGGCTCTGCACGCGCTCGGACTCGTCTGCGGATTCAGCGCGACAATTGACCTCCCGAATCTGCGACGTGGCGTGAACGAAGCCAAGTCAGCCTTCACGCTCTCACGGAATCGAGGAAGCGTTGCAGGCCCCCTCGATCTCGTGTCACTCGATGCTTTGCTCGAGCAGCAACCAGCCGACGCACTCGCGCCTTTTATTGAGGCGCTCATTGCACCGCTGATTGATAGCGATGGCGAGCAGAAAGGAGACCTCGTGAAGACACTCGAGGTGTTCATCGCGAACGATCGCCGCATCCAGGAGACCGCGAATCAGCTCTTCGTTCACGTCAACACGGTTCGCCACAGGCTCACGCGGGTGAGAGACCTGACGCTGCGGGATCCACTCACATTTGCTGGGCTCGCTGACCTCAGGATCGCACTCTGGGCATACGATCGTCGTCGGCTGATCGCTCACCGGCTGACTCGACCGCTCTAGGGTTGCACACACCCCTGCGCGGAGGGGTGGGCCAGCCGGAGCACGGGCAAGAGGGCCTGGGCGGGGATGGCAGGGCCGGTGGGCCGGCGCCGGACTACGCCGTTTGGGCGAGCGCCTCCCGTGCCGCCGCCACGGCCTCCGGGGTGGCGGCGTAGCCGTGCTCGGGCCCCGGGAACACCGCACCCCGCACCTCTGCCGCATACGCCGCGATCGCAGCCGTCGTGTCCGCACCGATCGTGCCGTACGACTTCACGAACTTCGCGGTGTGCCCCTCGGTGACGCCCAGCAGGTCGTGCAGCACGAGCACCTGGCCATCAGCGGGGCCGGCTCCAATGCCGATCAGTGGAATCGACACGGCCTCCCGCAGCACCTCCGTGATCTCGGACGGCACCGCCTCCACGACCAGGCAACACGCGCCCGCCGCGGCCACGCCGATCGCCTCGCGCACGAGTCGCGCAGCGCTCTCCGTCGTGCGACCCTGCGCGCGCAGCCCGCCGAGCGCCGTCGCGGTCTGCGGCGTCAGACCGATGTGCCCCACCACGGGGATGCCGGCCGCAACGATCGCGCGAATCCTGCTCAGCCGTTCGGGGCTGCCGCCCTCCAGCTTCACGGCGTCGGCGCCAGCCTCCTTCACGAAGCGGATCGCGGTCGCCACCGCCTGCTCATCCGACAGCTCGGTCGTGCCGAACGCGACGTCGCACACCACAAACGCAGTGTCCGTGCCGCGGCGCACCGCTCCCGCGAGCACGAGCAGCTCATCGGTGGTGATCGCGACGGTCGAGTCGTGGCCGAGCACCACCTGCGCGCCCGAATCGCCAACGAGCACCATGTCGACGCCGG
Organism: Leucobacter chromiireducens subsp. chromiireducens; assembly: GCF_016758255.1. Classification (GTDB taxonomy): domain Bacteria; phylum Actinomycetota; class Actinomycetes; order Actinomycetales; family Microbacteriaceae; genus Leucobacter; species Leucobacter chromiireducens. Next base: position 250,093 of record NZ_QYAD01000003.1, read on the forward strand.
CCCGCTCGGCGGCGCGCGCGCCCGGGTAGTCGTACGCGGTCACCATGACGATGGGCTCGCCCGCTGCGCGCATCTGCTGCAGGCGGGGAATCGTGATCTTGGTCATGTCGTCACTCCTTCGTGTCCGGAGCCGGCCCGGAAGGCGCAAGCTCCACGTTGTCGATGAGGCGCACGTCCCCCACGCGCGCCGCGATGGCGCAGAGCACGGGCCCGGCCACCTCGCGCACGGGGGTGAGATCGTCCGGGGTCACAAACGCGAGGTACTCCGGGCGGATACCGGCCGCCTCAAGCATCGCATCGGCGTCACGCGCAAGCACCGCCACCCGGCGCTCCCCGGTGGCCACAGCAGCTTCGACCGCCGCGAGCGCGCGCGGGATCGCACGCGCCTGATCCCGCTCCGCTTCCGAGAGCCGTACGTTGCGACTCGAGCGGGCGAGCCCATCCTCGTCGCGTGAGGTGGGGCAGGCGACGATGCGCGTGGGGATACCCAGGTCGGTCACCATGCGTCGCACAACCAGCAGCTGCTGTGCATCCTTCTGACCGAAGTACGCTGCGTCCGCGCGCACGGCGAGCAGCAGTTTCGACACCACGGTTGCCACACCGTCGAAGTGCGCGGCGCCCCGCTTCGCCCCCTCGAGCGTTTCCGTGAGCGGACCCGAGAGGTGCACGGTCGTGGCGAACCCGGCCGGGTACAGCTCAGCCGCCTCGGGCGCAAAGATCAGGTCGACACCCGCCCCCTCGGCAAGTGCCGCGTCGGCGCCCTCCTGCCGCGGGTACCCGTCGAGATCGGCCGCCTCGGTGAACTGCGTGGGGTTCACAAAGATGGACAGCACCACCACGTCGTTTTCGGCGCGGGCCGCTCGCACGAGCGACAGGTGCCCCTCGTGCAGCGCGCCCATCGTGGGCACGAATCCCACGCGGCGCTCACCCGCCGCAGCGCGCGCGTCGAGTTCGGCCCGGAGCTCGGGAATGGTGCGGACGATCCTCATCGGGTCTCCTCGGTGGGCTTCGGTGCGGGATCAGCGCTGTCGCGCCGCCCCGCAAGGGCACGCGTGGTCTCCGCAAGTGCGTCAAACAGCGCGAGTTCTTTGGGCAGCCGCTCCGCGACCGCGGCACGCTGCCGGGCGACCGTCGCCTCGTCGCCGCGGGCGATTGGCCCGGTCAGCGCGTCAGCAGCGCCGTGTCGCGCCCAGTTCTCAAGCGCCACGCGCGCAAGCGGCGCCAGTGCCTCGCGCGGGAGGCCGGCGGTCGCCGCGAGTCGTTCCGCGGTCCACTCGAGCGCCACGAGCGCGTTCGCGGCAAGGGACGCGGCGGCGTGATAGGCGGCGCGATCCGCATCGGCCACGCGAAACGTGCGCAGTCCCAGGGCCTTCGCGAGGCGCGCGGCATGATCCCGTGCCCGCTCACTCGTGCCGTCAAGCGCCGCGTGCGCACCGGCGAACACGGTTTCCGGCCCGGTCACGCTGAGCAGCGGGTGCAGGCTCAAACCCTCGTGCGGGGCGAGCACATCGAGCCCGGTGATCCCGGAGAGGTGCGCAACAATCGGGCCGGGCAAGATCGCCGCCGCCGCATCCGCGATCGCCGAATCAGGCACTGCGAGCAGCACAACATCCGCGCCTGCGCCAGTCGCGCCCCGCCCCAGCGGGGCAGACACACTCAGATCGGGATCGGCGCTGAGCGCAGCACTCAGTGCCGCGCCCATGCGGCCAGCCCCCACGATCTGAATCCGCATGCGGTTCGCTACAGCTCGAGCCCGTACAGGTTCGGTTCGGGAACCAGGATGATGCCGAACTCCTGCTGCACGCGCTGCACGATGAAACGCCCGAGCTCAGCAACGTCGGCGGCCGTCGCCGCACCGCGGTTCGTGATGGCGAGCGTGTGCTTCGAGGAGATCGCGGCGCCGGAACCCGGCAGGCGGAAGCCCCTGGGCACCCCGGCGTGCTCGATCAGCCACGCGGCGGACAGCTTCACCATGCGCTCGGGTGCCGCCTGCTGCGGCGCGATCGACGCTCCCGCCGCGAGGTCTTCGAGGCTCACCACCGTGTCCTCGGGCTCGGCGTCGCCGACCGGGAAGCGCGGGGCGTTCTCCGGCAGCGTGCGCGCGAAGCGCTCCGTGACAATCGGGTTCGTGAAGAAGGATCCCGAGCTCCAGGAGTCGTGATCAGCCTCGTTCAGCACCATGCCCTTTGCGGCGCGCAGGCGCAGCACGGAGTCACGCAGCACGCGGATCGGCACGTGCGCGCCAAGCTCCACCCCGAGTGCCGTGGCAAGCTGCCCGTAGCGCACGGGAGCCTCGGCGGCCGCGGTGTCCGCCGGGTCGCTGGCCGCGGCACCGTGCCGGCCACGTGACGCCCCGGCGCGCGTGAGCACCAGGTCGATCGACAGGACGACGCCCTCGAGCCCCTGCTTGATCACGGAGTCCCGGTACCCCAGCTCCAGCTCGGCGGCGCTCAGCGTGCGAGGCGTCGCCGATCCCGCATCGAGAAACTCGATCGAGTGCAGTACGTCGGAAAGCTCCTGGCCGTACGCCCCGATGTTCTGCACGGGGGCGGCCCCCGCGAGTCCCGGGATGCCCGAGAGCGCTTCAATGCCGGCCCAGCCGCGCGACACGGCGGTCTCGACGAGCCCATCCCAGTCTTCGCCCGCGGCGACGCGAATGCGCAGCTGCGATGCGGGCAGATCGGGATCGGGGACTTCCGCGATGCCGCGCGTGCGCACGAGCAGCACGGGGCCGGGGAAGCCGTCGTCGTGCACCACGGTGTTCGAGCCGCCGCCGAGCAGCAGCCACGGCTCGCCCTCGCGGCGGAGCTCGCGCGCGTGCGCAATCAGCTCGTCACGAGTCGTCGCGGTGAGCAGGCGTTCGGCCGGCCCGCCCACGCGCATGGTGGTGAGCTCGGCGAGGCGGGTGCCATCGCCGAACGTGGCGACCGGGTGCTCGCCGGCAGCGGTCACGCGAATGCCGCCACGAGCTGAGCTTTGCCCAGCACGGTTGCGCCGTCGAATACGACCTTGAGGTCAATGCGCGCGGTGCGGGCCTCGGCGTCGATCGCACCGATGGTCGCGGTGACCGTCACGGCTGCGCCGATCTCCGCGTCGACCGGAACCGGGCGGGTGAAGCGTGACTGGAAGTCCTGTACCCAGCCGGCAGCGCCGAGCCAGTCTGCGGCAACCGCGCCAGCGGAGCCCATGGTCAGCATGCCGTGGGCGAGCACGCCCGGCAGCCCCACCGACACTGCGATGTCGTCGCGATAGTGGATCGGGTTGAAGTCGCCCGAGGCGCCGGCGTAGCGCACCAGCCGGTCGCGGGTGAGTGTCAGCTCGCGCTCCGCGACGACGTCGCCGACGGTGAGCTGCTCGAACACGGGTGCGGCGCTCATGCGGCGGTCCCCTCTCCCGCGGCTGCGGCTTCGTCGGGCTCGGGCGCACGCACCACGAGCGTCGAGATCGCGGTGACGACGTGCTCGCCGGCGGCGTCGGTCATGGCGCTCGAGGCGGTGACCATTGAGTGGCCGCCGAGCTGCTTGACCGCCGCGATCGTGAGGGTGGCGGTGAGCTCATCGCCCGCAACGACGGGGCGCGAGTATGTGAAGCGCTGGTCGCCGTGCACCACGCGTGAGAAGTCGACTCCCGCTTCGGGGTCGGCGAGCAGCTGCGCAAGCGTCGCTTCCTGGACCACCACGGGGAAGGTGGGCGGTGCGACGATGTCTGCGTGCCCGGCTTCGCGAGCGGCCGCGGGGTCGAAGTGGACCGGGGACTCGCTCAGCACGGCGCGTGCGAACTCGCGGATCTTCTCGCGGCCCACGAGGTACGGCGCTGTCGGCGGGTAGACCCGCCCTTGAATTTCAGGATTCACCACCCCGCCAGTGTACCGAATCGTGTCCGGCTTGGCGGGGTGGTGTCCGATGAGGCGACTTACTTCTTGCCGCCGAGCAGGCCGCCGAGGAGATCGCCCAGGCCGCCGCCCGAGCTCTGCTGCTGACCACCGCCGAGCAGACCGCCGAGCAGATCACCCAGGCCGCCGCCCGATGCCTGCGCGTTCTGCTGCTGGCCACCGCCGACGAGGCCGCCGAGCAGGTTGCCGAGCACGCCGCCGAGTCCGCCCTGGTCGTTCGATGCGGCGACGGTGCCCTGCTGGCCGCCCACCTTGCCCGCGAGGAACTGCATCACGAGGGGCGCGAGCAAGGGGAGCAGCTGGGGCACGAGGCTCGCGATCGCATTGTCACCGGCCTGCTGGCCGAGCGCCTGCGCAACTTCGTCCTTTTTATCACCCAGCACGTGCTTGACGATCTTCTCGCCATCGGCGGTGTCGATCGCACCGAGGTCAACGGTGCCCTCGGTCGGCTGGTGCTTCTCGAGCGCGCTCTCGAGCTTTGCTGCGCCCTCGGCGTCGGTGGCGTTGACCGCCATGCCACCAATGAGGCCGGGAAGTGCCTGCTGCACTGCGGCACCAATGGTGTCCTGGTCGACGCCAAACTTGGCGGCCAGTTCACCGAGCGGGATGTTCTTGAGCAGGGATTCGAGATCGGCGTTCTGAGCCATGAGTGTCTCCGTCTGTTCGATGTGGGAGGGGTGCGGCGACGCAGCCGCGCCCCCACACGCCTTCAGCGTACTGGCTGTGCGTGCCGTGTGGAATACCCCAGAATCGAATGCCTCCGTGGGAGTGCCGTTCCCGACGCGCGACACGCGGCACTTATCGGCTTCAGCAACGGATCCCCGAAAGGTTTGTGCCTTATATCCAAGGAAGCGGGGGCCCACTCCAATAGGCTGGAGCCTATGTCCCGCATTCGTAAAGTGCTGATCGCCAACCGTGGCGAGATCGCCGTCCGCATCATCCGTGCCGCCGCTGACAGTGGCATCGCATCCGTCGCCGTCTACGCAGACCAGGATCGCGACGCCATGCACGCGCAGCTGGCCGACGAGGCGTACGCGCTGAACGGTGCGACGAGTGCCGATACCTACCTGGTGATCGACAAGATCCTCGGTGTTGCTCGCCGCTCGGGCGCCGACGCCGTGCACCCAGGCTACGGCTTCCTCGCCGAGAACGCTGACTTCGCGCGCGCCGTGATCGCAGCCGGCCTCACCTGGATCGGCCCGAGCCCCGACGCCATCGAGCGCCTGGGCGACAAGGTGTCCGCGCGCCACGTTGCCGAAAAGGTGGGCGCGCCGCTCGCCGCTGGCACGAGCGATCCCGTGCAGAACGCCGACGAGGTCATTGCGTTCGCCGACGAGGTGGGCCTGCCCATCGCGATCAAGGCGGCGTTTGGCGGCGGCGGCCGGGGCCTGAAGGTCGCGTACAAGCGCGAGGAGATCGCCGAGCTCTTCGAGTCCGCCACCCGCGAGGCCGTTGCCGCGTTCGGTCGCGGCGAGTGCTTCGTCGAGAAGTACCTCGAGAAGCCGCGCCACGTCGAGACGCAGTGCCTCGCCGACAGCCACGGCAACGTGGTGGTCGTGTCGACGCGCGACTGCTCGCTGCAGCGCCGCCACCAGAAACTTGTTGAGGAGGCGCCCGCGCCGTTCCTCACCGACGAGCAGAACGAGAAGCTCGTCTCCTCCTCGAAGGCCATCCTCAAGGAGGTCGGCTACGTGGGTGCGGGCACCTGCGAGTTCCTCGTCGCGAAGGATGGCACGGTGTCGTTCCTCGAGGTGAACACCCGCCTCCAGGTCGAGCACCCGGTGTCCGAAGAGGTCACGGGCATCGACCTCGTTCGCGAGCAGTTCCGCATCGCAGAGGGCGGCGAGATCGATTACGACGATCCCACCCCGCACGGCCACTCCTTCGAGTTCCGGCTGAACGGCGAGGATCCGGGCAACGGCTTCCTGCCCGCTCCCGGCCCGGTCACCCTGTTCAAGCCCGCCTCGGGTCCCGGCGTTCGCGTCGACACGGGCGTCACCTCGGGAGATGTTGTCTCTGGCGCGTTCGACTCGATGCTCGGCAAGCTCATCGTCACGGGCGCAACCCGCGAGGAGGCGCTCGAGCGTTCGCGCCGGGCGCTCGCTGAGTTCGAGGTGCAGGGACTCCCGACCGTACTGCCGTTCCACCGCAAGATCGTCAGCGATCCGGCGTTCACCGCACCGGACGGCAAGTTCGGCGTGTACACGCTGTGGATCGAGACCGAGTTCGAGAACGACATCGAGCCGTGGGAGGGCGAGGTTCCCCCGATCGCGCAGGATCCGAAGCGCCACACCGTGGTCGTCGAGGTGGAGGGCCGCCGCGTCGAGGTGACCATGCCTGCAACGCTGCTGCCGCTCGTGGATCAGGATGTCACGCGAGGCCCGGCCCCGAAGCGTGCGAAGGGCGCGGGCGTGGCCACTGCGGCCGGCACTGGCGTCTCCGCTCCGATGCAGGCCACCGTCGTGAAGATTGCGGTCGAGGAGGGCCAGACGGTCGCCGAGGGCGATCTCGTGGTGGTGCTCGAGGCGATGAAGATGGAGCAGTCGATCTACGCGCACCGCTCGGGCGTCGTCACCGGCGTGGATGCCCCGGTGGGGCAGACGGTGCCGAGCGGCCACATGCTGCTCTCAATCGTCGACGCCGAGTAGCCACCGGCCACCGGCCACCGGCCACCGGGAGGGCAGCTTCCCCGCCGCAGGGCAGGTTTCCACCGGGTTTTACCTACCCCGGTGCAGGAAACCTGCCCTGCGCGCTTTTGGGCGCTGGGTGTGACGAGCGTTGGGGCGCGGGGCGCGTGTCCGCTCGGCCTAGAACACCCAGCTGGCGCCCGCCGCAACCGGCCACGCCCACGCCGCAGCCGCACGCGCAACCACCTCCGGCGCACCGGCCACCAGCCCCGCCTGCGCCAGCGCAGCGAGCGAGGTGGACCCCAGGTGGGCCGCGCCGAGCTCGCGAATGTCGAGCGTCAGCTCCGCGGCAGCATCGGTGCGGGTCACTTCGGCGTGCTCGAACGCATTCGCCACGACGCGCCACCGCCCAGCGTTTTCGGGAATGTGCCCGTCCGTCACGTCGAGCACCACGTCGATCGGCGCGGCGTAGCGCCGCTCGGCAAGCGCGCGCTGCACATCAATGATGCGCACCCACTGCAGGTCTTCCGTCGTGGGCGCTGCCGCGCGCGCATTCACGAGCAGGCTCAGCACGGGATCATCGATCGGGATCGGCCCCGCGCTCACCCGTGCCATCAGGTCGAGGTCGAGCAGCACGGACCACAGGCGGTGCGTTGCCGCCGCATCAAGCCCCACGCAGTCGCGCAGCTGAACGGTGCCGTCGGGCACGTTGCGCTGCCAGTCGCCCTTCCGCCGGAATCGTGCGTAGCCGCGCGCCTCCCCGGACGCGTCGCGCACGATCAGCAGGCGCTGCGCCTCAAGCCCGCCACGCAGCGCCGGCGCGTCCTGATCGACATACCGACGCAGCTCGGGGGTCTCCCAGGTCACCCAACCGGGCCGCCCGACCCCCGCAGGTTGCGCAGCGTAGCCCGCGTGCAGCGCCGCGACCTCCGGCCCGTCGCGATCCGGATCCCACTCGCGCAATTCGACCGTCAGCTCAGCGCTCCCCGGCACCTCGCGCAGCTGCGCGCCGCGCGGCACCGTGAGAGACACTTGCGCACTCGCCTGCCCGTAGCCGAAGCGCCCGTAGATCGCAGCTTCGGCCGCGTTGAGCCCGGAGATCGCCTCGCCGCGGGCGCGGCAGTCCGCGAAGTGATGCCGCATGAAGCCGCTGAGAATCCCGCGCCGACGCCAGCCAGGATGCACCCCTACCCAGGTGAGCCAGGCGCCCGCAACGCGCGCGCCCGGCACAGGGAACTGCGCAAGCGAGTACGCGCCATACATCGCTGCAAGCTCTCCATCGCCCGTCTCGACCGCCCAGGTCCGCCCCCACGGAATCGGTGTGGCGAGCGGAAGCAGGTCGCTCACCGCCACATCGGTGGGGAACGCCCACGCGTCAAGCCGGAGTACTTCTTCGAGCCGGTCAGGGGTCGTGAGTTCGACGAGCTGGGTACCTAGGGGAAGCCGCATACTCCTCAGTATTGCCGAAACTACGCACTTTCGAACGGGTCTGAGCAGGCGCGGTTCGAAAAGCGGAACGGCGTGCCGTACACTTCTGAGCAACAGTGAAGTTTCTATAGTTGGACAAGGGCGTCAAATAATGGCACAGACCACGGCACCTCCCGTGAGCACCCCGAAGGAGCGACGCAAAGTCGTCGCCGCTTCGATCATCGGCACCACCATCGAGTGGTACGACTTCTTCATCTACGCGTTCGCGGCGAACCTCGTGCTCGCGAAGCTGTTCTTCGAGCCCGCCGGGCCGGGGATGATGCAGATCCTGTCCCTCGTGACGATCGGCCTCTCGTTCCTCTTCCGCCCGCTCGGCGCGTTCCTCGCCGGCCACTTCGGCGATCGCCTCGGCCGCCAGCCCATGCTCGTCATCACGCTGATGCTCATGGGCGTCGCGACGGTGGGCATCGGTCTGCTTCCCACGTACCAGTCGATTGGGATCGCGGCTCCCATCCTGCTCATCCTCTTCCGCATCCTGCAGGGCCTTTCCGCGGGCGGCGAGTGGGGCGGCGCCGTGCTCATGTCCGTTGAGCACGCCCCGAAGGGCAAGCGCGGCCTGTTCGGCATCTTCCCGCAGCTCGGCGTGCCCTTCGGCATGCTGCTCGCATCCGCCGTGCTCGCGCTCATGCGCGTGATCGCACCCGGCGACGCGTTTGAGGCGTGGGGCTGGCGTGTGCCGTTCCTGTTCTCCGTGGTGCTTATCATCGTGGGCTTTGTCATCCGTCGCACCGTCGACGAGTCGCCCGTTTTCGCCGAGATCGCCGAGTCGAAGCAGCAGGAGTCTGCCCCGATCGTGCAGATCTTCAAGCAGCACTTTCCCCTCGTCATTCTGAGCGCGCTGCTCTTCGCCGGCAACAACGCCGTGGGCTACATGCTCACCGGCGGCTACGTGCAGGGCCTTGCCTCGCGCCCGGAGGCGGACGGCGGCCTCGGCTACGACCCGGTACAGGTGCAGCTCGCGGTGCTGACCGCAGCAATCGTGTGGGCTATCTTCACGTACCTCTCCGGCCCGCTCTCCGACCGCTTCGGCCGCAAGCCGATCATGACGATCGGCTGGGTGGTGCAGGCCGCGGGCGTGATCCCACTCTTCCAGTTCGTGTTCAACGGCGGCGTCGGCGGCGTGCTCCTCGGCACGTGCCTGCTCGCGGTGGGCCTGGGCCTCACCTACGGCCCGGCAGCGGTGTGGTTCGCTGAGACGTTCCCCGCATCCATTCGCTACTCGGGCATCTCGATCAGCTACGCGCTCGGCGGCGTGATCGGTGGCGCGTTTGCGCCCACCATCGCGCAGCTGCTGCTCCAGTCGTTCGGCAGCACCTGGGCAATCGTCGTGTACCTCCTGATCATGACGAGCCTCGGCATGCTCGCAACGATCCTGCTTCGCGACCGCAGCAACATTCCGCTCGACCTCGAGTTCGAGCGCAGCGGTCAGTGGAAGACCTGGACCCCGGCGGGCCGAAAGTAGAGAACCCGCGCACGCGGCGGCGACCGGTTCCTCACGGTGAGGAACCGGTCGCCGTGGCATTTCACCGGAATACCCCGACCGCACGAAACGTTGCACTCGGTATGACTTCATCGCCGCTGCTTTCAATTCTGGATCTCGCAACGGTTGAGGCGGACGGCAGCATTGCTGACGCGTTCGCGCACTCCGCAGATGTCGCACGGCTTGCTGAGGCGAGTGGCTACGAGCGCATCTGGTACGCCGAGCACCACAACATGCCGTCCATCGCATCCAGCGCAACCGCGGTGCTCATCGCGCACATCGCGGCGCAGACGAGCACCATCGGGCTCGGCGCGGGTGGCGTCATGCTGCCCAACCATTCGCCGCTCGTCGTGGCGGAGCAGTTCGGCACGCTTGCCGAGCTGCACCCCGGCCGCATTCACCTCGGGCTCGGCCGCGCTCCCGGCACCGACGGGGCAACCTTCCGCGCGCTCCGCCGCACGCACGCCGCGGCCGAGAGCTTCCCCGCGGATGTGGTCGAGCTGCAGCGCTACCTCTCCGACGAGCTGCCGCGCACCGCGGTCAACGCGTACCCCGGCCGAGGAACCAACGTGCCGCTCACGATCCTTGGCTCGTCGCTCTTCGGCGCCCAGCTCGCCGCCCAGCTCGGACTCCCCTACTCCTTCGCATCGCACTTTGCGCCGCAGCTCCTCACCACCGCCGTGCAGCACTATCGCGCGAACTACACGCCGAGCGCGGCTCACCCCGAGCCGTATGTCAGCGCAGGCATCAACGTGGTAGCGGCGGAGAGCGACGCGGAAGCCGAGGCGCTCTTCGCCCGAACCGAGCTGCACCGGGTCCGCACCTTCCTGTCGCGCGGCCGAGAGGTTCCGCTCACGCTCGACGAGGCCGGACAGCTCATCGATACTCCCGCTGGGCGCGAGATCCGCGGGATGCTCCAGTACACCGCGGTGGGCGGCGCCGAACGCGTACGCGAGGAGCTCGCGCAATTCGCGAAGTTCGCCGACGTCGACGAGCTCGTCACCGTTCACGCTGCCCCGACACGGGCCGAACAGCTTGCCTCGGTGCGCATCGCTGCGCCAACCGCCGCGTAGAGTTCCTCCAGGGCCGTGCCGCATCTGCCGCGCGGCGCGAAAACGCCGCGGCGGGGATCCCAAGCTGCTGCTGAGATCCCCGCCGCCGGCGCCTGACTATTCGCTCAGCGAGCCGCCAAATTCGCTCTCCGCCGCACGGCGTCGCCCGTAGATGAGCACCCCGCCCGCGATGAGCAGCGCGCCGCCGGCCGCGCCGATCATTGGCCAGCCAAGCCCGAAACCCGTCTCCGCGAGCGAGCCGCCCGGCTTCGGGCTCACCGGAGGCTTCGGATCCTTCGGGTCAACCGGAGGCTTCGGGTCCACTCCGCCCGTCGCGCGGTAGGTGTAGGTGACCACGGTCGGGTCCTTCGCAACAACGCCCTGCGGAGAGCCGTCCACCTTCACAAATTCGTACCCGTCGAAGGCGAGTTGCTTGGTGACGTACGCGCTTCCCACCGCTCCCGACTGCACGATCGGGCTACGCAGCTCGACGCCCGTGTCGGTGACGTACTTCGCAACCACAGTTCCCGTCTCAGCGGGCGGGGCCCCCTTCTTCGCGTAGTGGTACGTGACCGTCTGCGGATCCGATGCGTACTCACCCGTCGGCGCACCGTCGACACGGACGAAATCGTAGCCGTCAAAGCTCTTCTGCTCCGTCTCGTACGCGCTACCGACGGGCCCAGTGAGGGGCACGTCCTCGATCAGCGGGTTGCCCTTCGCGTCGAGGTAGCGAACCGTCACCGTCCCATCTGGGACCGGTACGTCCTTCCACTGCGCGTAGAGGCGCAAGTTTCCGGCAGGGATGGTCACATCGCCTGAGGCGTATGCGTCCCCACTCCCATCGGCTTCCGTGTTCCATCCGTCGAAGATCTTGCCCGTGGGCACGGTCGTCGGCGCCGCCTCGAGCGGGATCTCGGTGCCGACAGAGCCCAGCTGCCAAACGCGCGTCACATCGTCCCGCTGCACGATGCGCTGCTTCCACTGCGCTGGGTCAAAGGCCGCTTCCGTTTCGTCAGGCCAATCGCCACCGTTCGGATCGAAGCGCACGAAGGCCTGCTGCAGCGCCCCGGCATCCTCATCAACGTCAAAGCCGCGCTGATCGGTGGTGATTCCTGCAGCCGCCGCGCCAACGTTGTCCGCGAGCCCCACGAGGTACGTATCGTCAGCTGGGCGGATCATGATCGTGCCGGGAACCTGCGCGAAGTCACCGTTCGGATCGCCGGCCTGAACACTGCTCCCGTTCGCACCGGCAGTCGGCGTGTCCGTTCCGAGGATGGCCTCACGGTTGATGACGGTCAGGTCGATGGCCGTGCCGTTGTCCACGCCAATATTGGTCTCTGTGCTCAGCGCCAGGAAGTCTTCGCCGTCGTCCGCAGGATTCGCGGCTCGGGGCGGATACTCGAGTTCAAGGTCATCTTGCGTCAGTTCCGGGAGCTCGGGGTGCTCCCCAACAGTGTCCGGCGCTTCAGTACCCTGCAACGTCTCGATGCCCGCTCGCGCCGAGACCTGACGATACGAGTTTGTCGCCGGCGAGCTCCCGTTCTTGGCGAGCACGTCGTTCCCAACAAACAGGTTGTGCGACATCACGATGGGCTGCGTCGGGAGGTAATTTGTGTCGCCGTAGGCGGAGACGGCGCCTCCGCGCTGTAGCCCGAGCAGCACGTTTCCGGCCTCAGCGATGTTGTTGACAAACGTGTTGTGGAGCAGCGTGAGCGGCGTACCGAACGCTTCGATCGCTCCGCCACCACTCGTGTCGTCATAGTTGGTCTGGAGACCCTGGGATCGGTTCCCCAGGAACGTGCTGTTCTCGATGTGCGCGGAGGAACCGTTTCCTGACTGGAGCAGCAGCGCGCCGCCTTCGTCACCCGCGACGTTGTTCGTGAACGTCGAACCGGAGATGACCGTCTTGCCCGTCTGGGGGCCGGTGATTGGTCGTTCCGACACCGCGATGGCGCCGCCATCGTTCAGGCTGTTGTTGTTGGCTGCGATCGGCACGGTGTTCGAGTCGAACACGCTGTCACGAACGGTAAGCACACCGTCCATCTGGTGGAAGGCAATCGCACCTCCGCGTGTGGTTGAGAGGTTCTCCGAGAACACCGACCGTTCGACCGTGAGGTCCGTCTTGCCGGTCAGACGAAGTGCACCGCCCGCGTAGCCCAGACCAGTGCCGGAATTCTTGTGAAACGTTGACTGGGAGATTGTCGCTACGACTCCGCTGGGCATACCAATCGCTGCGCTTGATCCCGCTCTGTTTCCGAGAAAGCTACTCGTGCTCACGTCGAGGCGAGTCACCCCGCTCAGGGCCAAGCCGTTCGAACCATCGATCCCCGCGAAGGTGGCGTTCGTCACCGTCACGTCACTCACATTGGAGATGCCGAGCCCACCACCAGTGACACCACCTGGATCACCCGCAGGCTCTGCGTCGTTCGGACCTTGGAAGGTGAGTCCCTCGACCGCAACGGTGACTCCCGCTGCCCCCGTGAAGTTCATGTGGCGCCCGGCGGCGCCATCCGCCATCGTGACGGTGGTGTCTGCTCCCGCTAGCGTGAGCTGCACGCCCGCAGGGATCGCCGTTGTGAGCGTGGTCGCAACCGGCGCAAAGTCAGGCGCAAGGGTGACTGTGGCAGGTCCGGCGCTCAAACCCTGTACCGCTGTCTGCAGCTCCCCCGCTGAATGTACCGTCATATCCGCCGCGAACGCGGGCGGTGCGAGGGCGAATGACCCCAAGATCACCGCAGCACCAAGCCCCCCAGCAAGTCCAGACTTCCATCGTGTGTGCTTCACTGCGCCCCCGTCATTTCGCCCCGATTTCCGCTCCGAACCCCTCGCAGCGACCCCGCCATCTCAGGCGTACCGGATGGCTGGCCATCTCGGCCAACTCTCGCCGCTCAGATATGACTTCGTCAAGTGTTTTCCGAAAAGCACCCTTGACAGTCCTGAGAGAGGGAACTTGAATGTGGGGAACTTGTTGTGATGGTGGGGCAGCGTGGGAGGGCGTGTGGCTGAGGAGACACCGGCGCAGAGGAGCGCAGCGCCGCTGCAGCATGCTGCCGAACTGTTGATCTGCGCCTACCGCGCACTCTGCCGTCACCCACAGGGATGCGGCTCAGAAGAGCAATCTCTCGGAGGATGCCCCGCGTGCAGCGCCATCGCGGAAGTGCGCGACATGGTCCGCGTCTTCGCGTCTTCCGTGTACGAGTCTACGGCGCTCTGCGCACACTTCGAACGAGAGCTCATCGAGCTCCGGAACGCGTACCCACCCCGCACCGCCGCATAGCGGTTTTGGACGTGCAGGGCCTCCCGGCTTCGCGACGGAATCCGTGGAGACCCAGCCCGGCACCTACATATATGCAGATCACGCCGGGGGGAAATTGGGGATCACGGCGCGGCTTCGGTGTCAGGCCTTGCACTGGCAAACTAACTCCGGCAGGACTCAAAGTCAACCCACAGGCGGCGAGCCCTGAGATGCACTCACAAGGCACACCGCTGTGGCCAACCGGGGATGGGGGATGGGGGTTCGGTTGACCACAACAGCGTGCCAGTTTTGCCTACTCCGTCGATTCGAAGACTCCACCAGCAGTGAGAAGCCACAAAAGACAGGACTGCCGTCTTGTCTCTCCCTTTCATCAGCCACTGAGTCCGAGGACGGGTCTCCTTGGCACGACGTGTAGCTCTCAGCATCAACAGTAAGACGCCCGCACGGGCCTTTCTAGCGACTAGGTGCTGCTCCGACCAGAGTGGAGTGGTTGCGGCCCAGAGGTGAGTGCTTTCGGCAGTCGGTCAAGTGCGCAGAACGAGCAGCATGACACGTCACGTATGAAAATCATTGGATGGCCGATTCAGTCTTCCTCACCCCTGGGCTCGGTCACGCGGCCGGAAACTGACTTTGCGCTCACCGCACGCTCCCGAAGATCGGCGAGAGATCGAGGTTCCTCGGTGGGTCGCAGCACCCCTGAACGCAGGTCACGCGGGACGTAACTGAACTCACCGCCGCCACGCCCGCCCCAGCGAACCGTGGCGTGCGCTGTGCCGCCCGTGCCACCCTTTGGCGCAGCAAAACGCACCTCGGAGATCTCAGAGATCGGAATCCGCCTCTGGCGCCAGCCGACGAGCAACGCATCACCGTCGTCACGCACCACCATGGTGTAGCCGAGCGGCTGGATCCCAATCCCGAAAGCGGCGACGAGGCAAATGAGCGCGAGGAGGACCGGGCCTGAGGCAAGACCGGTGATGGCACCACGCGCGAACCCACTGATCATCGCCGTGCCTGCGCCGAGCACACAGAGCAACGCCAAGACTCGGGGCACAAGCACAAACGCCATCCGCGAGATGCGTTGGTGCGAAGACTGTGTCGTTGTGTCCATTTGTCCCCTAAGCTGCCGCTGGCTGTCGACCCCCACGCGTCGTCCATCCAATGTATCCGCCTGCAAGAACAACAGCCCCACCAAGCGCGAGGCTCCACCACGGGAACCCAGGCACATCAGAAGCCGATCCCGCTGCAATTCGATCCGGATCCGGAGTGGGCAGTACGCGTTCTCCTGTCACCAAGATCCGATGAGTGTTCACACCGAGCGGTGTGCAAGTGATGAGCGTCACCAGGTCCTCCCCCGCTTCCTGATGCAACGTCTCAGTCTGGTCGGGCTCGACGACGAGCACATCACGCACGCGGTAGGTGGCAACCTCGCCGAAGGTCTCCAGCGTGAACGTATCCCCAGCCTTCACACGGTCGAGATCGGTAAACATCCGCGAGCTCGCCAACCCCCGGTGGCCTGTGATGACCGACCGAGTGCTCTCGCCGCCAACGGGCAACGAGGTGCCCTCAAGGTGCCCGAGTCCGCGAAGCAGCGTCTCTTCATCAGTGCCATGGAAGATCGGAAGGTCGAGGTCGATTGTTGGGATGCGCAGGCGCGCCATCACCCCGCTCGGGGTGACGAGCTGTTGCCGGTAGGCGCCACCTTCGCCTGTTGTCTCACCCGCACCAACGGCTACATTTGCTCCCGCCGCGACGAGGGCGCCGGAAGAAAGTGCCTCGTTGTATCGCTGAGCATCTCGCACCTGTGTTGCCGCATCGGGGTTAGCGTCTGCGACTTCTCGGTCGTACACGCCAATCAGCGATGACTGATTTTTCTGCGAGAACCAGGACGCTGTGCTCGGGTACAGCATGACGCTGACGCCAAGCAGCCAACATGCTACGGTGACCCAGGTCATCGCGCCCGGCCGGCGCCGCCGCAATGCGGTGTCGGCCGGGCGGCGGTCCTCTTTTCGCGGAGCGCTGCGCGCGCCGTCGAACCCGGCAGGGGAATCCGGACTCGGTGCGGCGTGTCGACTCATGTGCACTCCTTCGAGAAGAGGTGAGGTCGAAGCGCGAGGGGCGTGGGGGACGCTTGCCTCGCGCTTCAACCAGGGAAGGCGCGAACGCGCCGCTTTGTGTTACGCCTCGCTGCGCTGGCGGCGGCGTGCGATCAGCACGGAGCCCACCGCGACGCCGGCGAGCGCCAGCCCGCCCGCGATCATCAGGGTCTGGCCGGCCGCGCCCGTCAGGGGCAGCTCGGGCACGCCCTGCTGGCGGTTGGGGATCTCATTGCTGACGGGAACGGTGGTGACCTCACCCGGGGCAACAATGACCTGGGTCTTGGCGTCGTCTCCCTTCGGAAGGACGAACCCATTGGGCGCAGCGATCTCCTCGAGCACATAGCAGCGCTCAGTGAGACCGTTGTTCATCGTGCCACCCTTCAGCTCGTCATCACCAATCCAGAGGCCAGGGATCACAATCGAACCGTCAGCGCCCGAAGTTGCAACCAGTTCGCTGCCATCGGTGCCGTTGACAGCGACAAGATCAGTATCGAGGCGGCAGTCCGAGGCTTTCTGGCTCATCCACACACGGAATTTCGCGCCGGCGAGGCCGGTACCGGTGGCGTCGGCGTCGACCTTCTTCATCTTTACCTGACCCCAGCGGGTCCAAACCTGCTCGGTGGGGGTACCGGGGTTGCCGTCGCCATCCAGGTCCAGGTCGTTCACGTTGACGAGCCCCTGGTTGGCGATCTCACCGTTTCCCAGTCCCGTCACGGTGGCGTTGAAATCGACCTGCACAATGTCTCCCGCGACAAGCGTCGCCAGGGCGCCAGTCAGCTGAACGGTCAGCGTCGACTGAACGGGCGAACCTGAGGTGGTCCACTCAGTGGTGTAGTCGCCCGCCGCGAGCGGGGTGCCGTTCACGGAAACAATAGGCGCCTTCGAACCGGTCAGACGTGCGTCGAGCGTATCCGTGATGGTGAATTTCGTGTACGTGTCACCCGTCACCGCAGGAGCCTGCTGCGAAATCGAGTAGCTGACCTCCGAGCCGAGCACGTAGCCGTTGACCGGCTGGTCCTGGATCGTCTTGTGCGGCTTGTCGCCCACATCGTTCTTCGGGTACAGATTGACGTCGTACACCCAGGTGCCGTCGCCCTCGCCCTGATTAATACCAGGGGTCGGGATGGTCACGATGAACGGCTCGGACTTCTTCGTCACGCTCGCGGGAGCAGACTTCTCACGCACGACATATGCACCGAGAGGCATGCGCCCACTCTGCGCAATACCGCCGACGGTTGCGGGCAGTTCGGTGCACCCCGAGAGCGTGTGCGAGCCGAGCGAGGTTCCCGTGCGGGCCCCAACCAGCTGCGCCTCGGTAACCGCGCGGACGGTGTCCCAGCCCGCATTGGTGCCGTCGAAGAGGTCGATGCCTGTGATCGTGCAGTACTCGAAGACGACGCCATCGATGGGGGCGGACGAGGGGGCGGTGCCCGTGCCGTCCGGATTCATCGTGCCGCCGCCTGGATTCTCGAACTTATGCACGGTGAGCGAGCCGTCGACGGTGGTGTCGATGTTCTCCGCGTACGCGGCCGAACCACCGGCGAACAACCCCAGCGCACCCACGGCGAGTGCCGCTGTGGCTGCGAGCCCGCGGCGCAGGGCCCGGGGAGCAGTGTTCTGAGACATGGGTATTCCTTTCTGAGCTACCGATGTTCGGCAGGTTGGGATCGCGCTGCCACGGAAGTGCGGGGCGCGAAAGTGTATGAGTCTGGCTGAGTCAGTGCGCGTTCCGGGTGCGCACGGATCGCGCGACCAGAACTGCGGTGAGCGCGAGGAAGGCGCCGCCGCCGAGGAGGAAGAGGAATGACCCGAGACCGCCGGTGAGCGGAAGCGCGGGAACCGCGACCTGGTGGTTGGTGATCGGCCCGACGGAGACCGGGCCGTCGCTGCCGACAGTCACGGCGACCGGATCGGTGAGCTTCACGAAGCCCGCTGGCGCTTGAGTCTCGACAAGGTGATAAGTCCCCGGCGGGATGTTCGTTAGCCGGAACTTTCCCGCGACCGGGTCCGTGTCGTGCCCCGCGCAGTCTTCCGCGATCTCCGCGACGCAGTCCGTCACGGGGATCGTCGTGCCGCCCGGGATCGCGACGCCGGCCTCGTCGACAGGGATGAGCTCCCACGCGGAGCCCGCGAGCCGATCGCCCTCGGGGTCGACCTTCTCCCAGCTCACGTCGACGCCGGGGAGGAAGTTCACCACGTCGCCGAGCTCGTAGGTCCAGGTGGCGGGGTCAAGCTTGCCCGGGCCGATCACGACGCGGATCGGATCCTTCGCGATGACGTAGCCGTTCGGCGCCTTCGTCTCCGCGAGGTCGTAGCTCCCCCACGGGATGCCAGCCAGGGTGAAGCGCCCGGGCGCGGCGTCGCGGTCTTCGCCAGAACACGTGCCGGAGGTGCAGTCGGCGATCGTGCGGGGCCAGACGCCCGCGGGCATCGTGCCACCCGCGGGAACCACGGGGGTAAGGGTCCACTCGGAGCCCGCGAGCAGGTGCTGCGTGTTGGCGCCATCGACCTTGCGCCAGCTGAGGTCCGGGGCGAGCTGCAGCCCAACCTTCGCAGCCTCAGTCGGGAGAACCGGCGAACCATCGGAGTTGCGGTTCGCTGCGATCGCGACGTTGTTCCAAGCGATCCCAGTGAGGTCTCCGCCGTCTGCCTGCGCGGGGAACACTCCGGTGAAGGCGTCCCCCGGCTTCCAGACGCGGTCGCCGAAGTCGATCCGGATCCCGGTGACCTTCGACCAGTCGCTCGGCAGAGCCGCGTTCCAGTCGTTCGTGCACCCCGCGGGAGCGCTCGAGAGCGCGCCGCCGCCGTTGCCAGCCAGCTCACCCCGGCACGGGTTGTCCGAGGTCGAGTACTGCACCACCGCGTCAGCGGGGAGCCCCGTCACAGGACCGGTCGCATACACGTTGAACTCCGAGCCACGGGCGTCCGCCCCGGGACGCACTCCGTGATCGCCCACGCGGGGCAGGAGATCGTAGGCAACGAAGTTCCGCATGTCAACGTTGCCGCTGTTCCGAATTGCAATCCGGTAGTCCGCTGCACCGCCGAGGTCAGTTGAGCCGATGCCTGGCGCGGGCACGAAGTCCGTGTCGTTCGCGCCCTGAACGCTCTTCAGCGCTGACATACTCGGGCCCTCGAGCACGGAGTACATTTTCTCCGCACGACACCCGCTCGTCGCATCGGGGCCTTGCACTCCGGTGGTGAAGTTCACATCGCCCCAGGTGTTTGCGCCACCGAGGTTCGTGGAGTCCGCGTAACGGCTGGGCGACGCGCAGACGAGGAAACCATCAGCCGACTCGGCTGCCTGCACGAGGATGTTGTTCTTCGTCGTGGCCATGGGGCTGCTGTCCCGCACCCGAGCGTCGAAGCCCACGGTGATCTGCTCACCAATTGCGAGAGCGCCACCTTCAGGGACATTCGGGAAGTCGATGACGACCTCCGTACGGGTGACGCCGTCAACAACGACATCGCTCACGGTGAATCGCGGCTCGCCGAGCTTCGCGATGACCTGCGCTTCTGACCCCGGTTGCCCGGTGAAGCTCAGGTATACGGGGTGTGCGGGATCCTTCGTATCGAGCTCGAGGTTGGCAGGCAAGACCTCAGTCACGGTTGGGGTGAAGGTGTACCGCTTCCCGCTCCACCGCTGGCCGTCCCAGTCGTCGCGCTCCGTGAGAACCTCCACCCGGGCAGGATCGCCGGGGCGCAGCGCAGCCTGAGCGCTCTTCTGGCCCTCCGTAAGGGCGACTTCGGGGTTGTAGACGCGCTTCTCCGCGTAAACGTTGACGATGTCGCGGGCGATGCGGGTGTAGCCGCATCGGCCTTCGCGGTCGCTATCGACAAGCGCACCGTTCGTGGTCATCTGACCACCATTCCAACGCACCGTGTTGTTGCTCGTGCAGTTCTCAATAGTCACCCAGAGGGGATGCTCCGACGCCGGGGTCACGCCGACCATGGGGGTCGTCGCGCCCGTGCTCGTGTTCGTAAAGAAGTGAGGCTGGTACTCGCCGTTGGCGACCGCCTGCGAGTTGTCGAGCGGAATATCCGTGCTCACCGTGCCGAACAGGAAGAGCTTGCCCTTGGTGCCCGCCTTCATCGGGTTCTCGTCGAGCGTGAACTTCGTGATCCACTCGCCCGAACCCATCGGGATCGCTTCGTAGTTTTCAAGGCCCTCGCAAGTGCGCACGGTGGTGTCGCCCGCGGTGAACCCCTCGGGGATCGTGCAGACGCCGGTGCGTCCCTTGTTGGTAGTCCAGTGAACTTTCAGCTCTGACATACTGCCGTTCGCGCCGAACGCGATGTCCGTGTACGCCGGGGTCGCGCAGTCAGTGCGGTTAGGATCGCTCGGCGAAGTCCATCCGCAAGGCAGCGTATCCGCGAGTGACCACGTGCCCGTCGCATTGCCCGTGCCTTCAATACTGAACGTGTGAAGGTATCCGCGTACCCAATCGCCCCACGCTGACTGAGCGCCGCGCCAGAACTGGCGACTGTTGCCGTTCGACGCGGTGTAGGAGATGCCCTTCTGCACCGTGAACTCGCCGTCGGCACCGACCCGGAGCTGGACTGCAACGTCATCGCTCGCCCGCAGCAGCGTGTCGCGCAACCAGGGCTTCGCTGTCGTCGTGGCGTCGTTCGTAAACCACTCGTCCCGGTTCGCACCGTCGGTAAAGGTGTCCTCAGGGTAGTTGACGGTGACCAGCAGCTCCTTCGCGAACGTTGAAGCGTCGCACTTCGGCTGGCCATTGTCCATCTTGACGGAGTCGCCAAGTTGCCAGGTCACAGTGTGGTTCGCTGGGTCGTACACGCCGCCAGCGTTCGCGCTGCGGAACACAGTGCCCGGCGGGAGGGTATCAACCACCGTCTGGCCCTGGAACGCCCAGAGTCCATTGACGTTGCACACGTTGCCGTAGTAGTCATAGCCGCCCGCTGCGTTCCACTGCGAGGCGTAGCCCGTGCGAATGAGATAGGTAATGTCGCTGCCAACATACGGGCGCACATCCGACGGGGCGTACTTTGTCTTGACGAGTTTCAGGTCCTGCTGAGACGTGATCGTCACCGGCACTGAGGTCGCAGTAGCGTTTCGCTGACCCGCGAAGAATGTCGCAACCGGGGTGACCGTTGTGCCGTTCGGCGTGATGTAGTTCTGGGTCTTCAAGACAACTGACGCTGTACCCGACTGCCCGCTGGTCATCGTCGCGGGAAGGTCCCAGACGATCTTCCGGTCTGCACCGGTACCCTCGATGCGCGCGGGCGAGTCCACACCGTCGATCTTTGCCGCTGTGTAGCTCGAGACCTCGAACTCCAGCTGATCCGGCTGACCCAGCGGGATCGACATCTCCACGCGCCCGTTGTCACAGCTCGCGTTGTTCGTACTGCCGCACTGGAAGGAGACCTCAAACGAGACGGTCTCACCCGACAGGATCGTCGTGCGATCCGGCCGAATAGACACCGAGATATCGTCGGCCGCCGCCATCGCTGGAGTCCCCACCCCGGTGATCAGCACCAACGCGCACATGACCGCGGCAACGATGCCCGTCAGCACACTCTTGCGCCCTGTGGCGCGCCGCTTTGCGGCCATGTTCATTCCCCCAAGAAAACTGATGAAAAACCCCAGTGCAATCATTTCGGTGATTGCCTCTCACGGGAAGAGAGCAGAAAGAGAAACTTATGTGACGCGGTTCGTGAAAAATTCTTTTTCGGTTGTGGAAGCAGCGTTTGACACACGATTCCGACGCCGTTGACGCATCATCACGATGGATCCTGCCCCGGCGCCCGCGAGAGCTAGGCCCCCGCCTACGAGGACGGCCCAGCTTCCACCGGTCTGAGCAAGCCTGCCCCCTGCGAGTTTCGTGTTCGGCACCATCACGGGGCCTGAATCCTCGGGATCTGGAACGGACCTGGCGATCACCTCGGTGCGCGCCGAGGCGGAATCTGGGAGCGCATAGCCCGCGGGCGCCTCGATTTCCTCAAGCACGTAACAGCGCTGGCTCAGTCCATTGGACATCGTGCCGCCACCGTTTTCGTCGTCTCCGACCCACACACCGGGCACCCGGATGAGCCCTCCGGACCCCGACTCAACCTCGTACGGTCCCCCGTCGGGTGCCGTGACCTCGATGAGGTCGGGCGCATCAACGCAGTTGCTCGGCAGCTCACTCACCCACAAACGGAAGCGCGCACCGGCGAGCCCAAGCTCAGGAGCCGCTGCGTCGGTCTTCACCGCGAGGAGTTCACCCCAACGCGACCACACCTCCTGAGTGAGCGCACCCGGGGTCCCGTCGCCATCGAGATCGAGATCGTTGACGTTCACGTGAGCCTGGTTCGCGAACTCCGCCCCCTGGGGTACCAGCCCGGTGACCCGCGAAGCCTCCGCGTGTGCCCCGGACTCGGCGGTCTCCCCGCCGGGCCTGATCACGCCAGATCCGGGGGCACCCGGCAGCACCGGTGCGCCTTTCCCCGCCGCCGCTCCGGCACTCTCTCCCCGCTCGGAACCAGTGCTGTACGGCTCAGTTGGTGCGGCCTCGGCTGTGACCGGCAGCGGTGCGGGCGCATGCGCCGGCGCTGCCAACAACATGGGCGCCGCGACCCCAGCAGTCACCGCCACGAGGCCGATTGACGCGGCCGCGACCGCCGTGGTGGCCGTCGCGTGCCGCCGCCAGCTCGGACTGCTCGCTATCACACCCGCACTGACCATGCCGATCACAGCGGCCTGCTCAGTAAAGCGCTTCCATCGGGACCGACAAGCCTGGCAACCTTCAAGGTGTTTCTCGGCTTGGCCTCGGCTGCGGCCATTGCGCTTCCCCCACCGGATCTCGCTGAACTGGGCGACGCACGCTGCGCACTCTCCCGAGAGATCGCGGGTGGGGTGCATGCGCTTGAGCCACGATTTCTTCAGCCCCTCACGCGCACGTTTCAGAAGCACCGAGGTCGAGTTTGGAGAGAGGTCGAGCTCCGCAGCAACCTCCTGCACCGAGCGTCCTCCCACGTCGACCTCGAGAATCACCTGCTTCCAACGCAACGGTAAGTCTTCGAGTGCGGCCGCGGCGGCGGCCTGCTCCTCACGTTCGGCGATCAATTGCCCAACCGCGGGAATCGCCCCGTCAACCACTTCATCGAAATCATCGACGCCGAGCGTTCTGCTGGAATCAGTCCAGCCCCGGGAAAGTTGCCGGGAAACAGTTCGGAAGAGGTACGCGCGAAATGCATCAGTTGGCCCGCCCCCGGAGAGCAGCTGACGGTACACAGCGTCAAACGCCTCTGAGACCGCGTCTTCTGCCTGGTCTGGGTCTTTCCCTCGAGCCCAGGCCAGAGCGACGCTGTGATGCCTCTCCCACAACACGGCAAGAGGCCAAGCCTCACCCTCGCGAATCGCATCACAGAGCACGGCGTCGGAGATCGTCCCCTCGCCCTCGTCATCGCGAGTGCTGTTCACAGCTGCGGAGCTTAGCATTTGACGGCCCCATGTGAGCAGAGAGACGCCGACTCCGCCGCACGCGGGGCACCGTCCCGAAACAACAAAACCCCCGGTCGAACCGGGGGTTTTACTGTGACTCTCTGTAGCTGAGGCGGGGCTCGATCCCGCGACCTCACGATTATGAGTCGTGCGCTCTAACCAGCTGAGCTACTCAGCCAAACTGGCCCGCACAAGGTGCGAGCCAGAGAGTCAGAGCCCCGACCCAGGATTGAACTGGGGACCCCTTCCTTACCATGGAAGTGCTCTACCACTGAGCTATCGGGGCGAAGCCACCTTGCGGCGACAACCGTTTGAGAATAACACCTTTCGCATCCCGATGCGAAATCTGCTTGGCTAGTACGTGCGCGCCGGGCATGTCGGCGCAGAATTACAACAGAAAGAGGAGCGCGTGAACAGCCGCGTCGTTGCCATCGTCGGAATCATCCTGGCCCTGTGGATGTCGCTCGGGCGGTGGGTGTTTGGCATTGGCGGCACCCTCTCCTGGTGGTACGTGCCGGCGATTGGCCTCACCTTCGCGGCTCTGCAGCTCTGGCTCGCGCGCCGCCTCACCATCACCCGTGCGCGCGGCAAGCGCACCGGACGCAGCACGATCGTCTCGCTGATCCTCGCGTGGGTCTGCGCGATCGGCTTCGGCCTCACCGTGCCCGATCTGGCGGACGGCAAGCTCGAGTCGATCCTCAGCCTCGCGTCCGGATCCGCGTTCTCCGCGGAGATGTCGATCGCGCTCTGCAACCCGCTCGGGATCATCGCGTTCGCACTCGCCATCGCCGCGCTCGGCTTCGCGTACGCCGACGCCCGCGATCCCAAGCCCGAAGAGGACGAGATCGACGAGGGCGGCATGGTGCCGCACCCTCTCGGCTAACACCTCGACAAGCCACGAAAAAGCCCCCTACCGGAGTAGGGGGCTTTTTGCTGAGCGGAGGGTAGGGGATTTGAACCCCTGAGACGGGGTTACCGCCTGCTTGTTTTCAAGACAAGTTCCTTCGGCCGCTCGGACAACCCTCCACCGACGAGCCTAGCAAACGGCGGGGGTGTCGAGCGACGCGCAGGATCAGACCAGGCCGGGGAAACGCTGCTGCAGCGCTGTGAGCAGGCCATTCTCCTCGATGGTGCCCGTGACGCGCGCCGCGACCTTCTGCACCTCAGGAACCGCCTGCCCCATCGCTACCCCGTCGCCGCGGCGCGACGCCCAGGTGAGCATGTCGATGTCGTTGCGGCCGTCGCCCGCGGCGAACACCCGCGACGCGTCGATACCCACGCGCTCACGCACCACCTCGAGCGCGCTCGCCTTCGTCACGCCGTCGGGCGCAATGTCGAGCCACGACGTCGTGCCCACGGCATACGAGACGTGCGTGAGCCCCAGCGTGCGCACGGCGCCCACGAACTCCTCGAGCCGGTGGTCCGGGGACACGACGACCACGCGGGAGGCCTGCACCCCCAGCAGCTCGTCAAACGTCACCTGGCGCTGCTCCGCGGGGAGCGTACCGGTTGGGATCTGCTCGGTGTAGAGGAAACCACCATCGGCGAGCTCGACCGCGAAGCGGGCCGTGACCAGCTGCGTGCGGATCTTCTGCAGCGCGTCGCTCGGATCAAAGGCCTCGACCATCTCGCGTCGGTACGCGCGCGGGGCGAGCGCATCACGCTTCAGCGTGACGGCACCGTTCGCCGCAACCACCCACTGCGGGCGGATGCCGAGCCGCTCAACGATGGGCAACGTCGCATCGACCGAGCGCCCCGTGGCGATCACGACCTCGTGCCCCGCCGCCTCGAGCGCGCGAATGGCGGCGGCAAGATCCGGATCGATGCGACCACCGTTGGGATCGTCGCCCGCGCCCTCACCGAAACCGTGGCTCAGCACAGTCCCGTCCAGGTCGAGTGCGATGAGATGCCGCTCAGCGGCGGACACGGCCTGCAGCGAGGGAGTGGTCATCGTGTGTATCCCTCACCCATCGGGGTCAGCACCTCAAGGCCGCCGAGGTAGGGGCGCAGCGCCTCGGGCACCGTCACGCTGCCGTCAGCCTGCTGGTGCGTCTCGAGAATCGCGACGAGCCAGCGGGTGGTCGCGAGCGTACCGTTCAGCGTCGCGACCGGGGCGGTCTTGCCGCTCTCGGTGCGGAAGCGGGTGGCCAGACGGCGCGACTGGTACGTGGTGCAGTTACTCGTCGAGGTGAGCTCGCGGTACGCGTCCTGCGTCGGCACCCACGCCTCGATGTCGAACTTCCGCGCCGCGCTCGAGCCGAGATCGCCCGCCGCGACGTCGATCACGCGGTAGTGCAGACCGAGCGACTGGAGCATCTCCTCCTGCCACGCGACCAGGCGATCGTGCTCTGCCTCGGCGTCGGCCGGATCGGCGTACACGAACATTTCGAGCTTGTTGAACTGGTGCACGCGGAGGATGCCGCGGGTGTCCTTGCCGTGCGAGCCGGCCTCGCGGCGGTAGCAGGTCGACCAGCCGGCGTAGCGCATCGGACCAGCGGCAAGGTCGATGATCTCGTCCGAGTGGTACCCGGCGAGGGCAACCTCGCTCGTGCCCGTGAGGAACAGGTCGTCCGCGGGCAGGTGGTACACCTCGTCCGCGTGCTCACCGAGGAAGCCGGTGCCACGCATGACCTCAGGCTTCACAAGCGTCGGCGTGATGAGCGGCGTGAAGCCGTGCGACAGCGCGCGATCCAGCGCGAGGTTCATGAGTGCCAGCTCGAGGCGTGCACCCACCCCACGCAGGAAGTAGAAGCGGGCACCCGAGACCTTCGCGCCGCGCTCCATGTCGATCGCGCCGAGCATCTCGCCGAGCTCCAGGTGGTCGCGCGCGGGGAAATCGAACTCGGGCTTCACGCCCACCTCGCGCAGCGTGACGAAGTTCTCCTCGCCGCCAGCTGGCACGCCGTCAATCACGAGGTTCTCGATGCGCATCGAGATTGCGGAGAATTCAGCCTCGGCGGCCTTGGCGCGCGCGTCGGCGGCCTTTACCGCGGCGGCAAGCTCCTGCGCGCGGGCGATAAGTGCGGGCTTGTCCTCCTTGGAGGCGGCCTTCACTTGCTTGCCGAACTCGTTCTGCTCAGCGCGGAGCGACTCGAACTCGGTGAGCGCTGCGCGGCGGGACGCGTCTGCGGCGAGCGCTTCGTCGACCACCGCCTCGCTGTTTCCACGCGCGCGCTGCGAACGCTTGACGGCCTCAGGATCAGTGCGGAGGAGTACTGGATCGATCACATCGCCCAGCTTACCTGTGCTGAGCTGGGCGATGGCGGCCCGGGGACTACGCTTGTCCCATGATCGCCACCCCGGAGCGGCATCAGCCGAGCGCGGCTGTTGTGTACCACCCGCTGAAGACCGACATCGCAGCGCTGCGCTCGGCCGTGATGGTGCAGGAGCGCCGACTCGGCTGGTCCCCCACGCAGTGGCACGAGACCGAAGCGCACGACGCGGGCGTGGGTGCGACCCGGCGAGCAATCGCGAACGGAGCGAGCGTGGTGCTCGCGAGCGGGGGCGACGGCACGATCCGCGCGGTGTCTGAGGCGCTGCGGGGCACCGGGATCCCGATCGTCATCATTCCGCAGGGCACGGGGAACCTGCTGGCCCGCAACCTTGGGGTGCCACTGAACCGGATCGACGAGGCGGTGCGGGCCGCGTTCACGGGGAACAACCGCGCGGTGGACGTGGGCATTCTCACGATCACGCGGGAGGACGAGAGCGAGGACGAACACCTCTTCCTCGTGCTCGCCGGCATGGGCCTTGATGCACGGGCGATCTCTGCGACCCGCGCGACGCTCAAGAAGCGGCTGGGGTGGCTCGCCTACGTGGATGCGGGGGTACGCACGATGCTGCGCGACGGCCCGCTGCAGATTCACTATTCGATCGACAACTCGCCGCTGAAGCCACTCTCCGTGTACACCGTGATGATCGGCAATTGCGGGCTCATGCCGGGCGGCGTGCTCCTCATCCCCGACGCGAAGCTCGACGACGGCATGCTCGACATCGTGGCGCTGCGCCCACTCGGCGCGTTCTCGTGGCTGCGCATCTGGAACAAGATCGGCTGGGAGAACGGCGTGCTCCGGAAGACGCAGACCGGGCGTCGGATCATCGACCTCGTGCATGACAGGAGGTCGGTGAACTACTCGCAAGTGCGCCGCTACGCGCTGTCGGTGTCGAAGCCGGAGCCCGTGCAGCTTGACGGCGATGACTTCGGGCTCGCACTCGCGGTGAGCGGCGTGGTCGACCCGGGCGCGCTCATCGTCCGCGTGCTCCCGGAGTGGAAGGCGCAGGCCTAGCGCCCACCACCCCGGGAGCGGAGCGCGGGATCAGCCCTCGCTGTTGGGCGTCGCTTCAGCACCCTTTGCGTCGGCACTCTTCGCGTCGGCGCCCTGAGTTTCAGCATCATTCGCTTTGGGTTCCTTCGTTTCGGTGTCCGCCGCCGAGCCTGCCAGGGCATCGCAGTTGCCAAGGCTCGGCACGCGCTCGTACGGGAGAACCGAGGCCTCGCCCGTCGCGTCAGGATCCGGGTATACACCGTCAAGAACGCGCGCTTCTCTTAGCGGGAATACGTTCCATTCATCGGGCATCGTGGCGACCGCGTTGCGGCGGTAGTCGAGGAGTTCCCCGGTCTCGGGATCCGCGCCGGAGGCGGGAAGCCAGTCGGCATCACGGGGATCGCCTGCGCCTGTGTGGAGCGGGGTCCCATCCTGCGCGAAGAGCTGCACGCCGTCGAGGGGCTGCCCCGCGCAGTCGTACGCAAAGATGTTCGAGATCTCGGTGCCGTTGCTCGTGAGCCCCCAGCTGGTCTGCATGTCGGGTTCCTCCACGTACGGCGTCGTGGAGCCTCGGAGCAGACCGAGGGCCGCGGGCGAGAGCAGCACAATCGCCAGCACGGACACCGCGCTCGCGACGCGGCGCAGCCACACGCCCCAGCCGTCGGGCGCCCATCGACCACGCCCCCACTGCACACTAACGATCACCGTGGCCACGGAGACGAGTGCCCACACCGCAAGGCTCGGGATCCCCACCAGCATGCACAGCACCGCGGCGAGCGCCCCACCACGCGCCACCCACCACAGGGGGCGGAGGGCGAGCGCGAAATCGCGCACGGCGACCCGCGCGGGCGTGCCAGCCCACCAGGCGTGCCAGCCGCGGACAAGCGCGGCCCAGCTCTCCGCCACGCTGTGACGCGCGTCTGAGCGCGAGGCCCGCTGTGGGAGCCCCGCGGCCTGACGCAGCTCGGCGGCGTACTTTACGGGGTCACCCAGCGCGGGATCCTCGCCCAGCCGATCCGTGAGATCGGCGGCGAGCCCGTCAGTCAGCTCGTCAACCTCTTCTGGACCGAGGTCGGCGAGCTGCGAACGCACGGCGGCCACAAAGGTGCGAGCGCGGGCCTCGCGGCTGCCGGCTGCGCCCTGCCCGAATCCCAGCCCGGCGGTCGGCTCTGCACCCGGGAGCGGGGTGGTGGCGTTCCAGTCTTCGGGGGTGCGGCTCTCGGGGGCGTGGCCCTCGGGGGTGCGCGATGCGGTGTTCATGCGCGTGCTCCTTCCTGCGCGGCGGGGGTGGTCCCCGCGGCCGCAACGGCGTGCGAATCGTCTGCGATGAGCCGGGTCAGTGTCCCGGCGAAGCGGTTCCAGCCGGCCCGCTGCTCGGCAAGCAGCTCCTGCCCAGCTGGGGTGATGCTGTAGTACTTGCGGTGCGGGCCGCCCTCGGAGGGCACCACGTAGGTGGAGAGCGCACCGGCAGCGTACAGCCGACGCAGGGTGCCGTACACGGAGGCGTCGCCCACCTCGGCAAGACCCGCGTCGCGCAGGCGCCGCACCACGTCGTAGCCGTAGCCGTCCTCGCGCTGCACGACGGCAAGCACCGCAGCGTCGAGCACTCCCTTCAGGAGCTGAGTCGCGTCCATCCGTGTTCCTTTCCTGAGCCGCGCACGGGAGGACTGTGGCACGGCCGCGATCCCCATCAAGAAACTGCGTGGGATCGTGGCCGTGCTTGACTTCCCGCGTCCGCACTAGTGTGCATTACACAATAGTGCGGTGTCAAGAAGACTTCTCCGGCGCAGCGGAACGTCAGCCGCCGAGAACGCGGCCGCTCAGGCAGCGGCGCTGGCGCTACGCCTCGCCGTCGGCGGTGCCCTCGATCACGCCGCGCAGCCAGTCTCGAGCATCCCGGAACGAATCATCATCGTGCGCCGCGCGGGTGGTTGCCGCGATGCGATCCGCGCGCGGATACGAGCCGAGGAACACCACTTTCGGGCTGAAACGCTTCACACCGAGCAGTGCGTCAGCCACGCGCGCGTCCTTCACGTGCCCCTCCGCGTCGATCACGAAACGGTAGCGCCCCATTCGATCGCCGATCGGCCGCGAGGCGAGGAGCGTGAGGTTGACCCCGCGGGTGGCGAACTGTTCGAGCAGGTCAAGCAGCGCGCCCGAGCGGTCGTCCGGCAGTTCGATGATGAGGGAGGTCTTGTCGGCCCCCGTCGGCTCCCCCACGGGCACCGTGCGGCTGACCATCACGAACCGCGTCACCGCATCCGGGTTATCCGCAATGCCCTCCGCGAGCACCTCAACGTCGTAGTGCGCCTCAATGCCGGGCGGGGCAATCGCCGCGTCGATCCCCTTCTCGGGGTCGAACAGATCGGCGGCGGCCTGCACATTCGACGTGGCAATCAAGTGGCGGTGCTGCGGCGCGTTCGTGTCGAGCCAGGTGCGGCACTGACCGTAGGCCACCGGATGGCCCGACACCACGCTCACGTCTTCGAGGCGCGTGCCCGGCTTTGCCACGAGCACGAAGCGCACGGGCACGAGGTACTCCCCCACAATGCGCAGGCCCGGGATCGTCGCGAGGAGATCCTGCGCCACGGTCACGCCGCCGTCGATCGAGTTCTCGATGGCGATCATCGCGGCGTCGCTGCGCCCCGACACCACATCGCCGAGCGCCTCGCCCAGGTTGTCAACCGGGTGCCACTCCTGGCCGGCCGCCTCGGGAGCTTGCTTGAGCGCCGCCTCCGTAAACGTCCCGGCCGGCCCCAGGTAGGAGTAACGGCGGGCGGGGGCGGTGGTCTCAGACATGGTCCCTAGAGTATCGCCCGGCGCGCCCCGGTTGGCACGTGCCTTCGGGGCGCAAGCCTGGAAGCTCAGCTAGTCGAGTACGCGGGCGACGAGCGCCTGGGCCGCCTGCTGCACGAGCGCGAGATGCTCAGGCCCACGGAACGACTCTGCGTAGATCTTCATGACGTCCTCGGTGCCCGAGGGGCGCGCGGCGAACCAAGCGTGGTCCGTCTGCACTTTGAGCCCGCCGATCGCCGCGTCGTTCCCCGGTGCGCGCGTGAGGATCGCCGTGATGGGATCGCCTGCGAGCTCGGTGTCGGTCACATCGCTCGGTGCGAGCGCGCCGAGGGTCGCCTTCTGGGCGGGCGTCGCGGCGGCATCGATGCGCGCGTAGGCGGGCTCGCCATACTGCGCGACGAGCGCACGGTACCGCTCGGAGGGCGACTGCCCCGTGACCGCCTGAATCTCTGCGGCGAGCAGCGCGAGCAGAATGCCGTCCTTATCGGTGCTCCACGCGGTGCCGTCGAAGCGCTGGAATGAGGCTCCCGCACTCTCCTCGCCGCCGAACACCACCGTGCCGTCGAAGAGGCCAGGCACAAACCACTTGAAGCCGACCGGCACCTCGAGGAGCGTACGGCCGTGGCCCGCGACCACCCGGTCGATCATGCCGGAGGACACGAGCGTCTTCCCGATGCCCGCCGCGGCCGACCACTCGGGTCGATGGGTGAGCAGGTAGTCGATCGCGACCGCCAGGAAGTGGTTGGGGTTCATCAGACCGTCTGCGGTCACGATGCCGTGGCGATCCGCGTCCGCGTCATTGCCCGTGATCAGCGAGAACTCGTCACGGAACTCGTCCACCGTGCTCATCACGTGCGCGGAGGACGGGTCCATGCGAATCTTGCCGTCCCAGTCGAGGTGCATGAACCCCCACTGCGGGTCCACGCCCGGCCCCAGCACCGTGAGGTTCAGGGCGTGCTGATCCCGAATCGCGTCCCAGTAGGCAACGCTTGCGCCGCCGAGCGGGTGCGCTGCGGAGGCCACGCCCGCGTCACGGATGGCCGCGAGGTCAATCACCTCCGCAAGGGCGCCAACGTAGCCGGCGAGGAAGTCGAAGCGCGGTGCCGCAGCAACGGTGTCGGCATCCGCACGCGAGATCGCCGCGATCCCGCGCTCAAGCAGTTCGTTGGCGCGCGCCGCGATCCAGTTGGTTGCGTCGCTGTCGGCGGGACCGCCGTGCGGCGGGTTGTACTTGAAGCCGCCGTCGGCTGGCGGGTTGTGGCTCGGGGTGACAACGATGCCGTCGGCGCGGGCAGGGTCGTCCGCGTCTCGCCCGCGGTTGTAGGCAAGGATCGCGTGGCTGAGCGCCGGGGTGGGCACGAACCAGGCGTCGCCCTCGCCCGCGGAGGGGCGCACGTCCACGCCCGCAGCAAGCAGCACCTCGACCGCGGTGCGCTCGGCGGGAATCGAGAGCGGGTGGGTGTCCGCCCCGATGAAGAGGGGGCCGGTGATGCCCTGGGCGGCTCGATACTCGGCGATCGAAGCGCTGATCGCCGCGATGTGCGCGTCAGTAAATGCGCCGGAGAACGCCGAGCCGCGGTGACCCGAGGTGCCAAACACGACGCGCTGCGCGGGATTCGTGAGATCGGGCGTGGTGTCGACGTAGGCCTGGAGCAGCGCCTCGACGTCGACGAGGTCTTCGGTACGGGCGATGGTGCCGGCGCGTTCGTGCATCCCCCCAGTGTGCCACCCCACCACCCTCCCCCTCCGATTCGGGGTCACTTCGGCACCGTGTTGCGGGTGGGCGGGTCCGCAACACAGTGCCGAAGTGACCCCGATCTGTGGGTGGGCGTGGTGTGGGCTTTACCGGACGTTCATGGGGCCGGGCTATCCTGAAGCCATGATCGAGAGTGTGGTCCACCCCCGCCGAGACGACATCGAATGCTGGCTCACCGACATGGATGGGGTGCTGGTTCACGAAAACCGCGCGATCCCCGGTGCCGCCGAGTTGCTCGAGCACTGGCGCGAGGAGGAAATGCCCTACCTCGTGCTCACGAACAACTCGATCTTCACCGCGCGCGATCTCAGCGCGCGCCTCGCCTCGTCAGGCATCGATGTGCCGGAGGAGCGGATCTGGACGAGCGCGCTCGCCACCGCGGCGTTCCTGAAGCAGCAGAAGCCCGGCGGCTCGGCGTTCGTCATTGGCGAGGCCGGCATCCTCACCGCGCTGCACGACGCAGGGTACGTGATGACCGAGTCTGATCCCGACTTCGTGGTGGTGGGCGAAACCCGCAACTACTCGTTCGAGGCGATCACGAAGGCGATCCGCCTGATCAGCCGCGGTGCGCGCTTCATCTCGACGAACCCGGACGCCACCGGGCCGAGCCCCGAGGGCCCGCTGCCCGCCACCGGCGCGATCAACGCGCTGATCACGAAGGCGACGGGCATGGAGCCCTACGTCGTGGGAAAGCCGAACCCCATGATGTTCCGCTCTGCGCTCAACAAGATTGGCGCGCACTCGCACAACACGGGCATGATCGGCGACCGCATGGACACCGACGTGGTCGCGGGCATGGAGGCGGGCCTCCACACCGTGCTCGTGATGACCGGGATCTCGGATCGCGCAGAGATTGAGCGCTTCCCGTTCCGTCCGGACGAGGTGCTCGGCTCGGTCGCGGAGCTGCTCCCTCGCTAGCGCGTTCACGGTGCAGGCCTACCCCAGAGGTCCGCGCCAAAACTGCGGCGCAACGCTCGGCTGACCTCTTCTGTTCCGGCGTCGCCGCGGAGCAGCGCGGCGATCTGCTGCGCAATCGGTTCCGCATGTTCGAACCCTGCACCCAGCCGCACAATCTCCTGTGTTCCGATGCGGATGCCCTGCGGCGGGGCATCGGAGGCCTGCCCGACCAACCGGCACGCTCCCACGTACACGCCACCTGATTCAAGCGTTCGCATTGCCGCGGTGCCGCCGCCGAAAGCAGCGACGTCCACGACTACCTGGTGGGTTGCGGTCACCCCGCGCTCAATTGCCTGCACGCTCATGCCGTGCGCAGCCAGTCGCTCCCCCAGCGCAACTGCGAGCTCAATCGTTCGTTGCGCCCAAGCCGGACGTTGTTCCACTGCCTCAGCCGTTGCGATGGCGAGTGGCCCGAGCCGGGCAGGATCGTAGTTTGAGGAAAGCATCGGGTAGAGCGCATCGCTCAACCGTTCAGCAACCTCGGCGCTGTTCGTCGCGACCGCGCCACCCGCGGGCCCGGCAAGCGTCTTATACGTGGAGAACGTGAGCAGGTCAACGCCCTCGTCGAGCGGATTCGGGAAGGCTCCCGCAGCGATCAGCCCCGCCACGTGCGACGCGTCAAAGATCAGTATTGCCCCAACGCGGTCCGCAGCATCACGCAGCGGCGCGATCTGGGTGGCGAACTGAATGACGCTGCCGCCCACCAAGATGATTCGCGGCCGCCTCGCCACTACGAACGCGTCGAGCTCCGCTGCATCGATATCCCCTGTATGCGGGTTGCTCGGCAGATAGCTTCCTCGAAGGCCGCGCACCCCAGCGGTTCCGGCAGCCAGGTGGCTGGCATGGCTCCCCGCGCTGGGCGACAGTGTCGCGATCGTGTCGCCAGGTTCCGTGAAAGCCGCGTAGGCAGCAAGGTTCGCAAGGGTCGCAGTCACGAAACGGCCATCAGCGAACTTCGCGCTGAACGCGCGGCGCAGCTGTTGGGCAGCAATAACCTCAAGCTCTTCAACGTGTTCGAGGGCCGGCTGTATTTTCTCGCCCGGCCAGCCGAGCGCCGGCCGTGGAGCCAGATCCGATTCGTGCGCAGCCCGTACGCGGGGAGACAGCACGTTGCTCCCCGCGTACAAGTTGAGCCCGCGTGCACCACCAATGTCGAGCTGAGCGTTCTGCGCGGCATGCACCGCTGCAGTGACCGTGGCCGCGTCCTGCTGCTGGTTGGCTTTCAGCAACTGCGCGGTTCGTCGCTGCGCTGCCGGGGATCCCCAGGGGATCAGCGGAGTATCAAGCAGAGCGCTCATGACGTCACTCACCTTCGGTTGGTGTGAATAGGGGTGCCTGCGCCGCTCTGGCGCATGGGATGTTTACTTGCCCTTAAACGCATCGCGCAGGTCGCGCAGCGTGGGCGGCAAGCCCATTGCCGTCACGGCGAGGCCGACGATGATGGCGAGAATTACGCCGCCGTACAAGATCACTCCGTACATGCTCTATCCCTCCTTCGTTGCTGGTGCGGCGTCATCGCTGACTCCGCTCGTCTCGTCCCACACGGTTTCAACGGCCTGGGTGTTGGGTGCCACGATGTCGAAACCGTGCGGTTCCATACCCTTCTTCGGGGTGGCCGCGACCACGACGAAGAACACGATGAGGTTCGTCACGAGGCCGACCGCGAGGCCGAGGATGCCGAATGGTTCGCCAAGCGGGCCGTTCCACAGCCAGGTTGCGAGCAGACCCGCGACCATCGCGATCGGTCCAGCCAGGCGGTGGCGGATGTCGAAGAGAACGCCAAGCAGCAACGGCACGATGACCGTAGGCGCCCAGGTCGAGAAGTACACCATGAGGATGTCAATGATGTTGGGGAACGACAGCCCCACGATGAGTGCGACCACACCGATGATGAGGTTCATCACCCGCTGGAAACGGAGCCGTGTGTGATCCTCGATCTTGCGGCGCCCGCCGAGCGTCCAGAGGTCACGCACTACGACGACCGTGGTGGAGTTCAGGAACGAGGATGCGCTCGACATGATGATCGCGATGAATCCCGCGACGAGCAGCCCGGTGAATCCTGCGG
Source organism: Leucobacter chromiireducens subsp. chromiireducens (assembly GCF_016758255.1). Classification (GTDB taxonomy): domain Bacteria; phylum Actinomycetota; class Actinomycetes; order Actinomycetales; family Microbacteriaceae; genus Leucobacter; species Leucobacter chromiireducens. Next base: position 285,267 of record NZ_QYAD01000003.1, read on the forward strand.
GGATCACACGGTTGATCAGCTCTGGCATCGCTGCGTCAGAAGGAATCGTCGGGTCGAGAGCGCGTGCAAGAATGCCGCCGGACGAGGTCGTGAAGAGGAACACGATGCCGAAGATTCCGGCGTAGATAAATGCCTTGCGTACCGTCTTCGTGTTCGCGCCTGCGAACGCTCGCTGCGAGTACGGCTGGATGAGAGTCTCACCAAACACGAAGCCGATGAAGAGGCTGATGAAGAAGCCCAGAGACTTGTCGCCCGTGACGGTGAAGAACTCCGGCGGCACGCTTGCCACGATCTCTGCGGGTGTTCCCACCGCGCGAATCGCGACCAGAATCGCGACCGGGATCGCGACCGCGAGCACCGCGAAGTGGATCACGTCGGCGCGCACATCGGACCACAGACCGCCCGCCGTTGAGTAGACGATCACGATCAGCGTGAGGACAATCGCGCCGATCGTGAAGTCAATCCCGGTAAATACCTCGAGGATGGTGCCCAGCGCACGGATCTGCGCTCCGAGAATTGCCGCGCACACCACCATGGAGATCAGGCCGGTGAACACACGAGCGACGACACCGTAGTGATGCTCCATCACATCGCCCACGGTCTCCGCCGCGTATCGGCGGAGACGCGGCGCCACCCAAATACCGACCGCAATCGTGGCGAGCGGGAATCCGAGCAGCGCAAAGAAATAGGTGTATCCCTCACGGAACGTCGCTCCTGCCGCGCCGATGGCGAACGATCCGCCAATATAGCTCGCCGCGAGGGTGGCGGTGACGATGCCTACGGGCAGCGACGATCCGGCAACCGCGAAGTCGCGGCCGGTCTTCACCTTCTTCAAACCCGCGAGCCCGATGAGCACAATGATCACGAGGTAGCAGGCAACAATGACCCAGTCGATAACTGTCATGATGAGATTCTCCCCGTCGAGATCTCAGTGCAAATGTCTGCGAACACGTTTCCTCCTTGTAACGCCTTCTTGACTCTGGCAGAGCAGCGTCGCTCTGCCACTGCGGGCCACGGCCGATCAGCCGTGGCCCGCTCCGGTGGGCACGCGCGGGTGCAGCGTGCCGGTGACTACGCCGAAATGGCGACGGTGATGTTCTTCACGTTGGTGAAACTCTCGAGCGCGCCGTCGACGGAGTACTCCCGTCCAAGCCCGCTCTGCTTGTTCCCGCCGTAGGACATGCCGGGAAGCTGACCGCCACCGCGGTTCACTTGAATCCAGCCGGCCTCGAGCCGGTTCGCGGTGCGCAACGCAGTGGAGACATCCTTGGTAAAGATGTAGCCAGCGAGCCCGTAGTCGCTGTCGTTCGCCCACTCGAGCACTTCGTCCTCGTCGGACCAGGGGATCACGACGAGGACCGGCCCGAAGACCTCCTCACGCGTAACCGCCCAGTCAGCCTGGGCGCCCAGAATCACGGTCGGGGCGACATAGTAACCGTCACGATCGGCCGGATTCGAGACCCCGCCCGTTGCAAGCACGCCGCCAGATTCAACGGCGCCTGCGATGTAGGAGAGCACAGTGGCGTGCTGGTGCTCGTTGACAATGGCGCCAATATCGGACGCCTCATCGAGTGGATCCCCGACGCGCAACGTCCCGAGCGCGTCAACGAGCTGAAGGACGAACTCGTCGATGATGCTCTCGTGCACGTAGAGCCGCGACCCCGCGGTGCACGACTGCCCCTGCCGTGTGAAGCGCATCGCGTTGATCACGTTCTGCACTGTTTCCGCGTCGTTTGAATCCGGGAACACGATCGCCGGCGACTTGCCGCCCAGCTCAAGCGTGACGGGAGCAATCCGATCGGCCGCCGCCGCAATGATGTCCTTGCCCACGCCAGTGGATCCGGTGAAGGTGAGCTTCGAAACGCGGGGGTGGCGGGCCAGCGCGGCGCCCGCCACACTGCCCGAGCCGGTGAGTACGTTGAGCACGCCTGCGGGCAGGATCTCGTTGGCCCACTCCGCCACTTTCAGCACGGCGAGCGGCGCGAGATCGGCTGCCTTCAGCACAAGCGTATTGCCCGTCATCAGCGCCATCGCGATCTTCAGCGAGGACAGCGTCACCGGGGCGTTCCACGGCACGATACCGCCGACCACACCAATCGGCTCGCGCACCGTGTAGCTCAGCAGTCCATCACCAAAGGGCAGTGTCTCCCCCTTTTGCTGCGAGGCGACCTCGCCGTAGAAGCGGAAGATGTCCGCACCAGACGCAGCTTCGCCACGAGCCTGTGTGCGGAGCGCGTTCCCCGTCTCCGACGCGATCAGCCGAGCAAGCTCCTCATGGTGCTCAGCAATCTTGTCGCCAATGGCGAGGAGCAGTCTCCCGCGATTGCGGGCGGGCAGACGCCCCCAGGTGGCGAAGGCTGCGCGCGCTGCGGCAACGGCGTCATCGACGTCTCGCTCGTCCGATGCGGGAACGAAGGCGAGGGTCTGCTTTCGGCCGGGGTTTTCGACGGCCGTCCACTCACCACTCTGTGCGCCCTTCCACTCACCACCGATGAGCTGGGGAACCTCGGGGGCGGTCGCCTCGTCTGCGTCAAGCGCTGTCCGAACAATCATGCGTGTGCTGCTTCCTTCGTCTGGAGTCGTGTGCCGGTGAAGTCTTCGTAGAACTCGACCACGCTGGTGAAGTCCTTCCCGCCGCGACCATCACGGTGCCCAATGCGGAATAGGTCGCCCACCACGTTGGAAACCGGTGTGGGCAGCTCCGTGCGTGCGGCAGAGGTGAGGAACAGCTTGATGTCCTTGAGCATGAAATCGAGAGCAAAGCCGGTGGGGCGGTCTTCGGTGAAGAGTGTCCGCGGGAAGTAGCTCGACAGCACGTGGCTGTTCGCCGAGCTGGTCGTCAGTACACGCGCCGCCGTATCGAGGTCGACGCCCGCTGAGACGGCAGCGCTGAGTCCCTCACCGAGAGCCGCGATGTTGATGGCGGTGATGATGTTGTTTGCCAGCTTGATGGCCTGCCCGCTGCCCGATTCGCCGACCAGGAACACGTTGCTGGCGTAGGCCTCGATGACCGGACGGGCACGATCAAACGCTTCGGCGTCTCCGCCTGCCATAACCGCGAGCGTTCCTGCTTCGGCACCCTGGACGCCTCCGCTCACGGGAGCATCCAAGTAGGTCACCCCCACGTCTGCGGCGCGTGCAGCAAGCTCACGCGAGGTCTCTGGGTCGATCGTGCTGTGATCGATGATGATGGTGCCGGGCCGAGCGCCCTGCAGCACGCCGTCATCCCCAGCCACAACGGCACGAACGATCGCTGGCGATGGCAGGCTCAGAAATACAAGCTCCGCGTTCTGTGCGGCTTCGGAGGCCGAACCTGCAGCGGTGGCGCCCTGCGCGACGAGCGCCGCAACCGCTTCGGCGTTGAGGTCAGACACGGCCACGCCATGCCCCGCTGCGAGCAGGTGCGGAACCACCCGACTGCCGATATTTCCGAGGCCGATGAAGCCCAGCTGTCCTGCCACGATGTGCTCGCTTTCGTCTTTGAGAATGGGGCCTGCAGAGTCCTGTCTCGGCCGTTCGCCTCTGAGATTAGGGAAGTTGCCGCGGCGAAACGCACGAGAAGTGTTGACGATTCACTACCGGAAGTTCGACAATTGTCGAAGCGTGGGACGGGGCCCGCCTGTGCCCCACTGCCTCCCCGACGAAAGGGCCTCAGCCGTGCAGCAGCGGGAACTGGACGAAGTCGTCTCCCTCGTATCCGAAAGCACCGGCAGAAACGTCTCGCTCGACGACGTCGCCGGTCGCGTCGTGGCGTACAGCACGATCGTGCCGACCACGGATCGCGTGCGAATCGACGCTGTGCTCTCGAAGTCAGTGCCCTCCCACGCGAAGATCTGGGAATCGAAGCACGGCATCAGCACACGCACACGGCCCTTCACCGTGCCAGGCGATCCCGAGCACGGCCTGCTGCCCCGGATCTGCATCCCACTACTCGTGCGCGGGGTGCGCGTCGGCTACCTCTGGGTGCAGGCGAACAGCGCCGAGGACACGTTGGCTCCGCTGCTCGCCGAGCTGGAGCAGCGGCACAGCGAGACGGAGCGGCTCGCCGAACGGGTGCTCCTCGCGCTCGGCACACCGAGCGGAATCGCCTCGGCGGCGAATCGGGACTTCCAGGATCTGGTGAGCGGGCAGGGCGATGTCGTCCATGAGGAGCTCGCCGAGCGCATGCGCCCCGATCGCGATACGCACCTGATCGTGTTTTCGAGCGCTGCGGCGCAGAAGAACGCTGAGACCCTTCCCGCGCTGGCCTACGCGCATGCTCTGCAGGATGCTGCCCGGGCCGTCTATGCAGCGGCCTCTCCGCTCGAAAGCCCGGAGGTTGTCGGCTTCAGCACCGATCAGCACGGCGTGTTCCTCATTCCGAACCGGAGCCTCATCGGGCCGTTCGCCGAGCGACTGTCCATCGCCCTCGAACTGCGCACCTCAGCGCGGCAGGAACGCGAGGTCGCCTACGGTGTGAGCGCGCCCATCAGCGAGGCTTCGGAGCTGCGCCTGGCGTATCGCCAGGCCGTCACGGCGCTCCAGGCGTCCGTCGTCGACCCCGCGCTCACCACGCACCGCTTCGACAACGTGGGCATCTACCGGCTCCTCGCGCACGCGGCGACGGCGCATGTGCCCGAGCGGATCCAGCGCATCGCCAACGCACCCGAGGGTGAGGAACGGCTGCGGATCCTGGAACGGGTCTACGACTCTCCCGGCACCATGCAGCGGGTCGCGGACGCACTGCACATGCACCGCACCAGCATCTACAACCACCTCCAGCGCATCGCCGCGATCATCGACGCGGATCCGCTGGACCCGCTCGTGCGACTCGAGCTCCATGCGGGGCTCAAACTCCGCCGCTGGCTCGACCGGCCCCGCTTCGAAGCCCCGCTCGGCACCCGCTCAGCACCCCAGGTGTTCTGATCCCCCTCCCCTACGCCCCGAGGCGGCGATAGCGGTCGTGGCGGCGCAGCCGGCGGTGATCTTCGTTCTGCAGCTGCAGTCCCGAGAGCTCCTGCGCGATCGCGTCGCCCATCCGTCGGCTGAAGGCCTCCGGTTCGACCGCCGCGTCCGGGTGCTCCGCGATCACGCGGTCCACGATGCCGTGTGCGACGAGGTTTCCAGTCTCAACGCCCTGCTGCGCTGCGAGCTCCGGCGCGTGCGCCGTGTCCCGGTGCACGATGGCCGAGGCGCCCTCGGGCGGCAGCGGCGAGAGCCATGCGTGCTCCGCCGCGAGCGTGCGGTCCGCGGGGAGCAGCGCAAGCGCGCCGCCGCCCGTGCCCTCGCCGAGCAGGATCGAGAGCGTGGGCCCGCGGTGCTTCGCGAGGTCCGCGAGGCAGTGCGCGATCTCGGCGGCGAGCCCGCCCTCCTCGGCCGCCTGCGAGAGCGCAGCGCCGGGCGTATCGATCACGGTGATGAGCGGCAACTGGAGCTCGTCGGCGAGGCGCATCGCGCGGCGGGCGGCGCGCAGCGCCCCGGGGCCGAGCGGGGCGCGTGTGCGCTGGGAACGCCGGTCCTGGCCCACGACGACAGCGGGAACGCCGCCGAAGCGTGCGAGGCAGAGCGTGAGCCCGGGATCGCGTTCCCCCTGTCCCGTGCCGGAGAGCGGCACGACATCGGTCGCGGCCGTGCGGAGCAGTTCGCGGAGGCCCGGGCGGCGCGGGTCACGCGTCCTGATGATCGATGCCCACGCATCCGCGGATCCTGCCGGACGCTCGTGCGCGGACCCCGGCGTCTCCGCGAGTTCGACGAGCTCCTGATGCGTGGGACGCTCGAGGATTCGGAGTGTTCGTCCCACCACGTCGCGGAGCTCTCGCGCGGGGAGCACGCCATCGATGAGGCCAAGCCGCGCGAGATTTTCAGCGGCCTGAACGCCTGAAGGAAATGTCTCGCCCATGAGCGCCTCATAGACGCGCGGGCCGAGGAAACCAACGAGTGCCCCTGGCTCTGCGACCGTCACCTGCCCAAGGGATCCGAAGGAAGCGAGCGCGCCTCCTGTCGAAGGGTGACGTAAGTAGACGAGGTAGGGCAGGCACGCCGCCTTATGGGCAGCAACCGCCGCAGCGATCTTGACCATCGCTACGAAGGCGACCGTGCCCTCTTGCATCCGGGTTCCCCCAGACGCGGGCGAGGCCAGCACGGGAAGCCGCTCGGCCGTCGCCCGCTCCAGGGCACGCACGAAGCGCTCGGCGGCCGCGGTGCCCACGGAGCCTGCGAGGAAGCGGAACTCGCAGGCGATGAGTGCGACGCGGCGACCGTCGACGAGCGCCTCGCCCGTGAGGATCGACTCGTCGGCCCCGCTCCGCTCCGCCGCGGCCGCAAGCTCGGCGCGATACGCATCGCCGAGCTCCGGCTGCTCGGGCGGGGTGTCCCAGCTGACGTAGCTTCCCGGATCCGCGATGAGCTCGATCAGCTCGCGCGCGGAGCGCCGCTCGGCGCTCACGCGCTCGCCCCCGTCGCGGCGGGCACTCGGTCAGCGGTCTCCTCGAGCCAGGCGCGGATCTCGTCGCCGTGCTGGTCGAGCGTGGGCGGGGCGGTGTGCGCCGTGCGGGCGCGCTCCGTCTCACCGTCGCTGTCGACATCGAAGAAGCGCAGCGCCGGCCCTGGCAGCGAGATCGCGCCGAGTGCGGCGTGGTCCACCTCGACGACGAGCCCCTGCGAGCGCACCTGATCCCACGCGTACACCTCGGGCAGGCTCCGCACGCGGCCCGCGGGGATCCCCGCGGCCGCGAGCCTGGCGAGGAGCGGCTCCGTGTCGCTGTCCGCGAAAGCGGCCTCGACAGTACGGATCGTCTCCGCGCGCGCGGCGACCCGCTCGGCGTTCGAGCCGAAGCCCGGAGCGTCGGCGGCGATCCCGAACTCGGCGCAGAACGCCTGCCAGAGACGCTCGCTGCCGACGCTCATCTGCACCGCGCCGTCCCGGCAGCGGAAGAGCCCGTAGGGCGCGATCGAGGGGTGGTGGTTGCCCTGCGCGAGGGGCCGCTCGCCGGCGACCGTCGCGCGCGTGCCCTGGAACGCGTGGACGCCGACCACCGAGGAGAGCAGCGAGGTGCGCACCACGCGGCCGACGCCCGTGCAGGCACGCTCGACAAGGGCGGCGAGCACGCCGACGACGCCGTGGATCCCGCCGAGCAGGTCGGCGATCGGCGTGCCGACCCGCTGCGGGTCGTCGGGGCGGGAGCCCGTGAGCGACATAAGTCCAGCCTCCCCCTGCACGATCTGGTCGTACCCCGCGCGGCCGCCCTCGGGGCCGTCGTGCCCGAAGCCCGTGATGGAGAGCTGCACGAGGCGCGGGTTGAGCTCTGCGAGGCGGGCGGTGGAGAAGCCGAGGCGGTCCATCACCCCGGTGCGGAAGTTCTCGATGACTACGTCAGCGCGGGCGAGGAGCTCGGTGAGCACGGCGCGGCCATCGTCGCTCTTCAGGTCGAGGGCGATCGACTCCTTGTTGCGGTTGCAGGAGAGGAAGTAAGTGGAGTAGTCGGCGCCATCGGCGCCCGTCACGAAGGGCGGCCCCCAGGAGCGCGTATCGTCACCGCCGGCCGGCGCCTCCACCTTGATGACGCGCGCGCCGAGGTCCCCCAGCATCTGCCCGGCGTGCGGGCCCGCGAGTGCGCGCGACAGATCCACCACGAGCATCCCATCCAACGATCCCTGGTTCATAGCTCCGACCCTTCCTTCCTGCTGACGATGTCGCTCACGCGCGCGGCGCGAGGTAGTGCCCGATGGCGGCGACGGCCGCGCTCACTCCCGTGCTGAGCGTCGGCTCGAGATCGGGGAGAAAGTGGGGCGAGTGATTCACCGGCGGATCGACCGTGCCCGCCGCGAAGCCGCCGAAGAACCAGTAGACGCCGGGCACCCCGATGCTGTCGGGCAGGGTGCCGAAGTCCTCGGACCCCATGGCTGGCGGGATCCGCAGCACATTCCCCGCGCCGAGCTCGCGTTCGAGCACGGCGCGCACGGCCTCCGACTCCCGCTCGTCGTTCGTGAGCTGCGGGAAGCGGTAGATCTCCTCGATCGTGGGCCGCGGGGCGCCCGAGGCCTCGGCCTCGGCGTTGACGATCCGCGTGATCGCGCCGAGCACGTGGGCGCGGATGTCCGTGCCGAGGGTGCGGATGTTCAGGGTGAACTCGGCCGCCGCGGGGATGATGTTCTCCTTCAGCCCGGCGTGGAAGGTGCCGCACGTGACCACGGCGGGCGACTGCGGCGGCAGCTCGCGCGAGACGATCGTCTGCAGGCGGGTGACGATGTGGGCGCCGAGCACGATGGGATCAGTCGAGTCCTGCGGCTGCGATCCGTGCGACTGCCTGCCGTGTACGGTGACGCGCAGCGAGTCGGCCATCGCCATCGCCGGGCCCGTTGCGAGGGCAACGCTGCCCGCAGGGGCCGCAGGGAAGACGTGCTGCCCGAGCACGACGTTCGGGCGGGGCGCACGCTCCCAAATACCGTCAGCGACCATCGCAGCTGCACCGGCCGCGGTCTCTTCCCCGGGCTGGAACACCCAGACAACCGTGCCGCTCCACTCACCCGTCTGGCGGACGAGGAGCGCGGCAGCGGAGAGCGCCGCGGCGACGTGCGTGTCATGCCCGCAGCCGTGCATCACAGGTACGACGGTGCCGTCGTCGAGGGTGCCGGTGGCGGTTGAGCTGTAGTCGGCACCGGTGTCCTCCTGGATGGGCAGGCCGTCGGTGTCGGCACGGAAGCCGACGACGGGCCCGTCGCCGTTGCGGAGAATCCCGACGACGCCCGTGCCGCCACACCGAAAATGCTCGATACCGAGTTCGGAGAGCCGGGCTTCGATGAACTCAGCTGTGCGGTGCTCTTGCATCGACAGCTCGGGCGTGCGGTGCAGATGGCGGTAGCTCTCGTGGAGATGCTCCCTCTCGGAAGCGGTGAGGTGAGTGGTCAGCATGGTCTGGTCCTTTCGAAGGGGCGACGCCGCGCTAGTTGACGAGAGCTTCGTCCTCGGGATGCGTGGTGCTCGCACGGTCCCGGATGACGAGCGAGAGGACAATGGAGAGGAGCACCACGATCGCGGTCGCGAACATGCCGAGCGCGGGCGCGACGGGAACCACGACGAACTGCATGAGGAGCGCCAGGGCGATCGCAATAATCGTGGGGCGGAGCTGCTTCATCGAGACGATGGCCTGCACGAGCACGGCACCCATGAGCGAGGGAAGGATGTACAGCCGCGCCACCTCGATGAGGTCGGCAGGGATCACGGAGACGAGCCAGCTACCGAGGACACCGACAAAAACGAGCAGGCTCACGAGGTGGACGGTTGCCGCTCCACAGATCGCCATGACCGAGGCGAGGTCGCCGCGACGGGATCCGGGCTTCGCGCCGATGCTCGACTGCGCGACGATCGCGGCGGGCAGCAGCTTGTTCGAGATATTGCCAATCATGAAGGCCTGGTACATCGCCGCTGAGCCGAGGATCGGGTAATAGGTGACGGGCTCAACGATCCAGAACACGCCGAAGGTCGCGGCCACCGCGACGAACGCGGTGAGCACCATCGGCCAGCTGAGCCCGAGGTCGGTGAAGAAGAACAGGTAGAAGGGGCCGGCGAGCGAGAGCAGCAGGCCGAGGACCATCGTCGCCGAGCCGTAGCGGCTCGTCTGGCGATCGAATCGGTCCATCGCGGCGTCGGCGGTGGCGGATGCAGCGGGGGCAGTGGTGAGTTCCATGGCGATGCTCCTAAGCGCTTAGGCGGCGACGGGGGTGTGGAGGAGGAAGGCGACGAAGAGGGCGACGAGGATCGAGAAGCCGAGCGCCCACTCCTTCAGCCATTTGAGCTGCAGCAGCTTCGCGATGAGCAGGCAGAGCGCCATCACCCCGGCGGAGATGAGCACAAGAAGCAGGTGCAGGGACGACTTGCCCGTCTCCGCGACGGCGAGCATCGAGAAGGCGCCGAGCAGCGCGGCGGCGGGGATCAGAGCCATGACGGCGGGGTTGCGCTTGCCGAGGGTCTGCGAGCCGCGCTTCAGGATCGGGGTGAGGAGCAGCGTGCAGAGCATCCACATGCCGCCCGAGAGGCTCATCGCCATGAAGGCGACGGCGAACACCTGCTGGGTGTAGCTGTCCGCGCCGAGTTCAGCGCCCATGCTCGTCGCGGCGATCCCGGCGGAGGCCGTCTCGGTCGCGGCCGAGCCGATGAGCCCGATCCGCACGAGCACGGCGGGGGTGCCGAAGAGTGCGAGCAGCGCGATCGCAACGAGCACGACGGCAAGCGAGGGCCCGATTGAAGCGACCGCACCGGCTCGGTACGACTCGCGGATCTCCTTGAGCGGCATGTCGATCCCCGCGGCCGCTGTGCGGGCGGCGCGAATGTACAGGAAGGTCTGGACGAAGATCACCCCGAAGACCCCCAGGGCGAACACCCAGAGGATCGGCGAGTTCGCGATCGCCCAGATGTCGGTGGATCCGGGGTCCGCAAATCGGTACGGCGCAGCTGTCGGCATGTTGTGCTCCTTTGCATCTCATGCGATCAATACGAGAAATCTTCCGATCACCCTGCGGGAGAAGCCTGCCCGCCGACAAGGGCCTGGGCGAATCGGCCACGGATGTGGCGGGTCCCCCCGTTCCGGCACTTTCCAGACTTTCCGCTTCGTGCGCCGCGCGAGTTCCGGCAGGGTGGGGGCATCCGCATTTCAACGGCGAAAGGCACCCGATACTGATGGATATCCAGAACCTGAGCGCGGTCGAGGTCACTCACCTCATCCGCCGCCGCGAACTCTCGGCCCGCGAAGCGCTTGCGAGCCACATCACCGCGATCGAGCAGCGCAACGCTCCAGTGAACGCCGTGATCACGACCGATTTCGAGCGAGCCACCGCGCTCGCGGCCGAGGCCGACGAGCGCACCGCGCGTGGGGAGCCGACGGGCATCCTGCACGGCCTCCCGATGACGCACAAGGACACGTTCAACACGGCCGGCCTGCGCTCCACGCAGGGCTCCCTCGCGCTCGAGCACCACACCCCCGAGCACGACGACCTACAGATCGCGCGGCTCTCAGCGGCGGGGGCGATCCGCACGGGGAAAACGAACGTTCCCGAGTTCGGCGCGGGTTCCCACACCTTCAACGATCTGTTCGGCACAACCACGAACCCCTACGCCCCAGACCGCTCGGCCGGTGGCTCTTCAGGCGGCGTTGCCGCGGTCGTAGCGTCACGCATTCAGCCCTTCGGCGACGGCTCGGATATGGGCGGCTCCCTCCGCATTCCCGCGTCCTTCTGCAACGTCTACGGGCTGCGCCCCTCCTACGGGGTGATCCCGATGGAGGGCGCGACGAACGCGTTCACCTGGCTTGCACGCTCCGGTCCGATGGCACGAAGCGTGGAAGACCTGGCGCTCTTCATGCGCGCGAGCACGGGACCGACGGAGCTCCCGAATCCGAGCCCGCTCACGCCTGCTGATTTCGGCACGCCACTCCCGAATCTGCGCGGGGTGCGCATCGGCTACAGCTTCGACTTTGGGATCGGCATGCCCGTCGAAACCGAAATCGTCGACGTGCTCCGTGAGCAGCTGCGCGTCTTCGAGGAAGCAGGCGCGATCCTCGAAGAAGCGAGCATTGATTTCTCCGACGCTGATGAGGTCTTCCAAGTGACCCGCGCCTACGATTTCGCGACGGGGATCGGACCGCTCCTCGCCGAGCACCGTGACGTGATCAAGCCCGAGGTGATTTGGAACGTGGAGACCGGGCAGCGACTGAGCGCCGCCGAACTGATCTCAGCGCAGGCTGCCAGGACGCGCCTGGAGGCTGCAACGCAGGCGTTCTTCTCGCGATATGACGCCTTCCTCAGCCCCGCGGCGCAGGTGCTCCCATTCGATGCGAGCTGGCGCTGGCCCGCGACGATCGCGGGCGTCGCGGCCGAGACCTACCTCGACTGGATGCGCTCCGCGTGTGTTCTCTCCGCGACGAGCTTGCCCGTGATTGCGATGCCAGGCGGCTTCACCTCCGCTGGCCTTCCCGTCGGGTGGCAGCTCGCCGCGAATCACTACCGCGACCCGCAGCTGCTGCAGTGGGCGGCCGCGTACGAGCAGGCCACTGGATTCGCGAAGCTGAGCCCCGAGGAGGTCGCACAGCGTCGCTAGACTACAGCTGCTCGGTTCTGAGCACGACCGGTCAAGGAGGACTGCGAGATGGCCGCACCTGGGCTCAACCACCTGCAGCAGCGGATCGTAGCCGCACTCCAGGTGGACGGTCGGGCCTCCTGGCGGAAGATCGCGGAGGCGCTCGGCGAACCCGAGCGTACGGTCACGCGACACGGCTCAGACCTCCTGGAGAGCGGCCGTGTCGTCGTCGCCGCCGTGACGCACTACGAGCACCAGATGATCCTCGCGTGCGAGAGCACCGCGGGCACCGCGCTGCTCAGCAGCGAGGCGCTCGCGCAACGCCACGACGTGACGTTCTGCTACCTCACGACGGGGCGCGCGGAGGTCGTGGCAGAGATCGGGTACCACGACAATCTCAGGGAACTCCTCACGCTCCAGCTCCCCGCGACAGCCGGGCTGAGAAGTTTCGCGGCTTTTCCCGTGTTGAAGTACTTCAAGACGATCCGCGGCTGGCGGAGCGGAGCGCTCACACCAGCCGAAGAACAGACGCTCCTCGCGCGCACGGGGCATGACCGCACGGAGTGGACGCTCCCGGAGACCCGTGGGCCGAAGGACGACGAGATCCTGCGCACGCTGCGGGAGGACGGCCGTGTGAGCCTTGAGGCGCTCGCCCGCCGCACGAAAATGAGTGAGACCTCGGTGGCCCGCCGGCTCGAATGGCTGCTCGGATCAGGCCAGTGCTCGATTCGAGCGCTCGTCGAGCCCGCGCTCGTCGGCTACCCCGTCGAGTCAATGCTCTGGGTGCAGGTGCCCCCGCACCGCGTCGAGGCGCTCGGGCAGCAGCTCAGTGCGTGGCCCGAGGTGCGCTACGCCGCCGCGATCACGGGCGACTACCAGCTCGTGCTGAACCTCACGGCAGCCACGCACGCCGAGCTCTACGCCCTCCTCGCGCACCCTGTGTGGTCGAGCGACGTCACGCATCTGCGCACCGACCTCATCGTCGAGGCGCGCAAGCGCGGCGGCCGGCTCCTCAGCCGGGGCTGAGGAGCCGGCCGCCGCAGCCAACTACTTCTTGATCGTCTTCCAGAGCATCTGTCCGAGCACGAAGGCGAGGAGCAGGGAGAACGCGACATTCGACCAGAACGGCGGGATGTGCGTCGCGATCACGGAGCCGAGCGGCGAGAGCACGCTCGCCGCGATGCCGAGGATGGCGGCGGCGCGCAGGTCGACGTTGCGGCGGCGGGCATTGCCGATTGTGCCCGAGATCGAGCCGGGGATGAGCATAATGAGCGAGGTACCCTTCGCGATGAGGTCGCTCGCCCCGAAGAAGAACATGAGCACCGGGACGACCACCACACCGCCGCCGACGCCGAGCAGCCCGGAGAGCACGCCCGTGACGAGTCCAGTGACGACGAGCAGCACGATGATGAGCGTGCTCTTCTCGATCTCAGCGTCGCGCTGCGGCACGACGAACCACAGGCTCACCACGACGGCGGCGAGGAAGCCCATGAAGAGCCAGCGCAGGAAACCGGTGGGCACCCGCGAGAGCAGGTAACTGCCGATCTGCGCACCCACGATCACCCCGGCCGCGAGCGCGATTGCGGTGATCCAGTCGACATTTCCCTGCACCGCGTAGCCGATGCCGCCGACCACCGCGGCCGGCAAGATCGCGGCAACAGAGGTGCCTGCGGCGAGTCGCTGCTGGAAGCCGAGGAACATGACGAGCATCGGGACGAGCACCACGCCGCCGCCGATGCCGAAGACGCCGGAAAGGAGTCCGGTGAGGGCGCCGAGCAGGGCAAGGACGATAAAGCTGGAGCGGGGAGTCTGAGTCATGGAGCGTCGATTCTGGGAGAGCGTGTGCGGGGTGCGGTGGGGTGCTGCAGGCCTCACGGCCTGCTCGCTCAGCCCGGCGCCGGCACGACGATCGCGGAACCATCGGAGCGCGGATCGCTCGCGGCTTCGTACCCAGCATCGGTCACGCGAATCAGGTTCGAGTGGCCGAGGTCTTCCGTGTACGGTGCGACCTCGGTGATCAAGAAGCCCGCCGCAGCGATCGCGTCAAGTGCCTCCTGCGGCACGTCAGACTCGGCCATTACGCCCACGGGCCCGATGCCGCGCCACTCTTCCACCATCCATCGAGGGGCGTGCGTGGCCTCGTGGGGCGATGCACCCGCGAGGGATCGCAACAAGAGCTGCGTGTGGATCTGCGGTTGCGCCGCGCCACCCATCGTCGCGGGGACCCATGCAAGCTCGTCACCTCGCAGAATGAGCACGGGCATGAGCGTGTGGCGCGGCCGCTTTCCCGGTTCAAACGCGTTCGGTGAGGCCGCGTCCAACGAGAACGAGGTGCCCCGGTTCTGAAACAGGATTCCCGTCTCGGGCTCAAGGATGTGAGCACCAAAGCTCCAGTACACGGAGTTAATGAAGGAGACGGCCCAGCCGTCCTCACTCACCGCAGCAAAGCCGACCGTGTCGCCGCTCGCCTTCGCGGCTCCCGCTGCGGGGAACTCGGGAGCACGCATCGCGACGAGTTCCGCACCGGTGGCACCACCAAAGGTGGGGTCGGAGAGGTGGCTCGCTCGGATCGCGTTCGCGTCACGGAACGCGCGGGCGAGATCGCCTGCGCCGGCACCGAGCGGATCTTCGATCCCCGCAGCAACCTCGTTCAGGGCACGGAGCAGCATGAACCCTGAGGTATTCGGTGGGCCGGTGAGGACGCGCACATCGCCGAAGGTACCCTCGAGCGGCTCGGCCCAGAACCCTTGGTAATCGATTGCGTCCTGCTTCGTGATCTTCGAGCCGAGTTGCTGCAGGCCAGCGATCCAGCGATCCGCGGTTTCTCCCTCGTAGAATTCAGCTGAGCCACCCGCCGCGATGCGCCGCAGAGTCTCCGCGAGCGCAGGCTGCGCAAGGGTCTCGCCTTCGGCGATGGGGTCGCCGTTCGGGTAAAACACGGCACGCGCGCCGGGATCCTGCTCGAGCGTTGCCCGATCGTCGGTGAGCGCCGCAGCAACGGAGCGGGAGTTGGGAAATCCCTCCTCAGCATGCCGAATCGCGGCCTCAAAGTGCTCGGCCCAGGTCCGGGTCGCTCCGTACTCGTGCAGGGAGTTCCAGCCACAGACGCCACCGGGCACGGTGACCGTGTCGATTCCCCGCAGCGGCAATGCCTCGCCGTGCTTCTCGCGGAGCGCAGTGAGTGTCTGTGCGGCAGGCGCAGTGCCCGTGGCGTTGAGGAATCGAACTTCACCGTCCGGGCTACGCACGAGCGCGACGAGGTCACCACCCAGCGCCACGTTGTTCGGGTACACGACACACAGCGTCGCTGCCGCGGCAAGCGCGGCATCGACTGCATTGCCGCCGGCGGCGAGTGCCGCGGCCCCGGCTTCCGTTGCCAAGTGGTGAGAGGTGGAGATGGCGCCGCGTGGGCGCGCAGGGGTGGAAACCATCTTAGGAACCTCCTGGCTTGCCGACCGCCTTCGCGATCTCCTTACTGATGTCGAGTACGTGCGCGCGCGCTTCGTCTTCTGCACGCGCACCGTCGCCGGAGGCAATTGCCTCGTAGATGCGACGATGCGCCACGCTCGATGCCTGCCGCCGTGCCTTGGTCTGATATCGACTTGCACGGCTCGGTGCAATCTGGTTAGCGATCTGCTCATTGATCAACGAGAGCAGCGGGTTGTGCGTATATTGCGCGATGGCCTGATGGAACGCGCGGTCGAGCTCGGCGTACCGTTCTTTCGTCACATCGAGCTCCATCGCTTTCACGAGCTCCTCGAGCTGCGTGAGGTCTCGGGGCTGCGCACGCGCCGCGGTGATGCGCGCGATTGGGGGCTCCACGATAGCTCGCAGCTCCATGATGTCCGTGAGTTCGGTGCGTATCGCTGAGAATGCCTCGAATACCTCCTCGGAGGCGCTCGCCGCTTCTCCTGGGGCGAGGATGATCGTTCCTCTGCCGGGTTTCCGGTCAATCAACCCCCGGTTCTCAAGCTCGCGCAAGGCCTCGCGAATCGACACACGTGACACGTTGAGCAACTGCGCGAGTTCGCGCTCCGCGGGAAGCTTCTCGCCAGGCGTGAGATCCCCTTCAAGGATCAGCCGCTCAAGGTCGACCGAGAGCCGGTCGGGTACCGAGAGCGTTTCGCTCCGGCTCATCGAACCCCAGTCCATTTCGTCCACCAATCTCGTTCACATGCCGCCCGCGCACCACCGCGAAAACCGCAGCGGCACTACTCGCCTTCGGCCTCAGCGTTTTTGCCGAAGTAGGCCTCGTGCAACCGCTCGTCCTCAAGCATCACACGTGCATCCCCACCGCCGGAGAGCGTTGCCGTCTCCATCAGATACCCGCGATGGGCGATAGAGAGCGCCATCCGAGCATTTTGCTCGATGAGGAGCACGCTCGTGCCCGCGGCGTTGATCTCACTAATGATCTCAAACATTTGCGCCACGATCTTCGGGGCGAGACCCATCGAGGGCTCGTCGAGCATCAGAAGCCGCGGCTGCCGGATCAGCGCCCGCGAGAGCGCAAGCATCTGCTGCTCCCCACCGGAGAGGGTCGCCGCCACCTGGTGCTTCCGCTCCTCCAAACGGGGGAAGCGCGCGAACACGTCCGCGATGCCCGCCGGAAGGTTCGTCCGCGCGCCCCAGTGCGCCACCTGCAGGTTCTCGAGCACGCTCATGCGGCCAAAGATGTGCCGCCCCTCAGGCACGAGCGAGAGTCCGCGTTTCACGCGCTGCTCCGCCCGGAGCCCCGAGATCGAGTCGCCCGCGAAGCTGATCCCGCCGCGGTGCTTGTTCAGCCCCGCGACCGCGCGCAGCAGGCTACTCTTCCCCGCACCGTTCGCGCCGACCACGACCACGAGCTCGCCGTCGTCCACGTGCAGGCTCGCATCGAGCACCGCGCGGACCACGCCGTAGCGCACGTTGAGTTCGTCGACTTCGAGCATCTTCATGCTGCATCACTCCCCAGGTAGGCCTCGAGCACGGCAGGGTTTGTGCGGATCTCCGCAGGGGTGCCATCGGCGATGATGACCCCGTGGTCGAGCACCACGATCCGATCCGAGACCCCCATGAGGAGATCCATGTCGTGCTCGATGAGGATCACGTCGATGCCGTGCTCCCGGATCCGCGCAATGAGGGTCGCGAGGTCGCGCGTCTCGCTCTCGTTGAGACCGGCCGCCGGCTCATCGAGCAGCAACACACGCGGCCGGGTCATGAGCGCCCGCGCGATCTCGACGCGGCGCTGCTGATACGCGTCGAGGGAGGACGCCCGCCGATCCCGGAACTCCCAGGCGTCGACGAAGGCGAGCACCTCCTCCGCCTCGGCAACCGTGACCCGTTCCCCGCGCCGCACGAACGGGAAGGGAGACAGGAACTTCGGCACGAAGCCGGCGAGGCGCGAATGCCCGCCCACGAGCAAGTTCTCGAGCACCGTCATGTCCCAGAACAGACGCACCGTCTGGAACGTTCGGGCGATCCCGCGGGTTGCCACGGCGTTCGATTCGAGGCGCTCCGTGCGCTCTCCGCCGAACTCGATGGCCCCGGACGTGGCGCGCGTCACCCCCGAGATCGCGTTGAGGAGTGTGGACTTTCCGGCACCGTTCGGTCCCATAAGCCCGAGCACCTCGCCGTGGCGAAGATCGAAGGAGACGGATTCGAGGGCGGTGAGGCCGCCGAACACTTGCTTCACCTCGCGGATGCGCAGCACCGGCTCGCCCGCCGCCAGAGCAGGCCCCGCAGTCTCGGCGGGGGTGAGCGTCCCGGCGGGCGGCAGCTGGCCGCCCCGCGCTCGAGTGAGCTCGAGCCGCTTCGACACGATGCCGCCTGGACGGAGGATCATGAGCACCACGACGATGAGGGCGAGAATGCCCGTGCGGAACTCGGGGTGAGCCTGGATGAGCGGGATGTCTTTCGCGACCGCCTGGAAGAAGATCCAGAGCACCGCGCCCGTGATCGGACCCCAGAGCGTCCCGGCACCGCCGAGGATCACGAGGCTGAGCACGATGAAGTTGTCCTCGAGGGTGAAGCTGTCGGGATTCACGAACTGGTTCATGTGCGCGAAGAAGACCCCAATCACGCCCGCCGTCGCGGCGCCCACCACGTAGGCGAGGAGCTTGTAGCGGCGGGTGCGGATGCCCATCGAGGAGGCGACGAGCTCGTCCTCCCGGATCGCGACCCACGCGCGGCCCACCGGCGAGGCGATGAGCGAGGCGAGGGCCACAACCAGCAGCACCACGACCACGAGAATCACGTAGTAGGTGGTTGTCGGAGGCACGGCGCCGCCGCTCAGGCTGAGCGAGGGGATATTGCGGATGCCCACCGCGCCGCCCGTGAACTCGGTCCAGTTGATTGAGACGATTCTTACGATCTCACCGAACGCGAGCGTCATGATTGCGAGATAGTCGCCGCGGGCACGAAGCGTCGGGTAGCCGATAATCGACCCCGCAATTCCGGCAAAGACTATGGCCGCGACCACGCTGATGGGGAGCACCCAAGCCAAGGCAGCGGGGTTCTCTGCGAGAAGCGGCCCAAACGTGCTCACGGTGAATATCGCTGCGGTGTAAGCCCCAACGATGAAGAAAGCGATGAAACCCAGATCGAGCAGGCCGGTGAGGCCCACGAGGATGTTCAGGCCAGAGGCGAGCGCCACGTACACGAGCGCGAGCGCTGCGACGCGCACCCACTTGTCGCCCGGGAGGACGAACGGGGCGATGAGGCCCAGGATCAAGAAGATTCCCGGCCAGATCCAGCGGCTCAATCCAAGGTCTGGCTTGAGCACAACGATAGGTGTGGTGTGTGTGTTTGACATGGTTAGACCTTTTGCACCTCACGACGGCCGAGCAGGCCCTGCGGGCGGAGCCACAGGATGATCACGAGGATCCCAAACGCGATGACATCTCGGTACGCGGATCCCTGGGGAACGTATGCGGCGGCAAGCTCTTCGCTGACGCCGAGGACGAGGCCTCCGACAAAGGCACCTGGAATGCTCCCGATCCCACCCAGCACGGCCGCAACCAGTGCTTTCAGGCCAGGCAAGAACCCCATTGTTGCCGCGGCGAAGCCGTAGCGCTGCGAATACAGCAGACCCGCAATCGCGGCCATCGCGGAGCCCAGCACGAAGGTCGTGGAGATGACTCGGTCGACACCAATGCCCATCAGCCGAGCTGCGTCCTTGTCCTCGGCGGTGGCTCGAATCGCGCGTCCGATTGGCGTGAAGCGAATGACAGCCCAGAACGCCAGCGTAACGAGCACGGCAACCGCGAGCACAACGGCATCGATTGGTTGGACCCTCGCGCCCAAGATCGTAAGGGGCGGGCCCAAATCCGGTCGTTGGACCGGCACCTGAGCGGCTCCGAAAAGGAAGGTCGCAATCGCTCTGAGCAGCATTGATACCGCAATTGCCGTGATGAGCATCGACAAGATCGGCGCGCTTCTCAGCGGTCGATACGCGATCCGCTCGATCAGCCACCCGATGAGCGACCCCACAATCACGCCGATCAGGATCGCTAGCCACGCGGGCAGCGCTGCGCTCTCGACTGACTGTCCAGCAATCATGCTGTTCGTCTGACCCGCAACGAGAGCTCCAAAGGCCCCGAACATGAAGATCTCGCCGAAGGCGAAGTTCACCATGCCGAGCACACCGTATACAACGCTAAAGGCGACGGCAAGCAGGCCGTAGATGCCGCCGACGGCAAGTCCATTGATGATTTCCTGCATCACATGTCTCCGTATTCTGTGGTGAGGAGGAGCAGCGTCTGTGGGGCGCCGCCAGGCGCCCCACAGACAACTACTCCGTAATCACAACGAACTTTCCGTCCTCAACGCGCTGGAAGGTCAGCTCCCCGACACGGTTGCCTTCGTCATCGAAGCTGATCGTGCCTGACGCCCCCGCGTAGCCGTCGGTCTTGCGAATCGCGTCTGCGACCGCTGCTCGATCCGTGCTTCCCGCTTCAGTGATGCCCTCGGCCGCGATGTATGTCGCGTCGTATGCAAGGGCCGCCCATGAGCTCGGATCCTTGTTGTACTGAGCCTGGAACGCTTCGACGAACTTCGCCGACTCTGGCCGCGGGTCGCTCGCCGAGAATGCGGCGTAAACCTCGACGCCCTCGGCGTTCGCCCCTGCGAGGTCAAGGAAGAGCGGACTCGCCGCCCCGTCTGAGGCGAAAATGGGAAGGTCAGAGCCAGCGTCACGAACCTGGTTGACGATCTTGCCGGCCTCCGTATAGAAACCGCCAATGAACACCGCATCCGGCTGGTCCTTCAGGGCCGCATCAACCGTGCTCCCGAAGTTCACTGTACCCAGCTGGTAGGCCTGAGAACTGGTGACAGTTCCGCCGGCGGCTTCAAACGCTTCGGTGAAGGAGTCAGCCACTCCCTTGCCATAGTCATCCTGCTGGTACAGGATCGCGATCTTCTTCACTCCCCGGTGTTCGGAGATGAAGCTTGCGGCCTCAGCACCCTGGTAGGCGTCGGTGAACACGGTGCGGAAGAAAATGTCGCTCGCGCCGCTCAGTTCGGGTGACGTAACCGCCGCCGCCACGATCGGCAGCCCGCACTGCGTGTAGATCGGGAGCCCGGAGAGTGCGACGCTCGAGAAACTGAACCCCAGTACCGCCGGGATCTCAGAGTTGTCGCACATCTCCTGGGCGATCACCGGCCCATTTGCCGGCTTCCCTTCGTCATCAACGACCTCGGTCGTGAGGTCACGGCCCAGGACGCCCCCGTCGGCGTTGATCTCAGAGATGGCCAGGTCAATGCCCTCACGCATCTCGAGCCCGTAGCTCGCGAAGTCTCCAGACAGCGTTGCGGTGTACCCGATCGGGATCGCCCCGTCGGCGCCCCCTTCTCCCCCTGCGCCGGAATCTCCCGACGAGCAGGCGCTCAGCGCGATCAGCGCTGCGCCCGCGGTCAGCGCCAGTGCGGCGCGTCTCCTGTAGCTCATGATCCTCACGTCCTCTGGTCGAACGATCAGTCGATCGTCTCGATCGTCATCCAGTTCTCGAAGCAGTGGTTCGCAGCGAGAGACGTCACACCGATCGTGGCACGACCGCCGAGGCCAAACTCCTCGCCGAACACGTCGCGGAAGAGGTCCGTCGCTCCCGAGGAAACGAGGTTGACGTCAACGAAATCGGGGGCCGCCACCACGAAGTTCAGCGAGTTGACCAGGCACTTGACCTTGTCAAGCGAACCGAGTGCCAGGCGCATCGTGCCGAGGCAGTTGAGCGCGGTGCGGCGGGCAGCCTGGTACCCCTCCTCGATCGTCACGTCTGCGCCGAGCTTGCCAGCGTGAATTGGCTGGCCGTTCTTTCCCAGCGCGTCCTCGACGTGGCCGGACAGGAACAGCAGATTCCCTGTCTTGTGGAACGCCTTCATCGAGCCGTAGTAGGTCCCGTGGTAGCCGCCCTGGCTGTAGTCGGGAATATCGAGACCGAGCTCAGCGACACGGGCTTCAAACGAAACAGACACCATTATCTCCTTCATAAATCTCTTCAACTGTGGAGCCGGTCGTGGCGAGAACTTGGTCTGACCAAATGACCGACTGACGATGATGCTATCAGCGAAAGTTCGCCAGAGAGAAGCGTGGGATTGACACAAAGATCACGCAGTGAACTTGGAGCACAGCTACAAGCGGGCGCCACAAAACCCCTGATGGGGGCACACGTCCAGCGTTATGAACCATGTGCCATTGCAACGCTGCGAAAGTTTCGATGTTCCGAGGAGCAGAAACGGGTGTGGCCCGGACGAATTCGTCCGGGCCACACCCGTTTCTCTCGCTCCGCGCAGACGGAGCGATCACGTTACTGAGGCAGGAGCCCCAGGTCTTCGAGGCCGATCGCGTAGCGGTACTCGTAGCCCGCAGCCTCGATGCGCTCCTTGGCGGGCGCCTGGCGGTCGACCACCACGGCGACTGCAGCGATCTCCGCGCCGACCTTTTCGAGCGCCTCGATGGCCTGCAGCGGGGAGCCGCCCGTCGTGGACGTGTCCTCGACCACGATGACGCGCTTGCCCTGCAGGTCCGGGCCCTCAACCTGGCGGCCACGGCCGTGATCCTTCGGCGCCTTACGCACCACGAAGGAGTCGTACACCTCGCCGCGCGCGACACCCTGGTGCATGATCGCGGAGGCGATCGGATCGGCGCCCATCGTGAGACCACCAACCGCAACCACACCGTCAACATCGGCGATCAGATCCAGCATGACCTGGCCGATCAGCGGTGCCGCACGGTGATCCAGGCTCAGCTTCCGCAGATCGATGTAGTAGGTAGCCTTCTTGCCACTGGTCAGCGTGAAGTCGCCGTGAAACACGGCCTCGCTGGTGATGAGGTCGATGAGCTGTTCGCGCGCGGTCGTCATACCGCCAATTCTAGTGGGCGGTTGCCGGGACGGCTCCCCCTGAGCACGCCCCGGCCCCACCGCTACGCCACGCTCTCGAGGAAGCTGCGCGTACGCTGCCGTTCCGGATTTCCGATGACCTGCTCAGGCGGGCCAGCCTCAACGACGACGCCACCATCCATGAAGACGACCTGATCAGCCACTCCCCTGGCAAAGCCGATCTCGTGCGTCACCACGATCATTGTCATGCCGTCACGAGCAAGCTCTCGCATCACGTCAAGCACGTCGCCAACCAGCTCGGGATCGAGTGCCGAGGTCGGCTCGTCGAACAACATGAGCTTCGGTTCCATGGCGAGCGCCCGCGCGATCGCCACGCGCTGCTGCTGTCCACCTGAGAGCTGCGCTGGAAAGTGTCCGGCAAAGTCCGCGAGCCCAACGCGATCGAGCAGCTCCATCCCCCGTGCCTTCGAGGGGCCCTTGCCGCGGCGCATAACGCCGACCGGAGCCTCAGTAATGTTCTCGAGCGCGGTCATGTGCGGGAAGAGGTTGAAGCGCTGGACACCATGCCGATTCCTCGGCGCTGCTGCGCGATCTGCCGCGGCGTCATCTCGTGGGTCTTCCGCCCAGCCTGTCGGTAGCCGATGAGCTCACCGTCAACAATGATTCTGCCGCCGTCAATCGTTTCCAAATGATTGACGCATCGCAAGAGTGTCGATTTTCCTGAACCCGACGGCCCCAGCAACACGGTGACGGTTCCGGCGGGCACCGCGAGCGATACATCGCGAAGCACCTGATGGGCGCCGAAACTCTTGCGCACCCGCCGGATCTGCACCAAATCATCTGCGGTGGGCGTCGTGACTGCGTTCGTCATCTGCATGCTCATGCTCCGATCACCTCAGTTGCTCGTGTGGCGGGCGCCGGCTCGGGGCCCGGCTTGCGGCGATCCAGCGCAGCTCTCAGCCGCTGGAACGGAGTGGGCGGCAGCGATCGCGAACTCCCACGCCCGAAACGACGCTCCAGGTAGTACTGCGGGATCGAGAGCACGGTCGTCATGAAGAGGTACCACGCGCTCACCACGATGAGCAGCTCGACCTGCTTCAGGTTTGCGGCAGAGATCATCGAGGCCTGCGTATACAGCTCGAGCACCGCGATCACCGAGAGCAACGACGTGCTCTTGAGCATCGAGATCAGCTCGTTGCCCATCGGCGGAATGATCACCCGCATCGCCTGCGGCAAGAGCACCCGGCGGAAAGTGTAGAGCGGCGACATACCGAGGGAGTACGCGGCCTCACGCTGCCCCTCATCGACCGACATCATGCCGGCGCGGACGATCTCGGACGAGTACGCCGCTTGATTCAGCGTCAGTGCCAGGAGACCAGCGACGAGCGGCGTCACGAGCGTGTTCGTGTCGATCTGCCAGAAGACGATGTCGGTGAGCGGGATCCCCAAGCGAATCTGGTCGAACAACAGACCAAGGTATCCCCACAGGACAATCTGCACGAGCACCGGAGTGCCCCGGAACGCCCAGACATAGAACCATGCGACACCCGACAGCACGGGATTGCTCGACAGCCGCATGGCGGCGATGATGACGGAAAGCAGGGTCGAGACCACCATCGAGATCACCGTGATGAAGATCGTGAGGCCGACACCGTCAAGAATCCGGGGGTCGAACAGGAACTGCCCGACCGCCGCGAAATCAAGGTTCGGGTTCGTTGCGACGACAACCACAAACGAGGCGACAAGCGCGACCACCACCAGGGCACTGATCCAACGCCACGGCCTCCGGAGCGGGATCGCGACGACGTCGTCATCATTGCCGAGCTGCGAGTCGGTGCGCTCGGCGAGCACTGTGTCAGACACCGGGCTACTTCGCCGTCGCCTGGTTGACCTCTGCGGACTCTACGGCGTACGCGCCGATGTGATTCCGCTCGAGGACCTTGGCGTAGCTGCCGTCGTCAATCAGCGCCTGCAAGGCCTGCTTGACGGCTTCAACGAGCTCGGTGTCGCCCTTCAGGATCCCAATCCCTGAGTACACAGGGTTGAAACCGGCCGGGTTCTCCGGATCTCGCACGATGTCAAACGCCTTGCCGTCGTCTGTTGTCGCCACAACGTACTCGGTGACCACCGCATCCGCCGAGTAGGCGTCGCTCTTGCCTGCGCGGAGAGCAGTCTGAGCGTCCAGATCGCTCGGCAGCTCCATCACGGTAATGCCGCAGTCCATCGCGCGCAGCAGTTCACCCTGAATGGTCGCCTTCTGCACGGACACCGTCTTGCCACAGAGGTCTTGCTGGGTGGTGATCTTTTTCGGATTGCCCGACTTCACCGCGATCGCAAAGCCACCGTGCGTGTAGGCGACGAAGCTCAGTGTCGCCTCGCGCTCCTCGGTGTCGTTCATGCCGCTCATGATGATGTCGTTCTTGCCGGCCTGCAGCGAGGGAATCACGGAGTCAAAGGCCTGCTTGTTGAGAGACACGTCGATACCGAGCTTCTGACCGAGCAAGCGAGCGAGCTCAGGATCAAACCCGATCGCTCGGTTGTTGTCGTCGTACATCGCCATGGGCGGGAACGGGATATCGACGGCGACGTTGATCTTGCCCGCCTTCGTAATGTCCTCGGGGAGCAGTTCGGTCAGCTTGGGGTCGGCTGTCGTGCTGATCTCGTCGCCCTGCGGAAGCTCCGCCGGGCCAGCGGCAGCGGAGGAGTTGTCCCCGCCGCCGCTCCCCGCGCAGCCGCTCAGCGTGAGCGCGAACGCGGCTGCGACAGCCAGCAGAGTGATCGGTGCCTTTTTCATCTTGATTCCTTCGTCGTTGGAGGGTGATGTGTCAGAGCGGAGCGTGCACGCTAGCCGATGGCTGGCTCGTGCAGGCGGAGCAGGTCTTCGTACGTCTCACGGCGAGCGACCAGGCGGCTCTCGCCGTCCTTCACGAAGACGATCGCCGGGCGCAGCGCGCCGTTGTAGTTGTTCGAGAGGGTGTAGGAGTACGCGCCCGTCGTGGCCATGACTACGAGATCGCCGACGCGAGCGGCCGGCATCTCGGCGCCATCGATCAGCAGATCGCCCGACTCGCACTGACGACCCACCAGCTGCACGGTCTCCGTCCACGGCTCCGTTACGCGATTGGCGAGCACCGCTTCGAAGCGCTGATCGGTAAGCGCGACGTCAAGGGTGTCTGCCATGCCGCCGTTCACCGCAACAAACGTGTCGCCCGTGTGCTTGACCGAGAGCACGTCGTAGACGGTGACGCCTGCGCGGGCGACGATGGAGCGGCCGGGCTCAATGAGCAGCCGCGCCCCCTCTGGGAGGTGCTCGCGCGCCGCGGCAACAATCGCGTCCAGGTATTCGCCGACCTCAGGAGCTTGCTCGTCGTAGGTGTACTTCACCCCGAGGCCGCCGCCCACGTCGTAGGTCGCGAAGTCTCCGGCCGTCGAGATCTTCGCGACTGCCTCAGCGAACTGGCGGGTGTTGAGGATCTGGGAGCCAATGTGCAGGTGCACGCCCTCGAACTCCATGAGCGGGTGCGCGCGCATCCGCTCGATGGCGCGCAGCGCCTGGTCCATCGGCAGGCCGAACTTCGAACGGTCGCCGCCGGTGGCCTGCGATGCGTGGGTCTCCGCGTCCACACCGGGGATCACTCGAAGCAGGAGCGCCTGGGGGCGGGTGAGGAGGCGCTCGAGCCGGTCGAGCTCGTCTTCGTTGTCGACGATGATTGCGCCGATCCCAGCAGTGAGGGCCAGCTCGAGCTCGGCGTCGGACTTCGCATTTCCGTGGAAGTGGAGCTTCGCGGGATCAACGCCTGCGGCGAGCGCGAGCTGCAGTTCACCGCCACCGGCGATATCAACCGACAGTCCCTCTTCCGCTGCGACGCGATACATGCCAACGATCGGCAGCGACTTGGAGGCGAACAGCACCTCGGAGTTGGGCCAGCGCTCGGCCAGGCCGTCGATGAAGCGGCGGATCTGGCGGCGGAGGCCGGTCTCGTCGAACACGTGGAGCGGCGTGCCGTACTGCGCGGCGAGCTCCGTGATCGGCACCCCTCCGATAGCGAGCACCCCGTCGTCGGTGACGCTCGATTCCTCGGGCAGCACGTCCCACAATTCGCCGATCCGGGTGTTCTCCGGTGCCGGCTGGGCGCTCGTCGTGACCTTCTCCATCGCTGCTCCTTTGGTTCGTTGCTCACTCACCCTAGGGGAGTTTTTCTCCCCATTTTTTGGAGTAATACATTAGATTGAACATGTGACTGAAGCGATTTCTCCAAGTTCGATTCCAGTGAGCATGCCGATCGGTGAGCTCATTCGCGGCATTGGGCCTGATGCGGTCTCG
Organism: Leucobacter chromiireducens subsp. chromiireducens; assembly: GCF_016758255.1. Taxonomy (GTDB): domain Bacteria; phylum Actinomycetota; class Actinomycetes; order Actinomycetales; family Microbacteriaceae; genus Leucobacter; species Leucobacter chromiireducens. The sequence continues at coordinate 311,953 of NZ_QYAD01000003.1, forward strand.
GTGCTTGGCCCCCTCGACTCGGCACGCCCGGTGTCGGGCGCGGAGCTCTACGATGCGCTCGACGAGTCGCTCCCCGAGCCCGGGCTCCTGCTCCTGCTGCCCTCCGCGACCGGCCTCGCTCCCGCGGATGTTGAACGCCTGGCGCGCAGCGCGGCCGAGGGGAGGGCCGCCGGCCTCGCGCTCAAGTGCAAAGAAGAGGATGCGGAAGCGGTTGCCCAGGTGGCACGGTCCACCGGCCTGCCGATCCTGCGTGTGGAAGAACGGGTGAGCTGGCGGCTCTTCGACGCGCTGCTGTCTCGGCTGCTCGGTGAGCATCGCTACAGCGACAATGCCCAGGGCGACCGCGGACCTGAGCCGCTCTTCGCGTTGGCGAACGAGCTTGCCGAGTTCTTTGGCGGCTCCGCAGCCATAGAGGATCTCGAGCGCCGGATCGTGGCGTACTCCTCGGTGCCCGGCCAGGTGATCGACAGCCTACGCACCCAAGGAATCCTGACCCGGCGAGTGCCTGAGTCGCCATTCAATGAGGATCAGTACCGCTCGGTGCTTCGCGCGGACCACCCGATCGGGTACCCGCAACTCGATGATGAGGAGCCGCGCGCTGCGATCGCGGTCCGTGCCGGCGCGATGCCACTCGGCACTATCTGGGTCATCAATCCAACGGGTGACCCCGAGACGCTCTCACACGAGCAAGAGACCAAACTGCACGCCGCCGCCGCGGTCGCAGCCGCGCACATGCTCGACGATCTCCGCGCCCGAAATGCGACGCAGCTGCCGCGGGAGGACCGGCTGCGCACGCTACTCGACGGTACTGAGGTGACCGGTACCGAGCTTGCGGAGCTCGGGCTCTCCGAGGAGCGGGGCGCAGCCCTCGTGATTTTCGCCCCGCCCGGTGAACCACACCCCATGACGCTCGCCCAGCTTCGCTCGATCGTGCAGCGCCACTTCGCGCTCCACCGCCCCGAGGCCGTGACCGTGGTGCGCGGCGACCTCGTCTACGCACTCGTCACGTGCGACCCGCAGTACGGCGAGGAGCCGCTCGTTGCCCCGTTTCTCCCGCTCGTGGATCGACTCATCGGCGAGGGCACGCGGGTAGCCCTCCCCGGCGTCACGCACCGATCGAGCGAGATTGCGCAGCTGCGCCAGCTCGGTCGGCGACTCATCGAGGCGGCGGCTCGGCACTCGGACGCCGTGCCCGAGCGCGTCCTCACGGTTCCGCTGCTTCGCGCGATCCTCACGTTCGAGCAGGTGGCTGAGGTGTACGCCGTCGAACCCGAATTGCGCATCCCCGAGCTGGATCGCCTCTTCGCTGAGCAGCCCGCGTTCGCCGCAACGCTCCGTGCATGGTGTGCTGCGCTCGGCAATGTGGCGCGCACGGCGCGCGCGTTGGATGTGCACGAGAACACGGTGCGCCACCGACTGCACCAGATCGATGAGCGGTACGAGCTGCGGTTGGGATCCGACGATGATCTCCTCGCGGTCTGGCTGCAACTCCGTGCGCTGCACAGCGGGGAAGGAATACCCACGCGCCCATCGCGTTGACCTCATCGGACACGTAGGCTGCAGGAAAAGGGGGCGCTCATGCATCAGGTGGCAGATCTCGCGGGGCTTTTCGCCGACGGGCCAGTTGCGGTGCTCACGGGTGCCGGCATCAGCACGGACTCTGGGATTCCCGACTACCGGGGCGCAGGAACCCCGCCCCGCACGCCCATGAGTATCGCTCAGTTCACCGAGGACCCCGCCTACCGTCAGCGCTTCTGGGCGGGCGCCCGTGTCGGATCAGGGCCAATGAGCGCAATTGAGCCGAACGCGGGGCACCGCGTTCTCGCAGACCTCGAAGCGGCCGGCCGCGTCGACGGAGTCATCACCCAGAACGTGGATGGCCTGCACCGCCGTGCCGGATCCCGCACCGTTGTCGAGCTGCACGGCAGCGGCTCCACCATTCGCTGCACGGAATGCGGCGCGCGGTGGATGCGCTCGGAAGTGCTGCACTGGTTCGACGTGGCGAACCCCGGCTACGCCGAAGCACACGCGAACGCTCCCCTGCGCCCCGATGGCGACGCCGCGGTGGGCGACCTTGCCGGTGTGCGCGTGCCACAGTGCCCCGTGTGCGGCGGCCAGCTGCGCCCCGATGTCGTCTATTTTGGCGAGGTCGTGCCGGCGGAGGTCTTCGCGAACGCCGAGCGGCTCGTGAATGAGGCGAGCGCGCTCCTGCTCATTGGCACCTCGCTGGCGGTCAACACGGGCGTCCGCCTGCTGCACCGCGCCGAGCGCCGCGGAATCCCGGTTGGCGTGATCAACCGGGGTCCCACGGCTGCCGACTCACGGGCGAGCGTGCGCATTGAGGGCGGCACTTCGGAGACCCTCACCGATCTCGCGGGGCTGCTCGCATAGCTGCGCCGGGCCACTAGAACGCGCCGGTGAGCGCCATCACACCGAGCGTGGTGCTCGCCACGAGCAGCGACAGGATCCCGCCCAGGATGAGGGGCTTGAGCCCGGCCGCGCGGATTGCGCGCAGATCGGTCGACATTCCGATTCCGGCGAGCGCCATCGCTACGAGGAAGACACTCACTTGAGTAAGCGCGTCGGCCGCGGGCGCGGGCACCGCGCCGAGCGAGGTGAGCGTGGCCACCACGAGGAAGCCGACCAAGAACCAGGGCACTAGGCGCAGGATCCGGCCGAGCGTGAATCGCTCTCCCTGCCCCGTGCGACGGCCATCCATCACGGCGAGGCCGATGCTGATGGGGATGATCATGAGGGTACGGACGAGCTTCACCACAACTGCGAAGCCGAGCGCGGAGGCACTGAACACGCTCGCGGCTGCGACCACCGAGCTCGTGTCGTTCACCGCGGTTCCAGCGAAGAGGCCGAACGCATGCGGGGTCATACCGAGCGCGTGCCCGAGCGCTGGGAACAGCAGCACTGCGAGGATGTTGAAGAGGAAGACGGTGGAGATCGCATAGGCGATATCGGCGCTTTTCGCGCGGATCACGGGGGAGATCGCGGCAATCGCCGAGGCGCCACAGATCCCAGTGCCGACGCCGACGAGCACGCGGAGATCGCGATCGACCCCCATGGCACGGCCGATCAGCCACGCCCCCAGGAGACACACGGTCAGTGACGAGAGCATCACCGGCAGCGACTCGGCGCCCACCTCGATGATGCTCGCGAGCGAGAGCTGCGCGCCCAGCAGCACGACCGCGCACTGCAGCACGAACTTACTCGCGTAGCCGATGCCCGGTTGCAGGCGCGTGTGCGGCTTCCGCACGAGTGCGATGAGCACCCCGATCAGCACCGCGGGGATCGCAGAGCCCAGAATGGGCAGGAACCCTCCAATCACGGTGGCGACGGCGGCGACCGCGGCGCAGACAAGCGCGCCGGGAAGCACCTCGACGCCCCGCGCGGCGAGGCGCTGGGGCAGGGTAGGAAGCGGAGAAACCTTCATGGCTCTAGTGTTTCGAACCTCAGCGCGCAGCGGAACCTGGCAACTCGTTGGGGGATCCAAGCGGTGCTTGTATCATTGCCGCGTGGCCTCTCCCGATCTCATCGACATCCGCTGCTTCGAAGCGGCGCTCCGCACGGGCAGCATTTCCGCGGCCGGACGCGAGCTCGGCGTCACGCAACAGGCGGTGTCTGCGCGCTTGCGCAGCCTGGAACGGCGCGTCGGCGTCGACCTGGTGCAGCGCTCACCCGCTGGCGTCACCGCCACGCCCGCGGGCGACGCCGTCCTCGCTTGGGCACGCGAGGTGCTGACCGCCGCGGCTCGCCTGGACGAGGGCATCGCCAGCCTCGCCGGGGGCGCCGCACGCGCCCTCTCGGTCGGTGCCAGCCAGACGATCGCTGCGCACCTGCTACCGGCTTGGCTGATCGAACTGCGCGGAGCGCAGCTCGCGGCCGGGCGCGACGCCACCTCCGTCGCCCTGCGCACGGCAAACAGCGCCGAGATCATTGCGGCGGTGCGCGCGGGAGAGCTCGACCTCGGCTTCATTGAGACCCCCGCGCTCCCCCACGGGCTCGGGGTCGCCCCCATCGGCGTTGACCGCATGGTGCTCGCAGTGTGCGCCGAACACGAGTGGGCCACCCGCGACAGCGTTGCACTCGCCGAGGTCGCTGCCGTGCCCCTCGTCACGCGGGAGCCCGGCAGCGGCACTCGTGCCGCATTCGAGGCCGCGGTCTCACAGCAGCTCGGGATCACTGCGCCCACGCCCGCCCTTGAACTCGCCACCGAAGCCGCCGTGCGTTCAGCGGTGGCGCAGGGCGTGGCCCCGGCGGTGCTCAGCGAGCTGAGTGTGCGCGACGACGTGCGCCTCGGGCGAATCGTCGAGGTCAGCCTCGATCCCGAGCCGCTCGAGCGCCCCCTCACCGCGGTGTGGCGCGGAACCCGGCGGGACCTCACGGGCCCGCGCCGGGAGCTGGTCGCGATCGCCGCGCGGGCGACCGCACCCGCCTAGTCCGCGCGGGAGATGCGCGTCATGTCGTCGCGCGGCACCACCTTGATGCGGGTGCGACCGGCTTCCTCGCCCAGGGCGAGCTCGTGCTCGTCCAGGCGATGCCAGCCCTCGATCGTGGTGTACGGCACCTCGCGCTCGTGCAGCAGGGCAGGGATAGCCTCGCTATCGTCGACGGTGGGCTGCCACCAGGATGCCTGATCCTCGATCACGGACTCGAGCGTCTCCATGGCGTCCGACTTCGTGTGGCCGATGAGCCCGATCGGGCCGCGCTTGATCCAGCCGGTCGCGTACAGGCCGGGGATCTGCTGACCCTCGAGATCCTGCACACGCCCCTGGCTGTTCGGGATCACGCCCTTCGCGTCGTCGAAGGGGATCTCGTCGAGCGGCGAACCGAAGTAGCCGATCGCGCGGTAGAGCGACTGCATCGGGATCACCTCGAACTCGCCCGTGTCGAACGCGCCGCCCTCGCCGTCGGGCGCGGTCCGCTCAATCTTCAGCCCTGCAACGCGGCCGTCCTCGACAACCACCTCGACGGGCTTCGACCAGAAGTGCATGTGCAGCCGACGGGAAGCGCGCTCCCCGCTCTCCTCGCGCTCGCGCTGCTCCTGACGCCACTTGTCCATCACACGCGTCATCACGGTGACCTGCTTGTTCTTCGCGAGCACCTCATCGGCGTACGCGTCAGGCAGATCGAAATCGCGCTCGTCCACCACCATGTCGACGTCGCGCACCTCGCCGAGCTCGCGCAGCTCAAGCGGCGTGAACTTCACGTACTTGGGGCCGCGGCGGCCGAAGAGGTGCAGCTCCTCGATGGGGTTCTTCTTGAGGCCCTGGTACACATTGTCCGGGATCTCGGTGGGCAGCAGGTCGTCGGCGTGCTTGATCAGCATGCGCGAGATGTCGAGGGCGACGTTGCCGTTGCCAATCACACCCACCGATGCGGCCTCGAGCGGCCAGGTGCGCGGCACATCGGGGTGCCCATCGAACCAGCTCACGAAATCGGCGGCGCCGTACGATGCCTCCGCGTCGATACCCGGGATGTTCAGGCCGGCGTCGCGGATCGCGCCGGTCGAGAAGATCACCGCGTTGTAGTGCTGCTTGAGGTCGTCAAGCGTGATGTCCTGCCCATAGCGCACGTTACCGAAGTAGCGGATCTGGCCACTGTCGAGCACGTCGCGCAGCGCGTTGATGATGCCCTTGATGCGCGGGTGATCGGGGGAAACGCCGTAGCGGACCAGCCCGTACGGCGCGGGCAGCTGTTCGAAGAGGTCGATCTCCACCTCGAAGTCGCGCTCCGCTTTCAGCATCAGGTCCGCCGCGTAAATCCCGGCGGGTCCAGCCCCGACGATTGCCAACCGCATCTTGCTCATCGCATTCCTACTTCCGGTCTGCCGCGAACGGTATTATCCGCCGGGCGTCTCACTGAGTTATGGGTGCCCCGCACGGAGCGCTCCCTGCTATCCCTCTCGGGAAACGATCGAATCAGCCATCCGCTCGAGCGCGCGCTTCACCGGCGACTTCGGCAGCGGGTCGAGCGCGGTCACGGCCTCAGCCGCCCAACGGCGGGCCGTCGCCTCGGTCTCGCGGGTCACCTCGTGTGCGCGGAGCGCGACGACCGCGGAATCGAGCACCGACGCGTCGGCTCCCGCTTCAATGTCGCGCACCCCCGCCTCGATCTGAGCGAGCAGCTCGGCGTCTGCACCGCCGGACGCCGCCGCGCGCTGCTGCAGCAGCAAGAGCGGCAGGGTGGCCACGCCAGCGCGGAGGTCGGTGCCCGCGCGCTTGCCCGTCTGCTCCTTCTGCGGCGACAGGTCAATCACGTCATCGATGAGCTGGAACGCGACGCCGATGCGCTCGCCGTACTCGGTCACCGGATCCGCGTACTCCTTCGGCGCCTCGCCGAACATCACGCCCATGCGCGCGGCGGTCGCGATGAGGGCGCCCGTCTTGTCTGCAAGCACCTGAATGTAGTGCGCGATCGGCTCGTCCTCGGGCTGCGGGCCGACGGTCTCGTGCAGTTGGCCGAGGCACAGACGCTCGAACGTCTCCGCCTGCAGCAAGATCGCTTCCTCGCCCATGCCGGAGACGAGCGACGACGCGCGCGCAAACAGCAGATCGCCCGCGAGAATCGCCACCGAGTTCGACCACACCGTCTGCGCGGCGGGCACGCCCCGGCGCAGCTTCGCGTCGTCCATCACATCGTCGTGGTAGAGCGAGGCGAGATGGGTCATCTCGACCGCCTGCGCGGCACGGCGCACCAGCTCGTTGGGGCCGGTGCCCAGCTCGCTCGTGAGGAGCGTGAGCATCGGTCGGATCCGCTTACCGCCCGCGCTCATCAGGTAGCGGGCCGGCGCGTCCGCGACCGGGGAGGCGAAGCGCAGGTGTTCCATCAGCTCAGCCTCGATCAGCTCGAGCTGATCCTGCAGCTGCTTCGCGTGGCGGCGATCCTGCGCACCGCGGAACAACCGCATCGGCAGCGCCTGGGTGGCGGTGTCTTCTGCGATAGGACGGTTCACTGCTCGCCTCCGGAGGCCTCGGTCTTAGCGGATGTCGGTTTCGTCGCGGGCGCGGACTTTGCCGCGGGCGACGTTTTCGCTGCGGGTTTCTTGGCCGCCGGCTTCTTCGCCTCGGACTGCTTCGCGGTGGAGGCAGCCGCCGGCTTCTTGGCCGCAGCGGGTTTCTTCGCCGCTGCAGGCTTCTTCGCCGCGGGTTTCTTCGCGGCAGGCTTCTTCGCGGCAGCCGGCTTCGGCGCGGCTGGCGCCTCGCGCGGAACAAAGCCACGGTGCAGCGCGACGATGCCAAAGGTGAGGTTGCGGTAGGCGACTCGCTCAAAGCCGGCCTCGCGCAGCCACCCGGCCAGCGCTTCCTGATCCGGCCACTCTTCAATCGACTCGTTGAGGTACTGGTACGCGGCGGCGGCCTCGCGGTTGATCGCACCGGCGATGCGCGGCAGCACGTGGCGGCCGTAGAACGCGTACGGACCCCGGATCACGGCCGAGGGGGGCGTCGAGAACTCCGCAATGACCACGCGGCCACCCGGCTTCACGACGCGGCGCATCTCGGCGAGCGCGGCACGCGGATCGCTCACGTTGCGCAGCCCGTACGAGATCGTGGCGGCATCAAAGCTGTTGTCCTCGAACGGCAGCGCGGTGGCGTCAGCGTGTACGAACTCGATGAGCGCGTTGTCCGCGTGGCGCTTCCGGCCCTCGGCGAGCATGCCCTCCGAGAAGTCCGCGGCCACCACGTTGGCGCCGTGCGCAGCGAGCGCGGCGGACGACGTGCCGGTCCCGGCTGCAAGATCAAGGATGCGCATGCCCTTGCGCGGGCCAACGGCTTTCGTCGTCGCAATGCGCCAGAGCCGGTCGTTGCCCACGGTCAGGACGTCGTTAATGAGGTCATAGCGGGGCGAGACCTCGTCAAACATCGAGGAGACGTCGGCGGCGTGCTTGGTCGCGGTGTCGGGTCGAGTCACCCCACCATCGTATCTCCTTGTGCCTGAGCGCCGGATGGCACGCGCAGACCCGCTGAACGGCCTGCTCAGGGCGGAGGGGTAGATTGATGGGGTGACGAGTGAATCCGCTGTGCCCCGCCTCCGCGCGATCACCCGACCCCTTGCGGAGCGACCCGAACTGCTCGACCTCGCGGATCCCGATTCGCCGCTCGTGTGGCTGCGCGGCGACCGCGGCTGCGTCGGCCTGGGTGAGACCCTGCGCATCGGCTTCCACGGCCCGAACCGATTCCGTGCGGCGGCTGGCGCCTGGCGTGCGATCTCAGACAACGCCGTGATCGATGACCCCGTGCGCATGCCGGGCTCCGGCCTCGTGGCGCTCGGTACCTTCGCGTTCGACGACGAGAGCGACGCGGAGAGCGTGCTCATTGTGCCGGAGGTGCTCATTGCGCAGCACCGCGATCAGTGGTGGATCACGGAGACCTCGATCATCCGCGATCCCGCACCAGACGCAGGCACCGACGAGTCTCTCGATCGGGATCTCACGCTGCCGCCCGCAGCCCCTGCAGGCGCATGGCCCGGCCTGGAGCTCGCTCCGCGCACCGACGACTCCGCTCACGCGGTCGACCCCGTCGCGGCTTACCTCACCGGCGTCACCGAAGCCGTGCGTCGCATCGAGGCCGGCGACGCGGAAAAGATCGTCCTCGCCCGCCAGATCGAGGGGCAGCTACCCGCGGGAGCGGATCTCCGTGTGCCGCTCGCACGCCTCGCGGAACGGTACCTCGACTGCTGGACCTTCGCGGTCGACGGCATGGTGGGGGCGAGCCCAGAGACGCTCATCCGTTCCACCGCGGGCGCGGTGTCGGCGCGCGTGCTCGCGGGTACCCGTGCTCGGCACGCTGAGAACGGTGCGCGCGACGCCCAGGCTCGCGACGAACTCCTGACGAGCGCCAAGGAACAGCACGAGCACGCGTTCGCCGTGCAGAGCGTGGTCACCGCGCTCGCCCCGTTCGTCACCGAACTGCGCACCAGCGAGGAGCCGTTCCCGCTGCAGCTGCCCAATGTGTGGCACCTCGCCACCGACCTCGGCGCAAGCCTCGGCGAGCGCAGCTCCGCGATTGAGCTCGTGGGAGCCCTGCACCCCACCGCGGCGGTGGCCGGCACGCCCACCGCCGACGCGGTCGCCGCGATCGCCGAACTCGAGCCGTTCGACCGCGGGCGCTACTCAGGGGCCGTGGGCTGGATCGACGCCGCGGGCGACGGCGAGTGGGTCATCGCCCTGCGCTGCGCACAGCTCGGCGCGGCGGATCCTGAGACGGGCGAACGCACGCTCACCGCGAGCGCGGGCGGCGGCATCGTGGTGGGGTCCGATCCCGATCACGAGTTTGGTGAGACCGTATCGAAGTTCCGGCCGATCACCGAGGCCTTCGCGCGCTGAGCCCACCCGGCACGTCCCGCCCACCCGGCGAGCTCAGCTCCGTCAGTTCAGCTCGGCCAAGTCAGGCCGCGCGTCGCTTCGAGCCGCGCCTGCTCCTCCACAACGTCGAAGTCTGCCGCGGGCCACGCAGGCTGCAGCGCCGCAAGCTCGGAGATGACGATTCGCTGCACTGCCGCGCGGGCGTACCACTTCGCATTCGCCGGCACGACGTACCAGGGCGCGTGGGCCGCGTGCGTGCGGTCGATCGCGATCTGGAACGCGGACATGTACTCGTCCCACAGCACGCGCTCGTCGACGTCCCCGGGGTTGTACTTCCAGTGCTTCGCGGGGTCCGCAAGCCGATCGGCGAGACGCTCAGCCTGCTCCTCGGGTGACACGTGCAGCATGATCTTCACGATCCGCACCCCGTCGTCGGCAAGGCGCTGCTCGAAGTCGGCAATCGCACCGTAGCGGCGCTCGATCTCGGCGGGCGGCGCGAACTCGCGCACCCGCTGGATCAGCACGTCCTCGTAGTGCGAGCGGTCGAACACGCCAATCACGCCGGGCTCGGGCACGCGCGGCTCGATGCGCCAGAGGAAGTCGTGTGCGCGCTCCGTTTCGGTGGGCGCTTTGAACGCAGCGAGCGACAAACCGTAGGGCTCAATCTGCGAGAACACATGGTTCACGATTCCGCCCTTGCCCGCGGCGTCCATGGCCTGCAGCACGACGAGCACACGCTCGCGCGCGCCCACTCGGCTCTGCGCAAAGAGCTGCTCCTGCAGTTCACGGAACTCCTGGGCGGAGGCGGCGAGCTCGGTTTGACCGGCCTTCTTCGTCGCCGCCGTGCCCGGTGTTGCGGCGGGGTCGATCCCGCGCAGCTCGAAGCCCTCGCGCACTCGCAAGAGCTGCGCTACATCGTCGTTCCAGAACTGCGTGCCCATCGGCCCTCCCCCGTCAGTGTTCCCCACTGTAGGGCCTGAGCGCGCCGCGGCGCACTGGATTATTTCCGCGCGAGCGGCACCTCGACGATGCCGGGGCCGGTGACCGGCTCCGTGAGCAGGCGCTCGAGCTCGCTGCGCGTCTCCACCTGGCGATACTCCCAGCCGTACGCGGCGGCGAGGGCTTCGAGCGACACCGAGTGCGGCGTGAGCATCACACGGTCGAACGCGTCTGCGGCCGCGGCGTCCGCAACCTCAAGCCCATCAAAGATCGTCCCGCCGCCGTCGTTGCCCACGAACAGCTGAATGCGCACGGCGCGCTCCGTCTGCGGGAGGAGGAGCGACCCGGCGTCGTGCAGCAGGGCGAGATCGCCGATGAGTACGCGAGTCACTCCCGCGGCGGCCGAGCTCTCGGGGTCCGCCTGGCTCGCGGCGGCGATGCCGAGCGCGGTGGCGACGGTGCCGTCGATGCCCGCAAGCCCGCGGTTCGCGTGCACGCCGAGCTTGCGCCCCGGGGCGAGGCCGTCGAGCACACGCACCAGACGGGAGGCGGCGAGAACCAGACGATCGTGCGGCCAGGAGCCGCGCCACACGCTCTCGGCGAGGAGCTCGCGGCTCACCGCCTCGCGCATCGTTGCGACCTCCGAGCGCGCGTACGCGTTGCGTTCCTTGTACCCGGGCGCGGTGGCCGCGGACAGGTTCGGCGCGTGCACCGTGGTGCGCTCGCGCTGCAGCTCGCGGTCGGCCACCACCCACGCGCCCAGCCAGCGGTGCAGCAGCGCGGGATCGTGGTCGGCGGCGGCACGCGCCGCACGCACGACCGTTGCGCGGCGGCCAGGATTCACGTGCTCAACGCCGGGGCCCGCGTGCGGGTCGACGACAATCACCTCGACGGCGTCGCGTCGCAGCAGCGCGTTCGCCTGCCGCGTGAGCGTGGGGTGCCCGAACACCACGGCCCGCTCAACGAGCCCGCCGATTTCGGGGTGCTCAAGCAACGTGGCGTAGGCGGCAATTGCTTCCCGCCCGTAGCGCGCGCCGCTCACGACCTCCGCGAGGAGGGGAGCACCGATCGCGCGGGCGAACACCTCAGCGTCGGGGCCAGCGTCGGCACCAGCGAGAACGACCGTGTAGGCATCGCCGGAGTGGATGTACTGCTCGTCGTCGGTGAAGCCCGCGTGGCTGCGGAGCCCACCCGGAACCGCCTGCGCTGCCGTGCTCGCAATGCCGAGCGCGTCGTTCTCTCGAATCTCCGCTGCTTCGGCCGCGGCCGCCTCGAAGCCGCGGTCGATCATCGTCTCGAATCCGGCGACTCCTGAGAGCGGTTCGCGGAACGCCAGGTTGAGCTGTACGGGGCCCGCCGGCGCTGCGCCGAGGAAGCCGGTCGCCGCAGAGATCGCACGCGCGGCGAGCGTCTGCGGGTCGGTCGCATCCGTGCGCACGAGATCGCCGTCTGCTCCGAGCGCGGGCGCGGGCACATCCAGGCTGAGCCGAGCGGCCGGGCCAAACAATCCTGCCTGCTCGGTGGTCTGGTTGCTGCGAATGCCGCGCAGCTCAGTGGGGCGGTCCGCGGTGAGCAGCAGCATCGGCACTCGCCCGGCGTGCGCCTCAAGTGCCGCGGGCAAGAGGTTTGCGACGGCCGTTCCGCTCGTCACGATAACGGGAGCTGGCACGCCGGTCTCGCGCGCGATGCCGAGCGCGAAGAATGCCGCGGAGCGCTCGTCGACGCGCACGTGCAGGCGAATCGCACCGACGCGCTCGGCCGCCGCTGCGGCGAGCGCGAGCGCCTGCGAGCGGGAGCCGGGGCACACCACGACGTCGCGCACCCCGAGGCGAATCAGCTCGCCGAGCAGCTCAACCGCGAAGATCGAGGCCGGTGCGGGAGCCGCGGGAGCGTCAGCCTGGCTCACGGCTGCGACGCGTCGCCGTCGGCCTGCGTGCCGCCGTCGCGCCGATTCTCATCGCGCCGGTTCTCGTCGCGTGCTGGGCGCTCGGCCTCGCCTGCAGCGGAGCCCGGCTGCTCGCCGGGGAAGGTCTCTTCGTCGAGCTCTCGCAGGCGCGCCTCAAGATCACGCATGTGCGCATCGAGGTCGCCCGATGACATGTTGGTGCCGCTGAACCGGGGGTCATCATCTGGCGCGGCGGGCCGCACCGCGGGGGTGTCTCCCTTGCCGATGACAAACCAGAGGATGCCGCCGATCACGGGAAGCACGACGATGAGCACCACCCACACGGGTTTCGCAACGCCGCGGGCTCGCGCGCCGTCCGTCATCGCCGCGTCGACCAGCGAATACAGCGTGAAGGCCACCGCGATGACGATACCGATAATCCCGAATCGCACCATGCCCCTATGGTACTCGCACCACATCACACTGGGCTGGGCGCTCGCGGCCCCTCGGCTCAGGATCGCCGCAGTTACGCCGGGTAGACTCGTCGCCGTGAAGAACCCCCGGACCGCCTGGATTGTGTACATCGTGCTGCGACTGCTCTTTTTCGCAGCCCCGTTCGCGGTGTTCTTCCTGATGGGCATCAAGCCGTGGCTTGCGGCAATCTTCGCAGCCCTCATCGGGGTCTCGCTGTCCATCATTTTCCTCTCGAAGCCGCGTGACACCGCGTCCGAGAGTATTTACGACTGGCGCAACCGCGAGCGCACGGCAGACAGCATCGTCGAGGACGAGGCGATGGACGCCGAGACGCAGGGCACCGCGGCAGCAGCCGCTGAAACGGTGAGCGCCGAGGCAGTGGACGCTGAGACCGCACACACCGACGCGAAGCCCACGCAGCTGTAGCCAACCAAGCGCTACGCGCGGGCGGCCGCCATGTGCTCGTGCAGGCGAGCCTCAAGCCGGGGCACCCGCCCATCGAGCAGGAAGCCGTCGCCCCGCGGGATGTCGCGCGAGACCGACACCTCCCCCGCAATCGCCCCGGCGCGCTGTGGGAGCACGAGCACCCGGTCGCTCAGCCGCACAGCCTCGCGAATGTCGTGCGTGATGAGCAGGATGCTCCAGCCGTGCTCGGCCCAGATGTCGAGGAGCCAACGCTGCAGCTCATCCCGGGTGATCGCGTCGAGCGCACCAAACGGCTCGTCGAGCAACAGCACGGGCTTCCCCTGCACCACGGTGCGGAGAAACGAGACGCGCTGGCGCATGCCGCCGGAAAGCTGCCGCGGGTAGCGCTCCTCTGTACCGGCGAGCCCGAACGGCGCGAAGAGCGCGGCCGCACGATCGCGCGCCGCACGCTTCTGCGCCCCGGCGACCTCGAGCCCGATGCACGCGTTGTCGAGCACGCGCCGCCACGGCAGCAGCACATCGCGCTGCGGCATGAACGCGAAGGGACGATCGAGGCCCATCTCGGCGGGATCGATGCGAGCGCCGCCGTAGCGAATCTCGCCCGTGTCGGCGCGCAGCGCGCCCGTGAGCAGTGCGAGCAGCGTCGACTTCCCCGAGCCGCTCGCGCCCACGAGCGAGACGATCTCGCCGGCACTCACACGCAGCGAGATGTCTGCGAGCACGGGGTGCTCGCCAAACGCCTTCGCGATCCCAATCAGCTCGAGTGCGCTGCCCGCCCCGCTCACCGTGCGCGTCCCTGCTCGATGCGCAGCCAGGGCACCGAGACCCGCTCGATGAGGATCACGAGGCCGAACAGCGCGAGCGTGACGAGCGAGGACACCGTGACCGCCGCAAGCACGAGATCCGTGCGGAACACGTGCTTCGCCGACTGCATGTAGACCCCAAGCCCCGCGACCGCCCCCGCGTACTCGGCAAAGATGGTGCCCACCACGGCGTAGGTGATGGAAATGCGCAGGGCAGAGAAGAAGGATGGGATGCCCGCGGGGAGGCGCACGAAGCGAAACAGCTGCCAGCGGCCCGCCCCCATCGAGCGAAGCAGCACCTCCGCATCGGGATCGGCCTCAGCGAAGCCGCGCAGCAGCCCAACCACCATGGGGAAGAAGGTGACGAACGCGACAAGCAGCACCTTCGGGAGCAGACCGAAGCCGAACCAGAGCACCACGAGCGGCGCAAGGGCGATGAGTGGCAGGGTCTGGCTCACCACGAGGAGCGGGAGAATCGCACTGCGGAGGAGCGGGGAGAAGTCGAGCAGCGTCGCCGCGAGGAACGCCACCGCGACGGAGAGCGTGAAGCCCGTGAGCGTCGCCGTCACCGTGGTGAGGGTGTGGCGCAGCAGCGCGTCGCGTTCAGCGAGTCCGGATTCGAGAATGCGTGTGGGGGCCGGCAGCATGTCGGGTGGCACGAGACCCGCCGTCGTGGCGGTCTGCCAGATCACGAGCAGCAGCGCGAAGGCCGCGACGGGCGGCAGCACCCGCGCGAGCGCTCGGCCCACCGTGTGACTGGCGGCGTTCCCCGCACCGCCAGTCACCGCGGTGCGCGGCGCTGCGGCCCCCACGCCGCTCACCCGCGGAGCTCGGTGTAGTACTCGGTCCAGTCGGGTTCCTCGGTGACGGGTTTGCCCTCGGAGTCCGTGAGGAAGCCGCCGTCGAAGAGGAAGGCGCCGAACTCTGCCCAGGCTTCCGGGTTCACCTCGCCGATCTCATGCCCCTTCGCCACGAGGTAGCCATCCTCCGCCATGAGTTTCGCGCTGCGGCGCACGAGCTCCTCGGCGGTGCCGAGGGTGTCTGGATTCGCCGCGATCAGGATGTCGGCGGCCTCCTCCGGGTGCTCTGCGGCAAACGCGTAGCCGCGCGCAACCGCCTCAACGAACGCGCGCGCCTCCGTCGGGTGCGCTGCGAGGTACGCGTCGCTCGAGATGATGCCGGTGGACTGCTGCTCGGGCACGCCGAAGTCCTGGTAGCGCCAGGCGCGATACGGGTGGCCGTCGATCTCCATCTGGAGGTTTTCCCACGTTGAGACAGAGAGAGTGAAGTCGATGCGCCCCTGCGAGAGCGCCTCATACGCGCCGGTGTCGAGCACGACCTCCTCAAAGTTGCCTGCCCCGCCGTCACCCTGGATCGTGGTCTTCGCGAGCGCGCCGAAGAGCGGGGCGCCAAAGCCACCGAACACGAGGCCGTCGAGATCCTTCGGACGGGTGAGGTCATCGCGAGAGCCGAGCACCACGAGGCGGCCAGTGTCGGTCTGCGTGACGCGGTAGACGGACACCACGTCAAGGCCTGAAGTGCGCGCCATCTGCACGCCTGACTGCCCACCGATGCCAAAGTCGGCCTCGCCGGCGGAGACGAGCTGGCTCGAGGGGGTCGACCCGTAGGGCAGAATTTCGACGTCGAGGCCGGCGTCGGCGAAGAAGCCCTCCGCCTCGGCCACGTACACGCCAATGTGGTTCGTGTTCGGCGCCCAATCGAGCGCGAAGCTCACGTGCGCGGTGCCCTGCCCCGCTGCCGTGGAGTCGGCGCTCTGCAATCCCGCGGGAGCGGCACAGCCAACGAGCGCGAGCGCGCAAGTCGCGAGGACCGCAGCGGCGGCGAAGAGACGACGTGCGGGTGGACGTGAGTGGGTATGGTGACGCAAAAGCGTGCCCTTTCATTCATTGATGGGCACGGGTGTGAAAAGAGTGTCTCCCTGCGCTGGCATGATCCAGATCAGGTTCGACGGTCGAAGGTTGATGACCTTCCTCTCAGCCCGGCCTACCGGACTCCCGTGTGCTCAACACCGTAGCAGAATTCCGGATCGCGGAATTGGGCCGGAATCTTCTATGGTGGGTGCCGTGACCCACGCAAGCGACACCGCAGACTCCGCATCCCCTCAGACCCCGGCCGTCGGGCCCGACATGACCCCGCAGCAGTACGGGGTGGGCGCCCGCTTCACGCTCTCCGTGTACGACTCCGACTACGTGCGGATCATCCTCGGCGCGCTCGAGCAGGCCGACCGCACGGGCCTCACACTCGAGACGAACGACATCTCGACCTTCGTCGGTGGCACCGAGCAGCGCGTGCTCGAGTTTCTGCGCGACGTGATCGGCGCTGCGGCGGCGAGCGGTGCGCACATCTCCGCCGCGATCCTGCTCTCACGCGGCTGCCCGGGGGAACTCGCCTGCGCGCTCCCCGCCGGCGTGCCCGCGCTCGGCGCGGCCCCCGTATCGCTCGCCCCGGCTGGGGTGCGCGCCCGCGCACACTGGTCGCTCTATCCCCTGCTCGACGGGGGCAGCGAGGGTGACCACATGTCACCGATATACGCCGCCATCGAGGACGCGAAGACCGCAGGAATCTACTCGGGATCGGACCACTTCGCCACCCGCCTCGACGGCGATCTCGCCGCCGTGCTGCAAACCGCGGCGAACGGCTGGATCGGGGTGGGTGGTGTCGTGCAGCACGTCACCACCCACCTCACCGTGTCACTGAACAGCCCCACGCAGATCGCCGACTGAGCCGGCGCCGGGCGGGGGGCCGGGCGGCTACGCCTGCGAGGCTTCCCACCCGGCGTTCAGCGCCGCATAGCGCCCACCCGCTGCGATGAGCTCGGCCGGGCTCCCATCCTCGACCACTCGACCGTGCTCCATGACGAGCACGCGATCGGCGATCGCGACGGTCGAGAGGCGGTGCGCAATGATGATCGCGGTGCGATCGGCGAGGAGCCGCTGCAGCGCGTCTTGTACGAGCCGCTCGCTCGGCAGATCGAGCGAGGCGGTGGCCTCGTCGAGGATAAGCACCCGCGGATCAGCGAGGAAGGCGCGCGCGAACGAGATCAGCTGCCGCTGCCCCGCCGAGACGCGGCCGCCGCGCTTGTTCACGTCAGTGTCGTAGCCGTCGGGCAGCGCCTCGATGAAGGCGTCAGCCCCGACGGCGCGCGCCGCGGCGCGAATCTCCTCGGCGCTCGCGTCCGGTCGGCCGAGCGCGATGTTGTCGGCGACCGTACCGCTGAAGAGGTACGCCTCCTGCGTCACCATGACGATCGCGCGGCGCAGGTCCGCGGGGTCAAGCTCCCGCAGATCCACCCCGTCGAGCGACACCACACCGGTCGTCGGGTCGTAGAAGCGCGCCACAAGCTTCGCGAGCGTGGACTTGCCAGCGCCCGTCGTGCCCACAAGCGCAACGGTCTGCCCCGCAGGAATCACGAGGTCGCAGTCGGCGAGCACGGTGCGCCCGCCGCCGTAGCCGAAGCTCACGCCGTCAAACTCAAGCTCACCGCGCGCGGCGGGGAGCGGGGTGGGGGCCTCCGGATCCCGCACTGTTGGATCTTCCTCGAGCACGCCCGACACCTTCTCGAGCGCCGCGGTGGCCGACTGATACGAGTTCAAGAACATCGCCACCTCCTCGATCGGACCGAAGAAGTTGCGCACGTAGAGCACAGCTGCGAGCAGCACGCCGATGGCGAGCGCCCCGTCGGCAACGCGCAGCGCACCCCACAGCAGCACCACGCCGATGGTCACGTTGGCGAGCAGAATGAGGCCCGGATCGAGCACCCCGAAGAGGCGGAACACGCGCAGGTTCGCCTGGCGGTAGTTCTCCGCTACGGTGCCGAACTCCTTGCGGTTGCGCGGCTCGCGGCGGAACGCCTGCACCGCCCGGATGCCCGTCATCGTCTCAACAAACTGCACGATGAGGCGGGCGCTCACCACACGGGTGGCGCGGAACCCCTTTTGCGACTCGACCACGAACCAGCGCATCAGGATAACGAGCGGGATCCCCATGCCGAGCAGGATCAGGCCGCTGCGCCAATCGATGAGGAACAGCATGATGAGCGTGAAACTGCCGATGAGGATCGCGTCGATCAGCTCATTCAGACTGCCATCGAGCAGCTCCTGGATCGACTCGAGGTCGCTCGTCTGGCGCGCAATGATGCGACCCGAGGTGTATCCCTCGTGGAATTCGAGGCTGAGGCGCTGCGTGTGCCGGAAGATCCGGATCCGCAGCTCCATCATCACGGCCTGCGTGAGCCGCGCGATGAGCACGATGTACCAACCGACCAACAGGGAGCCGAGCGTCCCCGTCACGAGGAAGGCGAGCCCGATGCCGACCGCCGGCATCCAGTCGCCATCGTTCACCGCGCGCGGGAGTGCCTCGTCGATGCCGAAGGCGATGAGGGTGGGTCCCACGGCGCGCGCCGCCGTCGAGATGACAATGACGATCGCGGTGAGAGCGATCAGGCCCTTGAGCGGGCGCAGGATCGAGCCGAGCAGGCGGAGCGAGCGGCGGCGGATCGCGCGGCTCTCCTCGCGGGTGTACTGGTCGCGGTCTTCGCCGCTCGTGCCGTGCACGCTTGCGGGGCTCATGCGCGGTCCTCCTCTCGGGGCTCCGGGGTTGTGGCAATCAAGTGTCTGTAGTGGGCGCTCTCGCGCAAGAGCTCGGTGTGCGTGCCGATCGCGATGATCTTGCCGTCACGCAACACGGCAACCCGGTCGGCCATCGATACGGTCGAGGGGCGGTGCGCGACGATAAGCGCGGTGGTGCCCTCGAGCACGCGACGAAGCGCGGCCTCAACGAGGGCCTCCGTGTCGACATCGAGCGCCGAGAGCGGGTCGTCGAGCACGAGCACATCGGGGGCGGCGGCCACCACGCGGGCGAGCGCGAGGCGCTGCCGCTGACCACCGGAGAGCGAAAGCCCTTCCTCGCCCACCTCGGTGTCGAGCCCCTCCGGGAGCTCGTAGGCAAAGCCGGCCTGCGCGACCTCGAGCGCTTCGGTGAGCACCGCGTCAGCCTCGGGGCTGGCGGGGTCGAGGTCGTCTCGGCCGAGCAGCACATTCTCGCGCACGGAGGCGGAGAACAGGATCGGTTCTTCGAACGCGACCCCGATGCGGCGGCGCAGTTCTTCAAGCCGCAGTTCGCGCACATCGACCCCGTCGAGGGTCACCGCGCCGCCCGTCACGTCGAACAGGCGCGTCGGGAGCGTGGTCATGGTCGTCTTGCCCGAGCCCGTCGCGCCGACGAGTGCGAGGGTCTCCCCCGGGCGCAGCGCGAGGTCCACGCCGTCGAGCAGCGCAGGTTCCGATGCGGCGGCGTCCGGGTAGCGGAAGGTCACGTCGTGGAACACGAGTTCGCCGCGCGGCTCGGAGATGGTGCGGGGCGTCTCGGGATCCTGCACCGTGATCGGCGCGTCGAACACCTCGAAGATGCGATCGGTCGCCGTGCGCGTGTCAACGAGGAACGAGTAGAGGTACCCGAGCGACGACATCGGCCACTGGAGCGCAGCGGCCATCGCGAAGAACGCGACGAGCTCACCGACCGTGAGCAGGCCGTGCGCGGCAAGCCACACTCCCGTAATGAAGCAGGCGCCGAGCGCGAGAATCGGCACAAGTTCGTGCCAGAACCAAAGCGCGCCCACCTCTTTCGCCTTACGCATCTCTGTCTCGCGCAGCGTCTCCGCGCGGCTGCGGAACTGGCCGAGCGCGTGGCCGCCGCGGCCGAACGCCTTCAGCACGCGGATGCCGTGCACGCTCTCTTCGACCGCGGTCGCGAGGTCGCCCGCCTGGTCCTGGCTGCGCCGAGACAGCACACCGTAGCGCTGCTCGAAGCTGAACCCCACGATCCAGACCGGGATCGAGCAGATCACAAACACGGTGCCGAGCGCCCAGTGCCAGCGGAATAGCAGCGCCGCGCCGATCACAATGGTGAGCAGGTTGATGAGCAGCAGGATCAGGCCGAAGGCGAGCCACCGGCGAATGGTGCCGATGTCCTGCATCATGCGGCTGAGCAGCTGCCCCGACTGCCACCGGTCGTGGAACGCGACCGGGAGACGCTGCAGGCGATCGTAGAACGACTGGCGAATGCGGTACTCGATGCCCGTCGAGGGGGCGAGCACGAAGCGGCGACGCAGGAAGACCATCAGGGCTTCCAGCACGCCGAGGGCGAGCACGGCGAGCGTCGCCCACACGATTTGGCGGCGATCGCCGGTGGTGATGGGGCCGTCAACAGCCCACTGCAGCACGAGCGGAATGAGCAGGCTGGCAACTGCAGCGCCGAGCCCCACGAGCGCGCCGCCAATGAGGCGGGGCAGTGCGGGGCGGGCAAAGGGAAGGAGGCGCGCGAGGGCGCGAGCCGTCGACAGGCGAGGCGCCTGAACGGCTGCGTCGTCAGTGCCGGGGGTGGCGTCGTCTGCGGGCGACGCGGAAGCGTGAGAAGTCATGATCCCTGATCGAAGAGTGCGCGCGAGTGCGGCGCGAAAGAAGCTGGAAGCGGGAGGGGCGGCAGCGCGCGAAGCGGCGGGCCGCGGGAAACCTAATGTCCGGTCAGCAGGGTGCCCGGACGAGCGAGATCTGCTGCGGTGATGATTGACGCCATGATCTGCTCCTTTCCGGGTCTTCGGGGATACCGAGAATTACCCTATCCGGGTGAGCGCGCGCCGCGCAAGCACCAATTCTGTGTGGTTCGGCGTGGTGTGCGCAGTAGCCTGGGCGCATGACCGCCCGCCGATCCCCCTGGCTGTGGGGCGCCGCGACCCTGCTCGCGGTCGCGCTGCTTGCCGTCTCCGCCGCGCTCGGCGTCACCGTCTACGGCATGCCGGTGGTGGAGAGTCTCATGATTGCGGCCACGCAGTCGGCCGGGTTGCTCATCGCGCTACGCTTCCCCCGCTGGGGCCTCGCGGTGCTGACGATTGCGGTGATCTCGGGGCTCACGCTCGCGCAGCCCACCGCCACGGCGCCCTGGCCTGTGCAGGTCACCTCCCTCCTCGCGCTCCTCGCGACGTACGTACTCGTCGCGCTCCACGGGCGGTGGCTGGCCGCGGTCGCGAGCGCCGCGCTCATCGGTATCACGGCGAGCGGTGTCGCCTCGGGCGCGGGGAACACCGTCCCGGGTGGCCCGATGGTGGCGAACCTCATCGTGCTGCTCGCGCTCTCCACGATCACGATCGGGATCACGACGCTGGTGCGCGCCGTCCGCGCGGCACGGGGTGAGCTCGCCGAGGCGCGCGAAGTCTCCGAACTCGAACTCGCGCGCCGCCAGATCGCCGAGGAGCGCACGCGCATCGCCCGCGAGATGCACGACGTGGTGGCGCACGGCATGTCGGTGATCCAGGTGCAGGCGGCGAGCGCGCGCTACCGCTTCCCGGAGATCGACGAGGCGGTAGCCGACGAATTCGACGAGCTCGCGGCAACCGCCCGCACCGCGCTCGGCGAGATGCGCGCCCTGCTCGGCGTGCTGCGGGCCGACGACGGCGCCGAGCACGCGCCGCAGCCGGGCCTCGGCGACCTCCCCGAGCTCGTCGCCCGGTCGCGGGCGACGCTCACCGACCAGCTTCCCGGCTCCCTCGCCGCACGCATGGACCCCGTGTGCCAGCTCGCGGTCTACCGGGTGGTGCAGGAGTCGCTCGGCAACGCAGCCCGGCACGCCGCCGGAGCATCCGCCACGGTGTCGCTTGCCCCCGAGCCGCCGGCACCCGCAGTGCCCGCGGGCGTGCGGGTCATCGTGCAGAACGGAGCGCCGCCGGCCGACCGCACGGTGCGGGCCGCCCCCGACCCGAGTGGCCACGGCATCCGCGGCATGCGCGAGCGGGTCACCGCGCTCGGCGGTGCACTCTCCGCGGATCCCTCCCCCGGCGGCGGGTTCCAGGTCACCGCCCTGCTGCCCATCGTTCCGGGCACGCAGCTCACACTCCGCCATCCCGTTTCTCCCGAGGAGCCCTCCGCATGACCATCTCCGTTCTCATCGTCGACGACCAGGCGATGGTGCGCGCGGGCTTCGCCGCGATCCTCGATGCGCAGCCCGACCTCACCGTGGTGGGCCAGGCCGCAGACGGCGCCGAGGGGGTGGCGCTGTCGCACCGCCTCCGACCCGACGTCGTGCTGATGGACGTGCGCATGCCGGAGATGAACGGCCTCGAGGCAACGCGGGCACTCATGTCGCCGCCGGCGCGCGTCGACCATGTGCCGCGCGTCGTGATCCTCACCACCTTCGACATTGACGAGTACGTGCACGAAGCCCTGGGTGCGGGAGCGAGCGGCTTCCTCCTCAAGGACGCACCCCCAGCCGACCTGGTGAACGCCGTGCGGGTGGTCGCCGCGGGCGATGCGCTGCTCGCCCCGAGCGTCACCCGTCGCCTCCTGGAGCGCTTCGCCGAGCAGCGCCCGCCGCGCGACACGCACGCGCTCCGACTCGCCGAGCTCACCGAACGCGAGCGCGAAATCCTGGTGCTCATTGGCGCGGGGCGTTCGAACACCGAGATCGCCGGCGAGCTGTTCATCGCCGAGCAGACGGTGAAGTCGCATGTCACGCGGATCTTCACGAAGTTGGGGCTGCGCGATCGTGTGCAGGCGGTGATCCTCGCTTACGACGCGGGCCTCGTCGAACCGGATCGCTAGGCCGCACCCATACCCCGGTAGGGGGTCGAAAGCGCACCTCGGGGTGATGCCTGCGCGAGTTTCCTCGCGGGACTGTTCTTCCAGCACGTTGGAAGGACCCTCGCATGACCCTCGTATCGCCCGCGCCTCGTCGCGCGTCAGCCCCGCCCGCAGCGCCCCACGCTCCGCAGCCGGGCACCGCTCCCCTGACCGCCTCGCGCAGCGCGGCGCCCGGCCGCGATCGCGCGGTCGACCTGGTGCGCGCGGCCTGTCTCATCGCGGTCGTCGTGATGCACAGCCTCATGGTGGGCATCGGTATCCGGGATGGTGAGGTGGTGCTCGAGAACGCGCTCGAATCATGGAGTGGCTTCACGGTGTTCTCGTGGTTCACGCAGATGATGCCACTGTTCTTCATCATGGGCGGTTTCGCCTCCGCGACACACTTCCGTCGGGTGCGGGGTCGGGGCGTCGGAACCGCGCCGTACCTCGCGACCCGCATGCGCCGCCTCCTCCCCGTGCCACTCGCCGCCGCCGTGGCCGTCACCGCCACGCTCGCCGCATTGAGCGCCGCCGGTCTGTCCCCCGAACTCGTCGCCACCGCCGGTTGGCGCATCAGCCAGCCGCTGTGGTTCCTCGGGGTCTACGTGCTCTGCACGGCGTTCGTGCCGCTCGGGCTCCGCCTGCACGAACGCGCCCCCGTCGCCACACTTATTTCGATCGGGATCGGGATCGCGGCCGTCGACGCCGTCCGATTCCTCAGCGGGGTGGACGCGATTGGCTTCGCGAACCTGCTCTTCGTGTGGCTGTTCGTGCAGCAACTGGGGTTCTGGCTCGCGGACGGCCGGGTGCCTTCACTCCGCGTTGCCGGCTGGGCAGTTGTTGGGCTCGCCGCGCTCATGCTCACGGGGCTCAGCCCGGCGAACCTGTACGAGGCGCTCAACCCACCCACCGCCGCCCTCGCGCTCCTCGGGGTGGTGCAGCTGGCACTCTTCGCGCGTTTCCGCCCGGCGCTCGCGGCGTGGGCTGAGTCGCCACGCGTGCAGCGCTGCTCTGATGCACTGAACGGCGCCTCAATGACCGTGTACGCCTGGCACATGCCCGTCGTGGTGCTGCTCGCCGGGGCCACGCTTGCAGCCGGCTCACTCGGAGGTGCTGCCGCGCTGATCCCCGATCCGCTCTCCGCAGCATGGTGGCTCGGCCGCCCGGCGTGGCTGCTCGCCGCAGCGCTCGCGGTCGCCGCGGTGATGCCGCTCGTGCACCGCTGGGAGCGCCGCCCGTCTGCCGCACCGGTCAGCGCACAGCCGATCCGAGTGGCGGCCGCGGTGCTGTGCGGCGCGGGTGGCGTGCTCGTGGTGCTCGCCACCGGCGGCGCACTCTGGGCCTGGGCTGCCGGCGCGATCCTGCTCGCCCTGGGCACCCGTGCGGTGACGGCCCGGGCGGCGACCAGGCCCCCGGCTTCTCCCCGTCCCCCTGCCCACCCCCACTCGATCGGGGTCACTTCGGCAGGGTGTCGCTGAGCGCATCCGCACGACACCCTGCCGAAGTGACCCCGATTCAGGAGGAACGGGGCGGAGGGCGGGACGGGTTAGAAGGCGAACGCCAGGCCGAGCAGCACGCCGTAGACGAGGCCCGCGAGGCTCGTGAGCTGCAGCACGAGGATGAGCTCCTTCGGCGTCTTCGCGGTGAGCACGATCAGGATGCACGGGGCGACGATGAGCAGCACCAGCCACACAAGCACCATGCCCGGGTGCGCGAAGCCGAACACCGCGGGCACCACAAACGGCAGCAGGAGGCACACGACGAAGAGGATCCGCGAGGCGCGGTCCCCCATGCGCACCGCGAGCGTCTTCTTGCCGGCAAGCTTGTCCGTAGGGATGTCGCGAACGTTGTTCACGATGAGCACCGCCACCGCGAAGAAGCCCACGCCGGCGCCCGCAAACCACGCCTCCTGCGTCTGCACGTCCGTCTGCAACCACACCGTGCCGACCGTGGCGACGAGGCCGAAGAAGATGAACACGACCACCTCGCCGAGGCCCGCGTAACCATACGGACGCTTGCCGCCCGTGTAAAACCACGCGGCGACAATGGCGACCGCGCCGAGCGCGAGGAACCACCAGCGACCGCTCAGCGCGACCGCGACGAGGCCGGCCACCGCGGCGAGGCCGAAGAAGGTGAGTGCCGTGACGAGTACGTGCTTCGGGTTGACGAGCCCGGAGCCGGTCAACCGGGCGGGGCCCACGCGGAACTCATCGGTGCCGCGCACGCCATCTGAGTAGTCGTTCGCGTAGTTCACGCCGATCTGCAGGAACACGGCCACCACGAGCGCGAGGAGCGTGAGCGGCCAGGAGAAACCCTGCACCATGTGCGCGATACCGGCACCGGCCGCAACGGGCGCGACGGCCAACGGGAGCGTGCGCAGGCGCGCACCGCCCACCCAGTTGCGCCACGTGATGCGCGGCTCAGCTCCCGCAGCAACGCGCTGCTCCGCCGCCGCGCGCACCGCCGGGTTGCCCGACTTCCGTCGATCCTTCGCCTGGTTCACGCCTGATCCTCCCCTGCTGCGCGCCGCGTCTCACGGAAGCTGTCGCGCACACGCCCAATCCACTCGCCGAGTGCGGCGAGATCCGGTTTTCCCCCCGCGAGCCGCGGGATCGAGTCTGTTTCGGTGACCCACTCGGGTACCGCGGCGACGCCCAATTGGGCGCGCACGGCCTCACGCACCGCGGCGAACTCCAGCCGCTCGGTCTCCCCGGCAAGCTCTACCACGAGGGTGACGCGCTCCCCCCACTCGGGGTGCGGTGCGGCGAACGCGACGGCAGAGGCCCAACCGGTGAGCTCGCGCACCACGCGCTCCACCTCGTCGAGCGACACGTTGATGCCGCCGGAAATGAGTACACGATCGAGGCGTCCAGTGACGGTCAGCATGCCGCCCAAGAGTTCCCCGGCGTCGCCGGTGCGATACCACCGGGCGGGCACGCCATCGCGCCCGACCTCGGTAATGAATTTCTCTGCAGTGAGCTGCGGATCCCCCAGGTAGCCGAGCGCGAGCGCCGAGCCCGCGAGCTGCACCTCGCCCGCGCGAATGCGCACCCGGGTGTCGCCGATCTCGACGCCGTCGTAGACGCAGCCGCCCGCGGTCTCCGTCATGCCGTAGCTGCGCTTCAGCGCGACGCCGAGCTCGTGGCAGCGCTGCCGCAGCGCCACGGATACCGCTTGCCCTCCGACGAGCACGGCGTCAAAGCGGCGCAGCGTCTCGGCCGCAGCCGGGTCTGCCGCCGCAAGGTCGAGCAGCCGCGTGAGCTGCACCGGCACCAGCGACACGTAGCGTCGCTCAGCGCTCATCGTGTCCGCGGCTGCGAGCAGCGCCGCGGGATCGAACGGGCCGTCGAAGAACACCGGGTCGATGCCGCTGCGCGCGCTGCGCACGAGCATCTGGATGCCCGAGATCAGGTGGCTCGGCAGGGCGACGAGCCACTGCCCCGGGCCGCCGAATCGCTCGTGCGTGGCGTCGGCGCTCGCGATGAGGGACGCCGCGGAGAGGGCAACCGCCTTCGGGATCCCACTCGAGCCAGAGGTGCGCACCACAAGCGCCGTGCCCTCGAGGAGTGGGGTGTCGAGCAGTTCAGCCACCACTGCGTCATCCGTCCCCGGAGGCACGGGGAACACGGGGGCGCCGCCCGCAAGCGCGTCCTGCAGGGCGGCCAGCAGCCAGGCGCGATCATCGGTTGGGATGGCGCGAAGTCCGGAGTGCGAAGTCACCCCTCCAGGGTACTCGCTGCACCGCGGCGCTCGCGCGCTCGACGGACGGTTGCGCCTTACGCGAGCTCGTTCGCAGCGCGCGTGAGCTCGGTCACCGCACGCTCCACAATCGCGTCGGTCATGCGCGCGTTCGGTCCGGAGATGGAAAGCGCTGCCGGGGGCACCGCACCGGGCACCGCAACCGCGATGCACCGCACCCCCACCTCCTGCTCTCCGTCGTCGATCGCGAAACCGCGACGGCGAGTCTCGCGCAGGTCGGCAAGCAGCGCCTCCTCGCTCGTGATACTCGTCGGCGTGTAGGCCGGCATGCCGGTGCGGGCGAGGATCTCGCGGACGCGCCGCTCGGGCAGGGTGGCGAGCATCGCCTTTCCCACGCCGCTCGCGTGCGGCAGCACACGTCGCCCCACTTCAGTGAACATGCGCATGCGGTGCCGAGAGGGCACCTGCGCAACATAGGCCACCAGGTCACCATCGAGCACCGCAAGGTTCGCGGTCTCCTGCGCGGCCTCCTCGAGCTGGATCAGTGCCCCGCGCGCCGACTCCGCGAGCGGCGGTGTGGCACGCTCGCCGAGGCCGATGAGCCGCGGGCCGAGCGCGTAGTCGCGCGTTTCGAGCTGACGCGCCACCCCGAGATCGAGCAGGGTGCGCAGCAACCGGTGCGCGGTGGGCACTGCGAGGCCCGTGCGCGCGGCGATCTCGGCGAGCGGGAGCGGGGTGTCGGCCGTCGCAAGCGCTTCGAGCAGGCTGAACGCGCGCGCAACCGACTGCACCTGTCCGCCGCCAGAGGCGGGGACCGAGGGTTCGGATCTCATGATTCCATCATACGGAGTGAATACTCCAAAACAGCAATCGGCCTCCTATCGTGGGCTGTGGCGCGAAGCAGCGCCCACCGCCCCCAGCATTGGAGCTCGCATGACCGCATACGCGTCCCGCGCCGACCTTTCTGTCGCCGAACCGATCCTCGCTTTCGCCGAGGAGAGCCTGTCGCGGCACCAGATCGACCCCGACACGTTTTGGGCGGGGGTGAGCGCGATCGTCCACGAACTTGCGCCACGCAACGCCGAGCTGCTGCGCACCCGCGATGAGCTGCAGGCCCGCATCGATGCGTTTCACCAGGCCCAGCCCGGCATCCCCGAGCCCGCCGCCTACCGCGCGTTCCTCACGGAGATCGGCTACCTTGCACCCGAGCCCGGCGAGGTGCGCGCGACAACCACCAACGTCGCACCCGAGATCGCCAGCATGGCGGGCCCGCAGCTTGTCGTGCCGATCCTCAACGCACGCTTTGCGCTCAACGCGGTGAATGCACGCTGGGGCTCGCTCTACGACGCGCTCTACGGCACCGACGCCATCTCGCAGGAGGGCGAGCTCGCCCCCGGCGCGAGCTACAACCCTGCGCGCGGCGCCGCGGTAATCGCGCACGGCCGAGAGCTGCTCGACACGATTGCGCCGCTTGTCGTGCACTCCGCCAGCTCGCTCGCCTCCGATCCCGAGCGAGGCGACGCCCCCTCGCACGCCGCGGCAACGGCGTACTCGGTTGTCGACGGCGAACTCCGCGTGGCGCTCGACGAATCCACCACTGCGGTTCTCGCCGATCCCGCAACGTTTGTTGGCTACACGGGCGAGCCCGCGGCCCCGACCTCGATCATGCTCGTGCACCACGGCCTCCACGCCGAGATCGTCATCGACCGGACCGGGCAGATCGGCGCGGGCGACGCAGCGGGCGTGCAGGACATCGTGCTTGAGGCCGCCCTCACCACCATCATGGATCTCGAGGACTCCGTTGCCGCCGTCGACGCCGAGGACAAGGCGCTCGGGTACCGCAACTGGCGCGGCCTCATGGATGGCTCGCTCACCGAGGAGGTCGCGAAGGGTGGCAAGACCTTCACCCGCCGTATGAACCCCGACCGGGTCATCACGTCACCCCAGGGCGAGGAACTCACGCTGGCCGGCCGCTCCGTGCTGTTCGTGCGCAACGTCGGCCACCTCATGCTCGGCGATTCGATCCTCGACCAGACGGGCGCGTGGACTCCCGAGGGGATCATTGACGCGATCATGACGGCGCTCGGCTCGCTCGATGACCTGCGCGGCGCGCAGGCGAACTCGCGCACGGCGTCCATGTACATCGTGAAGCCCAAGATGCACGGCCCCGCCGAGGCCGCGTTCACGGCCGAGCTGTTCGCTCGCGTCGAGCAGCTGCTTGGCCTGCCCGCCCTCACGCTGAAGGTCGGAATCATGGACGAGGAGCGTCGCACCTCCGCGAACCTCGCCGCCACGATCGCTGCGGCGGCCGACCGCGTCGCCTTCATCAACACGGGCTTCCTCGACCGCACGGGCGACGAGATCCACACCTCCATGCACGCCGGGCCATTCCTCCCGAAGGCCGCCATCCGCACGGAGCCGTGGCTGCCGGCCTACGAAGCGCGGAACGTGACGATCGGTGTCGCTTGCGGGCTCGACGAGCACGCACAGATCGGCAAGGGGATGTGGGCAATGCCCGACCTCATGGCCGCCATGCTCGAGCAGAAGATCGGGCACGTGCGCGCGGGGGCCTCGACCGCCTGGGTGCCCTCCCCCACCGCGGCAACGCTGCACGCCACCCATTACCACCGGGTGGACGCGTTCGCGGCGCGCGCTGAGCTGGTTGCCGCCGCCGCCGCGGACCCCGCGAACGCGGAGCGCGCGCTCGCAGACCTGCTCACCGTGCCGCTCGCGGGGCCGGGGGACCTCGACGCAGAGACCGTCGCAGCGGAGCTCGAGAACAGTTCGCAGTCGATCCTCGGCTACGTGGTGCGCTGGATCGACCAGGGCGTTGGCTGCTCGAAGGTGCCCGACATTCACGACATCGGGCTCATGGAAGATCGGGCCACCCTGCGCATCTCCGCCCAGTTGCTCGCCAACTGGTTGCTGCACGGCGTGATCAGTGAGGCTGAGGTCGATGCGGCACTGACCCGCTGCGCGGCCGTAGTGGACCGCCAGAACGCCGCCGATCCGGAGTACGAGCAGCTGCTCGGCGCCGACGGCGAGACGCCCGGCATCGCATTCACGGCCGCACGCCGCCTCATCGTCGAGGGCGGGGCGCAGCCGAGTGGCTACACGGAGCCCCTGCTGCACGAGCTGCGCCGCGCGAAGAAGGCCGAGCAGGCCGCACTCGTGTAGTGAGCGTGGGTGGGCGGCCGGGCCGCCCACCCACGCTCCCGCGCCCTAGAAGTGGTACGGGAACGGGCTCCAGTCGGGCTCGCGCTTCTCGAGGAACGAGTCGCGCCCCTCGACGGCCTCATCGGTGCCGTAGGCGAGGCGCGTAGTCTCGCCGGCGAAGAGCTGCTGGCCCACGATCCCGTCGTCCACCGCGTTCATCGCGTACTTCAGCATGCGGATCGCGGTGGGCGACTTTCCGAGAATGGTGCGCGCCCACGCAATGCCCGTGCGCTCCAATTCCGCGTGCGGCACGACCTCGTTCACCGCACCGATCTCGCGCGCCCGCTCGGCGTCGTAGGTCTCCGCGAGGAAGAAGATCTCGCGCGCGAACTTCTGCCCGACCTGACGGGCAAAGTAGGCGCTGCCGTAGCCGGCGTCGAACGACCCCACATCGGCGTCCGTCTGCTTGAACTTCGCGTGCTCGCGGCTCGCGATCGTCAGGTCGCACACCACGTTGAGTGAGTGTCCGCCGCCCGCCGCCCACCCGGGCACCAGCGCGATGACCACCTTCGGCATGAACCGGATGAGGCGCTGCACCTCGAGAATGTGCAGGCGGCCTGCGCGTGCCCGCTCTTCGGGCCCAACCGCCGTCTCCGAGTCGGCGTACTTGTAGCCGTCGCGCCCGCGGATGCGCTGGTCGCCGCCGGAGCAGAACGCCCAGCCGCCGTCGCGCTCCGACGGCCCGTTGCCGGTGAGCAGCACGACGCCCACGCGCGGGTTCACCCGCACCCGATCGAGCGCATCGTAGAGCTCGTCGACGGTGTGCGGGCGGAACGCGTTGCGCACCTCCGGGCGGTCGAACGCGATGCGCGCGATCCGACCGTCAAGGCTCAGGTGCGCGGTGATGTCGGTGTAGCCGGCCGCGCCGGGGGCGAGCTCCCACTCGGCGGGGTCGAAGAGTTCGGAAACCTGCTGCGTCATGCCCCCAGCCTATTCCGCGCGGCCCCACATGAGCGGCCTGCCCCTACGAGACGGCGACGCCGAACAGCAAGCCAATCGCGTACGTTGCGATCATCGTCGCACCGCCCATCACGATGTTGCGCAGGATCGCGGGGCCCCGCGGCGCCTTCCCCAGCACCGCGCTGATCCATCCGGTGAGCAGCAGCCCGATCAGCACGGCGACCGCGGCGACCCACACCCGGGACTCGCCAACGGGCAGCAGGATGACCGCGAGCGGGATCAGGGCCCCCACGCTGAACGCAACGAACGAGGACACCGCGGCCACCCATGGGCTCGTGTACTCGTCGGGGTCGATCCCCAGCTCGACTTCGGCGTGCGCGGCAAGCGCGTCGTGCGCGGTCAGCTCTTCGGCGACCTGCTGCGCGAGCTCGGGCGAGAGCCCCCGCTGCTCGTACAGCCCCGCGAGCTCACGCAGTTCCTCCTCGGGCATTTCGGCGAGCTCGCGCTTCTCCTTCGCGATCATCGCCCGCTCGGTATCCCGCTGGGTACTCACGGACACGTACTCGCCCCCGGCCATCGAGAACGCGCCGGCGACGAGCGCCGCAAGCCCGGCCGTTGCGATCGCCAGCACGTTTCCCGGCGTCGCCCCTGCCACACCGATGACCACGCCCGCGGTCGACACGATGCCATCGTTCGCGCCGAGTACCCCGGCACGCAACCAGTTGAGCCGCTGCCCCAGGTTCTCGTGCGGTTCGTGCGGGTGCTGGCCCGGTGCGGTGACTGCCTTCTCGCTCATGCTCTGATTGTTGCCCTGAACCAGGCGACGCACAAGCGCCCCCGGGCGTCGGCTGCTCAGTGCGGCGGCCGGCCGCGGCTACCCTGGGGGCATGAGCGCCAATCAGATTGGGATCCCGCCCCTCGACGAGGTACTGAGCGCCGTCCGCGTGGTCGCGATCCCCACGCGCACGCGGTTCCGCGGGATCACCGTGCGCGAAGCGGCGATCTTCGCGGCACCGGAGGGGGCGAGCGAGTTCTCCCCGTTCACCGAGTACGGCGACGCGGAGGCAAGCGCGTGGCTCGCGGCGGCGCTCGACTTTGGGTGGCAGCCGCAGCCCAAGGCGCATCGCGAACGCATTGAGGTGAACGCGACGGTGCCCGCGGTGACACCCGCCGAGGTGCCCGGCATCCTCGCGCGCTTCCCCGGCTGCCGCACCGCGAAGGTGAAGGTGGCCGAGCGCGGGCAGAGCCTCGCGGACGACATTGCGCGCGTGCGGGCGGTGCGCGCGGCGATGGGCCCGGCGGCGCGCGTGCGCGTGGATGCGAACACGGGCTGGTCGGTTGCCGAGGCGGTGACCGCGCTGGCTGCGCTCGCCGAGTTCGGGCTCGACTATGCGGAGCAGCCCTGCGTGTCCGTCGGCGAGCTCGCCGAGGTGCGCACCCGGCTCGCCGCCGCGGGCGTGCCCGTGCGCATCGCCGCAGACGAGAGCGTGCGCAAGGCCGCCGACCCCCTCGCGGTGGCGCGGGCGGGCGCGGCAGACCTCATCATTGTGAAGGCGCAGCCCCTCGGCGGTGTCGCCCGCGCGCTGGAGATCGTTGCCGAGGCGGGCCTGCCCGTGGTGGTATCGAGTGCGCTCGACACCTCGGTCGGCATCGCGATGGGCACCCAGCTCGCCGCGGCGCTGCCCGACGGCATGCTCGCGGGCGCGTGCGGGCTCGGCACGGTCGCGCTGCTCGACGGGGATGTCACCCGGGCGTCACTCGTGCCGGAGGAGGGCTCGATTCCGGTCGGCCGCCCACCCCTCGATCCCGATCTGCTGGATCGCTATGCGGCAGCGCCCGAGCGCATCGCCTGGTGGCGGGAGCGCGTGGCGCGGTGCCACGCACTCCTCACCGACCCGCGCGAGCGTTAGACGCGCACGCGGCGGGCGCCCTCACCGAGCGCCTCAAGCTTCGCCCACGCGATCTGCGGGTGCACTCGGCCGCCCAGGCCGCAGTCCGTCGCGGCAATGACGCGCTCGGGGCCGACGATCTTCGCGAAGCGCTCAATGCGCTGCGCAACGAGGTCCGGGTGCTCAACGAGGTTGGTCGAGTGGCCGACGACACCGGGAACCAGGATCAGGTCGTCCGGGATCAGGTCCTTCTGGTCTTCCCAGACCGCCCATTCGTGCTCGTGGCGCGCGTTCGCGGCCTCGAAGGAGATCTGGCCGACCTTCGCGCCGAGCACCGTCTTCAGGATGTGCTTCAGCTCGATATCGGTGGTGTGCGGCCCGTGCCACGAGCCCCAGCACAGGTGCAGTCGGATCTGTTCCTTCGGCAGCCCCTCGATGGCCTGGTTGATCGCGTCGATGCGGATCTGCGTGAACGCGAGGTAGTCAGCCACGCTCGGCTCGGGGTTGATCTGATCCCAGTTCTCGGCGAGCGAGGGATCATCGAGCTGCAGGATCAGGCCGGCGTCGGTCACCGCGCGGTACTCCTCGCGCAGCGCCGCGGCCCAGGCGTCGATGTGCTCCTGCTCGCTGCCGTAGAACTCGTTCTCGATGCGTGCTGCCGAACCCGGCGCGATCGCGGTGAGGAAGCCACGCTCGCCGGGCTGGAGGGCTGCCGCGAGGTTGCGGGTGTCCGCTGCGATCGCCTCCTGCCCCGTGTAAGTGATGGGGCCCGTCGTCGCGGGGAACGCCGTGGCGTTCTTGCCCACACTGATGCCGCTCTCCGGATCCTGGTACGCCTCCGCGAACGCGGTCCAGTCGCGACGGTCGGGGAACGTGGTGAGACGCACGTTGCCCGGCTCGGAGCGCACGGGCTCCTGGCTGAAGATGTCCTTGCCCGTGAGCTCGAGGCCCGAGGTGCGCTGGAACGAGTACGTCCACCAGGCGCCGTAATCGACCGCGTTCGACATCGCCTTGCCAAACTCGCCGTCGCCCGGCTGCGTGATGCCCGCGGCACGCTGGCGCTCCACCACGTCACGCGTCGCCTCAGCGACAAGCGCATCGAACTCGGGCGTCGACTGCAGCGTGAAGCCGTCCTCTGCGAAGGTTCGGGCGGCGTTCGCCGCGATCAGGGCTTCCGTGCGGGGAAGACTGCCGGCGGTGGTCGTCTCAATGCGGGTCATGCCTTGACCGTAGTGAGCGCGATGCCGCGGCTCCCAGTCGAGTGACGTTCGATGACGACATGTGACGCCGCGTGACAGCCGGGGTCGCGCGGGCGCCTCATCCCCACCGGAAAACTACCCCTTCAGGCCGGGGAAATCCTCTTCGCGCCACTCACCCGCCGGGCGCTCGCCAGCGGCGTACGCGGCTTCCTCCCGCTCGCGCAGCTCGACCCGTCGGATCTTCCCGGAGGTCGTCTTCGGAAGTTCGAAGAACTCCACGCGCCGCACGCGCATGTACGGGGGCAGCGCCACGCGGGCGTGTGCGAGGATCTCCCGTGCCGTCTCCTCCGACTCGGCGACGCCCGCGGCGAGCGCAACGTACGCCTTCGTGACGTTCAGCTTCGTCTCGTCGGGCGCACCAACGACCGCCGCCTCGGCAACATGCGCGTGCTCGAGCAGCGCGCTCTCCACTTCGAACGGCGACACCTTGAAGTCGCTCGATTTGAACACGTCGTCCGTGCGCCCCACGAAGGTGAGCACGCCGTCCTCGCCGCGCTGCGCGACGTCGCCCGTGTGGAACAGCCCGTTCGCGGTGGCACGCGCGGTTGCCGCGTCGTTGCCGAGGTACTCCGTCATGAGGTTGAGCGGCGCACGGCGTGGGGCGGCCCCGTCGCGATCCGGATCTGCCGCCTCAATGCGCAAGCAGATCTCGCCCTCCGTCGCCTCCTCACCTGTCACCGGGTCGATGAGCACGGCGTCGACACCCGGCAGCGGCAGCCCCATCGCGCCCGGCACGATCGGATCGCCCGGCATGTTTGCGATGAGTGCGGTGGTTTCCGTCTGGCCGTAGCCGTCGCGGATTTCAAGCCCCCACCACTCCTTGATGCGGGCGATCACCTCAGGGTTCAGCGGTTCGCCCGCAGAGACGACCTCGCGCAGCGCGTGCGGCTTGCGCTCCAGCTTGTGCTGAATGAGCATGCGCCACACAGTGGGCGGCGCGCAGAACGTGTTCACGCCGACGCGATCCAGCTCTGAGACCAAGAACTCTGCGTCGAAACGCGCGTAGTTCGCAACAAAGATGGTGGCGCCCACGTGCCAGGGGCCAAAGAAGCTCGACCAGGCGTGCTTGCCCCAGCCAGGCGCGCTAATGACGAGGTGGGTGTCGCCCGGGCGCACCCCCAGCCACGACATCGTGGTGAGGTGCCCGAGCGGGTAGCTCGTGTGCGAGTGCACCACGATCTTCGGCAGGCTCGTCGTGCCCGAGGTGAAGTAGATAAGCGCGGGATCGGTGCTGCGCGTCGTCTTCGCGATCGCGCCGGCGCCCGCAGCGCGAGACTCCTCGTAGTGCAGCCACTCCCAGAGCCCGGCGCGCTGCTCCTTGGTGCCGTGTGCCAGACCAACCCCAACGCCACGGTAGGCGCCAGGCACCTCCGCGAACTTCACCGCGTCCTCTGGCGCAGCGAAGACCCAGCGCACACGCGCGCGCTCGACGCGGTCGACGAGCTCGTGCGAGCCGAGCACCACCGAAGTCGGCAGGATCACCACGCCGATCTTCATCGCGGCAAGCATGATCTCCCACAGCTCAACCCGGTTGCCGAGCATGAGCATCGCCACATCGCCCGTGCGCGCGCCGATCGAGCGGAGCCAGCCCGCAACCTGGTCTGAGCGCCGCTTCAACTCCGCGAAGGTGAGCTTCTGCTCGCTGCCGTCCTCTTCCGAAATCCACAGCGCGGTCGTGTCGTTGCCCTCGGCAATCACGTCGAACACGTCGTGCGCCCAGTTGAAGGCGTCTCCCACGTCAGGCCAGCTGAACTCAGCGCGTGCGCGAGCGGGGTCGCCCGCGCAGGCGAGCAGCTGGTCGCGTGCGGCGAAGAATGCGGCGGTGGCGTCGGTCTCGGTCATGGTGTCTATTCTCCACCCGCAGCGCCGAGTCGCCGTGCCAGCACGACACATTGGGCCACGACGGCGGCCCAGGTCACCCCCGCGAGCACAAACGCCCCGGTTCCCCGAGTATCGCTGCCCGCCATCGGCCCGATGACCCACCAGAACAGTACGCATTGCGCAACGAGCAGCACGGGGACGCCGATGAAACCCACCAGCTTCAAGCCCAGGCTGGGTGCTCGGCGGCGAAGTGCCGCTGCGGCAGTGATCCCGATCGCGACTCCGAGGACAACGCCAGTCAGCCACATCAGTCCAACGTACGGGCGCTCATACGCCGCGAGAGCCCGCTCCGCGGCTCCCTCTTCCACTCCGGGGAAGGTGCCGGCGGGAAAGTCGATGCGTGCCCCCAATTCAGTGAAGGCGCCCACCTCGAGCTCGTATTTCCCCAACTGTGCGTTCACATCAGCTTCGATCTCGAACGAGCCGCCCTCGCCCAGTACATCAACTGCGCGCGACTCCACCGCGTCCGCATCGAAGGTCACTACCAAAGCGCCGTCGCTGCGAGTGCGCTCCGTGCCGATCCGAAGCTCCCTCCGTTGCCCCGTGTCGTCGTACCAGGAAGACTCGCTCTGCCAGGGGAGCACGGAGTTGCCTACTGCCCCCGGAACTCGCGGGCGGTCAAGATCCAAATCGATCCAACCGCCCCCACGGAGCTCTGCAGCGAGGTCCGCAGCCACCGTGAGCTCGAGGCGGAGGGGACGCACGGGCGCAGAGCCGTCATACGGGCTACTCGGATTCGTGTAGTACTCGTCATCCCAGGTTTCGAGCCATGCAATCCATGGCACCTGCTGCAGATTCCCCGCACTGTGAGGGGCTGCAACCGCCGCACTCCGCAGCGTGTAGCGCAGCTCAATCTCATGCCTGCCGGAGAGCGCCTGCGAGAACTGAGTCACCATGACGCGGCTCCGAGGCTGCTCAATCTCGCGCACCGTCATGGGGGTACCGTCGATCGTCACTGGGCCGAGGTCGAAGCCGAGATCCTGGCCGAGATACTGCGTCGGCCATTCCCGGGCGTACTGTGGCACGCGCGCGGAGTCTTCGGCAAATACGGCCGTGAGCCGCTCGGTGACTTCGAGTCGGGCTGTTCCGTCGACGCCTCGCGCGAGCTCAGCTCGCACGTCGAAGCCGGCAGTTTCCGTGTACAACGTGCCCGGAAGGTTACTGGCCTCTTCACTGTAGTGATCCGTCTTCTCGTAGGGCGGCGCCTGCGTCGCGACAACAACAATGGTGCCAGCGAGCACAGCAACCGCTGCAGCGAGCGCGAGTAGTGCGGAGAGTGAGACGAAGCGAGTGCCACGCCACCCGCTCGCGATCGATCGGTCTCGAGCCTCGTCGACGGCAAGCCTCTCCACGTGCTTTCCCGCGCGCCGGGAAGAGACGAAGAGGAGCGCGTACGGCAGCACCGGCTCAGAGAGCGGGCCGCGCTCCAGGAGCCGCGTCGCGCGCGCGAAAACGTGCACGCCCTTCAACTGTTGCACTGAGAGAGCGCCCATACGGGTGAGCGGTCGCGGACGATGCACCAGCGCAAGGGTCGTCACCGCGAGCACTGTCGAGACCAGCACGAATGCGGCCGGCCACCACACCACAGAAAGAATGACCTGTTGCGAAAGCTGCCGAAGCAGACCCCATTGCAAGAGCGTGATCGCCACGGGGGCGAACACAAAGAAGTCACGCACGTAGCTGTCGGGCACCCACCGGAGCCCGCGCTCAACTACTTCATCGGTGCGGCGCCAG
This sequence comes from Leucobacter chromiireducens subsp. chromiireducens, assembly GCF_016758255.1. Classification (GTDB taxonomy): domain Bacteria; phylum Actinomycetota; class Actinomycetes; order Actinomycetales; family Microbacteriaceae; genus Leucobacter; species Leucobacter chromiireducens. Next base: position 349,001 of record NZ_QYAD01000003.1, read on the forward strand.
CGCAACGCTGCTGCCCAAGCCGCGGGAAAGTTCCCCCATCGGCCGGCCCGTCGGCCAGCGCGCGCAAGCCGTGCGAACTGACGCTCGTCACTCCTGGCGGGGCCAGGGTTGGCAGCAAGCTCAGACAGCAGCTCCGCATGCCCAGATTTTCCGAGCAGCGCAGTGGCCAGATCCGGGGTGAGCCCCTGCGGCGGTTCGCTCCGAGCCAGATACCAAGGCTCTCCGGCGCTATCTGCCCAGACCACCCGCCTGGCGGCGCTCGCGAAAAGCGCGAGGAGCGCGAGGGCGCCGAGTGGCAGCACAGGCCCGTAGCTCTGCCACCAGAACAACGTGGTCGTCTCCGGCTGGGCGAATGTCCCCGGTTCGAAGCTGGTGCGGATCAGAATGTCCGGGAACGGCGGCAGCCCCTGATCATTGCTGAAGTGATAGCGCACTGTGTCGCCCGACTCTGGCTCGGTTCCCGCCGCGTCGACCGCTGGCTCTTCCGGGGTCAGCCACTGCGTGGCACTCGCGAGCAGCCAGCCGACGTGCGCCTGGGGCGGCCGAATCAACGCAGCATCGAGCTCGACGGGGAGTGTGAGCTCAACGTCGATCCCCTTCGTCGCTTGCGGCCAGAGCTCGCCGAAGACGGGCCAATTCCAGCTGTCCACGGGAGCGCCGGTGGCATCATCGATCGCGGAGGTCACCAGGTTGTGGAGTCGATAGGAAACGACGATCTCGTGCTCGCCCGAGAAATCTGACTGATCTGGTCGCGTGATCTGCACCGTCGTGGTGGTGGATCGGCGAGCAATCTGCGCCGCCACCTGAACCCCGTCGACCGTCACTTCATCAAGCTCGAACTCAGCGTCGTGTCCAGCGAACTCGGTCACAAGGACCCGGTCCACGCTGTGCTCCGGACCGTTTCGGAAATCCGCGGTGTAGCGTTCCGAAACGGCAGCGCTGAAGCGCCCTGTGGCGTCGCGGGAAACGTCGTACTCGACAATCACGTCGCGCGCGACCCAGTCGACCTGATCGACTTTCGCTGCTGCGATCACGTCGTCAAACTCAAGGGGTTTGTTGATGATCGGGCCGAGCAGCAGGAGGACTCCGACCCCCGCGATCAACGCCCAGAAGACCCGAAAGATGTTGCGCCAGGCCGCATTGCCACGCGCACGGAGCCGCGCCTCAACGGCGGTGAGTACAGCGGCGAGCCAGCGAAAGAGCGGCGTGTGCTCTGGAGCAGGATCGGGGATCCGGCCCGAGTTCAGGAGTTCCGGGTCACTGCCGGCGACATCGAAGAAATCAGCGCCGGGCAAGCCGCGTCGTGCCGCCCTCGCGTCTTTGCTCATCGCTATTCCCCTCCGTCGGTTCCTGCGCGGGGAGCCGAGCCCAGCAGCCTAGCTGTGGAAGACCGTGTGCAGCTTCGGGTCGTTCAGCGCGTCTCGTCCGCCCAGATCATCGATCTCGAACAGCACCGAGGTGCCGGCAACCTCGTACCCGAGCTCGCGCATCAGCGAGTGGGCCGCCACCAGCGTTCCACCGGTCGCGAGCACATCGTCAATGAGCAGCACGCGAGAGCCGCGCGGGAAGTCGGCGTGGGCCTCAACTACCGCGACGCCATATTCAAGCGAGTAGTCGACCTTTGCGGCCGGGCGTGGCAGCTTTCCCGCTTTGCGGATCGGCATCAGGCCGGCCCCACTGGCGTAGGCAGCGGCGCTTGCGAACAGGAAGCCACGGGCCTCAAGCCCAGCCACCACATCGAAGGTTCCCGCGAACGGAGCGATGAGCGCGTCAACGGTCGCACGGAAGGCGGGGCCGTCTGCCAGAAGCGGAGTGATGTCGCGGAACACGATCCCGGCAGCCGGGTGGTCCGGCACTTCGAGGATCAGGGACTCGGCGCGGGCGAGCTGCGCGGCGCCGTCGTTCATCGACGGGGTGGCAGCGGGCATTGTGGTGTTCTCAGGCACACAGACCAGGGTACCGTGCCGGGTCGCGTTCCTCCGCCGCAGGACTAGACACTCTCCGGCGCCTAGATCGGCGGAATCACGCGGCACACGCCCGGGATGCACGCCCGAGTTTTCATATCTTGAAAGCCTCGTGTAATGTTTTACGAGTTGGGTCACCAACGTGCGCCCCTAGCTCAGCTGGATAGAGCATCTGACTACGGATCAGAAGGTCGGGGGTTCGAATCCCTCGGGGCGCGCAAGTCTGAAACCCCCGTCGCGAGAGCGGCGGGGGTTTTCTCGTTCCTAGGAGCCGCCGACTCGATCGGGCGTCGTCCAACCATGTAGTTGAGATCGACCTGGAAAAAGTCTGCAAGCGCCAGCAGGTCATCCACCGACCATCGGCTCACCCCATTCATCTTCTTACTGAACTGCACTGGGCTCATCCCCACCCCAAGCGCAAGCTCCTTCTGCGTCATGCGGTTCAGAAACAGCAAGAAATTCATTCGCTGCGCAGCAACCTCATGAGGCGTGTATTCGTGATTAAGTTCACCCATACGAGCAGGGTACAACCGAAATGGCTGAGACGAGAACTGGATCTATTGATTCAGGCAGATTTAGTAGGAGAATACTATTTCAGTAATTCCCGTGCTATGTTTCAGGCATGCCTCTTTCAAATCTTGAAGTACGGGAAGAGCTCCTACGCCTAGTTCAGGAGTCAGGGCTCACTGCCCCGAAGGCTGCCGACAAGTGCGGGAAGTCATACCTATGGCTCTGGCGCCGGCTAACCGGGAAGACATCGATCAAGGTCGAGGACTACAACCTCATCCGGACAGCACTTTCGTAAGCCAAAAACAACGAACCCCCAGAGCGGCAACTCCAGGGGTTCGGCGACATCCCAGAAAGGAATATCTGTCGTGTCCCATTACTATGACACGGACTCGCGCGCAGTAGTAACACCATCAAGCATTCTCACAGCACGCGAGACCCCCATTCTCTCATCCTGCAATGCAATCCGCATTGGAGGGGTGGGCGATGAGTGAAGCCCTGATCGTCCGCCTGCGACTCGCATTTGAGAACGAATTTGGGCAACACCGCGATTGGTGGGTGAGGGACTCCCGGATTGCCGGAAACCCGATCTCGGTTCTTCTGTACCTCCTCTCGCACGATCCGAAGCGGATGCCCACACAAACTGATGCCCGGAGGGATCTCGCGCTCGGCAAGGATGCTTGGGTCTCAGCAAAGAGACGGCTCCTGGAAACAGGGTTCATCCTCGAGGTTCGCGGTCGCTATCCGGCCGGTTTCAAGGACTCTGTAGGTCGCCCCAAAGGGGGCCAAAAAAGGTTCCGCCTCTTCTTGCAAGATCCGCCGGAAGGGCATCATGTGGCCGAAAGCACGGCGATCATTGAACTTGATGAGCCGTACGAGGAGTTCCTCGAAGCGAACGGTGAAAGCCACTGCGGGTTTTCCGCACTGGCTGGAAAAACCCCAGATCAAGACCAGTGCGGATTTTCCGCAGTCGGCGGTTCACCCACTGCGGAAAATCCGCAGTCGGCGGAAAATCCGCAGTCCTTTAAGGAAGAGAAAACTAGGTTTGGTTTGGTTGGTTCTTTAGAGAATTCAGATCAACCAACCAACCAGACCACGCGCGAACGTGAAGTCGACCTCGGATTGGCCGCCCTCCACCCGGCGTTGAAACTTACCTACGCCCAGCTGGCACGAGAAGTTAACGGCCGTGTCGACCTCACCAAGGTTGACCTTGTACGCGCGGTAAGCGAAACGGTGGTTCGAGCAGCTACTCGCGGGGAGCGAGTTTCCAACCCGGCGGCATACGCCGCAGCAGTCATCGTTCGAAGCCCGGAGCAGTGGCCTATCGCCGCCGAAGCACCTATCGCATTCGAGATCGCATCGAGCCACCACCAACAGCCCGAGTGGACCCCCACGAACTCCTGTGCCCTGGATCAGCACTGGTGGGGCTCTGAACGTCTGCCTGAGACCGAGCGGGGGCACTGCGAAGAATGTGGCGTTGCCCGCCGCACCGTAGACCCGGCATACGCTGCGCTCGAGGCTGAGCTTCTCGCAGTAGGGGGCGATCGGTGATGGGCCGCGTGGTTCGACGCGAGGTGGTGGCGTTCCGATGCGAGCTGCGGTCGTGCAGCGCTACAGACCCACTCGTCTACGCGATTCATTTCGACACTTCATGGCACGACCACGTGACGCAGCTCGCGTCAATGGTCGACCGAGGCTGGTCGGCAGTGCTCACGCACATGCTCCGGACGTACTGCCCTGCTCATGCGGAACGGGCGCGGGCCTGCACTTGCCGCACCCACCCGTCTCGCCGGCATCTTTGCGTCGTCCATTCTGAGGACGCTGCTGCTTTGGTCTGGGACGCCGCTCAAACCCCCGATGAAGTTTCCGAAGTCCTGAAGGTTGCATCATGAAAAGCGCTATTCTCCCCGACAACGTCACCATCCGCCCTGCTGAGCTCGACGTACACACGATCATCGTGCGAGAGCGTCAGCGCGAGGTCTCCGACGAACACGTTGAACTGCTGCAGGCGTCGATCGCTCAGACCGGCAAGCAAATCGTCCCTATCGCGGTGTCTGAGCGCCCCGGTGGAGCACTCGTCCTGATCGATGGAGCGCACCGTCTTGAAGCGGCAAAGCGCGATGACCGGTCGATGATTCGTGCCGAGATCTACTCCGGCCTCGAAGAAGACCATGAGAACGTACTTGAGTTCGTCACAAACCGTGCGCGGCGAGATCTTTCGCCTGCGGAGATCCTCACAGCTTGGGAGACCTTCGACCTTCCGCTCTATGAGCTGCGAGCTCGAGAAAAGCAAGCGAGCGCAGGCCTTGAGACTCTGGCAGTTCGCGGCCAGATCGCCCATTCCCCGCTTACTCCTGACAGGAGTAAGCGGGGAACAGAGTCGGCTGTCTCGATCCGAGCGGCTGCCGTGGAGAAAACCGGTCACAAGCCCGAGTGGTTGGACAAGGTTCGGACGATCAGGGATCTCGCGTCCAGCGAAGCCGCACCCGCGCAGGTGCGAGAGGCTGCGCAGCGCGGGTTCGAGAAGCTCCAGAGTTCCACGGCGAAAGTCGAACCGGTGTACAAGCAGGTGCAGAAGATCCACGAGGCGGTTCTGCAGGAGCAGGAGGATCCCGAGGAGCGGAAACTGCGGGCAGCGGAGAGGCGTTTGGATGAGGTCGTGCGAGACACCACGCTGTTCAAGGACCGCATGGAGGGCGATATCCGGGAGGTGCTGCAGCTTGCTGCGGGTCAGAGCCCTATGAGCCGTGAGATGCTCCGGTCGGCCCGCGTGGCTTTGGTCCATGCTTTGGCGGCGTTGGTTGTTGTCGAGTGCGAGGTCGACGGCTCTCGTGGTGAGGCATTGAAGCGAGTCGGGAGTGAGGTGACTTCGCTGCTCCACGCGCAGGCTGTGCGGCAGTTGGGTTTGGGGGTGCGTGATGACTGAGCTTGAGCGCTTTGATACTTGGCGGCAGCGCATGATTCTCACTGAGGTCGCCGACAACGGCGGCAACGTGCTCTCCACCGCGGAGGGCCTCGCGTTCATCGAGCAGCTGCACCAGTTTTTCGCCCCGCCGATGTTGGGCATCGCGCGCAGCTGGGGGTACGACGTTGAGCGCGACGAGGTCGTGAACATGATCCTGGAACGGCTCCTCACCACGCGCGGCGATTCGGAGCGGTGCCCTGCCCGTTATGCGGCGGCCGCTGAGTACCCGTGGGGGTACTTGTGGACGTGCACGCTGCGGTGGGGGCAGGAGATGTGGGGCACTCGTGGTGTTCCGCTCGAACATGCTGAGTTCATGCCAGCGCCGAGCAGCATGGATGAAGCGCCCCACACGTCGCTGGATGAAGTGGTGGAGCTCACCTTTTCGGTGGTGTCTCAGGTGATTGATTCGGAGTATCACCATCCGGTGCTCGAGCTCTTGGGCTGGCTTGCCGCGAACCCGCCGCAGCGGCTCTCCTACGACCGTGATGATCGGGTTGCAGCTCACCGGTTCTGCCCGTCGCTGACGAATGGTCAGGTGACTTCCGTTTTCAAGATTGCCCGTGGATCTCGTCCGAACACAGCGGAAACAAGCCTGATGGGTCAGTTCCTGCTTGACCCTGATTTCCGGGTCTCGGAGTCGGGATCTCACGCCCGCGCGCTCACGCACTTCAAGAACGAGTTCCGTGCGGCAAGTTCCGGTCATACAAGCCTCGAAGATTGGATCGTATGATGGCGAAGAAGCCTCCGCGCACTTGGACGCTCGTGGCGTCTCTCGGGGTCCCGCTCGCGATCGTCGGCATTTCGGCAATGGCAATCTCCTATGCCACGCTCATTGACGTCGCACGCGTGAACGGGCTGCCTCTCCCTGAACTGTTCCCGGTCCTGGTGGATGTGGGTACTGTGGCGACGATGATTGCTGCGGCTCAGTTTCGGATGCGTGGTGTTCCCGGTCGTTGGCTCGCCTATTCCACGTTTGTGTTGCTCTCTGGCGTTTCGATCGTGGCAAACGCCACGCATGCGTGGCGTGCGGCAGACCTGACTCTCACGAGCCCGTGGGCGGCCGCGGTGCTCGCGTCGACGCCACCGGCAGCGCTCCTTGCGATCACGCACCTCGTGATGATGCTAGTTCCCGATGAGCGGGAGCGCACCAAGCTCCAGGCGCAGCGAGAACGCTCAGGGCTCAAAACTCATCGTGCAGACTCGTCACGAGGTTTCGCTTCACCACTCCACGCAGAGGTTTTGACGCAAGGCCAAAGCGAGCAATCCCCAATGACAACAGCTTCAGAAAGTCCTGACTGGCACAAAATGAGTCACACCAAGCCGACGACGAACGTGTCTGCGGAAAAGTTCGAACATATCCGGGACGAAACTCGCCAACGAGTGCTTCGCTATTTGGCTGAATACGGACAACGCCCAACCGGGAAAGACGTTGGCGAGTGGCTGGGAGGGAAATCCCCAAAGACTGGGCAACGGTTCCTGAAACAAATGGAACAAACGGGCGATCTCGATGGTGAAGACTCGAGGCCCCTCAAGGCCGCCTGAGTTTCTGGTTCCGAATCCGCGCAGGTCTCAAGCACGGCCTTGTTGAACGCGCACATGAGCGGTGGGCCGATTTGGCGTTACAAAGGGCTCACCGCACGGCACCCATAGGGGGAAGCAAAGGCACCCATGACAACCGGGACGGAGGTACCACCAAGAAGCGCGACCACGGGTCTATCCATTCCGATTCCCCTTCCGCAAAATTGACCGCTAGGTTTGGGTCCACTGGGGATTGTGACCTCCATATGAACAAGGACTAAGAAAGATATGAGGGAGCCGGATTGCCGATTGACGATTTCGAAGAGCGATTTCGACTGGACGACAAGCTACGCGGCGGTTCAGCCGCAGACTTCTCAATTCGAGTGAGAAGTGTCACAATTCAATCAGGAGATCCGATCAATTTTGCAGCAAATGGCGTCACGCTTGTTGTCGGCGGCAATAATTCTGGCAAATCAACGCTGCTGCGCCAGATGCACGAATCGATCACTGCATACTCACCTCCGGTCAATACCACTCCTGACCTGTTGACCAGGCAAGATATCCACTTCGGTGGCACTGAGGCAGACGCGCACGCCTGGCTGGCTCAGGGCAGTCATGTTGGAAGGCATGGATATCTGGTCCGGGGCAACGAGGTCAATCCGGGCATTGTCTCGCTTGTTATCAGCCAAGGAGATGGGCACCTACGGGAGTTGGGATTGGCATCCACTCTTGCTCCCAACGCACGCTCACGTTTCGAATCTGTAGCACCAGCGCCCCGGAGGGCTGATTTCACAGATCCCCCCACGCATGATCTTCACTACTTTGAGGACGATTCGAATTTGCGGGAAGAGCTCAGCGAGCATTGCAAGGCCATCTTCGGCTCAGGCTTGACGCTTGACCCCTTGAGCGGCTCCCTGCTGTTCCGCTATGGCCAGACCAGCGTAGAAGCGCCACTGATTTCCGACATCAGTGATGAGTATCGTCAGGACCTCGCCAAGCTCAGCCCGCTAGATTCCCAGGGGGATGGGGTGGCAGCCACTCTGGGCTTACTAATTCCCTTGCTGGCAGGTCGGACACAAATCGCGTTTGTCGATGAGCCTGAGGCATACTTACACCCACCGCAGGCTTTCAAGCTCGGGCGGATTCTTGCCTCCATTGCCGAGAAGCACAGCATTCAGTTGGTTGTGGCAACACATGACAAAAACTTTGTGGCCGGGGTTCTATCTGCTGAGGTTCTCGAAAAGACAGTCGTTCGGCTGGAGCGAAGTGGCACGGAGACGACAGGGTACAAGGTGGACCCGGAGCAGCTAGAAGAGGTTTGGACTAGTCCGCTTCTTCGCCACAGCAATATACTAGATGGCCTTTTCCACAGAGCAGTAGTCGTTGCGGAAGACGCCCGTGATTGCCTGTTCTATTCCGCCGCGCTCGAGGCGGCCGCACCGCTTGAAAATGATTTGCTGCCCAGTGACGTCCTGTTCGCTTCGGCGAATGGGAAAGGAGGCATAGCTGAGATTGCAAGAATTCTCCAAGCCGCCCACGTACCTGTTGTTGCGGTCATGGACATGGATGCAGTTAACGACAAGGCATTCTTGAAACGAATTGTTGAATCGGTGGGCGGTAGTTGGACGGGGTCACTCGAACAGAACTACCAGAAAGCGACCGCCGAGTTTCGTCAGCCCAGAAAGCCGCAAACCAACAGAACCGTTAACGCACTGATCTCCGGAGTACTCGAGGTAGCACCCGACAAGATCTTCACCGGAGAAACTAGAGACGCAGTAAAGGGAGTGCTGGCGTCAGAGAATCCTTGGGACGCCATAAAAAAATTCGGTCTACAGGGATTCAAAGCAGATCGGGGTGCCGCCAATGAGCTGCGTCAAGAACTCGCTGGGTCCGGTGTTCTACTTGTCCCGGTCGGTGAACTGGAACAGCTTGCGCCCGAAGTAACCGTCAAGAAGGGTCCCGGATGGGTGCTCGCGGCTCTCAAGCAGGGCGCACACTCAACGCCCTCTGTTGTCTCATTTGCCACAGAGATTTCTGACGCTGTTTCAAGAAGGGAAGCTGCTTTGGCGGGCTGACTCGAATCAGAAATTGGCTGTCCGGATCCCCGGCAGGAAGAGGGGCGCAAACGACGCAACAACAGCGTATTGGGCAAGCTGTTTTTGACCAAACACCTGTTGCTTTTCAGGGCCTCCCAATAGTGCTTTCGCGTCCATCAAGCGTGGCCTTTGGGCCGCTGACAAGATCTGGCTCTCAAGTTCCCGGTCGAGGCAACAAAGCAATACCGTCTGGCCGAAGATGAGGCCTTTGAAGTGGCATTTTCTCCGACACTGCGCGCATACGCGCTTCTTGATGGTGTGGGCCCCGGTAGATCGCCGGATTTGGCCCCAGCAATGTCAAGAAGGGCCTTTCATGACTCAGAACAAGATCAACGGCGTGCCTTCGAAGCGCGCGGCGGTATCGAAACCAGCAACAAAGGTCGGGGCGATTGCCCTGACCGTGCTGGTGCTCGGTGGCGGGTTGAACGCGCAGGCCGCGTTCGCCACAGGTGGCGGTGGCGGTGGTGTCCCGGGCAGCGGTCACGGTAACTCCGGCGCCTGGGATCTCTACAACATGCAGTACGACTACCTGGACAACGGCCAACCTTCACAGGGGACGATGCAGAATTCCACCGAGTGGTTCATCGCGAACTACGGTGGACCCGGTGGGCAGGAAGACCCTGCAGAAGGCATGGGTGCCAAGATGCAGATCCGTGCAGCCTGCCAAATCGCCCTCGACCGCGCTGAAGCCCGCGGCGGCAATCAAGGCAAGTCACGCGTTGTGGGCATCATGTGGGCTGGTTCCTCGACAAACGCGTGGGCGTCGTTCAGTTCTGCGGACAAGTCGTTCTTCCAGGAGCGCTGGGACCAGGCCGTCGTCGGTGCAGGGTTCCCCGGTGTCTACACCCAGGCGGCACCCTTCATGCAGAAATACTGGCCCGAAGCGCTCGCAGGTGGCGGGGCGAGCCCGTCCGCAGTGTGCATCGCGCTGAACCAGGACGAGCCGCCGCAGTCCTACAACCTCAGCGTCACCACGGACAAGAACGCCGACTTCACGATGTCCGGCGGCACGCAGGCCGTCGCTGACACCATCCACGCATCCAACGGCGGTTCCTCCATCAAGGAGAACATCGAAGCGCAGGTGATCCTCCACTGGGACGGTGTGGAAGGCAACGCGCGCACGGTCGCGAAGACCACGCAGATCTCGAACCAGGGAGATACGAAGTCGCCGAGCTTCACCCCGGCTGATTTCGGGTGGTCGAGCTGGCCGCAGGGCACGTTCTGGTTCGACGTGATCGTGAACAAGCAGGGCATGATGGCGGGCGCCGTCAACACCCCTGATCGTGATCCGCGCGAGACGTGGAAGCTGAACCCGGTGAAGCCTGGCAAGGATCTCTGGGCAGCGGACATGAGCCGCAATCTCACCGACCAGGACGTTCTGGCGTCCGGCATGATGCACAACGCCGTCATCACCGCGCAGCCCAACGGGTACGCGTCCGCGATGACGATCACCGATGAGGTGCAGACCGACAAGGTCTGGATCGGGGCGAAAGGCAAGGACGTGGCCACCGCCGCGTACCTCCTCGACCCGGAGGGGAAGAAGGTCACCGGGGCAAAGATTCAGATCGGCCGCACAGGCGGCAAGGTCACCATTTCCGGGACCGTGACGGGGATCCCCGATAAGTTCCAGAACCGCGACTACAAGCTCGTTGTTCCCACCTACGTGCAGCCCACGAAGGCGGACTACACGATTCAGGACAAGTCGCACGTTTGCTACACCACCACCGGCAAGGACTGCATCGACGGCCCGACCGAGAAGACCCGCAAGGTCACACCCACGCCCGACAAGGTGTGGGTGCTCGATGAGAATGGTGCGCTGACCGCCCGCGACCCTGACTGGACGAACCAGGCTGGCGCAGACGAGAAGGTGTTCCTCCAGGGCGACGCGGTCTCGGCGGTAGTGAACGGCAAGGTCAAGGGCAAGATGCCCTCGAACCTCGACAACTACCAGATCATCGATGATTGGACAAAGGCGGCGAAGTACGTCGATTTCTCCGACTCGAAGAAGGTGAACGTCTTCTACGAGACCGCTCCCGGTTCGGCGAAGTTCGACAAGGTCACCGACCAGTTCGATATCAAGGTGGCGGGCACCAAGACCACGGCGACGGCCAAGACTGCGTTCTTGTCCAAGACGAAGAACCTATCCGGCGACCGGGCGGTCAAACTCGTCATTAGTGGCGAGTTCAGCACGGACTACGACACCCAGGGCGAGACCGTGGTGCTCCACAACAACGGTTCCGAGATTTGGAACAACGAGGAAGTGCCCACGAACGAGCCGCCGGTGTACACCTGGACGCCCGACCCGAACAAGCAGGTACTCGGCTCCGCGGAAGAGAACGGCGACCACGCCCACGATGACATCAACGGCATGAACGTGTGGCCCGGGCAGAAGCTCGAGTACTCCCTCGGTATCGACCTGCGCATCCCTTCGAACACCGCCCGTGGCGTGAAGTCGCTCGCGGTGATGGACGTGTTCGATGCGAAGTTCACGCCCGACAAGGGTTCGGTGGAGTTCTGGGATTCCCGCGATCCGAAGAACCCGAAGCCGCTGCCGCGCTCCGCGTACAAGCTCACTTGGGACGATGCGGGACATTCTTGGACAGCAACGTTCACCGACAAGTGGCTCGCTGACAACCTGGGCCCGAACTCTGAGTGGCTGAAAAAGGGGTGGCTGACCGCCCGCTTCACCGGCACGGTGAAGAAGGACGCAGCGCCCGGTTCGACGGTGAAGAACCAGGGCTTCGAGATCCTCAACGGCGTCAAGACCGCGACCGAGATCCCCGAGGTCAACATTCCGAACCCGAAGCCTGACAAGGAAGACCTCAACACCGACCTGGTCGATATCGACAAGAAGGTCGTGGTGAAGGGTGACACCATCCTCTACCGACTGACGCTCGATGCGATGCCGTCAACGGACAAGCTCGCGTACAAGGTCCACAAGCTCGGCATGACCGATGACTTCGACGAGGAGTTCTTGTCGCTGAACGCGGAAGACATCCGGGTCACGAACAAGGCCACCGGTGAGGACGTGACGGCGAAGTTCAACATTCAGGTCAAGGACGGCGTCGCGTACGTGTTCGCGAAGCAGGTCGACTCGGAGAACCCGAACGGGGATCTCATCAAGGGCGACCCGCAGCCGGCAGACCTCGGCAAGTAGGCCAAGGCTGATGTCGACCCGATGCTCACCCCGATCATTGATCAGAAGCTGATGGGTCACCAGTACTTCATCACCCCTCCCACGAAGGTGATCAAGGACCAGGACGGCTACGTCATCAAGAACCAGGCCGTGCAGAACATCGAGAACTCGAACCAGCAGACCAAGATCGTTTCGAACCCGCTGAAGCAGATCAACCCGGACAAGGACGTGGTCGCGAAGGCCGGCGGGAAGGACTCGATCGACGGCACCGAGATCAAGCTGAACTCGGAGTTCAACTACCTCCTGAACTCGTCCACGATCCCCGCTGATCGCGCGTACAAGGCGTCGCAGTGGTCGATCATCGACAAGTTCGACCGCGTGCACGATCAGTACACCGGCATCTGGGCGGTGTACGCGAGCACCGACGTCTACGACGGTGAAGAGCTCGTGTTCAAGAAGGGTGATCTGATTCAGTCTTCCGAGACTATTCAGGCGGTTCCCGCTGACGGTGCAGAGACCGAGGCAGAGGCTCCGGTCGAGTACTTCAAGGCCGTGTTCGATGAGGAGAAGTACACCTTCAGCATCGAGGCGCTGCCCGCGTACCTCGATCTGGTGAACAGCCGCGGCGACCTCGAGCAGCAGTTCTCCGTCTACACGAAGATGATCCGTATCGCCCCTGCCGAGGAGGTCGTGAACGTCTTCGACGAGAGCTACAACGGGGTCATCCGCAAGTCCGACAAGGTCGTGACGCGGACGCCGGAGAACCCAGCGATCGATATCGAGAAGTACACGCTCGACGAGGGATTGAAGAAGGGCGACCGCGACACGCTCGAGGAAGCCTACGGGCTGACGGTGACCGAGCTGAAGGAAGGCGTGAAGGTTGGGTTCCGCATCACCAACACCGGTGATGTTCCCCTCCAGAACGTGAAGTTCGGTGACGTCACGATCAATGGCACCAAGGGTGAAGTGGAAGACATCACCTGCGATCTGCCGGAGCTTGGGACGGTGAAGCCCACGGACCTGACCACGCTCGCGGTTGGTGAGTCGATCGACTGCACGGGCATCCTCCAGGGGATGCAGAAGGGCGATATCCACACGGATAACGCCACGGTGACCGCGGAGTCGGTGTACACGAAGAAGAAGGTCAGCGACGAGGATCCCTGGAACGCGAAGGCCCCCGAGAAGGATCCCGCACCGCTGGCAAAGACCGGCGGCGCAGGGCTTGCAGGCCTCGCTGGAGCTGCGATCGCGCTCCTGGGTGGCGGTGCAGGGCTCGCGTTCTACGCAGACCGTCGCGGCCGTGCCCGCAATCTCCAGGACGCGGAGAACGGAGGTGCGACTGAATAGTACTTTCCCCTGATTCTCTTCCCCTAAGAGACAGTGATGCCCCCGGACTAGATCAGTCCGGGGGCATCACTGTTTGAGGCGACTACACGTTGCAGTTCATTCCTGCAGGGCAACCGCCACCGCCGGGGGGCGGGGGCGGAGGCGTCCAGCTTCCCCCTCCGCCACCGCCGCCGCTCGGGGGTGCGACAGGCGCAGGTGTCGGGTCGGGGGCAGGAGCGTTCCAGCCACCACCACCGCCTCCGCCGCCCCAGTCCTGGGCGACTTCACCACCGGTGTACGGTGCCGGGGCCCATTCCTCAACCGGCGCAGGTGCTGGCGGCGCAGCAGCTTCCGCTGCTGCGGCGGCCGCCGCCGCAGCTGCTTCAGCCTTGGCGACCTCAGCCTTATGCGAGGCAGCGAGCTTGGCTTGCGCGTCGACGAGCGCCGCGGTCGCGGCACCGAGCTCGAGCGTGGCCTTCGCCTCAGCCACTGGCTCCTTCGCGGCCCCCAGTTCCTTGCTCGCGCGCTCCACGCGCTCCACCGCCTTGGCGGTGGTCTCCTTCGCGTCCTTGGCGGCCTTGTCGCTGGACTTCTGCACCGCAGCGGTGTTCTTCACCGCGTTCTTCGCTGCGTCGCCGAGCGCGCCCGCGGTGCCGACGATCTGCTCGGCCGAGAGGTCGACAAGCTTGGCTTGTGCGTCCCGCCCAGATTCGGCGGTGGCACGCATCTGGTTCGCAGCGTCGAGAGCGCCCGCTGCTTCCGAGTACCGTCCCGGGGTCACCCACTCGAAGTCGGTGCTGACGGGCTTGAAACCGGTCGCTATCTCGATCCCAGATCCGACCTCGATCTTCCCAAGGGTTTCCCGGGCGTCCGTGACTGCTTTTGCTTCCGTCTTCCCCACGAGTGCGGGAGCGCCGGCGATCACCTCCAGGTTCTTCTCGTAGGTGGTCAGGGTCTTGCCGCTGAGTTCTTCGGCGGTGCCCGCCAGCTCGACTGCTTCGGCCTGTGCGAACTCGAGGGCGGTAATCGCGTAGTTCTGGTTCTGCTTCAGGCTGCCGTACGCGGCCTGGAACCCTATCAGTGCACCGCCGGCGGCGAATACCAGAGCAGTGCCGGCGGCGACGGGAATGACTATCTGCTTCCGGCGATACCAGGGCTGCTTTGTGGGCGCCTCGGTGGGCTGGGACATTGAATCTCCTTCGTGGGTGGATGATCCCCCTATTGGGATACTACGAGCTGCCTGAGACGTGCTCGGTTTGAAGCGGGGATCTTCGGTAGGTGTGGGGCTGGGTTCCGTGGTGTTCATCGGGGTCTCCATTCGTGATGGTGTTGCTACTAGAAGCGGTGTGGTGCGCGGCCCGGGCCTAGTGGGCGGCACGGGTGTGCCGCCCACAAAGTCAGTTGGAGGACTGTGGCGAGTTCTTCGCCGATCCATTGGGCGACGTTCACTGGGACGGCGTTGCCTGCACCTGTGGTGGTCTCTGATTTGTTCGCGGCAGAGGTGTCGTAGTGGTCGGGGAGTCCGTGATCGTGCCAGGCTTCGACGGCGTCGCCCTCGTTATCGCTGATGTGGCGCCAGTTGCAGATGTCGCAGATGACCTTTGCGCCCGTTCCCGGGGAGTTCCCCGGCCTCGTGGGTGTGCCTGGAGTCGGGGCTGCATTGCGTGGATGCGTGGTAGACGTGCAGGGTGTGTCTGTTGAGGACGAGCCCTTGCTTGTTGTACCGGTCTGCGTGCCACATGTGGCTGTCCGGGATGCACCCGTAGTTGCCGTTGTGGAGGATCCACCTCTCCCACGCGGCGTCAAGCTCTGCGGGTGTGCGTGGTTCCTCGTGGTAGCCGAGGGGCGCACCGTCCCAGGCAAGCTGGGTGGCCACTGCTATGCCCCCTTCTTCAGTGCCGGGAGAATCCAGCAGCGGTACGTCACGGCCGCCCACAGGGTCGGGATCGTGATTGCTGCCACGATGGGACCGATTTCTTCGAGCATGGTGCGCCTCCTGCGTGCTTGGTCTTGGGTCTTGGGTCTTCAACCCCCTCACGTTTTCTTGCCGTGAAGGCACGAATGTGCCTGCGGAGACGTGGAGTGCGGAGCATGACCGTAGCGGTGGGCCAGCGTGGCGCAGACATGCGAGCACGCTGCGTGAAGCCGGGGCGCGAAGCGGTTCGGCGTGCGGCCAGGTGGAGCACGGAACGTTCGTATGCTGCCGAAGGCTTCACGGCAAGAAAACTGGGCGAAGCCCAGCAAGAGAAAGGGCCGGCCTCTGTGACGGCTCGTCCCGGCGCCACATGTGCGCTCTCCGAGGGGCGCGGCTAGATGTCGAAACCGTGGGTCGTTGTCGAACACCAGGTTAGATAGGGCTATCGCGAGCTAATTCAGGGACTTCATTGCAACTGCGCTTTCAGACGAATCGTGCATATATCGGTGACGTGTCCGCAAACGAATGGCCACATTTGCCCCGAGAACGAATACACCGAGAATCGTGGAAGAATAGGCGAGATGTGGGAGCCGGATTGTGGTTGCTAGTCAGCTAGCGAAAGTGTTGCAGCGTTCTAAGGGACGTCATGCCGGTTGTTAATGCTGCTGCGCTTTCCAAGATGTTCTCGAGAACCGTGATTCGAGAACTCACTGCGAATGGCGAATCAACGGCGTTAGCGCGCCGCATGTCACAGTCCGGGGTTTTCTCTGCGTCCCACCAAGATTGCACGCTCAGTCAAGCGTTTGATCAGGCTTACCAGATTCTCGAAAAACGCGGACTAAGAGACGACTACGTCTACCGCAATGCGGTTGTCCGCAAGAAGCTCCTCGGACACCACACCCTAAACACAGCTTCCATGCTCTCTGAGTTCTCTATCGGCATGTCGAGGGCGGATCTTGTTCTTCTAAATGGCACCGCGATGGTCTACGAGCTCAAGTCAGAGCGTGACTCCCTCACACGCCTTCAAGGACAGATGGACGACTACCGTCGCGTCTTTGCTGCAGCGACAGTTCTCACAGATCAGAAGCACCTGCTCAAGGTTGAGAAACTGGTCGATGCGTCTGTGGGACTTGCAGTGCTCACTGCACGTGGGCGGATCTCGGAGATCCGACCGGCAGCTCCAACGCCCGAACGCATTGACCCCTCCGCCGTTCTCGACGCTCTTCGTCTCCAAGAAGCACTCGATGTGTTGCGGCGTATGGAAATCGAGGCCCCAGACACTACAAATACTAAGATTCGTGGCTGCATTCGTTCACTGTTCAAGGGCATAGACCCAGTGGAACTTCACTCTGCCCTGGTTGAGGTGCTGAAGTCGAGTCGGAGCCTCTCTCCGCTAAAACAACTCATCCCATCTTTGCCAGATTCACTGATTGCAGCAGTTCTTCCATTAGGATTCAAAAAGGAATCCCAATGGGAAAAGTTGCTCGGTTCGATGGAAACCCCACTGGCCGAGGTGATGAAGTGGAAGTGATGAGTCTTGTACTACCCGGTTCTGCGCGGAAAGAGATTTGAGCTACTAGCTGTTCGCGACAGCGCCGCTGTGATGGCGGCATCAGGTTTCGTGCCAATCGTTGAGCCCGTCACTGCAAAACTCGACGACCTGAAAAGAGCACTCGACGCACTCACGGAGAACGGCTGCAGCTCTTTTGTGATCGTTAACTCCCGCCACGGGAAAAATCGCCCCACGACACCAGCCGTCGAGTCACTACTCCAGCAGTACCCGAATGCTTCCACCGGCAGCCCGGCCATGGCGCTCACCGCGAGCACCTCGCTCGCGGATGTTCTCGCGTTCCTAACGCGCCACCAGGGGCGAAGAGTCGCCCTTATCCACGCAGGGTTCACGAATGGGCCCGCTTTGGCCCAACAAGTCACCAATTTCCAAGGAGACCTAACGCACGTCTTCGAAGACAAGAAGACAGACTCCCTGTATCGGCAGTCCTTCCTGTCTGGAACGCGTGTCATCGTGGCTGATGGATTCACTAGAACGAACAATCGAGACTACCCGGATGTCGAACAGTTCTCGTCGCTGCATCTCACGTATCAAAATGATGGATTTGATGGTTTCGGCGACTACCTGATCCAGGGCGACTACTTTCAAGACGGCGGTGGTGGAGCCTACGCTGTCGCGATTCACCTCACCTGCATTGACCCCAACGACCAAGACCGAATGCACATCCGTCACTTCGTCTCCGACGACAACGAGACCAGAGCAGACCCTGGGGCGAAGTTTGACCAAGCGGTTGCCAAACTGGTCGCGCACGTGAATTCACCAGCTTCCTACGTTCTTTCCACAGCGGGGCTGGATAGCTTTCTGCGATGCGCAGCGGGCCCGCACTACCCGGGTCTCGGATCGCTCAAGCGCTACTCAATGAATCACCACATCGAGACTCTGGCGAACTACCCTTAGAGTCACTACTGCCGCGTTCACGGGTCTGATGGTTGTACTCACTTCCATCAGCTCGTTGAACAGAAAGTCCCTCTCTCTGACTGGGTTTGTCGTTACTGCCAATTAGCTTGGCAAAGTACACAAGATTGACTTGGCGCTAGACCTGCGCAGCACCAGGTCTCGTGTGGCATGAACAAGTACGCACTCTCACACCGCCGAGTAGTCCGCGCACAGGAGCGACGGGTCGCAAGCGATCAGCGCGCCGAAGACGTGGTCCGGAAGATCTTGGAGCATGCGCAGCAACATCGCGACCTCGAAACCCTCCGTGAGCGGTGCCGCCGTGCTGGCGTTCGCGCAAAGTTTGTCTACCGAGACGGGCTGCATCTTGCGGAGTCGACTGTCAGAAGAGCGTTTCCTTCTCTTGTGGCCGCCTTGATTGCGTTCATCGCGGCGTACAACGCAATACCCATGGGGAAGATTGCCAGTGTGCTCGGCTGGCTAGCGGTTGCGGTTGGGATTGGAAGCATCATCCAGTGGATGACTGCCCGAGAGCCCCGGCTCGAGGTCACTCTGTCGCCCGGGGACCCTGCGGTGGAAGAGATGATGTTCTGGCGGGAGTCGGGGCTGACCCGAGACCAGCGACAGCACGCAATCTTGCGCGTGATGCGCGCCCACCCAGACGCGCAGCGAGTTGTGCAGCCGTCGGTGTGGGATCGGATGGTGCGTCGTGGTGCGTGAGCGCGGTATCCGCCCCGAGGATCTTGCACCTCCTGCCCCGCTGCCCGCGCCGTCGGTTGCGGAGCTTCCGATTGATTGGATGAAGCTCGACGACGCGGAGCGTTCCGAGATCCTGCTGTCAAAGCTCATCCCGTGGGTGCCGGAGCTGGTGCGCAGTTACATGCTGAAGCCGCAGATCGTCGTTCCGTGCTGGTATCTGCACGAAGAGATGATCCATGAGGTTCTCGCGCTGTACCAGTACCGCGAACAGCAGCAGTTCAATCTGGAGCTTGGGCCACCGGCAAGCGCACCGATTGATTTCCAGTATCAGCTCGGGCTTTGGAAGCACCGGATGACGGAGCTCACTGCCAACGCGGGTTGCACGCAGGCTGATCACCATCGGCCGACAGTGCAGGCATGGGCAGACGTGGAACGGCCGGAGTCGGCAACGTGGTCGGTTACCGCTGAAGAGTTCGCAATGGAGCTCGCAGCTGACTTCGCGATGTCTGAGGCAGCAGATAGCTCTTCAAGTGAACCCCCCACCGTACGAAATGGAGCAGAACAGTGACAGTTTCACCGTCCGAGAAGCCGAAGAACTGGCGAAAGATGCTCGTCATCGCCGGCGCCGCAGCGTTCGCGATCGCGGCAATCGCAGTGATCGTCGGAGTGATCATTGGGCCCGGCGAGAAGTCCCCACAAGCTCAGAAGCCGGCCCCGCAGGAGAACACTTCGCAGGAAGAGGAAGCTGAACCCGAGAAACAGGAAGGGCTGAAGAAGGGGGACGTGAAGGCTCCCGAACTGCGTTTGGGCGCTGATGGTCTTGCGGAGATGGAGATCACGACAGATCCGCGAGTGGCCGCTGCCGCGGCCGCGCAGGTGCTGATGTCGGTCGACACCACGAAAGCGGGGACGGTTGAAGAGTTCCGAGAGGAAGCGCTGAGTCGCGTCACCCGCCCATCGGAGAACTACGTCGGCGCAGGTGACGGGCTCATCTCGCAAGACTTCACGGGGAAGGCCCAGAATATCGACGAGCTGATCGCCGCGTACCCACAAATCACGGCAGAAATGAACTACTCGCCAACGGGATGGTGGTGGTTGCCCGGGGATTCTGCGTCGTTTGCCGGGTTCGCGTCTTATGGGGCGAAGCTCGAATCGCGCGCGCTCGAGGTGTACAACCAGGCTGAAATGGTGAAGTACACCGAGGGTGCCTCGTGGACGGAGCCGGCGAGCACACTGCAGGTGAATATCGACCCGGAAGCCTCGTTCGAGCTGTGCTGGGTGCGCGTGGAAACCACTACCACGACCGCAGACAGTACGACGTCGAAGCGGTACCCAGTCGCGCTCGGGATCTACTGCGACCCCCCCCCCAGCCGTTGGGGGCGAGTGCGCGGTGGCAACGCTGATGACGAAGTACCCGGTCGGCTGGCGGACGAACTACTAGCTCATGGCTGCACCTGTCGCGGCGAAAGTCGCTATCCAAGTAGCTCAGTCAAAGACTGGGCGCCGCATCATCGGCGGAGTGCTCGCCCTGGTGCTTGCGATCGCCATGCTTCCGGTGTTCATCATCGGGAGCATGGCCTTTGCCCTTGCCGGAAACAATGCTGAGGAGTGCCCGGTCCCTGGGGACGCCGGCGGCTTCACCAGCGAGCTGCTGGGCAACGCGCAAACGATTCGGTCTGTGGCAGGTGAACTCGGAATCAGTCATGACGGTGTCAAGATCGCGATCATGGTCGGGCTTGTAGAGTCAGGCCTCCTGAACCTCGCGAACTCGACTGTCCCGGAGTCTCTCGGGCTCCCCCAGCAGGGCACACCGGGTTCTGACCACGACTCTGTGGGAGTGTTCCAGCAGCGCCCCTCGGCAGGCTGGGGCACCGTGTCAGAGCTCATGACGCCGGCCTACGCCGCAAAGGCGTTCTTTGGTGGCCCGTCAGGGCCAAATGGTGGGAGCCCGCGCGGTCTCCTTGATGTTCCCGGGTGGGAGGATCTTCCCCTGGGTGTGGCCGCGCAGCGCGTTCAGGTGAGTGCGTTCCCTGACGCGTACGAGAAGCGCGCGCAGGACGCTGATGCGGTCCTCGGAGCAATCGGTGGAGCTGGTTCAACTTGTGGCGGTGGGGGCGACGGAGGCACGCCGCCGAAGGTGGTGGGCGGCTGGGCGAACCCTATCGGGATGCAGACCTGGGCGACTTACCCGAACCATTCCGGTGGCGCTATGGATGTCCACGTCGGTGTGGGGACGCCGGTGTATGCGCCTGCTGCGGGCAAGACGTGGGATCTGTCGGAAGTGTGCGGTGGGAAGGTGCTCGGCGTGCAGCACGATACTCAGTACACAACGGTTTTCGCGCACCTTTCCAGCTTCGCGGTGCAGCCAGGAGCGAGTGTGAAAGCTGGCCAGTTGATCGGGTACTCGGGGGCCTCGGGCAGCTGCGTCGAGGGCGCTCATCTCCACTTTGAAGTACGCGTGGGACCAAACCCCCAGGCGTGGGGGAACTTCATCCCCGCGTACCGCTTCATGCGGCAGGTTGGGATCCTGATGGGTGAGTGCACGGGAGGCTGCTCTCTGTACCCAACGTAGGGACGCGAGCAGGTATCTAGGGACGACAGCTCTGTGGAACCTTCCATTTTGTGCACAGAGTTTCATTTTTGGCCTACCTCATACGAGGCATGGAAAACGCTGTTTGATTATTCAGACTGTGGGGGGTGACTCCGGAGAGCCTTCTCTCTTTCGGGGCACTTGCCACCAGGCCGATTTGCGTCTGGCGTTTCCAACCAAACGAACGATCGGGGAAGAAATGATTCGAGCTTCAAAGCGAACATCCGGCATCATCGCGGTAGCGGTCGCCGGTCTCTTAGCATCGACAGTTGCACCTTCATCAGCCTTTGCTACAGCTGAATCAGTATCAGCTGAGATTCCCCCGGTATCCACGTTTGTCCCGGCGCCCGCCGAATACCCAGAATCGATCTTTGATGTTCAGGTAACGGAGGGCGGGTTTACTTACCAGCTTCCAGGTGCGGGCTCGGGTAGCGACCACGAGAACACTGCCGCAAAGGCTGCTGGAATCGGCGTCGGCTGCCAGGGGGCATACGTACTCCGCAAGGTAAGTAATTACATCGAATGGGGCGCGAACAACACCTGCACAGGCACCCCGGACAAGAAGTACCTTCCTTGGTACATCAATGGTTCTCTCCAGCGCGCAAACGTAGGAAGCAATTCCTTTTCTACAGTGCACGGAAACTTTTCAACACCTGACCGTTGGGGCTCTTACGGCGCGCTTTCCAAGGACTACAGCTGCTTGGGTGGAAAAAAGTACAAGTACAGGGTCAAATGGAATGTGCAATACACAGGACTCAACTCAGGCACTTTCTACTCCGATGTGAAGACAATCGCATGCACCTAAGGTTTGATGGCCTCCCAGCGACCGACTACTTGCGCGTACCTCTGGGAGAAGCACAAGGCATTTACCATGACCTTCTTCTTCTGACTCTTTGTACTGGAGAGGTCGAACTAGTGCTTGCGATGACTTGCGCTGAAACGGAAGACCCAGTCCTCAAAGAGATCGCCGACAATGGCCGGGGGACGGTCTTTCTTTCCACCGGCCCTTCAGGCGACTCTTTCGAGAGAGTCACAACGGGATGGGGGGTTGCCCCCGGAGACGCCAGGGCTCCGCGCCCCGTACGGATGGTGACTTTCACGGCGGTCCTGCCAGGCGATTTAGCGGATGTGACGCTGCACGCACCCACTTTGCATGAACCGCTTATTGTTGACCTGGCGGGCGTCAAGAGCGAGTCAGTAGAAGTCGTGGAAGACAACTGGAGCTTTGCCTACACCGTCATAAGAGACGCTATCTATGCCCGGATCAGGCATTTTACCCAGACTCAGAATTGGCCGAATCATTTCCGCGTCGACCTACAAGGCGAGTTCGGAGGCGCACATTACGATTTTGAGGACGGCCACGTAACTGGACGACTTGTCTCCTGGGTTCCGCTCACGACTTTCCTCAGCTATACGATCGAGGACGCCCCTGAGGAGACGCCGTAAGTCCGAATACAGGCCGTCGCGTACCGCTGCCTCTCGCGGCGAAACCTAGCTAAGGGGTCAGCTTGCCCCTCCAGCACTACCTCCACAGAAAGCAGTGGAGCGAGCAAGCCCCCGAGCCATATGTTTGCCTGATGGGAGTCAAGTTCGGAGATTCCTGAATCAACTAGGGTCTGATGCACATTGAGGCGACAGATTAGTCAGGCAGCAAATCGGGTTGTGGGCACAGTCGCGTTGGATGGATCCCCGAATCTAGGCTCCGCACACATGGGTGACCAATTATCGGACTATCGCCCCCCAGCCCCCAGCTATCGCTATCGCTCTGGCCTGAACGCTGACGCCGTGACGGCTTGCGCCCGATGGCTTCACGCGCGGGAGCATTTCCTATCGCGCCGGGCCCTGCGCTCATCGTCGTGTGGAGGTTGGCGCCCCTCCCGTTTGTCTTCGCATTCATCGAGATCGGGCAACCGGACGTTCAGAGTTGATGCCACCAGACGCGGCGGGGCCCCACCGAGGTGTTTCCCAGCCAGTAATACAGGTCGCCGAGGCTGGCGCGAGCGTACGGCACTACCAGAACAACCTCACCGGGCGCCGTGGCGGCCTGCCGCGCGGCGAGAGTCCCGACCGCCGTAGATTCAATGTTGACGACCTGATTCCTCGTGCCCCCGGCGAAGCCGGTGACACGGATGCGCGTGGTCTGGGCGGACTCGATCTCGACCTCCATGTCGAGGCCCCAACCGACGGCGAAGGTGCCGAGCACCACCTCGGCGTCGACACGATCGCCATCCGCTATCGTGTACGCCTGCCGGCCAGTCACCGTGACTTGCCCCATGAGCGGAACCGCACTCGTGGCCCACCGGCCCTGCAGATCCGCAGCTACCGTGCGGGTGGCGGTCTCTCCGTGCTCGTTAATGAAGGTGAGATCGATCGTCGCTTGCGACGCGCCAAGACCGACCAACCGAGGGAACACTCCCGGCTCAACGCCGTCGATGGGCATGCCACTCAGTGGCGCATACACAATCGAAGTCGGCGCGGGGACCGGGTCGACCGCGCCACCAGTCTCCGCCCCGTTCTTCTCCGAGGCCCCGTCACCGTCATTCGCCAGGTTCTCCTCGTCGGTGGCCCCATCGTCGCTGCTCTGCCCGACGGCGTCCGGTGCACGACCGCCTTCACCGTTCGCACCGTCGTGCTGACCGCTCGGCTCGTCGCGCCCCGCGTCGCGCTCGCTCGGCGCGGCTTGGGGGCGCTTCGGCCCTTCGGCCTGGACCTCAACGGCAGCTGGCGATGAGCCCGGGAAGGCCGCGACGGTGAACGAGATTGAAACCGCGAGCGCACCCACCGCGAGCGCAGCGAGCGGCATGCCCACGATCTTCGGTACTGAGCCCCCCACGAGCGTCGCCATGGGGTCCCCCGGGGCGAGCGGAGCGAGCGCGGGCGGAGCTGAAGGCGCCACAAACGGAGGCAGCGAAGACGCCGCCGACACGGAGCTCCACTGGGTTGACGCAAGGTATCCGGTGGCACCAGCGCCGCCGAGCAGCGCGGGGAGGAGCACCATCGCCAAGCGAGAGTGCAGGTGCTCCGACTGCTCCGCCAGAATCGCGCATCGCGCGCACGTCTCGAAGTGACCGGTCACGCGCCGGCGGGTGTGGACCGTCGCTTTCCCTCGCACGAGTTGGGGCAGCTTGTCGACTACCCACTGGCACTCGGGCGGCAGCCCGGCCACCGGTTCGAGGTTAGCTGCGATCCACGCCTGTTTGAAGCCTTCCTTCGCGCGTTTGAGGAGCGCAGAGGTGGCGTTTTCCGTCATCCCGAGATAGGTCGAGAACTCCTGCACGGGCAGATCTTCGACTTCCCGGTACCAGAGCACCTCCTGCCACCTAGTCGGCAGCGACGTAAACACCTGCTGCGTGAAGGCGCTCCCGAGAACCTGGGCCTCGGTTCCGGGAAGCTCGGCGCTCGCGGCCTCGAATGCGCTGTCATCGACGCCAGTGATCTCGGTGCTCTTCCGATCCCTAGCTATGTTCGTTGCGACGTTCCGCGCCGTCATGATCGCGTAGGCCCGAAACGCGGTATCCGGGCCCCGTCCGGCCTGGATCTGCTGCAGGATTCGCAGGAACGCCTCCTGAGCGACATCCTCAGGATCGAATCCTGTGAAGTAGCGAGCGGCCGTGACAACGGCGGGAGCGTGCCGCTTCCAGAGTTCGGCGTAGGCCTCGTTCACGCCGCTCCGAGTGAGCTCGACCAGGGCGATATCGGAGGCCTGAGCAGGATCGATGTTCTTCAACGGTGGAGCCCTTTCACTTCGCGTCCATCTGCTTCGGTTGGGTGCGCCGCCCGACAGATGCATGGCCGAGCAGAGCGCGAGATGCCAGAAAACTTCGTATTCACCGCGTCAGATTCCTGGGGCAAGAGGTGTCTCAAGAGGTGCAGGAGAACAGATGCCTTCCCCCGGCGCTGTGCTCCTGCGTGGAGCGGATCTTCCCTCGCCATTCGAACTCCGAGTTCGTGTCGAGGGCCGCCCGACGACTGCCCGCCGAGATGTCCCCCCATCACTCTCGGCGGGCAGTCCTCGAACTCGACCACCAGCCCGAGCGCGGGGCCGCACACGTCCGGTCGGACGCAGCCCAGAGAAACACCCAAGCGCCGGTCGGCCCTCCCCCGCACGGGGAAAGACCGACCGGCTGCGAGCCTCCCGGCCCCCGTTATGCGCGCTCCATCATCAAACGACGGCGCTGGAGCAGCAGACCGAGGACGACGAGCGTGCCGAGGCCCGCGGCGCCGAGGAAGATCGACGACGCTCCCAGTCCGCCGGTGAGCGGCAGCACGGGAACCTCGGACTGGGTGTTCACGATCCCACCGAGGGCGAGGTTCGAGTTCAGGACGACCTCGATCGGTACGTCGAGCAACTGGTACCCGGGCGGGGCGACCGTCTCCGTCAAGGAGTACCGCCCAGGGGCGAGTTGCTCGAGACGGAACTTCCCAGCGCGCGGGTCCGTGTCCGCGCCCGTGCACTCGGCCTCGGTCTCCGCCGCGCAATCCTCGACGGTGACCGCCGCGGAAGGGACGAGCTGCCCGGCTGCATCGTAGGGTGTGAGGACCCACGTCGATCCGCTGAGCAGGTTCGCCGGCTCAGCTCCGTCGATCTTGCTCCAGGAGAGCGTGGCCACCACGGGGTGCTCGGTGCAGTGCGGGTCCTCCGGCTCGCACTCGGCCGGCGGCTCCTCCCCGGTCTTCACGATGAAATTCCCGAGTCGGCCGTCGCTCGTCTCCAGCAGCTCTTCCTTGACCTTCACGCGATAGGTCACGGTCTTGACTTCCCCAGCGGGGAGCGTCCCGGTGACCCGAATACGCTGGGTGCCCGAATCGTAGCTCGCGTCGAGAGGCGACTGTGCGGCAGGCGAACCGATCAGATCCGCGTCGTCGAGCACGCCGTTGAGCACGTCGTCATACTCGACGGGGGCGGCCTGGCCGCCAGAGTTCGTGAACGTGAGGGTGTAGCTCACCTCTTGGCCCGGCGACACCATTGCTCCCGACGCGGGGTCCGAAGACTTCACCGCGTCGATCACGCCCGGCGACTTCGGCTGGTTATAGATCTTGCACTCGATCCGCTCGTTCTCGTTCGCCGCCACTCCGAAAGCCGGCCGTGCGGCGTCGCCCGAATTAGTGACGGCGACTTGCGCCCCGCTGTTCCGGTTCACGCACACCGCGTTCTGCCCGCCGACAGGCACATGGGCGTAGCCGTCCTGCTGCACCTCATGGATCTGCACACCGACGCTCCGTACGCCAGGGGTGAAGCTCAAGCCGAAGTCGACCTTGCCGTCGCCGCCGGCAACCGTGGTCTGTGCCGCCGGGGTGAGACGCGCCGCGTCAGTCGCGGTTTCAGCCCCGAATTCCCAGCCTGCCGGCGCAGGCACGGCATCGGAGACGGTGCCGCCCTCAGGAATGATGAGCTTCTGCACGCCTATGCTGCCGGTACAACGCTTCTTGGCGAGCTCGACCAGCACCTGTGTGGCCTCGTCGAAGCTGCCTGCTCGAAAATAATCAGTGTTCTTCGCCGAGCCGGACACTGCCCGCAGGTTGGCCTCGCTCGCGGCGGTGAGCGCGGGACCGACACCGAGGCTGAGCACGCGGGTGCCCTCCTGCTTGAGCTGGTTCGCAGAGAACACTCCGGCATCGACGTCCTGGATAGAGTTGTACGCGCTTGACCCCGATCCCGGGTTGTCCCGCAGAACGGTCGGGTTGCCGTCCGTCAGCAGGATCGCGAGATCGTAATGCGGCTGTGCGTTCGCCACCGCTGCGAAACCCGCGTCCCAGTTGGTGCCGCCACCCGGCACCCAGGACGCGAACTGCGCGGTGAACGCGGCGGCCTGCGCCGAAGTGGTGACCGGCATGAGCGTCGGATGGTTGCTCGCACCGTTCCCGGGCGACAGGTCCGAGAAAGAGAACGCCGCCATACGTGCGTTTGTCCCTTGGAAAGCGGCAACGAAAGACGACATCGTATCTTTGAGCCCGGTCATGCCCGTCGCTCCCAACGATCCCGAGGTGTCGGCGATCAGCGCGATATCGATCGGGCATCCACCGATCATCGGTGGGTTCTCCCGCGACTGGTTCCACACACCCGTAGTGCGCCCGACGTTTGCGGCGTACCAGTCCTCCGTGTTCGCGTCGACCCTGTTCCTCATGAAGTATCGGTCCGGGTCAGCCGCGGTGGTGTTCCAGGGCATGGCTGTCGTCGAGGAGTAAGTCTCCCCCGCCCGCAGCCGAGTATCGGTGCGGAAGCGATACTGCCACGTCAGTTCGGGAGAGGCGCCGAACGTCCCGATCCGCACGTTCGGGTTCATGTACCAGCCGCCCGGCGCTGCCTCCTGAACGACCCAGAACCGGGTGTCCTGGGGCACGCCCGAGCTCGAGATCGCTCCGCTCCGGATCGGTACCTCGAAGCTGCAGTCACCGTCGGCGTCGGAGGTGCAGGTGGTCCAGCTCCAGGCCGCGTTATACCGCGCACCCGCAGAGCCTTGCTGGGGAATCGTCCCGGCACCGCTTGCGCCGCCTCCGCCTGTGCCGGTCCCAGCGCCGTGAAGGGCGAGTCTGACCCCGGCGAGGGGCGCTACCGAACCGTCGGCCTTCCGATCACCACCGACCTTGACGGTGATCACCGCGGTCCTCGCGGTGGGCTGCGGAATGGCGAGCGGCGACACCTGCGGCACTTCCGCCGGCTCATCGACCGCTTCGTCCGGCAGCCCGTTCCCTGTTTCGTGCGACGGTTCGCCCGCCTCCTCCGCTGAGAGGCGCTCTGCGGTATCGCTCGACGCGTCCTCGCTAATCTGCCACTCGGCATCGAGCACCGACCCGTTTGTCGTGGTGCTCGTCTCGTCGCCGGGTACAGATTCGTCGCCGACGGCAAGCGCGGGCGCCATCGACCCGCCCAGCAGCGTTAGCGCGATTCCGAATGCAACACCCGCGCTGATCCGCTGCCGCCGCGCGGCCCCACGGTGACCCGCGCCTCGCCGTTTCGTCTTCATGTTCGATGCTTCCTTACTCACACGCTCAACCTCAACCGACATCTCTGTTGCCCCGCCCCAACGGGCGGAGGGCTGTGCTGGAGAGCACCTCATGACGCCCTCCAGCACAGCTCCCGAATTGACTAGACGTCAGCCGACTGGCGACGGCGGTTCATCAGGACAAGACCTGCCGCAACAACGACGGCTGCCGCACCGACAGCGATGAGCGTCACCTGACCGGCCGCACCGGTGAGCGGGAGCTCAGGGACGTCCTGCTGCGTGTTCAGGATCTCGACGTTGTCCGACACAGTGGTCTGCCCAATCTTCACCACGACTGCGGTGAACGGGTCTGCGGGGAGGACGTAACCGGCGGGAGCAGCGATCTCCTTCAGCACGTAGCAGCGCTGCTGGGCGTCGATGACGGGGTTCACGTTGTCGCTCACGAAGAGACCGGGAATGGCGATGACGCCACCGTTCTGCGAGGCGAAGCTCGTCTCGCCGTTGACAATCACGGCGTCGCCGGTCGCCTCGGCCGTCGAGCAGTCAGCCGCGTAGGGATCGACGGCGTTGTAGACCTCGAAGACGGCGCCGTTGAGGCGTCCCTCGGTGCCCGTAGTGCCGGCCGCACGCTTCTGCACGGCGAGGGAGCCCCAGTGCGTCTCGACCTCGTTCGAGGGGATCGGCGGGTTCGTGCTCGGATCAAAGCCCGGGTTGTTCACCCAGAGCTGCGCATCGTTCGTGATCGTGCCGTTGCCAAGCGAGGTGACGGTGCCAGCGAAGACGACCTGGATCTTCGTCCCGGCCTGCGCGTTCGGCCCCTCGTTCAGCCACGCAACACCAGCCGCGGTGAAATTCATGGTGATCTGCTGGCCCGAGATCGTGATCTCGTAGTACGAGACGTCGAGCGCCGCACCATCCGCGGTTACCGCGATGTCTGCGGCCGCGGCGGGCGCGAGACGCGCATCGAGGGTGTCTCGGATCGCGAAGCCGGTCCACGCGTCGCCGACCGTCGGGATCGGCGCGGTCACCGGGAACTTTACGACGGAGCCGAGACCGGTCTCCTGCTGCTGCTCGATCGACTTCTCGATCGTCGCCTCACCATTCTTCGGGTAGGCATGTACGTCGTAGACCCAGCCCGTCTCATGCGGCATCGGGATCGTAACGATGAACGGCGAAGCAGCATCGATGATGTTCGACGGAGCCGACGTCTCGCAGACCTGGTACGCCCCGATCGGGAGCGCTACGTTCGCCGCACCGGTGTTATCGGTGGTCGGCAGCACGATCGGCGCGCCGAGCGAGTATCCGGAGGGTGCGGTGCAGGCGTCACCGGGAGTAAGGGCGGCAAGCGTGTCCCAGCTTCCGGCACGGGTGAGATCGATGGCCCCGCCGTCCTTGAGGAGCGGGTACGCGGTGAAGACCACGCCTTGCACCGGATCGGTGAAGTCACCGTTCGCGGGAGCCTGGCTAATGTCGCCCGCACCCGGGGTCTTCTGGTGCAGGTACTTGTGGACCGTGAGCGAGCCGTCCCGATCGAAATCGATGTCTCCGTAGCTCTGGGGAGCCGCGAATGCGGCCGAGCCAGCTCCCATCAAGGCCGTGATCCCCACGGCCGCAGTACCGAGCAGTGCGGCGATTCGCCGCTTCGTGTTGCGTTCAGTCACCCGAACGTCTCCTTCCCTCAGACAGAACCCTCGTTCAGGCTCTGATGCCAAAACGCCGGCCTGCACACCTCCGGCGTCCGTTCACTCAGACACCTCCGCAGCGCAACATCTGACGCCCGTTACCTATCCGTTACATTTGTCTCCCGTGCACCCGCAGGCCCCTGACCGTGCCGAGACGCGCGGCGCCCGTCCACACGGCCCTGCCACACGAGA
This sequence comes from Leucobacter chromiireducens subsp. chromiireducens, assembly GCF_016758255.1. Lineage (GTDB taxonomy): Bacteria > Actinomycetota > Actinomycetes > Actinomycetales > Microbacteriaceae > Leucobacter > Leucobacter chromiireducens. Next base: position 378,999 of record NZ_QYAD01000003.1, read on the forward strand.
TAGGCTCCGACCACGAGCACACCGCCGCCACCGATCACGACCCACCACGGGAACCCCGGGATCTGCGGCGCCTGCCTCGCACGGCCGAGGTCGGCGGGGGGCGTCGGCGTCGTCCGCTCACCAGTCACCACGATTCGGTGCGAGTTCACGCCGAGGGGCGTGCAAGTGATGAGCGTCACAAGGTCCTTGCCTGGTCGCGCTCGCAGTGAACTCGTCTCTTTGGGATCGATCACCTCGATCTCCGTGACACGGTAGCTCAGCACCTCCCCCATAACCTCAACCACAAAGGTGTCGCCCTGCCGCACCCGATCCAGGTTGGAGAACATGGTCGAATTCGCAAGGCCTCGGTGTGCGGTGATCACCGAGCGCGTTCCCACCCCTCCCACGGGCAGGTGCGAGCCTTCGAGGTGCCCCGCACCCCTGAGCAGGGTCTTGTCAGAGGTCCCGTGATAGACGGGAAGGTCCACGCCAATACCTGGGACCTGGATCCTCGCCATCAGTCCGTCGTCATTCGCGACGAGCAGATCCTCATAGCGGAGGTCGGTGCCTGACGCGTTGCCCGTTCCAACGGGAACGTTCCCTCCGGCCTCCAGACGTACTCCAGCAGCAAGGGCCTCGTTATACATGCGCGCGGCCACGAGCTGTTCTTCGCGGCCGGGCACGATCGCGTCGAGCGCCCGATCCGCACTTCGGATCACCTGGGACTGGTTATAGGAGGACACCCACGCAGCAGTCATCGGATACAGCCCCGCGACCATTCCACCGATAGCAAGCACCACGATGCTCCAAGTCAGCCCGCTCGGCCTCCAGCCCGACGGCCGACCGGATCCGTCCGCCTGCGCACGCTTCCCCATAGCTCCCCATTCCGCATCGCACTGCACACCTTCATGCATTCAGACACGGTCCGCCGCAGCAATCTGACGCGACCCGAAAGAACCTTTCGCAGCCCAGGGGCAACCACTTTGTCACCGAACTCCGGCCGAAAAGTCGCCTGTGTCCGTCTCCCCACACCACCGACGTCCGCCATCAAAACCACGCGGTCAGAACTTCAGACGCATCGCCAGCCGATGTCGACCTCCAAATTAGACGCTAGCGCGAGCCTCGGCGAGGGGAGGTACTTTCGGTCCGAATGTGCGCAAACTGACGGAATATCTGCGCATAATGAACGGCGCACACTGTTCCACCGAAAGAGACCCACGAGCACAAACGATCTCCGCAGGCAACAGACCCATCCGCCATTCGCACCACGCTGATAATCCCCTCAGCGAAGCGCAAATGGCCGCGCTTGACGACGCGCTCGTGGACTCGCGCCCCTGTCCGCACGATTGAGGTACTTTGTTGGAGCAGCCGCTCTCGGCGAGTGCCTGTTCCTCGACTTGGTCGACGATGAGCTCGGCATCTTCGATCAGTCATTTCTCTGGGCGAACGACCGATCCTGGTTCGTGAGCTCAATGCCCGACCTCGCGTTCGCCGTGATTGGCTGCGGTGACGACCTCGCCGATCGCCTCCTCAGCGGCGCAGCCTTGGGCGCGCTCGAGGCCAGGCAGGAGAGCTGAGAGACTCAGCCCTCGGACGAGGCGGCGCGCTTCGCGAAGAGCGCGTCGATCGAGAGGCGGCCCGGGCCTGTCAGCGCGAGAGCGATCGCAGCAGCGCCGAGTACGGCCACAAACTCGAACCCACCGTTGTCCACCCAGAGCCCGGCCGACGCATGCACCATCACGAGGGCACCCACCATGTCGAGCGCGAGCAGCACGGCGACCACCCGCGTCAGAGCTCCGGCCGCCAACAGGACACCGCCGACGAGTTCGATCACCGCGATCGCGGGCGCGACAACCGCCGCGGCGGGGAGGCCCATCCCGGAGAACGCCTCCGTTGTGCCCGCGAGCGTGAACTCGAACACTTTCTGGAAACCGTGAGCGGCAAACACCCCGCCAGCAACGATGCGAAGTACGAGGAGCCCCCAGGCCGACCGGGTGATGGACAGTGCAGCAGTAGTCATGTTCCCACTTTCGTTTAGTTGATGCGACAACCTTTGCACTCGAGCCTAGAGACTCCGCGAACGCGCTTCCGGAGACTTCGCGGATTCTCAGCCATCCCCAGGGTTTTCCGCAGTTCAGCGCGTATCGTGCGGGCCATGAGCTCCGCAACGACGCGTCATCGAGTCCTCATAATCGGCATGTGGACCCTCCTCAGCGCCGCGTTCATCGGCTGGGTGGTGTCGCTCGCGCTCGAAGCGCCGTGGGTCCCATGGTTCACAGTCGCGCTGTGGGGCACGATCGGGATCGGGCTTGTGGTGCGTACGGTGAGAGGCGCCACTCGCACGCAGGAACCGCTCGATGCCTTTCGCGAGGTGAACCAGACCCTGCTTGGTCAGACACACACTCCGCTGCTCGACGATCCCAATCAGAAGAGCGCGGAGATCGGCTCCCCGTTCCCGGAGTCGGACCGCGACTAGGAGAGCGGCCAGCGACGCAGCACAACCGCGTCCTTGCCGCCGCGCTTCGCCGCGTACATCGCCGCGTCGGCGCCCGCAAGCAGCTCGGCCGCCGACGGCAGACCAGCCGCCTCACCGTCGCCCCGGAGCACCGGATTCCAGTGGATCACGCCGACGCTAGTCGACAGCGGCCAGCCCGCAGCAGCGCCCTCGAGCGGCACGCGGATCGCTTCGCGAACGCGCCCGGCAAGTTCAGTTGCGTCCGACTCGGACAGCCCCGTCGCCACGACCACGAACTCGTCGCCACCCAGCCGGCCAACGGTGTCCGTGCGACGCGAGTTCGCGCGCAACCGCTCCGCCACCGTCTTCAAAACCTCATCGCCGGCACCGTGCCCCGCGCCGTCGTTGATGGCTTTGAAGCCGTCGAGGTCAAGAAACAGCACCGCGCAGCTCTCACCCGAGTGCACGGCGCCGATCAGCGCGCGCTCAAGCTGCTCACTGAGCAGCACTCGGTTCGGCAGGCCGGTGAGCCCATCGTGCAACGCGCGGTGACGCAGTTGGTCCTGGAGCTGGAGATGCTCGAGCACGCGCTCCGCTTGCGCGGCAATGGAGCGTAGCGTCTCAAGTTCGTAGGCGTCGAGCGCGCGAGGACGACGAAACCAGCACCGGATCTCGCCAAACACCGGCCGCTCGTCGGACACCTCGCGCACGATCGGGGTGAGGACAATCGCCTCGACTCCGTCGCCCGCAAGCCGTTCCGCTGCCTCAGGATCGCACGCCACGAGCTCATCCGGGTCATGACATACGAGCTGCGCGGCGTGCTCCGGAAGAGACCTCCGCTCCACCTCGGTGGGCGGCGCCGAGCCCCAGCTCCGCAGGCCCGATCCCGATCCGCTGTCCTCATAGTCCAGCAGCGTCACCCGGGTCCACGCTGCGTTCGTGGCCCGCGCGGCAGCCGCAACGAGCGCCGCACCGAGATCATCGAGCCCGGCCGCGACGGCAAGCGCACTCGTCGCACCGTGGAGCACGGTGAGTCGTTCATGGGCGAGTTCCGCCTCGTGGCGGGCGGTGACGAGCTCGCGCTCGAACGCGATCCGGGCACTCGCGTCGAACGCGGCGATGTGCACCACGCGGGTACCCGATGGCGAGCTGCGCAGATCCGCGTTGCACAGGGTGGGGCGGGCAGTGCCATCGCTTGCGCGAAGCTCAAGCACGATCTCTCGCGCGCGGCCGGTTTCAAACAATTGCGGGAGCACGCGCGTCTCATACAGCAGCCGGGCCGCGGGCGTGAGCCACTCAACGAGGTTGCGGCCGACTAGGCGCCCGGTGTCCCCCGTGCCATCGATCCACCGCTGCAGCGCGTGATTATGGGCGAGCACTTCCCCATTCATGTCGACGGCGAGCAGCGCCACCGGGCTCTCCCACAGGAGATCCTGATCGAGCGTCACAGTGCCGCCCGAATGCGTCCCATCACCATTTCGGGCTCCGTCAGGTGCACGAAGTGGCCCGCTGACTCGAGCTGCACGAGCTCGCTCTGCGGGATGCGATCACGCAGGTACTCGCCGATGTGGGGCGGACAAATGATGTCGCCGGCCGACTGCAGGATGACGCTCGGGGTCGGAACCTCGTGCAGCCGGTTCCGCACATCGCTGAAGAACACCACGCGCGCAAAGTGCTTCGCCACGCGCTGCGGTGTCGCGGCGAAGAGCTCGCGCACCTGTTCGGTGACCTCGGGACGGTCTTCCCGTGCGGTGACCGCGGGGGCGAGCGCGGCGGCCCAACTCGGTTGGTTCGCGTCAATCGCGTCGATGAGTCCGAGCACGTCCTCTCGCGAGAATCCGCCCACGTAGTCGCCGTCGTTCACGTAGCGCGGCGATGGCGACACCATGATGAGCTGGGCGAAGAGGTCGGGGCGCTCGATCGACGCCAGCGCTCCGATCATCCCGCTTGCGGAGTGCGCGACGAGGATCGCGTCGCGTGCCCCCACCGCGTCAAGCACCTCAATGAGGTCGGCCGCGTAGCCGTCGTAGGAGTCGTAGCGCTGCTCGTCGTAGGCGCTGAGGTCGGAAGCACCGGATCCGACGTAGTCGAACAAGACGACCCGGTAGTCGGCGGTGAAGTGCGCAGCGATGCCCGCCCAGGTGGATTGGTTCGTGCCGTAGCCGTGGGCAAACACCATGACCGGCGCCCGCTCGGGCCCCTGCACCGTGACCGCGTTCCGCCTGATCACTTCTTCGGCAGACGCGTCAACGCGCTCCGATACATCCATGGTCGCCTCCCCTTGCGTGCCCACTTCTCTTCTCGAGAGTATGTCACGACAGGGAAGGTACCCCCTCTTTCTCCTGAGAGATCTGGCGCTCGTTCTCCCTGACCTCCACCTGGCGTGAAGCCCGCCTACCACGATTCGAGCTCGGCCACCGGTCCCTCACCCAGCCCGCCACTGACTCCCACGTGCGATCTCTGATGAAGATCATGTCTCCAAGGATCATCATGAGCGAGAACCAAGGGAGCGCGAGGAGGATCCCGATCGACGCATGCATACCAGTCACGAGCACGAGCCCGAGGATGCGGGTCCACCGGTTCAAGAGGAGCAGGGGGAACAAGAGTTGGCCGTACACGCTGAGCCACGACGCGATGAACACAGCGGGGGTGAACTGCCACGCCAGGTGGTTCAACCAGGGGAAAAGTGTGAGTTCTTCAAGCTGCAGCGGATAGTAGGCAGCCACGCCGGATACCCACGTGGTTCCCTGCAGCTTCCAGAGCGCGCTCGTCACGTAGATGATGCACAACTGGTACGCAATCAGGATAAGCGCGAGATTGTTCGCCAGCACTGGCACCCAGCGTGGAAGGCGCCAGCGCCCCCAACCAAGTTGCGGGTCGGGGGTGCCTCGACGTGCACGGCGCCGCGCGTCAAGCGACCACCGGTACGACGTATCAGCGAGGAGCAGGAAGAGGAGGAAGATACGGAAGGTTTGGTAGTGCCCGGTATTGAGAATGACAGGATTCGTCGAGGCAAAACCGAGCCACAGCACCACAAAGAGCGGCGACACAACACGCATCCGCCAGCCGAGCGCATACGCAACGGCCACTGCCCCAAGAATCAAGATCTTGATGAGCAGAACAGCGTCGGAATCGTCGCGCGCAAACAGCTGCGGAATCGGCCAGACGTAGTCATTCACTGAAGAGTTCCTGAAAAGGGCCTCGCCCCAGCGCGAGCCCGCCCCGAACGAATATGAGAAGTTCGGCAGATACATCGCGAGGATCACTACCGTCATCGAGCCAAACCCGATTCGCATAAGCGCAAGACCGTAAGTAGCGTGACGAGCTTCCGTGAGCCACTGGAGCAACTTGCCCCACGTCCGCGTCAGGAGGTTTTCGTCCGGGCTACCATTCCGCACAGCCTTGCGGCTCAGCTCAGCGCTCATCGTGTGGCCTCCATCTGAGGTTCAGCCTGCTCAGCCCATGCCCGGAAGGTTCGCGCGAACGCGTCTCGATCCTGAGCAGGCCATTCCATCGGGGGTACCCACCCAAGATCGGTGTAGCGAGATGGTGGACGCTCAGCGTTCGGGTCTTTTCGGTCAGCCCAGCGCACCACGGGGTCATACACCGCACGCACCTGCACCCCCCGGATTGTGCCGGAATCCCCCCACAGCGCATACGCAACCTGCGTCGCGTATGAAGTCACGTAGTTGTCAGCACGGATGAACTCGTCCACCGCGGCTTGATTGGAGCCATCAGCCGCAACCATGGCATCGCGGAGCCCATAGAGCGCATCGCCATCGAGATGGTTCTCCGCAGCAACACTCTTGTGGTCCTCGCTCAGTTTCGAGAACGCCCCCATCAACCGTTCAGCGCCGACGATCGATAGCTGCTTGCGAAGTGTTTTGCGGTACGTTGCCGCAAGCTCGATGTGAGTTGCGTTGATCCATTCAGTTGCCTCTTTTGCGCCACTCTCGTCTTCGATCCAAGCGCGCACCCACAGTTGTCGATCAGTGTCGGCCGGGTCCGGAGCAAAGATCTTGTAGTCCTGAACGAGATAGGGCTTGGCGTAGCGGTCGGCCGCTGCGCCCGGAAGCACGTTGTACTTGATGTCTGAGTTCGGCGTGTTCACAACCGCGGTGAAAAACATGTGAACGATGAGAAGTACGAGCGCTACTGCGGCAGTGATTTGCACCGCACGGGACGCTCGAAACCTGCCTGCCTGTGCGGTCGCATCGCTCGCACTGGGATCTAACCGGTGATCTGCCATTGATCGCTCCCCATTTAGCTTTCACTCGCTTGTGCTCAGCATAGAGATCGGTGGCCTCCGCGGCTACTACTTGCGGAGACCACCGATTCTCACTACCCGTTGACTACTCGGAGCGGCGAACGACACCCGCGCGGCGGCGGCTAGCGATCAGCAGCCCGGCTCCCGCCGCAAGGCTGAGGATCGTCAGCAGAACCAGCGGCGCCGTCTCTGCGCCGGTGACGGCTAGTCCGCCACCCGCCTTACCGCCGACGGGGACCTTGCCGGGCGGCGTGACCGCTCCGGTCACCGTCACCGAAGCTTCAGCAGTTCGGCCGCTCTCCTGGCCGACCGCGGAGAAGCTCGCAGGGCCCGCGGACCAGTTCGCCGGAACCTTCCAAGTAGTGGTGAACGCGCCATTGGCATCTGCAGTAACGGTTGTTGTTCCGCCCGTGGGCAACGTGATCACTACCTTTTCCCCGGCAAGGAAGCCAGAGCCGGTCAGTGTCACTGTGTCACCCGGTGCGACCGAGCCAGGCGTCGCAGTAAGGGACGCGGTCTTCCCCCCAGGCGGGTTCCCTCCGGGATCCGTGCCGGGATCAACCCCTGGATCAGAGCCCGGGTCAGTACCGGGATCAGCACCAGGATCGGTACCCGGGTCAGTACCGGGATCCGTGTCCGGGTCTACCCCAGTATCCGTACCCGGATCAGTACCGGGTTCCGCACCGGGATCGGTGACCGGGTCCGTTCCAGGATCAGTGCCGGGATCAACCTTCGGCTCGGTGCCGGGATCCGTTCCCGGATCGCTACCAGGGTCCGCACCGGGCTCGGTACCGGGCTCGGTGCCCGGGTCAGTACCAGGATCAGTTCCTGTGTCCGTGCTCGGATCCGTTCCAGGATCGGTGCCTGGGTCCGTACCGGGGTCCGTACCTGGGTCAGTACCGGGATCAGTGCCCGGATCAGCACCAGGGTCCGTTCCAGGATCGGCCCCCGGGTCGGTACCGGGATCGGTGCCTGGGTCCGTTCCAGGATCGGTCCCCGGGTCGGTACCGGGATCGGTGCTCGGGTCCGTTCCAGGATCCGTGCCCGGATCGGTGCCGGGGTCCGTACCCGGATCAGTACCGGGGTCGGCGCCAGGATCAGTACCCGGATCAGCACCAGGGTCCGTACCCGGATCAGCACCGGGATCGGTACCGGGGTCCGTTCCAGGGTCAGCGCCCGGGTCAGTACCGGGATCAGTGCCCGGATCAGCACCAGGGTCCGTTCCAGGATCGGTCCCCGGGTCGGTACCGGGATCGGTGCCTGGGTCCGTACCGGGATCCGTGCCCGGGTCAACACCGGTATCTGTGCTCGGGTCCGTTCCAGGATCCGTGACCGGATCAGTCCCAGGGTCGGTACCGGGATCCGTTCCCGGATCGGTCCCAGGGTCGGTACCGGGATCGGTGCCTGGGTCCGTACCGGGATCTACCGCTGGGTCGGTGCCCGGGTCCGTACCGGGATCAGTCCCAGGGTCCGTACCAGGATCCGTGCCCGGGTCAACACCGGTATCTGTGCTCGGGTCCGTTCCAGGATCCGTGCCCGGATCAGTCCCAGGGTCAGCACCCGGATCCGTCCCCGGGTCAGCACCAGGGTCCGTTCCAGGATCGGTACCGGGATCCGTTCCCGAATCAGTGCCGGGGTCGGCGCCAGGATCAGTACTCGGATCAGCACCAGGGTCCGTACCCGGGTCAGCACCGGGATCGGTACCGGGGTCAACACCGGTATCTGTGCTCGGGTCCGTTCCAGGATCCGTGCCCGGATCAGTCCCAGGGTCAGCACCCGGGTCAGCACCCGGGTCAGCACCCGGGTCAGCACCAGGGTCCGTACCGGGATCTACCGCTGGGTCGGTGCCCGGATCAGCACCGGGATCGGTACCAGGGTCAGCACCAGGATCGGTCCCCGGGTCCGTACCCGGATCAGCACCCGGATCCGTGCCGGGGTCCGTACCCGGATCGGTACCGGGGTCGGTGCCAGGATCGGTGCCTGGGTCCGTGCCAGGGTCAACACCGGTATCTGTGCTCGGGTCCGTTCCAGGATCCGTGCCCGGATCAGTACCAGGGTCAGCACCAGGGTCCGTTCCAGGATCAGTACCGGGGTCTACACCGGTGTCCGTGCTCGGATCAGTACCAGGGTCCGTACCCGGATCAGCACCAGGGTCCGTTCCAGGCTCAGTGCCCGGATCAGTACCGGGGTCCGTTCCAGGGTCAGCACCAGGATCAGTGCCTGGGTCCGCACCCGGATCCGTGCCCGGATCAGTACCAGGGTCCGTACCCGGATCAGTACCGGGGTCCGTTCCAGGGTCGGTGCCCGGGTCCGTACCGGGATCGGTGCCCGGGTCCGTGCCGGGATCCGTGCCAGGGTCTACCGCGGGATCGGTGCCCGGCTCCGTGCCGGGGTCATCCGCGAGCGCCTTCACCGACGCAGACCCGAGCTGAAGTGCCACGGCACCATTTGTCGCGACATTCGGGAGCAGACTCACATTGAGCGCTCGAACGGTGAAACTCCCCGTTCCGAGGTCGCCCGGTGAAACCTGCTGGTTGATGGTAATGCTCGCGAGGCCGCGGAGCACTGGCCCGACACCATTGGTGAGAAGTCCGCTCACGATCGGTGAGAGCCAGTTGAAGAGGGTGGGCTGCAGGTTGCCAAGCAAAGTATCGACCGTGCCCTTGAGTGCGACACCGATCGGAGCGACCGCGCCGTTCAAAAGGTTGATGACAGGCTGCAACACCGTTCCGACTGGGATGCCCGCAACGTTGATATTGCTGGTGTCGATCACCGGGGCAGGCTTGCCGGGGATACCGATAAAGCCGCCGATCGACCCCGCAATCGTCACGGGAGCCTTCACAAGTCGCACCGTGCCGAGCCCGAGGTTGACCCCAACATCAGCTTCGATACTTACGTTGACGGCGACGTCATAGATACCCGACGAGATGATGCTCACCGTCTTCGAAAGCAACGAGTTCGGGCCCGCGCCCGTGAGCGCGTCTGTCACACCGTCGAGGATCGCGTTCACCGTGGCGCCGTCAAGCACCTCGGTGTTTGCCGGAAGCGTACTCAAACTGGCCGCACCCGTTCGGTCAACGACGAGGCTTCCCAGGTTCACGCTGATCGTGCCCGTGCTGAGGTCAACGAGCACACTACCGTCGGTGTTTGAGAGGGGTTCCGCGAGGAGAGTCGTTCGCACCGTGTCCAGCAGTGGCTGGGTGTCAATTGATGCCGAGTTGAGCTGAGCATCAACAAGTGGCAGCGCGCCGATGCCCTGCACGAGTGTGGAGAGCACCGTTTCGATGCCACCCCCGGCGCCCAGAAGACCCTGGAGCGGCTGCAAGATCGTTCCCAGCTGCGTGTTGAGCTGCGTCACCAGCCCCCCGACGAGAGGGCTGTGCAGATCAACGTTCAGATCGCTCAGCATGTACTCGCTGGTGGTGGCACCCGCCGTGCTGTTCGCGCGCGAGCCCAGTGCCCCAATCTCGACAGCAGCCTCATCGACCAACGTGTTCACGAGGCTCGGATCAATGATTTGCGTCAGCAAAGAGTTGGCGTCGAGCCGAGCAGTTCCATACTGACCGCTGCTCGCCGCGTCGATGTTGAGTGAGCCATCAGAATTGATGAGGCCAGATGACGCGACGCTCGTGGTGACGTTCGGCGATGAACTGTAGCTTGAAATGGCGCCGAGATTGCCCAACCGAAGAAGACCGGGGTCAGTGTCGCTTGGCTTGATCACGGGCAAGCTCACGGTTCCCACCTGCAAGCTCGCGAGCCCACCAAGAACCGAGAGGTTCAACGGGTCGGCGGCCGGCGACGGATTACCCGGATACTCGGACTGCGTCGTGGCTGCGCCCACAACGTCCAAGCCGAGCCCCTCTGCCCACAGCCAATGGCCGTGCGCTGCCGAATCCGCCGAAACTGTTGGCGTATTTGCATATGCTGCCGGAGCCGCAATGAGCCCCGATGCCGCGACCACGACAGCTGCGGTGCCGAGGGCAAGACCTCGAAACCGGCTCCCTGGCGGGATCGCCTTGTGTTGTTGTTGTCTCAAGATCCCTCACCTTTGCTCAGATTGCAGGAAAAGCTGCCGGAATGCCCCCACCGTGATTGGCATCAGTGCAGCCTGTTCGGAGCCTATGACTCGAAGGTGGCCCCCGCCTATCGATCTCCGACCCCACGAGAGGTCAAAGCACATGACCTGAGATGTTTACGTCAACTACTGAGATATAGGAACGAAATACCTGCTCAGAGGCAATAAATCTTGCAAGCAAAAAGAATCCCACTTCCCACCAGAAGCTTGTTGACAGTAGGATTCCGAGCAGTACAGTCGGCTCAGTGGGGCGGCCCGCGCGCGGGCTGTTGAAGGGTTGAACAGCGTATGGGGACAGAGACGCTCAGCACGCGCACGTCAGTGCTCACAGAGGCCATTGGGTTGCTCGAAAGCAACGCCAATGTGCTCCTCGCGGGCCCCAATGGCTCGGGCAAAAGCCACATGCTCGAGCAGGCAGCGCTCCGCTTGCACGAACGCGGTCGCTCTGTCGTCAGATTCGACTGCGCCGACCAACAATCACGACTGGCGCTGCTCCAGTGGCCCAGGCAGGGCGTACCCGCACACACTGTTCTTGCTCTCGACAACCTGGAGCAGGCCGATGCGAGCCTGCTCCACGCCCTCCTCGACCATGACGCAGCCGGGCACCGAGCGATCGGCACTCTGGAAACCGGCAACCAACACATCCCTTACCTCCGCGCGATGGAGGAGGTCATCCAATCTCGCGAGTCGGCTGCCGAAGTGTTCGCGGCGGTGCAGCAACTCACACTTCGCTCGCTCCCCGACGAAGATGTCGCCTGGCTCTTGCACGAGCTGAGCCCCATAATGTTGAGCTCGGCTACGGTACGCACAATCACAACGCTCGCCGCCGGGCGGCCAGCGTGGGCCCGCGATCTCCTTGTTCTAGCCCAACAAGATGCGCTGATCCATCTCCCCCGCCCCGCCATCACAGAGCGCCTTCCCCGGGAACTCAACCTCCCGGCACTTCGTGCAATCACTCGTTCGCTCGGCCCAGTGAGCGAGGAACTCGCGACTGCCGCGGTGATATCCGCCGAGATTGGCCCGACCGACGACGCGCTCCTCGAGGACCTCCTCGGGGCTCGTGTGGTTCGCGAGCTCAATGACAGTGGTGCGCTCACACGGGAACCGGGCAGCGAGAAGTTCTCGGTACCCCCGTTCGTTGCAGCGGCGATGCAGTCGGCAGCCTCTCCCGAAGCGGTTGCGGAGGCGCGTCGAGTCCTCGCACGATCATTGATCGCCCAAGATTCGCTCGGGCTCCCTCTCTCGAGCGCGGATACGCTGCGTTGCGCGCGGAGCATGGTGGTCTCATCGGATCACTCGTCCGCTGGGGAGAGCCGGTCAACTCAGGTGCAGATTCTCCACCGCGCCATCGCCCACAGCGTGGCAGTCGGTCAGGAGTCACAAGCGCGAGGCATGCTCCTTCGAGCCAGCTCGATCGATGCACCACTCTCCCCTGCCCAGCATGCTCAGGTTGTCGGTGCGCTCGTCGGAGCTCAAGCAGCGCTCAGCGTGCTCGATGCGGCAGAGGAACAACACGCTGTCGCACATGAGCGGATGTCAGGAGATGGACTCACCGCGTATCTCCGCGCCCACTTCACTACTCAAACCAGAGGAACGGCACCACGGGAGACACCGGCTGAGTATGTCACGGCGCTGTGGCACAGCACCGAGCCCATCGATGAGTCGCTCAGCCGCCTGCGCCATCTGGCGGACACCGCCTCACCAGAAATCGCCGAGCTCTCACTTGCTCTGATCGAGCTTGATGCGGTCTGGGCCGGCCGGCTCCCGCGGGGTACCTGGCTTGCGCAGGGAACTCCTATTCCCGCGCTTCCGAAACAGTCGCGGGGACCCGATGACGTAGTTTCGGGGACGCTGCTCCTTGCCCGAGGGCTCACCGCTTTGCTGGCTGGAGAGCTCGCCCTACGAGCGAATGAGCTTCGCACGGCATGTGTTGCGAGCGCCACCCCCGAAGCACACCTGCATTGGCTCCGCCACCTCACCGCGGCAGGAGAGGCGCTCGCATGCGGCCAGGGCGAACGCGCAGCGTTGGAGTGGCGGCTGCTTGAACAGGCCATTCCCCGCTTCACGGCAAGTCGCCTCCGCCACTATGTGCACGCGCTTGGCTCCGCCATCGTCGCGACAGGAAGCAGCGCGCACCCCTCGCTGAGGGCAGCGCAAAACCCGGTGACGCCCGAGCACTTCACTCGCTACCTCACCGGGGATCACACTGCGCTTCGCCATTCCGAGCCCCAGGTCGCCGTTGGCGCGGAAGCGCTTCCGGTGCTGCGCTTCGCCCGGGCCCATCTTGCGGCTGCCGCTGCACAAAACCCTGTCGAGCTCGTGCGCGCCTCACGGAGACTCGAACGGCTTCACCTCTGGGCTCCCGCGGCATTCGCGGCGTCTACTGCGCGCGCAATCTACCTCAGCCGCCGCACCGTCAGCGGTGTTCGCGAGTGCGACGCGCGACTCGAGGCACTTGATGCGCACCTTGCTCGGACGCTGCCCTGGTACCGCTCCGGCAGCCTCCCAACGGTGCGATTCGCACGTCTCACCCGCCGCGAGCACGAGGTTGCCCGGCTAGCCGCTCGAGGCCTCACCAATGCTGCGGTGGCCGCACGCCTGGGCTGCAGCACCCGGACCGTGGAGTCGCACCTCGCCCAAGCGAAAGCAAAGCTTGGAGCTGCCTCACGACAAGAACTCGCGGCCCGAATGGGACTCGAGGAAGCCCCAACCAGGATCTAGATCGCGAGGGCGAGATCGTCGAGCTCCGTGACGGTGCCGCCTGCAGCAAGCGCCTCCTCGTACGCCGCCAGCCGCTTCGCATCAATCTCGGAGTTCGTGGTGCCTCGCTTCCAGTACCCGAACACTGCGACGTCGTCTTTCGCAAGGCCGGCATCCGTGCGGAAGAACGAGCGGATCTGCCGCATCTCGTCGCGCTCGCCGGCTCCCCACACGACCACGCGCGCAGGATCCGATACCTCTCCAAGCTGCGTTGCAAAGCCCGCACCGGGCGCGATGCGGGTGAGCGTGAGTCCGGGCAGCTGCGGCAGCTCAGCGAAGGCCACCTCGTCATCGGTGGCGATCCAACCGCGACCCGAGGTCGCCGGATCCGCCTGCTGCAGGATCGCGTAGAGCGCGGGGATCGAGGTCGCATCGGCAAAGAGCACAACGTCGCGGTCCGCACGCTCCGGGATGGAGAAGTGGGGGCGCGGGCCACCAAACTCGACCGTGTCGCCGATGCTGAGGCTGTCGAGCCACTGCATCATCGGGCTCGCTGCGCCGTGGCGCACCACGTCCACCTCGACGGTGCTCGTCGCGGGGTCTGCGGCACGCACCGTGTACACGCGCGACGTCGCCCCGAAGCGCTCATCCAAGTAGAACCTGATCGCGACGTTCGGGCGCAGCCAAAGCGGCTCCTCGTTCAGCCCGGGAACCTCGAGCACCACGCGCGCAAGCTGCGGCGTGACGGTCTCGATGCCCCGCACAGTGGCGGTATCGAGCTGCAGGCCGCGGTTGTGATCCGCGGACTGGATCGCGGCGGAACGGTGGAGGGGGGTGGTCGACTCGGTCATGCTGACTCCTTTGGTGCCGCTGGCGCGGCGTGAGTGGGGTGAGTGTTGGGCTGGGGTGCACCCGATTGGCTCCGGCGCGCAGCGCGCCGATCCCGGGGAACAATCAGTGGGCTGCCCGTTTCGGGGTCGGGGATCACCCGCGCATCGAGATCGAAGACGCTGCGCAAGAGCTCAGCGGTAATCACCCGATCCGGCGTGCCCTCTGCAACGATCGCGCCATCGCGCATCGCGACAATGTGGGTGGCGTAGCGGGCGGCGAGGTTGAGGTCGTGCAACACCGCAACCAGCGTGCGCCCCGCCTCGTGCAAGCGCGAACATAGGTCGAGCACATCGATCTGGTGGGCGATATCGAGGTACGTGGTCGGCTCGTCGAGCAACAGGATCGGCGTCTCCTGAGCGAGCGCCATCGCGATCCAGGCGCGCTGCCGTTGCCCGCCGCTGAGCTCCTCGACGAGGCGATCAGCGTGTTCGGCCATGCCCACCTCGGCGAGCGCCGCGCCCACCGCCGCCTCGTCGCCCGCACCCCACTGCCGCAGCAGACTCTGGTGCGGGTTGCGGCCCCGGGCAACGAGGTCAGCCACGGTGATCGCCGCTGGGGTGGCGGGCGACTGCGCGAGTGTGCCAATACTGCGCGCAATCGTCTTGGTCCGTATGCCAGCGAGATTCTGCCCATCGAGAGTGACGGCCCCCGCCGCGGGTCGAATCATGCGCGCGAGCGTGCGGAGCAGGGTCGATTTGCCGCAGCCGTTCGGTCCGATAATCACGGTGAAGCCGCCGCTGGGGACAGTGAGATCGAGGCCCGACACGATCTCGCGTGCGCCGTAGCGCACGTGGAGCGCGCGAGCAGCGAGCTCAGCGGGCGTGATCGCCTGATTGGGATCCGCGAGCGCGGGCGTTTCGGCGACGACCGGGGCGGGCGAAAGTGATGAGGTCATGAGGGGTCCAATCAAATGCGGCGAGCGAGCAGCCAAAGGAGGTAGACCCCGCCGAGGAGGCTCGTAACGAGGCCAACGGGGGTGCGCATGCCCACTTCGACGTGCTGGGCGAGCAGGTCGGCGCCGACAAGCAGGGCCGCCCCGACGAGACCGGCAAGTCCGGTGAGTACTCCCGGAACGGGCACGAGCCTGCGGGCGATCTGCCCTGCGGCGAAGGCGATGAACGCGATGGGGCCGGCCGCGGCGGTCGCGGCCGCGGCGATGACCACGGCGACGATCATCGCGATGAAGCGCACGCGCTCGGCAGGCACACCGACACCGTGCGCGCTGTCATCCCCCATCTCGAGGATGGCGAGCCCCCGGCCCAGCCCGAAGAGGACCGGCACCGCGATAGCCGCGACGATGGCGAGTGCGACAACGTGCGTCCAGCCGCGACCCGTGAGCGATCCCGCGCTCCAGAGCTGCGCGAGCAGCGCATCGTCGATGTCGGCGCGCGCAATCAGGAGCGAGGAAAGCGCGCTCACCACGGCACCCACACCGATGCCCACGAGCACCAATCGGAGGCCGCCCGATACGCCGTCACGGCGCGCGAGCGCGTAGACGAGCAACGCGGTGACGAGGCCACCGATCACCGCAGCGCACGCGGTGGCGAGCATGCCGCCACCGAGCACCACGATCTGGAACACGGCGGCGGTAGCCGCGCCAGAGGTAAAGCCGATGATGTCGGGGGACCCCAGTGCGTTGCGCGACAGCGATTGGAATACCGCGCCGCTCATGCCGAGGAGTGCCCCCACGAGCGCCGCGGTGAGGGCGCGCGGCAGTCGTCGACCCAGCACCGAGCGGGTCACCGAGGGGCGCGCGTCGCCCGCGAGCACGGCCGGCAGATCGGCGAGGCCATGTTGAGCGGATCCCACGACGAGAGAGAGAAGGATGAGTCCCGCGATCACCACGATGATTGCGGCGCCGGTGATGATGACGCGCGGTCGAATGCGCACGGTGGCCGGGCCGATCCGCAGCACCGTGCCTGAGATTGGGATCGCGCCTCGCGTCTCGCGGGCCAGCACGCCGCTCACAGTGCAGCCACCCGACGCGAGCGGACGAGCGCGACAAAGAGCGGCCCGCCGAAGAGCGCTGCGGCGACGCCGGTTTGCACTTCCGCCGGGGCCGCGAGCGCGCGGCCGAGGGTGTCGGCCACGACGAGGAGTGCCGCCCCAACCACGAGTGAAGCAGGAATGAGGCGCCGGTGCTCGTTGCCCGCGCAGAATCGCGCGATGTGCGCAGCGCCGAGCCCGATAAAACCGATCGGCCCCGCCGCGGCCGTCGCGGCGCCGGCGAGGAGCACGACGGCGAGCGCTGCTCCCAGCCGCGCGCCGGCGACGGGGGTGCCAATCGCTGCGGCAACCTCGTCGCCGAGCGCAATGGCGTTGAGCGGGCCGATCAGCGCGAGCGCGACGAGCAGGCCGGCGGCGAGGAACGGCAACACCGCGAGCAGCACATCGAAGCCGCGCCCCTGCAGTGAACCTAGCGCCCAATAGCGGTAGCTGTTGAACGCGGTCTCGTTGCTCAGGGTGACCATTTGTGTGAGCGCCCCGATCACGATACTCACGGCAGTGCCCGCGAGCGCGATCCGCACCGGAGTGGCTGCGCTGCGGCGAGCGGTGCCGAGCATGGCGACGAGCACAGCGGTGAGGGCGGCGCCCAGGAAAGCGAACCAGATATAGCCGCTCACCTGGGTGATCCCGAACAACGAGATCGCGACCGCAACGAGGAGCGCGGCACCGGCATTGATGCCGAGGATGCCGGGGTCTGCGAGCGGATTGCGGGTCACGGACTGCATGAGCGCACCGGCGACGCCGAGCGCCGCGCCTACAACGATGCCGAGCACGATGCGCGGTAGGCGCGACTGCACCACCACGAGGTGCGCATCGTTGCTCGGGTCGTAGGCCGTGAGCGCCTGCACGACGGTGGCGGGATCGATCCGGAGCGAGCCGAGCCCGAGCCCCAGCACCGCGGTGACCGCCACCACGAGCGTGCTCCCGGCGATGAGCATCGCGGTGCGGGTGGGCTGGCTCACCGGGTTAGCCCGAGAAGGTGTCGACGAGCAGCTCGACGGTCAGCTTTGCGCTGTAGTAGTCGAGGCGGAACGACTGCGTGCCGAGGGAGAACACGCGCTTCGCTGCAACCGCGGGCTGGTTTGCGAGCAGCGGGTCACTCGTGAAGTCGGCCACCGGGTCGCCGCCGCCCATCGCGACCGTGAGGATCGTTTCGGCGTTCGCGAGGCCCGCCGCGGAGTTCTCGCTCGTGAGGACGTCGACGCCACGGCCGCTCTGCCCCTCGCTCGTGAACTCCTCGATCACCGGTGCGTACTCGAAACCGAGGGCGGAGATCAGCTGCGCCTGCGGGCTGTCCTCGGTGAAGGCCCACGAGCCGTCGGCACCCATGTAGACAAGCGCAGTGGTGGGCTGCTTCGGCAGTTCGATGAGCTTCGCCTGCTCGCTCACCCACGCGTCGTACTCGGCGATGCGATCGGCGGCCTCGGCCTCAAGTCCGGTGATCTCACCGAGCTCGGTGGTGAGCTCCTGCCAGGTCATGCTGCTGTAGTCGAGCATGACTGTGGGTGCGATCTCGGAGAGCTGCTCGTACGCGTCGCCGGTCGCGTCGCCGCCGTTCGCGGAGCCGATGATGAGGTCGGGCTCGAGCGCGTCGACACCATCGATGTCGAGCGTCAGGTTCGTGTACGCCACCTCAACGCCGCGCTCCTTGGCGACGTCCGCCCACTGGGTGAAGAAACCCTGGTCGTCGGTCAGCGGGGTCACCGTCGCGGCGCCCGAGCCGACGAGCGGCGCGTCGATCGCGAGCAGGCTGCCGGTGATTGACGGCGAGGTCGACACGATGCGCAGCGGCGCCTCCGTCAGCTCAGTCTCACCAAGCTCGTGCGTCACGCTGCGGGGCCAGTCGCCGCTCGCAGCGGCCTCTCCACCCGATGCGGCGTCTGGCGCGGCACCGGTGCTGCATCCTGCAAGCAGGGCGACCGTCGCTGCGGCGATCATAAGGGCAAGGGGACGTCTGGCCACGCGGCCACCTCCGGGCTGAGTCGAGTTCACAGCGCGGGCGAACTCCCGCGCGCTATCCTCGAACTTAGTCAAGCCTTACTTCCATCTGTTGATTGAGAGTGACACCGTGTTACCAGCCCCGCCGCTCCCCGAGCCACTGCTGTACGCCGTGCTCCGCGGGACGGCCCGGGTGACAGTCGACGGCACAGAACACCAGCTTTCTGCGGGCACTGCCCTCTGGCTTCCTGCCGGGGTGCGGCCCCGCGTGTTTCCCGCTCCCGGCGCGGTCGTGTTACCGGTCCCCGCACTCCCCGGCGGCCCAGCCGAGCCCGCGACCACGCCCATCGCGCAGGCCCAGGTGCCCGGCCTGCTGCACGAGTTCGGCTGCGCGCTCGGCCACCTCGCGGGCGCCGAGCGCGCAGCCGTCAGCGTCCAGGGCTCCGCCGCCCCACACCTCACGGCACCCCCCATGCCCCACTCAGATGAGCTACGCGATCTCGCCGAACTGCTCACCGATGATCCGGATCGCGGCATCGCAGAAGCCGTCAGTGCGACGGTGGCCGGGTGGAGCGTCCGCACCGTGCAGCGTCGATTCACCGCAGAGACGGGGCTCACACTGGGGACCTGGCTGCGGCAGCGCCGAGTCGCGAGCGCGTCCGAACTCCTCTCCCGCGGCCATGACCTCGAGTGGGTCGCCCACCGCGTGGGCTACCGCAGCGTCGCCGGCTTCATCCGGAGCTTCGCTGAGGTCGCCGGGGCGACCCCGGGGCAGTGGCGGCGGGCCGCCACCACCCCCACTGAGGCAGCCGCCACCCTGCACGTCCCCGCCTCGTGGGAGCGTCGCACGCACCGCACCTGGTCACGGGTCAATGGCGCGCACATCGCAGTGTGGGCCGCGGAGGGCGGGGCCCGCGTCACCGTCGGCGCTCGGGTGCTGCACCTCACGCCGGGCGAGGCCATCATCATCCCGGCGGGCACCCCGAACCACGTGCAGATCCCACCCGGCTCGCTACTCCTCCCGATTGGGTACCGCAGCGGACGCACCGGATCCGTGGGCGCCCCGCTCACCCCCGCGCAACTCGGGTGCCTCACCGAGCCCGCGGCGCTCGACACCGTCGAATCGATGCTCGCGGCCTATACGCGCGTTGGCACCTCCGGCGTACCGAGCGAGCGCGGCTTCGAGGCGGTGCTCGCATCGTCGAAGCGTCAGCCCAGCTCTGCCGCCGACTCGGCGCTCGCGCACCTCGCAAGCCTGGTCTCCCGCGAGCCCGACACCACGCTCGCGGCGGCCGCGCAAGAGATTGGCCGCCCGGAGGCAGAACTGCGTCGCATTGTGCGCGAACGCACGGGAGAGCCCTTCGCGATCTGGCTGCGCGCCGCACGCATGACGCGTGCGCGCAACCGCCTCGGCCACGGCGACTCCGCCTCCGAGGTCTCACGCGCAACGGGCTACTCGCACCTCCCCGCGTTCTCCCGCGCCTTCCGCGCGGTGCACGGCGCCGGGCCGGCCACGGTGGACGTGACCGATCTCCGCCCCGCGCAAGCCGCGTGGAGCCACACCGCCCTGCCCGGCGCGCGCGGCGCAGCGTA
The DNA here is from genome assembly GCF_016758255.1 of Leucobacter chromiireducens subsp. chromiireducens. Classification (GTDB taxonomy): domain Bacteria; phylum Actinomycetota; class Actinomycetes; order Actinomycetales; family Microbacteriaceae; genus Leucobacter; species Leucobacter chromiireducens. The sequence continues at coordinate 398,904 of NZ_QYAD01000003.1, forward strand.
GGCACCCGTCGACCTCATCCGAATGGATGACGCCGAGTTCACTCCCCCAGCCGATGCCGTCTGACCGCGAACCCGGTGGGGTGGAAGCATGGAAGATTCTCTCGCGCGCAGGCGCTTCTCAGACCGGCTCGTCTCGCGTGGCGGGGCGTGGATTTCGCTCGGCGTAGTACTCATCGTGATGGTGGGCCTGTTCGGCCTCTTTGGTTCGGCGAAGGCCCCTGCACGCAACGCGGCAGCTCCCGTCGACTCGGAAAGCACCCGCGCCGCCGAGCTGCTGCAGCAGTTCCCGGGCGCCGACACCCAATCGGTGTTGATCGTCGCGACCCGCGCCGACGGTGACGCCCTCACCCTGGCCCAGCTCGCCGAGCTCGAAGCGTTCGCCCCCTCACTCACAGGCGCGGCCGACGGCGCCGTCAATGGCCCCGTGAACGGCCCGCTCGTCAGCGATGACGGTGGTGCAGCACTGCTCGTCACTCCCATCACGGCGGGCGAAGACAATACGGCGAACGCGGCGACAGTCGCGGCCCTTCGCGACGCGGTGGCCGCCGACGGGCCGAAGGACCTCACACTGCAGGTCACAGGCGGACCCGCGTTTGGCGCGGATATCGCGGGCGCATTTGCCGGTGCGGACTTCACGCTGCTGCTCGTCACGATCCTCATCGTCGCGATCCTGCTCATCATCACGTATCGCTCTCCCGTACTCTGGCTCGTGCCGCTCATCGTGGTGGCGCTCGCCGACGGTCTCGCCGGGCGCATGACCGCGGCGGCCGGCGCCGCCTGGGATCTGCAGTTCGACGCGGGCATCATCAGCGTGCTCGTCTTTGGCGCGGGCACCAACTACGCACTGCTACTTATCTCCCGCTACCGCGAGGAGCTGCTCCTCACGGACGATCACCGCAGCGCGCTCAGCACGGCCTGGCGGAAGACCGCCCCCGCGATTCTCGCCTCGAATCTGACGGTGGTGGTCGCGCTTCTCACACTCGTGCTCGCCGTGATCCCGGGCACGCACGGTCTCGGCATCTCTTCCGCGATCGGCCTGCTCATTGCGCTTGCGGCGGTGCTGTTCGCGCTGCCGCCGGTGCTGGCGATCTGCGGCCGAAAGCTGTTCTGGCCGTTCATCCCGAAGCCGGGGGCGCAGGCCACGCAGGGGCGCGCGTGGCGGGCCATCGCGGCGCGCGTGATGCGTCGACCTGCAGGGAGCCTCATCGCCGGGCTCGCGCTCCTCGCGATCATGGCCGCTGGGCTCTTCGGCACGAGCGTGGGGCTCGACCAGGCGGCAAAGTTCCGCGTTGAGTCAGAGTCGGCCGCGGGTCTCGAGTCGCTGTCCGCGCACTTCCCGCCCGGCGAAGCTCAGCCCATCTGGGTGGTCGCGAAGAGCGACGCCGCACGCGAGGTCGTCACCGCAGCGCAGGATCTGCCCGGCGTCGTGCGAGCCCACCCCGCCGGGGCCACCGACGACGGCGCGCTCACCAAGGTAATGGTGACGAGCGAATACACCCCGAGCTCGCCCGAGAGCCTCGCCCAGATCGACGCGCTTCGCGCTGCCGTGCACGCCGTGCCCGGCGCCGACGCGGTGGTGGGTGGCGCAGTGGCGACCGACGCCGACGCGCGGGCGGGCAATCAGCGCGATCTGCTGCTCATCGCCCCGCTCGTGCTCGCGGTGAGCTTCCTCGTGCTGCTCGTGCTGCTCCGCTCGCTCGTCGCGCCGGTGCTCCTGCTGCTCGTCAACCTCGCGAGCGCGGTCGCGGCAATCGGGGCGGGATCCTGGCTCAGCCGCATCCTCTTCGGACAGGAGGCGCTCGACCTCCAGGTGCCGCTCCTCGCGTTCCTCTTCCTCGTTGCGCTCGGCATTGACTACACGATCTTCCTCGTGCACCGCGCCCGCTCCGAGGCGGAGCAGCACGGCACGCGCGAGGGAATGGTCCACGCGGTCGCGCACACCGGCGGGGTGATCACGAGTGCGGGCATCGTGCTCGCCGGGGTGTTCGCCGCGCTCGGCGTGCTGCCACTCGTGACGCTCGGCCAGCTCGGCCTCATCGTGGGAATCGGTGTGCTCGTCGACACACTCGTCGTGCGCACCGTGGTGGTGCCGGCGATCTTCGGGCTTGTGGGCGATCGGATCTGGTGGCCCGGAAAGCTGCGCGCGCGGGTGTGAGCCCGCCGAGGGCGGGGACTGGTTAGTCCTCGCCCTCCAGCTCGTGCGCGCGCCAGCGCACCGAGGTCACCTCGGGCACGGGCACGATGTCTGCGATCGCTGCTTCGAACGCCGCGTCGCTCCGGTCGAGCGCCGTCAACCGCGCGGTGAGCTCGACCTCCCCCGTGCTGAGGTCGCTCGCTTCGAGTGAGTGCATAGTGAACTCCGGGCGCTGCAGTGCGGTCACCACCTTTGAGCGGATGGGCACCTCGGCGTCTGAGGCCGAGCGCACCACAAACACGTACTCGGTCGTCACCGCCTCGCGGCCACCCTCACGGTTGCGGCGGTCGAGCAGCCGGCCCACCGGGCGGAGCACGACGTTTGACACCATCACCGCTGCGGCACCGCCCACCGCAACGAGAATGAGCCCGCCGCCAGCGAGCGCCCCCACCGCGGCCGATGCCCAGAGCGTCGCGGCGGTATTGAGTCCGGTGACGGACACGCCCTGCTTCATGATCACGCCGGCACCGAGGAAGCCGATGCCCGACACGATCTGCGCGGCAACACGGGTGGGGTCGGCCCCGTCGAAGCTGAAGGCGCCCATGATCACAAACAGTGCGGAGCCGAGACTCACGAGGGCGTTGGTGCGCACGCCCGCGGTGCGCGAACGGAGCTGGCGTTCGAATCCAATCGCGGCGCCGAGGGCGAGGCCGGAAAAAATACGCAGGGCAAGGTCGAGTGTCTCCATGGGAACCTCTTTTCAAGGGTGCAGAACTAGAGCCGATGTGTTCGGCTGGGTCGCTCGCTCAGCCCCTCTTCGGGGAGCGATGCGTGTCACGGTGCGATCGCGGAGATCGCGGATGGTCGTCGTTCACGCCTCACCTCCTCCACGGAGCAGCGCTCGACAGGCCGAGCAGGTCGAAACCCAACGGTTTCGTGACACACCTCCACGTCAGAGCTTTGGCACTGTGCGACGTATCCGATGCCGGAATCCGCTTGGGATCACCCCTTAATCCGGGGAGACCTGTCCTCAGCCTGGGCGTCTCTCGACGTCGTGGGATGAGCGGACTGTGTTCGCGCAGGAGCCTCGCCGAACGAAGCGCTACAAGGACGTATCCTAGCGCCTTCGCCTACCAATGGGCTGGTGGCGATCAGCCGGCGACGTTCTGCGGCTTCGCGATCCCCAGCTCGGGATCGGGGAGCCCGTACTCGTGCCGCAGCGCAGCGCGAGCCGCGTACCATCCGGAGAGCCCGTGCACGCCCGGGCCGGGCGGCGTGGCCGCTGAGCAGAGGTAGAGCCCCTCGACGGGGGTACGCCAGGGCTCGCGGCTGGCGACGGGGCGGGCAAGCAGCTGCCGCATCGTAATCGCGCCAGCACTGAAGTCTCCGCCAACGTAGTTCGCGTTGTAGCCCGAAAGCTCAGCCGCGGTCGTCACGCGATGCGCGATCACGCGGTCACGGAACCCTGGGGCGAAGCGCTCAATCTGAGTCATCACTGCGGCAGCCACGTCGCGGTCGGAGCCGTGGGGCACGTGCGTGTAGCTCCACACCGCATTCACCCCGGCAGGGTTGCGTGCCGGGTCAAACTCGCTCGGCTGCGCAAGCAGCACGTAGGGCCGCTCGGGGTGACGCCCGCGGGCCACCTCGCGCTCGGCCGCCGCAGTCTCGGCACGCGTGCCACCCAGGTGCACGGTCGGCGCCGCGGCCACCCGAGGGTCGCTCCAGGGCACGGGGCCGTCGAGCACGAAGTCCACCTTGCTCGCACCGTCGCCAAAGCGGAAGCGGCCGAGCGCCCGGCGGTACCCCGCGGGGAGCATCGACCCCCCGATGTGCAGCAGACCGCGCGCAGAAGTATCGAAGAGCTTGACTCTGAAGCCATCGAGCTCGCCCATGCGGCTGATCCGGTGCCCGGTCTCGATGCGGCCGCCATGGGCGAGCAGGTCGGCCGCGAGGGCGTCCGTGATCGACCGCGAGCCACCGATGGGCACCGGCCAACCCCGAGCGTGGCCGAGCGCGCCCAGCACGGACCCAACCGCTGCGGTCGCAAGGTTCGGCATGCGGCCGATGCTGTGAGCCGCGGCACCGGCAACGAGCGCGGGCGCCGCCGCCTCACGGAAGCGGAGATTCCACGCCGGGCTCCCCTGCTCAGCCGTGCGGAGCGCGACCGCGAGCGCCGCGGCCGGGTCGCGCGGCCAGCGCAGCATGCTGCCACCCAGCGCGAAGTCGACCACCCCCTCAAGCCGCCGCAAGAGCGGCCGGTAGAGCCGCGCGTATGCGCTGCCGTCGCGGCCGAGCTCCGCTACGGTGCGATCGAGGTCGCGATAGGCAATCGCCGCGCGCGTGCCCGCCGCCCCGTCGAGCGGGTTTGCGTACGACGCCTCGGGCACCGTGAAGTCCACGCGACGCTCAAGCTCGAAGGCTCGAAAAAAGCCAGTGGCGAGTGCCATCGGGTGGATCGCAGAGCACACGTCGTGGAGCACACCCGGCTGCACCACGTGCTCCGTGCGTGTGCCTCCACCGATCGTCTCCGCCGCCTCGAACACAGTGACGGGCACGCCAGCGCGGGCGAGCGTCACGGCTGCGGCCAGCCCGTTCGGCCCGGATCCCACGACGGCAGCCCCGCGACCCTCACTCATGGTGCGAGTCTAACTGTGTCACGGTCACAGCATTCACGGCACGCACTGACTAGAGTTGCACAGCAACCAGTCATTCGACGCAACATCGCTCCGCGAGAAAGGGACCACCGTGGGTCGCCCGCAGAACCCTCACCGTCGTGCCGAGCTCCTTGAGCAGCTCATTGCGCTGACCGCGCGCATGCCGCTGTCTCACCTCACGTTTCGCAGCATCGCGAAAGAACTCGAGGTGAGCACGTACACGCTGAGCTACCACTTCGGATCCCGTCGCAACATCATCGACGCCGTGCTGGGCGAAGCGATGCGCTCGCGCCTCGAAGTGATTGGCGGCATGTCATTCCAGGGGTATTCACGCGAGGAGATGGCGTCCGGGCTGCGTACTGCGTTCCGCGCGACCCTCTCCGACGAGCACCTGGGTTCGCTCCGCCTGCAGTTCGAGGGCGCGGCACTCGAGGGCCTTGACCCAGACGTCGGGCCGCACGTGAGCGAAACGTACGATGCGTGGGTGCACGAGTTCTATCTCTGGGTGCAGGCGCAAGGCGTCGCCCAGGAGCGCGCAACTCTCCTGGCGCGCATCATGTCCGACACGGTCACCGGCATGCAGTTCGCGCAGGTGCTCCGTGGGAATCGAGAACAGACGGTCGCAGAGTTCGATCTCTTCGTCGAGGGCTACATGAAGCTCATCTCAACCGAGAACGCGCGGCGGTCTGCTGAACCGTAGCCGGAAGGTCGCCCCAGACAAGGGGGTGGGGTGGGGCGACCCTCCGTGCGGTGCGTCCGAGGGGGCGCTGCAAGGAGCTCGAAAGCCCGTCCCATCCCGATCGCGTGTGCCACACTATCCCGACTCTTCAGACTTTCGCAAACGATCGTTTTGAAATAACCAGATTCACAGCCTTTGTTGCACGGCCGTCCTTAAATGGCCCCAAATCTGACGCGCGCATTTTGGGCAGGCCCTTTTACATAACACATGTCATGCTTAGAAAGGTCTCGCGCCCCACGGAGCTACCCCGCGACCCAGTACCACTCGGGGCACAGGTCCAGCATGTGGTCAGTCAACTGCTCAGCGTCGACATCGAGCTCACCTTCGAGCCACGCATCCAACACCCCAAAAGATCCTCCCGCGATCCACCGAGCAACGACTTGAATATCTACGCCATCGGGACGCCTCGGGTGAAGCTCGAGGACATCAATGAGGATATCCACGAGAAGCTGCACCCCACCGCTGACAACCTGCTGCGCCCCGGGCAGACGTCGGACCGCAAGAATGAGGGCGCGATGCTCGTCATACTGAGCCACCCACTCACGCACGCCAGCACGGAGCGTGTTCCGCCAATCAGAATCTGGCCACTCTGCCTGAAACGTCACGCCAAAGCGATGCACCCGCTCCAGCAGCAGCGCACTCACGAGCTCAGTCACGCTGTCGAAGTGAACATAAAACGCACTCCGACTCACACCGGCGGCAGCCGAAACGCGCGCCGCCGTGAGCGCCTCGGGGCCTTCGATGGCTAGCGCTTCCGCAGCCTCGATCAACCGCGCGCGAGTGCGGAGGGCACGGGCATCGCGCGACACCCGCGCTGAGCTGCGCGTTCGTTCGCGGTACGACTCCCCCTCAGCCCCGGCCATCTGCCCGAGTATATTCACTTCCCCTGAACACGCGAGGTTTAGGCACAGCAAAAACCCCTGCAGGGCTCAGCCCTGCAGGGGTTTCCGTGATGTTCAAACTGGCGGAGACGGGGGGATTTGAACCCCCGGTCGAGTTTAACCCCGACCCTTCATTAGCAGTGAAGTCCGTTCGGCCGCTCCGGCACGTCTCCATACGCGAACAACGTCAGCAATCCTACCCGACCGAAGCCGCTCAGTGGAAATCGACTCCGCGGCGCGGCGCGACTGGTGCGCCGCGCCGCGGAGTGCAGCCTCCGTCTAGTAGACCGTGCGGCCCGCCGAGCAGGCCTCGTTGCTCGCCTGGATGCCGGTGATGCTGTCGGGGAGCTTGGTCGGCCCCGTGTCCTCCGGCGCGGCAGGAGTATCCCCGGGCGTCGCGGTTGCCGGGTCCTCCGCAACGGGAGCCTGCGTCGCAGGAGCCTCCGCTTCAGTGCCATCAGCCGGGGCGTTCGGGTCAGCCGCCGCCTGGGATCCACTCGCCTCGACGCCCTCACCCACGCCGGTCACGGCGAAGGGCTTGCCGCTCTTGATGATGTCAATCAGCAGCTCGGCATTCGCGGTGTCCGCCATGAGGCGCCCCTCTTGGTAGGGGTGGTTCACCGTGGGGTACTGCACGAAGTTGATGCGATCGAGATCGATGTCCTTCACCGTGCCGGCGACCGCCTGCATGAACTCCACGCTGGCCATGTTGCTCGACAGCGTCATGTTCTCTACCCCCGCCTTTGCGAGCGCGTAGACCTTGACGGGGTCGGAGAGCGTCTCCGCGCTCTTCAGCTTGCGCACGAGCGAGGACATGAAGACCTGCTGGTTGCTAATGCGGCTCGTATCGCCGCCGTCGCCAACGCCGTGCCGGGTGCGGAGGAACTGCAGCGCATCCCATCCCACAAGCGAGTTCATGCCCGCGGGGAGGGCGAGATCTGCCTTCTCGTCCACGATGGGCTGCGTGAGGCACACGTCCACGCCACCCAGCGCGTTCGAGACTCCCACCACGCCGTCAAAGGTGACGAGGGCAGCGTAGGGAATATCCATCCCGGTAAGTTCAGAGATCGTGCGCGCAACGCAGGGCAGGCCGCCGTACATCATCGCGCTATTGAGCTGCTGCTCGCTCATCGGCGGATAGTAGTCAGGCTCGCCGTTCGGACCGGGGCAGCTGGGGAACGGAACCATGAGGTCACGCGGCAGGCTCATCACCGTGGCGTTCTGGTGGTCGGCGGAGACATGGAGCAGCAGGTTGACGTCGTTGAGCTCGCCCTCCTCGCCGTCGTTGTACTCCTGCCCCTCGCGCGTATCCGATCCAACGAGCAGGATGGTGAGCTCACCGTCCACGCTCTGCGCGCCGGCCCCCACTCCACTGGCCTCATTACCGAGGTCAACCGTGTTGAGACTCTGCGTGAGCCCCCACACCGCATACGCGACCGTTGCGACGCCGGAAAGTCCCACCACCACCAGGGTGGTGAGCAGCACACGCAGCGCGTTGCCCCACGCGTTCGACCGACGCAGTTTGCCGTGACGCACGAATGCGGGCTGCGCGGCGTCGCTCGCGGTGTTCTTGGCCATACAGATTCCAGTTCCTCGGGGCGCCCGGGTCGAGCGCACAGCGGTAGGGGCCCAATTTACCGGAGCCCTCTGGGTGAGCGCTTAGAGGCGTGGGATCGGGCTCACGCGTCCGTGCGCACGGCACTCGCGCGGTCGCGCGCCGCCCAGACACGCAGCTCATCACGATTCTCGACACCGAGCTTGCCAAACACGTTCGACAGATGGGTCTCGACTGTGCGAGCGGAGATGTGCAGGCGCTCCGCGATGAAGCGGCTGCTGTGCCCCAGCGAAGCGAGCAACGCCACCTCGCGTTCGCGCGCCGTGAGCTCCGCGGCGGGCGGGAGCGGGAGCCACACGCCCAGCTCAGCGAGGAAGCGCACTTCCGGCTCATCGGTCTCCGTGGCGGTCTCCCGCGTACCGGCGGCAATGCGTTCGATGTGTGCGAGATACGCCTCGCCGAGCGGCGGGTCGATTGCCTGTGCAAGATCGCGAGCGCGCTCGAGCGCCTCAGGAGCGACCGCTCGCGATTCGTAGGCGACGACGTGCAGCGCCTGCATCTCGATGAGCTCGAGGCCCTGCTCACGGGCCCAGTCGACCGTGCGTTCGGCCGCCGCGACGACGTCGCAGTCTCGCAGCCACTGCCGCGCGCGAAGTTCGAGGATCCGGCGGTGCCCGCCAGCCGCCTCGCCGATTCCGCGCGTGCCGAGCGCGCTTGCGCGCAACGCACGCGCGGCCTCGTCACGCTCGCCCAGCACCGCGAGTGCGAAGCCGAACGCGGCCTGCACGAGCGTCGCGATGCCGTAGCTGTCCTGCCGCTCGAGGCGATCGAGCAGCCGCTCAGCGCTCTGTGCGGAGTCAGCCCACCGCCCCTCTTGCACGGCAATCAGCACGGCGCCCGCCTCAATGAGCCCGGAGTAGTGCGCCTCAGCGTGCGTATCCGCGGACGCTTCCGCGGCAAGCTCGTCAAGCACGCGCCGCGCGAGCTCAGCACTGCCACCAACCCAGTGCCCCAGCAGCCAGCAAAACCCTTGCATATCGACCACGTCTGGCCGCGCCCGTGGACCGAGGCGGCTGAGCCGTCGCGTATGCTCGGCGTTGAGCGCCGCGCGCCCGATTGCGCCGCGCTGATCGAGGATCAGGCCACCCATGGCGCGCGCCGGGGAACGGATCCACTCTTTCTTCAGGTCCGCCGACACATCGTCGCTCGGGCCCGCGAGCGCAGCTTCACGCAGTCTGCCGGTGTAGGCAAGCGCGAGCACTCGGCTGCACCGCACGGCCTCGATCGCCGCAGGCTCGTGCTCCCCGACCCCGCTCTCGAGTGCATCAAGCTTCACGAGTGCCTCATCGACATCGCCCTCGTCGCGCAGATCCTGCTCAATGAGCGTCGTGGCGAGGCGCACACGAAGCATGGGAGTCATTCCCTCCGTGCGTGCCCGGTCTTCCACCAACCGCCCAACGATGCCGAGCAGGGGCCGGAGGCTCCCCTCGTCGCCAATCAGTCGCGCCGTGCGGCACGCACGCAGCGCGCCGGCGCCGGCCTGCATCGGGTCGGCATCGGGGTGCAGCGCCACCGCACGCGCGACGTTCAGCACCAACCACGGATCGCCGCCGCGGACCGTCTGCTCGAACGCCGCCCACAGCCAGGCGAACGGCAGGTGCTGCCCGCTCTCCACCCCGAACACGACGAGTCGCATGAGCCGCGCTGGAGTGTAGATGGGGTCAACCCCACCCAGCCCGTCAGAGAGCACTCGAAAGATCTGATCGTTGAGCTGGATCCGCCGCACCGGCGACATTCCCGTTCGCAGCATCGCGGCGACGAGCGGGTGCCCGGTGACAAGGGAGAGCCCCTCGGGATGCGGCCGCGACACGACCAGGCCGCGGTCGAAGAGCGCCGCGAGCAGCGTCGCGTCGATGCTGCGCAGCAGGCCAGTCTCGGTGACGGGCTCCGCGAGCGCGAGCAGCTCGAGCACCGCGATCTCCTCAACCGAGCACGAGCTCAGGATCGCTTTCGCGTAGTCACCCGGCACCCGATCGACGTCGACGGTCGTCCAGGCGGCGCCTCGACTCCGTTTCAACGCCCCAGCGCTATCGGCGGAGAGGGCGAGCACCGCGAGCGCATAGCTGCTCCCCGCGGCAACCTCGAGCCAGCCGCGCAGCGTCTCCGCCTCGACGCGCTCAACCCCGAGCAGCGCGCACAGATAGCGCTCGGCCTCCTCGCGGTCGAGTGGGGCGATGGAGATCTGCTGGCGCGGAGACCCCGATCCCAATCTCTCCAGGGCGCTGCTCAGCTGCCTAGCCGTCACCACGCCACGAACGCGGGGATCGTGAAGCAGAAGCTCGAGGAGGCGCGTGTCGAGCGGTGAGTACCGGTCCGCGTTCGACGCGACCAGCACCGCTCGCTCCGTGCCGGGGTGCGCGAACACCCCAGAGAGTACGCGTTCAGCGATCTCCGCGGCCTCGGTGCGCCCCTCAAGCGCAAGGCCAAAGTGCTGCGCAAAGACGGAGGTGTGCCCGCTTGCAGCGTGCGGTGGGTCCGGAAGTTCGATCGTGCGCATCATGCCGGCCGCACGCTCCGCGATAAGACGGGCTGCTCCCTCAGCAAGCGACTGCCTGCCGGTTCCGGTCTCGCCGATCAGGAGAGCAACGGCCCCCTCGGGCTCGAGCGCAGAGACCACGCGCGCAAGCCGTTCGGGCACAGCAGCAGCGATACCCGCTCGCTGGCGATCCTGCAGCCCCGCAACTCGCGCTGTCCCCTCAGCCTCGTGCCCGGTGCTGCGTTTCGGTCTTCGTGCATCTCCCATGATCACTCCCCCACACGTCCATAATTGGACGCTGTACAAGCCATTCTCCGGCGAAGACCAGCCATTCCCAAATCTCTGAGTCACGCTTGAGGCAAAATCCCAGCAGATAGGCTGACAGCATGCGCATCGCAACCTGGAACGTCAACTCGATCCGCACTCGATTCGGCCGTGTGGTCGATTGGCTCGTGCGCGAGGACATCGACGTGCTCGCCATGCAGGAGATCAAGTGCCGCCCCGACCAGTTTCCGGTCGAGGCGTTCGAGCAAGCGGGCTATCACCTTGAGATCCACGGGCTCAACCAGTGGAACGGCGTCGCCTTCGCGAGCCGCCACGAGATGACCGACGTGGCCCGCGAGTTCACTGACATGCCCGGCTTCGGCGCCCCCATCAAGGGGCAGGAGGCAGTGCAGGGCACGGGGCCGAACGGACTGCCGCTCGAGGCGCGCGCCCTCGGAGTCACCGTCGGCGATCTGCGCCTCTGGAGCCTCTACGTGCCGAACGGGCGCGCGCTGGGCGATCCCCATCTCGACTACAAACTTGCCTGGCTCGACGCGCTCCGAAAGGACACGGCGCAGTGGCTCGACGAGGATCCCGATCTGCCGCTCGCGCTCATGGGCGACTGGAACATCGCGCCGCTCGACAGCGACATGGGCGATCCGAGCTTCACGCTCGGAAAGTCCACGCACGTCTCCCCCGAGGAGCGTGCCGCGTTTGCTGCGTTCGCCCCGCACGTTGAGGACGTGGTGCGCCCCATCGCACCCGAGGGTTACACCTTCTGGGACTACAAGGCCGGCCGCTTCCCGAAGAACGAGGGCATGCGCATCGACTTCATCATGGGTTCGCGCGCGTTCGCCGACGCGGTGACGGGCGCCTCGATCGACCGCGAGGAGCGGAAGGGCGATGCACCGAGCGATCATGTCCCGGTGGTGTGCGAGATCGATCCGTCACTGCTCGGCGGGACCTTTGAGGACGAGTACGACCGCCCGATGGTCTTCTAGCGCGCGTGCGGAGCGCCCACCGTGTCGGTGGGCCTGCGTAGACTAGACGCATGGTCGAAACCCTGCGCGTCGCGTCCGTTAACGTCAATGGCATCCGTGCCGCCTACCGCAAGGGCATGGGCGAGTGGCTCGCGAATCGCGATGTCGACGTGCTCGCCCTCCAGGAGGTGCGTGCGCAGGATGAGCATCTCGAGGAGTACCTCGGCAGCCAGGGGTGGCACTGGTTGCATGACCCGTGCGACATCAAGGGTCGCGCCGGCGTTGCAATCGCCAGCCGTGTGCCCGCGACCGCGCACCGAGTGGGTCTCGGTGCTGCGGATCAGCAGGAGGCGATCCAGTCGTCCGGCCGCTGGCTCGAGGCCGACTTTGACTTTGGGGGCACCCCGCTCACCGTCATCTCGAACTACACGCACTCCGGCGAGGTCGATACGCCGCGGCAGGAGGCCAAGTGGGCGTTCCTCGACGCCATGGGCGTGCGCATGGACGAACTGGCCGCCGAGCGAGAATTCGTCACGATCGTCGGCGACTTCAACGTTGGGCACCGCGAGTTCGACATCAAGAACTGGAAGGGCAACGTGAAGCGCGCCGGCTTCCTGCCCCGCGAGCGCGCATACTTCGACCGTTTCTTCGGCGAGCGCGGCGCGACCATCACGGGCGTCGACGGCTCCGAGGGCACCGGCCACGGCTGGGCAGATGTGGGGCGTCGCTGGGCCGGCGAAGTCGATGGCCCGTACACCTGGTGGTCGAACCGGGGTCAGGCCTTCGACAACGACACGGGTTGGCGCATTGACTACCACGTCACCACCCCGCAGCTCGCCGAGCGCGTGACCGACTACACGATTGACCGCGCCGCCTCGTACGCCGAGCGCTGGTCCGATCACGCCCCCGTCGTGGTCGACTACCGCATCGGCGCGTAGCGCACCGCGCGGCGGCCACGCACTGCCCCGCTCCCCACAATTTTGCCCCTCGACTTTCAGGGAACCAGGAACTCATGAATGCCACGCCCAAGCCCGTCCTTTTCTCCGGCATGCAGCCGTCCAGCGACTCGCTGCACCTCGGCAACTACATCGGCGCGCTCAGCCAGTGGACGCAGATGCAGGAGGATTTCGATGCCTTCTTCTGCGTCGTGAACCTCCACGCCATCACCGTGCCACAGGATCCCGCCGAGCTTGCCGCACGCACCCGCCGTACCGCCGCCCAGTACATTGCCGCAGGCATCGATCCCGCGAAGTCGACGCTCTTCGTGCAGTCGCACGTGCCCGCGCACGCCGAGCTCGCGTGGGTGCTGAACACGCTCACCGGCTTCGGTGAGGCGAGCCGTATGACGCAGTTCAAGGACAAGTCGCAGCGCTTCGGCGCGGACACGGCGTCCGTGGGACTCTTCACCTACCCGATCCTCATGGCCGCGGACATCCTGCTGTATCAGGCGGCGTCGGTGCCCGTTGGGGAAGATCAGCGCCAGCACGTCGAGCTGACGCGCGATCTCGCAAACCGCTTCAATCACCGCTTCGGTGAGACGTTCGTGGTGCCCGAGGCGCAGATCCAGAAGGAAACGGCGAAGATCTACGACCTGCAGGACCCCACTGCGAAGATGTCAAAGTCCGCGGAAACCGAGGCCGGCCTCATCAAGGTACTCGACCCCGCGAACGTCACGAAGAAGAAGATCATGCGCGCGATCACTGACGCGGATGGCGAGATTCGCTTCGACCGCGAGGCGAAGCCGGGTGTCTCGAACCTGCTGACCATCTACTCGGTGCTGAGCGGGGAGTCGCTCTCCGCGCTCGAGTCGGAGTACGCGGGCCGCGGGTATGGCGATCTGAAGAAGGGGCTCGTCGACGTGGTCGAGGCGGGTCTCGGCCCCGTGCGTGAGCGCACCGAGGAGCTGTTGGCCGATCCGGCCGAGCTCGATCGCTTGCTCGCCGGCGCTGCCGAGCGCGCGAACGAGGTTGCGAACCGCACCCTCGCCTCGGTGTACGAGCGCATCGGCCTGCTCCGCTAGCCGGCAACAGTGTGGTGTCCGGGACTGTCTCGCCCGGCACCACAGCCAGCTCTACAGCAGATCGAGTTCCTGCGCGGTGCGCTCGATCCCCTCCATGCGCTCGCGCGCGGGAGCCCCGATTTTGGTGAGCGTCGCCTCGAAGAGCGCCTCGATGAGCGCCATCACCGGCACCACCGAGTCGAAGGGGCCACGCTCCGAGGCCATGCTGGTCAACACTGTGTCCGCGTCGCTCGCGCACGGCGACACCCACTTGTCCGTGATGAGCACCACAGTGGCTTTGTGGGCCTTCGCGTGCTGCACCAGGTGACGCGTCTCGCTCTCGTAGCGGCGGAAGTCGAACGCGATAAGCACGTCCTTCGCGTCGAAACCGACCACGGCCGCAGCCCGCACGCTCGCCATTTGGGGCACCATCTGTACGGCGCCCCGCAATTGCTGCAGACTTGCCGCAAGGTACTCGGCGAGGAACATGCTGTAGCGGCCGCCGACGAGCCAAATCCGGTGCTTGGGATCAGCGAGCGCACTCACCGTCGTCGTGAAATCGTGCTCCGAGAGCCCGCCGAATGTGGCCCGGAGATTCTCGACCGCGGGCTCGGCGAGCGCGGCCAGGTCGTCCGGGTGCGGCGGCCGCTGGTCAGCGTTCGTCCGCGCGTACAGTGACGCGGGCGACGCACTGCGCTGCTCAAGCTCTTCGCGCAGGGCCCGCTGAAAGTCGGGGAAACCGGCGTAGCCCAGCTTCGTGGTGAACCGGACCACGGTCGCACCGCTGACCCCTGCGATCTCCGCGAGGCCAGCCACACTCTCAAACCCAGCGGCGGGATACCCCGCGAGCAACGCGCGAGCCACTTTCCGCTCGCCCGGGGTGCATTCACCGAGCCGGTCACGGATGCGGGCGGCGGGCGAATCGCTTTCAGCCGCGCCGGGCAGCGGCTTGGACTCGTCTGCCATCCACCGCACTTCCCTCCGCGATCCTGCCTGTCTGGGAAACCCTATCGAGCCGAGCGAGTTCAAACAATCTCCGGGTTGGAGCCGATTTCGGCAATGAGCGTGGCGAGGAGCGCGACTCGCTGCGGGACTGAAGACAGGTCGAGCCACTCGGACTCCGAGTGGTCTCCACCCCCGACTGGGCCAAGCCCATCAAGAGTCGGCACCCCACGTGCGGCGATGCGGTTCGCGTCTGACACCCCGCCGGTGCGCGCGAGTCCCGGAGCGAAGCCGAGCGTCCCCGCGATAGCAACCGCGCGTTCTGCGAGCGCGAGCCCAGCCGCGCTCGCCTCCATGGGCGGGCAGTGGTCAATGCTCACGATCTCCGCGCTCGTCCCCGAGGTCTGTGTGGCCGCAACACGCGCGCGAATCTGTGCCAGCGTTGCGTCGAGGTCGGCGGCGACGGTCGCGCGGACCTCCACGTGCAGCGAGGCGTGATCCGGCACAATGTTGAGCCGGTCGCCGGCACGGAGCACGCCGACGTTTACGGTGACCCCCGCCTGCGGGTCTGCGAGCCCTTGGAGGAACAGCGTCAGGTGAGCCGCTTCAACGCCGGCGTGCGCACCGCGCTCCGGTTCAATGCCCGAGTGCGCTGCCTTTCCCCGGACCACGACCTCAAGGTCAGCCACGCCCTTCCGCGCGACAACCAGATCTCCGTTCTCGCGCGCGCACTCCATGCACAGCGCGGCATCGGCGCCCTCGCTCGCCACCCGCAGCACCCCGGCCCCAAACGGTGAGCCGATCTCCTCATCGGGCGTATACACCAGCACGAGTTCGCCGTAGCTCTCTTCGCCCAGCGCGATGAGGTGTTCGGCCGCGTGCAGGCTCGCAACCACACCGGCTTTGTCGTCCGTGACGCCCGGGCCGCGGCCATGCCCGCGCTCGTCCACCCGGAAGGGGCGCGCGGCTGCGTCACCGATCTCAAACACCGTGTCCATGTGGGCAAAGAGGACAATGCGTTTCGTCCCCGTGCCTCGCCGCGTTGCGACGAGCGCATCGCCCCACACTCCCGTCGGGTCGGAGTGGCGCACCACGCGGAACTCAAGCCGTGCGAGCCGGGCTTCCACCCAGTCCGCCACGCGCTTCACCCCTGCCGCATCGGTTGATCCCGAATCAATCCCGACGAGTTCGGCGAGGTCACGCTCGTAGTCTGGCTGCGCGGCGAGCGCTGACTCGGCGAAGCGTGCGGCGAGCGCGGCGGAAAGCTCAGGTGCGGAGGTGTTCATTGCAGATCTCGTTCCAAGTGCCGGGGAGGAGCCCCGGTCCGAGCGGATCGCTCAGACCTCAGGGGCGTGTGGGAGCAGGCGGTGGTGGTGTCCCCCGGCCTGGCTCAACGATGAGGCGCTGCGGGGAACGTCACCGGCACGAGAACACTATCCCGAAAAGACGCATTTATGAAATGAATGTTGCAGTTCTTGCAGTGAATGCGAATTTATGAAATGATTTCGATCACTTCATCGACGAGGCCTCGGAAAGGGAAACCGTGAACACGCACGCTCCAGCTGATCCACACACGGCTCCCGATCTTCCAGGCAACGACGCATCCGGCACGCTCGTACTGATCGGCGGCGCACTCGACGAGAGCACGGAGATCCTGTCACGCATCGTGCGGCTCGCGGATACTCGCCGACAGAGCGGTTCCCCGCGGATCGCAATCTTCACCACCGCCTCCGAGCCTGCGGCGTCGGCGGCAGTGGCAGCGGACCCGAGTCTTGAGAACGACGAGGCTGATGGCCGGTACTACGTCGAGCTGTTTGCGCGCCATGGCGCGGTTGGCGTGCCCATTCCCGTGGGCGTGAACCCGACCCCGCCGTACCCGGGCGCACCCTACTTCGCGGATCGCGCGAATGATCCCGCTGTCGCGGAGCTGGTGCGAAGCGCCGACGGCGTATTTCTCGGTGGCGGCGATCAGAACCACTATGTGCGCGCGCTGTTCCGCGCCGCGCCGGGCCATCGCGCCGCAGACGCGAAGCGCACGGAGACCCCCGTCCTCCTCGCGCTCCGCGAGGTGCTCGCGCGAGGCGGAGTCGTTGCAGGAACCAGCGCGGGGCTCGCTGTGCAGCAGGGTGCACACATGGTGAGCGGGGGTGCCGACATCCACACCGCGTGGACGCACGGCGCAGCACCCGGTTCCGACCTCACAATCGCGGGGTACGAGGCACTGAGCTACGACCTCGCGGGCGGGCTTGCACTCTTCCCAGAGGCTCTGCTCGACTCGCATTTCGCTGAGTGGGGGCGCCCCGCACGCGCGATTCGACTTGCTTACGACACCGAGCAGCCCGTGTGCATCGGCGTCGACGAGCACACCGCGCTTGTCTACGATCGCGCGAGCCGCCAGTCCGAGGTCATCGGCGCACGGGGCGTCTCGTTCCTCAACCTCGAGGGCGCCACGGGCCGCGGCGACGCGGTGCAGGGCGTGCGCTGGAGCTACCTCGTTCCGGGCGACCAGCACGACTTCACCACGAGCACGACGGCGCGCGGAGACCGTTCGGCTGAGCTCGAGCTCACCCCCACTCTGCACAACGCACAGACCGACCTCTGGGCAGACGACGGAAGTCGCCCGCTCCTCGCGCTCGCTCAGCGTCTGCTCGCATCGCGAGCGCGCACCGCAACAGGCGAGAGCGCCCGCGACCGCACTCCTCTCTACCGCACCACCCTGCAACGTGATGCGCGGACAACCGCGCTTCCCACCGGCGGCTTCGCCGATCTCATCATCTCCATTACTCCCACCCACCCGACTCACTAGGAGCCATCAATGACCACTCCAGCACCCTCTCCACGCCGCGCACGCGTCATGCGCCGCGTGGGTAGCGCAACCGCAGCGCTTGCGGTTGGCGCGCTTGTGCTTTCCGGCTGCGCTTCCGGCGATGCCGGCGGCGGGGACGAGGCGAAGAACATCGTCAACCTCGTCACCCCTGCACAGCCTGAAAGCCTTGATCCCCAGATCTCCACGGATTCGATCATGGGCGAGATCACCGGCCCGATCTTCGAGACGCTCGTCACCGCCGACGAGAACCTCCAGGTCCAGCCGATGCTCGCCGAGTCGTACGAGGTGAGCGACGACTCGCTTGAGTACACCTTCCATCTGCGTGAGGGCGTGAAGTTCCAAGACGGCAGCGACCTCGACGCAGACGACGTGGTCGCCTCCATGAATCGCTGGACGCGCGTGTCCGTTGCGGCCCAGGAGGCCTTCGCTGGCTCCGAGTGGACGAAGGTCGATGACTCGACAGTCAAGCTCACCGTCACCTCTCCGAGCTTCCTGCATCTGCTCTACCTGTCGCAGGTGTCGACCGCGTACCCCGCAATCCTCCCGACCGAGGTACTCGATAAGGTCGGCGACGGCCCCATTGAGGCGGTCGAGGACATCGTTGGGACCGGCCCCTTCCAGCTCACCGAGTGGGACGCTGATCAGAAGATCGTCATCACGAAGTGGGACGACTACCAGTCGGTTGACGCACCGTCGAGCGGCCGAGCCGGCGCGAAGGATGCGACGCTCTCGGAGGTGGTTTTCAACTTCGTTCCTGACGCATCAACCCGCACGATGGGTCTGCAGTCCGGACAGTATGACGCGACGACGGAGCTGCCGTTCGATAGCCTCGATCAGTTCGCTGACGATGAGAACCTGACGCTCGACACATACATGGTCGGCCCGATCAACCTCGTCTACAGCGACGACGCATCGAGCCCGTTCTCGAAGGTGGAGAACCGCCAGGCGATCAACACCGGCCTCGACCGAGACCCGATCATGCTCGCCGCGGTGGGGTCGAAGGATCTCTACGATCTTGTGCACCACAACATGACGCTGGGCCAGAAGGCGATCTGGGATACCGAGGTCGGCAAGGCCGATTTCAACACGGCAGACGTCGCACAGGCAAAGAAGATGCTCGCTGCGGGCGGGTACACGGGCGAACCCGTCACGGTGCTCGCGAACAAGGACTACTCCGAGGCGTACAACTCGGCGGTCGTAGTGGTTGAGCAGCTGAAGGGCATGGGCGTCGACGCCACCCTCGACGCGTACGAGTGGGGCGCGTTCAGCGAGAAGTACCGCGAACGCCGCGACGAGTGGGATCTTGTCGTCTTCCCGTTCGGCACCGAGCTCGATCCGACCCAGACCATCGGCTTCCTCCCGACGCGCGCCGGCTACTTCGATGGCCCCGAGCTGCAGAAGCTGCTTGCGGACTTCCGTGGTGCCCCGACGCAGGCCGAGGCAAGCGCGCTCTTCAGTGACATGCAGCAGTGGATCGAAGATACCCGCCCCATGAGCCGCATCGGTGACGCACACAACGTGTACGCCGCGAACAAGGATCTGGATCTCGCCTGGTTCGACGGCCACTTCGTGTGGTGGAACGCCCACTGGAAGAACTAGCGAAGCGCTCTTCCGCTCACGTGTGGCCGCGCTCTCCCGAGCGTGGCCACACGCACCCCCACACCCCACCTCGACACCGAATCCGGAACACCGATGCTTCGATTCATTTTCCGCAGACTCCTCAGCCTCATTCCCGTGCTGTTCGTGGTGTCGGTGGTGATTTTCTCCCTCATCCACCTCACACCGGGTGACCCCGCCCGCCGAATTCTCGGCGAGAAAGCGTCCGATGAGCAGGTCGCCGCGCTGCACGCCACCATGGGACTCGACCAGCCCATCGTGATGCAGTACCTCAAGTGGGTCGGCGGCGTGTTCACCGGCAACCTGGGTGACTCGTATTTCCTTCGCAAGAGCGTCGTCGAGGCGATCAGCGACAACGCCGTCCCCACCATTCAGCTCGCCCTCATCGCGATCATCGTCGCTGTCTTGCTCTCCGTGCCGTTCGGCACCATTGCCGCCCGGTACCGTGGCGGCAAGTTCGACAAGATGGTCACCGGCTTCACGCTGCTTGGCATGACCGTGCCCAGCTTCGTGCTCGCCATCGGCATGATGCTCCTCTTCGGCCTGACGCTGCGTTGGCTGCCCCTCTCCGGGTACGTGAATCCGTTTGAGAACTTCGGCGACGGCCTCAAAACGCTCCTCATGCCCGGCATCGCGCTCGGCGCGATCACCGCAGCGCTGATCACGCGCACCACACGCGCAGCCGTGCTCGATGTGCTCAACGCCGACTACATTGACGCGGCCCGCTCGCGCGGCGTTGCCGAACGGCGGCTCCTCTTCAGCCACACGCTCAAGAACGCGAGCCTGCCGATCCTCACGATTGTGGGCCTGTCCCTCGGCGGGCTCGTCACCGGCGCGGCGGTCACGGAAACCATCTTCAACATCCCCGGGCTCGGACAGTTGCTCGTCACCTCGATCTCGCGTCGCGACTACCCCGTGATCCAGGGCGTCATCTTGTTCATCACCCTGATCTACTTGCTCACCAACCTGCTGATCGATGTGCTGTACGGCATCGTCGATCCGCGAGTGCGCGTCGGAAAGGCCTGAGCGCATGACCGCAACCAGTCCCCAGAACCCGCCAGCCCCCAGTACGACCGTGCTGTCGATGCAGCCGGAGCAACCCAAGAACTCGGTGTGGCACCGCGTGCTCGCCAACACGGGCTTCATGGTGGGGCTTCTCATCATCCTCGCGATCTTCCTCATCTCGTACGTGCTGCCGCCGCTGCTGCAGCTCGACCCCTACGCGGTCGATCCCGCGAACCGTTTGGCGAAGCCGTCGGCCGAGTACATTTTCGGCACGGACAACTTTGGCCGTGACCTCTTCGCGCGCATCATCTCGGGCGCCGCCACCTCGCTGCTCGTCGGCTTCGTCGTCGCACTCGTCAGCGGGGTGATCGGCACACTGATCGGCATCCTCGCCGTGTTCAACTCGGTGCTCGACGCGATCCTGATGCGCATCTGTGATGGCCTGATGGCCATCCCTGCGATCCTGCTCGCCGTCGCCCTTGCTGCCGCGCTCGGCCCCAGCGTCACCAACCTCGTCATCGCCCTCGCGATCGTCTACACGCCAGGAATCGCACGCCTCGTGCGCGCACGCGCACTCGCTGTGAGCTCGGAAACGTTCGTCACGGCGAGCACCATGCAGGGTGGCGGAATGTTCCACATCATGCTGCGCCACATCCTCCCGAACGTCATGTCCGTACTCGTGGTCCAGGCCACATTTACGTTCGCGGAGTCCGTCATCACCGAGGCCGCAATGAGCTTCCTCGGCGCCGGCGTCCCCGCGCCGCACGCCAGCTGGGGCAACATCCTCTACGACGGGAAGTCCGTCATCATGCAGGCCCCGCAGATGATCCTCATCACGGCCGCGTTCCTCGTGATCACGGTGCTCGCCTTGAACCTCATCGGTGACGGGCTGCGCGACCTCGTTGACCAGCGCTCACGTTCCGCGCTCGGACGCCCCGGTATCTTTGCCCGCATGGTCTCCGTGTTCGCACCGGGACGCATGAAGAAGGAGTTCCAGGCATGACCGCCTCGACCGCCCCCATCGCCGGCCCCGGAGCCGGCGACGCATCCGCGCTTCCGCTCGAGATCGACCGTTTGACGCTGAACATTGACACCCCGCACGGCACCGTTCACGCGGTGAACAATGTGTCGCTCAGCGTGGAGCCCGGCGAGATCCTCGCGATCGTCGGCGAGTCAGGATCCGGCAAGACCCTCACCGCACGCGCGGTGCTGGGCCTCTTCCCGCCGCGCACCCGCCGCTCCGGTGTTGTGCTGCTTTCCGGCGAGGACGTGCTGACCGCTTCCCCCGCCGAGCTTCGTGAGCTGCGCGGCAACCAGGCCGCCATGATTTTTCAAGAGCCGTCCACGGCGTTGAACCCCGTGTTCTCCATCGGCTGGCAGCTCGAAGAAGGGCTGCGCGCGCACGGCATGTCCGATCGCACAGAACGGCGCACTCGCGCGATCGAGATGCTTCGCGCCGTCGGCATCCCCGAGCCCGAGCGCCGCCTGCACCACTACCCACATCAGTTCTCGGGTGGCCAGAAGCAGCGCATCGTCATCGCGATGGCGCTCGCCCTGCGCCCCAAAGTGATCATCGCCGACGAGCCCACCACGGCGCTCGACGTCACTGTGCAGGCCGAGATCCTCGACCTGCTCCGCGAGTGCCGCGATCAATTCGGCGCGTCCATTGTGCTGATCACCCACAACATGGGTGTGGTCGCTGACCTCGCCGACCGTGTGGCCGTGATGTATCGAGGCGACCTGGTTGAGGAAGCCCCGGTTGCCGAGCTCTTCGCGAATCCGCGCGAGGAGTACACGCAGCAGCTCCTCGCCGCAGTGCCGCGCCTCGGCGCCGGAGGACGCCTGACGGACAGTGTCCAGGAGCCATCGGCCGCACCAGCGGGAGCCGCAGCGGCAGAACCCGAGCAGGCGGTCACACTCTCATCAGTCGACGTCGTGTACACGAGCGGCTTCGGCACGCACCCCGTCCGCGCCGTGCGCGGGGTGGATCTCACCATCGCCCGCGGAGAAGTGCTCGGCCTGGTCGGAGAATCCGGCTCGGGCAAATCGACAATTGGCCGCGCGATCGGGGGTCTCGAAACCATCGGTGCCGGATCGCTGCGGGTGTTCGGCGCCGAGCTGACCCAGCTGAAGCGTCGGGAGCTCCGCGCGCTGCGGCGCCGCATCGGCTTCGTATTCCAGGATCCAGCGGCCTCCTTCAACTCCTTCATGACCGTCGAACAGTGCATTGCTGAGCCGATGCGAATCCATCGGGTAGGCGGCGGCAAGCGAGCACACCGAGCCCGAGCAATCGAGTTGCTCGACGCCGTCGAGCTTCCTGCCTCGTACGCCGATCGCTATCCGTTCGAGCTTTCGGGCGGCCAGCGCCAGCGCGTGGGCCTCGCGCGGGCGCTCGCTCTGGGGCCCGAGCTGGTCATCGCGGACGAGCCGACGAGCGCACTCGACGTGTCCGTGCAGGCAAAGGTGCTCGACATCTTCTCAGGGCTGCAGCGGGAGCTGGGCTTCGCGTCGCTGTTCATCAGCCACGACCTCGCCGTGGTCGAGATGCTCGCGCATCGCGTGGGTGTGCTGCGGCAGGGCGAGCTCGTGGAAATCGGCCCGACCGAGCGGGTGCTGCACGAGCCGCAGCACGAGTACACGCAGCGCCTCATCGCCGCGGTGCCCGTGCCCGACCCTGCCGTGCAGCGCCAGCGCCGCGCGGCAAGCGCCGATCCCGAGCATCCCATCCTGCTGACCGAGGAGCCCGCATGACCGCCCCGACCGCCCCGTCACACCCCCACCAGGTTCGAGCGGACCTCGTGCTGCTCGGCGGGCGGGTGCGCACCGGGCTGGGCCCGTCTGCCGATCTCCCCGAGCTGCAGGCCGTGGCGGTGAACGGCCGGCGTATCGCAGCGGTCGGCACGCGCGCTGAGGCGCACACCTGGGACACGAGCGACGCCACGATCGTTGAGCTCGGTGACGCCACGATTACCGCCGGCTTTGTCGACGCCCACGTCCACCCGCTCTCGGGTGCCGAGTCGCGCCACCGCGCGCTCATGCTTCATGAGTGCGAGAGCGTCGCCGAGGTGGCCGAGCGGATTGCCGCGTTCGCCGCGGATCTGGGTCCCGACGAGTGGGTGCGCGGCTTCGGGCTGTCATTCGACCTGTTCGTTGGCGAGGAACCCACCAACGAACCCTTCGCCGAAGCGTTTGGCGGCCGTCCCGGCTACCTGCTGCTCTTCGACGGCCACTCAGTGATCGCGAGCCCGCGCGCGCTCGAGCTCGCCGGCATCGACGGCCCCCGCGACTTCGGCAACAACTCCTCTATCGAGTGCGACGCGAACGGTGTGCCCACTGGCTACCTCATCGAGTCAGACGCCGAACTGCTCGTCACCGACCTCTACCCACGCATGCCATTCGCTGACCGCGTCGCCGCGGTGGGCGACAAGCTCGCCGAGTTCGCTGCATCCGGCTACACCTCGCTCCACCAAATGAACATGGAGGAGGGCGACATCGAGGTGCTGCGCGCGCTCGAGGAGGCGGGCGATCTCCCCGTGCGCGTGCGCGTCTCGCCGCTCTGGCGGGCGAGCGAGCCCTGGGCCGAAACGCTGCGGCGCATGATTGATCTGCAGGGCGTCGGCGGGCGACGCTGGCAGATCGAGGGCGTGAAGTTCATGCTCGATGGCAGCATCGACAACGGCTCCGCGTGGCTCTTCGAGGCCGATACCCGCGGCGGCGGGCTCGAGCCCTACTGGGTGCCCAGCGAGCTCTTCACGCAGACCATCCACGCGCTCGCTGCGAACGGGGTGCCGAGCGCAACGCACGCGATCGGCGACCGCGCAGTCGAGTTCGTGCTCGACACGGTTGCGTCGATCCCCGAGCAGCACCGCGGGGTGACGCACCGCATCGAACACATCGAGACCATCCCGGATCACCTCGTGCCCCGCTTCGCTGAGCTGGGAGTGCCGGCGAGCATGCAACCGATCCACGCGTTCACCCAGCGCCCTGACGGCTGCGACATGTGGACGACGCTGCTGGGCCGCGGTTCGGAGCGCGCGGCCCACGGCTGGCGCGTCGCCGACCTGGACGCCGCCGGTGCGATCGTTGCGCTCGGTTCTGATTGGCCCGTTGAAGAGTTCGACGCGCGACGCGTGTTCGCCGCGAACGTGACGCGCCGCAGGCACGGCTCGGATCGGCCGGCCGTCGACGCACACCAGGCGCTCTCTCCCGAGCGCACGCTCGTGGCGATCACGCATGGGCCGTGGGCTTCGATCGACCGTCCCAGCGACGGGGTCATTGCGCCGGGGGCGATTGCCGATCTCGCGGTGTTCCGAGATGACCCGCTCAGCGCCGCGCCCGAACGCTTCGCCGAGTCGGAGGTGCTGCTCACGGTGGTGAACGGCACCGTCTCGCACCGAGTACCGTAGCGAGCATGATCTCGCAGCTTCGCTCTGTCCGTTTCCTCGGGCAGGATGCCCCCGTCGACGTCGCGCTTGAGCACGGACGCATCGTCGGAGTGACGCCAGCGGGCACGACAGCCGAGGCCCCCGCGGGGATCGACGCCGACGGCCGATATCTCACCTCGGGCCTGTGGGACGAGCACGTGCACTTCGGACAGTGGGCGCAGCAGTCGAGCCGCTTCGACCTGGGTGCCACGGAGTCAGCGGCAGAGGCGCTCGAGCTCCTCGCAACTGGGCTGCGCGCGGACGAGGCTGCGCGCGCAGCGGCGGACGTCTCTTCGGCGCCCGAGTTCGTGGCCGTACGGGCGCGAGCCGGCGCGTGGACCACGGGAATCACCCGCGCGGCGCTCGACGCGCTCGCGGGCGAGCGACCACTCGTAGTGATCAGCGCGGACCTGCACGGAATTTGGTTGAACTCGGCCGCGCTCGCCGCGCGCGGGCTGCCCGTCGAGGGCGACGGACACATCGTCGAGGATGAGTGCTTCGCCCTGCTGCGCGAGATTGACTCGCTCGCGCCGACCGAACTCGACGAACTTGTTGCCCGCGCGGGCCGTGCAGCGGCCGCGCGCGGTGTGGTGGGCATCGTGGACCTTGAGATGCGATGGTGCATCGACGATTGGCTGCGTCGGGAGGCCGCCGGCTTCGATCTGCTCCGCGTTGAAGCGGGTATCTACCCGAACCAGCTCGAGCGTGCGATCGACGCGGGGTACCGCTCCGGTGATGCGCTCGGCAGCGCTGGGCGACTGACCGTTGGCCCGCTCAAGATGATCACCGACGGCTCGCTCGGCACGGGCACCGCCTGGTGCTGCGACCCGTACCCGTCGGGCGACCACGGGCGTTCGCTCGTCGCCGCCGACGAGCTGCTCGCCATGATGCGCCGTGCCACCGCGGCGGGGCTGGGCCTCACTCTGCACGCCATCGGAGATCGCGCCGTCGCCCAGGTGCTCGACGCATACGAGGCGCTGGGCCGTGGGGGCCGCATGGAGCATGCGCAGCTGCTCCGCACGGCGGACATCGCGCGCTTCGCGGAGCTCGGCATCACCGCGAGCGTGCAGCCCGAACACCTCGTCGACGATCGCGAGGCAACGGAGTTGCAGTGGCCGGGCCGAGCCGAGCGCACGTTCCCCCTGGCTTCGCTGCACGCGACGGGTGCGCACCTCGTGTTCGGCTCGGATGCCCCCGTGGCGGCACTCGATCCGTGGCGTTGGATCCAGGCGGCGGTGACCCGTGCCCGGCCGGGCGAGACGCCGTGGACACCGGCCGAGCGGCTCCCCGCCACCGTCGCACTCGCGGCGTCGATGCGGGGCGCGCTGCGCCCGGCGGTAGGCGATCCTGCCGACCTGGTGCTGCTCGACACGGACCCGCTGCGCAGCGATCCCGATCTGCTGTCCGAAACGCACGTTGCCGCGACCCTCCTGGGTGGCACGCTGACGCACCGCGCGCCAGAGCTCGCGCAGCGCTAGACTCAACGCCCGACGGACGCGGGCGGGCTAGTCGGCGGCCAACGCCGCCGCGATCAGCTCCGCGATGAGCCCCGGGTAGCTCAGGCCACGCGCCGCATACATGCGCGGTACCTGGGACTGCTCGGTCATGCCGGGCGCCGTGTTCACCTCGTTCAGCACCAGCCCGGCGGCCGTGTGGAAGAAGTCAAAGCGCGCCACCCCGCGGCAGCCGAGCGCATCGTAGAGCTGCGTCGCGGCCTGCTGCAGCGCGGCCTCCTCGGGTTCATCGAGCGGCGCGGGCACGGTGAACTCGGCGCTGCCGTCGTACTTCTCAGCCCGATCGAACACCCCGCCGGGCACCACGCCAATCTCAAGCGTTGCCCCCACGCGGAGCTCACCGGTGCGGTCGCGGAACACCGCAATGTCGATCTCGCGGCCGCGCACGTACTGCTCAATGAGCACGGGCTCCCCGAAATCGCGCGCCCCCTCGATCGCGTCGGCCAGCCCCGCGCGATCCGGCACCACGAACACGCCATTGCTTGACCCGCCATTCGCCGGCTTCACCACGAACGGCGGCTCGAGGTCGCGGGCGGTCTGCGGGACCGCCCCTGCGGCGAGCGCTGCATCGCGTGTGGGGGCGAGCATACCCGGCGCGACGCCGATCCCGAGCTCTGCCGCGAGGTGTTTGGTGGCTTGCTTGTCCATCCCGAGCGCTCCCGCGCGCACGGGCGACCCGGCGTCGGGCACGCCGCAGAGCTGCAAGAAACCAGCGACCGTGCCATCCTCACCGTTCACGCCGTGCAGCACGGGGAAGGCGACGTCGCACGCTGTGAGCTGCTGCACGACCTCGTGTGCGGGGAGCGGCCGGCCGGCGTCGTCGCACCAGGAACCCTCGGCGGTGACGGTGAGCGGCACGGGGATCAGTTCCAGTTCGCGCACCGCGCGCGCAACCGCGGCGGCAGAGGCGAGCGAGACGCTGTGCTCGTCGTTCGCGCCGCCCCCGATGACGGCGATGCGCGCGGGCTGTGGCCGGGTGCGGCCATCACGCGGGCGTCGCAGGGGTGCGGGGGTGAGCGGCTGGGTCATTGCGTGAGTCTCCTCAGAGTTGCGGGGTGTTGACGGTGTCGCGGGTGCGGGCGTCGCTGACGGCGTTGGCGGTATCGAGGGTGCGGCTGATGCGAGACGCGCGGCTGCCGAGGCGGGTGACGATCTCGTGTTCGATGGTGTGCGACCACTCGGCCCACTCGGCGACGGTGGGCTCACCGGTGTCGCCCGGCCCGAAGAGCGTGACGGCCTCGTTCGGCTCGAGCACATCGTCGCCGGTGTCGACTACCACCATGTCCATGGAGATGCGGCCGACGAGCGGCCGACGACGGCCGCGGACGAGTACCTCGGCCTTGCCCGAGGCCTCGCGCGGCAGGCCATCCCCATAGCCGACGGGGAGCAGGGCGAGGTGCGTGCGCCGCTCGGAGACAAAGTCGAGGCCATATCCCACCCCGGTGCCGGCACCCACCTCGCGCACGGACACCACCCGGGAGCGGAGCGTGAGCGCGGGGCGGAGCGCCGTGGTGCTGCGCGATGGGTCAATTCCGAAGAGCCCCGCACCGATACGAGACACGTCAAAGCGCGGCACTGCCCCCGTGAGCGTCGCCGCGGTGGCTGCGAGGTGCAGTGCACGGGGTGAGAGGCCTCGTCGCCCCGCGGTACGCGCGGCGTTCTCGAACACGAGACGCTCGCGGATGTTTTGCGGGTGCTCGGGATCATCCGCGCACGACAGGTGCCCCATGATGCCCGTGACCCGAATCGCCCCGATCGCCTCGTACTCGCGCGCGAGCGTGCACAGCGCCGACCACTCACGCGGCGGGCAGCCGTCGCGCGCCATGCCCACATCGGCGTGCAGGTGGACGCTGGCCCGTGTGCCCAGCCGGGCCGCAGCTGCACCGATGGCATGCAGGTGTTCGGCGCTTGGCACCGCGAGCTCAATCCGAGCGTGAATCGCCGCCTCGAAGTCGGCATCGGGCGTGTTCAGCCAGCTGAGCAGCGGCGCGTCGACGCCGCCCTCGCGCAGGGCCAGCGCCTCGGGCAGGGCTGCGACGCCGATCGAGCACGCGCCGGCTTCGAGCACGGAACGCGCGATCGCGCCGTGGCCGAACGCGTCCGCCTTGAGCACAGCCATGACACGGCCGCCGGTCAGCGCCGCAAAGGTGGCCGTGTTCTCTCGGATCGCGGCGTCGTGCACGATGAGTTCGGAGCCAGTGGGGTGCATGCGGATCAGTTTTCCAACGGCCGTGTTGCCACCCCGTATGCGGTTTTGCATACGCTCGCGATATGCGGCGGGCGGTCAGCAGCGCGAAGCTAGGCTGCCCGCATGACGACCTATCTCCTCGCGGGCGGGGGCACCGCCGGGCACGTGAACCCACTTCTCGCCACCGCCGACCGCTTGCGCACGCGCGCCGCCACCATCGTGGTGCTCGGCACAGCCGAGGGGCTCGAGTCGCGGCTCGTGCCCGAGCGTGGCTATGTGCTTGAGACGATCCCGCGTGTGCCGTTTCCACGCCGCCCGAACGTCGCCGCGCTGCAGTTCCCCGTCCGATTCCGCCGCGCAGTGACGCGCACGCGCGAGCTGCTGCGGGAGCGCAAGGTCGACGTGGTGCTCGGTTTCGGCGGCTACGCGGCGATGCCCGCCTACGTTGCTGCGCGCCGCGAGCGGATCCCGTTCGTGCTCCACGAGGCCAACGCGCGGCCCGGCCTCGCGAATGTGTGGGGTGCGCGCCACGCGGCGGCGGTCGGAACCGTCTTTCCGGACACTCCGCTGCGCGGTGCCCGCGTCGTGGGGATGCCGCTCCGCGCGGAGATCGAGACCCTGGATCGCGCGGCGGAGCGGGCGGCGGCGGCCCGCCACTTCGGGCTCGATCCGGATCGCCCAGTGTTGCTCGTGTTCGGCGGCTCCGCGGGCGCGCGCCGCATCAACGAGGCGCTCGCGGACACCTGGCCCGAGGTGATCGCCGCGGGCTGGCAACTCCTCCACGTGACGGGCAACGCGCGCGCCGAAGAGGTCGACGCAAGCGGTTCCCCGGACCGCGTGGTCATCCCGTATGCGGATCGGATGGATCTCGCCTACGCGGTCGCTGACCTTGTCGTGTGCCGCTCGGGTTCGGCGACCGTGAGCGAGCTCAGCGCGCTCGGGATCCCTGCTGTGTACGTGCCCTACGCCGTGGGCAACGGCGAGCAGGCGCTGAACGCCCGCGGCGTGGTGGCGGCAGGCGGGGCACGCCTGATCGATGACCGCGAGTTCACCGCGCGCGCGGTCAGGGAGCGCGTACTGCCGCTGCTCGGTGACCCCGCGGAGCGTGCCCGAATGACGGCCTCCGCCGCAGCGTTCGGCACCCGAGACGGCACTGATCGCCTGCTCGCACTCGTCGAACAGGCGATCAGCGCCTCAGCCTAGGCAGGCTCAGGGGACGAGGACTGCGCGCCCCGCAATGCGACCGTGGTGCAGGTCATCGAATGCCTGCACCGCGTCATCGAGGCCGTAACGCACCACCTCGACGCCGATCTTGCCTGCCTGCGCAAGCGCCACCACCTGCCGCATGTCGGCGCGGGTGCCGCCGTAGGCACGCTCGATGTTCACACCCCACGGCAGCGCGCTGTTGCCCGCGGTGTAGGTGAACGACCCCCCGCCGAGACCGACGAAGCGGATCGCGCCGCCGCCGCGCACCACCGCGAGCGCGAGGTCGACCGTCGGCTGCACGCCAACGAAGTCGAACACCACGTCAGCGCCCACCCCGCCGGTCTCGGCGAGGATTCGGGCCGCGGCCTCGCCATCGCTCGGAATCGCGAGGTCCGCGCCGTGCGCTTCGGCGAACGCGAGCTTCTCGGGATCGGTGTCGAGCGCAATGATGCGGGCGCCCGTGGTCGCCGCGAGGATCTGCAGCGCCATGTGGCCAAGCCCGCCCAGCCCGATCGTCACCACGGTGGCGTCGCCCGAAAGCCGATCGCGCACCGTGTTGATCGCGTGCATCGGGGTAAGCGCCGCGTCCGCGAGCGGCGCAGCCGCTACGGGGTCGAGCTCACCGATCGGGTCGAGGTGGTGCGCCCGCACCGCGATGTAGTCGGCCATGCCGCCCGGGCTCCCGATCCCGGGCGAGAGGGGCGCGAGCGAACCGCGAGGTGCAACCACCTCGCACTGGTTGTCGCGACCTGCGAGGCACTCGCGGCACTGCCCGCATGACAGGATCAGCGCGACGATGGCGCGCTGCCCCACTTCCCACCCCGTGACGTTCGCGCCGAGCTGCTCGATCGTGCCCGCAACCTCGTGGCCCAGTGTGCTGCCGATCAGCGGGTTCTCGTCGCCCATGCCGATGATGGAGATGTCCGAGTGGCAGACGCCGGCGCCACCAACGCGCAGCAGCACCTGATCCGGCTCGATTTCGGGAGTGGGCTTCTCCCGCACCTCAACGGTGTTGTTCTTGACATAGGTGACTGCTCGCATCGGTTCTCCTCCTGCGGCCACGGAAGGCCGCGACACTTGGGGCGTCGGAACGGCGTCCTCACGATCCAGGCTACTGGCGAGCGCTGCGAAAACTCTAGACTGTGTCCATGACCGACGACGCCGTCCGCCCCACGGCCGCGCCCCAGACCACACCACCGCTGCGGCAGCGCCCACCGTTCGTTGCCGTGCTGCGGCGGCTCCCGTTCACGGTTGCCCTCCTCGCCGCGCTGCTCGCGGTCGGCGCTGCCACCGGCACGCTACTCAGCCCCGTGGTCGACAAGCCCTGGTACGACCAGATTGCCACCGGCATTCCCGCGTTTGCGGAGGGACGCTGGTGGACCCTCGCGACCTCGCCGTTCTTCGTGGACCACCCGCTGGTCTACCTCACACTGTTGCCGCTCGTCGTTGGCGGTGTCGGCTGGGCGGAGTGGCGCTTCGGGTGGCTCCGCACGCTGGGGCTCTTCGCGGCCGGCCACGTGGTCGGCGTGCTCGGCGCTGCGGGGCTCCTCATGATCGTCGCGCAGACCGGCTGGCCCTGGGCCGTTGAGATCGCAAAGCACTCCGACGTCGGCCCCTCGTGCGGTGCGCTCGCCGCGCTCGTGTTCGCGATCGCGACGCTCCCCGCCCCGTGGCGCCTGCGCGCCCGCATCGCGGTGGTGATCTGGGTGGGGATCTCGCTGCTGTACCTCGGCCAGCTGCACGATGTCGAGCACGCTGTCGCGATGGTCGCGGCCCTCGCGGTGAGCGGGTGGCTCCCCGCGTTCCGCCGCCCCGCGGGCCGGCCGAGCGAGCGCGAGTGGCGCCTCATCGCGTTCTCGGGCCTCATCGCGATCGGTGTGATCCAGGTGATCGACCTCATCGTCCCGTACGACGGCCCACTCGGACAGAACCAGCCGATCGCCTCGTTCGTCGACGTTGCGATCGACGTGGCGGTCATCGCGATCATCGCGAACGGAGTGCGCCAGGGCGTGCGGCTGGCGTGGATCGGC
Source organism: Leucobacter chromiireducens subsp. chromiireducens (assembly GCF_016758255.1). Taxonomy (GTDB): domain Bacteria; phylum Actinomycetota; class Actinomycetes; order Actinomycetales; family Microbacteriaceae; genus Leucobacter; species Leucobacter chromiireducens. The sequence goes on from NZ_QYAD01000003.1 coordinate 430,399, forward strand.
GCGATCATCCTCGCGGTGTTCAACATCGCGGTCGCGGCGCTGGCGTTCGCCGCACTGAAGCTCTTCGTCGCCCTCGAGCTCATCGACTCGGTGGGCGAGTATCTCGGCGGGCTCATCGCGCCCGCCGCACTGTGGGCCGCGTTCCTCGTGGTGATCATCATCGGCCGCGGCGCATTCCGGGTACCGCTGCGTCGCTCGCGACGCACGCTCGCGGCCGAGCACCTCACCACCGAGCAGGCGACCGAGCGCCTGCAGCGCTTCGGCGGCGGCACGATCTCGTGGATGACCACCTGGCGCGGCAACCGGCACATCGCCGCGGGCACGGGCGCGATCACGTTCCAACCGCACGCGGGCGTGGCCATCATGCTCGGGGACCCGATCGTGGCGGCCGGCGAGCAGCCCGCGGCCTTCGCGGAGTTTGAACGGGTTTCGCAGCGCGCCGGGCTCATCCCGTGCGCCTTCTCCGTGAGCGAGGCGGGCGAGCGTGCAAAACCCGCTGGGTGGCGCTCGGTGGTGATCGCCGAGGACACGATTGTCGACCTCCCCGGGCTCGCCTTCACAGGCAAGGCCTGGGGCGCGGTGCGCACGGCGATCAACCGCGCGAACCGCGAGGGCATCTCGTTTCGCATGGTGCGGCTCGCCGACGAGCCCTGGAACGTGCTCGCGCAGGTGCGCGCCATTTCCGAGCAGTGGACGGGCGACAAGGGGCTGCCAGAGATGCGGTTCACGCTCGGGACGGTCGATGAGGCGCTCGATCCCGCCGTGTACGTCGGCATCGCGGTCGACGCAGACGGGAGCCTGCACGGCATCACGTCGTGGCTGCCCGTGCACGGACCCGCAGACCCGGCGACGGGTGAGCCCCGCGTGGTCGGTTGGACCCTCGACCTCATGCGGCGACGCGATGGCGGGTTCGGGCCGGTCATGGAGTTCTTGATCGCATCGGCCGCGCAGCACTTCTCTGAGGCGGGCTTCGAGTTCCTCTCGCTTTCCGGTGCGCCCCTCGTGCGCTCGGCGGAGGCCGCGGCCGGGCCGGTTGACCAGGTGCTCGACCAGGTGGGGGCACTCATCGAGCCGCTGTACGGCTTCAAGTCGCTGCACCGCTTCAAGCAGAAGTTCAACCCCCGTGCGGCGCCGCTGCACCTCCTCTTCCGCGACGAGGGGGACCTCCCGCGGATCGGGATCGCGCTCACGCGCGCGTACCTCCCCGACGCGTCGCTGCGCGATCTGCTCGCGTCGACGGCCGCCGCGAAACCGGCTCCGGCTGCGGCCGGGGAGGGCGCCCAATGAGCGCCGCACCCCCGCGCGAGCGCGGACCGCGCCGATCTTTCGGCCGCACGCTCGGCACGACGCTCAGCGTGGGCGGCGAGATCCTCGGCATCGGCGCCCAGATCGTACTGATCTGGCTCGGCTGGCTGCTCCTGTGGGGGCCCGAGGACGGCTTCGACCTCGGGGCGATGCTCACCTGGTGTTTGGTGGCCACGCTGTACCTGTCGCTCACCATCTTCGCCCTCAACATTCTGGTGCGGGTCGGTGACCCGAACCCGGCAGCAACTCGAGTGCTCGTTGGCCACCCACTCACCCGGGCGCTCTCGACGCTCATCTCACTCGGTGCGAGCGCGGTGGGGCTGAGCGTCGCCGTCGACCTCATCACGAGCATCGGGCAGGATCAGCACGAGCCGGTGAGCGAGTTCATCGCGGTGTGGGCGATGCTGCTCTCGTGGGCGATGTTCAACTGGGGCTATGCGCGCGTGTATTTCTCCCGCTACCACCGTGCGGCGTCTCCCCCGCTCGAGTTTCCGGGGACGCCCGACCCACGCCTCGTCGACTTCGTGTACCTCGCGTTCACCAACGCCACCACGTTCGCCGTCTCCGATGTGAAGGTGGTGGATTCGCGCATGCGCTGGACCATCGTTTGGCACACCACACTCGCGTTCTTCTTCAACGCGCTCATCATCGTGCTCACGATGAACGTGATCGCGAACGGCAAGCTCTTCGCCCAGCTCTTCGCGTAGCGCCTCGCGGTGACGCCCGCGCAGATATTCCCGAAAACACCCGGTTCCGCCACCGGCGGACAGGCGGACCCCGCACTGGTCACGCACCACGCAACGGGGTACGATGAGTCCCGTGTTCCGGGGTCGGTGTGATTCCGAACCGGCGGTGACAGTCCGCGAGCTCCACTCCGTGGGGTTGACTTGGTGAAATTCCGAGACCGACGGTGATGGACGGGGGTTCCCGTTCGAGTCCGGATGAGAGGAACGCGCAGTCGCGGCGACCCCGCGACCCCGCGCGCACCCGGTACGCAGGAAGTAGCGGACGGGATGCTGGAGCAGGAGCTCATTGAGGCGGGGATGCGACGCGCACTCGCCATCGCGACCCGCGGCCCTGCGCTCGACGCAAATCCTCGCGTCGGCTGCGTTCTGCTCGGACCGGACGGTCGCATCGTCGCTGAGGGCTGGCACCGCGGCGCCGGCACCCCGCACGCGGAGGTGGATGCGCTGGCGCACCTCCCCGCGGAATGGCAGGGCCGGATCTCGGAACTCACCGCCGTCGTGACGCTCGAGCCGTGCAACCACACGGGACGCACGGGACCGTGCGCCGTCGCGCTCGTGGAGGCCGGAATCGGCGCCGTGGCGTACGCGCTCGGCGATCCCGGTCAGGCGTCTTCGGGTGGCGCGGCAACGCTGCGCGCCGCTGGCACTGAGGTGCGCGGCGGTGTGCTCGCCGGAGAGGCACGTACGCTGCTTGCCGGGTGGCTCGGCCGCCACGCAACGCAGGCCGCCGCAGCTCAGACGGACACCGCCGCCGAAACGCCGCTGCCGCGCCCGCGGGTGACCGTGAAGTGGGCGCAGACGCTCGATGGTCGCGCCGCAGCCGCCGACGGCAGCAGCCAGTGGATCACGGGGGTCGACGCGCGCGGCGACGTGCACCGCCGACGCGCCGAGGCCGACGCGATCCTGGTCGGCACCGGCACGCTGCTTGCCGACGATCCGGCGCTCACCGCGCGTGCCGAGGCCGGTGGCCTGCTCGTTCCTGCGGCAGAGCAGCCCGTGCCCATCATCGTTGGCCACCGTGAGATCCCGGCGAACTCACGGGTGCGCGAGCACCCGGCCCTGGCCGCCCGCGGGCTCGCGGCCCCGATCCGCATCTCGGGCGATGATCTTCCCGCCGAGCTTGCGGAGCTGCACGCAGCAGGGATCCAGCACATCTTCGTGGAGGGCGGGCCGCGCGTCGCGAGCGCGCTCATCGCTGCCGGGCTCGTCGACGAGGTGCTCGTGTACCTCGCACCGGCGCTGCTCGGTGGGCCACGCCTCGCGATCGGCGATCTCGGCATCTCGTCGATGACCGGCATCACCCGTCTTCGCGTCACACACATCGCGCAGCTCGGCGCAGATCTACTCGTCAAGGCCGCCATCCAGCCGGCCGGGGAAGGAAACTGATGTTCACAGGACTCATCGAGGAGATCGGGGAGATCGTCGCGGTCGACCCCGTCGGCGATTCGCTGCGCCTCACGATCGCGGGCCCGCTCGTCACGAGTGACGCCGAACACGGCGCGTCCATCGCGGTATCCGGCGTGTGCCTCACCGTGATCGAGCAGGGATCCGCCGCCGATGGCCGCGGCACCTTCACCGCCGATGTGATGGCTCAGTCCATCAAGATGTCGACGCTCGGCGAGCTCGCCGCAGGCAGCGCCGTCAACCTCGAGCGCGCGGTACGCGTCGATACCCGTCTCGGCGGTCACATCGTCCAGGGGCACGTCGACGGGACCGCCGAGCTCATCTCGACCACCCCCGCGGAAGCCTGGCGAGTGCTGCGCTTCAGTCTCTCCCCCGAGCTCGCCCCGCTGCTCGTCGACAAGGGTTCGGTGACGCTCTCGGGCGTCTCCCTCACCGTGTCCGCGATCTCTGCGCCGGAGGCCACGGAGGCGTGGTTCGAGGTGTCCCTCATCCCCGAGACGCTCGCAGCGACCACGCTCGGTGCGCTGACTCCGGGTGACCGCGTCAACGTCGAGACCGACATCCTCGCGCGCCACGTCGCGCGCATGCTGCGCCTGGGCGTTGTGCCCGCAGCCCCTCAGACCCCCGCGGCCGCTGCCGTCGCCACCACCATCGAAGGATCACACGCATGAGCACCACCGACACCGCAGCGTCTCGCACCCCGGGCATCGCCAGCATCGAGGACGCCATCGCGGCCATCGCCGCGGGCCGACCCGTCATCGTCGCGGACAACGAGAATCGCGAGAACGAGGGCGACGTCATCATCTCGGCCGAACTCGCGACGCAGGAGTGGATCGCCTGGACCGTGCGCTGGTCGTCCGGCCTGCTCTGCGCACCGATGACCAACGCGGTGGCCGATCAGCTCGATCTGCCCATGATGGTGGAGCGCAATGAGGATGCCCGCGGCACCGCGTACACGGTCACCGTCGACGCCACCGAGGGCATCACCACCGGCATCAGCGCGAGCGACCGCATGACCACGCTCAAGGCGCTCGCGAACGCCGACGCCGTACCCGGCGACGTGCGCCGGCCGGGTCACATTCTGCCGCTGCGCGCGGTCGACGGCGGCGTGCGCGCCCGCGATGGGCACACCGAGGCGGCCGTTGAGCTCATGCAGCTCGCAGGCCTGCGCCCGGTCGCCGCGATCGCGGAGATCGTGGCGGAGGATGGCGAGATGATGCGCCTGCCCGGCCTCATCGAGCTCGGCGCACGCGAGGGCGTGCTCGTCATCACGATCGAGCAGCTCATCGCCTACCTGAACGAGCACGATCCGGCCGGCGCCCCGACGGGTGCGACGCGCAACCGCAGCGTCAGTCTTCGCGCGAACACGCTGCTGCCCACCGAGCGCGGCGATTTCCGCGCACTCGCGTACCGCGACCGCCGCGCCGGTATCGATCACATCGCGCTCGTTGCGCCGACCCCGGACGGGGCGATGCCCACGGGCGAGACGCTCGTGCGCGTGCACTCGGAGTGCATCACCGGCGAAGCCTTCGGCTCCCTCAAGTGCGAGTGCGGGCCGCAGCTCGATGCCGCGCTCGATCGCATCCATGAGCGCGGTGGCGTGGTCGTGTACCTGCGCGGGCACGAGGGCCGCGGCATCGGCCTGGCGAACAAGCTGCGCGCCTACCAGCTGCAGGAGCAGGGGGTCGACACGCTCGACGCCAACCTGCAGCTCGGGCTCCCCGCGGACAACCGCGACTACACCGCTGCAGCCGAGATCCTCGCCGATCTCGGCATCGACCGAGTGCGCCTGCTCACGAACAACCCCGACAAGGTGGCACAGCTCGAGGCGCACGGTATCGACGTGGTTGAGCGCGTGCCGCTCGTCGTCGGCGTCACCGAGCAGAACGTCGGCTACCTGAACGCGAAGCGCGACCGAATGGGCCACCAGCTGCCCGACCAGGTCAGCTAGTCCCGACGCACACGATCACCCCGACCGAAAGGAATCCCCATGAGTGGAGCGGGAGCCCCCAACCTCACTGTCGACGCAGCCGGACTGCGCGTCGCCATCATTGCCGGCAGCTGGCACGAAGAGATCATGTCGTCGCTCGTCGTGGGCGCGGCGGAGACGCTCACCGCGTCTGGCGCGGAGCACAGCCTGTTCCGTGTTGCCGGCGCATTTGAGCTGCCGCTCGCCGCGCAGGTTGCGCTCGCGCCGGTCGCCGAGGGCGGCGGCGGTTTCGACGCAGCCGTGTGCCTCGGCGTCATCATCCGCGGCGGCACCCCGCACTTCGACTACGTGTGTAACGCGGTGACCGATGGCCTGACGCGCGTGCAGCTCGACGCGGGCCGCCCCGTTGGCTTCGGCGTACTCACCACTGACACGGAGCAGCAGGCGCTCGACCGCTCGGGCCGTCCCGGCGCTCCCGAGTCGAAGGGACAGGAGGCCGCCGAGGCGGCCCTGCACCTCGCCATCACGGCGAAGCAGATTCGCGAGGAGGGCCCCACCCTCCGCCTCGTTCCAGAGCACTAACCGCGGGCACTGGGCGGCGACCTGCCACGGTCGCCGCCCAGGCGCGCTCGGTAGAGTTGAGCGTATGTCCGGGCTCCCTGATTCCTCCTCGTCGGACCGCAGGGCGTCGCGTCGCCGCGGCCCCGCACGGTCCGCAGATTCGACGCCGCGCGGCCCCCGCGCCTCGCTGAAACAGCTGATCCCGTATCTCTTCGAGCAGCGCCGCCTGCTCACCATCGCACTCGTGCTCGGGCTCATCAGCGCCGCCGCCTCCCTCGTGCAGCCGCTCCTCCTCGGCCAGGTGATCGGCCGCGTCGAGGCGGGCCAGGCGCTCGGCTGGCTGCTCGTGGTGCTCTGCGCGGTTGTGGTGGTCGGCGCCGTACTCAGCGGCCTCCAGCACTACGTGCTGCAGCGCATGGGCGAGGGCGTGGTGCTGACGAGTCGCCGACGCCTCATCGCGAAGATTCTGCACTTGCCCATCTCGCAGTTCGATCAGCGCCGCACGGGCGACCTCGTCTCGCGCATCGGCAGCGATACGACGCTGCTGCGCGCCGTCCTGACGCAGGGCTTTGTCGAGGCGATCAGCGGCCTCCTCGTGTTTATTGGCGCACTGATCGGCATGCTCATCATCGATCCTGTGCTGTTCGGGATCACCTTCGGCGTGATTCTTGTCGCCCTCGTTGTGGTGGTGCTCGTGGGCAGCCGTATCCGCCCCGCCGTCGCGCGTGCACAGGAGAAGGTGGGCGATCTCGCGGCGCAGGTCGATCGCACCGTCTCGTCGATCCGCACGATTCGCGCGGCCGGCGCCGCGGAGCGCGAAGAACGCGCCACCGTGCGCGACGCGGAAGAAGCGTACGGCCTGGGTGTGAAGGTCGCGAAGATCTCGGCGTTCATCGTGCCGGTCTCGTTCCTTGCGATGCAGCTCTCGTTCCTCGTGGTGCTCGGTCTCGGCGGCTACCGCGTCGCCACGGGGGCGATCACCATCGCGCAGCTCGTCACCTTCATCATCTTCCTGTTCCTCATGATCATGCCGCTCGGCCAGGCGTTTGGCGCGATCACCGCGGTGAACCAGGCACTCGGCGCGCTGGGCCGCATCCAGGAGATCACCTCACTCCCCACGGAAACCGCGCACGATGCCGAGCTGTCTCCGCTCGGCCGCATCGTGCCGCTTGCGCAGGCGAGCGTGGCGGGCGAAGCGGCGATCCGCTTCGCGGACGTGCACTTCACCTACCGCTCCGCAGCGCCCGAACGGGCGGATGCGCGGTCGCTCGTGCGCAGCACTCGTGGTGCACGCGACGTCCCCCCGGCGGAAATCGTTGCCACACCCGTGCTCCACGGTGTGGACTTCGAGGTGGCGCGCGGCACACGCGTGGCGCTCGTCGGCCCCTCCGGCGCGGGCAAGTCGACAATCCTCGGGCTGATCGAGCGTTTCTACGATCCGGATCAGGGCTCGGTCTCACTCTTCGGCGCAGACCTGCGCGTCCTCGACCGCACGGAGCTGCGCGCCCAGCTCGGCTACGTGGAGCAGGACGCACCCGTGCTCGCGGGAACGCTGCGTGACAACCTGCGCCTGGGTGCGCCGGACGCGAGCGACGCGGCCTGCGCGCGCGTGCTGCAGGCGGTCAACCTGGGCGGGCTGCTCGGCCGGGCCGCCGGCGGGGCGGCAAGCTCGGGCAACACCTCGGCGCCGAGTGAGCAGAGCCCCGCAGAGCTCGCCGCGGCGCTCGATTTGCAGGTCGGCGAGAGCGGCATCATGCTCTCCGGCGGCGAGAAGCAACGGCTGGCAATCGCTCGTGCCCTCCTCTCCGCTCCTCCCGTGCTATTGCTCGACGAGTCGACCGCGAGCCTCGATGGCGTGAACGAGCGGCTGATGCGCGATGCCCTCGACTCGGTCGCGACGGGGCGCACGCTCATCGTCATCGCGCACCGCTTGTCGACCGTCGTCGACTCCGACAAGATCATCGTGCTCGATGGCGGCCGCGTGCTGGGCGAGGGCACGCACGAGGAGCTCGTTGCGTCGACGCCGCTGTACCGCGAGCTCGCGCGACACCAACTATTGGTGCCCGAAACGCAGGAGTAGAACGGCCCCGCGCTGCTAGGATTTGGGCGTGTCAGATGCTTCCAAAGATGCACGCAGCGCTCCTGCAGTTGAGGGACTCGCGGCCCGCTCAATCACTGAATATGGAACTCGCGAAATCTCGGAAACCGGGGTTCGCGGGGTGGGTGGCTCGCACGGCGTGAACGCGCACGTGCGGGCCTTCGGCGCGCTGCTCGTCATCGAAGCATGGGGCACCGCGTCGGAGATCGAGCGTCGCCCGCTGCGGCCCGGTTTCCCCACGATGGACGTCATCTTCGTCGAGCAGGGCGAGTTCGAGTACCTCGACGGCAGCGCGTGGCGAGTCTCGCGCGGGCCACTCATGATCGCGCCGAGCGGTCTCCCTCACCGCGTCCGCTTCACCACCGACTGGCGCTTCATCGTCGCCCGCGTGCCGCGCGAGGCGCTGCTCCCCTACGTGCCGATGCTCTCTGACCAGGTGAACATCGCCACGGAGCTGCGTATGACCGAGCGCGCAATGCAGGCGCTCCTCACCGACCTCGTGCGCAACCCGGATCCGGCCACGGAGGCGGACAGCCAGACCATCGACCGGCAGGTGCTCGACATGGCCGGCACGCTCGTGCTGGGCAGGCAGCAGCCCGACATTGGCATCGGCAGCCCCCGCAACAGCCTCCGCAGCCGCGCGCTCTCCGCAATCGCCGAGCGCAGCGGCGAAGTGCAGCTCACGCCCAACGAGCTTGCCGACGACCTCAGCATCTCGCTCCGCCGACTGCAGGGCGTGTTCGCCGAGGCCGGCAGCTCCGTCGCAGGCGAGATTCGACGCGAGCGGGCCCGCGTGGCACGCTCGCTCCTGCAGGATGCGCGCTACGACGAGCTCAGCACCGCCGAGATCGCCGAGCGCGCGGGCTTCGGCTCGAGCACGAGCATGCGCCGCGCACTTGAGGACCTGTACGGACTCGGGCCGCGCGATCTGCGCACGGGGCGCGCCGCCGCCTAACGTGGCTCAGGGCGCGCGTCCGGCGCGAGCAGGCGATCGATGTTCGGGGCGATGAGCGGGCGAGCAAGCCGCGACACCCACGCGCCGGAGAGCACAAGCGCGATCGCCACCCCGATCGCGACGAGGAGCAGGACGCCGGGCCACCCGAGCCCACCGATCCAGTCAATCGCCCCCGTCTCGCGCATCGCGTAGACGATGGGGCCGTGCAGCAGGTAGACCGCCATCGTGCGCGTGCCCCACACGGTCGCGCGGCCATGGCCACGCGGCACGACAACAAGCAGCGCAAACGTCATTGCCGCGGCGATGACGAGGAGCCCCACCGTCACGAGCGTGCCGCTCACAGCCGTTGCGCTCCACGATTCGGGCTGCCAGTCACTCACCGGCGGCGTCTCGAAGAGCCACTCGTAGTCGTCACGCCACGTGAGCCAACGGTCGATCCGCCACTCGTATCGCAGCTGTGGCACGAGCGCGAAGCAGAGCGCCACGATCCCGAGCAGCGACCAGGCGCCGGCCCGCAGTGCACGGGAGGGCGCCATGAACCACTCGCCGTCGAGCCAGCCGCGATCCCGAATGAGCCAGCCGGCAACAAAGAACGGGAGGAACGTGAGCGTGCGCGCCGCCGAGAACTCGGTGTCGATCGCGGGGATGAGCCCCGAGACGAGCGCGATCACGATCGACACGATGAGTGGATGCTTCAGGCGCGCAAAGAACGGCAGCAGGATACGCATCGTGACGAGCGAGACGAGAAACCAGAGGGTCCAGGCCGGACTCACGAGGAACGCGCTGCCCGGGGTCCGCCCCTCGACGAAAAATCGGATGACCGCCCAGATGCCCTCCCACAGGCCCCACGTGACGAGCAGCTGCAGCGTGGAGCGCACCATCTTGCGGTCCGTCACGGGCCGCGCGAAGAGTCCGGAGAGCAAGATCATCGCGGGCATATGGAACAGGTAGATGTACGCGTAGATACCGAAACTGAGCGCGGTGTCCGTGCGCACGGTCGAGATTGCGTGCCCCACCACCACGAGCACGATGAGTACAAAGCGCGCGTTATCCCAGAGCGCGATGCGGGGCTTCGGCGACGTGGTCACGTCTGTAGCCTAACCGGGCGAACGGAGAATTCTCGGGAACGATACGGGGTTGCAGAAACGCAAATGGCCCCGGTGTGCACCGGGGCCATACTGGAGCCGCCTACCAGAATCGAACTGGTGACCTATTCATTACGAGTGAATCGCTCTACCGACTGAGCTAAGGCGGCCTGGCGCGGGATTGCTCTCGCGCACAAGCAATTACTCTAGCATGAGGAAGCCCCTGCTCCGCACACCGACGGGGCTTGCCGCCTGCAGGCCGGGCGTGCCGCAGCGCGCGGCTTAGCCCGCTACACCGTACAGCGCGGGTCGGCCGCCGGCACGGTGCCGTCGAGGAAGTAGGCGTCGACCACCTCGCCAACGCAGGAGCTCGTCGTATAGGCGGTGTGCCCCTCTCCGACGTAAGTGACGAGCGTGCCGCTCTCGAGCTGCGTGGCGAGCGACTCGGCCCAGCGATAGGGCGTGGCCGGGTCGCCGGTGGTGCCGACGACGAGGATGGGGTCCGCGCCCGCAGCGGTCACGGGGGTGCGCTCGGCAACCCCCTGGACGGGCCACTCCGCACAGCTGATGTCGCCGTACCCCTGGTAGCGGCCGATCGTCGGGGCGATCTGCGCGAGCTCTGCCGCATCGTCACGCATGCGCTGCACATCGAGCTCGTTCGGGTAGTCGAGGCAGTTGATCGCGGAGAACGCCTCAGTCGAGTTGCTCTGGTACTCCCCATCTTGCCGGTCGTTGTACGCGTCGGCGAGAATCAGTGCCATCTCAGGGTCGTCCACAGCCAGCGACGTGAAGAGCTGGTCGAAGTAGCCCCACATCTCCTGCGAGTACAGCGGGAAGACGATCGCGGTGAGCGCGACCCCCGAGGAGACCGTGCGCCCGTCCTTGCCGGTGAGCGAGTTCGCGTCAACGCGATCCAAGAGCGCACCGATCTGCGCCATCGCCTCGTCCACCGAGCCGGTGAGCGGGCAACCGCGGCGCTGCAGGCAGTCGGTTGTGTACGCGCGCAGCGCGTTCTCGAAGCCGATCGTCTGCTCACGCACCACGTCTCGCATGGTGGCCTCGGGGTCCATCGCACCGTCGAGCACCAGCCGCCCCACGCGCTCCGGGTACGCATCCGCGTAGCGTGCACCGATGTAGGTGCCGTAGGAGAAGCCGAGGTAGTTCAGCTTCGCGTCGCCCACGATGCCGCGCAGCATGTCAAGATCCTGCACGGTATCGCTCGTTGCGACGTGCGCGAGCAGGTCTCCGTTCCGCTCCTCGCACGCCTGCGCGAATTCCTTCGCCTGCGCGCGTGCCGCATCGATCCAGGCGTCGCTGCCGCGCTCGAGATCCGCGGTCTCGGCGTCGTCACCGTAGAGGTACTCGTCCATCCCCTTCGTGTCGAGGCACTCCACGGGAGCAGAGTTCCCCACACCGCGCGGATCCCAGCCAATCACGTCGTATGCCGCGCGCACGTCGGCGGACACGGCGTGCTCCACCGCGTTCGCCACGTACTCGGCGCCCGAGGCGCCAGGGCCGCCCGGGTTCACAAACAGCGTGCCCAGCTTCTTCACGCCGCCCGTCGCCTCGCTCTTCACGAGCCGCAGCGTGATCGTCTCCCCCTCGGGCTCGCTCCAGTCAAGCGGCGCGTACACATCAGCGCACCGCATGCCGCTCGCGCAGGGCTGCCACTCGGGCTCCTGCTCCTGGAAGCTCTGCGCATCACCCGTGGGCTTCGCCGGCAGCTTGGGATCGCTTCCGCCGCCAGCTCCGCCGAGCCCGGGGATGAGGGAGCAGCCAGCGAGCAGCGCGGCTGCCGCGAGCGCGGCCCCGCCGAGGGTCAGCCTGCGCCACACGCTGCGGCGATCGTCGGGTGCGGCCATTATGCGTCCTCCACTGCGATGATTCCGGCGAACAGTGCCTCGAGCACGAGCCCGGGGGTGATGCCACGCCCCAGCCGCTCGCGCGCGGTCTCGACTGCGGCCACCACGGCGAGTGCCCGCTCGGGCCCCCATCGTCCGGCCCGATCCGCGATCTGCGTCAGCTGCTCCCGGTTGATGATCTCGATGCCGGGATCCGCGACCGGCTGCTCCGCGTCGCGATCGACGACGAGTGAGTACAGCAGGATGTCGCGCGTCACCGAGAGCAGATCAGTGAGAATCCGATCGATGCCGTCGCGCAGGCTGCGGGTGGCCCGCCGCTTCTGGTCCTCTTCGAGGGCGCGGATCTGTGCGCGCATCTGCGGCGGGATCGCGGCGCCCGGCGCGAGGCCGAGGCTGCGCAGCGCGTCCTCTCGTTCGCGCGCGTCGCGTTCCTCGGTCAGCGCGGCGGCGTCGGCTTCTGCGACCTTCATGAGCGCTGCCGCGGCGCGCATCGCGTCGCCGAGAGTCGCGATGCCCAGCGCAAGCGCCACGCTCCGATCGCGCCGCGCCATCGCGTCAGGGTCTGAGGCGAGCCGGCGCGCCATGCCGATGTGGCTTTGCGCCAGGCGCGCTGCGCGCTCGGCCGCTGCCGCGTCAATGCCGTCGCGCTCGTGCAGGAGGCGCGCGATGTCGTCAGGGCTCGGGGTTGCCAGGCGCAACGAGCGGGTGCGAGACCGGATGGTGGGGAGCAGGTCGGCCTCGCTCGGGGCGCACAGAATCCACACGGTGCGCTCCGGCGGCTCTTCAAGCGCCTTCAGCAGCACGTTCGAGGTGCGCTCCGGCATGCGGTCTGCATCTTCGATCACGATCACGCGGTAGCGCCCCTCGGCCGGTGCGTAGTGCGCGGTCGTGACGATCTCGCGGGCCGCGCGAATGTCGATCAGCAGCTTCTGGGTGGTGAGCACACCGAGATCCGGGTGCGTCCTGGCACGCACCTGCTCGAAGACGTGCGCCCGCTCACTCTCCTGCCGCGCAATCAGCGCGGCAGCGAAGCGGAACGCAAGGTTCGAGCGGCCCGAGCCTGGCGGGCCGGTGATGAGCCACGCGTGCGCGACCACCGCATCCGGCTCGCTGGCGCGCTGCAGCGTGTCAACGGCCTCGCTCTGCCCGACGATCTCTGCCCAGTACTCCACCCCAAGAGCGTACCGCGAGCCCCTGACAGGGGCGGGCGTTCCCGGTGCGGACGGAGCGCCGAAGCGGAGCTCCGCGGCCGCACTCAGCCCGCGAGGTCGACGAACTCGGCAGGCCCGCGATCCATCGTCGCGGCCCCGGCGCTGAGCTCAGCGGAAAGCTCCGCGAGCGGTGCGATCTCGTTCTCCGCGATGTGGAAGCGCTGGGCAATGTGATCGGAATAGTCTGCGCCACCCACCCCGTACCCGCGGCGGCGCGCCTCGGCCTCGATCTGCGCGGCCACGTCATAGGCGCAATGGACGGTCACCTCGTGGCGAATCGCGCGCTGCACGCGCCGGGCGCGGAGCATCGCCTCTGCGACAGCGGCACGGTACGCGCGGGTGAGCCCGCCTGCCCCAAGGAGCACGCCACCGAAGTAGCGCGTCACCACCGCAACCACGTCGCTCACGCCGGCGGAGGTGAGCGCGTCGAGCATGGGTGCCCCGGCGGTGCCGCTCGGCTCGCCGTCGTCGTTCGAACGCTGAATCCGCGCTTCGGGTCCAATCACGAATGCCGAGCAGTGGTGGCGTGCGCGCGGGTGTTCGGCACGCACGCGCGCGATCACCGCGCGCGCCTCCTCCTCCGAGGCGACCCTCTCCAGCCGGGTGAGGAAGCGCGATCGCGAGATCTCGAGCTCGGTGTCGACGGCCTCGCCAATCGTCTCGTACTCCATGACCCCTCCCCGGGCATTTGCGGCGGCCCGGTTCCCGGGCGAAGCCCACCGAGTCTCGGTACCATCGAGTCTATGGCTGGCGAGAGTGTACGGATAGACGCGTGGGTGTGGGGTGTGCGCCTCGCAAAGACGCGCAGCCAGGCCACCGCCGCGTGCCGTGCCGGTCACGTTCGCGTGAATGACGCCACCGCGAAGGCCGCGCAGCCCGTCCGCCTCGACGACGTGGTGCGGGTACGCCTGCACGGCTTCGAACGCATCTACCGGGTCACCGGACTACCCGTGCGCCGCGGCAGCGCGGAGGAGGCCGCGAAACACTTCGAGGACCTCACGCCGCCCGCCCCGCCCCGGGTGGAGCGCCCCGCCGCTGTTGTTCGGGATCCTGGCGCGGGCCGCCCCACGAAGCGCGATCGGCGCGAGCTCGATCGGCTGCGCGGCCGGTGAGCACGGCAGTCGCACCCTCGCTCGTCGAGGCGGAGTGGCGCGCGCTCGAGCGGGCCCATGAGGAACGCGCGGATGCGCTCACCGCAGGGCATCGATCCCGCACCCAACTGCGCGAGAAGCACCCGATCGAAGACTTTCTGTGGACGTACTACTCGGTGAAGCCGGGCGAGCTGCGGCGCTGGCATCCCGGTGCAGGTGTTCGGCTCGCGGGCGCCGGCGCGGCCCGCTCGAAGTGGCGGCACTACCGCGCGGCCGGAGCTGATTCCGCCGACGCGCTCGTCGATCTGCCTACGTTCTTCGCGCGCCGCGGCGGCACCGTGGACTACGTCGAGCAGCTGCTCGCAGCCACACTCGAGCACACCCCCAAGTACGGCTGCTTCGGATTGCACGAGTGGGCGATGGTCTACCGGCTCACCCCCGAACAATTGCGGCACAGCGCCCTGCCCCTGCGTATCGGCCACGCCGCGACCGACGCCGTGGTCGAGTCGCACCAGATTGGCTGCACCCACTTCGATGCCTACCGATTCTTCACGCCCGAGGCGGCGCCGCTGAACTCGCTGCGGCCCACTCGCGAGACGCAGCCCGTGCTCGAGCAGTCCGGCTGCCTGCACGCGGGCATGGACGTGTACAAGTGGGCGTCAAAGCTTGGCCCGATCGTGCCGGGCGATCTCTTGCTCGACACCTTCGTGCTCGCCCGCGACATCCGCGAGGTCGATATGCGGGCTTCCCCCTACGACGTCACGGGGTATGCGGGGGCTGACGGCACGCCGCTTGCGCCGATCCCGATCGAGACGAGCGCGGGGAAGCGTGAGTACGCGGCGCTGCAGCGAGGGTTTGCGGCGCGCGGAAATGCGCTGCGGGAGCGCGTGCTCGCGGCGATTGCCCGGGCCCGCGCCGCGCATGCGGCCGCCCCAACCTCCCCCACGGCGGCCTCCGCCTCCACCTCCGCGCAGGGGTAGCTTGTCTGCGGGCGGGTAGGGCATTCGCGCTGGCAGCCTGCCCTCGTACGGCGAAACTACCCTGCGGGGTGAGCGGCGCTACTCTGCGGGGTGAGCGGCGGGCTCGGCGAGCCTCTGGGCGCCGGCGACGCGCTCAGCCGAGCCGCGCGGCCCGCGGATCGCCCGCAGTGCGCCGAGGATCGCCACGAGGTCGACCAGCTCCTGCATCCACGCACCCACGAGCGCAGGCAAGAAGCCGAAGGCCGCAACGAGCATCAGCACCACGCTGAACGCAATGCCCAGCCAGATGCTCTGCACAGCGATCCGCACGGTGTCGCGCCCAATGCGCACCGCGTCAGCCACCCCGGCGATCCGGTCGAAGCGGTTCACCACGTCGGCAGACTCGCTCGCGGCCGTCGAACCGCGCGCGCCCATCGCGAAGCCCACGTCAGCCGCCGCAAGCACCGGCGCATCGTTCAGCCCATCGCCCGTCATCAGCAGCGGGCGCGTCTCCACCCCGGCGATGATGCGCACCTTGTCGGCGGGGGTGCACTCCGCGTGCACTTCACCGATGCGCAGCTGCGCCGCGAGCGGATTCGCTGTCGCCGCGACATCACCCGTCACCATGAGCATGTGTTCGACGCCCAGCTCGCGCAGCTCGGCCACCGTGTCGATCGCGTCATCGCGCAGGCGATCCCGCATCACGAGCGTGCCGGCAAAGCGCTCATCGAGCGACACGTAGATCGCAAGCTCGCCCGGCTCGAGCCCCACGTGCCGGAGCGCCGGCGCGGCTTCGGCCACCCACGCGGGCTTGCCGACGCGCACGAGCCCGGCGCCCACACGAGCCTCGACGCCATTGGTGGCGTATTCTTCCGCCGACTCGACAGCGACGAGCTCGATGCCGCGCTCCTTCGCCGCGCCCACGACGGCGCTCGCGAGGACGTGCGAGGAGAACACCTCGGCGGAGGCGGCGAGCTGCAGCACCTCGCCCTCGGTGAAGCCCTCCTGCGCAACAATGCGCCGCGGTTCGGGCTTGCCGGTGGTGAGCGTGCCCGTCTTGTCGAACGCGGCCGAGCGCACCTGGGCGAGCTGCTCAAGCGTGCCGCCGCCCTTCACGATGAGCCCGGCCTTCGCCGCGCGGCTCATGCCGCCGAGGAACGCGACGGGCGCCGCAATGAGCAGCGGGCACGGCGTCGCCACGACGAGCACCTCGGCAAAACGCACTGCGTCACCGCTCACGGCCCAGGCGATCCCCGCGATCGTAAGCGAGAAGAGGGTGAAGGGCACGGCATAGCGATCGGCCATGCGCACGGTCTTCGCCTTGCTCCCCTGGGCGTCCTCGACGAGGCGCACAATCTGCTGGTACTGGCTGTCGCTCGCAAGCGCGGTGGCGCGCATGCGCACGGCGACCGGCCCGTTGACGACGCCGGAGGAGACCTTCTCGCCCGCGGCCCGCTCGACGGGCAGGCTCTCGCCGGTGAGCGACGACTCGTCGAAGGAGGCACCGTGCTCGAGCAGGATCGCATCGACCGGCACGAGGGTTCCGGGGCGCACGAGCAGGGTGTCGCCGACCATGATCTCGTGCACGTCGACGTCCTCGGTGCGGTCGGCACCATCTTCGTCGAGCTGCCCGGTGAGCACGCGGGTGGCGCGGCTGGGCGCCCGCTCGAGCAGTGCGGTGAGCTCGCGCTTCGATCGGTTCTCGGCGTAGTCTTCGAGTGCCTCGCCGCCCGTCAGCATCAGCACGACGACGAGCGCGGCCCAGGGTTCCCCGACCAGCACTGCGGCGACGATCGCGGTGACCGCGAGGATGTCGAGGCCGGCGTGGCCGCGCAGCAGCTGCCGCACCATCTCGACGGCCTGCCACGCGGCGATGAGCAACGCGTAGCCGCCGACGAGCCACGGCGCCGCGTCGCGACCGGGGGTCGCGAGGAGCAGGAGGCCGACCACACCGACGACGAGCGTGGCGGCAACGGCGGGGTACGCGCGCGCGGCGCTCCGCAACTTCTTCATCTCTCTATTGTCTCCCAGAGCAGGCATTCCCGCACCACAGCGTAGGCATACCTCACCCCTCGAAAACGCGACAGCGCCCACCCGAAACCGGGTGGGCGCTGCGTGCTTCGATCGGGATCAGACCCGACGCATTAGCGCTCGGAGGCGATCTGCGTGTGGTGCTGAATCACCTCGGCGACAACGAAGTTGAACCACTTCTCGGCGAACTCGGGATCGAGGTGCGCGTCCTCCGCGAGGCTGCGCAGGCGAGCGATCTGCCGCGCCTCACGCGAGGGATCGGACGCCGGCATCTCGTTCTCGGCCTTCAGCAGGCCCACCTCCTGCGTGCACCGGAAGCGCTCCGCGAGCATGTGCACGAGCGCGGCATCGATGTTGTCGATGCTGGAGCGCAGGCGGTCGAGACGTTCGACGGGGGTCGCTTCGGTCATGGCGATCCCTTAGTCCAGCAGATCGTGCAACTCGACGACCTGCTCGCGCTCGGGGCCAACGCCCACCGCGGAGAAGCGCGCGCCGCTCATCGCCTCAAGGGCAACGATGTAGTCCTGCGCGTTCTTCGGCAGCTCGTCGAAGCTGCGGCAGCCCGTGATGTCCTCGTCCCAGCCCGGGAACTCCTGGTACACCGGCACGGCGTGGTGGAAGTCGGACTGGTTGACCGGCATCTCGTCGTGGCGCACGCCGTTCACGTCGTACGCCACGCAGACGGGGATCGTCTTCAGGCCAGACAGCACGTCGAGCTTCGTCAGCACGAAGTCGGTGACGCCGTTGATGCGCGCCGCGTAGCGAGCCATCGGTGCGTCGTACCAGCCGCAGCGGCGCGCGCGGCCGGTGGTCACACCGAACTCGCCGCCCTTCGTCTGCAGGAACTCGCCCATCTCGTCGAACAGCTCGGTCGGGAATGGGCCCGATCCCACGCGAGTCGTGTACGCCTTGATGACCGCGATGATGCGGTCGATCTTGTGCGGGGGCACGCCGGAGCCGGTGGCCGCGCCGCCCGAGGTGGCGTTCGAGCTCGTCACGAAGGGGTACGTTCCGTGGTCGATGTCGAGCATCGTGGCCTGGCCGGCCTCGTACAGCACCGTCTTGTCGTCGGCGAGAGCGTTGTGAAGCAGCAGTCCGGTGTCGCACACCATCGGCTCGAGCAGCTCGCGGTAGCTCAGCAGGTCGGCGACCACCTCGTCGGCGTTGATCGCGCGACGGTTGTAGATCTTGACGAGCACCTGGTTCTTGAACTCGAGTGCCGCCTCGACCTTCTGGCGGAGGATGCCCTCGTCGAAGATGTCCTGGATGCGGATGCCGACGCGGTTGATCTTGTCCGCGTAGGCGGGCCCGATGCCGCGGCCGGTGGTGCCGATCTGGCGCTTGCCGAGGAAGCGCTCGGTCACCTTGTCGAGGGTGCGGTGGTACTCGGTGATGACGTGCGCATTGGCGCTCACCTTCAGCTTCGAGACGTCGACGCCGCGCTCCTTGAGCGCATCGAGCTCGAGCTTCAGCACGGCGAGGTCGACCACCACGCCGTTCGCGATGACCGGCACAACGCCGGGCGTGAGGATGCCCGACGGGAGCAGGTGCAGCGCGTACTTCTGGTCTCCGATCACGACAGTGTGACCGGCGTTGTTACCGCCGTTGAACTTGACGACGTAGTCGACGCGGCTTCCGAGGAGATCGGTCGCGCGTCCCTTGCCCTCATCGCCCCACTGGGCACCGGTGATGAGCACTGCGGGCATTTCAGCCCCTTCCTTCGCACTAGGCAGATACCGCCCCAGTCTACCCGTGACCAGGGTCAGGGCCGCCGCGCTTCCTCTTTTCCGCATTTTCAACAGGGGTTTTCCGTCGGCACACCCGCTCATTAGGCTGTGCAGAGCGGCCGCGTCGCGGCCCCGAGAGGAGCACCATGCCACACCCTCCGCGCCGGCTCGTCATCGGCGGCGCCTCTGGCTTCCTCGGGACTCGACTCGCGGCAGAGCTCGCGACGGATGGCTGGCACGTCTCGACGATTGGCCGCGCGGGTGCCGACGCGAGCTGGGATGACACTGCGGCGGTCCGTGCCCTCGTCGACGGCGCCGACGCCGTGATCGGGCTCGCCGGGAAAAGCGTGGACTGCCGCTACACGGACGCGAACCGCGACGAGATCCTTCGCTCCCGCCTCGACACCACTCGCGCATTGTCTGACGCGATTGCGGCGAGCGCGCAGCCACCCGCGGTGTGGCTCAATGCGAGCACCACCACGATTTACCGGCACGCGATGGACCGACCGCAGACGGAAGCCGACGGCGAACTCGGCACCGGCTTCTCCGTGGACGTTGCGCGGTCGTGGGAGCGGGAGTTCCTGGCCGCGGATCTCCCCGGCACGCGCCGCGTTGCACTCCGCACCTCCATCGTGCTGGGCGATGGGCCCGCAACGCGCCTCCTCTTCCGGCTTGCCCGCCTCGGGCTCGGCGGCCCGCAGATCGACGGCCCGTGGTTTCCGCACCGACGCTATCGCGGCATCGGCATGCACCCCACCGCCGCGGAGCGGCCCCTCTGGCGCCCCACTCGCGGCCGCCAGCGCTTCACCTGGGTGCACGTCGACGACTTCGTGGGAATCGTGCGCTTCGCACTCGCGTCGCCTGACATCAGCGGCCCCATCAATGTCGCGGCACCGGGCGTGAGCGACAACCGCACACTGATGCGCATTCTGCGCCGCACCGTCGGCGCACCCGTCGGGCTGCCCGCCTTCCGGTGGATGCTCGAACCCGCGACGTGGGTGCTGCGCACGGAGACCGAAATGGTCGTGAAGAGCCGGTGGGCGCCGCCCGCGGCGCTCCTCGCCGCCGGCTACGAGTTCGCCTGGCCAGAGCTCGAGCCCGCGCTGCGCGACGTCGACGCTCACCTGCGCAGTTCGCAACCGCGCGGGTACGCTGGAGAGTGAAGGGGGCCGTCCCCTGAAGGGACTCATGCCTACTCACCACCCCACCACGCCCGCTGAACGACCCCAGTCACGCGGCTTCTTCGGCCACCCGTGGGGGCTCGCGAACCTCGCGGGCGTCGAGATGTGGGAGCGCTTCAGCTTCTACGGCATGCAGGCGCTTCTCGCCTACTACCTGTACTACTCCGTCACCGACGGCGGGCTGGGCCTTTCGCAGGCCGCGGCCACCTCGATTGTGGGCGCGTACGGCGGGCTTGTCTACCTCTCCGCGGTGCTCGGCGGCTGGGTCGCCGACCGCGTGCTCGGCGCAGAGCGGACACTCCTCGCGGCGGCCTGCCTCATCATGGCCGGGCACATCGCGCTCGCACTGCTGCCGGGCGTCGCGGGGCTCGCGGTCGGCCTCGTGTGCGTGGCACTCGGCTCGGGATCGCTGAAGACCACCACGTCGACCGTGCTCGGTGATCTGTACGAGAAGACCGACCAGCGACGCGATGCCGCCTTCTCGATCTACTACATGGGCGTCAATATCGGCGGCCTGCTCGGCCCGCTCGCCACGAGCGCGCTCTGGGGCTGGCAGGGCTTCCACTGGGGCTTCGGCCTCGCCGCGATCGGCATGGCCGCCGGCCTGATCCAGTACATCGCGCTGCGCCGCCACACGCGCAGTGCCGCCAGTTCGGCCCCGGCGAACCCGCTCTCCTCCAGCGAGCAGCGCCGCTGGCTGCTCATCTTTGGTGCGGCGATCGCCGTGATCGCCGCCGCGGTGCTCGCTGGCTGGGTCACCGCAGAGAACCTCTCCGACATCGTCGTGGTGCTCATCGTCATCGCCGTGGTCACGCTCTTCATCGTGATCCTCTCGAGCCGCGCCATCTCTCCGATCGAGCGCCGGCAGGTCACGTCCTTCATCCCGCTGTTCCTCGCCTCGGCCGTCTTCTGGACGCTGTTCCAGCAGCAGTTCACGGTGCTCGCGATCTACGCGGATCAGCGCCTCAACCGCACCGTGTTCGGCTGGGAGATGCCGCCGAGCATGGTGCAGTCGATCAACCCGGTGTTCATCATCGTGCTCGCGGGCGTCTTCGCGGCGATGTGGGTGAAGCTCGGCGATCGTCAGCCGAGCACGCCCGTGAAGTTCTCGCTCGGTGCGGGCATCATGGGCCTCGCCTTCCTCTGCTTCATCCCGCTCGCGGGCAGCGCGAACGGCACGATCCCGCTCATCGCGTTCGCCGGTATCCTGCTGCTCTTCACGATCGCTGAGCTGTGCCTGTCGCCGGTCGGTCAGTCGCTCGCGACAAAGCTCGCGCCGCGCGCGTTCCACTCGCAGATGGTGGCGCTGTTCTTCCTGTCCATCTCGCTCGGCTCTGCGGCGTCCGGCTCGCTCTCCGCGTTCTACGATCCGAGCAACGAGGTGCCGTACTTCCTCACGATCGGTGGCGCGTCGATCGTGGTCGGCATCGCGCTCTTCCTCGCACGAAAGCCAATTCTCCGCCTGATGGAGGGGGTGCGATAGCGCCGCACCCGGCGCGAGCCGCTACGCCTCGATTGCGGCGATGGCCTCCGGGTCTGCACCGTCGAGGAACTCCGTGAGGCGCGTCACCTCGGCCTCCTCACCGATCGCGGCGGCGCCCCGGCGCAGCGCGTAGAGCGCGCGCAGCACGCCACGGTTCGGCTCGTGCGACCACGGCACGGGGCCGGCCCCGCGCCAGCCTGACTTGCGGAGCGCGTCGAGCCCGCGGTGGTACCCCACGCGCGCAAACGCGTACGCCTCAATCTCACGCCCTGCGGCAGCTGCCTCATCCGCGAGCACCGCCCACGCGAGCGGCGACTCGGGGTGCGCACGCACCACCTGCTCGGGATCGGTGCCCGCGGCGAGCGCGTCTGCCGCGACATCCGTGGCCAGGCGGGTGGGTTCAGGTCCGAGGAGGTTCTCACCGATCATGCCGCCAGTGTAGCGACCGGCCCTTCGAGTGGGATCCGCACCTCCACACGGAACTCCGCAAGGCCGGGGCCCGCACCCTCCACGCGTGTGGTCGACGCGACTGTGAGCTCCCCGCCGTGGGTCTGGGCGACGGCGGACGCAATCGCGAGGCCGAGGCCGCTGCCCGTCTCTGCCCGCACGCGCCCGCCGCCACGAACGAACGGCTGATGGAGGCGTTCCAGGGTGTCGACGGGCAGGGGGTCCGCTGTGTTGCGGACGGTTAGCACGGACTCCGCACCGTCCGCTCGCCACTCCAGAGCGACGCGGCTGCCGGCCGTCGCGTGCCGGGCCGCGTTGCCGAGGAGGTTGTCGAGGAGTCGCGTGAACATCGCCGGGTTGATCCACACGGTGTGTGGCTCAACGTCGAGGTCGACGGTGAGCCCGCGCTCCGCGAGTCGCGCCGCGGCGTGGTCGAGTGCGACCGCTGCGAGCTCGCCAGCCTCACACGGCTCGATGGCAAGCGATCCCGAGCTGGCGCTTCCGCCGGAGCCGCCGGCCGCCGCGAGCCCGATCTGCGCTCTCGTCAGCTCGAGGAGCGCCTCGCCCATCTCGATGCTCCGCGCGTTCACTTCTCGGAGCCGCTCTGCCGCGAGCCGGTACTCGGCCTGGGTCGGCTCGGGCCCGTCGAGCAGCACATCGAGCATCGCCTTTTGCGTGGCGAGTGGGGTGCGCAGCTCGTGCGAGGCGTTTGCGGCGAACAGCTGCTGCGCTCTGAAAGCGGACTCGAGCCGCTCGAGCATGTCGTCGAGCGTGTCGGACAGGTCGGTGAGCTCGTCGCGCGGGCCGCGGAGCGCCACGCGACGGTCGAGCTTGCCTGGGGTCGCGGCCCGTGCCGCGGCGTTGATGTCGTGCAGCGGTGCGAGCACCCGGCCGGCGAGCACCCAGGCGGCGACGGCACCGAGCGCAACAATCGCGAGGAGCGCGATGATCGACGACCAGAGCAGCGTCTGGAAGACATCGGTCACGTCCCGGATCTCGAGCACAGGCGCGGCGAGCGACAGCGCATCAGAGTTCCCAGTCGGCGCCGCGAGCTCGGCCGCGTCGTCACCGTACGGGGAGGTGGGCGCGACCGTATCGACGCCGAGATCAAGGGTGTCGGCAGGCACCGCCGGGACGGACTGAAGCGCCCACACCGGCCCGTACCGCATGAACAGGTTCAGGCCGACGACGAGCACGCCGCCGCCGAGCGCGATGAGCAGCGCGACGCTGAGCGTGATGCGCGCGCGGATGGTGAGGCGGAACCGGCCGCGATCATGACCGCGGCCCTGGGTAGCATCCGCGCTACGCATCGCCGGCTCCGGCCGCGGGCCCGAGCGCGGGTTCCGGCCCGACGATCCGGTATCCCACCCCCGGAACCGTTTGGATGATGCGGGGCTCGCCGAGCCGCTTGCGCAGCGTCGACATGGTCACACGGATCGCGTTCGTGAACGGGTCGGCGTTCTCATCCCACGCGCGCTCGAGCAGTTGCTCCGCACTGAGGACGCCACCGCCGGCTTCCAGCAGCGTGCGCAGCAGTGCGAACTCTTTGCGGCTCACGTGCACATACCTGCCGTCGCGAAAAACCTCGCGGCGGAACGGGTCGAGGCGCACCCCGTGGGCCTCGAGCACAGGCGGCAGCGGCGGCGCGTTTCGTCGGTGCAGCGCCTGCAGCCGCACGAGCAGCTCGGGGAAGTCGAACGGCTTGACGAGGTAGTCATCAGCGCCCAGCGCAAACCCCTCGACCTTCTCGTCGAGCAGCCCGGCAGCGGTGAGCATGAGCACCCGAGTGCCCGGCACGTTCGCGACAATCCAGGCGCACACCTCGTCGCCGTGCATGCCGGGGAGGTCGCGGTCGAGCAGTACAACGTCGTACTCGGTGTGGGCGAGCTGTTCGATCGCCGCGTGCCCATCGAGCACGATGTCGGCGGCGATCGACGAGCGCCGGAGCACCGTCTGGGTAGCTTCGGCGAGGTATGCCTCGTCCTCGACAATCAGTACGCGCATGATGCTCCTCCCTGCGATTGCCCGCCCAGTCAAGCACGCGCGACATTAAGAAAAGGTCTGCAATTTCGCAGACGCTCTGCTGAGCCCGTGTGCCCTGGACTGGGTGCGGGTCGCATTCGCGACCGCACACCGTATCGAGGAGTCACCATGAACCTTCACACATCCCTTCGCCGCTTCGCCCTCATCGCGCTCCCCGCGGCGGCCCTGCTGCTCGCAGGGTGCTCAAGCGGCGCGCCCGCAGCGGGTGGTCCCGGCTCCGGCACGTCCGGAGAGGGCTCGTCCGCGGCGGGCGCGGGCCCCGAGGACTTTCAGGCCTGGCACGTGAAGTACGCGGAGTGCATGCAGGGCGAGGGCATCGACTACCCGACGCCGAGCGCCGACCCGAATGCAGCCTCCGAGGCGATCAACATCGACGAACTCGGCGGAATGGACGTGTTCGAGGCCGCCGACAAGGCATGCACGGCGAAGGTCGGTAAGCCGCCGGCCCCAACGGGACCAGATGGGAAGCCCATGACCGAGGAGGCGATGCGCGAAGAGATGTTGAAGACCACGCAGTGCCTCCGGGAGCACGGGGCTGACGTTGAAGACCCGCAGCCGGGCGTCGGGCTCACCCTCACCGAGGAGATCTCGCCCGAGGCGCTCGAGGCCTGCGGCATTTCCGGTGTCCCGGCGAACGCGGGTTAAGCGATGAGAAAGCTCTGGGTGGCGGTCGCCGCCACCGTCGCAGTCGCAGGGCTCGCAGCCACGGGACTCGTGCTCATGCGCCCAGCGACTCCGCCGCCCGTCGAGAAACAGGCGCCCGGCACCACCGTGAAGGTCGCACAGGGCGACCTCTCCGAACGCACACTCGTGCAGGGGACGCTCGGCTACGCGGGTGAACGCGCGGTCTCAGGCGGCGCCGGCACGCTCACCTCACGGGCGAAGCCCGGCTCAACCGTCGACCTCGGCGGCGAGCTCTTTGCCATCGACAACTCCCCCGTCGCCCTGTTTCGGGGGCCGCTGCCGCAGTGGCGTTCGTTCGAGCTCGGCATGACGAACGGCCCCGACGTGCAGCAACTCGAGGCCTCGCTCGGCGAGCTCGGCTATTTCTGGGGCGGCGCCGACGAGATCTTCGACGACAACACGCGGATCGGAATCCGGCTCTGGCAGGAAGCGACCGGCAGACCCGTGACCGGCGAGATCGGCCTCGGCGAGATCTTTTTCGCGCCCGGCCCGCTGCGGGTCGCTTCCGCCGAACTCGAGCCGGGTGCGACGACCGCCCCCGGCAGCCCAATCCTGCGGGTGTCTGAGCTCGGCAAGAGCGTGACGGCTGAGCTCAAGCTCGCCCAGCAGCGCCTTGCTGTTGTCGGCTCGAAGGTTGAGGTTGAGCTGCCGGGCGGCGCGAAGACCCCCGGCAGCGTCACCGCGGTCGAGCCGCCACGCACTCCCGAGAAGTCCGGCGACGGCGCGCCCGATGCACCAGCCACGGTGCCCGTGACCGTCACGCTTGACACGCCGAAGGATGCCGCAGACATCGACCGCGCGTCCGTGCGCATCGCGTTCACGAGCGAAACCCGCGAGAACGTGCTCTCCGTTCCTGTCGGCGCGCTCCTCGCGCTGCCCGGCGGCGGATACGGGCTGGAGGTCGTCGGCCGCGACGGCACGAAGACGACACAGGTGCCGGTCGAGACCGGCATGTTCGCAGGCGGCATGGTTGAGGTGTCCGGCAAGGGCATCACCGCGGGCACCGAGGTGGTGACGGCAGCCGCATGATCGAGCTCACGGATATTACCCGCAGCTTCGGCACCCCTCCGGTCGAGGTGCTCCGCGGCGTGAACCTCTCGGTCGCGGCGGGCGAGTTTGTCGGCGTCGTCGGCCCGTCTGGCTCGGGCAAGTCAACTCTCCTCAACATCCTCGGCACGCTCGACCGGCCAACGAGTGGGCGCGTCGTACTCGCGGGTGACGACGTGTCGCAGCTCAGCGACAACGCCCTCTCCGATGTGCGGTGCCACAGGATCGGGTTCGTGTTTCAGCAGTTCCACCTCACGGACGGCAGATCCGCGCTCGACAACGTTGGCGATGGCCTGCTCTACCGCGGCTGCTCGCGCCAGACGAGGCGGCGGGAGGCGGCAGCCGCGCTCGAACGGGTCGGCCTCGGCCACCGGCTGCGTCATCACCCGAGCCAGCTCTCGGGCGGCGAGCGTCAGCGCGTCGCCATCGCGCGGGCGACGGTGGGGCGCCCGGCGATTCTGCTCGCCGACGAACCGACCGGCAACCTCGATCAGGCCTCCGGAGCAAGCGTGATGGAGTTGCTCGGCGAACTCAACCGGGAGGGAACGACGATCGTGATGATCACCCATGACCGCGAGCTCGCGGCGGGCCTGCCGCGCAGCGTCCGCGTGACCGACGGCGTCATCCACGACCAGCCGACGCCGCATCACGCGGGGGCAGTCGCATGAGCCGGGCAACGGTAGAGCGATCACGCTTGCGCGCCATCGACCTTGCCGCCCTCAGCACGGCAGGGCTGCGCGCCCGGCCGCTGCGCGCCGTCCTCTCGGCCCTCGGCATCGCAATCGGCATCGCGGCGATGGTCGCCGTGCTCGGCATTTCGGCGTCGAGCCAGGCGAAACTCTCGCAGCAGCTCGACGCGCTCGGCACCAACCTGCTCACCGTCGAGGCCGGTCAGGACCTCTTCGGCGGTGAAGCCTCACTTCCGAAGGACAGCGAGGGCAGGATCATCCGCGTCGCTGGCGCCCAGAGCGCTGCGGGCGTGGGCGCGCTCTCGGGTGTCCGGATCTATCGCAGCGAGCTCATCCCGGAGGCGCAGAGCGGCGGGCTCGCTGTGCGGGCGGCAGACACGAGCCTCGCCGAGGTGCTCAATCTCTCCGTGCGCTCAGGCGCCTGGCTCACCGAAGCCACGGGGGCCTACCCAGCGGTCGTGCTCGGTGACCGGGCGGCCCGGCAGCTCGGCATCGAACGGGCCGGCTCCCTCGTGTGGCTGGGCGGTCAGCAGTTCTCGGTCGTCGGCATCCTCGACCCGGTCGAACTCGCACCCGAGCTCGACGCCTCGGCCCTCGTGGGCAAGCGGGTCGCGCTCGACCGGCTCGACTTCGACGGCTCGCCGACGCGGATGTACCTGCGCGCGGCCGAGGAGACGCTTGCCGAAACGCGCGCGCTCTTGCCGCAGACGCTCTCGCCGGAGCAACCTGAAACGATCACGGTGTCCCGCCCCTCCGATGCGCTCGCGGCGAAGGCGGCGACGGATGAGACGTTCACGGGTCTCCTGCTCGGGCTCGGTTCACTCGGGCTCCTCGTTGGGGGCATCGGCGTCGCGAACACAATGATCATCTCGGTCATCGAACGCCGGCGCGAGATCGGCCTGCGCCGTGCGATCGGCGCACGGCGCTCGCACATCAGGCGGCAGTTCCTTGGCGAGGCCCTGGTGTTGTCTGCCCTCGGCGGAGTCGGAGGCACCGGAATCGGCGCAGCAGCAACGGCGTTCTTCGCTCAGACGGGTGGGCTGCCGTACACCCTCCCACCCTTTGTGCCGATCTCAGCGATTGCGGCAACGCTGCTCGTGGGCGCGGTTGCTGGCATCGCTCCCGCCTGGCGCGCGGCGCGCGTTCCGCCAACGGTCGCGCTAAGCGGGTAGCCAGGGGACGGGGCCGCGCCTACGCTGCGAGGCGCAGCGAGCTGAGGATCCGCACGAGCGTGCGGTACTCCTCGGTCTCCGTGTAGGCGCGCGCCTCGTCCATGGACGCGAAGAGCCGCTGCTCCTCCGGGGCATACGTGTCGACCTGCATGCGGTCGGCAAACACTACGAGCCCGCCCTCGGTGTGCAGCAGGTTGTAGTACATGCACGACACCGGCGGGTGCGAGTCGACGAGGCCGAGGCTCGCGATCACGCCTGCATCAACCTGCCCCGCGCGGAAGACGACCTCCTGCGGTGAGAAGAGCTCGGTCACCCCGTCTGGCGCGGCGACGTAGCCCGGAATCTCCACCTGGGTCTCGTCGAGCGGGGTGAACTCAATCTGCGGGAGATCGCCGCACGCGCCGCCCAGCCCCTGCGCCCCACTCGCGAAGAATAGTTGCTGGGTGCCCTCCGGGTCGAGCACGGCGAACTGGTAGATGCCCAGTTCGTTCGTCTCCCCCGGCTCGCCGGCCCCGGGAAGTTCCGTGACGTTCCAGCCGGGTGGCACCTCAAAGCTGTGCGGCATCCGGGGATCGGTGAACCGCGTCCACGTCTCCTCGGTTGGTTCCGGGCTCGGTTCGGGATCGGGGGTCGGGCTCGCGGTCGGCGCGGGCGTGACCGGAGGTGCAGGATCGGGCTCGGGCGCACAGCCCGCGAGCAGCGCCGCCCCCGCGGCAAGCACAAGCGCCGCGGCGAGCGCTCCAGCCCGTCGAGCGGCGGACTTCCGGATCCCAATCTGCATGATTCCCTCGATCCGCCGCCGATTCGCGGCCCTCGCCTTGCCCGGTCTAGCGGAAGTTGACGAACTGCAGCGCGACCTCGATGTCAGCGCCCTTCAGGAGCGCCATCGTGGCCTGCAGGTCGTCGCGGCTCTTCGAGGAGACGCGCAGCTCGTCGCCCTGGATCTGCGACTTGACGCTCTTAGGGCCCTCATCGCGAATGAGCTTGTTCAGCTTCTTGGCGGTGGGCTGGTCGATGCCCTCCTTGAGCTTCGACTCGATGCGGTACTCCTTGCCGCTCGCAAAGGGCTCGCCCGTGTCGAGCGCCTTCAGCGAGAGCGAGCGCTTGATGAACTTCGACTGGAGCACGTCGAGCACAGCGAGCGCGCGCTCCTCCGTGTTCGCCTTGATGAGAATCGTCTCACCGGACAGGGTCACGTCAGCACCCACGCCCTTGAAGTCGTAGCGCTGCTCGACCTCCTTGCGGGCCTGGTTCACCGCATTCTCGACCTCCATCGAGTCGATCTTGCTCACCACGTCAAACGAAGAATCAGCCATGCCATAAGCCTAGCGGGCCGCACGCGGAAACAGTTTGCAATACCTGGAATAAGAAAAGCGAATGAGTTGCTACACTCTCCGTTGGCCCGGCGCGCTTGCGCCACCGTTGCACGAAAAGGATTTCTCCGCTCATGGCTTCTCCCGCAGTTTCCGCACCACCAACACGCCGCGCGCTTCCACGCTGGATGACCTCGTTCGGCTGGCAGATTCTCGCCGCACTCGTGCTGGGCCTCGTGCTCGGCGGCATCGCGAAGGCGATCGGACCGGACGCTGCGGAGAATCCGAACGGACTGCACGCGACCCTCGCGACGATTGGCGGCAGCTACGTCTCGCTGCTGCGCGCGGCCGTGGTGCCGCTCATCTTCACGGCGATCGTGTCGAGCATCGTGGGCCTGCGCAAGGTCACGAATGCGGCGCGGCTCGCGGGGCAGACACTGCTCTGGTTCGCAATCACCGCACTCATCGCGGTCTCGATCGGGATCGTGCTGGGCGTCGTCCTGCGTCCCGGCGCCGTCGCCTCGCAGACTGATCTCCAGACGGGAGACCCGTACACCGTGGGCACCTGGTGGAACTTCCTCACCGGGCTCGTGCCCGGCAACTTCCTCGGGCTCACCGTGGGCGGCTCCGTCGACCTCGAGACCGGCGCGCTCAGCGCGAACCCGAGCTTCAACGTGCTGCAGGTGATCGTCGTGTCTGCCGCGGTCGGCATCGCCGCGCTGAAGGTCGGCGAGAAGGCGGAGCCGTTCATCACGCTCACGGAGTCGGCGCTCGCCGTCATCCAGAAGGTGCTGTGGTGGATCATCCGCATCGCACCGCTCGGCACGGTCGGCCTGATCGGCAACGCGGTCGCCGAGTACGGCTGGAGCACGATGGGCTCGCTCACCGCGTTCGTCGGGGTGCTCTACCTGGGCCTCGCGCTCGTACTGTTCGTGGTCTACCCGATCCTGGTCCGCGCGCACGGGCTGTCGGTCAAGCAGTACTTCTCGGGCGTGTGGCCCGCCGTGCAGCTGGGCTTCGTGAGCCGCTCGTCGATCGGCACGCTGCCGCTCACGCAGCGCGTCACCGAACGCAACCTAGGCGTGCCGCGCGGCTACGCGTCCTTCGCCGTGCCGCTCGGCGCGACAACGAAGATGGACGGCTGCGCCGCGATCTACCCGGCAGTCGCCGCGATCTTCATCGCGCAGTTCTTTGGCATTGAGCTGACCATCGTGCAGTACCTGCTCATCGTGCTCGTCTCGGTGGTCGGCTCGGCGGCGACCGCCGGCACCACTGGCGCAACGGTGATGCTGACTCTCACGCTGTCGACGCTCGGGCTGCCGCTCGAGGGCGTTGGCCTGCTGCTCGCCGTCGATCCGATCATCGACATGGGCCGCACCGCGGTGAACGTTGCCGGCCAGGCGCTCGTGCCCGCGATCGTGTCGAAGCGCGAGGGCATCCTCGATGAGGAGCTCTACAACGCGCCGCGTCGCGGCCAGGCGTTCGACAACGAGGACGTGGACTCGGCAGCGGGCCCCACCCCCGCGGCGCAGCTCGCGTAACCACTCCATCAACGCACTCAGGCGAGGGCGATCCGGTTCACTCCGGGTCGCCCTCGCCTGTTGTTCTGTGCCGCGACTCCGCTTAGCGCACGGAAGCTCGGCGCATCGCGAACCAGGTCCCCACGAGCGCAACCAGGATCGCGAGGACTGCGCTGAGCGCAACCCCGCCACGGGTGATACCCGCGAAGATCTCGCCCAAGTTTGGCGCGAGAATGAGCACCGTCAGCGCGAGCGCGAGGCCGAGTGCAAGACCCAAGATCCCGGGGCCCTTCGCTCCGAAGCGCACCCAGATCGCACCGAAGAGCCCACCCACCGTGAGGCAGAACAGCACCCCGAGGAAACCGCTCACCGCGAGGATCAGGGGGTTGCCGGCGCCGACCGCGTACACGTCGAGCACGTACGCGTTCGAGAACCAGTGCCCGGTGGCGAGCTCGAGGCCGAGGAGCGCCACGAGCAGCAGCGCAACGTAGGCGGCCTGCAGCACATTCGAGATCATCGTGCCGAGGATGAAGTTGCGGCGCGTGGTGCCGAGGGCGAGCGCGAAGGGGTAGGTCGTCGCGACGGCCTGCACGCCGTAGTAGATGAGGAAACCGGGGAGCGACCACACCACACCCATGTTCATACGCGCGCCATCAATGTATTCGGCACTGCCGCTGGCCATGCCGGTGGCGCGCTGAATCGCGAGCGCGATGATGATCGACACAAGGAGCACGATCACCAGGATGATCGCCGGGGTGCCGAGATAGTTGCTGAGCCTGTTGAGGTGCAGCCGGGTGACCTTCAGTGTGCGGTTCATGAGCGGTTCCCTTCCAGGCTGGGCGTGCGGGCGGCGTCGGCCGCGAGGTCATCGTTCACGCCGTAGGCGGCAACGAGGTCCTGCAGCGAGACGGGGGTGATTTCAAGGCCGACATCCGTCGCCGCGGCGCGCGCCTCGGGTGTGAGCGCCTCGTCGACCACCGCGGACGCAAGCCCGCCGATACCGCGGCGCGAGAGCACCGGCCGGCCGACGAGGAACCCGTCGAGCGCGGACGCCTTCCCGGCGAGCTGATACGCACCGCCGCGCAGCTCCTCAACGTCCTCATGACGCACGACGCGGCCCTGGTCGAGCACGATGACGCGCTCGAGCAGCCGATCCATCTCGTCGATGAGGTGCGTGGAGAGGATGATGGTGCGCGGATGCGCCACGTAGTCACTCAGCAGCTCGTCGTAGAAGATGGCGCGCGCCGTTGCGTCGAGTCCGAGGTAGGGCTCGTCGAAGAAGGTGATCGGCGCGCGGGAGGCGAGGCCCAGCACGATGCCGAGCGCGGAGAGCTGGCCGCGCGAGAACTTCTTCACCACGGGCTTCGTGGGAATGCGGAACTGCTCAATGAGCCGGTCGGCGAGCTCCTGCGACCAGTTCGGGTAGAAGATCGCTGCGGCACGGATCGCGTGCTTCAGCTTGTAGTCGTCGGGGTAGCGCTGGTTGTCGCGCACGAAGCACATCTGCTCGATGGTTTCCGCCCGCTCGAAGGGGTCGTGGCCCGCGACGCGGAGGCTGCCTGAGCTCGGGCGATCCTGCGCGGTGAGGAGCGACATGAGCGTCGTCTTCCCGGCGCCGTTTCTGCCGAGCAGCCCGGTGATGGCGTTCGCTCGGATGTCGAGCGTGACCCCGTCGAGCGCCACGGCGCCGCGGTAGCGACGCGTGAGCTCGCGGGTCTCGATGGCGATGTCGGTCATGAGTTCGGCTCCTCCTTCTCGGAGATGATGCGGATCAGGTCTGTGGTGGTGAGGCCGAGCGAGCGGGCCTCCTCAAGCAGCGGGTCGACGTAGCGCTCGGTGAAGTCGCGCTGGCGCTCCGCCTGAATCTGGGCGCGCGCGCCGGGGGTGACGAACATGCCGATGCCGCGTCGCTTCTCGAGCACGCCCTGGTCCACCAGAACACCGAGCGCCTTCCCCGCCGTCGCGGGGTTGATGCGCAGGTGCGCGGCCAGCTCGTTCGTGGAGGGCACCTGCTCCCCTGCGGCGTACACCCCGCGCAGCACCTCGTCGGCGATGCGGTCGGCCAGCTGCAGAAAGATCGGTCGAGTGTCGTCGAACACATCCACCCCTTCCTTGGTTCATTACTTCACTAATGAACCTACGCACCACATTCCAGGTTGTCAAGAATCTCGCTTCATCAGATGATGATGTGGGTGGGCTTACTTCACACATTTCGTTGCGACGGGCCCACACCCCGCCCCCAGCAAGGAAGTGCCGCATGCCCGCTCAGAACATCACCGTCTCCCACGCCGACACCGGACTCGTCACCGCCGAGGTGGCACGAGCCGAACGCATCTCGCCCAGCTTCGTTCGCGTGACCGTGAGCGGGGCCGACGTGCGCGAGTGGCGCGGCCTCGGCTTCGACCAGTGGTTCCGTCTCGCCATCCCCGTGGCAGGCGACGCAACCCGGTTCGATCGGATGTCCGAGCGCTTCGACATGCGCGGCTACCTCCGCTACCTCACCCTCCCGAAGGCCACACGCCCCGCGATCCGCAACTACACCGTGCGCGAGTTCCGGGCGGAACTTGGTGAGATCGATATCGACTTCGTGGTGCACGGCGGCGGACACGACGATGAGCACGGCGGCACCGACGCCGGGGTGGCTGGGCCGTGGGCGACCGGACTCCCCGTTGGCGCACGCGTCGCACTGATCGACCAGGGCTGCGGCTTCGCGGCGCCGAGCGAGGCGGCTCCGCACGTGCTGCTCGCGGGCGACGAGAGCGCGCTTCCCGCCGTCGCAGGGATCCTCCGCGATCTCCCCGCTGAGGCAACGGGCGACGCGATCATCGAGGTGCCGGAGGCGGCAGACCGGCAGGAGCTCGTGCACCCCGCCGGCGTTCGCGTGCACTGGCTCAACCGGGCAAACACCCCCGCCGCTCGACCCGGCACCGCGGCGCTCGACGCGCTCCGCGCGCTCTCGCGTGAACCCGGCACCCGGATCCCCAGCCGCGCGTTCGTTGCCGGCGAGCAGCAGCTTGCGAGCGGCGGCCGCAAGCACCTCGTAAGCACGCTGGGCATCCCCAAGGAGGCGGTCACCTTCTGCGGCTACTGGCGGCAGAAGTAACGCCTGATCACACTCCCCAAAACTCGCGGCGCGGGCTATCGTGAGGGCAGGGCGACTCCGTCCGGGGCGTCCTCCCGGCACGCGAAGGAGCCACCGTGACCTCAGCAGACCGTTCCGTCTCCCTGCACCCCATGCACCGGCGCCCGGGTGATCCCGCCACGGTGGCGCGTCACCGCATCCCCGAGCAGGGCATGGATCCGCTCACCGCGTTTCACGCGGTTCGCGACGAGACGATGCTCGACGGGAATGCCCGGCTGAACCTCGCGACGTTCGTCACGACGTGGATGGAGGAGGAAGCCTCCGAGCTCTACCGCGAAGCGTTCGACAAGAACATGATCGACAAGGACGAGTATCCGCAGACCGCCGCGATCGAGCAGCGCTGCCAGCGGATCATCGCGGACCTGTGGCACGCACCCGACCCCGACGCGGCGCCCGCGACCTCGACGGTGGGCTCGAGCGAGGCGTGCATGCTCGCGGGGATCGCGCTGAAGCGCAGGTGGCAGCATCGACGCGAGGCTGCGGGCGCTGAACCCGCGCGCCCCAACCTCGTGATGTCGAGCGCGGTGCAGGTCTGCTGGGAGAAGTTCTGCAACTACTTCGAGGTGGAGCCGCGGTACGTTCCCGTGAGCGACGAGCACCCGATGCTCAGCGGGGCGGCACTCGACGCGGTGGTCGACGAGCACACCATCGGGGTGGTGGGCATTCTCGGCGTTACCTACACCGGAGCCTATGAGCCGATCGCGGAGCTCGCCGCGGCGCTCGACGCGATCGAGCGGGATCGCGGACTCGACATCCCGATCCACGTTGACGCCGCCTCAGGGGGCATGGTGGCGCCGTTCATCCAGCCTGAGCTGGAGTGGGACTTCCGGCTGACGCGCGTCGCCTCCATCAACACCTCGGGCCACAAGTACGGGCTCGTGTATCCGGGGCTCGGCTGGGTCGTGTGGCGAGACGCAGCGGCGCTGCCCGAGTCCATGATCTTCCGGGTGAGCTACCTGGGCGGCGAGACGCCGACGCTGGCACTCAACTTCTCGCGCCCGGGCGCGCAGGTCCTGCTGCAGTTCTACCTCTTCCTCCGGCTGGGCCGCGAGGGCTACGCCGAGGTGCAGTCGGAGTCGCAGCGGATCGCTGTGCACCTGTCGAGCGCGATCGGCGCGATGCCCGCCTTCGAGTTGGTGAGCGATGGCACCACGATCCCCGTGTTCGCGTGGCGGCTCCGCGCGGAGCACACGGACAACTGGACCCTCTTCGACCTGTCGGACCGGCTGCGCATGCGCGGCTGGCTGGTGCCCGCCTACCCGATGCCCGACAACCTTGCCGAGCAGATCGTGCAGCGCATCGTGGTGCGCAACGGCCTCACGATGGACCTCGCGGATGCGCTCCTCGACGCGATTCGAGAGGAGACCGCCTACCTGGAGTCGCTGACGAGCCCGCTGCCGCACCCAACCGCGCACCCGGCGTTCTCCCACTGACCCCCTCCGCCCTCTGAATCGGGGTCACTTGGGCAGGGTGTTGCGCGTGGGCGGATGGCGACACCCTGCCCAAGTGACCCCGATTCAGGGGGCGGCGGGGAGCCAGGCCGTGGCGCGCAGGCCGCCCTCCGGCTGCGGGGTGAGCACCAGGGCTCCGTCATGCACGCGCACGATGCTCTCCACAATCGCGAGGCCGAGCCCCACCCCCGCGGAATTGCGGCGGGTGCGCGTGGCGCCCCGCTGAAACGGCTCGGTCAGCGTGCGCACGAGCTCAGCGTCAAGCACGGGGCCCGAGTTCGACACGCTCACTTCGACGACACCGTCGCCCCGCCGCGTCTCGATCCGCACGGTGCCCGCGGTGGGCAAGTTGTAGACGATCCCGTTGTGCACGAGGTTCGTGATGAGCTGCAGGAGCAGCGCGGGTGAGCCGCTCGCGAACACCGCTGGGCCGTCCGCTTCGAGCGCCACCCCGTGACGTTCGGCAAGGGGCAGGAGCGTCTCGATGGCCTCTTCAGCGAGCAGTGAGAAGTCGACGCGCTCGGGCGTGAAGGATCGCTGACCGCTCCGGCTCAGGAGGAGCAGCGCTTCGGTGAGCTCAATTGCGCGCTCGTTCACGGTCGACAAGCGGTCGATGAGCGCTGCCGGATCGAGTTCGGGATCGCGCCGGGCGACCTCAAGCGTGGTGCGGGTGATCGCCAGCGGCGTGCGGAGCTCGTGCGAGGCGTTTGCCGCGAAGCGCTGATGTTCGCCGACGTTTGCCTGCAGTTGCGCGAGCATCGCGTCGAAGCTGTCGGCGAGCTCGCGGAACTCGTCGCCCGGCCCCTCGAGCCGCACCCGCGCACCGAGGTCACCCGCCCCCGCGGCACGCGCGACGGCGGTGATCTTCGCGAGCGGTGCCAGCATGCGCCCGGCAAGCAGCCAGCCGCCGACCACGGCGACGACAAGTAGGAAGACGAGGGCCCAAGCTGCTGCCGGCAGGAATGCACGCACCAGGTCGTCGCGGCCGGGCATGAAGATCTCGTAGATCAGCGCCGCGTCCTGCGGCACGTAGCGCAGCAAGAAGCCCCACACGACCGCGAGGAGCGCGACGCCGGAGAGCATCAGGAACGCGACGTAGCTGAGCGTGAGCTTCAGCCGCGCACTGAACCCCGGCGGCCGGGTCACGCGGGCTCCGCCTCGCCCGCCTCGATCCGGTACCCCACACCCGGAACCGTCGAGATAATGCCGGGCTCGCCGAGCCGCTTGCGCAGCGCCGACACGGTGATGCGCACGGCGTTCGTGAAGGGGTCTGCGTTCTCGTCCCAGGCGCGCTCGAGCAGTTGTTCGGCACTCACCACGCCACCCTCCGCCGCCACGAGTACCTCCAGCACCGCGAACTGCTTTCGCGTGAGCGCCACGTACTTGCCTTCTCGGAACACTTCGCGCCGGAAGGGGTCGACCCGCAGCCCCGCAATCTCGCGCACGGGCGGGCGGTGGTGCGCTCGGCGACGGTCGAGCGCGCGCAAGCGCAGCACGAGCTCCTGCAGCTCGAAGGGCTTCGTGAGGTAGTCGTCGGCACCGAGCTCAAACCCGGAGGCCTTATCGTCGAGCCGATCGGCCGCGGTGAGCATGAGGATCGGGATCCCGGAGCCCGACTCGACGATTCGTGCGGCCACCTCGTCCCCCGAGGGGCCCGGAATGTCACGGTCAAGCACCGCGAGGTCATACTCGTTCACGCTGAGCAGCTCGAGCGCGGTATCGCCGTCACCCGCGATGTCTGCCGCGATCGCTTCGAGGCGCAAACCATCGCGAATTGCCTCGGCCAGAGCTGGCTCGTCTTCTACGAGTAACACGCGCATGGCTCCATGCTACGAGCCTGCGCGTATCGCGGGCGTATTGATTTTCGCACCAGAACTACACACGTGTAGTTTCCATCCACAGACCTTTCCCCAGCTTGTGGATAGATTCGTCCACCGCTTGTGAATAGTGGGGATCGACGCGCCCGGCTTGTCGCAGCGCGTCACCCAACTGCGCCGATGGCGCGCCCGGGCCCCTCCTCGATTCGACACGAAACTCCCCGGAAATCCGCGTGATTCCGCCGAACTCGAAGAATTCGCTCCATGAACCCGGCCCGAAAAACTACAGCTGTGTAATTCTCCACAGGCTGGGGACAGTCCTGTGGAGAACGTGTTAAAAACCTGGGGAAACGAGGATTCCGCACTCGAATGCGCGGGTCACCGCGCGGGTCCGATCGGACACCTCGAGCTTCTCGAAGATGTGCAGTAGGTGAGTCTTCACGGTCGACTCGCCGATGACCAGCTGAGCGGCGATCTCGGGGTTGCTGAGGCCCTGCGCGACGAGCCCAAGAATCTCGGTCTCGCGGGGTGTGAGCCGCGGCCGCGCAACAGGGGTGCGCATGCGCGCAACAAGCTGGGCGGCGATCGACGGCGCAAGGACGGTCTGGCCCGCCGCAACCGCTTCAACAGCGGCAAGCAGTTCGGCGGCCGGGGCTGCCTTCACGAGGTACCCGCTCGCCCCCGCCTCGATTGCGGCGAGGATCTGCTCGTCCTCTTCGTAGGTGGTGAACACCAGCACGCCGGGAGCGGCGGCAGCGCCCGGATACTCGCCGCGCGCGATGCGCCGGGTCGCTTCCACCCCACCCATTCCCGGCATGCGCAAGTCCATCAGCACCACGTCGGGCTGCGCATCACTGAGCAGCGCGAGCGCGGCCTCGCCTGATTCTGCCTCCCCCACCACCGTGACACCGGCCTCGGTTTCCAGCAGGCCGACAATGCCGGCGCGCACAATCGGGTGGTCATCGACCACGAGCACTCGGCTCATTCGCGGCCCCCTTCCATCGTGCGCGGCGACAGCCGCGCCTCCAGCACGGAACCCGCGTGCTCGGCCGCACCAAACTGCACGGCACCTCCGATGGCCCGCGCTCGCTCCGCAAGACCCGTGAGCCCGAAACCGCCGACCGCCGCACCGGGCGAAGCCTGAGCCGAGCCGTCGTGTTCCGCGGCAGTGTGCGCGGGCCCCACCCCATTGTCGACCACGCGCAGCAGTGCGCCGCCCCCGGGGAGACCGGTGAGGGTGAGCGTGACGCGCGTTGCACGGGCATGCTTGCGGGCGTTCGCGAGGCCCTCCTGCGCCGCGCGCAGAAGCACGACCTGCTGCTCGCGATCAAGCGGCACGTCCTCAAGGGCACACGCCACGGCCAAGCCGGTGTCGGCCTCCAGGCGCGCCGCGACCCGCTCGAGCGACGCGTTCAACCCGCTCTCGCCGAGCGGTTGCGTGGTTGCGACGAGTGCCCGCGCCTCGGCCACCGACTCGCGCGCTGCTGCCGACACCCGGCCCGCGCGCTCGGCGGCCCGCGCGGAATCGCCTGCGGCGAGCGCGCGCTCGGTCTGCTCGCTCAGCATGACAAGCCCCGCGAGGGTCTGCGTGAGCGTATCGTGCAGTTCGCGTGACAGCCGCTCGCGCTCCGTCGCGGCCCCGCGCGCCACCGACAGTTCAGCGACCTCGGCCTGCGCAAGACGCAGTTGCTCCGCGAGCTCGCGGTGCCGCTCCCCCTGCTCGTAGATCGACGTGATCCACATGCCCAAAATCACCGCGAAGGTGAACGAAGCGCCGCCGATGCCCGCAGCGGTGAGCATCGGGTTCGGCACGTCATGGCGGAGGAAGGAAACGCCGGCGCCCACCGTAATGATCAGCGCAAGCACCGCACTCCAGGCGACCGCGCGCAATCGCCCCCGCCGCCGTGCAGCGCGCGCGCCGAACCGCGCAACGTCTGAGGCGCCGACGCCCGCGATCACCCAAATCATGGGATAGACGATGGCCTGCAGCGTGGCGAAGCTGGTGCTCACCGCCGCCCCGAGGCCGACAACGAACACGACACCGGCGAGGAACACGAGATCCCACCAGATCCGCGGCTCGTCGAAGGCGGCGCGGCGCAGTGCCGGGCGGCCGAGCACAGCGTACAGCACCACGAACGCGCCCAGCACTGTGAGTGGCGCCACCACGTCGCTCGCGGCGAGGCCCCCGCCGCTCGCCCAGTTCAGCGCACCAATGCCGCCCGGCACGCACATGACGAGCACGAGCACGACGACCCCGAGGTCCCACCACCGCAGCGGGTGTGGTCGGTGCTCGGTCTGCGCGCTCATGGCATCACTCTCTCACGGGCCCCGGACATTTCGCGGCCCGGCTTACGACCGACGCTGCCACCGGAACGTCAGGAGGCTCACCACAAGACCCGCAATGAGCCATCCCGCGAGCACGAGGGCGACCGTGCCGATCTCCCAACTGCCGGAGAGCTCGGCTGCCGCCAGGTGGTCGGGCAGGAATACGCTGCGCATCCCCTGCGCGAGCCACTTCAGCGGGAACACCGATGCAACGTGCTGGAGCCACTCGGGCAGCATGGTGAACTGCAGGTAGATGCCAGAGATGAACTGCAGAACGAGTACCACCGGGATCACGACCGCCGAGGCGCTGCGCGACGAGCGCGGCAGCGCCGAGAGCGCGACCCCGAGGAGCGTCATCGTCGCGATACCGAGGAGGAACAGCCAGGTGAGGCGCAGCCAGGCCTCCGGCTCACTCGGCAGCTCAACACCGAATGCCATCACGGCGAAGGCGAGCAGCAGCGCGAGTTGCAGCACCGAGGTGATGAGCGTCACGCCGATCTTGCCAATGAAGTAGCTGACGGGCGAGAGCGGAGTGCCCCCGAGCCGGCGCAGCCAACCATCGCTACGCTCGCGCGCGATGTCGATCGCAAGATTCTGCACACCCGCGAGCAGCGGACCAGCGGCAACAAGCCCGGGCAGGTAGTACGCCGCCATCGAGACGCCCCCGGTGCCGTCGGGCAGCTGCCCCACCTCGCCCATCGATTGGAACGCTGCGCCGAAGATACCGAGGAGCATGATCGGAAAGAGGAAGGTGAAGAACACGGTGTCGGGCACGCGGAAGTACCCGCGCAGTTCGAATCCGATTGCGCGCACGCCATCGCTGAGCACGCCGCCGCGCGCCCGCGGGCCGGCCGCCCGCTCCTCTGTCTGCGTCATCGCGCGTCCTCCTGTCCATTCTGGGCGATCAGCCCGAGATACACCTCTTCAAGATCCGGGCGCCGCACCTGCAGCTCGCCGGGCTCGCCGCCCGGGATCCCCGCTGCGAGCGCCGCCTCCCGCAGCTGCGCCACACGCGCCGCGGGCGCCTCGCTGCGCTCCTCGTGAAGCACACCGGCGGCATCGCGCCAACTCACCACTGGGACACGCGATTCGGCGCCGCCGAGCTCCGCGGGCGGGGCCTCCGCAACGATGCGCCCGCCCGCGAGCACACCCACGCGATCCGCGAGCCGCGCCGCCTCGTCGAGGTAGTGGGTGGTGAGCAGGATGGCCACTCCCTCCTCTGCGAGCCCCTCGAGCATCTCCCAGAACTGGCGCCGGGCGGCGGGGTCAAAACCCGTCGTCGGCTCGTCGAGGAACACCAGTCGGGGGCGCCCCACGATACCGAGCGCGACGTCGAGACGGCGCTGCTGCCCGCCCGAGAGCTTCGATGCGCGCACGCCGGCCTGCTCCGTGAGACCAACAAGCGCAAGCACCTCGTCGATGCCGCGCGGTCGCGCATAGAGCGCACCAAAGTGCGAGATGAGCTCGCGCGGGGTGTATGGCCCGGCATCGCCGGTACTCTGCGCCACGATGCCGATCTCGGCCCGCCACGAGCGTGGGGCGGCGAGCGGATCTTCGCCCAGCACGCGCACCTCGCCGGCGTCGGCCCGGCGCACCCCCTCGAGGATCTCGATCGCGGTGCTCTTGCCCGCACCATTCGGCCCGAGCAGCGCGTAGGTTTCACCTGGCGCCACGTCGAGGTCGAGGCCGGAAAGCACCTCGCGGTCGCCGTATCGCTTCTGCAGTCCGCGCACCCGGATGGGGGCCGCGTCACGTTCGTGGATCATGCCTCTAGCCTCGCGGGAACGCGCGCCGTGCGGCAGCGACCAAGCGACGGATTTCCGCATCCACCGGTCGGTGGATGCGCGCGGCACGGGCCTGGCCGGGCGTAGGCTGGAACGGTGACCAGCACCGCAGCTTCTGTACCCAGCCCGCTTCCCCGTTCATTCGCGTCCGACAATTGGGCCGGCGCGCACCCGGAGGTGCTCAGCGCCCTCACAGCGGCGAACGCCGGCCACGCTCCGGCCTACGGCGGCGACCCGTGGACCGCCGAGTTCCAGGAGCTCACGCGCACCCTCTTCGGCTCCGAGACCGAGGCGTTCCCGGTGTTCAACGGCACCGGCGCGAACGTGCTCGCGCTCCAGGCCGCGCTGCCCCGCTGGGGCGCGGTGATCACCCCCCGCACGGCCCACATCAACGGCGACGAAGCGGGTGCCCCGGAAAAGACCGGCGGCCTCAAGCTGCTGACGGTGGACACCCCGGACGGCAAACTCACCCCCGAGCTTGCCGCACGCGAGGCGTGGGGATTCGGCTCGGAGCACCGCTCGCAGCCGCTCGCGCTCTCCGTCTCGCAGGTCACCGAGCTCGGCACCTGCTACACGCCGGATGAGCTGCGCGCGCTCGCCGATTTCGCGCACGAGCACGGCATGGTGCTGCACATCGACGGCTCACGGCTCGGCAACGCGGCCGCTCACCTCGGCGTCTCGCTCGCGGCCCTGACGAGCGAGGTGGGCGCTGATCTGCTGAGCCTCGGCGGCACGAAGAACGGACTGCTCGGTGCCGAGGCCGTCCTCGTCTTGCGGCCGGAAGCCGCGCCGGGCATGAAGTTCCTGCGCAAGATCAACCTGCAGCTCGCCTCGAAGATGCGTTTCATCTCCGCGCAGTTGCTCGCGCTCTATGGCGGCGACCTGTGGCACCGATCCGCGAGCCACGCGAACGCGATGGCGGTGCGGCTCGCGACGGGCATCGAGGCAATTGACCAGATTGGGATCGCGCAGCCCGTTGCCTCAAACGCCGTGTTCGCGACGATGCCCCAGGCCACCGCCGCTCGTGCGCAGGAGCGCTTCGCGTTCGGCGCGTGGCCCGGGGACCCTGAGCTCTACCGCCTCATGTGCGCGTGGGACACGACGCCCGAGGACGTCGACGCGCTCCTCGCCGCGCTCGCGGGCTGAGCCTGCGCTACGCCACCTGCGGCGCGCGGCGCGGGGTGAATCGCGACAGCGCGAACGCGAGCACCAGCGCGGCGATAATACCCACGACGGGCGGGATCCCGATCCCGAGCTCGCCGGCGCCCCACGCGAGCGCGCAGGCGACTGCGTACACGCCGAGGTTCAGCCAGTTGAAGCGCGGCAGCGCCTCACCCTCGGGCATCTGCGTACGCCGCCAGCGTGCCAGGTAGTCGCCGATGATCACGCCGCCGAGCGGCGGGATGAACGTGCCGAGCAGGCCGAGGTACTGCGGCAGGTGCTCACCCACTCCGAGGAGCGCGAGCACGGTGCCGATGATGGAACCCGCGATGACGAACGGGGTCTTGCTGGGCCGCTCGAAGAGCTCTGCCCCCGCGACGCCGAAGGAGTACGCCGCATCTGCGTTCGACTTCCAGAGGTTGCCGAATAGCAGGAACAGGCCCCAGCCGATGAGACCGAGCTGGAAGAGCACGAGCACGAAGTCGCCCTCCCCGAACGTGATCGCCCCGATCGCACCGAAGAAGATCATCAGGCCGTTGCCGATGAGGAAGCCGACGACGCACGCGATGACCGCCTGCTTTCCGGTGCGGCCGAAGCGGGTCCAGTTGGGCGCCTGCGTTCCTGCGGAGACGAAGGTGCCGACCACGGTGGTCACCGCGACGGCAAGCGTCATCTCGCCAGCGGGCTCGATCGCGGCGAGGCCGGCCCAGCCGCCCACCTCTTCGAGCGAGCGGAACATCACCCAGAACGCGAGGATCAGGATCAGCGGAGTCGAGATGAGCGACACCCAGTACATGCCGCGGTACCCGTAGACGGCGGTGGCGCACATCAGCGCGCTCACCACGATCATGACGACCGCGCGCGGTCCGAATCCATTCCACTCGAACGCCTGCGCCGTGAGTTCGCCGATCGTGCCGACCACCACGCCGTACCAGCCGATCTGCGTGCCACCGAGCAGCACGGATGCGAGCTTCGAGCCGCGGGTGCCGAGCGTGTAGCGCGCCATGACCACGGTGGTGAGGCCCGTGCGGGCGCCGATCCAGCCGAGCACCGCGACGTACGCGCCGAGCACGAGGGAACCGATCGCGATCACCACGAGCAGGTCTCGCAGCCCGAACGCCTGGCCGAGCGATGCGCCCGCCAACATGGTGGGCGTGAACACGGTGAAGCCGAGCAGCACCACCATGAGCGAGAAGAAGCCCTTGCGCGCGTGCTGCGGGACCGGGGTCACCGGGTAGTCGGGGTCGACGACGCGCGCGTCGGCCGCGGGCGGTTCCTGCGTGACGCGGTCCTGGGCGGTGGGCTCGGGGGACGTGTCCCGGCTCACGCGCGGGGCTCGATGCCCGCTGCGGCCGTGCCGAGCTCCTCGGTCTCCACGCCGATGTCCTCAGCCCAGATCTCGGGGCGCTCGTCCATCATGCGCTGCATGAGCCCGCGGCAGGTGTCGTCGTCGGCCGCGACGAGCTCGACGCCCTTGCTGCGCAGCCACTCCTCGGACGCCTCAAAGCTGTCGCTCTCGCCGATCACGATGCGCGGAATGTCATAGAGGATCGCGGTGCCCGCACACATCGTGCAGGGCGACAGCGTCGTGTAAAGGGTGCACTCGCGGTACACGCTTGCGGGGAGGCGGCCGGCGCGCTCGAGGCAGTCGGTCTCGCCGTGACGGATCACGCTGCCGTCCTGCACGCGGCGATTGCGGCCCACCGCGAGCACGCGGTCGCCCTCCGGTCCGTGGTGCACGAGTGCGGCGCCGATCGGCACCCCGCCCTCGTCCCAACCGAGCTGTGCCTGCTCGATCGCGAGGTCGAGGTATTTCCGGTCGTTGTCGCTCAATGCCATGACTCAAATCGTACCGCGCGCCGGATGCCTGCACGGTCGGCGCGGGGCGCTCGGATCCCGCACTCCCGGAGCCGGAGCTGATCGATCCCGAGCTACATGCCGCCGAATGCGAGCCGCGCCGCGATGATGAGCATCACACCCGCCACGACTCCGTCGAGGATGCGCCACGAGCGCGGGGTCGCGAAGAAGCGGGTGAGCGCGCGTGCGCCGTACCCGAGCAGGAAGAACCAGGCGATGCTCGCGAGCGCGCCGCCGAGCGCGAACCACCAGCGCCCCGGATCGCCCTGCGCGTTGCCGATCGAGCCCATGAGCACCACGGTGTCGAGATAGACGTGCGGGTTCAGGTAGGTGATCGCGAGGCAGGCGAGAATCGTGCGCTTGAGCGATCCCGCCGAGCCGGAGTCTGCGACCAGCACCTCGGGCTTCATCGCGCGCCGCGCGGCCGACCAGGCGTACCAGAGCAGGAAGGCGACGCCGCCCCAGCGCACGATCTCAAGCACGAGGGGCGCTCGCTCGATCAGGTAGCCGATCCCCGCGACACCGAGGGTTTCGAGGAGCGCGTCGGTGAGGCCGCAGATGAGCACGACGGGCAGCACGTGCTCCCGGCGGATGCCCTGGCGCAGCACGAATGCGTTTTG
Source organism: Leucobacter chromiireducens subsp. chromiireducens (assembly GCF_016758255.1). Classification (GTDB taxonomy): domain Bacteria; phylum Actinomycetota; class Actinomycetes; order Actinomycetales; family Microbacteriaceae; genus Leucobacter; species Leucobacter chromiireducens. Next base: position 475,100 of record NZ_QYAD01000003.1, read on the forward strand.
GGCGCCAATCGCGACGATGAGGGAGAAGCCGCTGCCGATACCGACGAGGAAGGGGACGATCATGCTTCGACGCTAGGGCCAGGCGGGCCGGCGTTCCAAGTTCAGCGTGCCTGAATATTCTCATGCATCGTAAGATTTGCTTCAGAAGCAGGCGGCTGCCGCGCAGAGGCCGTCGCGTGCCCTACCACCGGAGCGCCCGCATGCGCACCGACCACCCTTCAGCACAGGAGCACCGTGGACTTTCCCGTCGAACACCTGGCCACCTTCACCGCGGTCATCGATGAGGGCAGCTTCGAGGGCGCGGCGCGGCGCCTGCACATCACCCCCTCAGCGGTGAGCCAGCGCGTGCGCGCACTTGAGGAGCGGGTGGGCTCCGTGCTCGTGCAGCGCACCCGCCCGGTCGCGGTCACGGAGGCGGGCGCAGCCGCTCTGCGGGCGGCCCGGCAGATCGCCCGCGTCGCCGACGATGTGGCCGCCGAGCTGGGGGCCGGGCCGGCGGCGGGCACCCTGATCCCGATCGTCGTGAATGCAGACTCGCTCGCCACCTGGGTCGTGCCCGCGCTCGCCCGCGCGGCCCGCGAAACCGGCGCTCGTTTCGAGGTGCTGCGCGCCGACGAGACTGTGTCGACGGAGCGGCTCCGCCGGGGTGAGGTGATGGCCGCGCTCACCGCCACCCGCGAGCCCGTGCCCGGCTGCACGTCGACGCGGGTGGGCACCGACCGGTACCGCGCGGTGGCGAGCCCCGAGTTCGTGGCCGAGCACTTCCCGAGCGGCCTCACGGTTGAGGCGCTTCGCCGCGCGCCCGCGGTGGAGTTCGATCGGCACGACGCGTTTCAGCAGCGCTTCCTCCGGAAGGTGACGCGCGCCGATGTGCACCCGCCGCGCCACTTTGTGCCCTCGTCCGCCGAGTTCGCCCTCGCAGTCGAGCTCGGCATGGGCTGGGGCATGCTGCCCGAACTGCAGTGCACGGAACCGCTCGCCGCGGGGCGGATGGTCGAGCTCGACCCCGCCTCCGCGATCGAGCTGCCGCTCTACTGGCAGCGATGGAAACTGCGCTCCCCCGTGCTCGACACCCTGTCTCGGGTGATCGAGGAGGAGGCGGCCACCGCATTGGGCGCCCGCTGATGCGGCGGACGCCCGCGGCGTCCTAGCCGCCGAAGCTCGCGTAGCCCGCGATCAGGTACGCGATGAACGACAGCACCGCCGCCACGCCCGCGTAAGGCAGGATCGAGAGCATCAGGCTGAGCGGTTTCACGCCCACCGACTTCGCGGCAAGCACCATACCGTCGCCGTACATGCAGGTGGTCGAACCGAGGGCGGCGCCCGAGAAGACTGCCGTGCCGGCGAGCACGGGGTCAACGCCCATGCCAATCGCGAGCGGCAGCACGACGGGCGTGATCACCACGGCGAGGTCCCAGAACGCGCCGGTCGCGTAGGCGTAGATGCCGCACACGAGGAAGACAACGGCGGGCAGCAGCGCGCCGTACATTACGGGCTGGGTGGCGTCGATGATCCAATCGGCAAGCTGCAGATCGATGTTGATCTGCTGCATCATGAACGCGAGCACGAAGAGCACCATCACGTAGCCCATGCTCGTGATGCCCTCGAACGCCTGGTCGAGCACGCCCTTCAGCGTGAGGCGGCGCTGTGCGACGTAGAGGATGATCGCGACCACGACCGCGGCCGCGGCGCCCTTGATGATGTCGACCTCGGTGAAGATGGTCACGAGCACGAGCGTGACGATCGGGATCAGGAAGTTGAACGGCAGGGGCCGCGTGCTCTGCTGCCCGTCTTCGGCGAGCTCGAACGCGCGCTCCTCAGGCGTGAGCCCCTCGGGCAGGGTGTCCCCGGTGCGGGCGACGCGCGCCTGTTCACGCTTCAGCGGCCCAACGAGCGGCAGTACGCCCAGGGCAAGCAGCAGGCCGATCGCGAGCGCGAACCAGCCGAAGAAGATGGTGGGAAGCCCCGAGAGGTACGCGCCGAAGCCCGAGCCGTTCACGGTCACGCCGTCTTGCTCGAGCAGCGCGGAGAAGAACACGGCCCAGGTAGAGAACGGGATGATCACGGCAATGGGTGCGGAGGTCATCTTGACGATCGTGCCGACCATGGTGCGGGGCACGCCGTGCCGGTCGGTGACGCGCTTCATGGAAGTGCCGACGGTGAGCGCGTTCAGGTAGTCATCGATGAACAGCGCGATGGTCAGCAACCAGGTGAGCAGTAGCGACTTGCGGCGCGAGTTCACGAAGCCCTCGGTCCACCGCGCAAAGTCGTTCGCGGCGCCCGATGCGTTGAAATAGGCGATGAGGATGCCAAAGAGCACCACGACGAGCGCGAGCCAGTGCACGGTCTCGTTGGTCAGCGAGGCCCCGAAGGCACCGACGAAGGTGTCAAAGAATGCCCACCCGCCCAGCAGGATCGTGCCAACGAGCACGCCCGAGAGCAGGCCGAACAGTGCGCGCTTGGTGAGCACCGACACGATAAGAACGGTGAGAACTGGCAGCAACGCCAGGGCTGTGTTTTGGACCACGGTGGCCTTTCGGGCGGGCGGCGGCTGTGCCGCGGGCGGAAGAGAGAGGGCGGTGTCGGGCGAGTGCCCGCGCGTCAGCCCTCGTGTGAGGTGTGCAGGCCGTCGAGGTAGGTGGCCAGTACGGGGAGTTCGACGAGATCATCGCCGGGGGTGTCGAGCGGGTCCTCGGCCCACACGGCAAGGTCGGCGCGAGCGCCCGGACGGATCACGCCCAGGTCGTCGTCGCCCTGCGCGAGGGCGGCGCCTCGCGTGTAACCGTGCAGCGCCTCCGCGGCGGTCAGCCGCTCCTCGGGCTCGTACACGAACGCGTCGCGCGCGCCGGGTTCGCGGCGCAGCATCGACCAGGCAAGGCCCACACGCGCGTCGAGATCGGCGATGGGCCAGTCCGAACCGAGCGCCAGGGGGGCGCCGGCGCGCAGCACGCTGCCGGCTGCCCATGCGCGCGCCGCGCGCACGGGGCCCAGGCGGCGTGCCCACTCATCACTGCCGTCGGCGATGCGCCACTGCAGGTGGGGCAGCTGCAGCGAGGCGGTGATGCCCGTCTCGGCGAGCCGCGCAAGATCGCGGGGGTCGAGCGTCTCCAGGTGTTCGATGCGGTGCGGCACGCCGGAGAGCGCCCGGCTCCCGACGGTCTCGTACGCGGTGATCGTTTCGCCGACCGCGCGATCGCCGATCGCGTGCGTGGCGATCTGGAAGCCTGCGGCGTGGAACTCCTGCACGGCGGCGACGAAGTCGGCCTGGTCGGGCCAGAAGCCGTCGAGCCCCTGTCCGTCGGCGTCGGCCTCGTAGAGCCAGCCGGCGCCCGTGTCGATCACCCCGTCGGCGTAGAGCTTGATCACGCCACCGCGCCAGCGGTTTCCGGCGCGGTCACGCTGCGCGGCGATGGCGGCGCGCTCCGCGGCGGTGTAGACGGGCTTCACGTCCATCCCGCTCACGATGCGTACGGGCAGGCCGAGGCCCGAAGAGTCGAGCGCCTCGAGCAGGTCGAGGGTGCCGGAGTTGCCATCCATGATGGTGCCGCCCGTGAGCCCGGAGCGGCGCATGCGCGCAAACGTCGCCCGTGCGGCTTCGAGGGTCTCCTCGGTGCTCGGTTTCGGTGCGACCTCGAGGATGGGCTGGTACGAGCTGTCTTCGCGCAGCTCGCCGGTGGGCACACCCGCGCCATCGACGACGATCTCCGAGCTGTCCTCAAAGGTTCGCGCACCGGTGATGTCCGCGCGGCGCAGCGCCTCAGTGCTCGCGAGCGCGGTGTGGAAGTCGAAGAAGAACACCATTGCGGGCACCCCGGCGACCGCCTCGTCGATGAGCGCCGAGGTGAGCTGCGCGCCCTCGAACACGGCGTAGTCGAGGTTCCAGGCCCGCACCCAGCCGTCGCTCGTGTCTCGGCGCACGCGCTCAGCCTCTGCGGCGAGCGCCGTCCGGAGACCCGCAACGTCTTGGACGCGGCCGAGGTCGATGCCCTGGCAGAGTTCCACGCCCTGAATGGGGTGGAGATGCGCGTCGATGAGGCCGGGGGTGATCGTCGCACCACTCGCGTCATCCACCTGCGTGTTCGAACCGCGGAAGGCCTCGGCAATCTCCTGGGCTTCGCCGACCGCGAGGATGCGCCCATCGGCGATGGCAATGGAGCGCGGCGCCGGTGTGGCGTCCCCTGCAACCATGGTGTGCACGCGGGCACCAGAAATGATCAGCTCGGCGCTCGTGTTCGGCACGCGGTCCTCCCCCGGGGTTTCGTGAGACCCCGTATCCTCGAAGTGACGCGGAGCACCATCAATTTACGCAGATTCAATATGCAATGCAAACACCGCGGCACAAGGGGGTTCCATGACTTCGGCGCCTGAGGCTCGCCGAGCGGCTGGGCGACCGCGCACCGCTGTGCTCTCACACGAGCGGATTCTCACCGCAGCGTTCGAGCTCGCAGATGTACGCGGCGCCGATTTCACCCTCGCCGCGCTTGCCCGCCGCCTGGAGGTTCGCCCCTCGGCGCTGCACCACTACTTCGCGGGAAAGGACGAGCTGATCGCGGGGATGCGCGGCCAGCTCACCGCGCGCGTGGGCGACCACGGCTTCGACGCGCTCCCCTGGCACACGGCGATCGTGCCGTGGGCCCGCGCCTACCGCGCCACCTTCGGCGCGCACCCGGGCATCATCGCCGCGCTCGCAACCCTGCCCGTGGCTGACGAGCCCGAGTCGATCATCGATTACGAGCGGATCGCTGCGGCCATGCGCCGCGACGGCTACCCCGAGCACCGCATCGTGCCCGCGCTCGTGGCGATCGAGTCGTTCATCATCGGCTCAGCCCTCGACTCGCTCGCGCCCGACGACAACCTCCGGCCCACGAGCAATGCCGCGATCGCCCCGGCGCTCACCGCCGCCGAACTTGCCGCACGCGCGCACGCGACCGCGCAGGGCCGCAGCACCGCCGAGGAGACCTTTGAGTTTGGCCTCGTCGCCCTCATCGCGGGCCTCCGCACGGCAGGGAGCACTGCCCCCTAATGCTCGGTGTGCTGCAGGGGTTCGCGCTCATCCTCGGGGTGATCGGCGCGGGCTACCTGGCCGCACGCTTCGGCGTCGTGCGCGGCGAAGAGCGGCGCGTGCTCAACAACGTGGCGTTCTTTGTGGCCACCCCAGCCCTCCTCTTCGCGGTGCTGCACGACAGCGATCCCGGCATCATCTTCTCCCCCGTAATCCTGATCACAAGCCTGTCTGCCCTCATCGTCGCGGCCCTCTTCGTGCTCGCCTCACGGCTCCGGTTCCGGCGCGACCTGGCAGCCACCACGCTCGGCGCCACCTGCTCCGGCTACGTCAACTCGAACAATCTCGGCCTGCCGGTCGCGGTGTACATCCTCGGCGACGCAGCCTACGTCGCCCCGCTGCTGCTCGTGCAGCTGGTCATCTTCGCCCCCGCGGTGCTCGCAATCCTCGAGACCACGCGGGGCAATCAGCGCGGGGCACTCGTCGCCCTGGGCCGCGCCGCGTCGAACCCGATCATCCTCGCCTCGGTCGCCGGTCTCATCGTCGCGCTGGTCGGCCTCCCCATCCCCGAGCTCGTGCTCGCCCCCATCGAGATGCTCGGCGGCGCCGCGATCCCGATGGTGCTGCTGAGCTTCGGGATGTCGCTGCGCGGTCAGCGGGCGCTGCAGCCGGGCACGGGGCGCGCGGCCGTCTTCACCGCGTCGGGCCTGAAAGTGCTCGCCATGCCCGCGGTCGCCTGGCTGCTCGCGACAGCGTGTGGCCTCTCCGCGCACGAAGTGTTCGTCGCGACCATCATCGCCGCGCTGCCCACCGCCCAAAACGTGTACAACTACGCGGCCACCTATCGTCGCGCCGAGACGATGGTGCGCGACACCGTGTTCCTCACGACCTTTGCGGCGCTCCCCGTCATCGCGTTCATCGCCTGGGCGCTTGGCGGGTCATAGCTGAGAGCGCACACGCGCAGTCGATGGGGATCGCGGCACACGCCGCCCCGCTATTCCCGCTCCCCCGGTGCGGGAATAGCGGTCGCATCCCGGGCGTTACAGACTGCCGGGTAGCGGCGCGTGCCGCGACCTCACCGCCCCCAATTCTCAAGGAGACCCATCACCGTGAGCCCGCGCACCGCACAGACCAGCGCCCCCGTTCTCGACACGCTCGCCGAGCGCTGGAGCCCCCGCGCATTCGACGCCGATCACTCGTTCCCGGAGGGGGCGCTGCGCGGCATCTTCGAGGCGGCCCGCTGGGCGCCGAGCGCAAACAACTCGCAGCCCTGGCGCTTCATCCTCGCGCGCCGCGGCACCGAGCACTTCACCGCGATTGAGGAGACGCTCGCCGGCTTCAACCGCATGTGGGCGGGCAGCGCTGGCGCGCTCGTTGTGAACGTCGCAGAGGTGGCGAACGCTGAGGGCAACCCGCAGCCGTGGGCCGAGTACGACCTGGGACAGGCCGTCGCGCACCTCACCGTGCAGGCACACGCCGAGGGCTTCCACGTGCACCAGATGGGGGGCTTCGACCGTGACGCGATTCGTGCGGCCTTCAACCTGGATGCGCGGTTCGAGCCTGTCTCCGTGATGGTGATCGGCGCGATCGGCGATGCCGAGCAGCTGCCCGAGCCGCTCCGTGAGCGCGAGCTGGCACCCCGCACGCGCATCGTGCTCGAGGACCTCTTCATCGCGCGCGACTAACCCCCCGCGCACGGGTCAGCGCGCAGGTGGGTCGGGCTTCCGGCCCACCGCCGCGACCCGGTGCCTAGTCGGTATCGAGGGTGACTGAGCCCGAGCCGTCGTCAAGGCGCAGCGCACGCACCAGCTCGGCCGCGTGCACGGTCGACAGAATGACGCGGGAGAACGAGTCGAACTCGCTCACCCAGCCGCGATCCTCCGCGGTCTCGGGTGCCGGCTCGAGGTCGATCACCACGGCGTCGCGGCCCTTGCGGGCGAGCACGAAGTCGCGGCCGGTAAAGCTGCGCCAGGTGCCCGAGGCAAGTGTGCCGGGCACGTGGCTCCCGGCAGCGCGCACGCCGCGCAACCACACCCACGGGTCAGCGGTGATCACCGCTGAGGTGATGGCAGAGCGATCAAGCGTAATGTCGCGACGGCGCAGCGCGGCCACCCGCTCCGCACGCGTGAGCCGGATCACCACCCGGTCCTCGTGCACCTCGACGCGCGCCATGGCCTAGTCCAGCATGTCGCTCTGGTCGATGACCGATTCAACGGTCTCGATCAGTGCGCGCTTCATCGCGTAGTCGGGGTGAGCGGGATCATCCGCGTCGGCGGGCAGACCCACCGCCGCAGCGGCCTCGAGCGTGTTGACGCCCACGCAGGCGACGATCGTGTTCTCGGGGAGCTTCGGGAACTGGGCAGCGACCTCTTGCGCGATCTTCGCGGACGCGACGAGCAGCGCATTGATGCGGCCCGACTCGATGTCCTCGCGGATGTGCACAGAGGCGGGGACACCGACGGTGCGGAAGGCCAGCACCTGAGTGACATCGTGCCCGCGGTCGATGAGCCCCTCCGTGAGCACGGGGATCGCGACGTCGGATCGGAGGGTGAGCACGCGGAGCACGTCCCCCGTGTCGATCTCGGTCCACTCGTCGAGCAGCGCGTGCGTGCTGTTCTCCGCCTCGGGCGTGCGGGTGATGTGGTAGCCGGCGTCGCGGAAGGCAACGGCGGTCGCCTCGCCCACAATCGCGACGTTGGTCTCCGCGGGGATGACCGCGTTGTGGTGCGTGAGCACATCGGCAACGGTCGAGCTGGTCGCCGTCATCCAGTCGAACTCACCGGCTTCGAGGCGCTTCAGCGCTTCGACAAGCTTCTCTTCCTCGCTCGTGTGAGCGAAGTCCACGAGCGGAGAGGTCACCGTATGAGCACCCTGCTCGCGCAAGGCCTTCGAAACTAAATCCCCCCAGGTGCCGCCGCGGGGGATGAGAACCCGCAGCCCACTGAGCGGTTTTGCCTCTGACGACATAGACCCCACTCACTTGACGACAATAAGAAAGACCAACTATCGAGTCGCTGATGGACCTGGAGCTGGTCGCGCACGGAAAACCGTTATCCCCTATTCTCACCCCGAGTCGCCCCGGAAGCAAAATGAGGGCCCCCGAGACCGGTAACGGAATGGAACTGTGACCTCGGTGAAGGGCTGGGCGACTACGCTCCGTGCTCAGCGCAGGCGGCGCGAGACCGCGCGAGCGATCCCCCACACCACGAGCCCCGCGGCGACCGCGACGCCCGCAACTCCCGCAGCGAACACCAGCGGGTTCTGCTCCTTCTCGGCGGCAATGCGGCGCTTCGCGTCGGCCACCGAGTCGTCGATGCGCTGGGCGTAGTTCAGGCGCCCCTGCAGCTGCGTCAGCGTGTCGTAGAGCTCGGTGCGCGCCTGTGCGGCGTCCGCGACGCCCTGCTCACGGTTCCAACCGCTCATCGCCAGTTTCCTTCCTCGCCGACGCGCGGCATTCGGTACTGCTCGCCCTGCCCAGTACCCTCGGACGTCCGGCCGCCCGGCTGCGCGCCGGCACGCGGGGCACCAGGCTCGGGCACGGGGGTCGTCGCGTTGAAGCGCACCTCGCCCATCGCGGCGACATCGTCACCCACTCGCCCGAGCGTCTCCTCGGGCACGGGGTTGCCGCGCTTGATGAGCGCAACTCCGGCGAACACCGCGCCCGCCGCGAGCAGCAGGAGAAGCGCCGCAACGACGAGCGCCGCCAGCCACCAGGGCCACACGAGTGCGAGCGCAGCGATGGCAGCGATCACGAGCGCCTGGAGCATGAAGAACACGAAGAACAGCGCGATAGTGATCGCGCCGGCGCCGATGCCGGCCTTCTTCGCCTTCGATGCAACCTCGTGCTTTGCGTTCTCGTACTCGATCTTTGCGAGCGAGACGATCTGCTGCGGCAGGCGCGAAAGCAGTTCGAACGTGCCGGCCTGGTCTTTCTTTCGACTCATTCGGCATCGCCCGCTTTCGCTGCACTGGGCTCCGGCTTGGCATCCGCCGAGGCGGAGCGCGCGGGAGCCGACGTGCTCGGCGCTGCCGGGTCACGAGTCATCGCGTCGAACGCGCCCTTGCCTGCGCGCACCACGGTCGCCTTGAGCTGGTCAACGCGCCCCTGCGCGGCATCCCGCACCACGCCGACGCCGCGCTGCACCGGCTCCGTGTTCCACACGGACTGTGCGCCGCGCTTGATCTGCTCGTAGCGTTCCCGACCCGCGCGCGTGCCCAGCACGTATCCAACGGTCGCTCCGAGAACGAATGCGATCTTGCCCTTCATACTGCCTCCAGCCGAAATCGTCCGGTGTTCCTGGCAAGCCTACTCCGGCTTCCCTGGCTGTTGCATACCGTTTGCGTCATATACCCGAGATCGAATCACTCAGCGATGCCCGCGAGGTGTCTGCGCAGGCGCACGGAGCGCGCCCGCGCGTCCTCCAGCGCCGCGGGAATCGCGCCGCCGTGGAGCGCCGCTCCGACAGGCAGTACCTCGGATCGGGCCGCGCACCACACCGCAAGGCGATCAGCCGCCGCATCGCGACTCGCGGCGGAAGCATATGGCGCAAACTGCATCCATGTGCGTCCGGTGCCGCGCGGAACAAAGCCGGCGCCCTCGACCGCCTCGCGCGCACGCGCGGCAATACTCGCCTGCGCAGCGCCCTGCGGCTCGCCCGCTGGGCCACGCGCGTGCGCGCTCCAGCCCGTCGCGCCACGCTCGGCGCGCACACTCCAGGTCGCGCCATCCTGCAGCACGACCGTTTGCACCGCTGCGCAACGCTGCTGCTCAGCCGAGAACCCGGGGTCGTCGATGCTCAGCGCACCCACCGCGCGCGTCGGCCCCACGCGCAGCTCCTCGAGCTCCGGCAGCAGTTCGGTCGCGGCACGAGCGTCGACGCCGATTACGAGCGCCCGGGCCACCAGTTCGCCCTCGGGGCCAGCGGTGTCAATCAGCCAGCTCTCTTCCGCTTCGCGGATGCGCGCGGGCGCCGTCTCAGCGAACTCCACGCGGTAGAGCGCGAGCCGGGCGACGAGCGCGTCGCGCAGCTCACCCCAACCGGCGGCCGGTGCGACGAGAGTTTCACGTGCAACATGACGCTCCACCGTGTCGAGTGCCGCACCCGAGAGCGTGCCCACGCGGGTCATCGCCTCGTTCAGCCCGGGGGCGATGAGCGCCGCGTCAATGTCGTCCGGGTGCACCCCGTAGGCGTCTCGCGCGAGCGGTTCGACGAGCCGGTCAAGCGCAGCCGCTCCCATGCGCGCACGCACGAGGTCGCCGAAGGCGTGCGTCTTGCCGATCGTCAGCACGGGGCGCACCCGGTCGACCGCAGCACGCAGCGCGCCGGCTGTGCCGAGCACGGCCATCGAATCGGCGGCCAATGGCACCGCGGGGATGCCCCACACCGCCGGCTGCGGCTCCGGCACCCAGTTCCGCTTGGCGCCGCGCAGCAGCACCGGGCTGGGTGGCGAGGTACGCGGCGTCGCGCGCTCCTCCGCGGGATCACCCGGGGTGATCGGCGCAGCGATGTGAGCAAGGAACTCTTGCAGCTGCCCGTCCGGGTCGGTGACGCCACGTGGATCGCTGAGCGTTTCCCACCCGGCACCAGCCGCCGCTTCCGGCGCGGGGAACACACGCACGCTCAGTCCCACCTCGGCGAACTCGAGTGCTGTCGCGAGCTCGACGAGCCCATCGCCGACCACGCATACATCGATCATGCTGCGCCCCCGGTCCAGCCCTGGACCGGGCCGTTCTGCGGCGGGGTCGCCGGGGCGACCGGCACCGCGCGCTGCACGAGGTCGATGCGGGTGCGACCGTGGCGATCCCGAGCGAAGACCTTCAGCGTCAGCCAGATGAAGAGCCCGAGGCCCACAATCTCGCCGATCACGCTACCGAGCCCACCGCCGTCGGCTGTCTGCGCGGTCGAACCGCCCACACCGGCCGTCATGAAGCCGAACGCAATGAGGTTGTTTACCACGTGGATGGCGATCGCGGCCTCGAGCCCGCCCGTGCGCCAGCTCAGCCAGGCAGCCACCCCACCCATGAGACCCACCGCGGCGAGCCCCCAGATGTCGTAGATGTGCGCCGCCGCGAAGCCCACGGTGGGGATCAGTATCGCGAACCACGGATTCTTCAACCACGCACCAAGCACCTGCATGAAGAGCCCACGGAACACGACCTCCTCGGCCGTCGCCTGGAACGGCACGAGCAGGATGATGAGCAGCAGTGACCAGAGCGCGGCGTTCACGTCGAACTCGCTCGCGGGACCCTCTGCGGGGGTGGAGACCACGGTGGGGTTCATGAGCAGTTCGACGCCCATGGCCACGGCGTTCATCACGAGCACGGAGACCACGGCCACGCCGAAGAGCTTGCCGAGCAGCCCCCAGCGAATGCGGGCGGCGACCGACCATACGCGGCCCACCGGGCGGATGCCGAGGGTGAGCATGGCGAGCAGCACCGCCGGAATCATGATGATGATCGACACCATGCTGAGTGCCACGGAGACCGGGCGCTGCGTGTCGATCATCTCTGCGGCGCCCGTCGCGACGTCCGTGAGGTAGGTGGGGTCGAAGATCATCATGATCGGCATGAAGATCAGGGTCACCACAACCGTGAGCACCCCGAAGTACACACCCGAGAGGAGCAGCAGCACCAGCGGCTTCCACCAGGTGTAGCCCTGCATGCCGCGCAGCAAGCGGTGGTACTCGAGTGGCTCGGTCTCCACGGTCTGCAGCTGCATCGGCGGCTGCGCCCACGCGTACTGGGGCTGCGCGGGCTGGGGCTGGGAGGGGTGCTCCGGTCCAGGGCTTGTCATGGCTCCCATTCTCCCATCTCTCCCCTGGGCTGTCCGGGGAAACCCGCGAATCCCACAATGCACACAGCCCCGAGCCGGGATCGGCTCGGGGCTGTGTGCATGAGGCGCTGGGCGTTACGCGCCGCGCAGGCGCGCAGCGAGGTACGCGTGCAGCTCAGCGCGGGGCACGCGCTCCTGCTGCATCGTGTCGCGTTCGCGCACGGTCACGGCGTTGTCCTCGAGCGAATCGAAGTCGACGGTCACGCAGAACGGCGTGCCGATCTCATCCTGGCGACGGTAGCGGCGGCCAATCGCGCCGGAGTCGTCGAAGTCGACGTTCCAGTCCTCGCGGAGGTCCTGTGCGATCTCGCGCGCGGCGGGCGAGAGTGCCTCGTTACGGCTGAGCGGCAGCACGGCCACCTTGACGGGCGCAAGACGCGGGTCGAGTGCGAGCAGCGTGCGCTTGTCAGTGCCGCCCTTCGAGTTCGGCACTTCCTCCTCGCGGTACGCATCGACGAGGAACGCCATGAGCGAGCGGGTAAGGCCGGCGGCCGGCTCGATGACGTAGGGCGTGTAGCGCTCGTTCTTCGTCTGGTCGAAGAAGCTCAGGTCCTTGCCCGAGTGCTCCGAGTGCGTCGAGAGGTCGAAGTTCGTGCGGTTAGCGATGCCCTCGAGCTCGCCCCACTCGCTGCCGGTGAAGCCGAAGCGGTACTCGATGTCTGCGGTGCGCTTCGAGTAGTGCGAGAGCTTCTCCTGCGGGTGCTCGTAGAAGCGCAGGTTGTCGGCGTTGATGCCGAGGTCGGTGTACCAGCGCATGCGCTCGGCCATCCAGTATTCCTGCCACTCCTCGTCCGTGCCCGGCTCGACGAAGAACTCCATCTCCATCTGCTCGAACTCGCGGGTGCGGAAGATGAAGTTGCCCGGCGTGATCTCGTTGCGGAAGCTCTTGCCGATCTGGCCGATGCCGAACGGGGGCTTCATGCGCGCGGCCTGGAGCACGTTCGCGAAGTTCACGAAGATACCCTGCGCCGTCTCGGGGCGGAGGTAGTGCATGCCCGCCTCGTCGTCGACGGGGCCGAGGTAGGTCTTCAGCAGGCCGGAGAAGGCGCGCGGCTCAGTCCACTGACCGCGGGTGCCGCAGTTGGTGCAGACGATCTCGGCGAGGCCGCCCTCGGGGGCGCGACCCTTCTTCTCCTCGAACTCCTCGATGAGGTGGTCCTCGCGGTAGCGCTTGTGGCACTGCAGGCACTCCACCAGCGGGTCACTGAAGACCTCGACGTGGCCTGAGGCCTCCCACACCTGCTTCGGGAGGATGACGCTCGAGTCGATACCCACGACGTCGTCGCGCTTCTGCACCATGGTCTTCCACCACTGGCGCTTGATGTTCTCCTTCAGCGCCGTGCCAAGGGGACCGTAATCCCATGCGGAGCGAGATCCGCCGTAGATCTCACCCGCCTGGAAAACGAAGCCGCGGTGGCGGGCGAGGGCGATGACCTTATCAAGGCGGGACTGTTCAGCCATGTTCGTGTGTCACTCCAAGGTGCAAGCGGGGATCTTGGGAATACCGGCCGGAGCCAGCATCCGCCCAGTCTACTCGCGTTCCTGAACAGCGGTTCGGGGAGCGTCTGCCGGGCGATCCTGAAACGACGTTGGCCCGCCTCGGAAGCCGAGGCGGGCCAACGTGCAGCGCTTACTTCGCGGTGAAGAAGAGGCGGCGGTTGGCGAACTCGCCGATGCCCACCGGGCCCATCTCGCGGCCGAAGCCGGACCGCTTCACGCCGCCGAAGGGCAGCTCGGCTGCCTCAGCGGCGATCGTGTTGACGTGCGCCATGCCCACCTCGAGGCGCGAAGCGACACGGGTGGCCCGCGCCTCATCGGTCGAGAAGACGGAGCCGCCGAGGCCGAGCGCGCAATCGTTTGCGAGCTCAAGCGCCTCTTCGTCGCTCGACACCTTGTACACGGTAGCCACCGGTCCGAAGATCTCCTCACCGTACGAGGGGGCCTCGCGCGGCACGCCCGTGAGCACTGCGGGCGAGTAGTAGGCGCCGGGACCCTCGGAGAGCACGCCGCCCGCGAGGAGCGTTGCGCCCTCGGCGACCGCCTGCTGCACCTGCGCGTGCACAGTCTCCGCTGCGGTGCGCGTGGAGAGCGGCGCGTACTGGCCCTCTGCGAGCGAGAGCTGGTCGCCCGGCTCAAGCCCCTCGGCAAGCTTGACCAACTCGGCAACGAACTCGTCGTAGATGTCGTCCATCACGATGAGACGCTTGTTCGAGTTGCAGACCTGGCCACCGTTGTAGGTGCGGAAGTTCCACGCCTCGGCCGCCACGGCTGCGACATCGTCACTGTCGAGCACCACCATCGGGTCGATGCCGCCGAGCTCGAGCACGCACTTCTTGAGGTGCGTGCCGGCCTGGGCGCCGATGATGGCGCCGGCGCGCTCCGAACCGGTGAGCGAGACACCCTGCACGCGGGGATCCGCGATCATGGTGGCGATCTGGTCGTGCGAGGCAAACACGTTCTGGTAGCCGCCCACGGGCACGCCGGCCTCCTCCATGATCTCCTGGATCGTGAGGGCGGAGCGCGCGCAGATGTCCGCGTGCTTCAGGATGATCGTGTTGCCGAGCACCAGGTTCGGGGCCGCGAAGCGCGCCACCTGGTAGTACGGGAAGTTCCACGGCATGACGCCGAGCAGCGTACCGATCGGCTTCTGCTCGATGAGCGCCTTACCGGGGATGGTGCTCGGAATCTCGACATCGGTGATGAGTCCCGGCCCGTAGACCGCGTAGTACTCAATGATGTCGCGCGCGAACTCGACCTCGTCGATCGACTCGGCGAGCGACTTGCCCATCTCGAGTGCGATGATGCGCGCAAGCTCGTCCTTGCGCTCCTCGAAGAGCTCGGCCACGCGCTTGACGACGGCGGCGCGCTCCTGCACGCTCTTCTCGCGCCACTCGCGGTAGACGGCATCGGCGGCAGCGAGCTTCTGCTCAATCTGCTCATCCGTTGCGGATTCGAAGGTCTCGACAATCTCGCCCGTCGCTGGGTTCTGAACTCGATACTTCGCCATTATTTATCGTTTCCTGTCTAGTGTTCAGCGCGCATAGTCTGCGGCTGTCCCCCTATCGTCGCACTCCGGACCGGGGGATTTCGACCCCCGCGCAAGAAAGTCCGGCAACACCCAGGCAGCACAAAGCCCGGGCCGCGGCGTGCGCCGGGCCCGGGCTTCGTACTGTGTACGCCGCGCATCGTGTAGTGCGGGGCGGCGGGGACGCGACCACCGCTGGCCGCGATCCTAATCTGCGACTACTGCACCGAGACCTGGCCGGTGCGGCGACGGATCTCATCCGCCACCTGCTTCGCGTCGCCCGACGGCGCCGTCGAGAGGCGATCCGGACGTGCGATGAAGAGATACAGCAGTCCGGTGACGAGCACCACGCCGAGGCCGAGCAGCACAACGTAGTCGGTGAGGAAGTTGCCCGTGTCGCCCGGCTGCGCGAGCAGGATCATGGCGAAGACGCCGTACGCCAGCGCGAGCACGTTCACCACGATGCCGAAGCGGCCGAGGTTGAAGGGCCCGGCCGGACGCCATCCCTGGAAGCGCTGCTTCAGCGAAGCGAACACGACCATGTGGAAGGCGAAGTAGATGCCAAGGATCGCGAACGAGGTGACGGGCACCAGAATGCCCTCGTTGAAGTAGATGAGTACGCAGATGAGCGCGGGCACCGTGCACGCGACGATGAGCGCGTTCGTGGGTACCTTGCTGCGCTCGGACACCTGCGACAGCCAGCGGTGGCCGGGGAGCATGCCATCGCGCGCGAACGAGTACAGGAGGCGCGAGGCCGCGGCCTGCAGGCTCAGCACGCACGAGATGAATGCGAGGATCGCGATCACGAGGAAGATCTTCGCACCAACCGTGCCGAGAGTGGCCTCAAGGATCGCGGGGATCGGATCCCCCTCCTCGCCCGCCACGATCGCCTCGAGGTTCGGGGCCGCGAGCACGTAGCCCGCGAACGAGAACAGCGCCGAGATCGCGCCGACCACGATCGTCATGAGCATGGCGCGCGGGATGCGGCGGGCCGGATCCGACACCTCCTCCGCAACATCGCCGCAGGCCTCAAAGCCGTAGAAGAGGAAGAGACCGGCGATCGCGGAGGCGAGGAAGACTGGCACGTACGAGCCGTCGCCCTCGGTGCCCATGGTGTCGAAGAAGACGCCGAACGAGTGCTTGCGCTGGAACAGGAGCAGGTAGAGCCCCAGGCCGATGACGCCGATGAGCTCCGCGAAAAGGCCGATCCGCGCGATGCGGGCGAGCCACTTCGTGCCCGAGAAGTTGATGAGCAGCGCGAGCAGCAGCAGCCCGAGGCCGGTGAACAGGGTCGACTCGGGGGTGAGCGTGATGCCGAACAGGCTCGTGATGAAGCCGGCGCCGAACTCTGCGACCGCCGTGATCGTGACGATCATCGCCCAGATGTACACCCAGGCGGCAAGCCAGGCGTAGCGGCGGCCCCAGAGGCGGCGTGCCCAGGGGTAAATGCCGCCGTGGATCGGGTACTGCGACACGACCTCGCCGAACACGAGGGCGACGAGCATCTGGCCGCACGCGACGATGATGATCCACCAAATTGAGGGCGGGCCGCCCGTAGCGAGCGCGGTCGCAAAGAGGGAGTAGACGCCGACGAGCGGCGAGAGGTAGGTGAAGCCGAGGGCGAAGTTCGCCCACAGGCTCATGGAGCGGTCGAACTTGCCCTCGTAGCCGAGGACGGCGAGGTGCTCGTCATCGGCGAGGCGACCGGTGGGTGGGGTTGCGGACATGCGCTGTGTTCCTTTCGGATCGACACTGATCCGGGGGACCGAAGTGTCCCCGCTGGAGCGAGCATAGACCCGCGCGCCGCTCAGAGAAAAGCGATTCTGCACAGTGCTGCACCGCGGGCGCTGTGCACGTTTCCCGTGGCGCGGCGCCCGCGGTATCTGCGCGGAGCTACACCCACTCCCCCAGCACGAGGTTCTCGGGCGCCTCACCCGCCTGCAGGTGCGCGATCTGGCGGCGAATGAGCGCCACCATGCGCGGCAGCATGGCGGTCGAATCGCCGCCGACGTGCGGGCTGATCAGCGTGCCCGGGCACTCCCACAGCGGGTGGTCAGCGGGAAGCGGCTCGGGATCGGTGACGTCGAGCGCTGCGCGCAGGCGGCCGCGCTGCAGTTCGGCGACGAGCGCATCGGTGTCGACCACGGGGCCGCGCGCCACGTTGACGAGCAGTGCGCCGTCGGGCATGCGCGCGAGCTCGGCCTGACCAAACATGCCGCGGGTCTCGTCGGTGAGCGGTACCGCGACGAGCACGATGTCGGCATCCGCGAGCGCATCGCCCAGTTCGTCAAACCCGCGCACCGGCACCGTCTCGCCCGCAAGGTTCCGGTCCTCGCGGGCGGTGCGGGCGAGGCGCGTGATCCTGGTCTCGAAGCCGGCGAGTCGGGCCTCGATCGCCTTCGAGACACCGCCGTAGCCGACAATCAGCACGCGCCGGTCAGCGATACTCGGGAAGGATCGCAGCTCCCACCGGTGTTCATCGCCGGCGCGCACGAACTCGGGGATGCCGCGCTGAGCGGCGAGGGTCAGTGCGAGCGCGAGCTCCGCGGTTGAGGCCTCGTGCACGGTTGCGGCGTTTGCGAGCGGCACCCCCTCGGGCAGATGCTTCGCAACTCCGTTGTACCCGATCGATTGCCACTGCACGAGGCGCGCCTCCACCGCGGCGAGCGCGGCAAGCTGTCGTGCGCCACCCCAGTACGGCGGCACGACGATGTCGAAGCGCTCGCGCGGGGCGGGCTCGGCGAGATCCCACTCAACGAATTCGACGCCGGGCACCTCCCCCAGGGCTTCGCGCAGGCCTTCAGCGGGCAGGGAGACGACGAGGTCACTCATGCCCCGAGTGTATCGCTCAGCGTGCCTCGTTGACGGGTGCGTTCCGCGATACTGGTTCCGTGACGAGATCTCAACGCGCACTTCCCGCTGTACTCTCGAGCGGGCTCGCCGCCCTCCTGCTCCTCACGGGCTGCGCGGCGTCGCTCGCCCCAGACATCACGCTGCCGCCGACGGGCGGCACCCCCGACTATCAGCTCGGCGGCGCATCCGAGCCCCCGCCCGGTGTGACGATAGTGGCGCGTGATCGCAGTGCGGCGCCCGCCGAGGGCGTGTACTCGATCTGCTACGTGAACGGCTTTCAAACCCAGCCGGGAGAACTCGCAGAGTGGCCCGACGAAGCCCTGCTGCGCGACGATGCGGGCGAGTTGGTGCACGATCCGGCGTGGCCCGACGAGGTGCTGCTCGACACGCGCACCGCGGCGACGCGCGATGCGATCCGCGAGGTCGTGGACCCGTGGATCGAGGGTTGCGCACGCGATGGCTACGACGCCGTCGAGTTCGACAATCTGGACACGTACAGTCGCTCCGCGGGCGTGCTCACGCGCGCCGACAACGTCGAACTCGCTGCCGCACTCGTCGAGACCGCGCACGCGGCCGGGCTCGCGGCGGGGCAGAAAAACGCCGCGGACGACGTCGCGTTGATGCGATCCCAAGCTGGTTTCGATTTCGCGGTGACCGAAGAGTGCATGGTGTTTGCCGAGTGCGAGAACTTCGCTGAGTTCTACGGCGCGCACGTGATCGACATCGAGTACACCGACGAGCTACCCCGTCCGTTTGCCGAAATGTGCGTCGACCCGGCGGCACCGCGCTCGATGGTGCTGCGTGACCGCGATCTCACGGTCCCCGGTTCCGCCGAGTACGCTTTCGAGACCTGCCCGGCGGAGTAGTCGCGCGCGGGGTCCATGCACGGCGGCGCGGTGCTCAGCCCGCTGGCGTGGCCACGATCGCCTGGCGCCATCCGGCGTCGCCGCGCGTGTACTCGACGCGTGTGTGCTGCCGGTCTTCACGCGCCTGCATGAACTCGAACTCGGTGGGGCGCAGGGCGTAGCGCTGCCAGTCGAGATTCGGCTGCCCGGTGTAGCTGGGCCGCCCGGCCCAGTCGCGCTGCGTCGCTGCATCGTCGAGCGGCACGGCGACGCCAGTGACGCGCACCTGGCGTCCGAACTCGCGCCAGAAGAACAGCATCGAGCAGCGCGGGTCGGCGGCGATCTCGATGCCCTTCCGCGAGGTGCGGTGCGTCGAGAAGTGGTATCCGTCCGCATCAACGTCTTTGAGGATGAGTGTGCGGGCGACGGGCTCACCGTCAGCGCGTGCGGTCACGAAGGCCATCGTGTGCGGCTGGCGCTCGCCGCTTTCGATCGCCGCGTCGAGCCAGTCGAGGAAGAGCGTGTCCGGATCCGCGGGCATGGTCGCGGGGTCGAGCACAGGCAGGGGCTGCGGGAAGGCGGGCAGGCTGCGGAGACGGGTTTCGAGTTCGCTCATGCCCTCAGCGTACGCCCGCCCCATCCAGGCGTCTCACTAACAGCATTGACTTTTCATGGCTATGATCAAGGCAATTCGTTGTGTTTTATAGGGAGTCTTGTATGTCAGCTGAAATCCGAGAGCGACTCAACAGCCTGGCGGCGAAGCTTGAACAGCAAAAGTCTTCAATCGAGACAGAGGAAGCAACGAAGAACGCGTTTGTGATGCCGTTCATCTCGCTTGTTCTCGGGTACGACGTGTTCAACCCCCATGAAGTCGTCCCGGAGTTCACCGCGGATGTCGGCACCAAGAAAGGCGAGAAGGTCGACTACGCGATCGTCAAAGACGGTGAAGTCCAGATTCTGATCGAGTGCAAGCATGTTGGAGCACCACTCAACATCAAGCACGCCTCGCAGCTTTTCCGCTATTTTGCAGTCACCAGCGCCCGAATCGCAATCCTGACCAACGGCGACGAGTATCAGTTCTATACAGATTTGGATGCCCCCAACAAGATGGACGAGAAGCCCTTCCTGGTCATTCAGGTTTCGGATCTCGACACCGCTTTGATCCCTGAGCTCAACAAGTTGGCGAAGGACGCCTTTGATCTCGATTCGATCATCAACGCCGCCGAAGAACTGAAGTATGTAGGCGAGTTCAAGCGCGTGCTTACGGCGCAGTTTGCGGAGCCGGATGCGGAGTGGGTGAAGTTTCTTACTGCCCGCGTGTACGAAGGCGCATTCACGCAAAAGGTTCGCGGACAGTTTACGGACCTCGTAGCAAAGGCAATGAAGCAGTTCCTGAACGACCGCGTAAATGACCGCCTCAAGGCCGCACTTGGCGGTCAGCCTTCTCAGTCCGACGACACCTCAGTGTCCTCCTCTGCTGCCAGCACTCACGTCGCCGAAGCGTCCGTAGACGCGGCGGCAGAGGAACACGATGGAATCGTCACGACATTGGAGGAACTCGAAGGGTTTCAAATCGTACGCGCGATCATCTGTAGCGAGGTCGCTCCAGGGAGAATCGCGCAGCGTGACAACAAGACCTACTTTGGCATCCTTCTCGACGACAACAACCGCAAACCACTTGCACGGCTTTGGTTCAACACGTCACAGAAGTACATTGGGATCTTCGACGCTGACAAGAATGAGACGCGTCACCCGATCGAGACGCTCGATGAGATCTATCAACATGCGGAGGCCCTGCGCCAGACCGTGAGCTACTACAGCGGGTAAAGCCGCACGACGCACACACTGCGGCCCCGGCGAGAAGGATGTCCTCTTCGCCGGGGCCGCAGTTTGCGGGCGAGCAGTCTCGCTACTCGCTGGCCGCCTCGCGGCGACGCGCCACCATGATCGCACCGCCGGCGACGAGCAGCAGGGCGCCCGTCGCTGCACCGATCAGCAGCAGGTTGTTGCCACCCGTTGCCGCGAGCGCGTCATCGGGCTTCGCAACCGGCTTGGTGCCCGGCTTGGTCGGCGTGACGGGCGGCTTCGTTTCACCAGGCTTCGCCGCGGCGAATTCGAGCGTTACGAGCTCGCTCGGGTTGCCCGCCACATCGGTTGCGCGGAACTCGACACTGCCCGCCGCGTCTCCGAGGGGCACGACGACCGTGGTCTCGATCGGCATCGGATCTGCCGAACGACGCAGCGCCGCCGGGAGGGGCGCTTCCTGCCACTCCCCGCTCGGGAGGACGCGGTACTCGACGCCAGCAACGCCAGAGGTCGCATCCGTCGCGCTCACGGTCACTTCACCGCGCGTCGAGGCGCTCGGTGTCGCGGTGAGTACCGGCGCACCCGTGTCGATGCGGATCGAACGCGAGTCTTCAGCGACGTTGCCACTCGCGTCGGTTGCCCGCACGCTGACGACCGTCTCGCCCTCGGCGCCGACCTCAATCGGCGCGGTGTAGGGCTGCCATTCGCCGCCGTTCACCGAGAACTCAACAGTGGGCGCGGTGTCGCCCGCGTCCGTCGCCGAGAGCGTAAGCTGCACGGGCCCGCTGCGGTACCAACCCGCAGCGTTTTCGCCCTCGGGAGCAGCGAACTCAATGCTCGGCGCAGCGGTATCGTGCGCCAATCCGATCTGTACAGTCCCGGCGCCGGTGACCTGCTGGTCCAGCACCGCACCACGCGAGCCGTCTGCGGCGAGCGCTGCGAAGTCGCACTCGAGGGCGGGAGCCAGTGCCTCTACCGTGCCGGCTTCGTCGGTGCGGCCAACCTCGCGCCAGCCATCGTCCTCACCGCACGACATAGCCACGGGAACATCCGCCTGCGGCTTCTTCTCCGTGTCGGCGACCGTCACTGCGACCGGGTTGAGCGCCGCGCGGAACGCGGATCCGCCGATGAGCTCAGCCGCGATCCCAATCCGCTCCTGCGAGATGTTATCGATCGTGTCCGAGGGCTTGTGATAAGTCGGTTCGAGCACAATCGAGCTCGTTGCCGACCAGAACATCCAGCTGAACACCGCAGCATCGATGCCCACGTCGTGGAACGACTGGTGATCGCTGCGGCCCACGACGCCGCGGTTCAGATCCCCGCGCCCCGTGATGTTCGACAGCGCCGATGCCTGCTTGAGCACCGCGTTGTCCTCGTTGTCCTTGTTGACCGTCAGCCCCCAGAACTCAAACGGCTGCTCAGCCGTTCCGAGGAACGAGGTGCCCGCCATGTCCATGTTCCACGCGCCGATGGTGCGATCGATCTCGTCCGGGCTGAGCTGCGTGGCGTGTGTCTTCGACCCCACGATGCCCTTCTCCTCAGCGCCCCAGGTGCCCACGCGAATCTCGGTGTTCAGCGGGTACTGGCTCATGATGCGCGCGGACTCGAGCAGGATCCCGACGCCCGAGCCGTTGTCGCTCGCGCCCGGGCTTCCCACCACGGAGTCAATGTGCGCACCGATGTAGACGATGGGTGCGTTCTCTGCGTTCTCACCCTGGGCGGGCCGCACGCCAATCGTGTTGGAGCTCTCGAGGCTGCTCTTTTCGGTGGTGAGGGCGAGCGAGAGCGGCCCTCCCGCGAGGAGCTCGCGGATACGCTGGGCCTGGCCATCTGCGGCGCCGACCACCTGGATGCCGGTGGCCGCAGCGGAGACGTTGCCGACTGCCGCAAGCGAGCTGTTCTGCGTGGTCTGCGCGACGATGACGCCGGCGGCGCCTGCCTCGGCGAGCTCGACGATCTTCGCGTTGCGCGCCGCTGCGGTCGCGTTCCAGTTCAGCAGCACAAACTTCCCGGCGACGGCGGCCGGGTCGAAGCCCTCACCGGCGCCGACATCCACAACCTCTGCGGTGACGGGCGCATCCGGGCCGGTGAAGAGCGCGTTGCTCGCCGGGCGGAACTGCCAGCTCACCTGCAGGCCCGCGTCGCGGCTTGGGGTCGCGTTTGCGAACAGGGATTCGCTGACGGGGAACTTCTCGATCTCGGTGCTGAACCCGTAACTGTTCAGCAGGTCTTGCACATAGGCGTTGGCTCGCACCTCGGCGGCGGTGCCCGCGACTCGTGGGCCGATATCCACCGCGAGGTGACGCACATGCTCAAACACCGTCGCGTCGTCGACCTGAGCGGCGAATTCTGCGGCGTAGCCGGGCAGGTAGGTCCCCGAGGTGATTGCGGAGATCGCGCCGCGGGGCACCGGGGCGGGTGCGGGATCCGCGGGCGCAGCGTTCGCCGCGACAGGGGTCAGCGCGAGCGGGAGCGCGATCGCGGCAGCACCGAACGCGCCGAGCGCGCGGCGCCGAGCGGGCGGTGGTGTTCCAGTGGGTGTTGCAGACATGCGGAATGGGTGTCCTCTCTGACAACCGTGTCCTCACCAGGCCCCTCGCCGAACGCACGCCAAATACACCCTCCCGAACATGTGGTTCTGCTATGAACCCCTGCCGGGCCGGCTACCGAGCACACGCGCCATAACCCGGCAAAGCACCTGGTCAGAAGCTGTGGTGTGGGGCGCGATTGCACCCCTCAGTGACTCTATCGAAGTTCACACACGGCGCGCTCGCCTCCCAGCCCGCCGTGGACGAATGCGGCGAATCTCACCGAAACTCGTGCTCACTGTCTCCGCACTTCCCACGTCCCGGCCGCGCGAAGCCGTGCACCGAGCCACTGTGCAATCGCGCTGCAGATCACCGCGACGACGACAGAGAGCAGGATCGCCTCGATTCGGCCCGCCCCGAGAGCGAGCATCGACCCCCCCGGGTTGCTCGTCAGGAGGATCGCGGGCGTGAGGAACGTCACGAAGAGCGTGTAGTTCCCCGCCCGGAGGTACGCGACGCACAGGAACATGGCGGCGACCGCGACAACAAACGGCGCGGGATCGGGCAGCAACGCAACCAGCACCGCCGCCGCAGCGCCGACGATGGTGCCGATCGTGCGATCCCGCGCGCGAGCCCGGCGCTGATCCGCACCAACCGCGAGAATCATGCAGAACGACAACAGCGCCCAGCTCGCAAAGGGGAAGTGCAGGGCGTCAGAGACCAGCACAATGAGCACGGAACCTGCGGCGAGCATCAGGCCGTAGGCAATGCGCTCGGGCGCCGTGCGCGAGGGCGGCGGCAGTGCCCGCTTGGGCGGCATGAGCTGGGCGATCCCCAGCATGCATGCGGCCCCGATAACCGAGCCGAGCGCAACCTGCCACAGCTGGGTGTCGGTCTGCGCGATTCCCGCGAACACCACGAAGTTCACCGGCGAGCGCGTCAGCGAGGCAACCTCACCCAGGCGGAACAGTCCCTGCACGAGGCACACGACGACCAGGCCGATGAGCGGCACGCCCTCACCGAACTCGCCGGCCAAGAAACCCGCGATCGAGACAATCACGGCCCAGAGCGCGGCGATGGCGCGCACGCTGGGCCGCAGCGCCCGCGCAGGCGAGAGGAGCAGCATGATCGCGAGATAGCCCGCGTGCGCGACAGCGGGGCCGTACGCCCACGCCGTGCCGCCGAGCACCGCTGCACCGATGGCGAGGAGTGCGCCCGAGTAGGCCAGCGCTTTGAGCGGAAGCCGAAACGAGAGTCGCTGCAGCTTCGCCATTCGCTCCCCTTCCCCGACACTCAAGCTTCAGGATATCCGGCGGACCGCTCGCGCCCGAGTGTTCACACTTGATCGAGAACCGCCAACTTCCCCGCCATTCCCAGCTCGCCCTCTTACCTTCGAGGCACACGCACCCGCAGCCGCAGGTGCCCGGAATACGGGGGACAGATGCGACAGGATCAGGCGCCACTCCCGCGAGGGACCGCGCTGCGACGCGCGCTCCTTGCGGGCACATTCAGCTTCGTCACCATGGTGATCATCGCACTCGCACTGCTCGTGTGGGTCGTCGGCGTCGATTCGATCCTCGCGCCGCTCGGCTCCGCGGCGCTCTTTGGCGTGTGCCTCGGCGGCTCAGCGTTCCTCGTCTGGCTGCTGCTCGTGGGGCGACGCCCGGAGTGGCCGCTCTCCCGCACCGCAGTCGTGGCGGTACCCACTCACGCTGCTGCTGTTCTTCATCATCATGCTGCTCACGGCGCTCGCCAGCACCGTGTCTTCCCTGGCCTCGGGCTCCACAATGGGTGGAGTCGGGTTCGGCGTGGTCGCGTTTCCCCTCATCTTTACGCTGATCGCACTCCCCGGCGCGGTGGGCGGCGCCATCCTCACGGTGATTGTGCGCGGCTCGACCGAGCACCGCACAGCGCCCCCAAGCCACGCGGCCCCACTTCCGGAGGGGCACACCGCATGAGTGGGATCCTGATCTGGAATGTGCTCGGAGTCCTCACGCCCGTTGCACTCATCACGCTGATTGCGATCCTCTGGCGTCGCTGGGTACGCGCAGGCGCAGCACGGACTGAACCCGACCCGCCCAGGGGGAGGAAGCCCCGCACTCCCGAGGCATCAGGGAGCACCCCATAACCTCATGAGCGTTGGCCAAAACCTACAGGGTGTAGGATTTGATCATGGCCCGCGCTAATCTCACCCCCGAACGCCTGATCACAGCTGGTGCAGAGCTCGCCGACACCGCGGGGCTCGAGCAGCTCACGCTCAGTGCCCTCGCGAGACAGTTTGGGGTGCAACCCGCGAGCCTCTACTCGCACCTGGCAAGTCGCGACGAACTCATCGCCGGCGTACATCGATTCGCTCTCGGCGAGCTGGCCCAGCGGGTCGCGGAAGCGGTTGCGGGACGCGCGGGGCGCGATGCGCTCATCGGTCTCGCCAACGCACACCGGGACTATTCCCGGGAACGACCAGGGGCCTGGGAGGCCCTGCTCAGGCCCGCTTCTCCGGAGACCGCACGCTCCGCTGAAGCGGCGCAGCTGAGCACGCTCACGCTCGCCGTGCTGCGCGGATACAACACCCCAGAAGACAGCCTGGTCGACGCGACGCGCTTCGTCGGCGCAACCATCAATGGGTTCCTCTCGCTGAGTCGCTCCGAGAGCTTCGCCCACCGCAGCGACGATGTGGCGCGCTCCTGGCTGGCCGCGCTCGATGCGATCGACCGGGCGCTCACCTCTTGGCCCCGAAAGGACACCCCAGCATGATCATCACTCCCATTACCGCGGAGTTTGTCTCTGACGTTGCCGAGCTCGTCGAGACTGAGCGCGGGATCGCGCCCCACCGCCTCCCGGCCTGGGTACGCCGGCAGTTTCCGGACCCTCAGCTTCTCGCGATGGAAGGGCAGCCTTCCGGGGTACGGGTACGCTTCACCACGCAGAGTCGAGAGGTTGCACTTGTTTCGCACGCGCACCGCGTCGTGTACCGGGGCGCAGACCGGCCGCGCGGCCGGGTCGACGTCGTCGTCGACGGTGCGTTCATACTCAGCGATCCGCTCAGCGGGGGTGACGCCACGGAGGTGGATCTCATGACCGGCCAGGCGGTACCCCGCAGCGGTGAGCCGCACGTCACACAGTTCGCCCTCCCCGAGGGCACGCACGAGGTCGAGATCTGGCTCCCCCACAACGAAGGCCTGGAGCTCCTCGAACTGCGCTCGGACGCCGCACTCTCGCCGACCACGAGCCGCAAGCCCCGGTGGGTCCACCATGGAAGCTCCATCAGCCACGGCTCCAACGCGCTCACGCCCACCGAGATTTGGCCTGCGGTCGCTGCACGGCAAGCGGGGCTCGAGCTGAAGAACCTGGGCCTCGGAGGCAGCTCGCTCGTCGACCCATTCATGGCGCGGGTGATCCGCGACACGGAGGCGGACCTCATCAGCGTGAAGTTCGGGATCAATGTGGTGAACCTCGACGGGATGCGGCTGCGCACGTTTGTACCCGCCGTACACGGATTCCTCGATACGATCCGCGACGGGCAACCCCAGACACCGATCGTCCTCATGTCGCCGATCTTCTGCGGCATCCACGAGAACACCCCGGGGCCGGGCGCCTTCGATCCAAGTTCAATCGGCTCCGAGCAGGTCCGCTTCGTCGCGACCGGCACGGAAGGTGACACTGCGCACGGCCGCCTGACTCTCCGCGTGATCCGGGATGCGCTTGGTGACATCGCTGCGCAGCGTCAACGTGACGACACACATCTTCACTTCGTCGATGGGCTCGACCTCTATTCAGAGGCGGATGCCAAGCGCTTCCCGCTCCCCGACAACCTGCACCCGACGGCGGAAGCCCATGCCCTGATGGGCCACCGCTTCGCGGATCGGCTGCTCGCGGGCCCCCACCCGCTCGTCGCCTCGTAGCCGGGAAGCTTCAGGTCGCCTGGACCGCGGACTCCAGGCGGCCCACTCCCTCGCGGACAGGCGCAATGAGCGCCTGTTTTTGGGGTCAAAAAAAGGGAGGGCCACACCCGCAAGCCACCATCACTGGTGACCAACAAGTGCAACCCTCCCTATAAAAGGTGTCCGGCGGTGTCCTACTCTCCCACACCCTCCCGAGTGCAGTACCATCGGCGCAGTCAGCCTTAGCTTCCGGGTTCGGAATGTAACCGGGCGTTTCCCTGACGCTATAACCGCCGTAACTCTATCAACATATCAACCACACCCACCCCACAAAAAGGGTGTTGTGTGTGGCCGTCCGTTGGGAACCACAAAGTGGACGCGAAACATCGTTACATCTGAAAACCTATGCCCACCCAAAAGGTGGTGGAAATCAAGTCATCGGCTTATTAGTACCAGTCAGCTCCACCCGT
>NZ_QYAD01000004.1 GCF_016758255.1 Leucobacter chromiireducens subsp. chromiireducens
CCTCGTCGAACGCCGCACAGATGGAGAACGAAGTGAGGGTGCATCTTCTGCGAATACGCACCCTCACACCCAGTCCAGCGCCCCGTCGACCCGCAACTTCACGCCGAATCGTCTTCAGGAATCCTGAACTTGCGGGTTTCTCCGGTCATGCGAGCGGTCGTGTCGAACACGTCGAGTTCTGCCGGGTGCATCTGGTGTTGCACCACGAAGCTGCGTTCCTTAATCCGCCAGAGTCCTTGCCCCGTGCCGAGCCCTGGAAGGAGTTTTTGCTCCGTACCGGTCAGCCCGAGCGCGGCCGCGGTGTTCCCGAGCTGGTCAGGTTCTTGCCGGTAGATGATTCGGGTTTCTGCGTTCGCAAGGAGAGAGTTTGCAAGGGCGCGCATTGCGGAGCCGGAATCCCCAACGTTTTCGAGGTCGGAGAGCTTGTGGAAGATGAGCATGTTGGCGATGCCGTAATGCCGTGCCATCCGCCATTGGGCGTCCATCCGTTTCAGTAGTGCTGGGTAGGCCATGAGTCGCCAGGCTTCGTCATAGATCACCCAGCGTTGCCCGCCTGTCGGGTCCAACAGTGCTGATTCCATCCAGGCTGAGGAGCATGTCATTAGCACTGAGATGAGGGTCGAGTTTTCGGCGACCCGCGACAAATCAAGACTCACCATCGGCAGTGACGGATCAAACCGCACCGTTGAGGGGCCGTCGAAGAGTCCGGCAAGATCACCAGCCACGAGGCGGCGCAAGGCGTGGCCGACGAGCCGGCCATCTTCTGCCAGTCGCCCGTCGGTGTCTGTTGCGTGGTCGGGTGCGAGGACGCGGTCAACCACCATCGGGAGAATCGGTACATCTGCGGAGCGCACCGCATCTTGGAGGGCAAGATCAATGGCGGTGTGTTCAAGCGGTGACAGTGTCCGGTCCAACACGGTTTCCGCGAGCGCGCCGATGAGTTCTCGCCGGCGCGACGCCACTTGGGATTCCCATTCAGCGTTGGAGAGCCCCGAGGGTCGGTGCCCTTCATCGAGAGGATTCAAACGGTTCCTCAACCCGTGCCCGAGCACGATGGCTTTCCCGCCGACGGCTTCGGCAACGGCAGTATGTTCCCCTTTCGGGTCACCCGGCACATATACGCGTCGCCCGAACGGGATCGACCGAGTGTAGAGGCTTTTCGCGAGCGAGGACTTCCCCGAACCGACAATGCCAGCTAGGACGATGTTGGGGGCGGTGATGATTCCGCGTGCGTAAAGCGTCCAGGGGTCGTAGACGAATGAGCCGCCAGAGTAGAGATCTTGACCGACGAACACCCCGTCCGCTCCGAGTCCTCCTTCGGCAAGAAACGGATACGCCCCGGCTAACGTGGCTGAGGTGTCTTGGTGCCTGGGGAGCCGAAACTTTGCAGGGGTCCGTAGCGCGTCGGCCCGTGCTTCACCTGCCGCGGGTAAGAAGTTCGTGGCGCGACGTTCCGCGCGTTCCGCTTCATATTTGTCCCGTGCAGCGGCCTGTTCCACTTGGCGCGCATTTCGTTCGATCTGGGTCGCAGCTTTCTTACGAGCCTGTCGATGCTTGCGGCTCTCCCCAGCCGGTGCAATGAGTGCCGCTGTGTGCAGTCGGCTCGTCTCTTTTGTCACAGCGACCGCCCCACTCTCGTGGACAGTGGCGCAGGCGCGGGGGCAAACCAGTCGTCCGCATCTTCAATGTCGCGAGCACGAGAGGCTCGTTGTACTGGTGGCTGCGGAGCCGCTACGCGTTCGGGTTCGGGTTCTGCGGGATGGTGGGCGCGGTGGAGTGAGACGTGGCCGAGGTCGTAGTTGTAAGTGAGGGTGTAGTCGTCTCGCGTCACGACCCGGTCCAATGCGCCGGTGGGGACTTCGTCGTAGATGTATCCGTTGACCAGTGCTGCTTGGGTGGTCTCCTCTCCGAAGTCGTATCCAGTAAGTTCCGTGATCACCGCGTCGCTCCCGTCACGGTCGAGAAGGTTGAGTAGCCGGTCGGCTTCATGCCCTTCGAAAAATACGATGTTCACCCATCGAGGTGCTGCCAGATGTTTCGGGGTTGCGGGTTGCCAGGCGATTCGGCCTGAATGTTGCGAGGCCGCATCGAGACAGGCTTCTGCCTGCCCGAGCAGGGCTGCAGCTGCCCGAAGTTCTACCGCAGCTAATTGCGCCGCTTGTAGTCCGTCCGCAGCATCACCACGATCAGTGCTTGCTTGCCCTTCGTGAACCGTGTGAGCGGTTGCGACGTGCCGCATGACTTGTTCGAGCGCACGAACGCCACCCAACAGTTCCCCGGTGACTGGGTATGTGTCGGCGGGGTTTTCAAACTGTGTGGTGCTGTGTGCCAGCGAGCGCAGTGCTTGATATGCCGTTGCGGCGTCGACAACCGGTGGGTCGGTGGGGGCCATAATCTTGTTCCTTCCGGATGGGTGGGTTAGACGGTGCGGCACAGTGGGAGTGCTGCAACGGTGAACGCTTGGGCTTGCTGACCAACCAAGCGACGGGTTTCACACGAGGCCTGGATTGCGGCTTGTTCGATCGCGGCGACGGCGGTGTCGAGCTCGTCCGGAGTGGGGGCGCTCACGGAGATGAGACCGGTGAAACGCAGGACCCCGTGGCCAGCGGTGAGGTCGGCTTCTTGTTGCAGCACGTCCCCGTATTCTGCGGTCTGTGCTGCGTCTTCGATCTGCCCCATTTTTTGCCGTTGTGCCGAATCTGAGATCAGCTCGGTCTTCTTTTTTCGGATATCGCGGGCTGCCGCATCCGAGCGGATGGGGGTGCACAGAATCGTGAACGAGCGTTGGATTCCCGTGGACAACAGCACGGGTGAGAGGAATCCAGGAAAGACTTGAGATCTGGGCCACTCACTAATCCACAGCACCGCATGATGTGCGGAATCCGACCGCAATGTGTCCCACGTTTCAGTCACCGCCACCGGCCCTGCCGTTGCGAGCGAACGACCAATATCGCCGTGCCGTTCAAGAATCGCAGCCGACGCGGGATCGTACGCGGAACGAAGAATCACTGCGACCTCGGATGGCGACAGCCAGCCGATAATGGCGAGGTCCGCGGCACGCAAGGCCGTGGTGAGGGTAGTCATTTCTTGACGGAGCACCGCTGCCGCGCCTTTGATGCCGCCCCCGTTAGTGCGAATCTGTTTTGCAGCGGCCCGCATATCGAGGGCGAGACTGATGGTGGTGGCGTGCCGTTCTCCAGCGGGCCCTGCCCGTTCGATGAGTTCCCGGTACACATTCGACGTCCATGACCCATCGTCGTGACCGCGACTGCGCCACCATTCCAGCAGTCCTGACCCTCCGTCTGGGAGAGTTCGTTCGAGTACTTGGAGCTGCGCAATCCGCCCCGACCGGCACATGGTCGCGAGCACGCGCGCCCACGTTGATACGCGGCGATCCTGTTCCCCCGGATCAAGCAGCACGAATGCAGGATGGCTGACTCCGACGATTGCGGTCAGTGTGTGCGCGTACGGATCATGGATCATCGCGGCACTTGATTCTGGATCGTGCCATTCACGCAACGCCGTTGCGTCTCCCGGGAGCGCGAGTGTGCCTGCCGGACGTGGCTTCACAATTTTGCGGCGATACGTCCGCTGTCTTGCGACGGTTCGTGCAAACCATCGGGTCGTGACTGGCACCCATTCCACCAGTTTTCTGCTTCCTACGGGTACCCAGGCGAGCGTCGCACTGAGTACCCAAATGGGGGCGGTCCATGCGAGCAGCATCCCGCCGCCCGCATACAGTGCGCCCACGATGGAGAACACGCCGATGGAGAGCACGATGAGTTGTGGGAGCGAGAGCCCGAGCATGATGCCGCGTCGGGTGAGGCGAGAAAACTGGACTGGTCGAAGTTCAAACTCTGCTGCTCGTGCGGCTTGGTGATTCGACATGGACTACTACTTTCCTGTGGCAGGTGGAGCGGACGGTGCCGGAGGAACCGGTGGGGCGGCAGGCGGGGGGCTTGATGGCGCTGGTGTGGGCGATGCGGTGGGGGTCGGAGTAGAAGGGGGTGTGGTCTGCTCTGCACCAGCGGCATGTCCTTCCGCGACTCCGCCAATTGCGCCACCCAGTTTTGGTCCCGCGGTCGCGGTTTCTTTGACTACTTGTGCACCAATCACCGCGGCTGCCGCAGGTCCTGCCGCAGCCGCCCCAGCACTCGCACCGGCTCCTGCACCTGACCCGGCTCCGCCTGCCCCTGCACTTCCCGCCACAGCCGTACCCCCAGAAGAGCCTGAACCGCCAGCAGCAGATGAGCCACTCGCTGAGCCTCCGGATTTACCGCCGCCGTCGAGCACCTTCATAGCACTGTCGCTCTTGGGCGCAGAGGCCACCGGGACTGGCCGGTTCAGCGCAGATTTGGCTTCCTGTTCGGAACTCATCGCGTGGTACATGTCAAAGCCCACAAACGCCAAGAACTTGTAGGTGAGATATGGGGCGAACGCGGCAATGAACATCAGCACCACTCCCGAGATTGGGTCACCGATGGACGCGAGATCCAGTTCAATCGGGGCGGCCACCTGTGTAAACGCGACGAGGAAGATCACCACGAGAACGAGTTTTGACAAGATCAACGCGATCACGAAGGTGGCCCACTTTCCAAACCAGCCCTTGGTGACATCCCATGACGCTCCGGCGAGTGCGATGGGTGCAAACACGATGGCGACTAACAGCAAGGCTTTACGGATCAGGAGTGAGAACCAGACGATTGCGGCAGCGCTGATGGCGAGGCCGGCGAGGAAAATGGTGATGATCGCCCCGACCCCTGGAGCGGCGATCTGGATGCCGGCGAACCCTGCGGCAAGCAGCGTGATGCGGTCACCAATGGACTCCATCGTGTTCCCGGTCGCCTGCACGATCCCGACCGCGAGTTGATCCGTGATCTCTAGGAGCAGCCCGGTGAGGGTGATCGCGAGAAAGGCACCCAGCACACTTTTTGCAGCCCCGAGCGCCGCACGAGTGAGCGCGGTGGGGTCTCGGTGTACGAGTCCGGTGATGAGTTGCAGGCAGAAGAAGATCAAGACGAAGAACACGGCCACTCCGAAGAGGATGTTGTACACGCTGATGTAGCCGGGGTCGGTGACGTCCACGAGCGTGGTGGAATCGAACACGGACCAGACGGCTTCAAAGAGCCAAGCAGCCGCGCCACCCATCGCTTGGGCGAGCCAATCAAATGGGGCAGCCACCAGGGTCGCAGCGCCTTGTCCGACGGTTTCGCAGACCTGGGCGATAACGGGTACGTCGCAGACACTCACCGGGTTCTCCTTCCTCTTCGGTTTGATTGACGGTTAGACGGCTTGGCCGACGCCCCAGAAGAAGTTGATGAGCGTGACTGATGCGCCACAGATCACCGCTGCACCGCAGGAAATGAGCACGCCGATCTTGCCGCGGCCCGCGAGATGCGGGTTTGAACTATTCGCCCCGAATCCCCACACGATTGCGGAGATGATGAGCGCGAGGACGGAGAGGATTAATCCCACAGTCATGACGGCACCGACGATGATGCGCAGCTGTTCGATGCCGGGAAGACCGGTTCCATTGGGGGCAATGTCGATCACGATGAGACTCCTTCACTTGAGCCCTCCGAGATAGCGGGCTTTCCAGCGAGGTGCACCACCCGCCACCACGGATACAAGCAAGGAACGCGCATCAACGCGGTTCTTTGCACCGCTCCGGAAAGTGGGGCAGGTTACAGCTGGTCGCCGATACCGATGAGGAAGTTCACCCAAGCAACCCCGGCACCGGCTAAAGCTGCGGCACCGATCCCGACGAAAACTCCGATGCGGGCTTTGGTGGCGGCCTGATAGTTACCGGTGCTTGCTGCGATGGCCCAGATGATGGCTGAGACGATCAGCATCAGCACGGCGGCGATGAGAACGAACATGAGGAGCGCACCAATGATGGCGCGAAGGTCATTCGCAGCGCCCACTCCGCCAAAGTCAGGAAACACGTTCATTTGCGTCCTCCCAAGGTGCAGCTTGCGCGACTTGTTTTACTCTCCGTGAGGCCTTCCGCCCCTTGGTCGGCGAGCCACTGCTCGGAATCAATCGCCGGTTGTCCTTGCCCGCCTGGCCGGATTTCCAGATGCAGATGCGCGCCGGTGGATTTCCCTGATGACCCCACATCACCGATATGTTGACCGGCGGTGACAGTCATGCCTTCGGTGACATGGATGCCGTGTTCCCACATATGTGCGTAGTACGACGCGACCCGTTCACCTTTGACCGTGTGCTCGATAATGATGAGTCCACCCCAGGTGCCGGTGTAGCCGGCGTGCACGATGACTCCGTCAGCGACCGAGAAAATCTGGGTGCCGTCAGCGGCTCCATAGTCGGTGCCAAAGTGGTAGTCCGGTTCGAATGTGATCGGGTCGGTTCTGGAACCAAAACCACCAGTTTTCACCCACGAACCATCTGGGAGCGGGAATACGACCCGGGTCGTTTCTGGCACGGACGAGTCTCCGCGACCTCCGGTGCCCGCAGGTTTCGTGAGGGCGGTCAGGATCGTTTCTGCGACGGGTTGAAAGTTTTGGTAGCGGTCCGGATAGGCGGACACCTCGACGGCTTGGGCGGCGGCTCCCGGGTCGAGTTGCTGCCAGCCCGAAATGTCTAGGAGTCCGCGAGGCGATGGATAGTTCGGCCCCGAAGGCCCACCGTAAAATGCTTGAGCCTGATAGTTCGGGTTCATGAGATCGTGAACGGTGCCCCAACCGGCGGTGGGACGCATTTGGAAGAGGCCGAGGGAGTCATGATCTGATCCGTTGCCGTCATTGGGGTAATCGCCGGATTCTGGGTAGTTGCCCGTGTTCGCGAGCATCCGGAGATCCGATTCGGTGAGTGCCGCCATGAGTGCGATCACAACCCCTGGCCGCCCCACCCCAGTGGTCTGCCCGCCGACGGTGATGATCGTGGCCGCATGAGTGAGTTGTTTCCGGTTCAGCGTGACCGTTTCGCCGTTCTTGGTAGTTGCGTTGAGAGACTCTGGGATCGGCCCAACCGTGAGCGAGCCCGGAGTGCAGGCGGTCGTCGCGGGGCCTGCGAGTGCCGCGACCGAGACGACGGTAATCGTCGGCCCAAAGAACAGACCGAGGAGTGCGAGCGCGACCAGTACGTTACGAAACACCGTCATCACCGCAATGGAGTATCAAGCTGTGAGAGCCGCAGCAGTTCACATGATCCGTCAGTGTCTTCGTCAGTTTCGTCGTCAGATCGGGATTCGCCGCACACCAGGAACACAGTGAAGGTGACTGGTCGTTCGGTTTCGATGGGTTCGGTGCTCCACGTTCCTGCACGATGCCGAGTGCCAGTAATGGTGTACGCCGTCATCCCGGGAAGGATCTGTCCGGGCGCAGCCTGCTGCACCGCCGTCTCCCACGCTGCTGGAACTTCGATGTCAGTAACGGTGATCCACTGCTGGGTCTGATGGGTCCGAAGCTGTGTCCAAGCTGCCGGCGTGGGGAGGTAAGCGCGCACATCACTCGCCGCAGCATCCGCTTCCAAACCCGCGGTCGCATCGGCAAGGGGCTGTGCATAGTCAGCCGGGGTGTAGCCGCTCGTCGTGTCCCAAGTAAAGAGGGCTTCGATGATGGCGAGCGCCGTTGCTTGGGGATCACTACTCGTGGGCACCGATTGCGGTCCGTACTCCTGAACGGCACCTGGAGTGGGACCTGGTGTTGAGGTGTGCGGTTTCTGAGTGACCGGGGGCTCACCGGTGTTGTTTGGTCCGGTGAAGAGTCCGTAAAGGCCGATGCCGATGAGAGCAAGAAGGATCAGGCCACCCGAGATAGCGGCGATGAGGGCGGCGCGGTGGCGACGATCTGTGTGGTCCATCCTGGGTGTCCTTCCATGCAAAATGTGGTCGCATGGAAGGTGCACATCTGAACCCTGGAATCTGGGCAGGCTAAGCGATTTCGCGGCGCTGGACGCGGGCGGCGCGAGCGGTGGCAGCGAATTCGTTGCTTACCGCCAGGGTCCGTTCGAACTGTTCCCACTGCTCTGTAGTGAGTTCTGAACCAATCACAATCGGGTCGTACCGATCAACCCAATTTGCAAGGTCGTTCCAGAGATAGACAAAGGACCGTGTGGGAAGGATCGTCTGGACGGACGGCGCAACCGGGCGCAAGACTTGTTCAATCCGTTTGTCTGAACGTCGCTTGGTAGTGCTCTTGGCACGTTCGAGTGCTTGCAGTGCTAACTGCTCAAGGTCAGCGGCACGAGCGGTGTGTTCAAGTTCCCGCACTCGTGCAGCACCGGAGGCGGCAGTTTCCCGAACTCCGCCAGGCTGCGCCGGGTCACTGGCAAGAGCATCAAGTTGAGACAGAGATTGTGCCGCATGAATGCGCTGCTGAGCGCCGGTGATCGATCCACCTTCATCAATTCCATCAAGCTCTGCTCGCGCACGGGCGCGCACATCGTCGGGCTGTGCTTCGTCGTTCGCGCATGTTTGGAGTTCATTGATGCGTTCCAAGGACGTGTACGCGTTGCGGCCAGTTACCAGGAGCGCGGCCTGCTTTCGGGTATCGCCAGCAGACGGTGCCGCCACGGTGGCGGCACCGTCTGACCTGGGGTTTTCTTCCAACGAGGTGAACCGTGAGGCTTCCTGGCGGCGTGCGGCATCCTCCGCAATCACCACTTTTACCTCGGCGTAGAGAGTTGCTTCCTCGGTACGGGTGAGGGGCTTGTGCAACAGGTTGTCGTCTTGTTCGGCGAGGAGTTGCCCAAGTCTCGTAGAGAGCCCGGAGCGGACCCAGACGTTGACCGTCTTCCACCCGATCCGGCGTATCGCGGCGAGGCGGCGGGCACCGCAGATCAGCATCCCGTCTGGGGCGATCGTGATCGGTTGCAACAGGCCGTCACCTGCAATCGACTCTATGAGCGCATCCAGATCGCCCAGGTCTTGACGATGACGGTTGCCTGTCCAGATCGACTCGACTGCACGTTCGAGTTCGATGTGCCCGGTCTTGGCGCTCATAGCTGTTGCCTGTGCTGAGGGGCGGGAACTGCGCGAATAATTGCCTTCACGAGTTCGTTGTCGTGCAAGAGGTAACTGAGCGGTTCACCGATCAGTAGTCGCAGCAGAAGGCCACGTCCAGCATTGGTGCCTGCAAGGTGAGCATCAGGGGTACCAAGCAGGATGCGCAGCATCCTGAACCACGTGTCAGCGGGGAGATCGAGCAAGGCGCGTGCATGCCGGTCTCTCCGCAACGACTCATATGCTCCTGCCCGAGACGAAGATTCCGCAAGTCGGGCGCACACGTACTCGACGGCCGCCCGTGCGACCCGAGGGTCCCAGCCCAGCAGGTTGAACATCAAGATGGTGTCGCTAACGGCAGTTCCCACGCCGTGGGTGTCATCGTCAGGGTTTTCATCGTCTTCGAATGGTGATGTGGTTGCGTGAAATGCCGGGTGGTAGTCGGTGAGTTGGTTTTCTCGGTCTGAGAAGCGCTCTGCGTCATGAAACTGTGAGTAGCGGGGTCTGCGAGCTTGATGGACTGAACACAGCAGTCCGTGCGCGCGACCCTCCGCAATGCAGGTGATCTGGACGGCACGAGTTATGACGGCCCATGGGTCATCAGCTCGGCGCACCGACGCGGTCCGCATCGCTTCGAATGCGGCCGTCGCGGCTTCCCACGGGTCCAGGCCATGTTTTTTCGCCAACGCTGCATACTTCGTGGCCGCGTGCTGCATGAGTTGGGTGGCGTCTGGGTCGGTACGCCAGGCACCGGGTCCCGCCTGATCGAGACGGATCAATAGCCGTCGCAGACTCTCCGGGTGTTCGAACTCGGGTCTGGTTCCTGTCTGATTGCGTCGCATTGCGGCACCTCCTACAAGAGAGGTGCACACGCGCTCCCCAGCACCAAGAGTGGGCGTCGGGAGCGGAGACATGTCAACTCACCGGAACCCGAGCTCAGCGCTTCTGTTGCGAACAGCCTGGGGGCTTGTTATGGACGTGCTGAACACGTTGAACGAATCAAACACGGTCGTGTCTTGACCAGGCCGTGTGATCATCCGACTCTGCTGTCGAGCAGCACGTGCCCGATGTGGAAGGTGTCGAGCCCGATAGGCGAGGTCGGCTTGGAAGTTCAATCCGCGACCCGCTAACTTTGCACTATTCGCGGCGATCAGATCGGAAGGTCTCACCCATTCCAGGCCGCGCCCGACCTTCGAAGTAGCGCTCTGGCGTATGAGCGATGGATCTTGGTGCATCGCCAACGCTGACCGTTCAGCTTCCTGCACCGCACCAGCAGGAACAGTGGCAGCGACGAACGGTTCTTGATCCGGTACGCTCTCCGGCGGGAACGGGGTGTCATTCATAATGTGCGCTCCAATGGGTCAGTCGATGAAGTCGTAACCGGGGTAAACCAGCGACCTACTGTCGATGGATGTACGCCCAGGTGGCGGGCGATCTGTTTGTTTGACCAGCCCTCCGAATATCGCAACTGCGACGCAACCGCACGCCGCTCATGCACGGACGCCATCTCTACAAGATCGGCCAGCACAGATGAAGGCTCCATCCCATTTCCAGATGGCGAGGTCTCAACGGGAAGCGCCGGACTTTCTTGATCTTGTTCAGTGTGCTCGGGTCCCGGAGCGTCAACTGGCGCGAGACCAGTTCCCTCTACTGCTGTCAGCGGGATGGGTCTTGTGAGAATCACGGTGAGATGGGTGATCGCTAGCAACACGAGTGGTGGCACTGCGGCGACGCTGGCGGCGAGGAAGCTCGGCACGTCGGCGTCGGCCGCGATCACTGCATGAATCGCGTTCGCGGTGACGGACACAATCGCGCCGGCCGCAAGCAACGTCCAGGGGTACCAGGTGGGGCGACGTTGCCCAGCGAGTGCAACCACTGCGACAGTGGCGACGACAATAATTCCATCCACGATTAACGGCCATGCCCATGCCTGGCTGTTCGAGATCCCTGAACGGTGGGCAAGATCAGCCAGCGACGTGAATGATAACCAAAACGCGCCCGCAGCAATAAACACGGTGCCGGTTATCGCGGTCACGACGGCCAACCGTCGAGCTGGACGAGCTTCTGTATTCATGCCATCCTCCGTCCACGAGATGGCTGAGCGATACTCGGCAGATCTGTGCTCGATTGATCTGAGTTCCTGGTAATCGAACCTTGACTGGCGCGGTAGGCAGAATGAATTGTGGCAATGATTTCCCGAGGCTGTAGTCCCGAATGCTCAGCCGCTGGCCCTAACGCGTCTAGCGCTATTGACGGCGGGGTGCCAGCTTCAGCGAGTCGGCATGCCGCCCAAAACAGGCCCCTGTTGCGTTCACCTTCTGCCCGATCAGCGACCCATTCAGCGAGCACGCGCGGATTCGCACGTCGGGAACCCGCCGCAATTGGTACTCGCATTGGTAGAGCCGAGGGTGGGTCTAAGACGTTTCGGAGCCTAGCCGCATCAACCGTGACTCCTGGTGTTGCAGAGGCCACGATCAAACGGTATGGGGCACGTACTCCGTCCAGGCGATTGATTACAGATGGCGGGGCGATCACATAGCCGCCAGAGCCTCGGAAATCTATATGCGCCCGTGCGACTTGCCACGAAGGCTGCGTCTGTTCAGTGGCTGCCGGAAAGTAGGCGTGGAGTCCGCCGGATGGAGTACGAATCAGTGCTTCCCACCCGGTCGCGTACCCCTGCTCGTGCGCCACACGAAACGCTGGGTATCCGGTTCCGTGTGCGGCGACATCGACATCGACCACGTCGATACCTGATGCAGGGCCAGTTGGGATGCCGATGTTCGCGGAAGGCCACTTCTTCCACCAGCCAGCTACGACTTCTGGGTCGATGGTGGCCTCATGGAAGCCGTGCTTCACCAACGGGCGTTTCTCGCCAGGCACGCAGGGAAACACCGGCATCCCTTCGGAAACGAACCGCGAAGCCGCATCCGGAAGTGATAAGCCAGCGACTTGTGAGAACACGTCGAACCGTGACATCACAGCCCCCTCACCGGCGCAATTGTTTGAGAGGGTGGCAGGGATGCAAGCGGATCATTACTTGCGGATAGACCGTGCCGTTCTGGATCTCGCTTTTGCGTTGTTGTGTCACGGGTGAGCCCAGGTGGGTCGCCGTTACCGATCATGTCGGTATCAAGCTGGTCAAGAATGCCGGCTGCGGTCTTGCGCACCCGTTCCCCAGTTGCCTGCACTACCTCGACCGGTGACTTTCCATTGACGTTGCTTGCCCAGCCAGCAACGTATGGGATTGTGTACGAGGACGTATCCATGTCATGTGCGGCACCGATCATCAACGCAATCGATTCTGCTTCCACTTCACCGATACCTCGATGCTGCAGGGCCTCTGGTTGATCGGGTCCGTGCAGGAGTACATGGGCAAGCTCGTGAGACAAGGTCTTCACTTGCGCAGCAGAGTCCATATTCTCTCGCACAGCAACGGTTCGTTCTCCGAAATCGGTGAGGCCATTTGCTCCGCGAATCATGCCTTCATGTGGCACTCCTATCACGGTAAACCCGGCGGATTCAATTTGTCTGGTGAGTCCTTCCCAGAGCCCGGTAGGTGCCTCGCCGGGTAGGAGGCGTGGTTGCGGTGGAGACGGAACTGGGTCGCCTGTGGTTTGGGAAACATCCCACACGTAGGCAGGCCGAACACCTACGAGTCGTGACCGAGTCGTTTCGCCAGGCACTGGTTTCTCGTACCGGGCCAGCTTTCGCCACGACTCCGCAATCGATGGTGTGCGTGACGCAAAACGTCCCATGACTGGCGCAAAAATCATGTAACCGGCTTGACCTTTCTCGACCTGCCGGCCAAGCGTCTGCCACTGCTTGAATCCCGCCACGTGGGAAGGCGCTGGAGCGGCTACGTTGCCTCCCTCAAATGCAACCAGATGTTGTGTCCAGATGAGCAGCGTGTTGTTGAAGCTGCGAGCCCTGAACCGAGCAGCGAACTCCAGAGCTCTTTTCCAGTCTTCACCAGACACTATTTGTTCAACTGCGCTCGTGAGCTTTTCGTGGAGCGCATCTATTTTTTCGTCACGAACGGCTCTACGTTCTTTTACCGTCGCCATTGCCAACCTCCCCTCGGCCAGTCACCCCCAACGGCGGGTGACCCTTGCGACCAGAAGGTGCGCTAGGTGAAACAGCGAAGACAGCATTCGGACGGTGGACACGAAGTGAATGACCGCCAAGTGCATCGCTAACCCGACGTAGTCAGCCCACTTTTACCTCAGAACTGGGCCTCACGGTGATTCAAGCGTCCAATCAGGGCGTTTTCACCCGGTGCGACGCACGTTTACTCCGGGTATGACGAAAAACGAGCCTTGTCACTGATAAGTCGGTACTCACTAGGTGAAACTCCGACACTGCGACGGAATTGACGCGCCGCAAAGTCAGAATCTCCCCACCCAACCTCCGATGCGATGCTTGCGATAGGAAAATCCGTAGTTCGTAAAAGTTCTATCATTTTCTCTACCCGCAACATGGTCAGATAAGCAATTGGTGACTTCCCGAATGCCTCGACGAAGATTCGGCGTAATTGCGATGTGGAAAGGTGTACAGAAGCAGCAATCTCAGAAATCGTCCACCGGGTACTCATCTGATTGCGGAGCATATCTGCAACTTCGCGCGCTTCAGTGCGCAACGGCCGAAATCGACGGTGACGGGGAAGCACTGGCAGCGATGTGCTTCGTTGGGTCGAGCTGATCCGCTCACCAGTCATCGCTAGCATCGGCACGACGATGTCCAAGATGGAGAACAGAAGTGCTTGCGCTCGATAAAATCTCTCAGGAGACACACCGTCAAGGCTCAACGCCGTTAGCTCGTCTAACCAAGGCATGAGCAGACCTGCACGCGCTTCACCGAGACGGACGACCTGAGCTGGCTCGGCATAGTTTGTTTCAAGAAAGGCGTTGGCATCGTGACGCGTGTTGAACTGTGCCGCATACTGCCAAAAAACTTGATCAATCAGGTACTCGCGATCAAGGTACAGAGTTGTAGTAGTGATCCCGCCCTCCGGCTCAGCACCGCATAATGTGTTCGCAGATAGGACGACAACGTCGCCAACATTGACGTGACGGCACCCGAACTCGCTGAAAAGTCGTGCGCCGCCGGCACGCACCACAATGAACGTTACGCAATCGAACGCGACTGGATCAATCGGAGCGTACAGCGATTGGGTGCGTGCTGTTAATGGTGAGTAATCCTTCCTATCGGTTGCGCGGGCAGCGTTCACCTTTTGACTTCGAGGTCGCATTTGCTCGAAGCCAAAAGGTGGCGCGTTCTCGGAAGTCAAGGAACTGAGCCTCAGTGAGTATCTAGCGGATGCGTCCTTTCGACAGTGCACATGTGTCCTGCACGGAGGACGATTGCTGCCAAAACGGGTGGCACGATGCCAGCGATTGTGAATATCACCGGTATGGGCACGAGCAACGAGAGCGGACCTGCGATGGCGATTGAGACTGGCATGAAAGCGATCGACACGAAGAAGTCGAGGCTCGCAACTCGGCCGATCATCTCTATCGGAACCAATCGCTGCAGCAAAGTTCCCCAGATGACGACGCCAGCTCCAGTCGCCGCGCCGACAACAAACAGCGCCGCGAGCATCACGATGAAGTTGTTAGCGACACCGATCACTACAAGCGGGAGGGTTCCTCCGCCCCAGCAAAGGATCATGAAAGTCAGATACCGGCGTGGGAGCTTCAGGGATGACACAGCTAGGGAACCGATGGCTCCACCGACACCGTAAGCAGCGAGGAGCAATCCGAAGGTAACCTCAGCATCGTCGAAACGATCGCGGGTCAGGAAAGGTAGGAGAACTTCAATCGGTCCTTGGATAAGGAGTGCAATTGAAGAGCCGAATATGAGAGTCCACAAGAGCCAACGAGTTCGAACGACATATTTCACTCCCGCACGTAGGTCTCCCCACACGCTCGCCCGCTCCTCGGGCGGAGCGGATAGCAACG
Source organism: Leucobacter chromiireducens subsp. chromiireducens (assembly GCF_016758255.1). GTDB lineage: Bacteria > Actinomycetota > Actinomycetes > Actinomycetales > Microbacteriaceae > Leucobacter > Leucobacter chromiireducens. The sequence continues at coordinate 14,923 of NZ_QYAD01000004.1, forward strand.
CTTCGTTCCGATGGCTCAGGAAGAGAGTGATGATAAACCCGATCGCGTAGGAGCTTGCCACGAGTGCCGCCCCGATTGCGGGGAAGAATAGGCCGACGACCAGCCCGCCGAGGGCGGGACCAAGTCCTTGTCCCATCGACGGGCGCAAGGCGCCTTCGAGCCCATTGGCCGCGAGCAATTGATCGGAAGGGAGCACTTGCGGTAGATACGCGCTGTACGCGGGGTAAAAGAATGCGCTGCTTGCACCTATGACGAAGGATGCAGCACCGACATGCCAGAGTTCGATCATTCCTGTCATGGAGAGGGTCGCAACTCCGGTCATCATGACGGCAATGAGACCTTGCACCGTGATGATGATCTTTCGTTTGGAGAATCTGTCCGCGACCACGCCGCCTAGGATCGAGAAGAGGAACAGTCCTAAGCTCGTCCCTGTCGCCACGGCGGAGAGCGCAAGAGGGCTGTCATCAAGCGCCAGCACTTGGAAAACCATGACAATCGTCCACATGCCTGTGCCAAACACCTGAATCCCCATTGCCGCAAACAGGAGGCGGTAGTCACGAGAGGATAACGGTCGTAGTGCGCGCAGCCGGTTGGGGGTCTGCTCAATCATGCTGCCACCTCGCTCGTGATCGTGGCGGAAAGTGAGAGCCGGGGCCATGCCTCTGTGTCTCGTAGGAGTTGTCGGTCATGGGTGGACAGGACGACCGCGGCTTGGGTAGTTCCCAAGGCATCGGTGAGCTCGTCGACCAGAGCGATCGACAGGTGATTTGTGGGTTCGTCGAGGAGAAGCACATGGGGCCGCGTCGCGAGTGTTAGCGCAAGGTCAAGACGACGTTGTTGCCCCATGGAAAGCTCGCCGACCCGCTTGGCTGTCTCATGCGGTTTCAGAAGGCCCAGCTGAGACAACCCAACTACCTGCGATTCGGGCAGCGTTCCTGCGTTGACGAGCGACGCAATGTGATTTGCGTAAATTTCACTTACCCGGCGCCCAAGAGGTAAGTCAGTCTCTTGGCGAAGGAAGGCAATGCGGGTGTTCTCTGGACGGTGCACGGCGCCGGTGTCTGGCTGCAGTTCCCCGCTCAGCACGCCCAAGAGGGTCGATTTGCCAGCACCGTTGGGGCCGGTCACGACCAGACGATCACTGCGAGAGAGAGAAACAGTCACCAGTGGAGTGAGCCGTCCTGCAACGCTGATTCCATCCGCCCTTAGCAAGATGGTCCCGGTTCGAGCCTCGAGCTCTGGGAAGCGGAAGATATGCGGCGGCTGCGGAACCGAGATGGCGTGCCCTTCCAGCGCTTCCTGTCGCCGACGCACGCTTTGAACCAGGCCCCCCGCGCGGGTCGCTCGCCCATGCTTGTTCGTCCCTTTCTCCGGGCGCCACCCTGAAATGAGTCGATTCTGGGCGGTGCTCAGGCTGGCCTGCAGCCTTGCGTGCTCGATTTGTTGGCGCTCGTACTCCAGCTCCCAGCGCTCCCGTTCGGCCGCGCGACCTTCCCGGTATCCGATGTAGCCGTTGCCATAGATACGCGGTCGACCATCGGGCGTAGGATCGAGATCGATGATCGTCTCGGCGATATCGATCAGCAGCGCACGATCGTGGCTGACCACGATAACCCCGCCGGCACGTGAGCGGAGCTGAGCGGTGAGGAAGTCGAGCCCCTCGCGGTCGAGGTGATTAGTTGGCTCGTCCAACAGAATAAAATCATGGTCTGCTCCGAGTAGACACGCCAGGCGCACTCGATACCGTTGCCCCACAGATAATGCTGAGAGATGCCGCGTCAGGTCGGTCTCAGCTCCGAGAGCCTCGAGAGCAATAAGCACACGACGCTCCGCGTCCCACGCGTCGAGTGCATCTGCCGTCTCCAGTGCGGTTGCGTACCAGTCGTCCGCACCGTCCTTGTGTTGTGTGAGGGCAGATGATGCAGCATCAAGGTCAGACAGCGCTGCGAGCGGCGCGGCGATTGCCTCTGCAACGACCTGTCCCACAGTTCGGTTCTCGTCAGCGGTCATTTCTTGTTCGGCGAGACCGACTGTGCCGATCAAATGGACAGCTCCACTGTCAGGCGACAGTTCACTGGCAATCACGTGGAGAAGAGAGGTCTTGCCTCGGCCGTTCTCACCGACGATGGCCACACGAGAGGATGGCCTTACCACGAGGTTCACATCGTAGAGAACATGTGTTGTGCCGCGAGTTAGAGAGACGTTCGTTGCGATTAATTGTGCGCGATGGCGCGCCGGATGACGGTTGGTTGGGGTAAGCATGTGAATCCTTCGAAACAGCAGGCTGAGTGCACAGAGGCACTAAGCGCACAAGATGACGGCGACCCAGAAAATGGGTCAAAAAAGCGGCCTCCACGAACTCGGAGATACTCAACGAGCGTGGTGAGCCTGCTCAGCCGTTACAGAAAGTACAGATGCATGCCACTACTCTAGCGCATGAGTATCTGGAGTTGTGCTTGCCCGGGCTATGGGTGTATGTGCCTAAGAGTGCAGGGACGGACTCAAGTCGTCGGGACCGCTGAACGACCGGGTCCATGTCTGGTGTTGCAGTACTCGGGTCACGTCGACGGCAGCTAAGTGTGATGCCCAGGGACGTCGTTGAGTCTGTCGAAGGGTGCGCCACCAATTGCAGAGTGGTGTCGATGGTGGTTGTAGAAATGGAGCCAGCCGGGCAGCGCCAGGCGTCGTTCGGCTTCTGAACCGTAAAACTTGGCATAGGCCCAGCCGTCCCCGAGCGTGCGGTGGAATCGCTCGATCTTCCCGTTCGTTTGCGGACGGTAGGGGCGTGTCCGCTTGTGTCGGATGCCGACCCGAGCGCAGAAGTCCCTCCATACGTGGGATCTATATGCCGACCGTTGTCGGATAGGACTCGCTCGACGGTCACGCCTCGTTCGGCGAACCAGGCCACGGCGCGTTCGAGAACTCCCACCGCTGTGCTCACCTGCTCATCCGACCAGATTTCTGCGTATGCGACGCGGGAGTGGTCGTCGATGACTGTGTGAACGAACGCCGTCCCGGTGCGCGGCTTGTGATCTTTTCCTCGTGGTAATCCCGGAGTCGCGAGCTTGTTCCGTGCGCCTTGCTGCCGACCTACGTAACGATGTCCACCGCCGTCGGGGATGTTGCCGAACTTCGTGACATCGACATGAATCAACAATCCCGGATAAGGATGCTCATATCGCCGCAATGGCTCGCCAGTGACACGATCGATATGCGAGAGGCGGTTCACGCGGCAACGGACGAGGACCGCGTGAACAGTCGACGTCGAGAGACCAAGTCGCGCAGCGATCGGGGCTGGCCCCAGTCGAAGCCGCCAGCGCAGGTTGATGATCTTCTTCTTGACATGCTCGGGCGTCCTGCCTGGGATCCGGTGCGGCTTGCTGGAGCGATCCTGCATCCCAAACTCACCCTCTTCCCGGTAGCGACCGGCCCATTTCCGGGCAGTGATCGGGGAGATCATGAACATTTTTGCGGCGATCGTGGCCGGATAGCCGTCTTCGACAATCAGCCGGGCTAACCGGAGACGGGCACGAGGAGTGAGAAGAGCGTTCGGATGGGTCATCAATTGGCCTCCGCCGCGGTCTTCGTAAGCGCGCGCCCTGCGAGAAGCATGATGACGAGAGCGATCGCTGTCAGCACAGAAGCGACCCAAACCGGCGCGAGCAGCCCCAGCCCGGTCGCGAGCCCGAACGCACCAAGCGCGGGCCCCGCGGCAGCTCCGATATTCAATGCTGCGGTTGCGTACGAACCGCCCATCGTTGGCGCACCCGATGCTGCATACAGCACACGCGTGATCAGAGTGCTGCCGACGCCGAACGACAGGAAGCCCTGAATGAGGACGAGGACGATAAGCGCAACGGGATGGGATGCGACCACTGCCAACACGATCCAGCCTGTCAGCAATAGCGGTCCGCCGGCTGCGAGCACGAGGCCAGGTCGTTGATCTGATAGTCGTCCTGCGATCGTGACGCCAAGGAACGATCCGATGCCGAACATCACCAGCGCGACGGACACCCACGCTTCGGCCAAGCCCGCGGTCTCGGTCACGATGGGTGCCAGGAACGTGAATGCCGCAAAGGTCCCTCCGTTGATCAGCGCTCCGAGTGCCATGGCCAGGATGAGCCGTGGCGTCGCCAACTGGCTGAGCTCGACACGGAGCCTTGGTGAGGTCGCGCTAGTCGCGCTCCGACCAACATTGTTCGTGACGCCACGAATGACTCCAACTGCCGCGGGAATACAGAGGATGGCGATCGCCCAGAACGTCGTTCGCCAGCCCAGCGCTGTGCCGAGCAGTGCCCCGGCGGGGACGCCCACGACGGTTGCGATCGTCGTGCCGGAGAGCAGGATCGACAGTGCACGCCCCTTCTGGTTCGCTGGCACGAGGGTTGTGGCCGTGCTCAGTGCTACGGCGAGGAATCCCGCGTTTGCGAGAGCGCTGAGCACCCGGGTGATGAGCAGGAGAGAGAACACTGGTGTCATCGCTCCGATGACGTGGCTTCCCGCGAACACGAGAAGGCAGACGATCAATGTGAGCCGCGGTGGCCAACGGCGAGCGAATGCCGCCATCACTGGCGCGCCGACGACCATACCGACCGCGAATGCGGAGGTCAGCAGGCCCGCAGTGCCGACCGAGACGTCAAGTTCGGTCGCGATCGCGGGGAGCAATCCCGCGAGCATGAATTCTGAAGTGCCCATGACGAAGACCGCCAGGGCAAGCATGTAGAGAGCAAAAGGCATCGAGTACTCCGAGGTGTGAGATCAAGAGATGGTTCTTCTTGTCACCACGGCCAGCGCCCCGGGTACGCCAGACATACGCCCACACAGATCGTGGGCGTCGTAACTAGTGGTTCAAGGGGCTGGCGGTGTGACCGACAACCCCTGACCTGTCTGATTCGGGACTCGACATGCCCTAAACTCTACATGCCTTCAATGGCGAGCGGTCTGGATAGATACTTCTTGAATCGGCACGATGTCATGGCGCGCGGGGGCAGAACAACGTCCCTGGACATCACAGCTAGGTCCCTCTGGGGCCAATGAAACGGTAGGGAGGCGGGGGTTCGACGTTCCAGTTCATAGCGGTACGGCTAACACGGAGGGCAACAATAGCCTGCTCGGGGAGAACGCCGTTGCCGAGAGCGGCAAGCTGCTGGCTCGCGGTGAGCCCAAAACGGGCATGAGTAACCCACCCAGCTTGTAATCCCATGAGCCATTCAACGAACTCTGGTGCAGGTCGGGGGCCAGCCGTATCGCTCAGAATCGCTGGTGCCGGTGCCCGACGGCCGGTGCGTTGCTCCCACAGGGTCACTGCCTCGGCGTACCGTCCCCATCGTTGAAGAGCTGCCCTATCAGGTTCCACAGGCTCTCGAGCTCGTCGGCTCGCGGGTATCCGTCCGGTCCGTGGAGGGCGAGGTCGATGATCTGATGGCTGAGCGCTATGGTCCCGCGTCTCGCCTTGACCTGCTGCAAACTCTCTCCGCCACGGGACGCGTCTGACGCGAGCGGCGTTCGAAAAAGTGCGGTGGGCGAGGATGAAGACGCGATATCGGGGGTGGGGTGCACCGATGGCGGAAGCGGGTAGACCGATCCATTGCGCGTCATACCTGAGGTCGGCCAGATCTCCGAGAACTGCTCCTGCCGCCCGAAGAGGTCGGCGTTCGGTTTCTCCCAAATGCCAAAGGTCTGGTTCCACATCGCAAGGGGGTGCTGTATCGAGATTTGCATGCCTGGAGTTTCGTTGCTCATTGTCGTTTCCTTCGAGATTGGCACGGATCGCGCGTGCGGAGAGTAGCCCGCGGACGTTTTCGATCACTACCCACTGGGGTTGCAGCGTTTCAATCGCATCTGCCATGTGCGTCCAGAGGCCAGAGCGGGTGCCTGGTACGAGGCCGGCCATCTTCCCGACGGTAGAAACATCTTGGCAAGGGAACCCGCCACAAAGGATGTCCACCGGCGGGACGGTGTTCCAGTCGATGGTGGTGATGTCGCCGAGATTCGGAGCATCCGGCCAGTGGTGGGAGAATACGCGGGCGATGGGTTCGTTGATCTCGGAGAACCAGATCGTCCTCGCGTGGAAGACGTCCTCGACGGCGAGATCGAGCCCGCCGTACCCAGAGAAGAGCGACCCGACGCGCATCGGCGCGTGCGGATCGTTGAGTGGTTGGTCTGCCACGAGCATGCCTCCTAGTAGTGAGATCCTCAGAGCTCAACTGCTGCTTAGAGATGGTCACTCACCAGGTGCACGAACCACCCCGTCTGCCGATGCTCAGCAGATCCGACCCAGGTCAAGCTGGCCGCCGCCGGCACCCAGTGCTTTCGATTTCTCGCGGTTCGCTCGAACGCGCTGTCACGCCTCTTGCAAGCGAGGTCCGCCGCTGTTCGCGAGTCAACTCAAAGTTGACCGTTCCGACGGTTACTGACGCTCACCTCGTCAGCAAGACGAAGGCAGTGTGTGATGACGGTTTCGATGCGGGTGATGTCCGCCGGCGACGGTTACAAGTACCTCCTGCGCACCGTTGCTGCGGGTGACGGTGACCGGATGCTCTCGACACCTTTGACCCGTTACTACTCAGAAAAGGGCAGTCCTCCTGGTCGGTGGCTTGGCTCCGCGGTTACCGCCCTTGGAGGTGGTGCGATCGTCGTGGGTGATCAGGTCACTGAGGCTCAGCTTCAACTCCTGATCGGTAGGGGTGTTGACCCTGTGACAGGTGATCCGCTCGGGAGTGCGTATCGGAACTATCCGACGGTGACCGAGCGCATCCAACAACGCACCACCGCACTTGATCCCGAACTCGCGCTGACGGAGCGCGCGGAGGCGGTCGCCGCAATCGAGAGGGAAGAGACCATGAAGGGGTCGCGGAAGGCCGTTGCGGGGTTCGACTTCACGTTCTCAATTCCGAAGTCCGCGTCGGTGCTGTGGGCGGTGTCGGATGCGGGCATGCAATCGCTGATTGCGGACGCGCACCACGCAGCGGTTGCGGAGATGGTTGCGTTCATCGAACGCGAAGTTGCAGCAACCCGCGTCGGCGCGGCAGGGCGCAACGGGGCGGTTGCGCAAGCAGATGTGACGGGGGTGATCGCAACCGCGTTCGACCATTACGATTCCCGCGCGGGCGACCCGCATCTGCACACGCATGTAGTGATCTCAAACAAGGTGCAGACCGCGCATGACGGAAAGTGGCGATCCCTCGACGGCCGCCCCCTGCACGCCGCAACGGTCGCGTTATCGGAATTGCATGAGGCTGTGTTTGCTGACCACCTCACTCGCGCCTTTGGTGTCGAGTGGGAGTCACGAGACAAGGGACACGATCGGAACCCGGCGTGGGCAATTAGTACGGTGCCGGAGGAGCTTGTGGCTGAGTTCTCCACTCGTGCGCGCCATATCGACTTAGAAACTGATCGCCTGATCGAGCAGTACGTCGCTACTCATGGGCGTCGGCCGACGCTGGCGGTAATCGTGCGGTTACGCGCACAGGCCACGCTCGCCACCCGACCTGAGAAGCAGGTTCGTTCGCTCGCAGATCTCACTTCTGTGTGGCGTGCACGCGCGACACACCTCCTTAGTAGAGACGCCACCACTTGGGCGCGCGCGGTTGCTGCGAATAATGCGCCGCAGTTACTACGTGCGGATGATATGCCGCTCGATGTCGTCGCGGCCCTCGGGCACAGCGTGGTCGAAGCGGTTGGAGAGAAACGATCGACATGGCGCAGATGGAATCTCACCGCCGAAGCCGCACGTCAAACCATGCAATTCAGGTTCGTCACGACCAGAGACCGCGAAGCGATCGTCGGAATGGTAGTGGACGCCGCCGAACAGTCATCCCTCCGGTTAACTCCGCCCGAGCTGGCATCGAGCCCTGCTGTGTATCGTCGGCAAGACGGCACGAGCACGTTCCGCCCGAAGTCCTCGACCGTGTACTCCTCAGAAGAGCTCCTCGCTGCGGAAGACCGACTCCTCAAACGCGCCAAGACCACCACCGCACCAACGCTGCACGTCGAAGTCGTGGAGAAAGTCACCTCCCGGCCCGACAGTGAAGGGCGAATACTTGGCGAGGATCAGGCCACCGCGCTTGCGGCGGTCGCCGTGTCAGGCCGGGTGGTGGACGTACTGGTTGGCCCCGCAGGTGCCGGGAAGACGACGGCCATGCGTGCGCTCCGCACGGCCTGGGAGGGTGAGCATGGACTCGACAGCGTGGTTGGGCTCGCGCCGTCGGCGGTCGCGGCGCAGGTCCTCGCCGATGACCTCGGTATCCAAACCGAGAACACCGCGAAATGGTGGGACATCCACCAGCGAACCAGCGCACCGTTTCGCAAAGATCAGCTGGTCATCATCGATGAAGCATCCCTCGCCGGAACCTTCTCCCTCGACCGCATCACCTCTCTTGCTCAACAGTCTGGGGCGAAGGTGCTGCTGGTGGGCGACTGGGCACAGCTCCAATCCGTCACCGCCGGTGGCGCATTCGCCCTCCTCGTTCACGACCGCGACGACGCCCCCGAGCTGGTCGACGTGCACCGCTTCGTCAACGCCTGGGAGAAGATCGCATCCCTCGACCTCCGCCACGGCCGTACCGAAGCGATCGATGCCTACTCAGACCGCGGACGCATCCTCGGTGGCGATACTGAGACGATGATCGATGCCGCCTACACCGCCTGGCGTACCGACACCCTCGCCGGGGTCGCGTCTGTGCTGATCGCCGATTCTAATGAGTCAGTCCACGCCTTGAACCAGCGTGCCCGCGCCGACCTGATCCTCGATGGCACCGTGAACGCCCTCCGCGAAGTCGAACTCCCCAACGACTCCCGAGCAGCCGTTGGGGATTTGATCATCACCCGTCGCAATGACAGACGACTCCGCGCCGGGCGCGGATGGGTACGCAACGGAGACCGGTGGGCTGTCACCGATGTTCGTGATGACGGATCGCTCACCGTCCGCCGCGCCGGCTCCCGCGGGGTCGTAATGTTGCCTGCCGGATATGTTGCCGAACATGTTGAGCTCGGGTACGCGGTGACCGCGCACCGAGCCCAAGGCATCACCACAGACACAGCCCACCTCCTCGCTGACCCCAGCACCACGAGGGAGAACCTGTATGTCGCGATGACTCGCGGCCGGGACATGAATCGGATGTACGTTGCCACCGACCGGCCCGACGACGCCCACGATGGCCCGCACCCCACCGACAACCCTGATGCAACAGCACGAAGCGTGCTCTACGGAGTTCTCCAGCACGTCGGCGCGGAACTGTCAGCGCACGAGATGATCATCGCCGAACAAGAACAATGGGGATCGGTGGCGCAACTCGCAGCAGAGTACGAAACCATCGCCCAAGCCGCCCAACACGACCGTTGGGCAACCCTCATCCGCGACTCCGGTCTCACTCCAGAGGAAGCAGAAGACACTATCCAATCCGACACATTCGGTGCGCTCACCGCAGAGCTCCGCCGTGCGGAAGCGAACCATCACAACGTAGCCGCACTCATGCCGCGCCTCGTCGCGGCCCGAGGCTTCAGCGACGCCGACGATATTGCCTCTGTGCTCCATCACCGTCTCTCGCGCGCTGTCGCCCGGCCCGCTGGACCTGGCCGCACCCGCAAACCAGCACGCTTGATAGCCGGACTCATCCCCGAAGCGACCGGTTCGATGAGCAACGACATGCGGAAGGCCCTTACCGAACGACGAGACCTGATCCGGTACCGGGCCGATGCAATCCTCGAGCAAGCAATCGCAGAAGGGCAGAGCTGGGTCATCGCGCTCGGAGAAACACCCGTTGGCGCTAGTTCCGCGGCAACCTGGCGGGAGCACGCCCGAACGGTGGCTTCGTATCGCGACCGCTATGGCATCACTACGAAGACCCCGCTCGGCGCAGCAGCGGACAGTGACGCTCAGAAGATCGATGCCGCACGAGCCAAAGCAGCGGTATTACGACTTCAGGAACTCACAATCACGGATTCCAGTGATGGTCGGTCACGAGCGGTACAACGCGAGAGTTCCAGTCGGGCATTGTGAATGCTCCTCCACAGCACCTCTTCCGAATGTCGTTGGCGCGTCGTACCCTTGAAGGGAGGCGGCTTCCTCCTTGATATGACGCTCCTAGAGCAGGCTACGGCCACTCACACACGCACCGCTTCCGTTAATCCGTCGTGCATGTGAGAGGAATCCCGTCATGATCCGCCAACTCTGGACTCTCAGCGTCCACACCCGCACATTCCTGCGCCGCTACATGCCCACCAACCTCCTCCTCGACATCATCCGCACCAGACGAGGCTTGAAATGGGGCATCCCCACTATGTTCCTCTCCGTGCCCTACCTCCTGGCCGCGGGCACGCTTACAACAGTCATCGCAGAGGGCGGCCCTGGATGGCTCAACCTCCTTGTGTTCATTTGCTTCTGGAATGCAATAAAGCTCATCATTATGGGACCAGTCAGCCTGGTCCTGCTGATTCGCGCACGCATCCGTGCAGCCTTCACAAGCTCAACTGGACAGCCAGAGTCCAACGGGTTGATCGCGCACTCGCCCAGATCATTGCCCAAATAGCCGCCTTCGTAACTGTCGAGCCATACATTCTAATAGCGCGAAGAGCTTGGCCGATAGAGTTCTCTTAAATGGGGCACTGCTGTGAAGTCCACGCGCCCTTGCAATTTGGAGGGCGATGTCGAACGGGAATACTGGTGGTGCAGCCAACGAACTCGGTAGCCTACACAGGAGTGGAGCGGCCGCCTATCTAGCGGTTCACGGGATGCTCGGCCGACCTGTCGAAGGACGCCCCGGTGCGATCCCAGCCCGTATTTATCTGGAAGCGTCTGAGGCCGTTGACGACATCGTTGTCGAGATGATCGATGGCTCGAAGTGGTACCTACAGTGCAAACGTTCAGCAGGAGTAGATGCTGCTTTGCGGGCGACCCTTTCTCAGTGGTGCCGGCAGACGTATGCTCCGGGAGACCGGCTGGGTTTAGTTGCACATCAGTTTCGCGGTGATCTTCGCGTCATTCAGAAAGTGATCGACCAGCTGAACGATGATAATGCCGCACCGCTGAATGATGGGCAGATCAAGATCCATGCCATGTTGAAGCGCGAACTCATAGCAGCAGGTTGCGCAGATGCTGACGAGATGGTTCATGACGCCTTGTTCTTTCTCTGCGCAACAGACTCTCCGGTCGATGCTCAGCAGCAGATTGCATGCGCACTTCTAGGACAGGTTGTGGCGACTAGCGAAACCGGTTCGGCGTTTCGCGCGCTACGAAGCTGGATGCAAGAATCGGCAGCAAACAGGCGCTGGACAGACATGACCGACTGGATGACGGCTCTTGATGGCGCTGGCTTAGAAATCACTGCTGAAATAGGTGGTGCGCCAGTTGCGGCCACCGAGGCTAAGCGACGGGCAGTTCGCGCATACCGTGAGGTCGTTTCACGACGTCGTGATCTGATTTCACTTTCGTCATTGAGTCCTGGAATTGGAGATGTGAATGTCGATGATTTGCTAAAGGATTGGCAGGTTCGGTGGGGTTCTGGATCAACCCCTGCGAACCTCATTCATGTAGCTCGCCGCAACACACGATTTGTTCTAACTGGCTTACCTGGCCTAGGAAAGAGCGAGGCGTTACGCCAACTCGCTGCATTTCTTGCGTCAGACGTTAAAGCTCCCGTACCCATTCTTATTGATCTAAAGGAATCACTTTCGACGGTTCGTTCCGGGGCCTCAATTACCCTTGACAGCCTACTTCGCCAGGCCTCCAGCCTCGTGGGGGGCATCGAACCAGTCGTGACGACATCCGCCTTGCGGGAAGCACTCCTCTCCGGGAATGCCATTCTCATCGTTGATGGGCTTGACGAAGCCAGAAGTAAGCGAGGAGATTTCGCGGCTCATCTCGCGAGGATCCTCCAAGACCTACCCCCAGCAACCGGCTTCATACTGTCGACTCGACCAAGCGCGGTGGATGCTGCACTTCAGCTGGGGCTCCCCACTGTCGAGCTAGAATCACCAACGAGTCTAGACAGGTCTTTACCCGCAATCATCGGCGCCCTCGCCCCAACAAATATTGCCGGTCGTGAAGCCTGGATCGAGGAACGAACTAGGCGATTGCAGACAGCCTCACAACGAGCTGACGACATATGGAAAGTTCCGCTACTGGCGACATTCGCAACGCTCCGAATCGTGAATGATGAGAGCGAGACAACAAACTCGGTCGAGCTTCTAAGCAACGTGATCGACGACAGCATCATGACTTGGGAACGCCTCAAGTCGAGCCACTCAGATGGTCTTGACACTGAGATGCGCTCCTCAATGCTGACGGAGGGCTTCGTGACTATTGGATGCCTAATCAACACAGCAGCAGTAGCAACAGTTACTGCTGCTGAAGCAGCTGTGGAACAGCAGCTCGAACCCTGGAACTTTGCCAAACCACTCAGAGAACAGCTGGCACGACAGGTCGTTCACTTTTGGGACGAACGAGTCGGTGTGTTCGTCAAGAATGGCGAAGAACTTATAGCTCGAAGCCGTCAGTTCGCGGAACTTGCTGATGCACGCCGAGCGGGAAACCTACCTGATTCGGAGAAGAAGTCCTGGATCTTGGCTGCCCTAGAAGACGCTGATCTAAGACAGACCGTGCAACTTGCGGTGCAGAACGACTATTCACTTCGTTTACACCTCCTGGAAGCTGCGGAACCGGGGGCTCCGGAGCTTACGCGCAATCGGGCGGTTCAGTGGGTAAATGGATTCGCGGGGAACTGGCCAGGCGCAGCGACAGCGACAGCGACAGCGACAGCGACAGCGACAGCGACAGAAAAACGAATCATCGATCTAATTGCAGATGCTGCCGAAGATCACTTGATGCCAGCAGCACCTGGAACGTCCTTCATCGAGCGCATCACAAGTTATACCAGTGACAGCGGCGGTTGGCACTTTGCTATCCAACTAGCTAGGTTCAGTCCGACAGCAGCGCACAGAGCACACCACCGCAACCGTCTCTTGGGACTTTCAGTCACTGGTCAACAACGCGAACTTCTAGAACTCTACATAGTGCTCACAGAAGCTAAGAGACTACAGCGCGCTCTAGACCAGGACGAGGTTACGCGAATAACCGCTCTGCTGAATTCGCCGAAACCAGCGAAACCTCCAACTAAGACTTCAGAGAGCACTATAGAGATTAGCGCCGATATGTGGTTCATGGAGGGCGCTGCCGACGTGATAAAACTGGCGGTCGAATACGTGGATCAACTGCCGGAGGGTTCGTCCGACAAATTTGTAGAGTTGGCAAAGGGCATGAACCACGGAACTTTCGAAAAAGTGACGACTGAGCTCTCACAACGTGGGTACAAGGTTGATCTTTCCAATTTGTATCCAGCATTCGAACGATTGGCCGGTATTACGGACCTCTTCGCTGACAAGCATGGGCTCGGGTGGCTCTTGAGGATATTGGCGGATTGGCCCGAAGAAGACAACCCAGGGATTGCTCCCGAACCCTGGCGTTGGGGAGAACTCTCAGAGCTTGTGTCCGTAATCCGATGGGGCGAGTCGACGGTAGGAAGCATGCAACAGCTTTTAGATACTCCTCAGGAACTTCAGCAGATCTGGATCGAAGCAGTTGTCGATGCCTATGGACTCGATCGTGGACGACTCGCATCGGAAGCGCGGGCGATCCTGCTTGAAGATGGTGACGAGATTCTTAGTCAGATCTGTACTCCTAGTCTTTCTACGCGCAAAACAGTTCGGACTTTGGGTTGCGATGCGGCCACCTTGCTCGCAAAGTGTTTTGCTTCGGGCTCTGAAGACATCGTTACCCTGGCCGCCCATCTAACCATCAATACCGCCTGCTCGGGAGTTAGCTCGGTGATTGAAGAGCTTGATGTTCGTATGACATGGCAGGGACGTTTCCTCAGTACTGCGGTATCGATTGCTACATCAGTGGAACGCGATGAGCTCATCGAGCGATATCGACGATCCGGAAGCCCTCAGCGTGCAGCAGTTGCACTAATCGTCGTTTCTTTATCGGCTGAATACCCGGATTTGTTATCTCAGCTGCGTGAGGACCGTGATGCGGCGGTCCGCTTCCATTGCGCTGGTGATGCTCGTCTGGCTGAGGTCTGGACATGTCGTCACTGCTTCACCGAGAATCCAATCACTCAGGATTCTTGCGAAGAGTGTCACTTCAATTGCTCATGGTTTAACCAATAGGCGCTGCGTCAAAGTATCGACTTCGGGTCAGGCAAGAGGCATCCACGAGTACGGATGACGCCTTCATCCTCGACAGTTGCCTAGCAACCTAAGGTCAGGAAGCCACTACCTACTGCTCTCAAATGGATCAATGACGCTGTGAATCCCACACTGCGCGCAGATGAAAGCAATGCGAATCCCGTTGCCAGTTGTGAAGGGATCAGGCTCGCAGTCGCTACCGCATTGAGAGCAAGTGCGGTAGGCCTCGTCGACGGAATCCTGCACGTATTCGAGGGTACTGTGTTTTGTCCTCTGCTGAGTTATTTCCACCGGATACACCCGTTGGCAACCGAACTTCAGTTCTCCCACGAGAGATTTGGTACCAAATTTTGCCTCACTGGATGCCGTCGATACCCATCCTGAGACAGACCAGCCATAGATCGTCTAGGGATATTCGGTAGGAATATCCATTGCGAAGCTGCCCCCTAAACACGGAGGACCAGATAGTTCGGCACTGAAGGCTGGACTGGATAGCATCAGTTCAATGGCCACCACTAGGTTTGTGAAGCGGCTGGCCCTGCTGGGAAGGAATAAGAGATCAAATTAGGCGAAACAGGCATCAATCTACGAGTGCGACTTCACTTACTCACATCACTGTGAGACGTGCCACTGCCGCGAGAGGCATCAGCGGAAGAAAATCGACTACTTGAACAAGGGCACTGCCCTTGTTGGCGGTGACCGGCGCCTTGCGAGCACTGGTGTTTTACCAAGCTCTTCTGGAATCTTTAATGCGCCCCTTTTCAGAGGTAAGCAAGGTGAACTCAACTAGCTGAGGCACTCAATAGGATGCGGTCAGTAAGCAGATACAAAACTAGATATCGTGAGATACGACGTTTCACGGCACAGCATGGAGAAACTATCATGAGCGAGGCATTTGAGGTCGATGGCGACCGGGGACTATTTGTTGTCGGTGGGAAGGTCAAGTCGTTGATTTCCGAGCACGATCGGTACATTATGACTGATTACTTCGCTTCTCTTCTACAAGTACATAACCTAGTGATCTTGATCGGTTCCGGAGCTTCGTTCCATCTGGACTCACCTCAGACTCGCAACCTCAAGAACGAGGCAGTGGTCGCACTCATTGAAGCTGCAGGGCAAACCGTCGAGGGCCCTGATCGGGAGCTACTTTCTTTCTTGAACCCAAATGATAACGGGGATTTGGAGAAGCTTCTGAACGGGCTTCAACTTGCTGCTTCACTCGCTGAGCAAGCCGCACTTGCGAAGGTGACTTTTGGTGAGGGCTCTTCAGCCAAGAGCTTTACACGGGATCAGATTGACAGGCTCAAAGGGAAGATCAACGTCGCTTTTGCGAAAGCCTGCGAGTTGCCGAGGAAAGACTCATCGCTTTCCGATCCGCTTGCTGCCCACCGACAATTCTTCTCTCGAATTGTCCGAAGCAGGCGTTCCAATTTGCCGAGGACAAAGGTCTTCACAACAAACTATGACCTGGTAATTGAACGAGCGTTGGATCAGCTTGGATACCCATATATCGATGGTTTCAGCGGCACCGTGGACCGCAGACTCAATCTCGCCTACTACGGACTGGATTTCCATAGGGTCGAGACTGCCTCGCAACAAGTTGTCGCCCGTGCAGACAGTGCACTGTACTTGCACAAAATTCACGGCAGCCTAAATTGGAAAGCAATCGTTGATGGTTCGGCTGGAGTGACAACGCTCGAAGTGATCCAAGTAGCCGAAGGAAGTGCGTCGATTGATGAGCCGGTGTTGATTTACCCGACAACAGCGAAGGAGGGTGATTCTCTCTCTTACCCTTACTCAGATTTGATGAGGCTTTTGAGTGATGCTGTTCAGCAGAATGACACGGCTGTCATCACCATTGGGTATGGATACAGCGATCCACATATAAATCGTATTCTTCTGCGAAGCTTGGCGATCAACCCTGCCCTCAATATTCTTGCGATTGATCCATTTGCGGTACTGGGGAGTGGCCGTGAACTCGGCATAGCAATGTTGGATGACGAGTTGGTAGGACAAACCCTGGCTCACCGCGACCACGAAGTGCTCGATACCCCAATCGGAGCACTAGCCGCAGCTGATGACTCCCGAATCGCAGTATTGACTGGGTCAGCGGGAAAATTCGAGAAGATGGTGGATCTGCTGCCCGAGTCTGGGCTTGATATGAACATAAATCCTCCTGCCGCAGTAATGACTCTTATCGAATCGCTCGAACGGTTCACGGCGGCCGAAACATCGCGTGGAGAGAAACATAATGAGTGATGTAGGCGTAATTGGACGAGTTTCGTCGGTGCAGAGCACCGTGATCCGAGTCTCGCTCGAAATGGGCTCGAAGGGGTTCACCAAGGTAGGTCCCGACGGACTCCAAACCGTGGGTGTCGTCAACTCTTACATCACGGCACCGGCAGGGGCACATCGAGTTGTTGCGATAGTTACTGGTGTCTCGATTGTAAGAGGTCACGACCGACAGGCCGGACGCGACTTACTAAGCGAAGATGACCAGGCTGAATATGAGCTTGAGGCCGCCGTCGTTGGTCGGTTTGAAGGCGAGAAGTTTAAGTCAGGTTTGACTGCGTACCCGTCGCTACACGCTCCCGTGAGAACTGCGACACCCCCTGAAGTCAAGAACATCTTTTTACCCAAAGACGTTTCCTCGCTGCGTCTTGGATCATCTGTGGTCGCAGCGGAGCAAGACGTCTACCTTGACGCCAATCTGCTCCTTGGACATCACTGCGCTGTTGTGGGATCGACCGGCTCCGGCAAGTCTTGTACTGTTACAGCGATAATCGACAGCCTTCTCGATCACGACATTCCAAGTGGGCACATTGTCATATTCGACATCAATGGCGAATATGCTCAGTCCTTCGCAAAGGACACTCCTCGTGGAAAGAAGTGCCGGCCCCTGATTCTCGGCCCCGAACCAGGAGCAGAATCTGGACTCTTCTTGCCGCATTGGTTCATGAACAACGAGGAGCATCTATCCCTATTCCGCGCAAGCGAAGGTGTGCAAGCTCCCGTGGTTCAGCGAGCTGTAGCAGATGCGAGGATCGCAGGCGCATACTCGCAAGCAGAAGCTGACAGCCTTGAAAACGTCCGCAGTACGCTAGCGATTATCCAGTCCTACTTTTCAAACGCTATGGACGGCGAATCGCCAGCCTTTCGCCAATTGGAGTCCCTCAAAGGGCTGACGAAATGGCAGGCCTCCCAAGGGACGCAAATCCAATCTCGCTGGCAGAACATGGAATCTCTCGTTTCACAGGTGATGACTTCATCCGCTCTCCGAGACGGAGAACGATACACGCCGCTCACAGCTTTGCATCGTCATCGTTTGAGCCAGTTCATTTCGTCCATGAATGTGGAAATTGTGGGCGCACTCGGTGCACTCGGAATTGGCAGTGCCTCCACCGGTGCGGACTTTGATGCTCCCGTTTACTACGAACTCCAACAGCTGTGCGACTTTTTCCTCCCAAATCGCATTCAGAGGGAACAGGCGAACGACAATCGAATTGGTAGCTATGTAGCAACGTTGCAGATGCGCTTAAGCCGGCTTCTGGCTGACGGGCGATATGACTTTATGACCCGTATCGAGCGACATGACGATCCGCTCGGATCATATCTTCGTTTACTCATGGGTGAAGATCCGACAAAAGGTAATTCAGGTTCAGACTGGCCAGCCTCAGCAACATACGACACTCAAAGCCAAAACCATGGAACGGGTCCATCTGTGGTTATCTTTGACCTCAGCTTGGTCGCGAGTGACGTGCTTGAAAGTGTCACCTCTCTACTTGGTCGAATTCTCTTCGATTTTTCAGTTCGCAGCAACCCAAGGGCAGAACACCCGCTACTTTTGGTTCTCGAAGAGGCTCATCGGTTCGTTCCAGCTCGTCTGGAGGCTAGTGGTACCGGGATGAGGTCGACCGCAGTTTTTGAACGGATAGCGAAGGAAGGACGAAAATTTGGTTTATCCTTGCTGCTTGCGAGCCAGCGTCCGAGTGAACTCAGTGAGACGGTTGTGGCGCAGTGCGGCACTGTGATCGCGCATCGGCTCACCCACGAGGCTGATCAAGCGTTGCTGAGGCACGCGACAGCACTGAGCTCCAGGGCGTTACTAGATCAACTTCCCGGGCTTGCTCAGCAACATGCCCTCGTCACCGGTGTAAGCACGGGCGTACCTGTGGCCGTACGGGTAAGGGACGTATCAGACCCGCCGAAGAGTAACGACCCTGACTTCATCGCGAGCTGGACTGACCCTGAACGCCGAAAGGGGCTACCTGCCCATATCGACAGGGTCGTAAGCGCCTGGCAAGGTCCAAAAACACCCTAGTCGTGGCAATTCTGGGCGGGAGCCGTGCGGGAAACTGAACCCATCAGATATTTCTGTACTTATCGGAACAGCCTCGCCACTCACCAATACGCCGACAGTCATCGTTGACCTAGCCGGAAATATCCGATCATCATGAGTCAACCGTACTGTTGGATCTCATGATCATCGGGATTGAAGTTTCATGGAACTGCTGCATTCTCGAAAAGCGCCAAGGTAAATCGCCTCGTAACCGTTTGCTGCTGGGCCACACTTTCCTCAACTTTGCGTTTTCGGGTGATGGTTCCCCAGCTGTCCGGGGCGACCTATCGGGAATCGCCGCCGCCGCGACGCCCACGTGGTCGGATCTGCCCTCCATGTTCGAGCACCGCTCGTCGAACTACCTCGTCTCCAATCCTCAACTTTCGGGCAACCTGAACGAGAGTCAACCCACTCGAATAGAGATCTGAGGCGAGTGCGCTAGCTTCTGCGTCGAGCCCAGCCCCCCGGATTTCACCGCCCGCGCGACGGACAATCGTCGAGATGGTCCCACGATGAAGCCCATACTTGTCGGCGATTGTTCGAACTGGAACGCCCAACTCATAGTCAGTGACCAGTTTTGCTTGCTGCACAGGCGTCAATCGTGTTTGAGGCTTTAGGGAATTTTTCGCGACTGGACCTCGCAAATCGTGTCGCGGCGAGTGGCCGACTTTTGTTCCACGCCCCTCCGTGCCCTTTAGAACACGGGAAATCAGCGTTTTCTGGGCCGGACTAATGTTTGAGAATCGCCTGGGAAGGTCCACCAGAAACGCCCCATCCGCCCACGGCCGATGGGGCGTTGTGCTTTTCACGGTGAGGCGGTGTGAGAACTCGGCGTCTCCGCGCGCGGCGCCTGGGTCGCTTCCGCAAGGAGGATCGCCTGCGCGACGATTTCCGCGCGCCGCGCCGACACCGTGACGGCGGGCGCAATCATCTCCGCAATGCGACCAAGCGCCCACCAGCTCGCGCAGAGGGACACCACAGACAAGAGCAACTGCGGTGCCGCGTTGACGGAGAGGCCCGGAAGTGCGGCGCTGAGCGCACGCGCCTGCACAGCACAGTTGGCAGCGCGATCATTCGCGTCAGCCGCGTCCTCCAGCTCCAAGCTCTCCCACGCGAGGAGTCGCGCAAGTTCTGGGTGCTCCGCAAAGCGGTCAAAGAGGGCGCCAGCGTACTCACCAACACCTCGGGGGCCGGAGCCAGGAGCTGGGCTTCCTGCGGCGCCGAGCAGATCGCCGAGTCGGTCTGCCAGCACGGCATCGAACAGTCCGCGCTTGTTCCCAAAGTACTG
Organism: Leucobacter chromiireducens subsp. chromiireducens; assembly: GCF_016758255.1. GTDB lineage: Bacteria > Actinomycetota > Actinomycetes > Actinomycetales > Microbacteriaceae > Leucobacter > Leucobacter chromiireducens. The sequence goes on from NZ_QYAD01000004.1 coordinate 34,734, forward strand.
ATAGACGCGCTCTTTATTGACGCCCGCGTCGACCCCAATTGCATCCATGCGCGCACCGGCGAAGCCGTGACGCGAGAACTGACGCACCCCCGCTTCGAGGAGTGCGTGCCGCGTTGCTGCCGTGTCCCATGCCATGGGGACAGCGTAGCCCATTTCCAAACGTATGTTTGCAAATGGGCACCACGGGACATATGCTCACTTCCAAACATACGTTTGGAGAAACATGTCACCGCTTCCCGCGCACCTGCGCGTGCTGGCCACCTGGGCCGCAATCCTCCCTCTCGCGCTCGCAACGCGCGCCCTCATCGCGCCCCTCGCGGCAGGCTGGCCCGAACCGCTCGCCCTCGCCCTCACCATCAGCATCGTGGTTCCCGTCGCGGTGCTGTGGGCGGTGCCGCTCGCGCTGCGTGGCATCGCCACAATTCGCGCTCGGCGACTCCGCACGCGTCCCTCCACGGGAGCGCAAGCGTGAGGGCGCTCGTGCTCGGCGGCAGCGGGGCGGTGGGCCAAGTCATCGCCGCAGAGCTTGAACGAGCGGGCCACACGACGACCGTTGCCGGACGGCGGAGCGCTGCCGCCCGCATCGACCTGTCCACGCCTGCCGGGATCGGGCAGCTCATGGCACATGCGAGCACGCACGATGTCGTGATCAACGCTTCGGGCGTTGAGAACCCGGCGCTCGCGGCGGCGTCATTCCCAGCCGCGTTCGTCGATATCTCGGCCACCGGGAGGTACCTTGAACGCGTCGCTGCTGAGGCCGCCCCGGGGCAGTCGGTGCTGCTCGGGGCGGGCCTCGCCCCTGGGCTCAGCACGCTGCTGGTCCACGCGCTTCCGACGCAGCCGGACGATGAGATCGATCTCGGTATCGCGCTCGGGACGGGCGAGGCACACGGGCCTGCGGCGGTCGCCTGGACGGCGGGGCTCGCTGGCGCGCCGATCCACGAGCCCCCCGAGCGACGCGCGATCATCAATCTGCGAGAGCTCCGTCGTCTCCCCTCGCCGACGGGCACGCGGAGCTACCTCCGCGCTGACTTCCCCGATCACCTACTACTTGGCTCTGCTCAGAAGGTGACGGTGCGTAGCTACCTGGTAACGGGGAACCGCCCGACGACAGCGGCGCTCAGACTCGTTGGCCGGGCACCCAAACTCTCGCCGCTGCTCGCCAAGGTGCCGCACTGGGGGAGCGCGGAGTGGTCACTCGTAGCTGTCAATCGACGCACCGGGACGCTGCTCTCGGCTCGCGGTCTCGGCCAGTCTCGCGCGACCGGGGTGCTGACGGCACTCGGCGCTGCGGCCCTGCACGCTGCGTCGCCTGGACGCGCCGTGAATACCGCGGATGTGCTCACCCTTCACGAGGTGCCGGATCTGCGCGAGGAGGTTTCCTAGCCGCGCAGAGATCGAGCGCTCCGCTACGCCGCTCGGCGATCCCGCGCCCGCACGCGGAGGCCCGAGGCGATGAGCCTGCGCACAAGCTCGTTGCCGCTCACCGTCACCGCGCCAGCGCTGACGAGACGCGCGTGCATCTCCTCGGGCACATCGTAGTGATCCCAATCGAAGCCACGCTCAGGGATCCCGTTCGCTGCTGCAAACGCATGCAGCTCGCCGAGCGATGAGTCGCTCACGAGATGCGACCACAACCGGTTGTGCGCCGGCCAGGCGGGAGGATCAATGAGAACGGTCATCCGAAGAGGATACGCCCCCGCGCCACGGATTCGGTTATGCGGCGGGAAGCGCCGCCTCGATTGCCGCGATGATCGACGGATCATCCGGCTCCGTCTTCGGGCGGAACCGAGAGACCCGGCCATCAGGAGCAATGAGGAACTTCTCAAAGTTCCACTGCACCCGCCCGGCGCGGCCGCCCGCATCGGGAACTGAGCGAAGCTCGCGGTAGAGCGCGTGGGAGCGGCGCCCATTCACGAGTGTCTTCTCCAGTAGGGGGAAGGTGACCCCGTAGCTCGCCGAGCAGAACGTCGCAATCTCATCTGCCGTACCCGGCTCCTGCCCCAGAAACTGGTTGCACGGTACGCCAAGCACGGTGAAGCCGCGCGAACCATACTCCCGCTGCAGCGCCTCGAGCTTCGCATACTGCGGCGTGAGCCCACACTTCGATGCGACGTTCACGACCAGAATCGCTTGCTCTCCGAACTCTGCGAGCGAGGTGCGTGTCCCGGTGATCGTGGTGAGGGGAATATCTCGAAGCTGCATACCCTCAGGGTACGCTCGAAACGGCGCGATCGCCCTTCGGGAATGCTGTGCGTCGCGCAGACGTTGCAGTTCACGGCACGGGCGCACCGGAGTGCTGCGTTCCGCTACGCACTGGAGACACAGGAGGACTCACGTGACTGATCAGGATCCGGGCTTGCGGCGCTACGATGCCGATCTGAATGAGGGCGTCGATGCATTGAAGCTCGCGTTCAGGCACCACCCCATGGGTGTCGCCGTGATCACGGCGCTGACCGAGGAAGGCCCCGTCGGACTCACCGCGTCGAGCGTCTCTTCGGTTGGGATCGATCCGCCCACGCTCTCATTTTCCGTGACACGGGCGACGGGCAGCGCCGGTGGTGTTCTGGGTGCAGACAGCTACCTCGTACACCTGCTTGATGCGCGGCACGCAGAGGTGGCGCGCTCCTTCGCTGTCTCCGGCGCGGAGCGCTTTACCCCGGAGCAGGGATGGGCGGAGCTCGTTACCGGCGAACCGTACCTCCCGAACACGCGTGTCGCGCTCCGCTGCCGTACGCTGCATTCGCTCGGCGTTGGCTCGTCGGTGATCGTCGTGGCGGAAGTTGTGGGCGCCGTATTTGGTGAGGTCGGGCCGGCCATGAGCTACATCGACCGCGAGTTCCACGAGCTGGGCGAAACGATCGATTAGTCCAGCTTCGGGTCGCCAACGACGCGAATGCCCACGGTGTCGCGGCCTCGCAGCTTGTCACGGCGCTCCACCGCGAAGCTCACCCCTGCGAGCGCCAGGCCCACCGCGGCAAGCGTTGCGCCGACCCAGCCCGGCGCGAGATAGCCCAAGCCTGCCGCAATCACGAGACCGCCGAGCCACGCACCGAGGCTGTTACCGATATTGAAGGCTGCGTGGTTCACCGCAGCGCCCAGCAGTTCCGCCTCGTGGGCAATGCGAATGAGTCGCGCCTGAATTGACGGCACCAGCACCGACGAGGTGAGCCCCACGAGAACTGCGAGCACGATGAGTGACACCGCAGTGTCCGCCCACAGGGCGTAGGCGATCAACGCCACGATCAGGCTGCTGAACCCCCACACAATCGTTCTGCTCAGGTGACGGTCGCTCGCCCACCCGCCGAGGAGGTTTCCGAGCGTCATGCCAACGCCCACACACGCGAGCACCCACGGCACCGCGCCGGCTGGCAGCCCGGCCACCCGCGTTGCCACCTCTGCGATGTACGAGTAGACGGCGAAGAAACCGCCAAAACCGATCGCCCCAACCCCGATCATGAGCCAGATGCGAGGATTCGTAAAGGCCACGAGCTCGCGCGCGGGCGTACGCGACGGATTTCCTGGAACCCGTGGGAGAAAAGCGAGCGTCAGCACAAGGGTGATCGCAAAGATCGCCGCGACGAAGATGTACGCGGCCCGCCACCCGGCGAGCTGCCCCAACCAGGTTGCGAGCGGAACGCCCACGACATTTGCGATCGTCAGCCCCGACAGCGCGAGCGCGATGCCCTGCCCCTGCTTGCCCGGTCCCATGAGCCGCGCAGCGAGCAGCGAGGCGACACCAAAGTACGCGCCGTGGGGGAGCGCCGCAATGAACCGAGCGAGGGCAAGTGTTCCGAAGCTCGGCATCAGCGCAGAGGCGAGCGAGCCCAGCACAAAGACGCCGAGCAGCCAGAAGGTGAGGCTCGACTGCGACATGCGGGAGGCCGCGATCGCGACGGTCGGTGCCCCCACCACAACGCCGAGAGCGTATGCCGTGATCAGGATCCCCGCACGCGCGATTTCCGCCTCCGGCGCCGCTGCGAATCCGGGCAGCAGATCCTGGGCAATGTTGGGCAGCAAGCCCATCGTGGCGAACTCGGTCACCCCGATCCCGAAACCGCCGAGGGCGAGCGCGAAGAGCGCAATGACGCGACGGTTGCGGGACAGGGCAGTGGCGGCGGGAGAAGCGGGGGAGAACACCCCGGAATCTTACCCGCCGCGAGCGACCGTGAGGTTACGGGCGCTGCGAGAGCCAAGCTTCGAGCGCGGGCTGCTCGATCCCAATCGTCGTGTGGTCACCGTGTCCGGGCTGCACCGTAAGCTCCGTTGGCAGCGTGAAGAGCTGCGTTCGGATGGACTCGACGATGCCCGGAAAGCTCGAGTACTCCCAGCGAGTTGCACCGGGACCACCCTGGAAGAGTGTGTCCCCGGAGAACACGGTGTCGAGCGCGGGGGCGACGAAGCAGACGGAGCCCGGGGTGTGGCCCGGGGTGTGACGGGTTGCGAGTTCAATGTCGCCCACCTGGAATGTCGCACCGTGTGCCAGCTCGAAGTCCGGGAGCGCCTCGCCGTGGGTCTCGTGCCAGAGGAACAGGTCGGCAGGGTGCAGGTAGATGTGCGTGTCGAGCGCCTGAGCCACCTGCACCGCGGCGTTGACATGGTCTTCGTGCCCGTGGGTGAGGAGCAGTCCGAGGACCTCCCGGTCGCCGACAGCCGCGACAATAGCGTCAGCATCGTGCGCTGCGTCGATAATGAGTACGCGCTCCTCGTCGCCCACCAACCAGACGTTGTTCTCGAGGGCAATGCCCCCGGCCGGGAAGCCAGGTCGCCCCGCGCCGATGAAGCCGCTGGTGATGATGCGTTCGATTGACACGGCAGCCATGGCGATGCCTTCTTTCTGATTCATTGAGATACATCCCGGGCATTCCAGACTGACACTCGGCGGCGGCGGCCGGGCCCGGGCCGAGACAAAGGGGGAGGGGCGCCCCCGGAGCGGATTGAATCCGACCGAGCGCGCCCCTCCCCGGCACTGTACGTGCCGTAGTGTGCGGGCTAGTCCGCGCGCGTAACAATCACGGGGCAGGGCAGCGCCTGCAGTACGCCGTGGCTGACGGATCCGAGCAGCAGGCGGGAGATCCCACCGCGGCCGCGGCTTCCGACGACGAGCAGTTCTGCACCCTGCGCCACCTGCACCAGCGCGGCAACCGGAGGCGACTGCACGATCTCGCGGCGCACCTCGAGATCAGGGTAGCGCTCCGCAAGACCGGCCACACCAATGGCGATTGCTTCCTCCGCGGCACTCCGCTGGGACTCGACGAGTTCCTCACTCCAGAGGTACTCGAGCCCCGGCGTGAGGGGCGGCATCCACGCGTAGACCGCGATGAGGGGCACGCCGCGGAACGACGCTTCCTCTGCGGCGTAGGCGATGGCACGCTGCGAGGCCTCAGAACCGTCGATGCCGACGACCACGCCGGCGTTGGGCTGCACCTCGCTGTTCGGGATCACCGCTACGGGGCAGTGCGCCGTCGCTGCGACCTTCACCGCGCGCGTGCCGAAGAAGGAGCCCGAGAAGCGACTGCCGGCGTGCTGGCCCAGGACCAGCAGATCGGCCTGCTTCGAGGCTTCCTCGACCTCGGCGATCGGGTGTCCCACAACCGCCGTGCCGCTGATTTCGCCAACGAATCCGAGGCTGCGCGCGTGCGCGATTTCTGCCTCGAGCATCTGTTCTGAGGCCTTCTGAGCCTCGGAGAGGAATGCGACACTCTCCGAAAGGAACGAGTCATCCGCAACGTGCAGCAAGCGAACGCTTGCCCCACGCTCCGTGGCGCGCGCAAGGCCCCACGCGAGCGCCACGCGGCTCTGCTCCGATCCGTCTACTCCGATGAGGTACTTCTCCGACATGTTCGGTCCTTTCTCTCGGGATGTTTCGTGAGCGTAGCCGCGCGGCGCGGCGACGCGGTTACGCCGTCAGCGCGGGCAGCTGAGCCGGGTGGCTCCCTGCGAGCTGCTCGATGACGCGCACGACCTGGCAGCTGTATCCGTACTCGTTGTCATACCAGACGTAGAGCACCGCGGAATCGCCAGTGACGATCGTTGCGAGGCCATCGACGATGCCCGCGCGGTTCGCGCCAACGAAGTCGGTCGAGACGATCTCGGGCGACTCGACATAGTCGATCTGCGTGCGCAGTGCACCCGTGAGCGACACCTGCTCGAGGAAGGAGTTGATCTCCTCGACGGTGGTCTCGCGCTCGAGCTGCAGGTTCAGCACAGCCATCGACACGTCCGGGGTGGGAACGCGAATAGCGTTGCCCGTCAGCTTGCCCTCGAACTCGGGCAGCGCCTTCGACACGGCCTTCGCCGCACCGGTCTCGGTGAGCACCATGTTGAGTGCTGCCGAGCGGCCACGACGATCGCCCTTGTGGAAGTTGTCGATGAGGTTCTGATCGTTCGTGTACGCGTGCACGGTCTCAACGTGCCCACGCTTCACTCCGAACTGATCGTTCATCACCTTGAGCACCGGGGTGATCGCGTTCGTGGTGCACGATGCGGCCGACACGATCGTGTCTGCGTCGGTGATCTTGTCGTTGTTGACGCCGTAGACGACGTTCAGCATGTCGCCCTTACCGGGAGCGGTGAGCAGCACGCGGGCAATGCCCTGGTTCTTCAGGTGCTGACCGAGGCCCTCGGCGTCGCGCCAGCGGCCCGTGTTGTCAACGAGGATCGCGTCCTCGATGCCGTACTGCGTGTAGTCAACGCTTGCGGGATCGTTCGAGTAGATGACCTGGATCCGCACGCCGTTTGCAAGGATCGCGTCCTCGTCCTCGAGTACGGTGATGGTGCCGTTGAAGGGGCCGTGCACCGAGTCGCGGCGCAGGAGGTTTGCGCGCTTCTGCAGGTCATTCTCGGAGCCCTTCCGCACCACGATGGCGCGCAGGTTCAGCCCGTTGCCCGAGCCCGAGTGGTCGATGATGATGCGAGCGAGGAGGCGCCCGATTCGACCGAAGCCGTACAGCACCACGTCGGTGCCGGTACCGGGCTTCGCCTCGAACGCGGGAGCGAGCACCTCGCGGAGGTACGCCGCAAGGTCGGAGCTGCCCGACGCGCGGAAGCCGTTGGCGAGGAGCGCCAGGTCCACGGATACCGGGCCGGGCTGCAGCTGCGCGAGCGTCTCGACGATCGCCGAGGTCTCAGCGAGGGGGAGCTCAACGTCGTCAATCTTGCGCGCCGAGCGGTGGGCGCGGATGATGTCGACGGAGGAACGGCCGATGAGGCTGCGGCCGTGCACCGACATCACCACATCGTGGTCGCGGTACAGCTGACCGATCAGCGGAATCATCCGCTCTGCGAGTTCCTGCTTCGCCTTCCAAGCTTCGAGGTGAGCATCAGCACGCTGGTTCATGTGAACGGAGGGTTCCTTCCAAACGGTATGAAGAGGGATCGGCCTGCCCGCCGGTACGCTGTCGCGTCACCTCCAGTATCCCACGCGCATGACGCTGTGTGACACCGCGATTACCGCGTGGCGGCGGACATGCCTGAGGCTTGAGGTGTTCGGCTCGAGCCCAGCCTCGCAGCCACCACCGACATTTCATCGCACCGAGCCAAGGGGATCCCCATGACTTTCACGAAGCGCCGCACCATCGCCGCCTCATTCACCGCCCTCGCCCTCGCCGGCGCAGCTGCCCTCGCGGGCTGCGCGCCCGCAGCGGACAGCGAGAGCGAGACTGTGAAGATCGGCGTCGTGCCCGGCGGTCAGCCCTACTGGGACACCTTTGTTGCAGCGGCAGCTGACGAGGGAATCACCGTCGAGATCGTTGACTTCGCCGAGTACCCGCAGCCGAACCCGCTGCTGGCCGAGGGCGAGCTCGACCTCAACCAGTTCCAGCACATCGCTTACCTCGCCGAGTACAACGAGGAGGCCAGCGACGACCTGGTGGCCCTCGGCTCCACCGTGATCTACCCAATGAACCTGTTCTCGGCAAAGTACGACAAGATCGAGGACATCCCGAAGGGTGGCACCGTGGCGGTGCCGAACGATCCCTCGAACCGCGCACGCGCGCTGCTCGTGCTCCAGAAGCTCGGCCTCATTGAGCTGAAGGACGGCGGCAACTCGGGCTCCACGCTCGAGGACGTCCTCGCCGATTCGTCGAAGGTGAAGGTCACCGAGCTCGACGCGGCCGGCATCCCGGGCGTGCTGCCCGACGTTGATGGCGGCGTCGTGAACAACGACTTTGTGGAGCCGGCGGGCCTGAAGTTCTCCGACTCGCTCGGTTCCGACAGCGCCGAGGATCCCGCGGCCGCACCGTACACGAACATCTTCGCTGCGCGTGCGGAGGACAAGAACAATAAGACCTACCTGAAGCTCGTGGACATCTACCAGAACAATCCCGAGGTTCAGAAGGCAGTGAAGGACTACGTCGGTGAGGGCGCGGTGCCGCTCAACACGCCGGCTGCTGAGCTTGCCGACATTCTCGCCCAGGCGCAGAAGGACTACGCAGCTACGAAGTAGTCGCGCGAGCACTCAGCGCAGGCCTTGGCCCGCGTCCCGCATCGGGGCGGTGAGAATTCTCACCGCCCCGATTGTGGTCTTCGGGCACGCGCCCGTCACAATAGATTCCGGCCGCGCGAGGCGGCCACAGCCGAGCGAGAGGACCCACAGGGTGACACGCGTGCAACTGAGCGGGGTGGGAAAACGGTATCCCGGCCGTGGCAAGAACGATCCTGAGATTGTTGCGGTCGACGATGTCTCCATCGAGGTTGCGTCGGGCGAGATCCACGCCATCATCGGGTACTCCGGTGCGGGCAAGAGCACGCTTCTCCGCCTGATCAACGGGCTGGAGCGCGCCACGAGCGGCACGATCTCCGTTGGCGCCAACGAGCTGACCGCACTCAGCGAGCGTCAGCTGCGGCCGGTGCGCTCACAGATCGGCATGATCTTCCAGCAGTTCAACCTCTTCCAGTCGAAGACGATTGCGAAGAACGTGGAGTACCCGCTCGTGGTGGCGGGCGTCGCTCCCGACGAGCGCGCTGCCCGCGTCGCCGAGCTGCTCAGCTTCGTAGGGCTCCAGGATCGCGCGGGGGCCTATCCGGATGAGCTTTCCGGAGGCCAGAAGCAGCGTGTGGGCATCGCTCGCGCGCTTGCGACGAACCCTGGCGTGCTGCTCGCTGACGAGGCGACGAGCGCGCTCGATCCCGAGACCTCCCGTGAGGTACTCGGCCTGTTGAAGCGCGTCAACGACGAGCTCGGCATCACGATCATTTTGATCACGCACGAGATGGACGTGGTGCGAGAGATTGCCCACCGAGTCACCGTGATGGACAGCGGTCGCGCAGTCGAGCAGGGCGACGTGTTCGAGGTCTTTTCGGCGCCCACGAGCGAGACAACGCGCAAGTTCGTTGCCACCGCGCTGCCGAGCGAGCCGGGATCCGAGCATCTTGAGCAACTCCGCCGGCGTCATCGCGGCCGGCTCGTCAGCCTGACTTTCCGCGACGGTGATGTCGATCAGCCCGTCGTGTTCCGCACCCTGGCGGAACGCGGTGTGGGCGTCAGTATCATTCACGGCGGGATCACCGACGTGGGCGGACGCAGCTTTGGCAAGCTCACGCTGGAGCTCATCGGCGACGAGCTGCGCGTCGAGCACGCGGTTGCGGCGCTCGCGCAGGAGACCGAGCTGGAGGTGCTCGCATAATGGATCGCTTGCTTGAACTCCTTGCGAACGGCAAATTCCTCGAGGCAACCCTCGAGACGATCTTCTACGCCGTCTTCACGCTCGGCGTCGGTGGCGCGCTCGGCCTCATCGTGGGCGTTGCGCTCACTGTGACTCGGCAGGGCGGGCTCCTCGAGAATCGTCCGGTCTTCTGGACCCTGAACTTCCTCGTGAATTTCTTCCGCCCCATTCCTTTCGTGGTGTTGATTGGCGCGCTTACCCCGCTCGCTCGTCTCGTCGTAGGCACGGGTATGGGCGCACGCGCGCTGCTATTCGTGCTGACATTCGCGGCGATGTTTGGCATCGCACGCCTCGTTGAGCAAAACTTGCTCACGGTATCGCCCGGTGTCATCGAGGCCGCGCGCGCCATGGGTGCGGGACCGGTCCGCACGATCTTCACGGTACTCATCCCGGAGGGGCTCGGGCCGCTGGTACTCGGCTACACCTTCGCGTTCATTGCGGTGGTCGACATGACCGCGATGGCCGGAGTCGTGGGCGGCGGCGGGCTCGGCAACCTCGCGCTACAGTACGGGTATCGGCAGTTCAACCCGTGGGTCACCTGGTCTGCCGTGCTCGTCATCATCGTGATCGTGCAGCTCGTGCAGCTGCTCGGCAACGTCATCGCCCGCAAGCTGCTCCGGAGGTAAGCGTGTCCGATCGCTCAGAGTTCACCACACCCGAGGCGTCCGCCACCGAGCCGGACACCCGGCTTGCAGACTTCCTCGAGGTGGCAGACGAACTCTGGCCGCTCGCCACGGCGGAGAGCTGGGACCGCGTGGGCCTCACCTCTGGTGACCCGCGGGCCGCCCTGACGCGCGCACTCCTTGCGGTCGACGTGACTGAGGCGACGGTGACCGAGGCGCTCGAGACGGGAGCGGATCTCCTCTTCACTCACCACCCGCTGTTGCTCCGCGGCGTGCACACCCTCGCCGAAGACACGGCGAAGGGGGCGCTCATTGCTCGGCTCATTCGAGGTGGCTGCGCGCTCTACTCGGCGCACACGAACGCCGATGCGCCGGCAGACGGGGTGTCCGATGTGTTCGCGCGCCGTCTGGGGCTTGTGCACGCGCAGCCCATTGTCCCGAGCCAGCACCCCGCCGCGCACCCTGGCGCAGGAATCGGCCGAGTGGGCACGCTGCCGCACCCGACGTCGCTCCGCGAACTCGCTGAGCGTCTCGCAGAGATCCTCCCGCAGACTGTGAGCGGAGTACGGGTCGGAGGGGATCCCAATCGAGAGGTATCTCGCGTCGCGCTTCTCGGCGGTGCGGGAGACAGCTTGCTCGACCATCCGCTCGTGCGCGCAGCGGATGTCTACGTGACGTCTGATCTGCGGCATCACCCCGCTCAGGAGTCACTGGAGCTCGGCGCAGCGGCGGGTGGCCCCGCGCTCATCGACGTCGCGCACTGGGCGAGCGAGTCGTTGTGGCTCGCGGGCGCCGCCGAGACGCTCGGCGCGAGGCTCCCCGGCGTGGCATTCAGCGTGAGCAGCGCGCGCACTGACCCGTGGGCCTTTGCGGTGGGCGCTCTCGCTGAACCGGGTGCCGCCGCGTAACCCAGTGGCCGGTGCGCGACGGTAGGCTAGCCCTATGAAGGCTAGCCCCCGGCAGCAGCAACTGCTGCTCGATCTCCACGACCTCGACACGACGATTGCGCGCCTGCGCCGCAAGCGTACAACGCTGCCGGAGCGCGCTGAACTTGACGGCCTCGCCGACGAGATCGCGGCCTCACGCGAGCAGTTCATGGCCGCGCAGCGTGAGCTCGACACGCTCACCGCGGAGATTGAGCGCATCGAGGCGGACGTCGCGATGGTGCGCCAGCGCCGCACCCGCGACGAGGAACTCATGGCGGTCAGCACCTCCCCGAAGGAGGCACAGGCACTGCAGAGCGAACTCGACACGCTGGCGCGCCGCATGGGCGAGCTTGAGGAACGCGAGCTCGAGCTCATGGAGCAGCAGGAGACCGCACAGGCAGCCTTCACCGAAGCAGAGCGCGTGCTTGGTGGCGTAGATGCCCGGCGCGCGAAGATTCAGGAGTCGATTGACAGCGCGGAGGCGCAGATCGACCGCGAGCTTGCGTCGAACACCGAGGAGCGTGGCGGGCTTGCAGCCGAGATCCAGCGTGATCTGCTCGGTGTGTACGAGGAGCTGCGCGGCCGGATCGGGATCGGGGCTGCGCGTCTGCGCGGTGCCGTGTCTGAGGCCAGCAACATGGCACTCACCCCGGCCGAGCTCAGTGATTTCAACGCCGCCGCACCCGACGAGCTGCTGTTCTGCCCCGGCACTGGCGCGATCTTGGTGCGCGTCGCGGAGGACACGACCCCCGAGGTGTAGAATCGACGTTGGAATGGGCTGGTGAGACGGTCGCGTCGCGGCACGAAAGTGCACGCGCCGAGGAACGTCCGGGCTCCGCAGGGGAGAACGGTGGGTAACGCCCACCCGGGGTAACCCGCGAGAAAGTGCAACAGAGAGTAGACCGCCGCGCCCAGCATGCTGAGCGCGGTAAGGCTGAAAGGGTGGTGTAAGAGACCACCGGCGCTCGTGGTGACACGGGCGGCCAGGTAAACCTCGTTCGGAGCAAGGCCAGACAGAGGATGATGACGCGCCCCGCCGAGTCCTCGGGTAGGCCGCTAGAGGGTACTGGCAACAGTGCCCCGAGAGAGATGACCGTCACCCCGGCTGCGGTCGGGGAGACAGAACCCGGCGTATGATCCGGCCCATTCCACCCTTCGCGTGCACAGCTCCTCGGCCTACTTGGCCGCTCGGGCCGCCCCAGTGACTGACCTATGCTGATCCTATGAGCGAGTTTCTCGAGGCGTCGCGCCCGGATCGGTACGCGCGCAGTTCAGTGCGCTCCGCACGCTTCCCGATGGACTTCACCTTCGACGAGCTGGTTCCCGGCGTGATCGTCGCATTCGTGCTCTACCAGGCGCTACTGATCGGCACGCTGATCCTCGCACAGATGGTCACCGCCCTCGCTACGTGGCTGGCTGGCACGGCAACATTTGCCCCGCCCACCCTCGAAGACGCCATGTACCTGCTGCCAGTTTTCATGTTCTCGCTGATGGCGTCCGCGTTCGCGTGCGTCACGTACGGGCCGGCTCTCGCTTGGCTGCTCGGCAAGCTCCTGCGATCCCAGTCGAACAAGTGGGTGCATCGGGTTGCCTTTACTGGCTTGGGCGCAGCCGTGGGGGTGCTCACCGAGCTCGGTCTCATCGCCTCGTCCGCCGGAGGAATCTCCGCCGTCAACCTGGGGGACCCCATCTTCCTGCTCATGGCTGCCCCCGCTGCGCTCGCTGTGCCACTGGGTTGGGAGTACGCGAGCTCACGCGCACTTCGCTCGCGATGACGGGTGACCGCAATGCGCGCCACTATGTAAATCTCGGCCGTGACCTTTTGTCTTTCTGAGAGAACCCCACATCCGTGTTAGTGTGCTGGTCGGGCCAGAATGGGAATGCGTGGCGATCACCGCCTCGCCCAGCCCGCCCGTGCACATTGAGACGGGTCACTCATGGTCTCGAACTTGAGACCTCGGGCGCATGCGCGCGAGAAGGTAAGGGAACGGTATTGAAGAACAAGAAGATCCTCGCTGCCGGAGCAATCGCGACCCTCGGAGTCGGCGTCGCGACAGGAATCACTTTGGGACCGGGGAACACCGAACCTGCGCAGGCAGCGGCTGGTGACATTGTGTGCGACATCTTCCACGGCGGCATCCGAAACCTCCAGGTTGTGCAATCCGGCGACCGGACCTTCGAGGTGACCTACGTTGACCAGAACACGCTCGCCGGTCAGGACACCGCACCCGGCGTGGATGACCGCTATGCGCCGCTTCCCGCAGAGTTCCGTGATGCAACAAACAGGATCACCCTCGGGGATGCGGTTGCCGCAAGTGCGTTGCGTGTGAGCCAGAGTGTGGTGACAGGGCCTGCGAGTGACCCCTCACAATCCGACTGGCAGGTCGATCAAGTGATCGGCAACGAGGCCGCACCCTGGGAAAGCGCCGCGCTTGCACACCAGGAAATCACCTGGGTACACGACGTCGACGCCCGCACCGTCGTCACAAATGGTGTCGTCGGGGAGCAAGTGCGACCGAGCGATTTTCCGCTTCCGTGGCTCCTGAGTGAAGACTCGACCAGCGTGCTTCAGTTCACGCTCACGGTTCCCGATGATGCGACTGGCACCGTCCCATTGATCACGTCACTTGCCGGCTCCTTCGTCACTACGGCTTGGAGTCAGGCCACGTGGACCTGGAGCAAGGACCAAGACGTAGAGTTCAGCACGCCCGTCACCTGCTCGGTAGAGTTCGAGGACAAGTCGACCGACCCCGGGCCCACCGACCCTGGAACGACGGATCCGGGCGCCACCGACCCCGGGACGACGGATCCTGGCACCACCGAGCCCGGAACGACCGACCCCGGGACCACCGAGCCCGGAACGACCGACCCCGGGACCACCGAGCCCGGAACGACCGACGCAGGCACCACCGACTCCGGTACGACGTCTCCGAACTCCGGAAAGGGCACTGCTACCGAACTCGCTCGAACCGGCAGCCCCATGAGCCCCAGCACCCTGGGGTTCGCAGCGGGAGCGTTGCTGCTCGTCGGTGCCGGCCTCCTCACGATCCGCCGTATCGTTCGCTAAGCCGGTGCGAAGCTCCGATCCAGAATTCTGGACCGGAGCTTCGGGCTGAGCACCTACCGGGTGTGAGCTATCGTGGCAGGCCGCTAGTCCGAGACCGTGAGCAGCTCGAAGCCATCCTCGCGAATCACGACGGTGTGCTCAAACTGCGCGGTGATGCTCTTGTCGCGCGTCGTGACCGTCCAGCCGTCGTCCCACTGATCCCACTCATGTCCGCCGAGCGTGAGCATCGGCTCGACCGTGAACACCATGCCCGGAACGATGATGTCGCCGTAGCTCGGCGCCGAGTCGTAGTGTGGAATGATGAGCCCGGAGTGGAATGAAGAGCCGACGCCGTGTCCGGTAAAGTCACGCACCACCCCATAGCCGAAGCGCTTCGCATACGTTTCGATGACACGACCGATCACGTTGACAGCGCGGCCCGGCTTCGCGGCTTTGATGCCGCGCATCATCGCCTCGTGCGTGCGCTCGATGAGCAGGTCAACCTCTTCGGCTACCTCACCCACGCGATAGGTGCGGTTCGTGTCGCCATGGAAGCCATCCAGATACGCGGTCACGTCGACGTTCACAAGGTCACCCTCGCGCAGCACAGTGTCATCGGGGATGCCGTGACAGATCACCTCGTTCACCGAGGTGCACGATGACGCGGGGTAACCGCGGTAGCCGAGAGTCGAGGGGTACGCGCCGGCGGCGACGACCACCTCGTGCGCTACGCGATCCAACTCTGCGGTCGTGACGCCGGGGCGAACCGCCTCGCCCACCGCGTCGAGCGCGCGGGAAGCAATCCGTCCGGCCGCGCGAATCTTCGCGACCTCTTCCGCCGTGTACGTGTTGTCGCCCTCGTACGGCGGCGGCGTCACGAGGCCAACGTAGGGCGGCCGCGCAATGCTTGCGGGAACCTGCCGCTGCGCGGGGCGAATACCGGGAGTCAAATGTCCGTGTGCGTCGAAGGGCATGGCTCTAGTCTATGAAGTGCACGCAGTGCTTGCTGCGGGCACCGCCGAAGCGGAAGGACTCGGATCATGAGTAAGCGGGACTGGGGGATCGAGGATCCCGAGGAGACCTACTGGTTCAACACGCGCACGGGTGAGGTCGAGGAGGGGCCGCAGTCGCTGTCCGTCGATCGCGTGGGACCGTTCTCGACACGGGAGGAAGCGGCGCACGCCAACCAGATTCTCGAGGAGCGCGCACGTGCGTGGCGCGAGGAAGAAGAGTCGACCGAGGACTACTAGACCGCTACTCGGCGCACTCTCCGGTCGCCGTAACACGCTCGACACGCGTGCGCGGTAGTCTGAACGCGAGCGCACCGCGGAGCACGCGGCGCGCGAGACACCCACGCGTGGCGCGAGCCGCCGCGCGGCAACGAACGGAGCCGGTGTGAGCAAGCAGCGCGATTTCGTCCTTCGCACGATCGAGGAGCGGGGCGTCAAGTTCGTGCGCCTCTGGTTCAGCGATGTTTCCGGGACTTTGAAATCGGTTGCGCTCGCGCCGGCCGAGGTCGAGGGTGCCTTCAGCGAAGGCATCGGCTTCGACGGCTCCGCGATTGAGGGCCTCACCCGGGCGTATGAGTCAGACCTGCTCGCGATCCCCGACCCCGCAACGTTCCAACTGCTGCCCTGGCGCAGTCAGGACGCGCCGACCGCGCGCATGTTCTGCGACATCCGCACCCCGAACGGGGAGCCCGCGGTTGCGGATCCGCGCAACGTGTTGAAGCGCACACTCGCGCACGCCGCCGACCGTGGGTTCACCTTCTACACGCACCCGGAAATCGAGTTCTACCTCCTGAAGTCCAAGGAGTTTGGAGCTGAGGGCCCGACCCCGGTCGACCGCGCGGGCTACTTCGACAACGTGCCGGGCGGCACCGCACATGACTTCCGGCGCGAGAGCGTCGCGATGCTTGAGGATCTCGGAATCTCGGTCGAGTTCAGCCACCACGAGGCCGGCCCCGGGCAGAACGAGATCGACCTGCGGTACGCCGACGCACTGACCACGGCCGACAACCTCATGACCTTCCGCACGGTCGTGAAAGAGGTGGCGATCACCCAGGGCGTGCACGCAACCTTCATGCCGAAACCGCTCGCCGGGCACCCCGGCTCCGGCATGCACACCCATCTCTCGCTATTCGAGGGCGACACGAACGCGTTCTACGACCCGGGTGCGAAGTACCAGCTTTCGCAGACTGGCCGGCGTTTCGTCGCGGGCCTGCTTCGCCACGCTCCGGAGATCACCGCGGTCACCAACCAGTACATCAACTCCTATAAGCGCCTGTGGGGCGGCGACGAGGCCCCCTCATTCGTGAGCTGGGGGCACAACAACCGCTCTGCGCTTGTACGCGTCCCGATGTACAAGCCGGGCAAGGGTGGCGCGGCCCGCGTGGAGTACCGCGCACTCGACAGCGCCGTGAACCCCTATCTTGGGTTCTCCGTGCTCCTCGCGGCCGGCCTCAAGGGCATCGAGGAAGAGTACGAGCTGCCGCCCGAGGCCGAGAACAACGTGTGGGCGCTCTCGGACGGCGAGCGCCGCGCAATGGGCTTCGACGCACTTCCCACGAGCCTCGACCACGCGCTTGCGGTGATGGAACGCTCCGAGCTGGTTGCAGAGACTCTCGGTGAGCAGGTGTTCGCCTACTTCCTGCGTGACAAGCGGCGCGAGGTAGCCGAGTACCGGAGCCAGGTCACGCCGTACGAGCTGTCATCCATGCTCGACACGGTCTAGGCGAGGATTCTCCCCGCAATGGCGGATCCACGCCCCGAATTGAAGCTCGCCGAGCTCGCGCGCGCCGGTTTCCAGGAGCTCACCGCCTCACGCACGGCACTCCAGGAGCTGCTGCCCTGCGTGAGCGTGACGCAGAGTGAGCTGCTCGCGGCATTCGCTGCCGCAGCTGACCCCGATGCGGCGCTCGTGCGCATTCGAGCGCTCGCTGAGGGGGAGACGGAGCTTGTCGCGTCGCTGGATGCCGAGCAGCTCGTTCGCCTGTGCCGTCTCGTCGGCGCGTCTCCCGCGCTTGGCGACTTCTTCGTGCGCCGACCCGAAGGGCTCGCGGAGCTCCTTGCACGCGGGGGAGCCCTCGTGCCCGCGGAGCAGGCGCTCGCGGTGCTCCTCTCTTCGGTGCACGACACAGCAACGGGCGTTGCGCTCGCGGGTCCTGCCGGCTGGGCCGAGTTGCGTGTGGCGTATCGCTCACTTCTCGCGAGCGTCATGCTCTTCGATCTCGAGCGCACGGCCGAGGGACTCGCGCTCGAGTCGTTTGAGCACGTCGCTTCGAGCCTCTCCGCGCTTGCGGGCGCCGCGGTGGAAGCCTCGCTCGCCGTCGCCCGCGCCAGCCTTGCTGCTGGAGTGAGCGGACCGGCGGTGCGGCGCGAGCGCATTGACGCCACGCAGCTCGCGGTGATTGCCATGGGCAAGTGCGGCGCCGAAGAGCTGAACGTCGTCTCGGACGTTGACGTCGTGTTCATCGCGCGCAGCGCCACGCAGCCGGGCACCGACGAAGATGCTGGCGCAGATCTCCTCAACACAGACACGCTGATCAGGATCGCCACCCGCCTCGCGAGCGAGACGATGCGCGGAATCCACGACCCGTGCATCGAACCGCCCCTGTGGGAACTCGACGCGAACTTGCGTCCCGAGGGACGCCACGGTGCGCTCGTGCGCACACTCGGTTCGATACTCACGTACTACGAGCGCTGGGCGAAGGGGTGGGAGTTCCAGGCGCTGCTCAAAGCTCGGCCGCTTGCCGGCGACCTCGAGCTTGGCGACGAGTTTGTCGCTGGCACGCGGGACGCGGTGTGGGCGTCGTCCAATCGTGAGGACTTCGTCGGTTCGGTGCAGCGCATGCGCGAGCGAGTCACGGAGCACATCGACACGGATGACCTTGAAGTCCAGTTGAAGCTTGGCCCAGGTGGGCTGCGCGACATCGAGTTCAGTGTGCAGCTTCTGCAGCTTGTCCATGGCCAGTACGACGACCGCTTGCACCTCCGCGGGACCTTACCGGCACTCCAGGCGCTCGTAGACGGTGGCTACATTGCGCGCAGCGACGGTGAGCGACTCGCGACCGACTATCGGTTCCTCCGTGTTCTGGAGCATCGGCTTCAGCTGCGCGAGCTTCGTCGAACGGCGATCATGCCGCTCGACGAGGAGGGCCTCCGAGTACTTGCCCGTGCGAGCGGACTCGCACCGACGGGTGTTGCCCTGCTGCGCGAGTGGGAGAGCGTCAAGCGCGAGGTGCGCGAGCTGCACCTCAAGATCTTCTACGCTCCGCTCCTCAGTGCCGTCGCGGCGCTCCCCGAGGAGGAGTTCGCCCTCGGCAGCGCCGAGGCGCGCGCCCGACTCGCGAGCATCGGTTTCCGCGACCCCGAGGGCGCCATTCGACACCTCGCTGAACTCACGCGCGGCACATCGCGTCGCGCGCGCATTCACCGGAATCTCCTCCCGGTTCTGCTGCAATGGCTTGCAGACGGCACGGACCCAGACTTCGGGCTCCTCGCATTCCGTCGGGTCAGCGAGGCGAACCGTGAATCACCCTGGTACCTGCGCCTCCTCCGCGACGGAGCTGAGGCTGCCGAGCGGCTCACGCGCGTGCTCTCCTCCTCTCGCTTCGCGGCGGAGCTCTTGGAGACGATTCCTGAGGCAGTCGCCTGGCTCGAAAGCGATGCGGCCCTCCTCCCGCGAGCGCTCGATACGCTGCGCGACGAGATGCGCTCACTCGCATCACGGCGCGCCACTGTGGATGAGGCCGGAGCAGCGCTCCGCGGCGTGCACCGGCGAGAGGTGCTCCGGCTCGCGATGGGGCGCATCACGGGCGTGATTGATGAGCCCGAGGTCGCGCAGGGTCTCGACGCGGCGCACACAGCACTCCTCGACGCCCTGCTCATCATGCTGGACCGGGCTGCGGTCGCGGCGGAACAACCGCACGAATTTGATCTCGCGCTCATCGGCATGGGTCGCTACGGGGGTGGCGAGCTCGGGTTTGCCTCGGACATCGATCTGATCGCCGTGTTCCAACCCGCACCGAGCATCGCGGTTGACCAGGCCGCCCGCGCCGCGATCAAGCGCGTCACCGAGCTTCGTCGGCTGGTGTCGGATCCTCGTTTTCCGGTCGACCTCGATTTCGATCTCCGACCCGAGGGGAAGAACGGTCCCATCGCACGCAGCCTCGAGGCCTCACGTGTCTACTACGAGCGCTGGTCCGTCACCTGGGAAGCACAGGCGCTGCTCCGGGCTCGCCCCGTCGCGGGTGACAGCACGCTCGGCGCCGCGTTCGTAGCGCTCGCCGACCAGATCCGTTATCCGGCAACGTTCACCGACGAGCAGGTGCGCGAGGTGCGCCGCATGAAGGCCCGGGTCGAGGCGGAGCGCTTGCCGCGCGGTGCGGATCCCAAGCGGCATCTCAAGCTCGGTCCCGGCGGGCTCACCGACGTCGAATGGCTGGTACAGCTGCTGCAGCTCAGAAATGGTGCCGAGATCCCGGCGCTTCGCACGGTGTCGACGCTGTCGGCGCTCGATGCGGCTGTTGACCATGAGCTCATCGGCGCGGAGGACGCGGCCCACCTTGCCGACTCGTGGCGATACGCGAGCAGTGTGCGTTCCGCCCTGAAGCTTTGGAATGGGCGCGCGAGCGACTCGCTTCCCACCGATCGCGTGGAGCTCGAGGGGATCGCGAGCGTGCTCGGCCTGCCTGAGCGACGCACATCCGAACTCGAGGAGCGTTGGTTCTCGGTGTCTCGTCGTGCCCGCGGCGTGGTCGAGCGGGAGTTCTTCGGGTATGACGAGCTCGAGTTTCCCGAACGCCTCTAGCGTCGCTGACCCGGGGGAGTCACGCGTTCCTTACGAAGTGTTTCCCCTGTGTTTACCCAAAGGGCTTCCCAAGGACGTTATCGAAGCGTAACCTGATCGTTATGCATTACTTACAGTCACTTCTTGAGGCTATCCTCGCCGAGGATGGCTCCGAGTTCGACGACGAACTCGAGTCCTAGCGCCACCGCGCTACTCAGCGCCGCAACAGCGACGTTGCATCGGGAGGGTTTCCCGCCCGCACCAACAGGCCCGCGACCAGGCAACTGGTCGCGGGCCTGTTCGCGTCTCCATACGCGGTGCAGGGCGCGGGGGAGCAGCAGGGCTTCGCATGCGCCCAGCATCGCGCAAAGAAAACCGTGACATGGACCCGTGAAGGGTTTACATTGTGCACAGAGAGTGACGGTGATCGCGGTGCGAGCCGTGGTCGACGCCACCCACGCCATTGAAGGTGGGGGAGTGATGGAGCTCGATGTCGCGCATGTTGACCAGCAGGTAGCCACGGGGCGACTTCCAGAGCGCCACCGCATTGACGAGCTTGTCGAAGCTGCCTACCGGCACGCTGGTCGTCATGCCGAAGGCGGGCTCGCCAGCTATATCCCGGCCCTCGCCCTCGCCGACCCAGAAGCCTTCGGGGTCAGCGTTGTTGATGTTCATGGTGAAGCACATGAGGAAGGAAACACGCGAGACGAGTTCTCGATCCAGTCGATTTCCAAAGTGTTTGTGTACGCGCTTGTCTGCGAGCACCTTGGGCACGACGCCGCCTTTTCGACGGTCGGCGTGAACAACACCGGGCTCGCGTTCAACTCCATCATCGCGCTTGAGCTGCACGACGGGCACCCGCGGAATCCAATGGTGAATGCGGGTGCACTGACGACCACCGGGCTTGTTCCGGGCGCGAGTACCGCCGAACGCTGGGAGTTCATTCACGACGGGCTATCGCGGTTCGCTGGACGCGCACTGCAGGTGGATGAGCGGGTGTATCGATCAGAGCTTGAGACCCGTCACCGAAACACGGCAATCGCCCAGTTGCTCGTGAGCTACGGACGCATTCGGCAGGACCCCGACGAACTCGTTGATGTGTACACCCGCCAGTGCGCACTGAGCGTCGATGCTCACGATCTCGCGGTGATGGCCGCCACGCTTGCAGACGGCGGAGTCAATCCCGTCACTGGTGAGCGAGTCGTCTCCGCGCACGTGGCACGCGACACACTTGCCGTCATGGCGTCCTCCGGCCTCTACGAGAACTCGGGAGAATGGCTGCTCGAAGTCGGCCTCCCCGGAAAGTCAGGCGTTTCAGGGGGCCTCATCGCTGTCGCCCCGGGGAAGGCCGGCATCGGAACGTTTGCGCCTCCGCTCGACTTGGCAGGAAACAGCGTACGCGGGCAGATCGCCGCCGCGTATCTCTCGCGGGCGCTGGGACTCAACGTCTTCGCTTCAGCTTCACACTTTGCCCAGGATGGAGAGCCTCATGTCACTCGCAGCACGTCCTGACGTATCTGACGTCATGCCCCGAAGATCCTGGGTGCCGATGATCGGGCTGTTCCTCGCGCAGATCTTGATGTCGTACAACGTCGCGGCCCTTCCGGTCACGCTCGGGGGTATGGTCGCGGAGTTCAATGTCCCCGCCACGGACGTCAGCACAGCGATCGTCACCTACGGACTCGTCGTCGCCGCACTCGTGATGGTGGGCGCAAAACTCGGTCAACGAATCGGCTGGGTCATCATGTTTCGGAGCGTGATCGCTGTGTTCGCGCTCTCCGCGTTGACTATGGTGCTCGCGCCCAGCGTGGGCTGGGTGGTGCTCGCTCAGGCGCTCGCGGGCGCATCCGCGGCAATCATCGTTCCGAGTCTCGTCGCGTTGATCGCGGAGAACTACCGGGGCGCGCAGCAGGCGACAGCGATCGGTTCGCTGGGCTCCGCACGCGCACTTGCCGGAGTCACCGCGTTCCTGCTGGGGGGCACGCTCGCAACATTTGTCGGCTGGCGACCCGTGTTTCTCGTGGTGCTCGTGATCGCGGTCGCAGTGTTTGTACTCAGTTTTCGGCTTCGAGCCGATCGCGGGGACGGCAGGGTTCAGATCGATGTTGGTGGCGCTACGCTCATCGGCGCCGGTATCGTCGCGCTAACCCTCGGCGTGAACAATCTCAACCGGTGGGGAGTGCTGAGTTCGACGGACGAAGCCCCGTTCTCCGTGGTGGGCCTGTCCCCGGCCCCGCTTCTCGTTGTGCTCGGCATCGTTCTCGTCCAGGCATTCTTCGTCTGGACGAGACGCCGGACTCGCCGTGGAGAAGAACCACTCGTCAGCCTCCGCGTGTTTGGCTCAGGCCCTGAACGCGCTGCAATCTATGCGATGTTTATTGTCGTTGGGCTTGAAGCAGCGCTGAACTTCACTGTTCCGCTGTACATTCAGATTGTTCAGGGCAGAACCCCGTTTGATACGTCGCTGGCGATGCTGCCGTTCAACCTCACCGTATTCATCACGGCGACGCTCGTGGTTCGCTTCTACCGGCGGTTTACCCCGCGAGCAATTGGCGTGTTTTCTTTCACGCTCACTACTGTTGCGCTTGTCTGGCTCGCGCTCGTCGTCACCAACAATTGGGAGACGCTCCCGACCATCCTCGGGCTGTTCGTGTTCGGGGTGGGTCAGGGCGCCTTAGTCACGCTGGTCTTCAACGTGCTGGTGACCTCGGCCCCCAAGGAACTTGCTGGTGACGTGGGTTCTGTGCGTGGGACTACGCAGAACCTCGCAAGCGCTGTCGGCACTGCAGTTGCCGGTGCGCTCCTCGTGGGGCTCTTGAGCGCAAACATCGCGGCATCCCTCGCGAGCCATGTCGATGTCTCACCGGAATTGATTGCTCAGGCCGATATCGACGCATCGAGCTTTGTTTCCAACGACCAGCTTGCCGAAGCCCTCGATGAAACTGATGCGAGCCCCGCGCAAGTCGCGGCCTTCATCGAGGTGAACGAGAGCGCCCGCTTGGCGGCACTCAAGCTCGGGCTATTGATCCTCGCTGGCGTCAGCGCCGTCGCGATCCTTCCCGCGAGCCGCCTGCCCAACGCACAGCATCATGAGATCCCCGACCCAACGGCGGAGGCGGGGGGAAGGTAGCAGAAACGCACGCGCGGGTTGGCACCGAAACCGGTCGCCAACCCGCGCGCTGTGTGAGTTACACGCCGTAGTAGAGCTCGAACTCGAACGGGTGCGGGCGGAGCGCCATCGGGGCAATCTCGAGCTCGTGCTTGAGATCGATCCAGGTCTGAATCAGCTCCTCGGTGAACACGCCACCCTCGAGCAGGAAGTCGTGGTCAGCCTCGAGCGCCGCAAGAGCTTCCTCGAGCGAACCCGGCACCTGCGGGATGTTCTTTGCCTCCTCCGGCGGGAGCTCGTAGAGATCCTTGTCGATCGGCTCCATCGGCTCGATGCGGTTGCGGATGCCGTCCAGGCCCGCCATCAGCTGCGCCGCGAACGCGAGGTACGGGTTGCCCGATGCATCGGGAGCGCGGAATTCGATGCGCTTTGCCTTCGGGTTCGAACCGGTGAGCGGGATCCGCACGGCGGCGGAGCGGTTTCCTGCCGAGTACGCGAGGTTCACCGGGGCCTCGTAGCCCTTCACCAGGCGGCGGTAGCTGTTGATCGTGGGGTTCGTGAACGCGAGCAGCGCAGGCGCGTGGTGGAGGATGCCCCCGATGTACCAGCGCGCGGTGTCCGAGAGGCCTGCGTAGCCGTTCTCATCGTAGAAGAGGGGATCCCCACCCTTCCAGAGCGACATGTGGGTGTGCATGCCCGAGCCATTGTCGCCGAAGACAGGCTTCGGCATGAACGTGGCCGTCTTGCCCCACAGCTCTGCCGTGTTCTTCACGATGTACTTGAACTTCAGCACATCGTCAGCCGCGTTCACCATGGTGTCGAAGCGGTAATTGATCTCCGCCTGGCCGGGCGCGCCCACCTCGTGGTGCGCGCGCTCGAGGTGCAGGCCGGCCTCGACGAGGCGCAGCGAGATGTCGTCGCGCAGATCGGCTTGCTTATCGACGGGGGAGACGGGGAAGTAGCCGCCCTTCGCGGGCGTCGTGTTTCCAAGATTGCCGCCCTCGACCTTGCGGCCCGAGTTCCAGTGCGCTTCTTCGGAGTCGATCTCGTAGAAGGTGCGCTGCGGGGTGTTCTCATACCGAACGGAGTCGAGGATGTAGAACTCGGCCTCGGGCGCGAAGAACGCGGTGTCCGCGATGCCGGTCGAGATGAGGTACTGCTCCGCCTTCTTGGCGACCTGGCGGGGATCCTTCGAGTAGATCTCGCCGGTGCGCGGGTTGAAGATGTCGCACACCACGATGAGGGTGCGCTCGAGGCGGAACTGGTCGACGTAGCACGTGGTCACATCGGGGATCAGCTGCAGATCCGACTCAGCAATGCCGGAGAACCCGCGAATGGAGGAACCGTCGAACATCTGGCCGACCTCGAAGAAATCGTCCTCGACTGTTGCTGCGGGGATGTTGAAGTGCTGCTGCACCCCGGGGAGATCGGTGAACCGGATATCAACAAACTTGACGTCGGTTTCCTTGATGAAGTCGATGACTTCCTGGGGGGTGGTGAACATGCTGCTCCTCATTGCCAGTGTGCCCTTCGGCACCGTTCGCTTCACTCCAGCTTATGCGCCCACCGTTTCGGAACCGTGATTCTCATGTTTCGCGAGTGTTACACGACGCAGAAAAGTGATCCGAATTCATCCCCTGACGAGAACGGTTCCCGCGATCTTGTCGTGGAATGCGCGCTGATCCGAATCCCACACGAGGAGGGGGATGACGAGGCAGAGGAGCAGGGTGCGCACGAACGGCCGCCAGACGCCGACCCATCCGCCGGCAATCGGCACGACGCGGAGCCCCACCAGTCGGTGACCGATCGAACCGCCAATAGTCGGGATAAAAATGATCTGCATCAACGCGAAGAACAGGAAGTTCCACAGGCTCGCATTGGGGCCACCCACAAGAAAGTAGGCCGGGAGCGCTGCGAGGCCCCAGTCGATCAGGATCGCGACGATGCGCCGACCGATTCTGCCAACCGAGCGCGGCCCAGACTCAGGGAGTCCGAGCCGTTCGCCGGGCCACTTGCTGGGCTCGAGGTCGCCGAAGCGCTGGGGAGTCGAAGCGGGCATCGTGCTTAGCGCGGGCGCTGCGAACGGATGCGGTTCGGGTCCATGCCCTTCGGGATACCGACGGGAGCCGCCTGTAGGGAGCTCAGTCGGTTGTAGACCGCTGCAACCTCGTTGCGCGAGAGCTTCGGCTTCAGCTTCACCAGCGTCTTCGAAAGCTTGGCGAGGGGGATTCCGTCACCGTCCGGGCCGACGTAGAGGTGCACAACCTCGACATTGCGAAGCGCTCGCTTGACCTTCCGCTCTTCATCAGCTGCCATGCGCTCGGTACGGCTGCGCGAGCCCTCCGAGATCAGCACGACACCACCGCGGCCCACGACGCGGTACACAGCATCCTGGTTGCGGTTGATTGCAATCGGAACCTCTGAACCGCGCCACGAACGGCGAAGCGCGCCCTGCACGACGGCGCCCACAGCGCCCGCGCGGCCCTCAATCTGCTGGTACGCCATCTTCTCGGCGCGCCGTCCAAGCACAATCATGACCAGGAGCAGGCCCACAAGGATGCCCGAGATCGGCCAGATGACCCAGCCGAACCAACCGCCGGGGAGCAGCCATGCAAGCAGCACGGCCACGAGGATCGGGGCGATAAAGACCGCGAGCAACACCCAAGGGAGATTCCGATCATGGACCTTCGTGGTCCGATAGATCTCGATCATCTGCTTGATGCGACCGTCGCGCTTCGCCTTCTCTGCTGCCATACCCCTTAGGATATCGGTTCTCGCGCCCTTCCCCGAACACGGGGAGTCGCCCATCGCTGTGCCGTGAGCGAAAGCCGCTCACACCCCGCGGTCAACGCGAGCCTCAGTCGAACTCTGTGGAGTGCATCACAGAACTCGTTCGCACGCTGAATGATCAGTCAGGCTTGCCGCATGAAACGATACTGTGTGAATACTCCGGACGCCCGCCCCGGAGCCACGCGCGCAGCGGCTGCTCACCCTGAAGCTTCACACCCGGGATCAGCCGCGCGAGCCGCAGCACGACTCGAAGCCTTGTGCGAACGGGGGATCGCCGCGCGAACAATCGGCCGGTGCCTGGGCGAGGCGATGGGAGGCGCACACGCACGCGTGGGGCACGATGTCGGCTGCGAGGTGCTCGGCGTGCCCCTGGAACAGCTCCATCGCTGCATTCGGGTGCGGCAAACCGGGCGGCGGGAGATGAGCGGCGCAGCACTCCTCATGGAGGCGCTTGCAGAGTGCCTCGCAGAGCTCAGCGCACTCGGCAAAACGTGGCACCCGGTTCGCGCACGTGAGGCGGTGCAGGCAGCCGTCCGGAGTCGCATCACCCCGGCGGAGGCCACACAGGACGCGGGCGTTGAGGCTGCGAAGCAGAGACGAAGGCGCACAGCCCACAGACGCACGTAGGGCCGCAGCGCTCTGTGAGTGCTGCGGCCCTACATGGGTTCATCCGCGCGGTGGCCGACCGAGCCGAACACCGCGGGATGTGTGTTTAGATTCCGAGATTCGCCGCGAAGTCGCCTGCCTCAAGACGCAGGCGGACCTGCGTCAGGAAGCGCGCTGCGTCTGCACCGTCGACGATTCGGTGATCATAGGAGAGCGCCAGGTAGACCGTGGAGCGCACGGCGATCGCATCGCCCTCGGGCCCCGAGACCACCACGGGCTTCTTCACGACCGCACCGGTACCGAGGATGGCGACCTGCGGGAGGAAGACCAGCGGCGTGTCGAAGAGCGCGCCGCGTGATCCGGTGTTGGTCAGCGTGAAGGTTCCGCCGCTCAGCTCATCCGGGGTCAGCTTGTTGTCGCGCGTACGCGCGGCAAGGTCCGCGATCTCGCCCGAAATCTCTGCGAGGTTCTTCTCACCGGCAGCGCGGAGCACCGGGGTCAGCAGCCCGCGCTCGGTGTCCACCGCGATGCTGATGTTCTCAGTATCGGGGTAGACGATCGAGTCGCCCTCAACGGTGGCGTTGATGATCGGGTAAGTCCGTAGCGCCTCGGCGGCAGCGAGTGCAAAGAACGGCAGGAAGGAGAGCTTCGACCCGGTCTTCGCGAGGAACTCGTCCTTCTTTGCCTGGCGCAGCTGGGCAACCTTGGTCACATCGACCTCGACCACGGTAGTCAGCTGTGCGGTCTCCTGCAGCGATGCGACCGCGCGCTCCGCGATGACCTTGCGAAGGCGGCTCATCTTCTGCGTGGTGCCACGCAGCTCCGAAACCTCGACCACGGGGGCAGCAGCGGTTGCAGGTGCGGGAGCCGCGGCCTGCGCAGCGGGAGCCGCGGCGAGCACGTCCTCCTTGCGGATGCGACCGCCCACACCGGTGCCGGTCACCGTGCTCAGATCAACGCCACGTTCGTTCGCGAGCTTGCGCACGATCGGGGTGACGTAGTTCGCAGCAGCGGCGGGAGCTGCCGCGGGGGCTGCCGGTGCAGCTGCGGGTGCGGGTGCAGGGGCAGCAGCAGGTGCCGGAGCAGCAGCAGGTGCCGGAGCAGCAGCAGGTGCCGGGGCGGCGGCAGGGGCAGGAGTTGCGGGGGCCGGAGCCGCCGCGGGAGCCTCTGCGACCGGGGCCGGATCTGCCTGCACTGCGCCCGAGCCGATACGAGCGAGCGCTGCACCGACCTCGACGGTCTCGTCTTCCTGCACCAGGATCTCCTGAAGCACACCGGCGATCGGCGAGGGCACCTCGGTGTCAACCTTGTCAGTCGACACCTCAAGCAGCGGCTCGTCGACCTCGACCGCATCACCAACATTCTTGAGCCAGCGCGTCACGGTACCCTCGGTGATGCTCTCGCCAAGCGAGGGCAGCACAACCTCTTCACCGCCGGCCGGAGCCGCGGGCGCAGCAGGAGCCGCGGGCGCAGCGGCCGCGGGGGCCTCTGCCACGGGTGCGGCCGGAGCTGCGGGCGCCTCTGCTGCCGGAGCGGCAGGTGCCGCGGGAGCGGCCGATCCGTCGCCCACGACCGCGAGAATCGCGCCAACCTCAGCGGTCTCATCCTCCTGCACCAGGATCTCCTGGAGCACGCCCGCCACGGGCGAGGGGATCTCAGTGTCGACCTTGTCGGTCGAGACCTCAAGCAGGGGCTCATCGATCTCGACGGTGTCCCCGATGTTCTTCAGCCAGCGGGTCACCGTGCCCTCGGTCACGCTCTCACCCAGTGCGGGGAGGACCACCGATTCACTCATCGTGTATTTCTCCGTTCGTATCAGTCTGTCTATCGCCGCGCTTAGATTGCGTGCAGCGGCTTGCCGGCGAGCTTCAGCATCGTCTCGCCGATGGTCTCGTTCTGCGTGGGGTGGCCGTGCACAAACGGTGCAACGTCCTCCGGGTACGCCTCCCAGTTCACGATGAGCTGTGCCTCGCCCACCAGCTCGCCCACGCGGGCGCCGATCATGTGGACACCGACGACGGGGCCATCAACCACACGAACGGCCTTCACCGAACCCGCGGTGCCGAGGATCGAGCTCTTCGCGTTCCCTGCCAGGTTGTACTCGTAGCTGGTCACGTTCTCAGCGCCGTACTTCTCCTTGGCCTTGGCCTCGGTCAGACCGACGGAGGCAATCTCCGGGTCGCAGTAGGTCACCTTGGGGATGTTCACGTCTTCAACGATGACCGGGTTCAGGCCAGCAATCTCCTCGGCAACGAAGATGCCCTGCTGGTAGCCACGGTGCGCGAGCTGCAGGCCGGGAACGATATCGCCAACGGCGTATACGCCGGGCACGTTCGTAGCGAGCCGCTCGTTCGTCAGCACAAAGCCACGATCCATCTGGATGCCGACCTCTTCGTAGCCGAGCCCCTGCGTCGAGGGGCCACGGCCCACTGCAACGAGGAGGTAGTCAGCGGTGAGCACCGTGCCGTCTTCGAGGTTGACGGTGACGCTCGATGCGTCCTGCGTGACCGACTGGAAACGAACTCCGAGCTTGAAGTCGATCTTGCGCTTGCGGAAGGCACGCTCGAGCTGCTTCGAGACGGACTCCTCCTCGTTCGGCACGAGATGGGGGAGACCCTCAACGATGGTCACTTCAGCCCCGAAGGAGCGCCAAACGCTTGCAAACTCGACGCCAATCACACCGCCGCCGAGGATGATGACCCGAGCGGGCACCTCCTGGAGCTCAAGCGCGTGCTCGCTCGTGATGACACGCCCACCGATCTCAAGACCGGGAAGCGAACGCGAGTAGGAACCGGTTGCGAGCACGACGTGCTTTCCGATCACGCGATCCGCGCCAACCTGCACGGTGTTCGCGGCGACGAGCTTGCCCTCACCCTCAATGACGGTGATCTTGTTCGCCTTGAGGAGGCCCTGCAGGCCCTTGTGCTTGCCGGCGACAAGGTTCTCGCGGTAGCTGTTCACCTTTGCGATATCGATGCCTGCGACGCTCGAAAGGATGCCGTAGGTCTCGCCGTCGCGCGCCACATCCGCGACCTCCGCCGCGTGAAGCAGCGCCTTCGTCGGCACACAGCCTCGGTGCAGGCAGGTGCCGCCCAGCTTGTCTTTCTCAATAACGGCTGCGGTGAGCCCGAGCTGCGTTGCGCGGATCGCGGTGGCGTATCCGGCGCTTCCGCCGCCCAAGACGACGATGTCAAACTGCTGATCGGCCAAGTGGGATCTCCCTCGGTATGTACGCAATAGAGGCGGGTACCCGCTCGTGTGCGGGCAGTCCTTGCCCACCCTACACCCGGGACTCTGCCTTCGGCCGGGATCCCGCAGGGTCTGCGGCGGGTTCCTCCGCGATGCTTCGCACCCGGAGGGGTGGCGCACCCGGCAGCACACGGAGGGAATATCGGGTTCGCTGCTGGCGTGATGTTTTCCACACCAGAAAACGTGGGAATTCGTAGGATGGAAGCGTGACCGAATCAATCTTCTCCGCCGAGTACGCCGAGCGCCGAGCGAGCGTTCCGCGCGGTCTCCCGTTGATCATCGCCATGCAGGGCCTGAGCGACGCCGGCGGGACAGTCGCGCAACTCGAGGAGTACCTGTGGCGCAAGTACCAGCCGGAGGAGATTCTGCGGTTCAACGCCGACATGCTCCTTGACTACCGCGCACGGCGACCGATCATCACGTTCGATGAGGACCACTTCGTCGACTACGCCCCGGAGGAGCTCAGCCTCAGCCTGGCACGCGACGAGTTTGGTGCCCCCTTCCTTCTGCTGAGCGGTTTTGAACCTGACTTCCGCTGGGACCACTTCATTGACACGGTGCTCCTGCTGGTGCATGAGTTCGAGGTGTCGATCACCGTCTGGTCGCACGCGATCCCGATGCCGGTTCCGCACACGAGGCCACTGTCGCTCACCGTGAGTGGATCACGCGACGACCTCATTGAGGCCCGGTCCGTGTGGCGGCCGAAGACGAAGATCTCAGCATCTGCCGCGCATGTGCTTGAGTACCGTCTCCACAGCTTGGGGGAGGAGGTGGCCGGGTTTGCGCTCCTAATCCCGCACTACCTGGCGAACACCGAGTACCCCGAAGCGCTCCGAGTCGCGCTCGACAGCATCATGGCCGCCACGGGGCTCATGCTGTCGACCGACGAGGTGCGTGAGGCGGCGCGACGCTTCGAGACTCAGCTCGATTCGCAACTCGCCGACAACGACGAATCCCTCGAGATGGTTCGCACGCTTGAGCGTCGCTACGACGCCTACATGGAGGACCAGACCACGCGCTCACCCCTGATGAGTGAGGACGGCACGATCCCTACTGCCGACCAGATCGCCAGCGAGCTCGAACGCTTCCTTGCGGAGCAGCAGCGCACCGCGGAAGGTGACGAGGAGCCCGGAAGCGACGCGAAGTAAACCCGCGCGAGTATCCGACGCGCAGCCGCTCCTGTCAACCATGCAGGCGCTGCCGTGCTAAAATGAACCTGACCAACCCATTCAATCCGAGTCGGTTTCCTCTGCGAGGAAATCGTTCGGGCTTGACATGGGTTTTCATGCTGTGAGCACTTGTCGAGACGCCTCGACAGCACAGCGCGGCATTCGATAGAGAGAGGCGGCTGCGTGGCAACTGCATCCACCCCCAAGACTCGCGCAACGACGAAGGCGGCTTCCACCGCGTCCGACGCTGATGCGATCGAGAACACCGTCGAGACAGCCCAGGAGTCGACCGCGGCGGCAACGAAGCCTGCCGCAACGAAGACTGCGGCGAAGGCGACCACCACGAAGTCGGCATCGGCCCGTTCCGAGGCCGCAAAGAAGGCCGCGGCAACACGTGCGGCCAACAAGGCCGCAGCTGAGGCTGCCGCGGCTGGCGAAACCGAAGAGTCACCGGCCGCAAAGAAGCCGGCGGCAAAGAAGGCACCCGCGAAGAAGCCTGTCACCAAGCGGGCCGCGGCGAAGGCACTCGAGGACATCGACGTTGACGACGTTGATGACGAGTCACACGAAGCTGCTGAGGAAGAAAAGCCGGCCCCTGCGCCGACCGTTCCCCTTCCCCGTGGCGCGATCGTGCTGAAGGCGGGCGAGGAAGAGGACGTTCCGACCGTCACGACCGCGATTCCCGGCGCAACGGCCGACCCGGTGAAGGACTACCTGAAGCAGATCGGCAAGGTCGCGCTCCTCAACGCCGCTGAAGAGGTTGAGCTTGCGATGCGCATCGAGGCCGGCCTGTTCGCAGAGGAGAAGCTGGCAACCGAGAAGGGGCTTCCGAAGAAGCTTGAGCGCGAGCTCAAGTGGGTGGCACGCGATGGCCAGCGCGCCAAGAGCCACCTGCTGGGAGCGAACCTCCGCCTCGTCGTGTCGCTTGCGAAGCGCTACACGGGTCGTGGCATGCAGTTCCTGGATCTCATCCAGGAAGGCAACCTGGGCCTCATTCGAGCGGTCGAGAAGTTCGACTACACGAAGGGCTTCAAGTTTTCCACCTACGCGACGTGGTGGATCCGCCAGGCCATCACTCGCGCAATGGCAGACCAGGCCCGCACGATCCGTATCCCCGTGCACATGGTCGAGGTCATCAACAAGCTGGCACGTGTACAGCGCCAGATGCTTCAGGACCTGGGCCGCGAGCCCACCCCCGAGGAGCTGAGCCGCGAACTCGACATGACCCCCGAGAAGGTCATCGAGGTGCAGAAGTACGGTCGCGAGCCGATCTCCCTGCACACGCCGCTGGGCGAGGATGGCGACAGCGAGTTCGGTGACCTCATCGAGGACACCGAGGCGGTTGTCCCGGCTGACGCGGTCGGCTTCACCATGCTCCAGCAGCAGCTCGAGCAGCTGCTCGATTCGCTCTCCGAGCGCGAGGCGGGCGTCATCCGGATGCGCTTCGGCCTCGGCGACGGCATGCCGAAGACGCTGGACCAGATCGGCGACACGTTCGGTGTGACGCGTGAGCGCATTCGTCAGATTGAATCGAAGACGATGGCGAAGCTTCGCCATCCCTCGCGCAGCCAGCAGCTGCGCGACTACCTCGAGTAGGCCGGCATTTGCCGCTTCGGCGGAGAACGCGAAGGGGCCCGGGAGCATTTGCTCCCGGGCCCCTTCTCTGTGTTGCTTGGGCCCGCTCCCGCGGTGGAAGTGGACTCGAACGCCTACGCGTTCAGCTTGTGGCTCTCGTCGTGCCAGACCTCCGCCATGGGGCGAAGCTTGGCCTCGTGCTTGTGGGCGTGGTGCGCGCAGAATAGCAGCTCGCTCCCGCTCAGCATGACGCGCACGTATGCCTGTGCGCCGCAGCTGTCGCAGCGGTCGAGTGCGGAGAGCGGGCGATCCGCGGCATCGATCGTATCCGTACGACCCTGCTCGATTGTCGTCATGGCGACCTCCCGTCCATCTAGGGTTTTGTTCACGTCTATCCAAACACGTCGAGCGAGCTTTCTCGCGTTCCGAACGCTCAGGTTCGCTGACCGCGTAGCGTGCGGCGCCGCTTCAGCACTCGCCGGGGTCGCTGCACGTGGGTGTCGGTGGCGTGTCCTAGGGTGGGGGAGTCAACTTACAGAAGGGGTCCTTGCACGTGGCCACTGAGCGAGCATCGCAGGCGGCGGAGTCGAACTACTCCGCGCGCCATCTCACCGTCCTCGAGGGACTCGAGGCGGTCCGCAAGCGCCCCGGCATGTACATCGGCACGACCGACTCACGCGGCCTGATGCACTGCCTCTGGGAGATCATCGATAACTCTGTCGATGAGGCGCTCGCCGGTCACGGTGACGAGATCGGCATCCGCCTGCACGCTGACGGCAGCGTGACGGTCACCGACAACGGTCGCGGGATCCCGGTAGACATCGAGCCAAAGAGTGGCCTCTCCGGTGTCGAGCTCGTCTTCACGAAGTTGCACGCGGGCGGAAAGTTCGGCGGCGGCGGCTACGCCTCCTCGGGCGGCCTGCATGGCGTGGGCGCCTCGGTTGTCAACGCACTGTCGTCACGTCTCGACGTCGAGGTCGACCGCGATGGGAAGACCTGGGCCATGTCGTTCCGCCACGGCGAACCGGGCACCTTTGCAGGTGAGGGCCCGGACAGCCCGTTCACCCCGTTTGAGAGCTCCTCTGAACTGCGCGCCGTGGGGAAAGTCAAGAAGGGCGTCACGGGAACGCGCGTTCGGTACTGGGCTGACCCTCAGATCTTCCTCGCCTCCGCCCAGTTCGAGCCCGACTCGCTCGTGGCGCGTGCCCGTCAGACCGCGTTCCTCGTCCCGGGTCTCGGCATTGAGATCACCGATGAGCGGCCCGAGTCGCTCGGGGAAGACGGTGCCGCGTCGGTGCACCGCTTCGCATACGAGGGCGGGATCTCGGAGTTCGTGGATTACCTCGCCGTTGACGCCGCGCTCACCGATACCTGGCGCGTGACTGACTCCGGCACGTTCCGGGAGACCGTGCCCGTCATGGATGAGGCGACCGGGCACCTCGTGTCCCGCGAGGTTGAGCGCGAGTGCGAGGTGGACATTGCGCTCCGCTGGGGCACCGGTTACGACACGGAAATTCAGAGCTTCGTCAACATCATCTCGACCCCCAAGGGTGGCACGCACCTGGCCGGCTTCGAGCAGGGGCTCACGAAGTTCTTCCGCAAGCAGATTGAGCAGAACGCACGAAAACTCAAGGCGGGCAGCGATAAGCCCGAGAAGGACGACATCCTCACCGGCCTCACCGCCGTCGTGACAGTGCGCGTGCCCGAGCCACAGTTCGAGGGCCAAACGAAGGAGGTGCTCGGCACCGCGGCCGTGCGCCAGATCGTCACCCGCGCCATCGTCAAGGGACTCACGGAGCGCTACGAATCGACGAAGAAGCCGGATAAGGCGCAGACCGGCGCGCTGCTCGAGAAGATGGTCTCGGAGATGAAGGCGCGCATCGCGCTCCGTGCCCAGCGCGACACTGCACGCAGGAAGAGTTCGCTCGAGAGCTCCTCACTGCCGGCAAAACTCATCGATTGCCGCTCGAAGAACGTCGCCGAGACTGAACTCTTCATCGTGGAGGGCGACAGCGCGCTCGGCACTGCGCGTCCTGCGCGCGACAGCGAGTTCCAGGCATTGCTGCCCATTCGCGGCAAGATCCTGAATGTGCAGAAGGCGTCGGTTGCTGAGATGCTGAGCAACGCGGAATGCGGCGCGATCATCAAGGTGATCGGCGCGGGTTCCGGACGCGACTTCGACATCGAATCCGCACGGTACGGCAAGGTGATCTTGATGAGCGACGCCGACGTCGACGGCGCGCACATCCGCACGCTGCTGCTCACGCTGTTCTTCCGCTACATGCGACCGATGCTCGAGGCCGGGCGCGTGTATGCCGCGGTGCCGCCACTGCACCGCGTCATCGTGCAAAATGCGGGCCGCAAGCCCAATGACGTGATCTACACGTACAGCGAGCGCGAGCTCACCGCGCTGCTTACGGACCTCCGAAAGCGCAATAAGAAGTACCAGGAGCCGATTCAGCGCTACAAGGGCCTCGGCGAGATGGACGCAGATCAGCTGGCTGAAACGACCATGGACCGGGAGCATCGCACGCTGCGCCGGGTTCGCGTCGAGGACGCGCACGCTGCGTCTCAGGTGTTCGAGTTGCTCATGGGCAACGAGGTTGCGCCCCGCAAGGAGTTCATTATTGAGAACGCTGACGATCTCGATCGGGATCGCATCGACGCATAACCCCACGCCAGGTGAACTCTGAGTGTCACACTCGGCGATCAGGTGAACACTCGGGGCCACCGTGCGTGCCGTCGGCCAGGTCCGCGAAGGCTCGCTAGGGTGGAGAGTGATAGCGCCTAGGGTTCCGGGACATCCGTCCGCCGTGGTCCGAGCGGCGCCACGCTCCGCCACCCGGCTGGGCGTCATCTGAACGGACAAAAGCCTGGAGGAACCACTTCGTCGCGCCCGCGGCGAAGAGAAGGTTCCCCCATGTCGCCCACCGCGCTCCTCCTCGTTCTCACCGCTGCGGTTTGCCACGCTGCGTGGAACATCATCGCCCACCGCGCGAGCGGTTCCGGCATGCCGTTCCTGTGGTGGGGCTCACTGGTCTCCGCACTCATCTGGGTGTGGGTCATCCCGTTCACGGGAGGAATCGGGGACGCCACCCTTGGGGGCGTGCTCCTGGGCGTGCTCGTTTCCGGAGTGCTGCACGTCGTCTACATGGTTGTGCTGCAGCGGGGATATGCCCGCGGGGACCTCTCTACGGTGTACGCAACAGCGCGCGGCACTGGGCCCCTGCTCACCGTGCTCATCGCGGTGCTCTTCCTGGAGGAGCGGCCTGGCGGGTGGGCGCTCGGTGGCGTCGCGCTCATCATTCTCGGTGTCGTTGCCTTCGGGCTCGTGGGACGGCAGGGGCGGCGCCAGCCAGGCCTCGATCCCGCGCTCGTCTACGGGCTTCTTACTGGCGTCGCGATCGCGAGCTACACGGTGTGGGATGCCTACACGGTCACCGAGCTCGGGGTTGCACCCGTCGCGTTTATGGTCGGTTGCGCGCTCGCTGAGGTGCCGTTCTTCACCCTCGCATTGCTGCGCCGTGGCGGTGCCCGGACCGCGGCCGCGCGCCTCGCCGCGGAGTGGCGCGGCAGCTGGAAGCGGCTGCTCGCGTTCGGCGTGCTGTCACCGCTCTCCTACGTGCTCGTGCTCACCGCGATCACGCTGGCACCGGTTGCGCTCGTCGCACCGATGCGCGAGGTGAGCGTTGTGCTTGTGGGATTGTACGGCGCGTGGCGCTTCCGCGAGTCTCGCCCCGTGCTGCGCATCGCGGCGGCGCTCGTGGTGGTCGTGGGGGTCACCCTCATCGGTGGATAACCCCCACGCGACGCACGTCTAGGATGCGAGCCCGACGAACGCTGCGGCCCCGTCAATTGGCGTGCCCGAGCCATCGCGCTTGCCGAGTTCACTGGGCAGCTTTCGGGCGGTGCCGTCAGCGGCCAACGCACGCGCCTCGCCGACGCCCACCCAGGCGCACGCGATTTGGTCTTCCCACTTCAGGAAGCGCTGAATGCGCACGCCGCCCGTGGCGCGGCCCTTCGCGGGGATCTCTGCCCAGTCCGTGATCTTGGCGGTGGCGACGTCAGTGCCGGGAAGCGTGATCGAGCTGTCCGCCACCGTCACTACCCGGGCCTCGCCGGCGGCGGGGATCGCCGTGGCGAACACCACACGCGCCTCGTCGCCGAGGCGGATGCCGGCCATGCCGCCGGCCGGGCGGCCCTGCGGGCGCACGGATGTCGCGTCGAAGCGCAGCAGCTGTGCATCGCTCGTCACCGCTGCAAACTCGGTGCCGTCGGGTGCGGGGAAGATGCCCACGAGCTGGTCGCCCGCCTTCAGTCCGATCACCTCGAAGCTCGGCTTCGCCGGGAGGTCCGTGAGCAGCACGCGCTTCACGATGCCCTGCTGTGTGAACATGCCGATCGGCGTATCCGTATCGATCGGCACGATCCCCACGACGCGGAGCTTCTTGTCCGTGATCCCGAGGTAGTCCGCGAGCTTCACGCCAGCCGAGAATGCGATGCTCGCGGTCGGCACAACGGGCAGATCCACAGGCGTAAAGCGGTGCAGCGTCCCATCGTTCATCACCGCACCAAGCTCGCCGCGGACAGTGCCGTCAACGCTCGCGAGAATGGCGCCGTGCTTGGTCGCGCGTGAGGGACCGCGCGGAGCGTCAGCGGCTTCCGGATCCCGATCAATCCGCAGCATGCGCCCCGTCACGGAGAGCAGCACGGTGCACGGGGAGTCAGCAACCTCGAGCGAGGCAGACGCTGCGGCAGCGCGGGTGGGACGAATCACCGCACCCGTGAGCAGTGTGCGTCGCGGAGTGCCCCAGGCGGCGGCGGCCTGATCCAGCTCATCGGACACCACGCCACGGAGGCGCTCGTCGCTTCCGAGTATCTCGAGCAGCTGCGCGATCTCGGCGTTCAGCTCATCACGCTCGGCCTCGAGCTCAACGCGCGAGAACTTCGTGAGGCGACGCAGTCGCAGCTCGAGAATGTACTCTGCCTGCAGCTCGGACAGATCGAAGACCTGCATGAGGCGCGTGCGTGCGGTCTCAGCGTCATCGCTCGTGCGAATGAGCTGAATCACCTCGTCAATGTCGAGGATCGCGATGAGCAGGCCCTCAACCAGGTGCAGGCGGTCACGGCGCTTGCTCAAGCGGTGCTCAGTGCGACGGGTGATCACCGAGATGCGGTGGTCAAGGAAGACGCGCAACATCTCGCGCAGCCCGAGCGTCTGGGGCTGACCCTGCACCAAGGCAACCGAGTTGATGCTGAAGGAGTCCTCGAGCGGCGTGTAGCGGTAGAGCTGCTCGAGTACGGCCTCGGGCGCGAAGCCCGTCTTCAGCGTGATCACCAGGCGCAAGCCATTTTTGCGATCCGTGAGATCGGCCACATCGGAGATGCCGGAAAGCTTCTTCGCCTCGACGCCCTGCTTGATCTTCTCGATGACTCGTTCGGGCCCCACGAGATACGGGAGCTCGGTCACAATGAGGCCGGTACGACGCGGGCCGAGCTGCTCAACAGCAACCTTCGCTCGCGTGCGGAACGCGCCGCGCCCGGTCCGGTACGCATCCTTGACGCCATCAAGCCCAACGATGGTGCCACCGCCGGGGAGATCGGGCCCCGGGATGAACTCCATGAGTTCATCAACCGTCGCTTCGGGATGCTGGAGCAGATGCTTCGCCCCATCGACGACCTCGATGAGGTTGTGCGGTGCGAGGTTCGTCGCCATACCCACAGCAATACCGCTCGCGCCATTGACGAGCAGGTTGGGCACTGCGGAGGGCAGAACATCCGGCTGCATAATCTGGTTGTCGTAGTTCGGCACGAAATCGACGACATTTTCGTCGAGCGACTCGGTCATCGCGAGCGCAGCGCCCGCGAGGCGCGCCTCCGTGTACCGCGACGCGGCGGGACCATCATCGAGCGAACCGAAGTTTCCGTGCCCGTCGACGAGCGGCAGGCGCATGGCAAAGCCCTGCGCCATCCGCACGAGTGCGTCGTAGATCGACGAATCGCCGTGCGGGTGCAGCTTGCCCATCACTTCGCCAACCACGCGGGCCGACTTCACGTGCCCCTTCTCGGGGCGCAGGCCCATGTCCGTCATCATGAAGAGGATGCGGCGCTGCACAGGCTTCAGGCCATCGCGCGCATCTGGCAGCGCGCGGGAATAGATCACGGAGTAGGCGTACTCGAGGAACGAACCCTCCATCTCTTCCGAGATGTCGATGTCCTCGATGCGTTCGCCGGCGATCTCGTGGGGTGCTCCGGACGATTCGGTCATAATGGTCAATATGCTACCGACAGCCGCCGACAACGGCGCGAGGCTTGCCGCAATTCTGCCAAGCGGCTTGGCCGCCATCGCCCGTGGTCAGGGCAAAGATCCTCGCGCGGTTCTCGCACACGCGAGCGCCCCAGGATCGTTTGACGACCTTGATGTCTCACTCGTGCCCGAGCTTCGCTCATTCGTACTGATCGTGGTCGATGGGCTGGGTCACGCGAACCTCGCCGCACGAAAAGGGCACGCGCCCACCCTCACGGGACTCCAGCAGCGCAGGATCGAGACCGTCGCCCCGTCGACGACGGGAGCCGCGCTCACCGCGATCACGACCGGCAGACTGCCGGGCGAGCACGGTCTCGCGGGCTACCGTATCCGCCATCCCGAGTTCGGCCTTCGCGCCACGCTCAGCGAGTGGGACGGCATCACGGACGTGCGTTCATGGCAGCGGGCCACGCCGCTCTTCGCCCAGGCACGCGAGGTCGGCGCCCGCCCCGTCGTCATCGGCCGGCCAGCGCACGAAGAGGGCGGGCTCACACGCGCGATCCTGAGCGACGCCGACTACCTGTCCGGCCAGCGCATCGATGACCGCTTCGCCATTGCGTCGCAGACACTCCGCGCCGCGGCAGCCGGACCAGCCCAGGAGTCAACGCTCATCTATCTCTACGTCGATGAGCTCGACCGCGCGGCCCACGAGCACGGCTGGGAGAGCTCGGAGTGGGTCCGTCGCCTGGAGCAGCTTGACGCCGCGCTCGCCGACTTCCTGCGCGCACTTCCTGGTGGCGTCGGAGTCGCAGTGACGGCGGACCACGGCATCATTGACGTGCCCGCTGAGCAGCACGTGCTGCTCGATTCAGTTCCCGGTCTGCTTGACGGGGTCGTCGAAATCGGAGGCGAGCCGCGATTCCGCGCGCTGTACCTCGCAGAGAACGGGGCCGAGGCCGATCCCGCGCTGATTGCAGAGGTGCGAGATCGCATCGCAGCTGCAGAGGGCGATCGCGCCTGGGTCTTCACGCGCGATGAAGCAATCACCGCCGACGTGTTCGGCCCGGTTGCGCCAGAGGTTGCGCCCAGGCTGGGCGATGTGTTCATCGCAGCGCGCAAGCGCGTCGCGTACTACGTCAGCGCGGATACCCCGTCGGCACGGTCACTCGTTGGGCAGCACGGATCCTTCAGCGAGGACGAGCGCGGTGTGCCCCTGGCGCTTGCCGGCGCACTGGCCGGCACGGGCTTCACCGCGCTCGTCACGCGAGTTGCCGCGCTGCGCGGCGTAGCGCTCGCCGGCTAGTTCGGGTCTTCGTCACTCCGGGTGCCGAAGAGGATGTCGTCCCAGCTCGGAATCGAGGCGCGTCCCTTCCGGCCGCCCTTCTCCGCATCGCTGTTCGGTCGACCGGGCGTGCGATCCTCCGCCTCCGGTCGAGCGCCGTTGGTGTCGGCACCAGGACGGGCCGCAAGGCCGATGCTTGGCAACGCCGGACGTCCACCACGCACCACGGGGGCCGTGTCGTTGTCATCGTCGTCAGCGTCGCTCGGGCCGGCGGCACGCGAGCCGCTTGGAGCCGATGGCTGATCGTCGGCGCTGCGGAGCGGGGGAGCGGAACCGCTCACTCCACTCGCACCCCAAATGCTGCGTGGGGCGCTTGGCTTCGGCTCAGCGGCGGGGACAGGCCGAGCAGGAGCCGGCGAGTCCAGCTTCTGCGAACGCTCGTCCAGTTCACCATCGGTGAGCTGGGAGACGGGTGCTTCAAGCGCCGCCTCGAGCGAATCGACGTCTGCCTGTGCCGCGGCGCGGTTCGCCTCGTCACGCTCACCCCGTCTGCGGCGGAGGGCATCGAGCAGGTCGGCGGTCTGACTCAGGTCAATCGGCTGGGTCTCGTGCGTCTTAATGGCGCGCTGATCGATCTCGCGCCGACGAGCATAGTCAGCTTCGATGTCATCGTCCGGGCTGCCCGTGGTGCTCGCACCGCCACCGACACCGATCGGGGTGTTGGTCGGGGCACTCGCACCGGCAGTGTCTCCAGCTGCGCTCTCGGGATCAGCCGCGGGCGCCGCGCCGTCCACATCGGTCGCCTCCGGGAGATCGGCGGCGTCGAACGCGCCCGAGTCGAACTTCGATGCGCCGTCGTTGCCGCCCACAGCGCGGAGCTTGGGGATCAGTCGATCGCCCACGTCGCCCTGCTTCGAGAGCGTCACCGCGTCCGGGGTCACGGGAGAGAGCCCACCCTTGCGGTGGTCGAACGCCCACACGGCACGGTGCGCAACATCGCGTGAGATGAATTCGAGGCTGACCATCCAGCCTGTCTCCTCGTCGCGCCAAGATGCCCACTCACTGGCCTCTGCCGCAAGCGACACCAGGCGCTCCGCAATCACGGAACCGAAGTGTTGATCAGCCTCGCTGTGTGCATCTGCGCGCACCGGGACGGCGTGCGCGCGTTCAAGGATGTACCGACGCTCTGCAAGAACCGGCTCCTCATACCGCTCGATGTCGGAGGCCTCAAGCCCGGTGATCTCCATCACCTGCGCGCGGGTCTTACCCGCACGAATCAGTGACTGAATCTCACGCGGACGCACCTTCGAGGCATCTCGTTCACGGCGACTGAGGTTCCGGAGCTCGCTGAGCACGGCGTCGTCCACGACAAGCCGGAATTCCTGGTCGGCATCATTCGCAACGATCAGTGTCTGATCCTCGCGTCGCACAAAGCGCAGTTCGTCCATCGGCGCATCCCTTCCTCGCTCGCGAACCAGGGTGGCACACCTCGCGGGCAGCAGGCGACATTGCCGCGGCGCGTGGGAAAGTTCGTGCCCCGAGGAACTGCTCCGAGTACGCGCACAGAGAACTCTAAGCCTCACAGTTTGCGCGAAAGGGGAATCGTACGGCAGACTGTGGCCGCTCGAAGGTTGAGGTGCCGAAGTGCGGCACAAGATTGCAGGAGAGAATGGCCACCGATTACGACGCCCCCCGGAAGTCCGAAGAAGAAGCCGACTCCATCGAGGCCCTGAAAGAACGCGGCCCGGCGAAGGGTGCATCTGGACTCGACTCGGAGGATGCGGACAACCCGAGTTTCGACCTGGGCGGCTCGGACCTCTCTGACGTTGAGCTCGACGTTGTCGTGCTTCCCCAGCAGGATGATGAGTTCACGTGCGTGAGCTGCTTCCTGGTGCGACACCGCTCGCAGATGGACCACCAGACCGACCTCGGTCCGATCTGTGCGGAGTGCGCGGCCTAACGAGCGCTGCGTTTCCGACGCGGATCTTCGCGACAGACGCCTTCGGGCCCGGCCCCACCTGAGTGGTGGAGCCGGGCCCGAAGGCTTTTTTCGTCGGGTGTGCCGACACGTGGGCGCCACAATGGTGGCGCCCACGTGTCACTTGCCCGTTTGCGCTGACCGAATCGTGTCCGCGAGCTTCTGCGGATGCCGGGTCGTGATGATCCACACGGGAGCGGGATCATTGGGGTCGATGTTCTCGATGCGAATCCCACGGTTCACCCAGCCGCGCACCAACAGGTAGCTTCGCGCATCAAGGCCGGGCCCGATCGCGGCGCGGAGCCGGCTCGCGCCCAGCAGCTCAATCTCGCCGAGCTGGGAGACTGGGATCGATGCGTGTCCCGCCACCAGCGTCCCGCCCGTCACGCGAATCGTGGGGGAGAGCAGGATCAGCGTCACCGCGGCGATGAGGTACACGATGATCCCGGCGGGGATTGCAGCGTTGATGTTGATCGGCGTCGTGATGAGCGCCACGGCCGGGGCCACCAGCAGCAGCGCAATGAACATTCCCGGCCCGGGAACGAGGCGCTCCCGGTACTCGGCGGAGCTGGGGGCAGCGGAGGCCGCGGGGACCGCGGCGGCGTCACTCGTCATGCCTCCATTATCGCCTGAACACCTGCGCGACGCGTGTGCGCGCGGGCGCGCCCCATGCGCATCCGATACCCTGGCCGGGTGAGCGATGTAGTAGAGATTCCACTTCTGGCCGAGCACGCGCCCCGCTATGCCCACGCGGAGGATGCAGGCGCCGATCTGATGGCCACGGAGGCTGTGACACTCGGCCCCGGCGAGCGCGCCCTCATTAGCACCGGGGTGTCAATCGCGTTACCAACGGGATATGCCGCATTCGTCGTACCGCGAAGCGGCCTCGCGGCGAAGCACGGTATCACGGTGGTCAATTCCCCGGGCACCGTCGACGCCGGGTACCGCGGGGAGATCAAAGTCACTCTGTTGAACACCGACCGCGAGCAATCCTTTGACGTGGCAGTGGGGGATCGAATCGCTCAGATGATCGTGATGCCCGTGTCGCGCGCCGTGTTTGTTCCCGTCGACACGCTGCCCGACAGCGTCCGCGGCGTAAACGGCTTTGGCTCCACCGGAGTGCAGTCGGGGACGCACTAGGCCGGCACGGGCAGACCACCCAGATTTCGCAGGACACGAAAGAAACGAAGAGAGCATGAGCGACAAGTCAGAGACGCAGGACGTCGAGAAGAACACCCCGGAGGCCGCAGATTCCGCGGAGGCCCTCGAGCTCCACGAGAGCGCGGGCGAGGAGCTCGACGAGAGCAAGTCCCACCCCGCGGACCGAGATACTGCCGGCCCGTTCGACGCGGCAGAGGTCCCCGCAATGCGCCCGTACGTCGATCTTGGCGGCATCAAGGTCGCTCCGCGCGAGGGCCTGCAGCTGCGCCTCGAGGTCGATGAGCGCGCGAATCGCGTCGTTGCTGTGTCCCTTGAGTACGCAGAGTCGCTGCTTCAGGTACAGGCGTTTGCGGCACCCAAGACCACCGGACTGTGGCACGGCGTGCGCCGCGAGCTCACTCAGCAGATGGCCGCCCAGGGCGCCAGCGCGGTCGAAGAAACCGGTCCGCTCGGCCCCGAGCTCCTCGTCGAAACCCCCGCACCGGCCGAGCAGGGCGGCACGCGCACGGCACGCTTTATCGCCGTGGACGGCCCCCGCTGGATGCTGCGCGGTGTGATCATGGGCAAGGCGGCAGTCGATGCTTCTGCACGCGAACGGGTGATCGACCTGTTCCGCGAGGTGGTCGTTGTGCGCGGCGACCAGCCGATGCCCCCGAGCGAGCTGCTCCCGCTGCGCGTTCCTGCCGGCGTGCAGGCTCAGCGCCCTCAGGGCGACGCTGCTGCTCAGGGCGGGGCCCAGCCCGCGTGAGCGAGGCGGAGGAGAGCGGCGCGCAGCCCTCGGCTAAGAATGCCGCAGAGAACGCCACCGAGTCGCCCCTGGGCCGGCTCGGCGGCATGGCCCGCGCGGTTCAGGGCGGAGTCTCCGGCGAAGAACTCACCGCGGAAAGCGTCCTCGCCGCGATCGGCGGCTGGCGCGGCGTCGCAGAGACCCTGATCCCGAGCTTGCTGTTCCTCGGCATCTACGTGCCGACGCAGGACGCACGACTCGCCGCAGTAATCCCCGGTGCACTCGCCGTTCTTCTCTTCGTCGTACGACTGGTACGCCGGGAGACGCCCATCGCGGCGCTCTCCGGCATGCTCGGCGTCGGCATCGCGGTCGTCATTACGTTGATCACCGGACGCGGCGTCGACTACTTCGTGTGGGGCTTCGTGGTCAACGCGGCTTGGTCGCTCGGCCTCGTGATCTCACTGCTTGTGGGGTGGCCCGCAATCGGCCTGGTGATCGGCTTCACCCGCGGAAACTTCCGCGCCTGGCGCCACGACCTGAAGCTGCGACGCGCCGCAACGCTGCTCACGCTCCTCTGGCTCGCCATGTTCGTCGCGCGGCTCGCCGTGCAGCTG
The DNA here is from genome assembly GCF_016758255.1 of Leucobacter chromiireducens subsp. chromiireducens. GTDB lineage: Bacteria > Actinomycetota > Actinomycetes > Actinomycetales > Microbacteriaceae > Leucobacter > Leucobacter chromiireducens. The sequence continues at coordinate 79,291 of NZ_QYAD01000004.1, forward strand.
CCGATGTATCTCGGCGAGCAGGTCGCCGCACTCGGAACGGCGCGAATCGTCATGGGAACGCCCCTCTTCGCTGCAGTCATCGCGCTGACATGGTTTGTCGTGCACCGGGTGAGTAAATCATCTGATGATTCGAACCCCGATATCGTTGAGAGCACAGGGCAAAACGCCCCGCCGGAGTGACAGCGAAGGGCTCCACTTCGGTGTAGAGTTATCTTGACATCGAGATAAATTGGAGGAGCCTCATGGGAGCCGTCAACAGCTTCGACGCGAAGAGCACCCTCGCCGTCGGCGAGCGGGAGTACGAGATCTACCGGATCGATCAGGTCCCAGGTCACGAGCGTCTGCCGTACAGCCTGAAGGTACTGCTCGAGAACCTGCTCCGCACGGAGGATGACGCAAACGTCACCCGCGCGCACATTGAGGCTCTCGGCAACTGGGATCCGTCGGCTGAGCCCGACACCGAGATCCAGTTCACGCCCGCGCGCGTCATCATGCAGGACTTCACCGGCGTGCCCTGTGTGGTCGACCTTGCCACCATGCGCGAGGCCGTTGTCGACCTGGGTGGCACGCCCGACAAGATCAACCCGCTCGCACCCGCCGAGATGGTCATCGACCACTCGGTCATCTCCGACGTCTACGGCACCGCAGGCGCGGCTGCCCGCAACGTGGAGATCGAGTACCAGCGCAACGGCGAGCGCTACCAGTTCCTCCGCTGGGGCCAGGGCGCGTTCGACGAGTTCAAGGTCGTTCCCCCGGGGACCGGCATCGTGCACCAGGTCAACATCGAGTACCTTGCGCGCGTCACGTTCACCCGCGAGGTGGACGGCAAGCTGCAGGCGTACCCCGACACCTGTGTCGGCACTGACTCGCACACCACCATGGAGAACGGCCTCGGCGTTCTCGGCTGGGGTGTTGGCGGCATCGAGGCTGAGGCAGCCATGCTGGGCCAGCCCATCTCCATGCTTATCCCGCGCGTTGTGGGCTTCAAGCTCTCGGGCAAGATCCCCGCTGGCGTGACCGCGACCGATGTCGTGCTCACGATCACGCAGATGCTCCGCAAGCACGGCGTCGTCGGCAAGTTTGTCGAGTTCTACGGCGAGGGTGTTGGTTCCGTGCCGCTCGCGAACCGCGCCACCATCGGCAACATGAGCCCCGAGTTCGGTTCGACCGCGGCGATGTTCCCGGTCGACGACGTCACCCTCGACTACCTGCGCCTCACCGGCCGTAGCGAAGAGCAGATCGAGCTCATCAAGGCGTACACGCAGGCGCAGGGCATGTGGCACGACCCCGCCGTTGAGCCCTCGTTCAGTGAGTACCTTGAGCTGGACCTCAGCACGGTGGTGTCCTCGATCGCCGGCCCGAAGCGCCCGCAGGATCGCATCGAGCTCACCGCAGCGAAGACGCAGTTCGAGACCGATCTCAAGAACTACGCCGCGGCAGCGAACCCCGCCAAGGTGAAGGATCAGGCCGGCAACGAGTTCGAGCTCGATCACGGCGCGGTCACCCTCGCCTCGATCACCTCCTGCACGAACACCTCGAACCCTTCCGTGATGCTCGCCGCCGGCGTGCTCGCTCGCAACGCGGTTGCGAAGGGCCTGAAGGCGCAGCCGTGGGTCAAGACCACGCTCGCTCCCGGATCCAAGGTAGTGACGGACTACTACGAGAAGTCCGGCCTGAACCAGGACCTCGAGGCGCTCGGCTTCTACACGGTCGGGTACGGCTGCGTCACTTGCATCGGTAACTCGGGCCCCCTCAACGAGGAGATCTCGCAGGCGGTCAACGACAACGACCTCGCGGTCACCGCTGTCCTCTCGGGTAACCGTAACTTCGAGGGTCGCATCAACCCGGACATCAAGATGAATTACCTCGCGAGCCCCCCGCTCGTGATCGCGTACTCGCTTGCCGGCACGATGGACTTCGACTTCGAGACTCAGGCGCTGGGGCAGGACCAGGACGGTAACGACGTCTTCCTCCGCGACATCTGGCCCGACCCCACCGAGGTGCAGAAGATCGCCGACGCATCCATCGACTCGGACATGTTCAAGTCGAAGTACGCGACGGTCTTCGATGGCGACGAGCACTGGACCTCGCTGCCCACCCCGGACGGGAACACCTTCGCGTGGGATGAGAAGTCGACCTACGTACGCAAGGCGCCCTACTTCGAGGGCATGACGCTCGAGCCGGTGCCCGTCACCGACATCTCCAGCGCCCGCGTCCTCGCGAAGCTGGGCGATTCGGTTACGACTGACCACATCAGCCCCGCGGGCAGCTTCCGCGCCGAGACGCCTGCTGGCCAGTACCTGATCGAGAATGGCATCGCCGTTCGCGACTTCAACACCTACGGCTCGCGCCGCGGCAACCACGAGGTCATGATTCGCGGCACCTTCGCGAACATCCGCCTGCGCAACCAGCTGCTTGCGGCTGAGAATGATGGCGCTGGCGTCGAGGGTGGCTTCACCCGCGACTTCACGCTCGAGGGCGGCCCCAAGTCGTACATCTACGACGCGTCGCAGAACTACCAGGCAGCTGGTGTTCCGCTCGTGGTGCTTGGTGGCAAGGAGTACGGCTCGGGCTCGTCGCGCGACTGGGCGGCGAAGGGCACCCGCCTGCTGGGCGTCAAGGCCGTCATCACCGAGAGCTTCGAGCGTATTCACCGCTCGAACCTGATCGGTATGGGCGTGCTGCCGCTGCAGTTCCCGGCGGGCGAGAGCGCAGATTCGCTCGGCCTTGACGGCACCGAGTCCTTCGACATCGTCGGCGTCACCGCGCTGAACGAGGGTGTCACCCCGAAGACGGTCGCGGTCACCGCCACGAAGGAAGACGGCAGCACCGTCAGCTTCGACGCGGTCGTGCGCATCGACACCCCGGGCGAAGCCGACTACTACCGCAACGGCGGCATCCTGCAGTACGTGCTCCGTTCGCTGGTCTAGTCACCGGCATCTCCTGGAGAGAACGCACAGCGCCCCGCACGAATCGTGCGGGGCGCTGTGCGTTCTGCCGCCCACCGATACGCCGCAGAAAGGAGGGGTCATTACTCTGACCCTTCACGAGATTCCCACGTCCAACGCCGTCGCGCTCCCATCGTGTGAGCACGGCGTGGCCGGCCCCACCCCGGCGATACGCGGGCCGGTCTGCTCAGCGCGGTATCCGCCGCCGGGTAGACTGATGGGATGCTCCGCCGCACGTGGCGGGCTGAAGGGGAGGTATGCGGGTGGCGATCCTGGATGGAATCGACGGTCCACGCGATCTCGATCACCTGACCCCAGAGGAGTGTCGCACGCTCGCTGCTGAGATCCGCGAGTTTCTCATCGCTGAAGTCGCGAAGACTGGCGGCCATCTCGGCCCCAACCTCGGTGTGGTTGAGCTGACCATCGCCATGCACCGGGTGTTTGAGTCGCCGCGTGACCCGATCGTCTTCGACACGGGGCACCAGAGCTACGTGCACAAGCTTCTCACCGGCCGCAAGGACTTCTCGCTGCTTCGCCGTCGCGGGGGTCTCGCCGGTTACCCACAGCGCGCAGAGTCCGAGCATGACATCGTCGAGAGCTCGCACGCTTCCAGCTCGTTGAGCTGGGCGGACGGCATCTCACGCGCCTTCGCCCGCACCGGCCAGGAGAACCGCCATGTGGTCGCGCTGGTCGGCGACGGCGCACTCACGGGCGGAATGACCTGGGAAGCGCTCAACAACATCACTGACGATAATGATCGGAACCTCGTCATTGTCGTCAACGACAATGGTCGTTCGTATGCACCGACGATCGGCGGGATGGCGCGCTTCCTGAACTCCGTCCGGTCGAAGGACACCTATCGTGACCTTCAGGAGGGGAGCGAGAAGCTCTTCTCCCGCTTCGGTCGCCCCGGCCGCACCATTTACCGCGGGGCCCGCGGTGCGCTGCACGGTTTTCTCAGCCGTGCCAGCAACAACGACCACCTATACTCCAACCTCGATATCAAGTATCTCGGTCCTGTGGACGGCCACGATCTCGCCGCGGTCGAAGAGGTGTTGCGTCAGGCCAAGGGCTACGGCCGGCCCACGCTGGTGCACGTCATCACAGAGAAGGGACGCGGCTACGCTCCCGCGGAAAACGACGAGGCAGATCAGTTCCACTCGGTGGGCCAGATCAATCCGGGCAACGGTGAACCCGTTTCGGTCTCAAGTGGTCCCAGCTGGACGGGTGTCTTCCGAGATCGGATCGTGGAACTCGCCGACACGGACGAGCGGATCGTGGGGATCACCGCGGCGATGCTCGCCCCGACCGGGCTCGACGCGCTTGCGGAGCGACACCCCGGCCGCGTCTACGACGTTGGTATCGCTGAGCAGCACGCAGTCACCAGCGCCGCCGGCCTGGCGTACGGGGGCTTGCACCCTGTCGTAGCGATCTACGCGACCTTCATGAATCGCGCCTTCGATCAGTTGCTGATGGATGTGGCGCTCCACCGCGCTGGCGTGACCTTTGTGCTCGATCGAGCTGGCCTCACGGGACCAGACGGCGCCAGCCACAATGGCGTGTGGGATCTGGCCACGCTGCAGGTCGTTCCCGGCATTCGGATCGCGTCTCCCCGCGACGAGGCGTCGCTCCGAGAGCTCTTGGGCGAGGCGGTCGCAATCACCGACGGCCCAACGGTCATCCGCTACCCGAAGGGCTCCGTTGGAGCCCCACTTCCCGCTGTGCGGCGCACCGAAGATGGCGTGGACATTCTGCGCGAGGTGCCGCCTGAGGCGAGCGAACGCGATGTGCTCTTCGTGACCGTCGGCCCGATGGCTCACATCGCGCGTGAAGCTGCTGAGCTCCTCGCCGCGCAGGGAATCTCGTCGACCGTTGTCGATCCTCGTTGGGTGGTTCCCGTCGCAGCCTCGGTGGTCGATCTGGCTCGCACCCATCGGCTCCTCATCAGCATTGAGGATGGCATCCGGGTCGGAGGTGTCGGCACTCGAATTCGGCAGGCGCTCCGCGATGCCGCTGTCGATACAGCAGTCAGTGAGCTGGGCACACCCGACGAGTTCCCGGCACACGCGAGTCGCGATGAGCTGCTGGAGGACGCGGGGCTCACCGCCGCGCAGATTGCAGCTGATGTTTCCGCGCAGGTGCGCGGAGACAAGATCCCGATCGCGCGGCCTGATCACGCAATCTAGTCCTCCGGAGACCATACGAGGGGTGCTCGTCCTCTCCGAACGCGCAGTCACTTCGACGTAGTTCTGAACCTCGTCTACTTCGTAGTGGCATTCCGACCACAGGCCGGGAACATGCACCGCGGATCGTGAACCCGCGTTGGTGAAACCCACCCACGCTAAAAGGGATGGTCGTCCGGCGCTTCTTCCTCCACCGGCCCCGGCGGAACGAGGGGCCAGGCCGAGGGTGCTGGCAGTCCTGGCGATGCTGACGATACGGGTGGTGGTGTCCCGGTGTGCGCGTGTTTCTGGAATCTCACCCGGCTTGGCGGTTCGTCCTCGTACACGCGTCCGGTTGGGGATCGCCAGCGCATTGTCCCGTCCGGCAACAAACGGTGGTCCCAGTCAGAGTTGTGCTTCATGGTGTGGTGGCCTCGGCAGAGGTGTGCGAGGTTGTTTGTTGATGTCGTGCCGCCGTCTGCTGCGGGGATCGTGTGGTCGATATCGCAGCGGTTCACCGGCACCCGGCAGCCAGGGAATCTACAGTGCAGGTCGCGGGCGCCGAGGAAGCGGCGCATCTGTGCACTGGGGCGATACCGATCCACACTCAGTACATCCCCCCTCTCACCGGACACGGTGACTTTCTCCCAGAAGTCCGCGTGACCTGCGTATCCGCGGATCTGTTCGGGGTCGATGGGTCCGGATCCGATGAGTTCGGCATCCGTGAACTCCGGCGGCGCCGAAGCAGTGGAGTCAGTGCCGGTCGGTGAGTTGGTGCCCGGGGGTGCTGTGGTGGTCACCACGACCTGGATGTGCGCCCGCACCGCCTCCTCCGGAGACCCCGCAACCAGCCGCATCGGATCCCCGGCAAGGAGCAAGTCCCGGAACACATCCGTGCGGGTCTGCGCGCGACTGCGCTTGGGAAGCCCTGCCCGGATTTCTCGCACCCCGGGACGCCCGCCTTTCATGCCCGGACGGAGTTCCCGGAGCATGCGCCGTCGTTCTGCGACACTCTGTGCTCTCACACCCCGTGGCTTGCGCGTGGGGTGCGCGGGTGACGCTTCACCCGTGCCCGTGCCGGTGCCGGTGCCTGCACCCGCGGAAACACCATCGCGACCAGTGAGGGTGCGTGTGAGTTGGTGCTCGGTGACTTCCGCGGACTTCGCGAGCCGCGTCAGACGATCATGAATCGCATACGCCACCGGTGACGGCATGAACGCCACCAGTTCCGCCATCCCGTTCTCATGATCACGCACCCACACTTTTCGCTCACACTCCGGCGCTGGAACGGGGACGCCGCTAGCAGCAGTGCTAGCTTCCGGGTCGAGGTTGTTCGGGGCAGCGCCGTCGGGATCGGTGCTCGTTGGGTCGGTGCTGGCCGGGTCAGTGCTAGATGGGTCATCGGCCGTGGGATCAATGCCCGGGAATAGGGCCGGCTTCGGAAGGGTTCTCGCGAGTTCACGGGCAAGCTTCCGCGCGATCGGCCGCAAACGCTGCGGAGTCTGGGACTCAGCACGCCGCAGCACCTCCGCCTCGTATCTGCCCCGCACACGCACCGAATCTGGATCCTGCCCAAGGCCCAGCGCGTCCGCGGATTCCACGAGTGCGCGGACGTGCTCGGGAGAAACCTGCCCGGTGAGCATACGTGGCAGGGTGGCCGGGAAACGCATCGTGAGCGCGCTCGCAAGGTTCAGATCGCGTTCCACGATGTGTTCGCTCTGATGAAGGGCGGTCGCGATCTCGGCACGCAGGGAACGGTACGGGATGTCGCCGCTGCCGGAAGGGGCACGGTGCACCGCGGTCTCCATCGCGAAGGAGAGAACGTTCAGGCGTGCGGCGGTGAGGATGTTCTGGAAGCGAGAGAACTGTTCCAGCATGCCGACCACGTCATCGACCACCCGAACAGAGAACACGGGTGGGATGACACCGGGGGCGGCGGACGCGAATGCTTTGGTGATGAGCTCGGTGGGGTCGAACTCCGGGGCAGCAGGAGAGTCGGGAGCGGAAGATCCGGGGGCGGGTCCCACGCCGGAATGGGGTCGGCGCGTAGGGTAAGCGGGCGCAGAGGAGGCCGCGCCGGTTGCCGGAGCGGGGGTCTTCTGGAAACGCACCCGGGAAGCCCGGCGCGGCGCGAGCGGCGAGCCAGTAGCGGGAGAACCTCGGGTGGTGGTCATGTGCTCATTCAAGCAGTGACCACTGACATTCAGACCCCAGAAAACCGCGGAAACACGCGGCAAAACAGGACACCGTGAGGAAGCCCTGATCCCACTCTGGAAAGTCCCCTCACCCTCAAGTAGAGAGAGAACATGCGATGCAGTAGGTGAGAAAGCAGGTGTGGCCCCGGCCGAGGCCGGGGCCACACGCAGCGTCGTGATTGACGAGGGAGGGGGTTAGCCCGCCGCCGCGATACGCGGATCGTGGAAGGTGCCGCCGAAGGTACGCTCGCTTGCGCCCACACGATCCAGGTACGGCGTCGCGCCACCCGCTTGGAAGGGCCAGCCGGCGCCCAGGATGAGGCACAGGTCGATATCCTCGGCCGCAGCAACCACGCCTTCGTCGAGCATGATCTTGATCTCGCCAGCGAGCTCATCCTCCACGCGGCGGAGGATCTCTTCCTCGCTCACGGCCGTCGAACCCAGCTTGAGCGCCTTTCGGCCCGCCTTCGACAGATCCTCAACCTTGCCCTGCTTCGACTTCACGAGCGGGGCTTCCACCTCAGCAAGCGCGTGCAGGTTCGGTGAGGCGTAGAAACGCTCAGGGAATGCGCTCACCATCGTGTCCTGTACGTGTGCCGCAACCTTCCAGCCCACCAGGTCGATCAGCTCGAACGGACCCATCGGCAGGCCGATCGGGGCAAGCGAACGCTCGACCACGGGCATCGGGGTGCCCTCATCGAGCGCCCGCGCTGCTTCGCCCATTACCTTAGCGAGCAGACGGTTCACCACGAAGCCCGGGCGGTCGGCGGTGATCACGGCGCTCTTGCCGAGCTTACGCGCCGCAACCATGGCGGTGGCAAGCGTCGCGTCGTCGGTGCTCGGCGTCTTCACAACCTCGATGAGCGGCATCACCGCGACCGGGTTGAAGAAGTGGAAGCCTACGAGTCGCTCAGGGTGCGCGAGCTTCGCACCGATCTCCTCCACGGAGAGCGAAGAAGTATTCGTGGCGATCACCGCGGTCTCCGAGATGATCGGCTCGATCTCTGCGAAGACCTGCTGCTTGACACCGAGTTCTTCGAACACAGCCTCGATCACCCAATCACAATCGGCGAACAGTGCCTTGTCGGTCGTGCCGCTCACGAGGGCCTTCACCTGGTTCGCGTCGTCCGAGGACAGCCGGCCCTTGTCGCGCAGCTTGTCGACCTCACCACGGATGTACTCGAGGCCCTTATCCACGCGGCCCTGATCCAAGTCCGTGATGACCACGGGGACACGAAGCTTCCGCGCAAAGAGCAGCGCGAACTGGCTGGCCATCAGGCCTGCGCCGATGACGCCAACCTTCTGCACAGGCTTCGCGAGCGACTTGTCCGGCGCGCCAGCGGGTCGCTTCGCACGCTTCTGCACGAGGTCGAACGCGTAGATCGACGCGACGAACTGATCACCCGCGATGAGCTCGGTCAGCGCATCGTCCTCGCGCTCGAAACCGCGCGTCAAGTCGTTGTCCTTCGCGGCGCTCAGCAGGTCAAGCGCGACGTAGGGCGCCTTCGCAGCCGTACCAATGCGCGCCTTGAGCATGTCGCGAGCGATCTTGATCGCAGCGGGCCACTTGGTGAGGCGCTCGAGCTTGCCAGGAACGTTCGGACGTTCCACCTTCTTCGCACCGCTCACCACTGCATCCGCCCACGCAAGCGACTCCTCAAGGAAACTTGCGGAACCAAACAGCTCGTCGAACAGGCCCATCTCCTTCGCCTGCGCCGGCTTGAGCATGCGGTTGTTCTTCAGCGGGTTGGAGACGATCACCTCGAGCGCCTTCTCGATCCCGATCAGATTGGGAACGATGGTGGCGCCGCCCCAACCGGGAATGATGCCGAGGAAGACCTCAGGGAAGGCGAGGGCCGCGGCCGACGCGTCGACTGAGCGGTAGGTGCAGTGCAGCGCGATCTCCATCGCGCCGCCGAGCGCGAGGCCGTTCACAAACGCGAACGAGGGCACGCCCACGGTGCCGAGCTTGCCAAGGATGTGGTGGCCGTACTGAGCCATGAGTCGGGCGTTCTCGGCGGTGGCGAGCGTGGAAACCTTCGAGAGGTCCGCGCCAGCGGCGAAGATGAACGGCTTGCCCGTGATACCCACTGCTGTGATCTCGCCGACGGCCGCACGCTTCGTGAGCTCGTCGAGCACGCCGCCGAGTCGCTCGAGCGTGCGCGGCCCGAGCGTGTTCGGCCGGGTGTGATCCCGCCCATTGTCCATCGTGATGAGCGCGAGCGTGCCGCCAGAGGCGAGCGCAACATCGCGCACGAACATGTCCGTGATGACCTCGTCGTCCGATGCGGCGAGGAGCGGCGCGAAGTCGATACCGGTGTAGTCAGTCATGGCGAGTTACTTGCCCTTCTTGCCGTTGAAGTGAGGATTCTCCCAGATCGCAGTACCGCCCTGGCCCAGGCCAACACACATCGCGGTGATGCCGTAGCGCACGTCCGGGCGCTCAGCGAACTGGCGAGCCAGCTGGATCATCAGACGCACGCCCGACGCTGCCAACGGGTGGCCCAGCGCAATCGCACCGCCCCACGGGTTCACCCGGGGATCCTCATCGGCGATTCCGAAGTGGTCGAGGAACGAGAGCACCTGCACCGCAAACGCCTCGTTGAGCTCGAACAGCCCGATGTCATCGATCGTAAGGCCCGCGCGCTTCAGCGCCTTCTCGGTGGAGGGCACGGGACCGAGTCCCATCACCTCTGGCTCCACACCCGCAAAGCCGAAGCCCACGAGCTTCATCTTCGCGCCGAGACCGAGCTCGCGCGCCGTATCCGCGCCGGCAAGCAGCGACATGGTCGCACCGTCGGTCAGTGGTGACGAGGTTCCCGCGGTGACGCGACCGTGCGGACGGAACGGCGTCTTGAGACCGGCGAGACCCTCCATCGTGGTCTCGGGCCGGCGGCCCTCATCCTCAGTCGCGAGGCCCCAGCCAGCCGCAGAGCGCGTGGCAACGGGCACCAGGTCGGCCTGGATGTCGCCGCGATCGTAGGCGGCCTGCACCTTGTGCTGGCTCAGCATGCCGAAGCGATCGGCGCGCTCCTTCGTGAGTGCCGGGAAGCGGTCGTGCAGACGCTCTGCGGTGAGACCCATGTTCAGCGCATCGGGGCTCACCAGCTTCTCTGCAACAAAGCGGGGATTGGGATCGGCGTCGAGGCCGAGCGGGTGACGCCCCATGTGCTCGACACCGCCTGCGACGGCGATGTCGTACTGGCCGGAGCCGATCGCGGCGCCCATGAACGAGGCAACCGTGAGCGCGCCCGCGCACATGCGATCGAGCGCGAAGCCCGGGACGCTGAGCGGGATCCCAGCAAGGATCGACACTGTACGGCCGAGGGTGAGGCCCTGGTCGCCCTGCTGCGAGGTTGCGGCAATGCCGACATCGTCGATTCGGTCGAGGGGGAGCGACTCGTTGCGTGCCAACAGCCCCTGCAGCGCCTTGACCGCGAGGTCGTCGGCGCGGGTTCCCGCGTACATGCCCTTTTCGCCCGCGCGTCCGAAGGGTGTGCGCACCCCATCTACGAACACGACTTCTCTCATTGCGGCCACTTCGCCTCCATCAGGTATGTGATCGGTCTTCCACCATATTAGAGACGGAGTCTCAAACTCAGAAGAGGCGGTGCGCGTTCCCTGATATTTCCCGAGAAATCGGGAGGAGGATTAGCGCTACTCTACAAAAACGGGAGCCAGAATTGGTGCGACAATTCCAACCTGCCAGGCCCGAGCCCCGAGCTCCGTGAGACGGAGTGCAATTCCTTCGGGGGAGCGGTCTGCGGGCGGGCGCCACACCAGTCGCCGCAGGTGATCCGGGGTGAGCAGGTTCTCGATTGGGATTCCCTGGCGCTCCGCCTCCGTCTCCACGACCGCGCGGGCTTCGGTGAGACGCTCAGCGGCTTCGGGATGCCGCTGCGCCCAGCCGCGGTGGTGGGGGATCGCATCGGGATCGCGCGGCTTCGCGCCGGGCAGATCCTCGGTCGTCTTGCCCGTGAGGATTGCCCGCCACCAACGATCGATCTCGGTGCGACTTGCGCGGCCCTTGAAGTTGGGCAGGCGCGCGAGATCCCCCTTCGAGCGGGGGTTCGCGGCGGCTGCAGCGACGACCGAAGAGTCGGGAATGAGTCGGCCGGGCGCGACGTCACGCTCGCGGGCAAGTGCATCACGCGCTTCCCAGAGTTCGCGGGCGAGCGCCAGGCTGCGCGGAGTGCGCAGGGCGTGGCCGCCGGACAGCTTGCGCCAGGGTTCGGGGTTCTTCGGCTTCGGCCGCTTGGTGCGGGCGGCCTCGAACTCCTGCGCGGCGTACTCCTCTTTGCCCTGGGCGGCGAGGTCGCGGGCCACGGCATCGCGCAGATCGGGCAGCAGCGCGACATCGAATGCGGCATAGTCGAGCCAGGACTCGGGCAGCGGTCGCTTCGACCAGTCGGCCGCCGAGTGCGCCTTCTCCAGATGGATCCCGAGCAGCGACTCAACAATGGCGCCGAGCCCCACGCGCTCGTATCCCAGCAACCGAGCGGCAAGCTCGGTGTCGAAGAGGTGGTCCGGGTGCAGTCCCAGGTCAGCGAGGCAGGGGATGTCCTGGCTCGCGGCGTGCAGCACCCATTCCTCGCCGCGGATCGCGTCAGCGAGCGGCGCAAAATCGGTGATACCGGTGGGGTCAAAGAGATAGGGGCCAGCGTCCCGTCGGAACACCTGAACCAGGTACGCCTCCGAGCCGTAGGTAAAGCCCGATGCACGCTCGGCGTCCACGCCCACGGGGCCGGAGGCCGCCGCCAGCTCAGCCGCGGCGCGCGCAAGCCCCTCGTTGTCGGTGATCAGCGACCAATTGGTCTCAAGTTCCGACTGTTCTACCACGCTCTACTCGGCTCCCTCGGGTGTCGGGCGCGCCCGTCGCGCCGCGATCGAGTCGACCCCTTCCGCGTGGGGGAGACCGGCGAGCAGGCAGAGCAGCTCCGACCAAGCCTCCGCGTGAGCGGTGAAATCGGCTCCGAGCGGCGTCCATGAGGCGCGCAGCTCGATCTGAGCGGCATCGCCCCTCGACTCCAGCGTACCGAACCCGGTTGAGAGCGTCTTCGTGGCGGTGCCGGAGAGCGCCGTGTACTCCGCCTCGCGGGAGTCGAGCGCGTCGACGAGCCATGACCAAGCGACATCGGAGATGAACGGATCCACACCGATCTCCACCTCGAGCGGCGCCTGCGCGAAACACACAATACGGAACGGGCTGCCCCACTCGGCAGCCGACTCGGGATCGTGCATTAACACGATGCGCCCGGCGCCATAGGCGGACTCGAGCGCTGCCGCGCGGTCTGCCGCGCGATCAGTGTCCCGGCGCGGGCCCCGCACGATGCCGGCGGCCAGCGCGATCGAACGCGGTGCGATCCGCTCGGGTGCGGGGATCTCCTGAGACACGAGTTCGCTACGCAACCGCGCGTTTCGGAGCTGCGCTGCTGCGACGTCGAACTCGATCGAGGACCCGCCGATCATTGCCATCACACTCGTGACACTAGAGTTTCCTGTGAACCAACTCGCGGAGCCACGCCGGGTTCCGCCGGATCACCGAGGTGAGGACGGACGATGCAGAACTGGCAGAGCAAACTCGGGCGCGCACTCGGAGTGGGCGTGGGCGTTGCGGCAGCGGGCGCCGCAGTCATCGGTGTGGGCGGAGCCACTCTCGCCAGAATTCTCGTCACTCCCGAGCGATCGCCGGGTGAGCCCGTGACTGTGACGCGCATTGACCGCGAGGGCGAGCGCCTCATCGTGCAGCTCCGCGGTGACCACGCTGCGCTGCCGGGCCAGTACTCCCTCCTGTTCTCCGGGGGAGCGGGCCACGCGCGCCTGGGCCCGGTGATCGCGCGCTCCGGCACCGAGGCACGCCGCGAGCTGGTCGGGATCCCGAGCGGGTCGCTCGAGCCCGGCACAACCGGCCGGATCACCGGCTGGTGGTTCACGGAGCCGGAGGAAACCGGGTTCCGGACCGAGCGCATCACGTACGAGACCGAGCTCGGCACGGCTGATGCCTGGATCATCCACCCGGATCGTGTGCGGCGGGGGAGCCGGGGCCGCTGGGCGGTGCATGTGCATGGCCGCGGCGCGTTGCCCGCTGAGACGCTGCGCGGCGTCGCGCCGCTTGCACGTGCTGGTATCACGAGCCTCGTAATCTCGTACCGCAATGATCCCGGCGCACCCGCGGGAGAGCACGGCCGCTACGGGATTGGGATCGCGGAGAGCCGCGACGTCGACGCGGCGATCGCGGAAGCCGTGCGGCGGGGCGCGGAGCGAGTGACCCTCGTCGGCTGGTCCATGGGCGGCACCGCGGTGCTGCGCTCGGCGACGGCCGGACCGTGCGCTGCCGCCGTTGACGGCATCGTGCTTGACTCACCGGCTGTTGATTGGCCAGCTCTGCTGCGCCACCAGGCGAGCCGCATCCCCGTTCCGCAGGGGCTCGCCGACGTCGGCATCTCGCTGCTTGAACGCGGCGTAGTGCGCGGCGGCGAAGCCGCGGGAATCGATTTCGAGAGCATTCAACCTGAGACGGTAGCCGCCGCTCTCACCGTGCCCGTGCTCGTGCACGCAAGCCGCGGCGACACCTTCGTGCCGAGCGCCGGCGCCGAACGGCTCGCCGCCGCGCGCCCGGACCTCGTGCAGCTGCACCTCAGCCGTGATGGCGAGCATGTCAAGATCTGGAATACCGATCCCATCGGGTGGGAAAAGCAGACGGAGAGCTTCGTGCGGGCGCTCCCGAAACCAGGATGGCGCGGTGAACTGCCCGACTCCGTATGGGGCGTGTCATAGGGCTAGACTGACTCCGATGTCCTCTGACAAGCAGCACAGCGCCGCCCGCCTGGTAGACCGGCGCCCGAGCGTTTCCGGAACCGAACTCGTCGCGACTCTCGTTCCGCCACCCCAGTTCGATCATGCCTCGTTCGAGTCGTACCGACCCGATCCCGACTACCCGTCGCAGGCAGAGGCACGCGACATCCTCAGCTCGTTTGCAGGCCCCGCGAAGGCCGCACCGCGCAACGGCGGCGGCGGGTTCTTCGGCTTCGGCCGGAAGAAGCCCGCGGAAGCACCGGCGCCCACGAAGCCGGGCGTGTACCTCGACGGTGGCTTTGGCGTCGGCAAGACGCACCTGCTCGCCGCGACCTGGCACGCGACGGCGGGCCGGAAGTACTTCGGCACATTCATCGAGTACACGGCGCTCGTTGGCGCGCTCGGGTACTCGGGCGCCGTGGGAGTGCTCCAGGGCGCGAAGCTCATCTGTATCGACGAGTTTGAGCTCGATGATCCGGGGGACACCATGCTCATGACCCGACTCATCGGCGATCTCACCTCGACCGGATCAAAGATCGTTGCAACGTCGAACACGCCGCCGAATGCGCTCGGCGAAGGCCGCTTCGCCGCGTCCGACTTCATGCGCGAAATCCAGGCGATGTCGGATCGTTTCCGCACGATTCGCATCGACGGCGTCGACTACCGCCAGCGCGACATCGAGGGCGATGCACGGGTGCTCTCGGACGATGCGTACCGCTTCGCTCTCGCGGATGTTGCTGCCGCGGGTGATCGCATGACCGACGATGACTTCTCGGAGCTGATCGCCCATCTCGCGACCGTGCACCCCTCGGCGTACTCAGGGCTGCTCGGGGGAGTCCAGTGCATCGGCCTGCGCGACGTGCAGGAGCTCACCGATCAGTCGGCTGCGCTCCGCTTCGTCGCCTTCATCGACCGGGTGTACGACGCACAGATTCCGCTCCGTGCGACCGGCGTTCCGCTGACCTCTATCTTCGGCGGTGGCATGATCGACGGCGGGTACCGGAAGAAGTACCTCCGCTGCATCTCGCGTCTCAACGCGCTCACCGCAAGCGAGACCGCAGCGTGAGCGGGTCTTCCGGGGGCTGGGCGGAATTCTTCCGCTCGTTCATCAACGCGTTCCTGCAGGCGACCCGCAAGTCGTCGAACGCTGGCGCCGCGAAGCAGCCCGCCCCACGGAAGACCACGCAACAGCCGCGGCCCCAACAACCGAAGCAGCAGCGCACGGCTGAGCAACGCACGTCCGACCGACCGCAGGAGTACGAGGCGAGCCCCGGCCAGTTCGGCGCGGGCGCGACGCGCGACCTACGCCCGGAGGAACTCGCGGGCATCTCGCCGAGCTACTCGCCGGAAGTCGACGGCGATCCGGATCCGGGCGAGATCGTATGGACCTGGGTGCCCTACGTGGAGAACGACGGGCGCGGAAAAGACCGGCCGGTGCTGATCATCGCACGCCTCGACGAGAACGCAACGGTCGGTTGCTACCTCAGCACCAAGCAGCACCGCGGTTTCGTCTCGATCGGATCCGGGCCGTGGGACAGCCAGGGACGCGAGAGTTTCATCTCACCCGAGCGGTTCCTCCGCGTCACCCACGACGGTATGCGCCGTGAAGGAACCGTGCTATCGCGCGAGCGCTTCGAACCTGCCGTGCGCGCGGTGCTGCGCGAGCGCCGCGGCGAGTAGCCACGGCAAGTAGCCCGGGCACCCTGCGATCCGTTCAGTGGATTGTGCAGAATGGGTGGCCCACCGGATCGAGATACACCCGGAACGTGGGCTGCGCATCCACCAGACGCGCGCCGATCTCGAGGAGTCGCCGCTGGGCGAGATCCAAATCTCCCACCGCGATGTCGAGGTGGAGCTGCTGCGCCCCGTCGTCTCCGGGCCACACCGGAGCAACGTAGCCCGGCGCGCGCTGGAAGCCGATCCGCAGCCCACCGCCGGGGAGAATGAGATCGACCCAGTCATCATCGTCCGGTTCCAAGACGCCGCCGAATACCCCCTGGTAGAACGTGGCGAGTGCGGCCGGATCAGGACAGTCGAAGACGACGCTTGACAGGGTTCCGATGGGTACGGTCATGGACATACAGGCCTCCTCATCCGGGGGTGCGAGTGGCCCCGCACCACGGGGTACTCCGCTCAGTCTTGCCCGAAACGCCTCCCAGGTCACGCTTTTCTTTCCTGGCGGATGCTCCGCGGGTGGACGGAGAACAAAAATCTAGTTCAGGGCTTTCCGAGCGACGTCAAAAGCGGCATACTGGCAACAGCAAGCCGAATCCTCGGCGGCACGTCGACTCCGAAGGATAGATGATGAGTATCGAAGAACTGGGTAAGAAGGCGACTGAGGTCGCTGGCAAGGTGGGGGAGTTCGCGAAGGAGAACGCGGAGAAGGTCGGTGAGGCGCTGAAGAGCGACCAGGCCGAGTCGATCAGCGACAAGATCCTCGACGGCGCCGCAGATCTCGCAAACAAGGTGACGGGCGGCAGCCACGCCGACAAGATCCAGGAAGTGCGCGACAACATCGACGGCAAGCTCGGCAACGAGTAGGTCGCACGATCTCAGTCCCGAGGCCCGACCCCGCGTGTGCGGGGTCGGGCCTCGGTCTGTTTTGCGAGTCGCGGGGGAGCAGTGGCGCTATCCCACCGCGACACCAAACATCAGTCCGATCAGATAGGTGGCGGCCATCGTAGCCGAGCCCATGATCACGTTCCGGCGAATGGCGGGGCGCCTCGGGGCCTCGCCCAGCGCCGCGCTGATCCAGCCGGTCGCCACCAGGCCCACGATCACCGAGGCGACGGTCACCCAGATCGCGGGATCACCAAGCGGCAAGAGAATGACCACGAGCGGGATCAACGCGCCAGCGAAGAACGCGATGAACGACGAGAGCGCCGCGTGCCAGGGGTTCGTCAGCTCGTCGGGCCGAATTCCCAACTCAATATCCGCGTGCGCTGCGAGCGCGTCGTGCGCCGTGAGCTCCTCGGCGACCTGCTGCGCAACCGCAGGGGAGAGGCCCTTCTGGCGATACAGATCCGCCAGCTCGGCGAGCTCAGCGTCCGGCATCTCCTCAAGCTCCCGACGCTCCAGTTCGAGCAACGCGCGCTCGGTGTCACGCTGGGTGCTTACGGAGACGTACTCACCGCCGGCCATAGAGAAGGCGCCTGCAACCAGCGCCGCAAGGCCGGCGCTTGCGATCGCCACGGTGTTGCCCGGCGTCGCTGCGGCCACGCCGATCACCACGCCCGCCACGGACACGATGCCGTCGTTCGCACCAAGCACGCCCGCGCGGAGCCAGTTGAGCTTTGCGCCCACGCGTCCGGAAGCGCGATCAGCCTCGTGAACAGCACCAGCCACGGGGATTGTTGCTGCCGTGCTCTGCGTCATCTGTAAACTCCTTCGCTGCGCCGGGTGGCTTCGTTGACACCAGTATGCACCCGCTTGCACACTTGCGCAAGCAAGGTGAGGCTGCACTAAACCCCAGTTCAACCGCAACTTTGGCAAGGCTCACCTTGCATAGTCGACGTCCACAAGGAGGCGGGCGGGGAGGCCCCACAGGTTACTGAATCCGCTTGAGCTGACATAATATAGATTATCAACGAAGTAGTGTGCGGGCGTGGGTGCGGGCTCGCATGGTCTACTGCGCACCGACGGTCCGGCTGCACTCAGGCGGCTCAGCTGCGCTCAGGCGACTCAGCTGCGCTCAGGCAGACACCGACCCCCACGAAGCCGCCAGCGCCAGGTGACCGCACATGTGCCGGTGCCGGTTCCGGTGTCACCTAACGCCGCACCCCCGCGCTCCGTGACCCACCACAGCACAAGCTGACATAACGTGACGGAGCGCTCATCGCGCCTCGTTGCCTGGGTGCTCGCAGCTCGTGCTGACGGTCGACCCTGGCGCCGTTGGCTCTGGCGGTGCCCGGCTTAGTCTTGTCCGGCGCTCAGCCGCAGAAGCGAACGTGCAGCGATTGCACCGGCCGCCACCGCACCGAACTCTCCGGCACTGAGCATGAGGTCAGCGCTGGACTGCACGCCGGCGAGAGCGGCAAGCACGAGCGCAGCGCCCGCCACAATCCAACCGACGAGCGCGAGCCCCACGGATACCGTGCGCCCTGCAGCCATGCGCCCCCGAGTGTGCGCGGGGCGAATGAGCCCAGCGAGTGCGAACACACAGCACACGAGCGCAACCCCGCCAAACACGTCGCTCGGGCGGTGCCAGCCGTACGCGAGCAGCTGCCAGCCGACCGCCCCGAGCAACGCCGCGCCGGCGAGCGCTACGAGCGATCGAATCCGTGCGGGTACAGCCCAGATGAGCGCGCCCACGACTGCGGTGAACACGGTCATGTGGCCGCTCGGAAAAGTGTTCGGCGCGTCGAGCTCGAAGAGCTGTGGCCGCGTGAGCAGTTGCAGTTTCAAGAGCTGCGAGGCGATCACCGCGAGAGCCGGCACGAGCGTGACGACGAACGCGCGTTTCACTCCGTGCGCCCACAGTGCGAGCAGCCCGATCGCCACGAGCGTGAGCGCGACCGTGGGAATCGACACAAGATTCAGCGGCGGCGGCGGATTCGTGGTGAACTCCGCCGCGTCGAGCACACTGTTCTCCGCGCGCTGACCGAGCGCATTGCGCACGCCGAGCACGTACGAGCCGATGCCCACCGCGAGCCAGAACAGTGTGGCCCACAGCGCGCGGCTGCGCCCGCCCGCGACGATCCCGGGGCCGGAGGCTGCCACCGTCACCGGAGGCTCCCCTCCCCTGCCGCGGCCGCACTCAGCGGCTCCCGCGCTGCGCGTTGATCTCCCGTACGCACCGCCCACAGGGCAAGCGCGGCCGCGGTGGCCACGTTCAGCGAGTCAACACCGTGCTCCATCGGGATCACAACCGAGCGCGCAGAGGAGGCGAGCGCGCGCCGACTCAGGCCGTCGCCCTCGGTGCCGAACATGAGTGCGAGTCGCTCGGGCAGCTCGTCGACGTACTCCGCGAGATCCTCCGCATCATCTCGCAGCGCGAACGCGGTGAGCTCATACCCTTCCTCGCGGAAGAGCGGCCCCGCCTCACGCCACTCGGGCAAACGAGCCCAGGGTACCTGCAGCACCGCGCCCATGCTGACGCGCACGGCCCGACGGTAGAGCGGATCGGCGCAGGCAGGACTCAGGAGAACGGCGTCGGCGCCGAGCGCGGCCACCGAGCGGAAGATCGCGCCCACGTTCGTGTGATCGGTGAGGTCTTCGAGCACCACCACTCGCCGCGACGCACGGAGCAGCTCTGCAGGGTCACGCGGCGCAGGGCGATGCATTGAAGCGAGCGCACCGCGGTGCATGTGGAAACCGGTGAGTTGCTCGAGCTGCGCTGAGGACCCCACATACACAGGCACGTCGGGATGATCGGAGAGCAGCGGCTCAATCTTTTCGAGCCACTCGGGCAGGATAAGCACCGAGCGCGGCTGGTGTCCCGCTCGCAGGGCGCGCTCGATGACCTTCGGCGACTCGGCGAGGTACAGACCTTCCTCGGGCTCACGCACGCGTCGCAGCGCGACATCGGTGAGCTGTGTGTAGTCGGCGAGCTCCGGGATCCCGAGCTCAGTGATCTCAATGACCCTCATGCGCCGCTCCCCCGCAGAAATTCAGTGATGGCGTCGACCGCCTCGGAGACTGCCTCGTAGTGCACGAGGTGCCCGGTACCGGGCAGAATGACCAGCTGCGCGCCTGGAATGCGGTGCTGCAGTTCAAGCTGCTTCGCGAGCGGGGTGATGTCGTCCCGCTCCCCCGCGATGAGCAGCGTGGGCGCGGTGAACGCGGAAGCGAACTCGGGGACCGTGTGCGAGACCGACGCGCGGAACGCCTCAAGCAGCGTCCGCGGATCCGAGAACGTACTGAAGTACGCGCCGTGCTGCGCATGAATCCACGCACGCAGCTCGCGGTCGCTCGTCTTCGCCATCACCTCGCTCATCACGCGAACGATCACAGGATTGCCGAGCAGGCCGCGCGCCGCACGTTCCGGCAGCAGGTCCGCCGCCCGGTAGTAGCCGATGGCAAGCTGCGTCATGAGCGCCTGCGGTCCTTCGAGGGCCGGGGCAGAGATCGGATTGATCAGGATCGTGCGTCGCGGGTCCAGCCCCCCGTCAAGCGCCGAGGCAACGACGAGCGAGCCAAACGAGTGGCCCAGGATTGCGTATCCCGTCGGTGCGGCCGCTGCCGCGAAGGCGCGCAGCCACTCGCCGTAGAGGGCGATGTCGTGCGTCCGGCCCGGCACAGCGGGCGTCTCCCCGAAGCCCGGCAGATCGGGCACGATGATGCGCAGCTCGGGCGCCTGCTCGGCCAGGCGAACGGCGATGCCCTCGAGCCCGTGGTGGTCACCACGGAAGCCGTGGACGAGGATCAGCGTGGGCCCTTCGGGCGCGCCGTACTGCCACGCGCGGGTATCGATCCCGAGCGTCGCTTCGGAAAAGGAAACGGGGGCGATGCTCACGAAGCGATCTTACTGGCGGCCGCTGACAGGCTCCTTAGGCCACGCGGGCGCGCGGCGAGGCACACTGTGGCGATGCTCGGTAGCATCGAGGGAAACGAAAGGAGCGCCGTGACCGCGCAACTCCCCCTTTGGGCCGCGAACCTCGCCGTGTTCGACACGGAGACCACCGGCATCGACACCGCCGAGGCGCGCATCGTCAGCGCGACGATCGCCCTGCTTGGGCCCGGCGGTGAAGTCGCCGAACGATACGACTGGCTGCTCGATCCCGGCGTTGAGATCCCGGACGCAGCTGCACGCGTACACGGCATCACGACCGAGATCGCGCGCTCAAGCGGGATCGCCGCGAACGTGGGCGTGCAGCAGATCGTGGCGCAGTTGCTCGAGATGATTGAGCGCGGCTTTCCGATCGTCGCGTACAACGCCCCGTATGACCTCACGCTGCTGCAGGCGGAGGCGCGACGTCACGGTGTACCCCTTCCGGAGACGATCTCACCCGTAATCGACCCGCTCATCCTCGACAAGCAGCTTGATCGCTACCGCAAGGGCAAGCGCACGCTCGAGGCAGTTGCCGCACACCATGGCGTCGAACTCGGGAACGCGCACGACGCCGGTGACGACGCGATCGCCTCGGGCCGGGTACTGCAGGTGCTCGCCCGGAAGTACGCCGACGTGATTCCTGAAGATCTCGAGCAGCTGCACGCCGCGCAGGTGGGTTGGGCAGCAGCGCAGGCCGCGAGCTTCCAGGACTACATGCGGCGCCAGCGCGATCCGCACTTCGTCGCGGACGGACGCTGGCCGATTCGCTAGGCGCGCGTGGCCCGGTCGGCGCAGGCCGGGCCACTCCCCCGCACGCACAGCGCCAGGCGCGTGCCGGCACCGGCCACGCGCCCACAGGCTACGGCCCCACACACGACAACGGGCGGCCCGGATCTTTCGATCCGGGCCGCCCGTTGTGTACCGAGTGCTTAGGCGCCGAAGCCCTTGAAGCGCTGGTTGAACTTCTCGACGCGGCCGGCCGAGTCCATGATGCGCTGCTTGCCCGTGTAGAAGGGGTGCGAAGCGCTCGAGATTTCGACGTCGAGAACGGGGTAGGTGACGCCGTCGAGCTCGATGCTCTTCTCGCTGGTCAGCGTGGAGCGAGTGAGGAACGTCTCCCCCGACGCCAGGTCGCGGAACACGATTGCGTTGTACTCGGGGTGGATGTCGGTCTTCATGAGTGTCCTTATTTTCGCGTGATGATGATGCGCTCAGCGCACCGAAGTCTTGCGGTACTACCGCGCCAAGGATCCACTTTAGCAGACGAGGGCGGTGTTTATCGCGATTGAGATCAGGGACGCGCCACAGCCGCGTAGCGACCGCCGCTCACCGTGAGGTCGAATGCCATCCCGAAGGTGGCCTCGAGGTTATCTGCCGTCAGCGTGTCGGCGACGGGTCCGGCGGCCTGAATCTTGCCGTCGCGGAGCATGAGGACGTGAGTGAAGCCGGGCGGAATCTCTTCGACGTGGTGCGTCACCATCACCATTGCGGGCGACGCGGGCGACGCGGCGAAACCGGAGAGCATCTGCAGCAGGCGCTCACGTGCGCCGAGATCCAGGCTGGCGCTCGGCTCGTCGAGCAGCAGCATCTCGGGGTCCGTCATGACCGCACGCGCGATGAGTGTGCGCTTGCGCTCACCGTCGCTCAGTGTGGCGAAGATGCGGTCTGCGAGATGGGCGAGATCCCACTCCGCGAGGACGCGATCGGCCTGTCGCACGTCCATGTCCTCGTACTGTTCGTTCCAACGTCCCTCTACCGCGTACGCGGCAGTGAGCACGATGTCTCGCACGGTCTCCGTGGGCGGGATGCGGCGGGCGGTTGCGGAGGAAACGAAACCGATGCGGTTGCGCAGTTCGAACACGTCCACCTTGCCGAGCTGTTCGCTGAGCACCTCAACCGTGCCCCGGGTGGGGTGGTCTGCAGAGGTGGCGAGCTTCAGTAGCGTGGACTTGCCCGCGCCGTTCGGGCCGAGAATCACCCACCGCTCGGACTCATCGACCGACCAGGAGACCCCGTCAAGGATCGGGCGGCGGTCGCGCACATAAGACACATCGGTGAGGCGCAGCACATTGACCATAGGCCCAGCCTAGCGAGTGCGCCATGCCGCGGAGCGCGCCACGCCACGCACCGCGGAGTGCCTAAACTGGAGCGCATGACCGTGACACCGCTTGTAGTGCTCGACTGTGATTCCACCACCATTCAGGACGAGGTGATCGAGCTGATCGCAGACGTCGCCGGGACCCGCGAAGAGGTTGCGGCGGTCACCGAGCGCGCCATGCGCGGTGAACTCGATTTCTCGGCGAGCCTTGGTGAGCGGGTGGCCACGCTGGCCGGCACGCCGGAGTCCGTCTTCCAGGAGACCTACGAGCGGGTGCGGCTCACGCCCGGCATCCGTGAACTGATCACCGCGGTGCACGAGCGGGGCGGCAAGGTGGCCGTCGTGTCGGGCGGCTTCCACGAGGTCCTCGACCCGCTCGCGAAGGATCTTGGCCTGGACTTCTGGCGCGCAAACCGCCTGGAGCTCGCGGACGGCGTGCTCACGGGCCGCACTGTCGGAGCCGTTATCGACGCAGCCGCCAAGGCCACCGCGCTGCGCGAGTGGGCGGCGGAGTCAGGCATCCCGCTCTCCGCGACCGTTGCGATCGGCGATGGCGCGAACGACCTCGAGATGATGCGCGTCGCCGCCATCGGCGTGTCGTTCAACGGGAAGCCCGTGGTGCGAGAGCAGGCGGACGTGTCGATTGAGCACGACCTCTCAGCCGCGATCCCGCTCCTCGATCAGCTCACCGCGTAGCGCCAGGCGCCGTCCCCGCGCGGGGACAGTTCGGGCACGGTTCTCCAAGCTAGAAGTTGTTGAGCTGCTCGGTATCCGCGGGAATCACGCCGGCGTCGAGCAGGCTCTCGCCCAGACGCTTGAGGGCGGTGAGCGCGACATTCTGCGGCGCCGGGCCGTAGGAGATTCGCGCAACCCCGAGGGCCTCGTACTCCGCAGCCGAGAGCGCGCCGGGGAGGCCAATCACGCTGATCGCACGCTCGCCGATGCCCGCGACGAGGTCCTCGGTCTCCGTGCGCGTGAGCACGCCGGGAACGAAGACGCAGCTGGCGCCCTCAGCAAGATAGGCCCGGCCGCGCTTGATCGCATCCGCAATCGAGTCTGCGCGGGGGCGGTCGCCCGCGCGCACCAGAGCATCGGTGCGTGCATTGAGCACAAAGGCGACGTGCTCGTCGCGACCCGCGCGCACCGCTGCGCGCATCCGCGCCACCGAAGCGTCGAGCGGCAGCAGCTGGTCTTCAATGTTGGCGCCCGAAGCTCCCACGCCAATCGCGCGGCGCACGGTCTCGCCGGCGTCCCCGTACCCGCCGTCGAGGTCCGCGGTGACCGGAAGATCAACAACCTCGGTGATCCGTTCAATCGCCGCGAGCATGAGTTCGAGCGGGATCTGCTCGCCGTCGCCGTAGCCGTGGCTCGCCGCGATTGCGTGCCCTGCGGTGGCGATGGCGCGCGTGCCGGGGAGTTCAGCGATGACCCGGGCGCTGACGGGGTCCCAGACGTTCACGACGCGCAGAATCTCCGGCGCTGCGTACAGCTCGGCCAGAGCCTGAGCGTCAACGGCGACGCGGGTGAGGCTGCGATGATGTGCGTGAGTGTTCATACACTCAGGCTACGCTCGCCCCACCCGCGTGAACAGGGGTGTTCAGCAGATTAGTGGCCCATCCCCAGGCCACCGTCAACCGGGATCACCGCGCCGGAAATGTACGCCGCGTCATCACCTGCGAGGAACGAGGCGGCGCCTGCGATCTCGGCAACCTGACCGAAACGCCCGGCAGGGATCGAGCCGAGGTACTGCTGCTGCTGTGCCTCAGGCAACTCTGCCGTCATGTCGGTTTCGATGAAGCCCGGGGCGATGACGTTGGCCGTGATGCCGCGGCTGCCCAGCTCGCGCGTGAGGGAGCGCGCAAAGCCAACGAGCGCCGCCTTGGAAGAGGAGTAGTTGATCTGGCCGGGCCCGCCGTAGAGCCCGACTACGCTCGAGATCAGGATCACGCGACCGAAGCGTCCCTTCAGCAGCCCCTTTGCGGCGCGCTTTACCACGCGGAAGGTGCCGGTCAGGTTCGTGTCGATCACCGAGGTGAACTCCTCCTCCGTCATGCGGAGCAGCAGCGTGTCCTTCGTGATGCCCGCGTTGGCCACCACAACCTCCACGGGGCCGAGCTGGGCCTCGACCTCGGTGAATGCGGCGTCGATCGAGGCAGCATCGGTCATCTCGGCACGCACGGTGAGCGAACCGGCGGGGCCTTCACCCGAGCGGGAGGTGACGGCGACACGGTGCCCGTCGGCGATCATCCGCTCAGCGATGGCGTAGCCAATGCCGCGGTTGCCGCCGGTGATGAGTACGGTGCGCGAGGTGGTCATGGGGGTCCTTCCGTCCTGACAGTTGCTCTCAAGCCTACGGGAGGGCGCATACCGCATCCCGGGGACGCGCTGCCGGGCGGGAATGCGCTGGGGTTCAGCTGGGCAGCGTAGGCTTGTCCCTTGGACCGGAGAGGGAGCGCATGGCCAAGAGTGTGAGCGTCACGTCAGCAGGAGTGAACCCGGCTGACGATCGCGCCCATCGGATGCGAATGTATTTCATCGCGATGGTGCTCCGCGTACTGTGCGTCGTGTCGCTCTTCTGGGTGCGTGGGTGGTGGATCCTGCTCGTTGCCGCGGGCGCCGTGCTACTCCCCTGGTTCGCCGTCATGGTGGGCAACGCCGTTGCGCACGGCGAGGGTGAGGCGCCCGAGGCGCCGGAACCGCTGCAGCTCGCGTCGGCCGAACCCGATCCCGATCAGCGCGGCGACACGGTTGCGCCAGAAGTCATCGTGATCGATGTCGAACCGACGCGCCGAGCGAGCAGCTCGGGCTCACCGGATGACCCAACTGCGAACGGCGGGGCCGAGGGATGAGCGGGATCGTGAACCCCCACGTCACGCTGGGACTTCCCCCGGAGCATCGCTTCAGCTGCTCGCGCGCGGGGTGCCGGGACGAGGCAAGCTGGGCGATCCACTGGCGCAATCCGAAGATCCACACGCCCGACCGACGAAAGACCTGGCTCGCGTGCGAGGCGCACCGCGAGACACTGCACGATTTCCTCGCCGCACGCGACTTTCCGCTTGAGGTCGTGCCCGTGACCGAGCTTGACGACTGAGGACGAGATGCCGCAGCTGCCACCCACCGATCACTCCCCCGCCGCCCCCGCCGTGGGGTGGTCATTCCTGCGCTCTGGACGCTGGTTTGGCTATTTCACCATGCTCATCATCTTCTCCGTCGCGTGCGTGCTGCTCGGCAACTGGCAGTTCGAACGACGCGCCGAGGCGCGCGCTGAGATCGAACGGCTCGACACGAACTACGGTTCCGAGGCCGCTCCGCTCGCCGAAGAGCTTCCCGAGCCCTCATCATTTGACTCCGACCGCCAAAAGTGGCGCACCGTTTGGGTGAGCGGCGAGTACGAGGGCGACCCCTTCCTCGCACGAAATCGACCGGGCCCCGGAGGAGTCGGCTCGGATCTCATTCAGGCGTTCCGCACCGATGACGGTGAGGTGTTCTTCGTGGATCGTGGCTGGGTCAACGCCGACGGTGGCGCCGCGGAGCGCGGTGAGGTGAAGCTCGCCGATCTCCCCGCTCCGCCAGAAGGGCCGGTGCGGGTAGAGGCGCGCCTGCGCGCGTCCGAACCCGAGATCGCGGGTCGTTCGAGTGTCGGCATCACCGTGGCCAGCATCGAGCTCCCCGAGCTCGCCCGGCTCACCGGCACCGAAGCGGACGCGTACACGGGCGCGTACGGCATGCTCGTCTCAGAGGATCCCGCGGGTGAGCACGGCGTGCTCCCCCCGGAGCCAGAGCGCGACGAGGGGCCGCATCTTTCCTACGCGCTGCAGTGGTACGTTTTCATCATCATCGCCAGCATCGGGGTCATCATCGCCGCGCGCCGTGAGTATCGCAGCCTCAATGCGGACAGCGGGCTTGTTCAGGCGCAGGATCGCCGCGCCGCCGAACGAAAGAAGCGCCGTGGGCCGAGCGACGCGGATATCGAGGACGCGCTTCTCGGGTAGGCGCCGCGCAATGCACAAGGGGGCGTGCCCAGGGAAAATCTCCCGGGCACGCCCCCTTGTGCATGACTCGTCGGCTATGCGAGTCGGTTATGCGAGCTCGATGAGCTCGAGGTATTCCTTCGACCAGTGATCCTCGGTTGCCTCGGGCATGATGAGCACACGCTCGGGGTTGAGGGCCTCGACGGCACCCGCATCGTGCGAAACCAGCACGACGGCGCCGGTGAAGTGCGCAAGCGCGTCGAGGATCTCCGCGCGGCTCGCGGGGTCGAGGTTATTCGTCGGCTCGTCGAGCAACAGCACGTTGGCGCTTGAGACGACCAGCATTGCAAGGGCGAGGCGGGTCTTCTCACCGCCCGAGAGCACACCGGCGGGTTTGTGCACATCGTCGCCGGTGAAGAGGAACGAACCGAGCACCTTGCGTGCTTCCATCTCGGTGAGGTGCTGCGACACCGAGATCATGTTCTGCAGGACGCTCGCCTTCACGTCAAGCGTCTCGTGCTCCTGCGCGTAATACCCGACCTTGAGCCCATGGCCCGCGACGATCTGACCCGTGTCCGGCTCGTCGACCTGAGCAAGCAGGCGGAGCAGTGTCGTCTTGCCGGCGCCGTTCAGCCCCAGGATTACCACCTTTGAGCCTCGATCGATCGCGAGATCAACGCCCGCGAAAATTTCGAGCGAGCCGTAGGACTTCGAGAGCCCCTCGGCCATCAGCGGGGTTTTGCCGCAGGGCGCAGGATCGGGGAAGCGCAACTTCGCCACGCGCTCGACCTGGCGCACTTCTTCAAGGCCTGAGAGCATCTTGTCGGCGCGCGCCACCATCTGGTGCGCAGCGGCCGCCTTCGACGCCTTTGCACCAAACTTTGCGGCCTGGTCCTTGAGTGCGGAGGCCTTCTTCTCCACGTTCGCGCGTTCCTTGCGACGACGTTCTTCGTCGGCGGCGCGCTGGCGCTGGTAGAGCTTCCAACCCATGTTGTAGACATCGATGACCTGGCGGTTAGCGTCCAGGTAGAAGACACGGTTGACGGTCTCTCCCACAAGATCGATGTCGTGGCTAATTACAATCACGCCACCCTTGTAGGTCTTCAAAAACTCGCGCAGCCACACGATTGAATCAGCGTCAAGGTGGTTCGTGGGCTCGTCCAGGATCATCGTGTCCGCATCGGAGAACAGAATGCGGGCGAGCTCGATACGACGACGCTGACCGCCGGAGAGGGTCTTGAGCGGCTGATCGAGAATACGATCGGGCAGGCCGAGGTTGTGCGAGATCGACGCTGCCTCAGACTCCGCCGCGTAGCCGCCCAGCGCCTGAAAGCGATCGGTCAAGTTGCCGAAGCGCTTCATTGCCTTCTCGGCAACAGCGGGGTCGTCGGACGCCATGTCCGATGAGGCCTTTGCGAGGTTTTGCTGAAGTGTGCCGAGGCCGCGCGCATCGAGGATCCGGTGCCGCGCAATCTGCTCGGGATCTCCCGTGCGCGGGTCCTGCGGGAGGAAGCCGAGCTCCCCCGAGATGGTGATCTTTCCCTCAGCAGGCTGTAGCTCACCCGAGAGCGTGCGCGTCAGCGTCGTCTTGCCCGCGCCGTTGCGGCCGACGAGGCCAATCTTGTCACCGGGGTTCACCCGGAAGTTCACGCCCGACATGAGTCGACGCGCGCCAACGTCGATGGCGAGATCCTCGACGATAATCATGGGTCCTTCTTCTTCTGTAGTAGCGTGCGGGCTCCGCGTGTGAAGCCTGGGCCAGCACGCGGTTCGGCCCGGGGCAGGAGAACCCTGCCCCGGGCCGAACCATCGTGGTGCGATCGGGTTAGATCGAGAAGCCCAAAGCTCTCATCATATCCCGGCCGTCGTCGGTGATCCGCTCCGGCGTCCACGGCGGCATCCACACCCAGTTGATGCGGAATGCCGTCACGAGCCCGTCCAGCGCCTCTGCGATGTCGTTCTCGATGACGTCAGTGAGCGGGCAGCCGGCGCTCGTGAGGGTCATGCTGATGACCAACGCATCGTGCTCCTCGTCGAAGGCGAGATCGTAGATCAGGCCGAGGTCGACGATGTTCACACCAAGCTCAGGGTCCGATACGTTCTTCAACGCATCGAGCGCCTGCTCACGAAACTCCGGGTCGATGGACTGCGGAACGACTGCTGCTTCCTCGCTCATGCGATCAGCCTACGCCTTACGCAGTCTCGAGGAAACGGTCGTAGCCCTCTTCCTCAAGACGGTTGGCGAGCTCCGGGCCGCCCTCTTCGGCAACGCGACCGTTGACGAAGACGTGCACGAAGTCGGGCTTGATGTACCGCAGGATGCGGGTGTAGTGCGTGATCAGGAGTACACCGAGACCGGTGTTCTCCTTGGCACGGTTGACGCCCTCCGAGACGATCTTCAGCGCGTCAACGTCGAGGCCGGAGTCGGTCTCGTCGAGCACAGCGAACTTCGGCTTGAGGAGCTCCAGCTGAAGAATCTCGTTGCGCTTCTTCTCGCCACCCGAGAAGCCCTCGTTCACGTTGCGCGACGCGAAGGACTCATCCATGCGCAGGTTCGCCATGGCTTCCTTCACCTCGCCCATCCACGAGCGGATCGCGGGCGCTTCGCCGTCGATTGCCGTCTTCGCGGTACGGAGGAAGTTCGCGTTCGTCACACCGGGGATCTCGACGGGGTACTGCATGGCGAGGAACATACCCGCCTGTGCGCGCTCGTCGGGACCCATCTCGGTGATGTCCTCACCGTCGAGCAGAATCTGCCCGCTGGTGATCTCGTAGCGGGGGTGGCCGGCGACAGCGTACGCGAGCGTCGACTTGCCCGAGCCGTTGGGGCCCATGATCGCGTGCGTCTCGCCCTTGCGGATCGTGAGATCCACACCCTTGAGGATGGGCTTGGGGCCCTGCTCAGTCTCAACGCTGACGTGCAGGTCCTTGATTTCAAGCACAGAAGTCATACGGCAATCTCTTTCGTAACGTGGGGATCAATGTATACGACGCCGTCTTCGATTTCGACGACGTAAACGGGTACCGGCTCGTAGGCCGGGAGGTTGAGCGGCTTGCCGGTGCACAGCGAGAATGCGGAGCCGTGGGCCCAGCACTCGAGTGTGTCACCCTCGACGAAGCCCTCGGAGAGGCTGATGTCGCCGTGCGTGCAGACGTCGCCAATGGCGTGGACGACGCCCTGGCCGTCCAGAACGACGGCCATCGGCACGCCGTCCAGGACGACACGGGTCGCCTGGTCCTGCACAAGATCGCTCAAATCGAGCGCCTTCATTCGGGACATTACGCCAACACGCTCTGCTGCAGCTCGGCCTCAATTGCGGCCTGGAGGCGCTCTTCGATCTGCTCGTTTCCGATGCGCTGGATGACCTCGAAGAGGAAGCCGCGCACCACAAGCTTGCGTGCCTCATCCTCAGAGATACCGCGGCTCTGGAGGTAGAAGATGTGCTCCTCGTCGAAACGGCCCGTCGTCGAGGCGTGACCGGCACCCTCGATATCACCGGTCTCGATTTCCAGGTTCGGGATCGAGTCTGCACGGGTGCCCTCGGTGAGCGTGAGGTTGCGGTTCTCCTCGTAGCTGTCCGTTCCCGTCGCGACGCGACGAATCAGCACATCGCCGATCCACACCGCGTGCGCGGCCTCACCCTGCAGTGCACCCTTGTAGGCGACACGGCTGCGGGTGTGAGGCGCATTGTGGTCGATGTAGACCTGGTGCTCAAGGTGCTGGCCGGCGTCTGCGAAGTAAGCACCGTAGGCCTCACCGTTCGCGCCCTGACCATCGAGGTGAATCGAGGGGTTGACCCGCACGATCTTGCCGCCGAGCGAGACCACAATGTGCTGGAGGTTGCCGTCGCGGGCAACAACCGCATTGTGGCTCGCGAGGTGAACGGCGCCCTCGTTCCACTCCTGAAGCGAAACAACGGTGAGGTTTGCGCCCTCGCCGACCACGATTTCAACGGTCTCCGTCAGGTTCGCGTCGCCCGTGTTCTCGAGAATCACGAGGGCGTTCGCCTGCGCGGCCGCCTCGATGATCGTGTGCGCTGCGGTCGGTGTACTCGTGAGCGCGGTGCGCTTCACGGTGACCGTCTGACGCTCCTCGCTCGTGAGGAGAATACGCTGCGCGGTTCCGGCCTGGCCCCACGCGTTCGCTGCGGCGCGGTCTTCGGGAAGTCCACCGCGGCCAACGAGCTCGGAGTCCATGGGGACCGAGGTGACCTCGACGCCCTCGGCCTCCGAGATCTCAAGCGCGGAGGCCCCATCAGCGAGTTCGCCGGAGAGAAGCTCAGCGAGCTCGGCGACCGGAGTGTACTTCCAGTTCACCTCGCGGCCCGTGACGTCTGCAAAGTCAGCAATATTCGCCGACTTCAGGCGGTCCGAACGAGTTTGAACCGGGACCCGGTTCTCCCAATCGCCATCGCTGTGCGCCTTTGCGCCGTGCTGTTCAGTCTGAAGCGTTGTCATCGTTAACCGACGGATCCTTCCATGCTCATCTCGATGAGCTTGTTCAGCTCGAGTGCGTACTCCATCGGGAGCTCACGGGCGATCGGCTCGATGAAGCCGCGAACGATCATCGCCATCGACTCCTCCTCCGAGAGGCCGCGGCTCATGAGGTAGAAGAGCTGCTCTTCGCTCACGCGGGTGACGGTGGCCTCGTGCGCGAGGGTTGCATCATCGGTGCGGATGTCAATCGCGGGGTACGTGTCCGAACGAGAAATCGTATCGACGAGCAGCGCGTCACAGACCACAGAGTTAGCTGCGTGGTGCGCGTTGGCCTCAACACGAACCTCACCTCGGTAGCCGCTACGGCCGCCGCCGCGAGCGATCGACTTCGCGAGGATCGAGGACTTCGTGTGCGGTGCGAGGTGAATCATCTTCGCGCCGGTGTCCTGGTGCTGACCGGGGCCAGCGAACGCGACGGAGAGCGTTTCACCCTTGGCGTGCTCGCCCGTGAGGTAGATCGACGGGTACTTCATCGTGACCTTCGAGCCGATGTTGCCATCGACCCACTCCATGGTCGCGCCCTCTTCAGCGATCGCACGCTTCGTCACGAGGTTGTACACGTTGTTCGACCAGTTCTGAATCGTCGTGTAGCGAACGCGCGCGTTCTTCTTCACGATGATCTCAACCACGGCCGAGTGCAGCGAGTCCGACTTGTAAATGGGAGCCGTGCAACCCTCGATGTAGTGCACGTAGCTGCCTTCGTCGGCGATGATGAGCGTGCGCTCGAACTGGCCCATGTTCTCCGTGTTGATACGGAAGTAGGCCTGGAGCGGGATCTCTACGTGCACACCCTTGGGGACGTACACGAACGAGCCGCCCGACCAGACGGCCGTGTTCAGCGCGGCAAACTTGTTGTCACCCGACGGGATGACCGTACCGAAGTACTCCTCGAAGATCTCGGGGTGCTCCTTGAGCGCGGTGTCCGTGTCCAGGAAGAGGACGCCCTGCTCTTCCAGATCCTCGCGGATCTGGTGGTAGACAACCTCCGACTCGTACTGCGCAGCAACGCCGGCAACGAGGCGCTGGCGCTCAGCCTCGGGGATGCCGAGCCGCTCGTACGTCTCCTTGATCTCCTCAGGCAGTTCCTCCCAGGAGGTTGCCTGCTTCTCCGTGGAGCGCACGAAGTACTTGATGTTGTCGAAATCGATGCCGGAGAGATCCGCGCCCCACGCGGGCATCGGCTTCCGACCAAAGATCTGCAGAGCTTTCAGGCGACGCTGCAGCATCCACTCGGGCTCATTCTTGAGCTCCGAAATCTCGCGCACGACCTGCTCGCTCAGGCCGCGTTTCGCTTCCGAGCCAGCCTTATCGCTGTCGTGCCAGCCGAATTCGTACTGACCCAAGCCTTCAAGCTCGGGCCGGTCGATCAATACCTCCGGCATGATCCCTCCCTCATTATTCGTCTCGCCGGGCAACCCAGCGCAAATCCGGAGAATCCGGCTCGCGAGGTGCGGAGTGCACGCATCGGGTTCCCTGCAGCGGTGCAGTAGTCTGGGCTTCGGACGGAACCGATCCGGTGCCCTGCACCTGACCCGGGTTCGCCGTACGCAACCACAGCTTCTCATTCTACAGGTTTTAACCCGGTTTCGGGAGGGGCGCGCGCAGCGCCTCAGCAACCTCTGAGAGGCACCCGAGAGGAGCCCCGGTGTCCAGCGCCACCACGACCGAAGCGACCACAGCACGCCGGTTCTCCGGCTGGATGCCCGATGGGGTGACTTCCCGCGTCCGGGCGCTCGCCTGGTGGGTCTTTGCCACGCAGGTGCTGATCGTTGCGACCGGCGGCGCCGTGCGTCTCACCGGCTCTGGCTTGGGCTGCGATACTTGGCCCAAGTGCACCGACGAGTCCTTCGTCAACAACCCAGCGATGGGCATCCACTCCTACATCGAGTTCGGTAACCGGACGCTGTTCTTCCTGCTGGAGATCGTTGCGATCCTCGCGGTCATCGCCGTGTGGCGCTTCCGCAAGCAGCGCCGTGACCTGTTCTGGCTTACCGTGGTGCCCGCACTGAGTGTATTCATCCAAGCGATCATTGGCGGCATCACGGTACTCACTGGCCTGAACCCCTACGTGGTCGGGCTGCACTTCCTCTCGAGCGTGGTGCTCGTCATGCTCGCTGCTCTGCTCGTGCTCCGCGTGTACAGCGGCCCGGGTCCGCGTCGTCTCTCGGTGTCCGCTCCCCTGCTGCAGACCGTGTGGCTCGCAGGGATCTTTGGCTTCGTCGCGGTCGTTCTCGGCATTCTCACCACGGGCTCGGGCCCGCACGCCGGAGACGGCGGAGCCGCTCGCAATGGACTTGATTCCGAAGCGCTGCAGACCGTGCACGCGGTCGCCGCGTACGGCACGCTGCTCTTCACAGCAGTAACGGTGTTCCTGGCCCGGAGCGAGCGCGCCTACCGCGTCGCTCGCTGGGCAGGCTGGTCAATCGTGGTAATGATCGCGCAGATCATTGTCGGCGTGCTCCAGGCACGGATGGCGCTTCCACCGATCCTTGTGGGCATCCACATGGTGCTCGCGTGCCTGTTGGCCGCTGGGCTCTTCCTCGCGCTCGTCGAAACCCGCCAACGGGTGGCGCCGGTCACCGAGCGCGCCTAGTCGCGGTTGGGCGGGCGGCCCTACCAGGGTTGCCCGCCGCTCCCATCCCCGCCGCCGCCAGGCTGCGTGTTCGGCAGGTAGTTGTCATGCCCGGCACTCGGGTCCCAGGTGACTTCGAGCGACTCGGCGAGTTCGGGGCCGGACAGCCACTCTCCTTCACCCATGCCCGGCACAAACTCCTGGGCGGGTTCCTCGACGAGCTGGTTCTGCTCGGCCAACGCTGCTTCCTCCGCAGCGGCAGCAGCTTCGCGTTCGGCTGCTTCTTTCGCGCGTCGCTCTGCATCTGCCCGGGATCGTGCGGCGTCGATCCGTTGCTGCTCCGCCGCGCTGAACACGCGCACTTCGTCAGTGAGCGCAGTCGTAGCGGTTGTGAGCCCCGCGATGAGGTCCTCCGCCTCGCTCTTCGTTGTTGCCAGTGCGGCAAGTTGGCTGCGGTCCGTGCACGCTGGCTTCACACGCACCTCACTCGCGTCGTCGAGCGCGCGCTCCGTCGCATCGACCCCATCCTGCACCGCCCGCGAGGGGGCGATGTCACTCGCCCCGGCCACCGCGGCAGCGAGCTCGGCCGGCGTTGCGGACGCAATCGCGGTCGCTGCGTCGCCCCGCGCGCCGCTGAGCTCCGTGCTGAGCAGCTCACGGTACTCGCTCAGCGCGGCCGCACACAAACGTTCGGTCTCCTGCGAGTACTCGCGAAGCACCACCGCGCTCGCAACGCCAGCGCCAAGTACGAGCGCTCCCGCAGCGCACGAGGCGATCACCACGCTGCGACGTGAAAGTGGTCGTTGCGGTAGCGCAACTCGTTCGCCGGAGCTCTGCTCCGTCACGACGACGACTCGCCGTTCTTAGAACGGGAGGAGCGGGTCGACCGCGATTGCGATCGAGAGTACCGAGAGGTAGGTGATCGAGCCGTGGAACACCTGCATCGGCTTTCCCTCCTGACCACGAATTGCGCTGCCGTAGAGGCGGTGCGACTGGAGGATGAAGTAGCCACCAGCGAGGAGCGCGACGGACGTGTACAGCCAGCCAATGCCTGGGGCGGGGATCAGCAGGAGGCTCGACACGACGGTCGCCCACGCGTAGAGGATCACCTGCAGGCCGACGGTGGCGCGCCCGCGCACCACGCCGAGCATCGGTACCCCCGCTGCAGCGTAGTCGTCGCGGTACCGCATGGAGAGCGGCCAGTAGTGCGCCGGAGTCCAGAGGAAGATGATGAGGAAGAAGACCCAGGCTGGCCAGTCAAGTGAACCCGTCACTGCGGCCCAGCCGATGAGCACGGGGAAGCAGCCGGCGATGCCGCCCCAGATGATGTTCTGCTCGCTGTGCCGCTTGAGCAGCAGAGTGTAAATGACCACGTAGAAAAAGATCGCGGCGGCCGAGAGTGCCGCAGCGAGCCAGTTCGTGGTGGCCAACAGCCAGACCACGGAGAGCGCACCGAGTACCCAGGCGAACACCAGCGCATTGCGATCGGAGATCTCGCCGGTGACGAGCGGCCGGTTCTCCGTGCGCTTCATCTTGCGGTCCATGTCGCGATCGATGTAGCAGTTGAACGCTCCCGCAGACCCGGCACTCATCGCACCGCCGATAAGCGTGGCGAGTACCAACCACAGGTTCGGCAGCCCTCCCTGCGCGAGAATCATCGCGGGGACGGTGACCACGAGCAGTAGCTCCATCACTCGTGGCTTGGTCAGCGCAACGTAGTTCTTGACGGTGCGACCGAATGAGCGGCGGGGCTGCGCTTCCTGCGTGGGGATCTGCGTGGACATCACCCCCCCATGGTACCCCCTTCCGGCTAGGATTGTCCGTGGACCGCCGGGCGGCGCCTCCGTATCTTCTTCCCCAATGAAAGGTCAGTCTTGGGAATCGAATTGCAGTGGGATGAAATCGACGATCTCGCGGTCAACACCGCGCGCGTCCTCGCGGCGGATGCCGTTGAGAAGGTCGGGAACGGGCATCCCGGTACGGCGATCAGCCTCGCACCCGTTTCGTACCTGCTGCACCAGAAGGTGATGCGCCACGACCCGAGCGACAGCGGATGGGTGGGCCGCGACCGCTTCATCCTCTCTGTGGGCCACTCCTCACTCACGCAGTACGTGCAGCTCTACATGGGCGGCTATGGCCTGGAGCTCGACGACCTGAAGGCGCTCCGCACCTGGGGCTCAAAGACGCCCGGTCATCCCGAGTACGGTCACACCGACGGCGTTGAGATCACCACTGGCCCCCTCGGCCAGGGGCTCGCTTCCGCCGTGGGCTTCGCCTATGCCGCCCGCTACGAGCGCGGTCTCTTCGATCCCGAGGCCGCGCCGGGCACGAGCCCGTTCGATCACTTCATCTACGTCGTGGCCGGCGACGGCGACCTGCAGGAGGGAGTGACGAGCGAGGCGTCCTCACTCGCGGGGCACCAGGAGCTCGGCAACCTGATCGCCATCTACGACTCCAACCAGATTTCCATCGAGGACGACACCGATATCTCGTTCTCCGAGGACGTTGCGAAGCGCTACGAGTCCTACGGCTGGCAGGTCATCGAGGTCGACTGGAAGAAGACGGGCGCATACGTCGAGGATCTCGCGGAGCTCAACCGCGCGATCGAGGAGGCGAAATCCGAAACGACGAAGCCGAGCCTCATCATCCTCAAGACCATCATCGGCTGGCCTTCCCCCGGCAAACAGAACACGGGCGGAATCCACGGCGCAAAGCTTGGCGCAGAGGAACTCGCCGGCCTGAAGGAGGCCCTCGGTTTCGATCCCGCGGAGCACTTCGCTGTCGCCCCCGAGGTCATCGCCCACACGCGTAAGGCCGCGGATCGCGGAGCCGCGCACCGCGCAGAGTGGCAGCAGAGTTTTGACGCCTGGGCTGCGGCCAACCCCGAGCGGAAGGCGCTCTTCGATCGCGTCGAGGCGCAGGAGCTGCCCGAGGGCGCGCTTGAGGCGCTTCCGACGTTCGAGCCAGGCGCGAGCGTGGCCACCCGTTCAGCGAGCGGGAAGGTCCTCGCCGCGCTCGGTCCGATCATGCCCGAGCTGTGGGGTGGCTCTGCTGACCTCGCGGGCTCAAACAACACGACCATTCCCGGGGTTCCGTCGTTCGTACCGGCTGGCCACTCGACCAGCACCTGGTCAGGCGACCCCTACGGTCGCGTGCTGCACTTCGGCATCCGCGAGCACGCGATGGGTGCCATTCTGAACGGCATCCAGCTGCATGGCAAGACGCGCAGCTACGGTGGCACCTTCCTCATCTTCAGCGACTACATGCGGCCCGCCGTGCGCCTCGCTGCGCTGATGAACGTTCCGAGCGTGTTCGTGTGGACGCACGACTCCATCGCACTGGGTGAGGATGGCCCCACCCACCAGCCGATCGAGCAGCTCGCCACGCTCCGTGCGATCCCGAACCTGGCGGTTGTGCGCCCCGCAGATGCCAACGAGGTGTCGATTGCCTGGCACGAGATTCTCACGCGTCACGCCGGCCCCGCAGGCCTGGCGCTGACTCGCCAGAACGTGCCCGTACTCCCCCGCGGTGGCGACTTCGCCACGCCCGAGCAGGCAGCGGAAGGCGTGCGTCGCGGCGCCTACGTGCTCGCAGACACGCCCACTGACTCGCTCGATGTGCTCTTGATCGCCACCGGATCCGAGGTGCAGCTCGCCGTTGAAGCCCGGGAACGCCTGGCTGCGGAGGGCGTGGGAGCACGCGTGATCTCCGCTCCCTGCCTCGAGTGGTTTGCCGAGCAGACTACGGAGTACCGAGACAGCGTGATTCCCGCGGCCGTCACGGCTCGCGTCAGCGTCGAAGCAGGGCTCAGCCTGGGCTGGGAGCGCTTCGTGGGCGACCGCGGTCGTTCTGTCTCGATCGAGCACTTCGGCGCCTCGGCCGACTTCGAGACCCTCTTCCGCGAGTTTGGCATCACGACCGAGGCCGTTGTTTCCGCGGCTCGCGCCTCGCTCGCGGCCTAGTCCCGAGCGCATCTTGGCGGGGTGCCCGGGTTCACAAGACCCGGCGCCCCGCCCCACACGATTTCAAGGAGCACCCACCATGACGAACTCCCCCACCGCCGACCTGAGCGAGGCCGGCGTCAGCATCTGGCTTGATGATCTTTCCCGGAGCCGGATCGAGAGCGGGGAGCTCAGCGCGCTACGCGCGAGCCACAACGTCGTCGGGGTCACCACGAACCCCACGATCTTTGCGTCGGCTCTCGCGGGTGGCGTCGGCTATGGAGAGCGCATCGCGTCTTGTGCCGCCCGGGGGCTCGGGGTCGCGGAGACAATTATCGAGCTCACCACCAGCGACGTTGCCGACGCGTGTGACCTTTTTGCCGAGACCTACACGGGGAGCGGCGGCGCTGACGGCCGTGTGTCGATCGAGGTTGAGCCGCGACTCGCACGCGACACCGAGGGCACCATCCAACAAGGCCGGGAACTCTGGGCCCGGGTGAATCGCCCGAATGCCATGATCAAGGTGCCCGCGACGACCGAGGGGCTTCCCGCAATTACCGCACTGATTGCCGAGGGAATCAGCGTGAACGTGACACTGATCTTCAGCATTCAGCGTTACCGCCAGGTCATCAACGCGTACCTGACTGGCCTCGAGCTCGCTCGCGCCGCAGGAAAGAACCTGAACGAGATTCACTCGGTCGCATCCTTCTTCGTTTCGCGTCTCGACACTGAGGTCGACGCCCGCCTCGCCGCGCTCGGCACCCCCGAGGCGCTCGCGCTTGAGAGCCAGGCAGGGATCGCAAACGCGCGGCTCGCCTACGAGGTGTACGCAGAGACGTTTAACAGCGAGCGAGCACAGATGCTCCTGTCGCTCGGAGCACAAGCGCAGCGCCCGCTCTGGGCGTCCACCGGCGTGAAGAACCCGAAGCTCCCGGACACGCTCTACGTTACTGAGCTCGTCGCCTCCGGCACGGTGAACACCATGCCCGCAGCAACGCTGGAGGCGCTAGCCGACCACGGTGAGATTCGCGGCGATACCGTCACGACGCAGTACCTCGAGTCCAACCAGGTACTCAACACGCTTGACGGACTCGGCATCGACTACGTTGCAGTGACTGAGGTGCTTGAATCGGAAGGACTCGCGAAGTTCGACGCCTCGTGGGATGAGCTGTGCGCCACGGTTGCGAGCGCCCTCGAGGAGGCGGTTGCCTAATGCGCGCCTCGGCCCCGCTCACCGTGACGATTGCGCAGCCCCCGGCCCGGTACGCAGCAACCATGGCGGCACTCGTCGCGGATCGAGCGGCAAGCCGCCTGTTCGCCCGAGACACCACCCTCTGGCCCGCAACCTCTTCAGCCGCGTATCGACTGGGATGGACTGATTTTGAGCGGAACGCGCTCTCGGCAATCGCTGCGGCGGAGGACATCCGCGCAGAGCTCGATGCGCTCGGACTGGACCGCGTGGTGCTGTGCGGCATGGGTGGATCGAGCCTCGCCCCAGAGGTGATTGCGCGCTGGGCCGGCCGGCCACTCACCGTCGTCGATTCAACCCACCCGGCATTCATCGCCCAGACGCTCGGTTCGGATCTCAGCAGAACACTCGTTGTGGTGAGCTCAAAATCCGGAAGCACCATTGAGACGCAGAGCCACCGTGCTGCGTTCACGGCCGCGTTCACCGCTGCCGGACTGGATCCGGCCGAGCGCATTATCGTGGTCACGGATCCCGGCTCCCCGCTCGCCGCTGCTGCGCGCGCTGCCGGACAGCGGGTGTGCTATGCAGACCCCGACGTCGGTGGTAGGTTTTCTGCCCTGACCGCCTTCGGCCTAGTGCCGACCGCGCTCGCGGGAATCGACGTGCGGGCGCTCCTCGCTGAAGCGTGCGCGCTGCGCCCATTCCTGCTTGAGGACTCGCAGGAGAATCCTGCACTGCAACTGGCCGCCGCGATCCATGCGGACCTTCCGGAAGAGTACGTGCTGGGGATCATCGAGCGTGCGGACACGGCGTGGGGCCTCGGCACCTGGGTCGAGCAGCTCGTCGCGGAGTCGACAGGCAAGTCGGGCTACGGAGTGCTACCGATAGCGCTGCATGCTGGGGCGCCCGAGGCTGGCACTCACCCCGCGAACCTCACCCGCGTGCTCGTACGCGAGGCCGGTGCCGCACCAGAGTCCGGGCCGAACGCACCGGAACTCCAGGTCGCTGGCGGCCTGGGCGCACAGCTTTTGCTGTGGGAGACCGCGACGGCACTCCTCGGCCATCTCATGAACATCGATCCGTTCAATCAGCCCGATGTTGAATCGGCAAAGGTTGCGGCGCGCGCGGTGCTTACCCAGAGCAATGATTCGGACGGAACCACACCGGGGTCAAGGATCGTGGATCTCCCCGCTCGGCTGCTCGCGAGTCCTGTCGTTCCCGGCCCCGGTGACTGCGCGGAACTCCTCGCGGCTCTGCGCGCATCCGTGCCCGCGAACGGATACCTCGCAATTCAGGCCTATCTCGATCCCACCGCTCCGTATGCGGCTGAGCTCGAGCGCCTGCGAGACGCGCTCGCGCAAGAGTTTGAGGTACCCGTGGCGCTCGGCTGGGGCCCACGCTACCTGCATTCAGTGGGGCAGCTTCACAAGGGTGGCCCGGCGCTTGGCTCGTTCCTGCAGCTCAGCGGTGGGAGCAGTGAAGACGTAGCGATCCCGGGCGCGGACTCAGGGTTTGCAACGCTGATTGCGGCACAGGCACGCGGGGATCGCGAAGTGCTCGCCTCTCGCGGGCGTTCAGTGTTTGCGCTGGAGACCGTTGATCCTTCGGCACTTGTCGCACAGCTGCTCCGGGCACTGGCCTAGCGCCACCAGAGCAGCACGACGCAATACGGCAGCGGCCGCGATGCATTCCATCGGGGCCGCTGCCGTATTGCGGTGTTCAGGCCGGCAGAGCGCCGGCCGAATGCTTAGGCCGTTGCGCGGGCCGTCCCGCGACGCTGGCGAAGCTTGAGCAGTGCTGCTTCGAGGAGCTCTTCGGCTTCCTCGGGGGTGCGCCGCTCCTTCACGTAGGCGAGGTGCGTCTTGTACGGCTCGTTCTTGAGCAGCTGCGGCGGGTTCGCCTTGTCGCGACCAGCGGGAAGGCCCGAGGTCGGCGAGTCAATCTGCTCGGGGATCTCCTCGTCGGAGACATCGGCCGCGAAGTAGCGGACGGTCTCGTTGCCGAGGGCGTCCCAGTACGAAACCTGAGTGCGTTCAGCGCGCGCGCCGTGGTCCTTCTCCCCCATGGGGCCAGAACCGACGCGGGCGCCGCGGATGGCGTTACTGCCTGCCACGGAATCCCTTTCTGAGTGGTGTGTCGGGTGGGGTGGTTAGACGACGGAGAAGCGGGCGATCAGCCCGAGTCCGACGATCGAAGCAACCCAGATGATCGACACGACCACGGTAATGCGATTGAGGTTGCGCTCCGCGACCCCCGAAGAGCCCAGGCTCGAGGTCACCCCGCCACCGAACATGTCGGAAAGCCCGCCACCGCGTCCCTTGTGGAGGAGGATGAACAGGGTCAGCAGGAGACTCGTGAGCACGAGAATCACGATCAGTGCGATCTTGAGGATGAGCACGCAGAGCACCTTTCGGAGTTGAGGGCGTGAAGCGCCAGCTGCCAGTATACCGGCGGCGACGAAAATACGGGGTGCGACAGGCTACGCAGCGGTAACGTGCTTCTTGAACTGCACGATCCGGCTGAACTCATCAGCCTTGAGGCTGGCGCCACCGACCAGCGCGCCATCGACGTTCGGCTGTTTCAGGAAGCCGGCAATGTTCTGGCTCGTCACCGAACCGCCGTAGAGGATCCTGGTCGCAGCGGCCTCTGCGTCATCGCGCAGATCGCGCAGAGCTTCGCGCAGCGCACGGGCGACCTCTTCAGCCTGATCGGCGGTAGCTGCCTGACCACTGCCAATTGCCCACACGGGCTCGTACGCGATCACATACTCCGCACCCTTCGGGAGCGGAGCAAGGGCAGCCGCGAGCTGGGCAAGCGGCACCGCCGCGGCACCGTGCTCCTCAAGATCCGCGGCAGTCTCCCCGACGCAGATCATGGGAATCATGCCGCCCCGGTGCGCGGCGAGAGCCTTCGCACCGACCGTCTCGTCTGACTCGCCATGCCCATGACGTCGCTCGGAGTGCCCAACGAGCGCGTAGCGCACGTCGAGCTTCGCGAGCATCGCCGCGGAAATGTCTCCCGTGTACGCACCCGCATCATGCGGAGACAGGTCCTGCGCGCCGAGCGCGAGCGGAAGCTTGTCTGCGGTGAGCAGAGTCTGCACGGAGCGAAGATCAGTAAAGGGCGGGAAAACCGCCACCTCCCCGTCCGCATAGTCATGCCGCGCATCCTTCAGCGCCCACGCAAGCTTCTGCACGAGCGCGATGGCCTGGAGGTGGTCGAGGTTCATCTTCCAGTTGCCGGCAATCAGCGGGGTGCGGGCAGCAAAGGGCAGAGGTTCACGGGCCGGCGCGGTGGTCAGGTTCTCGTCGCTCATGCGAGCACCTCGAGCCCGGGCAGCTGCTTGCCCTCGAGGAACTCGAGGCTCGCGCCGCCGCCGGTTGAGATGTGACCAAACTGGTCATCGGCAAAACCGAGCGCGCGCACCGCGGCAGCGGAATCACCACCACCGACGACGGTGAAGCCCGCAGTCTTCGTGAGTGCCTCGGCAACCGTGCGCGTGCCGTTCGCGAACGCGGGCATCTCGAAGACACCCATTGGGCCGTTCCAGAACACCGTCTGCGACTCCGCGATCACCGTCGCAAATGCGAGGGCGGACTCGGGGCCGATATCGAGGCCAAGCCCATTTGCGCCGAACGTTGAGGACTCGATCGAATCCGCTGGAACGACCTCGTGAGCCGCATCCGCTGCAAACGCCTCGGCCACGACAACGTCGCTCGGCAGAACGATCTGTACTCCACGCTCCGCAGCGGTCTGCAGGTAGCCGCGAACGGTGTCGAGCTGGTCGACCTCCAAGAGGCTCGCGCCCACCTTGAAGCCCTGCGCAGCAAGGAAGGTGAACAGCATGCCGCCGCCGATGAGCAGCGTGTCGACTCGCTCCAAGAGGTGCGAGATGACGCCCAGCTTGTCCGAAACCTTCGAGCCGCCCAACACGACCGCGTACGGCCGCTCAGCGGACTCGGTGAGGCGCTTGAGCACCTCGAGCTCTGCCGCAACGAGGCGGCCCGCCGCGCTCGGCAGCAGCTTCGCGAGGTCATACACGCTCGCCTGGCGGCGGTGCACGACCCCAAAGCCATCGGACACGAAGGCGTCTCCGAAAGCGGCGAGCTGCTGCGCGAACGCGGCGCGCTCCGCATCATCCTTGCTCGTCTCTCCCGCGTTGAAGCGGAGGTTCTCGAGCAACACCGCATCCCCGGGGGCCAGCGCTGCGACCGCTGCGGCGGCGATCTCCCCCACCGTCTCCGCCACGAACT
The DNA here is from genome assembly GCF_016758255.1 of Leucobacter chromiireducens subsp. chromiireducens. Lineage (GTDB taxonomy): Bacteria > Actinomycetota > Actinomycetes > Actinomycetales > Microbacteriaceae > Leucobacter > Leucobacter chromiireducens. The sequence continues at coordinate 122,402 of NZ_QYAD01000004.1, forward strand.
GCACGGGAGCGCCGAGCAGTTCCGCCATCCGCGTCGCCACTGGGCGAAGCGAGAAGCGCTCCTCGGGCTCACCCTTCGGGCGACCGAGGTGGCTGATGAGAACGATCTTTGCTCCTGCTTCACGGAGTTCGGTGATCGTTGCGAGCGACGCGCGAATGCGGCCGTCGTCGGTGATCACGCCATCCGAAAGCGGGACGTTCAGATCGCAGCGGACGATGACCGTCTTCTCGCTGAGCGATCCCAGGGATTCAATGGTGCGCATGGGTGCGGCGGGCTCCTTGAGTCGGCGGTTAGATCAGGCCGGGCGTCTGTGTGCGAGCAGCTTCGAAGCGCTTCGCGACGTCCTGCCAGTTCGCGATGTTCCAGAACGCCTTCACGTAGTCCGCGCGAACGTTGAGGTAATCGAGGTAGTACGCGTGCTCCCACACATCGAGCATGAGGAGCGGCACGGTGCCCGCGGGGAGGTTGCCCTGCTGGTCGAACAGCTGGACGATGTTCGGGCGCTGCCCCAGTGCATCCCACGCCAAAACGGCCCAGCCGGAGCCCTGCACGCCCATCGCGGTCGCGGTGAAGTGTGCCTGGAACTTCTCGAAGTCGCCGAAGAACTCGTCGATTGCCGCTGCGAGCTCACCCTCGGGGCGCTCGCCGCCCTCGGGCGACATGTTGTTCCAGAAGATGGTGTGGTTGACGTGGCCGCCAACGTTGAACGCGAGGTCCTTCTCGAGCTTGTTGACCGCAGCGAGGTTGCCGGAGTCGCGCGCCTCGGCCAGCTGGTCGAGGGCGGTGTTCGCACCCGTGACGTAGGCCTGGTGGTGCTTGTCGTGGTGCAGCTGCATGATCTTGCCGCTGATGTGCGGCTCGAGGGCAGCGTAATCGTACGGAAGTTCAGGAAGTGAATAGGCAGCCATGAGGCGCTCCAATCTCTGCGACGGGCAGTGGTCCATCACAGTCTATCGACGACGCGGGTCGAGGTGGCGGGAAACTCCACAGGAAAGGCGGGGCCCTGCCGGGCCCCGCCTGGGGGGTCAGATGCGGTCGAGTTCCTCGGGGAGGCTCGCCTCAGTGCCGGGAATGCCGCGAGCCGCGGCCTCCTTGTCGGCCATCGCGAGCAGGCGCCGGATTCGCCCAGCGATCGCATCCTTCGTGAGCACGGGCTCAGCACGCGCGCCGAGGTCATCGAGGCTTGCCTCCCGGTGCTGCAGTCGCAGCTCGCCGGCGTACTTGAGGTGCTCGGGAATCTCGTCGCCAAGAATCTCCAGGGCGCGCTCCACGCGTGCGCACGCCGCGACGGAAGCCTGTGCGGAACGACGAAGGTTTGCATCGTCGAAGTTCACGAGACGGTTCGCAGTCGCGCGGGTCTCGCGCGCGCGACGGAGCTCGTCCCAGCTGTTGCGGGCTTGCTCTGCGCCCATCGCGCCAAGCATCGCGCCGATCGCCTCGGCGTCACGAATCAAAACCTTATTCTGACCCCGGATCTCGCGGCTCTTTGCATCGATGCCCAGACGGCTCGCGGCTCCGACGAGTGCCATCGCGACCTCGTTGCTCGGGCACACGACCTCGAGGCTTGCGGAACGGCCGGGGGCAGTCAGACCTCCGCGCGCCATGAACGCACCGCGCCACACGGCGGCAAGCTCGGGCTGCGCTCCCGTCGTGAGCCGGTTCGGCAAACCACGGATCTGCCGGCGGCGAGGATCAAGCAGGCCAAGCTGGCGAGCAAGCGTCTCACCGTCCAGTACACGAACGAGGAACTGCGGTGCGCCCGGGCGGGTGCTCGACGGAGGCAGCTGCTTGGCCTCGGAGCGCACGCCGTACAGTTCGGCGAGGTCCTTGCGGACCCGCTGCACGATCTGTGGAGTGTGGAGCTCCGCCTCGAGCGCAATGCGCCCGGAAATGGTGTGGAGTCCGCCAGCCAGGCGGAGGATCGTTGCGACCTCGGCGACACGCTCTCCAGTGCGCTGGACGGGGAAACGTACCAGCTCACTCTTCACCTCAAGGGTCGACAGCACGAATGAGTCCTCTCAAAAATCAGGATATGGGAAGGCGGGGCGCCGAAGCAGCGCTGCAGAATCTACTCGCGACCGAGGTCGCGGTGGCGCAGACTGACACTGACGCCCGGAAGGCCCGCGAGTCGATCAGCGAGCTCGCGTGCGGTGGCGACAGAACGATGTTTGCCGCCGGTGCATCCTACCGCGAGTGAGGCGTGTCGCTTGTTCTCGCGCTGGAAGCCAGCAAGCACCGGAGTGAGCGCTGCAACGTAGTTGTCGAGGAATTCCGTTGCGCCGTCACGACTCAGAACGTAGTCCTTGACTTCCGCGTCAACTCCGGTGAGAGCGCGCAGCTCAGGCTCCCAAAACGGGTTCGGGAGGAAGCGCATATCGACCATCAGGTCCACGTCTGTGGGCGCACCGTACTTGAAGCCGAAGCTCACCACCGACAGCTGCAGGCCGGGCGTGTTGTCGTCGGAGAAAAGTTCCCGTGTAGCCGTCGAAAGATCGTGCACGTTGTAGCGCGAGGTATCGATCACTACGTCGCTCGAAGCGCGCAACTCTTGCAGCCGATCACGCTCCAAACGAATGCCCTCGAGCAGGCTGCCGGCCTCGGCCTGGAAGGGGTGCGGACGCCGGACAGACTCATAGCGTCGAACGAGAATCTCATCGGTAGCGTCTAGGAACACCACACGAACGGTGGCATTCTCGCGAAGCTCAGTGACGGTGTGCTGAATATCGGCGAACAGGTCACGACCACGAACATCAACGACCGCGGCGATCTTTGGCAGCGCCCCGCCCGAGCGGTCTGCCATGTCAGCCAGGGTCTTCAGCATCGTGAGCGGGAGGTTGTCGACAACGTACCAGCCCAGGTCTTCGAGGGTGTTGGCGACGGTGCTTCGACCGGCCCCTGACATCCCCGTCACGATCAGTATCTCCTGCGTGGATTCCACCTCGCTCATGCGCTTCCCTCCTCGCCCGGCTCCGTCGTGGATGCCGTCTCCAGCTTAGCGTCAGCCACATCACTCGAAGCAGAATCCGCTGGCACCTCCCCGAGGTGCGCTCGCACCTGTTCGGCGAGCCTGGGCCCGAGCCCGGGCGCCGCAGAGAGCTCCTCAAGACTTGCAGCCCGCAGACGCGCTACGGAGCCGAAGTATTTGAGCAGGCCCTGCACTCGCTTCGGTCCAAGGCCCGGGATCTCCGAAAGTTGGCTCGCAATCGCCGTGCTGCGTCGCTGCCGCTGGAAGGTGATCGCGAAGCGGTGCGCCTCGTCGCGCACGCGCTGCACGAGGAACAGCGCCTCACTCGTGCGCGGCAAAATGACAGGGAACGGATCATCGGGCAGCCAGAGCTCTTCGAGTCGCTTGGCGACGCCACACAGCGCGATGTCCGTGATTCCCGCCTCCCGCAACGCGCGGGCGGCTGCCTTCACCTGCGGCTCCCCACCGTCAACGATGAGGAGCTGTGGGCGATCGCGATAGATCCCGCTCGGCTGCTCGCCAGCTTCGCGGGCGGCGTTCAACTGTGCAGCGCGGCGTGAGATCACCTGGTAAATCGAGTCGGTATCGTCGGTGGTCTCTTCGATCCGGTACTTGCGATATGCCCCCTTCGCGGGAAGCCCGTCTTCGAACACGACAAGGGAGGCCACCACCCCGGTGCCCTGCAGGTGCGAGACGTCCACACACTCGATCCGAAGTGGCGCCTCAACCATGCCGAGCGCGCGCTGCAGCTCGGCGAGCGCGTCCGTACGCGCCGTGAGGTCGGCGGCTCGCTTGAGCTTGTGCCTGATGAGGTGCTCACCAGCGTTCAGCACCGCGCGCTCCATGAGCTGTACCTTTTCGCCACGCTCGGGTACGCGCACGCGGACCCTGCCGCGCCGGGGACGCTTCGCGCTGAGCGCGTTCTCGAGCGCTTCGGAGCCCTCGGGCAGCAGCGGGACAAGAATCTCGGGCGGGGGCTCGCGCTCCCCCTCGTACGCCGACTGGACAACCTGTTCGAGCAGCGTGCTCGGCGAATCGTCGAGCTCAACGTCGACGATCCAGCTGCGCTCACCGCGAATGCGCCCCCCGCGAATGATGAACTGGTGAGCCGCAGCCGCGAGCTCATCGGCCCGCAAACCGAACACGTCGAGGTTCACGTCGTGCCCGAGCACCACCGCGTTCTTCTCGAGCACGTGCTGCACGGCCTGCACCTGATCACGGAGCCGCGCTGCCTCCTCGTAGCGCTGCTCGAGTGCCGCCTCGCGCATCCCGTGTTGCAGTGCCCGCAGGTGGCTCGTGTCTCCGCCTGCGAGGAACGCGACGAGCTCCTCGACTCGCGCCCGGTGATCCTCAATCGAGATGAGCTGCGAACACGGGCCGTGGCACCGGCCGATCTGCCCCGCGAGGCAGGGACGACCGCTCGACATCGCACGTTTGTAATCGGCGTCGTTGCAGGTGCGAATCGGAAACGCCTGCTGCAGCAGCCCCGTCGTCTCGCGCAGCGCCCACACCTTGGGGTACGGGCCGAAATACCGGGCACCGCGAATCTTCTCGTTGCGGGTGATGATCAGCCGCGGCGACTCCTCGCGCAGGGTGACCGCGAGGTACGGATAGGTCTTGTCGTCCTTGAACTGGACGTTGAACGGTGGCTTGAACTCCGTGATCCACGTGTGCTCGAGCACGAGAGACTCGGTGTCGGTGGCGACAACGGTCCAGTCCAGTTTCGCCGCGAGCGCCAGCATGCGCCGGGTCCGCGGCATGAGTGAGTGCAGCGGCTGGAAGTAGTTTGCGAGCCTGGCCCGAAGGTTTTTCGCCTTTCCGATGTACAGCACGCGGCCGTACTTGTCGCTGAAGCGATAGACGCCCGGCGAGGTCGGGATCTCGCCCTGCGCAGGCCGGAACGACGCGCGGTTGTCCGTGATCCCGATCTCCGAGGTCACAGAATCTGCGCTCGCGTTCCTCCCCGCAGGCTCCCCGTCGGCCGGGGCGGCTGCGTGCGGTCCCTCAATGCCCCCTGAGGCGGCGATCACGCGCTCGCCTTCGCGCTCGCTTCCACCGCGCGCGCGGACTTCGCAGCCCAGCCCTCGAGCACCTCGGCAAGGAAGCGACCAGTGTGGCTCTCCGGATGCTTCGCGAGCTGCTCCGGCGTCCCCTCGGCAAGGATCGTGCCACCGCCCGAGCCCCCCTCGGGCCCGAGATCGATAATCCAGTCTGCGCTCCGGATCACGTCCAGGTTGTGCTCAATCGTAATCACGGTATTGCCCTTATCGACCAGGCCGTTGAGCACAAGGAGAAGCTTGCGAACGTCTTCGAAGTGCAGGCCGGTGGTGGGCTCGTCGAGGACGTAGATGCTGCGGCCGTTCGAACGCTTCTGCAGCTCAGTGGCAAGCTTGACGCGCTGCGCCTCGCCACCCGAGAGCGTCGTCGCGCTCTGCCCGAGACGAACGTAGCCAAGCCCCACATCGACGAGCGTCTTCATGTAGCGGTGGATCGACGAGATCGGCTTGAAGAACTCCTCCGCCTCAGCGATCGGCATCTCGAGCACCTCGGAGATGTTCTTGCCCTTGTAGCGCACCTGGAGGGTCTCGCGGTTGTAGCGCGAACCACCGCACACCTCGCACGCGACGTACACGTCGGGCAGGAAGTTCATCTCGATCTTCAGCGTGCCGTCGCCCGAGCATGCCTCGCAGCGGCCACCCTTGACGTTGAAGCTGAAGCGACCCGGGAGATAGCCGCGAGTCTTCGCCTCGGGAGTCTCGGAGAACAGCGTGCGGATCTTGTCGAACACACCGGTGTAGGTCGCGGGGTTTGATCGCGGGGTCCGACCGATGGGTGCCTGATCGACGTGCACCACCTTGTCGAGGTGCTCCAGACCGGTGATGCGAGTGTGCTTGCCGGGCACCAGGCGCGCCCCGTTGAGCTGGTTCGCGAGCACCCGGTAGAGGATGTCGTTCACAAGCGTTGACTTCCCCGAGCCAGACACGCCGGTCACCGCAGTCATCACGCCGAGCGGGAAGGTGGCATCGACGTTCTGCAGGTTGTTCGACCGGGCACCCACCACCTTCAGCTCGCGCTTCCGATCGCGCTTGCGCCGCTTCTTCGGCGTCTCGATCGAACGGCGCCCCGCCAGGTAGTCACCGGTGATGGATCGCTCGTTGGCAATCAGCTCCGCGTACTCACCTGAGTGCACCACCGTGCCGCCCTCAACGCCGGCGCCGGGACCGATGTCGACGATCCAATCGGCGGCCTCGATCGTTTCTTCGTCGTGTTCCACCACGATGAGCGTGTTGCCGAGATCACGCAGCTTGATGAGGGTTTCAATCAGGCGTCGGTTGTCTCGCTGGTGGAGACCGATGGAGGGCTCGTCGAGCACGTAGAGCACACCCGTGAGGCCGGAGCCGATCTGCGTGGCGAGGCGAATGCGCTGCGCCTCACCACCTGAGAGTGTGCCTGCGCCGCGCGCGAGAGTCAGGTAGCCGAGCCCCACCTCGATGAGGAAGTCGAAGCGGAGTCGGATCTCACGCAGCACCTGCGCGGCAATCTTCGCCTCGCGCTCGGAGAGCGTCACCTCGTCGAAGAAGCGCTTCGCGTCGCTCAGGCTGAATTCGCCCACCCCCGCGATCGACTGCTCGTTGACCGTGACCGCGAGCACCTCGGGCTTCAGCCGCTGACCGTTGCAAGCGTGGCAGGGCACCTCACGGAGGAACTCGGACCACCGATCGCGCTTCGTGTCGCTCTCGGCTTCGGCGTACTGCCGCTCGATGAACGGGATCACGCCTTCAAACCCCGAGGAGTACTTCACCTCACGGCCGAAGCGGTTCTTCCAGCGCACGTTGACCTTGAAGTTATTGCCGTGAAGCACCGCTTCGCGCACCTCGTCACTCAATTCACCCCAGGGCGTATCAAGCGAGAACTCGAGATCGTTCGCGAGACCGATCAACAGCTTCTCGTAGTACTGGTAGAGGCTCTTGCCCTGGCTCGTCCACGGGATGATGACGCCCTCGCCAATCGACAGCTCGGGATCACCGAGCACGAGGTCATCGTCGACCGACATGCTGGTTCCGAGACCGGAGCAGGTACTGCAGGCACCGAAGGGCGCGTTGAAGGAAAAGGTGCGCGGCTCGATCTCGGTGAGCTGCACGGGGTGCTGGTTCGGGCACGACAGGTGCTCGGAGAAGAGTTGGGTGCGATCCGCCGCCCCGGCTTCACGGTCAACGAAGTCAATCGTGACGAGTCCCCCGGACAAGCGCAGTGCGGTCTCCAGGGAGTCGGTCAACCGGCCGAGGACCTCGGGGCCCGCGACCAGGCGGTCGATCACCACTGAGATATCGTGTTTGATCTGCTTCTTCAGCTTCGGCGGGTCGGACAGCTGAATGAGCTCGCCATCCACGTGCGCACGCGAGTAGCCGCTCGCCGCGAGGTCCTGGAAGAGGTCGACGAACTCGCCCTTCTTCTTACTCACCACCGGGGCAAGCACCTGGAAACGCGTGCGCTCCTCGAGCTCCATCAGCTGATCAGCGATCTGCTGCACGGTCTGCGACGCGATGCGTTCGCCGCACACCGCACAGTGCGGCACGCCGATGCGCGCCCAGAGCAGTCGCATGTAGTCATAGATCTCGGTAATCGTGCCCACGGTAGAGCGCGGGTTGCGATTCGTTGACTTCTGGTCGATGGACACCGCGGGGCTCAACCCCTCGATGAAATCAACGTCGGGGCGATCCACCTGACCTAGGAACTGCCGGGCGTACGCGCTCAGCGACTCGACATAGCGGCGCTGCCCCTCGGCGAAGATCGTGTCGAACGCAAGGCTCGACTTCCCGCTCCCCGAGAGGCCGGTGAACACGACCATCGAGTCGCGCGGGATCGCCAAATCCACGTTCTGCAGGTTATGCACGCGGGCGCCCTGCACGCTGATCTGCGCGTGGGCGGCGGAGGAACGGATCGGTGCGGGGTTCTTCGAGCTCACCCCACCATCTTATGCTGCACTGACTGGAAATTCGAACATATGTGCGATGGGTCGCGCGGCGCTCGCGACGCCCTGAGCGAACCGACCTCGCGCATGAAGGGGCTTCCCGTGCCCCACCCTGGCAGGAAACATACGGGTGTGACAGGGTGGAGGGTGCACAAACATCAGACGATTGAGGTCCCCATGAGCACTCCCGAGTCCCCCGCCGCCGCTCCCGCAGCAGCAGCAGCGCCGACGCGCGCCGCACGCACCGCGCGGCCGCAAATCGTACTCGAGGTGCTCGAACGCGTTCAGCTCTCCCGTCACCTCGTGCGCATCGTCGCCGGCGGTCCAGGGGTCGCGCAGATTGAGCCGAACGGAAAGACGGACGCGTACAGCAAGATGCTGTTCACGCAGCCCGATACGCCGCTGAAACCGCCGTACGATCTCGATGCGCTGCGGGAGGAACTGAGCCCGGAGCAGATGCCCTCGACGCGCACCTACTCGATCCGGCGCTTTGATCTCGACGCCGGAGAGATTTGGATCGACTTCGTGACCCACGGCGAAGCGGGAGTCGCAGGGCCCTGGGCTGACCGCGCGCAGCCGGGCGACGCTGTCGTTCTCCGTGGCATCGGCGGTGGCTATGCCCCCGACCCCACCGCGGATTGGCACCTCCTGGCGGGCGATGAGGCCGCCATCCCCGCGATCGCGGCGGCGCTTGAGGCCATGCCGCGCGACGCGGTCGGCACCGCTCTCATCGAGGTGGGCGGCCCGGAGGACGAGCTTTCCCTCGACGCCCCCACCGGAATCAACGTCACCTGGCTGCATCGCGGTGACGCCGAAGCCGGCACCTCAACAGTGCTTGTCGATGCGGTACGCGCTGCAACGTGGCTGCCCGGCCGTGTGCAGGTGTTCGTGCACGGCGAGCGGGGGGCGATGAAGGCGCTGCGGCCGTACTTCACCGACGAGCGCGGCCTGGACCGCGCACAGCTGTCCCTTTCGCCGTACTGGGCCTACGGCCGTCGTGAGGACGCTTTCCAGGCGGAGAAGCGCGAGCCGATCGGCCAGGTCTGAACTTTTCGGGGCGCCTGGTCTTCTGCGCCGCGTGAGCACCCGCGCTCACGAACGCGTGATGGCCGTTTTCTTCAAGACGGCCATCACGCGTGAGCGTACGCTTGCCGCATGACACTCGCACTGAACTTCATCGGCATCGTCACGAGCGACCTCTCGGCCTCGCTCGCCTTTTATCGCACGCTTGGTCTCGACATTCCCGAGGGGCTCGACGCGGAACCCCACGTGGAGGTGACGCTCCCGGGCGGTACCACGCTCGCGTGGGATCCGCTCACTACGATCCACAGCTTCAATCCCGACTTCGTGCTGCCGACTGGCCCGGGCCGCATCGGCTTCGCGTGCGAGGCGGACTCCCCCGCCGCGGTTGATGCCGCGTACGCCGAGGTCACCGCTCGCTTCCCCGCCGCTGCCGCAACCGCCCCCTGGGATGCGCCGTGGGGCCAGCGCTACGCCACCGTGCACGACCCCGACGGCAACGCGGTCGATCTCTACGCGCCGCTCCCCGCGGCGTAGCGTGAGACTCGCCCCGGGGTGGTGCCCGCGATGTCGCGCAGCTCGCGGGTGAGGTGAGCCTGGTCGGCATAGCCCCCACGCGCGGCGACGTCCACGACCGGCACTCCGCCGCGGAGCAGCTCATGCGCGCGTTCCGCGCGGAGCACCCGTCGCAGGCTCGTGAATCCATAGCCGAAGCCCTCCGTCATCCGCCGTCGAAAGTGGCGCTCGGACACCCCGAACTCACCCGCCACCGCAGCCGCGGGGGCGCCACTCGCCGCTGCGCTGCGCACCGCGGAGCGCCAGTGCCGCTGCTCCGCGAGCACGGGAGCGTAGGCGCGCTGCAACGCGGCCGCTGCAGCCTGAACCGCACGAGCTTGCGCCTCACCGGGCAGGCGGGAGGCCGTGTCGCCCGCCTGACCTGCTTCTACAACCGCGCCACGGACACGCCGGAGGAGACTCAGCGCGGAGCGCAGCTGGAGCGGGCTGAGCACCGCCGTCCCGGCGAGCTGCGCATCGCGAAGCGGCGCCGCGGACTGCGAGAGCGCGAGGCCGGCAGCCCCGGGGTCAAAACGCACCCCCACGGTGACCCCGGATCGGGATCCCTGCACGCGGAGAGCGCGTGTCGACGGGCCGGCGACGAGCAGCGAGTCATCACGGAGGATGAGGTCGGCGCTCCCATCCGCCGCGATGATCCGACCGCCAGCCTCTCCACCAGTCGCCCCACCAGCCTCACCATCAGAGAATGACGCTGGATGCTCCGCGTGAGCCCACCAGAGCGTCCCCACTGCGGGGACTCGGAGTTCGTGGTACACGACCGCGCCGAGCGCTTAGAGGTGCCCGGCGGCGTCCATGCTCCGCAGCTCTCGCTTCAGCTCAGACACCTCGTCGCGCAGTCGCGCCGCGAGCTCAAACTTCAGCTCCTCGGCGGCCGCGAGCATCTGCTCTGTGAGATCACCGATCAGCTCCTCAAGCTTCGCCGAGCCCTCGGCCGCGATCGCGCCGGCGCGCGCCGCGGCCTTGCCCTTCGCACGCTGCGGCGAATCGCCCTTGCGCTGGGAATGCGCGCCCGTCCGTGAGAGCACGTCCTCCGTGTCAGCAGCCTCTCGCGCGAGCATCTCGGTGATGTCGCCGATCTTCTTGCGCAGCGGCTGTGGATCGATGCCGTGCTCCGTGTTGTACGCGACCTGGATCTCGCGACGACGATTCGTCTCGTCAATTGCTTCGCGCATGGAGCGGGTGATCTTGTCGGCGTACATGTGCACTTGCCCGGAAACGTTTCGTGCCGCGCGGCCGATCGTCTGAATGAGCGAGGTACTGGAGCGGAGGAACCCCTCCTTGTCGGCGTCGAGGATCGCCACCAGCGAGACCTCGGGCAGGTCGAGGCCCTCACGCAGCAGGTTGATGCCGACGAGCACGTCGTAGACCCCCGCGCGTAGCTCGGTCAGCAGCTCGACGCGGCGCAGCGTATCGACATCGGAGTGCAAGTAGCGCACGCGCACCCCCGCCTCCTCCATGAAGGTGGTGAGCTGCTCGGCCATCTTCTTCGTGAGGGTCGTGACGAGCACGCGCTCATCGCGCTCTGCTCGGACGCGCACTTCCTCGAGCAGATCATCGATCTGCCCCTCACTCGGCTTCACAATGATTTCGGGGTCGATCAATCCGGTCGGGCGGATGATCTGCTCAACGATGCCGTCTGCCCGCTCGAGCTCGTACTTGCCCGGGGTGGCCGACAGATACACGATCTGGCCCACCCGATCGTTGAACTCGCCGAAGGTGAGCGGCCGGTTGTCGAGCGCGCTCGGCAGCCGGAACCCATGATCGACGAGCGTGCGCTTGCGTGATGCATCGCCCTCATACATCGCACCGATCTGCGGCACCGTGACGTGCGACTCGTCGATGACCACCAGGAAATCGTCCGGGAAGTAGTCGAGCAAGCAGTGCGGCGCCTCGCCCTTCTCACGTCCGTCGATGTGACGCGAGTAGTTCTCGATGCCCGAGCAGAACCCGATCTGTTCCATCATCTCGAGGTCAAAGGTGGTGCGCATGCGCAGCCTCTGCTCTTCTACCAGCTTGTTCTGTCGCTTCAGCTCGTCGAGCCGAGCGTCGAGCTCGTCGGAGATGGTGCCCATCGCTCGGTTCATCACCTCGCGGCTTGCAACGTAGTGCGAGCCAGGGAACACCGAGACGGTCTCGACCTGCTTGATCACATCGCCCGTGACTGGGTGTAGGTAGTACAGCGCCTCGATCTCGTCACCGAAGAACTCGATGCGGATCGCGAGCTCCTCGTACATCGGGATGATCTCGACCGTGTCGCCCCGAACGCGGAAGTTGCCGCGCACAAACTCGATGTCGTTGCGCTGGTACTGCATGTCCACGAAGCGCCGCAGCAGCACATCGCGATTCAGCACGTCCCCCACCACGAGCGGCACCATTGCCTCGTAGTACTCCTCGGGCTTGCCGAGACCGTAGATGCACGAGACGGTCGAGACGACGACGGTGTCACGCCGACTGAGGAGCGCGTTCGTCGTAGAGTGACGCAGCCGTTCTACCTCCGCGTTCACGGAGGAGTCCTTCTCGATGAACGTGTCCGTCTGCGGTACGTACGCTTCCGGCTGGTAGTAGTCGTAGTAGCTCACGAAGTACTCAACCGAGTTGTTCGGCATGAGCTGACGGAACTCGCTCGCGAGCTGCGCGGCGAGCGTCTTATTGTGGGCGAGGATGAGCGTGGGGCGCTGCACCGCCTCGATGAGCCAAGCGGTCGTCGCCGACTTGCCCGTACCCGTTGCACCGAGGAGCACAACATCGGTCTCACCAGCGTTAATTCGGTCGGCAAGCTCTGCGATTGCCTTGGGCTGATCGCCGCTCGGCTCGTACTCGCTGATCACCTCGAAGGGGCGGACGCTGCGCGTAGGTTCCATACCAAAAAGACTAACGCCACCCTCTGACATTCAGATCGGGATCCGCGCACAGCTGATCTCACCTCTCCGCAGAATCCGCGCGCCCGCGCGTGCTAGCCTGGCGTTCCCGCCGAGCACACCACGAGAATTGAGGCACCGGGTGAAACTCGCAGAAGCGCTTGCGCTCCGCGCTGATACGCAGAAGCGCATCGCACAGCTCCGAGCACGCATCGTCGCAAACGCGCGCTACCAGGAGGGCGAGGAACCCTCGGAGGACGCGAAGGCGCTGCTCGCCGAGGCCGCGCTCGCTGTCGGTGAGCTCGAGCAGCTGGTCCGCAGCATCAACGCCACGAACTCAGCGATCGAGGTCGCGCTCCCAACGGCACCCACGCGCAGTTCGGGCGGCCGCCGGCGAGAGGCGGGCGCAACGGAGGCGAAGACCGTCACCATGACCGACGCGCTCGCGCTCCGCGATAGCCTGCGCATGCGCCACGCGATCCTCGTCGAGGCTGCGGAGGCCGCACAGGGCAGTGGCGCGTACCGTCAGATGCGCTCGGAGCTCCGCGAGCTCAGTGCCCTCGAGGTGCCGACGCTCCGCACGCAGGCAGACGCGCTGGCCCGCGAGTTGCGTGAGCTTGATGCGCGCGTGCAGCAGGCGAACTGGGCGCACGAGCTCCTCGGAGACTAGCCGCCGGGGCGGCGGAGTCCGCCCGGCGCAGTGTACGACACAACTTCACACAGCGGAGTCGGTACCGACTCGATCAGCGGGCACACCCCGCGCCAGACGGGCAAATCTGGCTCTTGCAGGGCAGCGGGCAGCCCACCACACACAGTGCAGCCCAGCACTGTGCACATGTGACCAGCCACCGCGCACCGCGCACTACCGCGTGTCGAGATCGAGTCGGGAGGGTGGGATCGGGGACTCTCCGCGTCTGATACGCCGCATTCGGTGCGGCTCAGGCGGCGTCAAACCGCGCGGGCAACGGCAGGTTCCCGACGCCTGAGACCCGCACTTCGTCAAGCCCCTGCCACGCTGCGGCACGGGCGAGGAGTGCTGTGGCGACCTCACTCGTGCGGCCGGGCGCGCCCGGTTCGCGCCAGGCAGCCTGCACGAGCAGCACCCGCGCCTCACGATCCGCTTTCAGGTCGATCCGGCCCGCCAGTTTTCCCGCCACCATGAGTGGCAGGCAGTAGTACCCAAACTGGCGCTGCTCCTTGGGTGTGTAGATCTCGATGCGGTAGTGAAAGTCGAACATGCGCTCGGCGCGCGGCCGAAACCACACCACCGGATCAAACGGGGTGAGAAGCGCGTCGGGCGCGAGCCGGGATGGAAGCCGCGCGTCGCGGTGCCGCCACGCGGATTCCACCGCGCCTGAGGCTCGGCGCCACCCCGCAACCTGCACGGGCACGAGCTCCCCTGATTCCTCCAGGGCGCGGACTGCCGCGCGAGCGGGGGCAGCCTTGAGCCGGTGATAGTCGGCGAGGTCCGCGAGTGTGCCGACACCGAGTGAGCGCGCCGCGCGGGAAATGAGCTGGCGCTGAGCCTCCGCCCGCGGCACCTCAGCAAGCGCGGCCGCTGGGAGAGCGTGCTCGGCCAGGGTGTAGCGGCGCTGAAAGCCCTCGCGCCCGGCCGACACCACCTCCCCCTCCGCAAACATGACCTCAACGGCCTGCTTGGTGTCGCTCCAGTCCCACCAGGGACCGCGCTTCTCGCGCGGCCCTTCCTCGAGCTCGCGAACAAAACGCGGCTGCCCGTCGGCGAGCAGCCTGCGCAGGCGCGCGATCTCGGGCGCAAGCTGTGCGGCTCGACCGTTCGCGGCGAAGCGATCCCGGAAGTCAGCCATGCGCCACCCAAATAGGGGTCGGTCGGCCACGGGGAGAAACGCTGCCTCATGCGCCCAGTACTCCGTGTACTCGCTGCCCTCCCACAGATGGCGATCAAGCGCCGCGTGCGAGTACGCACCGTGCCGCGAGAATACGGGGAGGTAGTGGCTGCGCGAGAACACATTCACCGAGTCAATCTGCAGCACGTGCAGGGCTTCCAACGCGGGGTCGAACGGTCGCCGCTGCCGCAGCCGCGCGGAACTGGAAAAGCCCTGCGCGGCGAGAGCGATTCGCCTCGCCTCCGCGGCGCTGAGTGTTTCAGTCATGCGAGAACGCTAGCGGGCACCCCCGACACGCGCGCACGCACGCGCCCAGGAACGCTACTTTTCGCCCGCCGGTGGGTACATGACGATGTGCAGGTCCGGTGCATCCGACGGCACGAGCCGGTGGTGCTCGAACACGAGCTCGCCCGCTTCAGGATGGGCAAAGGTGCGCAGGCGGGAGCGGAACCGAACGACGGACTGCTCAGCCCAGTGCGCGCGAAAGTCGGCACTTTCCTCAATGAGCCCCTGCACGACGGCGCTGTGCCGTGCCGATCCCAATCGAATGCCGGACTCCGCACGAAACTCCGCAAGGAAGCTCCGACTGTCGAGCTCCCAGTTGGGCAGGATGTCACGGAGCCGCGGATCGGTGTAGACGAGGCGCAGGAGGTTGCGCTCCGCGGGCGCGGTGGTCGCGATCGAGCCGTAGAGCCACTCATAGCCGGCATTCCAGCCCACTATGGTCCAATCGCTCGCAAGAATGAACGCGGGGAAGTCGAACGCAGCGATGAGGTGGAGCAGGTGGGCGGGCGCGCGATCCACGGGCACCGACACGGGCTCGCGCCCGGGGCCAGCGAGCGCGAAGACGTACTCGGTCTCCGAATCGGTGAGGCGCAGCACCCGCGCCACCGCGCTCAGCACCTGGCGCGAGGCGTTGATTTCGCGCCCCTGTTCCAGCCAGGTGTACCAGCTCACGCTAATTCCCGAGAGCGTCGCAACCTCTTCCCGGCTAAGCCCCACTTCACTGCGCCGACTCCCCGGCGGGAGCCCGTGCTCCGCGCGTGGCTGAGCTCTGCGTCGTGCGGTCAAGAACTCACCGAGCTGCACGCCGCGGGCGGTCCGTGGCCGAATCATCAGATCATAGTATCACCAGTACTAGTACAAATACTCACTTCCACAGAGCCTAACGCTCTGGCTCAATGGTCATATGCCGACCTATCGCTCGTTTACAGTCACCCACGGCCGCAACATGGCAGGCGCCCGCGCGCTCTTCCGCGCCGCCGGCGTCAATGGCGCCGATCTCGGGCGCAAGCCGATCATCGCCGTGGCGAACTCATTCACCGAGTTCGTACCCGGCCACACGCACCTCGCGCCCGTCGGTCGCATTGTGTCGGACGCGATCACGGAGGCCGGTGGGATCCCGCGCGAGTTCAACACGATCGCGGTCGACGACGGTATCGCCATGGGCCACGGCGGCATGCTGTACTCGCTGCCTTCGCGCGATCTCATCGCAGACTCCGTCGAATACATGGTGAACGCGCACTGCGCCGACGCCCTTATCTGCATCTCGAACTGCGACAAAATCACGCCCGGCATGCTGCTCGCGGCCCTCCGCTTGAACATCCCGACCGTGTTCGTCTCCGGCGGCCCCATGGAGTCGGGCCGCGCCGTGCTCGCGAACGGCATGGTCCGCACGCTCGATCTCGTTGATGCGATCTCCGAGGCCGTCAACGAGAACGTGTCGGACGAGGACATCCAGAAAATCGAGGAGTCGGCCTGCCCGACCTGCGGCTCGTGCTCCGGCATGTTCACCGCGAACTCGATGAACTGCCTCACCGAAGCGATCGGGCTCTCGCTGCCGGGCAATGGCTCGACCCTCGCAACACACACCGCCCGCAAGGCGCTCTACGAAAACGCGGGCAAGACGGTGGTCGACATCACCCGCCGCTACTACGACGATGACGACGCGAGCGTGCTGCCGCGCAACATCGCCACGCCCGCCGCGTTCGAGAACGCCATGGCGCTCGACATCGCCATGGGCGGATCGACCAACACGATTCTGCACTTGCTCGCAGCGGCGCACGAGGCGGGGGTCGACTTCGGGCTCACCGAGATTGACGCAGTATCGCGCCGGGTCCCATGCCTCGCGAAGGTTGCCCCGAACGTGGCCAACGGCAAGACCTACTACATGGAGGATGTGCACCGCGCAGGCGGCATCCCCGCGCTGCTCGGCGAACTGCGCCGCGGCGGCATGCTCGACGAGAACGTACACACCGTGCACGCGAAGACCCTGGGCGAGTGGCTCGACGAGTGGGATGTGCGCGGGGGGCAGGCGAGCGATGAGGCGTTCGAGCTCTTCCACGCGGCACCCGGCGGCGTGCGCTCGTCCACCGCGTTCTCGCAGTCGGAGCGCTGGCGAGAGCTCGATCTCGATCAGGAGAACGGGTGCATCCACTCCGTTGAGCACGCCTACTCGAAGGATGGCGGGCTCGCCGTGCTGCGCGGAAACATTGCCGTGGATGGTGCGGTCGTGAAGACCGCCGGCGTGGACGAGTCCATCTGGACGTTCTCGGGCCCGGCCGTAGTCTGCGAATCGCAGGACGAGGCCGTCGAGAAGATTCTCAATAAGCAGGTGGGTGAGGGCGACGTCGTCGTGATTCGCTATGAGGGCCCGAAGGGCGGCCCGGGCATGCAGGAGATGCTCTACCCGACCTCGTTCCTGAAGGGGCGCGGTCTCGGGAAGGCGTGCGCGCTCATCACAGACGGGCGGTTCTCAGGCGGCACCTCGGGACTATCGATTGGTCACATTTCGCCGGAAGCAGCGAGCGGTGGCGTGATCGCGCTGGTCGAAGATGGCGACATCATCTCGATCGACATCCCCACGCGCGCACTCACGCTGGACGTCCCGCAGGACGAGTTGGATCGCCGCCGCGCAGCCCTTGAGGCTGCGGGTGGCTACCGCCCGAAGAACCGGGTACGCCCGATCACTGATGCGCTGCGTGCATACGCCGCATTCGCGCAGTCGGCCGACAAGGGAGCCGTTCGCGTGATCCCCGACACGTTCTAACGAAGTTCTGCCCAGCTCCGCGCGCCGCTCGCGACGAGTTTCCCAAACTCATCGATCAGCGCGTGGAGCTGTTGCAGTTCGTCGAGCGTAAACCCGGCGCGGGCCACGCAGGCCTCGTGTGCGCGTCGCGCGGCGGCGTATGAGCGCAGTTCTGCGCCGGTGAGCGCGTCGAACATGCGGCGGGCGTACGCGTCGTAGATGAACGTCGGCCGGTCGAAGGCGTAGAGCAGAATCGCGTCCGCGGTCTCCTCACCCACGCCCGCAAGCGACCGGAGCTCGGCACGCAGCTCAGGATCGGGGCGCGACGGCTGCCTCAGCTCGGCGTCGCCCACCTCACGCATCCAGTCGGCAAGTCCACGAGTGGCACGCAGCTTGGCGCGGTGGAAGCCGCAAGAGTGTATCGCGGCGAGTACCTGCTGGTCAGAGACCTCATTCCAGCGATCGGGATCGAGGAGTCCTGCCTCGCGAAGCAATGCCATCGCGAGCGTGACGTTGTGCCACCGCGTGTTCTGCACGAGCACCGCGCCGAGCATCATCTCGAACGCACTCTCCGCGGGCCACCAGTCTTGCCGGCCGAGTGCACGGGTGAGGCGGTCGGCGACGCGGCGGAGATCGAGCATCACCTCAGCCTAGCGAGCGCGCGCCGACGCGATCGGCACGGCACACATACAAAGCGGCGGCCCGACCCATCGGGCCGAACCGCCGCACGCGAAGCGCGAGTTACGCGAACCAGAGGCCGAGCTCGCGCTCGGCGGAGAGGGTCGAGTCCGATCCGTGCACGAGGTTCTGCTGCACGGCAACGCCCCAGTCCCGTCCAAGGTCACCACGGATTGTGCCGGGGGCCGCAGCGGTCGGATCGGTGGCACCGGCGAGCGAGCGGAAACCCTCGATCACGCGGTTGCCCTCGGCGCGCACGGCGACGACGGGGCCGGAGGACATGAACTCGAGCAGCGGCTCGAAGAACGGCTTGCCCTCGTGCTCCTCGTAGTGCTCAGCGAGCAGCTCGCGGCTGGCGGTGAGCATCCGCAGATCGGTGATCCGGTAGCCCTTCGCCTCGACGCGGCGGAGGATCTCCCCCGTCAGACCACGGGCCACGCCGTCGGGCTTGACCAGGATGAGAGTTTCTTCTGCGGACATGCACGCTCCTTGTATCGGGGTGTTTCGGTGAGTCTCGTGCGCTCGGCGCACCAGTCTAGTGGTGGACGGCGCGCTACTCTTGCGCGGCGATCCATGCGGCGCGATCGCGGTCCATCTGGCTGCCCTTGACCATGCAGTAGATCCACAGCGCGGTGAAGAGCAGGCCGACGATGAGCGCCATCGGCAGGATGAAGGCGGTGGCCAGCATGAGTGCGTGGACGATCCACCCGATCGTGATGCCAACGCGACCAAAGCGCACCGTCGCGAGGCCGGCGATGATGACCACTGCGAGGCCACCGCCGATGTACAGGCCCAGCTCGCGGGGTTCGAGGGTGCCGAGCCCGAAAAGCGTCAGCCCGATGAGCACCACGACGATCAACTCAAAGCCGAGCACGATCGAGGCGAGTGCCTTCTGCGTGGAGGTGCCGCCGCGCCGCGCGCCCGAGATTCGCATTGCCGAGTTGTGCGCAACCGTCTCGGAGGGCGACAGCTTGAGTTCGGGCTCGTCCGGCGTCTCTGCGCCCCCGGACGTGTACGGATCGCGGCTCATGCGGCACTCCATCCTTCGGCGCGTGCGAAGGCAATCGCCTCACCCGCGAGTACGACTGATCCAACGACGAGCACTCCGCGCCCCGGCGAGCGCCCCGCCCATGCGCGTGCTTCGTCGAGCGCTTCGGGCAGCGACTCCGCGATCTCCACGGGGGTGTCGGGAACCTCGTCACCGGCGATGCGCGCGAGCTCGGCGACGCCGGTGCTCCGCGGCGAGTCAACGGGGGTGAGCGTGACGCGGTGCGCGATCGGCGCCAGGGCAGCAAGAACACCCGCGGCGTCCTTCTCCTCGAGCACGCCGACGACGAGGGCGAGCTCATCGAAACTAAACGACTCTGCCACGGCCCGTGCGAGCGCCTCTGCACCGTGCGGATTGTGCGCCGCATCGACGTAGACCACCGGTTCGGTACCAATGAGCTGGAGGCGCCCGGGTGAAGTGAGCTGACCAAAGCCCTCCTCGAGCACCTCCTCCGAGATTCCCCGTTCGGCGCCGAAGAACGCCTCGACCGCCACCATCGCGAGCGCCGCGTTCTGCGCCTGGTGGTGCCCGAAGAGCGGCACAAACGTGGGCGCATAGGTGACACCGGCGATGCCGGAGACCGTGATCATGCGTCCGCCAACTGCGAGGCGATCGTCAGTGAGCGCGAAGTCGCGACCCGCGAGCGCGAAAGGCGTTTCGAGGCGCTCGGCCGCGGCCCGCAGTTCCTCTACCGCTGCCGGATCCTGCTCTGCGGACACCATGAAGCTTCCAGGCTTCACAATGCCGGCCTTCGTGCGCGCAATCGTCTCAATATCCGAGCCCAGGATCGCGGTGTGGTCAAGATCGATCGGAGTGAACACCGCGACCTGCGCGTTGACAATGTTCGTCGCGTCCCACTCGCCTCCCATGCCCACCTCGATCACGGCGACGTCGACGGGGGCGTCCGCAAACGCGGTGAACGCGAGCACGGCGAGCGCCTCAAAGAAGGTGATCGGACCGTGGCCAGCCGAGGCGAGCTCGGCGTCCACCAGCGCGAGGGGCGCCTGCAGCTCCTGCCACGCGGACGCGAGCACTTCCCCGTCGATCGGCTCCCCATCGAGTTGGAATCGCTCGGTGAAATCAACGAGGTGCGGGCTCGTAAACAGGCCCGTGCGCAGCCCGTGCGCGCGCAGCAGCGATTCGATCGCGCGGCTCGTCGAGGTCTTGCCGTTCGTACCTGCGACCTGGATCACGGGGAACGAGAGCTGCGGCGAACCAGCGAGCTCGGCAAGCCTGCGCACCGGCTCGATGCGCGGGCGGGGGTTCGCCTCCCCCACGCGCTCAAGCAGCGCCTCGTACACAGCTTCTGCGGCGCTCATCGCGTGCCCTCCGTGTCGGGCGCGTCGAGCCCGGTCGTGTCGATCGTGATGACGAGCGGCGCCTTCTCCACCCCGATCGCCTTCGCTCCGGTAATGAAGACGCCGCCGCCTGGCGACTGGATGTCGTCGATGATCGCGTCGATCCCGATCGCCTCCTGGACAGCGATGCCGACCGCAAGCGTCTCCGCAGCGATGAGGGCGGAATGCGTCTGCAGCGCCACGGCGTGCGCGGGCTCGGCGTTCAGTGCGAGCACGATGCGATCGCTCACATCGAGTCCCGCCTGCTTGCGCGCCTCCTGCACGGCTCGAATCGCGTCGCGCGCGACCCCCTCAGCTTCAAGCTCCGGTGTGGTCTCGGTCTCGAGGAGCACGAAACCGCCGCCGGGGATGAGCCCCAGCGCGGGGCCCTCTTCGGAACCGTCACCCACGCGCAGCGTGAGCTCGTACTCGTGCGGCTCGAGCGCGATGCCGCCCGCAACAACCACACCGTTCTCCTCGGCCCAGTCGCCGGACTTTGCCGCCTTGATGGCCTGCTGTACCTGCTTGCCGAGGCGCGGGCCCGCGGCACGCGCGTTCACCGCAAGCGTCTGCACGACACCGTGGTCGGCTGCGCTGGTCTCGGTCTGCTCGATCAGTTGCACGTTCTTGACGTTGAGCTCCTCGCGCAGGATCGCAGCGAACGGCTCGAGCGCTGCCGGGCGCGCCGTGACGACGGTGAGCTCAGCGAGCGGCAACCGGACGCGCAAGCGACGGGCCTTCCGCAGCGCGAGCGCTTGCGAGGTGATCTGGCGCACCTCGTCCATCGCAGCGACGAGCTCGGGATCGGCAGGGAAATCGGCGGCATCCGGCCACTCGGTCAGGTGCACTGAGCGCCCGCCCGTGAGGCCACGCCACAGCTCTTCGGTCACGAGCGGTGCGAGCGGTGCCGCGACCCGCGCGACCGTCTCGAGAACGGTGTACAGCGTGTCGAATGCCTGAGCGTTCTCGGGCTTCCCGTTCTCGCCGTGCACGCCCTCCCAGAAGCGGTCGCGCGAGCGGCGCACGTACCAGTTCGTCAGCACCTCCGCGAAGGCACGGAGCGCCTCGGCGGCGGAGGTGGTGTCGAGTCCGTCGAGGTGCGCGCCAACCTCGCGAACGAGGTCGCCGGTCTTCGCCAGGATGTAGCGGTCGAGCGGATCAGTGGAGTCGGTGCGGCGGCTCGCGGTCACGCCATCGGCGTTCGCGTACAGGCTGAAGAAGTACCAGCTGTTCCAGAGCGGCAGGATGAACTGACGCACCCCCTCGCGGATTCCCTCTTCGGTGACCACGAGGTTGCCGCCGCGCACCACGGGCGACGCCATGAGGAACCAGCGCATCGCGTCCGAACCGTCGCGGTTGAACACCTCGTTCACGTCGGGGTAGTTCTGCAGCGACTTCGACATCTTGTTGCCGTCGGAGCCGAGCACAATGCCGTGACTGATCACGTTCGTGAATGCGGGGCGATCGAAAAGCGCCGTAGCAAGCACATGCTGCACGTAGAACCAGCCGCGGGTCTGCCCGATGTACTCGACGATAAAGTCCGCCGGCTGATGTGTATCGAACCATTCCTGGTTCTCGAACGGGTAGTGCGCCTGTGCGAACGGCATCGATGCGGAGTCGAACCACACGTCCAGCACGTCCTCGATGCGGCGCATGGTCGACTGACCACTCGGATCATCCGGGTTCGCGCGGGTCAGCTCGTCAATGTACGGCCGGTGCAGATCGATCTCGCCATCCGCATTGCGCGGCAGTTCGCCAAAATCGGCCTCGAGCTCCGCGACCGATCCGTACACGTCGACGCGCGGGAAGTCGGGGTTGTCGCTCTTCCAGACCGGGATCGGGCTGCCCCAGAAGCGGTTGCGGCTGATCGACCAGTCACGGGCACCCTCGAGCCACTTGCCGAACTGGCCATGCTTGACGTTTGCGGGGACCCAGGTGATGTCCTCGTTCGTCTCGAGCATGCGTTCCTTGATGTCGGTGACGCGCACGAACCAACTCGACACCGCCTTGTAGATCAGTGGGTTCCGGCAGCGCCAGCAGTGCGGGTACGAGTGCTCGTAGCTCGCCTCGCGGAGGAGGCGGCTGCGCTCGCGCAGCTGGCGGATGAGCGGCCGGTTGGCGTCCATCCACAGCTCACCGGCTACGTCCGGAACGGAGTTCAGGAACCGACCGCCGTCGTCCACGCTCACGATGGTGGGGATGCCGGCCGCGGTGGCGATGCGCTGGTCATCCTCGCCGTAGGCGGGTGCCTGGTGCACGATGCCCGTACCGTCGCTCGTCGACACGTAGTCATCGACCAGGATCTGCCAGGCCTCGCCCGTTCCCCATACCTCGGCGTCCGCGTAGAAGTCGAAGAGGCGCGCGTAGCGCACCCCGGCGAGCTCGGCACCGAGAACGGTGCGAGCGACGGCTTCGCGCGCCGCGTCAGGGGACTCGTAGCCGAGTTCCTTCGCGTGCGCAGCAACCAGGTCGATCGCGAGCAGGTACTCAGTTTCGCCCGCGGCACCGCCGTCGGCCGCCCCGTTCGGACCAGCGGGCACGACCGCGTAGCTAATTGCCGGGCCGACCGCGAGGGCGAGGTTCGTGGGAAGCGTCCACGGCGTGGTGGTCCAGGCGAGGGCGCGCACTCCGCTGAGGCCGAGCGCGTTCGCACGATCACCCTCGAGCGGGAACGTCACCGTCACTGAGGGATCCTGGCGCATCTGATAGACGTCATCGTCCATGCGCAACTCGTGGTTCGAGAGCGGCGTCTCATCGCGCCAGCAATACGGCAGGATCCGCGAACCCTCGTACGCGAGGCCCTTGTCGTAGAGCTGCTTGAACGCCCAGATGACGCTCTCCATGTAGCCCAGGTTGAGCGTCTTGTAGCCGTGCTCAAAGTCGACCCAGCGCGCCTGGCGGGTGACGTAGTCCTCCCACTCATCGACGTAGCGCAGCACCGAGGAGCGCGCTTCGGCGTTGAACGCCGCGACGCCCATCTCCTCGATCTCGGCCTTCTCGGTGATGCCGAGCTGCTTCATCGCCTCAAGCTCAGCGGGGAGTCCGTGGGTGTCCCAGCCGAAGCGGCGCTCGACTTTCTTGCCCCGCATCGTCTGGAAGCGCGGGAACACGTCCTTGGCGTACCCCGTGAGCAGGTGACCGTAGTGCGGCAGCCCATTTGCGAAGGGCGGACCGTCGTTGAAGACCCACTCCTCCGCGCCCTCACGCTGACGAATGGACTCCTGGAAGGTGTCGTCGCGCCGCCAAAACTCGAGCACCCGCTCCTCAAGCTCGGGGAAACTCGGCGAGGGCGCGACGCCGAACGCGGCGCCGGAGGCGTTGCCCGCCTCTGCGGGACCGGTGGGCTGCTGGGGGTACGGCATGAAGTTCCTTCGTGGTCCGGACATCGATCATCGCTCTGCCGGGACGAGCCCTTCGGCCCGCGGTACCACCCCGCTTGTCGCCCAAACATCTGGGCTCCCACTTCGTTCGGCTGTAACGGGCCGTTCCCGTTCGGCTCTACTGAGCGCATCCGAGGACGCGCCGTTCTTCCGAAGACTCCCCGGTGATCGCCGGATCGCAGTCAGTGAAGCCAGTGTAGCGCAGCACACCGCGCATACCCTGAACGCCCGGCGAACAGCGCGTTTCGATGCACCACGCTCCCCAAAACAACCCCATAGGTAACGAAAACATAACAACCGAAGAAAGATGAAACACCTGATCAGCCCGAACTTGAGCAGGGATATCTCCACGATCACGCACCGCGATCCCTTGCGCATACACGCAATCCATTGTTAGCGTCGAAGGCAGCGTTGAGTGCGATTTGGCACTGGCGCGCCGCCCTGCCGTCAGGAGCATCGTCGAGAGTCGACGAACTGCACGAGCAATGTGGCGCCCGTCAAATTCCGCCCCGCAATAGAGATCTGGCCATCGAGTGGCCGCCCGCTCCACAGCGCCTTCGACGAAGCGCTTCTGCAGCGACTCCGTCGGCGACCCTCTGAGTCCGTGCCAAGAGATTATTCGAGGAGTACTGAGTGACCCGAACAACTGAACAGTCCGCTTCGGCGGGCACCCCGGGGGAACCTACGGGAACGCCACCCGCCATCGAAGTGGCACACGCATACAAAGTCTTTGGCCGTCGCCCGCGCGAGGTCGTGAAGCGTCTTCAGCGCGGCGCGAGCCGCGAGGAGCTCCGCAGCCAGGGAACGGCCGCGGTCATCGACGCAACCTTCGACGTCAAGCCCGGCGAAATCTTCGTCGTCATGGGGCTCTCCGGCTCGGGCAAGTCGACCCTCATCCGCATGCTGAACGGCCTCAACGACACGACCGACGGTTCCATCCGCGTCTTCGGCACCGAGGTCGCGGGTCTCGCGCCTGCCGATCTCCGCGCGCTCCGACGCGACCGCATGTCGATGGTGTTTCAGCACTTCGCCCTACTCCCCCACCGCAGTGTGCTCGACAACGTGGCGTACGGACTCGAGCTCCAGGGCGTCGGGCTCGCCGAACGCCGGGAACGGGCCAGTCACTGGCTCGAGCGTGTTGGTCTTGCTGGCTGGGAGGAGCGGCTGCCCGGAGAGCTCTCCGGCGGCATGCAGCAGCGCGTCGGCATTGCGCGCGCGTTCGCCACAGACACCGACATTCTGCTGATGGACGAGGCTTTCTCCGCGCTCGACCCGCTGATTCGGCGCGAGATGCAGGAGCAGCTCGTGGAGCTGCAGCAGGAGCTCAAGAAGACGATCGTGTTTATCACCCATGATCTGAACGAGGCCATGTTCCTCGGCGACCGCATCGCGGTGATGCGCGACGGACGCATCGTCCAGGTGGGCACCCCGAACGACATCCTCACCGACCCGGCGAACGACTACGTCGCGCAGTTTGTGCAGGACGTCGACCGGGCGCGTGTGCTCACCGCCGGCGATGTCATGGAACCGCCGCGCGCGGTGGTTCCCGGTTCGGCCGGTCCCCGCACGGCACTGCGCACGATGCGCGATCTGCAGACTTCCGCCTGCTTCGTGACGACCGGCGCGCGTACCTTGCTCGGCGTCGTTCGCGACAAGGACGTGCTGCGTCAGGTGCGCGAGGGTGGCACCGACCTCACCGCTGTGCTGCGCCCCACCCCCTCGGTGGTGCGTGCCGATCAGGTGATCTCCGAGCTGTTCGAGCTCGCAGTGGAGAGCCCACTGCCCGTTGCCGTGATCGACGATGAGGATCGCCTCATCGGGGTTGTGCCGCGCGTCACGCTGCTCGCAGCGCTCACGGACCTCCCGCCCGTCACCACGGAAATCCCGATCATCGAGCCCACGCTGACCGTGCCATCGGCCACAATCACCGAGACCCTCGCCGAAAGCGCGGCCGAGTCACTCGCACCCCGAACGGAGGAGGCACTGTGACCCTCACCACCACTTCGATTGCTCTGAGTGCGGCACCCGAGTGGTTCCGCCTGCCCGTTGGCGAGTGGGCCGAAGCGGCGCTCGACTGGATCAAGGTCGCTTTCAAGGGCTTCCTTGACGTTGTCGGCTTCGTGATGAGCTGGCTGGTCGAAACTCTGTCGGACGGCCTGCTCGCGGTGCCGTTCCTGCTGCTCATCGTGATTTTCGCCCTGATCGGGTGGACCGTGCGCTCGTGGCGGTTCGGGCTCGGCACGATCATCACGCTGCTTCTCATCGTCGCGATGGATCAGTGGGAGAACGCGATGTACACGCTCGCGCTCGTGCTCATCGCGACGCTCGTCGCGGTTGCGCTCGCGGTCCCGCTCGGCATTTGGGCCGCGCGGAACGATCGTGTCAGCGCAGTGCTGAAGCCTGTGCTCGACTTCATGCAGACCATGCCGGCCTTTGTGTACCTGATCCCCGCCGTGATCTTCTTCACGATCGGCTTCGCGCCGGGCGTCTTCGCCACGGTAATCTTCGCACTGCCGCCGGGCGTCCGCTTCACCGAGCTCGGAATTCGCGGCGTGGACAGTGAGACCGTCGAAGCGGGCTACGCCTTCGGTGCGACTCCCGGAGCGATCCTGCGCGGGATCCAGCTGCCCCTTGCCATGCCGACGATTATGGCGGGCATCAACCAGGTGATCATGCTCGCCCTCTCGATGGCCGTGGTCGCTGGTATGGCCGGCGCGAACGGGCTTGGCAAGGAAGTCATTGCGTCGATCTCCACGCTCAACGTCAGCCAGGGCGTTGAGGCTGGACTCAGCGTGGTGCTCCTCGCAGTGTTCCTCGATCGCGTGACCGCCTCGCTCGGAACGCCTAGCCAGTACCCGGCTTCGCTGCGGGCAACGCTTCGCCGGAAGCGGGGCGTGAGCTCGACCGGAAAGGCTGCCGCATCCGCAACACCCGCAGCGCCGCGTCCGGCGGCCTCCCCCGCCTAACAGCACACAAACCTGCACGACCCCGAGGCCTCGGCCTCGAACTCCAGACGATCCGCGCTCTGCGCGGGCAGAAAGGAAGACGCACGATGAAGATGAACAAGCGCACCCTCACCGGAGTAGTCGCGCTCGGCGCAGCCGCAGCACTTGCGCTCACGGGCTGCAGCTCGAATGGGAACGGCGGCTCCGACGCCGGCGGCGACGCAGACAAGACCATCACCCTCGGGTTCCTCCCGTCGTGGACCGATGGTCTGAGCACTGCATACCTCCTCGAGAACCAGCTTGAGCAGCTGGGCTACGAGGTGAAGATGGAAGAGCTCACTGAGGCAGCCGTCCTGTACACCGGTCTAGCCTCGGGCGACATCGACATCTACCCCTCGGCGTGGTCGGAGAAGACACACACGAAGTACATGGAGAAGTACGGCGACGACATCGAGGATCTCGGCGCGTACTACGACAACGCAGTGCTCACGCTCGCGGTTCCCGACTACGTGGATATCGACTCGATCGAGGACCTGAAGGGGAATGCCTCGCGTTTCGACGGCAAGATCATCGGTATTGAGCCGAGCGCGGGTCTCACCGAGCAGACCCAGACCGTGGTGATGCCCGAGTACGGGCTTGACTCGGAGTACGAGCTCGTGACGTCGTCCACCGCAACCATGCTCGCGACGCTGAAGGACAAGATCGATCGCAAGGAAGACGTCGTGGTGACGCTCTGGCGCCCGTTCTGGGCGAACGACGCGTTCCCGGTAAAGGACCTCAAGGATCCCAAGCAGGCGATGGGTGAGCCCGAGGCACTGCACTTCCTCGCCACGAAGGGTTTCTCCGAGAAGTACCCGGACGCTGCTGAGCTGATCGAGGGCATCGAGCTCGACGACGCAGAGTACGGCGCGCTCGAAGACCTCGTCGTGAATGAGTACGGCAAGGGCAAGGAGCCCGAGGCGATCACCGAATGGCTCGGGAAGTTCCCCGATGCATTCAGCACGGAACTGACGAAGTAGCCTGACTCGCGTGGACGGGATCCAGCGATCCCGCCCACCGCAGTCACGCAAGTCGACGGCGGCTCGTCCCCTGGTGGGGCGGGCCGCCGTCGCGTAGGCTGCAGCTATGCGCGTGTTCTTCTTCATCTAAGGCTGTCCTCTTCCGCATCGGCCCAGCTGAGTTTCGCGGATGAAGTTTTCGACGCCCGAAGCGCTGTCCTGCGCACCCGTTTCTGCACGGTGCGTTGTGTGGGGACGGCGCGTACCGCAGAAGGACCACCATGACCCGCAATTCGTCGACCCCTCACGTCAGCACCCGCATCACTGCGCACAACGTCACGCTGCGCCGTGGTGGACGCACCCTGCTCAGCGATCTCACGCTGACAATCAGCACGAGCAGCCGCCTCGCCATCGTCGGCGAGAACGGTCGCGGCAAATCTACGCTACGCTGCGGCGCTCGAGGACGCGGTGCGACTCGACGCGTGGGACGCGGAGCGTCGTGTGACGAAGATGCTCGAGGCGCTCGGCGCGGAGACGGAGTTCGCACGCCCCCTGGCCGAGCTATCGGTGGGCCAGCGGTACCGCGTCCGGCTCGCCTGCGTTCTCGGCGGCGACGCCGAGCTCCTCCTCCTTGACGAGCCAACGAATCATCTGGATGCGGCGGGAATCGCGGCACTCTCAGCGTCCCTCACCTCGCGACCGGGCGGCTTCGCGCTCGTCAGCTCATGCGCCACTCCCTCACGCACGGCGGAGCTCGCTGATGTCGGCCGTGATCGTCCACGCAGACAACGCGACGGTGCGCTTCGGCAAGCAGCACGCGCTCACCGACTTCACCGGCATGTTTCAGCCAGCGACGATCTCCGCAGTGATCGGCGGGGACGGTGCAGGCAAGTCCACCCTTTTGCGCGCACTCTCCGGGCGGCTGCCACTCACGAGTGGTCAGTTCCGTGGCCTCACTTCGCACCGAGCAGACATTGGCGTACAGCCGGCGGACGCCGGTGTGTGGCGCTCGCTGTCGGTTGCCGAAAACCTCGAGTTCGTCGCGCACACGTATCGGATCCCCGCCTCCACCGCCCGTGCCCGCGAGGAGATACTGCTTGAGCGCGCCGGCCTGCAACAGGTGCGCGACCGGCTTGCGGGCGCCCTTTCCGGCGGCATGCGTCGGAAGCTCGGCGTCCTCCTCGCCACCCTGCACGAGCCGAGCCTGGTGCTGCTCGATGAGCCGACGACCGGTGTCGATCCGCTCAGCCGGTCGGAACTCTGGGCGCTCATCGAGCGCGTCGCAGCCGAAGGCGCGACCGTGGTGTTCGCCACAAGCTACCTGGACGAGGCGGAGCGCGCCTCGCAGCTGCACTTTCTGGCTGACGGCCGGGTACTCGCTGAGGGCACAGCGACCGATGTGAGTGCGCGTGCTCCCGGGGCGCTCTGGGAGGCCACAGCCCCCTCGTCGCTCCCGCGAGGCGCGGAGCTCGAGAACGATACCTGGCGGCGCGGTCATTCAATCTACCGCTGGACCCGCGAGGCGAGCGCCCCACCCCCGGCAGGCTTTCAGCGAGCACAACCGGACCTCGAGAACGCGAGCATCGCGCTGCTCCTGAGCGCGGAAGACCGCGCGGCCGCCCGAGGAGAGGGCGTCGTCGCCGTGCCGCAGCTCATCCCCGCGCCGGTCGTGGAACGCGACGGATCGCTGCTCGTCGAGGTGCGCGGCATCGTGCAGCGGTTCGGCAGCTTCACCGCGCTCGACGGGGTGTCGCTCTCCGTCGCACCCGGCGAAATCGTCGGCCTGTTGGGCGGCAACGGCGCAGGCAAAACCACCCTCATGCGCGTGTTGTTGGGGCTCGAGACCCGAGCGCGGGTGAGGTGACCCTCTGTGGCGGCCTGCCCAGCCTCCCGCGCCGCCGACGCCTCGGTTATGTCGCGCAAGGCCTCGGGATGTACCCCCTCCTCTCTGCGACCGCCAACCTGCAGTTCGTCGCGTCCGTGCAGGGCTGCCCGATCCCAGACCCGCTGGCGACCTGGGCCGCACAATGGGGCACCACACCTGTCACCGAGCTGCCACTCGGCACCCGCCGGCTCCTCGGGTGCGCTGCCGCGTCACTGCATGAGCCTGAGCTCCTCGTACTTGACGAGCCCACCTCCGGTATGGACGCACTCTCGCGCACTCGCCTCTGGAAGGAGCTGCATCACCGCGCTGATCCTGGCACCGGAATCCTCGTCAGCACGCACTACATGCAAGAGGCGGCGCAGTGCGATCGCCTCGTGATCCTCGCCGAAGGTCGAGTCGCGGCGGAACTGACGGATGCACCCGCCAACATTGAGGAAGCCATCCTGCTCGCGGCTCGAAACAGGCCACCCGGCCAAGCCGCAGGTCACAGCTCGGCCACGGCCCGCTCCCGCCCGTTCCCCGGCAACCACGCGGCTGGCACAATGCTGCCATGAGCACCGAAGACTCTCGCTTCGATTCCCCGACCCTCTCCGAACGCGACGCACAACACCTCGCGGCGGTGCGCGAAACCGTGCACATGGACGCGATACCCGGCCTCTACGACCGCGCGTTCCCGCTGATCTTTGCCACGCTCGACTCGGCGGGGCTCGCGCCGGGCGGTGCACCGCTCGGGGTGGTGCATGGCGAACCCGGCACCACGATCGATCTCTCGGTCGCAGTGCCGGTGGCCGCACCGTTCACCCCGGACGGTGACGGCGAGGTCCACGGCGAGACCCTGCCTGCGGGCACCGTCGCAACACTCCTCGTACGCGGCGACTACAACGGCCTCACCGATGCGTACGCGTTCCTCTTCGATTGGATCGCCGAGGCCGGCCACACCCCCTCCGGAGTCGCATGGGAGCAGTACCTGACCGAGCCCGAACCGGGTGGCGATCCCGCACTGAATGAAACACTGCTTGGGGTGCACCTGGCCTGAGCTGCTGGCCGGGTAGACTAGGTGCCGTAAACCATCAGGCACCAGGGCGTTTGCGGTGACACGCACGCAGCCCGACGACGCGGTGCCGCCCACATCGAGCCCGACCGTGCGAGACACCTCGCCGCGCGTCGAGAACGGAGCCCCCTGGTATGAGCGCGATCCCCGACAAGCCGGCACTCGAAGGCCTCGAAGCGAAGTGGGGCCCGGTATGGGAAGAGTCTGGGACCTACGCGTTCCCCCGCGAGGGCGCCACTGCTGACAGCGTCTACAGCATCGACACTCCCCCGCCCACGGCTTCGGGCTCCCTGCACGTCGGCCACGTGTTCTCGTACACGCACACCGATACCGTTGCGCGGTATCAGCGTATGCAGGGCAAGCGCGTGTTCTACCCCATGGGCTGGGACGACAACGGCCTGCCCACCGAGCGCCGCGTGCAGAACTACTATGGCGTGCGCTGCGATCCCTCGCTCCCCTATGTGGCGGACTTCGTGCCCCCGCACGATGGTGGCGAAGGCAAGAGCATCAAGGCTGCCGACCAGCAGCCAATCTCGCGCCGCAATTTCATTGAGCTGTGCGAGCGCCTGACTGTTGAGGACGAGAAGCAGTTCGAGGACCTGTGGCGCACGCTCGGCCTGTCGGTCGACTGGTCGCAGAGCTACCGCACGATCGGGGCCGACTCGCTGCGCGCCTCGCAGCTCGCGTTCCTCCGCAACATTGAGCGCGGCGAGGCGTACCAGGCACAGGCGCCGACCCTGTGGGACATCACCTTCCGCACCGCGGTCGCCCAGGCTGAGCTTGAGGATCGCGAACAGCCGAGTGCGTACCACACGCTCGCGTTCCACAAGTCCGATGGCTCGGGCGACATTCTCATCGACACCACCCGCCCCGAGCTGCTCGCAGCGTGCGTGGCGCTCGTCGCCCACCCCGACGACGAGCGTTTCCAGCCGCTCTTCGGCACCACCGTGCGCACCCCCATCTTCGACGTTGAGGTGCCGATTGTTGCGCACCACCTCGCGAAGCAGGACAAGGGCACCGGTATCGCGATGATCTGCACCTTCGGCGATGTGACCGATGTGATCTGGTGGCGCGAGCTCGACCTCCCGAACCGCGCGATCCTCGGCTTCGATGGCCGCGTGATCAGCGAGGCGCCGGAGGCAATCACCTCGGAGGCTGGCCGCGAGGCGTACGCGCAGATCGCCGGCAAGACCGTGTTCAGCGCCAAGCAGACAATGGTCGAGCTGCTGCAGGCGTCCGGCGAGCTGACGGGCGAGATCCGCAAGATCACGCACCCCGTGAAGTTCTTCGAGAAGGGTGACAAGCCCCTCGAGATCGTTTCCACGCGCCAGTGGTACATCAAGAACGGCGCACGCGACGAGTCGCTCCGCGAGCGCCTCCTCGCGCACGGCAAGGAGCTCGAGTGGCACCCCGACTTCATGCGGGTGCGCTACGAGAACTGGGTCGAGGGCCTGTCGGGTGATTGGCTCATCTCGCGCCAGCGCTTCTTCGGTGTGCCGATCCCGGTCTGGTACCCGCTTGATGCCGACGGCAATCCTGTCTTCGATCAGCCGATCCTGCCCACGACCGAGCAGCTGCCCGTCGATCCCTCGAGCGATGTGCCCGCAGGGTTCACCGAGGCACAGCGCGGCGTGGCCGGTGGCTTCCAGGGCGAGGTCGACGTGATGGACACCTGGGCGACCTCCTCGCTCACCCCGCAGCTCGCGGGCGGCTGGGAGCGCGATCCCGAGCTGTTTGACCTCGTGTACCCCTATAGCCTGCGCCCGCAGGGCCAGGACATCATTCGCACCTGGCTCTTCTCGACGCTGCTGCGCTCCGAGCTCGAAGCCGGGCAGCTGCCGTGGAAGAACGCCGGCATCTCGGGCTGGATCCTGGATCCCGACCGCAAGAAGATGTCGAAGTCAAAGGGCAACGTCGTGACGCCCGCCGGTATGCTCGAGCAGCACGGCTCGGACGCGGTGCGTTACTGGGCTGCCTCTGCGAAGCTCGGCACGGATGCGTCGTTCGACCCGCAGAACCCCACGCAGATCAAGATTGGCCGCCGTCTGGCGATCAAGCTGCTCAACGCGGCGAAGTTCACCCTCGGCTTCGACACGAGCGGCGTCGGCACGGTGACCGAGCCCCTCGACCGAGCGATGCTCGCAGGCCTCGCGAACGTGATCGAGGACGCGACGCGCGCGTTCGAGAACTACGACCACGCACGGGCGCTTGAGCTCACGGAGTCGTACTTCTGGACGTTCTGCGACGACTACCTCGAGCTCGTCAAGGAGCGCGCGCACGGCGCGGCGGGCGATGACGGCACCGGCCAGCCCCGCGCGTCGGCCGTGACTGCGCTGCGTGCCGCACTGTCGGTGTTCGTGCGCCTCTTCGCGCCATTCCTCCCCTACGCGACCGAGGAGGTCTGGTCGTGGTTCGGCGAGGGTTCCGTGCACCAGGCGCAGTGGCCCGTTGCGGCTGAAGCCCAGGCGCTAGCGGGAGACGACGCGGATGCGGCACTCCTCGCGCTCGTGGGTGGCGCACTGATTGGCGTGCGCGGCGCGAAGACAGCGGCGAAGGCCTCGCAGAAGACCCCGGTCACGCTCGCGGTGGTGCACGCCCCCGCAGCAGATCGGGATCGCCTGCAGCGCGCCGCCGCTGACCTTGCGGCCGTGGGCCGCATCACCGAGCTGCGCATCGAGGCGGCCGAGGTCGAGGCGGTTACGGTCGCCGAGATCCAGCTCGAGCAGGCGGAGGGCTAGTCATGCAGCTGGGGGCACGCTGGCAGGTGGGCGAACCGCCGCACCGCGGCGTGCCCCCGGAACTGCACGACGCAATCACGGCCGCCGAGGCCGCGCACCCCGGATCCGGCTCGTGGACCCTCACCTGGCTTGAAGGGCGTCCCCAGTGCGCGCTCGACGAGTTGCTCGTGGTGTCACTCGATGCGAGCGGCGGTGTGCAGACTGCGCAGCGCGAATCCGAAGACGACGATGATGACGACTGGCTCGGCTAGTCGGGGCACGGAGGAACTGATGCGTGAATGGCGGAACCCACGGCCGCAACGGCTGCTGTTCGCGGTCTGCGCAGCGACGCTTCTGGCGCTCCCGTTGACCGCGTGCGCACCGGAGCCGGGCGCAGACACGGGCAACACGATTCCCGAGAGCGTCGCAGGTGCCAAGGGCAAAGAGGGCGACTCTTCCGAGGGGAAGGGCGGCGACGGCGAGAGCTGGCCGGAGCGCGACACCTCGGCAGAACTCCCGAAGAGCACCACGCTTCCCGATTCGTTCCCGGCTGAACAGTTCCGTCTCCCCGACGGTGCGATTGTGGATGACGCCGGCGCTCGCTCAGACACCGCATGGTTCGTCGTGCTCCGCGCCGCGGACACGACTGTCGCGGACGCGCTCTGGAACGAGATCATTGCAACAAACGGCTTCACTGCCGCCGAGACCACGGGAACCGCAGAGGGTGGCGTCAGCGCGCAGCTCACCGGTGCGGGGGTGAGCGCGCTCGGCATCACGATCCCCCAGGAGGACGGCCAGGTGCTGCTCTCCTATGACATCGAGCTGGCACCGTAGAACGTACCGGCCGAAGCTCCGTGTCCGGGGAGTTCGATGGCCTGGGAACTCGTGCCCGCGCGGAGCGAGGCTAGGCGCTTTCGCGACCCCCACGCGCCTGCAGCACACGCGGGCCAGATTCGCCGAGCACTGACTCGCGCGTCACGATCACCTTCGTGACCTCGTCGCTCGAGGGCACCTCGAACATGACGGAGCCGAGCACCCGCTCCAGGATCGAGCGGAGTCCGCGCGCTCCCGTCTTTCGCTCGACGGCCTGCTCGGCAATCGCCTCGAGCGCGGCCTCCTCGAACTCGAGGCTCACGCCATCAAGCTCGAACATGCGCTGATACTGCTTCACCAACGCGTTGCGAGGCTCGGTGAGAATCCGGGTGAGTGCGGGGACGTCGAGCGGATCAACCGTCGCAACGACGGGGAGACGCCCAATGAACTCGGGGATGAGGCCGAACTTGTGCAGGTCCTCAGGCTCAACCTTGGCAAAGAGGTTCTCTTCATCGCGACGAGCAGACACGGGAGCGCCGAAGCCGATGCCCCCCTTGCCGAGACGCGAACCGATGATCTCTTCGAGACCCGCAAACGCGCCCGCGACGATGAACAGCACGTTCGTGGTGTCCAGCTGCAGGAACTCCTGGTTCGGATGCTTCCGGCCGCCCTGCGGCGGAATCGAGGCAACGGTGCCTTCAAGGATCTTGAGCAGGGCCTGCTGCACGCCCTCGCCCGAGACGTCGCGCGTAATCGAGGGGTTTTCGGCCTTGCGCGAGATCTTGTCGATCTCGTCAATGTAAATAATGCCGGTTTCAGCTCGCTGGACATCGAAGTCCGCGGCCTGAAGAAGTTTCAGAAGGATGTTCTCGACGTCCTCGCCGACGTAGCCGGCCTCCGTGAGTGCCGTGGCATCGGCAACCGCGAAGGGCACACCGAGTTGACGTGCGAGCGACTGCGCCAGGTAGGTCTTGCCGCAACCGGTCGGGCCGATCAGCAGAATATTCGACTTTTCGATCTCAACTTGATCAGAGATCGCGTCAGCGCTCGTGAGGGCCGCAGCAGCGCGCACCCGCTTGTAGTGGTTGTACACCGCGACCGCAAGCGACTGCTTTGCACGGTCTTGCCCGATGACGTACTCGTCGAGGAAGTCTGAGATTTCGCGGGGCTTGTGCAGAGTGAAGTCACTCGCCTCGCTCGTCTGCGTCTCCGCGAGGCGCTCCTCGATGATCTCGTTGCAGAGCGCAACGCACTCATCACAGATGTAGATCTGCGGCCCAGCGATGAGCTGTTGGACTTGCTTCTGCGACTTTCCGCAGAAGGAGCACTTGAGCAGCTCGCTGCTTTCGCCGATCTTCGCCATGCTGAGGCTCCTTCACACTCGGTCGGGGGAACACCATCGAGAATAGCGGGCACCTCCGACATTGGCGGACGGCACGCCGCGGGCCCCGGGGCACTCCCCGGGGCCCGAGTGGCTTACTGCGGAAGGACCGGCTGCGGGTTCTTCCGGCTCGTGAGCACCTGGTCGACCAGACCGTACTCGAGCGCTTCCTGAGCGCTGAGGATCTTGTCGCGGTCGATATCGCGGTGGACCTCTTCGATCGAACGCTTCGAGTGCTTCGAGAGCGTCTCCTCGAGCCACTCACGCATCCGCATGATCTCGCGGGCCTGGATCTCGATGTCCGAGGCCTGGCCGTGACCCGCCTGGCCCGTGGAGGGCTGGTGGATCAGCACACGCGCGTTCGGCAGCGCGAGGCGCTTGCCCGGGGTGCCACCGGCGAGCAGCACCGCGGCGGCCGAAGCAGCCTGGCCGAGGCAGACCGTCTGCACATGCGGACGGATGTACTGCATCGTGTCGTAGATCGCCGTCATCGCGGTGAACGAGCCACCGGGCGAGTTGATGTACATCGTGATGTCGCGCTCGGGATCCTGGCTTTCCAGGACGAGGAGCTGCGCCATCACGTCATCGGCCGAGGCGTCGTCCACCTGCACACCGAGGAAGATGATGCGATCCTCGAACAGCTTGGCGTAGGGGTCCTGGCGCTTGTAGCCGTACGCGGTGCGCTCCTCGAACGAGGGCAGCACGTAGCGCGACTCCGGCATCATGAGGCCGGAACCGCCGGCCTGCGGCATGTGTGAGGTCATCATCGAAAGGCTCGTTTCCTGTCCCATGCTCTAGCGCTTCGTTCCGCCGCCGCCGATGACATCAGACGCGGAGTCGCGAATGAAGTCGACGAAGCCGTACTCAAGTGCTTCCTGTGCGGAGAACCAGCGATCCCGGTCTCCGTCCTCGTTGATCTGCTCAACCGTCTTGCCGGTCTGCGCAGCGGTGATCTCGGCGAGGCGGTTCTTCATCGAGGTGATGAGCTGTGCCTGCGTCTGAATGTCGCTCGCGGTGCCACCGAAGCCGCCGTGGGGCTGGTGGAGCAGCACGCGGGCGTTCGGCGTGATGTACCGCTTGCCCTTGGTGCCAGCCGTCAGCAGGAACTGGCCCATCGAGGCCGCCATGCCGATGCCCACGGTGACGATGTCGTTCGGCACGAAGGACATCGTGTCGTAGATCGCCATACCCGCGGTGATCGAACCGCCGGGCGAGTTGATGTAGAGGTAGATATCCGCTTCCGGATCCTCAGCTGCCAGGAGCAGGATCTTCGCGCAGATCTCGTTCGCGTTCTCGTCGCGAACTTCAGATCCGAGCCAGATGATGCGATCCTTCAGCAGGCGTTCGAACACGCTGTTCGGTGGCGTCTGTTCTGCCATTCGGCGCTCCAATCGTTGGGTCGTGATTCGAGCGTACCGAGTTGCGCGCCCGCTCGCGCCGTTGTTCGCCCTAGGCGCATGTGCGAGC
Source organism: Leucobacter chromiireducens subsp. chromiireducens (assembly GCF_016758255.1). Classification (GTDB taxonomy): domain Bacteria; phylum Actinomycetota; class Actinomycetes; order Actinomycetales; family Microbacteriaceae; genus Leucobacter; species Leucobacter chromiireducens. The sequence continues at coordinate 159,386 of NZ_QYAD01000004.1, forward strand.
GCCCTGCGCGAAAACGGCGGAAGCCCCGCACCCAGATGGGTGCGGGGCTTCCGTGCTCGAAGCAGTCGATTACTCGGCAGCCTCGGCAGCAGCCTTCTTCGCGGCGCGAGTGGCGGCAGCCTTCTTCGCAGCGGCGGAGCGTGCGGCCTTCTTCGCGGCCTCCTCATCGCTCACCTCAGCGTCGTCGGCCTCAGCCTTCGGTGCCTTCTTCGCAGCAGCCTTCTTCGCGGGCGCCTTCTTGGCGGGCTTCTCCTCGGCCGCGGCCTCGGTTGCCTCAGCCTCGTCCTCAGCGCCCTCGTCCTCGGTGTCCACCGCGGTGAACTCGCTCAGATCGACAGCCTTGCCGTTCTGGTCCACGACGTTGGCCTTCGCGAGCGCAATCGCGAGCGCCTTGTTACGGGTGACCTCGCCAAGGATGACGCCCATCTGGTTGCCCTGGCTGATCGCCTGGAGGAACTGGGTGGGCTCCATGCCGTACTGCTGAGCCGACTGGAAGATGTACTGCGAGAGCTCGTTCTGGGTCGGGGTGACCTCTTCTGCCTCGACGATTGCGTCGAGCAGGAGCTGGAGCTGGATCTGCTTCTCCGAGGAGACGCGGACCTCTGCGCGGTGCTCGTCGTCCTCGAGACGGCCCTCACCCTCGAGGTGACGGTGCACCTCCTCCTCGACGAGCTCCTCCGACACGGGGATGCCGGCCTGCTCGATGAGGGTCTCGGTGAAGAGATCGCGCGCCTGCTGGCCCTGCGCGAACACGCTGGCGCGTGCGGCCTGGTCCTTGAGGCTCTCGCGGAGCTCAGCGATCGTGTCGAACTCGCTCGCAAGCTGTGCGAACTCGTCGTCAGCCTCGGGCAGCTCGCGCTCCTTGACCGCGGTGAGCGTCAGCGACACCTCAGCGTCGCGGCCCTCGTGCTCGCCGCCGAGCAGCTGCGAGGAGAACGTCGTCGACTCACCTGCGGTGAGGGTCTCAACTGCCTCATCGGTGCCCTCGAGCAGGTTGCCTGCGCCGACCTCGTAGGAGACTCCCTGCGCCTGGTCGACCTCTTCGCCGTCAACGGTCGCAACGAGGTCCAGCTCAACGAAGTCACCGGTCTTGGCGGGGCGATCCACCGTGACGAGGGTGCCGAAGCGCTCGCGGAGCTTGAGGAGCTCAGCGTCGACCGCAGCCTCATCCACCTCAGCGTTGTCCACGGTCAGCGTGATGCCGTCGTAGTTGGGCAGCGTGAACTCGGGGCGAACCTCGACCTCGAATACGAGACCGAGCGTGCTCTTCGGGTCCTTCGCATCGGGCCAGCTTGCCACGTCAGCGGTCGGGCGGCCCATGGGGCGCTCATCCGACTCAGCGAGGGCGGCCTGGTAGAAATCGTCGAGTGAGTGGTTCACTGCCTCCTGGATGACCGCCTCGCGGCCGACGCGCTGATCAATGATCGGCGCGGGAACCTTGCCCTTGCGGAAGCCGGGGATCGAGACCTGCTCGGAGATGGTCTTGTACGCCTGCTTGAGGTACGGCTCCAGCTCGTCGAGCGTGACCTCCACGCTCAGCTTGGCGCGGGTCGGAGTGAGCTTCTCAGCTGTCGTCTTCGGCAATTTGGCCTCTCAATGATCGAAAATCGTGCTGCATATCAGCCTGTGTCGGGTCGGATGACCCTGGTCGGGGCGACAGGATTCGAACCTGCGACCTCCCGCTCCCAAAGCGGGCGCTCTAGCCAAGCTGAGCTACGCCCCGAAAACCACGTGGGTTTCACAGCCGGAACACGCGTTACGCGCGCAACCCGAGCAAGTCTATCCGAAACCAGCTGCGTGGCGCACTCCGCGCCGCAAAACACGAAACCCCCGCGCGAGGCGGGGGTTTCAATTGGAGGGGATGACGGGAATCGAACCCGCGTAATCAGTTTGGAAGACTGAGGCTCTACCATTGAGCTACATCCCCGTGGCGCGTGCTCCGAGTGCCGAAGCACCTCACTGAGCATAGTGCATCAGTGTTCCGCGTCGCGATTTCCCGCTCCGAGTTCGCGTGTCGCGGCCGCGTGATGCGCCGTGTGCCGCAGGTAAATCTCCGCGTTTTCGCGCACGCCGGCGCGTTCCTCGGGCCTCAGCTCACGCACCACGCGGCCCGGAACACCTGCGAAGAGCGTGTGGGGCGGGACCGTCACCCCCTGCGGTACGAGCGCGCCCGCGGCGATGAGCGATCCCGATCCGATCGTGGCGCCACTCAGCACCGTCGCCCCCATGCCGATCAAACACCCATCTTCGACGGTCGCGCCATGGATGATTGCGTTGTGCCCCACCGAGACATCGGCGCCAATCAGCGCGGGATCGCCGGACTGAGTGTGCACCACAACGCCGTCCTGGAGGTTGCTCCGCGGCCCCACACGCACCGCATCCGAGTCCCCACGTAGCACCGCGTTGTACCAGACACTGACATCTTCACCGAGGGTCACGTCGCCCACCACCACGGCCCCGGGGGCGAGCCACGCGCTTGACGCAACGTGCGGGAAACGCTGCGGATCGAGTGGGATCACGAGGCCATGCGAACCGTTCGGTACTCCCACCGCTCCGTCGCGCTGCCCCTCTGGCGTGCCTACTTCACTCACGTCTGCCTCCTTGAAGATCGCAAAAGGCCCCCACCAAACGGTGAGGGCCTTATCGCTCCCCCGGCTGGGCTCGAACCAGCGACATCCTGATTAACAGTCAAGCGCTCTGCCAACTGAGCTACAGGGGATCATTGCGTTGCAACCTGATTATCGTACCAAGGCGGTGAAACGGGATGCAAATCGGGCCACCACGGGCGGGAAGCCGGGCGCGCCGCGCAGGGCTACTCCTCGGCAATCTCGTCGTAGGCGGTGGCACGCAGCGCCTGAGCGAGCTTTTGCACGTAGCCGTGATCCGCGGTGCGGAAGATCTCGTTGATGTCGCCGTGACCAACAAGTCGTCCCTGCTGCATCACCAGGACGTCCTGCACCAGCGCCTCGAGCATCCCAATGTCGTGGCTGATCAGCAGCATCGTTGCGCTGGTGCGCTCCCGATACCAGCGGAGCAGCTCGACGATGCGTGGGCGATTGTTCGCGTCGACACCGAGGGTGGGCTCGTCGGCTACGAGAACGGGCGGATTCAGCATGAGTGAGCGCATCACCGCGACACGCTGGCGCTGCCCCTTTGAGAGCTCGTACGGGTATTCCTGCAGCTTCGCGAGCGGCAGCGCGACGATGTCCATCATCTCGGCGACCAGTTCGCCAAGCGCCTCCCGGTCGAAATCCCGGCTTCGCTCGGCGATCGGCTCGAAGAGGATGTCGCCGACGTTGAGCTCCGGGGTGAGGGTCGCACCGGCGTCCTGCGCCAGATGCCCAACGTAGGCCGTCAGTCGGCTGCGGCTCCGACGGCCGAGGCGGCGCATGGGGACGTCAAGCACGGTGGCCGCGCCGCCCGTGAGCTTCATTCGTGAGGACTTCTCCCCCGCGTCGAGCGCTCGACCCGCCAGAAAGCGCGCGATCGTCGACTTGCCCGAGCCGCTTTCGCCGAGCAAGGCCATCACCTCGCCACGCCCCACCTCGAAGCTCACGCCCTCAACGGCCTCAAACTCTTTGCCGCCGGCGTGCGCCGGGTACGAGAGCGAGATATCGGAAACGCGGATCGCAGGGGCCGCGTCGAGGTTGGGATGAGCCACGGGCTAGTCTCCTCGGGGTGGGCGGAAGGGGTACACCCGGACGCCGCGGCAACGTGCACCAAGGGTCCGTGTGCGCAAGCCTAGGGGACGGCGCATGCACGCTGGCGTTGCGCGCCCGACGTGTTTACTCTTCGCGGAGGCCTCGGCGCGCCGCTTCAAGCGCAACGAGCTGCTCCTGCAGGCGTCGTGAGCCCGGGTCGGAGGAGTCGCCGATGCGCTGCATGCGCGCCAGGAGCTCCTGCTTCAGCCCTACCAGATCTCGGTCGAGGAGCGACACCACAACGTCCCGCGCGTACACCGGTAGGTGCTCGGCCCGGCGCTCCGGCATCGGCAACACCGTCAACTCACGGAACAGCCCGCGATGCGTCTCGGGCGTGGCGGCGGACACGGTCTCGAGCCACTCGGGCGTGCCGAGCGCGGGGAGCGCCGAGGCGATGGCATCGCGCACGATGCGCAGGTTTGGTTCGTTCACCTGCGCGGTCGCGGCCTGCTGCAGCAGCTCCGCGCCGATTGCGTCGCCCTGCTGCAACATCGCCATCAGCGCATCCCGCTCGAGTCGCGTCGTCGGGAGATTTCGGAGCGCTGCGATACCCAGTACGGGCGCGGCGGGCGCGCCGCCCAGGTTGCCCGAGTAGTCCGGTTCCGGGCCACGGTCGGGGCCAGCCTGCGAGGCTGCGCCGCGTCCGCCGCGCTCGGATGTGCGCACCGCATGCTGCACCTCGGCGAGCTCGACACCGAGCATGCGCGCGAGCTCCCGCGCGTACCCCGGGCGGAGCGAGGGATCCTTGATTTCCGCGACGATCGGCGCGGCGGCGCGGAGCGCAGAGACGCGGCCCTCCACTGAGTTCAGGTCGAAGCGCGAGACCGCCTGGCGGAGCGCGAATTCGAACAGCGGCTGCTTTCGGGTGAAGAGCTCTCGCACCGCTTCATCCCCGCGGTGCAGTCGCAGGTCGCAGGGATCGTAGCCATCGGGTGCCACCGCGACATACGTCTGCGCGGTGAAGCGCTTCTCCTCGCTGAACGCGCGCAGCGCGGCCTTCTGGCCGGCCTCGTCGGGGTCAAATGTGAAGACCACCTCGGCGGCGGTGTCATCGCCCATGATGCGGCGCAGCACCGAGATGTGCTCTTTCCCGAACGCGGTGCCACAGGTGGCAACCGCCGTGTCGATTCCGGCCAGGTGGCAGGCCATCACGTCGGTGTAGCCCTCCACCACGACGGCACGCTTGCCGCGGGAGATCGCGCGCTTCGCGAGGTCAAGCCCGTAGAGCACCTGCGACTTGTGGTAGACCGGCGTCTCCGGGGTGTTCAGGTACTTCGGTCCGTTGTCGTCCTCGTACAGCTTGCGCGCGCCGAAGCCGATCGTCTGCCCACTCGTGTCTCGAATGGGCCACACCACGCGACCGCGAAAGCGGTCGTAGACGCCTCGCTGGCCTTCCGACACCAGGCCAGCCTGGGCAAGCTCGGCGGGTGTGAAGCCCTGCGCCTTCAGGTGATCGGTCACGCCGTTCCAGCCGCGCGGCGCGTAGCCGACGCCGAATCGCTCGGCGGCCGCGGGGTCGAAGCCGCGCTGCTCGAGGAATGCGCGTCCAGCGGCACCCTCCTCGGTCGCTAGTTGCGCGACGTAGAAGGCCGCGGCGGCCTGATTCGCGGCGAGCAGGCGCGCACGATTCGGGCCGTCCTCCCGTTGGAAGTTGCCTTCCTCGTAGGTGAGCACGTAGTGAATGCGCGCGGCAAGACGTTCAACCGACTCGGCGAAGGTGAGATGGTCCATGCGCTGCAGGAAAGTGAAGGCGTCGCCAGACTCACCGCAGCCGAAGCAGTGGTAGTACCCAAGCGCGGGGCGCACGTGAAACGACGGGCTGCGCTCGTCGTGGAACGGGCACAGCCCCTTCATCGAGTCGATCCCCGCGTTCTTGAGCGTGACGTAGTCGCCCACGAGATCGCCGAGGTTCGTGCGCCGCTTCACTTCCTCAATGTCGCTCGCGCGGATCCTGCCTGCCATACCCGCCAGCTTAGTGCCGCGAACGGCACCGGCACCGACGATCTCCACAGGCGGAGCGCGCGGGGCCCACTTCACTGAGCTCGCGCCTTTCGGCGCGTCACACGAGGGGAATGTCGCAATGTTCCTTGTGCCAGGCGATCGCGGCCTGATCCGTGAGCGACGCCACCTGGTCGACGACCGCGCGTCGCGCCCCCGCCTCGTCGGTCGCGGCGCGGAAGTCAGCCGCGAACGCGGGCTCGAGCGAACGCTCCCCCGCCGCCCACAGCGCTTCGAGCAGCTCGGTGAGCAGATCACGCTGGCGGCGATACGTCGGCTGGCGGCGCCCACTCGCCATCACGAAGGCCGCCACGATGCCCTTGAGGACGGCAATCTCGGCGCGGATCTCGGCAGGCACGACGACGCCGGAGCCGTAGCGGGCGAGCGGCCGACCATCGGCCTCCGCGAGAGTCGCCGTGATTGATGCGCGGGCGAAGCGGCCAATCATGTCGCTCGTGAAGTTCTTCAGCTGCGCTTGGTGGCCACGCGAGCCGTCCCACCGAGTCAGCCAGGTGTCGGTCTCCGCGATGCGGTCGTACGCCGCGCCGAGCTCATCACTAGAGAACGACCCACCGGCCCACTCTGAGACAGCGCGAATGAGCGAGTCGTGCCCCGAGCGCGCGGTGAGGATCTCAGGATCGATGTACTCGCTCACGACGGCGTCCTCAAAGTCATGCACGGAGTACGCAATATCGTCCGAGAGATCCATGACCTGCGCCTCGGCACACTTCACCCGAGCCGGAGCGCCCTGGCGCAGCCAGGCGAACACGGGCTCGTCATCCGCGAAGTAGCCGAACTTCACGCTGCCCGGCTCAGCCTCGGCGAGGCTCCACGGGTACTTGCAGCTCGCGTCGAGGGTGGCACGGGTGAGGTTCAGCCCCAGGCTCGAGCCATCAGCTGCGAAGCGCTTCGGCTCGAGTCGGGTGAGCAGGCGCAGCGTCTGCGCATTGCCCTCGAAGCCGCCCGCGTCGGCCGCCCAAGCGTTCAGGGCTTTCTCCCCATTGTGCCCAAACGGTGGGTGGCCCAGATCGTGCGCGAGGCACGCGGTATCTACGACGTCTTGCGCGAGCCCGAGCGCAACAGCAAGCTCACGGCCAATCTGCGCGACCTCGAGCGAGTGCGTCAGCCGATTCCGCGCGAAATCGATTCCCGCGGTGGGACTGAGCACCTGCGTCTTTGCCGCCAAGCGGCGCCAGGCGCTCGAATGCAGCACACGCGCACGATCCCGCGCAAAATCGGAACGTGCGCCACCGTGGGTCTCCGGTGCGAAGCGCTCTGCGTCCTCAGCGCTGTACCCCTCGGGCAGCGCCTCAGCCACCCGAATCGTCCCGCTCAGCCTCAGCAAGGTCTGCGAAGTCAATACCCTCGCTCGTGCGGCTCTTCAGCCAGCCATCGGGCAGGTGCACGCGCTTCGGCGAACCCGCTCTGCCGCGCTGCCCCTCCGCACCCTCACCGGGGTACGGCATCGCGGCGTCCATCGTCGCGAAGATCTCATCCATCTGCGCAAGTGACTCGACCGTCGCGAGTGCGCGGCGTGTGTCGCCTCCCACGCCGTAGCCCTTGTAGTACCAGGCGACGTGCTTGCGAATATCGCGGCAGGCACGATCCTCCTCGCCGTCGAAGAATTCGATGAGCAGTTCGGTATGGCGGCGCATCGCCTCCATCACGAAGCCGAGCGGCGGTTTCGCGATCGCGGCCTCCGCTTCGTCCCAGCTGAGCTCGCCAGCCTCGGCGCGGAACGCCGCGGCGAGATCCCCGAAGAGCCACGGGCGACCGAGGCAGCCGCGCCCGACCACCACGCCGTCGCAACCGGTCTCGCGCACCATCCGAATCGCGTCTTCCGCGGACCAGATGTCACCGTTGCCGAGGATCGGCACACTCGTAATCGTCTCCTTGAGGGTCGCAATCGACGACCAGTCGGCCTCGCCCGAGTAGAACTCGTTCGCCGTGCGACCATGCAGGGCGATCGCGGCAACGCCGGCACCCTCCGCCGCGCGCGCGGCATCCAGGTACGTGAGGTGATCCTGATCGATGCCCTTGCGCATCTTGATCGTCAGCGGGATATCGCCCGCCGCCTTCACCGCGCCGGTGACGATGGCCTCGAACAGGTCGCGCTTCCATGGCAGCGCGGAGCCGCCGCCCTTCCGCGTCACCTTCGGCACAGGGCAACCAAAGTTCAGATCGATGTGATCCGCGAGGTCCTGATCCACCAGGAAGCGCACCGCTTCAGACACCGTCTTCGGGTCGACCCCGTAGAGCTGGATGGAGCGCGGCGTCTCGCTCTCGTGATGCTTGATGAGACGCAGCGACGCGGGCGTGCGCTCGACGAGCGCACGGCTGGTGATCATCTCGCTCACGTACAGGCCAGCGCCGTACTCGCGGCACAGGCGCCGGAAGGCGGTGTTCGTGATTCCGGCCATCGGGGCGAGCACCACGGGCACGTCGAGCGTGAGCGGCCCGATGCGAAGCCGGGAGTCGGGAAGGGTCTGGGCAGTCATATCCTGCCTATTCTCTCACGTTCAGGAGTCCGCAGTCGGCGTATCCACAGCCCCACCGAAGCGCCGATCCCGCGCATGATAGATCTGGATCGCGCGCCACAGCTCCTCGCGGCTGAAATCCGGCCACAGGGTGTCGAGGAATACCATCTCCGCGTAGGCGGACTGCCAGAGCATGAAGTTGCTGGTGCGCTGTTCGCCCGAGCTGCGCAGGAAGAGGTCCACGTCGGGCAGCTCCGGCACATACAAGTGGCGTTCGAGGGTGCGCTCCGTGATGCCGCCCGGGGTGAGCCGGCCGCTCTCGACGTCCGCGGCGATGGCGCGTACCGCGTCCACGAGCTCGTTGCGTCCGCCATAGTTCACGCACATCGTGAGAGTGAGGCCGGTGTTGTTTGCGGTTTCCCGCTCGGATGCGCGCAGCTCGCTGATCACCGACCCCCAGAGCTTGGGCTTGCGCCCGGCCCAGCGCATGCGCACATTCCAAGAGTGGAGCTGGGCGCGACGGCGGCGCAGCACGTCTCGGTTGAAGCCCATCAGGAAGCGGACCTCATCGGGCGAGCGCCGCCAGTTCTCCGTGGAGAACGCGTAGACGCTGAGGTGTGTCACCCCCGCCTGGATCGCGCCAGCCACCACGTCGAGCAGCACCTGCTCGCCCATGCGGTGCCCCTCAACGCGGGACAGGCCGCGCTGATTCGCCCAGCGTCCGTTGCCGTCCATCACGATGGCAACGTGCTTCGGGGCGGGGCCCGCGAAGCGGGGCGGCTCGACCCCTGTCCAATCAACCGGTACGAGTGCGTCGGGGGCAGAGAACATGGTTCCGATTCTAAAGCCGCGGTGTGGAGAAGGAGCGCAGGCCACGCTCGAGGTGCCACTGCGTGTACGCCGCGACGATGCCTGCCGCCTGGCCGCGCTCGCGCTCGGAGGCGGCCAGCGCTGTCTCCCAGTCGCCCGCGAGGAGCGCCTGCAAGAGCGTGATGCTGCCGGGGTCCAGGCGGGGCGCGCCCGGCGGGCGGCATTCCTCGCACACCACGCCGCCGAGTTGCACGACGACCGCGGTGTGAGGGCCCGGGGCCCCGCAGCGCACGCAGTCCACAAACCCCGGGGTCCAACCGGCCTGCGCAAGTGCGCGGAGCAGGTATCCATCGCGCACGAGTTCGCTTGGGATCTTGCCCGCCGCAAGCGTGCGGAGCGCGCCCACCAGGAGCGTGTAGAACGCCTGCGTCGGCTCGCCCTCCGCGAGTTTTTCGGCGGCCTCGACCATCGCGCTTCCCGCGCGGTATCGCTCGTAATCTGCGCTGATTGCTGGCCCGTAGGCTCCCACAGTCTCGGCCTGCGTAATCGTGTCGAGTGTTCGGCCCTCGAAGCACTGGAGGTCGGCCACCATGAACGGCTCAAGCCGCGCGCCGAACTTCGACGACGTGCGTCGCACCCCCTTCGCGACGGCGCGCAGCACGCCGCGACCACGGGTCAGGAACGTGACGATGCGGTCGGCTTCGCCGAGCTTGTGCGTGCGAAGCACCACACCTTGTTCACGATAGAGGGGCACTCCCCCAGTATCGCGCACCCCGCTGACACTCGCGCCGTACGCCAGGCCCCACAGGCTCGCAATTGGTCAGCATTCACTGTATGGTCATCACATGCTGACCATTCCTGATCGTGTCGACGCGATGAATCGCCTGGGCCGCGCCATGGCCGACCCCACGCGTTCTCGAATTTTGCTCGCTCTCCTCGAACACCCCGGATACCCGGCCGAGCTTGCCCGCGCGCTGGACATCACGCGCACGAATGTCTCCAACCACCTCACCTGCCTCCGCGGGTGCGGCATTGTCACCGCGACACCGGAGGGACGAAAGACGCGGTATGAACTCGCTGACCCGCACCTCGCTGCCGCATTCCGGGCGCTGGTCGAGGTCACACTGAACGTCGATGAGCGCGTCCCCTGCATTGACCCCACGTGTTCGGTGCCGGGCTGTGACGCGCAGACCGGAACGAACGCGTGAGCGAGGACTGCTGCACTCCCTCACCCACAGCAGAGAAGAAGCCACGATCGCCCACACAGCCCAGCTGGTGGCGTGATCCCACGATGCTCGTGCCGCTCGCGGCCGGGCTCACGCTGATTGTTGGCGTGGCAATCGAGTTCCTTGGATTCAAGATCGCATCGGAGGCAGCCTTCCTCGTCGCGGTCGCGCTCGGTGGCTCGACGTTCACGCCGCGCGCACTCCGGAAGCTGGGCAGCGGAGTCCTCACTATCGGGCTCCTCATGACCATCGCCGCGGTTGGGGCGATCGCGCTCGGGCAGCTCGCAGAGGCCGCCATGCTTGCTTTTCTCTTCGCATTCGCGGAGGCACTTGAGCACCGCGCGATGCGTCACGCACGCGACGGGGTCTACACACTCCTCACATTGCTCCCCGAAACGACGTACATTGTCGCGGCAGGCGAGGCGCGCGAAGTGCCTGTTGCCCAGCTGCGCGTCGGCGACCTCATATTGCTCAGAGCAGGCGACCGGGTGCCCACGGACGCGGTCATCGAGTCAGGCAACTCCACCGTCGACGCTTCAGCAGTGACGGGCGAGTCCATCCCGGTGGCCGTCGGGCCGGGTGACGCCCTGCTTGCGGGCAGCCTGAACAACAGCGGTGCACTGCGTCTCACCGCAACCGCGCCGGGAAGCGACAGTTCCCTCACCCACACGGTCACGCTGGTGCGTGAAGCACAAGCCCAGAAGGGTGAACGCGCACGGCTGGCCGATCGCATTGCGCGCCCCCTCGTTCCAACAATTCTCGGGCTGGCCGCGGTGGTGGCAATTCTGGGACTCTGGTCAGACGATCCACGAGCGTGGCTCGAGCGAGCACTCATCGTGCTGGTTGCTGCTTCCCCCTGCGCCCTCGCCATCTCGGTCCCCGTCACCGTGATCAGCGCCATTGGCGCGCTCGCCCGGCTCGGCATCGTGGTGACTTCCGGCTCCGCGTTCGAACGGCTGGGTGGGATTCGCACGATCGCATTCGACAAGACCGGAACGCTCACCGCCGGAACCCCGCGCATCGTCGCCTGTCACGCGGCCGAGGGCAGAGTTCCAGAACAGGTGCTGTCGTGGGCGGCTGCGGTGGAGCGCGACAGCGGACACCCGCTCGCGGCGGCATTCGCAGCCGCAGTGCCACATGCGCTCCCGGCCACGGCAGTGCGCGAGCACCCTGGGCAGGGCGTTGCAGGCATGGTCGATGGGGTCGCAGTCCGCGTCGGCAGCAGCCGTTGGATCTCCCCCGGTGCGCTCGCGGAACGCACGGACGAGCTCGCCGCCGACGGGATGACCGTAGTCGTGGTCGAGCGTGCGGGCGCCCCGGTAGGCGTGATCGGGGTGCGCGACGAACTTCGAGCGGACGCTGCGCGCACCGTACGACAGCTCACCGCGCAGGGCCTGCGCACCCTCATGCTGACTGGCGACAACGCGCGTACCGCCCGCGCACTGGGCGACGCGGCCGGCATCACCGATGTGCGGGCGGAACAGCTCCCCGCCGACAAGGCAGCCGCGGTTCGCACACTGAGCGAAGACGCGCCGACCGCTATGGTGGGTGACGGCATGAACGACGCCCCCGCACTCGCGACGGCGACCGTCGGTATCGCGCTGGGGACTGCGGGCTCGGCCGCGGCCGTTGAAGCGGCGGATGTGGCTCTCGCCGGGCACACGCTTTCGGCGATCCCGATCATGCTCGCGCACGCCAAGCGGAGCCGCGGCATCATGACACAGAACATCGTCCTCTCGATTGGGATCATTGCCGTTCTTGTCCCGCTCGCTCTGAGTGGCGTACTCAGCCTCGGCGGAGTTGTGCTGGTGCACGAGATCGCTGAGGTCGTGGTGATCGCGAACGGACTCCGCGCAGCGCGGCTGGGAGGCTCAGCAGGCGCCATCCCGGGGGATGCAGGAGAATAGATGTGTGCTTGACGAGACGTTCCGTACCCCGCTCCCCATCGATCTCATCGCGGTCGGCGTGGGCAGTCTGCAGGGTGCGCTGTTCGCCGCAGGCTTCAAGCGCATTGATCTCCTCGGCGTAGCGATCATCGGCATCGCGTCGGGCATCGGCGGCGGCTTCCTCCGCGACATTCTGCTCGGCGTCACCCCCGCCGCGTTCTCCGAAAACCTGTATCTGGTCGTCGCAACGCTCGCGGCGTTCGTCGGCATGCTGCTGCCGCGTCTCCTCCAGAAGGTCGACCCGGTGATCACCGTGCTCGACGCGCTAAGCATCGGGATGTTCGGCGCGATCGGCACGACAAAGGCGCTCGCCATGGGAATGCCCGTGATCCCGGCGCTCTTCATCGGCACCGTCTCCGCGGTGGGTGGCGGCGTGCTCCGTGACGTGATGCTCAACATTCCGATCGCTCTCATGCACGTCGGCTCGCTCTACGCGGTCGCAAGTCTCGTCGGCGTCGCGACGCTCGCGGTGCTCCTCGCCCTCGGGGTTCCCGTGATGGTTGCGGGCGTTGTGTGTGTCATCGTCACAGCGATCCTGCGGTTGCTCGCCGTGCGCTTCGGGTGGAGTCTTCCCGAGCAGCGCGCGCTCAGCCGAATCCAACTGCGCCGACAGCGCCAGGTGGAGCAGGTCATCGAAGAGGCGCTCACGACCGGCGCGATCACGCTGCCCATCGATCTCTCGCACCTCGCGGATGTGACCGATCTTGGCGAGGTCGATGACTTCGGAACCGCGAGCGGGGCCGCGCGCTCACACTCCACGGGAGCAAGCCCAGAGGTGAAGCCAGACCCGCTGTGGGACATGCGTCCCGGCCCGGGCGAAGACCCGCGGGAGTGCCCGCCGGAAGACCGACGCGAGTAGCTGTTCCTCGCTCGGAGGCTACGCGCGGGGCCCGCTTCGCCGACGACCGAGTTTCGCCTCGGCCTCGCGCCACGCGCGCTGGGCCGGGGTCTCCCCCGCCGGCGCAACGCCCTTCCCTTGGCGGTCGGCCGCGCCACCACGCCCCAGGTGCCAGGCGTGAGTAATGGCGAGGGCGAGCGCGTCAGCCGCGTCGGCGGGCTTCGGCGGTGCCGCGAGGCCGAGCAGTCGGGTGACCATCGTGGTGACCTGCGCCTTGTCGGCAGCGCCGTAGCCGGTCACTTGAGACTTCACTTCGTTCGGGGTGTAGAGCGCCACCGGGATCCCACGCTCTTCAGCCAGGTACATGACGACCCCGCTGATCTGCGCGACGCCCATGACGCTCGCGACGTTGCTTTGCGCAAAGACACGCTCGAGTGCGATCCCATCGGGGCGCTCTCCATCGAGCAGCCGTCGGATCCCTGAGCCGATCTGGTGCAAGCGTGCAGGCAGGCTGGCGCCAGCGGGGCTGCCCAGTACCTCAACGTGCGAAAACTCAACGCGGCGCCCCGTCCCTGCGGTCACGATGCCGACGCCGCAGCGGGTGAGGCCGGGGTCGATTCCGATGATGCGCATGGGTCGGGGCGCCGCTGATGAGATGGTGTTACTCGTCTTCTGCGAGCTCGGCCTGCACCTCGGGGGTCAGGTCGAAGTTCGAGAACACGTTCTGCACATCGTCGCTGTCTTCGAGCGCGTCGATAAGGCGGAAGACCTTGCGTGCCGTATCGGCGTCGATCTCCACCTTGAGACTCGGCACGAACTCAGCGTCGGCCGAGTCGTAGTCGATTCCCGCGTCAACGAGCGCGGTGCGGGCGGCAACCAATTCTGACGGCTCAGTGAGCACCTCGAAAGACTCGCCGTTCGGCGCGGGGGTGACCTCCTCGGCGCCGGCCTCGAGCACGGCCATCAGTACGTCATCCTCAGTCGTCCCCTCCGCGGGAACAGAAATGACGCCCTTGCGCGCGAAGTTGTACGCAACGGAACCGGGGTCAGCAAGCGTGCCGCCGTTTCGGTTCAGCGCGGTGCGCACCTCTGCGGCAGCGCGGTTCTTGTTGTCGGTAAGGCACTCGATCATCAGCGCGACACCGTTGGGGCCATAGCCTTCGTACATGATCGTCGTGTACTCAACGGCATCGCCATCGAGCCCGGCACCGCGCTTGATCGCGCGATCGATGTTGTCGCCGGGAACGGAGTTCTTCTTGGCTTTGTGCACCGCATCGGCGAGGGCAGGGTTGCCCGCGAGGTCCGGGCCGCCGATACGGGCCGCAACCTCAATTACCTTGATGTACTTCGCGAAAGCCTTCGCTCGACGCGAATCAAGGATCGCCTTCTTGTGCTTTGTGGTTGCCCATTTGGAGTGTCCGGACATGATCGGACTCCTTCCGTGTGTCAGTCTGTTGAAATCTGTGCGAGCGCGGCCGAGAACCATTCGATTCCCACCGCCATTGCGTCCGCCCGATCCGCGTGTCGCTACTCGGGCTGCACTCCGTCCGGAGGGTCTGCCCACGCCGTGGCGAGCTTCTCTCGGACCTCGCCCAGCAGCTGGGGCAGCGCCTTGGTCTTCGCGATAATCGGGAAGAAGTTTGCATCCGACGCCCATCGCGGCACGATGTGCTGGTGCAGGTGGGCGGCGACGCCGGCCCCCGCGATCGCACCCTGGTTCATGCCGAGGTTGAAACCGTCGCAGCCCATGACCTCGCAGGCAACACGCATGGCGCGCTGCGTGAGCGCGCCAATCTCCGCCACCTCGGCGGGCGTTGCCTCGTCGTAGCTCGCGATGTGCCGGTACGGGCACACGAGCATGTGCCCGTTGTTGTACGGAAACAGATTCAGGATCACGTACGCGGTTTCGCCCCGCGCAACGATAAGCGCGTCCTCATCACCCTTTTCGGGCGCCTCGCAGAACGGGCAATCGTGTTGCGTCGGCTGGTGGTGATCCTTTACGTACACCATGCGGTGGGGCACCCACAGACGATCCATCTCGTCCGGGGTGCCCACCGCTGCGGTGGTCGAAAGGTCTTCTACGCGGTCCACGCCGTCGACACCTGCTCATGCGACTCGATCGAGCCCACGATCCGCTCGATTGCCTCGGCGACCGGCACACCGTTCAGCTGCGTGCCGTCGCGGAAGCGGAACGACACGGCGCCCGCGGCGCGATCCTCTTCACCAGCGATCAGCTGGAACGGGATCTTGCCCTTCGTGTGGGTGCGAATCTTCTTCGGCATCCGGTCGTCAGAGTGATCGACCTCGGCACGCACGCCGCGCTTACGCAGTTCTGCGATCACACCGTCGAGGTATTCGCCGTACTGCTCCGCGACGGGGATGCCGACCACCTGCGTGGGCGAGAGCCACACGGGGAACGCGCCAGCGTAATGCTCGAGCAGGATCGCGAAGAAGCGCTCAACGGAGCCGAGCAGTGCACGGTGGATCATGACGGGCTGCTTGCGCGTGCCATCGGCTGCCGCGTACTCGAGTTCAAACAGCTCGGGCTGGTTGAAGTCGAGCTGCACGGTGGAGAGCTGCCAGGTGCGCCCAATGGCGTCGCGCGCTTGCACGGAAATCTTCGGACCATAGAACGCCGCCCCACCGGGATCGGCGACCAGCTCGAGGCCCGATTCCTCGCCGACCTCGCGCAGCGTCTGCTCAGCCTCGGCCCACTGCTCCTCGGTACCGACCGACTTCTCGGGATCCCGGGTGGAGAGCTCGAGGTAGAAGTCATTCAGGCCGTAGGCGCGCAGCGTGTCGAAGACGAACTCGAGCTGGGTCTTGATCTCGTCCTTCACCTGCTCGTCTGTGACGTAGATGTGCGCATCATCCTGCGTGAGTCCGCGCACGCGGGTAAGGCCGGAGAGCGTGCCGCTCTTCTCGTACCGGTAGACCGTGCCGAACTCCGCGAGGCGCAGCGGCAGCTCGCGGTAGCTGCGCGAACGGGCGCGGAAGATGAGGTTGTGGAACGGGCAGTTCATGGGCTTCAGGTAGTAGTCCTGACCCTGCTTCGTCACGTTGCCCTCGGCGTCGACGACCTCGTCGAGGTGCATCGCCGGGAACATGCCGTCCTTGTACCAGTTGAGGTGCTGGCTGGTCTCGAAGAGGGAGCCCTTCGTGATGTGGGGGCTGTTCACCACCTCGTAGCCGTTCTTCAGCAGCTCCGAGCGCATGAAGTTCTCGATCTCGTGGCGGATGATGCCGCCCTTCGGGTGGAACACCGCGAGCCCCGAGCCGATTTCGTCGGGAAACGAGAAGAGGTCGAGCTCGACGCCCAGCTTGCGATGGTCGCGCTTCGCGGCCTCCTCCAGGCGAGTCTGGTACGCGCGCAGCTCATCCTTCGTGGGCCACGCAGTGCCGTAGATGCGCTGCAGCATCGGGTTCGCCTCGCTGCCACGCCAGTACGCACCAGCGCTGCGCATCAAGGCCCAACCATTCCCCAGCATGCGGGTGTTCGGCACGTGCGGGCCGCGGCAGAGGTCCTTCCAGCAGACCTCACCGGTCTTCGGGTCGACGTTGTCGTAGATGGTCAGCTCGGCGCCACCCACCTCGACGCTCTCGTTGTCGCTGCCCGAATCGGCACCGCCCTTGAGGCCAACGAGCTCGAGCTTGTAGGGCTCGTTCGCGAGCTCGGCGCGGGCCTCATCCTCGGTCACCACGCGGCGAACGAAGCGCTGGCCCTGCTTCACGATCTTCTGCATCTCGCTAGAGATCGCCTTCAGATCCTCGGGGGTGAAGGGCTCAGCCGGATCGAAGTCGTAGTAGAACCCATCGGTGATGGGCGGGCCAATGCCGAGGGTGGTCTCCGGATTGATGCGCTGCACGGCCTGGGCGAGCACGTGTGCCGCCGAGTGGCGGAGGATGTTCAGCCCGTCTTCCGTGTCGATTGCGACGGGCTCCACCGTGTCCGTCTCCGTAACCTCGGTCGCGAGGTCGCGCAGCTCGCCATTGACGCGCATTGCGACAATGGAACGATCAGTGAACAGGGAGAAGCCATCGGCCACGTGGGCACACTCCTTCGAAAAGAGAAACCGGACCCGGCAATTCTATCGCGCAGGATCCGGGGAACGCATGCACCCGGGTCGCGCGCCCCGCACACGGCGTGACACGCGACCCGTCAGGCAACGTGTCGACGACTACTCCGCCGCTCGGGGAAGCGGCTCGGCATCGTAGGTGATCCAGCTCGCGGGCGTGGCGAGCGTGTTGTAGAGGGCCTGCGCCTGGTGGTTATCTGCCGCGGTAACCCACTGCACCCCGGCCCGCCCCTCCGCGGCAGCCATTTCACGCAGGCGAGTGATGAGCGCACGGCCCACGCCGCGACCACGGACGGCCGGATCGGTAAAGAGGTCGTCCAGGAAGAGGTGCGTGGTCCCGGTGTAGGGCGCAGAGAACCGTCGGTGGTGCGCGAAGCCGAGCACTTCGCCGTCCGCCTCGGCAACAAGGGCGTTGCACTCGTGGCGGGGATCCATCATCCACCCCCACGCGCGGGACACCACCTCCTCCGATTCGGGGAGGCGGTAGAACTCGCGGTACGCGCGGAAGAGCGCGCGCCAGCGCGGCTCGTCAGCGGGAGCGAGAAAACGAACGGTGGTGTGCGAGTGATTCGACAAAGCTGGTCCTTCATATATCTGGTGGATGAGCACGGCGCGGCTCGGGGTGGGGAGATGATCCGAGATTGGGATCGCTGGCACCGGCGGCCCTCGCGCGGGGCGTAACGCAGTTGCACAAAACTGAGTAACGTTATTGACTAGCTTCATGATTCAGGATAACAGAGCTGCCGAGATTGCTGCGCGCCTGCGTCCGCGCATCGCAGGTCTCGCACCAGAGACCCGGCTGCCTGGAGTTCGAGCGCTCTCGCAGGAATTCAGCGCCAGTGCAGCGACCGTGTCTGCTGCGCTCGCCGAACTCAGCGCGCTGGGCCTGGTCCGCGCAGAGCCCGGCCGCGGCACGTTCGCGGTTGGAGTGGGCGAAACGCGCGAACCAGACTTCTCCTGGCAGAACCAGGCGCTCGGCAGTGCACGCGTGGATCCCGATCGAGCCGCGCGTCTGGGCGGATACGGCAGCGCCGATCACCTGCCGCTGTCCTGGGGGTATCTCGCGCCCGAGCTGCTTCCCGCAGAAGAGTTGCACAGGCTCGCCTCTCGCGCCGCGAAGCAGGCGCGGTCCTGGGCGATGACGCCACCGACGGGATCACCCGAGCTCCGTCGCGTCGTCGCTGCGCCGTATCGCGCCGACCCGAACGAGGTGATCGTCACGCCGGGTGGCCAGCAGGCGCTCGTTTTCGCCATGCGCACGCTCTCCGAGCCGGGTGCCACACTCATCACCGAGAGCCCGAGCTATCCCGGCGCCCTCATCGCGGCCCAGAGCGCGGGGCTGCGGCTCGCCCCCGTCCCCACCGATGCAAACGGGATTCTCGTTGACCGCCTAGAAGAGGAGCTCCGGCGGAGCCGTGCGCGACTCATCTATCTGCAGCCGGGATTCGCAAACCCCACGGGCGCAACCCTCAGCGCCGAGCGTCGCGCCCGCGTGCTCGAGCTCGCCGCTCAGTACGGCGCGTTCATCATCGAGGACGATTGGGCGCGGCATTTGGGCATCGAGGCGCAGACACCGCCTCCGCTCTTCACCGCGGCACTGGATGGGCATGTCGTCTCAGTGCTCACCCTGTCGAAACCAGCATCGCCAGGGCTCAGGCTCGGCGCGCTCGTCGCGCGCGGTCCCGCGGCGGCACGCCTGCGCGCGTCGCGCACCGCGGAGGATCTCGGCGTCGCGCCACTCATCCAGGAGGTCGCGCTCAGCCTCCTCACCTCGAGTGCGTGGCCACGCCATCTCTCCCGCCTCGCGCAGTCGCTTGCGATGCGGCGTGATGCTCTGCTGGCCGCACTACGCGAGTCGCTTCCGCAGGCCCGCATCGCGGCTCCCCCGCGCGGCGGGCTGCACGTCTGGGCGCGGCTCCCCTTCGGCACAGATACCGATGCGGTGTGCGCGGCGGCGGAAGACAACGGGGTCCTCGTAGGCAACGGCCGACACTTCTTCGTTGACGAACCGCCTGCCCCACACCTGCGGTTCTCGTTTGGTGCGGGCACTCCAGCGCAGTTCGCTGAGGGTGCCCGCAGGCTCGGCGCGCTCTTCTCTGAGGGGTCGCGCATGCACGAGCCTTCTGCAGTCGAGCCGGGTTACCCGAACGCTGGGCGCATCTGAAGGTAGGTGTTCGCGGCACGCTGGTGCGCGTCGATCAGCGGGACGAGCCGCCGGAAGTGTTCGGTAGCGCAGTGCGCGTCGAGGGCGGCGCGATCGGGCCATTCTTCGACGAAAACGAAGTGTCCAGGATCAGTCTCGTCAACGTACAGCTCGTAGGAGATGTTGAGCGGCTCGCGCCGCGTCAGCTCAACGAGCTCTTCGTACAACGGGAGCACGATGTGTACGGCGTCTTCCCGAATGAAGTCCTGAGCAATCATCTTCAGCATGCTCGCCATCATTCCAGGCGCCGCCTAATTCAGCGAAGCTGCCGGTCGCCGCTCGGAGGTAAGGTGCCAGCCGCTCGGCTGAGAGCGCCTTGGCGAGCTGGGACGCATGCGTGCAGCCCCCGGTCACCGTCGCACCTCCTGTAGTACCGCGCCGAGCGAAGACCCCGGAAGGTCTCTGCGAGAGCATGTCTCCGGGGGTACTGCTTTCTGCACGCTCACCGGCACCAAGAGAAACCCCAGGAACGCACGAGGCCCCAGAAAAGCAAAACGGGAACATCCAACATCTACTGATGTGACATGTTCCCGTCAGGCATTTTGGTGGGCGATACCAGACTCGAACTGATGACCTCTTCCGTGTGAAGGAAGCGCGCTACCAACTGCGCCAATCGCCCGTTTCGCATTTCCTTGCGGATCTGCATCAACCTGATCGATATTACACGGCTTCTCGCGAGTGCCGCGCGACCCCGCCGTTTCCCGCGTAATCTCGGGGATCCCTCACTCCTGATCCGGGCGTGTCGTCACGGGAGCGAGGTCGCTATTCAGCTGGTCGTCGAGCTCAGTGCTCACCTCACTGAGCGCAGTGAGCTGATCCCGCAGCGCGTTGTAGCGATCCACATCTGCTTGGATGCCCGCTCGAGTCGACTCAAGGTCACCCCGTCGCCACTCAAGCTCACCGCGCACCTGATCGAAGCCCGCGGGGTCGCCCGAGAATTCATAGCGGTCATTGCGCACACTGAACTCCGCCGCGTCGGCGTTGAACTGCTCGACCGCGGACACGTAGTCCTTCTTCCGCGCCTCCACATCAGCACGGAGCGTCTCCATCTCCGCGCGGAGCTCGTCCGCCTGCTGCTGGAGGTCCACGAACACTGCGTGGTAGGTGGCGAACGCATCAACAATGTCGGCTCGGTCAACGAACCACTGTGCATAGTGCTCTTCGAGCCAATCTGGCAGCTCGCGCACCTCAGTGCCCAACACCGAGTGCAGCTCGTTCACAAAGGAGGCTTCGGACAGGTGCTCGTACACCGACATGCGCTCCTTCAGCGCGGGATCATCCCCAGCACGGCGGTCGTACTCCTGCCGGAGCTTTGCGCTGAGCGCCGAGCGATCCCCATCTCCCATGCGCGCGAAGGTGGCATGCAAGAGCTCGTGCGCGGCCGTCACCTCCACGACGCCAGAGAGGCGATCATCCGTGACGTCAAAGAGATGGATCTGATCATGGGTGTAACACCCGAGCACGTGCCCCTGCTCGGAGTGGTCCACGCCCGCGCACTGCGTATTGAAGTGCTGACTTCCATCAATAGTGGGATGCGTCGCCAGAAAGACGCGCTCCCCCGTATCCGTGAGATCGAGATCATGCAGCACACGCTCCACGCTCGGATCGGGATCGAACGAGACCGCCGCGAAATGGTCCTTCACCTGCTGACGGAAGGTGACCGCCAGGATCAGGCCGAGCGCAACGAGCAGAACAGCAACGAGGCACAGGCCGCGCCTGAGACCAGAACGCTGTGCCTTCACCATGTGTCCACAGTAACCGCCGAGGTAGCGGCCCGGGTCCAAGAATGCCGAAAATGACGAGAAACCCCCGAGATCCCTTACGTAGAGCCGCGGCGCGCCCGGGCATACGGGCCCAATTTGCGCACCCCCACAAAACCCCCGTATAGTCATACAAGTACACGGCAGCAACACAGAAACAAACACCGTGAACATGCGGATGTAGCGCAGTTGGTAGCGCATCACCTTGCCAAGGTGAGGGTCGCGAGTTCGAGTCTCGTCATCCGCTCTGGTAGTCAGTATTTACTTGATTGCTTATTTGAATAGGTGGCAACACCATACGGTGGCGTGGCCGAGAGGCGAGGCAGCGGCCTGCAAAGCCGTATACACGGGTTCGAATCCCGTCGCCACCTCGCTATAATTCAATAGCCTTTTAGGCGCGATTGGCGCAGCGGTAGCGCGCTTCCCTGACACGGAAGAGGTCACTGGTTCGATCCCAGTATCGCGCACAGAACAAGCCCCCGGTTTTCACCGGGGGCTTTCTTGTTTTCCGGCTACCCTTGCCAGCATGGACCACACCTCGGCTGAGCTGACACTCCCGGACGTACGCGCGCACATTGACGCGATCGACCAAAAGATTGTTTCGTTGATCGCCGAACGACAGCGTTGGGTGGTCGCGGCAGGCAGGTTGAAGTCCACCGAGAGCGATGTTCGCGCACCGGACCGGGCCCAGCGGGTCATCGCACGCGTGCGCGACCTCGCCGAGGGAGTGGGCGCGGCACCAGATGTTGTTGAGGGCGCGTACCGCGCACTCATCGCCGGCCTCATCGAGTTTGAGCTTGACGATCATCGCAGACGCACTGGGAGCCTTCGTGACACAGAGTGAAGTGATCACCGTGCTCATCGCCGCGGGCGTCATCGCACTGCTCGTCACGGTCTGGCGTATCGATCGCAGTCGCCGCACTCGGGACGGATCCGTACTCTCAGGCACCGTGAGCGCGTTCGACAATGTGTTCCACCCGGAAGCTGCGCGCGCAGCGGAGATCCGGGAGATCCAGCGTGAGCTCCCGGCGGAGGCGCCGTCCCCGGGTGACCCGCCTCAGGCGGGTCTCTTTTCGACTACTCCCCCGGCTCCGCCAAGCCAGACATGATCTCCGAGTAGCGCTGCAGGAAGGTGCGCTCATCGAGCTTCTTCTTGCGCAGCCACGCGGTGACCTCATTGGTGTGCTTACTCGCGTTGCAGGACGCGCAGGCAGGAACCACGTTCTCGAGGGTGTAGCGGCCGCCGCGCGAGATCGGCTGAATACAGTCTTTCTGCAGCGCTGACTCCGTGACGCCGCAGTAGGCACAACCGCCCCAAGCTGCACGGAGTTCACCCCACTCGGCAGCGGACAGATCATTCACTACACGCGAGAGGCGCCGCTGCCGCCGCTTGGCGTAGCGGGCGCGGGTCTTCGCCGAACTCGACACAGGAAACTTGCGACGCGGAGGCACCCCTTCATCCTAGGCACACTCGCGGCGCGGTTTCACCCCGGCACGCGGGCTCACCACCCGAGCGGCAGGCCTGCTGCGGCGAGAAGCGCTCCGACAGTGGCGCCGGCAAGCACGACCTGCCACGCGGGTCGGCGCCAGAGAAGAAGAATGATCGCGAGCAGCGCGATGCCGAGTGATACCCAACCGGTCAGCCCTGCGGGCACGACGGGAGTCACGAGCGCTGCCGCAAGGATGCCGACCACTGCTGCGTTGGCGCCCCGCAGTGCAGCCTGCGCGAGAGTGCTCGCCCGCAAGCGCTCCCACACCGACAGCGCCGCGAGCAGCCACAGCACCCCGGGCAGGAACACTGCCACCAGCGCAAGGGCGGCAGCTCCCAGCGCACCCCACCCCAGCCCCGCGTTCGTGCCAAGCTCAAACCCGAGCCCCGCCGCGAAAGTGAAGAGCGGCCCGGGCACTGCCTGCGCTGCGGCATACCCCGCCATGAACTGCTCAGGATCAACGCCGGCCGCCACAACAGGTTCAGCGCCGAGCAGCGGCAGCACGACGTGCCCGCCGCCAAACACTAGCGCGCCTGCACGCGTGAACGCATCGGCGATCCCGAGCCAGATACTCCGCCAGATGAGCGCCGCCAGCGGCAGCAGCACAAGCAGAGCGCACAGAAGCGTTACTGCCCAGATCCCCGGAATCGGTGTGGGAGCCCAGCTGGTCCGCTCGGCGGGGATAACCTGGGCGGCCTCCGCGCTCCGCGTATCTTCACGCTCCGCCGCGCGCGATGTTCCTCGATCGCGGAGCCACAGAAGACCGGCGGCTGCCCCGCAGGCAATCGCGAGCACCTGGCCGAGCGCACTCGGAACCAAGAGTGCGAGCACCATGCCGACGAGCGCAATCACGCGACGCTGGCTGTCAGGCGCGAGGCTGCGTGCCATCCCCCAGACCGCATGCGCGACCACTACGACGGCCACCGCCAGGAGGCCCAGCAGTGCGCCGCGAACGGCCTGCGTCGAAGGAAGTGCGGTGCCCATCGCCGCAAGCCCGACCAACAGCACCGCCGACGGCAGCGTGAAGCCGAGCCAGGCAAGGAGACCGCCGAGTGCGCCCGCTCGGTGCAGGCCAATCGCGATCCCGAGTTGGCTTGAGGCCGGCCCCGGCACAAACTGGCAGAGCGCGAGCAGCTCCGCGTACGCCGCATCGCTCAGCCAGCGGCGTCGCGCTACGAACTCCTCCCGGAAGTAGCCCAGGTGCGCTACGGGGCCACCAAACGATGTGAGGCCGAGGCGGAGAAACGCACGAAAGACCTCCCCCAGCGCACCCGCAGAGGGCGCCGGCGACCCCGCCGCAGCTCTCGGGGTCAAGTGAGGAGGAAGCCGGGCCATCCAACAAGCTTCGTGCCCGGCGCCGCCCACCTCAAGCAAACACTTGATGACGTGCGCGTCGAGATGCTAGTGGGCGCGGAGGGCAGCCACGATCTCCGGGGCGGTCGGCGCCCCGCTCGGCCCCGCGTCCGAAGGATAGACGCGACACGCAAGCGCCGACGCCCGCGTCCCCGCGAAGAGGTCGACCCCGTCTCGCAGGATGGTGGGCGACCCTGAGAACGGGGCATTCGCCGCTGCAGCGTCACTCGTCAGTGTGGTGACGCGCAGCGTCGCCGGGTCCGCTCCGAGTTCGGCGAGCGCGGCGCGAGTGCGCTGCACGGCAAGCTCGCCGTTTGGGCAATCTGGAATAGTGAGCACCTCGACACGCATGCGGCAAGTCTCCCACGTGGCGCGCAGGCCCGCGCCTCCGATACGCTGCCCCTCTGCGCACACACGGCGCGACACCGCCATTTGAAAGGACCGTGCATGCCGAGCCACTCCGCGCAGCTCGCTTCCTCGCGCCCCATGACCGTGGGTGCGGCACTGCGATCCCCTCGCATCCTCACGCGCGAGGCGCTCGCGGGTCTGGTCGTTGCACTGGCGCTGATCCCGGAGGCGATCGCGTTCTCGGTGATCGCGGGAGTCGATCCACGCATGGGGCTTTTCTCTTCCTGCATCATGGCGGTCACGATCGCATTCGTTGGGGGACGCCCGGCAATGATTACCGCAGCAACCGGAGCAGTCGCGCTCGTGATCGCGCCGGTCATGCGTGATCACGGCATTGAGTACTTCGTTGCAACGGTGCTGCTCGCTGGGGTCCTGCAGATCGTGCTCGCGGTGCTCGGCGTCGCGCGTTTCATGCGCTTCATTCCACGCAGTGTGATGGTGGGCTTTGTCAACGCGCTGGCACTCCTCGTGCTTGGTGCGCAGCTGCCACATCTGATTGATGTCCCGTTCGCGGTGTACCCGCTCGTGGTGGGCGGATTGGTCGTGCTCGCAGTGCTCCCCCGCTTCACGCGAGCGGTGCCCGCGCCGCTCATTGCGATTGTGCTCGTCACCCTCGCGGTTGTTTCGATTGGGATCTCAGTTCCCACCGTCGGCGATCAGGGTGAACTGCCCCGGAGCTTGCCGGAGTTCTTCTTCCCGACGGTTCCGATGAACCTGGAGACACTCGCGATCATCGGGCCGGCAGCACTCGGAATGGCCTGCGTGGGGCTCCTCGAATCGCTCATGACCGCGCAACTGGTTGACGAGATCACTGACACGCGCACGAGTCGCACACGCGAGGCGTGGGGGCAAGGTGTCGCCAATCTGATGTCGGGCTGCTTCGGCGGCATGGGCGGTTGCGCCGTCGTCGGACAGACCATGATGAATGTTAAAGCCTCCGGCGCTCGCACCCGCGTCTCAACTTTTCTTGCCGGCGTGTTCCTGCTCGTCCTCGTCCTCGTGCTCGGGGACGTGGTGGCTGCGATCCCGATGGCAGCTCTTGTCGCCGTCATGATCGCGGTGTCCGTGGCCACGTTTGACTGGCACTCGATCACCCCGGCGACGCTCCGCCGCCTGCCGCGCAGCGAAACGACCGTCATGGTCCTCACGGTGGCGGCGGTGCTGCTCACCCACAACCTCGCCATTGGCGTTGGCGTGGGCGTCGTGGCGGCGTCTGTTCTTTTCGTGCGCCGCGTGTCGAGCGTGGTGGAGGTGACCCGAACAGTCACTGGTGAGGCTGACGAAGCGACCGCACATTATTCGGTGCGCGGCGAGCTCTTCTTCGCGTCGAGCAACGAGCTGACCACCCGCTTTGCCTACGGCGCAGACCCCGCGCGAGTGGTCATCAACCTCAGCGACGCGCACGTCTGGGACGCCTCGACAGTCGCCGCCATCGATGCGATCGAGACCCGGTACGCACGAAGAGGCATCAGCGTCGAACTCACCGGAATGAACCCTCGCACGAGCGCCATGCACGGGCGGCTGAGCGGCACTCTCGGCGGATCCTGAGCTAGACCCGAATGCGCAGGGCACCAGCCCCGCTGTCTCCGAGCTCATCATCGGGGTTGAGGAGCCGGCACGCCTTCATCGAGAGGCAGCCACACCCAATGCAACCGGTGAGCTCGCGTTCGAGCTCCTCGATTCCCTTGCGGCGCTGCTCCAGCGTCTTCTTCCACCGCCGCGAGGCGCGCTGCCAGTCCTCGTGGCTGGGCGGTGTTTCAAGCGGCACGTCGGCAAAGCTCTCTTGCACATCCGAGAGTGGGATCCCGAGCCGCTTGGCCACCGACACGAGCGCGACACGGCGAAGCATGTAGCGGGGGTACCGCCGCTGGTTTCCGGCGGTGCGCCTCGAAGCGATAAGTCCAAGCTGTTCGTAGTAGTGCAGGGCAGACACCGCGACGCCCGTGCGGCGGCTCATTTCGCCAACCGTGAGGAGTTCTTCAGGGACGTGTTGCCCCACCGACGACGTTGTCTTCTCGTTCGGCACCGCAGATTCTTCACTCAACCCAACCTCCTCCTTGACCTCAACCATACTTGAGGTTTTACGGTTGTGGGTATGTCGAAGCGAAACATACTGCACGCATGACCTACGTGATTGCGCTCCCCTGTGTCGACGTCAAAGATCGCGCGTGCATCGACGAGTGCCCCGTGGACTGTATCTACGAGGGCGAACGCATGCTCTACATCCACCCGGATGAGTGCGTGGACTGCGGCGCCTGCGAGCCCGTCTGCCCCGTCGAAGCGATCTACTACGAAGACGATCTGCCGAGCGAGTGGTCCGACTATTACAAGGCCAACGTCGAGTTCTTCGACGAGATCGGCTCCCCCGGTGGCGCGGCCAAAGTCGGCATGTACAACTTCGATCACCCGATCATCGCCGCGCTGCCGCCGCAAGCCGCGACCGTCTAGCCGCTGTAGAGGAGCGCACATGAACACCGCAACACTCACCGAAACGGCTGCGACCGCGGAAACGCTCGCGGCCGGCTTCAAGGATGCCTTCCGCACCCACCCCGCCGGGATCGCGCTCATCACCGCGCAGACTCCCGAGGGACCGGTGGGCCTCACCGCGTCAAGCGTCGCCTCGGTGGGACTCGATCCCGCAGCGCTCGCCTTCTCCGTGACTCGCGCAACGGGGAGCGCCGGCGGCATCCTCCAAGCATCGAGCTATGTGGTGCATCTGCTCGACGAGCCGCAGCTCGAAATGGCGCAGCTGTTTGCGGTGAGCGGCACGGAACGCTTCACGGCAGAACAGGGCTGGGAAACCCTTCCCACCGGCGAACCGTTCCTCCCGAACACGCGCGCGGCGTTCCGCTGCCGCACGCTCCAGTCTGTTGCAGTGGGCGCGTCGACGCTTGTCGTCGCCCAGGTGCTCGACGTGCACCTGGGCGCACCCGCAGCTCCACTGATCTACCGCGACCGCGCGTTCCACGCGCTCGGCCCGGCGCTCTAGCTCCGCACCGCGGGCATCGAGCCAGCACCTTCACCCTCCTCATATCGAAAGGACCCGGCCATGACCGAGTACACCCTGCCCGACCTGCCCTACGACTACTCCGCACTTGCACCTCACATTTCAGGGCGCATTATGGAGCTGCACCACTCGAAGCACCACCAGGCCTACGTCACTGGCGCGAACACCGCGCTCGCGCAGCTTGCTGAGGCGCGTGAGAGCGGCAACCTCGCCGCGGTGAACAAGCTTGAAAAGGACCTCGCGTTCAACCTCGGTGGCCACATCAACCACAGCGTGTTCTGGGAGAACATGTCTCCGAACGGCGGCGGCGATCCCACGGGAGAGCTCGCCGAGGCGATTGGCAGCAACTTCGGCTCGATCGAGGCGTTCCGCGCACACTTCGAGGCGACCGCGATGGGCGTCCAGGGTTCCGGCTGGTCGGTGCTCGCATGGGACTCCGTCGGCGCTCGCCCGGTGGTGTTCCAGCTCTTCGACCAGCAGGGCAACGCACCCCTCGGCGTCACCCCGCTGCTGCAGCTCGACGTGTGGGAGCACGCGTACTACCTCGACTACCAGAACGTCCGTGCTGACTACGTGAAGGCGTTCTGGAACGTCGTCAACTGGGAGGACGTTGCACGCCGCTTCGCTGCCGCGCGCACGCAGACCGCGGGGCTCATCACGGCGCAGAGCCGCTAAACCCCGCAGCGGGCGTGTCGGGGGCGGCACGCGCGCGGTTGAGCCCGGTGCGACACCAGTTCGCACCGGGCTCAACGCAGTACACTGGGCGGCCGGGGGCTCGACTGGGCCCGCCGCCAAGCCCGAGGAGCGCCATGTACGTGAAGATCTGTGGACTCCGCGACGCTGCGCACGGCGCACTCGCCGCGAGCCTCGGCGCCGATGCGGTCGGCGTGGTGATGAGCGAGGGAAGTCCTCGGAACGCCAGGCCGGAAGAAGCGCTCGCCGTTATTGCTGCGGCACGGGCAGCAGCGAGCACGCACGCGACCGGGATCGACACGGTACTCGTGGTGAGCCGTACGCCCGCGCGCGAGGCTGCGGAGCTTGCTCGCGATCTCGGTTTCGACGTACTCCAGTTGCACGGCCGATACTCACACACAGACATTGCCGCGGCCCAGCGGGTGATCCCTCGCGTGTGGCGCGCGGCGTCGCTCGCGCACTTCCCAGAGCTCCGCGCCGGAGAGTTTGGGGAGGAGCGCCTCCTTGTTGACGGCGCCGTGCCCGGCTCGGGCGAAACGTGGGACCTCTCGCAGCTGGATCCCCAGCGCCTTGGCGCCAGCTGGGTCCTCGCAGGTGGGCTCGCACCCGAAAATGTGGCGGCGGCGATTCGCGCAGCACACCCCGGCGGAGTCGACGTGTCGAGCGGCGTCGAGTCGGCACCTGGGCTCAAGGATCCCGAGCTCATCAGGCAGTTCATCGCTGCGGCGCGCCAGAGCCAGGTCACGAACGCATAACGGAAGAAACCCCCGGTCCAAGCTCCTTTCACACCAACACGGTGAAAGACTTCGCGCGAAACCCCTGGTCAGAATAGCCCAGCCCTCGCTAGCGTAGGACAGTGGCCAGAACCCGGCCGCTGTTCAAAGCAACGCTCGGAGGCTGAGAACCATGCCGAAGTCGAACCCTACGGGGAAACGAACCATGAAGATCACGGTTCCCACCCCACCCCCGCTCCCCCACCCCGGCCTCCTGCCGGGCATCGGCGTCGAGCAGACAGGGATGCGATTCCCCACCAACTGGGTGGTGCTCATCGTCACGCTGACCCTCACCGTGGGAGTGATCGCGTGGGCGTTCATCGCGCCCGACAACCTCGCCGAGGTGGGCGCGGCGTCCTTGGCATGGGTCACCGCGAACTTCAGCTGGCTCTTCGGGGCGCTTGCCATCACCGTCGTGCTCTTCATGCTCGTCGTCGGCTACGGCCGCACCGGCGGCATCCGGCTCGGCGCTGACGACGAAGAGCCCGAGTTCTCGACCGCATCGTGGATCTCGATGCTCTTCGCCGCGGGTCTCGGAATCGGTCTCCTGTTCTACGGGCCGCTCGAACCGCTCACCTACTTCCTCTCCCCGCCGCCAGGCCTCACTGAACAGGGTGGAACCGCCGACGCTGCGCTTCCCGCACTCGCCCAGACGATCCTGCACTGGGGCCCCATTGCGTGGGCGTTCTACGCATTGGTCGGTGGCGCGATCGCGTACAGCGCGTATCGTCGCGGCCGCGCCCCACTGATTTCTGCGCTATTCGAGCCGGTGTTCCCCGGCAGTTCCCACCGCGCGCTGGGCCGCACGATCGACATCTTTGCGATCATCGTGACGCTCTTCGGCACCGCGGTTTCGCTCGGGATCGGGGCCTTGCAGATCGAGAGCGGCTTCCGCATGGTCACCGGGATCGGCCCGCTCGGCAACACGTTCCTCGTGGGGGCGATCGCGATCCTCACCTCACTCTTTATCGCCTCAGCTGTTTCCGGTGTGAAGCGCGGCATCCGCCGGCTGTCAAACCTCAACATGGTGCTCACGGGAAGCCTCGGCCTCTTCGTGCTCATCGCGGGGCCGACCGTGTTCCTGCTGAACTTCTTCCCTTCGTCGCTCGTCGAGTTCTTCGAGCAGCTCGGCCTCATGCTCGCCCGCAACCCGAATCAGGGAGGCGAGACGGCAACCTTCCTCTCCTCCTGGACTACGTACTACTGGGCATGGTGGGTGTCGTGGACGCCGTTCGTGGGGATGTTCATCGCAAAGATTTCCCGTGGGCGCACGCTTCGCGAGTTCGTCACCACGGTGGTGCTCGTCCCCTCCGCGATTGTCATCGCCTGGTTCGTCGTGTACGGCGGCACCGCGATCTACATGAGCCTGAACGGGGTTGACCTCCAAACCGGCGACTCCGGCGAGGAGGTACTGTTCCATCTCCTCCAGCGACTCCCACTCGGCATGCTGACCTCCGTGGTCGCAATGATCGCCGTCGTCGTGTTCTTCGTGACCGCTGCAGACTCCGCATCCATCGTCATGGCATCCATGTCCCAGGCTGGACGACCAGAACCCTCCCGGTGGGTGACCATCCTCTGGGGCCTCCTCCTCAGCTTGATCGCCGTTTCTCTCCTCCTTGCGGGCGGGCGCAACACACTGGGCGGCCTGCAATCGCTCATGGTGGTGTCGGCGCTCCCGTTCGCGTTCGTGGTCATCGGCATCATGTTCTCGTGGGCGAAAGACCTCCGCACGGATCCCTACATCATTCGCCGCAAGTACGCTCAGGCCGCCATCGCGCAGGGTGTGCGCCGTGGCATCGACGAGTACGGTGACGACTTCGTGTTCGGCACAAGCGAGGTCCCCGCAGACGAGGGCGCGGGCGCGGGCTTTGACAGTACAGATCCGGTGCTCACCGAGTGGTACGTCGACGCAACCACCGGGCCCATCCAGCAGCTCACCCCAGAGGACGTGCGACGGACCCTCGAGCCGGGCAAGATTCAGGAGAAGGGCCCTGACCGCCCCGATCACTCAGCATCCGGCGATGCTTCACTCACCGTCGGTGAAAAGCCGTACGTGGCGCCCGAAGACACTCAGCCAAATGCGGCTGAGCACGAAGAGAAGCCCGACCCGAACACCCAGTAGCTGAGAGCGAACACCGAGAACTGGCGTTTCCAAGCTCCCGGTTGTAACCTGTTCGTTATCTTTGCCGAGCGTCCGCGCACGGCACCGCCGATCGAAAGTCCGCATGCCCGATTCATCCTCCCCCGCGCCGAAATCGTTCCCGTCGCGTCGCGCCCTGCGCGAAGCGGCCGCACGGAACGCGGCGCCGACTGAGCCGCAGCAGCAACACGTTGCGACGCAGCCCGAAGCACCCGAAGCACTCGAGCAGCAGCCCGCGCGTCCCGCCGCGCAGGCACCCGCGGTAACGCTCCCCGAGTCGCCCGTCGAACACGACGGCCCGATCACCGGTGGGTACGTGCGCGTCCCACTTCCGGAGCGCGACCTCTCCTCGGCGAGGGCGGACGACGGCAGCACGCCACGTGCACGTCGCCCACTTCGGCGCCGAATCGCTGCGGCGGCGGCGGCCGCGAGCGTCGGGGGGCTCGTGCTCTCCGCCGCCGTGCCGCTCACACAAGGCAGCGAGGATGAGGTCGTCGCTGCAGCAACGCAGCAGCGACTGTTCTCCGAGGTGTCACCGGAAGACATTCCCGCGTCACTCGCAGAGATCACCGCGGTCGACGTCGACGAGGCCATCGCCGGCACCTACGCGTATCGCGCACGAGCGCTCGTCAACTACCCATTCCAACAGTCCGTGCTCCTCACTGATCCGTTTGGGTACCGCACGGCCCCGGTTGAGCAGTTCCACGACGCGCAAGACTTTGGCGCCGCAGCGGGTACTCCGATCTACGCAATCGCAGACGGCACGGTTCTGGAAGCAGGCTTCGCGAGCGATGGGTGTGGCTTCGGTCTCAAACTCGAGCATGAGATCGACGGGAAGGAAGTGACGAGCCGCTACTGCCACATGCAGGATGCCTCGCATTCGTACTCGGTCGGCGACACCCTCATGATGGGCGACCCCGTCGGCCGAGTCGGCGCGACCGGCATGGCCTTCGGCGCGCACCTGCACCTGGCGCTGCGCGTCGACGATCAGCCCGCCGACCCGATGCCGTTCCTTGCAAAGTACAGCCGCATGGACCGCGACGAGAAGACGACCACGAAGAACGCGCCGGCCACCGCTGAGACCCGCTCTGGCACGAGCTCCTAAGCGCGCAACACAGAGAAGGGGCCCATCGCGTACGCGATGGGCCCCTTCTCGGCATTTCAGGGCGCTGGGCCCCGGAGATTACCGAGCGCTGAGGCCGCTCGTCACCCGAGCCCAGTCAGCAAGCTTCGCTGCCGCGCGACCCGAATCGATCGCGTCCTCCGCGACCTTCAGCTTCTCGCTGAGGCGCTCGAGCAGCGCGCGCTCCACGGACTCCGGGTTGTTGGCCAGGTCGTAGGCCACGAGGCCTGCGGCTGCGTTGAGCAGCACGATGTCGCGCACCGGGCCTCGCTCACCCTGCAGCACCCGGTGCACCACAGCGGCGTTCTCCTCGGGAGTGCCGCCGACGAGATCCTGGATCTGGGATCGTGGGATCCCAAGCTCCCGGGGATCAATGTCGTGCTCCGTGAGACCACCGCGGCTGACCTCCCACA
Organism: Leucobacter chromiireducens subsp. chromiireducens; assembly: GCF_016758255.1. Classification (GTDB taxonomy): domain Bacteria; phylum Actinomycetota; class Actinomycetes; order Actinomycetales; family Microbacteriaceae; genus Leucobacter; species Leucobacter chromiireducens. The sequence continues at coordinate 191,821 of NZ_QYAD01000004.1, forward strand.
GGCGCGAGTGGCCGGTCGTGGTCAGTTCGTCGAGCCCATCATCGCCTCGGAACACAAGAGCTGAGGCACCGCGCAGGCGGAACACACCCACGAAGATCGGCACACGGTCGATATCTGCGACACCCACGGCCGAGGCCTCGGGGCGCACCGGATTGCAAAGCGGCCCGAGGAAGTTGAACACCGTCGGAATGCCGAGCTCCGCGCGGGCGGGAGCCACGTGCCGGAATCCCGGAAGGAAGCGCGCGGCGTGCACGAATGCGATCCCAACCTCTGAGAACGTCTGAGACACCGCGGCCGCATCAAGCTCGAGATCGATCCCGAGGGCACTCAGCACATCAGAGGACCCCGACTGACTGCTCGCCGCGCGGTTGCCGTGCTTGACCACGGGCGCCCCGGCAGCGGCGGCCGTAATGGAAGCCATAGTCGAGATGTTGACGGTACCGAAGCGATCGCCCCCGGTCCCTACAATGTCGAGCGACATGGCGGGCAGGTCGAGCGGCAGCGCCTCCGCCAAGATTGCGTCACGGAAACCGATCACCTCGTCGACCGTCACGCCCTTCGAACGAAGGGCAACAAGGAATGCGCCGATCTGAGCGCCACTTGCTGAACCGGTCATGAAATTGCTCATGGCCCATTCAGCTTGGGAAACGCTGAGATCCTCGCCGTCGAGCAGCGTGGTGAGAACGGTGGGCCAGGTGCGTTCATCGATCATTCCGCAATTGTATCGAGGCGACGCGCCAGCTTCCGACACGCAGGGACCGAGGCCCACACTCACGAGAACACGCCAAATTTGGCCGACACACTCACGGATCGCCCACCCGATGTCCACAATCACCTCCGCGAAGCGGTAGGCTTGTCAGGAATCTCGCAGAAAGTTCGGCGCGCCGGTCACGAGTGAAAACGCACACCAAACTTTCAGCCATAATGGAGGGGTGACAACGACCACTATGAATACCAAGTCAGCCGTGCCTTCGGTGAAGCGACCGAATCTCGTCGCCGTCGGCACGATCGTGTGGCTCGGCAGCGAGGTCATGTTCTTCGCGGGCCTGTTCGCGATTTACTTCACGCTGCGCGCTATGAACCCAGAGCTGTGGGTTGAGCAGACCGCCAAGCACAACTTCACCTTTGCGCTGGTGAACACACTGATTCTGGTTGCGTCCTCCTTCACCGCTCAGGCCGGCGTCTTCGCCGCAGAGCGCGGCCAGCCTCGCGCCACCGGCAAGAGCCCCGCACAGTGGGGAACCGTTGAGTGGTTCTTCCTCACCTTCTTCATGGGTGCGATCTTCGTTGCGGGACAGACCTGGGAGTACGCCACCTTCGTGTCCGAGGGCATCACCCTTGCGTCCGATCCCTACGGCTCTGCCTTCTACCTCACCACGGGCTTCCACGGCATCCACGTGTCGCTCGGCCTCATCGCCTTCCTTCTCGTGATCGGCCGTATCTACGCGGTCAAGAACTTTACGCACAAGGAAGAGACCACGGCCGTCGTCGTGTCCTACTACTGGCACTTCGTCGACATCGTCTGGATCATCCTGTTCATCGTCATCTACGTCCTGCCACTCGTGCAGGGCTACTAAGGGGAGGCCAGTACTCATGGCTCGCGCCAAGAAGAACGTCCACAAGACCGGACGCCGACACCCGCTCGCTACCGCAGCCCTCGTTGCGGTCGGCCTGCTCGTGACCGGAGCTGCGTACGCTGGCTTCAGCCAGACCTCAGCCACCGCTGAGATCGACCTCAACTCCCCCGCCACCATCGAGGCCGGCGAGAAGCTCTTCGGGGCGAACTGTGCAACCTGCCACGGTGCAGGCGCGCAGGGCACGCCCGATGGCCCCTCGCTTGTCGGCGTTGGTGCGGCATCGGTCAACTTCCAAGTTGGCACCGGCCGTATGCCCCTTGCCTTCCAGGGCCCGCAGGGCATGGTCAAGCCGCAGCAGTTCTCCGAGGAGCAGACCCTGCAGATGGCTGCCTACGTGGCGTCCCTCGCACCGGGACCGGCTCTGCCCGAGACCCAGTACCTTCAGGCAGACAGCGACGATGAGGGTATCGCGAAGGGCGGCGAACTCTTCCGCATCAACTGCGCGATGTGCCACAACGTGTCGGCCGCCGGTGGCGCCCTGACGCAGGGCAAGTTCGCCCCGAAGCTCACCGGTGTTGCCCCCACGCACATCTACGAGGCAATGATCACGGGCCCGCAGAACATGCCCGTCTTCAGCGATGCGAACATCACGCCGCAGCAGAAGGCCGACATCATCTCGTACCTCAAGTACATCGAGGAGAAGCCCGCTATCGGCGGTCTGACCCTTGGGTCGATCGGCCCGGTCGCTGAGGGCCTCTTCATCTGGGTGATCGGACTGGGCGCCATCATTGGCCTCACCGTTTGGGTCACCGCGAAGTCGAACTAAGTTCGACAACGCAACGAGTTCATGAGTCAGGAGTCAAGGAGCAACATGGCAGAGGAAGCGAAGAACAACGGCGGCGCCGTTGTCGCAGCCCAGGGCCACGGCTCGGCCGATGGCGCGGCTGGGACCGCCGTCATCTCGTCGGACGCCGTGCAGAATCCCGGCCTTCCGCCGCACCGCAAGCGCGTCACGGATCTGGATCCTAAGAAGGAAAAGGGTGCGGAGCGCACGGTCTACACCCTCTTCTACCTCTCCATCGCTGGAAGCTTGGGCGCGGTTCTCGCGTACATGTTCCTCCCGATCGAGACGGGCGATCCGATGGCCATCCGCGTGCACACGCTGGTTGTCGGCCTCGGCATGGCGCTCGCCATGCTTGCCATCGGTATCGGTGCGGTCCACTGGGGCAAGGCCCTCATGGCCGATCACGAGTCGATCGACGAGCGTCACCCGGTCCCCAGCGACACGGAAACCCGCGAGGCATCGGCTGAGATCTTCAAGCTTGCAAACGAAGAGTCGGGCTTCTCGCGCCGCTCGCTCGTGCGCAACAGCCTCATCGGCGCACTGATTGCCTTCCCGCTCCCCGGCATCACCCTGCTGCGCGGCCTTGCTCCGCAGGATCGCGATCCCGTACAGCTGCTGAAGCACACCATGTGGACCAAGGGCGTCCGTCTCGCACGCGATCCCTCCGGTGTGCCGATCAAGGCCAGCGAGGTCACCATCGGTTCGGCGTTCCACGTCATCCCCGAAACCCTCACGCACGAGGACTTCGCAAAGCTGAGCCTTGATGAGCGCGGCGGCAGCGAGACCCTTCTCGATGCGAAGGCCAAGGCCATCGTTCTCCTCATGCGTCTGGACCAGAGCGAGCTCAACGAGCTTCCCGAGCGCGAGAGCTGGTCGTACGACGGCATCGTCGCGTACTCGAAGGTCTGCACCCACGTCGGCTGCCCCGTTGCGCTCTACGAGCAGCACACGCACCACCTGCTGTGCCCCTGCCACCAGTCGCAGTTCGACGTCTCCGAGCACGCCAAGGTTGTGTTCGGTCCCGCGAAGCGCCCCCTGCCGCAGCTGCCGATCACGGTCGACGATGAGGGCTACCTCGTCGCGCAGAGCGATTTCCATGAACCTGTCGGCCCGAGCTACTGGGAGCGTCTCAAGTGAGCAGCACCGTAACCGAATCGCCCGCGCAGAACGGCTCGAGCCGTTTCACGTCCGCGGCCGCGAACTACATCGATGAGCGCACCAAGATCGGTGTTGCTGTCAAGGAGTTCGGACGCAAGGTCTTCCCCGACCACTGGTCCTTCCTCCTCGGCGAGGTCGCGCTGTATAGCTTCGTCGTCATCCTGCTGTCGGGTACCTTCCTGACGCTCTTCTTCCAGGCGACGATGATCGAGACGCACTACACCGGGCCGTACGTCCCGATGAAGGGTGTCGAGATGTCGGGCGCTATGGCCTCGACACTGGACATCTCGTTCTCAGTGCGCGGTGGCCTCCTGATGCGTCACGTCCACCACTGGGCTGCGCTTCTCTTCGTTGCCTCCATCGGCCTGCACATGCTCCGCATCTTCTTCACCGGCGCATTCCGCAAGCCCCGCGAGCTCAACTGGGTGATCGGCTTCGTTCTCTTCATCCTCGCGATGGCAGAGGGCTTCACCGGCTACTCGCTCCCCGACGATGTTCTCTCGGGCAACGGCCTCCGCATCATTGATGGCCTGATCAAGGCGATCCCCGTGATCGGCACCTACCTCTCCTACTTCTTCTTCGGTGGAGAGTTCCCGGGCACCGACATCGTCGGCCGTCTCTACATGCTGCACATCATGCTGCTGCCCGCACTGGTCATCCTGTTCGTGGCACTGCACCTCGCGTTTGTGGTCATCCACAAGCACGCGCAGTACCCCGGCCCGGGCAAGACCCAGCAGAACGTTGTTGGCTACCCCATCCTCCCCGTCTACGCAGCGAAGGCTGGCGGCTTCTTCTTCATCGTCTTCGGCGTGATCCTCCTGATCGCCTCGATCGTGGGAATCAACCCGATCTGGGCATACGGACCGTACGATCCCTCCCCCGTTTCGGCTGGTACTCAGCCTGACTGGTACATCGGCTTCGCGGACGGCATGCTCCGTCTGATCCCGCCGGGGCTCGAGACTGAGTGGTTCGGCTACACCTGGTCGTGGAACATGTTGCTCCCGATCATCATCATGGGCGGCTTCATCGTCCTCGTAGCGATCTACCCCTTCATCGAGGCCTGGGTCACCGGCGACAAGCGCGAGCACCACATTCTGGATCGCCCGCGCAACGCCCCGACGCGTACCGCAATCGGTGCAGCCGGCGTGACCTTCTACGCGGTAATGTGGGCCGGCGCAAGCTCGGACCTCATGGCAACCCACTTCCAGCTCTCCATGGAGGGCGTGATCCACGCACTGCAGGCCCTGCTCATCCTCGGCCCGATCATTGCGTACATCGTCACGAAGCGGATCTGCCTCGCGCTCCAGAAGAAGGATCGCAGCATCGCGCTCCACGGCTTCGAGTCCGGTCGTATCGTTCGCCTCCCCGGCGGCGAGTTCGTCGAGGTGCACAAGCCGCTCGACGAGTACGAGCAGTGGGAGCTCGTGAGCTACCACGACTACGCGCCGCTGATGCTCCGTCCCAACGATGACGGCCGCATCCCCTTCTCCAAGCGCCTGCGTGCTGGCTTCAGCCGCTGGTTCTTCGAGGATCGGATCGTTCCGCCCACCGCTGGCGAGATCGAGCAGAGCAAGCACGAGGGTCACTAACCCTCACCACGGCTGTGGCCCCGCAGGATTCATTTCCTGCGGGGCCACAGCCGTTTCTGCGCCCTCACACCACTTGGCGCCGTGCGCTTGGCTCCGTCGCCCCGTCGCTCCGTCCTCCCGTCCTCCCGTCCTCCTGTCCTCCTGTCCTCCCGTCCTCCCGTCCTCCCGTCGAGGTAGATTGCCTGCGCGGGGGCACGTTAGTGCCGCATGAATCGAGCCGCTGCACAGCCAGAATGCTCCGAACGACTGCGAGGTGGCCGCGAGCGTTGTGGGCCGTCGTCAGAGGTACGCATCCCGTATAGGCTGGGACCGGGCGGCGGGCGCGACGCAGCGCGGCACGCAGGCGCTCTCCCAGCAGCTCCTTCTCTGCACTGCGTCGTTCTGCTAATACGCTCTTATGCAACTGCGCCCGTCTGCGTCGCACCCATCTGCTCCGCACCCATCCGCGTTGCACCCATCCGCCCCGCCCCTCCGCGGCCCCCGTTTGCGGAAGCCCGGGGCATCTCGAGGCACACCCAGAGCGCCCAACGGGCAGGGCTGGGGCGAGGGCGTATCGACTGCGGGAGACCGGCTCGAGGAAGCCGGGAAGAGGCTAGGCCTGGCCTGTGAAGATGAGCCAGAGGAGCAGCAAGTTGAGCGCCACAATCAGGCCGACGACCATCCAGGACACCACGCGGAGCCAGGCGCCGTTCTGGAAGGTGCCCATCACGTCGCGCCGTTCGGTCAGCCGCGCCAGCGGGATCAGTGCAAAGGGCAGCCCGAAGGACAGGAGCACCTGACTCAGCACGAGCGCCCACGTCGGATCGATGCCCACGGCGAGCAAGATGAGCGCCGGCACGAGCGTAATACCCCGTCGCACAAGCATCGGAACGCGGATGTGCAGGAGCCCGGACATGATGGTTGCACCCGCGTAGCATCCCACCGAGGTGGAGGCCAAGCCTGAGGCGAGCAGCCCAATTGCGAAGATCACGCCGATGGTCGGGCCGAGTGCATCCGTGATTGCCGCGTGAGCGCCCTCGATGGAGTCGGTGCCAGCGACTCCGGGAAGACTCGCCGCCGCGAGCAGCAGCATCGCCACGTTCACTCCCCCTGCAACGACGAGCGACAGCGCCACATCCCACCGGGTAGCGACGAGCAGCCGTTGGATGCGCCCAGGCTCGTTGTGTGCGCCGTGGCGGTCGCGGGCCAGCGCTGAATGCAGGTACACCGCGTGCGGCATCACCGTCGCGCCGAGCATGCTCGCCGCGAGCAGTACCGTCTGCGTCCCTTGGAAGCGCGGCACGAGACCTTCCAGCATGCCCTGAGGGTCGAGCGGGCTGAACAAGAGCCCCGCAAGGAAGCCGATGGTGATCACACCGAGCAGACCCATGACCACAAACTCGAAGGTGCGCTGTCCTCGTCGCGACTGCAGCTGCAGCAGCGCCATTGAAACGACGCCGACGATGAGGCCGCCGATCGGTAGCGGGACGCCGAATAGCAGGTAGAGAGCGAGCGCTCCACCGATCACCTCGGCGACGTCGGTGGCGGCAGCGACGAGCTCCGCTTGGAGCCAGTAGAGCCGCCTCGGCCACCGGCGCAGCCGAGATCCCAGCACCTCGGGCAGGCTCTCCCCTGTGACAAGGCCAAGCTTGGCGGAAAGGTACTGCACAATCATCGCCATGAGGTTTGCAGCAATGAGTACCCAGAGGAGCAAGTAGCCGTACTCTGCACCCGCCGTGAGGTTTGCGGCCACGTTCCCCGGGTCGACGTACGCGATCGCTGCGACAAAGGCAGGCCCGAGGAGGTTGATCCCACCGCCGCGACGCCTGCCCCGGCGACCATCAACCGGTGCCTCATCCAGCGACGCTGTGCCAGATTCGCTCTGTCTACTCACAAAGTTAGACTACTCGAACTTACGGCTTCAGTTCGTCTCCCTGGTCGGAGTTGTGCGCGCTACAGCTCCAATTGAGTGGCCACGCGTTCTGAGCTGTGCTCGCCGGCTTCACTGCGAAGCGCGCCTGCGGCACGAACGAGAAGGTTTCCAAGAGCTGCGGGTTCAACATGTTGCTCGAGTTCACGCAACAGCGGAGAGAGGTCCGAGGCCAGCGCTGGATCCTGAGCGGTAGCGTAGGCCTGGTATACGACGCGCACCGCGCCGATTGGGATCGCCTGCACGCCACGCGGATCCGGTTCGAGCTCAACAATGGATACGACAGCGCGCGAAACGCATGCGAGGAAGAGCTCCTGCTTGGTGCGAAAATTCGCGTAGACGTGTGGCTGAGGCACGCTCGCACGGGCTGCGATGCGCCCGGTCGACGTGCCGTGGAAACCAAAGAGGCCGAACTCGATGAGTCCGGCCTCTTGTAGGCGTTCGCGATTCTCGCCTGGCCGGCGCCTAATGCGACGCTCGGTCATTGAACTATCCCAGTTCGAGAATCTTGCGGTAGTGCTCCCCCACGGGTTCAAAACCACGGTGGTTGTAGAAGGAGCCGATACGCGCGGTGGAGGCGGAGAGCTGACGTACGCCGCGCCCCATGCAGTAGTGCTCATTCGCCTGCATCAACCGGTCACCGACTCCGTGGCCACGCGAGCCCTCGTCGACGACGATCTCCTGCAAGTGAGCAGTGAGCCCCGGAGCGTGGAGCAGACGGGAGACTGTCATGAGGGAATAGCCCACAACCTTCTCGTCGAGCTCGGCGACGAACAAAACGTTCGTCTCCTGATCGCGGTGTCGAAGGATGTTATCGAACGCGACGAGGAACTCGTCGCTGCCGATGGTCTCGCGGCCGGTAGTGAACTGTCGGGCCAGAGCGAGGACGGCACGTGCGTCCTCGCTCTTGCCACGGCGAATGATGATGCTCACGCGGGATACCGACTAACGGGCGAAGTTGCCGCGGTAGTACTCGTACACCCAGCCGACGATGCCAACGGCAACGAGCGGAACGGTGAAGAACGAGAGCCAGAAGTTGAAGCCGATGCACATGCCCAGCACGACCAGCGAGATCGAGAAGGCAAGGAAGAGCGGCCACCAGCTCCAGGGGCTGAACTCGCCGAGCTCGGGGTCCCCGTCGTCGATGTCGGAATCCAGGCGGTCCTCAACGAGAACGCCGCCCTGCTTCTTCTGCACCAGCATGAGGTACACCGCGATGAAGGCGGTGAGCCCCGCGGAGAGCAAGATCGAGGTCGATCCTGCCCACTCGACGCGACCGTGATCGATCAGGTTCCACACCGTGTACACCGTCGCAAGAAGCGTGAAGTACGCGGTCAGGATCCAGAAGATGACGATATTGGATTTCATAGCTGAATACTCCTCAGGGTCACTTCTGCTCTGAGAGCTGGTGAGCCGGAACAGGCTGCTCTACGCCGCTGACCTCGGGGTGGTTGAGGTCAAAGGCAGGAGACTCGGAACGAATGCGCGGGATCGACGTGAAGTTGTGGCGCGGCGGCGGGCAAGACGTTGCCCACTCGAGCGAGCGGCCGTAGCCCCACGGATCGTTCACGGTGACCTTCGACGCACGGCGCGAGGTGATGTACACGTTCAGGAGGAACGGGATCATCGACGCACCGAGGATCATTGCACCGATCGTGGAGAGCTGGTTGCCCCACGTGATGCCATCAGCCGGCAGGTAGGTGTAGTAACGACGCGGCATGGCCATGACGCCCAGCCAGTGCTGCACGAGGAAGGTCATGTGGAAGCCGATGAAGAGCACCCAGAAGTGGATCTTGCCGAGACGCTCGTCGAGCATCTTGCCCGTCCACTTCGGCCACCAGAAGTAGAAGCCGGCGAACATTGCGAACACCACAGTGCCGAAGACAACGTAGTGGAAGTGCGCGATCACGAAGTACGTGTCGGACAGGTGGAAGTCGAGCGCCGGCGAAGCCAGGATGACACCGGTGAGGCCGCCGAAGACGAAGGTCACGAGGAAGCCAAGCGACCAGAGCATCGGGGTCTCGAAGGTGATCGAGCCGCGCCACATCGTTCCGAGCCAGTTGAAGATCTTCACGCCGGTCGGCACCGCGATCAGCATGGTCATCAGGGCGAAGAACGGCAGCAGCACGGAACCGGTGACGTACATGTGGTGTGCCCACACGGTCATCGAGAGCGCCGCAATCGCGATGGTTGCGTAGATCAGGGTCTTGTAGCCGAAGATCGGCTTACGGCTGAACACCGGGAAGATCTCGGAAACGATACCGAAGAACGGCAGAGCGATGACGTACACCTCAGGGTGTCCGAAGAACCAGAAGAGGTGCTGCCAGAGGATGGCTCCGCCCTCGCCACTGTAGATCTGTGCGCCGAAGATACGGTCGGCAGCGAGGCCGAACATTGCCGCCGCGAGGACGGGGAACACCAGCAGCACGAGGATCGAGGTGATCAGCGTGTTCCAGGTGAAGATCGACATACGCCACATGGTCATGCCCGGAGCGCGCATCGTGATGATCGTGGTGATGAAGTTGACGCCACCCATGATCGTGCCGAAGCCGCTGATACCGAGGCCCAGCACCCAGAGGTTGCCACCGATGCCCGGCGAGTAGGTCATGCTCGACAGCGGCGAGTAAGCGAACCAGCCGAAGGACGCAGCGCCCTGGGGGGTAAGGAAGCCACCGACCGCGATCAGCGAACCGAAGGTGTACAGCCAGAACGCGAAGGCGTTCAGTCGCGGGAACGCGACGTCGGGTGCACCGATCTGGAGCGGCATCATGACGTTTGCGAAGCCAGCGAACAGCGGCGTTGCAAACATCAGCAGCATGATCGTGCCATGCATGGTGAACAGCTGGTTGTACTGCTCCTTGGTCGCGATGACCTCGAGGCCGGGAGCAAAGAGCTGCGCGCGGATCACCAGGGCCATCAGGCCGCCGATGAGGAACCACACGAAGGAGCTGATCAGGTACATGTACCCGATCACCTTGTGGTCCGTGGACGTCAGCCACGAAACGATGACGTTGCCCTTCTTCATGTTTTTGCTATCCCTCATTACTCGTTCTGCGCCTTGGCGCCGTCACCATAGAAGGAATCCTGGTTCGGGTTCAGCTCAAGGGTGGCCTGGCCAGTGTTGCCTGCTTCGCGCAGCGATGCGATGTACGCGTCGTACTCGTCCTGCTCAACGACCTTCACTTCGAAGAGCATCATCGAGTGGTACTCACCACAGAGCTCGGCACACTTACCCATGAAGGTGCCGGTCTTGGTGGGCGTGAAGCTCATGTAGTTCGTCTGCCCCGGGATCATGTCCTTCTTGTAGAGGAACTCGACCACCCAGAAGGAGTGGATGACGTCACGCGTCTCGAGCTTGATCTCGGTGGTCTTGTCGACCGGGAGGTAGAGAACCGGCATGGTCTCTTCCTTCGCCGAGCCGTCGTCCTCGGTCTGCACCTGGACGCCCTGGAAGTAAACATCCTCGTCGACGTAGTTGAAGTCCCACGCCCAGCGCTTACCGATGACCTCGACCGTGTTCTCGGGGTTCTCGTAGCGAGCCTCGATGGAGCTCTGCTCCTGCGCGGTGAACGCGAAGAACCCAAGCACGAGGATCACGGGAACCACCGTGAAGAACGTCTCGATCGGCATGTTGTACCGAAGCTGTACCGGCAGCCCCGTCTGCCCCTTGCGGCGACGGTACGCGATCGTGGCCCAGATGATGAGGGCCCACGTGATCACACCGACGGCGAGCAGCACGATCCACGAAGTCACCCACAGCCCGGTGATCCCGTCCGTGTGGTTCGTGGCCCCTTCAGAGCCAGCGGGCAGGAAGCCACGCTGCTGCTCAGGGGTGCAGCCTGCGAGGAGCAGCGCTGCTGAGAGCGCCACGGGGGCCGCTACCCATTTCATTCGACGATTGGAACGCACCGCATACCTTTCGAAATGTTTCGTGCCGCCCAGAAAGCAGGCGAAGCTGATTACTCCCTGTTAGCTTAGCGCGAACCTGAGCGTTCCCCGAACCAACACCGGGTGTCGCGGAACTTCGGTTCGCGTTTTGGCTAGCTGAAGCTGTCTCCACAGGCGCAGCTGCCCTGTGCGTTGGGGTTGTCGATCGTGAAGCCCTGCTTCTGGATCGTGTCCTCAAAGTCAATCGTCGCACCGCTCAGGTACGGAACGCTCATCTGGTCAACGACAACCTCGACACCGTCGAAGTCAACAATCGCGTCGTTGTCGAGCTCCCGCTCGTCAAAGAAGAGCTGGTAGATCAGGCCCGAGCAGCCGCCCGGCTGCACGGCGATGCGGAGGCGAAGGTCGTCACGCCCCTCCTGTGAGAGCAGGCTACGCACCTTGTCCTGTGCGGCGGTGCTCAGTGCTACTCCGTGTGCGCTCTCGGATGCCGCTGCGGCGGTCTCGGGCGCGATGGTCTCAGTGCTCATTGAGTACTCCTCGCTCGGATAGTTCAGTTTGGCCCAGTCTACCTTCCCTGAGCCCGCAGGAAAGCCCCCGCCGAAGACGGTATTCTTGGGGACAGAGAACGTCCGCAGGGACGTGAGACACAGGGTGCGGAATGCCGCGCCAGATCGAGAGGACAGGCGTGTCAAAGAAGGACGCCGCGGCTGCGGCGGGCGCGAGCGCGCAGGAGACCCCGGACGAGCAGATCGGGAAAGGCCGGCCCACGCCGTCGCGAAAGCAGGCCGAGGCCGCCAACGCCCGCCCCATCGTGGGTTCCAAGGACAAGACGATGCAGAAGGAGCAGCGTCGCCAGCAGGCCGATGCGCGCGAACGCGCGCGTCTCGGCATGATGCAGGGCGATGAGCGCTACCTCACCGTGCGCGACCGCGGCCCTCAGCGCCGCTTCGTGCGCGACTACGTTGACGCACGATGGAACATCGGTGAGATGCTCATCCCAATGATGCTCGTTGTGCTCGTGATGACGTTTATCCCGGGCGTGGTGCAGGTCATCAGCCTGGTGGCGATCTGGGCGTTCGTCGCGCTCGCGATTCTGGACTCGGTGTTCGTCGGCATGAAGCTGAAGCGTCTGCTCGCCAACAAGTTCGGTGCGGACAAGGTACAGCCTGGCTACCGCTGGTACGCCGCGATGCGAGCCATGCAGTTCCGCCCGCTGCGCGTTCCGAAGCCGCAGGTGAAGCGCGGCAACTACCCGAGCTAAGCTCCCCGCACTACGACGAAGGGCTCGCGATCCAGCTGGATCGCGAGCCCTTCGTCGTTGCAGCGGGCGGCTGCTAGGCCGCGGCGCTCCCCCGGTACCCCGCACGCACCAGACCACGGTTGATGGCGCGTGCCCAGAGCGGCCCCTCGTAGATAAACGCGGTGAAGCCCTGCACCAGCGTCGCGCCGGCACGCAGTCGCTCATGAACGTCTTCGGCGGTCGTGACGCCGCCGACCGAGATCACGCAGAACTCGGGATCCGGAACGACCGCGCGAATCCGCTGCAGCACCTCGAGTGCGCGATCTTTCAGCGGGGCGCCCGAGAGCCCACCCGCGCCCATTGCCTCGACCTCAGCCGCGTCGGCTTGCAGCCCCTCCCGCGAAATCGTCGTGTTGGTTGCGATGATGCCGTCGAGCCCGAGCCGCTGCGCAAGCTCAACGATTGCGTCGATCTGTTCGTCAGCCATGTCGGGCGCGATCTTCACGAGCAGGGGCGTGCCCGCCGCCGCATCGCGAACCGCCGCCAGCAGCGGTTCGAGGAGTTCGACTTCCTGCAGCCCGCGCAGGCCGGGCGTGTTCGGAGAGGAAACGTTGACCGCGAGGTAGTCCGCAATGGGCGCCAGACGCTCAGCACTCCACACGTAGTCTGCGGTCGCGTCAGCAACCTCGGTGATCCGGCTCTTGCCGATGTTCACGCCGATGACGGGGCGGTGGCGGCGCAGACGGGCCTGCTCGATGCGAGGAACCGCAGCTGCCGATCCACCGTTGTTGAAGCCCATTCGGTTGATCAGACCGCGGTCGCCCACGAGACGGTACATGCGCGGCTTGGGGTTACCTGGCTGCGCGTGCTTCGTGAGCGTTCCCACCTCGACGTGACCGAAACCGATCTCGCCGAGGCCGATGATGCCATCAGCGTTCTTATCGAAGCCGGCCGCAAGGCCGAAGGGGCTCGGGAACTCGAGACCGAGCGCTCGCACCCGCAGTGCAGGATCCGGGGCGCAGAAGCGCCGCGCGATTCCGCCGAGCAGCGGCGTCGCCCGGATCACTCGGAACGCAAGGTGATGAGCCGTTTCAGGGTCCATCCGCCGCAGCACGGTCGAGAAAAGCAGCGGGTAGAGGCGCATACGGGGTTACTCCTGAGGTGCAGCGGTTGTGGAATCGACGGCGCTGGGCTGCGCACGCAGCTCGGCGATGGCCGCATCGAAGTCGGCAAGGGAATCGAAGGCCTGGTAGACGCTCGCGAAACGGAGGTACGCGACCGTATCGAGCTTACGCAGGTGCGGCAGAATAGCGAGCCCAATCTCGTTGGCGTCGAACTGCGCGATGCCGCTCGAGCGCACTGACTCCTCCACCTGCTGCGCAAGGACCGCGAGATCGGCCTCGGTCACCGGGCGGCCCTGGCAGGCCTTGCGCACACCGCTCATGACCTTCTCGCGGCTGAACGGTTCGACAACGCCTGAGCGCTTGATCACGGTAAGGCTCGCGGTCTCTGTGGTCGTGAAGCGGCGCCCGCACTCGGGGCACTGACGACGACGACGGATCGAGAGGCCATCGTCGGCGGTTCGTGAGTCAATGACTCGCGAGTCGGGGTGGCGACAAAATGGACAGTGCATCTACTTGCCCTCCTCAAATCGAGCGCTGACAGCCTCGCCGTGAGCGGGGAGCCCCTCGGCCCCGGCGAGCGCGAGCAGCGGGCCCTCCGTCGCCGCGAGCGCGGCACGGTCATAGCTGATGATCTGTTGCGGGCGCAGGAACGTGTGCGCCCCCAGTCCCGCGGCGAAACGCGCAGTTCCCCCGGTCGGCAGTACGTGGTTCGATCCCGCGAGATAGTCACCGAGACTGACCGGCGTGTAGCTGCCCACGAAGATCGCTCCGGCGTCGGTGATGCCCGAGAGCACGTGTTCGTCGTCTCGGGTTTGGATCTCAAGGTGTTCGGGCCCGTACGCATTGCTCACGCGGACCGCGGTCCCAAGGTCATCGACGAGGATCACGGCTGACTGCGGGCCCGCGAGTGCGACGGCCACGCGCTCGGCGTGGCGGGTGAGCGGCGCGCGCGCCTGGACCTCACGCTGCACGCGCTCGGCGAAATCCGCGGAGTCGGTCACGAGAACCGACGCCGCCGCCTCATCGTGCTCGGCCTGGCTGATCAGGTCAGCTGCCACGAAGCGCGGGTCTGCTGAGTCGTCGGCGATCACGAGAATTTCGGTGGTGCCGGCCTCCGAGTCGATCCCGACGAGCCCACTCACCACCCGCTTCGCCGCGGCAACAAAGACGTTGCCAGGACCGGTGACCACGTCAACCGGGTCGAGGCCGATTTCGGGCACCCCGTGCGCGAATGCGGCGATCGCCCCGGCTCCGCCAATCGCGTAGACCTCGTCAATGCCGCAGAGGGCGGCCGCCCAGAGCACCGCCTGGTGCGGCAGACCGGCGTTGTCGGACTGCGCGGGCGAGGCGAGCGCGAGACCGGGCACCCCTGCGGTTTGCGCGGAAACGGCGTTCATGATCACCGAGGACGGGTACGCGGCCTTCCCACCAGGAGCGTAGAGCCCGACCCGGGAGACGGGCTGCCAGCGCTGGCGAATCACCGCGCCGTCGCCGATCTGCGTGGTCTGCGGGGCCGGCACCTGCGCGGCGGATCCCAATCGAAGCCGCGCAATGAGCTCTTCGAGTGCCGCGCGCACGTCTGCCGGGCAGTCACTCAGCGATCCGCTAATGGCGTCAACGGGCACGCGGAGCGCATGCCCCTCCACACCGTCGAAGTCGCGAGCCTGCTGGCGCAGCGCCGCCTCGCCTCGCTCAGCGACCGCGGCAACGAGCGGACGCACACGCTCGACTGCCACCTCCGCACCCATCGCGGCGCGGGGCACCAGTTTCAGCAGCTCGCTCCGAGAGAGCTGCTGCCCCCGGAGATCAGTCATACGCATCACGCGTCCAGTCTACCCGGGCAGAGAAGTGTTGCCGCGCGGCCCCACTGCCCCTCATTCCGCGCGCTTCACCAGCCGCGCGCGTCTGACAGGATGGACACGGACCACGCAGGAGGCGCGCACGATGACAGCACTGACGGGCGCCCTGACGCTCGCACTCATTCTCGCGGGGTCAGCCGCACAACGCATGGCGGGCCTGGGCTTCGCTCTGTTGGTCGCGCCCTTTATGACCCTGGTGCTCGGCGCGCACGAGGGCGTGCTCCTCGTGAACCTGCTCGGCGTGCTCTCGAGCGTGCTGATTCTGCCGCGAGTGTGGCGGAGCATTGACTGGTCCATGTTCCGCTGGCTCGGCAGCTTCGCCGTGATCGGCGCAGTGCTCGGCGCCTGGCTCGGGCAGCGCTTCTCCCCCGCCGTCATGTCCGTGACCGTGGGGGCGATTGTGATCGTGGCGCTCGGCGCATCGCTCGTGCTGCAGAATGCCCGCTTCACGACTGAGCCTCGTGGACCGCGCGCCGCGGCGGGCTTCATCTCTGGCCTCACGAATGCGCTCGCGGGCGTGGGCGGCCCGGCGGTGAGCGCCTACGCCGTGTTGACGCGGTGGCCGCAAACCTCGTTCGCCGCGACACTGCAGCCCTACTTCATTCTGGTCGGCGCGACCTCCGCAATATCAAAGTTGCTCATGGACCCGTCGGGGATCCCCGAGGCCGCCTGGTGGTTCTGGGGCCTCGTCGTGATGACGGTGCTGTGCGGGATCGCGGCCGGCGAGCGACTGCTCCGCGTCGTGACGCCAACACAGGTGCGACGCTTCGTGATTCTCCTCGCGTTTGTCGGCGCAGGTGCGTCGCTGGTCCGCGGCGTGTGGGACCTCCTCGGCTAAGCCTCGGGGAACTGCGCCTCGGTCGAGTTCGCCGGCGCAGGTGTCAGCATACCCAGCCAGGCAAGCTCGCGTGCGCCGCTGACGATCGCCTCGCTCGCGGCGGCCGCATCAACTTCGAGCAGCTGAGCAAGGGCGTCGGCGATCTGCCCCATGGTGAGGTCGCCGTCGCTCGCTCCCACCGCGGCAGCAAGCAGCGGATCGGCGGTGACGCGCCGCGCGATGGGCCGGTCGGTGACCAACGTGATCGCGTGGGGTGCTTCAGCGCCCGGCGTGTGGATCCGTTCGTCGCTCACCGCGTCAGAGACGAGCCAGCGCGTTGCCAGCACCTCGGCGTCGCTCATGCGCGCGGCGACGCTCCCCGCGGTGAACGCGTCCTCGAGCTGCGCACCGAGCCCAACGCTTGCAAGCGCACCGGTCGCCTGTTCAACGTGCACGAGCGGCTCGCTCATGCTTCCGGGCAGCCCGCGCCGGACCCGGATCGCCCCGAGTCCGATCGAGACGATGCGCCGCACGGCGAAGTCGTCGAGCCAGGCCGCGAGCAGCGCATCGAACTCGACGCTGCCCGGTCGGGCACCCCCGTCGCGAGCCCATGTCTCGGCGTACTGCATGGGATCAACCCGATCCCGCTCGATCACCCACGCCGACAGCTCGGCAATGCCCGCCCCGGCAATCCAGTCAGACACACGGTGCAGTCCGTTCCCGCCCCACGGGGTCTCCCAGTTCGCGAGGCACAACAGCGTACCGCCGGGCAGAAGGTGCGCAGGGCCCGCGGTCACGACCGCCTCAGCGAGGGCATCACCGACGAGACCGCCATCGCGGTACTCGTACACGGGACCATCACCGGTGCGGGGAGTAATCACAAAGGGCGGGTTCGAGAGGATCAGATCGAACTGCTCACCGGCGACGGGCTCGAACAGGCTTCCCGCTCGGAACTCAATCGCTCCCCCGAGCCCGTTCAACTCTGCGTTTGCGCGAGCAAGCATGAGCGCGCGCTCCGAGATATCGGTCGCCACCACGTGCCCACCGCGCTGCGCGAGGTGGAGGGCGACGATGCCGCACCCTGTGCCGAGATCAAGGGAGCGGTCCACCCGTCCGCCGGGTGCCTGCGCGATGAGCGAGCGGGTCGCGCCGCCCACCCCCATCACGTGGTCAGGTCGAGCGGGCCCCCGCCGCAACTGGTCATCAAGGTCGGAGAGGATCCACCAGACGAGCGGCTCCTCCGCTGCACTGTCCACGACCGCAACAGGATTCAGCGAGAGGGCCGCCGCGTAGTGCTGCACGTCGGCGTAGGCGGGATACTGCCCAGGTGCAGCATCGCCGCGCACGCCGCCAGGGGCCTCGGCCTCGATCAAGCCGAGCTCTCGCGCGCCGGCCGCGCCCAGTTCCGGCAGCGCGGCATCGATCTCGTGCTGCGCGACCGCCTCGCCCAGCAGAAACAGGCTGATGAGTGTGCTGCGTGCGCTCGTCGGGCGCTCTGCCAGGGCACGGCGTCCGGGCGCAAACACACCGCGCTGCCGCGCTCCATCCGCGGGCTCGCCCAGCAGCGCGGTCACTGAGGCTGGGCTGAAATCGGCAGCAGCGAGGTCGGCGCGGAGACGGGAGAGCAGTGCGGAGTCCATCCCTCTAGGGTAGGCCCCGCCCGCTGCTCCCGCGTCCGGCCGCGCGTGCTCGGGAGCGCTAGTACGCCAGGGTGAACCGAGCGCGTCGATGCTCAGGCGTCTCGATCTCGTCTACCACGCCGACACCGAAGTCGGCGCCAGAGATCGCCGACTCGCCGGCGGCATCGGTGAGAAGCACGTCGCCGCCGACACGGTACTCCCCCGTGTACTCGCCGGCGGCCCAGGGGCCAAACGAGCCGGCCGGGCTCACGTAGAACCAGTCGAGGCTCTCGGGCGTGACCCGCAGATCATCGAGTACCCCGCCCATCTCCGCGGCTTCGGGCTTGATCTCGTCCGGGAAGCCCGGGCCGTTCATGACCAGGTCGCCGCCCTCGCTCTGCAAGAGCGATCCGGCGCCGCCCACCACGCCGAGGCGCACGCCTGCTGCGTCAGCCTCCGCCGCGAGCTGGGCGATCGCGGGGCGCAGAGCTCCGGCCATGTCGCCTCGCGGCGATGCCGCAACCACTACCACGTCCGCTGCAGCCAGAATTCGCGCGCGATCCGCCGGATCAAGGAGTGAACCCTGCGTGTATTTCACGCCGGCGAGCTGCTGCGCCACTTCCCCACGGCTGACGCTCGTCACATCGAAGCCACGCACCGCCGCGGCCTCCGCGATGTGCGCGCCCGCGTAGCCGCTGCCGCCGATGATCGTCACTCTGGTCATGCCGATGTCCCTTCGTCGATGCTGGTCGCGAGGATCGCGGCCCCTCCCGGAAAACCGGGCTGAGGCTCACCCTATTCCCCGTGGCCATGCCAGCGCCGGAATATCAGGCGAGCGGGCGATCATCGGCGGTCACGGGGCTCGGCAGCACCGTGCTGCCGGTGAGGAAGCGGTCCACTGCCGCCGCCGCCGCTCGCCCCTCCGCGATCGCCCACACGATGAGCGACTGCCCGCGCCCGGCATCACCGGCGACGAACACGCCGGGATATTCGGTTGCGTACTCGCTCGTGCGGGCGAAGCCACCCCGCTCATCGCGCGGCAGGGCGAACGCCGCATCCGAGATCTCCTCGGGGCCCGAGAACCCCATTGCGATCAGCACCAGGTCGGCCGGGATCACGTGTTCGGTCCCCGGGATCGGCTCGCGCCCGCGCTCGGTGAAGCCGGTCTCCGCAACACGCAGACCACGCACTGCAGCGAGAGCCGGGGCATCCGCTGACTCATCACTCAGAAACTCGACCGTCGACGCCAGGTAACGCCGTTCGCCGCCCTCCTCGTGCGAGCTGCTCACTTCAAAAAGCGTGGGGTGCGTGGGCCAGGGCTGCGCCTCACTCCGCTCTCCCCCTGGCCGACGGCCGATTGCCAGGCTCGTAACCGACCGCGCACCCTGCCGATGCGCGGTGCCCACGCAGTCAGCGCCCGTGTCGCCGCCGCCAATCACCACGACATGCTTCCCGGCCGCGTCGAACGGGCTCACATCAATCGCCCCGCGCTGCACGCGGTTCGCCGCGCTGAGGAATGCCATCGCGGGGAGCACTCCAGCAAGGTCGCGGCCGGGAACAGGAAGTTCACGGGGCACCGTCGACCCCGTGGCGACAACGACTGCGTCGAACCGGCGGCGGAGCTCTCCCCAACTCATATCGCGTCCGATCTCAATGCCGCAGCGGAACCGGGTGCCCTCCGCCTTCAGCTGCTCGATCCTCCGCGAGACCAGCGCTTTCTCGAGCTTGAAATCCGGGATCCCAATGCTCAGGAGCCCACCGGGCACCTCATCTCGTTCGTAGACCGCGACCGTGTGTCCCGCCCGCGTCAGCTGCTGCGCTGCGGCGAGCCCGGCGGGCCCAGACCCCACCACCGCGACCGTCTTGCCCGTGAGTCGCGCCGGCGGCTGCGGCTGCACCCAGCCCTGCGCAAACGCCTCATCGATGATGTTGTTCTCGATCTGCTTGATCGTCACCGCGGGTTGCGAGATGCCGAGCACACACGCGGATTCGCAGGGTGCCGGGCACGCTCGGCCCGTGAACTCCGGGAAATTGTTCGTCGCGTGCAACCGCTCGATCGCTTCATGCCCGCGCCCGCGATGCACCAGGTCGTTCCACTCGGGAATCAAGTTGCCGAGCGGGCAGCCCTGATGGCAGAAAGCGACCCCACAGTCCATGCAGCGTGAGGCCTGGCGTGCCACCAGCGTGGGATCAGCCGGGTCCACCACCTCTCGCCAATCGCGCAGCCGAATGGCCACCGGTCGCTTCTCGGTGAGCTCGCGCTCACGCACCTGCAAAAAACCGTGCGGATCAGCCATGGCTCGCCTCCAAAATTTCGCTCCACATACGCTCGTCATCGGCTTCGATCCCGCTCGATGCCACTCGCTCACGAATCTCGAGCACGCGAGCATAGCCGCGTGGGATCACCCGCGTGAATCGGGCAAGCGTGCTTTCCGGCTCGCGTTCGAAGGCGCTCAGTAGCTCCGCAGCCCGCGCAGAGTCGGTCGCCGTGAGGTGTCCACGCAGCAGCTCCTCGATCCGCGCGCGCAGGTCTTCTCGGTCGCGCTCGCTCGCCAGCTCGGCTGCGCCAGGCGATGCCGCGCCGCCGAGCCGCTGCAGCAGGAGCGACCCCGAGGCAAGCTCTGCCGCGTTCACGTGCGCGGGGTCGAGGTCGAGCACCACAGCTTCGCCGCCCGACATGCCCGCGCCCAGGTTTCGCCCGGTAGGGCCGAGGATCAGCGCGAAGCCCCCGGTGAAGTACTCGAGGGCGTGGTCGCCCGTGCCCTCAACAACGGCGGTGGCACCCGAGCCGCGGACGAGGAATCGTTCGCCCACAACGCCCGCGATCCACATCGAACCACTCGTCGCGCCGTAGCCGATCACGTTCCCGGCAATCACGTTGTCCGCAACCCCGTTGTCCGCAACCCTGTTGTCCGCAACCACGTTGTCGGGAGCCTCGGTTCTCGTCGGCGCGTGCCCCGTGGGCCGCGGCGGCCGAATGGCGATCTCGCCGCCCGAAAGCCCCTTCCCGACATAGTCGTTCGCATCGCCGGTGAGTGTGAGCGAGATTCCGGCGGGCAGGAAAGCGCCGAGCGACTGCCCGGCCGAGCCACTCAGGCTGAGCGACACCGTGCCGCGGGGCAGGCCGGCGGAACCGTATCGCTTGGTCACCTCGTGCCCGAGGCCCGTTCCCACAGCCCGATCAACGTTGCGCACTGCGCGGACGAGTGCCACCGGCGTGCCGTCACGCAGCGCGGGATCCGCCTCGGCAATGACGGACGCGTCGAAGTGCGCGGCGAGCTCGTGGTCCTGCGCGCGGCAATGCCGGCGCGGCGCCTCACGCGGGAACTCGGGCCCGCGCAGCACGGGGCTCAGATCAAGGCCTGACGCCTTCCAGTGCGCGATCGCCGCATCGACGTCAAGCGCGGCGGTGTCCCCCACGGCCTCCGCAAGGGTGCGGTAGCCGAGGGATGCGAGAATCTCGCGCACTTCCTCAGCGATGAATCGGAAGAAGTTGATCACGTGCTCGGCCTGCCCAGTAAACCGCTCACGGAGCTCCGGATTCTGCGTCGCGACGCCGACGGGGCAGGTGTCGAGGTGGCACACGCGCATCATGATGCAGCCCGACACCACGAGCGGCGCGGTGGCAAAGCCGAACTCCTCCGCGCCGAGCAGCGCTGCGATCACCACGTCGCGCCCGGTCTTGAGCTGGCCGTCAGCCTGCACGACGACCCGCTCGCGCAGCCCGTTCAGCATGAGGGTCTGTTGCGCCTCGGCAAGCCCGAGCTCCCACGGCGAGCCCGCGTGCTTCAGCGAGTTCATCGGACTTGCCCCGGTACCCCCGTCATGACCCGAGATGAGGATCACGTCAGAGAGCGCCTTCGCGACGCCCGCGGCGACGGGGCCGATCCCACTCTGCGAAACAAGTTTCGTGCTGATGCGCGCCGCGGGGTTCGCTCGCTTCAGGTCGAAAATGAGCTGCTTGAGATCCTCAATCGAGTAGATGTCGTGATGTGGCGGCGGGGAGATGAGCCCCACACCCGGAGTCGAGTGCCGGGTCCGCGCAATCCACGGGTACATCTTGCCGGGCGGCAACTGGCCGCCCTCGCCGGGCTTCGCCCCCTGTGCGAGCTTGATCTGGATCTCTTCGGCGTGCGTGAGGTAGAGGCTCGTCACCCCGAAGCGGCCCGACGCGACCTGTTTGATCGCGCTGCGTCGCTCGGGATCGAGAAGCCGCTCTTCGCTCTCGCCGCCCTCTCCGGTATTGGATTTACCGCCGAGCCTGTTCATCGCGATCGCGAGCGTCTCGTGGGCCTCGGGCGAGATGGAGCCGTAGCTCATCGCGCCTGTCGCGAAGCGCGTCACAATCGCACTGACCGGCTCGACTTCCGCGAGCGGCACGGGCGCACGGCACGGCACGAAGCGGAACAGCCCGCGCAGCGTCATGAGGCGCTCAGCCTGCGTGTTCACCCGCGCCGTGTACTCAGCGAAGATCTCTCGCCGCCCGGTGCGCGTGGCGTGCTGCAGCTTGTAGATCGTCTGCGGGTCGAACAGATGCGGCTCCTCCCCACGCCGCCAGCGGTACTCTCCTCCGGTCGTCAGTCGCTCGTGGGCGAGCGGTGCCGAGTCGTCGGGGTAGGCGGCGCGGCGCCGCGCGGCAACCTCGGCTGCAAGTACGTCCAGCCCCACTCCGCCCAGGCGCGTTGTGGTGCCCGTGAAGAATCGGTCGACGAGCTGCTGCGAGAGGCCGAGCGCCTCAAAGGTCTGTGCCCCGCAGTATGAGGCGACCGTGGAGATCCCCATCTTGCTCATCACCTTGAGCATGCCCTTGCCGAGCGCTGTGATGAAGCGTGCAATCGCCTCGCCCTCAGTGACTCCGGTGATGGAGCCGTCGCGCACGAGCAGCCCCACCGTCTCCATCGCGAGATACGGGTTGACCGCTGCCGCCCCGTAGCCAATCAGCGCTGCGACGTGGTGCACTTCGCGGACGTCACCCGACTCCGCGATGAGCGCCACGCGCATGCGCTGGCCCTCGCGAATGAGGTGGTGGTGCACCGCAGAGACCGCGAGCAGCGAGGGCACGGGAGCGAGATCCTTGTTCGAGTCGCGATCCGAGATGATGAGAAACTCTGCGCCCGCTGCAATCGCCGCGCTCGCCTCCCAGCACATCGCCTCGAGCCGGTCCGCGAGCCCGCGCGCCTCGTGGTCCACGGGGTAGAGCCCGCGGATAGTCACCGCTCGCTCACGTTCGGGATCGTCGCCGAAGTGCTGGATCCGGGCGAGCGCATCGTTGTCGATCACCGGGAAGTCGAGCACCACCTGCCGGGCGTGCCCCGCGGACTGCGTGAGCAGATTCTCTTGCGGTCCCATGCCGGCGCGCAGGCTCGTCACGAGTTCCTCGCGCAGCGCGTCGAGCGGCGGATTGGTCACCTGCGCGAACTGCTGCACGAAGTAGTCGTGGAGGTGGCGCGGGCGGTCGGAGAGCGCGGCGATCGGCGTGTCCGTGCCCATGGCCGCGAGCGGCTCCACCCCGTCCCGTGCCATTGGCGTCAGCACCAGGCGAAGCTCCTCCTCCGTGTACCCGAAGGTGCGCTGGCGGCGCGTGATCGACGCAGGCGGATGCACCAGGTGCTCGCGTTCGGGCTGCTCAGACAGCCGGATGCGCCCCTCATCGAGCCACGCTCCCCACGGAGCCGCGGCAGCGAGCTCGGCCTTGACCTCAGTGTCTTCTCGGATCGCTCCGGTGTCGAGCCGCACCGCGAGCATGCGCCCGGGCCGAAGCCGCCCCCGGTGCGCCACCCGTTCGGGCGCCACATCGAGCACCCCGGTCTCGCTTGCGATCACGAGCAAACCGTCGGTTGTGATGAGCGTGCGCCCGGGGCGCAGCCCGTTCCGGTCAAGCAGTGCGACGAGCTCGGTTCCGTCCGTGGCGATCATGGCCGCCGGCCCGTCCCACGGCTCCATGAGGAGGGAGTGGTATTCCAAGAAGTCGACGAGCTCCGGGGCGAGCCCGGTCTCAGACTCCCACGCCTCTGGCACCATCATCGCAAGTGCGTGCGGCAGTGAGCGCCCGGCCATTACGAGGAGCTCGAGCACCTCGTCGAAGCTCGCGGAGTCGCTGCCGCCCGGCGTGCAGATCGGCAGGAGCTGCCGCACATCACCGAGGACGTCGCTCTCCAGCTGAGCTTCGCGCGCCCGCATCCAGTTTCGGTTGCCCCGCACCGTGTTGATCTCGCCGTTGTGCGCAACCAGCCGAAGCGGCTGCGCAAGGTGCCAGGACGGAAACGTGTTCGTCGAGTAACGCGAGTGCACGATCGCGAAGCGTGATGCAAAGCGCGCGTCGCTGAGCTCGGGGTAGAACGCGGGCAGCTGCAGGGTCGTGACCATCCCCTTGTAGACGATGGTGCGCGCGGAGAGCGACGCGAGGTAGCTGCCGGTCTCGTGTTGAATGCGCTTCCGCACCCGGAAAGCGAGGCGCTCGAGTCGCGTCGTGTCGAGCACCGCACCCCCGGCGGGTGTGAGCACGAGCTGCTCGATGGTGGGCGCCGCAGCGCGTGCCGAGGCGCCGAGGGCCTCTGGCCGCACCGACACCGCACGCCACGCGAGAACGGCGAGGCCCTCTTCTGCGGCGATTGCGCCGATCCGAAACTTCACGGCCTGACGCTCGGTGGAGGTCTGCGGCAGAAAGGCGAGTCCGGTTGCGTAGCTCCCCTGCTCCGGTAGCCGCAGCTGCGGGTGCTCCTCGCGCAGAACGTCGCTGAGGAAGTCGTGCGGGATGTCGCTGAGGATCCCGGCGCCATCGCCCGTGCCCGCATCCGATCCCACTGCGCCACGATGCTCCAGGTTTTCGAGTGCCTCGAGTGCCAGCTCGATGATCTCGTGACGAGCCTCTCCCGTGAGCGAGATGACCGAGGCGAGCCCGCAGGCGTCGCGCTCATCGGCGGGGTCATAGAGTCCCGTGGCGGGCGGGTATCCGGTGCCGGAGGGTGCGCTCATCTGAGACCTTTCATCTAGCGGGGTCTCGAATCTAGCACCGCTTTCTTCGGCAAATTCACCACTCCAGCGCAGCTTCTTTTGCACATTCGGAGAAAGGTGCAGAATTCCCGCACATCGTGCGGCCGCGCGCAAGATGAGCCGCACAGCAGAAGTGCCCGTAACACGACCGAAACACAATCGTTTCCAGAGTGAAACCGCGCACCCGGGAGACACAGAAACGCCGGAGTTCGATAGTCACAACGCAGCACTTCTGCGTCTCAACTATCGAACTCCGGCGTTGACGCGGATGGGGCCTCACCCATCCGTTCCCATCAGATTGGGATCGAAATTAGCCTCCGAAGCTCGCCGTGTCACCCACGAGTCGGGTGTGGTCGGCGGGCACCGGCTCGACCGCGGCGAGAGCCACCTCGGCCGCGAACTCGGCGACGTTGTAGAGACGCCCGGCCTGCTCGCGGCGCTCCTCGATCGCACCGGGGTTCAGTCGGTTGAGCAGCGTCGCGGTGACCGTGCCCTCAATCATGTCGCCCGACACGACGACGAACTCGATGCCGCGCTCGGCGAGCTCGGGGATCCGCTCGCGGAGTGCGTCTTCTCCGGCACGCTTCGACTCTGCGACCGGCACGTACTCCGGCATGGTGGGCGTCGTGCGGATGAAGTGCGCCTGGTGGCTCGTCACGAACACCACACGCCCGCCCTCGGACATGAGCGGCAGCGCCGCGTCAAGCACCGCGAGCTGCGCATCGCGGTTGAGCAGGAGGGCGTAGTCCTCGGCCATGCCACTCTCCATGCCGCCCGAAGCGTTCAGCACGAGAATGTCGAGGCCACCGAACTCCTCCTTGATCGCCGCCATCATGCCGGCAAGCGACTCGGGATCGGTCAGATCAGCGCCCTGCACGAGCGCGCGGACGCCGAGCTCCCGCAGCTGCGCGGCGAGCTTCTCGGCGCGCGGGGCCTTGTTGCGGAAGTTCACCACCACGTCGGCGCCAGCCTCTGCGAAGTACCGAACCGTGTCGGCACCCACGCCTCGGGACGATCCGGTGACGAGTGCGCGGCGACCGGACAGGGTGCCCGGCTCAAGAATCTGGGTCACAAGTGCTCCTCAAATTGACGATGTGAACCCCTCAAGGGTAGTGGAGTACCCCTCAAGTGTTGGCATGGGGTTTCGGCGCACAGCCCAAACGAGTAGGCTGCGAAACACAGCAGGGGTGCGAGTCCAGGGCGTGCCCCGCATGCGAGGAGGTCCCACAATGGCCGATCGAACACTTCGCGGCACACGAATCGGTGCCACGAGCTTGCAGGGCGAAGAGGGCGTCGAGCTCTCCCCGCGCCGCTCCGTTGAATACCTCACTGATCGCGGGAATCGGTTCACCGTCCTGTTCGATGCCGACGCAGAGCCGCCAGCGGAATGGACTGATCAGCGCAGCGGCGAGCTGGGCTTTCTGGACGACGAGGCCGGCCGAACGGCGCGCGCTGAGTTCGAGGAGAAGGAGTCGTCGCAGCGCACGCCCTGGGACATGCTGATCGAGCGCCGCTCGCGGGAAGAACTCGAGGAACTGCTCGAAGAGCGGCTTCAGCTCCTGCGCGCGCGGCGCGGCTCGTAGCCCGCCCAGGCGCCCAGCACGAGGCCAGCGCCGCCGAGCAGCATCCAGACCCCCGCGATCGTCGCGCCCCAACGCAGTGCGGGCGTTTCGCCTGTGACGAGCGGCACTTGGGCGACGAGCGCACCCGAGGTGTGCGCGACGAGCGCATCGAGGTCCTGCCCATTGGGTGCAACAACCGCGCTCGTTCCCACCGTTGAGATGTTCACGAGCGCGCGGCCGGTTTCAATGGCGCGCAGACGAGCGATCGCGAGCTGCTGCACGCTCTCGTCGGTGCGCCCAAAGTCGGCGTTGTTCGTGGGGGCAAGGATTACTTCCGCGCCGCCGCGCACGAGGTCTTCGGCATGCTCATCGAACGTGATGTCGAAGCAGATCGCCAACCCCACGCGAACCGCACGCGAGGTGGTCTCAATATCGAAGGCGGCCGGTCGCTGCCCGAACGCGTACTCGAGCTGCACGAGGTCAACGAGATCGGGCGCGAGCGCGTGGAAGAACTCACGGTTGGGCATGTACTCCGCGAACGGTACGGGGTATCGCTTGTCATAGCGTTGCCCTGCGGCCCCATCGGGGCCCCACACGATCGCACTATTCGTGTAGCTCCCGTCCGGGTCCTGCAGAATCGAGCCCGCGACGATCGGCGCGCCGGCGCGCTTTGCGAGCTTCGCGACCTCCATTCCACGCAGGGGCGTGCCCGGAAGGTTGAACTCCGCACTGTTCTCGGGCCACACAATCAAATCAACTGACTCGCCCGCGGCCTCGAGCTCATCGAGCAGGCGCTCAGTCGCGGTCACGTGGTCGCGGTAGACGTCCCCCGACTCACGGTCGTCGAAGATGCCCGACTTCGAGTTCCCCTGCACGCCAGCAACGCGGAGCGTGCCAGTCTCGGCGAGCGGGGCTGCGGGGATCACCGCCAGGCCGAGGAGCAACACCGCAGCGGCGAGCAGCGAGATCGTCCGCACACCGCGTCTTCTCGCGAGCGTCGCGTGCACCTCCCCCGAGAGGAAGAACGCCGCCACACCAAGCGCGGCCGCAGCGACCAGCGCACCACTCAGCCCCGCAAACCCAAGCCACGACACCGACTCGGCAAATACCCCGCTTGCCTGCGTGTGCGCAACTCTGCCCCAGGCGAAACCGCCGTACGGCCACACCCCTTGCACGCCCTCGCGCGCAATCCAGAGCCCCGAGACCGTGAGCACCTGCGCCGCGATCAGCGCACCGCTGCGTTCCCGAAGCCACGGCACGCGAGGCAGCCCCGCAGTCGCCGCACCGGCTACAGCGCCGAAGAGTGCGTGCCACGCAGTCATCACCCCGCTCAGCCCGGCCCAGGGCACGGGCCCCAGGTACAGGGTGAGCCAGGAGATGTGCGGCCCCCAGAACGCGAATCCCATCACGGCACCAACAAGTGCACCGCGCCACGCGCGCTGCTGCCAGATACCGGCAAGCATCAGCGCCACGGCGGGGATCGCGAGCGGCCAGAGGCCCAGCCCGGGGCCAGCAGCGTCCAGGAGCAGCCCGCCCGCGGCCCCCGCAGGCAGCGCGATCCAGAGCGGCAGACGGCGGCGAGTTGGCTGCGTGTCTTCACCAGCGGTCATGACGTGCTCGAGGCCTCCACAATGCCTCGGCGAACACCACGCTTCGCGGCGCGCGCGAGCTGTGCCAGTTCGCCCAGGCGATCCTCATCGAGCCCCACACGCACCGCTGTCTCGCACGCCTGCGCCACCTGGTCGAGCAGATCAATCGTCTGCTTCGCCCAGCGCACAAAGTCACCCGCACCAATGCCGCCTTCGTCAAGCACGCGCTCAATCGGACGACCGGAGGCCCAAGCGTGCATGGTGCCCGCAAGTCCTGCGTGCGGCATCTCGCTACGCGGCAGCCGCAGCCGTTCCGACAAATCGTCGAGTTCTACCCAGATGTCGAGCACCCGGTCAAGCGCGGTCGAGAAGTGCGCCCCGCCCGGCAGCCGCGGCGATCCCTCGTCGTCGCGACGCGGCTCATAGCTGAGCACGCAGCACATCGCTGCGAGTGCGGCGGCGTCGAGGCCACGGAACGCGTCACGCCGCAGGCACTCGGCGACGAGCAGGTCGCGGTCCCCGTAGATGCGGCGCAGGAGTTCGCCGGGCAGCGTGACCTGCGGTTCCCCGGAGACGCGCTCCAGGTACCCCAGGCTGAGCAGCAGCTCCACGACGCGGTCAAAGGTACGCGCGATCGTGCCGGTGCGCGCGGTGACCTGGCGCCGACCGCGCTCAATCTTGCGGCGCAGTTTTCGCGCCCGGTCTTCCCAACGTTTCCTGTCGGATCCCTGCGCCCGCTGTACCGCGGCGTCGTAGCCCGCGAGCGAATCCTGCGCCGCTCGCAGCTCACGTGCCTGCTCGACGACCTCCCGGTCAGCCTGGAACTGGGCGAAGGAGAGCTCGAGCATCTCGCGCACCTTCTCTTCGTCCATGCGCTGCAGCAGGTTGACCGCCATGTTGGGCGTGGGCCGGAAGCTTGATTTGACCGGGAAAGAGCGTGCGCCGGCGAGGTGTGCCAGTTCCTCCAGTTCGACGCTGTCACTCCACACCACAACGGCGTGGCCCTCGACATCGATGCCGCGGCGCCCGGCACGGCCGGTGAGCTGCGTGTACTCGCCCGACGTGAGCGGCACGCGCTGCTCACCATTGAACTTGTCGAGCCGCTCGATCGCTACCGCCCGCGCGGGCATATTGATTCCCAGGGCGAGGGTCTCGGTCGCGAACACGACCTTCAAGAGTCGGCGCTGGAACAGCCGCTCCACGACCGACTTGAACGCGGGAAGGAGGCCGGCATGGTGCGCGGCGACGCCACGCTCAAGCCCAGCGAGCCACTCGCGCACGCCAAGCACGCGGCGCTCCTCCTCGCTCATGTCTCGAACCTCTGCGCGCGCGATCCGTCTGATCTCGTCTCGCTCCTCACGCGTGGTGAGCGTGATTCCTTCGAAGAGGCACTGCCGCACCGCTTGGTCGCAACCGTTCCTACTGAAGATAAACACGATTGCGGGGAGCAACTCGGTCTGGTCGAGCGCACGCACGATGTCTGCCCGCGACACGCGTCGCGTGCGACGCTGCGGAGGACGCCCCCGATCCCGACCGCCGCGTCCCCGCGAACGGCCGCCCTCGAGCATGCGGAGCTCGGGGTTCACCCTGCCCCGCGCAGCAAGCTCGCCGTCGCGGCCGACGTAGAGCGGCAACAGCTCCTTGGAGGTGAGCACGTGCTGGTAGAGCGGCACCGGACGGTGCTCCGAGAGAATCACGTCGGTGTCACCGCGCACGGCGTGCATCCAGTCGCCGAACTCTTCAGCGTTCGACACGGTCGCCGAGAGCGCCACGAGTCGCACGGGCCGCGGCAGATGGAGAATGATCTCCTCCCACACCGCGCCACGGAAGCGATCGCCAAGGTAGTGCACCTCGTCAAGCACCACAAACGCGAGGTCGGCGAGCGCGTCCGACTCCGCGTAGATCATGTTTCGCAGCACCTCGGTGGTCATCACCACGATCGGCGCGTCACCCCGGATGTTGAGGTCTCCCGTGAGGAGACCGACCTCTTCCTCGCCGTACTCCTCGCACAGCTCACGGAACTTCTGATTCGAGAGTGCCTTAATGGGTGCGGTGTAGAAGATGCGCGCGTCGCGTTCGCGCCGCGCAAGGTACACGGCGAACTCGGCCACGGTGGTCTTGCCGGACCCGGTGGGCGCGGCAACGAGCACGCTGCGGCCCTCCTCCAGCCGCTCGCACGCGGTCACCTGGAAGGCGTCGAGCGGGTAGTCGAGGCGGCTCGCGAAGAACTCGAGCGCGGTCTCACTCACTTCGTGTCCCCGGCGATATCGACGTCCACGTCTTCGGTGACGTCGATACCGTACTCCTCAAACTCTGCCTTCTTACGTTTGTCGACACGTTTATCGTGCAGGATCGCGATTCCCGCAGCACCGAAGTAGAGCAGGATCATCGGCACCGCGAGCAGGAACATGCTCATGATGTCTGCGGCAGGCGTGGTGATCGCGGCGAACAGGACGATGAGCAGGATCGCAACGCGCCAGCTCTTCAGGATCGACGCACCGCGAACCACGCCGATGAAGTTGAGCATGACGAGCAGCGCCGGGAGCACAAAGCCGACGCCGACGGCGAGGAGGAGCTTGATCGCAAAGTCGAGATACTTGCGCGCGTCAAGGAAGAACGCATCCTCGGGAGGCTGGAAGCTCGCCATGAGGCGCACGATGTTCGGAAGCACCAGCCAGCCTGCAAAGGCGCCGCCCAGGAAGAGCGGCACAGCCGCGGCGAGGAAGCCGACACCGTACAGCTTCTCGCGCCGTGTGAGCCCCGGAGCGAGGAACGCCCACACCTGATAGAGCCACACGGGCGAGGCGATCAGCACGGCGATGAACAGCGAGATCTGCACCTTCGTGTCGAACGCACCGGTGATGTCGCCGTACGCGATCGTGGCCTCGCGGCCCTGCTCCCCGAGCTGCGCGATCGGCATACGCAGCACATCCCAGACCCAGGGCGAGAGCAGCCAGCCCGCGACAAGCGCGACCGCAATCGCGATCGCCGCGATCATGAGCCGCTTTCGCAGTTCAACGAGGTGAGCGCCGAGGCTCATCTTGCCTTCTGGGTTGCGCTTCTTTCGCGGCTCTCGTGCCATTCGCTCAGTGTATCCCAGGTCGGTGCGCCACTGCCCGAGCGCCCTACTCTCCGTAGGCCGCGAGTGCGCGTGCCGCCCACTCCTGCACCGCGGCACGCGCCGCTGCCGGAGCTTCGATGGAGATCTCGCCGGGCGCGATCTGGACAAGCCTGATCGCCGCGTCAGCGTACCAGGCGTCGATTCGCACGCGCAGCACCCCGGGCGCGACCTCACCAAGCACCTCGGGCACAAACCCGTGAATGCGCGGCAGCGCGGCAGCAGACACGCGTGCGGTGATCTGCGAGACGTTCACAGCCGCTGGCGTCGCCGCTGGCGTCGCCGTCGGCTCCGCCGAGGAGGCCTCCGCGGAGTCTCCGAGCTGGGGGTCAAATATCTGGTCGACGCGGAAGGTGCGATCAGCACCTCGGTCTAGGCAGCGTCCGCGGAGATACCAGCCACCGGGCCGTTGGGTCAGTGCGTGCGGGATCACGGTCCGCTCCGTCTCCGTGCCCGAGGCATCGCGATAGCGGAAACGCACCGTGCGGGCCCCGTCGATCGCCGCTACGATCACCGGAATGCGCTCGTCCTCTGGGTCGGCGCTTACGCTCACCACGGGCGCATCGGTGGCCCCGAGCGCGGCGCCCAGTTTCTCCGCGGTGGTGCGCGCG
This sequence comes from Leucobacter chromiireducens subsp. chromiireducens, assembly GCF_016758255.1. Lineage (GTDB taxonomy): Bacteria > Actinomycetota > Actinomycetes > Actinomycetales > Microbacteriaceae > Leucobacter > Leucobacter chromiireducens. The sequence goes on from NZ_QYAD01000004.1 coordinate 223,321, forward strand.
AGCTCCGCATCGGCCGCGGGCAGCACCGCGGTGAGCGCATGCAGTCCGGCGATGAGCGCAGCGGTCTCGGCGGGTGCAAAGCGGGGTGCGTCCTCGACCGCGACGGTTCGGGTGAGGCTCACGAGGTCTTGCTCCTCGAGAGCGTCCCAGTCGATGTCGAAGAGGTCTTGGTCCTGATAGCTGAGCGTCTCCCCCGGTACCCCGGCGGTGCCGAGGAACCGCACAAGCGAGCGCAGCAATTCGGGTGTCACACCGAACGTTGCTGCCAGCTCCGTGGTGGGAACCGGTCCGTGCTCTCGCAGGTAAGGCACAAGTGAGAGGAGCAGCAGCACGCGGTCGGGGCCGAGCACCGGGTTAGCCATGCGAGTCCTCCTCGTGCGCAGCAGCAATGCGGCGAAGGCCGGTGATGACGAGCTCGCGGAGCGCCGCTGGCTCACTCACTGCAACCTCCGCACCATACCCGATCAGCTCGGCGGCCAAGAGGTGCGGATCAAGCATGCCGAGCGTCAGTTCGACCCCGTCCTCACTGCTGGCCACGACCGCAGCGCGGGGCGTGAGACGCGCCTCCGCAACGGTGCCGCGACCGACACGAAGCGTCGCACGCTGCGACTCGCGCAGTCGCAGCAGTTCAGCCACCGCGGGGTCGGCCCGGTCCCGCAGCTCGGGCGCAAAGCGGGTCTGCTCGATCGTCACCGCCCCGCTGATGCGCGCAAGCAGGAAGACGCGCTCGGCAGCGCGCTCAAGGTCCCACGAAATAAGGTGCCAGCGACCATCGGCCCGGTGCAGACGCAGGGGCGCGACGCGACGCTCGAGCGGAGCGTCTCGACCGGGAAGCGTGTAAGCGAAGCGGACCACCCGACCGGCGTCGATCGCCTCCTGCAGCGCGGCCGCTGCAGGCTCGGCCGAGCCGAGCCGAGGAGCAACGCCGAGGTGCTGCAAGTCGAGCCCAGCACCCAGCGCCTCGAGTTTCATCGCAGCGCGGCGCGACTCAGCGCTCAGGCTGCCTTCCTGCCACGCGAGCGCGGCGAGGCGGAGCAGCACGAGCTCGCGCTCGCTGAACCTCAGTTCGCTCGGGAACTCGAGCAGTTCCTTCGAGATGCGGTATCGCGTGAGCTGATTGTTGCCTGGCTCTAGCGGAGAGTCGAGGGTCTCGATGTGGATACCCAGCCCGCGCAGTTGCTCCTTGTCGCGCTCAAACTGGCGGTCAAGTGCGAGGCTTGACTCCCCTGGAGTGAAGCGCTCGGCGTAGCCATACACCGAGGACAGGAGCTCGCGCTTCGTGAGCCCCTCAGGGCTCACGACCAGCGCGAGGACGAGACTGAAGACCCGCTGCTCGCTGGGAACCGTCGAGCGTGCGACCACTCGCGACCTCAGTTGACGCCGAGGATGTCGACGACCACCACGCGGGCCGAACCGCCCTCGTTCTCCACGATGACCACCTGCGAACCGACCTGCTTGCCGGTCAGCTGCGCGCGGAAGGTGTTTCCGGACGCGGCGACCTGCTCCTCGGTGCCGAACGACATGAGCCCCTGGGTCCAGGAGTTCTGCTGGACGGTGCCGTCCCAGCCCACGCTGAGCACCTGACCGATGACGTTCTGGTCTGCGCGCACCTTTTCTCCATCGCCCGCGATGCGGACGGCAGAACTCGTACCCTTCGGCGCCTCGCGGGGCGGCAGCACGACACCGGGCTGGCCCGTCTCGTCCGTGACCACCGCGGGGTAGCCATTCGGCAGACCACGCACGGGGCCCTGTGCGGCGAGCGGGCTCGCGGAAACTACGTCGATCACGCCGACGAGCGATTCGCCCGGGGTCGCACCCAGCTGCATGGCGAGCTGCGCGCTGTCTGTGGGCGACAGCGCGAGCACGACCCGGTCTCCCTCGGCGGCGCAGCGCACAGCCTCGCTCAGCGGGTTTGCCATGTCCTCGGCGACGAGCAGGTACTCGGGCGCCATTTGGGGGTCGGCGAGTGCCGGGCTTTCGTACAGGGGCTTCGCGCTCTTCGAGTCGAAGAACGACATGTTGACGCCAACCAGCGAGCGCTCGCCAGCGATCGCGCCATCGCTCGCCGGCGCCGACACGATCGTGCGCTGCGAGCTGACGATATCGGTACCCTCCGGCACCTTCACCTGCGGCGTCGTCCCGGCTTCGCCGAGCACCACCACACTGTTGCTGAGCGCGCCAGGCTGCATGACGGGCGTGCAGTCAGCGCGCGCCGCCTCCTGCGCGGAGGTGCAGCCGGTCAACCCGACGATGAGCAGCGCGGACGCTGCGGTTGCGGGAACGAGTCGACGAAGCATATGCACCTCTCGCGGAAGCCTGTGTGAACCCCGCCATCCTATCGAACGTCGGCTGATGCTCGCCGCATTGCAGCTCCCATCAGCCGACACGAACTAATTCTGGGTATCGGTATCCGGTGTATCGGCACGGCGCTCACTCGCAAAGTTGCGCGCTTCGCGCACCTTCTTCCGCAGCACCTTCTCGCTCTTCTGACGCTCACCGACCACCTCGGGAGTCCACACCTCGTCGCTCGACGCGCCCTCGGCGAGGTCGGGCAACCAGTTGGCGAGGTCTGCATCGCTGAACTCGCTCTTCGACGCGCGACGCTTGAGGCTCGGCACAACAGTGTTGGGCGCGAGGCGGCGTGCGGTGATGAGGAAGCCAGTGTGCGCCACCATGCGGTGATCCGGGCGCACCGCGAGTCCTTCGACGTGCCAGCCGCGCACCATTGTCTCCGAGGACTGCGGGTGCGTGAACTGGCCGCTGCGGCGAATCTGCTCGGCCGTGCGCGAGAGCTGCGTCACCGTAGCGACGTAGCAAATCAGTACACCACCGGGCTGCAGCGCCTCCGCGGCAACATCGACGCACTCCCACGGCGCGAGCATGTCGAGCACCACACGGTCAACCGAACCGGCAGGGCAGGTTGCGGGCAGCGTGTCCTGCAAATCGCCGACCGTGAGGGTCCAGTTCTCGGGCACGGAACCCGAGAAGGCGGCAACGTTCGCGCGAGCGACATCGGCGAACTCATCGCGGCGCTCAAACGAGAAGAGTTCACCCTGCTCGCCGATCCCACGCAGCAGGTGGAGCGACAGAGCACCGGAGCCAACTCCAGCCTCGACGACGCGCGCGCCGGGGAAAATGTCGGCGAGCGAGAGGATCTGTGCGGCGTCCTTCGGGTACACAATGGCGGCGCCGCGCGGCATCGACATCACGAAGTCGGAGAGCAGCGGTCGCAGCACGAGATACTCCTCGCCGCTGCTGTTGCTCACCACGGACGCGTCAGGCAAGCCAACGAGATCCGCGTGCGCGATCACGCCGCGGTGGCTGTGAAACTCCCCCTCGGGCACGAGCGTGATCGTGTTCAGCCGCCCCTTCGGTCCGGTGAGCTGCACGCGGTCGCCGTAGCCGAGCGGCCCGCTCGGGGCGGGGGTTCCGGCTGCTGTGTCCTGATCGCTCACGCGAGTTCTCCTGTTTCTGTCTGCTGCTGTGAATCACGACGGACGCTCGTGTGCGCCCGGAATCGCTCCGAAAGTCTATCGGCGTCCACGCCCGCGAGGCTCGGCCACAACTCGTGCGCCGGCACACCCGTGAGGTCAACGAGGTTCGGGATCCCAATCGCCACGGCGCCCGAAGCGTGCGCGGCGCGCAGGCCGCTGCCGGAGTCCTCGAGTGCCAGGCACTCTTCGATAGGCGCACCGACGAGCGCGGCGCCCAGATGATACGGCTCAGGGTCCGGCTTCTCGCGGCTCACCTCATCGCCCGCGATTGACGCAACGAAGTGCGCGTCCGGCGGCAGCAGCGCGAGCACGGCGTCGGCGATCTCGCGCACCGCCATCGTGACGAGTGCGCTCGGGATCCCCGCGGCGCCGAGCGAGCGCAGCAGTTCGACGGCCCCCGGACGCCACACGGGGCCGGCCTCGCGGAGACCCGCAATCACGCCAGCGGTCCACTCGTCGATGATCTCGTCGGCAGAGAGCGGCACGCCGAGCTTTTGGAAGACGCCGGCGGCGGCGCGCAATCCCGAACCGACGAGGCCATCACGCACCTCATCAGTCAACTCGATGCCGTATCGGCGAAGCATCGCCAGCTCGGCGTCGAGCCACAGTGGCTCGGAATCAATCAGGGTGCCGTCCATGTCCCACAGCACTGCCGCGGGCGTTCGCTCGGAGAGGATCGCGCTCATCCGGAACATTCTACTGAGCGTCAGCGGGATATCCTGGTGAACGATCGTCTCTGGACGTTCAGTTCGTTGTCCCGCAATCGCAAGGAGCACCTCGTCGTGACCGCCGCCTCTCCCGGGTACCCCCGTGTACTCATCGCCGCTTTCCAGGGCTGGAGCGACGCGGGCGACGCGACGAGCGACGTGCTGCAGCACCTCGCGGAACTCACGGGCGCGGAGCCACTGCACATTCTTGGTTCCGAGGGCTACGTGGACTATCAGGTGCACCGGCCGAAGCTCGTCATCGACGAGCAGGGGAACCGGTCGATCGAGTGGCCCGACACAAAGTTGCTCGGCACTGTGCAGCGTCCCGGTGCCGAAGATGATTCCGACGCCGAGACCGTACGCCGCATTGACGGTGGCCGAGTCACCGAGCTCTTCCTGCTCTCCGGTGTCGAGCCGGCGCGCGATTGGCAGAGCTTCGCCGACGAGATCGTCGAGCTCGTGGATGTCTGGGGAATCGACACCGTCATCATCCTGGGTTCGATGTACTCCGACGCGCCGCACTCGCGTCCCGTCGTCACGACCATTACGAGCGATAGCCAGGAGCAGCGCGATCGCACCGGCGCGATCCGCAGCACCTACGAGGGCCCAGCGGGCATTGCCAGCATCGTCGAGCTCGCGCTCACGGCCGCGGGCCTTGCCCCCATTTCGCTGTGGGCTCAGGTACCGCACTACGTGCACAGCACCCCCTCACCGAAGGTGACGCTCGCACTGCTAGACAAGCTCGAGGAACTGCTCGACGTCGTGATTCCGCGGGGTGAGCTCCTCACGCTCGCGAACGACTGGGAGGCGAACATCAATCGGATTGCCGCTGCCGACGAGGACATGACGCGCTACATCCGCGGGCTCGAGGAGTCGCGCGATGAAGCCCTCGCGGCGGAGACGACAGGCGACGCAATCGCCGCGGAGTTTGAGAAGTTCCTCGAGGACGGCTCGCGCGCGGCAGAGCCGCATGCTGCAGGTCCGGGCGACGCGACGCGTGAGGGCGACGCGGGCGACCAAACCACCGCAGACGACACGAGCCCCGCAGACGACACGAACCCCGCGGACCACACGAAGCCCGAAGGCTCCGACGGAGAAGTCTGAGATCTCGGGCGCACCGAGCGTTCCTCTTGAGCACGCACGCGAGTGCTCTAGCGCGCACGCGAAAACGCCGCGGGTGAGGATTCCTCACCCGCGGCGTTTCGTCGCCGAGCGGCGACCTAGAGCTTCACGCCGAGCAGTGCACGCACCGCGTCGGCGACGAGCTGCGGCGAATCGACACCCTGGTCGAGCGCCGCATCGAGCGTGGCCAGCATCACCGGCGTATCGAGGTCGTTCGCAAGCGCCGCGCGCAGCTGCTGCACCACCGTGCCCGCTGCGACAGGGTCAGCGCTGGTGCGCTCAAGCCCCGCTCGCCACGCCTCGAGCCGGCGCGTCGCGGTTGCCAGATCGGCATCGAGCCACTCCCACTCAGAGCGGTAGTGATGCGCGAGCAGGCCGAGTCGAATCGCGGAGGGATCAGCTCCGCCGTCGAGCAGCTTCGACACGAAGACGAGATTGCCGCGCGACTTCGACATCTTGTGCCCCTGGTACGCGACGAGGCCCACGTGGCAGTATGCGTGCGCAAGCGGCGTGCCTGAGAGCGCGGTCGCGTGCGCTGCAGTGTATTCGTGGTGCGGGAAGATCAGATCGGAGCCCCCACCCTGCACCGTGAACGCGCCGCCGAGCGCGCCCGTGGCGATCACGGAGCACTCAATGTGCCAGCCAGGTCGCCCCTCGCCGACGGGCGACTCCCAGCTCGGCTCACCCTCGCGTGCGGCGCGCCACAGCAGCGGATCGAGCGGCCCGCGCTTCCCCGGTCGATCGGGATCCCCGCCGCGCTCCGCGCTCAGTCGACGCATCAGTTCGGGATCGTAGGGCGCAACATCGCCGAGTCGCCACTGCGAGTCGCGCTCCGCCGCGGCGGTGTCGAAGTAGACATCGTCCGTCGCGGTGTCGCTCGTGGGCACACGGTACGCGAAACCGAGTTCGATGAGCCGCTGCACAGCGGCAGCGATCTCGTCGATCTGCTCCGTGACGGCGATGAAGTGCTCGGGCGGCAGCATGCCGAGTCGGTGCATGTCGGAGCGGTAGAGCCCGATCTGCGAATCGGCGAGGCCACGCCAATCCACACCGGTGTCGTTCGCGCGCTCGAGGAGCGGATCGTCAACATCGGTGATGTTCTGCGCGTACACGGTCTCGATCCCGGCGTCGCGCCAGGCGCGCTGCATGATGTCGAACGTGAGGTACGTGAAGGCGTGGCCCAGGTGGGTCGCGTCGTAGGGCGTGATCCCGCAGACGTACAGCAGTGCGCGTCCGTCGGGAATCGCGGGATGCTCCAGGCGCTCAGTCGCCGTGTTGAAAAGCTTCGGTGCGATGCCCGTGCCGGGAAGCTCAGGAACCTCGGGCGGGGTCCAGGTCCTCACAGCGCACCGCCCGTAGCCACCAGCGCAGTGCCCGCGGCGGTGGCGCCACCATCAGCGGAGAGCACGCCCGTGCTGAGCAGCACGATGATCGCGATGCCAAGCAGCACCCGGTACACCACGAAGGGCATGAAGCTGCGCTTCGAGATGTACTGCATGAACAGGCCGATCACGAACAGCGCGATGACGAACGCAACGATCGTTGCGATGATCGTGAGCCCCATCGGCGTGCTGTCAGCAGGCGCCTTCAGCGCTTTGAAGAGCTGGTAGAAGCCCGAGCCGAACACCGCGGGGATCGCCAGCAGGAACGAGTACCGGGCGGCAGCCTCACGGGTGTACCCCATGAGGAGGCCCGCGGTGATCGTGCCGCCCGAGCGCGAAACCCCCGGGATCAGCGCGAGCGCCTGCGCAAAGCCGAAACCGAGGCCGTGCTTCCAGGTGAGCTGATCCAGCGGGCGCTGCTTGCGGCCGATACGATCCGCGATCCCGAGCAGGATGCCGAAGACAATCAGCATGATCGCGACGAACCAGAGCGAGCGCAGCGTGCCCTCGATCTGATCCTGGAAGAGCAGCCCGAGCACCACGATCGGAATCGTGCCGAGGATGATCCACCAGCCCATCAGCGCGTCAGGATCCTTGCGATCGATCTTGCCGGTGAGTGACTTGAACCAGCGGCCGATGATGCGCACAATGTCACGCCAGAAGAACACGATCACCGCAGCCTCGGTACCGATCTGCGTGATCGCGGTGAACGCTGCACCAGCGTCGCCGATGCCCATGAGTTCACTCGCGATACGGAGGTGCGCGCTCGACGAAATCGGGAGGAACTCAGTGAGTCCCTGAATGATGCCGAGCAGAATCGCCTCGAAGATTCCCATGCTGTCCTTTCGTGGCGGACGCACGAGGGCGCCCCAGCGAATTCAGGCCGCCGTCCAGACTAGCCCACGGCGAGCGGCGCGCCCGTTCGTGTCTGGGCGCGGCGCTCAGGCGCATCGACTAGTAGCTGCGCAGCAAGTCGACAAGCACGCGGTGCCCAAAGTCGAGGGCGTCGAGGGGCACACGCTCGTCGACGCCGTGGAACATTCCAGGGAAGTCGAGGTCTGCGGGCAACCGGAGCGGGGCGAAGCCGTAGCCCACGATCCCAAGGCGTGACAGCGCCTTGTTGTCCGTGCCTCCGGAGAGCAGGTACGGCAGCACCCGCGCCTCCGGATCGTGCAACCGGAGGCTCGCCTTCATCGCGTCGACGAGCTCGCCCTCAAACGGCACCTCGAGCCCGATGTCAGAGTGCACCGTCTCGATCTCGATGTCTGCGCCGACGATCTCCTGAATCTTCGCGAGCACATCCGCCTGCTCGACGGGGAGCGAGCGCACGTCCACGAGCGCCTCTGCAGTGTCGGGGATGACGTTGTGCTTGTACCCGGCGGTGAGCACGGTGGGGTTGCTCGTATTGCGCAGGCTCGCCTGGATAAAGCCGCCGCCCTTGCCGAGGCGCAGCACCAGTTCCTCGGGCGCCACCTCGAGCGGATCCTCGCCGAAGATCGCGGCGATCTCAGAGATGAGCTCGCGCGTGGTGTCGCAGAGCGCCAGCGGCCACTCGTGCCGGCCAAGCGCGGCGATGGCCTCGGCGAGGCGGGTCACCGCGTTGTCCTGCCACACGCGCGAACCGTGCGCGGCGGTCCCCCGAGCACGGAGGCGAATCCAGTCGAGCGCCTTCTCCCCCGTCTGCACGAGGTACGCGCGGGTGCCGCCAATGTCGATCGAGTAGCCGCCCACCTCACTGATCGCGGTACCAGCGCCCGCGAAGAGCTCGGGGTGGTGTTCGACGAGGTGGTGGGCACCGTAGACGCCGCCGTTCTCCTCGTCAGCGAAGAATGCGAGCACCACGTCACGCTTCGGCTTCTCCCCTGCCCGCAGAAGCTCCGCGATCGCGGTGAGGATCATGGCGTCCATGTCCTTCATATCGACCGCGCCGCGCCCCCACAGCATGCCGTCACGAATCTCACCCGCAAATGGGTCCACCGTCCAGTTGGCGGGGTCCGCGGGCACGACGTCGAGGTGTCCATGCAGCACGAGCGCAGGCAGCTCGGGATCGCGCCCGGCGACGCGCGCCACCACGCTCGCGCGCCCCGGAGCCGACTCGATGATGGTCGGCTCAAGTCCGAGTTCGTTCAGGTACGCAGCGACGTAGTCGGCGGCCGGCCGCTCGGGCTCCGCGTCACCACCGCCGCGGTTACTCGTATCGATCCGGATCAGGTCGCGGGCGATGCGTACGGTTTCCGAAAGCTCGTGCTCGGTCGATTCGGTGCTCATGCCCCCAGGGTATCCGGCCAGCACGAGCTTTCGCGAGGGATTGCGCCTCGTGACGCGCAGGCCCCGTGCGGTGGTCCAGGTGATCAGAGCTTCCTGGGAATGCGCCTGCTGCGCGGGACTGGGCCATGGGAGGACACTGATCCCGAGGCCCCGAGCCTCACGCACCCGACTACGAAACGAGGTTCCGTCATGAACACCACCATCGTCCCCGAGCGCTTCACTGGGCAGACCGCAATCGTCACCGGGGCCGGGTCCGGGATCGGCAAGGCAATCGCGCAGCGGATCCTTACCGAAGGCGGCACCGTCGTGGCCTCCGACGTGTCCGCGGAACGCCTCGCAGCGTTTGCTGAGGAGGCCGGCTCAGACAGGCTCCGCACGGTGGTAAGCGATGTGACGAGCGAAGCCGACGTTGCGAAGCTCGTTGCCGCGGCAAATGGCCCGATCGACGCCGTAGCGAACAACGCCGGCATCATGGACGGCTTCCTGCCCGCGCACGAGGTTGAGGACGAGCTCTGGCAGCGCGTATTCGACATCAACGTCATGGGCGTGATGCGCCTCACCCGCGCGGTGCTGCCCGGCATGCTTGAGCGCGGAACCGGCACGATCGTCAATACCGCGAGCGAGGCGGGGATCCGGGGCAATGCGGCGGGCGCCGCGTACACCGCTTCCAAGCACGCGGTGGTCGGCTTCACGAAGAACACGGCGTTCATGTACGGCCGCAAGGGCATCCGAGTGAACGCCGTTGCCCCGGGCGGCGTCGCCACGAACGTCGACGGCACCTTCAAGTCCGACTACGCGGCGCAGCTGATGGGCCCTGCATTCCAGACGCTCGGTTTTGCGCCGGCGACTCCCGAGCAGCTCGCCAGCGCAATCACGTGGCTGCTGAGCGACGACTCGAGCAACGTGAACGGCGTGGTGCTGGCATCGGACGGTGGCTGGTCCGCACAGTAGTCACCCTTGGGGGCTCTCGAGCGTGACCGCACAGCGCACGCGCTTGGGAGTCCCGGGGAATGCAAGAAGCCCCCTCCCGAAGGAGGGGGCTTCTTTGTTCACGTGCGCGGAGGGGGACTTGAACCCCCACGCCCTAATACGGGCACTAGCACCTCAAGCTAGCGCGTCTGCCATTCCGCCACCCGCGCGAACACTGTGACTTGTTCTTCCCGGTTTCTCACCGGCCGAACAGATAGTAATTTAGCACGGAATCGCAACTCCCCTCCAATTCGGCCGGGAACTCGCGCGCGTCGCGCATGATTCCGCCGTTTTTCCTACCGGCCGATTTCTGCGACCACGGCGCCCGTTGCGCTCACGAGGTCGTTCGGGGCGAGCTCGAGGTCAAGGCCGCGCCTGCCGCCGGATACGAGCACGGTGTCGTACGTGAGGGCCGATCCGTCGAGCACCGTGCGGAGGCGGCTGCGCTGGCCCAGCGGGCTGATGCCACCCACGACGTAGCCAGTGCGACGCTCTGCGAGCGCGGGGTCGGCCATCGCCGCCCGCTTGCCACCGAGGGCTGCGGCGAGCGCTTTCAGGTTGAGCATGCCGGAGACGGGCACAATCGCCACCGCGAGGGCGCCGTCAACATCGGCGAGCAGGGTCTTGAACACGCGCTCCTCGGGCACCCCGAGCGCGGCCGCGGCTTCGCCCCCGAAATCGGTGACCGCGGGGTCGTGCGTATAGCTGCGTTCCGTGAATACGATCCCGAGCTTCATGAGCGCGACGGTGGCGGGCGTGGATCCGGCTGCGGCTTTCTTCCCCATGCGTCCCACACTAGCGAGCAGCCGAGCAGCCGAGCGGGCCGCCGGTGTCGCTACGGGCGGAGCCGGCGGCGCAGCAGGTCGATGCGCTTCTGGAGCTGTGTCACTGAGGACTGGGCGACCGGGGGGCCACCGCAGACGCGACGGAGCTCGTTGTGGATCTCCTTGTGCGGCTCTCCCGAGACCTTCGAGTACATGCCCACGAGACTGTTGAGCAGCTTGCGCTGCTCGCCGAGCGTGCGGTGCAGGGCCTCGGGTTGCTGCGCCCGATCGGGTGCGTGTTCGAGAATGCCTTGCTTCTCTGCGCTCGAGCGGGCCTGGCGGGCCTGCCGCTGCTGGAGGAGGGCTCGCACGTCTTGCGGTTCGAGGAGGCCGGGGAAGCCCAGGAACTCGAGTTCCTCCTCGCTCTCCACCTCCGCGTAGCCACCGAACTCAGCGCCGTCGAACACCGCGCGGTCGAAGTGCGCGTCGGAGGAGAGCGCCTGGTAGACGAAACCTTCGCCCTCTGCGAGCTCCTCGGATGCGCGGTCCTCCCGCTCCGCCTCGGCCATGAGCGCGGCTTCCGCGTCCCACATCTCCTCCGCGCTCTTGGGGCCCTCGAGAACGTGACCGCGCTCTTTCTCGAGCTCCGCAGCAAGCTGCATGAGCGCCGGTACGTTGGGGATGAATACCGACGCGACTTCACCCCGACGGCGCGAGCGCACGAAGCGGCCGATCGCCTGCGCAAAGAACAGCGGGGTGGATGAGCTGGTCGCGTACACGCCGACCGCGAGGCGCGGCACGTCGACCCCCTCAGACACCATGCGCACGGCGACCATCCAGCGGGAGTCACCCTTCGAGTACTCGTCGATGCGCTCGGAGGCGCCGCTGTCGTCCGAGAGGATGAGGGCGACCTCCTCCCCCGTGATCGCCTGGAGCTGTTGCGCGTATGCTTTCGCGGCAGCGTGGTCCGTCGCGATGACCAGACCCCCGGCGTCGGGGATCTGCTGGCGCACCTCGGTGAGCCGGCGGTCGGCCGCGCGCAGCACCTTCGAGATCCAGTCGCCCGCCGGGTCGAGCGCCGTGCGCCAGGCCTGAGACGTGATGTCCTTCGTGTTGCCCTCACCGAGGGCGGCCTCCATCTCTTCACCCGCCGAGGTCTGCCAGCGCATCTTCCCCGCGTACACCATGAAGATCACGGGGCGGACGATGCCGTCGGCGAGCGCGCGCCCATAGCCGTAGTCGTAGTCAGTGAGCGACACCTTGGAGCCATCGCCCTGCGGCGCGTACTGCACGAACGGGATCGGCGCCTCGTCCGAGCGGAACGGGGTTCCCGTGAGCGAGAGCCGTCGCTTGGCGGAACCGTAGGCTTCGCGAATCGCATCGCCCCAGCTGAGCGCATCGCCGCCGTGGTGCACCTCATCCATGATGACGAGCGTGTCGGTGTTCTCGGTGAGCAGTCGGTGCTGCACCGGCTTCATCGCGATCTGCGCGTAGGTCACGACCACACCGTGGTACTGGTTGCCGTAGCCGAGGCCGTCGCTGTTTGAGTAGCGAGGGTTCAGCCGAATGCCGGCGCGCATCGCCGCGTCCGCCCACTGCACCTTCAAGTGCTCGGTGGGGGCGACGACGATAATCTGGCGCACGGTGTGGTTGGCGCGGAGGATCGCGGCGAGACGCAGCGCGAAGGTCGTCTTGCCTGCGCCGGGGGTCGCTGAAGCGAGGAAGTCCCGAGGCGCAGCCTCCAGGTACTTCCTGATCGCCTCCTCCTGCCAGGCGCGCAGCGTGCCGGCGGTGCCGTGCGCCGCGCGCTCGGGATAGGCGGGCGGCAGGTGCTCGGCGGCGCTGGTCCCCGGCAGGTGGAGGCCCGGGTCCGAATCTGTCACAGCGCCCTAGACTATCGGTACTACGTGCACACCACTTCCGGTGGGCCGCGGGAGAATGAGGAGTTTCGGTATGGCACAGGATGGGACGGGTGTAGAGCTCCCCTGGTCGCGCTTCGTGGCCATTGGCGATTCCTTCACCGAGGGTGTTGGTGATCCTGACGCAGACAGCCCGGGCGGGTTGCGCGGCTGGGCCGACCGCTTCGCCGAGGTGCTCGCCAGCACCGACGAAGACTTCTCGTACGCAAATCTTGCGGTGCGCGGCAAGCTCATCCAGCAGATCGCGGACGAGCAGGTGGCGGTAGCGCAGGATCTGCGTCCCGACCTCATCAGCGTGTGCGCGGGCGGCAACGATGTGATCCGCCCCGGCACCGATCCCGACGAGGTTGCGGAGAAGCTCGACCAGATCGTCACCCGGCTCTCTGAGACGGGCGCGACGATCCTCCTGTTCACGGGCGTCGACACCGCGTTTCAGCCGGTCTTCCGCAGCATTCGCGGCAAGGTCGCGATCTTCAACGAGAACGTTCGCAAGGTGGCTCAGCGCCACGACTGCGTGGTGGTGGACCAGTGGTCGATCGCAGAGCTGCAGGACAGCCGTTTTTGGGCGGGTGACCGCCTGCACCTCAATGCGCTCGGTCACCACACGATCGCCCGCGCCGCGCTCGACGCACTGAACGTGCCCCACGATCTTGGTCCCCTCGACCCGCCGCCGCTCCCCGAGCGCAACTGGCGTGAGGCCCGCAAAGAGGACGTCGTGTGGGCGCGCGAGCATCTCGTGCCCTGGGTGATTCGCCGGATTAAGCACGTCTCGTCGGGCGATGGCATTGTGGCGAAGCGCCCGGAACCCGCAACCGTGTTCCAGCCACGCCATGGGGCTGACGTGGCGGAGTCGAACGAGTAGGCTGACGACATGGCATCTCTCACGAAGCAGCTTGCAGACACCGTGACGCAGGTCGGGGTGCACTCCGCATATGGAGCACCCGTCGACGTTGACGGCACCACGATCATGCCGGTCGCGTGCACCACGTACGGCTTTGGGGCCGGCGAGGGCTCCGGCGACGGCGAGGGCAGCGTGTCCGGCACCGGCGAGGCGTCGGGCGGCGGAGGCGGCGGCATGTCGATCCCCGTGGGTGCGTACGTGACCCGCGACGGTCGCACCCGCTTCGAGCCGAACCTCATCGCGCTGCTCGTCGTGGCAGTCCCCTTCGTGTGGGTGGCGGGTCGCGCGCTCTCGCGCATCATCCGCGCGCTCAAGCGCTAGGTCTTCGGGCAACAGAGACGCTTTAGCGCGAGGCGCGATCCGGCGGGCCGCTCAGGCAGGCAGCCAGATGAGTGGTCCGCGCGGCAGCAGCTCGGGATCGAAGCGCTCCGCGAGCTGCGCGGTGGTCACGACGTCCCCCGCCCGGGCAAGGTCAAGTGACGCTGCGAGTTCACTCAGCACCCGCGCAGCGGACACCCCGCCGGCGCGAAGCTCGGCGAGGGTCACTGCACCGTCGCGCTTCGCGAGGCGTTTTCCCGTCGGCCCGAGCACGAGCGGAACGTGCGCGTACTCGAGCGCTGGCGGGCTCGGCAAACTCAGCAGGCGCTGCAGCAGGATCTGCCGTGGCGTGGACGGCGCAAGATCGTCCCCGCGCACAATCTGGTCGACCCCCATCGCCGCATCATCCACGACGACGGCGAGGTTGTACGCCACAGTTCCGTCGCCGCGACGCAGCACGAAGTCGTCAATCTCTCCGTGCAGCTGATCCCCCAAGACGCGGTCCGTGTACTGCGGCGCCGCCGTGCCCGCCGGCACGCGCAGCCGCAGCGCTGGCGTGCGAGGCAGAATCCGCTCGCGCGCGGCCTCTCGCTCGGCCAGGCTCAGCTCGCGACAAGTGCCCGGGTAGGCACCCGGCGGCGCGTGCGGCGCAGTAGGCGCCGCGAGAATGTCCTTCCGCGTGCAGAAACACTCGTATACGAGCCCAGCATCGGCAAGCTGCGCGATCGCCGCGGCATGGTCCTCACCGCGGGCAGATTGCAACACGGGCTCGTCATCCCAGTCGAGGCCGAGTTCGGCCAGGTCGTCAAGCTGGCGCAACGCGCTCCCTGCGTCGCGCGCACGGTCGAGATCCTCGATCCGAATCAAAAATCTGCGGCCGCTCGTGCGCGCGAACAACCAGGCCAACAGCGCGGTGCGCAGGTTTCCAAGGTGGAGGTCTCCCGAAGGGCTCGGGGCATAGCGGCCTGCCCCCGTCGCGCGTACTGGCATGCGCCCATCTTCCCACGCAGCGGGTTGGGTGACACGCCGGCGCGGTCCATAGACTCGAGGGGAACGCGCGGCGCAGCGCGGCAAGCTGCCGTGTGCGCGGGGATCCCGCGCCGCCGCCCACCGCCGCAATCCCCGTACCGACAAGGAAGACGACTATGGCTGATCTGCAGGACCTCGAACGCCTCCTGGGAGACCGACTGGTACGCGATGCCTCGGTGCTTGCCGAGCTCTCGCACGACAGCTCTCGGGTGGGCCCTGAGGGGGCGCCGCGCGCCGCCGTGCGTGCGACGAGCACCGCCGATGTCTCGGCCGCGCTCGCATGGGCGCATGAGCACGACGTGCCGGTGAGCGTGCGTGGGGCAGGCACCGGGCTCGCGGGCGGGGCGAACGCCTATCCGGGCGGGCTCGTCGTCTCGCTTGCAGACATGACGGAAATCGTCGAGATCGACGCGGCGAACCGCACGGCGACCGTGCAGGCGGGCGTGATCACCGCGCAGCTCGACGCTCGCGCGCGCGAGGCCGGTCTCTTCTTCCCACCGGATCCGGCGAGCGCCCGCACCTCAACCATCGGCGGCAACATCGCGACGAACGCGGGTGGCCTCCGCTGCGTGGCACACGGGGTGACGAACGACTCGGTTGCCGCACTCGTCGTGGTGCTTGCTGACGGCCGCGTCATGCGCACCGGCGCACGCACCCGAAAGAACGTGGTCGGGTACGACCTCACGAGCCTGTTTGTCGGATCAGAGGGGACGCTCGGCGTCGTGACCGAAGCGACAGTCCGTCTGAAGCCGATTCCGCCGGGCACCCCGCGCACCTTCCGCGCCAGCTTTGACACGCTCGAGGCCGCGGGCAGCGCCGTGACCGCGATCGTGAACGGAGACGCACAGCCCGAAGTGCTCGAACTCATGGACGCGCTCAGCGTCGAGATCATCGAGTCGTTCCAGCCGAGCGGGCTCACCGTTCCCGCGGGCGCGATGCTCGTCGGGCAGACCGTGGGGCTCGACGCAGCGGCGAAAGCCGAGTCGATCACGGCGACCTGTCGCGCGCAGGGCGCAACCGAGACGGAGATCTCCGACACCGACGCGCTGCTCGAGGCGCGTCGGCTCTCGAACCCGGCGCTCAACGCGCGCGGACTGAAGATCGGTTGCGACGTCGGGGTCCCCGTTGCCGCGCTCGCCGAGGTGTTTCACGGCATCGCCGAGATCTCCGAGCGCCACGGCAAGCGCGTATCGACGGTGGCTCACGCGGGCGATGGAAACCTCCACAGCACAGTGGAAGCGCCCGACGATGCGGCGGGCATCGCCGCGGCCGACGCGGTGATCGACGACATCACGAAGCTCGCAATCTCACTGGGCGGGACGATCTCGGGTGAGCACGGCATCGGCTCGGTGAAGCAGCACGAACTCCCCTGGCAGCTCGACGAAGCGGCGCTCGATGTGCAGCGTGCGATCAAGCTCGCGCTTGATCCTCGGGGGATCCTCACGCCCGGGCGGGGAATCTAGCGAGGTCGCGCCACCCGTCGGCGGAAGCGCCGGCGAGTGGTCCACTTCCACGGGAACAGACTGGTCCACCGCGTGGGCCAGTGGGAGGATCGGCTCATGCGTATCCTCTCCATTCAGTCCGCCGTCGCCTACGGCCACGTCGGCAACTCGGCTGCGGTCTTCCCGCTGCAGCGCCTCGGCGTCGAGGTCATGCCCGTGCACACCGTCCTCTTCTCGAACCACACCGGCTATGGTGCCTGGCGCGGGCCCATGCTCACGGGCGACGACGTGCGCGAGGTCGTGACGGGCATCGAGGAGCGCGGTGGCCTGGCCGGCGTCGACGCGGTGCTTTCCGGATACCAGGGCGGCGACAGCATCGGCGACGCGATTCTCGATGCGGTGGCCCGAGTGAAGCGGCACAGCCCTGACGCGATCTACGCGTGCGATCCAGTCCTGGGCAACGCGCTCTCAGGCTGCCACGTGGCACCCGAGGTACAGAATCTGATTCGGGATCGCGTCGTTCCGCAGGCCGATCTGATCACGCCAAATCAGTTCGAGCTCGGCTTCCTCACGGGGACCTCCCCCGACACGCTCGAATCGACGCTCGCGTCAGCCGACCTCGCCCGCGCCCAGGGGCCGAGCACCGTGCTCGTCACGAGCGTCGCGCGGCCCGAGGCGCCGGAGGGGACGATCGAAATGCTCGCCGTCACCCCCGAGGGTGCGTGGCTGACCCAGACCCCGCGCCTACCCATCAAGGCGAACGGTTCAGGCGACGTCACTGCCGCGCTCTTCACGACCCACCTGCGCCGCACAGGAGACCCCGCAACCGCGCTGACACACACGGCGGCGAGTGTCTACGAGCTCCTCGAGCACACCCTGGCTTCAGGGGAACGCGAACTGCAGCTCATTGCCGCTCAGGAGGCGTACGTTGCCCCGCAGTACAGTTTCACCGCGGAGCGAGTGCGCTAGGCAATTCCCCCGCTCGGCGCGGCCAGTGCGGCGCCGAGTGCAATGCCCAAGAGTGCGAGAGCAACCGCGACGAGGAGCACTCCCACGGCGTTGAGCAGCGCCGCTGCCGGTCGCCGTTCAAGGATCATGCGCGCGGTGTCGAGACTCGCGGTGCTGAAGGTCGTGTATCCGCCGAGGAAGCCACTTGCGAGCACGCTCCACAGCGGCTCGGCGAGCACGACGCCCGCGAGTATCCCCAGCACGAACGAACCGGACAGGTTGACGACGAGAATCCCCCAGGGGAAGCGCTCGCGCAGCCGAGCGGGGATCCACTGGTCAACGGCAAAGCGCGCCGCCGCGCCGAGACCACCACCCAGGGCTACACCGATCACGGTGAGCATGCCCCACCCTCCTGAGGACGTCATCCACCGCCCCCTCGAACGACCCCGGGCTCGCCGCGTCGCCCGCGCAGGGCACGCCCAAGCGCGATGCCAACCAGGCTCGCCGCAAGTCCTCCGAGCACTGTCGCGCTCGCGTAGCCGAGGGCAAGAAGAATTGTGCCGGAACGTAGCATCTCCGCGAGCTGCGTGGCCAACAAGCTGTACGTTGTGAATCCCCCGAGCACCCCCGTGCCCGCAAGAAGCTGAGCGCGGCGCCACCGCGGCCGAGCAGCCACCACCTCAACAAGCAGTCCAAGCAGGGCTGCGCCGAGGATATTCACCGCGAGCGTGGCGATCGGCCACCCATCGCGCACTCCGACCCACTCTCCCACGCCAAACCGAGCGAGGGATCCGAGCGCGCCCCCGGACGCGACGAGGGCAACGTCCCTGAGTCGTGCACCGATCCCGGATGCCGCGTCTGACATCGCCGCTCCCTTCGCTCCGCGCGCCCCATCCTCCCATTGAGCTCACGACTGTGCGCGGCGCGGCTCGCCCAGAATTCGCTTTTTCGATCATTCAATGTTTAAAGTTAGGCTATCCGAACTTTCAATTTCGACACAGTGAAGGAAGTCCATGAACGCTCATCTCAGCGCCCGACGCTCTGCGCGACTCCGCGGTACGCTCGGCGCAAGCGCCGTCCTCACGGCGGCTAGCGTGCTGCTCGCCGGGTGCTCCACCTCGGCGGCGAACAGCGCGTCTGATCCGGCAGACGATCGGCCAGTAGTGCTCACCACCTTCACGGTGCTCGCGGACATCGCGGAGAACGTGGCGGGCGATCATCTTCGCGTTGCCTCCATCACCAAGGTGGGCGCTGAGATCCACGGCTACGAGCCCACGCCCGGAGACATTGCGCGCGCATCTGAGGCTGACCTGATTCTCGACAACGGGCTCGGCCTCGAGGCCTGGTTCGCCAAGTTTGTCGATCAGCTCGACGTGCCGCACGTGGTGGTCACGGAGGGCATCGAACCGCTCGAAATCACCGCAGACGCGGATGCGGGGAAGCCGAACCCGCACGCGTGGATGAGCCCACGCGTCGTGCAGCAGTACGTCGACACGATGGCCGACGCATTCGCGACGCTTGACCCGGCACACGCAGACGATTACCGCAGCAATGCAGTCGCCTATCAGGCGGAACTGCAGGAGGTGCAAGATGAGCTCAGTGCTGAGCTTGCCACGCTCCCGGAGCAGCAGCGCGCGCTCGTCACCTGCGAAGGGGCCTTCTCCTACCTCGCGCGCGACGCGGGCCTCACCGAGCAGTACATCTGGCCGGTGAATGCCGAGCAGCAGGCGACGCCGCGTCAGATCGCTGAAGCCATCGAGTTCGTGCGGGCGAACGACGTGCCTGCCGTGTTCTGCGAGTCGACCGTTTCCGATGCACCCATGCAGCAGGTGGTCCAGGCAACGGATGCCGTCTACGGCGGCACCCTCTACGTCGACTCGCTCTCCGAGCCCGACGGCCCCGTTCCCACCTATCTCGAACTCATCCGCCATGACGCGGACACGATCACCTCAGCGCTCACCGGAGGCGCACGATGAGCACACACTCGACGGACACCCTGCCCGCGATCCGTGTACGCGATGTCACGGTCCGCTACGGCGACGTGCTCGCGCTCGACGGGGCGAGTCTCGACGTCATGCCCGGTCGGGTGACCGGCCTCATCGGCATGAATGGCTCGGGAAAGTCGACGCTCTTCAAGTCAATCATGGGGGCGGTGCGGCCAGACCGAGGCGAAGTTCTCCTCGCAGGCGGCACTCCGGCAGCCGCCCGCAAGAACGGTCGCGTCGGGTACGTTCCCCAGAGCGAGGCCGTGGACTGGGCGTTCCCCGTCTCGGTGCGCGATGTGGTCATGATGGGACGCTATGGACACCTCGGCCCGGCCCGGCGTCCACGCGCGGTCGATCATGCTGCCGTTGCCGAAGCGCTTGAACGCGTCGAGCTCACCGACTTCGCCGAGCGCCAGATTGGTCAGCTCTCGGGGGGCCAAAAGAAGCGCGCGTTTGTCGCACGCGGTATCGCTCAGGGGGCGCAGATCCTGCTCCTCGATGAGCCGTTCGCCGGTGTCGACAAGCGATCAGAAGCAATGATCGTGCGCTTGCTCCGTGAGCTCGCCGCTGGCGGCAGCACGGTCCTCGTCTCCACCCACGACCTGCACGCGCTGCCCGCGCTCGCAGATGAGGCAGCCCTCCTCCAACGCCGTGTGCTCTTCCACGGCGACGTGCGCGAAGCACTCACCCCCGAACGCCTCGCGCTCACCTTCGGTCTCGGCGCACACACCCCTGACCTTGACCCCCGGAGCCTCGTATGAACCCCCTCGATTTCCTCCTCGAACCCTTGCAGTACGAGTTCATGACTCGGGCGCTCATCACTACCGTGATCGCCGCGGTGGTGTGTGCGCTACTCTCCTGCTGGCTCGTGCTCGTGGGGTGGTCACTCATGGGTGACGCGGTCTCGCATGCCGTACTTCCCGGAGTGGTACTCGCCTATGTCGTGGGCGCACCGTTCGCCATTGGTGCGCTCATCTTCGGTTTCCTCGCCGTCGCGCTCATTGGCGGAATCCGCAGCACCAGTCGGGTGAAGGAGGACGCCGCAATCGGGATCGTGTTCACAACACTCTTCGCCCTTGGACTCGTGCTGATCTCAGTCACCCCGAGCGAGACCGACCTCAACCACATCATCTTCGGCAACATTCTCGGCGTCTCATCCGCCGAACTGACGCAGATCGCCATTCTCGCTGCCGTCGCGTTCACCGTGCTCGTAGTGAAGCGCCGAGATCTGACGCTGTACGCATTCGACCCAACGCACGCGCAGGCCATCGGCCTCAACCCGCGGCTGCTCGGCGCGCTCCTTCTTGGCTTGCTCGCGCTGACCGCGGTGGTTGCGCTGCAGGTGGTTGGCGTGATCCTCGTGGTGGCGATGCTCATCATCCCTGGGGCAACCGCATACCTGCTCACCGATCGGTTTGGCCGCATGCTGCTGATCGCACCGATCCTTTCCGCAGGCTGCGCGGTCATCGGGATCTTCCTCAGCTACTGGCTCGATGCCGCCTCGGGCGGTCTCGTCGTGCTGGTGCAGGGCGCAGCGTTCACCATCGTGTACCTGCTGAGCCCGCGCCACGGGCTGCTGGCCAAACAGCTCACGCGCGCGCGGGGTCGGCGGGCGGAGCTCGCGGCTACCGCGTAATTCGTGCTCTCACCGCGGCGCCCGCGCAGACAATCACTGCCACACCACCCAGCAGCGTGGCGGCGCTCACCGCCTCGCCGAGCAGGAGGGCGGCCCATACAATGCTCAGCACCGGTTGCACGAGCTGCACTTGACTCACGCGAGCCATTGGGCCAATCGCAAGTCCCCGATACCACGCAAAGAACCCGAGGTACATGCTCACCACCGCAAGGTACGCGAACGCGAGCCACTGAGTGGGCGTCGCCGTGGGAATCCCGTTCGGGATCGACACGACGGTGCCCACCAGCATCCCAGGGAACGCGATGACGAGCGCCCACGACACGGTCTGCCATGCGCCGAGTTCGCGTGCAAGAAGCCCGCCCTCGGCGTACCCCAGGGCGGCGAGCAGTACAGCACCAAAGAGCAGGAGGTCCGCCCACCCCGGCGTGCCGAGCCCGCCAGCATGAACCGCCACAAAGGTCACCGCTGCAGCCACGCCGAGCACGGTGGCAATCCAGAAGCCACGACTCGGGCGCTCCCCCGTGCGCCACACGGTCACCACCGCCGTGGCAGCGGGGAGCAAACCGATCACCACCGCGCCGTGACTTGCCGGCACCGAGGTGAGCGCAAACGAGGTGAGGAGCGGAAAACCAAACACTACGCCGAGCGCCACAAGTGCGAGCCTGCGCCACTGCGCCCCGCGCGGAAGACACTGCCGCGTGAGTGTAAGCGCCGCAGTGGCGAGCAGCGCAGCGACCACGGCACGGGCGCAGCCCACGAAGAGCGGCGGCAGCCCGGCAACCGCCACGCGCGTGAGCGGCACAGTGAAAGAGAACGCGACCACCCCGAGCAGGCCCCAGCCGATTCCGGCGAGACCGTTGTCGCCACCCCAGCCGCCGCGTGTACTGGTCCCGCCGACACGTGCGTCGCTAGATGGCACTGTGTGCTTATTTTCGATAGCGCTACTATTGCTTTTCATGCAACAGAGTAGCACTGATCGCATCATCACCGAGCTCGAGCGTTGGATCTCAGGGGCGGCAGCCGGCGCACAGCTCCCCTCCGGTAGGGAACTCGCAACCAGGTTCGGTGCGGGCCCGGTCACCGTGCAGCGCGCGATGCATACGCTCGCCGAACGCGGGCTCATCGAGAGCAGGCCTGGCGTTGGCACGTTCGTTCGGCGCATCCGCGCACAGACGCCCGCCGACTACTCCTGGCAAACGGCTGCGCTTGCCCCCGGCCAGGCGAGCACCACCGCGCTCCCCCACGCACAGCGCTCGGTAGCGCCCGGCACAATCGAGCTGCACTCGGGCTACCCGGTGCAGGAGCTCCTCCCCGCAGGGTTGGTCCGTGCCGCAGCCGCGCGCGCGGCACGCACGCCCGACGCACTCACTCGCGCCCCCGCTGCGGGACTCCCCGCGCTGCAAGCCTGGTTTGCAGCCGAGCTGGGCACGGACCCCGAGAGCGGCACTGTGCATGCGGCGAGAGAAGTGAGTATCGTGCCGGGCAGCCAGAGCGCGCTCAGCTCGGTGTTCCGCGCACTTGTGGGCGCGGGCGGCGCGCTCGCGATCGAGTCGCCGAGCTACTGGGGAGCGCTCCTCGCGGCGCACCAGGTGAGCGTGCGCCTTATTCCGATCGCCTCCGGCCCGGCGGGGCCTGACCCAGAGGAACTTGCACGGGCGCTCCACGAATCTGGGGCACGCGCGTTCTACGCCCAGCCGAGCTTCGCAAACCCGCAGGGCGGGCAGTGGGGCGCGGAGCGGGGCCGCGTCATCCTCGACGTACTCCGCGAACACCGTGCGTTTCTCATCGAAGACGACTGGGCCAGAGACTTTGGCATCACCCCACCGACACCACCGCTCGCTCGCGCTGACCGCGACGGTCGCGTCGTCTACATTCGCTCGCTCACCAAGAGCCTCTCACCGGCGGTGCGGGTCGGCGCGGTGATTGCGCGAGGCCCCGCACGCGACCGCATCCTTGCCGACCTGGTCGCTGAGACGATGTACGTGAGCCCTCTGCTGCAGTCGATCGCTCATGATGTCGTGACGAGCTCCGGGTGGCGCACCCACCTGCGAGCGCTGCCTGAGCTCCTTCGTCACCGACGCGACGCACTGCTCGACGCGCTGGCGACTCACGCCCCCGCGGTTCACGTGGCGGCCGTCCCCCAGGGAGGGCTCAACGTGTGGGCTCAGCTACCGGCGGGCACAAACGCCCAGCGCACCGTCCGCGACTGCGAGGCACGAGGCCTGGCGGTCGCGGCGGGCGATGCGTGGTTTCCCGCAGAGCCCCCAGCGCCTCACCTGCGGCTGAACTTCGCGGGCCCCGAGCCCGAGCGGTATCCCGACGCGGCGCGAATCCTCGGCGAGGTGCTCACCGCACAGCTAGGCTGAGCGCATGACCGACCCAGCCGAGCACGACGCCGCACCTCTCGCGAAACTGCTTGCGTTTCGCGCCGATCCACAGCGCGCGGCGCCCCCGGCGCACCAGCTTCGCGAGCACGTGTTCACTGCAATCCAGAGCGGCGAGCTCGCTCCCGGCACACGTCTCCCGACCGTTCGCGCACTCGCCGACGCGACCGGGCTCGCCCCCAATACCGTTGCGAGCGCCTACCGAGCACTCGACGATGCCGGCGCCATCGAGGGGCGCGGGCGGGCAGGAACGTTTGTTTCGCTCGCGGCGCGCGGTGACGCCGAGGCGCACCGCGCCGCGTTGGAGTTCGCCGAGCGAGCCCACGTACTTGGCATCACCCTCGAGCAGGCGATCGAACTCGTGCGCGAGGCGTTCCGGGCACAGTCGGGGTCTTCGAAAACTCGTTAAGCACTTGATAGTGTTGAGGTCATGGATCCTCGCATCGATATGAAGCACGAGCTGCTACTCGAGCACGCCGCTCAGCGCTCTGCCGCGGCACGCACAATTATGGCCGTGCTGCAGACCGCGACAATGATCGATCGCGCCTGTGCCGCGCAGCTTGCGCGACACGATCTCTCAGAGGGCAGACTCTCCGTGCTGCTCGCCGTCGCGCGGCGCGGCAACGCCACACCAGCCGAGCTCGCTGAAGATCTGGATGTCACGCGCGCCGCAATCACGGGACTCTGCGACGGGCTCGTGCGGCAGGAACTCATTGCCCGCGGTCCCCATCCGAGCGACCGTCGCTCACTCACCATCACGCTCACCCCCGCGGGCGAGCGCACCCTCGATGCACTGAGCCCCGAGTACGGCGCGTGGATCGGGGAGCTCGCCGCGGGCCTCGATCAGACCGCACTCAGCGGCGCGCTCGCCACTCTCGGTGCGCTGCAGGCGCAGCTCGAGGAGCGCGAGTGATTGCCGGTGCGAGCAGCATGCGCGCGATCCCGGCGGATCACCTTGCCGCACTCGAGGCAGGAACCGCCGAGGCGCGGACGCTGAGCGAGGCGCTCGCAATCGATCACGGTGCGCTGCTCCGCGCAGCGATCCCCGCCGCCTCTGCGAAGTTGCGCGAGGCAGCAGATGCCACCCAACAGCTCGGCATCCTTCGCCGGATGCACGCCGTTGGCACGGCCCTGCACCGCTTCTTACCGCCCGCGGAGCTCTCGCTGCTCGCCGAGCACCCCTCCGACACCGTTCGCGGCTGGTGGTGTTTTGCTCTCGCCGCCGACCAGCAACGCGAGCTCCCAGAGCTACTCGCGGCGGCGGCTCCCCGAGCGGACGACCGCTGCTTCACCGTGCGCGAGTGGGTCTGGATGGCCCTGAGACCCCGCCTCACGGAAGATCTTCCGCAAGCGATATCGCTCCTCACGCAGTGGACCGGGTCCACGTCCGCGTACGTACGCCGCTTCGCGAGCGAGTCGCTTCGCCCCCGAGGCGTGTGGGCGAAGCACATCGCCGAGTTCACGAGCACGCCAGCACTCGGGGAACCGCTCCTCGAACCGCTCCGCGCCGATCCCGATCGATATGTCCAGGACTCGGTAGCAAACTGGATCAACGACGCATCGAAGACGCAGCCCGACTGGGCGCGGGCAATCATCGCGCGGTGGTTGCGGGAAAGCCCCTCTCAGGCAACCGAGCGCATCGCCCGGCGCGCGCTGCGCTCCCTCCCCTCGGAGTAGCCGCCGCGGCGAGAATGCTCCCGCCGCGATGGGGCGCTAGCCGGCCGGAAGCGCGACCTTTGGCTTCGCCCACGAGCGGCCCTGCGTATCCTTCAGGATGTCGTACTCGACGTCCACGTGCGGCTCGATCGCACTGTACTTATCGTTCGGCGCGCCGATGATCAGCTGGAAGCCGAGCCCCCGCCATGCGCCGATCGCGCGCTTCGTGAAGTGCGCGTCCGCCTTGATGAGCGCCTCATCGAGGAACACCGGCGCATAGCGCGGCCGCTCTGCGTCAGCATCGCCGAGCTGATAGCGGAGCGCGGCCCCGACGATGAACGCGATGAGCTCCTGCGACTCCCCGCCCGACTTCTCGCCGATGTGGTCGTAGAGTGCGGCGTGCGCGCGCGTCTCGGCGTGCACCTTCTCGGCGCTCACGCGCACGTGATTGCGAACGTCGATGAGGTCGGAGAAATCGGGCGCGGTGCGACGCATGCGTCCGATGAGGCGCGCCATCCGCTCGTACACGTGCGCCCGCTCGGCGTCAGTGCCCGCTGCGTCGATCAAGGCGCGCACCTCGCGAAGCTCGGCGCGGAAGCGACGTCGGGGCTCGGTCTGGTGTTCGCGCGGGGTGATCTGCAGGCGGTGGTCGTCATCGTAGAACGGCAGATCGCGCATGATGCGGTTGACCGGCTCGATACGCTCGCGGATCTCACGAAGCGCGCGACCAAGGGCCGAATCAAGGTTTGCGAGATCATTTCCGGAGAGCCGGAGGAGGCTCTCCTTCCACTCGGCCTCGAGCTCGTGCAGCCCGCTCGCCTCAAGCTCGGCGAGAATCCGCTCGAAGTCCGCCAGTGAGGCATCGGGGTCTGCGCGCAGGGTCGGGTTCGGCCACGCCTCGAGGAACGATTCGAGGGTACGCCGCAGCCCGTCGCGCTGCTCTTCGAGCGTGGCCTGTGCCACCGCCTGGTCCTCCAGCATGCGCCGTCCCGCAGAGTCGAGCGCGGCGTCGAAGCGCGCAAGTTCTGCGGCGCTGCCCGCAGCACCGCCCTCGGTGAGCTCGAAACGAGAGCGCAGGTAGTTCAGCTGCTCCGGGGCAACTCCGCGCTCCGCGTCCTCAGCCTCGTCCACCGCCTGCTGCGCTTCATCCACCTCATCGGTGATTCGGGCCCACTGCTCCGCGATGCGCTCCTGCTCACCCTTCGCACGGCCAATCTGCTCCTGCAGGCTGCCGACCTTCGCGCGCACCGCGGCAAGCTGCTGCTGCACGGCAGCAATCTCGGGGTTGCCCTCGGTCACCTCTGCGATGATGCCGGCCCAGCGCTGCTGCTCGCGCTCCACCGCTGCAACGTCGAGCTCATCCCAGTTCGCCTCGCGCACCGCGGAGTAGGCCACGAGTCGAGCCTCCAGCGCGTCGAGCGCTCCATCTGCATCGGACTCAGCGCGCGCCGCGTCGCTCAGCTCGGCCTCGATCAGCGCGAGCTCCGCATCGAGCTCGGCGATGCGGCGTTGATTCGAGAAACCCAGCACGTTTCGCCGTCCCTGACCGCCGTGCGCTCCACGGCTGCCCTGCGACAGCTGCCCCGCAATCGTGAGCGCCTGCGCGTGATCGCTGAGCTCCGAGGCTCGGTCCACGCACACGAAGTCGTACTGGCGTTCCAGCCGCTCCTGCAGCCAGCCAGTAAACGGGGTGTCGCGGTAGTCGAGTCTCCCAGGCAGGCGCCGCGGTTCGAGCCGTGCGACGAGCGGGGCACCGGTCGGCACGCCCTCGTAACGCAACCGCACCGGGGTCCGCACCGTGTCGATCGCTGCGCGGAACTGAGGCAGCGATGCCTCGTCGATCAGCACGGTCGTGGCGAAACCGCCAAGCGCCAGGTTGAACGCGTCGCGCCACGGCTCGAATTCCGTGCGCACCTCAACGAGTTCGCCGACAAACGGCAGCTCAGAGATCGGGATCCCCGCGGCCTCTGCCAGCAGCTCCCTGCTCTCGTGCAGGATCGGGGAGATCGCGTCGCTGCGATCCAGCGTCTGCTCGCGCTCCCGGCCGAGTGCGTCGCGTCGGCGGCGCAGCGCATCGGCCGCAGCGCGGGCCTCCGCGTACGCCGCGCGGGCCCCTGCCTTCGCGGAGGCATCGGCGAGCGCCGCACGAGCTCGACTCGCAAGGGCGGTGAACTCCCGCTCGGAAGCAATCTCCTCCCCCAGCACGGAGGTCGCCTCATCGAAGCGGGCGCGCTGCGACTGCACCGCGGTCATTCGACGCTCCACACGCCCGAGCTCACGCTCGGCGGTTTCAAGGCGATCGCCGCCTGATGCCCGGAGCACCTCGGCGAGCGCACCGCGCTCGGCTTCCGCCGCGTCAGCGAGAGCGTGCTGCGCACGCACCTCAGCGTCGGCGTCACGCTTGCGCTGCTGCAGTTCGCTTTCCACGCCGCGCAGCAGTTCGAGGCGCCGGCTCGTGCGCCACAGCGCCGCGATGGACGCGGGGTCGGTGAAGCGGCCTACCTCGTCGATGAGACGCAGCCGCTCGGCGGCGTCCTCGATGCGCCCTCTCATGTCGCGAATCGGGCGGAGCACGCGCACCTGCTTCTGCGCGGTAACCATGCGCGTTCGCGTGCTCTCCAGCTCATCAAAGTGGCTCACCACCGCGTCAGCGATGGCGAGCGTCTCGGGTTCCTCGAGCACCATGCGCTTGTACAGTTCGTCCACGGTGGTGATCTGTTGACCCGCCTGAATGCGCGCGAGCAGGCTCATCGCTTTCGCGCCTGCACCCGCCGCCCCGATACCCAACACGGAGTGGATGCGGGCAGAGAACTCGCGATCCGTCGCAATCGATTCGAGCCCTGCCGCGCGCACCGCCGCGTCGGAGAGCCGCTGCGTCGCCGCACGCTCAAGCGCGGCGAGGTCGAACGGCCCATCAACGACGGCGCGCACCTTCACGGTGTCTTCGAGCACCCTCGCAGCGGCCGGGATGTACCAGGCGCGCACGGCGGTGAAACGCGAGCCGTCATGGTCGAGCCAGGTCATCGCGATGGCGGTCCACGTGTCACTGCCGTCCCCGCGCAGCACACGCACCTGCGTGCCCTCTTCCGTGCGCGACTCGTCGATCTTGCCCCGCCCGTAGGAGAGCACGTTGCGCTGCTCCTCGCCGCGCGGTCGTCCGGCGACGCCGCCGTTCGACGCCCCGTTGAAGGGGGTCGTGTGGGGCATCATGAGCGCGATGTAGGCGTCCATGAGCGTCGACTTTCCGGATCCCGAGCCACCGCACAAGAGCGTCGCCGTGGGCGAGAAACGCACTCGGTGCGCACCGTCGTAGCCGCCCCAGTTGACCAACTGAAGTTCGTCTGCGGCCCACTGCTGGCCGCGCGACTCGGCCGGGATGAGCCCGAAGAGGGTATCGAGCATGGTCACAGCGCAGCGTCTCCTTGTTCGGGTGCGTCGGTGGTCCCGGCAGAAGCGGGCAATCCGGCCGCCGCATTTTGGGCGCGCAGCCACTCCGCCAGCTCGCGCAGGCGCGGGGCGCTCAGCACGATTTCGATGAGCGGGCTGATGCGGAAGCGTCCTTCCGACTCCTCTTCGATGATGCCCTCGTGGCGCAGTCGCCCGAGCGCGGTGCGAATGGCCTTCTGACGTCGCGCCACGTCGCCGTCCGCCGCAGTGAAGTAGCTGAGCACGGTCTGCTCCACCTCTTCGACATCCACGCGAACGGCGGGCTCCCCCGCGGTTGACTCGCGCTGATAGACGGTGCGCAGGTATACGAGCACGAGCGTCTCGGCACGCGTGTAGGCCTCGTCGCGGAGCAGGATCGGGGCGTCGAGTTCATCCGAACGGATCTGCTGCTTGTAGGCGACCCCGCGCGCCGGGTCGACCACGAGGCGCACGAAGAGATCGTGCAGGCGGGACTCGATCACCTGCTGGTGCTCGAGGAGCACTTTCCACTCATCCGGGTTGCGCTCGGCGAGCAGGAAACGACGCTGGAGGAGCCGCACCAGCACGCGCCGCACGTCAAGGTCGAGCACGCCGCGGTCGCCGGGGAAGCTCTCGTCGGGGTCCCGCTCCATCGACACCGCGGCGAGGAAGGCATCATCGGGATCGCGGAGCTCCACGTTCGGCTCGGCTATAGGGGTGTCGCTCATGCGGTCTGGTCTTTCTGAGTGCTGGCGGTCACGGCGCCGAAGGCGAAGGAGCGGACGCTGCCGTCTGGGCGCAGCGCCTCGACGACGGACACGTCTTCCGTTTCCGACATCCCGTTCCGGTGCGCGATTTCGAGGAGGCCGAGGAGATCGACGGGGCGCCGGGTATCAGCGTCAGTGCCCGCGAATGCGGCGGCGAGGTCAAAGGTGTCAGTGCCCAGCCCGGCCACGTACGCCTCGAGCTCGGTGTAGCGTGGGCCGCCCCAAGCGCGCGTGTCCGCATCAACAAACTCAACGCCGGCCTCGTCGGCGCGGAGCGGCTCGGGACCCTGCGGCGGGCGCGGATCGCTGAGCGACTGCCTGAGGTGCCCGATCTGCGCTGCGGGGAGGCTGCGCAACGGCTCGGCGCGGTCGGCAGGGCGGGAGTGCTGCATCCAGCTCTGCAGGCCGGACATGACGCCGCGCAGCAGCTCGTCTACTTCACGATCTCGAGCCGGATCATGGGTGCGCACCTGCGCGGTGATCACGTGTGAGGCGCGCCGCTGCGCGGTGAGCACTTCCTGCACGCCCTGCTCCACGCGGCTAGCGATGGCGCGCAGCTCGCTCCGCTGATCCTGCGCCAGGAGTCCCGCGAACGGCTGCGCAAGCACACCCGTGAGCTGATCCGTCAGCTGGTCGATGTGCTCGGCATCGCCAATCAGGGTGAGCGCACCGGAGAATGCACGCCCCTCGGGTGTGGCCTGCATGACGTGCTGCCCGCGCCGCAGGTACTCGCGGAGCACCTCACCAGCGGGCCGCACATCGCGGCGCAACTCGGCAACAACGTCGCGCTGCATTGCGTTGATCGACTCGGCGACACGCGCGAAGTCGGCGGGCAACTCACGCGAGAGGTGCAGTACGTTCTCGGCTTCCTCCAGGAGCAGCTCGTCGTCCACCGGGTCAATCTCGCCCGCGCGGAGCCGCGCCATCTCCGCATCGATCGCGTTCCGCTCCGCCTGCAGTGCAGCGAGCCGCTGCTCGGGATCGGTCTCCGCGCTCTGCACGAGCTGGTCGACCGAGTCAAGCAGCGTGCGCACTCGCGAGCGCGACACCCGGGCACGGCCAGCGCCTGCGCGGCCAACGATCTCCAGTGCGCCGACGGCCTGCGCCGAGAGTCGGTACACCTCGGCTCCGTCTTCAATCTGCGGCACGAGCCAGCCGACCCGTACCCAGTAGCGGCAGATCTCGCGGCCGTTCCCGGCGGGCAGCCGCCGCTCCCCCTCGTCAAGGCCCGCGGCGCGCAGTTCATCCACGGCGTCGCCCACTTCGACGTGGGCGTCAGAGATCGCAACCGTGGGGCGCTCCGCGGTGAAGATCTGTGAGAGGGAGGACACCACGAACGGCGCGTAGCGCCCGTGCAGCAGTTCGAGCATCGGGTTCTGGAATGCCGCCGCCGCCTGGCGGTAGCTCGCCGTAGCCCGTGAGTGTGTCATATCCCTTCAGGATACCGCGCACAGCCTCATGCTCGCGCGCCGGGCACTCAGGCAGTCAGTTGCTCAGTCGCTCAGTCGCTCAGGCAGGCCAGCCGATCACCAGCCGCGCGGCCTCCCTCGGGACCGTGGGATCGACCCCGGTGAGCGCGCGGAACTCGGAAAGATGCTTGGAGACTGTGTTTCGATGCGAAAACAGGCGCTCTGAGGTCAGCCCGATGCTGCCCGTCGACAGGAAATCCCCCACGGTCTCGAGGAGGCGGGCCCGCTTCGCCGGGGTGCACGTGGCGAGCGCTGAGCGCACATCAGCGACGATCTCGGTGCCCTCAGCTTGGAGCGCCCGCGCGACATAGCGTGCCCACCCCCGGCCCCACGTCATGGCTCCCGCTTCGCCCGGCTCCGCGCACAGCGCAAGTTCGCGGGCGATTCCCGCGGAGTGTCGGAGTGCGCGTGGCCCCTCCGGCTCGCGCACCAGACCCACCCGCAGCTCTGCGATCGCTCGTTCCCGCAGCGCGGCCCCCGCAATATCGTCGCGCACTACTGCGATGAGCGCCCCGTTCAGATGATGGGTGTGTGCGATACCGCCGCTGCGGCGCAGTTCCGCAAGCGCGGCATGCAGGGCCGGGATCTCGGCGTCGAGCGCCGCGAGGATGGTGAGCCCCTCCCCCGGCGCGAAGCCGAGTTGCACCGAGAGTGCCGCGAGTCGCTCGTGGGTGGGTGGCGGATCTTGGAAGAGCGCAGCGATCGCGTCGCGATGCCCAGCGGAAGCCTCGTCCGCGATGCGCCGCGTTTCCCCGAGGTAGGCCCGCTGCACCTGCGCGACCCACGCATCGACGATGCGCAGCACCGCACCCGTGTGTTGCACAATGAGCGGGGCGTCGGCGGGCTCCGAGAGGGCGACGAGTTGCTCCCAGAGCACCGTGAAGTCAAGGCGGACGGCACTCATGAGGGCGCTCAGCGGTACCTCGGCTCGGGCGCGGGAGGCGCCGATCTCATCAGCCACCGTGATCGCTTCCCCGAGCTCACCGTCCTTCAGGCCCGCGATGATGCCTACGAAGGAGAGCTCTGCCGTACGTCGAATTTCGCTCCTGGGGATGGGCGAGGCTTCATAGCCGGGCACCGCGCCAACGAGCGGCAGCAGCGCATTGGTGAGCTGAGCGGGATCGAGCTGCGCGATGAGGTGCTGCCAGCGTGCGGCATCGCCGTGCCGCGTTTCCGCGCCGAATGACTGATCAACCATGACCCGAGTGTAAGTGCACTCGCACGCTTTTTGAGAGAAAACCGAGCGCACCTGCCCTACAAATGAGTGCGTTCTGCCTGAAAGACTGGATCCACTCCGGCGCATGGCACCCCGCCTGCCCCAAGCTGAGCACACGAGAGGCCCCGCATGACCGAGCGCACCGTCGACCCCGCCCCCACGCCACCACGCGGGGAAGGAGCGTTCTCACTCACCGAGGCCACGATCGCTGAGACGCTGGCCGCGCTCGGCCGCGGAGTCATCACCAGCCGCTGGCTCGTGGAACGCTATCTCGCACGCATCGCCCGCTTCGACCGGGGGCCTGAGGGACTGGGCTCGGTCGTCGTACTCAATCCGGAGGCACTGGCCGCAGCGGATGAGGCCGACGCACGGTGGCGCGCGGGCACGGCACGCGCACTCGAGGGCGTCCCGTTCACGGTCAAGGATTCGTACATGGTGCGCGGACTCACTGTCGCGGCAGGCTCCCCGGCGTTCGCATCGCTCACCGCGCAGTGGGATGCGCACTCGGTCTCCGTGTTGCGGGATGCGGGCGCGATCCTCATCGGCAAAACAAACATGCCCCCGATGGCCGATGGCGGCATGCAGCGTGGCCTCTATGGGCGGGCTGAGAGCCCGTACAATCGCGACTATCTCGCTGCGGCCTACGCGTCCGGATCTTCGAACGGCTCGGGCGTGGCCACCGCCGCAAACTTCGCAGCGTTCGGCATGGGCGAGGAAACGGTCTCTTCCGGCCGGAGCCCCGCGTCGAACAACGCGCTGTGCGCGTACACTCCCAGCTGGGGTGTGCTCTCCATCCGCGGCAACTGGCCACTCTTCCCCGCGCGCGACGTCGTGGTGCCGCACACTCGCAGCATGCCCGACATGCTCAGGGTGCTCGACGTGCTGGTGCAGGACGACCCACACACGCGGGGCGACTTCTGGCGGCGACAGCAGGCCATGCCCATCCCCCGCGCGAGCGAACACCGGCCCACCTCGTACACCGCGCTCGCCCGGCCCGGTGCCCTTGCGGGAAAGCGCTTCGCCGTCCCTGCGATGTACCTCGGGGAGGATCCCGCCTACCCGATGAGCGTGCGGCCATCGATCCTGCGGCTCTGGGAGGCAGCGCGGGATCGCCTGACGGCACTCGGAGCCGAACTCGTGATTACCGACTTCCCGCTCATCGGGGCATACGAGCGCGACCGCCCCGGGCAGAAGTTTCTCGGCGCGCTCGGTGACATGCCAGCGTCTTGGTCAGAACTTGAGTTCCACGGTTTTCTCGGCTTCGGTTGGGACGACTTTCTGCGCGCGAACGCGGATCCCAATCTGCCGAATCTTGCTGTTGTTGATTCGCGGCGTATCTATCCGACCCCGCCCGGGCAGCTCCCTGATCGCTACGAACGGGTGGGTGACCACGCGGATCGCTTCGCCTCAATCGTGGACGCCGCGCGCGCGGGAATCCCGGACCCGCAGCACCACCCGGACTTCGCGCATGGGCTGCGCGCGATTGTGGCCCTGCGCGAGCAACTCGTCGAGCACTGGCTCTCGAACCAGGGCTTCGACGGCCTGGTGTTCCCCGCGAATGCGGATGTGGGCCCGGCGACTGCGGACCACGATCCGGCCGCCGCGGATCTCGCGTGGACGAACGGCACGCAGTTCTCGCACGGCAACTACGCACTGCGGCACGTCGGGCTCCCCACCGTCACCGTCCCGATGGGCACGATGAGCGACATCGGCATGCCCGTCGGGCTCACGTTCGCGGGGGCGGCGTATTCGGATCCCGCACTGCTCGGGTACGCCGCGGCCTTCGAAGCCGGCGGGCCCGCGCTCCGAACGGCTCCGCCCGCCGCGCCGGCCCTCGCTGAGGACACGGCGCCGACGGGCGGCGGGGGCGCTGCTGCAGCGCAACCGAAGTCGAACTAGGCGGGTTCGCCGCTTGCGGCCTCAGCCTCAGCCTGCTCGGCAGCCTGCTTGGCGACCTGCGCGCGCACGTCATCCATGTCGAGGCCACGAACGCCCTCGATCAGCTGCTCGAGCGCGGGGGCAGGGAGCGCGCCCGCCTGCGAGAACACTCCGATGCCGTCTCGGAATGCCGCGATCGTTGGGATCGACGTGATCTGGAACATCGCTGCGATCTCCTGCTGCGCCTCCGTGTCGATCTTGCCGAAGACGATGTCTTCGTGCTGCTTCGAGGCGGCCTCGTACACCGGCGAGAACGAGCGGCACGGGCCGCACCAGTCTGCCCAGAAGTCGAGCAGCACGATACCGCCCGCGGTGAGGGTCTCCTCGAGGTTGTCCTTGGTGATCTCAATCGTGCTCATAGTGTGTCGCGCGAAATGCGCTCCCTTTCCTCGTGCGTGCCCGGGTGTCTCGCGCTTGGCGCCTGGCCCCCGCTCAGCCACTCCACCCCAGTGAAACGACATGAGCCACACGGGTCAACCGTTTCGCGCGGCGCGCCTGAAACGCACGGGCCGCTCCCAGGCGCGCGCGACAGCATGGGAGCGTGTGCATCGCGCACCCGTTCGCCACGCTCGATAGTCCGAAGGAGCCGCCGTGACGCTCACCGCCCCCACCGGCCGCCGCTGGACCCGTCCCCGGCCGGCAGAGATCGTGTTCCTCGGATTCGGTGCGGCAGTGTTCACGCTCGCCACAGTTGCTGCGGCTACCATCTGCGTCGTGTGCGCATACCCCGCGACGGTCGGTCCACTCAACTAGTATGCATGTCAACCTCGGGTTGACATGCACACTTTCTCGACGTTAGCGTGGGGCCATGTCCGATTCCCCACCCCCGCAGCCCACGCGCGCGCTCTCCCCACTTGCGGAGGAGGTTGACGCCGCGGTTCTCGCTGCGGCGAGCGCCGATGCCTCGGTGAGCGCGGCGGGGACGACCTCAGCGATCCAAACAGCGAACGCGCTCTCCACTGCCGCGCACGATTCGCTCGCCTCCCTGGTCGGTGCTGCGCGTCGCTCCGGCGTGTCCTGGCAGGTCATCGGCGATGCCCTCGGCGTGAGTCGGCAGGCCGCGTTCAAGCGATTCGGCTCCGCGGGTGAGCCGCCAACGGAAGGAAGCACTATGGCTGATCAGTCCATCGACCTCTCGGCTCGCACACGGGAGGTCTTCGAGCGATTGAGCGCGGGCGACTACGAGGCAGTTCGAGCAACGATGACGTACAGCTGTGCGCGGACGCTCACCAAGCGGAAGGTGATGAGCGTGTGGGATCAGGTGGTGCGCGACACGGGCAAGCTGGAGTCCTGCGACGAGCTCACGGTCCGCACTCCGGACGGCACGAACGCGCTCACCAAGTTCGCGGGCAGACTTCTCAGCAACGGAGCGATCGTCCAGACCACGCTGCGACACGAGGCGGGAGACTGGATCGGACGCGTCGCCTACAACGGCTCCGGGAAGATCACCGGTCTGCTCATCGCCCCGGTCGGTGCGGAGGATCTCGCGTTCTAGCGATGCAGGTCGAGCGGTGCCGCGAACGAGAAGCTTCGGCCTCTGCGGCACCGCTCGCTGTGTGGGCTACTCCCAGGAAGCCGCACCGTTCCCAATGCTGATCTTCACCGTCAGGGTGGTCTCACCCGGTCGCGCGTCGACCGTACCGACGGTGGAACGTCCCTGCCCCGTGATCACCTCGATGTGCCGCGGCGCCTCGACGATCCCGCGCTCAGAACATGCGTCACTGGGATTCTCCGTTGGCTATGGTGCGGCGAGGAGCAGCTCCCTGACCTCGCGCCGAAGCACCTTGCCGATCAACGAACGAGGCAGTTCATCGACAACATCTACCCGTTTCGGAACCTTGTATGCAGCGAGCCGCGTACGGCAGAAATCTCGCACACCCGCCGACGTGACCTCCGCACCACTCCGGATCACTACCGCGGCGGCGACCATCTCAGCCCCGTCCCCACGCGGCAAGGAAACGACTGCTGCGTCCGCGATGTCCGGGTGGGAGAGCAGCACTTCTTCCACTTCGGAGGGGGACACGTTGAATCCTCCGGTAATGATCAGTTCTTTCCGGCGGTCGACTACCGTCACAAAGCCATCCGCCGAAACCGTCACAATGTCTCCGGTGCGCAACCAGCCGTCATGCAGCAGTGTCTCCGCGGTTTCCTCTGGACGCTTCCAATATCCCTGAAACACCTGCGGACCGCGGATCAAAAGTTCCCCCGGTTGCCCCACACCGACGTCAATGGAGGGATCGTCGGGATCAATCACCCGAATCTCAGTGCTCGGAAATGGCACCCCCACCGATCCTGGTCGACGTGACGGCCCAGCCGGGTTGCCAAGCGCAACCGGTGACGCCTCGGTCATACCGTAGCCCTCCACGAGCAGCCCGCCGGTCACCTCTTCCCAGCGCTGCACGGTTGACACGGGCAGTGGCATTGCGCCTGAGATCGCAAACCGCACCGTCGAGAGATCAATCTCACCGTGAAGCGCCGCTCGGGCAAGACGGTCGTACATGGGCGGAACACCTGGCAAGAACGTTGGCGGAGAGTGCTTTGCGGCTTTCTTCACAAGCTCCACATCAAAAGTGGGAAACAGCACCAATCGAGCGCCGATACTCATGGCGAACGTCAGACACAGCGTCAACCCGTAGGCATGAAACAGCGGCAGCACACCATAAAACACCTCGTCACCCTCACGTAGACCGGGGAGCCATTCACGGCCTTGCATCGCATTTGCGCGAAGGTTCGCGTGCGTCAGAATCGCCCCCTTCGGCCTGCCCGTTGTACCGCTGGTGTACTGCAATACGGCGATGTCATGAAGCTTTGGGGCAGCCACCCGCTTCGGCAGCCGCCTCCCCAGAAGCGACTCCCATGCACGCATAGCCTTCGACGCGGGCCGCGCCGTCAGTTTTCTCCGCGCTGCCCGAGCCTTCGGGATCGGCAAACGCAACGCGAGCTGTTGGGCGATGGGCATCGCCTTCGTCATGTTCACTGTGACGATTCGCCTGGGTCGGACATCTGCCGGCAGTCGATCGATCTTCTCGCTCACCAGGTCCCACACAATGGCCACCTGAGCCTCGTGGTCCTCAAACTGATGGCGCAGCTCCCGCTCCGTGTACAACGGGTTGTGCTCCACGACAACGGCGCCCAGACGCAGCACCGCATAGAACGCGACAACATGCTGGGGGCAGCTGGGAAGTACGAGCGCTACCCGGTCCCCTGGCCCAACTCCGAGCTTCCGCAAGCCGCCCGCCACACGCTCGACCAGTTCGAAGAGCTCACGGTAGCTGGTGGTCCGCCCAAAGAACTCCAGCGCGACATGATTCGGAAACCTGCGAGCACTCGCTTGCAGGGCCTCTGGCAGAGTTTCCGCGATCGGATCAATGTCCGGCCGCACCCCCTCAGCGTAGGACGACAGCCACGGTCGCGTGGGGTCATGCTGAGCTTCGGTACACACTGCCGTCATATTGGCGATCCTCCTACGTCGGTATCCCCCACCCTACGGAGCACCCCATCCCCCAGGACGCATCGACGCCGCCATCCGCGGCGGGCTGAGCGCCACAAGCGAACTCGGAAATGAGTCCAAAAACGCCGAAAGCCTTCGAATCTCAAAGATTCAAAGGCTTTCGTTTGGTGGATCTGAGGGGATTCGAACCCCTGACCCCCTGCATGCCATGCAGGTGCGCTACCAACTGCGCCACAGACCCGTGGAAGTCGGAGGAATGCTCCCCCGACAACTCCTCTACTCTACCGCATCGGCCCCCGGGTCACGCAAATCAGGCAATCCCGGGCGCGCCATCAGCGCAAACGACTGAGTCGAGTTACTCGGCGTCAGTTGCAGCGACCGCGGGTGTCGCGAGCATGTCTGCCACGTCAATCACGGGGCAGTCCTGCCACAGCCGCTCGAGCTGGTAGAAGTCGCGCTCCTCCTGATGGAAGACGTGCACGATGAGGTCACCGAAGTCGAGGAGCACCCACCGGCCGCTCTCGCGGCCCTCGCGGCGAATTGTGCGCACGCCGGCCTCATTCAGGGCATCCTCGACAGCGTCGGAGATTGCCTGCACATTGCGCTCGACCGCCCCGGTGAGCACGAGGAACGCGTCGGCCAGGCCGAAGTGCTCACTCACCTCAAGCGCGACAGGGGCGATCGCGCCCTTGCCGTCCGCAGCCCGGACGGCAAGTTCGAGATCTGCGCGGAAATCAGTGCGCGTTGCTTGCGTGTTCAGTTCAGTTCCTTTGATTGTGTGCGCGGCGAAGGGAATGCCCTTAGCCGAACATCCCATTGCTTGCGCCCCAAATACCCAGCGCGACAACGGCGAGCAGCAGGCCGCCACCGGTCAACGACAGGATGAGCGGCAGCTTGCTGTGCTCCTTGGCGGGCTTGGCAACAACAGGGATGGTGGAGTCGACGCGAGCGCTCACTGCGTGCCGTGCAGACACGGGCGCGGGCCCGTGACCGGTGGTCTGCGGATCGTTCGTCTCCGCGCCGGTGATCGGGTCGATCTCGATCGAGTCATGCAGGCTCGAGTGTCCCCCGGTCTCACCGAGCGACTTCGGCAGCTTCAGCGAGCCGGTCACGTACAGATCGCCGGTGCCACCGAGCGGGCCGGTGAGTCCACCGGTCGTCTCCTCAGGCATCGACGGAAGAATCAGCGCGGAAGTGTTGGTTGCCCCAACGGCACCTTCCTGCGCCACCGCGCGGGAAATGAGGTCGTCAAAGCCGCCCTGCGCGTCGCCACTCTGCGCAGGCATACTGCGGGTCGCGGGATCGTCAAATACCGATCGCCATTCCTCCGGCGGAGCAATGTCGGGGAACGAGTAGCTGGGCTTCGCCGCGACCGGCTCGGGCACAACCTCCTCGGCGACCTCGGCCTCGGTGACCTCAGCCTCGTGGGCCTCGTCACTGGGCTCCTCCGCTGTGGGTGCCGAAGGCAGGTCGTCGGCGGCCTCAGCCGGAGCAGGATCAGCGAGCAGGGCACCAGCGGGTGCGGCATTTTCTTCGGCCTCAGCAGCCTCAGTCAGCTCGAGATCAGCCACGTCTGCGGAATCGCTCTCAGCCTCAACCTCGGGCGCGATCTCGTCCTCAGCTTCGACCTCTGCACCGCGACGCTGCCACGGGAACCGGCGCTTTGCCTTCGGCTCGGCGGTTGCTTCCTCGGCGTCTTCCGACTCCGAGGCCTCGGACTCTGAGGGCTGCTCGTCAGCCTCAGGCGCCTCTGCGGGCTCCTCGGCACTGCGCTCTGCTTCTGCCTCGCGCAGCTCGTCCACCGTGAACGGCTCGGTGGGCGGGGAAATCAGGGAGTCGAAATCCATCTCACCGGTCAGGGGTGCGGCCGGCGCCTCTTCAGCCACCGTCTCCGCAGCCTCGGCCGAAGCTTCAGGCTCAGCCGACACTTCTGGCTCAGACGCTGCTTCTTCAGCATGCGTCTCATCAGTGTTCTCGTCAGCCGCGGGGTCAGCGTTTGAAGCCGACTCATCAACGACCGGAGCAGCGGGCTGCGCGGCCGCACGAGCGGCAAGCGCATCCTCGCGAAGCTGACGCATTTCGCGCCTGCTGCGCGGCGATCCATCCTCGTTGACCGGAGAGATCTCAATCTCTTCACTCACGGGCGCAGCGACAACATCCTCATCAGGAGCTGTTGCCTCCGGTTCAGCCGGGGCTTCGGCAACCTCTGAGAGGTCAAGCGCACCGGTCTCGCCCATCTCCCGGAGACGCAGCTCGCGCCGCGTCAACGGTCGTTGTTCGTCGTGTTCACTCATCCTCTGTCGCTTCCTCGGTGTACAACTCGTGCTTCGCAATGTACTGCACGACACCGTCCGGCACGAGATACCACACCGGATACCCCCTGGCTACCCGCGCTCGGCAATCTGTCGAAGAGATGGCGAGCGCGGGAACTTCCAACAAGCTTACGTGTTCACCGGATAATCCCGAAAGCGAGAGCTCATGCCCAGGCCGTGAAACTGCAATGAAGTGGGCAAGTTCCCAGAGCTTGTCCACATCCTTCCAGCTCAGGATCTGCTCGACAGCGTCCGCACCAGAGATGAAGTAGAGCTCCGCGTCCGGCATCTGCTTGCGCAGGTCCCGCAGCGTATCCACCGTGTAGGTGGGGCCTTCGCGGTCAACGTCCACTCGACTCACCGTGAAGCGAGGGTTTGAGGCCGTCGCGATCACGGTCATGAGGTAGCGGTGCTCGCTGGGCGAGACGTTGCTCTTCTGCCAGGGCTCCCCGGTGGGAACGAAAACAACCTCGTCGAGGCCGAAGCTCTGAGCGACTTCGCTTGCCGCGACGAGGTGTCCGTGATGGATCGGATCGAATGTTCCGCCCATCACCCCGATCCGGCGCTTTGAAGTCACCATCCGGGTTCGTTCCGTTAGTGCTGCGCTGCGCCGTGGTCGCGCGCGTACGCCTCAGCCTTCGCGGCGTGACGGTTCGCAACGTCACGGAAGGAGAACGTAACGACGCCAAGAACGACGAAGATCGACAGGGTGATCAGGCCGAAAAAGGGCGCCGGGAACGGCAGCTCGTTGACAACGTGCGAGCCCGCCTCCGAGGCGACGGCGATCGTGGCGAGAAGTGACATGGAAAACCCCTGCATTCTAGACAGATTGGATACTCGGTCCCAGTGTACCGGGTCCGATTAGCGAATCTGGCCGTTGCCGCGCACCAACCACTTGGTGCTCGTCAGCTCGGGCAGACCCATGGGGCCGCGCGCGTGCAGCTTCTGGGTCGAGATCCCGACCTCAGCGCCGAAGCCGAACTCGCCGCCATCAGTGAAACGAGTGGAGGCGTTAACCATCACCACGGCCGAATCGACCTCCGCGAGAAAACGCTCAGCATTGGCGTAATCCTGCGTGACGATGGACTCTGTGTGATGGCTTGAGTACTGACCGATGTGCGCAATCGCTTCGTCCATCGAGTCGACGATCCGCACACCCATCTCGAGCGCGAGGTGCTCGGTTGCCCAGGTCTCGTCGTCTGCAGCGGCGATGCCGGGAACGACGTCACGCGAGGCTTCGTCGCCCGCGAGCGTGACACCGGATTCCATGAGTTCACGGGCGAGTCGCGGCAGCATTCGCTCAGCAGCGACACGGTGAACGAGTAGCGTCTCGGCCGCGTTGCACACGCTCGGACGGTGGGTCTTCGCGTTGTGCACGATCGACGCAGCCATCTCCTCATCGGCGGTCGCGTCAACGTAGACGTGCACGATGCCCGAACCCGTCTCGATGACGGGCACGGTCGATTCCTGCACCACGGTCGCGATCAGCCCGGCACTGCCGCGTGGGATCAGCACGTCGACGTAGCCGCGTGCTCGCATGAGTCGCGCCGCTCCCTCACGGCCGAACTCGTCGATAGTCTGCACGGCGTCGCCGTCGAGCCCCACGCTCGCGAGCGCGCGCTGGATCAGCACAACGAGCACGCGGTTGCTGTTCTCCGCTGCGGTGCCACCGCGAAGCACGGCGCCATTTCCACTCTTCAGGGCG
Organism: Leucobacter chromiireducens subsp. chromiireducens; assembly: GCF_016758255.1. Classification (GTDB taxonomy): domain Bacteria; phylum Actinomycetota; class Actinomycetes; order Actinomycetales; family Microbacteriaceae; genus Leucobacter; species Leucobacter chromiireducens. Next base: position 264,508 of record NZ_QYAD01000004.1, read on the forward strand.
AGTGCGGCGATGTCAATCGTCACGTTCGGGCGCGCCTCGTAGATCGCACCCACTACGCCAAACGGGACGCGCACCTGGTTGATGCGGATGCCATTGGCGAGCGTGGAGCCGCGCAGCACCTCCCCCACGGGATCCGGCAGCGCGATCACCGAGCGCACGGCCTCCGCAAGCGCGTGGAGTCGCGCCTCGTCAAGCCGCAGACGATCAAGCAAGCCTTCGCCGATGCCGTTTCGCTCGCCAGCTTCAAGGTCCTTTGCGTTCTCCGCAACAACCTCTGGCACACTGCGCTCCAGCTCAACCGCAATCGCCTCAAGCGCGGCGTTCTTCTGCGCGGTTGTGACGGTGGCAAGCGACTTCGACGCGACGCGTGCGCGCTCGAGCTTCTGGAGAAAAAGATCAGCCTGGGACATGGCCCAAGCTTAGCCGGTTCGAAGCCGCCTACGCGGCGTCGGGGCTGCCGTCGAAGCGAGTGCCATGGTCAGCGCCGTCGAGCACACCCGCGAAGAGTCGGGTCTCGGTGAGGAGTACGTGCGTGCCTGCGTCGGCGGCCAGGCGTGCAGCCTGCACCTTCGTGGCGGCGCCTCCAGTCCCCCAGCCCGACTGCGCCGCGCCGATCTCGATTCCTGCCAGCGCGTCGCCGTACGGCACATGCGGAATGCGCGTGGCACCCACCACGTTCGGCGGGGCGGTGTACAGGGCGTCGACGTCGGAGAGGAGCACCAGGCGGTCGGCCCCCACGAGTCGGGCAACGAGCGCGGCGAGGCGGTCGTTGTCGCCGAAGCGAATCTCATGGGTGGCGACCGTATCGTTCTCGTTGATGATTGGCAGGATCCCGAGCTGCAAGAGACGCTCGATCGCTCGCCGAGCATTGCCGCGGTGCGTGGGGTTCTCCATGTCGTGCGCCGTGAGCAGCACCTGGCCGGCAATCACATCGTGGCTGCTGAGCGCGCGCTGGTACCGGTTCACCAGGATGTTCTGGCCGACCGCTGCGGCAGCCTGCTGCGTCGCGAGGTCTTCGGGGCGTTCATCGAGCCGGAGGAACGGTACCCCCGTCGCGATTGCCCCACTCGAGACGAGGATCACCTCGGCGCCTGCAGCGTGCAGGCGCGCGAGCGAGTTCACCAGGGTAGGAATCTGCGCGGCGTTGTCGCCGCTCACCGATGACGAGCCGACTTTGACGACGACGCGACGGGCGGCGAGCAGTTCGTCGCCGACGCTCACGAGTCCTCGCTCCAGAGCCCCGCCTCGCGTTCGCGCTCGAGCTCGGCGCGGGCCTCAGCCTTACCGTCCATCATCTCGTGGTACTCGGTACGACGCTCCTTGTTGGTGCGACGCTGGTTCGGGTCCACGCGCAGGTCGGTGCCTCGGGCACCCATCTGCACTTCCGCCGCGCTCGTGACAGTCGGCTCCCAATCAAAGACAACGCCAGCACCCGGACCGATGACCACGGTGGAACCTGCAACCGCGCCCGCCTTGACCAGTGCGTCGTCGATGCGGATCTTCTGCAGTCGATCGGCGAGGTATCCCACGGCCTCGTCGTTCTGGAAGTCAGTCTGTGCGACCCAGCGCTCGGGCTTCGGGCCGAGGATGCGGTAAATCGTTCCGTAGGTACCGCCCTCGGGAACGACGCGGAAACCGTTGTCGTCCTTCGCCTTCGGCGTGAGCACGATGCGCGGCTGCTCAGGCGCCTCAGCCAGCGCTTTCGCACGGGCCTCCTCGACCAGCGCACCAAGCGCGAAGCCGAGCTCACGCAGGCCCTCGTGCGACACGGTAGAGATGAGGAACACGCGGTAGCCACGCGCCTCAAGGTCCCCGCGCACGAACTCGGCGAGCTCGCGGCCCTCGGGAACGTCGATCTTGTTGAGCGCGATCAGCTGCGGGCGCTCAAGCAGAGGGATCTGCCCTTCAGGGACGGGGTATGCTTCGAGCTCGCGCAGAATCACGTCGAGATCCGAGATCGGGTCGCGGCCCGGCTCAAGCGTTGCGCAGTCAAGCACGTGCAGCAGTGCGCTGCACCGCTCAACGTGGCGCAGGAAGTCGAGGCCGAGGCCACGGCCCTCGCTCGCGCCCTCGATGAGTCCAGGGACGTCAGCAACGGTGAAGCGCGAGTCTCCCGCCTGCACGACGCCCAGGTTAGGGTGCAGCGTGGTGAAGGGGTAGTCCGCGATCTTCGGCTTCGCAGCGCTCATCGCGGCGATAAGACTCGACTTGCCTGCAGAGGGGTAGCCGACAAGCGCCACATCGGCGATTGTCTTCAGCTCGAGGGTCAGCGAACCCGCTTCGCCCTCGGTTCCGAGCAGCGCGAAGCCAGGAGCGATGCGCTTGGCACTCGCGAGCGCGTTGTTGCCGAGGCCGCCGATACCGCCACGTGCCGCGACGAAGCGCAGGCCGGGCTCGTTGAGGTCAACAAGCGTCTCCCCCGCAGCATCCTTGACGACGGTGCCAACGGGGACGGAGAGCACCATCTCTTCGCCCGTGGTGCCTGCACGGTAGCCGCCAGCGCCAAAGCCGCCGTTCTCCGCCATCCGGTGCGGGCGGCGGTGGAACTCAAGCAGGGTGGTGACCTGCGGGTCGGCAAGGATCACGATATCCCCGCCGTCGCCGCCGGCACCGCCATCTGGGCCCGCGAGTGGCTTGAACTTCTCGCGTCGGACCGACACGCAGCCGTTGCCGCCGCGTCCCGCCTGAAGGTGCACCTGCACCTGGTCAACAAATGTCACCATGCTGAGAAATCCTTCGCTAGATACGGCAAAAGGCGAGCCGAAGCCCGCCTCGCCGTTGATCGCCTAAGTTAGGCTGCGGAAACGATGTTGACGACCTTGCGGCCGCCCTTCGCACCAAACTCAACCGAGCCCGCTGCGAGAGCGAACAGGGTGTCGTCCTTGCCACGGCCGACGTTTGCGCCGGGGTGGAAACGGGTGCCGCGCTGGCGAACGATGATCTCGCCGGCGTTCACCTGCTGGCCGCCGAAGCGCTTCACGCCGAGGCGCTGTGCGTTCGAGTCGCGACCGTTCTTGCTGGAGCCCACGCCCTTTTTGGATGCCATGAGTCTCTACTCCTTCGGTAGTGCCTGGAAAGTGTTACTTGATGCCGGTGACCTTGAGGCGCGTCAGATCCTGACGGTGCCCCTGGCGGCTCTTGTAACCGGTCTTGTTCTTGTAGCGCTGGATGACGATCTTCGGACCGCGGAGGTCGTTGAGAACCTCAGCCGTAACCTTGACCTTCGCGAGCGCCGAGGCGTCGGTGGTCACCTTGTCGCCGTCAACGAGCAGCACTGCGGGAAGCTCGAGCTTGCCCTCTGCGTCTCCCGAAACACGGTTGACGGTGATGATCGAGCCAACCTCGACCTTCTCCTGACGGCCGCTTGTGCGCACAACTGCGTAAACCACTTCTCACCCTTTTTCTTAGAGGATTTGTTTTCGTGTCGAAGCGCGGCCGTGCCGACTTCGAAGTCTGAGGTATGCCACCGGAGCGGCACCAACGCTCAATAATATCTCGGAGAACCGCACCTGGTCAAATAGGCGCGGCCGCGTGTCACTGTCGCTCGCTCTCCTTGCGGCGCACCGTTGCTTCGAGTGCCTCGGCGAGCGCAAGCTGAGCGGCCTGCGCGTCGTCCTTCGGCTGCTCGCTGCCCGGGCGGAGCGGCGCTGTCGTGACACGCCGACTGCGCGCACGCCCAGATCCCGCGCCCGGCGCCTCCGGAAGCGCGTCGAGTACCGAGTCGAGCAGGTTGCCCGACAGGGGGGCCTCCGCTACAGGAGCCGGCTCAGCCGCACGCTCGAACGACGACCCGTCACCGGTGGCGCGCGCCGCACGCGAGGAAACTCGACCGGTCTGTCGGGGCTGGCTTCCGCCGGTACGATCTGCGATCTCTGCCTGGGGCTCGGCCTCCTTCGCGACGGGAATCGTCGAAGCCGCGACCTGTGCGAGCATGTTCTTCGCACCGTCGGTGATGGAGTGAGCCTTCGCATCGTGCTGCGGCTGCGCCGACTGCTGGGCGCCCCCACCATTTCCGCCATTGCCGCCGTTGTTGTTCCCGCGGCCGCCTCGCTTCGTGGCGCGCGCCGGCGCCTCGCTGCGGTGCTTTGTGACGGGCTCATGGTGCACGATCACGCCACGGCCAGCGCACACGTCGCAGGGCTCGCTGAACGACTCGAGCAGGCCAAGGCCCAGCTTCTTGCGCGTCATCTGGACGAGGCCGAGCGAGGTCACTTCGGCAACCTGATGCTTCGTGCGGTCCCGGCTCAGGCACTCCACCATGCGGCGGAGCACGAGGTCGCGGTTCGACTCGAGCACCATGTCAATGAAGTCGACCACGATGATGCCACCGATGTCGCGCAGACGCAGCTGACGCACGATCTCTTCAGCGGCCTCGAGGTTGTTCTTTGTGACAGTCTCCTCAAGGTTGCCACCCGAACCGACAAACTTGCCCGTGTTCACGTCGACCACGGTCATGGCCTCGGTGCGGTCGATGACGAGCGAACCACCGGAGGGCAGCCACACCTTTCGGTCGAGCGCCTTTGCGATCTGCTCGGTGACGCGGTACTCGTCAAAGATGTCCCGCTCGCCGGAGTAGCGCTCGACGCGCTCCAGGAGATCGGGCGCCACCTGCGAGAGGTAGTTCTCGATCACGGTGTATGTGTCTTCACCGGCGATCTTCAGCTTCTGGAAGTCCTCGTTGAAGACATCACGCACGATCTTGATGAGCATGTCGGGCTCGGAGTGCAGCAGCACGGGCCCGCCACCCTTCGCAACGCGCTTCTGGATCGACTCCCACTGACGGGTGAGGCGCTGCACGTCATGGGTGAGCTGGTCCTCGGTTGCGCCCTCGGCCGCGGTGCGGACGATAACGCCAGCGCCCGTGGGGAGCACCTCCTTGAGAATCTTCTTCAGGCGCGCACGCTCAGTATCGGGGAGCTTGCGTGAGATGCCGTTCATGGCACCGCCGGGCACGTACACGAGGAAGCGGCCGGGCAACGAAATCTGACTGGTCAGGCGTGCACCCTTGTGTCCCACAGGATCCTTCGTCACCTGCACGAGGACCTGGTCACCGGGCTTCAGCGCGTTCTCAATCTTCCGCGCGGTGTTGCCGCCTTCAAATTCCGACCAGTCAACCTCGCCCGAGTACAGGACGGCATTGCGGCCACGGCCGATGTCGACGAACGCTGCCTCCATGCTCGGGAGCACGTTCTGAACACGGCCGAGGTACACATTGCCGATGAGAGACGACTCGCTCGAGCGCGCGACGTAGTGCTCGACGAGCACCTTGTCTTCGAGCACACCGATCTGCACGCGGTCAGCGGTCGTGCGCACGATCATCTCGCGATCGACCGACTCGCGGCGCGCGAGGAACTCCGATTCGGTAATGACCACGCGGCGGCGGCCTGCGTCGCGGCCATCGCGGCGGCGCTGCTTCTTGGCCTCGAGCCGGGTCGATCCCTTGACCTTCTGCGGCTCGGTGATCACGGGCGCCTGGCGCTGCGGGCGACGGCTGCCCTCGTCCTCGGGAGCGGAATCGCCGCCACCGTTCCGACGGCGACGGGTGCGCGAGGAGGACGAAGCGCCCGCGCTCTCGCGCTCATCTACATCGCTCTCGGGGTGCAGGTGCTGATCGAGAATGTCATCGAGCTGGCGCAGCTCACTCGGTCGCAGTTCGCTCCGGCGGGGCCGCGGCGCGATCGGCGGCACGTCTGGCGCCAAGAAGATGAGGCGAGTCGTCGCGCGGAAGCGCTCCTCGGGGGTCATCTCCGACAGCGGCAGCACGAGGGGGGTGACCCGTTCCTCTGCCGCAGCCTGGGGGGCCTCAGCTTCCCCCTCCGCAGACGCTACCTCGGTGGCGTCTGCTTCCGTCGTGTTCGTGTCGCTGGGAGTCTCCGCCTCGGTGTCGACCACCTCTGGCAGCTGCGGCTCCGAGTCGTGCTGTTCTTCTGTAGTCTGCTTCACCATTCCTGGTGTCTCCTTCGGTCCGGAGAAAGCATTGCTCGCTCCGGCAATTCTTTGTTCGGCGGGTGATCCCGCAAATCCTGTTCCCCGCGGATGCCTGCACCCGCGCTCGGTCGTTCCTCGACCGGTGACGGCCTGGCGGCCGCCAAAAGACTGTGCGTGCTGTTCCCAATTCCGGGGTGACATGCACTGCGATACTCATTATGTCACGCTCCCCCTGGATTCCGCAGGATCTCGCGCGAACGCAGCAACACCGCGTCACCAGCCGGGCGTGGGACGCGTGTTCGCAGGAAACCACGCAGGCAAGCACATTAGGATCGGCGGCATGAGCTCTGCACTTGAGACCAACCGGCGCCCCATAGGTTTCGCCGTGTTCACGATCATCGCTGGCGCGGTGGGCTGGTTCGCGTCCTGGGAGCTCCTCACGGAGTACATCAAGACCCTCGCGCAGCCCGGCTACGTGCCGAACTGCGCGGTGAGCATTCTGGTGACGTGTGGCCCCAACATGGGGTCGTGGCAGGGCTCGGTGCTCGGATTCAGCAACACCATCATCGGCGTCGCCGCGTTCATGGCGCCGATCATCGTCGGCGTCGCGCTCCTCGCCGGCGCGCGCTTTGCCCCGTGGTTCTGGCGCATCTACCAGCTCGGACTTCTCGCGGGCTTCGTCTTTGTCTGCTGGCTGTTCACCCAGAGTGTCTACTCGCTCGGCACACTCTGCCCGTGGTGCATGGTGGTCTGGTCGGCCATGATCCCGCTCTGGTGGTTCAGTGCGTTCACCCCCGACGCAGCGGGGCTCATTCCTGGCTCAGAGACGCGCCGCCGCGGTTTCCAGCAGGCTCAGTCGTGGGCATGGGTGCTGGTCCTCGTGACCGTGCTCATCATTGCGTTCCTCGCCCAGATGCAGCTCGACTGGCTCGCAGAGTTCGCGCGAAACTAGCCCGGTTCAGGCACCTTCCGCATCGGCGGGAGCCGAGGTGAGACGCTGCCAGAGCGCATCAACCTGGGCGATCGTGTCCGCCTCGCTCCCCGAAGTGTCGATGATGACGTCGGCAATAGCGCGCCGCTCAGCGTCGCTCGCCTGATTCGCGATCCTGTTGCGTGCGTCTTCGACGGTCATGCCGCGGTGCTCCGCCATTCGCGCGATGCGAGTCTCCGGCGGAGCTTCAGCGACAACCACCAGATCAAACGGCAGCTCGCGCGCCGCTTCCACGAGCAGCGGAATCTCGTACACGATCACCCCGGCTGGGTTGGCGTCGCGGGCAACGCCCACAGCCTCGGTGAACAGCCGTTGCACCTCGGGGTGCACGATCCCGTTGAGGGCGCTGAGCGCGGCTGCGTCGGCGAACACGATGGCCCCCAGCGCAGCACGATCGAGTGAGCCGTCGTCCCGGATCACCTGCTCTGCGCCGAAGTGGTGTGCCACTTGGGCGAGCCCCGGAGTACCCGGCGCCACGGCATCTCGGGCGAGCTGGTCAGCGTCAATCCGTGTTGCTCCGAGCTCAGCCAGGCGGTGGCCGATCGTCGATTTGCCTGCGGCGATGCCGCCCGTGAGTCCGATCAGCGTCATGCCTCCAGCGTAGCGCGCTGCACTGCCATGCCCGCTATGCTGACGACCACAGAGGGAGGCACGCATGCTCGAGGTCATCACCGGCACCACGCTCGCAGCTTCCGCGGGCCTCAACGCCTACATCCCGCTCCTCGGGCTCGGGCTCCTCTCCAGGTTTACAAGCTGGGTCGAGCTTCCCGCCGGCTGGGCCTGGCTTGAGAATGGGTGGAGCCTCGGGATCCTCGGCGTACTTCTTCTCCTCGAGGTAATCGTCGACAAGGTGCCCGCGCTCGACAGCATGAACGACATTCTGCAGACCCTCGTGCGCCCGGCCTCTGGCGGCATGGTGTTCGCCGCGGGAGCCGCAAGCGATACGGTCGCGGTCGCCGACCCTGTCGCATTCGCAGACTCACCGCAGTTCTGGCCGTTTCTCGCGGGTGTGGTGATCGCGCTGATCCCCCACCTCCTCAAGGCGATCGCACGCCCCGTATTGAATGTATTGACAGCGGGGGCCGGTGCGGCAATCTCCAGCTTCCTCGAGGACATCGGTGCGGTGCTGCTGACGATCCTCGCTGTGCTCGTCCCGCTCGTTGCACTCGGTGCGCTCATCCTCGTCGTGGTGATGATGGTGCGCAGACTGAGCCGAGTGCGGCGAATGCGAGCAGCGCGGGACCAGGCCGCCACGTAACGCTGCTCGACTGCACCTCCCGGCATCCCGGCATCCCAGCGCCCTGGATACGCCGAAGGCCCGGCCACCTTTCGGTGTCCGGGCCTTCGGTGCGGAGGGTTAGTTGCCCTCGAGCTGTGCCTTCAGCGCAGCGAGTGCCGCGTCGTCAGCAAGCGCGCCGGTCGAAGCCGAGTCGCTCGAGAAGCTCGAACCTGCAGCCTCGGACGCAGCCGGGGCCGCGATGACCTCGGTGAGTGCCGTGGCGACCTGCTTCTTGTGAGCCTCCCAGCGCTCCTGGGCAGCAGCGTACTCCTGCTCCCACTTCTCGCGCTGCGACTCGAAGCCTTCCTTCCACTCCTGCGTCTCAGGATCGAAGCCCTCGGGGTACTTGTACTCGCCGTTCTCGTCGTACTCCGTGGTCATGCCGTAGAGTGCGGGATCGAACTCGGTGCCCTCGGGGTCAACGCCGTCGTTCGCCTGCTTGAGGCTGAGCGAGATGCGGCGGCGATCGAGATCGATGTCGATGATCTTGACGAAGACCTCCTGGCCGGCCGAAACGACCTGCTCAGCGAGCTCAACGTGCTGACCCGACAGCTCGGAGATGTGCACGAGGCCCTCGATGCCGTCGGCAACGCGAACGAACGCACCGAAGGGAACGAGCTTCGTGACCACGCCCGGGGCGATCTGGCCGATCGCGTGGGTGCGGGCGAAGACCTGCCACGGATCCTCCTGCGTCGCCTTGAGCGACAGCGAGACGCGCTCGCGGTCGAGCTCGACGGAGAGCACCTCGACGGTAACTTCCTGGCCGACCTCGACGACGTCCGAAGCGTGCTCGATGTGCTTCCAGGACAGCTCGGAGACGTGCACGAGGCCGTCCACGCCGCCCAGGTCGACGAACGCACCGAAGTTGACGATCGACGAGATAACACCCTTGCGCACCTGGCCGGGCTTGAGCTCAGCGAGGAACGAAGAGCGGGTAGCCGACTGCGTCTCCTCGAGGAGCGCGCGGCGCGACAGCACCACGTTGTTGCGGTTCTTGTCGAGCTCGAGGATCTTCGCCTCGATCTCCTGGCCCAGGTACGGGGTCAGGTCGCGCACGCGGCGCAGCTCGATGAGCGAAGCCGGGAGGAAGCCGCGGAGTCCGATGTCAACGATGAGGCCGCCCTTGACAACCTCGATGACGGTGCCGGTGACGACACCCTCGTTCTCCTTGATCTTCTCCACGTCGCCCCAAGCACGCTCGTACTGAGCGCGCTTCTTGGACAGGATCAGGCGACCTTCCTTGTCCTCCTTCTGGAGAACGAGTGCCTCAACAGAGTCGCCAACCTCGACGACCTCATCGGGGTCGACGTCGTGCTTGATGGACAGCTCGCGCGAGGGGATAACACCCTCGGTCTTGAACCCGACGTCGAGGAGCACCTCGTCGCGGTCAATCTTCACAACGGTGCCCTCGATGAGGTCGCCGTCGTTGAAGGACTTAATGGTCAGTTCGACCGCAGCAAGGAAGTCATCGGCCGAGCCGATGTCGTTGATCGCGACCTGCTTGCTGGTGGTCGTTGCGTTCGTCATGTAAATGGTCTCCAGAATGGACAGGATATTCAGGCGATGCGTGCCAAAATCTTTTCAACCCGGGTTCGGGCCAAATACGCACTCATCGCATGTGGACATGGTTGAGTCGCCACAAATGTGACAGCTCAGTCTATCGCGGCATTCTCGTGAGTTGCAAGCGCAGAAGCGGGGCGTTTCGCGCGCTGCGTTGCCAGCCCGACGAAGACCCCCACGATGGCGATCGCGAGCCCAGCAAGGAACACGAGCAGCTTGATATTGGCGTCGATCGTTGCGTCTTCCCAGCGCAGCAGGTTCGGGGCGAACTGCCACGGCTCCCCCAGCACCCGCGCCACGGCCCAGTCGACTCCCACCCCGGACGCACCGAGCAGCGCCGCAATGATCGAGACCCGCAGGGCAACTGGTCCGGGAACATACCGGATCACAAGCGCCACCGCCCACACGAGCGAGAGGCCAATGGCAGCGAGGGGCAGCATGAGTTGCAGCCAGAGCCCGGGCTTCCCCACCGCCACGGCGATCACCCCGAGGAACACCGCGATCGCAACAGTGTCGATCGCGAGCGTGAGCACGGTGCGGTGCCGACGCAATGAACCAGGAAGCGGGAGAAGCGAAAGCAGGATCGGGGTGAACACCACGAGCAGTCCCAGGAGCACTGCGGAGATCGCAATCCAGACCCAGATGCCGGGTGCTGACTGCAGCCACACCACCACGAGGAGCACCAGGAGGCTGAGAAGGGCACCACCCAGCGCCCACCACCCGGGTCGAGGGATCCCCAGCAGGGGCAGCGTGGTGAGGCTGAACGCGATGCCGACCGCGGGCAACACGATCCAGAACCAGCTCAGCGAGTGTGACACTGAAAGATTGACAATCAGGCACGTGAGAATCGTCGCAGCGTATGCGATCGCGGTGCTCCACAGAATCGCGGAGCGCCACCCACGGTAGACCCTGGCATCGCGCGAGTCAGCTCGCGCCTCATGGTCCTCGCTCGCGCTAATGAGTTCCTGCCCCGTCACACCGAGTTCTGCGGCAAGCGCCTGCACCATGGTGATATCCGGGTACGAGAGACCACGCTCCCACTTTGACACTGCGGACTCGGTCACGTGGAGGCGAGCCGCGAGCTCCTTCTGGGTGAGTCCGAGTGCGCGCCGGCGCTCGGTGACGAAGCGGCCGAGATCGCGCTTAGTGATGTCCGTGTTCATGCCACCATCTCACCACGTCCGTGTGGCGAGGCAAGGTCCCGCCTCTTCGAAAACCGCGGAAATCCGCCACTCGACTGTCTGGCCAGTCGCTTGTTCCGCCGAGAGTTGTTTACAGAGTGTCGCAGAGACGGGTGCGGCCCGAGTACTCCACACGCACACAGACGCAGTCGTGACGCGTGCGTCCGCAGCGCACACTGCATGCATGAGCGCTGGCGCCGGTAGAGCCGCGCGCGAGCTTTGGCGCTCGGGGCGTACCTCCCACCCGGGGCGTTCTTCTCGCATCGCACCGCGGCAGCGCTCTGGCGTCTCCCCATCTCGCCACCTCATGCCCATCCCGAACGGCTCGATGTCGCGGCATTTGACGGTCGCCCCGGCGCGCCCCGTGCGTGGCTCACGTCGCGCTCCCTCTCCCCGTTTCTGGCTGCCGTGACCACACGACACGGTGTGCAGCTCACTGACCCGGCAACCACCTGGGCGCTGCTCACACCGCTCCTGGGGCGGCTGGAGGCGATCGCACTGGGCGACGCGGTTCGGTATGAGCCTCGGAGTCCAGGATCACGCGTGCCGAGCGCGCCCCCGCTCGCCTCTCGCCAAAGGAGCTCCACGCGGCACTCTCACTCCCGTATCGTCGCGACCGCCCCCCGACTTCGGGAGATCTACGACGACCTTTCCCCGAAAGCTGCGTCACCGTCCGAGAGGCACCTCCGTGTGCTCTTTCACCATTGGGGGTTTCCGCCACCGCAGCTCGACCACGATGTCTGGGGCGACACCGGGGAACTGCTGGGGCGCAGTGCGGTCGCGTTTCCCACACACCGTGTGGCGGTCGAGTATCACCCAACGCGCCGCGACGACGGTGCAACTCAGTGCACGAGTGTGGCCGAGAAGTCGCAACTGTACGTGACGAACGGCTGGCGACTTCTTCGGGTCACTGCGGAGCTGCTCTACCTCAGGCCGACAACGCTTCGCCGCATGGTGAGCGATGCCCTCGACTCGAGCAGCACATACGTGAGCGAGCACCGGGACAGTCAGAATCGCCCCGGTGCCCACGGATCGACCTAGTGTGCGGCCGCGTTCCAGTTGGCTCCGCGGCCCACCTGCACCTCGAGCGGCACCGAGAGCTCGGCTGCGCCCGCCATCTCTTCACGGACGATCACTTCCAGCGCATCCCATTCACCCGCAGCAACCTCGAACATCAGCTCATCGTGGATCTGCAAGAGCATGCGGGATGCGAGCCCGGCTTCACGCATGCGTCGTTCCACACCGATCATCGCGACCTTGATAATGTCGGCTGCCGATCCCTGAATGGGTGCGTTCAGCGCGGCACGCTCCGCGTTCTCACGCAAGATCCGGTTCGGGCTTGCGAGGTCCGGGAACGGACGACGGCGTCCAAAGATCGTCTCCGTGAACGTGTCGCGCTTGGCCTGGTCAACGACGGAGCGGAGGTAGTCGCGCACCCCGCCGAAACGCTCGAAGTAGTCGGTCATGAGCTGCTTCGCTTCAGCAGCAGAGATCCCGAGCTGCTTCGACAGCCCGAACGCGGAGAGGCCGTAGGCGAGGCCGTAGGACATCGCCTTCACCTTCGAGCGCATCTCGTTCGTCACGTCCTCCGGTGGCACCCCGAAGATACGCGAGCCGACAAAGCGGTGGAGATCTTCTCCTGCGTTGAACGCTTCGATCAAGCCCTCGTCGCCCGAGAGATGCGCCATGATGCGCATCTCGATCTGTGAGTAGTCGGCGGTCATGAGCGTCTCGTAGTCGCCCGAGTGGATGAAGCCTTCGCGGATGCGGCGGCCCTCCTCCGAACGGACGGGAATGTTCTGCAGGTTCGGGTCCGTGGACGCGAGGCGGCCGGTGCTCGCACCGGTCTGCACGAGAGTGGTGTGGATCCGACCGTCCGGCTGCACGGCTTTGATGAGCGTCTCCACCATCTGCCGCAGCTTGTTGGCGTCGCGGTGCGCGAGCAGTGCTCCGAGGAAGGGGTGCGGGTTCTTCTGCTGCAAGTCGGCGAGCGCGGCAGCGTCGGTGGTGTACCCGCTCTTCGTCTTGCGCGTCTTCGGCATATCGAGTTCCTCGAACAGCACCACCTGCAACTGCTTCGGCGAAGACAGGTTCACTTCGTGTCCGATAGCGGCAAAGGCCTCCTGCTCAAGACCGGCGACGCGCTCCGTCAGCTCCGCATGGTGCGCTTCAAACAGCGGCAGGTCGATCTCGACGCCCCGCTCTTCAAGATCAGTGAGCACCGACACGAGCGGAAGCTCGATATCTGCATAGATCTCCCCGGTCCGGTCCGGGAAACGCGCGGCCGCAGCAGCGTGCGCGCGCACGACGTACCAGGCGAGCGCGGCCGCATCGGCCACGCTGCCCTCGTCGGGAACCAACTGGTTGGGGTCGCCCTCAGGGACCTGCTCCCCCAGGAAACGGAACACTGCTTCGGCAATGTTCTTCTCTGCGGTCGCAGGACGGAGCAGCCAAGCAGCGATCAAGAGGTCGCCCGCGATACCCCCGATGCGCACGCCCGCCTCATCGGCGAGACGCAGCTGATGCTTCGCATCGAAGAACACCTTGGGTGCGTCGCTCGCGAGCCACTCCTCAAACTGGGCGTAGTCACGGCCGCCGGGCTGCCAGTGGAAGAGCACCGAGGACTCGGGCGTCGCGAGGCCAACATTTGTACCAGCCTCGCTCGTCTGGATGACGACCGCGGGCGTATCGGCCTTTGCCAGCCAGTCCCCCAGCTCTTCATCGATCAAGAGCTTCGCGGTGGGCTTCTCCGGCGCGAGCGGGGTCGCTGTCGCGGTTGCGCCGCCCGTGGGCACCTCTGCACCGGCGAGCTTGCCCACGCGCTGCAGCAGGGTGCGGAACTCGAGACGCGCAAAGACCTCTCCAACGGCCGTCATATCGACTTCGCCGCGCTTCAGCTCGTCGAGCGTGACGTCGAGCTCCACATCGCGTACCAAGCGGTTCAACCGGCGATTGCGTTCCGCGAGGTGAGCGTTCTCGCGCAGGCTTTCGCCCACCTTGCCGCCTACCTCGTCCTGGCGCCGCAGGATCTCCTCGAGCGAGCCGAACTGGTTGATCCACTTCACCGCGGTCTTCTCGCCCACGCGCGGGATGCCGGGCAGGTTGTCGCTCGTCTCACCCACCAGCGCCGCGATCTCGGGGTACTGCTCGGGGCGTACCCCGTACCGCTCCATCACCTTGTCTGCGTCATAGCGCGTCAGCTCACTCACGCCCTGCTTCGAGGGGTACAGCAGGGTGATGCGGTCGTCGACAAGCTGGATTGTGTCGCGATCACCGCTCACCACAAGCACACGGTACCCCGCGTCCGCACCGCGCGTGGCGAGCGTCGCGAGGATGTCATCAGCCTCGTAGTTCTCTTTCTCGAGCGTGGTGATACCCATAGCGTGTAGGGCCTCCTGCAGCAGCGGAATCTGCCCCTTAAACTCCGAGGGCGTCTCGCCTCGCGTGCCCTTGTACTCCGGGTACTCCTCGGTGCGGAAAGAGTGCCGTGAGATATCGAACGCCACGGCGAGCGAGTCCGGGTTCTCGTTACTGAGCAGGTTGATCAGCATGGCGATGAAGCCATGGATCGCGTTCGTGTGCTGGCCGGTCTGCGTCTGGAAACTGTCGACGGGCAGGGCGTAGAACGCACGGAAGGCCAGCGAGTGGCCATCAATGATCATGAGGGTAGGCTGAGGCGTATTCGACACACGCCCAGCCTACAAGTCGACACCGACATCCACACCGTGGAATTGTGCGCGGGCGAGGCGCCCCTCGGGGCGCACCACAGAGAAAGGCGCGTTCGACACGATGACCGCGAAGGATCCCGTTTCCACTTTGCCGAGCGACGTGCACCCGGACGACGCACTCGCGTATATCCAGGATCGCGGCGTCGGTGCTCTCGCCGATCGAATGGGAATCGAGTTCACCGAGTTTACGCGCGAGCGGGCGGTGGCCACGATGCCCGTCGAGGGAAACACGCAGCCGATCATGCTCATGCACGGCGGCGCATACGTCGTGCTCGGTGAGACGCTCGGTTCCATGCACGCAAACCTCGTTGCCCCGGAGGGAACTGTGGCCGTCGGCGTCGACATCAACGCCACGCACACCGGATCCGCGCGCACCGGCCGCGTCACCGGCACCTGCGTGCCGATCAAGTTGGGCCGTTCGATCGCGGTCCACGAGATCACGATCGACAACGAGGACGGTCAGCGCTGCTCGACCGTGCGCATCACGAACTTCTACAAGCAGGTCTCGAAGTAGCCGCGACCCGCGCAAATCACGAGCGCCCCGGGTCCGCAAGGATCCGGGGCGCTCGTGTGTAGGGCCGTGAGGAAGCTAGTCCTTCTTCGGTCCGAGCTGATCGATGATCGTCTTTGCGACGTCCTGCATCGTCAGACGACGATCCATCGAAGCCTTCTGAATCCAGCGGAAAGCCTCGGGCTCGCTGAGACCCATCTTGTCGTTCAGGATGCCCTTTGCGCGATCAACGAGCTTGCGGGTTTCGAAACGCTCAGCGAGGTCTGCAACCTCGTTCTCGAGCGTGACGATCTGCTGGAAACGCGAGAGCGCAATCTCGATCGCGGGGAGCAGGTCGGCCGGGGTGAACGGCTTCACGACGTATGCAAGCGCGCCGGCTTCGCTGGCCCGCTCAACAAGCTCACGCTGGCTGAACGCGGTGAGCAGCACCACGGGAGCGAGGTGCGTCTTGTTGATGCGCTCTGCGGCGGAGATTCCGTCGAGCTGGGGCATCTTCACGTCCATGACCACGAGGTCGGGGCGGAGCTCCTCAACCAGCTTCACAGCGGTCTCGCCATCGCCGGCCTCGCCGACCACATCAAATCCGTTGTCGCGCAGCGTCTCAACGATGTCGAGGCGGATCAGGGACTCATCCTCCGCGACGACGACGCGGCGCGGGGTGTTCGGGGCAGTGCTCTGGTCATTCACCCCTCCAGCTTACGTCATCTGCCACCCGGATTCCCTGAAACCGGTGGGAGTTGTCCGGCGGGTCGCAACGCCCGTGGCGCGTCGTCGCGCGCGAAAAGGCCTCCGCCTGCGCTAGGGTGGTTCTGTTGTTCCACCGCACCCCCGGGTGCGGCGAGTTCCATCCAGCCGGATTGGCGGAATTGGCAGACGCGGCGCACTCAAAATGCGTTGTCGAAAGACGTGCGGGTTCAAGTCCCGCATCCGGCACCACGAGCTCTGGCCTCGACTCCCCCACAAAACACTGGGCAGTCGGGGCCTTTCTCATATCGGGAGCGCGACGGCTTGCTCACACTGTGCCCACACCCGAAAACAGCTGAAGCCCCGCAGCCACGATCCCGGCTGCTGTGAGCCTGATCGGTGATCTAGCCTTGGGGCTCACTATTGGCCTAGTGAATGAGTGCACGGTCTACTTCCCGAGCGAAGTGTGTTCTCCACGCAGGTTGTCACTCAACGCGCGCTGCGAGTACTCAGCTGGCGATCATTCTTCTGTCTGCCAGGCAACTTGTCACCAGGGCCGGCTAGCGGGTCTACCCCAGCATTTCGCGGAGGCGCTCCATCGAGCGCAGCCCTTCGAGCACCGGCCCAGCCACCACCAGGTAGATGAGCGCGAGGAACACGGCATATGTGAGCGTGAAGCCCGCGCAGGCGGCAATGTTGTCGCGCTTGCCAAAGTGCTCGCCAAACTTACGCACGAAGGAAACCGGGTGGCGCAGATCCCAGCTGTTGAAACGCGGATAGCGGCCGAGGTACATTCCGAATCCGAGCAGCAGCATGACGACCCCCACCGCGGTGAGCGGCAGCGGCGCCAGCAATCGCTCGGCGCTATCTCCGTACAGGCTGATCCCCACGACGAGGTGGACGATGAACACGTTGAGCACGGTGTTCACCACGCCCGACATTGCAAGCGTGATCACGAGGATGATGTCGTACCACAGCGGTACCTCGTCGTCATCGCGCCGATGCGACTGATTGAGTTCGGTAATCAGGTAGCTGGCGTTCGGGAGCAGCAACAGCCAGATGAGCCCCGTGGCCCCCAGCACGACGAAGCCGGCTGGCGGCGCGATGACCAACAGCGCCAGCCCGACGAGCCCGCCGCCCGCAAGCACGATCACTGGCAGGACGGACAGCCAAATGTTCCAGATCATTGGCTTGTAGAGCCGCGTTCGGTACACCGCCGCCCGCAACAGGATTAGGAGCAGTGCATACGCGTTGAGCGCGAGCGCGCCGAGAATCAGGAAAAACATCGCGACCTAGCGTTGCGCGAGCCCCGCGTTGACGAGTGCGAGCGTGATCCAGAAAATCCCTGCGGGGACGGTGTCTGCCATGGACTCACCCTAGCGAGACCAGTGTGGGATCGCTACGAGTCGCGCTCCTCGCGCTTCCGCTTCGCGTTGCGCCAGAGGGTCACGCCGACCACGATCCCGGCGCCAACAAACACGGCCCAAGAGATCACTGCTCCGAGAATCATCACGCCTCAACCGTAGCAGTCACGAGGCTGGCGGACGGCCGCTACTCAGTGCTGTCGCCGCTCCCCGGAGCGCCGCCGATGAAGCCCACGATCGCGCCGAGAGCGAGGCCCACCCCGATTCCCATGCCGACCCAGCCCATCGCGATTCCAGCGACCAGGCCGAGCCCACCGCCAATGATGAGGCCGCCCGTCATCCAAGCAATGGATGCGGCACGGGACGGAGTACGGTTCTCGCTCATACTCCGAGGGTACGCCTGTGCGTCGCAGCTGCCGAATCGTGCGGACGCGGCGCACCCAGTTCCCCTGAGAGAACATGGCGCTCCACGTATGCGCTCTGCGCTACCGTGAGGCAAGCGAACGGCGACCGCCCTGCGCTTCGCCGAGTAACGCCGATGGTGTTCTCCCACTCGAATGGTGGCCGCCCGATGACGAGCTCGAACGTACTCCTCTCACATCCGCTTGACGCGCTCGGAGAGCTTCGCCCCACCCGGTCTTCGGAAAGGGACTTCCCACCCATCGCGCGCGCCTACGTCGAGGTAACTCGCACCGCGAAGGAGCAGGGTCTACTTCGTCGAGCACATGGCTTCTACGCGGCTGTGGGCGCCGGGATCGTCGTCGCTCTCGCTGGAGCAATCGCTGGCTCAATTCTGCTGGGCGACAGCTGGTTCCAGCTCATCATCGCCGCGGTGCTCGGGATCATTTTCACGCAGATCGCCTTCCTCGCGCACGAGGCCGCGCACCGGCAGATCTTGTCGACCGGTCCCGCAAACGATCGGCTCGCGCGCGTGCTTGCCGGCTCAATTGGCATGAGTTACTCCTGGTGGGACTCGAAGCACACACGCCACCACGCAAATCCGAACCGCGTCGGCAAGGATCCCGATATCGAGGTCGACACGATCTCGTTCCTCGAGGAGGATGCGGTCGAGGCGCGCGGGCTGCGCCGCGCAATCACGAAGCGTCAGGGCTGGCTGTTCTTCCCCCTGCTCACACTCGAGGGCCTGAATCTGCACCTGCACAGCTTCCGGCACCTGTTCTCGCGCGAGCCGGTGCGGGGACGCTGGATCGAACTCAGCATTATCGCCGCCCGCTTCGTCCTGCTCCTCACGCCGGTGTTCCTGTTCCTTCCCGTGGGGATGGCCTTCGCGTTCCTCGGTGTGCAGTTCGCCGTGTTCGGGGTGTACATGGGCGCGTCTTTCGCCCCGAACCACAAGGGAATGCCGGTCATCGCGGCGTCCGCAAAGCTTGATTTCTTCTCCAAGCAGGTGCGCACCTCGCGGAACATCCGCGGCGGCTGGTGGGCCACCTCACTGATGGGCGGCCTGAACTACCAGGTTGAGCACCACCTGTTCCCCAGCATGGCCCGGCCGCACCTCGCGAAGGCGAGCAAGATTGTGCGCGAGTTCTGCGCCGAGCACCGCGTGCCATATACGGAGACGTCGTTGTGGCACTCCTACGGCATTGTGATCGAGTATTTGAATCGGGTGGGCCTCAGCGCCCGCGACCCGTTCGAATGCCCGGTGTCGGCACAGTACGGGCGTGCGCGCTAGCGTTCCCGCTCCCTATTCGGCGTTTGCGGCCTGAACGGCGGCCAGCGCCGCGCCGGCGAAGCGATGCTCCGGGCGGCCGACCTCAGCGACCCACACATCCCCGGAGAAGAGGTACCACTGCGTGGTCACGGCGATGCCGTTCTCGGTGGTCAACGCGTAGCCCGTCGCCTCACCCTCCGTGCGCTTCTCGAAGTCGGAGGCGTCAAGTGCTGCCCGGAAATCGTCGCGCACCTCGGGGCTGAGCACCGCGACGAAGAGCGTCGTCAGCGAGCCACTGTTCGGAACACCCCAGGAGCACTGCCGAATCTCGGTCGCCGCGTCGAGCGCCGCGTTCGCCGCGGGGCCCATTGCGCCATCGCGCGCCACGCCCGCGAGTCGATCGCTCGTCTCTGCGTCGAGTTCCTCGTATCGCGGCTCCCCCAACTCGACGGCCTGCTCCGGCGTGACGAGCGCGTTGCATGCTGGGAGAACCAGCGGAGCCTCGAGTGCGCCAGTTTTCGGCTCAGCGGGCGGCTCTGGCGCGCTCGGCGTTTCCGGCGCAGGGGCGGAGGTTGTGGGAGCCGGGCTCGCGGGTGCCTCCCCCGGCTCAGGCGCGCACGCGGCGAGGCCCAGCACACCGAGCGCAGCGATCCCGAGCAGCAGCGCGCGTGGGAATCGCTGGCGAGCCCCGTGCGCTGACGTGAGCACCGCAGGAGGAGCTGTGGAGATCGAAGCACGCATGTGCCACAGCCTAGCGAGCGCCTCCGACGGGCGACACCCTCCCGCTCCCGCCACACAGCGAAGCGGGGCCCCACGAAGCTTCCGCTTCGCCGGACCCCGCTCTCCTACGTGAGACGCGACTCGCTAGGAGTCAGCGCGCCCCAGCGTGTGCTTGCGCGGGCCTGCCTCAGGCAGCTTTCCCGTGGTCTCACCCATCCGGTGAATGCGCAGCGTGTTCGTGGTCCCGACGATCCCAGGAGGGGAACCGGCGATGATGACGACCTTGTCGCCCACCTCAGCGCGCGAGTGCTCGAGCAGCAGCTCGTCCGCCTGCGTGAACATCTCATCGGTGCTCTCCACGCGCGGCACCTCGTAGCTGCGGGCACCCCAGGTGAGCTCCATGCGGCGTCGCGTGCTCGCATCGGGCGTAAACCCGATGATCGGGATCGGCTTCCGCAGGCGCGACATCCGCCGCACCGTGTCGCCGGATTCCGTGAACACGCAAATGTAGCGCGCGCCGATGAAGTCTGCGACCTCGGACGCGGCAAGCGTCAGCGCGCCACCCTGGCTGCGGGGCTCGACACCGAGCGGCTCGATGCGATCCAGCGCGTGATCCTCGGTGGCCTCGATGATGCGTGCCATGGTGGCAACCGCCTCAACGGGGTACGCCCCAACGCTCGTCTCGCCGGACAGCATCACCGCGTCGGCGCCGTCAAGCACCGCGTTCGCGCAGTCGGAGGCCTCGGCGCGCGTGGGGCGGGGGTTCTCGATCATCGATTCAAGCACCTGCGTTGCCACGATCACCGGCTTCGCGTTGCGTCGCGCGAGCGCGATCGCCTCGGTCTGCACGAGCGGCACCTGTTCGAGGGGCAGTTCGACGCCCAGGTCGCCACGGGCCACCATGATGCCGTCGAATGCGTCGACGATCTCTTCGAGGTGCTCGACGGCCTGCGGCTTCTCGATCTTGGCGATCACAGGAAGGCGCACGCCCTCCTCGTCCATGATCTCGTGCACGCGGGTGATATCAGCGGCGTCGCGCACGAACGAGAGCGCGATGTAGTCGGCGCCGAGGGCAATCGCCCAGCGCAGATCCTGCTCATCCTTGTCGGAGAGCGCGGGCACGTTGACCGCGACACCGGGGAGGTTGATGCCCTTGTTGTTCGACACGGCACCGGGGATCTCGACGGTCGTGTAAACCGTGTCCTCGGTGACACGCACTGCGCGGAGACCGACCTTGCCGTCGTCCACAAGCAGCGGGTCGCCGACCTTCACATCGCCCGGCAGCCCCTTGTGGGTGGTGCTGGAGATCGTGCGATCCCCCACGATGTCGCGCGTGGTGATTGCGAACTCATCGCCCACCTCGAGTTCGTACGGGCCACCCTCGAACTTGCCGAGGCGGATCTTCGGCCCCTGGAGATCTGCGAGCACCGCGATGGGACGCCCGACCTCGATCTCCGCGCGCCGGATGTTGCGGTAAATCCCCTCGTGCACGTTGTACGTGCCGTGAGACATGTTGAGTCGGGCCACATTGACGCCCGCGCGAATCAGTTCCAGCGTGTGGTCGTAGCTGGAGACCGCCGGCCCCCAGGTCGCAACGATCTTGGCGTGGCGCATGTGCTCTCCTTGCTTAGCGAGACGAAGTAGCGGAATCGACGGTTGCGGCGGGTGCATCGCCGTGGTCGATCACGTGGAAGAACTCCTCGGAGTCAGCGGTGTCGCGAAGCACCGAGTCAAGCGGGTTGCTGCGTCCCGGCAGGTACACCGAGGACTCGAGGCCCACGTGGCGACGGCGCTGCACGAAGATCGCAACGAGGCCGACAACGATCGCGAGGAGCGCGGCAAGCACGTTCGTGCGGATACCGAGGAAGAGCAGGCTCGGATCGACGCGGAGCGACTCAGTGAATGCGCGGCCGATGCCGTACCAGACGAGGTACATACCGAAGAAGGTGCCCCAGCGGGGGCGCCACTTCCGCTCGATGGCAAGCAGCACGATGATGCCGAGGATGTTCCACAGCGCCTCGTAGAGGAAGGTGGGATGGAAGAGCGTGCCCTCGGGCAGACCGATCGGGAAGGCGGGGTTCGACGACTCGATCTCGAGACCCCAGGGCAGCGTGGTCGGGCCACCGAACAGCTCGTGGTTGAACCAGTTGCCGAGGCGGCCGACCGCCTGCGCAATGAGCAGACCGGGAACCAGCGCATCCGCGAACGAGGCGAAGCGGATGCCCGTGATGCGCGAGGCAATCAGCACGCCGACGCCACCGCCGAGCAGCGCGCCGAAGATGGCGATGCCACCGTTCCAGAACGCGAAGATCTCGAGGGGGTTCTTGCCCGCACCGAAGTAGTCACCCCAGTGCGTCACCACGTGGTAGAGACGCGCGCCGATGATGCCGAGCACGAGCGACCACACGAGGAAGTCGAGCGTTGCGCCCTTCTCTCCCCCGCGGGCGGTCAGACGGCGAGCCGTCCAGATCCCCGCGATGATAATCCCCGCGATGATGCAGAGCGCGTAGAAGTAGATCCGCAGGGGGCCGATCTGCAGGAACTGCAGGTCGGGGCTCGGGATGCTCATTGGGAGAATCATTCACTCCTCTTTCGCCCGCGGCTAGGCCGCCGGAAGCTGCTGGTGGTGCTGTGCCAGTGCGACACAGCGGTCGAAATTCATCCTAGCGCGGCGCGGT
This sequence comes from Leucobacter chromiireducens subsp. chromiireducens, assembly GCF_016758255.1. GTDB lineage: Bacteria > Actinomycetota > Actinomycetes > Actinomycetales > Microbacteriaceae > Leucobacter > Leucobacter chromiireducens. The sequence goes on from NZ_QYAD01000004.1 coordinate 286,804, forward strand.
TCCCGCAGCGATTGCACGCACGGTTTCCCCGAGCTGCGCAACACCGCCGTCGCGCAGCGCGCGCACGAACGCGGTACCGACGATGGCGCCGTCCGCGTACTCAAGGGCCCCGGCGACCTGCTCGGGCGTGGAGATCCCGATCCCCACGCAGGCAAGCTCGGCCCCCTGCGCACGAAGTCGTCCGGTGAGGCCACGAGCTGCCGCGTCAAGCTCCGCACGCTCTCCCGTGATGCCCATGGTCGACACGGTGTAGACAAAGCCCGTGCTCGACTCGGCAACGAGCGCGAGACGTTCATCGCTGGAGCTCGGCGCCGCCAGGAACACCCGGTCGAGGCCGACACGCTCCGACACCGCGATCCACTCGCCAGCGGCATCGGGGGTGATGTCCGGCGTGATGAGGCCAGCGCCGCCCGCGGCGGCAAGGTCCTCCGCGAAGCGCTCAACCCCGTACTGCATCACCGGGTTCCAGTAGGTCATCACGAGGACGGGCACGTCGACGGCCTCACGCACGCGGCGCACGGCCTCGAACACGTGCGCAACGCGGAAGCCGCCCGCAAGAGCGGTCTGCGTGGCCTCCTGAATAATCAGTCCGTCCATGACCGGATCGGAGTAGGGCAGGCCAAGCTCGAGCACATCTGCGCCCGCATTCGCCATCTCGATCGCCGCTGCGACGCTCGTATCGAGATCCGGGAAGCCGACGGGGAGGTAGCCAATCAGCGCGCCAGCGCGCTCGGCCTTCGCGGCGCGGATCGCACGCTCGACCTGAGATTCGATCCCGCTCATCCCTCGGCTCCTGCCTCGCCATCGAGCAGGCCAAAGTAGCGGCCCGCAGTTGCCATGTCCTTGTCGCCGCGCCCGGAGAGGCTGACCATCACGATCTGCTCCGGGCCGAGATCCTTCGCGATCCGCATCGCGCCAGCCAGCGCGTGAGCTGACTCGATCGCGGGAATGATGCCCTCGGTCTGGCTGAGCAGGCGCAGCGCCTGCATCGCCTCGTCGTCGGTCGCGGGAATGTAGCTCACACGGCCGATATCGGACAGCCAGGCATGCTCCGGACCAACGCCCGGGTAGTCGAGTCCGGCCGAAATCGAGTGCGACTCGATCGTCTGCCCATCCTCGTCCTGCAGCACGTAGGTCTTGGCGCCGTGCAGGATGCCCGGCCGGCCGCGCTCGATGGACGCGGCGTGACGCTCGGTGTCGACACCGTCGCCCGCAGCCTCCACACCGTAGATCTTTACGTCCGCGTCATCGAGGTAGGCATCGAACATGCCAATGGCATTCGAGCCGCCGCCCACGCAGGCAACGACCGCGTCGGGCAGACGCCCCTCGCGTGCGAGCAGCTGGGCGCGAGCCTCCTCCGAGATGATCTTCTGGAAGTCGCGCACCATCGCGGGGAACGGGTGCGGGCCCGCGGCGGTGCCAAAAATGTAGTTGGTGCGATCGACCGTGGCCACCCAGTCGCGATACGCCTCGTTGATGGCGTCCTTCAGCGTCCGTGAACCGGTGGTCACCGGAATCACCTCTGCGCCGAGCAGGCGCATGCGGGCCACGTTGAGAGCCTGACGCTCGGTGTCCACCTCGCCCATGTAGATCGTGCACTCGAGACCGAAGAGAGCCGCTGCGGTCGCGGTCGCCACACCGTGCTGGCCGGCGCCGGTCTCCGCGATGACGCGCTTCTTGCCGAGGCGCTTCGTCAGCAGAGCCTGGCCGAGCACATTGTTGATCTTGTGCGAGCCGGTGTGGTTCAGGTCTTCGCGCTTGAGGTAGATTCGCGCGCCACCAGCGTGCGCGGCAAAGCGCGGCACCTCGGTGATCGGAGATGGGCGCCCCGCATAGCTCTCGAGGAGCTCAACGAGCTCGGCACGGAACTCGGGATCGACCTGCGCCTCGACGTATGCCGCCGTCAGCTCATCGATTGCTGCGATGAGCGATTCGGGCATGAACCGGCCGCCGAAGTCACCAAAGAACGGACCGTGCTGCTCGCGCAGGCTCGTCACGGACTCCGATGCGGCCCCGGTGGGCGTCGTCGCTTCTGCGGGGTGATCTGTCATGGTTTTCCTCAGTGTCAGACGCTGAGGTAAGACTGCAGCGTCGCGACGGGATCGTTGGTCACGAGCGCCTCACCGACAAGAACGACATCAGCGCCGGCCTCGCGGTAGTGCGCCACATCCGCGACGTCGAGCACGGCCGATTCGGCCACGCGAATGACACCAGCGGGGATCTGGTCGGCAACGCGGCCGAACAGCTCGCGATCGAGTTCAAAGGTACGCAGGTCGCGGGCGTTCACGCCGATGAGCTGGGCACCCAGGTCGACGGCGCGCGCCACCTCGTCCGCGGAGTGTGCTTCCACGAGCGGGGTCATGCCGAGCTCGCGAATCATGGTGTGCAGCGACACGAGGCGCTCCTGCGGCAGCGCAGCCACGATGAGCAGCACGAGGTCTGCACCTGCAGCACGCGCCTCGAGCACCTGGTACTCGTCGCCGATGAAGTCTTTGCGGAGCACCGGAATACTCACGGCCTTGCGGACAGCCTCGAGGTCTGCGAGTGAACCCTTGAACTTGCGCTCCTCGGTCAGCACGCTGACGGCGCTCGCGCCGCCGGACTCATACTGCGCCGCGAGCGTCTGCGGCTCCGCGATCTCGGCAAGGTCACCGCGAGAGGGGCTCGCGCGCTTCACCTCGGCGATCACCTTGATGTGGTCGGCGGGGGCAAGGGCAGCGAGTGCGTCGAGTGCGGGAGCACGACCGAGAGCTTCGGCCTCCACCTGAGCGGAAGACCGAAGCTCTCGTCGCGCCCGCGCGTCCTCGAGGGATCCCGCGAGCAGTTGGTCGAGCACGTTAGTCGTGCGTCTTGGGGGCGAACTTCGGGCCGTTAACGCCGTAGCCCGCCTTCGACAGGATCCACCCGAGGATGGCGCCGAGAACGACGATGCCAGCGCACACCCACACCATGGTCGACATGTGCAGGAAGAAGAAGACGGTGCCGGCAGCGATGCCAAGCAGCATCACCACGACCGCCGTCCATGCGGCGGGCGAATCACCGTGACCGGGGTCTCCGTGCTGGGTACTCATGAATCTCCTCTGAACGGGTGTGAACTCTTTAAGCCTAGCGGATATCCGCGGTGGGGTCGTCGCCGTCGCTCAGCGCGTCCCAGTCCGAGATGCGGTCGGGCGCGCCGCCGCGCGACTTTGCCGCCGATCCCGCATCGTATTTGCGACCGCCGGTGACCCAACGCCCGCCCGTAATCGCGACGAGGACTCCCAGCAGCGCGGCAAGCACGCCCGCGGCGAGGCTGACCCACGCCCACACGGACACCTGGCTCCACACCACCATGGTGGTGCTCGCGCCGCCGGCGATGCCGGTGAGCTCGGTGATGCGGCCGGAAACCGCGGAGAGGGGCGCCTGCAGCACATTGATCGTCAGCGCAGCGAGCCCCACGCCCAGCAGCGCGACGAGCACGCCCAACACGCGCCGGAAGATGGGCCCTGCGATCGTGAGCGCGAGGGCCGCCGCAACGATGGCGATCGCAACGGGCGAGAGCGCGGGGTTCAGCGCGTGGCCCGTGACCTTTTCGATGTCGTGGGTGCCGTCGAGCATGAACGAGACCCAGGCCTGCGCGCCGGCCAGCAGGCCTGCGCCACCGACAATCGCGATCCCGCTTAGGGACAGCAGCTTCGGGCTCATCGTGCAGACTCCTTCAGTTCGTGCAGCGTGTTGGCAATTGCGATGGCGCGCAGTGGGGCCGCGGCCTTACTGCGGCACTCGGCGTCCTCCGATTCGGGCACCGAGTCTGCGACGATGCCGGCACCGGCCTGGACCATCGCAATGCCGTCCTTGATCGTTGCGGTGCGGATGGCGATCGCGAGGTCGGCTGCGCCGCCCAGGCCGAAGTAGCCAACAACGCCGCCGTAGACGCCGCGCTGCACGGGCTCGAGCGCGTCGATGATCTCGAGAGCGCGCGGCTTCGGTGCGCCCGAGAGTGTGCCCGCGGGGAATGTGGCCTGGAACACGTCGATGGGGCTCTCCCCCTCGCGCAGCTGCCCCTCCACCGTCGACACAATGTGCATGATGTGGCTGAAGCGCTCGATCCGCATGAACTCGGTCACCTCAACCGACGCGGGTTCGCAGGCACGCAACAGGTCGTTTCGTGCCAGGTCGACGAGCATGAGGTGCTCGGCACGCTCCTTCTCGTCGGCGAGGAGATCGCGCTCGTGCTGCTGATCCTCGTCAACCGTTGCGCCACGCGGCCGCGATCCCGCAATTGGATGCGTCATCACGTGACCGCTCTCCTGCACCGTGACGAGCGCCTCTGGGCTCGATCCCACGACCGCAAACGGGGCGCCGTCCGCGTCCTCGAGCTGCAGGAGGTAGAGGTAGGGGCTCGGGTTCAGGTGCCGCAGCACGCGGTAGACATCGAGCGGGTCTGCCGTGCACTCCTGGTCGAAACGCTGCGATGGCACCACCTGGAAGATATCGCCATCCACGATGTGGCGCTGCGCGACCTCGACCGCACGCAGGAACTCGGGAGTGCTCGTCAGCCGGCGCGGCGCGGGCTCTGCCTCGCGGTCGAATGAGCCGAGTGGCGAACTCACCGGGCGCGCGAGTGCCGCTTGGAGCGCGTCGAGCCTAGCCTGCGCATCCGCCCACTGATCGTCGGCGTGTGCGGCGGCTGCCCCGTCGGCGAGCACGCCGTCGTTGAGCACGTTTGCGAGCAGCACGACGCTTCCCTCACGGTGATCGATCACCACGAGTTCAGAGACGAAGCTCAGGCCCTGTGTGGGCAGCCCGGGGCCCTCGCTGGGGCCGTGCTCGAGCTTTTCGAACTGACGCACGGTCTCCCACCCGAGGTAGCCTACAAAGCCGCTGGCGAGCGGCGGGAGGCCGGGAACCTGCGGTGCACGCCAGCGCTCGTAGGCAGCCCGCAGCGCCTCGACCGGGCCGCGGTCAGCGACGCCGCCGGGCAGCAATCGCTCCTCGCTCACATCACTTCCGGGCGCGGGCGCCCAGTGCGCCCGACCGCCGCGCTCGCCGAGCACGCCGAAGCTGCCAGCGCCGACAAAGCTAAAGCGGGTCCACACTCCGCCCTGCTCGGCAGATTCGAGCAGGAAGGTGCCCGGCCGCGAGTCCGCGACCTTGCGGTAGATGCTCACCGGGGTATCCGCGTCGGCGAACACCTCTCGGCAGACGGGGATCACGGCGTGGGTGGATCGCGCGGCGTCGAATGCTGCGCGCGTGGTCGTCAGGGTCACCCGATCAGCCTATCGCGCGGGGGCTGTGCAACCGCGCCGCTTCTCGATCGGGATCCGGGACCAGCGCGTTCCGCGGGAGTTCCCCGCTTACAGGCTCCCCCTACGCCTCGGGCGAAGGCTCCCCCACCAGGGCCGGAATCTCGCGGCCCGTAAAGCAGCTCCGCGTACCGGTGTGGCACGCGGCGCCGATCTGTTCGACCCGAACGAGCAGCGTATCCCCGTCGCAGTCGAGCGCGACGCTCCGCACGTACTGCCGGTGGCCGGACGTGTCCCCCTTGCGCCAGTACTCCTGCCGCGAACGAGACCAGAACGTCACCCGACCCGAGGTGAGCGTTCGGCGCAGTGCTTCGTGATCCATCCACGCGAGCATGAGCACCTCGCCGGAGGCATCGTCCTGAATAATCGCGGGAAGCAGCCCGTCGGGGCCGAACTTCACGCTCTCGGGAACCGCATCAGCGGGGATCATTCGCCGCTCCTCTCACGCGCGATCGCGCCGGGGAGGCGCACCGTGTGGCCCGCGTCGGCAAGCGCGCGCTTCACCTCACCGATTGTGAACTTGTTGTAGTGGAACACCGACGCGGCAAGCACTGCGTCCGCACCGGCCTCCACGGCAGGCGCGAAGTGCGCGAGCTCGCCAGCGCCGCCAGATGCGATCACCGGGACATCGGCGATCTCACGCACCAGTCGGGTGAGCTCCAGATCGAAACCATCCTGCGTGCCGTCGGCGTCCATTGAGTTGACGAGCAGCTCACCCGCACCGCGTTCCACCGCTTCGCGGCACCACTCGAGCGCGTCAAGGTCGGTCTCCCGCTTGCCGCCGTGAGTCGTAACGACGAACCCGGAGGGCGTTCGCGGGCTCCGCTTCACATCGAGCGACAGCACCACGACCTGCGCGCCGAAGCGATCGGCGATCTCACCAATCACGTCCGGGCGCGCGATTGCACCACTGTTGATGCCGACCTTGTCGGCTCCAACGCCGAGGAGCCGGGCAACATCTTCGGCGCTGCGCACCCCGCCGCCAACGGTCAGCGGGATGAAGACCTGCTCGGCGGTGCGCTGCACCACGTCGTAAGTGGTGGAGCGGTCATCCACCGTAGCGGTGACGTCAAGGAAGGTCAGTTCGTCGGCGCCCTGCTCGGCATACTTCGCCGCGAGCTCGACTGGATCCCCCGCATCGCGCAGGTTCAGAAAGTTGACCCCCTTCACAACACGGCCCGCGGCCACGTCGAGGCAGGGAATCACTCGGGTTGCAACAGTCATGAGGCAGGCTCCTGTTAGAGGCGAGCGGCGTGGATGGGCGTGACCAGGATCGCGCGGGCGCCCAGGTCATAGAGCTCGTCCATGATCGTGTTCGCTTCGTCGGCGCGCACCATGACGCGCACCGCCACCCAGGCCTCATCCTTCAACGGCGACACCGTGGGCGACTCCATGCCACCGGCCACCTGCGAGGCAGCCTCGAGCTGCGCGGCGGGCAGGTCGTAGTCCATGAGCACATACTTGCGGGCCACGAGCACACCGCGCAGGCGGCGCAGCAGGCGCTCGATCCCGGGGTGCTCGTTCGGCCCTCCGATGAGCACCGCGGTCGACTCGAGAATCACGGGTCCGAAGATCTCGAGTCCGGCGGCACGCAGCGTTGCACCGGTCGAGACCACATCGGCCACGGCGTCTGCGACGCCGAGCTGCACCGCAGACTCGACGGCGCCGTCGAGCTTTACGAGCACTGATTCGACACCGCGCGCCCGCAGAAAGTCATCCACGAGTTTCGGGTAGCTCGTGGCAATCCGCTTCCCCGCGAGGTCGGACAGCTCGATGAATCCGCCGCCGGCCGGCGCCGCGAAGCGGAACGTGGAGTCCGCGAACTCGAGCGTCTCAACCTCGGTGGCCGTCGAGCCGGAGTCGAGCAGCAAATCGCGCCCGGTAATGCCCACGTCGAGCGCCCCCGATCCCACATAGGTCGCAATATCACGCGGGCGGAGGTAGAAGAACTCGACGTCATTGCGCGTGTCCGCGTGAACGAGCTTGCGGCTGTCACGACGACCCGAGTAGCCCGCCTCCGCGAGCATCTCGGCGGCGATCTCGGAGAGCGATCCCTTGTTCGGGACGGCGATGCGAAGCATGGTGGAGGAGTTCCTTCCGTGGTGGCAGCCGAATCTGCAGCGTGCCGGGTGATGTGAGGTCAGCGGCAAGCGTCGGCGCCGGGAAGGGCACCGACGCTACAGATGCGTGTACACGTCCTCAAGGCTCAGCCCCTTGGCGAGCATCAGAACCTGCAGGTGGTAGAGCAGCTGGCTGATCTCCTCAGCGCAGGCCTCATCGGACTCGTGCTCCGCGGCCATCCAGACCTCGGCGGCCTCCTCAACGATCTTCTTACCGATCGAGTGGATGCCGGCATCGAGGCGAGCGACCGTGTCGCTCCCCTCAGGCCGAGTCGCGGCCTTCTCGGAGAGCTCAGCGAAGAGCGAGTCGAAGGATTTCACGGTTCTACACTACCGGGTTTCGGCGGCGGCCCGTGCCACGGCGAGCTCCTCGCCCCCAACTCAGTGAGCGCACACGCGAATTGCCCATCCGATGAGGATCGCTGACGCCGCAGCGATCCCGCCCGCCAGAATCGCTCCGCCAACGACTCCAGCCTCAGCTCCCGCAAGAGATTCCCCGGCTATCCGCGCAAGCGCAGACGTCGGCACCCACTCGAACGCCCTGCCGAGGGCCGGAGCGATGCTCGCGAGCGGCAGCACTCCGCCTGTCAGGAGCACCACCGCGGGAAGCACTGCACCGATCGCTCGCGCGCGTGCCGGCCGGGCGACGCGCGCAGCCACGGCCGCCGCGAGCGCCATACCACACGCAGACAGTGCCACCCCGGCGAGCAGCAGCCCGCCGAGCCCAACGAAATACGCACGAATGACGGCGCCACCCCCGACGGAGCCGAGCTCGATCGCCCCGGGCACCGCCGCAGCGACGACGAGCGCGACACCGATGACCACGGCGCTCCCGGCACGCGAATCGAGCAGCTGCGCGCGGAGCAGAGCGCCGCGCGCAGCTGGCGTGGTGGCGAGGAGCCGGAGCAGACCGCGCTCGCGCGCGTCAACAACGGGAGCCGTGACCGTAGCGAACGGCAGCACGATGAGCAACACGGCGAGGAGTAGCGGGAGGCCCGATCGGAGCACCATGCCGTGCGCGGAGAACAGCACGTCTGAGGCGGCCAGCAGCGCAATGCTCAGGATCGGGGTGACGAGCGAGATGCGGGAGCGCGCGGGCGCTCTTCGGCGCTGCGTGCGCACCGCCTCACGCAGATTCACGGTTCGCCGTTCACCGCGCGCAGGTACACGTCAGCGAGCTCGGTTTCGCGCACTGTGATGCCTGAGGCGCGAAGCCCGCGAGTGAACGTGACGCGCCGCAACAGGTCATCTGGCACAGTGCTTCGCGCGGTGATGCGGCTCCCACCGGCGGGCAACTCAGTCTCACTCCAGTCTTCGCCCACTGCCTCTGCGATGAGCGAGCGCTCCGTGCCCGCCGGCACGGTGAAGGCCACCTCGCCACCTCCGGCGTGCGCGCGTGCAAGCTCGGCCGGAGCACCCTGCAACACGATCTGCCCCGCCCGCATAATGAGCACCCCGTCGCACAGCGCCTCGGCCTCGTCGAGGTGATGCGTCGTGAGCAGCACGGTGGTGCCGCCCGCGCGAATCGCACGGATCAGCTCGGCGATCCCGAGCCGACTTGCAGGGTCAAGCCCCGCCGAGGGCTCATCCAAAATCACGACACGCGGCTGCCCCACGAGCGCGATCGCGATCAGCAACCGGCGCAGCTCACCGCCCGAGAGGTGCCGCACCTGGGTGCCGCGGCATCCCTCAAGCTGCACGCGAGCACGAAGCTCATCCAGATCCGCTGGATGCTCATGGAATGAGGCAAACAGCGTGAGCGTCTCGTCAACGGTGAGGATCGGGAAGAGCGCGGCCTGCTGTGGCTGGACGCCAACGGCGGCGGTGATCGTGGCGCGATCCGTCGCGGGATCAACGCCCAGCACACGCACGCGGCCGACGCTCGGTGAGGTGAGCCCCGCGATGAGGTCCACCGTGGTGCTCTTGCCCGCTCCGTTCGGCCCGAGGAGCCCCACGATCGCCCCCGCGCCCACGGTGAACTCGATCCCTCGCAAGATTTCGGTCTCACCGAAGCGCTGGCTCACGTTCGCGACCTCAATGATCGGCTCGTTCGGCGCGCTCATTTTCGACCTCCCGAGGGTGGTGCGTCCGAAGGGTCGGGCACAAAGATCTCCTCGATCGGGCGGCCGAACACGTGCGAGATTCGAAACGCAAGGGGAAGCGAGGGGTCGTACTTGCCCGATTCGAGCGCGTGGATCGTCTGCCGGGAGACCCCGAGCAGCTCGGCAAACTGCACCTGAGACCAGCCCGCCGCCGTGCGAAGGGTGCGCACCTTGTTGTTCACTTCGCACCTCGCGCAGAGCGCACCATCGCGGCGATCCCCCACGCGCTCATGCCGATCACAAACACGCCCCACACGAGATATGGGATCGGACCAACGACCCCCTCCACCATGCCCATCACCACGGCAGCGAGCATCGCGGCAACGAACCCCACCGCGGCGGCAGCCATCATTCTGGGTCGCACGTACTCGTCGAGCCCCCGCACGAACTGCAGCGCGGCGAGCAGCATCCACACCACCGGCAGGATCGGCACGAGCCCGAGCGCGATCCAGAGCGGCGTGTCTGGCTCAGCCACCAGCCCCCCGCCGAGGAACAGCAGCAAGAACAGCGCCGCGGCAAGCCCCATGTGCCAGGCGTAGCGTCGAACGTTCTTGCGTTCGATTGCAGTGAGTTCAGTCACGATGAGACCTCCTGAGAGTGTGTGGCAGTGGAGAGTGTGTGGAGGAGAGCAAAGCGTCGGCGCTCGCGGCGCCAGGGACGGCGACACCGCGTGGGGCCGCCCACTCAAATCGGCGGGCGGCGAAGGCGAAGCAAACAGCCCCCGTGAGCAGCATGAGCCCCCAGGACACCGGTACCGGGAGGAACGGAGTGGTACCCGCGAGGTCCGCGCTCGCGGACTCCACCAGCCAGCCGCCCGGCAGTAGACCACTGACGAGGCGCAGTGGCTCCGGCAGGAGCCCCACCGGGAGCACCGCACCCGCGCTGCTCACGAGCGCGAAGCAGACGCCCGCCATGAGGCTCTGGCTCGATTCGGCGTTGCTCGCACGCGCGGCGAACAGCGCAGCCAGACCGAAGAGCAGCACAATCGCGCACATCACGGTACCGAGGAAGCGCGGGATCCCGGTGGGCTCCATGCTCTGCCGCGCGAGCGCTATCGCAGTGACGCCGGCCACGCTGAACGCAACGAGGCTCAAGCGATTCGGCACGCGCGAGAGCAGGAACAGCCCACGGGGCAACGGCGTCGTGCCGAGCAGTTGGAGGGTGCCCCTGCCCCGCGCGGCGACGAGCGGAACGGTCGTGCCGAGCAGCGAGATCGCGGCAAGCGCGGCGATGAGGATCGTGCCGAGGTTGAGGCGCAGGAAGTCGGGCATCGCCTCACCGTCGCGTCCCAGGGTGTCGATCTGTCCCGCGGGCACGCCAGCAGAGCGAAGCGCGCGCCAGACAGAATCCCACCCCACGTGTGCTTCCGTCACCTCGATGACGATGCGATCGTCGTTCCCGTTGCCGTTGCCGTTCCCGCCAGCGTCGCTCGCGGCGGCCGGCTCGCTCCTGACTAGGACGTTTGCGGCACCCGCGGAGGATGCAAGCACACCCCGGGCCTCAAGCTGCGCAGCCACGGGCATCGCGGCGGCGCCAGTGAGCCCCCTCGCGTCTACACGCGGGGCGTCGCCCACCACGGAGAACGCCAGCCACATGCAGGTGTGGATGACGAGCAGCACCAGCGCCATGGTGAGCATGGATGCCCAAACAAGGCGGTCGCGGCGCAGCTCCCGGGCGTCAGCGCGCACGAGCGCACGAAACGCGCCGATTCGTGTGCGGAGCCGCATGCCACCCTCGTTTCGTCAAGTTTACTTGACACCTAGGCAATCAGGCGTGCGGCAAAATGTCAAGCATCCTTGACGCGCCCGGGCGCACAGCTCCCTTCCTTTGGCCAGGCTCGGCTCCCGCCACCCCGCCACCCCGCCACCCCGCAGGGCAGCTTGCCCGCAAAAGGGCAGGCCAAACGCGCATGCAAGCTCCCCTCGCGCAGCGAACTTACCCCGCGGCGGGATATAACGGCAGGAAAGTGGGCAAGGCCGCACGAAGCGCGCTGGCAGGGCGGCAGGAGCCGCCGGAGCGGACGGCCCTAGTGGGTGTGGGTCGCCGCGGCCACGCGGAGGGCGGCGATGCGGTCCTCCGGCACCCCGCCGTACACGGCGGAGCCAGCCACAAAGGTGTCGGCGCCGGCCTCGGCCGCGATCCCGATCGTGTCGACGGTGATTCCGCCATCGACCTGCAGCCACACGTCGAGCCCGAGCCGCGCCTTCGCCTCAGCGAAGCGGCGCAGCTTCGGCATCATGTCGGGCATGAACGACTGCCCGCCGAAACCGGGCTCCACCGTCATGACCAGCACCTGGTCGAACTCGGGCAACAGCTCAAGGTACGGCTCGGGGTCCGTGCCCGGCTTGAGTGCGATGCCCGCGCGGGCGCCAATCTCGCGAATGCGACGTGCGAGCGCCACCGGATCGGCCGCCGCCTCAGCGTGGAACGTCACCGAGTAGGCGCCAAGCTCCGCGTAACCGGGGGCCCAGCGATCGGCGTCCGAGATCATGAGGTGCACATCGAGCGGCACCGGCGAGACCGCCTGGATACGCTCAACGATGGGCGGACCCATCGTGAGGTTCGGGACAAAATGGTTGTCCATCACATCGACGTGCACGAGGTCCGCTGAGCGGATGGCCTCAAGCTCCGCCTGCAGGTTGACGAAGTCGGCGGACAGGATGCTGGGGTTAATGCGCTGCGCGGTCACGCCACCAGTGTATGCGCTCACGGAGGCTACGCGTCGCGGCGGAACAGCGCGACGAACATCGCGTCGGTGCCGTGGCGGTGCGGCCAGAGCTGCGCGCTCAGCTCCTCGCCGGCGATGTCGATGTCGCCTCGGGCAACCTCGCGCAGCGCGGCGCGCGCGTCGAGCTCGGTGAGGCCCGGGGTGCGGCGCACGAGACGCTCCACCGCGATGCGGGTCTCCGCGAGATGCGGCGAGCAGGTCACGTATGCGAGCAGGCCGCCCGGCGCGAGGTGCGCCACCGCAGCATCGAGCAGTTCCGTCTGGAGAGACGTGAGCACGGGCAAGTCCGAGGGCTGCTTGCGCCAGCGCGCCTCGGGTCTACGACGCAGAGCCCCAAGGCCGGTGCAGGGCGCATCAACCAGGATCCGGTCGAAGAGCTCGCCTCCGTACGCGGCGTCATCGCGTCCGTCATGCGACACCACCTCAATCGTGTCCGCCACCGCAGTGACTGAGCGGCGCACGAGCTCAGCCCGGTGCTCCGAAACCTCGTTCGCGCGCACGCTCGCGCCGCCCACACGGGCCTCGGCCCCCAGAACCGCGGTCTTGCCGCCGGGGCCGGCGCACAGATCAAGCCAGCGCTCCCCCGACCGCACCGGCTCGGCGCGGGTCAGCGCGAGTGCTGCGAGCTGAGAGCCCTGATCCTGCACACGCAGCTCCCCCTCGGGCAGCCCCGCATCGGCGATCGCTCGCCCGGGGTCACCGCCCGCGAGCTCAAGGCCGAGAGGCGACGGCCCTGCCGCAGAGAGCACGGGGTTCGGCTCGGACGCGTGCTCATCCTCGACCAGCTGCTCGGGATCAACCCCGCTGCCAGGCAACAGTGCGAGGCTGACGCGGGGTGCGTCGTTGTCGGCTTCAAGGAGAGCCGCAAGCTCGTCCTCTCGCCCCTCGGCGCGCAGCGCGTCGCGGAGCGCGCGAAGTACCCACGCGGGGTGAGACTGCATTGTCGCGAGTGCTTCGTCAGCAGAGGCAGCACTCGCCTCGATCTCGGCATCCCATTCCTCGTTCGTGCCACGCCCCACTGCACGGAGCACACCGTTAACGAAGCCAGCCGCGTTTGGATTGGCGACCCGGCGCTGCAACTCGACGCTCTCGTTCACCGCGGCGTGCGCGGCCGTCCGCATGCCCAGGAGCTGGTGCACGCCCAGTCGCAGGACGTTGCGGGTACGCGGGTCGACATTGTCGATCGCACGACCTGAGGCGATCTCGATGATGCGGTCGTAGCGACCACGCCAGCGGAGCGCCCCCGCAACGAGTTCGGTTGCGAGACCCGCGTCACGCGAGTCAAGACCGGCATCGCGCACGCGGGCGGGAAGCGCGAGGTTCGCGTACGCCTCGCGTTCGTCAACATCGCGCAGCACGTCATAGGCAACGAGTCGCGGTGCGGAGATGTGCGCGCGCTGCGGGCGCTGATCCCGATCGCGCGAGCCACGCTGCCCGCGCGGCGCCTGGCCGCGTGAGTTCTGGCCGCGCGAGTTCTGGCCGCGCGAGTTCTGGCCGCGTGCGCCCTCGCTGCGCTGCCCGCGCGAGTTCCGATTGCGGCCGTTCTCGGCGCCGCCCTGCTCCCGGCTCATGCGAGCACCGCCGATCCCCCGCGGCCACGCAACCAGGCCGCAGCGTCCATCGCGGGCTTCCCGGCCGGCTGCACGCGACGCAGCTCGAGCACGGCTGGCGCCCCATCCGGCCCAGCCCCGGTGGTGAGCAGCACAGCTCCGCCCACCAGCTGCACCGCTCCAGGCTGCCTGCTCGACGCCGCGTCCGCGTCGGCGACCGCGAGTTCGAGGAGTTTGATCGGCTGGTCTTCGTGCAACGCGAATGCGCCCGGCTCGGGCGTCACCCCGGCCCAGTGCGCGAGGACCTCTGCGGCGGATCGCGAAAGATCGAGCTTGCCGTCTTCACGGGTGAGCTTGTGGGCGTACGTCGCCTCGCCCGACTGTGGCTCGCCGGCGTTCGGGTCCGTGGCGAGCAGGGCAACTGCTTCCTGCACGGCGGCCGTGCCGAACTCGGCCAGCTCGGTGAGCGCGGCGCCCGCTGAAGTTCCTGGCGCGAACGTGCGCGCATCTCGGGTCAGCACGTCGCCAGCGTCGAGTGCAGCGACCAGGCGGAAGACCGTGACCCCGAGGGTCTGCTCGCCCGCCTCGAGTGCGCGCTGCACGGGCGCAGCACCGCGCCACCGGGGCAGCTCGGAGAAGTGCAGGTTGATCCATCCGTGCTCCGGGTCCGAGAGCAGCGGCTCGCGGACGAGGCCGCCGTAGGCAACAATCACGCCGAGTTCGGGCGCGAGATCCGCGACCCAAGCGGTCGCTTCGTCGCCGAGCCGATTCGCCTTGAGTGTCGCGATGCCCAGGTCTGCGGCGGCCTGGGCAACCGGCGAGGGGGTGAGCACGCGCTTGCGGCCAAGCGGCGCGTCCTCGCGGGTGATGACGCCAACGACGTCGTGGCCCGCGTCGACCAAGGCGCGCAGGCTGGGCACGGCGAACTCCGGGGTTCCGGCAAACACGATACGCATCCCTCTATTCTCGCATCCCCCGCGGCGTCGCGCGCGCGTCTCAGCTCGTCTCTGCCGGTCTCCCGAGCTCATCCCCCGAGCGCAGCTGCCAGTTCTCGCGCTTTCCGCAGTGCCGCCTGCGAGCCTTTGCGCTCGGCGAGCTCTGAGAGTCCGGGCCACGAAGCGGAGTCCGGGGGTAGCAGACCGCGTCGGGCCGCCTCCGCGAGCGACGGCGCGCGCAGCAGCGCCGCATCGAGCACGCGGTTCAGCCACCGCGGCGGGGCACCACTGGCAGAGCCCGCGACTCGCACGGACTCCGTGAGCACGGGCCACAGGGCGCGGAGCGTATCCGGTTCGGCCTCGATCATTCCGGCGAGCTTCACCGGCGTAAAGTCAGGGCTCTCGAGCAGTCTGGCGACCGCGAGCCGCACGGAGTCGGCGCCGAACAGCCCGTTTCTGACCGCCGCGAGCACGTGATACCCGCTGCCATTGTCGTGGTTCATCCCGCTGAGCAGCACGGCGACCATACCGACAGTGATGGGCGGAACCAGTTCTCCGCGTCCGAGCGGGCCAGCGTTGCCGTCGCGCCAGTTGCGGTGCTCGGCGATCCTGATCGCTTGCGCTGCCGCATCCCACCGCAGCCACGACCGCGAATCGTGCCGCACCTCATCTGTCTCGGAGCGGATCTCGGTCATGCCGCACTGCCCCTCTTCCTCAATGTCGTAGAACCATGAGGTGCGGGTGCGGAAGCGGCGCGGGCCGTCAGCCGGCTCGGCGAGCCGCTCGGGGGCGAACTCAAGCTCAATCTCGAGCAGTCTCGTCGACGCATCCGGATCGTGCCAGCTCGCTCGGATCACGGCCCCGTCGTCGACCACGGCCGGCGCGGTCGACTCAGCCGGCTCGGCGGGCCAGAACTCGGCGAACTCATCGTCGGTCGCGGTGGCGGCAGTGTGCTCGGCGGGCTGCTCGGGCACCGTCGGCGCCGTCGCGGCTTGGCCCGTCGCGGCTTGACCCGTCGCGGCCTGCGGGAGCGCGGCAACGATTGCCTTCGCGAGCTGGACGGCGCGCGACGCACCTCCAGCGGCGGCGAGCGCTCTGACGCTCGCAATCTCGAGGGCGTCGTTCGGCGCGTCGCCGGTGTCGACTGCGGCGGTCACGGACGGCAGGAGTTCGCCGATCGCTTCAACGAGCTCCGCGGTTCCTGCGAGGCGTCGGGGCGCGGCGAGCGATAGCGCGACGAGGTCGTCGAGCAGGGGCCAGACGACGGCGAGCATCCCCTCGTCAGCGAGTTCGAGGCACGCGGTCGCGAACGCGGCGAGCTTCGTCGGACTGTCTGCCCACCCGAGCTTCCGCACGTCGGCGGCCCCCGGAACGAGGAGGCCGCGTTCCCACGCCTCCCTGATCGCGAGGGCACCGTCACCGATGGCCCGCTCGTGGAGGCCGCGCTGCGCCCCGACGAGGTTCACTGCCTGCCCCGGCGTGAGTGGCTCGCGCCGCCGCACGAGCTGACGCAGCACGAGGCCGAGCGCGGAACTGTCGAGGTCCCCAGTTGTCAGGGCCGCCCAGTCGCCGCCGAGTGGCAGCACTCCAACCTCGATGTCGCTCCGGTAGGCGTCTGCCTTCAGCCTGGCTGGGAATGCGGCGAGGGCCGGGGGCTGTTCGAGCTGCGTGGGCGCCCACCAATGCCGCTGGGCGTCGAGTTCAACGTCGGGCTCTGCAAGCGGGTGCGCAAAGTACTCGGCGGCCACGGCCCCCGCGCGTACCGGCAGTTCGGCCCCGTCTTGGCCAACGATAGCGACCTCGATGTTGCGGAGCTCGGCGCGCCGTTCGGGCGTGACATCTACGGGGTCAACCCGCAGCAGGGCGAGCAGCACGTCGGCCTCGCTCGCCACGGCCCCCTCCGAGGCATATGCGCGCAGCCTGGCCGTGAATGCGTCGGCTGAGATGCGCATGTCATCCCACGTTGGCGTCGAAAGCAGCACGGGAACCTCGCCGAGTCGCTGTGTCACCGCGGCATCGCGGGCGGGCGACGGACCGAAGATCGTCGGCCTCGACCCCGGGAAATCTTCGCGGGCGGGCCGGTCAAGCGCGGTGAGGGCTTCCCCCGCAACCCACTGCGCAATGCAGCGCAACCCCGGGACCCAGTGCTGGCGCACGCCGCGGAGGGCGGTGCGCGCGAGATCAGGATCCCGACGCGCCAGTTCATTCGCCAGCGCAAGGAGGCGCTCGGCGACGGGATCGACCGCGCCGCCCTCCGGCCTGCCAGAGAGCTCCGCGGCCGCGGCGGTGACGGCCCCGACGAGGGCATCGGTGTCGGCGGTGGCGAGCGCCTCAGCGCCTCCCAGGCCGAGCGAGAACCGCGGCACCTCCCAGAGCGGCGGGGTTGCCTCCCATCGGCCTCGCAAGGCGCTCAGCGCGGCTCCCGCGGGTGCCATCCGCTCGCCTGCGGACTCGCCAAGCACCGGCGCGATGCCCCAGGCGTCCAGGAGCCGCGTCGCCGCGCGAGCGAGGGGCACGTCGTTTCCGGCCCGCAGCGGTTCCACGAGCCCCGCGATCTCGGCGCCGATCGCGGGGCTGGGGGCGGGGCGACCCGCGGCCGCGGAGAGCAGTGCGCGGCGCGCCTTCTTTGACTTCACGCTGAGCCCAAGCTGCAGCACTTCGAGGAGCGTGTCGTCGTCGCCGAGGGCGATGAGCGCGGGGCCGAACGCCTCCGCGAGCGGCGCATCGCCGGTCGCGATAGCCGACACGAGCGCGTCAGCCCGGTCGAGCAGCTCGGGTCGGCGAGCCTCGCCCGTGAGCCCGAGCTCCTCGGTGAGAAACGCGGCCCACACCTTCCGGTCACCGGGCCGCTGGGCAGCGTCGAGCCCGGCGAACGCCAGCTCGAGCGCGGCATCGGCGTCGAGCCACCCACGATCGAGCGCTGCCTGGAGCAGTCCCCCGAATGGTCCGGTGACGCTCAGCCCGAGGGCGACCGCCACCTCAGCGTGCTCGCGGAAGCGCGGGCCGAGCAGCGTGCTGGGAATCTCTCCCCGGTCGCGGGGCTGCAACCAACCCTCGTTCGCTGGCGCGCCGAGGGCGTACACCGCCCAGTCGCGCAGATAGTCGAGGTTCTCGGGAATCGGCAGCGCGAACTCGTGCACGAGGCGCACCGTGGAGCCCGCGAATCGTGAGGTCGCGTCGATCCACATCCGTCCGCCGCCCGCAGAGGCGTGCGCCACGAAACTCTGGGCGTACGCTGCGCCGCGGTCGGCGACGACGGCTGTGAGCAATTCGTCGCTGACTGCACCGCTCGCTGGCGCGATCGCAACAGCTCGCTTCGCGGGGACGCCGACGCGGATCGCGAACAACGCGAGCATGCCCGCGTGCACGCCGTCGCCGAGCCAGCTGCGCCAGCCGTAGCTCGCGGCGTCGATCGCGTCGAAGGAGCCCCACTCACCAGCCTTCAGCCCGGCGAGCGCGATCCGCTGCTGCTCGGGGGTGCCAAGCGGCAGGGCAAGAATCTCTTCAGCGCCCAAGTCAGGGGCAAGCGCCGTCCAGCCGAGCGCGTGGTAGACCGCGAGTGAGTCGTTCAGTGCTGCGGAGGCGCTCACGCCTGCTCCTTCGGAGTTGGGGCCTGTGCTGGTTGCTTCAGTGTTGTCGCCGGAGTTATCCCTGGGGTGCGCTGGGATGCCCGGGCCATCTCGACGGCGAGCACGTGTTTGCAGGGGCCTCGCCCAGTGCCGTGACGCAGGCCCCAAGCGCAGCCGCACACGAGTTGCTCGTCGTCGCCGAGGCGCACGATGTTCTCCCCGGTTGCCCGTGCGGTGCTCCCCGTGCCGCCGGATTCGCCGCCCCGCACGATCCAGCTGCGAGGCTCCCCGGAGCTCCCGTCACCCGCGCTCGGCAGAACCCGCCCCGCGGCGACGAGCGCCCGAGCAGCGGTGAGGCGCGGGCCGTCGCGCTCGATCCTGGTCGGATCGTCGGGAAGCTCTCGGTGGAAGTGCGCACCATCGGCAAGATCCCAGCCGACGCGGCCCGAGGCGGCAAGCACTGCGATCGCGCCGTCCGCGCGGGCCCGCGAGATCCCTGCTGCTTTGGCGAGCCCGTCGGCGTCGATGGCCGGCTCGAACGCAAGTAGCGCGGAGACGAGTTCGGCGTCTGCGACGACGTCGTCGCCCGCGAGCGCAGCGAGCAGCGCGCCCTCACCCGAGTGCCCGCGCCAGGCTTCGGCGGTCAGCCCGAGGGTGAGCCGTGCGTGCGGGAGTTCGAACACCACGGCGACAGCGCCGGTCTCCGTGTGTGGCGCGCCGTACACCGTCGCGCTACGCAGGTGCGGGAGGAGGCGCTTCGCCGCGCTCAGGCGATGCAGCCCAGGAACTGCGATGGCTCCAGCCACTGGTCGCGATGCGACCCGCACACCCGATGGCGCGGGAGCGAGCCAGGCGGTTCGGCCGTTGGCGGTCGCCGGCGGGACCGCGGAAAGGAACGCGCGTGCCTCCTGCGCCGTGAGCGTCGCAAGCGGCACCATTCGACCGTGGAGCTCGGCGACGTTGCCGAGCGCCCGCACCCACCGATCTGGCATGTTCACGGGGCGCTCCGCAGAGTGTTGCGTCGGCGTGGCGAGCACCGCGCCTCGGGCGCCAACGTCGAGGTGAAGGAGCTCTGCTCGCCGCACCGCCGAGAGCACCGAGCGCGACCCCTGCCCGAGGTCAACGTTGGTCGTACCGTGCGCGATGTCGCCGCCGTCAAAGCCAGCCCCGAGCAGGTCGAGCCGCGCGTACACGCTGTTGCAGGCGGAGAAGCTCTCCGCGCGCAACCTGTCGCCGTTCGCCGTGAGAACCGGGTCGCGCATCGTCGTCGGCACGTACTGGAAGTAGCGGGTCGCGGTGATGTCCGCGAGCACGAGCAAACCGCGGGCGAGCACGAGCGGCTCAGTCGCAAACCCCGAGAAGAAGCTCGGCGACCTGTCGATGCCGCTCGGCGTGAGCGCAGGGGCGAGGCCGAGCAACAGGCCGTCGGGGTTCGCCCCAGTCAGCGCGCCAAACGCCCGCGGGCTGGCCGGTACCGGTGCGAGCTGCAGCGTCATATCTCGATGCTAGCGAGGTCCCCCGACGTCGGCACAGCGCAGTGCGCGGATGGTGCTACACTCGCCCCATGCACATCGTGATTCAGTGGTGGGCCGCCTAGGGCGGTCACTCTTCACGCATCTGCATGCACACGACACCGCCTCTCGGAGGCGGTGTTTTTTTGTCTCACGAGCGGCGCAACGACGCAAAGGATCCCTCCCATGACACAGTCCACGATTTCCCCGTACCGCGCGGATGAGGCCGGCTACTTCGGCGAGTTCGGCGGTGCGCCGCTGCCCCCGTTCCTGGTTGAGCCGATCGCTGAGGTGGCACGCGAGTACGCTGCGGCGAGCGCGGATCCCGCGTTCCAGGAGGAGTATCAGGCGCTGCTCTCGAAGTACGTGGGCCGTCCGTCGCTCCTGTACTTCGCGGAGAATCTCACCCGCGAGCTCGGCGGGGCGAAGATTTACCTGAAGCGTGAGGATTTGAACCACACGGGCGCGCACAAGATCAATCACTGCCTGGGCGAGGCTCTGCTTGCGAAGCGAATGGGCAAGACGAAGCTCATCGCGGAGACGGGTGCGGGGCAGCACGGTGTCGCCCTGGCCACCGCGGCGGCGCTCGTTGGGCTTGAGTGCGACATCCACATGGGCGCGATCGACGTGGCGAAGCAGCACCCCAATGTGGTGCGCATGGAGCTGCTCGGCGCGAAGGTCGTGTCGGTTGAGGAGGGCGGGAAGACACTCAAGGAGGCCGTCGACTCAGCGTTCGCGGTGTACGCGGCGCACCCTGAGGAGTACTTCTTCGCGATCGGCTCCGTCGTGGGCCCGCACCCGTACCCGTCGATGGTGCGCGATTTCCAGTCAGTCGTGGGCCGCGAGGCTCGCGCGCAGGTGCTCGAGGCCGAGGGGAAGCTGCCCGACGTGCTTGTGGCTGCCGTGGGCGGTGGCTCGAACGCGATGGGACTGTTCGATGCTTTCCTGGAGGACGAGTCGGTGCGCATCATTGGTGTGGAACCGGCGGGCGAGGGTCTCGATGGGGATCGCCACGCGGCGACCATGACTCTCGGCACTCCCGGCATGCTGCACGGTATGCACACGAAGGTGTTGCAGGACGCGAACGGCGAGCCGTCCCCCGTGCACTCGATCGCATCCGGGATCGACTACCCGGGCGTGGGCCCGCAGCACGCCCACCTCGAGCAGCTCGGCCGCGCGGAGTACGTGACCGCCTCAGACGCGGAGACGCTCGAGGCGTTCCAGCTCCTCACTCGGAAGGAGGGCATCATCCCCGCCCTTGAGTCGGCCCACGCGGTTGCGCACGCGATCAAGCTGGCGCCCACGCTGCCCGCCGACGCGGTGATCATCGCGAACCTGTCGGGGCGCGGCGATAAGGACGTGGACTTCGTCGCGGAGCGCCTGCGCGGGGCCTGATCCCCAGCTGCGTCCGCCTGCCGTGCCGTTCACGGGACCCCGATACGGCGCGGCAGGCGGGCACGGCTAGCGTTCGGGGTTCGGAACGGGGATCGTCCCCGTAACGCTCAGCTCGTCCTCCCAGCAGCTGATCCCCGCGACGTTGGGCAGCCGATCGCGGGTGAACACCGGGTCGCGGCCCTCGCGGCGCTGGGCGGCGTAGTCGCGCATGAGGCGGAACACGAGCCCGGACAGCAGCGCTATCGCAACCAGGTTGACGAGCGCCATGACGCCCATGATCGCGTCAGCGGTGTTCCAGATGAGGTCCGCGGACGCGACCGCGCCCACGAAGATCGCGACCACCGCGAGCACCCGGTAGCCGAACAGCACTCGCGGGCGGGTCGAGATGAACTCGATGTTCGATTCGCCGTAGTAGTAGTTGCCGAGGATCGAGCTGAACGCCAGCAGGAAGATGATGACGCTGAGCAGCGCCCCCGCCCACGGGCCGAGCGTGCCCTCGATCGCGTTTTGCGTAAGGCCGATCCCGCGCGTGGCCGAGCTCAGGTCGGGCGCCGTCACGAGGATGATGAACGCGGTGATCGAGCAGATGAGGAAGGTGTCGAAGTAGACGCCGAGAGTCTGCACGAGACCCTGCTTCACGGGGTGCGTGACCGCGGCGGAGGCGCCCGCGTTGGGCGCAGACCCCAGCCCCGCCTCGTTCGAGAACATGCCGCGCTTGATGCCGGTCATGAGGATCATGCCGAACGCGGCGCCCACCACCTCGTTGAACCCGAACGCTTGCGAGTAGATCGAGGCGAACACACCGGGCAGCTGATCGATGTTGAGGAACACGATCACGAGGCCGAGCAGGAGGTAGGCGAGCGCCATTGCGGGCACGACCGCCTGCGTGACGCTGGCGATACGGCGCACACCGCCGAACACGACGAGGCCCGTGAGCACCGCGAGCACTGCCCCGATGACGAGCGTGGCCCAGCCGGAGTTCTCGGGCGAGAGCCCGGCAGTCGAGGTCAACGTTGCGCTGATCGTGTTCGCCTGCAGGGACGAGAACGCGAACGGGAAGCAGACGATGAGAATCCCCGCGAAGAGCGTACCCATCCAGCGGGATCGGAGCCCGTGGAGCATGTAGTAGGCGGGGCCACCGCGGAAGCCATCCGCGTCGCGCACCTTGAAGAGCTGCCCGAGGGTGGACTCGACAAAGCTTGACGCGCCACCGATAAAGGCCATGGTCCACATCCAAAACACCGCGCCGGGGCCACCGATCGCGATCGCGGTGCCGACGCCCGCGATGTTGCCGACGCCAACGCGCGAGGCCGCGGAGATCGTAAACGCCTGGAACGCGGACACCGACTGCGGGGTGCCGTCGCTTTTCACCGGCGTCTTGTCGGTCAGCGTGCGGAACATCTCGGGCAGCCACCGGAACTGCACGACCCCGGAGCGGAGCGTGAAGTACAGTCCGAGCACGACGAGCACGGGCAGCACCGCCCACGTCCACAGCCGGTCTCCTGCTGCGAGCACGAAGTCGTTGATTGCGTCCATGGGATCAGGGTATTTCACCCTGGTCCGTGTGGCGCGGATTGGCCGCGGCCGCGGCGCTGCCGATTCCGCCGCGCGCCCGGCGCTAATTCGCCGGGCAGACCGTTCCCTTTGCGGGCAGCTCACCCTCCAGAAGGAACGCCGTGGTCGCCTGATCCGCGCAGCTCGAGCGATCGGTGAACGACGCGCCGTGGCCGTGCCCCTCCACGGTGAGGAAGCGGGTGTTGCCCATCTGCATGGCAAGGTTCTTGCCGTTCGCAAACGGGGTGGCGTGATCGCCCTCGATCCCAATCACGAGCATCGTCTGGTCATCCGGAGCAGAGAACGCTTCGAGGTCGGTGCCACTCTCCGGGAGCGCATCGCAGGAGACGTCGGCGAAGGGCCGCAGCACATCGTCGGTGATCTCGGGACCACCGAGGAGGCGCGGCACGCCCTGATCCTCAATGTGGTTCAGCAGCTCCACGATGCCCGGATCGTCGGGAAGCGAGTGACACCGGACAATCAGTCCGCTCGAGCTGACCGCGGCGCCACCATCGGACATCGCCGCAACGACCGCATCAACCTGCGCGGGATCGCGCTCGAGCAGCCCCGCCACATGATTGAGCACGGTGACGCGCGTGAGCGCACGGCCGTACAGGCCGGTCATGAGGTACCCGCTCAGCGTGTCGCCGGTCACCTCGGTGCCGTCGCTCGCGACAATCGGCTGCTCGGTGAGAGCGGCCTGCGCTGCGAGCAGCTCATCCTCGGAGGTGATCGGGCACGCCGTCACGCCGGGCGTCTCCTCACAATCCTCGACCATCGCGACGAGCTCGGTAGCCATCGCGACCGCTTGATCGAAGGTGCCAGCCGGCGCGGCCCAGGTCTCGTCGGGCGCGCTATCGAGCACCATGCGCCCCACACGCTCCGGGAAGAGTGTCGAGTAGGTGGCGCCGAGAATCGTGCCGTAGGAGTAGCCCAGGTAGTTCATGCGGTCCTCGCCCTGCAGCGCGCGCAACAGATCCATGTCGCGCGCCACCTGCGAAGTGCCCATCGTGCGCGCCAAGGGGAAGTCGTCCGCGCACACCGCGAGCTGCACCTCGAAGATGCTCGACACCGGCTCGCAGTCGACCGCGTCACTTCGACCGGTGCCCCGCGGATCGAAACCGATCACGTCGTAGTGGGCGAGCAGTTCCTGAACCCCGGGCGACGCGGTCTGGTTCCAGGTGTAGTCAATGCCGGAGCCGCCCGGGCCGCCCGGGTTGCCGAACAGCGCACCGAGCTTCGTTGGCCCGGTCGCGGGCACGCGCACTACGGCGAGTTCGATCGTGTCGTGATTGCGCGGGGTGTTCCAGTCGAGCGGGGCCTCCACGGTGGCGCACTCGAACGTGTCGACGGGCGCCCCGAGATCGCCCACACGCTTCGCCGTCTCGGCGTCCAGGCCAAAGTCGTCACCGCACTCGCCCAACTCAATCGTCTGCGCGTAGGCGCCAGGGAACGTCTCGCTCTGCAGCGCGCTCGCGGTCCGCTCCACCGGCGCACACGCGGTCAGCAGTGCGAGCGCGGCGACCAGCCCCGCGCTCGCCGCAGTGAGCAGCGTTCGGCCCCGAAGCCGGCGGTCGCCCGGCGCGTGCGGTGCGCGCTTGCGGCTCCTCGTGCGTGCAGACATGGTTGTCCTCCCCCCAGACAGACGCGACGCAGAGTGCGACTCGCGGTTACACCGAGGTTCTCATCGTTGTGTGCGTCGCGGACTCGGGATCCCCAAACACTGCGCAATGTGCCGCGCTGACTGCGCGAAATGCCCGCGGGCTCAGGAATCGAACACGCCCCGGTCATCGAAGCGGAGCCGCAACGCTTCGGGCCGGGCCCTCCCCGGCGCGCTCTTCGCCCGGGTGCGCGAGGCGGAGCCCGCCGCGTCTGCAACGAGGGCCCCGCGCAGTCGACTCGCCACTTCGCCGCCCTGCGCGTAATCGAAGCGCACGATCGCGCGCACCAAACCCGCGGGCCGCCGAGCCACACCACCGGACGGGAGCGGGGTGGGGCCCAAGAAGTCAACGCCAGGCACGCCGCGTAGCGGCTGCAGTGCGCGCTCGACCTCGTCAGGTCCGCCGCTCACGCTCGCCACACGCACGAGGGGTGGATAGCGGAGCGCGTGACGATCCCGGAGTTCCGCGCGTAGCCACTCCTCAGTGCGCCCGGTCACGAAAGCGCGCACGACAGGCCCACCGCCGGAGGCCATCAGGCAGAGTCCGTCTGGCGCGGCGAGCGCGGCGGCGTTCTCCCACCACCGGAGGCAGTCCTCCCCCGCGCGCAGCGTCTCGATGCTGAGGAGGCGCTCCGCGTCGAGCAGCACGACGGCACGGTAGCCGCCGGCCGCGAGCGGCTCAGCGCCGCGCGTGGCCACCACGAGCGCGGGACGGCCGTCTACGCGTTCGCGTGAGTGCTCGCCATCGCTCAGGATCACGCGCGTGCCCTGGAACTGCCGCTCAAACTGCTCGACGGTGCGGCCGGATCCCATGCCACGCTCCTCGAGTCTGGTGCTGTCGCAGGAGGAGCAGCGCCAGTCGCTCGCATACTCGCCGCACCAGCGGCACGAGGCGCGGCCGACCACCCGGAAGCCGATGGGCCCCGCGCACGCGCGACAGCGCGCGAGGTCCCCGCAGTCGCCGCACACCGCAACCGGTGCGTAGCCCGGGGTGGCCACCTGCACCAGGACCGGGCCGGTCTTCAACCCCTCGCGGATCGTTCGCGCGGCAAACTCCGGCACGCGACCGGCAAACGCGTCCGGGGTGAGCGACGCGTCAGCGTGCACCACACGGGTACGTCGGGGCGGGTGCTCCTGCGCACGCACGTACCCGATCTCAACGAGTCGCTGCACCTCAGCGCTGCGCGCGTGCCCCGCAAAGAAGAGGCCGGCCTCGCTCTGTTCCGCCCGCACGAGCGCCGCATCACGCGCGTGTACGTATGGGGTGAGCGGTTCCGCGAGCACGGGATCCCCGTCATCCCAAAAGAGGATCGCGCCAAGCGCGTGCGCGGGCGCGTACACGGCGGAGCGGTTCCCGAGAATAATGCGCGGCTCACTGTCGAGTGCGCGGAGGAACCCCGCGTACCGCTCGCCGTTCGACTGACGCGAGTCCACACGCACTGCGTCCGCGTGTCCGTATGCCTCGAGGGCGTCACGCACCTGATCGAGGTCGCGATAGTCGGGGACCACGAGGATCGCGCTGCGCCCGAGCGCGTGCACCTCGAGCGCGAGTCGCGCGAGCTGCGCGGCCCAGCCGCCCACCCACTCGCCAGTGTGGAGTCGCTCGGGACCGTGCGAGGGGGTCAGCGCGAGCCGGGCCCCCATGACGAGCTCACTCGCGATCGGGGCCTCGGGCGTCCCAGGTGACTCAGTCGCTGAATCAGCGACCGGCGGCTCCGCGGCGGGGGCTTCAGCGACGTCTCCGGCGTGTTCGCTCGCAGCAGCGGCTTCTGCAGCGGCGAGGTGCTGCTTTTCAACGCGCACCTGCCGGGTGGGGATCGCGAGGCGCAGGATGTCGCCCGCGGAACCGCCCGCGCGATCGGCAACCGCGCGGGCAAGCCGCCACACCTCGGGGGTGAGTTGCGGCACCCGCGTCACAATGTCAGCGATGGGCGCGAGTTCACCACCGAACTCGCTCCGCGCGACGAACTCGATCACGTAGCCGAAGCTCTTCCGCTCGCGCGAGCGGAACGGCACCCGCACACGCTGGCCCACGCGGATCTCGTCTGCCAGCTCGGCCGGCACCGCGTAGTCGAAGAGGTGGTCGAGCTGTGGGAGCGCGGAGTCGAGCAGCACCCGTGCGACGGTGCGAGCAGCCGCCGCCTCGGCGCGCTCGAAGGCGGAGCCCACGGCGCCCGCTACAGGCCCGCGGCGGCCTGCAGCTCCGCGACGCGGGGCGTAGCCTCCCAGGTGAAGTCAGGCAGCTCACGACCGAAGTGGCCGAACGCGCTCGTCTGCGCATAGATGGGACGCAGCAGCGAGAGGTCGCGGATGATGGCAAGCGGGCGCAGGTCGAACACCTGACGCACGGCCTCCTCGATCCGCTCACGCGGCACCGTCTCGGTGCCGAACGTCTCGACGTAGAGGCCCACCGGATGCGCGCGCCCGATCGCGTAGGCCACCTGCAACTCAGCGCGCTTCGCGAGGCCTGCCCGCACCACGTGCTTGGCCACCCAGCGCATCGCGTACGCCGCGGAACGGTCAACCTTCGACGGGTCTTTCCCGCTGAATGCGCCGCCACCGTGTCGGCTCGCGCCGCCGTAAGTGTCGATGATGATCTTGCGGCCGGTGAGGCCCGCGTCGCCCATCGGGCCGCCTACCACGAACGGCCCAGCCGGGTTGATGAAGAACTCGGCGGTGTCGCTTGCCAACTCCACACGCTCCAGCACGGGGCGGATTACCTCGCGCTCAATCGCCTCCCGCAGGGCGGGCTGCGAGATGCTCGCCTGGTGCTGCGTCGACACCACGACGGCCTCGATGCTCGCGGCACGATCGCCGTCGTAGCCGATGGTCACCTGGGTCTTGCCGTCGGGTCGCAGCTCGGGGATGACGCCCGCACGGCGCACGGCCGACAGCCGCTCCGCGAGACGGTGCGCGATCCAGCTCGGCAGCGGGTGCAGCTCGGGGGTCTCGTCCGTCGCGTAGCCAAACATGATGCCCTGATCGCCCGCGCCCTGTCGGCTGAGGTCGTCATCGAGCGCACCGCTGCGCAGCTCGAGCGAGGTGTCCACGCCGCCGGCGATGTCAGGCGACTGCTGACCGATCGACACCGACACGCCGCAGGAGGAGCCGTCGAAGCCCATGTCCGAGTTCGTGTAGCCGATATCGCGCACCGCATCGCGCACGATCTGCGGGATCTCCACGTACCCTGAGGTCGAGACCTCACCGGCAACGTGCACGAGGCCCGTGGTGACGAGCGTTTCGACTGCGACACGCGCGCCCGGATCCTGCTCAAGCATGGCGTCGAGGATCGAATCCGAGATCCGGTCGCAGATCTTGTCGGGGTGCCCCTCGGTTACAGACTCCGAGGTGAACTGACGCAGCGACACAATGGCTCCTTGAGCGTGAAGAAATGAACGTGGGTGCGGGACAATGCCCGAAAACGCCGGTGGCGTCGGTCCCTTTCAGGGTATCCGACGCCACAGACACTGCTGCGAGTGCAACAAAAGATTACTCAGCGGCCTCCGGCGCGCGCTTCGTCATCGTGAGCTTGCCCTCGACGACCTCGTGCAGCGCGATCGACAGCGGCTTGTCGTCGACCGACGAGTCGACGAGCGGCCCGACGTTGTCGAAGAGGTTGCCGTCGTGCAGATCCGTGTAGTAATCGTTGATCTGACGAGCACGCTGCGAGGCGAAGATCACCAGCGCATACTTCGAATCCACCTTTTCGAGCAGATCGTCGATGGGCGGGTCGATGATGCCGTTGACATTTGCCATGTAAACACTCCTCCGGTTGACCTCACCATCTTAGCCGAGGTTTTCGTTTCCCGCACCGCAAGGCGCGCCGCCGCGCGAGGCGACTCAGCCGAGCAGCGAACGAACGAGTACGTGTCCGCGTGGCGTCGACAGCCGCGTCCACGTCAGCGAGCGGGTCACGCGCACCGGTTCCGGCATGCCGAGGAAGCCGAGCGTCTCCCCCGCGAACGCCGCGGCCGCCGGGATTCCCGGGGCGATCTCCGTGCCCCACACCGTGGCCCGAACCTTGTGCACGAGCGCCTCACCCGGGTCGTCGGGCAGCGCGTCGGCGACCCGGGCAATCCCGTCGCGGGCAACCTCGCTGAGCGAGGCGGTGTCGAGCGCACCAGCCGCCTCCCACCCCGCAACGGGTGGCAGCACCCCGGCCCACGCCGCCATGGCGGTCACGTCGGGCACCTCGAGCGCGAGGCCGATGATCCCGAGCCGCGCGATGCGATCGAGCAGCGCCCGCGCTTGCACGGTCTCGTCGATGTCCGACTCCGGCACCTCAGCAAGCGCGAAGCCACGCATCACGAGCACCACGGGCACTGTGTCCGTGATCCCGCGCGGCGCCTGCGTGCAGCCGTACACCGCAAGCACCGTGCCGCGGGTGACGAGCCGCACCTCGTCTTGCCCCACTTTCTGCACACGCTCAAGGAAAATGCGGAGATCGTCTCGCGTCGCGTGATCCGCGAGCTGCAGTGTGGCACCCATTCCATTCAGTGTAGTGAGCGCGTGCATCCCTCCCTGGGGACTCGCTCGGGCCTAGACTTGCTCCAGATCACCCGATCCAAGCCACCGCCAGGAGGAACCATGACCGCCGCTGATCTCCTCATGATGCTCGCCGTCTTGGATTCGGGTGCGCGCACCCGCGAGGACATCCTCACCGGGCCAGCGCTGCCCACTCCGCACGGCCGCTCGTTTGGTGGGCAGGTGCTCGGCCAGGCTCTCGCCGCTGCCGGCACGACCGCGCCGGAGGGGCGCATGATCCACTCGATGCACGGGTACTTCCTGCGTCCGGGCAACAGCTCCGAGCGCATGACCTTCGAGGTGGATCGCCTGTACGACGGCCGCTCGTTCTCCACTCGGCGCGTCCAGGCCTACCAGGAGGGCCAGGTGCTCATGTCACTGATCTCCTCGTTCCAGGAGCCGGACACGGGCCTCGAGCACCAGGACGTCATCGACATGTCCGAGCTCCCCGATCCCGAGTCGCTTCCCACGGTGTGGGAGAAGTACGGCCACCTGGCTTCGAACGGCCAGGCCTCCTGGATGCTGAACCGCCCGTTCGATTTCCGACACGTCGAGTCAGACATCACGCTCGAGGTTGCCGAGCGCACCAATCGCCAGCGCGTGTGGATGCGCAGCCGCGACACCCTCGACGCACCGCCCATGCTGCACGCCGCGGCGCTCGCGTTCGCGAGCGACTACCTGCTGCTCGAGCCGATCGTGCGGAAGCACGGCATCCCTTGGGCAACGCCGGGCATGCGCTTCGCGAGCCTCGATCACGCCATGTGGTTCCACCGTCCGTTCCGCGTGGACGAGTGGCTGCTCTACGAGCTCGAGTCCCCCACCGCGCAGGGCGGCCGCGGGCTGACCCACGGCCGCTTCTACGATCGGAACGGCGTGCTGGTCGCGAGCGTGTCGCAGGAGGGCATGATCCGCACCCCGGGCAGCGAGGATTCCGCGGCGGAGTAGCCTGCGCGTGGCGTGAGCTGCGCCGGATCACCCGCGCCGCATGCGCACGGGCTCATCCATCCACGCTGAGACCGACTCGCGTCCCGCTTCAGACAGTCGAATGGGGCGCATGGTCACGCCGTCCACGATGACAATGTGAGAGATCGCGCGCGCCACGACCGTGCGCTCAGCAGCCGCACCGTCAATGATCTCGTAGTGCACCTCGAGACTCGAACCGCCGAGCTTCCCGATCCACAGCTCCACCGTGATCGGTCGCTCCCCGTACTCGAGCACGCTCAGAAACTCGATCTGCTGGTTCGCGACGAGCATCTTCGGGCCTGCGGGGTCATCGCCGCGGAAGTGGCGCTCCATGCCCGTGCGTTCGCGGCCCGAGCCGAGCCAGAAGGTGCGCACGCGCGCCTCCTCAAGAAAGCGCGCGTAGGCCACGTTGTTCACGTGCCCGTACGCGTCCTGGTCTCCCCAGCGCAGCTCGAGGTCGATGTGTGTGCGCGCCATGTGCGTCCTCCCCGTTCCAAAACAGCGGGGCCCGGTTCCGCATCGGAACCGGGCCCCTGTCGCGCTAGTCGCGCGTGAGCTTGCGGTAGGTCACCCGCGACGGCTTCGCCGCGTCGGCACCGAGCCGCTCGATCTTGTTGGCCTCATACGCCTCGAAGTTGCCCTCGAACCAGTACCAGTTCGCCGGGTTCTCCTCGGTGCCCTCGTACGCAAGGATGTGCGTCGCGATGCGGTCGAGGAACCACCGGTCGTGCGTGATGACCACGGCACAACCGGGGAACTCGAGCAGCGCGTTCTCGAGGCTCGTCAGGGTCTCGACGTCGAGGTCGTTCGTCGGCTCGTCAAGCAGCAGCAGGTTGCCGCCCTGCTTCAGCGT
The DNA here is from genome assembly GCF_016758255.1 of Leucobacter chromiireducens subsp. chromiireducens. GTDB lineage: Bacteria > Actinomycetota > Actinomycetes > Actinomycetales > Microbacteriaceae > Leucobacter > Leucobacter chromiireducens. Next base: position 317,553 of record NZ_QYAD01000004.1, read on the forward strand.
GAGCGCGAGGTTCAGTCGGTTGCGCTCACCACCCGAGAGCACTCCGGCAGGCTTCTGCTGGTCCGGCCCCTTGAAGCCGAAGGTCGACACGTAGGCGCGCGACGGGATTTCGACGTTACCGACCTTCATGTAGTCGAGCCCGTCGGAGACGACCTCCCAGACCGTCTTCTTGGGGTCGATGCCACCACGGGTCTGGTCGACGTAGCTGAGCTTCACGGTCTCGCCGATCTTCAGCTCGCCCCCGTCGAGCTCTTCAAGCCCCACGATCGTCTTGAAGAGCGTGGTCTTGCCGACGCCGTTCGGGCCGATGATGCCGACGATGCCGTTGCGCGGCAGCGAGAACGACAGGCCGTCAATCAGCGTGCGGCCGTCGAAGCCCTTCGTGAGATCCTTCGCCTCGAGCACGAGGTTGCCCAGGCGGGGGCCCGCCGGAATCTGGATCTCCTCGAAGTCAAGCTTCCGGGTGCGCTCGGCTTCTGTTGCCATCTCTTCGTAGCGAGCGAGGCGCGCCTTCGACTTCGCCTGGCGCCCCTTCGTGTTCGAGCGCACCCACTCAAGCTCTTCCTTCAGACGCTTCTGCATCTTCTGGTCCTTCTTGCCCTGCACCTCGAGGCGCGCGGCCTTCTGCTCCAGGTAGGTCGAGTAGTTGCCCTCGTAGGGGTAGAGGCGACCGCGGTCGACCTCACAGATCCAGGTGGCCACGTGATCGAGGAAGTAGCGATCGTGCGTCACGGCCATGACGGCGCCCGGGTACTTCGCGAGGTGCTGCTCGAGCCACAGCACGCTCTCGGCGTCCAGGTGGTTCGTGGGCTCATCGAGGAGCAGCAGATCGGGCTTCTCGAGCAGCAGCTTGCAGAGCGCAACACGGCGCTTCTCGCCACCGGAGAGGTTCGAGATGATCGCGTCAGACGGCGGGCAACGCAGCGCGTCCATCGCCTGCTCGAGCTGGTTGTCGAGGTCCCAGCCGTCGACCGCGTCGATCGCTTCCTGTAGCTCGCCCATCTCGGGCAGCAGCTTGTCGTAGTCCGCGTCGGGGTTCGCCATCTCCGCCGAGATCTCGTTGAAGCGGTCAAGCTTCCCCTTGATCTCGGCGACGCCCTGCTGGACGTTCTCGAGCACGGTCTTGTCTTCGTCGAGCTCGGGCTCCTGCATCAGGATGCCCACCGTGTAGCCCGGGGTCAGGATCGCCTCGCCGTTCGACGGCGTGTCGAGCCCGGCCATGATCTTCAGGATCGTCGACTTGCCGGCACCGTTCGGGCCAACGACACCGATCTTCGCGCCGGGCAGAAACGCCATCGTCACGTCATCGAGGATCACCTTGTCGCCGTGCGCCTTGCGCGCCCGAACCATCTGGTAAATGTACTCAGCCATATGCTTTCCAGGCGCGAGAAGCGCCCCGAACTCCCTGCTCGTGGTCAATGTGATGAATGCCACTACTCTACCGGCAGGAAGCTGGGCCGGGAGGGCAGTTCTCCCCGCGGCCCGGACTCTGTCGGCGAGCGCGCCCAGGTGGGCAAGCGGACCGCTGTGGGAGAATCGCCCGCATGAGTCCCACCGGCCCGCTGGCTATGATCCCCGATGCCCCGCTTCCTGTGCCCGAGCGCGTGCACGAGCTCACAGCGGGGCGCGCACTCGAAGCGGTCTGGGTGAATGGCTTCGGCGGCGTGACGTTTCGCGATCCGGGGCCCGCGGGCGCGGTGCGCTTTGTGAAGTGGGCCGCGGCGGGCGCACCGGCGGAGGATCTCGCGGCGGAGGCGGAGCGGCTCACGTGGGCCCGAGCGCACGGCGCACGCGCGGCCGAGCTCGTGAGCGTGGGATCCGATGCGAGCGGTGCCTGGCTCATCACGGTCGGGATTCCCGCGGAGTCGGCGGTGACTGATCGGTGGCGGGAGGATCCCGAGCGCGCGGCGCGCGGCATCGGCGCGGGGCTCCGGCAACTGCACGAGACGCTCCCCGCAGACGCGTGTCCCTATTCCTGGTCGGTCGCCGATCGGCTGCCTGGCTTCGAGGCGCGCGTGGCCCGGGGCGAGGCAGCAGCAGAGTGGGATCAGGCCTACCGCCACCTCTCAGTCACAGAGGCCCGCGCGCGGCTGCAGGACACACCCGCGCCAGATCAGCTCGTGGTGTGCCACGGCGACGCCTGCGCCCCGAACACGCTCCTGCACGCGGATGGCTCATTTGCCGCGCACGTCGACCTTGGTGCGCTGGGCGTCGCTGATCGCTGGGCTGATCTCGCCGTCGCCGCATGGAGCACCGAGTGGAACTACGGCCCGGGATACGATCACCTCGTGTACGAGGGGTATGGCGTCGATCCCGATCCCGATCGAATCGCGTACTACCGCATGCTCTGGGATCTGACGTAGCGAGGCGCCGCGGCGGCTACTGCCCCGCGATCGGGGCGGTCTTGCCGATCAGGCAAATCGTCTTGTCCGGCCCCAAGGCCGGCTCGACCGCGGCGACAAAGCTCCGGTCCTCCGTGACGAGCTGGCCGATCAGGCACTCTGCGCCCGCACGCACCGACACGAAGATATTGTCAGCGGGGAGGCTCGTCTTCGTTTGGTCAAAACTCACCTGCATCAGCGCGGGATCGAAGCCGGCCTCGGTCACCGCCTGCACGACCTGGGCGCCCTGAATCGGGCTCGTGCCGGTCGAGTATGTGCGCAGCACCTCCGTGAAGTAGGGCAGGTTCTGCTCCGCCGTGCCGCCGGGCACGAACTCCGGGGCAACCTCCGGCACCGCGACGGTCTCGCGCGGCGGGGTGTCGGGCGTGGGGCCTTCCAGCAGCGAGCAGCCGGCGAGGAGCGGCAGCATGACCGCGAGCGCGGCGAAGGCGGTGGCGCGGCGGCGGGGCGATGCTCCTGGATTCACGGTCCACAGTCTACGCACTCCGTGCCGAACGCAGCTGGTGGCTTGCTCACAGCCGTCGGTTTCCCGGAGGCGGGCGGTGACTCTCCACAGGTACGCCGGGCTCCGGCCGCGGCGCTCCGATCCGGGAGATGCTTTCAGTGGGCGGACGGTCTGGCACCCGCACGGCACGGGCCGTCCGCCTCCCCAGCCCAGTGCGCCGCAGCGCGTCGATGAAAGCGAGCTCTCCATGACCACACACATCAGCGTTGTCGGCACGATTGGCACGCCGCCCCGCCTCATCCGCACGGGCGCAGACGTCTCGCTCTGCACGTTTCGTCTCGCGCACACCGCCCGGCGGTACGATCGCGAGACCAACACCTGGGCCGACGGAGATACCAGCTGGTACACCGTGCACGCGTTCCGCGGGCTCGGCGACCACGCGGCAGAGTCGCTCGCAAAGGGCGATCGTGTGCTCGTTGCGGGTCGACTGCGCATGCGCGCGTGGCAGAGCGAGGAGCGCAGCGGCATCACCGCGGAAATCGAGGCCGACGCCGTGGGACCGGATCTGCGCTGGGGCACCACGCGGTTCACCCCTGCGGCTCAGCTCGATGCGGGGCTTGCCGTAGGGGCTGCCTCGATAGCCCCGAGCGCAGCGGAGACGCCCGCTCCCGGCACCGCGCCCGAGCGCCCGGCCGCAGCTGACCCAGCGGCGGCGTGATGCTCCGCGAGCCTTCGTCTAGCGCAGGTAGCCCGAGAACGCCGCGCGCACCTTGTTCACCTTGGGCACCGCAACCGCGAGGCAGTAGCCCTGCGTCGGGTTCTTCGCGAAGAAGTCCTGGTGATACTCCTCCGCGGGGAAGACCTCTCCGAGTGGCTCAATGGTCGTCACGACCTCGCCCGGCCACCACTCGCTCGCACGAGCGCGCGCCGCCGCGAATACCTCAGCCTGCGCGTCGTCGGACGGGAACATTGCGGAGCGGTATTGCGTGCCCACGTCGTTACCCTGGCGGTTCAGCTGCGTCGGGTCGTGCATGGTAAAGAACGCATCGAGAATCACCTCGGCAGGGATCTGCTCGGGGTCAAAGGTCACCGCAACGGCTTCCGCGTGCCCGGTGGCACCGGTGCAGACCTGCTCATAGCTCGGGTTCGGCACCGCGCCTCCCGTGTAACAGGAGAGCACCTCGGTCACTCCGCGGAGCTGTCGGTAGGCGGCATCGAGGCACCAGAAGCAGCCCCCGGCAAGCACGAATGTGGTGGTCATCGGCTCTCCTCCCCCGTGGACTCTGCGCGACTCTGCACGGTGGCTCCGTCGCGCCACCAAGCGTCGTCCGGCCCGACGGGCAGCTGGCGCTTGTGCTCGGTGCTGCGGTATCGGCGCTCGAGGTTCGCCGCGGCTGTGGCCGAGACCTCCTCGCCGCGCAGGTAGGCGTCGATCTCGGGGTAGCTCACCCCGAGGCTCGACTCGTCCGACTGGCCCGGCTGGTCGTCCAGCAGATCCGCCGTCGGCACCTTCTCCCACAGTCGGTCTGGCGCGCCGAGTGCGCGAAGCATCGCCGCCCCCTGGCCCTTGGTGAGGCCGGCGAGCGGCACCACGTCGGCTGCACCATCGCCGAACTTCGTGAAGAAGCCCGTGATCGCCTCCGCGGCGTGGTCCGTGCCGATCACCAGGAGACCACGGTCGCCCGCAATGGCGTACTGCGCAACCATTCGCATGCGCGCCTTCACGTTGCCCCGGTTGAAGTCACTCACCGGCTCGCCCAGCGCGGCCGAAACCTGCGAGACGAGGCCGTCCGTGCCGGCGGCAATGTCCACGGTCACCGCGCGGTCGGGCTCAATGAAGGAGAGGGCGAGCTGCGCGTCGTCCTCATCCTGCTGCACTGCATACGGCAGCCGCACCGCGACAAACTCTGCGTCGGCGCCGCCCGCTCGGAGCTCCTCGACAGCCAGCTGCGCAAGCCGACCGGCAAGCGAAGAGTCTTGTCCGCCCGAAATGCCGAGCACGAAACCGCGCACACCAGGGATCGATCGCGCGTACTCCACCAGGAAGTTCACGCGGCGTATCACCTCGGCCGCCGGGTCGATTTCGGGCACCGGGCCGAGCCGTCGAATGATCTCCTGCTGCATCTCGCTCACGCCCACCACTCTACTCCGGGGTGCCGCGCGCGGCTATGCGATCGCTTCGTCCACCGGCATCAGGCAGCGCGGCCCCAGGAGCCCCTTGAGCTCACCGAAGAGATCCGCGGAGACGCGCACCTGGAGCGGCAGCTCGAACACACGAATCGCCGTGGACGTCATGAGGTTGAGCCGCACCTCGCTCTCACCCCGGTGCCGCTGCAGCGTGCGCTTCAGCTCATCCATCAGGTCTTCCGTGGCGCGCGTATCCGAGATGGTCAGCATCAGCGTCTCGGCGTCCTCCTGCACGGCAGCGTCAATGGGACGCACGCCGTACGCGTGCATCGACATGCCGTCGTCGCGCGCGTTCATCTTGCCGCGAATGGCCACAATCGAGTCCGGCTGCAGAAGCGCACCAAATTCCTGGTACGACTTGCCCATAAAGAGCGCCTGGACCTCGCCCGTAAAGTCCTCAATCGTCACCATCCCGTACAGGTTGCCGGACTTTGCGGTGCGATGTTGCACGCTCGTGAGCAGGCCGGCAATCGTAACAATCTCGCCGTCGAAGCCGGGCGATGCGTCGGGGTTCGTCACCTGCTGTACGGTCGCGCTCGCCTCCTTCGCGAGCGCGGAGTCGAGACCACGGAGCGGGTGATCAGACACGTAGAGGCCCAGCATTTCGCGCTCGAAGGACAGCTTGTCCTTCTTCGTCCACTCGGGACGATCCGGCACCTGCGACGCCGTATCGGAGCTTTCGCCGGCGGCCTCCGCCGCTTCGGCAAACAGGCTGTCGAAGTCGAAGCCGACGTTTCCGTTCTCGGCGTCGCGCTTCTCCTTGACTGCGCTCTCAATGGTCTGCTCGTGAATCTCGACGAGTGCTCGGCGCGTGCCGCCGAGGCCATCGAACGCACCAGCCTTAATGAGGGACTCGATCGTGCGCTTGTTCAGCACCACGAGCGGCACCTTCTTGAGGAAGTCGTGGTAGGTCTCAAACGAGCCCTTGCCCTCACGCGCCTCACGGATCGCCTCGACCACGTTCGTGCCCACGTTTCGGATCGCGCCGAGCCCGAAGCGGATGTCGTCGCCGACCGCCGAGAAGTTCGCGAACGAGTCGTTGACCGCGGGCGGGAGCACCTTGATCCCCATGCGTCGGCACTCATTGAGGTAGATCGCGAGCTTGTCCTTCGAGTCGCCGACGCTCGTGAGGAGCGCCGCCATGTACTCGCCCGGGTAGTGCGCCTTCAGGTATGCGGTCCAGTACGACACCACGCCGTAGGCGGCGGAGTGCGCCTTGTTGAACGCGTAGTCCGAGAACGGGAGCAGAATGTCCCAGAGCGACTTGATCGCGGCCTCCGAAAAGCCGCGCTCCTTCATGCCGCCGGAGAAGCCCGCGTACTGCTTGTCGAGTTCTTCCTTCTTCTTCTTACCCATCGCGCGGCGCAAGATATCTGCCTCGCCGAGCGAGAAGCCGGCGACCTTCTGCGCGATCGACATCACCTGCTCCTGGTAGATGATGAGGCCGTAGGTTGTGTCGAGGATCTCGCGCAGCGGCTCCTCGAGTTCCGGGTGAATCGGCGTGATCGGCTGCAGGCCGTTCTTTCGCAGCGCGTAGTTCGTGTGCGAATCGGCGCCCATCGGCCCCGGACGATACAGCGCGAGCACGGCCGAGATGTCCTCGAAGTTATCCGGCTTCATGAGTCGCAGGAGGCCACGCATAGGCCCGCCATCGAGCTGGAACACGCCCAGCGTGTCGCCGCGGGCGAGGAGCTCGTACGATTCGGTGTCATCGAGTTCGAGGCGCTCAAGGTCGAGCTCAACGCCGCGGTTTAAGCGGATGTTCTCGAGCGCGTCCGAAATGATGGTGAGGTTCCGCAGCCCAAGGAAATCCATCTTGATCAGGCCGAGGCCCTCACAGGTGGGATAGTCAAACTGCGTGACGATCTGGCCGTCCTGCTCACGCTTCATGATCGGAATGATGTCGATCAGCGGATCGCTCGACATGATCACGCCGGCGGCGTGGACGCCCCACTGCCGCTTCAGCCCCTCGAGCCCCAGCGCGGTCTCGTAGACCTTCTTCGCGTCGGGATCCTCCTGGAGCACCGTGCGGAACTCGGCGGCCTCTTTGTACCGCGCGTGATCCGGGTCCGTGATGCCGGAGAGCGGAATGTCCTTTGCCATCACGGCGGGCGGCATCGCCTTCGTGAGCTTTTCGCCCATGCCGAAGGGGAAGCCAAGCACACGCGAGGAGTCCTTCAGCGCCTGCTTCGACTTGATCGTGCCGTAGGTGACAATCTGCGCCACGCGCTCGTCGCCGTACTTCTCGGTGACGTACTTGATGACCTCGCCGCGGCGACGATCATCGAAGTCGACATCGAAGTCAGGCATGGAGACACGGTCGGGGTTGAGGAAGCGCTCGAAGATGAGGCCGTGCTGCAGCGGATCGAGATCCGTAATGCGCATCGCGTAGGCGGCCATCGAGCCGGCGCCCGAGCCACGGCCCGGGCCGACGCGAATGCCGTTGTCCTTCGACCAGTTGATGAAGTCAGCGACCACGAGGAAGTAGCCCGGGAAGCCCATCTGCGTGATGACGCCGGTCTCGTACTCTGCCTGCTTCCGAACGGCATCCGGGATCCCGTTCGGGTACCGGTAGTGCAGGCCCTTCTCGACCTCCTTGATGAACCAGCTCTCCTCGTTCTCCCCCTCCGGAACCGGGTAGCGCGGCATGTAGTTGGCGGAGGTGTTGAACTCCGAGCTGCACCGCTCAGCGATGCGGAGCGTGTTGTCGCACGCCTCGGGCATCTCACGGAAGATGTGCCGCATCTCCGCGGCGGTCTTCAGGTAGTAGCCGGAGCCACTGAACTGGAAGCGGTTGGGGTCGTCGAGGCGTGAGCCCGACTGCACGCAGAGCAGCGCGGAGTGCGACTCTGCGTCGGCCTCGTGCACGTAGTGGAGGTCGTTCGTAGCAACGAGCGGAATCCCGAGATCCTTCGAGATTGCAACGAGATCCTTCTGCACGCGGCGCTCAATGTCGAGGCCGTGGTCCATGATCTCGCAGAAGTAGTTTTCCTTGCCGAAGATGGCTTGGAACTCGGCTGCCGCCTCGCGCGCTTCCTTGTACTGCCCCAGGCGCAGGCGGGTCTGGATCTCCCCTGACGGGCAGCCGGTGGTCGCGATGAGCCCCTTCGAGTACTGCTGCAGCAGCTCGCGGTCCATGCGCGGCTTGAAGTAGTAGCCCTCGATTGAGGCGTAGCTCGACAAGCGGAAGAGGTTGTGCATGCCCTCAGTGGTCTCGGACAGCAGCGTCATGTGCGTGTACGCACCGGCGCCCGAGACGTCGTCGCCGCCGCCGTCACCCCAGCGCACACGCGTGCGGTCGCTCCGGTGCGTGCCGGGTGTGACGTATGCCTCGATGCCGATAATCGGGTTCACGCCGTTGTCGCGGGCAGTCTTCCAGAAGTCGAACGCGCCGAACGTGTTGCCGTGGTCGGTGACCGCGATCGCAGGCATCCCCTGCTCGGCGGTTGCTTGAATGAGCGGTTTCACCCGAGCCGCACCGTCGAGCATCGAATACTCACTGTGCACGTGGAGGTGAACGAAACCGTCTTTTTCTGACACCGAATGGGCCCCTTTCGCCGACCCCTCAAGGGTACCCCGTGCAGATCAGCGGTGGGTGATTCGCGGGGTGGCCGCGGCGTTTCCCGCTACCGCACGTCGGCGGCGCACCACGGGCACGCGTACTCGGCGTTTGGCTGCGTCATTCGCTTGAACGAGGTGTGCCACCGCTCACACACCGCTCGCAGGTTCCAACGGCCAACAGCTACCTTCGATGCCTGAGTCTTCACAGCTCGTCCCTTCCCCGTGCGACCCGATGCGGGACGGAAAGGCTCTGTACCCGCTGTGCCTCCGAGTGAAGCAGCTTTCCACTTGGATCGCGCGGCTTCGTGAAGTATTCGATCGAATCGGAACAACACAAACGCCCCGGGCGACTGCCCAGGGCGTTTCTGCGGTGCGCTCCGCGACCAGTCTGTGTGGGGTCAGTTGCCCGGCGTGGCGCCGGAGAGCACGTCGAGCGCGTGCTGCAAATCAGCGGGATAGGTGGAGCTGTACTCGACAAGCTCCCCCGAGCCCGGATGACGGAATCCCAAGCGCATTGCGTGCAGCCACTGGCGGCCAAGGCCAAGACGTGCAGACAGCGTGGGGTCCGCACCGTACATGCCGTCACCCACACAGGGGTGCCGCTGCGCAGACATATGCACACGAATCTGATGCGTGCGGCCCGTCTCCAGTTCAATCTCGAGGAGCGTGGCGTACGGGAACGCTTCGAGTGTCTCGTAGTGCGTGACCGACGGCTTGCCATCGCGAGTCACTGCGAACTTCCACTCGTGGCCAGGGTGTCGTCCGATCGGGCCCTCGATGGTGCCCGAGAACGGATCCGGGTGCCCTTGCACGACGGCGTGGTAGATCTTTGAGACCTCACGTTCCTTGAACGCGCGCTTCAGTTCGCTGTAGGCACGCTCGCTCTTCGCGACAACCATCAGCCCACTCGTGCCGGCGTCGAGCCGGTGCACAATGCCCTGACGCTCGGGCGGGCCCGAGGTCGCGATGCGATAGCCCGCACCAGCGAGGGCGCCCAGGACCGTTGGGCCCTCCCAGCCGAGTGAGGGGTGCGCGGCGACTCCCGCAGGCTTGTCGATCACCACGATGTCGTCGTCGTCGTGCACAATACCGAGCTCGGGCAGGTGCACGGGGATGATCTCGGGTCCGCGCTTCTCCTCCCAGGAGACCTCGAGCCAGCCGCCAGCGGCGAGCCGATCCGATTTGCCGAGCGTCTGTCCGTCGAGCGCGACGCCCCCATCCTGTGCAATCTCGGCAGCAAAACTGCGCGAGAACCCGAGGAGCTTCGCGAGCGCAGCGTCGACGCGCTCCCCCGCGAGCCCATCGGGAACGGGGAGACTACGGTGTTGCATTGCCGCGCCCTTCGGAGTCATCGGATGCGGAATCGGTGCTCGACGCATCTGTCTCGGGCGCAGACGCCGATTCGGCGGCCTTCGCAGCAAGCTTGGCCTCCTCGGCCGCTGCCTCGTCGGCCCGGGCCTGCGCACGGCTGCGTCCGTCGATCGGCAGTCCGAGGAGCGTGATCACGATGAACAGGATCATGCCCGACACAATGCCGATATCGGCAATGTTGTAGATGGCCTCGTTAAAGCCCAGCCACATCCACGGCGTGGAGATGAAATCGATGACGTGTCCCTCGGGGAACCCGGGTTCACGCGTCAACCGATCCGTGAGGTTGCCGAGCACCCCACCGAGCAGGAGCCCCAAGAAGAGCGCCCACGGCAGCGAGCGGAGGCGGCGAATCTGCCACAGGATGACGATGACAACGGCGGCGGCCAGGATCGTGAAGATCCAGGTCTGCCCGGTCGCGAGCGAGAAGGCTGCCCCGGGGTTCCGCACGAAGTGCCACCGGAGCACGTCGCCGAGCACGGGGACGGTCACGCCCTCCGGAAGGGTGGCGACCACCCAGTTCTTGACGAGCTGGTCGGCGGTGAACACCGCGATCGCAACGACAAACAACACCAGCGGCACCAAGCGGCGCCACGGCCGAGAGGCCGTGGCGCCGGGTGCCGCGTGAGCGACGAAGTTCACGCGGAACGACTACTGCAGGCCGTCGGGTGCGCCGGCGGGCTCGGGCGAGCCGTCGAGGCCGCGGAGCTGCGACTGGATGTAGGAGCGGAGCGTCGAGCGGTACTCGCTCTCAAACTGACGCAGATCCTTGATCTTGAACTGCAGGTCACCGCGCTCATCACCGAGCAGGCGGAGCTCCTCGGCACGCTGCTGCTGAGCTTCCTCAACGAGCTGCTTTGCGGTGCGCTCGGCGTCCTGAATCATCTGGTCACGCTTGGACTCTGCCTCAGAGATCAGCTCGTCGCGGGTCGTCTCGCCCTCGCGCACGTGCTTGTCGTGCAGCTCGAGCGCGAGCTGGAGCATGGCGCTCGACTTGACGGCGTCGGGGCGGGTGCCCTCCGCAGCAGCAACGACCGGAGCGGGCGTGGCAGCGGGCGCCGGTGCGGGCGCGTCAACGACGATGGTCTGCTCGGACGGTGCGGAGTCGTCCGACCCCTCGTGGCCGGCGCCGGCCTCGCACTCAGCAAGCTTTGCGGTGAGCTCGTCGATCTTCGAGCGGAGCTCGTCCTTCTCCTGCTCATGCTGGCGGAGTTCCTCGACGATGGTGTCAAGGAAGTCATCGACCTGGTCGAGGTCGTAGCCATCGCGGAACTTGGTGATCGTGAACTTCTGGTTCACGACGTCTTCGGGAGTCAGGGCCATCGTTTCGTCTCTTTCGATTCGGGACCACTGACGTGGTCTGTGACAACGCTCGAACACACGCGGTCTGTGACCACGCTAGCAAATAATGCTTCGTTCGCGCAGAATCCGTTTACAGGCGACCGGGGATGATTGCGAGGAGAATGATGCAGACGAGCATGGTGAGCATCCAGCCCAGGTCGATTGCTACCTGCCCGAGCCGAATCGGAGGCAGCAGTCGCCGGAACATCCGGATCGGCGGATCGGTGATCGAGTACACGAATTCCACCGCCACCGCAGCAAAGCCGCGCGGACGGAAGTTTCGGTTGAGTACGGTCACCCAGTCAAGGATGAAGCGTGCCCACAGCACCAGGGTGTAAATCCGCAGTGCGATACGGAGCACCAGGAACAGGACAGCGAGAACTCCCACTGCTTATTCCGCGGGCGAGACGAAGAACGAACCGCTGTCGTTCTGACGCGACTCTTCGCCGGCGATCTCGATGTGCTCGGGCGACAGGAGGAACACCTTGCTCGTGACGCGCTCGATACGGCCGTTCAGCCCCATCGTGAGCCCACTGGCAAAGTCGATAAGACGCTTCGCGTCCCCCTCGTCCATGCGGGAGAGGTTGATGATCACGGGAACGCCCGCGCGGAAGCTCTCAGCGACCACCTTGGCATCACGGTACTCCGTGGGGTGAACGGTGAGGATCTCGTTGAGCGGCTGTGCGGCGGGCTGCGTCGTCGGAGTGACGCGGCGCAGCGGCGTGACCGCGGCTCGCGGCGCAGGAGCTGCGCGCACGGGTTCAGGCTTTGCGGCCTGAGCCGGGGTCGCACGCGGCACAGCGGCGGTCTCTTCCGCGGCGGCCGACTGCTCTTCGAGCTCTTCCTCGGCCAGGCCGAGGAACACCATCGTCTTCTTCAGCGGGTTGCTCATATTCTCTCCCAACGGTGCGGTGCTCCGAGACTATCGGGGCTCGGGTCGATTCCCTGTGATTGCGCTGCCGATTCGCAGGTGTGTCGCCCCGGCAGCGATTGCTTCGGCGTAGTCGTGGGTCATCCCCGCCGAGATGTCACGCGCTTCAGGCGCGACGGCGCGCACGCGCTCGGAATAGCCCGCGAGGCGCTCGAACGCTCGCGCAGGCTCTTCGTCTAGCGGGGCGACAGCCATCACACCGCGCAGCCGCAACGACGGATTCTGCAGGGCATGCTCGGCAAGGGATTCGAGTTCATCCGCCGCGATCCCCCCGCGACCGGGGTCGTCAGTGAGGTTCACCTGCAGGAATGCATCGAGCGGACGCTCAAGGTCGCTGAGCGCGTCGATCAAGCGAGCACGATCGATTGAGTGAATCGCGTGCGCGTAGCGGGCGGCCTGTCGCGCCTTTTTCGTCTGCAGCTGGCCGACGAAGTGCCAGTTCAGCCCGAGGTCCTCGAGCTCTGCGGCCTTCTCCTGGGCCTCCTGATGCCGGTTCTCCCCCACGTCACAAACGCCCAGGCCCGCAAGGGCCCGCACGAGCGCTGCGGGGTGGAACTTCGTCACCACGATCGTGGTGACGTCCTCCGGGTCGCGCCGGGCAGCGCGGCAGGCGTCAGTGACGCCCTCCCGCACCGCCGCGAGGCGATCCGCAAGACCGGGGAACTCCGGGAGAGACAGCTCACTCATGCGTGCTACTTCAGGAACTCGGGGATGTCGAGGTCGTCGTCATCATCCCCGTCAAACGCAGGATCCTTCAGCTGCGCCTCGACCGGCGGGTTCGAGAGCACTTCACCGAACTGACCGGTTGCGGGCGCCTCTGCGCCCTTGTCGCCGTTCGCATTGAATCCGGGGAATCCCAGGCCGGTCGCGTCGGCGGTGGCACCGGCCGAGACACGGGCACCGGGCACCTCGTCCAGGCTCTCCACGTGGCTGCCGCGTCGGCCGCGCTCGGGCGCAGCGACCTGGGCTGCAGCCTGATCAGCGTCGAAGCCCGCCGCGATCACGGTGACGCGCACCTCGTCGCCCAGCGTGTCGTCGATGACGGTACCGAAGATGATGTTGGCCTCGGGGTGCACGACATCCTGCACGAGGGTCGATGCCTCGTAGATCTCGCTGAGGGCGAGGTTCGAGGAGCCCTGGATCGAGAGAAGCACGCCGTGCGCGCCCTCGACGGATGCCTCGAGCAGCGGGGAGGCAACTGCGAGCTCCGCTGCCTTAATGGCACGATCAGCACCGCGGGCGGAACCAATACCCATGAGCGCCGCACCGGCGCCCTGCATCACAGACTTCACGTCTGCGAAGTCGAGGTTGATAAGACCCGGGGTGGTGATGAGGTCGGTGATTCCCGAGACCCCGGCGAGCAGCACCTGATCGGCAGCCGCGAAAGCCTCGATCATGCTGATCCCGGGCTCGCTTATGTCGAGCAGGCGGTCGTTCGGAACAACGATCAGGGTGTCGACCGCCTCGCGCAGCGTGTTCACGCCCGCATCGGCCTGCGCAGCACGGCGCTTGCCCTCGAAGCTAAACGGACGGGTCACGACGCCGATGGTGAGCGCACCAATCGACTTTGCGATCCGCGCAACGACGGGCGCAGCGCCGGTGCCGGTGCCGCCACCTTCACCTGCGGTCACGAACACCATGTCCGCGCCCGTGAGCGCTTCCTCGATCTCCTCGGCGTGATCCTCAGCTGCGCGACGGCCCACCTCGGGGTCGGCGCCAGCGCCGAGCCCGCGGGTGAGCTCGCGACCCACGTCAAGCTTCACATCGGCGTCGCTGAGCAGCAGTGCCTGCGCGTCGGTGTTCACGGCGATGAACTCGACGCCACGCAGGCCGAGCTCGATCATTCGGTTGACCGCGTTGACGCCGCCACCGCCGACACCGACGACCTTGATTACCGCGAGGTAGTTCTGGTTCCCTGACACCTGGATCCTCCGCCCCTAACCTTCAACCTTTACCTGAAGTTTAAAGTTAGTATTGCTGAATACGTTTCTGCGTCCACGCTAGGGCCACGTTGCATCACGGCGCCGCAGACACGCCGCGTCCGCGCGCAGAATCACAAAACTTCGCGCGGGAGTTGCTACCGGAAGACCGGCGCCTCAGATGAGGACACGTCGATGTAGCTGACCTCGCGGTCACCGAGCGACTTCAGCATCGTTGCGAGGACGGCCGACTTTCGTCGCGAGGACTCCCCGTCCCCCCACATCACTTCGATTCCGCTCGCGAGTGTCAGTGTGACGTCCTGCCCGCTCGACGCGGTCACTCCGGAGACCTGGTCACGCAGCTCGCTCGGCATATCTCGGAGAGCACGAGTGGCGGAACGGAAGGCTTGCGAAGAGCGATCCTTCAACGCCCCGCTCCCAAGCGGCACCCCCTTCGGTGCAGCCTCAGCACTGCCAAGCTTCACTCCGGCGGCGTCGTACAGGCCCACACCATCTTCTTCGGCGAGGGACACCACCGCGACGCGCTCCTCGATGCGCACCGTAAGCGTGTGCGGAGGAATCCGTTCGACCGCGTATCGCTGAATCAGCGGGAACGGCTCAAGAGCGCGGTGCACCTCGCCGTCGTCGACGAGCGCGAGCGGCACGCCCTCAAACTGCGCAAGTGCCGCACGAACTTCGTCTTCGGGCACGCCTGACGCGCCGACGAGCTCAATGTTCCGCACCGCCATGAGCGGCGTGAACACCCCCGCTGCAACGAAGAGCACTAGGCCAGCCACCGCCCCGAGCACGATCAACCACATGCGGCGACGGCGACGGGCGGCCACAGTAAAGCGCTGCTGTTCTCTCCGGCGCTGAGACTTCCGCTGCCGTTCTGCGGCGCGCACGCGGCGCTCGGCAGCGCGCACGGGATCCTCTGCCCGATCCGCGCGCCACCGCGCGAGCGCGCCACCGGAGCGAGACTGCTCCCCCGGCTCGGCAACATCAGCGCCGGGCCGGATCGAGGAAAGATCGACCGTGTGCGCGTCCGCGGCATCAACGAGGCCGGAGGACTCAACTCCAGGAAGCGAGGCAGCGTCGCTCCCGGGAAGTCCGTGCTCGGCAGCCTCGTTCTCGGCAACCAAGTTCTCGGCAACCTCGTTGTCGGCAACCTCGTTCAGGGCATCGAAGTTGTACACGTCCGTACCGCGCGCAACGGTGTCGTGAGCGTCCGTATCGCGCGCGGCCGGAGCCTCGGACGAGGACACGCCGGCAACCCCCGAGCGGAGTCGATCAAGCACACTCCGCCGCGGGGCGGCGGGTGGCGGGGTCGGGGCTTCCGGATCCCACGCTGCCGTCTCTGCGAAATCTTCAGCCGCTGCGGGCTCGTTCGAGTCCGGACGCTCCGGCGCCCGGTCGAACCCGCTCGGCCGCTTCATTACTCGGCGACCTCGAAGCGGCCGCGCAGCGCGGCAACGACCTGCGGGATGATCTGGTAGACCGTACCGCAGCTCATCGTTACCATGACATCGCCGGGCTGCGCGATCTGTGCCAGGTAGTCGGCAGCGCGGGCCCAGTCGTCGATGTACGACACCTTGCTCGCATCAGTGAAATCGTTGGAAACGAGCGCGCCGGTCACCCCTTCGACGGGGTCCTCTCGCGCGCCATCGACCGCGAGGACCACCGTGTGGTCGGCGCCGGCTTCCAGCACCTCTGCGAACTCACGGTGGAACATGCTCGTGCGGCTAAACAGGTGCGGCTGGTGAATCGCGACAAGCCTTCCCTCGCCCACGACGGCGCGAGCGGAGTCAAGAAGCGCGGCAACCTCGGTGGGGTGATGCGCGTAGTCGTCGTACACACGCACACCGGCCACCTCAGCGTGGAACTCGAAGCGGCGCTTCGTGCCACCAAACTCGGAGATCGCTGCGAGGGCCGCGGCAGGCTCGAAACCGAGTCCGGTGAGCACGGCGAGCGCACCCACCGCGTTGACCGCGTTGTGTCGGCCGTAGACCGCGAGCTGTGCGCTGTGCTCGGTACCGTCGATCGCGACGGTGAAACGGACGGGGCCCGAATCATCGACAGAGACGATCCGCACATCGGCGTCCGCGGCTTCGCCGAAGGTTCGGATCGGAGCGTGAGACGCCGAGCTGTCAGCGCGGAGCGCGGCGAGCACTTCGAGAGCGCCGGGGTCGTCGGCCGAAATGACGATCTGCTCGCGCGCGCCGCGCGCAAAATCGACGAACGCCTGCATGAATGCCTCACGCGAGCCATAGAAGTCGAGGTGCTCGGGATCAACGTTCGTGATGAGCGCGATCGCCGTGTCGTAGAGCAGGAACGACTTGTCTGACTCGTCCGCTTCGATCACAAAGAGGTCGTCAGTGCCCGGACCGGAGCTGACGCCGAGCGACTCGATGATGCCGCCGTTCACGAACGACGGGTCGGCGCCTGCGCCGAGCAGCCCGGTGACAATCATGCCGGTGGAGGTCGTCTTGCCGTGCGCGCCAGCGACCGACACCACACGCTTGCCTCGCGCCAGCCAGGCGAGTGCCTGCGAGCGGTGGAGCACGGGCATGTTCGTCGCGAGCGCCCGCTGGTACTCGGGGTTGTCCTGCCAGAGCGCGCCGGTGACCACGAGCGTGTCGGCGGTGCCGACGTTCTCTGCGTCGTGACCGATCGCGACCGGGATGCCGATCTCCTCGAGCGCCGCGGTCGAGTAGTTCGCGCTGCGATCCGAACCGGTGACGGTGACGCCGGCCTGGTGCATCATGCGCGCGATCCCGCTCATGCCGGAACCACCGATGCCAACGAAGTGCACCTTCCCGAGTGCTTCAGGGATGGTCAGTTCGAGATCGGGGTAGATCATGGATCCTCCTAGCGGGTCGACAGTCAAGCGTACCGCGCCCAGCCTGCGGGGCGCCCGGTGATGCGCGGCGCGGCGCGGGCTCCCCCGCCCCGCGCCGCGCTCCGTCGGGAACTAGGCCGGGGTGCGCTCCGCTGCGGGCGGTGGCACAAGCGGCACCGCGAGCGCAGGAGTAAGCGCAATGAGCGCGAGCGTCGCCGGGATGCCGAAGAGCCCGATCGCCCCGCCCACCACCGGGCCAACGGCGGCCGCGGCAAGGAACTGGCCCGTGTTCTGAATTCCAAGCGCGCGCCCTGCCCACGAGGGACCCGCAATCTCAGCCACCGCGGTGAACGCGAGCCCGTTGTCTGCCACGCTGACGCAGCACGCGATCACATAGGCGACCGCGGCCGGCACGCCCCACTCCAGCCAGCCGCAGGCCGCTGCGGCGAGAAGCGTGACGATCCCGGCGACCGCGACAATGCGCAGGGGACGCAGCCGCGATCCCGCACGATCGCTCCACACACCAACGAGGATGCGCCCCGCGGCACCAGCGAACTGTGCCCCAGCAACCAATGCGCCCGCCGCGAGCGCACTCCAGCCGAAACCGACCGTAAACCAGACGAGACCAAAGGTGGAGAGCGCGAACTGGGGAACGACCAAGAGCACGGAGGCTGCGTGAATGCGCACGAGCGTCGCGCCGCCACGATAGGGATTCACCGGCCGCAGGGGCGCTTCCGCCGCCGAGCTCGCCGGGCGCTGCGCGCGCTCGGGATCGTGGACCACCGCAATCACTGCGGCAAGGCTCACCAGGACGAGCACGCCGCCGAGCGCGAGCGCCGCGGGAATGCCGAACCCTGCAGCAAGCGGCGGCACCCCAAGCGCCGCGATCGCCATGCCGAGCGGCTGGCAGGTTTGGCGGATTCCCATCGCGAGGCCGCGTCGCTCTGCGGGGAACCAGCCCGTGATCAGCCGGCCGCTCGCACTGTTCGTGCACGCCGAAGCGGCACCGCAGGCAACCAGCGCAATGGCGAGCGGCACGAGCGCGCCGAAACCCCCATCACTCGCACTGGGCTGCTCCGCTCCACCGATCGGGATCGCTGCGGCCATGGCCAACGCGACCATGAGCGTGGTCGCGGCGAGGCCAACAATGAGCACGCGGCGCTCACCGAAGCGGTCGGTGGCGGCGCCCCACAGCACGAGCGCTGCGACGAGCCCCAGGTTCGGCGCGCCGGCGAGGAGCCCGGCTTCAGCGAGGCTCAGCCCCCCGGCGTGCAGGTGCGGAATCAAGAAGGCGGGCGCCGCCGCGACGATAGTGGTGGCTGCCTGAGCCAGCACCATGACGGCGAGCATCACCCAGAGGCGAACGGGAACGTGCATGCGGAAACTCCAAGGATGTGAGCGGAGACCGGCACGACGGAGCCGCCGCGGACGGGGAGCCGGTCGGCTCAGACCCCGCCGCGGCCCCGAAGGAGGAGCATCGCGCGCATACCGAGGAGCCTATCGCGTGCGCTCGGCAGAGACCGCCTCGTGCACGAACTCGAGCAGCCGCTCGGTGCCGTCGAGCGTGCCAGCGCTCCGCGAGCGCTCGGCCATCGCGGTGAGCCGCTCGTCGTCGGTGAGGAGCGGCAGCAGCGTGCCCGTCACCCAGGAGGGGGTGAGCTCGCCGTCCTCGACGAGCTGCGCACCGCCCGCCTCGACCACGCCCGCGGCGTTGAATCGCTGCTCGCCATTGCCCACCGCGTAGGGGACGAACACGGCAGGGATCCCGAGCCCCGCGATCTCGCTCACGGTGGTCGAGCCAGCGCGCGAGACGACCAGATCGCACGCGGCAAACGCGAGGTCCATCCGGTCGCAGTACGTGATGACGTGGTACCCGGGCACTCCGGGGTCTTCAACCTCCGTGAGCCCGCCCCACACATGGAGCACCTGGATGCCGGCCGCAACGATCTCCGCAGCGGACCCCGAGATGCCGCGATTGATGGCGCGGGCACCGAGCGATCCGCCGGTCACGAGGAGCGTGCGTCGATTGGGATCGAGCCCGAAGTGTTCGCGCGCCGAAGCGCGAAGCGCGACGCGATCGAGCCCGGTGATCTCGGGGCGCAGCGGCATGCCCGTGACACGAGCGTTCGGGATCGGGGTGCCGGCAAATGTTACGCCAACGTACGGCGTGCGTCGCGCGCCCATCTTGTTCGCCATTCCGGGTCGGGCGTTTGCCTCGTGAATGACCACGGGCACCCCCTCCTTCGCGCCAGCGCGATACGCGGGTGCTGCGGCGTAGCCACCAAAGCCCACCACCACATCGATACGGCGTGTACGAATCAGCTCGCGCACCTCGCGCACCGCGCGCGCAAAACGTGCGGGGAACTGCAGGGCCGCGAGGTTGGGGCGCCGCGGGAAGGGCAGGCGCGCAATCGTGACGAGCTCGTAGCCGCGCTCGGGAACGAGTCGAGCCTCGAGCCCCTCCTTCGTGCCCAGCACCACGATCTCCGCCCCGGGTTCGGTACTGCGAATCAGATCAGCGAGCGCGAGCAGCGGGTTGACGTGGCCGGCGGTGCCGCCTCCAGCGAGCAGGTAGCGAGTCATCGGGTGTTCCGAATCCTTTCCTTAGGCCGGGAGACGCCGGCCGCGGCCAGTTCGGCCTGATAGAGCGCGCCGTCACGCGCAATCGAGATGACAACGCCCATGGCGGCGAGACAGGCGATGAGCGCCGTACCGCCGGAGCTGATGAGCGGAAGCGGTACACCGAGCACCGGCAGCACCTCCAGCACGACGCCGATATTCACGAGTGCCTGGCCCACGATCCACACGAGGATACCGCCGACCACGGCCTTGCCGAAGCGATCCCGCGCTCGCGAGATGACCCGCAGCATCACGATCGTGAGCGCCACGAACATCGCGATCACGAGGAGCGCGCCGATGAGACCGAGCTCCTCACCGATGATCGCGAAGATGTAGTCGTTGTCGGCCGCCGGTAGCCACGACCACTTGGCCTTTGAGCTGCCAAGCCCCACCCCGAAGAGACCGCCGCCGGCGAGCGCCCAGCGCCCGTGCAGTGGCTGCCAGCCGAGACCCGAGTAGTCGGCATTGCCCGCCGCGTGACCGAAGAGTCGGTCGAGCCGGTTCTGACTCGTAACGACGAAGAAGACCACGGCGAGGAGTCCGCCCGCGGCCGTCACCGCGAGGCTCTTCCAACTCACCCCACCGAAGTACATCGCGCCGAACACCATGCCCGCCATGATGAGCACCGTGCCGAGGTCCTTGCCGAGCAGCACCACGCCGAGCGCGAGCAACGCTCCGGGGATCACCACGGGGATGAGCTCGTGCTTCATGTCCCCGAGTAGTGGCTCCTTGCGCAGCAGCACGGTGCCGACCCACACGACGAGCGCGAGCTTGAGCGCTTCCGAGGGCTGCGCGCCAAAACTGCCGATCTGGATCCAGTTCCTATTGCCGTACACCTCGATACCGAGCGGGGTGAAGACGAGCAGCTGAAGGAACAGCCCAAGACCCAGCAGCCACCACGCCCACTTCTTCCAGAAGTCGATGGGCATCGCCGCGGCAAGCAGCATCATCGGGAGGCCGATGAGGGCGAAGGTGGCCTGCTTCCAGAAACCACCGAAGAAGCCCTGGTCGTTGAGGTACGAGGTGATCGAAGACGACGAGAGCACCATGATGAGCCCGAAGCCCACGAGCAGGAACGTGATTGTGTAGAGCGCAATCACGGTGCGGTCGGTGCCGGTGCGCAGCACGGAACCGAGGTTGATCCGGGCAAAGCCCGAGCCACGCCCCCCGCTCTCCGCCTGCCCCGCGCTCACTCGGGTCACCCCAGCTCGGTCACGGCGGCTTGGAACTGCCGCCCGCGATCCGAGTAGCTCTCGAACTGATCCATCGATGCGGCAGCGGGTGACAGCAGCACGGTGTCGCCCGGCTGAGCAATGCTCACCGCGGCGGCAACCGCCGCGGCCATCACTGCGTCGCTCGCATCGATCTCGGCAATGGGTCGCTCGCCCAGGTGCGCACGGAGCGCCGCGAGCACGGGCGCCCGGTCAACTCCGATCACCACGGCGCCGCGGAGGCGGTGCGCGTGGGTCGCGACCAGCTGTTCGATGTCGACGCCCTTGAGGAGACCCCCGACGATCCAGACGACATCGGTGAGTGCGCGGAGCGACGCATCGGCCGCGTGCGCGTTCGTCGCCTTGGAATCATCGATCCAGTGCGCGCCAGCGTGCTCGCCGAGGCGCTGGGTGCGGTGCGGATCGGGCTGGAAGCTCAGGATCGCGCGTGCGATCTCGGCGGGTTCCACGCCGCGCGAGCGCGCGAGGGCCGCCGCTGCGAGCACATTCTGCACCATGTGCGGTGCCGCGAGATCGCGCTCATTCAGTTCGTCCACCGTGACCAGTTCGAAGGCTTCCCCGCGACGCTCGGCGTGAAAACCCCGGTCGATGAGGATGCCCTCGACGATGCCGAAGCCGCTCGGCGGCGGGGTGTCGAGCCCGAAGCTGATGGCGCGGGCGCCCTCAACCACGTCTGCCTCCTCCACCATGCGCTCGGTCGCTGCGTCTGCGCGGTTGTACACGCAGGCCACCTGCGTGCCGTCGTACACCTTGGCCTTCGCGGCCCAGTACGCCTCGGCACTGCCGTGCCAATCGAGGTGATCGTCGGCGAAGTTCAGGCACGCACTCGCGTACGGGGAGATCTGGCCGAGCCGCTCGAGTTGGAAGCTTGAGAGCTCCACCACGAGGGCGTCGTACCCTTGCGGATCGCGCAGCGCGTCAAGAATGGGCGTGCCGATGTTCCCTGCAGGAGTGACGCGCAGGCCACCCGCGGCGAGCATGTGCGCCGTGAGCTGGGTGGTGGTCGTCTTACCGTTCGTGCCGGTGATGCAGATCCAGTCGGCGATACGGTCGGTCTTATCGCGCAGTCGCCACCCGAGTTCGATGTCACCCCACACGGTCACACCGTTCTCAGCCGCCCATGTGGTGAGCGGGTGATCGGGGCGATAACCGGGTGACACCACGACGAGCTCGGGATCGAACGCGACCAGGTCGGCCAGCTGCGCGGCGTCATCGCTTGCGGCGAAGCGCTCCGAGCCGATCACGTCGAGGAGGCGCTCTCGATCGGGATCGGGGGCGCCGTAGACCACCCGAACCCGTGCCCCCAGCTCAACGAGCGTGTCGGCAACCGAAAAGCCCGTCACGCCAAGACCGAGCACGGCCACGCGCAGGCGCGACCAGTCGGCATGCCAGCTGGTGAGCGCCGCGACGCGCGCCGCCACCGTTTCCGCGTGCGTGTTCTCCACGGTCATCTCTCGTCCTGTCCTCAGATCCAACAACTACTGTTGCAGCAGCCACTCGCCGTAGAAGGCGCCAACGCCCGCCACAACGAAGAGCCCGGCGATGATCCAGAACCGCACCACGACGGTCACTTCGGCCCAGCCCTTGAGCTCGAAGTGGTGATGGATGGGGCTCATCAGGAAGATGCGCTTGCCCTTCGTCACCTTGAAGTAGAGGCGCTGCACAATCACGGAACCGGTCTCGATGATGAAGAGACCGCCGATGAGCACGAGCAGCAGCTCGGTCCGGCTGAGGATCGCGAGCGCGGCGATAGCGCCGCCGATGCCCATCGAGCCCGTGTCGCCCATGAAGATCTGGGCGGGGTTGGTGTTCCACCAGAGGAAGCCGGCGACACCGCCGAGGAACGCCGCCGCGATCACCGCGAGGTCCATCGGATCCCGGGTCTCGTAGCATCCCGCTTCGAACGCGGTGGTCGCGCAGTTCTGCGAGGACTGCCAGAAGCCGATGATCAAGTACGCGCCGAACGCGAAGATCGCGGAGCCCGCGGCGAGGCCGTCAAGTCCGTCGGTCACGTTCACAGCGTTCGTGGTCGCGGTGACGATGAGCATCACCCACACGATGACGAGGATCACGCCGAGCACCACCCCGAGCGACATGAAGTCGAAGGGCAGATCGCGGAAGAGCGAAATGTGGGTCGACACGGGGGTCAGCCCGGCCTCATTCGCGAACTGCAGGCCGAGCAGCGCGAACGACACCGCGATAATCACCTGACCGGCGATCTTCGCCCAACCACCCAGTCCCGCCGACTGCTGCTGGCGGGTCTTCATAAAGTCATCGATGAAGCCGACGAGACCCGCACCCACCGCCATGAGGATGACGAGCAGCGCCGAAGGCGTGGGCGTCTCCCCCATGATGAGCTTGCCCAAGAAGTAGGCGATCACGGAGCCGGAAATGAAAATGATGCCGCCCATGGTGGGCGTACCACGCTTCACCTCGTGCTCCTTCGGCCCGTCCACGCGGATGGGCTGCCCCCACTTCAGGCGGTTGAAGATACGCACGAACACCGGCGTCAGCAAGAGCGAATACAGCAGCGAGAAGCCGCCGGCGATCAACAGAGCGATCATGCGAAGGCCTCCCCCAGGCGATCGCCGAGGAAGCGGAGCCCCGCGGCGTTCGATGATTTCACAAGAACAGTGTCGTTGGGCTGCAGCGTGCGCGCCAGATAGTCGAACGCGGAGTCCTGATCCTCAAAGAAGACGCTCTCGCCGTCCCAGGATCCCTCGTTGATCGCGCTGATGTGCAGGTTGCGCGCCTCGGTTCCGACCACGACGAGTTCGGAGATGCGCAGGCGAACCGCCTGCAGCCCGATGCGAATATGCTCCTCGATCGAGTACTCACCGAGCTCGCTCATCGCGCCGAGCACGGCAACCGTGCGCCCCTCGGGCTTTGCGATCTGGGCGAGCGTGCGCAGGCCCGCGCTCATCGAGTCGGGGCTCGCGTTGTATGCATCGTTGATGATGGTCACGCCGTCGCGGCCGCCCATCACCTCCATCCGCCAGCGGGCAGCGCGAGTCGCGCCCTCGAGCGCGGCGACCACGTCAGCGAGCGAGAGGCCGAGCTCGAGGCCCACCGTCGCGGCGGCCAGTGCGTTCGTGACGTGGTGCTCACCGAGGACACGGAACACCACCGGGTGCGATTCGCCGTCGGCATGGATTGTGAAGCGGGTGCCGCTCGCGTCAGAGTCGACGTCGCTTGCGCGAACGTCGGCCTCCGGGTGGCGCCCAAACCAGCGCACCCGCGCCTGGGTGAGCTCGCCCATGCGTGACACGTACGCGTCGTCACGGTTGAGCACGGCAACCGCCGTCTCGGGCAGGTCGCGCACCATCTCGCTCTTCGTACGGAAGGTGGTGTCGATGCCGCCGAACTCGCCAGCGTGCGCGAGCCCTACGGTGAGCACGACACCGATGTGCGGGGGCGCCATGCCGGTGAGGCGAGCAATTTCACCCTCGGCGCTCGCGCCCATCTCAGCAACGAGCGTTCGGGTGTCGTCTTCGACGCGCAGCATGGTGAGCGGTCCGCCCACCTCGTTGTTGAATGACTTTTCCGAAGCCACGAAGGTGCCCACGCGCTCTGCCATCGCGGCGACGAGGTTCTTCGTGGTGGTTTTGCCGTTGGAGCCGGTGATGCCGACGATGGTGAGTTCGCCAGCGGCGCGCACACGGCGTACCACTTCGGTGGCGAGCGCGCCGAGCGCATCAGTCGTGTCGGCCACAATGATCTGCGGCACCCGACCATCGATCTCGCGCTCACCGACCACGAGCGCCGCGCCCGCGGCAATTGCCTGCGGGACAAAACGGTGGCCGTCGGTCTCTTCGCCGCGCCGGGCGAAGAAGATCTGCCCGGGGGCCACCTCGCGAGAATCGGTCTGCGACTCCCCGCGCACGGGTGTCTCGGGTCCGGCACCGGAAGTGCCGGGCACCAGGCGTCCGCCGGTGGCGGCCGCAATCTCAGCGAGCGTCAGTTCAATCACTGGAGCAATCCTGCCTCGCGGAGCGCCCCGCGTACTTCATCCCGCGCCGAGTAGGGAAGAAACTGCCCGGCGATTTCCTGGTGATCCTCGTGTCCGGGACCGGCATACAGGATAACGTCCCCCGCTTCGGCGAGCGAAATGGCGAGCCGCACGGCCTTCCGCGGATCGCCCTCCTCGATCACCTCTGCGTGGTTCGCCGAGCGTGCGCCGGCGAGCAACTGCGCACGGATCGCCTCGGGCGGCTCCGATCGCGGGTGGTAGTCGCAAATGATCACCGTGTCGGCGCCCGCAGCGGCGATCCGGCCCATCTCCTCGCGCTTCGTCGTGTCACGGTCGCCGTCAGCGCCAAACATGAAGATGATTTTTCCCGGGGCGACTTCGCCGAGTGCCTCGAGCATCGCCTCGAACGATCCCGGCGTGTGGCCGTAGTCCACGAAGAAGCGGGGGCCGCGCGAGCCCGGCTCGGTCATCTCCTCGAGACGCCCGGGGATGTAGACCGGGATCCTGCCCCGCTCAAGTCCAGCCGCGACCTGTTCGAGTGGCACCCCTGCCTCGTGCAGCATGATGAGCGCGAGGGCGGCGTTCTCCGCCATGAAGCGGCCAAACACGGGCACGCTGCCGCGGAAGTGGGCGCCCTCGGGTCCCTGCAGCACGAACGACACACCGTCGAGTGTCTGCGCGGTGATCGCGAGGTGCCAGTCGGCCTGCTGCCCGTACTCGGTGGCCAGGCGGGTCACTGGAATCTGCGACTCACGCGCGATTCGCTGCCCGTACGCGGAATCGACAACCACAACCCCGCGCGCCGCGCGCTCCGGGGTGAAGAGCGCAAGCTTCGCGGCGAAGTAGGACTCCAGGTCACCGAACTCGTCCAGGTGATCCTGCGAGAAGTTGTTGAACGCGACCACGTCGAAGTGCACGCCGTCGAGCCGGTGACGCACCACCGCCTGCGCGGACACCTCGATCGCCACGGCATCAACGTCGCGCTCGCGCATGCGGGCGAGCAGACCGTGCAGTTCGGAGGCCTCGGGGCTCGTGAGGTTTGCTGGGATCACCTCGTCGCCGACCCGGCGTTCCGCCGTCGAGCTCAGCCCGGGAGTGAGTCCGGCGGCCTGCATCAGCTCAGCGAGGATGTACACGACGCTGGTCTTGCCGTTCGTCCCGGTGACCCCGAGCATCTTCGGCGCGAAGTCGTCGGTGCGGTACACCGCGGCGGAGACCGCGCCGAGCAGCTCGCGCGGGTGCGCCTCCGAGATGAGGATCGGCAGGGCGATCCCGGCCTCGCCCGCGCGCTCCGCGCCAGCAGCGTCGGTGAGCATCGCGTGAGCGCCGAGCGCCAGCGCCTGTGCGGCAAAGTCTGCTCCGTGTCGCTTTGCCCCCGGCATCCCGATATACAGATCGCCGGCGCGCACGTCGCGCGAATCGAGCGACACGCCCGTCACCACCACGCCCTCGAGCGACCCGCGTGCGTCGAGCCCGAAGCGGGTCGCGAGCTCAGCGAGCGAAAACGGGGTGGGGGTCTGCGGGCGAATGCTCAGCGCATCTCCGGTACTCACGTGGGTGTGCCTCCTGCGGGCGTGGTCTAGTACTCCGTGGGGAGCGGTGTGAACTCCCCGGTGGAGGGCGGGATATGGAAGGTACGGATTGTCGCTTCAGCGGCTTCACGGAAACTGGTGATCGCCGCGACGCCGCCGTCCCCCGCCGACGGGAACGCAATCGATGCTACCGCGACGTACTGCGGATCGTCGGCGGGGAAGATCCCGGCGAAGGAGTGAACGTAGTCCTCGCGGTAGCCGCCCTGGTTGTCAGACTGCTCCGCGGTGCCCGTCTTTCCAGCGATGCGGTAGCCGGGAATCTTGATCAGGTCTTTGTACCAGCCCTCGGTCACGACGGTTTCGAGCATCGCCATCACGTCGTCCGCGGTGCTCTCTGAAATGGCGCGGACCTCTTCTCCGTGATCCGGCTTCGTGCTGGTGCCGTCGGGTTTCGTGCAGCTCTCAACAAGGGCGGGCGGGATTCGCACGCCGCCGTTCGCGAACGTCTGGTAGATCCCCGCGGTCTGCACGATGGTTGTCGAGAGCCCCTGGCCGAACATCGTGTTGTAAGACGTCTGGGGATCCCAATCCTCGACTGCCGGCAGCTGGCCACTGTCTTCAAGCGGCATGCCCGCCTCGGTCGAGGCGCCCACCCCAAACTTCTGCAGGTACTCGTACCGCTTCTCCGGGCTGACCGCGCTGCCGAGCGTGGCAATACCCACGTTGGAGGACTGGGTGAGGATGCCGGTGAGCGTCCAGGGCATCGGCTCGTGGTTGAACGAGTCGCCGAAGCGGGCGTCAGGAACGGGCTCGATGTAGTCGGGGGTGAGGTTTTGGGTGAGCGGCGTCGCGGCGCCTTCCTCGATGAGCGTCGCGGCGGTGAGGGGCTTGAACGTGGAGCCGGGCTCGTACGGCGAGACAAACGAGCGCGCTTCGCGCTTCAACGGGTCGGAGGCGTCAACATCGTTGGGGTCGACGGAACCGTCCTCAGCGACCGCAACAAGCTCACCCGTCTTCACGTTCATGATGACGAGATAGCCGTACTCCGCGCCGACCTCCTGGACCTGCGCGTTGATGGTCTGCTGTGCCTCCCATTGCAGGTCGCGGTCGAGGCTGAGCTTCACCGTGCCGCCGTTCTCCGCCTTCCGCGTCACGACGACGCTGCCGGGCAGCGGCACGCCGTCTGCTCCGCGCTCGTAGATCTCCGACCCCGCGACACCGGTGAGGCACGTGTCCTCTGCGAGCTCGATGCCCGCCTGAGGCACGTCCTCAAAGCCCGCGAAACCAACGATGTTGCCGGCCACCGCGCCGTTCGGGTATGTGCGGGTGTGGTGGCTTTCGAACGTCAGCCACGGAATCTGCAGCGCCTTGAGCGCATTCAGCTGCTCGAGGTCGACGCCGCGCTTCACGTATGCAAAGTCAGACTTCTTGTTGATCTCGAGCGCATCGTCAACGATCTTCTGGATCTCAGCGGCGCTCTGTCCCGTAATCTCGCCGATCTCGCCGAACGCTTGCTTCGCCGTGACCTCGACCGTCGCGATTCCGCCGCGCTCGGGGTCGGCGCGCCAGAATCGGCCGCCCTTGACGATCGTGTTCTTGGGCGACAGCTGTACGTCGTACCGCTCATCGGTGGTGGCGAGCACCTCGCCGTTGCGATCGACGATGTCGCCGCGAATGCTCGGCACCGTAATCGGCACCGCGCGCTTATCCTTCGCATCTTCGTTCAGCTGCGGCGCCGAGATCACCTGGACGTCCACGAGCCGGATCAGGAACACCGCGGCCGTGATCACGACGATGATGAGCGCGATCAGGCGCCGTGTGGCTCCGCCGCGCAGACTCCGCATTCCGATCCTCCCGTACGAGCTGCCGGGTTAGTGGGTCTCGGGTGCGGGCAGCTTGCCCTGCCACCGTACCGCCGGCTCGCTCGGACCCGCCTGGGCGGAGGCGCCTGCGCCGTCACGAGGAACGAGAAGCCCCGCTGCGTCGACCACCGGCATCGTCTCGAGGGTGGCGTTGGGCACCAGGTTCCCCCGCGCCTCAGAGGTCTCCGACTCGAGCGCGCCAAGCACCGCTCCGTCACTCATGCGCAGGGTCGCCGGGCGTGAGTTCTGCACCATGCCGAGCGCGGCCGCGTTCTCCGCGAGGTTCTGGGGCGAGGAGAGCTTGTCAACGTTCTGCGAGAGCACCCGCTCCACGCGGGCGAGGTCGCGCTGCTCGAGCTCGAGCGCACGCGTCTCGTAGGCGCCCTGCGAGATCGCGATGCTGAGCCCGAGCTGCGTCGCGAGGATCACGAGGATCACGCCGACGGCAACGAGCGAGCCAACGAGCGGGCTCAGCCCGGCGCGCTTGCGCTGCTGCGGGGCCGCAGGGGCAAGGCGCAGGTGGCGCTCGCTCGGCGCGGCCGGGGTGCTCTGTGGCGCGAGTTCGAAGCTGTGCTCCAGATCGCGGTCGAACTCGATCGGCACCGTGTTGTTCATCGCACGTCCCTCGCTCGTTCGGCGGCGCGGAGCCGCACGGGGATCGCTCGCGGGTTGCGGGCGCGTTCAGCGTCGTCAGCGAGCTCGGCGCCGCGGGTGAGCAGACGGAACTCGGGACGGTGCTCGGGGAGCTCAACCGGCAGCCCAGCGGGAGCGGTCGAGCGGCTCCGCTTCGTGAGCTCGCGCTTCACGAGGCGATCCTCAAGCGATTGGTAGGACATGATGACGGCGCGGCCACCCAGGTTCAGCAGATCGAGCGCCGCGGGAATCGCGCGCTCAAGAACGGAGAGTTCACCGTTTACCTCGATGCGGAGCGCCTGGAACACCCGCTTCGCGGGGTGGCGCTGATCCCGCACCGCGGCCGGCGTAGCCTGCTGAAGCACGTCGACCAGTTGTCCACTTCGTTCGATGGGCGCCTCGGCTCGCGCCGCGACAATCGCGCGAGCGTAGCGCCCGGCGAGCGGTTCCTCGCCGTAGCGTTCGAAGATCGCGCGGAGCCGGCCCTCCGGTGCGGTCTGCAGCACCTCGGCGGCGGTTTCGCCCCGGCTCTGGTCCATGCGCATGTCGAGCGGGGCGTCCTGCGCGTATGCGAAGCCGCGATCCGCCTCATCAAGCTGCAGTGAGGAGACACCGAGATCGAAGAGCACGCCGTCGATGCGCTCAAAACCGGCGCCGCGCACCGCCTCCGCGATCTCGTCGTAGACGGCGTGCACACGAATTGCGCGGTCGCCGAAGCGTTCCAGCCGTTTCCCGGCAAGCGCGAGCGCTTCCGTGTCGCGGTCCAGGCCAATCAGTGTGAGGCCAGGGTGAGCGGACAGCAGTGCCTCACTGTGGCCGCCCATGCCGAGCGTCGCATCAACGAGCACGGCGCCCTCACGGCTCGCCGCGGGGGCGAGGAGTTCCAGGCAGCGATCAAGCAGCACGGGGACGTGCAGCTCACTGGGGTCGCGGGTATCAATCGTCATGATGTCCGGGCTAGAACATGCCCGGGATCACCTCCCCGTCAGTTTCGGAAAATGCTGCTTCTTGTTCACGCAGGTAGGTCTCCCACGCAGTGGCGTCCCAAATCTCAGCTCGAGACCCGGCGCCGATCACGGCGAGATCGCGATCGAGCCCCGCGTAGTCACGCAGGCCAGGCGGGATCGTCACGCGATGCTGCTTGTCCGGCGTCTCCGGGTGTGCGCCCGAGAGGAACACACGCAGGTAGTCGCGAGCGTGCTTCGAGGTCATCGGCGCTTGGCTGATGCGCTCGTGCATTGCGGTGAACTCCTGCTCGCTGAAGACGTACAGGCAGTGCTCCTGCCCACGCGTAATAACGAGTCCGTCGGAGAGCTCGTCACGGAACTTTGCGGGAAGGATGAGCCGCCCTTTGTCGTCGAGCTTGGGCGTGAAGGTTCCCAAGAACATGGGTTCCTCCCTCCGCCGGATCGACTTGGGCACCAGACTACTCCACTTTCCTCCACCCCAGGGGGTTTCCCCTCCACTTTCTTCCAGCGAGGCGCAAGACCCGCAAGATTCCGGGCCTGTTGCGCGTGAACTTCGAACGGCAGACGCGGGCGCTCGGCGCGTTGGGAAGGTCTTTCTTGTGAGTTTGCAGCAAGAATCGCCCTCCGCGAGGTCTCCGTGGAGGAAAGTGGAGTCAGTTTCGTAGCGGCACTCCTTCGAGCCCGACGCGGGCTGAAGCGGGCACAAAAAAAGAGCCGCGGATCGTTTCCGATCCGCGGCTCGAAGCCGTACTCAGGGGAGGCTTTAGCGCTCCCCCTCCATCCGCTCATCCCAGCGGCGCTCCATGCGCTCACTGAGCGACTCACGCGGTGCCGAGCTCTTCCCACTCGGACCACCGCCGTTCAACACGTCTTCAACCGTCACGGTCTCCGAGCCGCGCGACATCATGAGTGTCACGCCTCCGACCATGACCGCGAAACCGATGAGCCCCAACCACAGCTGCTGTGCGGCGACCCCGCCAATGAGCGCGCCAACCCCCACCAAGAGGACGACGATGCCCAGGACGAGGGAGCGATAGTTCAGACGACGCTGGCGGACCGAACCGGTCTGCATCACGTCGGCCTCGCTCTGATAGAAACCGCGTTCCATCTCGTCAAGCAGCCGCTGCTCGTGTTCTGACAGCGCCATGACGATCCTCCCGACACTCAAACGATCTGTACCCTACAGTGTACGGCGCTCGGCCGAGAGTAGGCTAGTCGTGTGCAAGAAACGACGCGACTCGCAGGGCTTATTCAGGAGCGAATCAACGACACGCTCTCCCATCACCGGGCGGCCCTCGCCCCACTCGGGCCCGACGCACACGCGCTGCTCGATGAGGCCTTTGGCTTCCTCACCGGCGGCAAGCGCTTCCGCGCGCAGTTCGCGGTGCTCGGCTTCCGCGCGGTGGCACCGCTCGATCTCGTGGGCGAACTCTCCCCCGAGCTCGACCGTGTGCTCGACGCCGCATGCGCACTCGAACTCTTCCACGCCGCAGCGCTGATCCACGACGACATCATCGACCGCTCTGATACGCGCCGCGGACGCCCAGCGGTGCACCGGCTCTTTGCCACGATGCATGAGCAGCAGGGCTGGATGGGTGCTGCCGATCACTTCGGCCTGGCCGGGGCGCTCCTGCTGGGCGATCTGCTGCAATCGTGGGCCGATGAGCTGATGAACCGCGCGTGCGATGCGACGGCGGACCGCGGCGCGGCACGCCAGGCTCGCGACCACTTCAATCGGATGCGCAGCGAGGTGGCGGTGGGCCAGTACCTCGACGTCCTCGAAGAGCAGCAGCCCACCTTCGCGGGACATGAGGAGCAGCTCGAGCGCTCTACTCGAGTGCTCGTCTACAAATCCGCGAAGTACAGCGTCGAGGCGCCACTGCTCATCGGCGCCGCACTCGCGGGAGCATCCCCCGAGGTCGAAGATGCACTCTCCGAGTTTGGTTTGCCGATCGGGGTGGCGTTCCAGCTTCGCGACGACCAACTCGGAGTGTTCGGCGATGAAGAGCTCACGGGCAAGCCGATCGGCGACGATCTCGCCGAGGGCAAGCGCACGGTACTCGTCACGCTCGCGCGCGAGCACCTCCCCACCACACAGCGCAACATCTTCGATGGGCTGCTCGGCACCGATCTCGATCCCGAGCAGGTGATGATGATGCAGCGCACGATTCGGGAGAGCGGTGCAGTGGAGCGCGTCGAGGACATGATCTCGCGCAACGTGGAGCGAGCGACTGAGTCTCTGCGCTCAGCCCCGGTCCTTCCCGACGCCGCGGCGCAGCTCATGGTGCTCGCGGAGCGGGCGGCCCGCCGCGCGAGTTAGTCGCTCGCGCGGTGCGCTCGCACTGAGTTCAGAACGCGAGCGACTGCGTTGCGCGACGTACCGCGCTCTTGCGCCCGGCAACGAGCGAGTCGATGGGGCGCTCGCCGAGCTCCTCATTCACTTCAAACAGCCAGTCAAGCGCTTCGTCATCCGCGAATCCGGCGTCGAGCAGCGCGAGCAGCGTGCCACGCAGCGAAGGCAGCGGGTGATCCCCCTGCACGAACTCGACGGGGACCATCAGGACGCCGTCGATGCGCACGGCGGCGAGCTGATGATCCTCAATCAGGCGCCGCAGCTTCCCCGGGGTCAGCGCGAAGCGCTCAACCAGCTCGGGGATCGTGAAATAGGACCTGTCAGGTGCGATGTTCTCGGCCACACCTCAACTTTGCCAGCGTGATCCACGAAGCGCAATCCGCCCGAACCCGGCGCGCGTCGAGTTTCAGCCCCCGAATGTTCCGTAGACTTCCGCTGTGACCTCTGCGCCCTCCGACCCGTTGATCGGGCATACGCTCGATGAGCGCTACGCGATTCGTTCGCGGATCGCCCGCGGCGGGATGGCGATGGTGTACCTCGCCAACGATCTGCGGCTTGAGCGCCGCGTCGCCGTCAAGGTGATGCATGAGCACCTGGCGGAGGACGAGAACTTCACCCGCCGCTTCGAGCAGGAGGCACGGAGCGCTGCGCGGCTGTCGCACCCCAATCTTGTGAACGTGTTCGACCAGGGGCATGACGCGGGACGCACCTACCTGGTGATGGAGTACCTGCCGAGCATCACGCTCCGCGATCTCCTCAAGCAGCAGAAGCGGCTGACGGCGGAACAGACACTTGAGATCGGCGAGGCCGTCCTCTCCGGTCTCGCGGCCGCGCATCGCGCGGGTATCGTCCACCGCGACATCAAGCCAGAGAACGTGATGCTTGCGGACGACGGTCGAATCAAGCTCGGTGATTTCGGTCTCGCGCGCGCGGTCTCCGCGAACACCACCACGGGTCAGGCACTGCTCGGCACGATTGCGTACCTCTCCCCCGAGCTGGTGACCCGTGGCGTTGCCGATGCGCGGAGCGATCTCTATGCCTTTGGCATCATGTTTTACGAAATGCTCACGGGCACGCAGCCTTTCACGGGCGAACAGCCCATGCAGATCGCGTACCAGCACGCACACTCCGAGGTACCGCCGCCCTCTGCGAAGTGCGCGGAGGCGACGCCGGAGCTCGACGACTTCGTGCGCTGGACCACCCAGCGAGAGCCGGATCATCGCCCGAAGGATGCCGATGAGGCACTCGCAGCGCTCACGCAGTTGCGCCTCGGCCAGCCGCTGCCGCCCGGGGCCACACGGGTGCTCGACTTTGGCGCGGCCGGCGGCTCGCCCGCGACCACGGTGCTCGACGAGGCAGTCCCCAGCGCGGCGGGCGCGGCGACGGCGGGCACCACCGTGCTCAGCGACGGGACGACGGTGCTGGGCGACGGCACCACGGTGCTCCCCGACGGTACGTCGATCCTGCACGATGGCGCACACACTGCCTCCGGGGCGCCCGCCTCGGTGCCGGCGACCGCGCTCGACCGCGCTGCGAGTTCGGCACAGCGACGCACTCGCCGCGGGCGGCTGCTCGCCACGGTCCTCGTGCTCCTCGTGGCGCTCGCTGGCGGTATCGGATGGTGGTTTGGGCAGGGCCCCGGTTCACAGGTCACCGTGCCAGATATCGCCGGCGCGGATATGGCGACCGCCGAGAGCGCGCTCGCGGAGCAGGACCTGGTGGTCGAAGTCTTCGAGTGCCCCAGTCTCACCGTGCCCGCGGGACAGGCCGCTCGCACCGAGCCCGAAGCGGGCTCTCGCCTCGACCGCGGCGCGACGGTGCGGCTGTGCACCTCGACCGGCCCCGAGCTGAAGCCGGTCCCCACGATTGTGGGGCTTGAACTGAACGCGGCGCGTGAGGAGATCACGAAGGCGGGCTTCACCGTTGGCGAGGTGGTCGACACGCGGTTCGCAGATGACAACAAGGATGTCGTGCTCGCGGCCCTTGATCCGGATGGCGATGCGCTGGGCGAGGAGTATCCCGAGCGCGCGAAGGTCAACCTGGTGGTCTCGGCCGGTCCGCTTCCAAACGTGGTCGGCTCGAGCGCGGCAGACGCGACCGCGGCGCTCGAGAAGGCCGGCCTCACGCTCGATGCGGGGCTCGGGTCCGAGGCGCACGATCCTGAGATGCCGAATGGCAACGTGCTGGCGCTCATCACGAACACTGACCCGGTGCGCCCGGGCGACGCCGTCGGCTTGCAGGTATCGCTCGGCCCCGAGCTGTTCGAGATCCCGGACGTCAGTGGGAAGCCACTCCAGGAGGCCATGGACATCCTGACGGATGCCGGCTTTGCGCCGAGCTCGCTCGTGCCGAGCGGCCCGCTGCGTGACCTCGCGAAGGCGACGTCGACCGATCCCGCCGCGGGTGAACGCGTCGAGGCCGGCACCGAGATCCGTGTGAAGAGCACGATTTCGCTGTAGCGCCCCCGTACGTGAGACGCCCCGGACCGATCGGTCCGGGGCGTCTCACGTACGGGCGTGGGAGCTGGGCGCTACCGCGCTTCTGGAAGCAGTTCGCTCGCGTCGGTCGCGGGAACCGCTGCGGCGTCGGCGACCGGGGCGAACGTTGTCTCCCCGTGCGGACGGCCGCCTCGCTCGGGGAACCGTGCGCGCATCCCTTGCTCATCATCAAGCCAGTTCGGGCCACGGTTCTTCAGGAAGAACACGTAGACGATCAGGGAGACCGCGATCACCACGGTCACGTACCCAATGAACCAGGGCACGTGTCCGGCGTCGCCCGCAGCCTGGTACAGCATGGGAGCCGTGCCGCCGAACACCGAGTTGGCGAGCGCGTACCCGAGCCCCAGGCCCAGCGCTCGAATGTGCGTGGGGAAGAGCTGCGCCTTCACCACCGCGTTGATCGAGGTGTAGCCGGTGAGGATGACGAACCCGCCCACGAGGATCGCGAACGCAACGAGAGGGTTCTGCTGTGCCGGGAGCGCGGTGATGAAGAACCCGGTGTACAGCACTCCGCCCACCCCGAAGAACACGAGCAGCGTCTTGCGGCCGACGATGTCGGAGAGCCAGCCACCGAGTGGCTGGAGCAGCATGAGGATTGTGAGTGCGATGAGATTGATCACAGTGCCCGCAAGCGCGTCTCCGCCGGAGAACGCCGACTTCACGATGCCGGGGCCCGTCACCGAGTAGGTGTAGAACGCGACCGTACCGCCCGCAGTCACCAGGAAGCAGAGCAGCAGCGGCTTCCAGTGGAAGCGGAGGAGCTCGCGCATCGAGCCCGACTCGACCGACTGCCCTGACCGCACCGCCGCGAGCGTCGACTCCCCCAGCGACTCGTCCATGGTGCGTCGCAACCACAGCACTAGGAGCGCGCCCACGCCACCGATCGCGAAGGCCACGCGCCAGCCCCACGACGCAATCTGGTCATGCGTCATCGTGAGCATCATGATGAGCAGGGTGAACTGCGCGAGGACGTGCCCGCCCACGAGGGTCACGTAGTGGAACGAGGAGAGGAAGCCACGTCGCCCAGCGATGGCGGTCTCGGACATGTACGTCGCGCTCGTTCCGTACTCCCCGCCGGTTGCGAACCCTTGGAGGAGGCGCACGAACACGAGGATCACAACGGCCCAGGCACCGATGAGCTCAGCACTCGGGGTCAGCGCAATCACCATCGAGCAGGCGGCCATGAGCGACACCGAGATCGTCAGGGCGAGTCGTCGACCGTGCCGATCGGCGAAGCGGCCGAAGTACCACGAGCCGATCGGTCGCATCACAAACGTGACCGCGAAGATCGCCCAGATATAGAGCGTGGAATTCTGCTCGTCCGCGGAAAAGAACTGCGACTCGAAGAAGCTCAGAAACACCGAGTAGACGTAAACGTCGTACCACTCAACCAGGTTGCCTGCCGAGCCCTTGAGCGTGTTAGAGATGGACCGTCGAATCGTGGGAGACGTCGCGGTCGTCGTTGACACTGACATGAATTTCCAATCGTCATCAATTGGGGTGAGGTGGGGTGCGAGAGCCGCACGCCGTCATTGTGGGCCGTGCGGCTACCGCCCAGCGAGCGCGTCTTTACACTCCCTTTACACGGCGGAGTCACGTTCCGCTTACGATCTGCGCTTCGCAGCTTGTCGTACTGAGCACGGTTTCGAGGCGACCTGCATACTTGAGCGCATGCGTGTACTGGTCGCTGAAGACGATCGCTCGGTGGCTGCGGCGCTCACCGCGGCGCTGACTCGCGCCGGTCACACGTGCGTACGCGTCGCTCGAGGTGACGAGGTGCTCGCCCGGTACCGGGACGTCGATGCCGTACTCCTTGACCTTGGGCTCGAAGATATGGATGGGCTCGACGCGCTCCGCGATCTTCGACGGGTGAGCTCAGTCCCCGTGTTGGTGGTCACCGCTCGCGGCGACGAGCGTTCGACGGTGCACGCGCTCCGGCTCGGCGCGGACGACTACCTCGTGAAACCAGTTCGGGTCCACGAGCTCTTGGCCCGGCTCCTGGCTGTCACCCGTCGCTACGCGCAGCCGACCCCGGAGTTCATCTCGGTGGGCGACGCGACGCTCGATGCAGCAACTCATGAGGTGCGCCACGACGACGCGACGGTGACGCTCACGCCGACCGAGGCCGGGATCTTACGTGCGCTCGCCCGCCGCCCGGGCACCCCCGTCGCACGACGCGAACTCCTTGCAGAAGTGTGGGGTGATGACCACGCCGTCGGCTCGCGCGCGCTCGACGTGCACCTCGCTCAGCTTCGACGAAAACTGCCCATGGTGACGATCACCACGATTCGCGGCGTGGGGTTTCGACTTGAGGAGCGCCGGTGAGGCTACGTGTTCTCCTCCCCATGCTCCTCCTCGGGCTCGTTGCGGTGATCGCCGTACTGATCCCGACCGCGGCGTCGATCGCGGAATCTCGCACGCAGCAGCTCCAACTGCAGCGTGCGGGAGCGCTCGGTCAACTCGTGCAACGGGCCTACGCGGCACTCGAGCGCGGTGATGACACCGGGCTCGAACGCTATCTCGCGCGATTCGCTGAGACCTACGGTGAGTCGGTGCTGGTGGTGGATGGGCGCGGCGAGACCGTCGCCGCCGTCGGCGATATTTCTGTCGAGGGCCCAGCGAGTGCCGCCGTCACCGCGGCGCTGCGCGGCGTGCCGCAGTGGCAGCTCCCCACGGTGATGCCGTGGAGCGACGAGACGCACTTCGTTGCGGAACCGATCACCACCGACGGCACGGCACCCGCGGGCGCCGTCGCGCTCCGCGTCGATCAGTCCGTGGCGCGCGCGGACGTGGTGTCGGGATGGATCGTCGCGGGCGGCGTCGGAGCCGCCCTGCTCGCACTCCTGTTGCTGGTCGCCGCGCTCTGGACGAATTGGGTGCTCCGTCCGGTGCATGCCCTTGATGCAGCAACGCGCGCCGTGGCGGGACACCGCGGCTTCAGCCTGAGCACCGTTACTGGTCCCCCGGAGCTGCGCAGCCTCGCGGTCTCGTTCACACGCATGGCCGAACGTGTCGAGACCACGCTTGAGCAGCAGCGCGGCCTCGTGGCTGACGCCTCGCACCAGCTGCGTAACCCGCTCGCCGCGATCCGCCTGCGGGTCGATGCGCTTCCCCGTGCAGACTCAACGGATGATCTGGACGCGATCGATGCGGATCTCGACCGGCTCGATCACACCCTGGAGCGCATGCTCACGCTCGCAGACGCTGAGCACCGAGCGAACGCGCTGACCGAGGACACGGGAACAGACGCTGCTCTCCCCGCACTCACACTGTCGGCTGCCGAGCTGTGTGAGCCGCACGCGCCCCAAGTGGCCGCGGCCGGACTGCTGCTGAACGCGGATGACCGGCTCGCGACGGTGCGGTGCCGGCGGCACGATCTCGAGGAGATCGTCGGCATTCTCGCGGACAACGCGAGCAGGTACCTCCGCCCGGGTACTCGAGTGGCCGTCGGCTTTGCGCCGCACCAGGGCCGCGAGGTGCTGACCTTCGCGGACTCGGGCCCCGGCCTCAGCGATGCAGATCTGCGCCAGCTGGGCACGCGGTTCTGGCGCGGACCAGATCGAGACCAACGCCCCGGGAGCGGGCTTGGGTACCCCATCATCTGGCAGCTCGCTGGCGCAAACCGGGGCATCGTGACCGTCGACCGCGCACCATCGGGCGGCTTGCGCACTCGGATATCGTTGGAGTCCGCATGAGCACGATCAGTCGAAGAACCGCGCTCATCAGCGCAGCGGGAGTGGCGAGCGGGCTCGCCCTCTCTCTGGCAGGCTGCACGGAGCGCCAGAGTGGGCCAGCGCTCGTCCTCGCAGCGGGCGAACCGGGCGGGGTGTACCTCAGCTTCGGGCGGCTGCTGAGCGCTGCGTTCGCGCGGGAAGGCCAGCGTGCTCTGCGGCTGCGAGAAACGCACGGCAGCGAGGAGAACACAACGCTCCTCGCTACGAACGAAGCGGATCTCGCGCTCGCACTCGCCGACTCCGCCGAGGTGCCCGGTCACGAGCTCGTCGCGCTCGGCCGCGTCTACCAGAACTATCTGCAGTGCGTCGTTCGAGCAGACTCGGCAATCACCAGGCTTGACGATCTGCGCGGCGCGCGCGTCTCCATCGGTGCCCGCGGCTCAGGCTGCGCCATCACGACCCGGCGACTCCTGGAGACACGGGGAATCGGCCAGAACGTCGCGGGGACGGAGCTGCGTGAGTTCCCAATCAGCGATGCGATCGACGAGCTTGCCGCGGGCCGGATCTCCGCCCTCTTCTGGTCGGGCGGCCTGCCGACCCCGCTCCTCACCGAGCTCGACGCGCGCATTCCGCTCACACTGCTCGATCTCGCGCACGCGCTGCCTGATCTTGCCGCGCGCTACCCCGAACGCTACCTCGCAACGCGCGTTCCGGCCGGGGTGTACCGAGGAAGCTTGCCCACGCCCACCATCGGAATCCCGAACTACCTCCTGGCGCAGCCGAGCCTTCCGGACGCAGCCGCTGCCTCACTGGTGGGTGTGCTCATCGATCACGCCCCTGAGCTCGTTCCGAGCGGCACCGTTGGCGTGCAGTTTCTCACGCCAGCAAGCCTCATCGACACCGGAGAGATGCGACTTCACCCCGCCGCGGCAGCGGAATACCGGCGCCGCTACGGGTGAGCGGCGCCGGCAGACGCTATCGTGCGGTCTGCTTGAGCTCTTCGGCGACGAGAAACGCGAGCTCGAGCGACTGCATGTGGTTCAGACGGGGATCGCAGAGCGACTCGTAGCGCGTCGCCAGGGTGGCCTCGTCGATGTTCTCAGAGCCGCCGAGGCACTCGGTCACGTCGTCACCCGTGAGCTCGATGTGGATGCCACCGGGAACGGTGCCCACCTCGCGGTGCGCCTCGAAGAAGCCGCGCAGCTCGTCCATCACATCGTCAAAACGACGCGTCTTGTAGCCCGTCTCGGTGGTGATTCCGTTTCCGTGCATCGGATCGGTGACCCAGAGCGGGGTCGCTCCCGCGTCGCGCACGCCGGCAAGCAAGCCGGGCAGCACGTCGCGAATCTTTCCGGCGCCCATCCGTGTGATGAAGGTCAAGCGGCCGGGCTCGCGTTCGGGATCGAGCTTGTCAATGAGCCGCAGTGCGTCGTCCACGGTGGCCGTCGGGCCGAGCTTCACCCCGATCGGGTTCTTCACGTGCGAGAGAAACTCGACGTGTGCACCGTCGAGGTCGCGCGTGCGCTCGCCAATCCACAGCATGTGGCTCGAGGTGTCGTACAGCTCACCGGTGCGCGAGTCAACGCGCGTCAGCGGACGCTCGTAGTCGAGCAGCAGGGCCTCGTGACTGACGTAGAATTCGGTCTGCGTAAGCGCGGTGTGGTCGACGCCGCACGCGTCCATGAACTTCAGTGCACGGTCGATCTCTGCTGCCAGCGACTCGTAGCGCTGATTTGCGGGGTTCGACACGAAGCCCTTGTTCCACTCGTGCACCTGGCGCAGATCGGCAAAGCCGCCCTGCGTGAACGCGCGGATGAGGTTCAGGGTGGATGCGGAGACGTGGTAGCCCCGCACTAGGCGCTCGGGGTCCGCGGTGCGCGACTCGAGCGTAAAGTCGTAGCCGTTCACAATGTCCCCGCGGTACGCGGGCAGCGTGACGCCCTCTCGTGTCTCGGTGTCACTCGAGCGGGGCTTCGCGAACTGGCCGGCCATGCGGCCCACCTTGATGACGGGCATCGAAGCGCCGTAGGTGAGCACGACGGCCATCTGCAGCAGCGTCTTCACGCGATCGCGGATCTTGTCGGCGGTCGCGGCCTCGAAGGTCTCGGCGCAGTCGCCGCCCTGCAGCAGGAAAGCTTCCCCGCGCGCGGCGGCGGCAAGGCGCGTCTTCAACTGATCCGCCTCCCCCGCAAACACGAGCGGCGGCTGCGTGGCGAGGTTTGCAGAGGCCCGCTCCGCGGCATCGGGATCCGGCCAGACCGGCTGCTGCTTCGCCTCGAGCGCGCGATAGGCGTCCAGCCCAGCAAACGCTCGCGATTCTGCAGTCTCGATGGTCTGGCGTGTCATCTTCGATCCCTTGTGTTGTTGGGGTGGGTTCAGCCTCAAGTGTGGCGGGTGCCACACCGCCCCAGCCTACTACTGACCGGCCACGAGAACGGGCCGTCACGCGCAGGGCGAACGCTGCCTCAGACGGGGAACGAGAAGCTGCCCCGATCCCGATCGCGGGTTACGCCGTTGCGCGTGCGCGCACGCTCGACGCGTACACGTCCACGTACTCCTGGCCGCTGAGCTTCTGGATCTCGAGCATGATCTCGTCGGTCACGCTGCGGAGCACGAAACGGTCGGCACTCATGCCTGCGAACCGGGTGAAGTCGAGCGGCTTGCCGATGACCGTGCCGATGCGGCGGATCTTCGGCACCTTCGCCCCGATCGGCATCGCTTTCTCCGTGTCGATCATGACGATCGGCACCACGGTTGCACCCGACTCGAGCACGAGCCGCGCAACACCCGTGCGGCCCCGGTAGAGCCGCGCGTCGGGACTGCGGGTGCCCTCGGGGTAGATGCCGAGCACCTCACCGCGGTCGAGCACGCTGAGTCCGGTGTTCAGCGAAGCCTCCGAAGCCTTGCCACCCGAGCGGTCGATGGGCAGCTGCCCCACCGCGGTCATGAAGGTCTTGACGAGCCAGCCCTTCAGGCCCTTCCCGGTGAAGTAGTCGCTTTTCGCGAGGAAATAGACCCGACGGTCGATCATGAGAGGCATGAAGAAGGAATCGATCACAGAAAGGTGATTTCCCACAATAATCACGGGCCCGGTCTCCGGAATGTTCTCGGCACCCTCCACCCACGGGCGGTAGAGCGTTTTCAAGAACGGCCCGATGATCAGGTGTTTAAAGAACCAGTAGAGCACAGTCGGTGATTTCCTCTCGACGGAGTCCACCTTAGCTGACCCAGGGGCCGTGAAGCAGTATGCGTATAGGCTGATGTGATGAAGCTGCGGCGAACTGCCGCACACCGTGAAGGCCTGTACTAGGTATCAAGGGAGCTGCCGTGAAACAGACTGAAACGCCTATCCTGATCCCCTCGATTCCCGAGGACAACATCTCGGATTTGCTGGAACAACGCGTGATCGCCACGCCCGAACGCATCATTTTTGCCGTTCCCGAAGGCGGAGCGTGGCGCGACATCACCGCCACGGAGTTCCGCGCACAGGT
The DNA here is from genome assembly GCF_016758255.1 of Leucobacter chromiireducens subsp. chromiireducens. Lineage (GTDB taxonomy): Bacteria > Actinomycetota > Actinomycetes > Actinomycetales > Microbacteriaceae > Leucobacter > Leucobacter chromiireducens. The sequence continues at coordinate 359,378 of NZ_QYAD01000004.1, forward strand.
CGTGGCGCTCGCCAAGGGGCTTGCCGCATCGGGCATCGAGCCCGGTGATCGCGTCGCACTGATCTGCAAGACGAGCTACCCGTGGACGCTCATCGACTTCGCGCTGCACTACGCTGGCGCGGTGATGGTCCCGGTCTACGAGACCTCCTCGCCGCTGCAGATCCACTGGATTCTCGAAGACTCGGGCGCACGCGCCATCATCACCGAGACCGCGGAGCACGCGTCGCGCGTCGCTGAGGTGCGCAGCGACCTCCCCGCGCTGACGCTCGATTGGCGCTTGGACGAGGGCGCACTCGACGCGCTTGTCGCCGCGGGCGCAGACATCAGCGACGACGAGATCGAGCGCCGCCGCAACATCGCGGTGGGCAGCGACATGGCCACGTTGATCTACACTTCGGGGTCCACCGGCCGACCGCGTGGCTGCGTACTGACGCACTCGAACTTCGTTGACCTCGCCCGAAACGCCGGTGCCGCGCTCGACGATGTCGTGCAGCCCGGCGCGTCGACGCTACTGTTCGTCACGCTCGCGCACGTTTTCGCTCGGTTCATCTCCGTTCTCGCCGTGCACGCGGGTGTGCGGGTGGGGCACGAGCCGGACACATCGCAACTGCTGCCGGCGCTCGGCTCGTTCAAGCCGACATTCCTCCTGGCCGTCCCTCGCGTATTCGAGAAGGTGTACAACTCCGCGGAGCAGAGCACTGAGGCCGAGGGGAAGGGCAAAATCTTCCGCACCGCGGCAAAGGTCGGTGTCGAACACTCTGAGGCGCTCGACGCGGGGCACGTCCCCTTCATGCTGGGCCTCAAGTTCAAGCTGTTCGACAAGCTCGTCTTCGCCAAGCTGCGCGCCAAGCTCGGCGGCAACGTGAAGTATGCCGTCTCTGGCTCCGCGCCGCTCAGCCACTACCTTGGCCACTTCTACCGCAGCCTTGGCGTGAAGATCCTCGAGGGCTACGGCCTCACCGAGACCACCGCGCCGGTCTCGGTGAACCTGCCGGACAAGTTCAAGATCGGCACGGTCGGCCCCGCGCTTCCCGGCCACACCATCCGAATCGCCGACGATGGCGAGGTCGAGATCAAGGGCATCGACGTCTTCAAGGAGTACTGGAACAACCCCTCCGCGACGCGCGACGCGTTCACGGAGGACGGGTTCTTCCGCACCGGTGACCTCGGCTCGCTTGACGAGGACGGCTACCTCACCATCACCGGCCGCAAGAAGGAGATCATCGTAACGGCGGGCGGCAAGAACGTCGCTCCCGCGGCGCTCGAGGATCCAATCCGCGCGAACACGATCATCAGCCAGGTCGTTGTGGTCGGCGACCAGAAGCCGTTCATCTCGGCCCTCGTGACGCTCGACATGGAGATGCTCCCCGCCTGGCTCAACAACCAGGGCGAGGACCCGACGATGACGCGCCTCGAGGCGGCACGTCACCCGAAAGTGCTGGCCGAGGTGCAGAGCGCCATCGATGAGGGCAACAAGTATGTCTCCCGCGCCGAGTCGATCCGCAAGTTCGTGATCCTTCCGACCGAGTTCATCGAGGCAAATGGCCACCTCACGCCGAAGATGAGCATTCGCCGTGATGCGATCCTTCGCGACTTCGCGGGTGAGATCTCGAAGATCTACGGCGACAACCCGCAGACCGCGGCGGTCGAGACGAGGCCGTAGTACCGCGCGCTACTGCACACACGACCGTGGGCCGGGGAGATTGATTCTCCCCGGCCCACGGTCGTTTCGGATTGGCGCGTTAGAACCAGCTGGACGTGCGGATCTGCCGCATCGCCTCGCCACGCGCCTCTCGGTCGAGTCGCTGGATGTAGAGCTTGCCGTCCAGGTGATCGCACTCGTGCTGGAGTGCCTGCGCGAGCAGCCCCTCCCCCGAAATGACGATTTCATTGCCGTCGAGGTCGATCCCGCGCACGGTTGCCTTCGGGTAGCGCATGACCTCAAACCAGAGATCCGGCACCGAGAGGCACCCCTCGCCGGTTGGCACGGGGTCCCCTTCGAGCGCCACGATCTCCGGGTTCAAGATGTAGCTGATCTCGCCATCGATGTGCAGCGAGAACGCGCGCTGCTGGTGCCCGATCTGTGTCGAGGCCAGCCCGGCCCGCCCGTCGAAGGCGACCGTGTCCAGAAGATCCTGGACGAGGGCGCGTACGCCCTCGTCCACCTCCTCGATGGGGTCACAAACCGTGCGAAGGACCGGGTCGCCGAAGAGGCGAATATCTCGAACTGCCACGCTCGGTATCTTAGGCGATCACGACGATGAGGTCGCCCGACTCGAGCGCCCGGGTGCCCGCGAACACCACACGTTCAACCACGCCGGAGACCGGGGCGGTGATGGCCGCCTCCATCTTCATCGCCTCAATCGTGGCGACGGGCTGACCGGCTTCCACCTGATCGCCCACGGCGACCTTCACCGTGACCGTGCCCGAGAACGGCGCCGCGACCTGCCCGGCAACCGTGCGGTCGGCCTTCTCGGCCACCGGGGCGGAAACGGCCACGCTCTCATCCTTCACGAAGACCTGGCGCAGCTGACCGTTGACGCGCACCATCACGGTGCGCACTCCTTTGTCGTCCGCCTCGCCGATCGCCTCGAGCCCCACGTACAGTCGGACGCCCTTCGCGAGATCGATGGCGTGCTCAGCTCCCGGCACGAGTCCGTACAGGTAGTCGGGAGTATCGAGCACCGAGAGGTCACCGAACTGCGTGCGGTCGCGCTCGTACTGCTGCGTCGGCTGCGGGAAGAGCAGGCGGTTCAGCGTCTCGCGGCGGGTCGTTCCCGGCGTTTCCAGAAGTGCTGCGTCTTCGTTGCTCACGGGTGTCACCTCAGTGTCGACCGTGCGGCCCGCAAGCACCTTCGTGCGGAACGGCTCGGGCCACCCGCCGGGAATCTCACCGAGCTCGCCCGCGAGGAAGCCGACCACGGAGTCGGGCACATCGTACTGCCCGGGGTTCGCCTCGAAGTCAGCGGGATCTGCGTCGACGGCCGCAAGATGGAGCGCGAGGTCGCCCACCACCTTCGACGAGGGCGTCACCTTCGGGATCCGGCCGAGAATCCGGTCTGCCGCAGCGTACATATCCTCGATCTTCTCGAAGTCGTCCGCGAGGCCGAGCGCGATGGCCTGCTGCCGGAGGTTTGACAGCTGTCCACCCGGAATCTCGTGAGTGTAGACGCGCCCCGTCGGGGACGGCAGGCCCGATTCGAAGGGGCGGTAGAGCGAGCGCACCGCGTCCCAGTACGGCTCGAGGGCGAAGACCGCGTCGGGATCCAGCCCGGTGTCGCGCTCCGTGTTCGCAAGGCCAGCGACCAGCGCCGAGAGCGACGGCTGGCTCGTCGTGCCAGACATGGGCGCGGATGCAACATCCACCGCGTCGACGCCGGCCTGTGATGCCGCGAGCAGCGTGGCGAGCTGGCCGCCCGGAGTGTCGTGCGTGTGCAGATGGACGGGCAGGTCGAAGCGCTCGCGCAGAGCGGCGACGAGCTTCGCCGCGGCCGCCGGGCGGAGCAGGCCCGCCATGTCCTTGATGGCGAGCACGTGCGCGCCCGCGTCGACGATCTGCTCGGCGAGGCCGAGGTAGTAGTCGAGCGTGTACTTGTCCTCTGCCGGGTCAAGCAGGTTGCCGGTGTAGGCCATCGCGACCTCAGCGACGGTGGTGCCCGTCTCACGCACCGCGTCGATCGCGACGCGCATCTGGTTCACATCATTCAGCGCGTCAAAGATCCGGAACACATCGACGCCGGTTGCCGCGGCCTCACTCACGAATGCGCGGGCCACGTTCTCGGGGTACGGGGTGTAGCCAACCGTGTTCTGTCCGCGAAGCAGCATCTGGATCGGCACATCGCCAAGCGACTCGCGCAGGGCCGCAAGCCGCTCCCACGGATCCTCACCGAGGAAGCGGAGCGCCACATCGTAGGTCGCACCACCCCAGGCCTCGACCGACCATAGCTGCGGCGTCATCCGCGCAACGTACGGGGCGATGCGCGTCAGATCCTTCGTGCGCACGCGGGTGGCCAGCAGCGACTGGTGTGCGTCGCGGAACGTCGTCTCCGTCACCGCGAGCGCGGTCTGCTCACGCAGGCTACGCGCGTAACGCTCGGGCCCCAGCTCGAGAAGACGCGAGCGCAAACCCGCGGGCGCGGGCTGCGACAGGTCGAGCGCGGGAAGCTTCGTGGCCGGGTTGACCTGGCCGGGGCGCTGACCGTTGGGCTGGTTCACCGTCACGTTGGCGACGTGCTGCAGCAGGCGTGTGGCGCGGTCCTTCGGCTTGTTCATCACGAGGAGTTCGGGGCGCTCCTCAATGAACGAGGTCGCGACGTCACCGGCCTGGAAATCGGGATCGGCGAGCACTGCCTGCAGGAAGGGGATGTTCGTGGCGACACCCCGGATGCGAAACTCGGCGAGCGCCCGGCGTGCGCGCACCACGGCATCCTCGAACGTCCGACCACGGCAGGTGAGCTTTGCGAGCATCGAGTCGAAGTGCGGGCTGATCTGAGCGCCCGCGTTGATCGTGCCGCCGTCGAGCCGAACGCCGCCGCCGCCCGGCGAGCGGTACGCCGTGATGCGGCCGAGGTCTGGGCGGAAGCCGTTTGCCGGATCCTCGGTGGTGATGCGGCACTGCAGCGCCGCGCCACGCAGCTGGATTCGGTCCTGCGTGAGCTCGAGTTCCTCAAGGGTTGCACCGGCCGCAATGCGCATCTGCGCGCGCACCAGATCCACGTCGGTCACTTCCTCCGTGACCGTGTGCTCCACCTGAATACGGGGGTTCATCTCGATAAACACGTGCTCGCCAGCGCGCTCCCCCTCGGTGTCGAGCAGAAACTCGACGGTGCCAGCGTTCTCGTAGCCGATCGACTGCGCGAACGCGATCGCGTCGCGCGTCAGCTCAGCTCGCTTCTCCTCCGTGATGTTCGGGGCCGGCGCAATCTCCACGACCTTCTGGTGGCGGCGCTGCACGGAGCAGTCGCGCTCAAACAGGTGCACCGCCGCACCCGTGGCGTCGGCAAGCACCTGCACCTCGATGTGGCGCGGCCGCAGCACGGCCTGCTCAATAAACATCGTCGCGTCGCCAAACGCCGACTCTGCCTCGCGCATCGCAGACTCGAGCGCGTCCCGCAGGTCTTCGGCCCGCTCGACGCGACGCATGCCACGCCCTCCTCCTCCGGCAACCGCCTTGGCGAACACCGGGAATCCGATCTCGCGCGCGCCTGCGATGAGCGCGTCGATGTCCTGCGACGGCGGCGTGGAGCGCAGCACGGGAACGCCAGCGGCGATCGCGTGCTCCTTCGCGGCTACCTTGTTGCCCGCCATCTCCAGCGCGCTCCGGCCGGGCCCAATGAAGCGAATGCCCGCTGCCTCGGCCGCTGCGGCGAGCTCGGGGTTCTCCGAGAGGAAGCCGTAGCCCGGGTAAATCGCGTCTGCGCCCGACTCAAGCGCCACACGCACGATCTCCGCCACGTCGAGGTACGCGCGCACCGGGTGGCCGACCTGACCAATGAGGTACGCCTCGTCGGCCTTCAACCGGTGCAACGAGTTGCGATCCTCGTATGGGAAGACCGCAACCGTCGACGCGCCCAACTCGTGCGCGGCACGGAATGCGCGGATCGCAATCTCACCGCGGTTGGCAACCAGAACTTTCCTAAACATGCAGATGTACCTCTCTGTCAATCGGCTCGTCGCCGGTTGCCCAGACCGCGCGATTCGTTCGATATCAAGATACATGCTCATGCGGATCACGCGCGGAATACCGCAGGATCTGCGACGCACCGTGTCCGCAGCTGATGAGTCTGCGTGGGGCGCTCTCGCTCCAGATTGGGACTGGAGGGCTGCAGAGCCTCTGCGAGGGTCCCGTCTTCCGGGGGTGGCTCGGCCCAACTACTCTGGGTCGGGAGCTGCGTCTCGATCACCGCTGATCATGCAGCTATATCTCTGTCCCTCCACCGTCGAAGGAACACATGACCCCCACCACACCGGGAGGTGGCGTGCGTGCGCGCCGCTCCCTTGCCACTACCGCAGTCCTTGCGCTCACCGCTGGCCTGCTTGCATTCCCCGCGGCCGGCGCGTTCGCGGCCGACGCCATCGATGGTCCACGGACCTCAGGCGACAGCGTTGTACCCAACGTCGGCAACGGCGGCTACGACGCTCTCAATTACGATGTCGCGCTCGCGTGGACGCCCGACGAGGTACAGACCACCTCGCTCGTGTCTGGACGCATCGATACTGCGACCACCACGATGACTGCGCGCGCCGAGCAGCCGCTCCGCTCCTTCTCGCTCGACTTCGAGGGCATGGAGGTTGACTCCGTGCTGGTCAACGGCGTAGCTGCCGATTGGTCGCGCGACGTTGATGCCGACGCCATCAAGTTCAAGCTCATCGTCACGCCGAAGACCCCAGTGTCTGGTGAATTCACCACGACGGTCACCTATCACGGCGTCCCGGTCACACACATTGACAAGGACGGGGCCGCGGAAGGCTGGAGCGCCACGAGCGACGGCGCTATGCTGCTGGGCCAGCCGATCGGCATGATGGCTGGGTACCCGCACAACAACACCCCGGCCGATAAGGCGAGCTACACCTTCACCGTCGACATTCCGACCACCCTTTCCGCAGCGAACGGTTCCGACCCCATGCCCGCGGCGGCCGTCAGCAATGGCGAGCTTGCGTCGCGCACGCCGTCACCAGACGGCAACCGCACCACCTGGAAGTGGGTGCAGGAGAAGCAGATGGCGTCCGAGCTCGCGATCATCGGCATCGGCCGCTTCGACATCATCGAGGGCAGCGTGCAGCTCAGCGATGGCCGCACGATCCCGAGCTGGTCGTTCATTGATTCGAAGCTTTCCGACGCCGACAAGAATATCGTGCGGAACCGGCTCGGTCAGCTGCAGCAGATCACCCAGAACCTCGAGAAGGTCTACGGCCCGTACCCGGGCAACAGCACCGGCGTGGTGGTCGACAGCGTGCCGCGAGAGATCAACTACGCGCTCGAGACGCAGGACCGCTCGTTCTTCCCGTCCGCGAATTCAGTCGGCGGAAACACGCTCATTCACGAGCTGGTGCACCAGTGGTACGGCGACAACGTGTCGCCCACCAACTGGACCGATATCTGGATCGCGGAGGGCATGGCAACCTGGGGCCCCACCCATTACAACAGCGCCGCGGGATTCGGCACGGGCAGGTCCACTGAACAGAGCTACTTCGAGTCTTGGAACCGAACCCCGGCGGGTGCTCCGCAGTGGCTCATTCCCCCGGGAGCCCAGAACGACTCGGCGTTGCTGTATGGCTACCAGACGTACACGCGCAGCGCGCAGTTCTGGGAGGCGCTGAAGATTAGCGTGGGCGATGAGGCGTACTTCGCCATCGTGCTCGAGTGGCAGAACCGCTACGGTGGGCAGAGCGTTTCTGGTGCGGAGCTTCAGGCACTCGCAGAGGAACTCTCGGGCCGCGACCTCGACGCGTTCTGGCAGGACTGGGTGATGAAGGCGGGGAAGCCGGCCTGGCCCGAGAAGCTCACGGCCACGCTCGCCACCCCCGAGCGCACCGAGCGACTCGAGCGCGGCGACCGGGTGGAGTACACGCTCAGCGCCAAGAACACGGGGCTCGTTCCCCTCGCGAGCTCAGTCATCACGGTCGACGCGCAGTCGCTGCTCGAATCCGCAGAGCTCGATCAGCTGCCCGCGGGGCTGACCCTCGACGGCACCACGCTGAGCTGGCAGGTGCCCGCAACCGAGCCCGGCGCGACGGCTGAACTGAGCTTCGCGGCGACGGTGAGCGACACGGCCTCCGGTGGCAGCATCACCGCCGAGGCCCGGGTCGCAACGCTTGGCGGCACCTGCGCCGAGTGCAGCACCGAGCTCGCGGTCGACGAGTATCCCGTGTCCCCCGCCCCGAAGCCGACGGTCGCCGGGCTCGCCCGCGTCGGTGAGACGCTCACCGCGAAGACCGACGGCTGGCTCGCTGGCGCCACGCTGAGCTACCAGTGGGCCATCGACGGGGCGGACGTCGCTGGCGCACACGGTGCCACCCTGGAGCTCGACGAGGCGGCGCTCGGGAAGACGGTCACCGTCACCGTGACGGGCACCAAGGAGCGGTTCCTCCCCGTGACCGTGACGAGTGACCCGACCGCACAGGTCGCGGCCGCGACGGACCCGGGCACGGATCCAGGAACAGATCCGGGCACCGACCCGGGAACCGACCCAGGAACCGACCCCGGCGCCACCGACCCCGTTCCGCCGGCCGAGTCGGCCCTCACGGCAGCGCTCCTCGGCAAGATCACGTTCCCCGGAAAGGCGCACCCGGGTGAGCAGATCACTGTGCACGTGGGCCGTGCGCTCGCGGGCACTGAGATCGAGGGCTGGCTGTTCTCTTCCCCCACCCACCTCGGCACACTGCGCGTCGACGCGAAGGGCGACGTGCGTCTCACAATTCCGGCAAACACGGAATTGGGTGAGCATCGTCTCGCGGCCGCGCACGCGGATGGCGCGGTGATCGGGTGGGGCCCGATCCTGATCGAACAGGGCGGTCTCGCAACCACCGGTTCGGCCGCACCGCTCGCGGCTGTGGCGCTGGCAGCCACACTGCTCCTCGCTGGCGGTGTGCTGATCGCGGCGCGGAGGCGACGCGTGACGGCCTAGCGGGTACCCTGGCGCGGCGGGGCCGCGGGAGTGCAGCAATACGCTGCTCCCGCGGCCCCGCTGCGTTTCGCCCGTCGCGACGGGGAAATTCCGCTCTCCGCGAGCATGTTTTCCTCGCACTAGCTCGCGCCCAGCCCAGATCGACTAAACTCGTCCTGTGCATGTATTGAGTGTGAGTTCCCTCAAGGGCGGAGTCGGCAAGACCACCGTGACCCTCGGCCTCGCTTCGGCAGCGTTTTCGCGCGGCCTGCGGACCCTCGTTGTGGACTTTGATCCGCAGTCCGATGTGTCCACCGGTCTCGCGGTGAACCCGGAAGGTTTCCTGAACGTCGCAGACGTTCTCGAAAGCCCCAAGGAGAAGACCGTGCGCGCAGCGATCGCGCACAGCGGCTGGAACGATTACCACGAGGGCGGCACGATCGACCTCATGGTCGGCAGCCCGTCCTCCATCAACTTCGACGGCCCCCACCCGTCTGCGCGCGACATCTGGAAGCTCGAGGAAGCGCTTGCGGTCGTCGAGTCTGAGTACGACCTCGTACTGATCGACTGCGCACCGTCGCTGAACGCGCTGACCCGCACGGCCTGGGCAGCGAGTGATCGCGTGCTCGTGGTTGCTGAGCCCAGCCTGTTCGCCGTTGCGGCGACGGACCGTGCGCTCCGCGCCATCGAGGAGATCCGCCGCGGCGTGAGCCCCCGGCTGCAGCCCCTCGGCATTCTCATCAACCGCACGCAGCCGCAGTCGATGGAACACCAGTTCCGCATTCGCGAGCTCCGTGAGATGTTCGGCCCCCTCGTGCTGACCCCTCAGCTCCCCGAGCGTCCCTCTCTGCAGCAGGCGCAGGGCGCGGCGAAGCCCGTGCACATGTGGCCCGGCGAGCAGTCGCAGGAAATGGCTGGCAACTTCGACCTCATCCTGGACCGTGTGCTGCGCAGCGCAGGCATGGACGCGACCCGCTCGGGCAAGGCCCCCGCACAGGCGACCACGGTCACCGACTAGGCGCACACACTCGCACAACGAAGAAGCCCCCTGCCGTGGCAGGGGGCTTCTTCATTGTCGGAGAGACAACACCGGCGCCGCGGAGGAGCAACGCCGGGAAAGCTCTAGGAGATCTTGCGGCTGCCGCGACGCTCAGCGAGCTCGTCGACCGATGCGGCCTGTTCGCGGTGCTCGTCCATGTCTACGAGAGAGGTCTCCACTTCGCGCAGCACCTTCCCCACAGCGATGCCGAACACGCCCTGTCCACGGCTCACCAGGTCGATGACCTCGTCGCTCGAGGTGCAGAGGTACACGCCGGCGCCATCGCTCATCAGCGTGGTCTGTGACAGATCGTGCACGCCGGCCTCGTGGAGCTGCGCCACGGCGGTGCGAATCTGCTGCAGCGAGATGCCGGTGTCGAGCAGGCGCTTCACGAGCTTCAGCACGAGAATGTCGCGGAAACCGTAGAGACGCTGCGATCCCGATCCTGCGGCTCCCCGCACCGTGGGCTCAACGAGCCCGGTCCGGGCCCAGTAGTCAAGCTGACGGTAAGTGATGCCAGCGGCGCGCGCTGCGGTTGCGCCCTTGAAGCCACCATCCTGATTGGGGCGTGGAAGGCCATCATCAAACAGCAGATCGTCCGCGATGGATTCCCCGAGCGTCTGCGAAGAACCGTCTTCCCCGAACGGGTGCTGCGTGTCCTTCATGGCGTTCCTTTCCCGGGGACGCGAGCGCGCCCAACTTCAACAACGCTACCCACAGGCACTGCCCCGTGCAACGACCCCGAGCCGTCATTTTCACCGTGTCGCCGAGCCCGCAATCGCGAAGCTTGAAACGGTGCGGATCTGACCCGATTTAGGCCCCGGAAATTGCCCGCCGCAACACGCCGGACCGCACCGTGTCGAGGTAGCCGGCGAACTCCAGCGCTTCCTCGTCACCGGCAGGTGTGCCGCTCTTCACACCGCGCGTCGAGGCGGCGCGGGTAATGAGCTCCGCCTCACGCTCAGCCTCCACGCGCACCGATCGGAGGTGACGCGGTGTGATGCCGCGCTCCGCCAGGCGCATCAGCGCAGTGAGCTGGGCGACCGCATCATGCGGAAAGACCTCTGCCGCGGGAAGCAAACCCACCGCGATCGCTTCTCCCAAGAACCGAGTGCTCGCGCCGGTCGACCGGCACAGCTCGTCGGCGCTCAGTACCCGCTTCGGGGACAGGATGCTTGACGCGCTCCGACGGGCGGCCCCCGGGATGATCGGGTCGCGGCCCTGATCCAACTCTTCGAGCACCTCAGCGATGACCTTGAGTGGGAGGTAGTGATCCCGCTGGAGGGTCAGAATCAAGCGGAGTCGCTCGATGTGAGTCTGCGAAAACTTTCGGTAGCCCGACTTCGTACGCTCGGGGGCGACAAGGCCCTGCTCCTCAAGGAAGCGCAGCTTCGAGGGTGAAAGGTCCGCGAAGTCGTCCGCGAGCAGGCTCAGCACCTGTCCAATACTGAGGAGACCGGAAACGGGCTGGCGTGCTGCCGCGCCCGTCATCTCACGCGCCTTCTGCGAGGTCGAACCGCGAAGCGAAGAAGGTGAAGCGGAACTTGCCCACCTGCACCTCGACGCCGTCCTCGAGCACGACCTCACCCGAGATGCGCTCGCCGTCGCAGAACGTACCGTTCAGCGAGCCCTTGTCGGCAACCGTGAACGTAGTGCCCGAGCGGCGGAACTCTGCGTGGCGGCGCGACACCGTCACGTCGTCCAGGAAGATATCGACCGCTGGGTGACGACCGGCGACCGTGACCTCCTGGTCCAGCAGGAAGCGGGCACCGAGGTCCGGTCCGCGACGCACCACCAGCAGCGCCGCTCCCGAGGGCAGCGCCTCGACGGCCTCGCGCTCGTCGATCGACAAGTCGGTCGCTCGCGAGCGAATCATCGCTCCCAGGTCTTCGCGGAACTGCTGCGTTGCACGCACCTCCGTGTGGTCGGCGCGACGGGCGTGATTCTCGGTGTTCACGTGCTCACCCACTCCTACTGCTCGGGGCTTCGGTGAGCCAGTCGGCTCAGTCCCTCTACGCTATCGCAGCCGACGGGCGCGGCGCACCCCGCCGAGCGAATTCACGGCCGAGAGCGGCGCGGCGTGCTATGAGCTGCGCTCGTTCTGCTCCAAAAACGCATAGACCTCATTCGAGTCGACGCCCGGGAAGGTTCCCGTTGGCAACGCGGCGAGGAGACTCGTCGGGGTTGCCGCCTCGGGCCAAGCCGCAGCTTCCCACTTCGTGGTGAGCTCGGTTGACGCCTGCCGGCAGCAGCGATCATCGGGGCAGAACGACTGTGAGCGGTGCGGGGTCTCTCGGCCGCGGAACCACTTCACGTCCTCGAAGCGCACCCCCACGCTCACGGAGTAGAGCCCTTCTTTGGCCTTCTCAACTCGCGAGGTGCACCAGTAGGTGCCCCCCGCCGCCATGTCCGTGTACTGGTACCAGGGGTTGAAGCGATCCGGCTGACTGAAAATTGTGCGCGCCGTCCAGTTGCGGCACACCATCGCGCCCTCGAAGTTGCCCAGCGCATCGGAGGGGAAACGAACCCCGTCGTTCTCATACGCCTTGATAAGGGTGCCCGACTCGTGCGCTTTCATGAAATGCACCTGGAGGTCGAGTCGTTCAGTTGCGAGGTTCGTGAAGCGGTGTGCCGCCATTTCGTACGAGACGCCGAACGCGTCGCGCAGATCTTCCATCGAGATCTGTCGCTGCTTCTTCGCTGCGGCAAGGTGCTCCACCGCGGCTTCCTCTGGCAGTAGCACCGCACCGGCGAGATAGTTCGCCTCCACCCGCTGACGCAGGAAGTCGCCGTAGCTGCGCGGCTCTTCGTGCCCGCAGACGAGGCTCGCAAGGGCGCGCAGGATTGGCGCGCGCGCATCCCGCGACGGGAGATTGCTGCTCAGATAGATGCGCCCATTGCGCCGGTCAATGACGGATCGGGTGGAGTGCGGCATGTTCGACACATAGTGGAGACTGAAGCCCAACTTCTCCGCGACATTCGAGGTGGTCTGCTGCGACACGGGGCCGCCCGTGTAGCCGACACTATCCAGCAGCTGCGAGGCCGCCCGCTCGAGTTCGGGATAGTAGTTGCCGGCAACACGCATCTCCGCTCGGAGTTCCGTGTTCGCGCGACGCGCCTCCTCGGGCGTTGCAGCGCGCTCCCGGTGCAGCCGCTCCACCTCCTGGTGCAGTCCGAGAATGGCCTTCAGCGTGTCGTCGCTTGTTGCCTTCGAGACCCGAATCGGCTGAATGCCGAGCGACCCGAAGACCGTGCCGCGCTGGGCACGCTCGACCGCAATCTCGAGCGCTGCTCGCTCGCTGGGAGCCTCGTCGATGAGCAGTTCGTCCACTGTGACGCCGAGCGCTGCGGCGAGCGCGCGGAGCAGGGGCAGCCGGGGCTCGCGCTTGCCGTTCTCGATCGCGGAGAGCTGCGAGGGAGCGCGGTCAACTGCGGCGGCGAGCTGCTCGAGCGTCATCCCTCGCTCGGTGCGTCGCTCACGGACACGGCGGCCGAGCGTCAGCGCGTCTCCCCCGTCTTCAGGCTCTGTATCGAAGCCGACTGCGGGCGTGAGCGGGGTGGCGAGTGACGTCATGCACACAGCCTCTCACCTCCACATTCTTTCAGCAAGCAGAAATTCTGCGAATATTCTCCCCCTAAATGCCCTCCCTTAGGGGTTCCGGAGGCCCAAAGATGGAAGTAGCCAAGCTCCATCGTGGGAGCCACTTCACTTCAAAGGACGCATCATGACCACCACGCAGGCGGCCCCGCAGCAGTCGCAGACCGCCACCTCCTCCTTCGGTCCCCGCATCGAGGTCACCGGCCGCCCCTTCGCACGCAGCGAAGAGATCCTCACCGCCCCGGCACTCGCATTCCTCACGGAGCTGCACCACCGCTTCGCGAGCACCCGCCACGAGCGGCTCGCAGATCGCCAGCGTCGGCGCTACGAGATCGGCAACGGCCGCGACCCGAAGTTCCGCGAGGACACCCGCCAGATTCGCGAAGATGCGAACTGGCAGGTTGCCGGAGCGGGCCCCGGCCTGGAGGACCGCCGCGTGGAGATCACCGGCCCGACCGACCCGAAGATGACCATCAACGCGATGAACTCGGGCGCGAAGGTGTGGCTCGCTGATCAGGAAGACGCGACCAGCCCCACGTGGAAGAACGTCATTGGCGGCCAGCTGTCACTCTTTGACGCGATCCGCGGCCAGCTTGAGTACACGAGCCCGGAGGGCAAGGAGTACCGCATCACCGCGGAGACCACGCCGACGATCGTGATGCGGCCTCGCGGCTGGCACCTCGTCGAGAAGCACATGCGCTTCACCGACGCACAGGGACAGTCGGGCGCAGCGTCGGGCAGCCTCGTCGACTTCGGCCTCTACGCATTCCATAACGCGCAGGAGCTGGTCTCGCGTGGCCGCGGCCCCTACTTCTACATTGCGAAGCTTGAGTCGAGCGAGGAGGCGAAGCTGTGGGACGACATCTTCACCTTCACCGAGCAGCAGCTGGGGCTCGCGCACGGAACGATCCGCGCGACGGTACTCATCGAGACGCTGCCGGCAGCGTTTGAGATGGAAGAGATTCTCTACGTGATGCGAGACCACATCGCTGGGCTGAATGCCGGGCGTTGGGACTACATCTTCTCGATCATCAAGAACTACCGCGGTCGCGGCGCACGCTTCGTGCTGCCGGACCGCAGCGAGGTCACGATGACCGTGCCGTTCATGCGGGCCTACACCGAGCTGCTCGTGAAGACCTGCCACAAGCGCGGCGCACACGCGATCGGGGGCATGAGTGCATTCATCCCGAACCGGCGCGACGCGGAGGTGACCGCGCGTGCCGAGGAGAAGGTGCGTGCGGACAAGCAGCGCGAAGCTGGCGACGGCTTCGACGGCACCTGGGTGGCGCACCCCGACCTGATTCCGGTGGCACAGGCAGAGTTTGACGCGGTGCTCGGCGAGCGCCCGAACCAGGTTGAGCGCCAGCGCGACGATGTTGAGGTGACCGCGGCACAGCTGCTCGACGTGCACATCGGGCGCGAGATCACCGAGGCCGGCGTGCGGGAGAACGTCTCGATCGGGCTCCGCTACATCGAGGCCTGGCTGCGCGGCAACGGCGCGGTGGCGATCGACAATCTGATGGAGGATGCTGCGACCGCAGAGATCAGCCGCTCGCAGATCTGGCAGTGGATCCATCAGGATCAGTCGACCGCTGAGGGCACGCGGATCACCCGTGAGTGGGTGTCCGAGATCCTCCGCGACACGGTCGCCGGCTTTGAGCGTTTCGCGGGCGACCGCTTCGACGACGCTGCCGAACTGTTCGCGGATGTCGCGCTCGGCGACGACTTCCCCACGTTCCTCACGGTTCCGGCGTACAGCCGCTACCTCGTCGACGCGTAAAGTCTCAGAGTTCCCGCGCGGCGCCTTCGAATCTGCGGAGATTCGGAGGCGCCGCGCATTTTCCTGTGTCGGTGGCATGTGCCATCCTCGAAGAACACGATCCCCACGAGAGGACAGTACGAACATGGGATTCTTCACGAAGGACAGCACCCCCACCGGAGGCGGCGGTGACGCGCTCTCCCCTATCTCCAAGGATCGGATCAAGGCGGGCCTCGAGCGCGCAGGCTGGTCGTACAGTGTCGATTCAGACGGTGACATTGGGGGCGGCTGGGAGTACGCCTCGTTCTTCTTCTTCCTGAGCGGCAAGGAAGAGGAGCTGCTGTGCATCCGCGGCAGCTGGCGCGGAAAGCTCAAAGCCGACGAGCTCGCTCAGGCCATCGAGGCCTGCAACAGCTGGAACGCGGAGAAGCTCTGGCCGAAGACGTACGCCCGCTTGGACGACGAGGGCCTGGTGCGCGTGCACACGGAGCACAACGTCGACTACGAGCAGGGCATCACCGATGGTCAGCTTGACCAGCAGCTGCTCTGCGCGGTGAACACTGGCATGTCGTTCTACGAGCACCTCAACGAGGTCTTCCCGGCCACCTGGGCCGAGTACAAGCCTGAGGACTAAGCCGCAGCACTATGACCGAACGGTTCCAGGTTGACCTCTCCGGGATGGTCGACCTTCTCTCCCGACACCTCTACTCTGGCCCGCAGGTCTACCTGCGCGAGCTCATCCAGAACGGCGTCGACGCGGTTACCGCGCGCCGTGAACACGACGCAGCGGCGCCAGCGCACATCCGCATTACAGCGGGGCGCGACGAAGCTGGGCGCGAAACACTCGAGGTGGTCGATACGGGCGTGGGGCTCACCGCTCAGCAGGCGGCAGAGCTCCTCGCGACCATCGGCCGCTCGTCGAAGCGCGACGCTGACTTCGGGCTCGGCCGCGCCGAGTTCATCGGCCAGTTCGGCATCGGCATGCTCGCTGCGTTCATGGTCGCAGATCGGATCGAGGTGATCTCGCGCTCCATTGAGCCCGGGGCGCCAGCAATTCGCTGGGAGGGACGAGCCGAAGGAACCTTCGACGTTGCAGAGTTGCCGGCGGGAACAGAAACCGTTCCCGTCGGCACTCGCGTGCGCCTCACGGCACGGGCAGATGCGGGGCACTGGCTCAGCCACGACACTGTACTTGCGCTCGCCCGCGAGTATGGTTCGCTCCTCCCCTTCGACATCGCGGTGCGAGCTGCGATCGATGACGCGGGCGACGCCTGGGTGCGCGTGACCGAGCCTGAGCTGCCCTGGCGCGTGGAGTACGCACGCACCAGGGAGCGTGAGCAGGCGCTCTCCGCGTACTGCGAGCGCACTTTCGGCTTCACACCGCTCGGCGCCATCGATCTCGAGCTTGAGCTCGCCGGGGTGAGCGGTGTCGCATTCATCCTCCCGCAGGCGGTATCACCGGGCGCTGGCCAGCACCGGGTCTACATGAAGCGCATGCTCCTGGGACCGCGTGTCGACCGCGTGCTTCCCGAGTGGTCGTTCTTCGTGCGCGCCGTGCTCGACACGGATACGCTCTCACCCACGGCGTCACGCGAACAGCTGCACGACGACGAGGTGCTTCTTGGCGTGCGCGAGGCCATCGGCGGGCAACTGAAGCAGTGGGCGCTTGCCGAACTGGCGAGCGAGTCACAGCTCGCGCGTGCGGTGATTCGCACGCACCACCTCGCGCTCCGAGGGCTGGCGCTCACCGACCCTGAGATGCTCGACCTCATCGCACAGATCCTCCCCTTCGAAACGACCGACGGACCGCGTACGCTCGCCGAGCTCGGGGCGGATGGCGCGGAGATCGTGTACACGACCACGACCGAGGCCTATCGTCGGGTCGCCGCGGTCGCACGCGCGCAGGGACTCATCGTGCTGAACGCCGGGTACGTCTACGATGCTGATCTGCTCGACCGTTTGGGCCGACGGCCCGGGTGGCGCGTGCGCGAACTCGAAAGCGCCGATCTTGTGCACACGCTCGGTGTGCCGTCGCTGGAGCGCGAGTGGCAGGTCTCTGAGGCGGTTGCGCACGCGCGCGAGCTGCTGACGGACGACGACTGCGATGTCATTGTTCGCACGTTTGCGCCCGAAGCGGTGCCCGCGATTCTGTTGCGCGACTCGGAGGGCGAGCACCGCCGCGACCGCGACCGAGAGCGTGAGGCGTCACCAGATCTCTGGGGCGGCCTCCTCGATGCGTTCGCGGAGAACGGGCCTGAGCGCAGCCGAACGCTGGTCCTCAACGACGACTCGGCCGTCGCGAGACGACTGCTCGCGGCGCCGCGGGGCGAGGTGTTCGCTGCTGGGCTCCGATCGCTCTACCTCTCCGCCGTCATGCTCGCCGGCGAAGGCCTCCGCAGCGCCGAATCCGCGGCGCTCGCCGGCGCACTGGGAGTGCTGCTCGACTCGGCCCTCGCACCAGTCGTCGAACCCGCCGGGGGGACCGACTCACCGTCGGCCGCCGCTCGCCCCGATCCCACGCACTCCCCCGACGATCCTGCACAGGAGGACTCACCGTGACCGAAGACATCGCTCGCGAGCTCGCCAGCGTTCGGCGCATGCCCTACGGCACCGCCCGTACCGCCACCGCGGAGGCGCTCACCCGACGCATTGAGACGGAGGGCCCGAAGGAGTACCTCGCTGAGGCGCTCCTCGATCTCGTCGAGGCCTACTCCTTCGCGGATGAGGGCGCAAAGTCCTTCGTGGTATTCGCACGCGCACTCCGGCTGTGGGACGAGAGCCCCGAACTCTTCGACGCGTCGGACGAGCAGAACCTGTTCTGGGAGTTTAAGTGGGTGGCCTCCGACCTCTCGGAGTACCCGCAAATCACCGCGCCCCAGGCAGAGGCGTTCCTCGCGGACATGGAGCGGCGCTTCACTCTTGCCGGGCACGGGCTCTCCTCCGTGCGCATGAGTTGGTTCAGGTGGGCTTGGCACGCCGGAAGGCCCGATGCCGAGGTGCAACGGATCGCGTGGATCACCGGACTGCGAGACGAGTTCGAGGATTGCGCGGCGTGCACGATCGGCCAGCAGGTTGACTTCTTTGTTGACTCCGAGCGCACGGCCGAGGCAGTGACCCTGGGACAGACGCAACAGGATCGCTGCAACCTGGAGCCGGCACGCACGCGCTACGCCCTCTCGCTCGCCCTGCTTCTCGAGGGGGATCCCGTCGCAGCGGAGCGAGTGCACAAGCAGGCCGTTGCCGCAGACGACGGCGACATCACCGATTTTCCGGCCGCGCGCGGCCACGGGTTCGAGATGCTCGCGCGTGGTGGCCGCATTGAGCAGGCCCTCCGGATCCTCCGCAGCGACTACCCAGACGCGCTGCGGAAGGGCGCCAGCCCAGCGCTGCATCTTCGCTTCTACGTTGGCGTCCTCGCGGGGCTCTCCGCAAATCTTGATCGTGGCGAGCTCGAAACCGGGTTTGCCGAGCCCGAGTGGCGCACGGTTGCCGAGCTCCACGCGTGGGTGCTCGCCGCAGCACAGCGACTCGCGGGGCCACTCGATGCCCGCAACGGCACCCGCATGTACGCCGAACACATCGATCGGTCACTTGCTGCGCAGCGTGTCGCCGCGCAGCTTCCGGAGTCCGCCTCCGTCATCGGGAGCACCGCCGTGCCGACCGTGACTGCAGCGCCCGAGGTCGCCGTCGAGGCAGCGGCGACTGGTACGACGGCTGTCGGTGATGAAGTGGACGGAGCGGGCCGGGCACCCGAGAGCGCCGCGGCGCTTGCTCATGCCGAGACGCTCGCATCGCGGGGACAGCACGGCGAGGCGGCACGCGGATACGCGTCTGCCGCAGAGCTCCTCGAGCGCGAGGGGTGGCTCGGGCGAGCGGGGATCGCGTACGCCGAGGCCGCGCAGCATGCGGCGGAGGACCAGGACGAGGAGGCGGCACACGCGCTCTTCGCAGCGGCGCTGCCGCGCCTTCGTGCCGGTGAGGCGGAGCCCGAGGTTCGAGTCGCTGTGCTCACCGCGTGGGCGCCCGTCGCGGCTCGCATGAGCGATGCCACCGGCCACCTCACCGCGACCGCAGACGAACTCAGCGAATACGGCGAGTTCGACGGCTCCGATATGACTGAGGAGCTCGCAGAACGTCGACGTCTCGCATGGATCGCGCAGCGGGCGGAGCTGCGCGACACACTGGCCCGTTCCATCAGCGCAGCGCTCCCTGCGCAGCGCCCGGCGGGCCTGACTGCTGAACGTGCGCTCTCCGAGGCCAGCCTCGCCGGTGAGGAATACGCGCAGCTCGGACGCATCGGCGACGCGGCACACGCGTTCTGGCTCGCCGGAAAGCTCCAGCGTGAAGCAGGCGCAACCGGCGAGGCGGTGTGGGCACTCGAGTCAGCGTTCGAGGGCTTCACGATCGCCCGAAGCCGCGACGCGCGTGCCGAGGTCGCGAGCGAGCTGATCGAGCTGCTCCGCGCAAGCGGTCAGGACGAGCGGGCCGAGCAGCTCATCGCCGAGCTTTAGGAAGACGGTGCGCGGGCTCGGCCCGCGCACTGCCCCGCCCTAGCCGTAGAGCGTGTCGCTGCGCTCGATTGCGGGGCCGAGTTCGTCGACCACGAGCGAGTTCGCATCAAGTTGCCTCGTGCGGTACGCGGCACGTCCCACCATGTGAGCGGCAACCGGCGCGGTCAGCGACTGGAACACGAACACCGGAACGAGCGCGAGCAGTGTGGGGAACGAACGCTGGTCGAGCGCGATCGCCGCGATGATGAGCAGCAGGCCGAAGATCTGCGGCTTCGTCGCAGCGTGGAGCCGGCTCAGCACGTCTGGAAAGCGGAGGAGCCCGATTCCCGCCGCGACTGAGAGCACAGCGGCGAGGAACACGCACACGACGGCTGCGAGATCCATCAGCTGTTCCCACAGTGCGAGATCAGACATGGCCGGCCCCTTCCGTTGGTTCCTCGGGCAGCGGCTGCTCTGCGCGTCGCTTCACAAATCGCGCCACAACGATCGTGGCGAATGTCGCGGTCGCCGCAATCACGGTCATCAGCGCGATCGAGTCCGTGTGGCCGCGCACCACCATGTCGGTGCCCACCGCCAGCATGAGCGTGGTGAGCAGCACATCGGAGGCGACCATTCGGTCGAGGATCGTGGGTCCGCGAACAATACGCACAATCGCAGCGAGCGCGGTCGCGGTGAGGCCGATTCCTGCTCCGATCAGCAGCGCGGTGGTGACGAGACTCATCGCAGCGCTCCGATCTCCTGCTTCGACCCCAGCGTCAGGATGAGGAGACGCTCGATGTGGCGCACATCGTGTCGCATCTTCGTGATTGCGCGCTGGGTGGGCGTGTTCAGTACGTGCAGGTAGAGCGTCGATTCAAACCGGTCGACCTCGGCCACGAGCGACCCCGGGATGAGCGAGATCGTGAGGCCCACCACGGTGAGAATGAAGTCGTTGCGGGTGCTGAGCTTCACCGCGATAATCGCAGTGGGCGGCGGCGGCCCCGGCCGGATCGACAAGTAGGCCACCTGCCAGGACGCATGCGCAAGGTTCCAAAAGAAGAAGCCCAAGTAGCGCAGCGCGTACCAAGGATTAAAGCGCCCGGCGAGCTCCACCGGCGGTAGATAGAACACACGCATGACCAGGATCGCGACGACGATGCCGCTCACAACGGACAAGAGCGACACCTCGTGCCACAGCATCATCCAGAGTGCCACGAGGCCGACCAGCAGGGGCAGCTCGTGCAAGCGGACGCCAAGCGCGACTCTCCGCGCGGCGCGGGGTGCAGGTGTCTCAGTCATGAGTCGTCTCCCCTCCCGGTCGCGTATCACCCGAGCCGCCGCCGAGCTGCCCCGGGGTATCCCCGAGTACCAGCTCGACCATGCGACCCGGCTCGGCCATGTTCTCGCCCGCACGATCAGCGTACGCGTACAACGGACCGGCGAACACGGTCAGGCCGACGCTCACGA
This sequence comes from Leucobacter chromiireducens subsp. chromiireducens, assembly GCF_016758255.1. Taxonomy (GTDB): domain Bacteria; phylum Actinomycetota; class Actinomycetes; order Actinomycetales; family Microbacteriaceae; genus Leucobacter; species Leucobacter chromiireducens. The sequence goes on from NZ_QYAD01000004.1 coordinate 380,337, forward strand.
CCACCATTCCGGTCGTCGCCGCAATCATCAACCGCGGAATCTCCTTCTGCTCCTGCTGCGGTGATGCGTCGGGCGCGTCGTGGAGCTGCTCAAAGAGCGCTTCTTCGCGCTCGCGCAGCATCATCGCCTCGGTGCTCGGCTTCCGCGTGCTGCGGCTTTCCGCCTCCGCGCGTCGGCGCGGGCGCCAGAACGCGAACACCCACGCGCGGGCAAGCGCGTACAGCGTGAGGAGCGAGACGAGTGCGCCGATCCCCATCAACCAATACGCACCGGGGGTCGCAAGATCCGCAGCCACGGTGAAGAGGCCGAGCTTGCCAATGAAGCCGGAGAAGGGCGGAATGCCGCCCAGGTTCAGCATGGGGATAAAGAACAGCACCGCGATGACCGGGGCTGTGCGGAGCATGCCTCCGAGCCCGGAGAGTGAAGTCGTGCCGCCGTGGCGCTCCATCAGACCGACCGCGAGGAACAGCGTCGTTTGCACAATAATGTGGTGCGCGATGTAGAAGATCGTGGCGCCGAAGCCGGCGGCGTTCGCCATCCCGATACCGAAGATCATGTAGCCGATGTGGCTGATCAGCGTGAACGAGAGGAGGCGTTTGATGTCGAGCTGCGAGACCGCACCCAGAATGCCGACGATAAGCGTGAGGCCCGCGACCACGAGGAGCACGGTGTCCACGCTTGAGGTGGGGAACAACAGAGTCTGGCTGCGGATGATCGCGTAGACGCCGACCTTCGTGAGCAAACCAGCGAACACGGCGGTCACGGGTGCCGGAGCCGTGGGATACGAGTCCGGCAGCCAGAACGACAGCGGGAACACCGCAGCCTTAATGCCGAACGCGATCAGCAGCATCAGGTTGAGAAGCAACTGCACTTCGCTCGGGAGCTCAGCGATACGCACCGTCAACTGCGCCATATTCACCGTGCCGGTGGCGCCGTAGATCAGCGCGATCGCGGCCAGGAAGAGCACGGAGGAGACCAGCGACACCACCACGTACGTGACACCCGCGCGGATCCGCTGCGCGGTGCCGCCGAGGGTGATGAGCACGTAGCTCGCCACGAGCAGGATCTCGAAGCCGACGTAGAGGTTGAAGAGGTCGCCAGCGATGAACGCGTTGAAGACGCCCGCGCCCAGCACGAGATAGGTCGGGTAATAGATCGAGACGGGAGTATCCTCGTCTCCGTCAGCGAGGCCCTGCCCGATCGAGAAGAGGAAGACGCCCAGCAGCACGACAGAAGACACCGCGAGCATCAGCGCGGACACGCGGTCCACCACGAGCGCGATCCCAAACGGAGCTGCCCAGCCGCCCACCTCCATGACCAGAGCGCCGTGGGCATCGACCAGCCACATCAGCGTGCCGCTCAAGACGAGCACGGAACTGAGCGCGACGAGGGTGATGCCCTGCTGCAGCCGACGATGCCCCGGCACCGCGAGCGCCAGCGCGGCGCTCGCGAGCGGAATCAAGACAACGAGGGGAACAAGCGCGGTCATCGGCGATCCTCCACGGGGAAGCTGCCACCGTCGGGGCCGGCCCCGGGCGCATCAATTGGGCGAACATCGACGCCCGGGATCGGAACCGCGTATCCCACCGCCTGGCCGTCCTCGGTAAGGTCATCATCGTCGGTGTAGTCCGGAGTATCCGCCAGATCTTCCTCCGTGACCTCGTCAGAGCTGAGCTCGTCGGCGTCCGCAAGCTCGAGATCCCCATCGTCGTCGCGCACGGTGTCCGTGCGGTCTTGCGCGAGTCGCCAGGAGCGGTAGATCAGCGCCAGCAGGAAGGCACTCACCCCGAAGGTGATCACAATCGCGGTGAGGATAAACGCCTGCGGGAGCGGGTCGCTCATCTCGTCCGCGGGGCCCGCGCCAACGAGCGGCGCGGTGCCGAACGAGCCTGACATCAAGAAGATGAGCAGGTTGGTCGCGTTGCCGACAAGCAGAAAGCCGAGCAGCAGACGGGTGAGCGTGCGGTCAAGCATGAGATACACGCCGCAGGCGTAGAGCACCACCATCACGACCACGAGAACCAGCGGCATCGTCATCAGCGGTTCACCTCCTCATCCACGAACGAGTTCGCCTCAGCTTCCTCGTGCTCGTCGATCTCAGCACCGAGGCTGCGCAGCACGTCAAGGATCAGACCGAACACAACGAGGTAGACGCCGATATCAAACAGCGTGGAGGTCACCAGCGGGAGCGTTCCGAACGGGCCGAGATCCACATCGATCCAGGCGGAGGCAAGCGCGGACTGGCCGAAGAACATGGGCAGGATTGCCATCGAGACTGCAAGCGCGAGGCCCACCCCGAGGATGCGACCGGCATCAAGCGGCACAGTCGCCCCAAGCTCGTGCCGGCCGCCTGCAAGATAGCGTGCGACGAGCGCGAGCCCAGCGACCAGCCCGCCAGCGAAGCCGCCGCCCGGAGTGTTGTGTCCGGTGAGGAGCAAATAGATCGAAAGAATGATCAGCGCGTGGAAGATCAGACGCACGACGACCTCGAGAATAATCGATCGGCGTGCAGGGTTCAGCTGGCGACCTGCAAGCAACCAGGACACCCGGCTGGCCGGGTGGTTCGGATCCGCGACATGCAGAAGATGCGCCTGCGCCTGGCTCCGCGCGTCGCGGCGCCGCAGCTTCGGGCGGAGGTCCGCGCGCGTGTTCAAGAACACTAGGGAGGCCACACCGGTCGCGGCAGCGAGGATCACGGAGAGCTCACCCATGGTGTCCCAGCCGCGAATATCCACGAGCATGACATTCACCGTGTTCGCGCCGTGGCCGCCGGCATACGCCATCTCCGGGAGCTGGAGCGAAATCGGCTCCGCGATCCGAGAACCCAGCGCGATGACCGCGAAAGCGCCGATGACGAGACCGACCGAGATACCAATCAGAGCGCGGCCCCAACGCACGCGTTTTGATGGAGGCGAGCCGATGCGCTGCGGCAGTCGACGGATAACGAGCACGAATGCGATGAGCGTGACCGTCTCGACGAGCGCCTGCGTGAGCGCGAGGTCCGGGGCGCCGTGCATGGCAAAGATCGCCGCCATCCCGTAGCCCGTGATGCCCACGAGCACGACTGACTGGAAGCGCGTGCGTGCGCGAAGGCTGAACAGTGCGGCAACGATCATGATGAGCGCGATCGGCACCTGTACTGGGGAGGTCACGAGGGTGACTTCTTCCGGCCACTCAGCGGTCGTGAGGATCGCACCGCCGAGCGTCAGCACGAGGACGATGAGGATCACCGCGAGGTAGAACGGGAGCGAGCCGCGCTGGGTGAGTGACGTCACACGGACAGCGATGCTATCGACACGATGCGTGACCAGCCAGTACGCGTGCGAGGCGGAGAAGCGATCGGGCAGCGCGGGCATCCGGAGGCCTGGGCGGGAGAGCAGCACGCCGAGCAGACCGCCGAGCACCAGCACCGCGGCGGAGGCGCCGAGGGCGGGAGTGAAGCCATGCCAAAGCGCGAGGTGTTCCGGCGTCGCTCCCCCGGTCACGGTGCGCTGGAGCACCGAGTCGACAGCGGGCGCGAGGAGGCCGCCGAGCACCGTCAGCGCCGCAAAGACCGCGGGAACCGACAGCGAGACGATCTCTGGGCGATGCGCGAGACCACAGTCGGCAACACCGGGCTTGCGTGCGAACGCGCCCCACAAGAAGCGCGCCATGTACGCCACGGTCAGTATGCTTCCGAGCACGGCAACGCCGAAGGCGAGCCCCGCGAGCGGCTCATCCTGCGCAAGATCAAGCAGTTCAGTGAACGCTGCCTCTTTCGCGACGAAGCCGATGAACGGCGGGACACCGGCCATCGACGCAGCAGCGATGATGGTGATGACTGCGAGTGCCGGAAGCTGCCGACCCAGGCCACTGAGCTTCCGAAGGTCGCGAGTTCCCGCAGCGTGGTCAATTGCGCCCACGGCAAGGAAGAGCGGCGCCTTCGCGAGGGCGTGCGCAAAGAGCAGCGCGAGGCCCGCGAAGCTTGCCCGAGGATCACCGACGCCAAACACCATGATGAGCAGACCGAGTTGGCTCACGGTGCCGTGCGCGACGATGAGCTTGATGTCGTACTGCTTCAGCGCACGGATGCCACCGTTCAGCATCGTGATGGCGCCCAGGATCACGAGCGCCTCGCGGTAGCCGACTACTTCCGAGAAGCCCGGATTCAGCCGGGCAATCATGTAGACGCCTGCCTTCACCATCGCGGCGGCGTGCAAGTACGCGCTCACGGGAGTCGGCGCAGCCATTGCGCCGGGAAGCCAGAAGTGGAAGGGGAAGATCGCGGATTTCGAGAGTGCGCCGGCGAGGACCAAGAACACCGCGGTCACGGCCGCCGGTCCGGTGGGCGCGGCGGCGACGATGTCCGAGAGCAACGAGCTTCCTGCGGCGTGAGCGAGGATCACAAATCCAACGAGCATCGCGAGGCCACCGAGCGTCGTGACGATCAGCGCCTGCAGTGCGGCGGCGTTCGAGGTGCGCAGTCGTGTCACATGGCCGATGAGCAGGAAGGAGAAGATCGTCGTCCCCTCCCAGAACACAAAGAGCAGGAAGACATCATCAGCGAGCACCAGGCCAAGCATCGACATCGCGAAGCCCATGAACACGGCTGCGAAACGAGGAAGGCCCGCTTCACCCTCATCAAAGTAGCGCGCACAGTAGAGCAGTACGAGAGAGCCCGCGCCAGTGACCAAGAGCGCGAACAGTGCCGACAGGACGTCGAGACGGAACGTGAGCGTCAGCGACAGCTGTGGCACCCACGGCAGGGACTCTGTCAGCACCGCTCCCCCGAATACGGGCTGAGCAAGCACCAGCAGAGCTACGAAGGCAAGCGCAAGCACACCAGACAGCGCGAAGAAGCCGTTGCGGCTAACGCGACGAACCAGTGGATAGGCGGCAGGGGCGGCGAGGGCGAGAACGAGCAACACACTCATCATCGCACCCATAGGCGGCCCACTTCCGTACTGAGGTCGTCGTCTATTTCCTCATTTATGGTATCGGAAAGCGATGGCTTTGCCTGAGGGTTCTCCCGAGAACGGCGCGTCGAATTGACCCGAAAGCGGACTACAGTCTCACTGTCCGATACGAGGAGAGGTGCGGACATGACACCCACCAATTTTTGGGGTCAAAAAAAGGGAGGGCCACACCCGCAAGCCACCATCACTGGTGACCAACAAGTGCAACCCTCCCTATAAAA
>NZ_QYAD01000005.1 GCF_016758255.1 Leucobacter chromiireducens subsp. chromiireducens
ATAGGGAGGGTTGCACTTGTTGGTCACCAGTGATGGTGGCTTGCGGGTGTGGCCCTCCCTTTTTTTGACCCCAAAAACAGGCGCTCATGCGCACCATGGTTCGTTTGGGCGGCTGCCCACGGTCGTCGTTGTCGCACGCCTCATTATTCTTGTGGGGGAAGTGTTTTTCTGGATACGCTTCTTCTCTACCCCTACGGCAGAGGAGCTCAGCATGCTACATGAACGCAACCGGTGGCGTGCTTTCTGGAACACCGGAGGCTGGTGGAAAGCCGCGCTGTTGGTGGTCGGCTATTGGCTGCTCTACCAACTCGTTGGGCTCGCCACCTCAACTCTTTTTGCGTCGACCATCGACGCAAAAGACCCGATCTCTACCCCCGCAAGTGTGATGTTCGGTATTGCTGTCCCCATCGCGGTGATGGGGGCACTCCTGCTCGCGTTCTCGGGTTCTCTACGGTGGACGAGGAGCCTCTTCAAAGCTCATCCGGTGTTGCATCCACGTTGGCTGTGGGGCGTCGTAGCCATCATGATCTTGCCGGTCGTGTTGCGGGTAGTCGCCACTGAGTGGTCACGCTACTCGTGGCTTCTTGTGCTTTCTATACTCCTGCTTGGCCTGTGTATCGGCTTCGCTGAGGAGCTCCTGACTCGAGGAATCGCAGTCCGTGTATTGCAAAACGCGGGGTTCGGGGAGCGAACGGTGTTGATCGTGTCGGCAACCCTTTTTGCCGTGCTCCATCTGGGGAACGTCGTTTCAGGTCAATCTGTAGTAACGGTGCTGGTCACTGCGGCGTACGCATTCGGTTTTGGCGGGATGATGTACCTTGCGTTAATTTCGACTGGACGCCTGTGGTGGGCGATTGCGCTCCACGCGATTACAGATCCGACTACGATTCTTGCCACGGGCGGGATCGATACGCACGGCTCGCAAGGAACCGGAGCGGAAGCCCTGCTCGCGGCAGCTGCCGTCTTCAACGTTCTGTACCTCTTGGTGACCGCGGTTGCGATTTGGAGGTTGGGGCCGCGGTCTTCCACACACTAGTGCGGTGTGTCGTCGTCGACCCACCCCGTGGACTTCGTGACTGCCTTGCGCCACTCCCGGAGGAGCCGTGCACGCTCCGCCTCTTCGAGCCGCGGCTCCCACCGTTCGCCTTCTCGCCAGTTCGCACGCAGTTCGTCGAGATCCCGCCAGAACCCCACTGCGAGCCCCGCAACGTAGGCGGCGCCGAGCGCAGTGGTCTCTGCGACTCTGGGTCGCACCACCGGGACGCCGAGGATGTCGGCCTGAAACTGCATGAGCGTCGTGTTTGCCACCATTCCGCCGTCGACGCGGAGCTCGGTCAATGGAACTTCGACGTCCGCGTTCACCGCGTCGAGCACGTCACGGGTTTGGTACGCAACCGCTTCGAGCGCGGCACGCGCAAAGTGCCCGCGATTTGAGTACCTGGTGAGCCCGACGATGGTGCCACGCGCATCCGGCCGCCAATACGGCGCAAAGAGCCCGGAGAAGGCCGGCACGATGTACACGCCGCCGTTATCCGGCACGCTGAGCGCGAGGGGCTCCACCTCTTCGGCAGAGGGAATGATCCCGAGCTGATCTCGGAGCCACTGGATGAGTGATCCCGTGACTGCGATGGATCCCTCGAGTGCATAGTGAACGGGGCCGTTGCCAAGCTGGTAGCCCGCCGTCGTGATGAGCCCATTGCTCGAATGGACGAGCTCTGCGCCCGTCTGCATGAGGAGAAAGCAACCGGTGCCGTAGGTGTTCTTCGATTCACCGGCATCGAATGCGGCTTGCCCGAAGGCCGCGGCTTGCTGATCACCCAGGATGCCCGCGACGGGAACTCCGTGCAGGAGAGAGGATGCCTCGGCGGATCCGTACACCTCCGAGGACGAACGGATCTCCGGCAGGAGGGACTCGGGAATGTCGAACGCGGCGAGGAGCTCGGGGCTCCATGCGCGCGTGCGCAGATCCATCAAGAACGTTCGCGACGCATTGGTCACGTCCGTGGCGTGGACGCCCCCATCCGGCCCGCCGGTGAGGTTCCAGAGCACCCAGGTGTCCGGTGTGCCAAAGAGGATCTCGCCCGCTTCCGCGCGCTCCCGCAGCCCCGGCACGTTCTGGAGCAGCCAGGCAATCTTCGATGCGGAGAAATAGGCGGTGAGGGGGAGCCCGGTCAGCTCGCGGAAGCGATCCGGCCCGCCGTTAGCGGCGAGAAGATCGACGATATCCTGCGAGCGCGTGTCCTGCCAAACGATTGCGTGGTGCACAGGGCTGCCCGTGGCGCGATCCCACATGATCGTGGTTTCGCGCTGGTTCGTGATGCCGACGGCGGCGATGTCTGCCCCTGTCAGGTCTGCCCGTCCGAGTGCCGTGCCGATGACCTCTTGCACGTTCTGCCAGATCTCACTGGCGTCGTGCTCAACGAGTCCGGCGCTCGGCATGATCTGCCGATGCTCTTTCTGACCCAGCGCCACAACCGAACCCGTGCGGTCGAAGATGATCGCTCGCGAGGATGTGGTGCCCTGGTCAATCGACAGTACGAAGTTGCGCATCGAAACTCCTTGTTTACGCCGGGGTGAGGCCGGGGCCGTCGAGTGAGACGCGGTGTGCGGCGCGGAGCAGCTCGCTCGCGCGCTTCACCTCGGCCTTTTGCGTCGTGGCGCTCCACCCGAGTACGGGTGCGATCGCTGCGGCGACCTCCTCGAGGGTCGCGGAACTCAGACCGCCAACAAACGCGATCGACGTGCGCCGAAGCAGCACGTCATCGAGATGCTGCACCTGCTCAGTCTCAGCCAGGTAGGCAAGCTCCTCCGCGGTGTAGCCAGGCACGTGCGCGAGTGGCGTCGGCTTCTGGGGAAGCGCCGCGAGCACCTCGGTCGCCTGCGTTCCATAGCGCTGCAGGAGCTGATCCACGAGGGCGGGATCGTGGTCGCCGCGATGCCGGGCCAGCCAGACCTTGCGTGCCGCTGCGTCTCGCGGGAAGCCCGCGCCGCCGCCAATTGCGGTGGCGCGCGTGCTCACGGTGCGGGGGGCGCCGAGCAGCGCGAGAGTCTCGTCTGCGAGGTGCTCACCGAGCGCGCGGAAGGTCGTCCACTTCCCGCCCACGAGGCTCAGGGTGCGCACCGCTCCCAGCCAGCCGTGCTCGATCCGGTAGTCGCGGGACACGAACCCTGGCGCTGTGTCGTCGTGCTTCGGGAGGGGGCGGATGCCGGAGAACGTGTAGACGATGTGCGATCGATCGACCGCGATTCCCGGGAAGACATGGGGGATGAGGTCGAAGAAGTAGTCGACCTCATCGTCAGTGCAGACCGTCGGCGTGGCCGGATCGGCGTCGATGTCGGTCGTGCCCACCATGACGCGCCCCTTGAGCGGATAGATCAGCACGATGCGCCCGTCGGAGTGCTCAAAGAACATCTCGCGCCCACGGGTGGCATCGAGAAGTTCGGGGTGGTCGAGCACGATGTGCGAGCCCTTCGTGCCACCCATAAACGAGCTCGGTCGGCCGAGCGCTGCATTCGTCTCGTCGGTCCAGGGGCCGCTGGTGTTGACGATTACCTTTGCGTGGAACGGGAACTCATCCCCAGTGGTTTCGTCACGGAGCACAGTCGCTCCGTCCCGATAGCCGACCGCGGAGAGATAGTTTGCGGCGCGCGAGTTCGCGTCAGCGCCCGTGTGCCGCTCTCGCCCCGCCGCGAGACCATCCTGCAGCACGTCGAGCGCGAGCCGCTCCGGATCGTGCATCGACGCGTCGTAGTACGTTGCGGTGTATTTGATGCGTGGATTGAGCCGGGGCAGAGCGCGCAGCGAGCGCTCCCGACCGTGGAAGCGGTGTCTCGGCACCCGGCCGCCCCCACGCGAGAACGTGTCGTACATCAACAAGCCGATTTTGATGAGCAGCGCTCCGCGCTCGCTGGGCTTTCCGCGGCCGTGGGTGACGAGCAGACGGAACGGTGCGGAGAGGACCCCTGCAAACGTTTTGAAGATTGGGATCGTGGTTTGCAGCGGGGCGACGTAGTGCGGGGCGTTCTTCAGCAGCCGATTCCGCTCCTGGACCGCCTCGCGGACAAGCCGCAGCTCGCCGTTCTCGAGGTAGCGCACGCCGCCGTGCACCATGTGACTCGAAGCGGACGACGCGCCCGAGACGTAGTCGCCGCGCTCAACGAGGGCGACGTCGACTCCCTGAAGGGCGAGCTCTCGGAAGGTGGCAATGCCGTTAATCCCGCCGCCGATAATCAGCACATCAGCGCTGGGACGGCCGCGAAGGGCCTCGACACTCGGACGTGCGGTGGGGGAGTTTTGCCGTGCCATCTGCCTGCCTTGCTGCTGGAGCGGGTGGGGTCTTCCTCAACGGTACTGGAAACGTCGGTGGTGTGTGATGCAATGGATGCATGACCGAAGCGCAGCGCACCGAGGCATCGATGCTGCACGTCGATATGGACTCCTTCTTCGTGTCGGTCGAGCTGCTCGATCGGCCGGAGCTCGTCGGCCGGCCCGTTGCGGCGGCGCACGACACCGTGCGCTCCGTCGTATCGAGCGCGAGCTACGAGGCGCGTCGCTACGGGGTGCGCTCTGCGATGCCGGTGGCTCGCGCAAAACAGCTGTGCCCCGAACTGGTGCTCATTACTCCGACGTTTGAGAAGTATCGGCTCGCCTCTCGCGAGGTGATGAGCGTTTTCCACGAGTTCACTCCGCTTGTCGAACCCTTGAGTATCGACGAGGCGTTCCTCGACGTTGCGGGCTCGATGAAACTGTTCGGCTCGCCCATCGAGATTGCGCGCGCGATTCGGCACCGGGTGCGTGAGCGAACGGGGCTGCCCGCGTCGGTGGGCCTCGCGGCAACGAAGTTTGTGGCCAAGCTCGCGTCGCAGCGCGCGAAGCCCGACGGGGTACTCGAGATCCCTCCGGCGCGCACGCTCGAGTTTCTGCACAGCCTGCCTGTCGAAGCGATGTGGGGGGTGGGGCAGGCCACCGCACGCGCGCTCAAGTCACGGGCCATCCACACCGTCGCCGACCTCGCACGGGAACCGCTTCCATCGCTCACTCGAATCGTGGGGTCCGCGAGCGCAATGAAGCTGCACGCGCTCGCGAATGGCCGCGACGCGCGCGCGGTCGAGACCACGCGCACGGAGAAGAGCATCGGGCACGAAGAGACCTTCGCGGGTGACGTTAGCGATCCCGCGGTGATTGACCGCGAGCTGCTTCGGCTCGCGACGCGCACGGGTGAGCGGCTCCGTGCTGCGCAGTTTGAGGCGCGCACGATCGCGATCAAGGTCCGGTGGGACACGTTTGAGACGGTTACGCGATCGCGAACGCTCGCCGAGGCCACCAACGCAACGCGCCGCATCGTGCAGACGGCGCGCGAGCTCTACGCGAGCCTCGATGCGGTGCGTCCGGTGCGCCTCATCGGCGTGCGGGCGGAACAGCTCCGCCCAGCCGGCAGCGAGCCTGTGGGGCTCTGGAGCGACGACGACGAGTGGCGCGCGGTTGACCAGGCGGTCGACGAGTTGAAAGACCGTTTCGGTTCGGCGGGTATCACGTCCGCGAGCCTCCTGACGGGGCGCGGCGCGGTCGTCGATCCTCGCTCGCTGGAAGACCCGAGCTAGACGAGCCGCTCCGGGCGGGCGCGGCTAGTCGTGCGAGGGTTCGCTCGGCACGTCGCTCTGCATAACGGTGAGGAGCGACTCGAGTACTGCTGCAAGCCAGTCGAACACCAGCACCGTTCCCCGCGTCTCTTCGTCGGCGAGCAGCCGTTCGCGATCATCGTGCTCGTCGAGGCCGATGCGGGCGGCGATCGCGAGCCGCAGCGCGGTCAGCGTGCGAACCCAGACCGGCAGGGTGGTAATTGAGATCTCCACGATCACGGCACCGGAGTCCGCGTCATCACGAGACTCGATGTCCGCGTCATCCGTCCGCTGTGCGCGAGCCTCGTCGTCGATCTGCCCGACGCCGAGTGCACTCGTGACGAAGAGCGCGTCCTGGAGTTTGCGGTTCACGAGCCCCTGCTCCGTCACCTTGCGAAACTCGGAGGCCTCGCTTGTCCCCTCGTACGCATCAGGGAAGAGGCGGGCGAGTGCGGGGTCGCTCGGCAACGCGTCGCTTCCGCCGACCTCGAGGCTCGCGAAAAATGGATCCGGGTCAAGCGCCGTCCCGCTGTGGCTGTCGAGGAGCTGGGCAAGCTGGGAGACGAGCTGGTCAAGCATCGCCGCTTCATCGCGTTCAAACACGACGCGCATTCCGTTCGGCTGGGGGATCAGCTTCACTGAGTTCCCACCTCTCGAATCGTTGCCCAGAGCCCGTAGCCATGCATCGCCTCAACGTGCATCTCCATCGCCTCGCGGCCGCCCTCTGCGACAACTGCGCTGCCTCGATGGTGCACACGGAGCATGAGTTCTTCGGCGTGCTGCGCGTCGAAGCCGAAGTGCGTCCGAAAGACAAACGAGACGTACGACATGAGGTTCACCGGATCATCCCACACCACGGTCTGCCACCCGCTGTCGGGAAGCACACGCGTCGCCTCACGTCGACTCGTCTCAGTTCCCGCCATGACCATCAGCCCCACCCGAGTTCATGAATACGTGCCTCGCTCAGGCCGTAGAAGTGCGCGATCTCGTGGACGAGGGTCACGCGGATTTCATGCACCAGTTCCTCGTGATCCGCGCAGTGCTCGAGCAGATTCTCGCGAAACAGGATGATTCGATCGGGCTCCTCTCCGTAGCCATACACATTGCGTTCAGCGAGCGAGAAGCCTTCGTACACACCGAGAATGTCGCTGCCATCGGCGGGCCGGTCTTCCACCAAGAAAATCACGTTGTCGAGCTGGGCGAGCATGTCGTCGTGCAGCGAATCGAGGCCGTCGGCGACGAGGGCCTCGAACTCTTCGGGCGGCATGGCGAGCATATCTTCACCCTACACAGCTGGCGCGAGGCGTGGGTGTGAATGCGTGGCAAGCGACTGATGACCTCGCGGCACACCCGGGATGACACGCGAGTTCGCAGCGGGGGACTGCCATGGGTTATGATCGTAGAGTTGCCTCGTTCGCCCCGGTGAACGTCAGGTCAGCATGGTGGCTATAGCTCAGTTGGTAGAGCACCGGCTTGTGGTGCCGGTGGTCGCGGGTTCAAGTCCCGTTAGCCACCCCAAGGAAAACACCCCCGATTTTCGAATCGGGGGTGTTTTTGTGTCTCAGGCGGTCTGCTCCGGCATCTGCCGGGCAGACCGCCTGATGCGGCTGTCAGGTGAAAGGCTCAGCCGGGGGAGCGCCCGGCCGGCCGTGAGGCTAGACCGCCGCCGCGCTGCGAGCCACGTGCGGCGCGCGCCCGAGGAAGGTAAGCCCGGGCTCAGCAGCGCGGTAGCCGTCGATCGAGCCGGCCCGGCGCGTGTTCGTGAGCTCGGCGGACGCCGGAATGTCAATCTCGATCGGCAGGTTGTAGTCGAGGTAGTGCTCGACGTAGCGGGGTTCACCGATGCGCGAGATCGAGATGATGCTGTTCAGGTGGCGCTCGAACCAGGGCTCGATGATCGCAAAGGTGCGCTCAAGCTCGTGGTTCGCGATGTACGCGAGCATGAGCGTGAAGAGGTGCCACTGCACGAGATCCTGCATTGCTGCGGTTTCGTGGCGTGCGATCATGCGCGACACCTCGACGCTCCGCTCAGAGAGCGGGCCCGCGGGGAACGACTCCGGGCAGAACTCCTCCACGGGCAGCTGTGTTTCGGTGCCGCGCACGATGAGGCGCGAGACGCCCAGCACGCGAACGCCCTCGCGATGATTCTCGAACACCGCGAAGGTCGCGGAGCGTGCATCGTCGGCGTCGCGGTCGGTTCCGTCCTCGAGGATGTCGCTCTCCGAGAGCTGGCCCGTTTGGTCGACGTAGACGCGGCGGCGCAGCGAGAAGTGCGCCGTGTACTCCGCCTCGAGCCCGGGGAGGGGAACGCCGTCGACAGCGAGCAGACCGCACGCGAGCCGCGCGGTCGGATGCTCATCGAACACCCCGGAACTGAGAACGGGGATGACATCGTGATTGGTCACAGAACGATCGATTTGGGACAACGCGGAGTCCTTCGGGGAAGCTGCGCGAGGGATGCGCGCACGGCGATACGCGGCGACCCATCACGCCGCGAAATCTCTGACGTCTCATTCTGCCCTACGGGCCGGGGCCACCGCAGCACCGCTCCGGAAACGATTTGGGATCGCGTGGCGCCTGCTCACAGTTTCTCGGCGCGCGGGCGCGCGATGTTACCGCATGTCGGTGGCGACGTTGCTACGATAGAGCGAGCTAACGACGTCGTGATGGGAGCACTCGTGCCGGGAGAGAACTGGATTCGTGCGGCTGGTCGAGGTCAGTCGCCGCTCGATGATGTGCGCACGCGGATCCTCCGTACCGGCGAAGAGCACGTCGAAACCGTCGGTCTTTCCCTGGGCGTCCCGGCGAAGATCGTCGAGCAGCTCGTCGCGACCGCTGGCGCGACGCCCAAGCAGTTCGCCCAGATCTGGTCCTCACCCGAGGCCTACCTTGCCGAACTGTTCTGTGAGCTCGCCAACCACGCGCAAATCGACCGAGCGGACTCAGAGACGCTCCTCACAACGTGGCAGTACCTCGGCATGCGCAGCGGTGATCTGCGCTCTGCAGAGGGGCGACGGGCGGTGCTGGTCGATGTGATTCGTACCGCGGCGGAGTACAACTTCGACGTGGTCACCGCCTCGAGCAAGTGGCGCACCTACGCCGCGCTGTCCACGACAATCCTGTCGTGGCCTGAGGGTGAGGCGCGCACCCGAGTGATTGACGCTCTCCGGGCGAGCGAGCTCGCGTTCGTCGAGACGATGGAGAGTTTCTACCGCAACGTGCTTCCCACCGTGGGGTACCGCCTCCGGCCCCTGCTCCGCGGCGACTACCAGCCGTTCGTTGTGGCGGCTGCGTCGGTAATCGAGGGGCTCGGTATCGTGCGCGCAACAGTCCCTGCGCTCGTTGAAGCCCACTTTGAGACGCTCGGCGTCGAGGAAGCGGCGGCGGAGCACGCGGCGGGTGTGGAGTCGTGGTCGGTTGCGGCGCTCGCCTTCATGGGCGTGGTCGACGCGTTCATCGAGCCGGATCCCGCGTTCAACGCGGACGAAGCAATCGCGCGGCTCAACGGCGGCGTCGACGTGACGCCCGCGGGGGAGTAGCCCCGGACTAGGCCGTCGTGACCGCCTGTGTTCCCCAACGCCGAATGCGGGCGATGGTGAGCGCCGCTGAGATCGGGCGGCCGTAGAAGTAGCCCTGAGCGTTGCTCACACCCAGCTCTGCGAGCACCGCGGCCATCTGTGCGTCCTCGACGCCCTCGACTACGGTGGTGCGCCCGAGGCTGTCTCCGAAGCCCTGCAGCGCTTTCACCACTTCGCGCTGGCGCACATCGTCGAGGTTGCTGATGAGGCTCTTGTCGATCTTGAGGATGTTCATGGGGAAGTGCACGAGCGCGCCCACTGACGAGTCATCCGAGCCGTAGTCGTCGAGCGCGATAATGATGCCCGCGCGCTGAAGCCGCTCGGCGTCGCGCCGGAGCTCGTCGGTCACGTCGCGGAGCGAGCGCTCGTTGAGCTCGATGCAGAGCTTCACCTCGGGGTGCGCGGCTGCGGCCTCCCGGATGAACGGACCGAGCTGATCCTCGCTGATCTGCGTCAGCTCAAGATTCACGGTGATGGTGTCGAGCTCCGGGTTGATACGGACGAACTCGGTTGCGGTCGTCAGCGCCTTCGAAATGACCTGGCAGGTCAGCTCGTTCATGAGCCCGAGGCTCTTAGCGCGCGCCACGAGCGACGGCGGGGAGATCGGTCCAAGCTCCGGATCCACGTAGCGCACCAGCGCCTCGAAGCCCCACACGCGCGAGGTGTCGAGACGCACGATGGGCTGGAACGCGAGGTTGAGGCGCTGGCTCTGGATTGCGCGCGCGACGATGTCGTTGGTGCGCGTGGAGCGCCGAGACGAGACGCTGACGCTACTTCCGCCCCCGCTCGCGCCATTCTCGTGGCGCGAGCGCTTCGCCTGGAGCATGGTGCGATCCGCGTCCTCAACGAGCGTCTGCGCATCGAGCTCGCGGTGGTGCGAGAACGCGAGGCCGGCGCTCACCGCGGGCCGGATATCCTCCCCCTCGAGTGACACCCGCTCACTGACCGCCGCGATGATCCGTTCTGCGGACTCCTTCGCATGCTCAATGGACACGAGACCCGCGAGGATCACCACGAACTCGTCTCCGCCGACGCGCGAGACGAAGTCGCCGCCACCCGCGGTGCGTTCCAGGCGCCTCGCGACTTCGCGCAGCAGCTCGTCGCCCGTGCGATGCCCGTGGGTGTCGTTCAAGCGCTTGAAGTTGTCGAGGTCGATAAAGAGCAGCGCGATGCCCTCGTGGTACAGGCGGAACTCGTTCGCGTGCACCAGTGCCTTTTGGAACGCGCCATAGTTCGGGAGTCCGGTGAGCGGATCGGTGTTCGCGCGCCGCTCGAGTGAGTTCACCTCGTGCTGAATGCGAGCGGCCTCACTTGCGAGATGCGCGAGCGACGCGAGAGCCCGGTCGTCTTCGCGGCTGAAGGCGGTTCCCCCAACCTTTCGGGTGGCGATGAGGAACTGCTCGCAACCGGGTTGGAGCACAACGCGCGCGCCGATCTCCCCGCGTTCGGGGGCGGTATCGCGAACCTCCGCGTGGCTGGCGCGAACCAGGTCGCAGGCGCGGTTCTGCAGGGCCAGAGCCAGCTTCGCACCGCTCTCCTGCGGGAGCTCAACCGCAGAGGCTACGACGGCATCGAGTCGGCGCTTTCCCTCAATTGCGCGGAGTCGCTGCGCCAGGACGTAACACATGAGTGCGGTGAAGAGCACCACAAAGGGGGACCGAGTGAGCTCTGAGTTTTGCTCGAGCCAGGGAATGAGGTTGCGGTCGATGCTGCGCATCAGGATGGATGCGGTGGTCACCGCGAGCGTGACGAGGGCGAGCCGCCCAAAGCTGAGCGGCGCACTGCGGGCGAGCACATTCGCGTCCGCCTGCTGGAGGCTGCGCCGTGCGAGCTCACCAAGCACGAAGATGCCGTAGTACAGCGCGGTGCCGCTCAGGAAGGCCACGCCCTCCCAGACTCCGAACGCCTCGAGCCACACGCGGATGAGCATGAATCCTGCGGCAGCAGCGCCGCTGAGGCCAGTGAGGTAGAGCGCGTGCAGCGCGATGCGCCGGATGAGCAGCTGAGAGATCCCGAGCCCGATAATCCACACGCACACGCTGAGCCAGGGCCGTTGCTCGAACGGCGGGATCGTGAGCATCACGATCGACACGCCCACGAGGGGGAAGCTCGCGTCGCGCCCCACGTTGAACTGGAGCGGGCTGCAAATGATCACGCCGACGATGACGGTGATCACGAGTGTCCACGATTGCGGAGAGGCGCCCGGCAACTGCACTGCGCCACACACCGCGGCAGCCAGAGCGAATGCTGCGAAGACACCCATGAAAATGGTCTCTCGCTTCAGCGCACCCATGCGTTCTCCTACTGACGTTCTCCGTGACGCGACCATCACACGCGAAGCGTTCGACGTGACCTGCAGCGGTCGAACCGCGTCAATTATGCCACGGCTCGGGAGTTCGACACGCGGGCACATCCCTCATTCGAGCGAGAACTTGCGTGGGATCCGGCGGCGTGTGCCGGCTTCAGCCTGCGCCGGGAGCAGCGTGCGGCGGCGCAGGGTTAGAGCGCGTCGGGTGCCACCGTCTCGGGGGCAGGCCCCGAGATCAACGCCGCGAAGCGCTCGGTTGCGGTCTGGGAGATCTGCTGGGAGGCGGACTTGTCGGGGCCGGGCTGCGCCACCATCACTGCGTCGCGGAAGTACGCGAGTTCCTGGATTGACTCCGCGATGTCGGCAAGTGCGCGATGACCGCCGTTCTTCTCGGGGGCGCCGAAGTAGGCCGCGGGGTACCAGCGCCGGCTGAGCTCCTTGATCGTGGAGACATCCACGCTGCGGTAGTGCAGTCGCTCTTCGAGCGTGGGCATGTACTTGGCGATGAAGCGGCGGTCCATGCCGATCGTGTTTCCTGCGACGAGTGGCCGGCGACCGGCGGTCACGAAGCGGCGCAGGTATTCGATGACCTGTGCTTCCGCGTCGGCGAGGCTCGCACCATCTGCGATGCGGGGGAGGAGGCCGGAGGTCTCGTGCATCTTGCGTACGAAGTCGTTCATGTGCGCGAGGGCGTCTTCGCCCGGGTTGATGACGATCTCGAAGCCGGGGTCGAGCGGATTCAGCTCGAAGTCGGTGACGATGACGGCGATTTCGCAGAGCCCATCCCGATCCACGTCGAGGCCCGTCATCTCGCAGTCGATCCATACGATCTGCTCGGCGGGGGTGTTCGACATGTGGGGTCCTCTCGACGGGGTCGCGGCGCGGGTGCGCCGGAACCGCCCCAGTCTATCGCTGTGGGCTCGTGCCCGGCAGGGGGCTGAACGCACGGAGCTGGGCGCACGGGTGCGGGCAACGCTCTACACTTGCGAGCATGGCTGTTCTTCCCATCGTCATCTCTGGCGACCCCGTCCTGCACCGTCCCGCCGAGCCCGTCACGGAGTTTGACGCTGAGCTCCGCACACTCGTCGACGATATGTTCGAGACGACCGTGGCTGCGCCGGGAGTGGGCCTCGCGGCCCCACAGGTGGGCGTTGGCAAGCGAGTCTTCGTGTGGATGTACGACGATCAGGATGAGGCCCCCGCACAGGGAGTTGCGATCAACCCGGAGCTGTGGATCGCGCCGCTCGAGCCGGGTCTGCCCGGCGAAGATGAGGTTGAGGGTTGCCTTTCGTTCCCCGGAGAGCGGTTCGCGCTGCGCCGTTCGCCCCGCGCGCTGCTGCGCGCACAGGACGTCGACGGGAACCCGTTCGAGATTCAGGCGAGTGGCTGGTTCGCCCGCATCCTCCAGCACGAGTTCGATCACCTTGAAGGTCTGCTCTATGTTGACCGCCTGGTGCACCCCGAGAACCGTGGCGCGCACAAGGCACAGCGCAAGAATGGGTGGGGCCGACCGGGCCTGAGCTGGCAGCCGGGCGTCGACGACCTCGAAGGCTAGCGGCTCGGGCCTGCGTCCCCGAGGTCCGGCGCGCCACCGAGCGTGCGCGAGTCGGGGACGAGCGTCCACGCGACGCCGGCAACCGCGACGAGCAGCGCTGTGACGCCGAAGGCCCAGCCGAACCCTGCCCAGTCGACAATCGCGCCGGCGATGAGCGGGCCAAGCACGCCGCCGAGGTCGCTCGTCATCGAGTACGCGGCAACCACGTTGCCGCCGCGCCGCTGCGCGAGCACATCGGCGAGCACAGCCTGCTGCCCGGGGTTGACGAGCGCCGAGCCGGCACCAGCCACGAACATGAGCGCCGCGGCGACCCACAGCGTGGGCGAGGCGGGGAACGCGGCGTAGGTGGCGGCGAGCGTGAGCATGCCGATGATGAGCATCGGTTTGCGTCCCAGCGTGTCGTTCCAGCGCCCGGACGGGAAGATCAAGATCGCATTGCCCGCCGCGTATGCGGCGAGGATCCAGGCTGCGGTCGCCGCATCGCCGTGGAACGCGACGGCGATGAAGATGGGGATCACTGAGACGCGCACACCGAACGATGTCCAGCCGAACGCGAACACGGACAGCAGGAGGGTGCGGTACTGCCCGATCCCGATCGCCTCGCGCAGCGTCATTGCCGGGACGCCGTGTGCCTCGGGGTCCGGGCTTCCCGCTGCCTGCGAGCGGCGGAGCGCGATGGTCACGACGATGGCGGCCGCGATCAGCGTGAGGAAGTAGAAGACGAACGGCGCGCGCAGCCCGAAGCCAGCGACGAGGCCGCCGAACACGGGGCCCAGAAGCCCGCCGAGGAGGAAGCCTGCCGCGTTGAGGCTCGCGACTCGGCCCCGCGCTGTCGGCGGGCTCACCTTGATGAGGAGCGCGGTGGACGCAACGGTGAACATCGTGGAGCCGATTCCGCCGAGGCCACGGAGCACGACGAACTGGCCGTAGTTCATCGCGAGCGCGGCGGCGCCGGTTGATCCCGCGACGATCAGAATGCCCGCGGTGTAGCTGCGGCGCTCACCAAACTTCCCGACGAGCCAGCCGGCAAGCGGAGCGGAGACGAGGCGCATGAACGCGAATGCGCTCACGATCGCGGATGCCGCGAAGGTGGAGACCCCGAATTCGAGTGCGAACTGGGGAATCGCGGGCGCCACCACGCCGTAGCCGAGTGCGACGGTGAAACCGCCGGCGACAAGCGCCCAGACCTCGAAAGGGAGCCGAGCGCGGGGAGAGGCATGCACCCCACGAGTCTAGCCGGGTGCGCAGGTGGCCCGGCGGAAGCGCGATGCTCCGCCGGGCCACCTGGGTCCGATCGCGGCTACGCGTCGGGCGACGTACGTTCGGGGCGTGCCGCTTCGGGCTCCGCGGAGCCCGATTCGGTGCGTCCGCGCTGGGCAGCCTCGAGTGCCTCGGCTTCTTCGCCCGCAACGGCCTCGCCGCGTGCGACCATGCCGGACTGATCCGAGAGTGGAATCTGCTTGAGGAACAGTGCGAGAACGAACGCGATGAGGATGAACGGAATGAGGTACCAGAACACCGGGGCGAGCGAATCGGCGTACGCGTTCACGACGCCGTCCCGAATCGCGTCGGGCATCTCGGAAAGCTTCTGCGGGTCGATCGTCGCGACCGCCTCACCGGCGTTCGGCACGCCGGCCCCGGCGAACACCTCTCCGAGCTTTTCGCTCAGTCGGGTGGTGAACATCGCGCCGAAGATCGCGACACCCAGGGATGCACCCACCTCGCGGAAGTAGTTGTTGGTACTTGTCGCTGTTCCCACCATTGACGGGTCCACGGCGTTCTGCACCACGAGCACCACGACCTGCATGATCAGGCCGAGGCCAGCGCCGAACACGAACAGATATACGCAGATGAGCCAAATAGGGGTGCTCGCCGCGAGTGTGGTCATGGCGGTCATTGCGCCCGCCGTGATGAGCGTGCCCACGATGGGGTACATGCGGTACTTCTGGCGCTTCGTGATCATGATGCCCGACCAGATGGACGTGCCCATCATGCCCGCCATCATGGGGAGCATAAGGAGGCCCGAAGCGGCAGCGGAGGCACCGGACGACATCTGCAGGAAGGTCGGCACGAAAGCGATCGCCGAGAACATGCCAAGGCCCAGGGTGAAGCCGATGGCCGTCGCATTGATGAAGATCGGGTTCTTGAAGAGCCCGAGTGGGATGATCGGGTCTTCTGCTCGCGCCTCGACAAGCACGAACGAGAGCGCGGCGAGGAGCAGGCCCGCGCCCCACAGCCACGTCGCCGGCGCATCCCAGCCGTACTCGGCCTTGCCGCCGAAGTCGGTGAAGAAGATGAGGCAGGTCGTCGCGATCGAAAGCGTCAGGACGCCGAGGATGTCGATCTTCTTTTCAGCCTTCTTGCTCGGCAGCGTGAGCGCGAACCAAGCGATAGCGAATGCGGCGATGCCCACTGGGATGTTGATGTAGAACGCCCACTGCCAGGTGAGGTGGTCGACGAAGAAGCCGCCGAGCAGGGGACCGGCAACCGCGGAGAGCCCGAAGATCGCGCCGAGGGGTCCCATGTACTTTCCACGCTCGGAGGCGGGAACGATATCGGCGATAATCGCCTGCGACAGGATCATGAGGCCACCGCCGCCGAGGCCCTGCATGGCGCGGAAGATCACAAGCCAGAGGAAGTCTGGCGCGAAGGCTGCGCCAACTGACGCGAGTGTGAACAGGGCGATCGCGACGAGGAACAGTGTGCGCCGCCCCAGGACATCGCCAAACTTGCCGTAGATCGGCATGACGATGGTGGTGGCGAGGAGGTACGCGGTGGTGATCCACGCCTGGTGCTCCACGCCGCCGAGCTGTCCGACGATCGTGGGCATCGCGGTCGACACGATGGTTTGGTCAAGGCTTGAGAGCATCATTCCCGCGATGAGGGCGGAGAAGATGATCCAGATTCTGCGTTGTGTGAGGAGAAGCGGGGCCTGGCCGGCCTGCGCTGAGGCAGTTGCTGTCATGCGATGAGGCTTTCGGGATCGGGAAACCTGGCCCCGCTGTGGGAGCCGGGCAGGTGGGGAACGGATGGAACGGGGAGGAAGTTAGCGTGACACGGGCGGGGTGCCGGTGAAGAGCTCTCGACTGAGCGTCAGCGCTCGCCGCAGCTCGGGGCCAATGCTGCCGGTCTCGCCGCGGCCGAAGAACGCGTGAGCGGCGTGATGCAGCAACCCGCCGAGTACCTGGAGTGCGATCGCCGCGCGCTGGTCTCCGGGTGCGAGGCCCTCACGCTCTTCGATCACCGCGGTGAATCGCTGATTCATTTCCTCCGAGTCATGCATGAACTTTTCCATGAACTCGGGCTCGCGTGCGATGATCTGGTTGACGTGCGTGATGGTGCCCGCGATGTCGAAGACCTCGTCCATCATTTCCACGGCAACCTCAACGAGCTCGTCGAGGAGTGTGGGGCTGATCTGGCCATCGCGAGCGCCGGCAGCCGAGAATCGGCGGACCGCCTCGCTCTCAAATGGGTCGGCGGGGGAGCCGACGACCGCGGCCTCTTTCGAGGGGAAGTAGTTGAAGAAGGTGCGACGCGAGATCCCCGCGGGCTCGCACACGTCCTCGATGGTGAATCCGGCGAGGCCGTGTGCCGCGGTGAGCTTGCGGGCGTGCTCGGTGATCGCGATGCGCGTGCGTCGCATCTTGGCTGCCCGCCCGGACTCAACTGCACTCTCGATCATAAAGTGCAATTATGCACGATTCTCCTGGGAGTGCAAAATTGGCTGTTGGAGATGTGCGCAACTGGGCTGGCTGAGCGGCGTCCGCGCTGCGGTTGGTGCGCTGTGCCCGCCACACCTGTGCCGCGGATATGGTCGAAACGCAACACGACCCGAACGTTACGCGACATCAGGCGACCGTAGTCTGATGAAGGTCAGGGCAACCGTGCGCTGGCCAGATTTACGCAAGAGGACAACTGTGCCGTCGACGATCCGACCATTCTCCCGTGCACGCTGTGACGCGTGCCGATTCTCCGTGTTCGCAGGTGCGGTGCGGGCGCAGGGGGCCTAGCCGTGGCGATCCCATGTGCGCCCGCGCGCGTCGTCGAGAAGCGCTTCCTGACTCCGAACATGTTGCGTATTCGCTTCGAAGCGGTGGGTAAGTGGCGCTGGCCCACGCACGGGCGCGGCGATGAGCGAATCGATATCGCGCTCCCGGCACCCGGTGAGACCGAGGCACGCATTGACGTGTTCAACCTGCCCGAGTATGGGCGCGGCTGGACTGGTGAAGAACCACCCTGGCGCCACTACACCGTGCGCGGTGTGCACGAGGGTGGGCGTCTCCTCGACATCGACTTCGTGGTGCACGAGGGCGGACTTGCCTCCAGCTGGGCTGAGCGTGCCGAAACGGGGCACATCATTGGGATCTTCGGAGCCGGAACCCGGGACGAGCCCTCCTCGTACTACGCGGCGCCCGAGGACGCGCAGTTCCAGTTGCTCGTTGCCGATGCGACGGGCGTGCCGGGGCTCGGCCGCATTCTTGAGCAGCTCCCCGCTGAGGTGCGTGCGCGCGCCATCGTCGAGGTGCCGAGCGAAGCCGATATCCAGCAGTTCGATACGCGAGCTGATGTCGAGTTGGTGTGGCGAGTCGGGACAGGCAACGGACTGGCGCCTAGTGCGCTGCTCGAAGAGGTTGCGCAGCTCGATGAGCCGGGCGAACCCTGGTACGCGTGGGTGGCGTGCGAAGCCGCGACCAGCCGCGCGATCCGTCGCGAGCTGCGCACGCGGCTCGGCCTCGCGCGTGATCGGCACCACGCGATCGGCTATTGGACGCAGGACCGCACGGGCAATATGTCCGCCGACGTCGACTGACGCGCGAGTGGAGTGAACTGCTCGAGTGTCTGAAGTCACCCCCGCCTGACCCGTGGGTTTGGCGGCCGCGGGTGTTGTTGCGGCTGCTGTGGAGCTGGCTCACTCAACAGCATCGTGCCGGACGAGACGGCGGAGAATCGGGCCAGCTAATGTGCTCCAAGGCGGAACGGCTCTGGGGGGAGGGTGAGGCCGGTGGCAGCGTCGGCAAGGATGCGGCCGACTGCTGGCGCGAACTTGTAGCCGTGGCCCGAGAAGCCCGCGGCAATGGTCAGCGATCCCACGCGATCCAGCACGAAGCGTCCCGAATCGGTTGAGGTGTACGTGCAACTGATCTCGTCAGCGCTCGCGGGGTCGAGGCCGGGGAACCACTCGGCCACGTGTTCGCGGAGTGCTGCCCGCGCCTCCGCAGTTGCGCCGAAGGTGCGCGCGTCCGGGTCGACCTCGTGCCCAACGAGGTGAAGCCCCACTTTCACGCCCTCGCCAGGGCTTGGCATCCCGTAGACGTTGCCGCCTCGCGCCTCGAGCTGCTCGTCATCGAACATGTGGTTGAACGACGGCCAGAGCAGCGCGGCATCCCGCGGGGCGAAGTGGGCCGGGTGCTCCTCCGTGACCCGCAGTCGCGGCAACTCGACGAGCCCGGCAAGCAGCGGCCGGGCCCACGCTCCCGCTGCGACGATGACGCTCGGTGCGCTGAGCGTGCGGCGAACCCCGGCCGCGTCCGTGTACTCAACGCGAGAGCTCGCGTCCCCAGGAAGAATCTCGGCAACGGTCGCACCGCGCTCGATCCGTGCGTCGTGCCGCGTCGCAGCGGCCTCGAATGCGTCGAGTGCGCGTGCGGCGTAGCCAACGCCAGCGGTGCGGCTGAGGAGCACCGGGCCTGCGAAGCGCATGCCAGCCCAGCGCGCCGTCGCCTCGGCGGGGGAGATGAGCGCAACGTCCGCGCCGCGTGCGGCAAGAGCGGCGTGTGTCTCCCGGACGGTCTGCTCTTCGCCATGAGTCACGAGTCCGTGGAGTCCGAGGAGCGGGGTGCTCGCGCCGGTCTCGAGTTCGCGCCAGAGCGCCAGTGCCTCGTCGAACAGGCCGAGATAGTGCTCCTCGCGGTACGCGTTGTTGATGTTGCGAGTGGAGCCGTGCGACGCGCCTCGGGTGTGGTGTGGGCCGAACTGCTCGAGCAGATGCACCCGCTCCCCGCGAAGTGATAGCTGCCAGGCGGTGGCGAGGCCGATGACGCCACCGCCAACGATGATGTGGTCGAGTTCCTCGTTCACTTCGAGCGATGTTCTCTGCGCACTACTCGGCGTAGTAGTTGTTGCCCTGCGAGAATTCAACGAACGTGCAGTCCGTGTCGCCGACGGCCCAGGCGTCGTGACCCGGCGGGAGTAGCATCGCGTCGCCCGCGGAGAACTCCTGGTAGGTGCCATCCCGCATCTCGACTCCCAGGGTGCCCGCGGTGACCACCGCAACGTGCGGCAGCTCGCACAGCTCTGTGCCCGCAGCCTCTTTCAGATCCGTTGACCAGCGCGCTCCTGCGTGAAACGTGACCTGGGTGGCTTCGACGCCCTCGAGCGCGGTCGAACGCTTGGAGATGAGCCCGTAGTTTGACGCCTCGAGGCGGGCAAAGGTGGCTGACTGCATCTGGGGGTGAAAGCTCACGACGGGGTTCCTCTCGGCGGGGTGGTGCGGGATGAGTCGAGCGTACGAGTTGAGCGGTCGCCTGGGGGCTGTGTGACGGAGTATGAAGCGGGTGGTGCGTGCGCCAGGCCTCGCGATGTGCCCGGAAGTCGCCCGCAAACTAATTAGTTATTGTCGGCAAGATATTCGCCTGGCTAAGATGATTGCATACGCGCAGCTCTTCGGTTGCGCTGCGAAGGGCCCGAAACGCCGGGTCGTGGGTGATGGGAGCAGCAGATGGTGCAGGAATGGTCGACGCCCATGCAGGTGGATCTCTCGGGCCACCGCAATGTGACGGATCTGCTGCTTCGGCGGGCGCAGCGGGCCCCGCAACACGCCGCCTTCGAGGTTCCGACAGACCCGAGCGATCCCGGTGGGCAGTGGCGCCAGGTCTCAACTCAGGAATTTCTCGCCGAGGTCACCGCGCTCGCGAAGGGGTTCATCGCTGCCGGCGTCTCCCCGGGCGACGCGATCGGGATCATGTCCGCGACGCGCTACGAGTGGGCGGTCGCCGACCTTGCATCGTGGTTTGCGGGGGCCGTCGTTGTGCCGATCTATGACACGGCATCCGCCGAGCAGGTCGCCGCGATTGTGGGGGATGCCCGGGTGCGGCTCGCGGTTGCAGGGGACGCGACCCAGCTGTGCGTTCTCGACGCCGCGCTGGAGCAGGCGTCGCACGACACGATTGGCGTGTGGGTGATGGGGGATCCGCCCATGAATGCGGACGCGCGGAGCCTCGGAGCGCTCGCTGCGCGCGCATCGGAGGTGAGTGACGAAGTCCTTGACACGCGGCGACGGCTGGCCGGGCCGGAGTCGCCCGCAACGATTGTCTACACATCGGGCACCACGGGTGAGCCGAAGGGCGCGGTGCTGAGCCACAGAAACTTCCTCGGACAGGTACTGGGGATCGCGGCCGCGTACCAGGATGTCGTTCGTGACACGGGGAACACCATCATCTTCCTGCCGCTCGCGCACGTGCTCGCTCGAGGCTTGCAGCTCATCTGCCTCGCGAGCGGAATGCGAATTGCGCATCTCGCCGACCCTGCCCAGGTGGTCCCGTCGCTGCGAGTCTTGCGGCCGAGTTTTTTGGTGGTGGTGCCCCGCGTGCTCGAAAAGGTTCGAGCCGCCGCCGCGCAGAAGGCGGAGGACCGGGGGCTGGGGCGCGTGTGGCGTTCGGCAGAGCACACCGCAGTCTCCTGGGCGCGAATCGCAGAGGCGCGGGATGACGGCGAGGCGGTACGCCCGACGCTCGCGCTCCGTGCCCGACACGCGGTGTTCGACCGTGTGTTCTACCGCAAGCTCCGCGCCGTGCTGGGCGGCCGCCTCGACTACATGCTCTCTGGCGGCGCGGCGCTCGACGCGGAACTCTCCCTGCTCTTCCGGGGGATTGGCGTGCCCGTGATCGAGGGCTACGGGCTGACGGAGACCACCGCACCGCTCACGGGCAATCTGCCGCGCAGTATCCGCTCCGGTACGGTGGGGGCCCCGCTCCCCGGGCTGACGGTGCGCATCAGCGACGCAGGCGAGGTGCTCGCCCGTGGCATTGGCGTGTTCGAGGGCTATCGCGATCCGGCGCACAACGAGCATGCGTTCGTCGATGGGTTCTTCCGCACCGGGGACCTCGGTTCACTAGATGAGCACGGCCGGCTCACGCTGAGTGGGCGGCTGAAAGACGTGATCGTGACATCGACGGGAAAGACCGTCGTGCCGATGCGCTGGGAGAACGTGGCAGCGGCGCACCCGCTCGTCTCGCACGCCGTCATGGTGGGAGAGGGACGCTCGTACCTGTCTGCGCTCCTCGTCCTCGACCCAGATGAACTCATCGCGTGGGCGGCGCGCGAGGGCGTGACGATTGGCGTGGCGGGCCCAGGGGGCTTCGACGAGGTCACGGATGAGCGGATTCGTGCCGAGCTTGCGGACACCATTGCGCACGCGAACTCGATCGTCTCCCGCGCAGAGCAGGTGCGGCGCTACACGGTAATCTCCGCAGATCTGAACGACCCAGCGCTCATCACCCCAACACTCAAGATCAAGCGGCGGGTGGCGCTCGATCGCGGCGCACTGCTCGTCGAAGAAAGCTACGCCCAACCGCTGCACCACACAGGAAACTGAGGAAAATCGTGTCACCGAAAAACCGTTCCGCACTGATTGGCATCCTGATTGCCCTCCTCCTGGGCGGCGTCGTTGCGATCGCCGGATCAGCGGGCGGCGCTGCTCTGGGCGGAGTTCCGCTCTTCGCGCTCGCGGTCCTTGCCGCGTACGTGGTGCAGCTGCTCGCCTTCATCCCCGCTGCGCTGCTCCAGAGTGAACGCTTCTTCGACCTCACGGGAGCGCTCACCTACATCGGAGTCTCGATCGCGTTGGTGCTCCTCGCCCCGGCACCAGACCTTCGGGGCCTGGTCCTCGCAGCGATGGTGATCATCTGGGCGGCGCGACTTGGCTCGTTCCTCTTCCTCAGAGTCCGCCGAGCGGGTGAGGATGACCGCTTCGCCGAGATCAAGCAGCAGCCGCTGGTATTCCTTCGCGTGTGGGTGATTCAGGGGCTCTGGGTGAGCGTCACTGCCTCCGCAGCCTGGATTGCGCTGAGCGGTGACGCTGCGGAGCGCGCGCCCATGAACTGGCTCGCCATCGTCGGCGTTGTGGTGTGGCTTGCGGGCTTCGCGTTCGAAGTGATTGCCGATCTTCAGAAGTCTGCGTTCAAGGCCGACCCGCGAAACGCGGGGAAATTCATTCGCTCAGGCCTCTGGTCGACGTCCCGACACCCCAACTACTTCGGGGAGATCCTGCTCTGGATCGGCGTGTTCCTGGTCGCTGCGCCAGTGCTGAGCGGCTGGCAATGGATCGCACTGCTCTCGCCGATTCTGGTGGCCGTGCTGCTCACCCGCGTGAGCGGGATCCCGCTGCTCGAAGCGAAAGCTGAGAAGCGCTGGGGCGGGCAGCCCGACTACGAGGCGTACACGAGTGAGACACCGGTCTTGATCCCACGGCTTCCGCGCCGCGGGAATCGTCCCTAAAGCTTGGTGCCCCCGGCAGGATTCGAACCTGCGACCGACGGATTAGAAGGCCGTTGCTCTATCCACTGAGCTACGGAGGCGACCATACGAGCGTACACCGCGCGCGGGAGATGCTTCGACGCGTCGCCTCGACTCCGCCCGGACCGGCGGGCTACTGGCCCTTCGCGGCTGCCTTGGCGGCCCGCTTCGTCTCGCGCACGAGCTGCAGGGTCTCCGGCGAAGTGATGTCGGCAACGCTCCGGTACGAGCCCTCCTCGCCATACGGGGCGGATGCCTCGCGCCATCCTTCGCCGGCGAAGCCGCGTTGCTTTCCGAGCAGCGCGAGAAAGATCTTCGCCTTCTGCGGCCCGAACCCAGGGAGAGTCTGCAAGCGCTTCAGCACGGTCGGCCCGTCGGGGGAGTCGCGTGTCCAGATCGCCGCCGCATCTCCGCCCCACTCGTCGACGAGCACCTGGCAGAGCGCCTGGGTGCGGCCGGCCATTGACCCGGGGAAGCGATGCACAGCAGGTGTTTGCGAGAACGCGGCAGACACCAGATCGGGATCGGCTCCCGCGATCGCCGCGGCGTCGACCGCCCCGAGCCGCTGCTCGATCTTCAGCGGGCCAGAGAACGCGACCTCCATGGCAACCTGCTGGTCGAGCAGCATGCCGATGAGCAGCGCGAGCGGGTTCGCGGACAAGAGCGCGTCCGCAGCGGGATCATCAGTCAGGCGGAGTGTCATGGCGCGAGTATAAGTCGGGATCGCCCGGAGCGCACCCCTCGAATCCTGTGTGCTGCGCCGTGTTACTCGAAGCGGTTCACCATAGCGAGCGCCGCACGCTCGATGTAGTCGCGGAAGGCCGCATCGTGCATGGGGGAAAGCGCAGCCTCGTCGAGCGCGGCGTGCATGTGGCGCAGCCAGCGCTCCTTCGCATCGGGCGTCACCGCGAACGGCTGGTGTCGCATCCGCAAACGGGGATGCCCGCGCTCCTCCGAATAGCTCGTCGGCCCGCCCCAGTACTGCTCGAGGAACGCACGCAGCCGCCAGGTGGCGCCCTCCCAATCGTCCTGCGGGTACATCGGCGCGAGCACCTCGTCCTCGCGCACGCCGCGGTAGAACGCGCGTGCGATCACCTCGAAGGTCTCGGTGCCGCCGACCTGCGACCAGAGCGTCTCGGTGACCGCGGCGCCGTCGGATCCGGTCCGCAGCGTGAGACGCGGCGTCGGGGTGTTCGGAGTGGTGTCGGTCATGCGGTGCCTCCCGGCAGATTGGGGCGCTCATCGGAGAGCACGATGCCCTCGTCCTTGAACGCGCGGCGAATCTCCGCGCGGATGCCGCGCTGCACCTCCCATTGTGCCTCGGGGCGCGTGCGAACGGCGAGGCGCAGGGTGGCACGGTCGCCGAACACGCTCTCGAGACCGAGAACCTCGGGCTCGCCCGTGACCTTGCGGGCGTAGCGCTCGGAGGTGAGGAGCGCGCGCGCCGCCTGCACCATCACGTCGGACACATGGGTGAGATCCTGATCCGCGTCCACCGTCACGTCGATGAGCGCGCGCCCCCACCCCTGCGAAGAGTTGCCGAGGGTGAGGATCTCGCCGTTGCGAATGTGCCAGAGGGTGCCGTCGAGCGCGCGAACCTGCGTGACGCGGATGCCCACGTCCTCGACGGTGCCGCTAATCGTGTCGATTTGCACCACGTCGCCCACGCCCAACTGGTCCTCGAACACCATGAAGATGCCGTTGAGGATGTCCTTCACGATGTTCTGCGCGCCAAAGGCGAGACCCGCAGCGACAATGCCGGCTGAGGTGAGCACCGCGCCGAGGTCCACTCCCAGCTGCGCGAGGATCAAAATTAGGGCGGTGATCACCACCGTCCAGGAGATCACGTGCCGCCCGACGGTGCCGAGCGTGCGCGTGCGCTGCACGGCGCGCGCGTTCACGTAGGGCGCCGCCATGATCTCGGAAGTGGTCTCCACATCCTGTGCGCGCTTGACGCCGCGCACTACCTGTGTGACCGTGCGCATGAGGAGTCGGCGCAGCGCCCAGTTGGCGAGCCCCGCCACGACCACAATCACGGAGATGTTGATCGCCGTGTGATAAGTCTCGTAGAAGCTCGCGAGCGCCGCGCCGAACTCACTCATTACGCGCCCTGTGCTGCCTGGTCAGCCTGCTGCGCGCGCAGCGCCCGCTCGACCCCGGCGAGGTGCTCGGAGATCATGCGGCGAAGCGCTGCGGGTGCCGCGGGATTCGCGTCCAGCCACTGGCGGGTCGCCTCGGCGAGGGCCGCGTGCGCCAGCGGGGCCGGGTAGAAGCCCTCGATGAGTTCCTCGGCGATCGCGTAGCTGCGCGACTCCCACACGGGCGTCAGTGCCGCGAAGAAGCGCTCGACATACGGCTCGAGGAGCGTCACGTCGTGCGCACGCGTGAAACCGAGCCCCGTGGCGCGCACGATGGCGTTCGGCTTGTTCGCGTCATCGAACACCGACACCCACGCGGCCTCCTTGTCGGCTGCCGTGGGGAGCGCTGCGCGTGCGTGCGCAGCGGACTGGTTGCCACTCGCCGTACGATCCTCAGTGAGACGGGCCTCGATCTGTTCGAGCGAGCTGCGGCCGCCGGCGGCAAGCGCGATGAGCAGCTCCCAGCCGAGATCCGTGTCGATGTCGAGACCGTCGAGGGGGAGCGACCCGTCGAAGAGCCCCTGCACCGTGTCGAGCTGCTCGGTGCTCTCAGCCAGCTGGCCGAACGACTTGACGAACTGGAACTGGCGGTCGCTTCCGGGCTCGGCATCGACCGCGAGTCGCCAGAGCGCGTCGGCAACCTTCTCCAGGGTGGCTGCGCGGCGCTCAGGAGAGACGTAGCTCGAAGCGGAGAGCAGTAGCTGGCCGAGGAGCGTGCGCAGCGTGGTCGACGCGGACTCGTTGCCGATGTGTGCGAGCACGATGTCCACGAAGCGTGAGGCGGGGAACTCGGCGTCGCGCGTCGCGTCCCAGAGCGTGCCCCAGAGGAGCGCGCGAGCGAGCGAATCCTCGACACTGCCGAGCTTCGCGGCGGTCGTCTCAAGGGAACGCTCGTCCAGGCGGATCTTCGCGTACGTGAGATCGTCGTCGTTGAGCAGCAGCAGTTCGGGCTGCGCGACGCCCACAAGCGCCGGGACCTCGGTGCGCGGGCCATCGATATCGAGCTCGAGGCGCTGCAGGCGGCGGACACTGCCGTCATCGTCGGTGCCGTACAGGCCCACCGCGATGCGATGGGGTCGGATCGTCGGGTACTCGGCGATCGCGGTCTGCTCGATTGCGAAGCTCGTGTAGCTGCCGGTCTCGTCGAGCTCGAAGACGGGGCGCAGCGTATTGACGCCCGCGGTCTCGAGCCACTTCTTCGTCCAGTCGGAGAGGTCGCGGCCGGACTTCGCCTCCAGCTCGCGCATGAGGTCGGGGAGCTCGGTGTTGGAGTACTGGTGCTTCACGAAGTACTCGTGCACGCCCTGCATGAAGGGATCGCGGCCCACCCATGCGACGAGCTGCTTCAGCACCGAGGCGCCCTTCGCATACGTGATGCCGTCAAAGTTGACGAGCACGTCCTCGAGGTCGCGGATCTCGGCGACAATCGGGTGTGTCGACGGGAGCTGATCCTGGCGGTACGCCCACGACTTCTCCGAAGCAACAAACGTCGTCCAGCACTCGGTCCACTCGGTGGCCTCGGCGACACCGAGCGTGGACATGTACTCCGCGAACGATTCGTTGAGCCACAGGTCGTTCCACCAGCGCATGGTGACGAGGTCGCCGAACCACATGTGCGCGAGCTCATGCAGGATCGTGACGACCCGGCGCTCCCGCATCGCATCGGTGACCTGGCTGCGGAACACGTAGGCCTCGGTGAAGGTCACCGCGCCGATGTTCTCCATTGCGCCCATGTTGTACTCGGGAACGAAGAGCTGATCGTACTTGTCGAACGGGTAGGGGAAGTCGAACTGCTCCTCGAAGAAGGCGAAGCCCTCGCGGGTCTTCTCGAAGATGTAGTCGGCGTCGAGGTACTCCGAGAGCGACTCGCGGCAGAAGACGCCGAGCGGAATCGTGCGGCCATCGCGGCTCGTGAGCTCCGAGCGCACCTCGGCGTAGGGGCCGGCAATGAGCGCGGTGATGTAGCTGGACATCACGGGAGTGGGCTCAAACGTCCACGTCGCGATCTCCTGCTCCGCCCAGTCGGCACCCTGCGCAGCAGCCTTGGTGCCAGCCGAAACGGCGGCGGGAGTGGGCTGGTTCGAGACGACCTTCCAGCGCGCGGGCGCCGTGATGGTGAACGCGAAGGTGGCCTTGAGATCGGGCTGCTCGAACACCGCGAACATCCGGCGCGAGTCGGGCACCTCGAACTGTGAGTACAGGTACACCTCGCCGTCGGCGGGGTCCACAAAGCGGTGCAGGCCCTCGCCCGTGTTGGTGTAGCGCTGCGTCGACTCGATTACCACGGTGTTTTCGGCGGCGAGTCCGGGCAGCTGAACGCGGGAGTCCGCGAACACGGCTGCGGGATCCAGCTCGACCCCATTGAGCGCGACCCGCTCAACCGAGTCTGCGATGAGGTCAACAAAAGTGTCGGCGCCCGCGGTGCCGGTGAAGTGGATCGTCGTGGCCGCGGTAAACGTCTCCGGACCGGTGGTGAGATCGAGCGCCACCTCGTAGCGCTGCGTTGCGACGACTGCGGCCCGCTCCTGGGCCTCGACGCGGGTGAGGTTCGTTCCTGGCACGTACTGCTCCTGACGAGTAAACGGTTGTGACGACTCCCACCTTATGCCCGCCGCCCCCGGGTAGGCTGGCGACATGAACGCTGCGCAGCCGATTCCCGAGAAGCCCGAGGTCGAGTTCTGGTTCGACCCCATCTGCCCCTGGTGCTGGATGACCAGCCGGTGGGCGAGCGAAGTCGCTGAGGCTCGCGGGTTCGAGATCACCTGGCACCCGATCAGCCTCGCGATTCTCAATGAGGGCAACGAGCCGAACGATCACACCCCGCACCACCTCGCCGGGCAGCGGCTGGGGCGCGTTGTAGAGGCGGCGCGTGTGGCGCACGGTCAGGACGTAGTGGGCCCGCTGTATACCGCCTTCGGTGCGCGCATTCACCCGGGCGCCCGCACAGACACTGACGCGATCATCGCCGAGGCGCTCGCCGAGTTGGGGCTCGATGCCGCGCTCGCCGCCGCTGCGGACACCGAGGCCTCCGATGCGACGCTGCGGGCCAACACTGATCACGCGATGGCGATCGCGGGCCCCGATGTGGGCGTGCCGATCATCTCGGTCAATGGCAACGCGTTCTTCGGGCCGGTCGTGACACCTGCTCCGACTGGGGAGACGGCGCTGCGGCTCTGGGACGGCATCGTTGCTGCCGCGAGCGTGCCTGGCTTCTACGAGCTCAAGCGCGGTCGGAGCGCCGGGCCGCAGTTCTAGCGAAGGCGCTCGCGCCGCTAGGATTGACCCCATGCGCATCCATGTAGCCACTGACCACGCCGGACTCGAATTTAGCCAGCAGCTGCAGCAGCATCTGCAGGGCCTCGGGCACGAGGTTATTGACCACGGGCCCGCCGAGTATGACGCGCTCGATGATTACCCCTCGTTCTGCATCAACGCGGCAATCGGCGTTGCGCAGGATCAGCGCGCGGGCGTGGAAGCGCTCGGCGTGGTCTTCGGCGGCTCGGGGAACGGCGAGCAGATCGCCGCGAACAAGGTTGCCGGGATCCGGGCGGCGCTCGTGTGGAACGACTCGACCGCCGAGCTCGCGCGCGAGCACAACAATGCGAACGTCATCTCCATCGGCGCCCGCCAGCACCCCGTGGAAGACGCGATCCGGTTCATCGAGCTGTTCATCAATACGCCGTTCCCCGGGGATGAGCGTCACGTGCGCCGGATCGCGCAGCTCGGCGAGTACGAGCAGACGGGCGATATCGCCGGCAAGCACGTCGACCAGCTGGGTTAAGCATGCCTGAGGGGCATTCTGTTCACCGCATTGCGCGGCAGTTTGGCGTGAACTTCGTCGGCGAGCACCCAGCGGTGTCGAGTCCGCAGGGACGCTTTGCGCAGGGCGCTGCGCTCCTCGACGGGCGCAATGTGCTCGATGCGCGCGCGGTCGGGAAGCAGATGTTCCTCGAGTTCGAGGGGGATCAGTGGCTGCGCGTGCACCTCGGGATCTACGGTGCATGGGACTTCTCCGGTGAGGTGCGAATCGACTCGTCGATTCAGATCCACGGGCAGACCCCCGGCCACTCGCGGCTCGGACAGAACGGGGAGAACTCGGGTCCCGGTAACCATGTTGACCGCGACGCCGAGGACTCGGTGACCTCCATCGGGGCGCCCAGGCGGACCCGCGTGCGTATGGCGGAGACCGACAAGGAATCGGCTGCGTCAGAGTCCTTCCCGCCTGAACCCGTGGGGCAGGTGCGCGTGCGGCTCCTCACCGACACCGTGTGTGCCGATCTCCGCGGCCCGACCGCCTGCGAGGTGCTCACACCAGCAGAGGTCGATGCGGTCGTGCAGCGGTTGGGGCCTGATCCCGCAAACGCGAATACGCCGGCCGAACGCGCGCGATTCGTGGAGCGCGCGGGGAAGAAGAAGACGCCGATCGGCCTCGTGCTCATGGATCAGTCCGTCGTGGCGGGCATTGGCAACGTGTACCGAGCTGAGATGCTCTTCCGAGCCGAGCTCAATCCCCACACTCCGGCGAACACGCTGGATCGCACCGTGCTTGAGGCGCTGTGGGACGACTGGGCGGAACTTCTCGAGATCGGGATCACGGTCGGGCAGATGATCACGATTGATGGTCTTGAGGGCGAGGCGTATCAGCGGGCCCTGGTCGAGCGAGATGAACGCCACTGGGTGTACAAGCTCGAGGGGACGCCGTGCAAGCGTTGCGGCGCGAACATCATTCTCGAGGAGTTTGGCGCGCGCAAGCTGTACTGGTGCCCGGGCTGCCAGCACTAGTTCTCCCCGAGGGAGCTAGCCGACTGAGGCGAGCGCGAACGGGAGCACTGCGGGCGCCCCGGCCCGCCGCAGTTCGCGCGCTGCGACGGTGAACGACCAACGGCTGTCTACGAGATCGTCGACAAGCAGCAGGGGGCCCGGCGCCTGGGCGACCACGGCAGCGAGTTCCGGGCCCACGCTCCACCGGCCCCACACGGACGCGAGCCGAAACGCGCTGTTGCCGCCCGGGCCGCCGGCTGGCCGGTCGTCTGCGAAATCGAGGGTGCCCAGGAAGGGCAACTTGCCGCGCTCCGCGATGGTCGCAGCGGTGCTGCTGATCAGCGTGGGGCGCGTGAATGACGGCATTGCGACAATACCGACAGGCCGCTCGGCCCAGGGCCAGTCGCGGAGCGTGGTGAGCACCGCCGCGAGCAGCGCTTCGGGGAGCGGCTGATCCGCTGCGCCGGGCGCGAGGAGTTCGCGCAGCGGTCCGCCCCATCCGAGGTCGGTGAGTCGGGCGACGACCCGCCCCGGCTCGGCGCGCTCGTTCGCCGCGATCCGCCCCCGCACGGGGAGGCCTCGCCGGTCTGCGCCGGTGGGCCACTGCCCGCGGGGGTCAACCGGCACGCCTGCCTGCTGCAGGCGGCTCGTTGCCCGCGCGGTCGCGCCCGCGGCAACCTCAGCGGGGTACCACGGCCCAGCACAGACGTCGCAGCGACCGCAGTCTGCCGCGGTGGGATCGTCGAGTTCGCGCTGCAGCTC
Organism: Leucobacter chromiireducens subsp. chromiireducens; assembly: GCF_016758255.1. GTDB lineage: Bacteria > Actinomycetota > Actinomycetes > Actinomycetales > Microbacteriaceae > Leucobacter > Leucobacter chromiireducens. Next base: position 30,235 of record NZ_QYAD01000005.1, read on the forward strand.
AGCCATACGGCACGCGTCGCCGCGTTCGTACCTCAGCATGGCCTCCTGCTCCGCCTCCCGGGCCGCAGCGATGCGGCGGTACCGCTCAGCGTCGTAGTGCCACGCCGCAGCGGTTGCCACCCACCCGCCGGCAACACGGTTCACCGCCCCATCGACATCGAGCACCTTGAGCAACAGCTCAAGCTGCGTGCGTCGCAAGTCGACGCGGGCCTCCAGAGCCGGTGTTGACAGTGGCGGCGCATCCGGGGCGCCGAGCGCCTCGATGACCGCCCGCGCGCGTTCGGGATCTGGCATCGACGAGGTGGCAAAGTACTGCCAGATCGCCTGGTCCTCAGCGCCGGGGAGCAGCAACACATCGGCGTGCGCGGTGCCACGCCCGGCTCGACCCACCTGCTGGTAATACGCGACGGGGGAGGACGGCGCCCCGAGGTGCAGCACGAATCCCAGGTCCGGCTTGTCGAACCCCATGCCCAGAGCACTCGTCGCGACGAGCGCTTTCACCTCGTTGTTCTTCAGCGCGGACTCGAGTCGCGCCCGTTCCTCCGGGTCAGTTCGGCCGGTGTACGCCGCGACCTCGTAGCCAGCATCGCGGAGGAGAAGTGCGGTGTCCTCCGCGGCGGACACGGTGAGGGCGTACACGATCCCGCTTCCGGTGAAGCCGCCCAGGTGCTCCACGAGCCAGGCAAGCCGAGTCTCCGCGGAGGGGAGCCGAAGGCAGCCGAGTCGCAGCGAGTCACGAGCGAGCGTGCCCCGCAGCGTGAGCACGTCGCTGCCCAGTTGCTCGACCACATCAGCGACAACGCGGGCATTGGCGGTCGCCGTGGTCGCGAGCACCGGGACGTGCCGTTCGAGCCCCGCGAGCAGCGCGGCGATGCGCCGGTAGTCCGGGCGGAAATCGTGGCCCCAGTCAGAGATGCAGTGCGCCTCATCGATCACGAGCAGTCCCATCCGCGCCAGGATCGTGGGGAGTTGCGTGTCACGAAAGCGCGGATTATTCAGCCGCTCGGGGGAGACGAGGAGCACGTCGATCTCGTCCCGGGCAAGGCGCCCCTCAATCTCCTCCCACTCCTCGGCGGTCGCCGAGTTGATGGCGGCTGCGCGCACCCCGGCGCGCTCCGCCGCCGCCACCTGGTCTCGCATGAGCGCGAGCAGCGGAGACACGAGTAGCGTGGGCCCGGCGCCCCGTTCTCGAAGCAGCGCGGTCGCCACGAAGTAGACCGCCGACTTCCCCCACCCGGTGCGCTGCACCACAAGCGCCCGCCGCCCCTCATCGACGAGAGCGCTGATGGCCTCAAACTGGCCCGGATGAAACTCTGCCGTGGCGGCACCGGTGAGCTGCCGCAGCACCGTCAGCGCTTGCGAGTGAGTGGAAATCGCTGGATCTGCCATACCTCGATCTTCTCAGTCGCCACCGACGTGCGCACGGGGCTTCCCGCAAGCTGCCCCACAACTGCGCAAGAACGGTCATGCGCATGTCCTGTGAGCGAGTCAGACTGGAGGCATGACCACATCAGAGCCTGATCGCCTTCGCGAACTCCTTGATGCTGTGCTCGCGGAACCCAATCGCACGCTCGACGAGATGGCGGGAGCAGCGCACGCCTCGCGTTTCCATTTCGCGCGGACGGTCTCGGCTGCCGCCGGAGAGTCGCCGGCGGCGCTCCGCCGACGCGTGCTCCTTGAGCGTGCAGCCTGGCAACTGAGCGATGGGGCGCGCGTGATCGACGCCGCGCTCTCGGCGGGCTATGACTCTGCGGAGGGCTTCAGCCGCGCGTACACCCGCGCGTTCGGCGCTCCGCCGAGCGTTCACGGCGCTGGGCACTGGCTGCCGAGTGCCAACGGTATTCACTTCCACCCACCGATGTCGATTTGGATCGAGGAGCAGCGTACCGCGAGCAGTCCGCTGCTTGAGCAGCAGCTCCTCCACGATGCCGACGATACCGCCGCGCTCATCGCATACGCGGCGACGCTCCCGGCCGAGGTGGTCATGCACGCGCAGCGGCCTGGCCAGCGCGTGCTCGACTGGACGGGTGAGGAAGCGAGCATCGCCGCGGTGCTCGCTGGTCTGGTGGGCGCCAAGGAAATCTGGCTCGCGGTGGTTGAGGGGCGCATTCAGCCGAAGGCGCCCGCGCTGAACTCGCCGAAGCTCCTTGCTGAACTCGCTGAGCGGCACGCGGCGGTGTCCGCCGCGTGGACCGCGAGAGTCCGCGAGATTGATCGGAAGGGGGCCTGGCAGGACCGCGTGATCGACGCGCTCTGCGAGCCTCCCGAGAGCTTCCAGCTGAGCGGGGTCGTCGCACACGTGCTGCACTATGCCGCCCATCGCCGCGAACTTGCACGAGGCATGCTCGCGGAGCACGGACTCGAACGCGATGGCGGCGATCCCATCCTCTGGCTTCGCGCGCGCCGCGGCGAGGCGTAGCCAGTCTCGCCCCACTCTGAACTCAACGAAAGGACTCCCACATGTCTCGACTGATCTACTACGTTGCGTCATCCCTCGACGGCTTCATCGCCGATGAGAACGATTCACTTGACTGGCTGCTGTCGCAGGAGCAAGTGCCGGGCGGAGGGAACGACTACGAGCAGTTCATTCCCGGCATCGGCGCCATCGTGATGGGCTCCACCACCTACGAGTGGGTACTCGCGAACGGCGGGTGGAGCTATGACGTCCCCGCGTGGGTCCTCACGAGCCGGGATCTCGCTCCACCTGCCCCGAGCGCGAGCGGCGCGACGCCGGACGTGCGCTTCGCGAACGGCTCGGTCGCCGATGTCTACGCCGAAATGTTTGCGGCAGCAGACGGGCGAGACCTGTGGGTCGTCGGCGGCGGTGATCTCGCTGGCCAGTTCGCCGATGCCGGGCTCCTCGACGAGGTGCAACTGTCGATCGCGCCAGTGACGCTTGGCGCGGGGCGCCCGCTCCTGCCACGACGCCTCGATCTCGAGCTGACTGAGCACGGCACGAACGGCGCCTTCCTCACCGCCCGCTACCGCGTCGCCGCGCCGAAGCACGGTGATGCGGCTTCGCCTCTCGATGTGGCATAATTGATCCTTGTGCCACGGTGCGGCACTGCCGCGAGGGTCCGCACACACCGTGAGCCAACACCTCTTTAATACTTTGAAAATCCGCGTTCCGACTTGCGGCGGGCGCAGAGAGAGAACATCATGCAGAAGCTCGACCACGTCGATGCCGCGTCGCTCAAGAGCGACATCCCCGCCTTCCGTGCCGGCGACACCGTCAAGGTGCACGTCAACATCGTCGAGGGCAACCGCTCGCGTGTCCAGGTGTTCCAGGGCGTTGTGATCTCGCGTCACGGCGAGGGCGTTCGCGAGACCTTCACGGTCCGCAAGATCAGCTTCCAGGTGGGTGTGGAGCGTAAGTTCCCCGTGCACTCGCCCGCGATCGACAAGATCGAGGTCGTCACCCGCGGTGACGTTCGTCGCGCGAAGCTGTACTACCTGCGCGGCCTCACCGGCAAGAAGGCCAAGATCAAGGAGAAGCGCGACGCGTAAGCTGCGCACTGATTCCTGGGTACGTCATTCGACACGCCCGTGACGCTTTCAGGCTCCCTCCCGCCAGGGTATGGGAGCCTGAAGTGTCTCACCAGAGATGTTGCCCGCGCACTGCGCGAGCGGACGCCGCGCGAGCACCGCGCGGCCGATACAGCAAGGAGCGCACATGAGTGAGGCCGAGCACAGCGCAGGCGGTCGGACACGTCGAGGCGGGTTCATCGGGTTCGTGCGCGACCTGCTAGTGATCCTGATCGTCGCTTTCCTGGTGTCGTTCCTGCTCAAGACGTTCCTCGTGCGGAGCTTCTACATCCCATCGCCGTCGATGGAGCACACGCTCGAGGTGAACGACCGGATCCTGGTCAACCAGCTCGTCCCCAACGTGATGGACGTGGAGCGCGGCGACGTCGTCGTGTTCAAGGACCCGGGCGGGTGGCTCTACCCCCGCGGGGAGAACCCGCCGACCGGGTTTGAGAAGGTGCTGCAGACGCTCGGACTCGCCGCAGACACCAGTAACGAGTACGTCGTGAAGCGGGTCATCGGTGTGGGCGGCGACCGCGTGCAGTGCTGCGACGCGCAGGGCCGTGTCATGGTGAACGGTGTGCCGATTGACGAGACGTACATCGTGATTCCGCCGGGGGAGACACGCGCCTCCAAGATCGATTTTGATGTGACGGTGCCGGAGAACTCGATCTGGGTGATGGGCGACAACCGCTACCAGAGCAAGGACTCGCGCTACAACCAGGATCAGCCGGGCAAGGGCTTCGTGCCCGAATCGGAGATTGTGGGCCGCGCCTTCGTGCTGAACTGGCCGCTCGATCGCTTCACCTGGCTCGGCGTTCCCGAGGGGACGTTCACGGGCGTGGAGCAGGCGAAGGGTGACTGAGCCGAAGCCGGCGAAGCCCTCGAAGGACCCCACGCTCGACGTCGAGGCAGCGTACTTTGCCGACGGTGCGACCCTGGTCATCGGTCTCGACGAGGTGGGACGCGGCGCGATCGCGGGGCCCGTGGCGGTCGGCGCGCAGGTTGTCGTCGTGGGCACAGCAGAGTTCCCGGAGGGCCTGCGCGACTCCAAGCTGCTCAGCGAGAAGCGACGGGACGCCCTTGCGCCGCTCGTGCGCGAGTGGGGTCAGGGCGCCGTGGGGTTCGCGAGTGCGGAGGAGATCGACTCGCTCGGGATCACTGCGATGCTTGGCGCGGCGGCGCGTCGTGCGCTCCTCGCCCTCCACGAGCTCGGCGTGCCGGTCAATGATGCCGTGATCATTCTCGATGGTTCGCACGATTGGCTGAGCCCCGTGCTGAAGCGACCGCTCACGGTGCACACCCGTGTCGGGGCGGATCGCGCGTGCGCGAGCGTCGCCGCGGCGTCGGTGCGCGCGAAGGTGGAGCGCGACGCCGTGATGCGCGCCGCCCACGAGGAGCACCCCGAGTACGGCTGGGACTCGAACAAGGGCTACGGCTCGAAGGCGCACTATGCAGGGCTCGCGGCGGCGGGACTCACCGAGATGCACCGCGCTACCTGGATCAAATCCCTGCCCTGACCCCTCCGCTAAGCTGGAGGAATGAGCGCGCGTACCATCAGCCCGGAAGCTCCCATCGGGGTGTTTGACTCGGGTGTAGGTGGACTCACGGTGGCACGGGCGATCCGCGATCAGTTGCCCGGTGAATCGATGATCTACGTGGGCGACACCGCTCGCACGCCGTACGGTCCGCGCCCCATTGCTGAGGTGCGCCGCTTCGCGCTCGAGATTCTCGACGACCTGGTCGCGCAGGGGGTCAAGATGCTCGTGATCGCGTGCAACACCGCATCCGCGGCGGTGCTGCGAGACGCGCGCGAGCGGTACGACGTCCCGGTGATCGAGGTGATCGCGCCGACTGTGCGGAGCGCAGCTGCAATCACCCGGAATGGACGCGTGGGGTTGATTGGCACCCAGGGGACTATCCAATCGCGTGCCTACGACGATCTTTTTGCCATGCGCCCAGAGATCGCGCTCACGTCCGCCGCGGCTCCCCGCTTCGTCGAGTTCGCCGAGGCGGGCGAGACGAGCGGTCCGCGTGTTCATGCTGTCGCACAGCAGTACCTTGCGCCGCTCATCGCCGAGGGGATCGACACCCTCGTGCTCGGTTGCACGCACTATCCGTTCTTGCGCGGCGCGCTGCGTCAGGTCGTTGGCCCTGACGTCGCCCTCGTCTCGAGTGACCTTGAGACCGCGAGCGAGGTGTTCCAGACACTCACCGAGCGCGGCCTCTTGCGTCCCGCTGACGCGGGCGAGCCGACCGTGCGCTACGAAGCGACGGGGCCCGACACAGCGGCGTTTGTGACGCTCGCGCGGCGCATGCTCGGCAACAGCATCGAGCGCGTGGAGCGCGTGCAGACCGGCGCTATTCAGCTCCCGGGCTGACGCCCGCGGCGCCAAGATTTTCCCACCCTTCTCAGAGAGGTTCTCAACATGACTGAGCTCACCCGAGCAGACGGCCGCACCCCGGCCGAGATGCGACCCGTCACGATCGAACGTGGCTGGAGCGGACAGGCCGAGGGCAGCGCCCTCATCTCATTCGGCAACACCAAGGTGCTCTGCACCGCGTCCTTCACTCCTGGCGTGCCGCGCTGGCTGATGGGGAAGGGGACGGGCTGGGTCACTGCGGAGTACTCGATGCTGCCGCGCTCGACGAACGAGCGGATGCAGCGCGAGTCCGTGAAGGGCAAGATCGGCGGACGCACGCATGAGATCTCCCGGTTGATCGGGCGGAGCCTTCGAGCGGTCATCGACACGAAGGCGCTCGGCGAGAACACGATCGTGATCGACTGCGATGTGCTGCAGGCGGACGGTGGCACGCGCACGGCCTCGATCACTGGTGCGTACGTCGCCCTCGCGGATGCGATCGAGTGGGCGCGCGCGCAGGGTCACATCGCGCGGAAGGCGCAGCCGCTCACCGATAGCGTGGCCGCAGTGTCCGTCGGCATCGTGGGAGAGACCGCGATGAGCGACCTTGCGTACATCGAGGACTCCCGTGCAGAGACCGACATGAACGTCGTTGTGACCGGTTCGGGCGACTTCGTGGAGGTGCAGGGCACCGCTGAGGGAGTGCCGTTCAAGCGCGCGGAGCTCGACACGCTGCTGGACCTTGCGCTCGCGAGCGCGGGGGAGCTCAGCGAGCTGCAGCGCGCGGTTCTCTCTGAGGAGCGCTCCGCATGACCCAGCAATTGGTGCTCGCGTCGCACAACGCACACAAACTGACTGAGCTGCAGCGCATCCTCGGCCCCCTGATCCCGGGGATCGAGCTCATCGGCTACGACGGCCCCGAGCCGGTCGAGAACGGCACGAGCTTTGAAGAGAACGCGCTGTTGAAGGCGCGGGCCGCAGCGGAGCACACGGGACTCCCCGCAATTGCGGACGACTCGGGCATCGCGGTGGACGTGCTGGGTGGCTGCCCAGGCATTTTTTCCGCGCGCTGGGGTGGTCCCGCGCGCAGCGACACGGCAAACGTCGATCTTCTGCTGTGGCAGCTCAGCGACCTCGCGGACGAGCACCGCGCCGCGGGCTTCGTGTGCGCTGCGGCACTCGTCATCCCGGGAACCGACGGTGCCGCCCCTGAGGAGGTGTGCGAGCTCGGTGTCTGGAAAGGGTCTGTGCTTCGTGCGCCCGCCGGTGAGGGCGGCTTCGGCTACGACCCGGTTTTCCAGCCGGAGGGCAGCTGTCGCTCGGCTGCGGAGATGACCGCAGCAGAGAAGGATCAGCACTCGCACCGAACCCGCGCCTTCACCGCGCTTGCAGAGGAGATTCGCACGCGCCTGTAGGCGCCCCTGAACGCTGGCTTGTGTGGTCCCATGATCCGAGCCCGAGTGCCCCGCATCCGCGACGCCGGCACCCAACACACGCACGACACTATTTTCGACACCAGAGATGGAGATCTCACGATGACGGAAGAGCAGACGGGCGGCTTGGTCCGCCCCGACGTTTCCGAGGCCGACGCGGCCTCGATTGCGCGCGAGTGCTATGGGATCGAGGCGGTTGCGACCGAACTCGGCAGTAATCAGGACCGCAATTTTGTGCTGACCGAGGGGGATGGCTCGCGCAGTGTGCTGCGCGTCGACAATCCCGTGTTTACCGATCCCGAACGAGACGCGCAGCACGCAGCGCTCGAGGCGTACCGCGCGGCGGGCGTGCCGGTCGCAGCGGTGCTGCCTGGGCTCGACGGGGAGGAGACCCAGCGCTGGGGTGGCTTTGCCGTTCGCCGCAGTGAGTTCGCACCGGGCGCGCCCATGGTGGACCTCGGCTACTTCGCGCCGCGTGTGCTGGAGGAGTTCGGTGCGCTCGCGGCGGCCTCCGTGCGCGCCCTGGCTGAGTTGCAGCACCCGGGACTTGACCGCGACCACATGTGGGTGATGGCCGTGGCGCACGAGCAGACGCTCGCGCTCGCATCGGCGATTGCTGATGCGGAGATTCGGGAGCGCGTCGTGGACGCCGCGAACCGTGCGCAGTTCGCGCTCGAGGAGGTTGGGGCTGAGCTGCCCACGCAGGCAATCCACGGCGACCTCACCGACGACAACGTTACGGGGCTGCCGGGCGACGACTCGCGCGTACATCCACACACCGTGCTTGACCTGGGTGACCTCGCGTACGGCTGGCGGGTGGCTGAGCTCTCAGTGACCGCATCGTCGATGCTGCACCACGATCCCGAGCGGCCGCTGCGATTGCTCGATCTCATCGCCGCGTTCCATCGCGATGCCCCACTCTCGCCTGCGGAAGCTCGGGCGGTCTGGCCGCTCATCGTGCTGCGCGCCGCCGTGCTCGTGGCAAGCGGGTGGCGCCAGCTCGAGATCGACGGTGGCAATGAGTACGCGCGCGAACGGATTGCGGGTGAGCAGGCGATTTTCGACGCTGCGACCGCGCTGCCGCTCGCGGAAGCCACCGAACAGGTGCTCGTCCGATTGGGGTTCCATGGTGCTCCGAGCGCTGCCGGGCTGCAGCTGAGTGTCGCCCCCGGCGCCGGGTTGGAGCGCAGCGCTGCCGAACCACTCCGGTCGCTCTTGTCCGAGCTCGTCGGCACTGTGACTGTGCTCGACCCCGGCGTGGAGTCGGAGGCGCTGGCGGGTGGCGTCTGGCAGGAGACGCATGCGGAAGCGGAACTCGTTGCCAGCGCATGGACCACCGGCGCGGCCGCCGCGGTGCTTCCATACGGCGTGTACCGCCTTACCCGCACTGAGATCGATCGTGCATCGGGCGCCGCGAGCTGGCCGCTCGGCACTGAGGTGTGGGTGGCGGCGGGCGTTGCTGAGCTCGTGGCGGCACCCGCGGCGGGCGTGGTGCGCACGGTGACCGATCGTGGCCTGCTGCTTGAAACCGCTGGGGGCTGGATCCTTTCGATCGATGGCTTCGCGGTGGCATCGAGCGTGATGCCGGGGAGCGAGCTTGCCGCCGGCGCCACGCTGGGCGAGCTGCGCGCAGCCGACGCCGCTCGACCGCTCACCGTTGCGTTGGTGCGGAGCGACGCAGCCGAGGGGGCTGAGCCGCCGATCCTCTCGGTGCCGACGCCGGAACCCGGCCGCGCTCAGCTCGTCGAACCGGAACGCGTCGCGGCCTGGCGGCGCTTCACGCACGATCCGGCCGGGCTGCTTGCCCTGCCGGAGCTGGCACAGCGCGACGAGGCGGGCGATGAGCTTGCGCGCCGAGAGCAGATCTTCGCGAGCGCGCAGGAGCGGTACTACGAGCGCCCCATGCAGATCGAGCGGGGGTGGCGCCACCACCTGATCGACACGACCGGTCGTGCATACGTCGACATGGTGAACAACGTCACGGGACTGGGCCACGGCCACCCGGGCGTTGCCGACGCAGTGAATCGCCAGATCCGAGTGCTCAACACGAACTCGCGCTTCCTGTTCCGCGAGCTTGCAGAGTACAGCGAGCGCCTGCTTGCGCAGCTGCCCGAGGACTCTGAGCTCGACACCGTGTTGCTCGTGAACAGTGGTTCCGAAGCTGTTGACCTCGCGCTCCGTCTGGCACAGGCCGCCACCGGGCAGCGCACCGTTGTGGCGCTCCGTGAGGCATATCACGGCTGGACGATGGCCTCCGACGCGGTGACTACGAGCGCGTACGACAACCCGTACGCGCTGGAGAACCGGCCCGACTGGGTGCACGTCGCCGATGTACCGAACCGATTCCGCGGTACGTATCGTGGCGACGCCGCCGACCTGAGCGTCGGAGAGCGCTACGCCGCAGATCTCGGGGCCGATCTCGACGCGCTCGCGACGGAGGGCCGAGGTGTTGCCGCGTTCATCTGCGAGTCGGTACTGGGGAACGCGGGCGGCGTGATGCTGCCCGAGGGATACCTGCAAGCCGCCTATGAGCGAGTTCGCGCGGCCGGCGGGCTCTGCATCGCCGACGAGGTGCAGGTGGGCTTCGGACGCATGGGATCCTCGTTCTGGGGATTTGAGCAGTCGGGCGTGCGCCCGGACATCATCGCAATCGCGAAGCCGATGGGCAATGGCTTCCCGATCGGTGGCGTGATCACGTCGAAGCGGGTAGCGGATGCGCTGGCGTCGCAGGGGCAGTTCTTCTCGTCAGCTGGCGGAAACCCGTTGAGCTGCCGTGTGGGCATCGCGGTGCTCGACGCGATGGCCGAGGAGGGCCTCCAAGAGAACGCGCGCGTGGTGGGGGAGCACCTGGCGGCGGGCTTCCGTTCGCTCGCTGACCGGCACGCGCTGATCGGCCCGGTGCACGGTGAGGGCCTCTACCTCGGTGTCGAGCTCGTGCGCGACCGCGAGACGATGGAGCCCGCAGCCGCCGAGGCTGCCGCGATCTGCGAGCGTCTCAGGGAGCTCGGTGTCATCGTGCTCACCACCTCAGAGCGCTCAAACGTGCTGAAGGTGAAGCCACCGCTCTGCCTCACACGTGAGAGCGCCGACTTCGTGGTCGCGGCGCTCGACCGGGTGCTCACCGAGGGCTGGTAGTCGCAACAACCGCAGCGGGGCGCCAGACTCTTCGGTCTGGGGCCCCGCTGCGTTGTTTCCGGCGCTAGAGGCCGAGGATGGCGCGTGCGATCAGGAAGTAGATGATCAGGCCCGACGCGTCGACGAAGGTCGAGATGAAGGGGTTCGAGAACACTGCGGGGTCGACCTTCACCGCCCGAGCAATGAGTGGCATGCAGCCGCCCACCGCGGCAGCGAGCGTGCAGACGCACAGCAGCGTGAGCCCGATCACGAGTCCGATTTCCACCGAGTACGCAATCGAGGCGATCGTGAAGCCGATCGTGCCGAGCAGCAGGCCGAGGAGGCCGCCCGTACGCAGCTCTCGGGTGAGCACCCGCATGAAGTCGCGCGACTTCACATCGCCGAGCGCGAGCGCGCGGGTCACGGTAGTCGCGGCCTGGTTGCCGGTGTTGCCGCCCGTGCCGATCAGGAGGGGCACGAAGAGCGCGAGCACGGTGACCTGCTCGATCGTAGCCTCGAATACCGAGAGCACCTGCACCGTGAGCGTTGCACCAACGGCGAGCACCAGAAGCCACACGACGCGCGAGCGTACGAGGGTGCTCACCGGGGTGGACAGGTACGGGCGGCGCAGCGGCTCGGTGCCGCCCTGACGTGCAGCGTCCTCGCTCTCCTCGTGCTCGAGAATGCGGATCGCGTCGTCGATGGTCAGCATCCCCACGAGCCGGTTCTCGCGGTCGACGATCGGCATGGCGAGGAGCTTCAGGTCCGCGCAGCGACGCGCAGCCTCTTCCGCATCGGACGCGGCCTCGGCGGTGCGCGCGTCCTTCATGAGCTCGGCGACGGAGATATCGCCCTCGGCGCTCAGGAGATCGCGCAGGCTCACAATCCCCACCACGTGACGGGAGTCATCGAGCACCGGAATCGTGTAGACGGTTTCGGCGTCCTGCAGCCGCTCACGCACTCGCCGCATCGTCTCTTCGACGGTAAACGCGGCACGCGTTGACACGTACTCGAGCGACATGCGGCGACCGATGCTGTCTTGCGGGTAGCCGAGGAGTGCGGAGGTAAGCACGCGCTCGTGCTCGGGGAGACCGCGGAGCAGCCGGGTAGCGAGCGCGGCCGGCACCTCGTCGAGTAGCCACAGTCGATCGTCGTGATCGAGGTCGACGAAGAGCTGCGCAACCTCGGAGTCTTGCAGGCCGTGCAGCAGATCGCTCTGCAACGGCGGGTCGAGCAGCTCGAAGACCTCGGCAGCGCTGTCCTTCGGCAGCAGCCGATAGATCACGGCTCGCTGCTTTCGGCTCAGCCGCTCGAAGAGAGGCACGAGATCGGTCGCGGGAAGAGGCGCCAACACCTCGGTGAGGGCGGTCAGGTCACGCGCCGCGAACAGCTGCTCGATCGTGGTGGCCAGATCATCCATGTTCTGGATCTGGGGTGAGGTCATGGGTCGCTCCTTGCCGGCACGCACCGCCTAGGGTGCGCGGAAAATGATTCGGTCGCGCCCGGGGCGGGGCGTCCGAGGGTGCCGGACGACGTGCGGAACTCTACCTCTGGGTCCAAGGGGAGGGAACGGTCACCGCGTCCGGCTGCTGACTGCAACTGTCACTGGGCACGTACTCACCTCGCCTCGGTCGGTGTTCAGAACTCATTCAGTGCGACTCATCCGCGAAGAAACGCGTGCGCACAAGAACCACAGACCAGACTACCCCCTTGTCGGCTTGACTCGTCCCCTGGGGGGAGGGTTTACCGTGAGTTCAGACAGCTCAGTCGTGGAAGTGGAGGGAAAGATGCGGATCGGGGAGCTTGCGCGTCGCGCGGGAGTGTCGGTGAAGGCCGTGCGCTACTACGAAGAGATCGGCCTTCTCGCACCCGAACGCGACACGAACGGGTACCGGGACTTCGATGGCGCGGACCTCCGCGCAGTGCAAGAGATCCGAGCGCTCGCGGAGCTTGGGATCGCGCCCAGCCGTGCAGCTCCCTTCGTCGAGTGCCTGTCTGACGGGCACGAGCACGGCGACGAATGCGTCAGCTCCCTTGCTGCGTACCGCGACGCCATCGCCGAGCTGGATCGGGCCATTGCTGAGCTGAGCGCGCGGCGCTCCGAGCTTGCCCTGCGTCTCGACCGAGCCGCGGGCCGCGGCTTTGCGGCTGAGGCTCCCGTCGCTGAGCCCACCGCCGGTGAGCCCCCTGCCCCGGACTACACCGTCTTGCCCCCGGGGCTCCCGCAGCCGGAGGACGACGGTGCCGCACGGCACGTGCCCGGCCTCCCGCTGCCAGACCTCACGCTCGGGCGCTCAGACGGCGGGCGGCTGTCACTAGCTGGCCTCGGGACAGGTCGCACGATCATCTACGCCTATCCGCTATCCGGACGGCCGGGCACCGACCTTCCCGACGGCTGGGACGCGATTCCTGGCGCCCGTGGCTGCTCAACGGAGGCCTGCGACTTCCGTGATCACTTCACTGAGCTCCAAGAGGCGGGAGCGGCACGGGTGTTCGGGCTCTCGAGCCAGGATCCGGACTACCAGGCTGAGCTCTGCGAGCGGTTGCGCCTCCCGTTCCCGATGCTCTCGGATCCCGAGCTGCGTCTCGCCGATGCGCTCCGTTTGCCCACATTCGCTGCGCCCGGGCACCCACGGCTGTTCGCGCGAATCACCCTGGTGGTGCGCGATGGGCGAGTCGAGCACGTCTTCTACCCGATCTTTCCACCCAACACCCACGCGCAGCAGGTGCTCGCCTGGCTGCGTGACCACCCTGAGGAGGGGGAATGAGCTACAGCTCAACGTTTATCTTCGAGGCGCGCGAGCGCGGCGAAGAGTTCTATCGTCTTGACGACGAGATCGCGACACGCGCCCGTCAGATTCCGGGCTTTCTCGGTGAGGAACACTGGGTGAACCCCGAGAATGGGCTGCACTCCGAGGTGTACTACTGGGAGACGCTTGACGCGTTGCAGCAGTTGATCGGCATGGACACGCACGGGATCGCGAAGCGGCGCGCCGCTGAGTGGCTCGGACGCTATCGGGTCGTCATTGCCGAGGTGCGGGCCACGTACGGCGACCGCGAGCTGGGTCTCGCGCACACCCCGCTCGGCAATTGATCAGGAGCGCGCATTCCTCGCTTGCTAGCATCAAGGGCTTCGCGGCATCCTCACGATGGCCGCTTCGGAAACTGTGGGCAAGGAACGGGTGGACGTGGCACGACGGAACGGGCGCAGGCGCGTCGGGATCCTCATCGCGGCATGCGCTGCGGTGCTCGCGGCGGCGTTTCTTGCGCCCGCGCGCTTCCCGAATAGCTTCGGGCTTGCCATGCCGTTTGAGGCGGCGTTGCCGTGGCTCGGCGTTCTGGTGGCTCTTCTCCTCATCGCTGCACTTGCTCGCCGCGCGTGGCTCGGGATCCTGGTGAGTCTCGTGGCGGTGGCCGCCTGGTCCTGGGTGTTCGTGCCGCGGATCTTGCCGCTTGAGCCGGTGGCCATGGTCGGCAATACAGACACGGTGTCGGTGCTGAGCCAGAATGTGCGCGTCAGCGCCGGTGATACCGCTGGGGCCCGAGCGACAGCGGAGAAGCTTCGCGGCGAGGGCGCCGACCTGCTCGCGCTCCAGGAGATCGCTCCGGAACAGCGTGAGACGGTCGCCGTGGCACTGCGTGAGACGTACCCGTACGAGGCGCACGCGAGCACGGTCGGGCTGTGGAGCCGGTATCCGATCCTCACGTCAGAGCCGCTCGACCTGGGGCTCGGGTGGGATCGCGCGCTGCGCGCGACCATTGCCACGCCCGGCGGTGATACCGAGGTGTACGTCGTCCACGCGGCGTCGGCGCGGATCGACGGACACGCGCCGCGCGACGAAATGCTGGCCGAGCTCGCAGAGGAGATCCGAAACGACGGCAGCCCCCGTATCATCGCGGCCGGTGATTTCAACGCGAGCAGTGACGACCGCTCCTTTGTTCCGCTGCGCGAGCTCTTGGCCGAACCCCGTCAAGGTGCGGGCGGTTTCGGATTCTCCTGGCCAGCGCAGTTCCCGGTGGTGCGCTTGGATCACATCCTGCTGCGCGGCTTTGACGCGAGAGAGATGACGACGACGCCGATCGGTGACAGCGATCACCTCGCCGTGTCCGCCGTGCTGCGGCCGTCCGCATGACCGGGGGACAGGGCACGCCCGTGCGGTTTGGGCGTGGCGACGGGGGTGTGCCCCCGTGGACGCTCGCGGTCGCGGCGATGCTCATCATTCAACTTGTGAACGCGCTGTCGGTCGAGCTGATCGATGAGCTCGGCCCCGCGGGCACCGCGTGGCTGCGGCTCACTCTCGGGGCGGTGATCCTGGTGATGATCGCCCGCCCGCCGCTGCGTCGGGTGCGACGCCGGGACCTGCTCCCGCTCGTCGGACTGGGTGCGGCGACGGCGCTCATGATGATGGCGTTCCTCTTCGCGATCGATCGCATCCCGCTGGGTACTGCAGTCGCGATCGAGTTCCTTGGCCCGCTGGGGGTGGCCGCGATGATGAGCGGGGGGCGCCGTGCGCTCGTGTGGCCGGGCCTCGCGCTCGGCGGCGTGGTCCTGCTCACGGAGCCGTGGAGCGGAGCCGTCGATCCGGTGGGCATCGGCTTCGCGGTGCTTGCAGGTATCGGCTGGGGGAGCTACATGCTGCTGACCCAGCGTGTGGGCGACCGCTTCACTGGGGTGAGCGCCCTCTCGCTCACGATTCCGATCGCGGCGGTTCTTGCTGCGCCGCTCGGGATCCCGCCGCTCCTCGGTGAGCTCACGCTGCCGCAGCTCGCGCTCGCGCTCGGGCTCGCGGCGCTCACCCCGGTGATCTCGCTCGGGCTTGAGATGCTGGCGCTGCGACGGATGACGCACACCGCGTTCGGCACGCTTATGTCGCTCGAACCGGCGTTCGGAGTGTTTCTCGGGGCGCTGCTGCTCGCACAGCGCCCCACTCCGCTGCAGATCGCCGGCATCGCACTCGTGGTGCTCGCGGGCGCGGCTGCGCAACGGGGCGGGGTGCGCGGGGATTCAGCGAGCTAAAACGCGGGCCACCAGCCGGCGTTCGTCCACAGCCCGAGCTCCGCCTCAGCGGCTGCGCCGATGCGGAAAACTGTCTGGTCGTCGAAGGTGCGACCGACGATCTGCACGCCGGTCGGCACCCCATTCGGTGCGCGGCCTGAGGGGATCGCGAGCACCGGGACGCGGCCCACGATGTTGAACGGCAGCGTCATCAGCTCCGAGAAGGTGGCCTTGCTATCGGTGCGGGCGGCATCTGCGGGCATACCTGTGTTTGCGATGGTGGGGCAGAGGAGGGCGTCGTAGCGCCCAAGGATCTCGCCGAGCGGCCGGTAGAACGCGGTCTCGGCGGCGAGCCCGTCAACGTAGCCCATCGAGTCGCTCGCAGAGTCAATGAATGCGCGCGTGTACGGCATGAGCTGAGCGAGCTGCTCAGGATCACCATTGCCGACGCTCTCGATGAAGGGGCCCATCACCGCGCCGAAGTGCGCCCACGAGGTTCGAAGCACCTCCTCGGGAGTCCAGGGCAGATCGACCTCATCGACAATCGCACCCGCCGCGCGCAGTGCATCGGCGACGGCGCGGGCGTTCTCAATGACTGCGGGATCGGGGGAGTAGCCGCCGAGCGTGAAGCTGAGCGCAATCTTCACGCCCGCAAGACTCTCGACTGCACCCGAGACGCGCAGCTGGGGGCGCAGTGACGCCGGGTCGCCCGCCCACGGGCCGGAAATCACGTTCTGCAGCATCGCGACGTCTGCGACGCTGCGGCCCATGGGTCCGTCTGCGCAGTACGTGTCGCTGTTGAATGGCGGGAGCCCGGGCACTCGTGCGAACGGGGGCTTGAATCCAACAACACCGCAGTAGGACGAGGGGATCCGAATTGAGCCGCCGATGTCTGAGCCGGTCGCGAGAATCGTTGAGCCAGCGGCGAGCACCGCGCCCGAGCCACCCGAGGAGCCGCCGGGCGTCATTTCGGTGTTGTGGGGGTTTCGCGTGGTACCCCAGAGCGCGGTGTGTGGTCACCGGGGCGCAGCAGAACTCGGGGGTCGTGGTGCGACCGTGCACCACTGCGCCCGCGTCGAAGATGCGCTCGACGATCGGGTGGGCGATGTCTGCGACAGTGCCCTGTTCGGGCAACGAGCCCTCCTCGGCGAGGCGGCCGGCAATGGGCTGCTCTTCCTTCACCATGAGTGGCACTCCCTCCAGCGGACGTGCGTCTCCGCTGCGGTAGCGCGTCTCGGCCGTTCGAGCTGCTCTGTACGCGTCCTCGAGGAGCTCCTCGGTGACCGCGCCAACGTGCGGCTCCGTAGCGGCGGTGCGCGCGACGACCGCATCGAGCAGCTCAACGGGAGAGAGCTCGCCTGAAGTGAAGCGACGTACGGACTCCGTGGCGGTGAGATAGTTCAGATCCATGGTTCTCCTTCTCTGGGCCGCATCGTCGCGACCCGTACGTTGTACGGTACGTTGTACGGGGCTACTCTGGCAGGCATGGCCGAACAGACCGACACCACAGCTGCGCCCCGGGGAAATGCGGGGCGCGAGCCCCTGAACCGTGGGGTGATCGCTGAGGCTGCGCTTCGGCTCGCTGAAGCCGCGGGGCTCGAGGAGTTGACGATGCGTGCGCTCGCGTCTGAGCTGGGGGCTGGCACGATGACGCTGTACACGCATGTGCGTGGGCGGGACGATCTGCTGCAAGCGATCGTCGAGCGGCTGATCGCGGAGCTCGACATGCCGGGCGTGACTGCTCGTGCCGGGGGCGATTGGCGCGAGCATCTCGCCGAGGTGCTCGACGCATACAAATCACTCGCCGAGCGGTTCCCACGCTCGTTCGAGCTTCTTGCGCTCGCCCCGTACGCGGACGGGCCAGTTGCCCCTCATCTCGCGAGTGCCGAGCGTGCGCTCATCGCTGGCGGCTTGCATCCGAGTGATGCCCGTGTTGCACTGGGCACCGCGGATGCGTTCGCGACAGGGTTTCTGGTGGTGCGCGCGCGTACCGCGTTGCGGGCCGAGGGGCCTGGTGCGGCAGCGGCCTCCCACAGTCCGCTCGCCTACGCCCGGGGCGTTGCCGCAGTGATTGCCGGGATCGCGGCAACCCTGGAGGAGACCCCGAACGTTGAAGGCTCGGGCCAGGGGGCCGCGACCGCCGGGGTCTAGTGGGGGCGCAGTAGCTCGCCACCAATCAACGTTTTCTCCCGTCCCGGGGGTGCGGCGCTCGGCGCCCGCTAGCTGTCAGCGCGTGCGATGAGCGAATGAAACCGCGCGCGCGTCCGGCGATGGCTCTCGGCCGGCGTCTCCGCATCGGGGACGTCGGCCTGCGCTGACCAACGTTGCCAGCCGTGCCGCCACACGAGGACACTGAGCTCGCAATCGAGTTCGAGGTCACTCGTGTCCATGCAGGGGAGCTGAACTCTGATGCGATCGCGAAGTACCGCCGCGATCGCGGCGTCTTGAGTGGCGGCGTGAGCGTGGAGTTGGCAATCGGTGCGGAGCAGCGCGCCGACCCGACGATGCTCGGCAAGCTCGGGGGAGCCCTCCGCCGCAAGGATCGCATCGAAGAGCTGCTCAATCGCCTGGGTTGTCTCAGTCGGTGATGTGACGACCAGCGGGAGTGCTGTTGCGCCGGCGAGTGCGCGTGCATGGCCGGCGAGAACCGCGTCCTCTCGGTTGTTGTAGTAGCGGAAGAACGTTCGTCTCGAGACGCCAGCGGCGGCCGCGATCTCGCCGACGGTGGCCGCGGTGCGCGGCGCGTGAGGTGTTGTGTCCCGTTCCGCGAATTCGAGCGCAGCCAGGTGGATCCGCTGAGCGGTTTCGCGGTGCTTGCGCGCGCGGACGCCCTCGCTTGTGGCGAGAGATTGCTGGGCCTCTGTCACGGTGCTCCCTGATTCTCGCGTGCTGGGGTGCACGCAGCCGACACGCCGTGTGATCCGTCAACGGGCGTACGCCCGAAGATACTGCGCTCCGGCCGTCGCCGCAAATATTGGCACTGTGTGTCATGATTGTTCATCTGATGAATCCTCATGAAAGGCCACACCGCTCGTGACAACTCCTATGCCAGCCGAGTCGCCGGCCCCCACGACTCGCGCGATCACCGCAACGATTGCCGTGCTTGCGTTCTCCGCGTTTGTCATGATCCTCAACGAGACCGTGTTGAGCGTCGCCCTGCCGCCCCTGATGGCTGAGTTTGGCGTCTCCGCAAACGTCGCGCAGTGGCTCACCACCGGGTTTCTCCTCACGATGGCGGTCGTGATTCCCACGACCGGCTTCTTGCTGCGTCGCTTCTCACTGCGAGCGCTCTTCGGCGCCGCGCTCGTGCTGTTCGTCCTCGGTACGCTCATCGCCTCGTTGGCGCCAAGCTTCCCCGTGATGCTCGCGGCTCGTGTGGTGCAGGCGTGTGGCACCGCGATCATCATGCCGCTCCTTATGACGACGACGCTGAGCCTTGTGGTGCCGCAGCGCCGGGGGGGTGTGATGGGCCTGAATTCAATTGTGATCGCCGTGGCCCCGGCCATCGGCCCCACGCTCTCCGGCGTGATTATCGAGGCGCTCGGGTGGCGCTGGGTGTTTGGGCTGATGATTCCCGTGGCGGCAATCGCGCTCGGGGTGGGCCTGGTGTTCCTGCCGCGAATAGGTGGCGGTGAGCGGGTCCCACTCGACATCCGCTCGGTCGTGCTGTCCCTGTTGGGGTTCGGCGGGCTCGTGGCGGCGTTGTCGACCGCGGCGGACATTGCCGAGGGGGCCTGGAGTCCCGTGCTCTCGCTGGTGATTGGCGTGGCGGCGCTTGCGCTGTTCGCGCGCCGGCAGCTCGGGCTACAGCGCGATGGAGATCGAGCGCTGCTCGACTTGCGCCCCTTCGCAGAGCGGAATTTCACGCTCGGAGTCGTGCTCATCATGATCGCGTTTGGCGTGCTCCTAGGAACGGTGGTCGTACTGCCGATCGCCGCGCAGAGCGGGCTCGGTATGAGCGTGTTGGCAACTGGGCTGATGCTGCTTCCCGGGGGAGTGACCCAGGGAGTGCTCGCGCCGATCGTGGGTCGGCTCACCGACCTCATCGGTGCGCGGGTGATTGTGATCCCCGGGCTCCTGCTGATGAGTGGTGCGCAGTGGTGGCTCAGTGCGCTCACCCAGGCGACCTCGCTCGGCGAGCTGATCGCAATGCACGTGATGTTTTCAGCGGGTATGGCGCTCGTGCTCACGCCCATGATGACGCACAGCATGAGTGCGCTTCCTGCCCCGCTCTTCGGGCACGGGAGTGCCATTCTGAACACATTGCAGCAGCTCGCAGGCGCTGCGGGCACGGCCGCGCTCGTCGGGGCGCTCGCGGTTGGTTCCGCAGCGGCGCCGGTCGCGGGAGCGGGTGCGGTTATCGCGGGTGCGCGCCTCGCCTTCCAACTCGGTGGCTGTCTCACACTCGCGGGCGCGATCTGTGCGCTCTTTCTCACGCGGCTGGCCCGACGGTGACGGGTGCAGGGCATGGGTAGTCATTTGCCATAGCGGATAGATAGGATCTGTGTAGGCTGCGTACCGGGGGTGGGGCAGCGAATCCATCGTGCGCGCACGGCGCCGAGTGAGTTCAGGAAGCTGGGAGTGCAATGGCGAGTTTCTGGGGGAGAAGTCTGCTTGCCGCGAGTGCGGCGGTGGCTATCGCGGCGAGTCTTGGAGGCGTAGGCTCGCCAGCGCTCGCGAACGAGGGCGCGAACAGGGCGGCAGGGGTGCACCTCGCCGATCCCGAGCTCACCGCGTGTGTCAATGCGAAGCTCGGAGCGAGTCGAGCGCCGGATGCGCCGATCATGCAGGCCGAGATTGAGGGCATCACCGTGATGACCTGCAACGGCGACTTCGCTGTGACCTCTCTCGAGGGCTTCGAGGCGGCGAACGACCTGCGCACGCTTGCCTTCCTGGGTGGGCGACATGACCTCTCCGGAAGTGGTGTGCTGCGTCCGCTCACGACGATGCCGAAGCTCTCGAGCCTCACACTCACAGACGCGAACCTCACGGACGCCTCGCTTGGCGTGGTGAGTGGTGCGGGCAAACTCTCGCGGCTCACCGTTGTAGGCAACCCGAAGCTCACCACGCTCGAGCCACTCGCCACGATGACGAGCCTCACCACACTGGATGCCTCCCGCAATGCGGCGCTGAGCGACTTTGAAGCCCTCGCGAAGCTGCGCTCGCTCCGAGACCTGACGATCTCGCAGAACCCGCTCCTCACGGACCTTGCTCCGCTCGCTGGCCTGACTGAGCTGAGCTACCTGAACGCCCAAATGACGGGAATCGACAGCCTGGCCCCGCTCTCCGAGCTGACGAAGCTCACCTCGATCTCCGCTACGCACACACAGGTGAGCAGCCTGGAACCGCTTGCGAAGCTCACCGCGCTTTCGAATTTGAGCATGTCACGCGCGCAGCTCACTAGCCTGGCGGGCATCGAGAACGCGGCAGCTTTGAAGACGCTCGAGATCGACCACAACAGCGACCTGGGCGACAACATCACCGCCATTGGAAACAAGCCCCTGCTGTACCGAATTCACATGGACGCAATCGGGGCCACCACGCTTGCACCGTTACGCGAACTGGCCGGTCTGAAGAGTCTCCAGGCGATGGGCAACCATATTCAATCGCTCGAGGGGCTCCCGGCAGCTCCGGGCAGCCGCTCCGACGGGACGATGGCGGTCACCGCGCAGCAGATCCATCTTGAAGATGTCTGGGTGCCGCGCGGAGCAAAGCGCTACCGGGCTGATGTGAGCGGTGAGCTGGCGCTGCGCGACGGGATCACATTCCCCCGCTTCGGCGGAAACCAGGCGCCGGTGCTCTCACCGGACTTGCCGTACGTTGACATCACCGTGTATTCCGCGATTCCTACTGCGGAGTACACGTTTTCCGAGACCAACGAGCTCGACAACGATCGCTACACCGGAACCGTGTATCACCCGATTGTGTGGAGCACGATTACGAGCGAAGACTCGGCGACGCTCACGTTCCAGCAGCCCTGGGAGCAGCAGACAACGTACACCCAGGGCTTCCCCGCCGCGAGCTTTGAGCTTGTGCCGCGGGATGGGGTGGAACGTCCCGACTGGCTGCAGATCGATGCTGAGGGCAAGCTCTCGGGCACGCCAGACACGTTCGGCGAGTGGGCGTTTGATCTGCGTGTCGCTGATGCCCTCGGCAACACGATGACGCAGCGGCTCGATATCGCGGTTGCCGATCCTGGAACTGCGACGGTCGAACTCAGCCACGACCAGACGGTTGCAGCCGGGGGGTCGGCGACGTTCACCGTGACGCGCGCGAACGACGGATACGCGGGCGCGGCCTCCGTGACTGTGGCTACGCAAGACGGGGCCGCGGGCGACGAGAACCCAGCGCGCGCCGGCGTCCACTACACACCTCTCGCCGAGACGCTCAGCTGGGCCGACGGCGACACGTCACCGCGGGAAGTCACGGTGGCGACGCTTGAAACTGCAGCAGGCGACCCTGACCGCAGCTTCACCCTGGAACTCGCCGGTGCCGAGCCGGCTGGCCTCGTGGCAATTGGCGCGGGGGGTTCCACCGACGTGACGATCGTCGCCCCGACTCCGGTGCCCAACGAGTTGAACTTCACCGGCCCCCAGCGAGCCGAGGGCGGGGAGTCTCTGACATTTGAGGTGAGTCGGAGCCGCGCCGCAGAAGACCCCTGGACCGGGGTGGCGAGCGTGCAGGTGTCCACGGCCGACGTGTCTGCGCTCGCGGGCACACACTACGAGGAGACCACTGCAACGCTCGAGTGGGGGCCGAACGACTTTGCCGCGAAGCAGTTCGTCGTCCCTACGCTGGCGCCAGCCGCGGGCGACCCGGAACGGAATTTTGCGGTGGAGCTAAGCGAGCCCAGCACGTTCGCAGCGCTCGGAAAGGTGAGCTCGGTGACCGGGACGATCACCGCACCCGCGCCCGAGCTCACCGTATTTGCTCTGAACGGCGATCAGCAGGGGATCGCGGGAGAGACGCTCTCCTTCGAGGTCTCTCGCGTGAACGCGACGCAGCTGCCCTGGGAGGGCGAGACCAGCGTCGTGGTAGAGACCGTTGACGGCTCTGCGGAGGGCGGTACGCACTTCACCGCAGTTGCTCCGACCACGCTGACCTGGGAGGCGGGGGATACTGATTCGAAGACGGTGACTGTGGCGACCGAGCGCGTGGCCGCGGGGGATCCGGACCGAACCTTCCAGGTGCGGCTCAGTGAACCGGGCGCCTACGGCGAATTCGGCAGCCCCTCGGAGGTTGAAGGAGTGATCGTCGCAGAAGTCCCCGATCCCAGTCTGCTTGCCGTCGTGGGGGAGCCAGAGGTGCGCGCGGGGGAGGCTGCAGTGTTCACCGTGACTCGCACAGACGCCGCGGAACGAACGTGGACGGGGCCAGTCACGGTACGCGTCCGCACACAGGATGGCACAGCGCACGCAGGCACGCACTTCACTCCAGTGGACGTTGAACTCTCCTGGGAGGCCGGAGACGATTCCTCACAGCAAGTCGAAGTGCCGACGACTCCAGGCTTTCGCGGTGACGAGTCCAGGCAGCTTACGCTGGAAATCTCTGCACCGAGTGAGCACGCGGTGGTGGAAGCCGGAGCTTCAACGGCAGTGGGGACCATCAGCTACGCGAAGCTGACACCGGTAGACCCCGACCCAGACGCTGACCCCGAAACGGACCCGGGTACGGAGACCGACCCAGGTTCCGGCGGCGGAGACGGCAGCGGCGGCGGAACGTCCGCGCCGCGCGACGGCCTCGCGGCAACGGGCGGCCCGGGAATCGAGCTTCCATTGATGCTCGGCGGCGCGGCGCTTCTCGCGGGCAGTGCGCTGCTGCTGCGCCGCAAGAAGCGTGCCTAACATTTGAGGCCGCGTACGTTCGCCACGGAGATATCTGCTTCCTCGGAACTCTATGTGCAGATTGCACCGAGGAGCCAGATATCTCCGAGGGGAACGATGGGTGCCGCGCGAAGACCGGAACTACTTCGTGGCATCCATGCCGCTCGCCTCGCAGCGAAACGATCCCGCTATCTCGTGGGGAGAACTGATCCGCGCTCGAGTCGGTCACACTTCGACTGAGCCTGCTGTTCGTCAGTGCGGTTGATCTCCGACCAGATGGTGTCGAGCGAAAGCCCGAGTACTGCCGCGATTGCTGCAACCGTGGGGAACGCCGGGGTTGCGACACGGCCAGATTCGATCTTGCGAAGCGTTTCCGGGGAGATGCCTGCTGCGAGAGCAACGTCGAGCATCGGGCGTGCGCCTCGCGTGTGGCGCAGCAGAGCGCCGAGGAGTTCTCCTCGCTGGATGTCTTCGGGAGTGAGTGGCAATCGAACCATATCCGTCATACTATCCCGGTATAGAATTACCGGGATAGTTATTGGATACAGCGAGAGGCGCCCATGATCGAGATACTCAGCCCAGCCGAGGTAGACCACGCCAGGACTACGGGCCGACTCGTCGGTGACATCCTCCACGCCATCAAAGCCCGGTGTCAGGTCGGCACGAATCTCCTCGAAATTGACCAGTGGGCGAAAGAGATGATTGCGAGTGCCGGAGCGACAAGCTGCTACGTCAACTACGCGCCCTCATTCGGGAGTGGCCCGTTTGGGCACTACATCTGCACCGCCGTCAATGATGCCGTGCTGCATGGCATGCCACGCGACTACCGTCTCAGAGACGGCGACCTGCTCACTCTTGATCTCGCCGTCAAGAAGGACGGTATCGCGGCAGATGCGGCGATCAGCTTCATCATCGGCAACACCCACGATCCCGAAGACGTGGCGATGATCGCCGCAACCGAGCAAGCGCTGGCCGCCGCAATCGCCATCGCCGGCCCTGGTGTGCGCCTCGGTGACCTCTCCCACACGATTGGGCAGGTGCTCTCAGGTGCGGGGTATCTCATCAATATGGAATTTGGTGGGCACGGGATCGGATCAACCATGCATCAGGATCCCCATGTCGCCAACGATGGTCGTCCCGGCCGTGGGTACAAGTTGCGCCCCGGTTTACTCCTGGCGCTCGAACCCTGGGTGATGAACGACACCGACCGTCTGATCACCGATCCCGATGACGGGTGGACGCTGCGTAGCGCGACGGGAGCACGCACCGCGCACAGTGAACACACCATCGCGATCACCGAGGGCGGCGCCGAGATACTCACGATTCCTGCGTCAACGTCAGCTGTCTCATCTTCGTGAAAATGGCCCCTGACCGAGAGAACTCAATTCCCGGTCAGAGGCCAGTAGTCATTCGCGTGCGCGAGGGGGGACTTGAACCCCCACGTCCGAAGACACTGGAACCTAAATCCAGCGCGTCTGCCAATTCCGCCACTCGCGCGCGTGCCACGTGGGTGGCACCAGACCAGCTTAGTGGTGTGCGGGGGAGCGCCGCGAAACGCGCCCCCGCACACTCGAGCTACCGCTCGATGACCTCCGCGCCCTCGGGGAGCGGCGCGCCTGCGGGGAGCCGGACGGTAACGAAACCGGTGTGCTCTGTGGCGACTTGCTCTGTGGCGACCTGCTCAGTGGCGACTTGCTCTGCGGCGGCCTGTGGTGCGGCGGGCGCGGGCGCTGCGGCGGGCGCGGCGATCGGTGCGAGCAACTCCGCCTCCATGCCACCGGCCGTGACCTCGTCGCGCTGCACCGCGGGATGGTGCTGCGCCATCTTGTCGATCCAGGCGAGCGCGAGCGCGGACACGATGAAGGCGAGGTGGATCATGACCTCCCAGAACACGCCCGTCGACGAGTAGATCACCTTGTCGCCGGACTTTACGAGGCCATCTTCCATGCGGCCCACCTCGATGAAGGTCTTCAGGAGGTGGATCGAGGAGATCGAGATGATCGAGACAGCGAGCTTGACCTTCAGGAGGTTGGCATTGACGTGCGAGAGCCAATCGGGCTCATCATGGTGGCCCTGTACGCGAATCTTCGAGACGAAGGTCTCGTAGCCGCCGATGATCACCATGATGAGGAGGTTCGCGATCATCACGATGTCGATGAGCGCGAGCACGCTCAGCATGATGTCGGTCTCAGTCACCTGTCCGGTCACCACGACCTTTTCCACAAGATGCCAGAGCTCAACGAAGAACAGGATGACGTAGACCGCCTGCGCGATGATGAGGCCGAGGTACAGCGGCGCCTGGAGCCAGCGGCTCGCAAAGATGAACGCGGCGAGGGTGCGCGACGCCGCGCCCGGGCCGTGCTCGGCGCTGCGCGCAATCGGCGACGTCTTGCGTTGATTCACTGGGGTTCTCCTGCTGCTGGGGGTGAGCGAAAAGCGGAGTCACATGCTATCGCAGCCCGGGCTGGCAACGCTGGGGGAGTCTATGTACGGGTATACTTGCTCTCTGCGAAGGGGAGTATTCCGTTTCGTCCGTGTCGTCAATACGCTGCGCGCAGATCGCGTGGCCGGTGCGGGCGCGGCGCGGGCCACATCGGGCCGACGCCGGGAAGAGACTTTCGGTCTTTTGCGCACCCTGCGCCAGCCGAAGGAGAAGGCTTCACCCGTGACCCAAGTACTCCCACTCTGGTTCGAGATCACTTCGATGATCGTGCTCGTCGCGATCCTCGTCGTCGATCTCCTGCTCATCATCCGCCGCCCCCACGTTCCCTCCATGCGCGAGGCGAGCCTGTGGGTGGGGTTCTATGTGCTGCTCGCGCTCGCGTTCGCTGGCGCGATCTTCCTGCTCGGCGATGTGCAGCACGGCACCGAGTTCCTCGCGGGCTGGCTCACTGAGTACAGTCTCTCGATCGACAATCTCTTCGTGTTCGTGCTGATTCTCGCGGCGTTCAAGGTGCCGACGGCGTATCAGCAGCGTGCTCTCATGATCGGGATCGTGCTCGCGCTCATCTTCCGTGGCATCTTCATTCTTGTGGGTGCGGCCATCATCGAGCGCTTCATCGCGATCTTCTTCGTGTTTGGCGCCTGGTTGATCTGGACTGCGTGGCAGCAGATCAAGCCAGGGGGGCACGAGGAGCAAGGCGACGGCTGGCTGATTCGTCAGGTCAAGAAGGTCATGCCGTTCACCGACGAGTACGACGGCGGAAAGCTCCGTACCGAGGTCGACGGCAAGCGGATGTTCACCCCGTTCTTGCTCGTGCTGATCTCGCTCGGCGCGACCGACCTGCTGTTCGCGCTCGACTCGATCCCCGCGATCTTCGGCATCACGCAGAGCCCCTTCATTGTGTTCACTGCGAACGTGTTCGCGCTGATGGGCCTGCGCCAGCTCTACTTCCTGTTGGGCGGTCTGCTCGAGCGGCTCGAGTACCTGAAGTACGGTATCGCCGCGATTCTCGCGTTCATCGGCGTCAAGCTGATTCTCCACGCGCTCCACGAGAACGAGTTGCCGTTCATCAACGGCGGCAACCCAGTGCCGGTGCCCGAGATCTCCACCTGGATGTCGCTCGGCTTCATCGTGGTCGCGATGCTCATCGCAACGGTGGCGAGCCTGATCAAGGTGAAGCGTGAGGAGCGGGCCGGCGGAGAGCGGATCCACCTCGGAGCGGCCGAGTCTCACACTGAGGACTGATCCTCAGTGACCACTGGCCGGCAGCGCTTTCGCTCTGGCACCCGCGGCACCCCCGGCACGCCACTGCGGCCTGGGGTGCCGCGCTCTCTCGGGGGCCAGTGGTAGAGTGGCCCCTATGCGTATGCGGCGACTGCTTCTTCACAGCCGCGACGGGTTCTAGCCTTCGGCCGCCCCGTCGCGGAGTTCCCGCATGGCCGAATCTGCACCGCGTTGGTGCGAAGGAATAATTCGTGCCGCGCACTGCTTGTACAGCGTAGAGACTGAGAAGAGAAGCAAGAATGAGCGATCAGAACGCATCAGGATCCGGCATTGCCGCGGCGAAGCAGCCGCGCACGCTGGCCGAGAAGCTCTGGGACGACCACGTCGTCGTCAAGGGCGAGAATGGCGAGCCTGACCTGATCTACATCGACCTCCACCTGATCCACGAGGTCACCAGCCCGCAGGCGTTCGACGGGCTCCGTGCGGCGGATCGGCCGCTGCGCCGTGTCGATCTCATGATCGCCACCGAGGACCACAACACCCCGACGCTGAACATCACGCGTCAGATCGAAGACCCGACGAGCCGTCTGCAGATCGACACCCTTCGCCAGAACGTTGAGGCGTTCGGTGTCCGCGCTCACCCGCTGGGCGACAAGGAGCAGGGCATCGTCCACGTGATGGGTCCGCAGCTAGGCCTCACGATGCCGGGAATCACCGTGGTGTGTGGTGACAGCCACACGTCGACCCACGGCGCGTTCGGTGCACTTGCGTTCGGCATCGGCACGAGCGAGGTCGAGCATGTCATGGCGACGCAGACGCTCCCGCTGAAGCCGTTCAAGACGATGGCGATCAACGTCGAGGGCGAGCTGCGCCCCGGAGTCACCGCGAAGGACATCATCCTCGCAGTGATCGCGAAGATTGGCACGGGCGGCGGGCAGGGCTACGTGCTCGAGTACCGCGGCTCGGCGATCCGTTCGCTGTCCATGGATGGCCGAATGACGATCTGCAACATGTCGATTGAGGCTGGCGCTCGTGCCGGAATGGTTGCGCCCGATCAGATCACCTTCGACTACGTGCAGGGTCGCGAACACGCCCCGCAGGGTGCCGACTGGGACGCTGCCGTCGAGTACTGGAAGACCCTCCCCACGGACGAGGGCGCCACGTTCGACGCTGAGGTGTTCATCGACGCGAACGAGCTCGAGCCCTTCGTGACCTGGGGAACGAACCCGGGCCAGGGCGTGCTGCTCAGTGACACTGTGCCGAACCCCGCAGAGATTGCGGATCCGAACGAGCGTGCCGCCGCTGAGCGTGCGCTCGAGTACATGGATCTCACCGCGGGCATGCCCATGAAGGACATCGCGGTGGACGCAGTGTTCATGGGGTCGTGCACGAATAGCCGGCTCGACGACCTGCGCACCTTTGCACACCTCATCAAGGGGAAGCAGAAGGCCGAGGGCGTTCGTCTCATGGTGGTTCCCGGCTCGGCGCGTGTGCGCCTTGAGGCTGAGGCCGAGGGCATCGACAAGATCGTCGAGGCGTTCGGTGGTGAGTGGCGCTTCGCGGGCTGCTCAATGTGCCTGGGGATGAACCCTGATCAGCTCGAGCCCGGCGAGCGTTGCGCGTCGACCTCGAACCGTAACTTCGAAGGACGACAGGGCAAGGGCGGCCGGACACACCTCGTGTCGCCGCTGGTTGCCGCAGCGACCGCGATTCGTGGCACGCTGTCGAGTCCCTGGGACCTGCAGACTGATGCCGCAAACGGCATCACCCACGACGCGAGCGAGAAGGCGGAGGCGTAATTCACCATGGAAAAGTTCACCACCATCACGGGCATTGCCGCTCCGCTCAAGCGCTCGAACGTCGACACCGACCAGATCATCCCCGCAGTCTTCCTGAAGCGGGTCACGAAGACCGGGTTCGACGACGCGCTTTTCCACCACTGGCGCCAGGACGAGAGCTTCGTGCTAAACCAGCCCGAGTACAGCGGCGTCGAGATCCTTGTCGCCGGGCCTGACTTTGGCACCGGCTCGTCGCGTGAGCACGCCGTGTGGGCGCTTCGCGACTACGGCTTCAAGGTGGTTATCTCGCCGCGTTTCGCGGACATCTTCCGCGGGAACTCCGGCAAGCAGGGCCTGCTCGCCGCGCAGGTGACCGAGAGCGACGTGGAGCAGTTGTGGGCAGCGATGGACGCCGAGCCCGGCGTCAAGCTCACGGTGAGCCTGGAAGATCGCACGGTGACGGTCGGCGACCTCACCGTTCCCTTTGACATTGACGACTACACCCGCTGGCGCCTCATGGAAGGGCTCGACGATATTTCGTTGACCCTCCGCAACGAGGACGCGATCGCCGAGTTCGAATCCCGCCGCCCGGCGTGGATGCCGACTACGACGCCGCTGGCCCAGACCGCATAGAGTTCGGAGACACCGAGTGACCGAAGCAGTGAACACCCCCGTAGACGACGCGGAGCTTCCCGAGGATGCGCTGAAGCGCAGCCCTGAGGAGGAAGCCGCGGAGGGCCGGAAGCGCGACGCCCAAAAAGCTGGTGCCCGCGTGGGCCTGACCTCTGACGAGATCATCATTAACGGCGGGCGTCCGCTGCAGGGCCGTGTCGAGGTGCGCGGCGCGAAGAACCTTGCCACCAAGGCGATGGTCGCCGCGCTCCTCGGTCAGACCCCGAGCGTGCTCCGCAACGTGCCGAACATCTCGGACGTACGCGTGGTGGCCGGCCTGCTCGCGCTCCACGGCGTGCTTATCACCCGAGGCGAAGAGCCCGGCGAGTGGCGCCTCGACCCCTCGAACGTGGAGATGGCGCACAAGGCCGACATCGATGCGCACGCGGGTTCCTCGCGCATTCCGATCCTCTTCTGTGGACCGCTGCTGCATCGCCTCGGCGAGGCCTTCATCCCCGATCTCGGTGGCTGCCGCATCGGTGATCGCCCGATTGACTTCCACCTCGACGCGCTGCGCGAGTTCGGTGCGGTCATCGAGAAGCTCCCGAGCGGCATTAGCCTGACGGCCCCGAACGGCCTCAAGGGCGCCAACATCGAGCTGCCCTACCCCTCGGTCGGTGCGACCGAGCAGGTGCTGCTCACCGCGGTGCTCGCCGAGGGGCAGACCGAGCTGCGCAACGCCGCGATCGAGCCCGAGATCGTCGACCTCATCTGCATCCTGCAGAAGATGGGCGCCATCATCTCGATGGAGCCGAACCGCGTCATCTTCATTGAGGGCGTCGAGTCGCTCCGCGGATACAACCACCGCGCCATCTTCGACCGCAACGAGGCCGCAAGCTGGGCCGCTGCGGCACTTGCGACCAAGGGCGACGTCTTCGTCGGCGGCGTGAAGCAGGAAGAGATGATGACCTTCCTGAACGTCTTCCGCAAGGTCGGCGGCGATTTCGACGTGCACGACGACGGCATTCGTTTCTGGCACCCGGGTGGCGAGTTGAAGCCTGTGACCATCGAGACCGATGTGCACCCCGGCTTCATGACCGACTGGCAGCAGCCGCTCGTGGTCGCCCTCACCCAGGCGCAGGGGACCTCGACCATCCACGAGACCGTCTACGAGAATCGTTTCGGCTTCACCGATGCGCTCAACCAGATGGGCGCGAACATCGTGGTGCACAAGAACGGGCTTGCCGCAGACGAGCGCCGCGTCATGCGCCGCGAGTTCGAGCAGGCTGCAGTGATCACCGGCCCGACCCCGCTCACCGCGGCGGACATCGAGGTTCCGGATCTGCGCGGCGGCTTCAGCCACCTCATCGCGGCGCTCACCGCCGAGGGACAGTCGAAGGTCACGAACCTCGGCATCATCTCGCGCGGCTACGAGAACTTCATTGAGAAGCTTCGCCTGCTCGGCGCAGATTTCGTCTACGAAAGCTAAGCCGGCCGACCACGCGATCGAAGCTTCTGCGGCAGACTCGGTCCGGCATACCGCTGTCGGACCGAGCCTCCGGGATAATGTGAGTTATGACTGACACGGTAAAGATTCGCGGCCGCTCTTCTGCGGAGCAACGACGCCCATCCGTGTTCTGGCTGCTGGCGGGCCTTGTCCTGCCGCTGTGGTCGCTCATGGTGCGGTATCGCTTCACTCCGCAGTCGAAGCTGCCGCAGACAGGCCCCTTCATCCTCGCGCCGAATCACTACAGCGAGATCGACCCGATCGCGGTCGGTGCCGCAGTGTGGCACCTGGGACGTTTGCCGCGCTTCATGGCGAAGGCGAGTCTCTTCAAGGTGCCCGTGTTCGGCTGGCTGCTTCGCGCCTC
Source organism: Leucobacter chromiireducens subsp. chromiireducens (assembly GCF_016758255.1). GTDB lineage: Bacteria > Actinomycetota > Actinomycetes > Actinomycetales > Microbacteriaceae > Leucobacter > Leucobacter chromiireducens. Next base: position 61,417 of record NZ_QYAD01000005.1, read on the forward strand.
GGGACAGATCCCCGTAGAGCGCGTCGGCGCCGCACGTCCGAGCACGGGAGGCGCGAATCCGATCGGCGCCGCGTCCGAGCTCATCGCCCGCGACGCCGGGGTCATCGTGTACCCGGAAGGGACGCTGACCCGCGATCCCGATCTGTGGCCGATGCGCGGCAAGAGCGGCGCGATCCGCCTGGCGCTCGAATCGGGGATCCCCGTGATTCCTGTCGCGCACTGGGGTACGCAGGACCTGATGCCGCGCTATGCGAAGCGCATCCACCCTTTCCCCCGAAAGACGATCCACGTCTCAGTCGGTGAGCCGCTCGATCTCAGCAAGTACGCGAACAAGCCCATTGACCAGCGAACGGTCAACGAGGCAACGCGCGAACTGATGGACGCGATCACCGCGCTCCTCGCTGACCTGCGGGGCGAAACCCCTCCGGCTGAGCGGTGGGATCCGAGTAAGCACCAGCAGAGTGAGACGGGACGTTTTGAGTAGCGCAGCACCAACGGCGACCACGGTCAATGGCCGCCGAAATCGAGGCCGAAAGGTCGCAGTGATCGGCGCCGGGAGCTGGGGAACCACCTTCGCGAAGGTGCTCACCGACGCCGGGTGCGACGTGACGATCTGGGCACGACGCCCGGAACTCGCGCAGGAGATCCAGGTCGCGAAGCGCAATACGCAGTACCTGCCGGGAATCAACCTCCCGAAGCGGCTGTCGGCAACGAGCGATCTTGCCACCGCGCTCCGCGGTGCGCGCCTCGTGTTCCTCGCTGTGCCGAGCCAGACGCTGCGGCAGAATTTGCTCGACCTCGAGCCCTTCCTCGATCGCCGCAGCGTGCTCGTGAGCCTCGTGAAGGGCGTCGAGCGCTCGACAACCATGCGGATGTCCGAAGTGATCGCCGACACACTTGACCTTCCTGCGGAGCGGATCGCGGCTGTCTCTGGCCCGAACATCGCCCTCGAGATCGCGAAGGAGCAACCGACCGGTGCGGTTGCCTCCTGCGTCGATCTGAGCGTGGCGCAGGAGATCGCCACTGCGGCATCGGCGCCCTACTTCCGCACCTACGTGAACACCGATGTGATCGGCACCGAGCTGGGCGGCGTGTTGAAGAACCTCATCGCGCTCGCGATCGGCATCGTCGATGGCGTCGGTTACGGCGAGAACACGAAGGCAGCCATTATCACGCGCGGTCTCGCGGAGATGACGGAGTTCGCCGTCGCGTCGGGCGCCGACGTGGCGACACTTTCGGGCCTCGCTGGGCTTGGCGACCTGATCGCCACCTGCCAATCGCCGCTGTCGCGAAACAACACTGCGGGCCGCCTGATCGGTCAGGGGTACTCGCAGGAGGAGACGAAAGAGCAGATGCAGCAGGTGGCCGAGGGCATCACCTCCGTGCCGCCCGTGCTTGAGCTTGCGCGTGAGCGGGGCATCGTGATGCCCATTGTCGAGCAGGTGCAGATGGTGCTGAGCGGCACGATGGCGCCCGCAAACCTCGGGCCGCACCTCGCGACCGAGGATGATGTGCCCCGCCCCGAGCAACGCCTGGACACGAGCCAGCCAGGCCGCTGGCGGCGCTTTGTGAACCGTATGAAGGGAACCCCCGCGTGACTGACACCCAGCCCATGGCCGCTTCTGAGGCGGGCGCGCAGCCCGCACGGCGAACGGTTGCCATCCTGTTCGGTGGCCGTTCGAGCGAGCACGGCATCAGCTGCGTCACCGCCGCGGGCGTGCTGCGTTCGATCGACCGTGCACTGTTCGACGTGATCCTTGTCGGCATGACCAAGCAGGGTGCCACCGTGCTCATGCAGGAGGACGACCTTGCGGGCTACAAGCTGGAGGCCGGCGCCCTGCCTGAGGTGCGCGACAACGGCACCCGCGTGCTCTGGCCCGCCTCGACCGCCACGCGCACGCTCACGCTGATCGATCAGTCTGGCGCACTGCGCAGCCTCGGCCATGTGGACGCGGTACTCCCGATGCTGCACGGACCCTACGGCGAAGACGGCACCGTGCAGGGCATGCTCGACCTCGTCGACATGCCTTACGTGGGCAGCGGTGTACTCGGCTCGGCGCTGTGCATGGACAAGCACGCGGTCAAGGTGGTTCTCGCTGATGCTGGGATTGGTGTTGCGCCGTGGCGCACGGTGACGAAGGAGCAGCTCGATGCTGATCCGTACCTCGTCCAGCGCGTCGACGAGGGCCTCAGCTACCCGTTGTTCGTGAAGCCTGCCCGAGCGGGATCGAGCGTGGGCGTGAGCCGCGTGACGAGCGCCGACGAGATCTCCGCCGCGCTCGACATCGCGTTCGCTGAGGACCGCACGGTGCTGATCGAGTCTGGCGTTACCGGCCGCGAGGTCGAGATTGCCGTGCTCGAGGGACGCGGCGATAGCGCGCCCCGCACGAGCTCCGTGATCGGGGAGATTGTCTTCACCGGCCGCGACTTCTACGACTTCGAGGCGAAGTATCTCGGCGGCGCAGGTGTCGAGCTGGCTCTCCCGGCGGACGTGACGGCCGAAGAGTTTGCTGCGATCCGCGATGCTGCCGTGCGCGCCTACGAGGTGACGCAGTGCGCAGGCCACGCCCGGATTGATTTCTTCCTCACGGCGGAGGGTCCCGTGTTGAACGAGATCAACACGCTTCCCGGGTTTACGCCCATCTCGATGTACCCGCGCCTCTGGGAAGAGTCGGGGCTCAGTTACACCGAGCTCATCACCGAGCTCATCGAGCTCGCGATCGCGAAGCGCCCGGCGTACTAGGGCCGCGGCGCTCGGCTCACTTCTGCTTGGTGATATCGAGGCTGTCGGTCAGGTCGAGGCACTGGCGCGTCTGGGGAAGCTCCTTCGCGACAGCGCTGAGATCGACCGCGGCCTCAGTGCCCGAGACCTGCTCGGAGTCGATGAAGACCGCGAGACCGGGATCCCGGCCGTACGCCTCGAAGCGGTAGATCGGGGCAGCGGACTCGTCGATGATCCAGTCGACGCCGTTGACGTTCACGCAGCTGTCGGTGGTGGGACCGCTCGGCTCCACCCCGCACACCAGCTGCACGGCGGCGTTGTCGCCCCAGGCACCCGTGCTCTGCGCGGTCGTGGAGCGACGCTCCTCACCCGCGACGGTCTTGGGCAGGCGCACGATCACGTCTGCGCACGCTGGGTTGTTCGCGTCCGCTGCCGGGTCCATCGGCACGGTGCCGGCGCAGCCCGTGAGAATCGTGGCAACTCCGCCGATGGCCGCGAGGACCGAGATCGTACGGACGAGGGGACGGCGAGAGAGCGTGTGCGAGATCACCCCCTCAGCCTAGCTGGGGTAGTTTGAGAACATGGCGCAGACGGTGGGAGAGCTCGGCGAGAGCGGTGTGTTGCAGCGCGTGCTGTCTCGGTTGTCAGTCGCGGATGCGGCCGTGCTCGGACCCGGCGATGACTGCGCGGTGCTCAGTGTGCGCGGCGAGCTGGTAGTGACCACCGACACGATGATCGAGGGGCCAGACTTTCGCGCTGCCTGGCACGGCGGCTTCGAGCTCGGCTGGAAGCTCGCCGCAACGAATCTCTCCGACGTCGCCGCGATGGGGGCCCGCCCGACGGCGCTGACTCTCGCGCTCGCGGTGCCGCGTGACACTCCGGTTTCCTTGCTCGAGCAGATCGCTGAGGGAATGACCGCCGCGTGTCGCACGCTGGCGCCCGGCTGCGGGGTGGTCGGTGGCGACCTGGGGACGGCGCCCGTGATCACCGCGGCAGTCACCGCGCTCGGCGAGCTTGCGGACCGGCCCGCGGTCACGCGCTCCGGTGCCCGCGCTGGTGACCGCATTGCGTACGCGGGTGAGCTCGGGCTCGCGGGTATGGGCCTCTCGCTGTTGTTCGCAGCGGCGGCGGACGAGGACGGGATCGCCGACCCCGCCCCGATGGCTGAGCTGTGGGAGACGCAGCCCGAGATTCTCTCCGCACAGCTTGCGCCCACCCCGCCGATTCCGCTCGGGATCGCTGCCGCGGCTGCGGGCGCCTCCGCAATGATGGACGTGTCCGACTCGCTCTCGATTGACGCCCACCGAATGGCGCGAGCGAGCGAGGTGAGGCTCGATCTCTCTTCGGCGCGGCTCAGCGAGGCCTTCGGGGTGCAGCAGGGAGTCGCGGTGCCGATTGAGGCGATGCTGAGCGGGGGAGAGGATCACGGCTTGCTCGCCACCTTCCCGCCCACGGCGGAGCTGCCCCACGGGTTCTCGGTGATCGGCGAGGTATCTCCGGCAGCGCTTCCCGGGCACGGCGACTCCTCCGGTCTCTTGCTCGATGGTGCGCCCGTCGCTCCGAGCGGATGGGATCCGTACGTGGTGCGCTGGCCGGGAGCGTAGCTCGCGGAGTACAGTTGCCGCAGGGCGGAGGTCGCCTCGCGTGGGACGCGCCCGCGCATGCGTGATAGGGGACACGATGAGCAGCAAGCTGGCACCACAGATTTCCGTTTCCGGGCACGCGGAGCGACGCCTGCCGGCCGACCGGGTTGAGCTGTCGCTCAGCACCTCGCACGTGGGGCCCGAGCGGAAAACGGTGGTTGCGGAGGCCGCTGCCGAGCATGCACGCCTCGTCGCACGCGCCCAGGAGCTCGTTGGCAGCGGCGCTGCCGCGAGCTACAGCGCTGATGCGCTCTCCACCTACACGAATAGCTGGCGCGATGAGCGCGGCGCGCAGGTGATTGAGCACCGCGCGTCGGTCAGCGTGTCCGTTGAGCTGACCGCACTCGACCAGGTGGGCGCGCTGACCACCGAGCTCGCGGAGGGCGGCGTCGATCCGCGCTTGAGCTGGAAGCTGAGCGACTCGAGCCGCACGGCGGTGCTGCGCGAACTACGCGCTGAGGCGGTCGCGGACGCGCGTGACACGGCCGGTGACTACGCCGCAGCGCTGGGCCTGAGCTCTCTCGAGCTTGTCGAGCTGCGCGACACGCAGTTTGGCGGAGGCGGGATCAGCCCGATCGGTGCGCCGCGCTTCGCGATGGCCGCGGATTCGGCCCCCACCGAGGTCAACGTGCAAGACATCGCGGTGTCGGTCGATCTTGAGGCGCACTTCTCCGCGAGCGCTTCCTAGCGGCCGGGGGCTCCTAACGGCGGGGCTTCCTAGCGGCCCGCGCGGCGGGGTGGCGAGGACTTGGCTGGGCGCTCGGTCTTCCCCGGGCGTTCGGTTTTTCCCGGTCGCTCGGTCTTCCCCGGACGCTCGGGGCGCGCCCGGAAGCGGACCCGGCTGGGTGGCTCCTCGCGGAACTCTTGCCCCGAAGCGCTCGTCCAGTGCGCGACACCGCCCTCGCTTTGGGAAAGCCGCCAGCCGCCGTGGTGCTTCACCGTGTGGTGCCCCCGGCAGAGGTGCGCGAGATTGTCCGTGCTCGTCGCACCGCCGCGCGCCGCGTCGACCGTGTGGTCAATGTCGCAGCGCTGGGCAGGGATCGTACAGCCCGGGGCCCTGCAGTGCAGGTCTCGCATCGCGAGGAAGCGCCGGATTTCGGGGCTCGGGCGGTAGCGCCCAACCGTGAGCACCGTGCCGTCGTCGTCGACGCGGACTCGATTCCACACGTCGCCGGACGCGGCGAGTTCCCTGGCCGTGTCAGGATCGACGGGGCCGACCCCGAGGACCTCCGCAATACCGCCACCCGCCGAGTCAAGCCGTCGTGGATTGCGTGCGCGTCAACGGAAGGCAGAAACGCGGTGAGGAGAGACATACCGTCGGTCTCCTCCGTGACCCTGACGTGGCGCCGCTCGCGGGCCTCCCGATGGCGCTCGGCGAGCGGTACCTCCGCAAGCTCCGCGGCAATGCGACGGGCGATAGGTCGGAGCCGCTGGGGCGGTGCGTGACGCGCGACCTCGAGCACCTCACGCTCGTAGCGCCGGCGAAGGGGGATGTCGTGCTCGGGGGAACCGGTCGTGAAGACGCTGCCCTCCGCAACGATGACCTCCACGTGGGGGAGCGAGATCGCGCCGGCCTCGAGTGTGGCGAGTGACTCTGCGTACTGCTCGCTGGCCACCGCCGCGGTGTCGAGCATGCGCTCCGCGACGTGCTCGCTCGTACTCAGCGTCGAGGCGAGCTCAAATCGGAGTGAGCGATACGCGATCATGCGCGCGCGTGCTGCGTGTGCGCCACCCGCACTTCCGGGGCCAGCCTGCCCCACCGGGGTCGGTACCGCGAGGGCCAAGATCCGCGCGAGCGCGCGCAGCCGGGCAGCGTCCGCGAGGCGCCGCGCGTGCTCGAGCCCGCGAAGCTCGGCGAATTCGGCGTCAACAGCCTGGACGTTGGGCGACGGCCCTGCGCGGCCGTGTGGGGTACCTCCGTTGGTGTCCATGCCCCTATTGACGCATGGACCACTGACATTGGTGCCCCACGCGGAGAGCGCCCGCAGGCACGAGACCGGGCGCGGACGCTGCGGCCCTGATCCCGATCGAAAATGACTCAGACGACTTCCCGCGAGGCGAGCACCCGGAGCGCCGCCCAGAGCTCCGCACGCGCATCAGGCGAGTCGAGGTCCAGCTGCAACAGACTCGCTGCCGTCTGCACGCGTGCCTTCAGCGTGTGCCGGTGGATACCGAGCTCGCTCGCGGCCGGGCTCGTCTGCCCGTGGTGTGCGAGCCACGTCGTGAGGCTTTCCTCGATGCGATCGTCATGCCGCTCATCGTGGTGCCGCACCGGCGCGAGCAGCGCGGCAGCACGTGCACCAGCCTCGGGTTGCGCGGCCAGCAGCCGCAGCACGCCACCGTGCAGCTCCGGCCGATACTCGACGGGAACCTCCGAGTCAGACCCCAGCGCGGCCTCGAGCGCTCGGTCCGCCTGGCCCACGAGCTCGCTGAGCCCAATCACGCCGCTCAGCGTGCCACGCTCAGAGATGCCGGCGGGAAGTCGATGCGCGACGAGCAGCCGCTTCACGGCAGGGAGGTGTCTGGTCTCCGTCACAATGAGCGGCGCGTCGGCATAGAGCGCACCGATGAGCCCGGGGCTCCCAGCATCGAGCGAGTAGAGATCCTCGGCAAAGCTCGGGTCCGGTTCGATCGGCCCCCGATAGCGAACGGCGGCGACGGCCCCGCTCGGGATCCGGATCAGGGCTCCCTCAGAGAGCCGCTCCGCGAGCGCGAACTGCTCCGCCACCAGCAGATGCAGGATCGCGCCACGGAGTGAGGCCTGCGCCGCGTCCATGCCACTGCGGTGCTCAAGCTGCACCGTTGCGAGGGCTCCCACAAGGCCAAGCAGGGTGCGCTCGGCGTTGTCGGGCACGCCGCGATCCTCGACGACGAGGACGCCAAGCACCTGCCCTTGCCGCCCAAGCGTCTGCATCTGGAGGCCACCCTCCGCGGCTTCGCCACCGATGCGCCCGGCGCTCAGACCGCGCGAGATCAGGTGCCGAGTTTCGCGTTGGATCCACTCGGCGCGCACCTGCGAGCGTGCGTCCTGCGGCGCGAACTCCACGAGGCGCCCCGAACGATCGGTGACGCCGACCCACTTGTTCAGTCGCGCTGCGGCCTCGCGAACCGCGGATCCCAATCCGTCTCGGTGCAGGGACGCCGCGGTCACTGCGCGCTGCGAGTCGATCGCCCAAATATCGCGGTCACGGGTCTGCGCGTCAATGAGTCGGGCGGCCGTCTGCACAATTTCGATGAATGCGGTGTCGTAGGGGACGCGGAAGAGCGGGAGTCCGAAGCGGTCGCACGCGGCGACGATGGGGGCGGGCACGCGATCCCAGTGCAGGCCGATGGCCACGCCGAGCGCGGTGACGCCCGCCTCAACGAGGCCCTGCACGTACGCATCGGCGTCGCGCTGCTCTTGCACCACGTCGAAGCGTGCGCCGGTCGTGAGGAGCACAGTGCGCGGCGTGAGAAACGGCGTGGGATCCTCGAGCTCGCTGACGTGCACCCACTGCACTGGGCGGCTCGCCGTCGTCTCGTCCGTGCCCGCGATGAGGACCAGCCCCAACTGGTATTGGTGCAGGAGCTCGCCGAGTTCGATCGTTGGATGCGGGGTGGCGGCGTCGCCTGCTCGGGCCGGTTCTCGCTGCATGAACGACTCCTTTCGTGCCACTGACGCGCCGATGCCGATGTGTCGAAAGCTGATCGGCGCACTCGCCATTCTGGCACATTGTGGAGGTGGGTGATGGCGTTATGCTGAAGCCGAATCATTTGGACGCGCGAGCGGGGTGCCGCCCGCGCGACAGCTACGCAAGGAGAATCACTCATGGTCGATGTCATCGGCGGCCCCTCGCTTCCGCAGGAGCGCAAGCTCGTTACCAGCATCCCCGGCCCGAAGTCGCAGGAGCTGCTCGCGCGCAAGAACGCTGCGGTTGCCGCTGGTGTTGGCGTGGCGCTCCCCGTCTCGATCGTTGCAGCAGGCGGCGGCGTCATGGTTGACGCCGACGGCAACTCGCTCATCGACCTGGGCTCCGGCATCGCCGTGACCGGTGTTGGCAACTCGGCTCCCGCCGTCGTCGAGGCTGTGACCGCGCAGGTTCAGCAGTTCACGCACACCTGCTTCACCGTAACCCCCTACGAGGGCTACGTGCAGGTTGCGGAGAAGCTCAACGAGCTGACCCCCGGTGATCACGAGAAGCGTTCGGCGCTCTTCAACTCGGGCGCAGAGGCAGTCGAGAACGCGATCAAGATCGCGCGTCACTACACCAAGAAGAACGGCGTCGTCGTCTTCGATCACGCTTACCACGGCCGCACCAACCTCACCATGGGCATGACCGCAAAGAACATGCCCTACAAGGATGGCTTCGGTCCCTTCGCTCCGGAGATCACCCGCGTTGCGACCTCCTACCCCTACCGCGACGGCCTGACCGGCGCTGAGGCAGCCGAGGTTGCGCTGACGCAGATCGAGAAGCAGGTCGGCGCTGCCAACCTCGCCGCGATCATCATCGAGCCCATCCAGGGTGAGGGCGGCTTCATCGCTCCCGCCGAGGGCTTCCTCCCCGCACTGCAGGAGTGGGCGACCGCCAACGGCGTTGTCTTCATCCTCGACGAGGTGCAGACCGGCTTCGCACGTACCGGTGATCTCTTCGCTGCAAACCACGAGGGTGTCGTTCCCGACCTCGTTACCACCGCAAAGGGCATCGCCGGTGGCCTGCCCCTGTCGGCTGTGACCGGCCGCGCCGAGATCATGGATTCCGCTCACGCGGGTGGCCTCGGTGGCACCTACACCGGTAGCCCGATCTCGTGCGCCGCTGCGCTCGCAACGATCGAGACCTACGAGAAGGAGAACCTCGCGGCTCGTGCCAGCGAGATCGGTGCAATCATCACCGAGTTCTTCACTGAGCTGCAGAAGACGGACGATCGCATCGGCGACATCCGTGGCCGCGGCGCAATGATGGCCGTCGAGTTCGTCGAGTCGGGCTCCATGAAGCCCGCCGCCGCGCTCACCGGTGCGATCGCGAAGCACGCAGCGAACGAGGGCGTCATCCTCCTTACCTGCGGCACCTACGGCAACGTGGTCCGCTTCCTCCCGCCGCTCTCGATCTCCGACGAGCTGCTCCGCGAGGGCCTGCAGATCGTTGCAGACGCCCTCAAGGCGAACGCCTAAGTCCACCCCGAAAGGACACTGAATTATGGCTCTGAAGCCCAACGAGCAGGAACTGCTCGACCGCGTCCAGTCCGGTCTTGGTATCGGCGGCACCTGGGAGCCCGCAACCTCGGGTGCAACGCTCGACGTGCACGATCCCGCCACCGGCGAGGTCATCAAGTCGATCGCTGACGCCACTGTCGAGGACGCCGTGCGCGCGCTCGATGCTGCCGTCGCCGCGCAGGACAGCTGGGCGGCAACGCCGGCCCGCGAGCGCTCGAACATCCTTCGTCGCACCTTCGACCTGCTCATGGAGCGCAAGGAGGAGTTCGCGCTCCTCATGAGCATGGAGATGGGCAAGCCCATCGCCGAGGCTCGTGGCGAGGTCAACTACGGTGGCGAGTTCCTGCGCTGGTTCTCGGAAGAGGCAGTCCGCGTGCAGGGTGACTACCGGCAGAACCCCGAGGGCACGGGCAACATGCTCGTCTCGCACCTCCCCGTGGGTCCGTGCTACTTCATCACCCCGTGGAACTTCCCCCTCGCGATGGCGACCCGCAAGATCGCTCCGGCGCTGGCCGCTGGCTGCACCGTGGTCATCAAGCCCGCCGCGCTGACGCCGCTTACCACCATCTTCTTCGCGCAGCTGCTCGAAGAGGCCGGCCTCCCCGCCGGTGTGGTCAACGTCGTCGCAACCTCGAAGTCGAGCGCACAGTCGAGCGCGATCCTCTCGGATCCCCGACTCCGCAAGCTCAGCTTCACCGGCTCGACCCCCGTGGGTGTCAAGCTGCTTGAGGCTGCTGCGCAGAACGTACTCCGGACCTCGATGGAGCTCGGCGGCAACGCTCCCTTCATCGTGTTCGAGGACGCCGATCTGGATCGCGCGGTCGAGGGTGCAATGCTCGCGAAGTTCCGCAACATCGGTCAGGCCTGCACCGCAGCCAACCGCGTGATCGTGCACGAGTCGGTCGCGGACGAGTTCGTGCGCCGCGTGAGCGAGAAGGTCGCTGCCTTCTCGGTCGGCCGTGGCGCCGAGGAGGGCTTCGACATCGGCGCCCTCGTCGACGAGAAGGCCGTCGCGAACACGGCGCGCCTGGTGCAGGACGCAGTGGACACCGGCGCAACGGTCGTCACCGGTGGCGAGGCGATCGAGGGTCCGGGCAGCTTCTTCCAGCCCACCGTCGTCGATCACCTCACCCCGCAGTCGGCGATCATGCGCGAGGAGATCTTCGGACCCCTCCTCGGCGTGATCCGCTTCTCCACTGAGGAGGAGGCTGTTGAGATCGCGAACAACACCGAGTACGGCCTCATCAGCTACGTCTTCACGGAGAACATCCACCGTGGGCACCGCATGATCGAGAAGCTCGAGAGCGGCATGATGGGCCTGAACACGGGCCTCGTCTCGAACGCTGCAGCGCCCTTCGGTGGCCTGAAGCAGTCGGGCCTCGGCCGCGAGGGCGGCTTCGAGGGCATCCACGAGTTCCTCTCGTCGAAGTACACTCTGCTGCCGCGCTAGTCGCGTCACAACACAGCGGGCTCCGGGATCACCTGATCTCGGGGCCCGCTGTGCGTTCTGCCTGGCGGCCTTTCGGCCTACGCGGTGGTGAGCTCGGCGCGCACTGTGTCGAGTCGCTCCTGCACCTCGGAGATACGCGCCGCCGAGATGCCAGCCACCTCGGCAAACTCCGGCCAGCGCGCCACTGCATCCCCAACCTCGCTCAGGACCGCGCGGGCTCCGGGAACGGCGAACTGGTCGGCGAGGGTGAGGAGATCCCGTGCGGTGATGTACTCGAAGCGGCCATTTACCGACATGAGGTGCTGCCGTAGCCACACACTCGATGGGCTGTACGCGAATGTGAGGTCGTACGCGGGGGAGAGCCGCCAAGCGCCATCCTGCGCCATCGTGAAGGCGTGATTCTTTGTGTGATCGTCGTTGTTCGCGGCGAGCACGTTGAAGCAGGCGCGCCGGAAGAGCTGCTCGCCGACTTCAAGCCCCAGTTCTTCTGCCACAAGGAAGAGCGTCGCGTAGTCATGCGTGCCCAGAGCATTGAAGTCTGCGCCCGCGAGCGCACAGAGCGACTGCATGTGCAGGCGATCGCCCGTGGTGCCGGGTCGGTCGAAGCGGCGCGTCATGAAGTGGGCGCGGCCGCCCTCCTCGAGCAATCGACACTCGGCCATTTCGATCCCGGCGGCGCCGGCCATGAGGGCGTAGGCATACTCTGTTCGACCGTACTCACCCGTCGCTCCGAGCTGAGTATCCGATCCGACGCCGTCAAACTTGAGCAGCCATTGCTCGAAGCCTGCGGGGGCAGCGATGCCACCCGCGCGAATCTCGTCGCTCTCCCGGTTCCAGGCGATGATCGCTTTTGGGCGTGCGCCGCCCGCCGAACTGCCGACCTGGAGGAGATCATTCACGGCGCTCGTGCGTGTGGTGGGATCGAGCGAGCCGTGCACAGCGGCGCGCGCGGCCTCCACCAGCTGCCCGAGCTCGAGTGAAGAAGCCGCCGCGCCGGGTGACTGCGCGGGGTGGAACGTGAGCGCGCCGAGTGCCCGCTCGCCGACGTAGGCGAGCCGATCGATCGGGCGCACGTCACTGGGCAAGATGCCCTGGCGGGCGAGCGCCGCCGCGATCACCGAGTTGCCGAAGCGATCGGGGGCCGAGTCCGCGATGAGCGGTGGCAGTCCGTGGAACGTCTCCTCTGGGAGCTCTGGAAAGGACCAGATCCTGCCGCGCGGGATCGTGGGCATGAGGAGCGGCGAGAGCTCGCGGTCGCGCCACCCGGGCGCATACTCGAATGCGGCGACCCCGCCGCGCCCACTGGAGAGCGCGCCGACGGTTTCGCCCCAGGCGCGGACTTCGAGAACGTCTACCCGCATGAATGTCATGCTTCCGCCCCCCGCCGCGGGCGGATCCCGCGCTCGCGTTCCTGCTGCTCGCGGAGGAGCGACATGGGGCTCGGGCCCGGATCTGGCGCGAGCTCATCGAGCCAGTCGCTGCGGCCGAGCGCACGGACAACCCTGATGAGGGTCGCGAGGCTGGACCCTTCGCCGCGCTCGAGCGCGCTCACCGAGTTGCGGTTGATGTTCGCTCGGCGGGCAAGCTCCGCCTGTGACCACTGCTCGGCGCGGCGAGCGCGTCGCAGCTGCTCGCCGATGTGCGCTTCCCACCGCTCCGTGGTCCAGCGGCGCTTGACTAAATTATTGGGCATAGCGCAAGATTACGCCCATTCTGCATAACTTTCTAGGAGGCTTCGGGTTCTGACCACCAGAGTGCGGTCTCTCCGTAGCGCTTCTCGCGCACGGGGACGAGCCCTGCTGGAAGGGTGGGCTCGGGGCTTCGCGAGCTGCGCTCAACCAGTACCGCGGCATCGGGCGCCAAGAGGGGGAGCAGCGCTGTCAGGTTGCCGGTGAGCTCTTCTTCGCCGAGGTCGTAGGGCGGATCGAGCAGCGCGACGTCCCACAAGGCGCGCTCACCGCGCGCGTGCGCGTCGTCGAGGTAGCCCTGCACTGACTGCCGCGCGACCGTGATTTCCGGCGAGTCGCCACCGCGAAAGGCGCCGAGTACGGTGCGCACGTTCTGGGACGCGACCTGAGCCGCCGGCGCGTGTTTTTCGACGAGCGCAATGCGCCGCGCGCCACGACTTGCGGCCTCGAGCCCCAGCGCACCGGACCCCGCGTAGAGGTCGAGGACGCGTGCTTCGCGCACGAGATCCCACGACTCAAGGGTGGAGAAGATCGCCTCGCGGACGCGATCGCTCGTCGGTCTGGTCCCGGCCTTCGGAACGGCGAGTCGGAGCGAACCGGCCGCCCCCGCAATGATTCTGGTCACTCTCCGAGGGTAGCGTGGACTCGCGCGCACACGCGCAGTGTCAGTGGTCGACGCTACGCTGGAGGCATGTCCCAGGTCACTCTCGAGACGAGTCTCGCCGGCGTTGTGGGCGCTCGCACCGCGAAGCCGCTGGAGAAGTCGTTTGGCATGCAGACCGTCGGTGATCTCGTACTCCACGTGCCGCGGCGCTATTCCCGGCGTGGCGAGCTCACCCCGCTCTCCGGCCTGCCGCTTGGTGAGCAGATCACGGTGGTCGCGCAGGTCCTCGATGTGCGCACCCGATTCATGCAGCGCCGGCGAGGCAGCATCCTCGAGGTGCGCATCACCGATGGGACCGGTTCTCTCACCCTGACCTTCTTCAACCAGGAGTGGCGGGCGAAAGACCTCATCTCGGGGCGCCGCGGCATCTTCGCGGGGAAGGTGAGTGAGTATCGCGGGCAGCTCCAGCTCCAGCACCCCGAGTACGAACTGTTTGACAACCGCGACGACGCGCCAGGCGGGGAGCAGCTGGACGAGGCCGCGGCGAAGGCATGGGCGGAGACGCCGGTACCGATCTACCCGGCGACCGCGCAGATGCCCAGTTGGACCGTGCAGCGCGCCGTTGAGCTCGCGCTCGACGCGCTCGCGCCAGTGTCCGACCCGCTTCCTGCTGCCCTCGTGCGGAGCGAGGGTCTCATGCCGTACCACCGCGCGCTCGAGCTCGTGCACCGGCCGCAGCACGACGCAGACTGGCGTGGTGCGCGGGAGAGCCTACGGTTCCGTGAGGCGTTCGAGCTGCAACTCGCGCTCCTCGACCGGCGTCGGCGTGCAGCCGCCCAGCAGAGCACCCCGCGCCCACTGGGCGGAGCAGCACTCGAGCGCTTCGACGCTGAGTTGCCGTTCGAACTGACGGGCGATCAGCGGCGCGCGGGCGCGGCGATTGCTGCAGACCTTGCGGAGCCGCATCCCATGCACCGATTGCTGCAGGGTGAGGTGGGCTCGGGCAAGACACTCGTTGCGCTGCGGGCAATGCTGCAGGTCGCGGGAAGCGGTGGGCAAAGCGCGCTTCTCGCGCCCACGGAGGTGCTTGCCGCGCAGCACTTCCGTTCGATCTGCGAGGCCCTCGGGCCGGAGCTCACCGAGTCGCTGAGCCCGGTACTCCTCACCGGTCGTATGCCCGCCGCGGAGCGCAAGCGCACGCTGCTCGCGATCGCGGCGGGTGCTGCGCAGATCGCGGTCGGCACGCACGCGCTGCTCGGAGATGCGGTGATGTTCGCGGACCTCGGGCTCATCGTCGTCGACGAGCAGCACCGCTTCGGCGTCGAGCAACGTGAAACCCTCCGGCAGAAGGGGGCACAGCCGCATGTGCTCGCGATGACCGCGACACCCATCCCACGAACCGTCGCGCTGACGGCATTTGGCGACCTCGAAGTGACGACGATTCGCGAGCTTCCGCCTGGTCGATTGGGCATCGAGACGTTCACGGTGCCCGAACTCGAGATGCCCGCGCGCGCCGCCCGTGTGTGGGCGCGCGCGGTGGAAGACATTCATGCCGGGCGGCAGGTGTACGTGGTCTGCCCCGCAATCGCGGCGGACGAGGTTGAAGCGGGGGAGGAGCTGGAGCCGGAAGCTGACGGCGAGTCTGCCGTGAGCGGCGTGCGCGGTGACGGAGCCACTCCGCGTCCCCTCGCGAATGTCGCCGATACGGTAGCCGAGCTGCAAGCGCGTCCGGACTTCGCCGGGATCTCGATCGCCGGGCTCCACGGCGGCATGCCTGGGCCCGAGAAAGATCAGATCATGCGCGCCTTCGCGGATGGCCAGATCCAACTGCTTGTCGCGACCACCGTGATCGAGGTCGGCGTGAACGTGCCGAACGCGACCATCATGATCGTTCGAGACGCGGATCGCTTCGGCATCTCGCAGCTCCACCAGTTGCGTGGCCGGGTGGGACGAGGCGCCCACGCGGGGTTGTGTCTCCTCATGACTGCGGCTGAGCAGGGCTCCGTTGCGCGTGAACGAATCGACGCGATCGCGGCGACGACAGATGGGTTCGCGCTCGCGGAGGTCGACCTCGAACTGCGTCGGGAGGGCGACATCCTCGGCACAGAGCAGTCGGGTGGCCGCTCGACTCTCCGCCTGTTGCGCGTGGTCGAGCACGGGGATCTCATCGTGCACACGCGTGAACTTGCGGCGGCGCTGCTCGACCACGATCCTGAGCTTGAGACCGCCCCTGAACTCGCCGCGATCCTTGCGAGCGAGCGCGAGGCTGGGCATCTCGACAACCTCGCGAAGTCCTAGCGCCTCCGCGAAACGGACTTTCATACCCAGGTACCACTGGGCAAGGCACCGACGGCTGATGCGCGGCGCCGCACGAGAATCTACCTTGGAACTATCGCCGGGAGTCCGGCAGCAGATTTCAAGGAGGCACCATGATTGAGGCACGCGGCCTGAGCAAGCGGTACGGCGGCAAGCTTGCCGTCGATGACGTGAGCTTCACGATTCAGCCCGGCCAGGTGACGGGGTTCCTCGGCCCGAATGGCGCAGGCAAATCGACGAGCATGCGGCTCATGGTTGGGCTCGACCGGCCCACCGCAGGCACGGTCACGATTCATGGGCGCCGGTACGTCGACCTGCCGGCTCCGCTCCACGAAGTGGGAGCGCTCCTCGACGCGAAGGGCGTGCACCCCGGGCGCACAGCCCGCAGCCACCTCCGCGCGCTTGCGGCAACACACCGCATCCCGGAGCGGCGCGTGCACGAGGTGCTCGAGCAGACGGGTCTCGGCGCGGTCGCCAACAAGCGGGTAGGCGGCTTCTCGCTCGGCATGGGGCAGCGACTCGGCATCGCCGCGGCACTGCTCGGTGATCCGCGCGTGCTGATCCTTGACGAGCCGGTCAACGGGCTCGACCCCGACGGTGTGCTCTGGGTGCGCCAGCTCGTGCGCCACCTCGCGAGCGAGGGGCGCACGGTGCTCCTGTCGAGCCACCTCATGAGCGAGATGGCGCAGACCGCGGACCACGTGATTGTGCTGGGCCGTGGCCGTGTGGTCGCTGACGCCCCCATTGGCGAGTTCATCTCCGCGGGGCGGCAGCAGCGCGTCACGGTGCGCAGCCCCGAAGCGGCGCGGCTTGCCTCACTGCTCATGTCGGTGCCGAACACGACGGCAACGCTCGAGCCGGCTGGAGACGAGTCATTCACCGTGGGGGGACTGTCTGCACCGGAGATCGGTGGTGTCGCGGCAGCGCACGGCATCGTGCTGCACGAGCTTAGCCCAGTTGCGGCGAGCCTCGAGGACGCCTACCTGGACCTCACCCGTTCCGAGCTCGAGTACGCGACCGCGTAGTCGCGCGTCGCCTCAGCTCTTTGGCAGACAAGCCCTAAGGACTTTCATCATGACTTCAACGCTCATTATCGACGGCAGCTCGGCGCCCGCGCCGGGCCCCACTGGTGCCACCCGCGTACCGCTGCCCGGTCCGGGGCAGACGTTCGGCGGCGTCCTGCGCAGCGAACGTATTAAGCTGTCTTCGCTCCTCTCGGTGCGACTGACCCTTCTGATTACCGTGCTCTCCGGGCTGGGGATCAGCACGCTCATGGCCGTGCTCATGAGCGGCGAGATCCGCGACGGCAATGCGGGAATGTTTAGTGCCGGGGGCGAAGGCCTTCAGAGCTACCTCCTCATGTCGAGCACGCTGTCGGCGCCATTCCTGGCACTCATCTTTGGTGTGCTTGGTGTCTTCGCGATCTCGAGCGAGTATTCAAGTGGCATGATCCTGTCGACGCTGACCGCGGTGCCGAAGCGTACGCCGGTGTTCGTGGCGAAGGCGCTCGTGCTCGCGGCGCTCTCCGCACTCACGGCGGCGCTCCTCGTGCTCGGTGGGCTTGCGGTCGCGGTGCTCTGCCTGCCCGACGCGGCGGCTCAGCTCGGTACCACCCCCGTGATCTCCGGTGCGCTCGGAACCATCGCGTACCTGGTGCTCATCGCGCTCTTTGCATTCGGCGTTGCGGCGCTGCTGCGCTCCACCGCCGGTGGCGTTGCTGTGGTCGCTGGAATCACCTTCGTGATGCCCATTGTCTTCCAGGTGCTCAGCATCACGGGTTGGGAATGGGTCGGCACCGCAAGCATGTACCTCCCCACCCCGCTCGGTGGAACCCTCTCGCAGGGCCTGACCACCATGCCCATGGAACCCGGGTACTGGGTGGCACTCACCGCAATGGTCATCTGGGCCGCGGTCACGGTCGTGCCCGCAGCGATCTTGTTCAAGCGACGCGACGCTCGCTAGCGCTCAGACGCCGCTCGCGGCGAAGAAGTTAGGCTAGGGGGATGATCAGCGAAGCCGAAGTGCGGCTCCCGCGAGCGCCCGGCGTGATACGCCGGGCGCTCGCGGCGCACCCCGTTGTCGTTGACGTGTTTATCGTCGTCTGGTTCGTGTTGGGCAGTCTGTTCGGCGTACTGCTCGATCTGCTTTCGGCGGCGAACTGGAGTGGCACCGCTGACCCGGAAACATGGTTCGGCGTGCCCAGGTATCTCGAGTGGCCGCTCTGGCCGCTCACCGCGATTCGTGTCGCAGTGGTCGCGACGGCGCTGTTCTTCCGGCGCCGGTACCCGCTCGCGGGGCTCATCGTTGTGGTGCTTGTGATGTTCGGCGAGCAGGGCATGCAGGGGTTTGCCAACGGGGTTGCACTGCTCTTCATGATCTACGCGGTTCCGGTTTACCGCAGCGTCTCGGCGGGCTGGCTCGGCTACGGCATCGCGGTCGTGGGGAGCCTGCTGCAGCTTGCGCTCGACTCTCGCCGTGCCGCGCAGCAGCTCGCGCAAACCGGGCCCGCGGGGATGATCAGCGCAGACATGGGCATCGTGCGTTCACCCACTGAGTTTCTCGGGATCAGCCTGCTGACCGCACTGTGGCTGCTCGCCATCCTTATGCTCGGCATCAACCTGGGCAACCGACGACGCTACCTGGAGGCAATCATCGACCGTGCCCACCAGCTGGCACGCGAGCGCCATCAGCTTGCGCAACTTGCAGTGGCGGAGGAACGCTCGCGTATCGCCCGCGAGATGCACGACATCGTGGCGCACTCGGTGTCAGTCATGATCGCGCTTTCGGAGGGAGCGGCACGTGCGGCGGAGGCCGCGCCGGAAGCCGCTGCTGACGCGATGCACCGAAGCGCGGAGACTGGCCGCACCGCGCTTGGTGAAATGCGGCGACTGCTTGGCGCGCTCCATGCGCCCGAGGATCGGGCAGAGCTCGTCCCGCAGCCTGGCGTGCAGGAGCTGCCAGAACTGGTGCAGAGCTTCACGAGTGCGGGCCTGCGAGTCTCCCTCACCGTCTCAGGCAGTGCCTCGGGTGACCGGGGGCAGGAGCTCGCCGTGTACCGCGTGGTGCAGGAGGGGCTCACGAACGTCCTGCGCTACGCAGGCACGGGAGCGCGAGCCACCGTCGAGGTTGCGCGCTACCCAGACCGCACAAGCGTGGAGGTACGTGACTATGGCCGCGCAGCAGGTTCCGTGCGCCCCGTTGTGGGCGTGGGCTCTGGCCGCGGGCTTGCTGGTCTCAGCGAACGCGCGCGCGTGTTTGGCGGCCACATCGAATCGGGGCCGGTCACGGAGGCCGGAGGCGGCGGCTGGCGCCTCTGGGCGGTTCTCCCCGTGAGTGCTGCCGCTCGCACGCCGCACCCCGAAGTTTCATCCGAGCGCGGTGCGCCGCGCAAACCCGAGGAGCAGACCGAATGACCGACACCCCGATTCGCGTGATGCTGGTCGATGATCAAGAACTCATTCGTACGGGATTCCGTCTCGTGCTGCTGGGGGAGCCCGGAATCGACGTGGTCGCCGAGGCGAGCGACGGCGAGGAGGCGCTGGCAAGCCTCGGGCGGCTCGAGCAAGCGGGCGCGGGCTGCGACATCGTGCTCATGGATGTGCGCATGCCCGGGATGAACGGCATTGACGCGACCCGGGCAGTCGTTGAGCGTTTTCCAGACGTGCGTGTGGTTGTGCTCACCACTTTCGATCTTGACGAGTACGCGACCGGAGCCATCCAGGCAGGTGCGAGTGGCTTCCTGCTGAAGGATGCGCGTCCCACCGAGCTCGTTGATGCGATCCGTCGTGTCGCCGCGGGAGACGCGACGATGGCACCGAGCGTCACGAAGCGACTCCTTGAACAGCTGCGCCTGAATGGCACGTTGCCCCAGGAAGGCGTTGCAGCACCCAGCTTCGGCTTCGCAATGTCGATGGAGGCGCCCGCGGTCGCGGGGATTGCGCCCGAGCTTGAGGTGCTCACTGAGCGGGAGCTCGATGTGCTCCGGCTCATCGCTGAGGGAAAAAACAATGGCGAGATCAGCGGGGAACTCTTCCTCTCAGAATCTACGGTGAAGACCCACGTGGGGCGTGTGCTTGCGAAGCTCCAACTGCGTGACCGTGTACACGCCGTGATCTTCGCAAAACAGCACGGACTCTAGAGGCTGGGCGGCTAGGCTAGTCGCATGAGTAAGATCGCAGTCGTCCCCGGATCGTTTGATCCCGTGACCCTGGGGCATCTCGATGTCATCCGGCGAGCAGCCGGCGTGTTCGATGAGGTGCACGTGCTCGTCGTGCACAACCCGGGCAAAAACGCCATGCTGCCGCTCTCTGAGCGCGTCGGTTTGATCAAGAAGTCCCTCGAAGAAGACCCGGATATTCCGGACAACATCCTTGTCGCCTCGTGGTCGGTCGGCCTGCTGGTCGACTACTGCACCGAGGTCGGGGCGTCGGTCCTCGTAAAGGGCATTCGCTCCCAGATCGATGTGGCGTACGAGACGCCGATGGTGTTGATGAACCGCAGCCTCGCCGGTGTCGAGACGGTGTTCATGCTGCCCGACCCGGCGCACGCGCACGTGTCAAGCACACTGGTGCGGCAGGTGGCCTCGCTCGGCGGCGACGTAAGCCCGTACGTCCCGCCCGCGGTTGCGCGCTTCCTGGACAAGAAGCGGCCTGCCTGATGGCCGGGGGAGAGGCCGTGGCGAACGGCCGCGGGGCAGCAAGCCGTGTGTTCCAGGAGAGCATTCGCGACATTCTGAATCGCCCGGGCGAGATGCGTGAGCGCTCACGCACGATCTCGCTGCCTGAAAAGTGGGGCGAGGCACTCGCTGAAATCCCCGCAGGGGCTGAGATCGAGCTCGATGTGCGGCTCGAATCGGTGCACGAAGGGATCCTGGTATCGGCGGAGGCGCGCACGACGATGCACGCTGAGTGCGGTCGATGCCTGAAAGATTTCACCACGCCGTTTCAAGTCGAGTTTCAGGAGCTTTTCGCGTATACTCCTACGGAGGCCGACGAGTATGAGGTTCACGGTGATCACGTGGATCTTGAACCTCCGCTCCGAGACGCGGTAGTGCTTGCACTTCCGTTCCAGCCTGTGTGTCGCCCGGACTGCCCGGGACTCGATCCCGAGTCCGGTGAGCTGCGCGAGGCATCGGCTGCGGCGGTGCCTGATGTGGAAATTGATCCGCGTTGGGCGGCGCTGGCTGGTTTTGATGCCAGTGCTGAGACCGTCACGGCTGAACTAGAACCTGGCTCGGGGGAACATCCCGGGTCTGAAAGCAAGTAGGAAAGAGAACATCATGGCTGTTCCCAAGCGGAAGATGTCGCGCTCGAACACCCGTCACCGCCGTTCGGCATGGAAGGCCGCTGTGCCTTCGCTGGTCAAGACCGTTGAGAACGGCAAGACCGTGTACAGCCTGCCGCACCGCGCTCGCGTGGTCGAGGACTCGCAGGGCACCCCCCTGTTCCTCGAGTACAAGGGCCGCAAGGTCGCTGACATCTAAGACTGCCGCGTGAACGGGAACGAATCATCGCTCCCGCGCACCGACCGCAAGAAGCCGTCGGGGTCCCCTCTGGGTGGCCTCGACGGCTTTCTTGTTTCACTCGGTGTTGCGGTTGAGCCGGAACTCGGACAGCTCGCTCTGACCCACCGCTCGTGGGCGTACGAGCACGGCGGTGCCCCGCACAACGAGCGCCTCGAATTTCTCGGCGACTCCATCCTTGGTCAGGCAGTGACGGTCAAGCTGTATCGCGACTACCCAGAACTGAGCGAGGGCGAACTCGCCAAGCGTCGAGCTGCGCTCGTATCCTCGGTGGCGCTCGCAGAGTTGGCGCGCGACCTCGGCGTGGGCGCCGTCCTTCTGCTCGGCAAGGGTGAGGAGCTCACCGGCGGCCGTGAGAAGGATTCTCTCCTCGCGGATGCTGTGGAGGCGCTCATCGGTGCTGTGTATCTCTCGGCCGGCCCCGCGGAGGCTGAGCGCTTTGTGCTCGGGCTTGTGGACACGCTGCTCGCTGATCCCGATCGATTCACGGATGCGCTCGATCCGAAGACCGCGCTCCAGCAGGAAGCCGGGAAGCGTGGCCTGCCGCACCCGCCGTACGAAACCTACGGCACCGGGCCCGATCACGACCGGCGCTACACCGCGCACGTCAAGATCGCCGGGGTAGCGGGCCGGGGCTCGGGGACGAGCAAGAAGAACGCTGAGCTCGCCGCCGCGCGCGACGCGCTCGCCAAGCTGCGGCAACGCGCAGGCTAGCCCACGTGCCGGAGCTTCCCGAAGTTGAGGTGGTGCGTGCGGGGCTGGCCCCCGCCGTTACCGGAGCACGCGTGGTTGCTGCGGAGGTGCGGGATCCGCGCGCGCTCAAGCGCCACGTACCGCTCGGCGGCGACGATGGCCTCGGCGGGCACGGCGTCACCCTGCCCGCTGAGGCTGCGGCAACGCGCGCTGCCGACTTTGAGCGCCGGGTCACCGGCCTCACGCTGGGATCGCCGGCGCGGCGCGGGAAGTTCATGTGGGTGCCGGTTGCCGCCGAGCGGCCTACCGCAGAGCCATGGTCGCTCCTCGCTCACCTCGGCATGAGCGGTCAACTCCTGCTCCGGGACACGACGGCACTTGACGATCGACACGTGCGCATTCGGCTTTGGATCGAGCACCCCACGCATGGCGAGCTGCGCCTTGACTTCGCGGATCAGCGTCTTTTTGGCTCGCTCGCCCTCGATCGCCTCGCACCCACGCCCGACGGCGCACCGGGTGGCTTCGGGGGCGACGCGGAAGTTCCTGCGTTGCTGCCCGTGCAGGCTGCACGCATTGCCCGTGATCCGCTCGATCCGCACTTTGATGATGCCGAGTTCGTCGCCTCGGCTCGCCGTCGCGGCTCCGGGATCAAGCAGCTCTTGCTCGATCAATCGCTCGTGAGCGGGGTGGGCAACATCTACGCGGACGAGGCGTTGTGGCGCGCTCGGATGCACCCTGAGACACCCGGACGCCGGATCTCCGCGGCACGCCTCACCGAGCTCCTCGCACTTCTCCGCGACGTATTTGCGCAGGCACTCGCCGAGGGCGGCACGAGCTTCGACGAGCAGTACGTCAACGTGAACGGGCAAGCTGGTTATTTCAGCAGATATCTACATTCATATGGCCGAACCGCTGAACCATGCGATAGGTGCGGCACAAAGATCGAGCGAATTCCGTTCGCTGGGCGGTCGTCTCATTTCTGCCCGAAGTGCCAGCGTCTGCGGTGAGCTCAGCGAGTGAGATCTGCGCAGACTCAGGCGGCTCACGTGAGTCGTCGGTCTTCACCTCGTCCTCCACGGTAGATTATGACGTGTGAGTACGACTGTCTATGAAGTTCTTGATTCCCTGCGAGCAGCGTCGCTCGACGAACGAGACAAAGGTGACCGGTTCGAGCGGTTGATCAAGTCCTTTCTGGAAACCGATCCCGAGTGGCAACAACGTTTCTCAACAGTCGAGTTCTTCACCGAATGGGAGTTGAACACGGGTGGCAAGGACATAGGCATCGATCTTGTCGCAAAGAACCGTTATGACGAAGGCTGGACTGCGATTCAGTGTAAGTTCTACGATTCGGGCGCGAAGGTAGCTAAGAGCGCTATCGACTCTTTCCTCTCGATCTCCTATCGTCCAGATTTCAACTTCACGCAACGCTTCATTATCGACACAGCCGATGGATGGAGCGGCAACGCCGAAGAAACCTTAAGGGGCCAAGTTCAACGCATCGACATATCGATGCTGGACGATGTCGCGATCGACTGGTCTGGTTGGTCAATTGACCAGCCCGAGAAGGTGCTCTATGCGGGGCCGAAGACGCTGCGCCCCCACCAGCGAGAAGCACTTGCTGACGTGCGATCTGGGTTCGGCGAACACGACCGCGGCAAACTCATCATGGCCTGTGGCACAGGCAAGACTTTCACCTCGCTCAAGATCGCTGAAGAGCTTGTTGGCAAGGGTGGGCGAGTGCTGTTCCTCGTGCCGTCGATTCAGCTGCTTTCGCAGTCGCTTCGTGAGTGGATGGCGCAAACGACTGTAGGTATTCGTCCGTTCGCTGTCTGTAGCGATGTTCGTGTTGGCCGCCGCGATGTGAACAATGATGAGCAAGACCAGTCAACGGTTGACTTGACCGAGCCGCCAACGACCGACCCCAAGAAACTCGTTGCGCGCTACAAGCAGAACCCCGCACCCGACGCTATGACTGTCGTGTTCTCGACCTATCAGAGCATCGACGTTGTGATCGCAGCTCAGGAGCATGGGCTCGATGAGTTCGACCTGATTATCTGCGACGAAGCACATCGCACGAGTGGCGTATCTGTTAGGGGCGAGGCCCGCCTCTCGCACTTCCTCAAGGTTCACGACCAAGACTTGCTGAAGGCGAAGAAGCGCCTCTACATGACGGCAACCCCGCGAGTCTTTGACGACAGTGTGAAGCGCCGCGCTGACGATGCTGAAGCCATTCTCTTCGACATGGGCGATGAGAAGCTCTACGGCCCCGAACTTCACCGTCTGGGCTTCGGCAAGGCCGTTGAGAGCAACCTGCTTACGGACTACAAGGTGCTCGTGCTCGCTGTAGACGAAGACTATGTGGCCAAGCACTTCCAGTCGCAGTGGGGCTCTGAAATACCGCTCGATGACATTGCCAAGCTCGTTGGTTGCTGGAACGGTTTGGATAAGCACTTCAAAGAGACTGACGACGCCATTAAGGACTGGCGGCCGATGAAGACGGCTGTGGCCTTCGCGAGAGACATTGCTTCCAGCAAGACGGCAACGACGGTCTTTCCCGAGGTCTCCAAGAAAATCAACGAAGCGATCTCAGAGGGTGATAGCCGACGCCCCCTCGCTGTCGAGTCGCATCACGTCGACGGCACCATGGGTATTCACGAACGCAACTCGAAGCTGGCCTGGCTGAAAGAAGGCACCGACGAAGACGTTTGCCGAGTGCTGACGAACGCTCGCTGTCTTTCAGAGGGTGTGGACGTGCCAGCTCTCGATGCTGTGCTGTTCCTCACGCCTCGAGGTAGCCAAGTCGATGTTGTTCAGTCTGTCGGTCGGGTGATGCGCTTGGCTCCAGGTAAGGAGCTGGGCTACATCATTCTGCCTGTCGTCATTCCGGCGGGCATTCCGCCCGAAGAAGCACTCCAAGACAACGAACGCTATCGGGTGGTCTGGCAGGTTCTTCAGGCTTTGCGCTCACACGATGATCGCTTCAATGCCGAGATAAACAAGATCAACCTGAACCGGAACCGTTCGCCGCGTATCAGCGTTATCTCGGTCACAAACCCTTCTGACCAAGACCGAGGCGATGGGAGCGACAACTCGGAAAGCGGCCCTCGCTTCCAGCAGCAAGAGTTCGACTTCCCAGAAGACGAAGTCATTGACGCGATGTATGCCCGCATTGTTCAGAAGGTGGGCGAACGAACCTACTGGGCTAAGTGGGCGAGCGAAGTTGCCACTATCGCAGAGAAGCACATCACCCGCATTGAGGGCTTGCTTGCTCACCCCTATTCGAAGCAAGCTGTCGAGTTCAAGCGATTCTTGAAGGGTTTGCGAGGCAACCTCAACGAGAACATCACCGAGCAAGAGGCAGTTGAGATGCTTGCGCAGCATCTCATTACGAGGCCGATCTTCGAGAAGCTTTTCGAGGGCTACGACTTCACGGCACACAACCCTGTTGCTCAGGTCATGGAGAAGATGCTGGAGGTTCTGGATGAGAAGAACCTCGATGATGAGAACCAGACTCTTCGAGGGTTTTACGAGAGCGTTGGAAGACGAGTCGATGGTGTCGATAACAGCGATGGCAAGCAGAAGATTCTCATTGAGCTTTACGACAACTTCTTCAAAGCGGCCTTCAGAAGGTCGCAAGAGAAGCTAGGCATTGTCTACTCACCGACTGAGATTGTGGACTTCATACTTCGCAGTGCTGACGCAGTGCTCAAGGAGGAGTTCGGGCAAGCGCTGACGGACGAGAATGTTCATATTCTCGATGGGTTCATAGGCACAGGCACGTTCCTAGTTCGATTGCTCCAGTCGGGGCTCATTAAGCCCGAAGACCTGCCGAGGAAGTATGCGAACGAGCTTCACGGCAACGAGATTCTCTTGCTCGCTTATTACATTGCGACGGTCAACCTGGAGACGACCTACCAGGAGATTACGGGCGATGCTCAAGCCTTCGACGGCCTCATTCTGACTGACACCTTCCAGTCCTGGGAACCGAACGATGTTGTTGACCTCGAAGTGTTTGAAGAGAACAACAAGCGACTTGAGGCGCTGAAGAAACTCAAGATCACGGTCATTGTTGGAAACCCGCCTTACTCAGTTGGTCAGGACTCAGCCAATGACAACAACGCCAACGAGTCATATCCTGCGCTCGACTCACGCATTAAGTCGGACTACGCTGATCGCTCAGCAGCGAGGCACAAGGCGAGTCTGCTGGATAGCTATATTCGAGCGATTAAGTGGGCGAGTCTCCGCATTCAAGATTGTGGAGTGATTGCGTATGTCACCAATGGAGGGTGGATTGACAGCAGCAGTGCTGATGGCATGAGAAAGTCTCTTGCCGATGAGTTCACCAGCATCTACGTCTGGAACCTGCGGGGTAATCAAAGAACCGCTGGCGAGCTTTCTCGAAAAGAGGGCGGAAAGATCTTTGGCGGTGGAAGTCGAGCGACGGTAGCAATTACTCTTCTCGTCAAGAACCCCACTCGTCAAGGCCAAACAGTGGTCAACTACGCTGAAGTAGCCGACTACATGACGCGCGAGGAAAAGCTGAAACTCGTTGCTGACACGTCAACGATTTTGACGCTGAACACAAAACAGATTACGCCCAACACTCACGGCGACTGGATCAATCAACGCCGTGATGACTTCATAGAATTCTTACCAGCTTCGAGCGACGATAGGTCGCCATCCATTTTCGGGTTTAATACAGGCTGTCCGCTGACCTCTCGTGATTCATGGGTCTACAACTCTTCGCAATCCACTTTGCAAGAGTCTGTAACTGCCATGATTGAGCACTACAACTCGCTTGTTCCTCGCTACGCCACCCATATTGCTGCTGGAAGCCGGCCCCAAGCGTTCTTTGACTTTAGTGACGTCAAAGACGAAACCAAAGTCAGCTGGGATGGAAAGAACAAGAAGGACTTGGCGGCAGGCAAGATAGTTGCTCCGAAGCTTGAGCAAGTTCGCTCTGCTTCCTACAGGCCGTTCTTCAAGCAACACTTGTATTACGACTCCACCTGGATTAACAGCGTCTACCGCATTGAAGAGACCTTCCCTATCGGTGGTCTACCTAACATGGGCTTCTATGTGGTCGGCAAGACTTCTGCCAATCCGTTCAGTGCTCTTATGACCAACATTGTTCCCGATAGGCATTACACGGGGGCAGGTAGCGGCGGTCAGTTCTTCCCGAGATTCAGGTATGAAAAGGCCGGTGCTTTAAGTAGTGGTCAAGGTGCGTTCTCCTTTGATGAGGGAACGATACTTGACGGGTACAGGCAGATTGACAACATCACCGATGATGCGCTCTCGCTTTTTCAAGCTCATTATCCGAGCGATACTGTGAGCAAGGATGATGTGTTTTTCTATGTGTATGGGCTACTCCATTCACCCGAGTATCGAACCACGTTTGAAGCTGATCTGAAAAAGACGCTCCCTCACGTTCCTTTCGTGCGCGAGTTCAGACGATTTGCTGATGCTGGCCGAGCGCTCAGCGAGCTTCACCTGAACTACGAAGCTGTTGAGCGATACCCGCTCGCTGGTCTAGAAGTCGAGCCTCTGGCAACAGTTGACGCCTATGAGTTCTTCGCCATCGAGAAGGCGAAGTTTGGAGGCACTGGAAAGAAGAAGGACATGAGCCAGTTGGTCTACAACAGGCACATTACGCTTTCAGGTATTCCTGAAGAGGTCTACCGCTACATGCTTGGCTCGCGTTCAGCGATTGAGTGGTTGAACGACCGCTATCAGGTCAAGGTCGATGCGAAGTCGGGAATTAGGAACGACCCGAACGATTGGTCACGAGAGGTTGGCGACCCCCGCTACATTCTCGACCTCTACGCACGCATCGTGACTGTGAGTGTTGAAACTATGAAGATCTTAGACAGCCTGCCGCCACTCGACATCGTCGAGTAGTTTAGCTTTTGCTGGATGCGCCTGAATCGGTGTGCGCATGTCGGTGACATGAAGAGTGCCCCGCGAGGTTGTCCTCGTGGGGCACTTCGTTGTAGCCCATCATCCGATCTCGAGGCTGTTGTCCTCGGTAGCGGGGGAATCTTCCCAGGGCGTGGGCAGCGGGCCGCGCTTCAGTGCTTCGCGCTGCTGGATGCGCGCCGCCCGGTCGATGACCTGCTGAGCCTCCTTCGCCTTGGCGACCACCCCACTGGTGTTGCGCTTGGCATCATCGAGGGCGGTCTCGGCCTCCCGCTGCTGACGGAGCACCATGTTCAGAGCGTTGCGCGCATCCTCCTGTTCCTGACGCACGCGCATGATGTCATCGCGGAGCACGGTCTTCTGCTTCTCGAGACTGGCTTCGGTGTCGGTGCGCTCGGCGAGCGCGCTGGCGGGCTTGTACCGGAACGAGGGCGCGGCTCCGCCGTCTCCGGCGCGGTGCAGGGCGACGAGGTCGGCGTGATCGGTGAGCATCGCGGCCAGGTTCGCGGCGATCACCTGCTCGATCACCGCTTCGGCGTACTGCTCGCCGAGATCGTCTTCATGGATCGGATCACCAAGCGGCGAACCACTCTCATCGGTGACGGTGTAGACGGCGCGTGGCTTCATTCCCACGCGGGGCCGGAACCTGCCCCGCTTTGGGGCGAGGCCGAACAAGCGAGCGCGGCTGCGCTCGATGTAGAACTCCGTGAGCGTCGGCTCGATCAGCGCGGGATCGTGCAGGAGCTTGACCTCACCGAGCGCCTGCTCGATGTAGGCCACGGTCATGTGATGAATGGTCTGCTGGGTGTCCATGGTGGGAGTCCTTTCTGACTCGTTGAGGGTTGGTCTAGTCGCCGTATTCGCGGTCGCCTTGGCGCTGGTGTCCGCGCAAGAACCGTTCCCGCGCGGGAGTCTTCGGAGTCTTCGAGGCCATGCGCCGCTTCAATCGCAGCGCGATAGCGTCGAACTCGTCGGTTTCGAGTTCCACCCCTGGCACCGGCGCGAGTGCGGGCGTGAGGCCTGCCGCACGCTGGCGGAACATCTCGGTGGCGGCTTCAGTGGTGAACTCGGGCGTGAGTGCCGATGCCTTCTTGCGGCCAATACGCCCGTTGTCCGCGCGGCGCATCTTGAAGCTCCACCCGTCGCGGTTCGTGACCGTGAGGGTGACCCCTTGTTCGCCGAGCAGTCGCTCGAATGCGGCCTGATCGACGGCGCGGGAATCGCTCAGCGCAGCGAACACGGCATCGCCGAGGGTCTGCTCGAACCCGCCTGACGCGAATGCTTCACGCCGCTGTTCCCAACCGGGCTTCGGCTGCACGGGATCAGGCAGCACCCGCAACCCCTCGTCGCGCATGAGTTCGTCGTTCAGTTGGTGCAGGCCGCGTTTCCACGAGGTGAACCTCTGCAAGCTCTTGCCGGTGAGGTTGTCGTGATTCGCTACGAGAATGTGCGCGTGGCCGTGCCCGCCCGCCGAGTCGGAATGCACCACCACGAGATAATCCGCCGAGTGCATCCGGCCCGCGAGCTTCGCGGCAATGTCCTTGATACGCTCCATGTCGGCTCGATAGGTCACGTCGAACTCGTCGGGATGAAACGCGAGAACGTAGCTGTAGAGCTCGTTCTTGCGGTTCATTGCTTTGGCGAGCCGTTGCGCCCCTGCCACGAATCCAGCCGGTGAGGTGCTGCCGTTCTGCATCGAGAGCGCGAGGGCTGCGGCGCGGGTCTGCCCGCGTGAGCGCAGCCGCTCACGGAACTGCTTGTCGTTTCCGTAGAGCACGTAGGCGACTGACGCGGCGGCATCTTTCGACGGCTGAACATTGATCGTGCTCATACGCTTGTCCGATCTCCGAGAGCAGCGCGAACCTCGCTCACCGCACCGAGCACTGCCCGCAGCAATCCGACATCGACAGCCTGCCCCTTGCGCAGCGTGGTGTTGAGGTTGACCCCAACGCGGCGCAACTGCTCCACCACCCCGGCAAGCTCCGGGTTCGGTGTCTCGCGTGCGGTCTGCTGCATGGCCGCTTCGAGTGCGTGCCGCTGGTCGAGAGCATCGAGCATCACAGCCCGCGCCCACGCCGAAGGCTTCACCCCGAGCGCCCGCGCCCGGTCGCGGATCGCTTCGCGCTCTGCCGTCGTGAGTCGCACATCGAGCGACACGTCACGGCGCGCCCGAGTGCTCCTGCTGGCATGGCGGGCATGCCCGCCGTGCTGCTCCATCTCCTTCGCCGGAACGGCGGCAAAGGTGCTGTCGCGCGGCTGCACGGATACCGGGGAACCACCCGACACCGCTACGCCGCGACCCCCATCGTGCCGAGACTCGGAGCCACCGCTACGCGGTGTCTCACTCGACACAATACGGGTCTGGCCAGCAGGGTACTTGTCGGACGAAGAGCTATCGCTCTTCACCCGCAAGTAGCGCTGGCCCCAGTCCTCGCGCGCGTTGCGCACTGCGGGCTGGGGAGACCCGAGCACCTTCCGGGGTGCCCGGATCGGGGGCCCGATCGCGTTCACGATCCCACCCCCTCACCGGCACAACCGGGCGCAGCAATCGCGCCGGCGGGTGCAGCCGGCAGCAACGCAATGTCGCTGCTGCAACCGGCAAGACCACCGAGCAGTTCCGACACGGCACCATCGGCGTCGTGGTCGGTGCGATCCTCGGGACCGTAGCTCAACGACAACACTTCGACGCGGGGGAAGTAGCTGTTCGACTGCGAACCGACGATACTCACCGAGTACGGCTCGATCTTCCCGATGGGCTGCACCAAGTAGCGCAGAATGTCGTCCTCGCGGTAGACCTTCACGACCGACTGCAAGCGGCGGATGAACTGGTCGAGCGCTTCATCGACGTTGCCCTTCTGCCGGGCGTAGAAGAAGAACTCGATAGGTTCAATGGTTGCCGTGATAACGATGAGCCGGGGCGCGACCTCACCCTTGTTCTTATACCGTGCCCGAGCAGGCGAAGCATTGTGCGGATCGAGCAGCAACAGCCAGTCGTTCGCATCCATCGCCGAAGCGCGCAGATCATCGAGCAGCATGATCTCTTCGCCCCGCCAGTCATCCAGCGGGTTCGAGGTCGCGGCCCGGTACACCTGCCACCGTTCACCCTGCGCCTGCGCATACGAGATCGCCTGCTGAATGAACCCATTAGCGAAGCGAGTCTTGCCCACCCCTGCATCGCCATAGACGTAGACAACCTGGGTGCGGAAGTCACCGTTGCGCAGCTTCGCTGCCGCCCGGTATGCGCGCCTCTGCCCGAAGGCAGAGATCGCATCGTCAATCTCGCGCTGATGCCGCGAGTAGATGTCGAAAAGATCATCGGTGAGCATGATCTGATCGCGCGTCACCTCGCCCTGAAGCACCATCTCGCGGAACGCCTCGAACTCCAGCTTCGCTCGTTTCGCCTTGATATGGGCGCGACCCTTCAGCCATACCGGGTAGCGCTCGCGATACACCTGTACATAGTCCATACCGCGCACCGAAGCGACCTGCTCCGGCGGGTACTGGAACTTCTCCGGGTACTTGACGTGCGTGAGATAGGCGAGACCGTTGTCGTGCTGCTGCGTGATCTTCTTCCCGCAGACCTCAACCGGCGCACCACCACGCGACTTATCAAGTTCGAGATATTGCACCTCGACACCCAAGATCGCGGCCAGTTTCGCAACCGCTGCCGAGGTCTCACGACTCTTGAACTTGAGCAGCAGATGCAGATGCAGAAACTTCAGCACTTCGATCATCGAAGCAGTCGCGTCATCCCAGGCCTGCTGAGTGTCGTCGCCGTGCAAGTTGCCGTGAGCGTCATCAAGCACGAGGCCTTCACCTTCCAACCTCGTAACGAGGTATTCGGAGATCGCGGC
The DNA here is from genome assembly GCF_016758255.1 of Leucobacter chromiireducens subsp. chromiireducens. Lineage (GTDB taxonomy): Bacteria > Actinomycetota > Actinomycetes > Actinomycetales > Microbacteriaceae > Leucobacter > Leucobacter chromiireducens. Next base: position 93,018 of record NZ_QYAD01000005.1, read on the forward strand.
GGCCGTCTCGCGCAGCATGTCAATGCGTGCAGGATGATCCTTCGGCAGGTCGTTCGCCTGGTGCGCCAGTTCTAACAGCCTGGCAAACACTGGATCAGTCGAGTGCTGCCAGCACTCCGGCTTGATCTGCTGCACCAGCATTACCAGGGTCGGGTTCGCAGCCTTACGCGCCACAGCAACCACCCCCGATGTGGGGGACAACGGCCAGCATCGAAATCCCGATGTACCCCCGATGTACCCCATGCAACCGGCGGCTGCAGGCAGCGGAACGGTGCGGTAAAATCGGCGGAAACACGCCGGTTTCGGGGTGGCGCGGCGAATCTACAAGCCCTTCGCCGCGCCTGTAGGGAACGCATTCCCGATCACACCCGGCAAAACTCCTGCAGGGGTTCTCAAGGAAGAAGACCGGGTCTTCCTGAGAACGCTCGTGCCCGATGCAGGCGGCGGGCGCGGCGTTCATACTGCACCTCCCGAGGATGCAGAGGCGAGTGCTGCGGCGATGCGCGCACGGCGAGCCTCGGAGAGCACGGGGGCCTGAGCGACGAGGTCAGCGATGTGCACTTCGATGTCTTCGAGGCTGCTCGCCTGGGGAGCGGTCAACGCATCGACATCGGCGGGAGCGAACAGAAGCCGCCCGTGTCGCCTAGCAGCGCGGAGCTTGCCAGCATCCTTCAAACGGCGCAACTGCCGCTCGGAGTAACCGCTGCGGTGGATTGCCTCGCTGAGAGACAGAGTGAATACAGGGGTATCTGCGAAAACAGACATAGTGGAAGAACCTCACGAGTGAGTTTGCTTCCGGCCCCTGCGTATTTCAGCGATTTCCGGCTAACTATCCAACTGTAGGTCCCCGAGCTTCTCAGCCAAGCAATCCCTGGGGGAGTTGCTCAGCCCTGTCACGGCGTTGGTGGGGTTATGTCTGTATGGCCACAAGAATACCTGGGAACGCCGGACATTTCCTCTATGCTTTCCAGGAAATATTGAGAAGCGACGGGTCAAAGCCTTTTGCGCCCCGCTTTGAGGGCATCAGGGTGACGCTCATCAACTCGTTGATGATAAGCCGCTGACGTGCAATATCGAGCGCCTTCCAAGCTGCGGCCACATCCGGAGCCTCGACAATCTCGCGGCCAGGGTTCGACGGTGCAGGTGCAAGCAGGCCGTCGATCTCGTTCAATCGCCCGCGAAGTCGAGCTGACTGTTCGCGTACACCATCTCCATCGAGCACTCCATCGGCAAACAGTGCGGCCAGCCCATCGAGGCGATCTTGTACCGCGATCCTCTCAATTCTTAAAGAATCACGGTTGATCACCTTTTCGTCGGGCGGCGTGAAAAGGTCTCGAGCGTCTTCGCGGGTGAGCCTTCCGAGAACCAAAGCGTTGATGAAATCGTCAACGGGTTCTGCGTTACGTGAGAGATGCTTGTGTTCTATGCAAGCGTAGAGGCGCTTCGGCTCGTACTCTCGATGCTCTCCAGTCACAAGGGTGCGGGGAGAGCGGCGGTAGTAACTCGTGTAGACCTTTGTCTTGTTGTCATTACACCGGCCACAGAATGCCAATCCAGAAAGTAGATATCTTGGTTCGGTTCCCCAAATGCGACGTCGTTCAGGGGCATGCAACTTCGCTTGAACCGCATTAAACACGTCGGCCGGAACGATGGCTTCGAACGCACCGGGGTACTCATCGCTTGACATCTTCGAGACCTTCCGTTTCTCGGGGTCGGCCTCCCACTTCGTGATGACGCCCTTGTAGCGCGCGTTGCTCAGTAATGAGCGGATGTTCTCGTTCGACCACTCGCTGCCCCGCGTCGTGGTGAACCCCTGCGCCGTCAGATCGCGGGCGATGTGCGTGATCTTGACGCCTGCCAGGAAGTCCTCGAACGCCTTCTTCACCGCCGCTGCCTCGTCGTCGATCTGAGTCACGCCGTCGTCGTCATAGCCGAGGATGCGGCCTCGCATGATCGGAACGCCCTTCTTGCGCCGGGTCTCGTTCGCGCCGATGGCGCGCTCGGACTTCCGGCGTATCTCGAACCGGGCGACCGCCGCGAGCATCGTCGCGCGGAACTCGCCGTCTGCCGATGTCAGGTCGATGTCCCCGTCGGCCGTGGCGACCTTCGCACCCAGGTCGATCAGCTTCACGAGGTCCTGTAGCGTGCGCAGCAGGCGGTCGAGATCTCGGGCGACAATCACGTCGAACTTGCCGGTGCCGACTTGAGAAAGCATCCGCGCCCACTCGGTATTGCCGTCACGCGCCTTCGTGGCGGAGACTCCCTCGTCGATGTACTCGGGGCCGTACTCCCAGTCGCGCGCCGTGCACACCCCCCTGATTCGCCTCCGCTGGGTCTCCAAGCTTAGAGACTCGTCATCGGTGTCGTCGGACTTGGAGACGCGGAGATACACGGCTGCAACGGTCATGCTGTGACATTATCGGAGATGAACGTTAATAAGTGCTGTAGTCGGGGTATTTCGCGCACTCGCTCAATGCATATGGTCGCGGGGGAGAACCGTGTCATAGATGTGGCGAGCCACTGAAGCGAATTCCCTTCGGCGGGCGCTCGAGCCATTTCTGCCCCCGCTGCCAGCGTCGGCGTTGAGAACTGGTCGCTTTCGCGAGACTACTTCGTGTGCAGTTCCGGGGCAGCAAAAAGAAGGTCGAACTCCTCGCAGACAACCTCAAGATCATCGCTCACTGCGTAGGCGGTGCCGGCGAGTACGCGAGAGTAATAGCCCTGGTGGGCAGTCCGCCACCAGCTGAGGGTTCGATCGCCTTCGCCTTCGGTTCGCGCAAACTCCTCGTCCACATCGGCGAAACGCCGAATCTCGACCGACCGCGTTTGAATGACGGCGCGTGCGATTCCGGCCCCGTCCGTCACGATGGCATAGTCGCCTGGCTGCGGGATCGGGTCTCCAGCGAGCTCCAGTTCGGCGACTGACGGCGCAGTTGCGCACTTCACGCCCGACAGTACGAGTTCGAGTAGAGCGTCGGCTTCTTCAGCGTTGTCGCTGAACGAGTACGACAGCGGCAGGCTCGCAGGTACTGATGGGGTCACCCCTCGATACTGAGCCCAGAGTCGTGCGACCGAATCGTCCATCGTTTCCCCCCTTCGACTGACCCGCGCGTGTGCGGCACGTTGAGCTTAGCGGCGGGGGAATCCTGCTGTGCTCGCTAGGCTGGGACGATGCAGTTCTCCGCGTTTGCTCAGTACGCCGCACTATCACGCGACTTACGGTTCGCGGATGCAGAGCCGCAGGCTGAGGAACAGGGCAGCGACTACGAGGCTGGCACGGTGGGCTACGATGCGGAGCTCTGGCGCATTCGCACCGCGCGTGTGACGCCGCGCAAGCCCGGTGCATTTGTGGCGTTCTGGGAACGGGACCGCGTGGGCGCGACGCGGCCGTTCTCTGAGGACGCGAGTATGGCGGGGCTGCTGGTGTTTGTCCGGGATGAATCGCGCTTTGGGGTCTTTCGCTTTCCAACTGCAGCACTGCGCGCGCTCGGAATCGTGCGCACGAGCACGCAAACCGGAAAACGTGGCTTCCGTCTCTACCCCGCGTGGTGCTCGGACTTGAACCCGCAGGCCGCGAGGACCCAGCGCGCCCAGGCGCCATATTTCACGCAGCTTCGCTGAGGTCCGAGGGTGCAGCTTCCGCTGCTCGATCGACCGCGAATGCGAGATGGGGCAGCTCGGCCCCCCGGTACTGCATGGTGAAGTGCCCGCGCACCGTCATACCGATTCGGATCGCGACATTCATCGACGCGGTATTGGTGTTGCGAACCTGCGACCACACGCGGCGCGCATCGAGCTGAGTGAAGGCGTAGTCTCGGCAGGCCGTTGCCGCCTCAACAGCATAGCCCTGGTGCCAGTGCGCTCGATTGAAGAGATACCCGACCTCAATCACATTCTCGCCCAGGATGTGCTGCCGTGTGAGGCCACACTGTCCGATGAACTCGCCTGTCTCGCGCAGGATCACCGCCCACAGCCCGAACCCGTCATCGCGGTAGCGATCCAGCGCGCGACGCAACCAGGCCTGGACGAGCGCCTCATCGAACGCCCCCTCATACGCGGTCATCGTGATCTCGTCCTGCAAGATGGCCCGCAATGCGGGGAGATCATCCGCGGTCATTTCGCGAAGCGTGAGTCGAGGCGTGGAGGGGGGCATGAAGCCCAGTATTGCAGCAGTGCACGTTGCAGTCTTGCTCGCCCGGCGGTGCTCCGACCGCCTGGGGCGGCGGCTCACAGTGCCGCGCCCTCCCGTGCTCTTCAGAGGTTTTTATGCTGGACCAATGAAAAGTCTGGTGTTAGCGTGTGGCCATGAGCGAGCACACGGATCACGGACCCAATCCCTACGTCGTCAACCTCGAGGACGCGACGCGCACGAACGAGGTGTTTCGCACGACGCTGTGGACGGGCGAGTTTCTCCAGATGACGCTGATGTCGATCCCGGTGGGTGGCGATATTGGCCTCGAACTTCATGGCGACACGGACCAGTTCCTCCGCCTTGAGCAGGGGCGCGGACGCGTGCAGATGGGCCCCTCGGCCGAGCAGCTGACGTTCGACGAAGAGGTGGGCACAGATTGGGGAGTGTTCGTGCCGCGCGGTGTCTGGCACAACATCACCAACATCGGCGATGAGCCGATGCGTGTCTACAGTATTTACGCGCCTCCGCACCACGTGCCCGGCACCGTGCACGTCACGCAGGCAGACCAGGACCACTAGGCCTTCGCTGCGCAGGGCTTCTCCCTGTTCTTCAAGGGGGAAACAAGCGAGCGCGACCAGTCGTTCGCAGGCTTCGGGCGCTGAGGCGCGGTACTTCACCGGCCGCAGCTGCGTCACGTGCTCGCGACCATCTCCCGTATTCCGTTGCCCATCACTTGGTCGTGCACGCGAGAATGGTGCCATGATCGGGCCTGCGCCTGTGCATCACGTTGACGACCCTGTCGCTCTGGCCCGAGCCTAGGCCTGGAAGGCGTCTGCAATTCTTTGTGCGGCCTCCCGATCGCCTGCCACGAACTGGATGCCGGATCCAGTGGACGTCGAGATCGTCACGGCAGCGGTGCCGCCCATGCTGAAGCGGAGCATGCGGGCCCCAGCCACGGTGGCGGGTGCCGCAGGCCAGTTGATGATGTTCGGATTCATGCCGTCGTCTGCGGTGACGGTGATCTGGCTGACGTCGGAGCGGGATAATGCTCGAGACACGAGCGGGGCGCGGAACCGGGCCCGCTCCGAGTCCACCGTGACCGAGATCGCGGCAGTCCAGGCCCACCATGCACCGAACGTGACCAGCGCCAGGGGGATGAGCCAGGTCGCCGCGATTCCGGTGGCAAACGCGATGACGCCCGCAAACGCCGCCCCGACCCCCAGGGCGACAAGCGGGCCGACGCGCGCGACGCCGTGAGCGCGCTCGATGTGCGAGAACTCGCCGTGGGATCGTTCGGGGTCAGTGCCTGCCGCGCGGGGTGGGCGCGGGTCCGGAGTTGGGGGAGTCATGGCACTCCTCTCGGTGGGTACGGAGTTCCAGCCTATGGGCTGCCATGCTGCGTCGAGAGTGTCACCGAAAGCGGCGTCGGTGCTGCAGATTTTCCGACGAGTAGAAATACTCGAGTATTTCACCCCTTGATTTGTGCAGTGAGGGGGTTTCGGAGGGTGCAGAGTGAGAACTAGTCCAGGAAGGTCACCGCGAAAGTGATCTGGCAGCCACTACAAAGGAGTCATCATGACTGCATTCCAGAACGACATCGACGCCGTGGAGGCGCTCAAGGCGCAGAGCGGTTCGGGCTGGGACCAGATCAACCCCGAGTATGTCGCTCGCATGCGTGCGCAGAACCGATTCAAGACGGGTCTTGAGATTGCCCAGTACACCGCAGACATCATGCGCCGCGACATGGCCGAGTACGACGGCGACTCCTCCGTCTACACGCAGTCGCTCGGTGTGTGGCACGGCTTCATCGGCCAGCAGAAGCTGATCTCGATCAAGAAGCACCTGAAGACCACGAACAAGCGCTACCTCTACCTCTCGGGCTGGATGGTTGCTGCACTCCGCTCGGAGTTCGGCCCGCTGCCCGATCAGTCGATGCACGAGAAGACCTCGGTCCCCGCACTGATCGAGGAGCTGTACACCTTCCTGCGCCAGGCTGACGCGCGTGAGCTCGACCTGCTCTTCACGCAGCTCGACGACGCTCGTGTCGCCGGCGACGAGACCGCGGTGGAGTTCATCCAGTCGCAGATCGACAACTACGAGACGCACGTTGTGCCGATTATCGCCGACATCGATGCGGGCTTCGGTAACCCCGAGGCCACGTACCTGCTCGCGAAGAAGATGATCGAGGCGGGCGCGTGCGCGATCCAGATCGAGAACCAGGTCTCGGATGAGAAGCAGTGCGGTCACCAGGATGGCAAGGTCACGGTTCCCCACGAGGACTTCCTCGCGAAGATCAACGCGGTGCGCTACGCATTCCTTGAGCTTGGCATCGACAATGGCGTGATCGTTGCCCGTACCGACTCGCTCGGCGCCGGCCTCACGCAGAAGCTGGCCGTCACGAACACCCCCGGTGACCTGGGCGACCAGTACAACGCGTTCCTCGATGTCGAGGAGATCTCTGAGGCTGATCTTGGCAACGGTGACGTCGTCATCAAGCGCGACGGCAAGCTCCTCCGCCCGAAGCGCCTCGCTTCGAACCTCTACCAGTTCCGTAAGGGCACGGGCGAGGACCGTTGCGTGCTCGACTGCATCACCTCGCTGCAGAACGGCGCCGACCTCCTCTGGATCGAGACCGAGAAGCCGCACGTCGAGCAGATCGCAGGCATGGTCGACCGCATTCGCGAGGTCGTCCCGAACGCGAAGCTCGTGTACAACAACAGCCCCTCCTTCAACTGGACGCTCAACTTCCGTCAGCAGGCGTTCGATCAGCTGGCCGAAGAAGGCAAGGACGTGTCGGCATACGATCGCGAGAAGCTCATGGCGGTCGAGTACGACGGCACCGAGCTCGCTGAACTCGCTGACGAGAAGATCCGCACCTTCCAGAAGGACGGCTCGGCTCGTGCCGGCATCTTCCACCACCTCATCACGCTCCCGACCTACCACACCGCGGCGCTGTCGACCGACAACCTCGCGAAGGGCTACTTCGGTGACGAGGGCATGCTCACCTACGTTCGCGACGTGCAGCGAGAAGAGATCCGCCAGGGCATCGCAACCGTGAAGCACCAGAACATGGCTGGCAGCGACATTGGTGACAACCACAAGGAGTACTTCGCCGGTGACGCAGCGCTCAAGGCTGGCGGCAAGGACAACACGATGAACCAGTTCTAAGGTTCACCTCGCCCCTCCCAGGGGCGCACCTCGAAAGCGGGGGTTCGGCTTCGGCCGGGCCCCCGCTCGTCAATTCCTGCGGGGCCGGATCGCTAGGCTGAGCTCCGTGGGCGATACGGATGCAGCGCAGTGGACACTGGTGAGTGGCGGGGCGCAGTTGCGCTTCACGGCGAGCCGGGTGCGTGCGGCATACTCACCGGGCTTTCTGGCGGTGTGCGCGTTCGTGGGCGTCACCACGGGCGGCGTGGCGGGTGTCGCCGGGTCGGGCCTCGCAAGCGCGGTACTCGTCGCCATACTCGTCGGCGGCGTCATTGCTGCACTCGTGGGGTACTTTCGCCTCTCCACGCAGGCGCGTCCGATCACGCTGACGCTGTCGGGCGAAACGGCAACGGTGTCAATCGGTGGCGACAGCGCTGATCGCACCGTCGCCCCGCTTGCCGAACTGCGACGCATCGTGATCGTGCACGATGGTGCGCCGGCGCGGGTGGTGGTTGATGCGGCTGGGCGGCGTGAGCGCTGGACAGTGGGGCAGCTGCACCGCAACAACCGGCCCGAGGAGCACCTCCCGCTGCCTCCGGCTGCGCTCGTGACGACACTGCGTGGGCTTGGCCTCCGGCTCGAAACTGAACGCGTGCGCGGCATCCGAACGACAACGATCCTGCCCGCGTAGAGGTCCGCTGCTCAGCATGCCGCGCGCCGTATGACGCCGCGTGACCTCGCGTGACCGACTGTGTCGCGGAGAAGTGCGCGGCCGGGCGACCGTCAGTACCGTTGCCCGCATGACGACGCTGACGGACACACTGCCCACCATTGACATCCCCGAGATTGCGCCCGCGGATCGTGCCACTCGGCTCGACGCTGCTGGCGCCGCGTGGAGCGCGCGGATCGACGCGCGCCGCGATTCCTCGAAGCTCACCTACCGCGTGACAGGCAGCGGCGAGGGTGCGGTCGCCACTCGGCTGCGATCGGGCAAGCACGAGTTCGTCATCGATGAGCCCGCGCCGCTCGCAGGGGACGACGTCGCCCCGAGCCCGGTCGAGCTCGCGCTCGGCGCGCTGATCGGCTGCCAGGTGGTCGTGTATCGACTGTACGCACAGGCCCTCGGCATCCAGGTTGATGACATTGATGTGACCGCGGAGGGTGATCTCGACGCTGCACGGCTCCTCGGGAAGGACGATACGGTGCGCCCCGGCTTCAGCGCGATCCGTCTCCGTATTGAGCTCACGGGCCCGGAGTCCCAGGAGCGGTACGAGCAGCTGCGCGATGCGGTCGACGTGAACTGCCCGGTGTACGACCTCTTTGCGAACCCGACGCCGATCTCGGTTGAGGTCGCGAAAGCGTAGCGATTCCTTCGGCCGCGCCCCGCACCTTCTGGGGCGCGGCACCCGGTCACCGCTAAGCTCGGGGGAGTATCAGCGGCCGATGCGGCGTGGGGAGGAGGCAGCGTGCACCTGAAGAGCCTCACGCTCAAGGGCTTCAAGTCCTTCGCCCAACCAACCACGTTCCAGTTTGAACCCGGCGTCACCGCGATTGTCGGCCCGAACGGGTCAGGGAAATCGAACGTCGTTGATGCACTCGCTTGGGTGATGGGTGAGCAGGGCGCGAAGACGCTGCGCGGCGGGAAGATGGAAGACGTCATCTTTGCGGGCACCGCGACACGGGGCCCGCTCGGCCGAGCAGAGGTGCGCCTCACCATTGACAACGCTGACGGTGCGCTGCCGATCGACTACACCGAGGTGACGATCAGTCGCACGCTGTTCCGCAACGGTTCGAGCGAGTACGCGATCAACGGCGAGGCGTGCCGGCTGCTCGATGTGCAGGAGCTGCTGAGCGACTCGGGCCTCGGTCGCGAGATGCATGTCATCGTCGGTCAGGGCCAGCTCGACGCGGTACTCCGAGCCACCCCGGAGGATCGCCGCGGCTTCATCGAAGAGGCCGCCGGGATCCTGAAGCACCGGCGGCGCAAGGAGCGCACGCTCCGCAAGCTCGAGGCGATGGAAGCGAACCTCACCCGCTTGAACGACCTTGCGGGGGAGATCCGGCGACAGCTCAAGCCGCTGGGACGCCAGGCCGAGGTCGCCCGCGCGGCGCAGGGCATCGCCGCCGAGGTGCGTGACGCAAAAGCCAGGCTCCTCGCCGACGACGTTGCCCGAGTGCGCGCGGAGCTCGACGCGCTCTCTCGCGACGAGGCGGAGCGGCACTCCGAGCGCATCGTGCTGCAGGAACAGACCGAGCAGAAGCAGCTTCGGATCCAGCGGCTCGAAGCCGAGCAGCAGAGTGACGAGCTTGACGCAGCCCGGCGTGTGACGATTGGGCTCGAGTCGGTGCAGGCGAAACTGCGCGGACTGTTCGCCCAAACCCAGCAGCGCCTCACGTTCCTCGCGACGCAGGCCGAGGCTCCCGAACAGCTGTCGCGCATCGGTCAGGGCGCCGTGGATGAGGCCGAGGCCGAGGCGGCCCAGCTCGCGGACGCCGTGCCCGAGGCTGAGACGGCGTGGGAGGCCGCCGGAGCGGCGACCCGCCGCGCGCAGCAGGCGCTCGACGCGATCGACGAGCACATTGCGGCTCAGAGCGCACTGGTATCGAAGCACGACCTCGAGCTGTCGCAGTTGCGCGGCAGGGCAGAGGCGGCGGCGCAGAAGCATGCGACCGTGGGCGAGGAGATCGCACGACGCGAGCACGCAGTTGCGCAGGCTGAGGCGCGGCTCGCCGAGGCGCGCGACCAGCTCGCGGATTTTGCCGCCCGCGAGGAGGCTGCGGAGGGACCTGAAGGCGGGCTTGACGATGCGCACCGCGCCGCACAGGACGCCCAGACCCAGGCCGAAGCCCTGCGTGACGCTGCGCGCGACCGGCTACACGAACTGGAGCAGGAGCGTGCCGGACTCGATGCCCGCGTGGGTGCGCTCGCCCGCACGCTTGACCAGCGGGACGCGTCAGGCGCGCTGCTCGCGGAGTCGCGCCCCGGGATCACGGGGCGGGTCGCCGAGCGCGTGCGCGTGCGCGAGGGCGCTGAAGCCGCTGTGGGCGCCGCGCTCGGCTCGTACGCCGACGCACTCCTTGCAGCGGACACGGTTGCGGCGGAGCGTGCCGTGGATCTCGCTCGGGATCAGGACCTCGGCAGACTTCGGGTCGTGCTCTCGGACTGCGCCGAACTCGCGGACGCGGCACCCGAGGTTTCCGGCCTCACGCGCGCGGTTGATCTGCTGCTCGCTGCGCCCGACGGTGTACGTGGCCTCCTCGCCCGAAGCTACGTCGCGCCCAGCCTGAACGCGGCAGTGGCAGCAGCGCCCGAGCTCAGTCGGCTCCTGCCCGGGGGCGGGTACACGGTGGTCACCGATGACGGCGACGTACTCACCGCGTACACGCTGAGCGGTGGATCCGGTGGCGCGCCTTCCCGCATCGCGCTTACGGCGGAGCTCGAGCAGGCCACGCAGCGTCGTAACGAGGTCGCTGAGCAGATCGCGGGCACGGAACTGGAACTTGCCGAGCTGCGCGAGCACGCCGCGCGTGCAAAGCGCGCAACCCAGGAGTCGTTCGCGCAGCTGCGCGCTGCTGACGCTCGATTGGCGGAGATCGCGCAGGAACGCAACCGCCTCGCCACCCGGGCGGACTCCGCGGCCGCGGAAGCCGAGCGTTCGCGTCAGGGACTCGCGTCTGTCGCAGCGTCGGCAGCGCCGCTCGAGCAGGAGGCGAACCGTGCTGCGCACGCGCTGCGCGAGGCGGAGGCGGCACCGCGACCGATCCTCGATGCCAGCCAGCGAGATGGCCTGCTCGCGGAGCTTGAAGTGGCCCGTGCTGCGGAGCTCGAGCGTCGACTCGGCTTGGAGACGGCCCGCGAGCGTGCGCGCGCCGGCGTCGCGCGGCACGAAGCGCTGATCGCGCAGCTCGCCGCAGAGCAGCGCGCTGCCGAGGAAGCGGCGAGGCGCGCCGTGCTGCGGGCGCGGCAAGTGGCACAGGCGGAGCGCGTTGCGGAGGCGCTGCCGGGGATTCTCGACGCCTGCGATCGCTCGCTCGCCGAGGCGCGGCTTGCGCAGCAACAGGCGGAGGCCGAACGCGCGAGGCACAGCCAGGAACTCACGCTCCTGCGCGCCGAAGACGCGGAGCTGCGGCACACGTTGCACGGCCTCACCGAGCGCGTGCACGGCGCTGAACTGAAAAGCTACGAGCGGAAGCTGCAGCTCTCCGGCCTTCTCGAGCGGGCGGGCAACGAGCTCGGGCTCGTCGAGGACGTGCTGATCGCGGAGTATGGCCCCGAACAGCCGATTCCCGAGCCAGACGCCAACGCCGTCGCCGACGTTGAGACGCAGGCGCTGGCTTCCGACGGAGCCGATCCCGAGCCGCGGTTCGCGAATGCCCTCGAGGCCGAGCTTGCCGCGGAGCTTGGCCTCGACCAGCCGGCTGCCGCGAGCGACACTGCCACCGTCAACGAGGCGGTGCAGCAGGTCAGGACGCGTCCGTTTGTGCGTGCGGAGCAGGAGAGGCGACTGGCCAAGGCGGAGAAGCGCTTGGCGGAGCTCGGGCGAATCAACCCCCTTGCTCTCGAGGAGTTCGCGGCGCTAGAGCAGCGCCACTCGTTCCTCACCGAACAGCTCGCTGACCTCACGAAGACGCGCGCCGACCTGCTCGCGATCATCAGCGAACTCGACGAGAAGATGCAGGGAATCTTTGCGGCGGCGTTCGAGGACACCCGGGCCGCGTTTGCCGAGGTGTTTCCGATCCTCTTCCCGGGCGGCTCTGGCGAGATCGCGCTGAGTGCGCCCGAGGATCTGCTCGGCACGGGGATCGAAATGACGGTCCGGCCCGCCGGCAAGCAAGTCGAACGCCTCTCGCTGCTGTCCGGCGGAGAACGTTCGCTGGCGGCGGTGGCGTGGCTCATCGCGATCTTCCAGGCGCGGCCGAGCCCGTTCTACATCGTCGACGAGGTTGAAGCGGCGCTCGACGACGCAAACCTCGGGCGACTGCTGCAGGTGTTTGAGCGGCTGCGCGAGAACTCGCAGCTCATCATCATCACGCACCAAAAGCGCACCATGGAGATCGCCGACGCGCTCTACGGGGTCTCGATGCGGCAGGACGGGATCTCCGCCGTGGTCGGTCAGCGCATCACCCGCGAGGACTGAGCCGTCTGAAGCGGACGAGAGCCCACCACGAGAGCCCACCACGAGACCCCACCACTAGACTCAGGGTATGGCTGAGCGATCCTGGTCTTTCTCGAAGGCATTCCGCAACATCTTCAGCGGCCCCGCGCTGATCACTGAAGACACGTGGGACGATCTGGAGACCGCCCTCATCACCGCAGATTTCGGCCCCGACGTCACGGAGAGCATCCTCGACCAGCTCCGTGAGGACGTCGATCGGCACCGTGTCACCGAGGTCAAGGAGCTCCGCAGTATGCTCCGCGACGCCGTCGAGGAGCGCCTCGCCAAGTACGATCCGACGCTTCGGCTCTCCGAGCGGCCGGCCGTGATTCTCGTGGTGGGGGTGAACGGGGTCGGCAAGACGACGACCATTGGGAAGTTTGCCAACTACCTCAAGAATTTCGACAAGCGGATCATTGTCGGTGCCGCAGACACCTTCCGCGCGGCCGCGGTTGAGCAGCTCGCCACGTGGGCTGATCGCGCGGGCGTGGACATCGTGAAGCCGCAGCAGCAGGGCCAGGATCCCGCCTCGGTTGCGTTCCAGACCGTGCAGCGGGCCATCGAGGAGGACTTCGAGATCGCGATCATCGATACCGCGGGGCGCCTGCAGACCAAGGGCGGCCTCATGGACGAGCTCGGCAAGGTGCGCCGCGTGATCGAGAAGCAGGCGCCCGTGGCTGAGGTGCTGCTGGTGCTCGACGCAACGACGGGCCAGAACGGGCTCGCGCAGGCGGAAGCGTTCATCGAACACGCAGGGGTGACGGGACTCGTGCTCACGAAGCTTGACGGTTCGGCGAAGGGGGGCTTCGTGCTCTCAGTACAGGAGAAGACGGGGCTGCCGATCAAGCTGGTCGGTCAGGGAGAGGGCATCACTGACCTCACGGGCTTCACCCCGCACGTGTTTGCCCAGCAGCTCGTCGGATAGCCGCGTGCGGCGCAGTTTCTTCCGCCCGTCGCGAAAAACTGACCGCTGAGTGCAAAAGTGCGGTATACCTAGAAGAACGAGGCCTGACGGCTGAGCCACGAGCTGCGGCCGCCGGACCGAAAGCCACGCCAACCAGGCGGGGCGTTCGAGAAAGGGTAGACATGCAGAACCTCACCGTCTTGGGAACCGGCGTCCTCGGCTCCCAGATCATCTTCCAGGCGGCGTATTCGGGCAAGCAGGTGGTCGCGTACGACCTCAGCGATGAGATTCTCGGCAAGCTCGCCGAGCGCTGGGAGTACCTGAAGCCGCTCTACCTGCGCGACCTGCCCGACGCCACGCCCGAAAAGCTCGATGCGGCGGTGGCTCGAATCCGGACGTCCTCGGATCTCGCCGACGCGCTCGCCGATGCTGATCTCGTGATCGAGGCGGTTCCTGAGCGGCTCGACATCAAGCAGAGCACCTGGGAGCGGGTGGGAGAGCTCGCACCCGCGAAGACGATCTTCGCCACGAACTCCTCGACCCTCCTGCCGAGCGACATCGCGCCCTTCACCGGCCGCCCCGAGAAGTTCCTTGCGCTCCACTTCGCAAATGAGGTGTGGAAGTTCAATGTCGGCGAGGTGATGGGGCACGAGGGCACCGATCCCGCGGTGTTCGAAGCGGTCGCCCAGTTCGCGGAAGAGATCGGAATGGTGCCGATCCGCATCCACAAGGAGCAGCCGGGATACGTGCTGAACTCCCTCCTGGTCCCGTTCTTGAATGCCGGTGCACGGTTGCTCGTGCGCGGCGTCGCAACGCCCGAGGACATCGACAAGACCTGGAAGATCGCAACGGGAGCACCGACCGGCCCGTTCGAGATTTACGACGTCGTCGGCATGATGACGCCCTACCAGCTGGGGGCGTCAAGCGAGGATCCCGAGATGCAGGAGTTCGCCGCGCACATCAAGCGTGAGTACATCGACAAGGGCTGGCTCGGGAAGGGCGCAGGACGCGGCTTCTACGACTACAGCGCGAAGTAGTTCACATCCACTCATGGTGGCCCGGGTCGACACGACCCGGGCCACCGCTGCATGATGCGCACCTGCGTCGTGCAAACAGCTAGAATCGACCCATCATGGCTACTTTCGGAAACCTCTCTGCGCGGCTCACCGACACCTTCAAGAACCTGCGTGCGAAGGGCAAGCTCTCCGCGTCTGACGTTGACAGCACCGTCCGCGAGATTCGACGCGCGCTGCTCGAAGCAGACGTCGCGCTCGACGTCGTGAAGGACTTCACGGGGAAGGTGCGTGAGCGTGCCCTCGGCGACGAGGTCAATGCTGCGCTCAACCCCGCTCAGCAGGTCGTGCAGATCGTCAACGAAGAGCTCGTCGCGATTCTTGGTGGTGAGCAGCGCCGGCTGCAGTTCGCGAAGAAGCCGCCGACGGTCATCATGCTCGCCGGCCTGCAGGGCGCGGGTAAAACGACCCTCGCGGGCAAGCTGGCGAAGTGGCTGAAGGATCAGGGCCACACGCCGATGCTCGTTGCGTGTGACCTGCAGCGACCGAACGCCGTGACACAGCTTGGCGTGGTCGCTGAGCAGGCCGGCGTGGCAATCTACGCGCCCGAGCCGGGCAATGGCGTTGGCGATCCCGTCAAGGTGGCCAAGGGGGGTGTTGCCGAGGCGCGCGCGAAGCAGCACGACTTCGTGATCGTCGACACGGCTGGTCGACTGGGTGTTGACCAGGAGCTCATGCAGCAGGCTGCGGACATCCGCAAGGCGGTGGAACCCGACGAGGTCCTCTTCGTGATTGACGCGATGATCGGCCAGGACGCCGTTGCAACCGCGCAGGCCTTCCAGGAGGGCGTGGACTTCACCGGTGTCGTGCTGACGAAGCTCGACGGCGACGCCCGCGGTGGCGCGGCGCTGTCGATCCGCGGCGTGACCGGACGCCCGATCCTGTTCGCCTCGACGGGTGAGGGGCTTGGGGATTTCGAGCCGTTCCACCCCGACCGGATGGCGAGCCGCATCCTTGACCTCGGCGATATCCTCTCGCTGATCGAGCAGGCACAGAGCGCGTTCGATGAGGACGAGGCGCGGAAGGTCGCCGAGAAGATCGCGAAGGACGAGTTTACGCTCGACGACTTCCTCGGCCAGATGCAGCAGCTTCGTGGCGCCGGCTCCATCAAGAAGATGATGGGCATGCTTCCCGGCATGGGGAAGATGAAGGAGCAGCTCGACAACTTCGATGAGCGCGAGATCGTGCGCACCGAGGCAATCATCCAGTCGATGACGAAGGCTGAGCGGCAGAACCCGAAGATCCTCAACGGGTCGCGACGTCTGCGCATCGCCAAGGGCTCTGGGATGACCGTGACCGATGTGAACGCGCTCGTGCAGCGCTTCGAGCAGGCCGCGAAGATGATGAAGACTGTTGCCCGCGGCGGTGTCCCGCAGATTCCCGGAATGGGCCCGATGCCCGGCATGGGCGGCCACGGCGGGAAGAAGAAGCAGCAGGCCAAGAGTAAGGGCAAGCAGCGCTCCGGCAACCCCGCGAAGCGTGCCCAGGAAGCCGCGGGCGTGGCCGCGAAGCAGGCCGAGACGCCCACGGGTTCCGGTTTCGGCCTGGGGAAGGGTGCGGGCGCGCAGCCGACCGAGGAAGATATGGCGAAGCTGCAGCAGATGCTGGGGAAGGGCATGCGCTAAGTGAGTTCGCTGCCGCACGGCGCTGCGGCAGCCGAGCGTCTCACGCTCTTCCGACGCGAGTGGCCCGCGCGGATCAGCTGGGGCCAAGTGCGCGCCGAGGAGCCGCGCGTCTTCTGGCGGGCGGCGGGTGGCGCCGCGCTGGTGGTTCCCACGATCGCCGCACTGCTGCTGTGGACCTCGCTCGCTGGCGAGTTCCCCGCACCAATATCTCTCCCCGCGTGGCTTGAGTGGATGCGCGGCGGCCTCGTGGTTGGGGGCTTCTGGTTGGTCCTCATGCTCGGCGTGTTCGCGGTGATCCTGTTGGATCGGCCGCGTGAGTTGCGCCGCGAGCTCGCGTTTCGAAGCTTCGCCGCCGCTCGTGGCTTGAGCTACGCCCGGCTGGGTGCTGCGCCGCCCGCGCGCGGGATCTTCTTTGCGGAGCCGAACGATGGGACAGCGCGCGGGGCGGCGCGACGCAGACGGCTCGGCATGCTCGCGGTGCCGGGCGATGCGGCGCGCTTCCGCGCCAACTTCTCGCTTTCCCCTGCGGAGCAGCCCGCCTGGCTGGGGGCGGAGCCGTCGCTTCAGCTCGCGATCGCGTCGTATTCTGGGGGGAAGAACGATGCGCGAGGCCCGCTCCTCGGCTTCCGCTACCTCCAGCTCCGTGCTCCCCGTGCCCTCCCGCACCTCGTCATTGATTCGCTGTCGAACGGACGGCTCAGAGAGTTCCTTGCAGGGGCGCAACGACTCTCCTTGGAGGGCGACTTCGACCGCTACTTCGCGAGCTATGCCCCCAAGGGTTACGCGCGCGACGCGCTTGAGCTCCTCACGCCCGATGTGATGGCAGTGCTCATCGATCACGGGAAGCACTGGGATATCGAGGTTGTCGAAGATCGGATCCTCATTGTGTCGCGCCGCGTGGGGCGGCGCTGGGACCGTTCGGAGACCACGGCGCTGCTGCTCTTCGCGGAGGTGCTGGGCGCGGAGCTCAGCCACCAGGCCCGCCACTACACCGACCCGCGCGCTGCGCGTCCGCGCCTGCAGGTCGCCGCGCCTGGGCAGCGGCTCGCGCGCGGCTCGCGTGTGTGGACCGTAGCGCTCGTGTGCGCCCTCGGTGCGGCGTTCTTCACCTTCCCCTTTGTGCTGGGGTGGCTGCTCGACCTGAGCTAGCTGTTCTGGCTTCCGCCCGCCCGGTCTCTCGGATCGTGACCGAGCCGTGATTTTTCTGCGCCATGTACACTCTGACATGTACTATTGTACTAACCGGGTGATGGGGCTTCTCCCTGATCCCGACCACAGGCCGAGCGGTGCTGTGCGACTCAACGAATCAAGGGTGACTCAATGACTCGGAACAAGATCCTGACAGGCGCGGCCATGGTGGCCGTTGCCGCGATCGGCCTCACCGGCTGCGCGAGCGGTGGCGGGGGCGGTGGCGACGCTGCCGGTGAACCCCAGACGGGCGGCACCCTCAAGGTGCTCGCGAACGGCGATGTGGATCGGCTCGACCCGCAGCTCACGGCCTATGTGCCGGTGAACAGCGTGGTCCGCGCGATCTCCCGTTCGATCCTGGGCTACGAGTCGTCGAACGAGGTCGACAAGCGTGTGGAGTTGACCGGTGATCTCGCGACCGAGGTTCCAGAGCCCACAAACGATGGACTCACCTACACGATTACACTGCGCGACGGTGCGCAGTGGGGTGCTCCAGACGGCGCTCGCGCGATCGTGGCGAGCGACGTCGAGCGCGGGATCAAGCGCATCTGCAATCCGCATATCGGGGCGGCGCTCGGTGGGTACTTCATCAATCTGATCGACGGCATGGAGAGCTTCTGCGATGGCTTCGCGAAGGTGGCTCCCGAGGTCGGGCCGATGAAGGACTACATCGAGAAGAACGACATCTCCGGCATTGAGACGCCCGACGACAAGACCGTGGTGTTTACACTCACTGAGCCCGCATCCGACTTCACCTCGATGCTCAGCCTGCCGACGGCCAACCCCGCGCCGATTGAGGTGCTCGACTACCTGCCGGACTCACCCGAGTACCGCAACAACTTCATTGCTTCAGGCCCGTACACGGTGGCCGAGCACAAGCCCGACGTCTCGATGAAGTTCGTTCGCAACGAGGCCTGGGACGCGAAGAGCGATCCGCTCCGCGGCGCGTACGTCGACGAGATCCAGATGACCATGGGTCTCGAGGCCGACGCCGCCATGCAGCAGCTGCAGGCTGGCTCCGCGGATCTTCTTTTCGACCTCCAACCGAGCCCCGCGAACATTCAGCAGCTCACAACCGCGAACGATGAGAAGTTCTCCACTATGGAGAACGGTGGCATCGATCAGTTCCTCTGGTTCAACACGAAAACCGACAACAACGGCGGCGCATTGCAGAAGCTCGAGGTGCGTCAGGCTATTCAGTACGCCATCGACAAGCCCGCAGTCGTGCAGGTGATGGGCGGCGAGGACATCGCTACCGTAACGAACGGTATCTTCGGCCCTGGCGTTAACGGCTACGAGGACTTCTCGCTGTACGGCGACAAGTCGGGCAAGGCGGACCCGGAGAAGGCGAAGGAGCTGCTGGCGAAAGCGGGAGTCGAGAACCTCACGCTCAAGTTCCCCTACCGAAACCTAGGCACCCAGCCCGACATCGCACAGACGGTACAGGCGAGCCTCGAGGCCGCGGGTATTACGGTTGAGCTCTTCCCAGTCCCGCCGACGGACTACTACGCCAACTTCATGTCAAACGTGGAGAACACGACCGGCGGCGAGTGGGACGTTGCACTGGTGGGCTGGTCCCCGGATTGGGTAGGCGGCGCTGCGCGCTCGGTGTTCCAGCCGCAGTTCACGTTCGACGGGACCCCGCAGACCTACAACTACGTCGACTACAACAACGATGAGGCAAACAAGCTCGCCACCGAGGCGCTGTCAGCAGCGACCCCTGAGGAGGCAGGCAAGCTCTGGCACCAGGTGGACGAGACCGTGATGCAGGACTCGCCCATTGTGAGCATTGTCGCTCGAAAGAAGGCCAATTACCACTCAGCGCGCGTCGAGAACTTCGAGATCTATGCGCTCGCCCAGAACGGCGACTGGACGAACGTCTGGCTCACGAAGTAACAACTCGGTAGCAGGGTGGGGCGGTGCTCCTGTGTGGTCGCACCGCCCCACCCGCGCCTGGGAAAGGTGAATCGGATGACGATTCTTGAAGTGTCGAATCTCGTGGTGGACATCCCCACAGAGGATGGCGATGTGCACGCTGTGCAGGATGTCTCATTTGACGTGCGGGAGGGCGAGTTCTTCGGCATCGTGGGCGAGTCTGGCTCCGGGAAGTCCGTACTCGTGCAGTCAGTCATGGGGTTGATCCCGCAGGCGAAGACGTCCGGGACGGTGTCGTTTCGAGGGCAAAACCTGCTGACTCTCGGTGCCAATGGGCTTCGCAGGCTCCGCGGCAAGGAGATCAGCATGATCTTCCAGGATCCGCTCTCGAGCCTGCACCCGCAGTACACCATCGGGTGGCAGATCGTTGAGCAGATCTGCGCCCACGAGCAGGTGACGAAGGCTGAGGCGAAGGCGCGGGCGATCGAGCTGCTCGAGAAGGTGCGGATCCCGAACGCGGCGGAGCGCTTCGACGCATACCCGCACCAGTTCTCAGGCGGGATGCGCCAGCGCGTCATGATTGCGATGGCGCTTTCCCTGGGGCCGGCGATCATCATCGCCGACGAGCCCACCACCGCTCTGGACTCGACCGTGCAGGCACAGATCCTCGATCTGCTCGCAGAGATGCGCGCGGACCTGGGGGCTACGGTCATCATGATCAGCCACGACCTCGGCGTGCTGGCGCGCGTCGCCGATCGCGTCATGGTGATGTACGGGGGGCGTCGCCTTGAGCTGGGGGAGAGCGCCCAGGTGCTCGGCAACCCGGCCCACCCCTACACGGCCGGGTTGCTGCGCTCCTCTTCATTCAATACGGCTCCGGGCGCGCCGCTCGTGCCGATCGCTGGACGCACGCCGAGCCTCTTGACACCGCCGAGCGGCTGCGTGTTCCAGAGCCGCTGCCCGGATGCGATGGAGATTTGTGGCCAGCGTCCGCCGCTGCGCGAGTTTTCCGACGGCACCGAGGCACTGTGCTGGCTCGAGACGCCGCCGAGCGCCCCCGCACCGCCCGATCCCAAGCTGCCTGCGCTGGCGATCTCCGAGGACGACGCGATTGTGGAAGTGCGTGATCTGGCGCTCGAATTTCGGCAACGACGGGCAGCGCCCAAGCGCGTGCTCGACGGCATCAGCCTGTCGGTGCGGCGTGGTGAAACGCTCGGCCTCGTGGGAGAGAGTGGCTGTGGGAAGACCACCCTTGCCCGCGCGATTGCGGGCCTCATCCCGCAGACGAGTGGAACGGTTCACTTCGACGGCCGCGATACGTCGGAGTTGCGCGGTGAGGAGTGGCGTGCCCAGCGGCGGCGCGTGCAGGTCGTGTTCCAGGATCCTTTCGGGTCACTGAACCCGAAGCGTCGCGTCGGCGCGATTATTGGGGACCCGTTTCGGATCCACGGGGTCGCGTCTGGTCGCGAGCGCCAGGCTCGGGTGCAGGAACTGATGGAGCTGGTGGGTCTCAACCCCGAACACTTCAACCGCTTCCCGTCTCAGTTCTCGGGGGGCCAACGGCAGCGGATCGGCATCGCGCGTGCGATTGCGCTTCGGCCTGAGCTCGTGATCTTGGACGAACCGGTCTCGGCGCTCGACGTGTCGATTCAGGCCCAGGTGCTGAACCTCCTCGACGAGCTGCAACGCGAGCTGGGACTCACCTACCTGTTCATCTCCCACGACCTCGCCGTGGTGCGGCACGTGTGCGACCGCATCGCCGTGATGGAGGGCGGCCGCATCATCGAGCTTGGTGAAGCGGAAGCCGTCTACGGCGCCCCGCAGCAGCCCTTTACGCAGCGCCTGCTTGCCGCGGCGGCGCCCGAGATTCCCCGCCGTCCGCGCGAGCGAGAGCTCCTTGCCGCGGCGGCGGTCTCTGGGACGGAGGCCCACGCATGAACCGCGTTTTCTCAAAAGAGACCAAGGTGCTCATCACCCCGGCGGCTGCCGCTCGGCGTGCCGCGGAGGTCAAGGCGCGCAGCTCCTGGCAGCTCACTGCCGCGCGCCTCGTCCGTGATCCCGCGAGCATCGTCTCCGCGATCGTCATTGTGCTGATCGTGGCGTTCGCGCTGGGCGCGCCGCTCGTGGCACAGTGGACCGGGCACGGGCCAACCGAGCAGTTCCGCGAGTCCGGGCTGTCGTCGGCGGGCATACCGGTGGGACCGAGCAGTGAGTTCATCCTCGGCACCGATCAGCTCGGCCGCGACATCCTGGTCCGACTTGCCTATGGTGCACGCGTGTCGCTGCTGGTCGGCGTTGTTGCATCGCTCATTGCGTCGGCGATCGGCATTCTCATCGGAATGATCGCCGGCTTCTTCGGCGGCGTGGTCGACACGATCCTCAGCCGGGTGATTGACCTGGTGATGAGCGTGCCGTTCCTGCTCGTCGCAATCGCCACGGTGTCGGTGCTCGGCCCGAGTCTGCAACTCTCCATCGCCGTCATCGTCTTCTTCAGCTGGACCGGGCTCGCACGCGTGATCCGCGGTCAGGTGCTCGCCATCCGCGAGCGCGAGTTCGTGGAGGCTGCCCGCTCCCTCGGCGAGTCACCGATGTCCATCATGTTCACGGGTGTGCTGCCGAACCTCGTGGTGCCGATCATCGTCTACACCACGCTCATGATCCCCGCGGCGATCGTGTTCGAGGCCACCCTGTCGTTCCTCGGCCTCGGCATCGTGCCGCCGACGCCCAGCTGGGGCAACATGCTCGCGGACGCGGCGAACGGCTCGATGTACATGGTGGCGCCGTGGATGGTGCTCGTTCCCGGTCTCGCCCTCCTCGCGCTGACCCTCGCGTTCAATCTGCTCGGTGACGGTCTGCGCGATGCGCTCGACCCGTCCTCCACGAAGGGAGGGAAGTGATGGTTCGCTTCCTCGCCTCGCGCATCGGCTTTGGTGTGCTCGTGCTGTTTCTCCTCAGCGTGTTCGTCTTCGTGCTGTTCTACGTCACGCCCTCCGACCCCGCGCGCATTATCGCGGGCGACAAGGCGACCGAGGAGCTGATGGCGCAGATCCGCACGAATCTCGGTCTCGACAAGCCGATGCTTGAGCAGTACCTCATGTTCATCGGCAACCTCGTGCAGGGCGACCTGGGATACTCGTACCGGACCAACCTGCCGGTCGCGGACATCGTGCTCACCCGGATCCCGATCACGATGTCGCTCGTGTTTGGCGCTGTCATCGTGTGGCTCCTCATTGGCATCCCGATCGGCATTGCATCGGCGAAGCGGCCCGGCAGCGTGCGGGATCGACTGGGTCAGGGCTTTGCCATTGTGGGCATCAGTTTCCCCACGTTCGTGCTCGGCATGCTCGCGCTCTACACGCTCTACTTCCTGCCGACAAAGCTGGGGATTACGCTCTTCCCGCCCTCCGGCTACGTGCCCTTCGCGCAGGATCCGTTGCAGTGGGTGTGGCACCTGATCCTGCCCTGGTGCACGCTCGCGCTCGTTACGAGCGCTGTGTACGCGCGGCTCACCCGCGGCCAGATGCTTGAGGTGCTCGGGCAGGACTACGTGCGCACCGCGCGCGCGAAGGGCCTCACGGAGCGGCGGGTGACGTACGTGCACGCCTTCCGCAGTGCCATGCCGCCGCTCGTCACCCAGCTCGGGATCGACATCGGCATGCTGCTCGGTGGCGTGATTGTGATCGAGCAGGTGTTCGGCCTCCAGGGCGTGGGCGCTCTCGCAGTCACCAGCGTGGCAATGCAGGATCGGCCCGTGGTGATCGCGATCGTGCTGCTCGGCGGTGTCTTCGTGGTCATCTCAAACCTCGTGGTCGATACGCTGTACGCGCTGCTCGACTCGCGCGTTCGCACCGCCGGCAAGTAGCTCGAGTGACCCACCATTGGAAGGACGGATACCCCATGCAGCGAAGCGCTGAGTACCTGATTGGCACGGACATCGTCGCGCGCGACGTGTGGACGACGGTGCCGCTTGACTGGAACGACCCAGAGGGTGAAACGATCCGCGTGTACGCACGCGAGCTCGTCGCCGCTGAGCGCCGCTCGGAGGACCTGCCGCTCCTCGTCCACCTGCAGGGTGGTCCTGGCGGCAAGGGAACGCGCCCGCTCGCCCGAAGCTCGTGGGTGGGGGCAGCGCTCCGCAGGTTCCGACTCGTGATCCCGGACCAGCGGGGGACGGGCCGCTCCACACCGCTCTCCGGCAGAGACTTCGCCGAGCTGCCAGCCGAAGAATCAGCACGGCGGCTGTCGCTCCACCGTGCGGACTCGATTGTGCGAGATCTTGAGGCGGTGCGCGCGACGCATTACGCCGGGCGCCAGTGGTGGTCGATTGGGCAGAGCTATGGCGGCTTCCTCACGCTGCACTACCTCTCCACCGCGCCGGAGGCGCTCGTGGCTTCGGCAGTGACGGGTGGGCTCGCCGCGCTCGAGCCTGATCCCGCAGAGGTGTACCGCCGCACCTTCCCGCGCGTGCTCGAGAAGAATCGGGTGTTCCGAGAGCGGGCCCCGCACCTCACGGGTCGGGTGGACCGGATCGCGGACCTGCTCGAGGCGGAGGACGTGCGACTCGCGGATGGGGATCGCCTCACCGTGCAGCGATTCCAGACGCTGGGACTCGACTTCGGTATGGCCCCGGGCTTCGACCGGGTGCACTGGCTCCTCGACGAAGCCTTCGCCGACGCGGACGAGACACGCTTGAGCGACACCTTCCTCGAGACGGTGGGTGAGGCGACGGGGTTTGCCACGAATCCGCTCTTCATTGCATTGCAGGAGAGCATCTACGGGCCGGGTCCCTCCGCCTGGGCGGCGCAGCGCGAGCGCGATGCGCGGCCCGAGTTCGCTCCCGACGCCAGGTCACT
This sequence comes from Leucobacter chromiireducens subsp. chromiireducens, assembly GCF_016758255.1. Classification (GTDB taxonomy): domain Bacteria; phylum Actinomycetota; class Actinomycetes; order Actinomycetales; family Microbacteriaceae; genus Leucobacter; species Leucobacter chromiireducens. The sequence continues at coordinate 116,971 of NZ_QYAD01000005.1, forward strand.
GCTCTTCACGGGCGAGATGGTATTCCCCTGGATGTTCGAGGAGATCCGCGCGCTCCGCGGCTTCCGCGCGGGAGTTGAAATACTCGCTGCGCGAGAATGGCCGATCGAAATGTACGACACCGCACAGCTTGCGCAGAACGCTGTGCCGGTGGAGGCGGCCGTCTACTTCGACGATATGTACGTCGACGCGGGGCTGTCGCTCGACACCGCGGCGCGCGTGTCTGCGCTGCATGCTTGGGTCACGAACGAATTCGAGCACGATGGCGTTCACCACGACGGTGTCGCCGAGCGGCTCTTCACCGCCCTCGAGCATCGGCTCGGCGGCACCCCCAGCACCCGCAACTAGTTCTCAGGAGGAGAATCACTGATGTCCCACGCCTCGCACGCCTCCCACGCACCCCACGCCACGAGCCTGTCCGGGCTCGGCGCCGCGGTCCGCACTGTTGACTGGGAGTCCGGAATGCCGAACTCGCGCGCGGTACGGCGCGATCCGCGCATGCCGCTGCTCTCCACCACGCCGGGTTTCACGGAGTGGATCAGTACCGGCTGGGGGGAGGCGGATCGCACGCCGCGCGTGGAAACTGGGGCGGCAGAAGCTGCGGCAGCGCACCGCGCCCGGCTCTCTGCCGAGCTGCCCGGCCAGGCGCTCGTGATCACGGCGGGTCGTGCGCAGCTGCGCGTGAACGATAACTTCTTCGAGTTCCGTGCCGACAGCGATTTCCTCTGGCTCGTTGGGTACGGCGTCGAAGACGGTGTCCTCGTGCTCACGCCCGCGGCGGGCGGCCATGACGCGGTGCTCTACGTCACGCCGCCCGCGCGCCCCGGGGAGGCAGCGTTCCATGCGTCTGCCGCGCACGGCGAGTTGTGGGTGGGGCCGCAGCCGGGAGTCGCCGAGTTGCAGGCAGCGCTGGGCCTCACCGTGAAGCCGATCGCCGAGCTGCGACTCCCGGTGGGCGCGCTCGTCGCGGGCGCCGCTGTCGTGGCGGCGGGGGCGGGAGCGCGCCTCGAGGGGACGCCGCGCTCTGCCGAGCTCGCACGCGTGCTCTCCGAGCTGCGCATGTTCAAGGACGCGTGGGAGGTCGCCGAACTCCGCCGTGCCATCCTTGACACGGTGGACGGCTTCGCCGAGGTGCGTCGTGAAATCCCGCGCGCCATCGAGCGCGGGGGAGAGCGCTGGCTGCAGGGCACCTTTGATCGCCACGCCCGCACGGTGGGTCAGGCGCCGGGGTACTCGACGATCGTCGGGTCCGGAGCGCACGCGCCCGTGCTGCACTGGGTGCGTGCGGACGGCGAGATCCTGCCCGAAGAACTCCTGCTTCTCGACATGGGTGTGGAAGGACGCTCGGGCTACACGGCAGACGTCACGCGTACGCTCCCCGCGAGCGGCACCTTCAGTGCGGTGCAGCGCGAGGTGCACGACCTCGTTGAGCGCTCGCACCGCGCTGGCCTCGCGGCGGTTGGCCCCGGGCGGCCGTGGGCGGACTTCCATGCGGCAAGCATGGAAGTCATTGCACGCGGACTCGCAGATTGGGGGCTGCTCCCCGTGTCGGTCGATGAGGCGCTCTCGGAGCACGGCCAACAGCATCGTCGGTACATCGTGTGCGGCGTCGGCCACCACCTCGGTCTCGACGTGCACGACTGCGACGGCTCGAGCTACGAGGCGTATCTCGGGGGTACCGTGCAGGCAGGCATGGCCTTGACCGTTGAGCCGGGACTCTACTTCCACGCGTGGGACGAGACCGTGCCGCCTGAGCTGCGCGGGATCGGTGTGCGGCTCGAGGACGACCTCATCGTCACCGACAGCGGCACCGAGGTGCTGAGCGACGCACTGCCCATTGACGCGGCAGGAATTGAGGCCTGGATGGCGGATCAGCTCGGAGGTGGACTCTAAAACTCCTGGTCCCAGCAAAAATTGCGAAACAGGGTGTCGCTGTGGCAAAATAGACGAGTTCACGCATTCGCGTGCCCAGGCTTTCGCGCAGCGGCCCAGTTTCGTCGCGTGTCGTCGTTTCACAATCAAGGAGTCATCTCATGGCAGTCAAGATCCGCCTCAAGCGCCTCGGCAAGATCCGCGCACCCTACTACCGCATCGTCGTTGCCGACTCGCGCACCAAGCGCGACGGTCGTGTGATCGAGGAGATCGGCAAGTACCACCCCACCGAGAACCCCTCCTTCATCGAGGTTGACTCGGATCGTGCACAGTACTGGCTGAGCGTCGGCGCACAGCCGACCGAGCAGGTTGCAGCGATCCTCAAGCTCACGGGTGACTGGGGCAAGTTCTCGGGCGAGGGCTCGACCGAGTCGCAGGTCAAGGCTCCCGAGGCGAAGGCTGTCTTCGAGGCAGACGCTTCGAAGAAGGCCGTTCTCCGTCCCAAGGCTGAGAAGCCGGCTGCGGCCCCCGCTGAGGAGGCTGCTGAGGCTCCCGCCGAGGAGGCCACCGAGGCCGCTGAGACCACCGAGGACTAATCCTCTTGGCTGAACAGGCGCTCGCTGACGCCCTCGGACATCTCGTCCGAGGAATCGTTGACCATCCGGATCGAGTGCGGGTTGACGCCCGCGGTGGATCGCGCGGCGAGGTGCTCGAGGTGCGCGTGCACCCCGGGGATCTCGGTCGCGTGATCGGCCGTGGCGGCCGCACCGCCTCCTCGCTGCGCACCGTCGTGAACTCGCTTGCCGCGGGTGAGCGCGTGCGCGTTGACGTCGTCGATACTGACGACGCCGCCGAGGCCGTCTCGACCGGAAGCGACGCCTGATGGCCGGCGCCTCCGGGCGCGCGCATGCTCCCCGTCCCGCTAGCGGGGCGGGGAGTTTGCGTGTTGGCCGTCTGACGAAGCCGCACGGCCTGAAGGGCGGCATCAAGCTCGAGCTCTTCACGGACAACCCGGAGCTGCGCTTCGTGCCGGGCGCCGAGTTTTACCTTCAGGTCCCCGAGGAGTCGCCCTGGTTTGGGCGCACGATCACGCTGCGCGAGCTGCGCTGGTTTAACGACTCGCCGGTCGGCTTCTTCGCGGAGCTCCCCGACCGCACCGCTGCCGAGGGCATCGTGCGGGCAATCCTCTGGATTGACGAAGATGCCGTGGCCGATGGCGAGGAAGAGAACGCCTGGTATCACCACCAGCTCGTTGGGCTTGACGTTGTCGAAGGCGAGCGGAAGCTCGGCGTCGTGGCCGAGGTGCAGCACTTCCCGGCGCAGGACCTCTTGGTCGTCACCACCGAGACCGGCGCGGTGCTCGTGCCGTTCGTCGAACAGATCGTGCCGAGCGTCGATATCGAGGCCGGCGTGGTGCACGTCACCCCGCCTGCCGGCCTGTTCGTGGAGCGCGAAGCCGAGATCGCGGGCGGTCCGGACGCCGGGCAACCCGCGGCGCGCGTGCGCGATGAGGAGACCGGCGCATGAGGATCGACGTCGTCTCGATCTTCCCCGGCTACTTTGACGCGCTCGAGCTCTCACTGCTCGGCAAGGCAAAGCAGCGCGGCATCGTGGACGTGCGCGTCCACGATCTGCGCGAGCACGCGCACGACAAGCACCGCACCGTTGACGACACGCCAAGCGGTGGCGGCGCGGGCATGGTCATGAAGCCGGAACCGTGGGGCACTGCGCTGGACGCGGTGCTCGCAGAGGATGGGGCTGATCCCGATCCGCTCATCATCTTCCCGTCGCCCGCTGGCGAGGTGTTTACCCAGCGCATGGCGCGTGAGCTCGCGGAGGAACCGCACCTGGTGTTCGGCTGTGGTCGATACGAGGGGATCGACCAGCGTGTGTTCGAGGAGTATGCCGAGCGGGGTCGCGTGCGGCTCGTCAGCATCGGTGACTACATATTGAACGGCGGCGAGGTCGCGACGATCGCCATGATCGAGGCCATCGCGCGCCTCGTGCCGGGCGTGGTGGGCAACCCCGAGAGCCTCGTCGAGGAATCGCACGAGGACGGCCTGCTGGAGTACCCGAGCTACACGAAGCCCGCCGAGTGGCGCGGTCGTGCCGTACCGCCGGTCCTGCTGAGCGGCAACCACGCCGCGATTGCGGCCTGGCGCACCGAGCAGAGCGTTGAGCGTACGCGCCGCGTGCGCCCCGAGCTCCTCACGCGCGAGCAGCGCGGCGAGTCCGCCGGCCGCCACGCAGCGGACGACTAGTCCCTCTCCACTAGGCTTGCTCCATGCGTGATGTGATCTCCGCCCTCATCGGGAAGAGCGTTCGGCAGGCGGCGCGCCTGCGCGGTGGCGGCTCGGCAATCCCCGGGCTTGTCGTCGAGAAGCTTGATCCGGGCTTCCTCGGCCGTGTGCTCGGCCGGCTGCCCTACGGGGTGGTCGCGGTGAGCGGAACGAACGGCAAGACGACGACCACGAAGATGATCGTCGAGATGCTCGAGGCCCAGGGGCTTCGGGTCTTCACAAACCGCACGGGCTCGAACTTCTCGCGCGGAGTCGTCGCCGCGGCGGTTGCCGAGGGGTCGCTCGCCGGCCGCCTCGACGCAGACATCGCCGTGCTCGAACTCGATGAGGCGCACGCGATGTACTTCATCGACCGCGTGCCGCCGCGCTTCACGCTGCTGCTCAATGTGCTGCGAGATCAGCTCGACCGCTTCGGCGAAATCGACACGACTGCGAAGCTGCTGCAGCGCATCGCGGACGCGACAAGCGAAGGGCTCGTGGTCAACCGCGAGGATCGGCTGATCCGCGAGATCGGGGAGCGCACGCGCCAGCGGTCCGCCGCCGTCGATGTGCGTGAGTTCGGTTTGTCCGACGACCTTCTGGCGACGTTCCCGAGCGACGACGACTTCCACGCGGGAGCTCCCGCCGTGCGCGAGGGCCCGGCTGGCGGCGCCGACGTGACGCTCGTGGAGCTGGGTGACCACGAGGCGGTGTTCCAAATCGACGATGCGTCGCATCGGACCAGCCTGAAACTCGAGGGCCTGTACAACACGTTTAACGCGGCAGCCGCGCTCGCGGTCGTGCGGCAGGTGCTCGCCGCTGGCCCACTGCCGGATCGCGCGGCCCGGATCGCCCCGCCCGCGGACACCGCGCGCATTGTCGAGGCGCTCGCCGAGGTGCGCCCCGCGTTTGGTCGCGGCGAGCAACTGGAGCTCGACGGCCAGCCGCTTGAGCTCGTCCTCGTGAAGAATCCCGCGGGGTTCCGGCTCGGCCTCGCATCATTTGCCGCCGACGGCGTCGCCGCGATGATCGCAATCAACGACCAGTACGCGGATGGGCGCGACATGTCCTGGCTGTGGGACGTGGATTTCAGCTCGCTCGCCCCCGCGGGCGTGGACACCGTGAGCGGTGCCCGCGCGTGGGACATGGCGCTGCGGCTCGAGCACGATGATGTTCCGGTCGGCGCAGTCGAGGAGGATCTCGGCCGTGCACTCGCAGCGTTCCGGGAGCGCACCATGGGTCAGCCGCGACGCATCTACTGCACCTATACGGCCATGCTCGAACTCCGCCGCGCACTCGCGGAGCTGACTGATGTGGAGGACATCTGGTGAGCGCAGCAGTTTCTGCGGGGGAGGGCTCTCGCGAACTCGTGATCGTGTCGCTCTATCCGCGCGACATGAACATCTACGGGGATCGCGGCAACGTGCTCGCTCTCGAGCGTCGCGCACGCGCGCACGGCTTTGCGCCCCGCGTGGTGGAGATCAACCCGGGCGACGTCCTGCCGCAGCAGATCGATATCGTGGTCGGCGGCGGTGGCCAGGACTCAGGCCAGGGCCGTGTTGCTGCCGACCTCGCCGCGCGCGCGGATGAGATCCGTGCGCTCGCCACGGACGGGGTCCCCATGCTGATGGTGTGTGGGCTCTACCAGCTCTTTGGCCACCGCTTCATCACGCACACGGGCGAAGAGCTCGCTGGCATTGGCGTGCTGGACGTCGAGACTCGCGGCGGCACCGAGCGCATGATCGGCAACATCGTGCTCGACACCGCCGAGTTCGGTGAGATCATCGGCTACGAGAATCACAGCGGCAACACCACACTGGGGCCGGGCTCCGAGCCGCTGGGCCGCGTGGTGCAGGGAGCGGGAAACAACCCGAACGATGGGGTCGAGGGCGCCCGCACGGGCAACGTGATCGGCAGCTATCTGCACGGCTCGCTCCTCCCGAAGAACCCGGCGCTGAGCGACTTCCTCATTGGCGAAGCGGCTCGCCGACGCTACGGCAGCTTCGAGCCGCGCGCCGTGGTCGGCGAGACGGTGCTCCGCGCCCGCGAGAGCGCAAAGCGGCGACCCCGCTAAGAGCGCACCTCTCCGCTGGAACCCCAGTTCTGTTCAGCGCTGTCGGCCCACACCGCCCGCCACTTCTCCGCGAGCGATTCGACGGTCTCGTGTGCGTTGAGGCCGCTGGGCTGGGGGACCACCCAGAGCTGGATGTCGGTGGGCCACCCAGGAATGCGCTCGATGTCCTGCCTGCCGAGCGCGGCCCGGGGCTGCGCAAACGCTTTGCGGAACGCACCAATGCCGGCAATTGCGACCGTGTGCGGACGGAGCTCGCTGATCCGCTCCACGAGGCGTCGCCCCGCAGTGGGATATTCCTCCCGCGTGAGGTCGCGCTCGGCAGCCGTGGCGCGCCCAATTAGGTTGGTGATCCCGATCCCGCGGTCGATGAGCTGACGCTCGTCAGCGGGCGAGAGCCCCCGGCTTGCGTCGACGAGGGTGTCTGTGAGGCCAGCTCGGTGGAGCGAGGGCCAGAAACGATTTCCCGGGTACGCGAATGGGGCGTTTACGGCCGCGGTCCAGAGCCCCGGATTGACGCCAACGATGAGCAATCGCAGCGCGGGATCGCCGGGCCCATCCGGGAGCACGTCATCGAGCGTGCCAGGCTCGTCGGCTGCTCCTGGGGCGTGGCTGGCGAAGCGGGCGAGTTCCTCGCGGCGCGGCCGCGCTCCGCCGAGGGGTGAGGGCCGGCGCTGAGACATGGCTCCAGGGTAGCGAATGACGGCAGACGCAGTGCCGACGCGCCCGGCGGAAAAGTTTTTCGGGAAACAAGGAATATTCGTTTGCATGTATCTGTTGCACCCCGTGTACCGCCCCCAAACGAAAGGCAGAGCATGACCATCACCGCTGAGCAGATCCCCGGCTACCGCGTAGGCACCTGGGTGATCGACCCCACCCACTCCGAGGTCGGCTTCTCTGTGCGCCACCTCGCCATCAGCAAGGTCAAGGGCAAGTTCGAGAACTTCGACGCGACCTTCGTGACCGCCGAAAACCCCCTCGAGTCGACTGTCACCGCGTCTGCCGACGTTGCATCGGTGAACACGAACGAGAAGAACCGCGACGGCCACCTGCGCACCGGCGACTTCTTCGCTGCCGAAGAGTTCCCGCAGCTCACCTTCGTCTCGACCGGTGCGCGCGAGGAGAACGGCGACTTCAAGGTCGACGGCGAGCTCACCATGCGCGGCGTGACGAAGCCCGTCACCTTCAACTTTGAGTTCGGTGGCTTCGGCGAGGACGGCTACGGCAACTACAAGGCCGGCTTCACCGCAACCACGACCGTGAAGCGCGAGGACTTCGGTCTCAGCTGGAACGCGCCCCTCGAGAAGGGCGGCCTGCTGCTCGGCTCTGACGTGACGATCAACATCGACGTTCAGGCGGCACTCCAGGCGTAAGCGTGCCTGCGCGGCGCCGCAGTGCGCCGGGCGAGCGGGGCGGGGCATCACCTTCCGGGTGGTGCCCCGCCCCTCGCACGTCTGGGGGCCTGGCCTCAGTCGAGCTCGCCAGTGATGCGACCCCGCACCCGCCGGAGATCCTCCATGAGCGAGCCAATCAACACCCAGTGCTCGGGGTGGGGCTGCGGGATCGTGTAGGGCTGTGTGAGCGCGGGAGGTTCGATGGGGCTCGTGGCCGCCACGTCGGAGGTGAGGTGCCCGAGGCGCTCAAGATCGTGGGCGGCCCGCCGCATCTCCTCGACCATGCCGATCACGGATGGATCGGTCACCAGTTCGGGATCGTAGAGGTCTGCCGTCGCTCGAGCCATACCGATGATTTGCGTCACGATGCGCTGGAGGCGCTGGAAGAGTGCGTCGTCGTCGGCGAGGCCTTGGCGGTAGCGGCGACTCCGGGGATTGAAGCGCAGGCTCTCGCGGGCCTGACGGAGCAGATCGTGGACACGGCCGCGCTCATCCTGCAGCGTGCGGGCCTCGGCAAGCATCTCGGCCAGCCACGCGCGATCGCGGGGCTCGTCGAGCGCGTCGGCGATGCGCGTGAGCACACGGGCTGAGTGATCGGTGAGCGCCACAATCGCCTCGTTGACCGAGGAATTCTTCACGGGGGCAACGACGAGCGCGTTGAGGGCGACACCGATGGCCGCGCCGATCGCGGTCTCGATGAGCCGCTCGGCCCCATAGTGCAGTTCGAGGCCGCCGAGCGCGATCATGAGGAGTGCGGTGATCGCGATCTGGTTTGTGGACGACGGCGACATGCGCAGCAGCCAACCCACTGCCATCGCGACGACAATCGCCGCGATGAACAGCCACGACTGGGGGCCGAAGAGCGCCCCGGCGCCGAGCGCGACCGAGATGCCGACGAGCACGCCCACGACGCGCTCGATGCCGCGCGTGAGCGAAAGATCGACATTGTCCTGCATGACGATCAGAGCAGCAATCGCGCCGAAGATGGGCAGCTGCTCGGGGAAGATGAGCAGGCAGGTGAACCAGGTGAGGATCGCCGCCGCGGCCGCCTTCGCAAGTTGGTACCAGGACGGGCGGACAGCCACCGTGAAGCGCCCGGTGAGGTTACGTTCGAACCTCCGGAACGGGTGAGTGGTGGGCCCGCTCACAGCACGCCGAGCTTGCGCAGCTCCTCGCGGAGCGTCGCCCCGTCGGGTCCGTACACCCACGGCACACCGCTCGTGGTTCGGTTGAGTCGAGCCTTCGAACGACCACCCGCGAGCACGGCCTCGCCAATCGAGAGCTGTCGGATCGCAACGGCGGCCACGTTCTGCGGGTGCGCGGTCGCGAACTCGTGGTACAGCGACTCGTCGTGCTGACCATCGTCACCGATGAGCACCCAGCGGACCTCGGGAAACTCGGCAGCGAGGCGCTTCAGCTCACGCTGCTTATGCTCGCGCCCGCTGCGGAACCAGCGATCGTGCGTGGGGCCCCAATCCGTGAGCAGCAGCGGGCCCATCGGGTACAGATTGCGTGCGAGGAACCGGCTGAGCGCGGGAGCGGCGTTCCACGCGCCCGTCGAGAGGTACACAACGGGGGAGCCGGGGTGCCGGGCGACCAGGTGGTCGAGCATCACGGCCATGCCGGGGGTGGCCGAGCGGGCATGCTCATCGAGCACAAAGCTGTTCCAGGCGGCAACGAAGGGCTTGGGGAGCGCCGTGATGAGGATCGTGTCGTCCACGTCCGAGAGCACCCCAAACTTCGCGGCAGGATCAACGATGTTGACGGGGGCGTCGGCGACTTCGCTGTCGCCGGTCTGCAGTGAGACCGTGTGCCAGCCCGGGGAGAGCTGCACCGGAACAATGGAGTCAATGACGCCGCCGCGATCGGCGGTCACCTCCGCGACGAACTGTCCGTCGATGTGTACGCGAACGCGCTCGTGCGGCGCCGACAAGCTCGTGAAGGTGCGCCAGCCGCGCACACGCGAGACCTGCGCGACATCGGGCCGGAAGCGAGTGTGCTCGCGAGTGTCGGGTTTCAGGTACAGCACTCGGCCGAGCACGCGCACCCACTCGGTGCTGCCATACCCGATGTACGGGATGACCGACGGCGATTTTCCGCGCGAGACGGCACGGCGGGCACGGCGGACATGGATCCAGTCCTCAAGTCGCGCCGCGAAGCGGGGGCGGGAGTCGGGCTGGTCGGGGGCAGTCACCTAAGACATTCTAGAGCGTTTGGCTGATGCGCTGCGCGCTACGCCGCATCCTCACCGGACTCGAGGTGGCGACGCTCCCGGGAGAAGAACGCGCGCTTGAGGGCCCAGAGAATCAGTAGAACGAGGATTGCAGCGCCAACGAAGATGTAGCCGGCGCCCTTCACGCGCCCCGCGAGCTGCTCATAGCCCGCCGCCGCGCCCGCGCCGAGGGAGACGACGATGAGCGACCAGAGCACGCTCGCGGCCGCGGTCCACTTCAAGAACGTGCGGTACCTCATGCCGGTCATGCCCGCGGTGAGCGGGATCAGCGAGTGCAGCACGGGAAGAAAGCGGGAGAGGAACACCGCGACCCCGCCCCGCTCACCGAGGTAGTGGTCAGCGAGGCGCCACTTGTCTTCCCCGAGCCGCTGCCCGAGGCGGCTCGCACGCAGCCTCGGCCCGACCCAGCGGCCCAGCGCGAAACCGATACTCTCGCCGGCGAGCGCACCCGCTACGAGGGCGAACACGAGCCAGGCGAACTGCGTCGTGCCGTCCACGCCGAGCGCGGCCACGAGCGCGATGGTGTCACCTGGCACGATGAGGCCCACGAACACTGAGGTCTCGAGCAGGATCCCGATCCCCGCGATCAGGGTGCGGATCGCCGGATCGAGGTCGCGTAGCGCGGCGATGATCGTGTCGAGGAGCTCCGTCATTTCACCGAGTGTAGTGAGCGGTGATCCCAGCGTTCCCGTGGATCCGCTGACGGTACCGTGGGCCCATTCCCTGGGCCCCGACGCTCTGGTAACTTCCCAACATCGTGCGTGCCGCGAGTTTGTTTGGCGTCGAGAAAAAAGTACCTTGTGCCCGAGGTAAAAGTTTGTTGATATCAAAATTGATTCGCAGGTGATTCACAGATATTGGTATTCTGTGAAGACCCGATCGCCGATCGGGAGCTCCGGCGAGAATTACATCTCGTGGCGGATCTCACTACGGGAGTGTGGCTCCATGTGTGGGGTACCACCTCCTTCGTTCAGGAGCGATACATGAACGAATTCCTCGACGCGTTGACGCTTGCTCGATGGCAGTTCGGCTTGACAACGCTGTACCACTTCATCTTTGTGCCGCTGACCATCGGGTTGAGCCTGCTCGTCGCGATTCTGCAGACGGTCTGGGTTCGCACCGGCAAGGTTAAGTACCTGAAGCTGACGCGCCTCTTCGGCAAGATCTTCTTGATCAACTTCGCGATGGGTGTCGTCACTGGCATCGTCCAGGAGTTCCAGTTCGGTATGAACTGGTCGAACTACTCGCGCTTCGTCGGCGATATCTTCGGTGCACCGCTTGCGATGGAGGGCCTCATCGCCTTCTTCTTTGAGGCGACCTTCATTGGGCTCTGGATCTTCGGCTGGGACAAGCTGCCGAAGAAGATCCACCTGATGACCATCTGGTTCGTCTGGATCGGCACGGTGCTCTCTGCGTACTTCATCCTCGCGGCGAACGCATTCATGCAGAACCCGGTCGGCTACAACCTGAACGAAGAGAAGGGGCGTGCCGAGCTTGAGAGCATCGGCGATGTGCTCCTCAACCCCGTCGCGATCACGCAATTCCCGCACACGATCTTCGCGGCGCTGATGTTCGCCGGTACGGTCATGGTGGCGGTCGCTGCCTGGCACCTGAAGCGCAACCAGTTTGTTGACGAGATGCGCACGGCGCTGCGCTTCGGCGCGTGGACGAACATCATCGCGTTCCTGGGCGTGGGCCTCACCGGCCACTCGCTCGGCATGGTGATGACGGAAACGCAGCCGATGAAGATGGCTGCCGCCGAGGCGCTCTATGAGAACGCCTCGGGTGCCGACGCATCGTTCTCGATCTTCAGCCTGGGTACCCCGGACGGCGCGCACGAGATCTTCTCGATCCGCATCCCGTACCTGCTGTCGTTCCTCTCGACCGGCACGTTCGACGGCTCGGTCGAGGGCATCCGCAACCTGCAGAGCGACTACGAGGCCATGTACTGCGGTGCTGACTCGATGATGACCTGTCCGACGGACGGCCAGTTCGCCCCCATCATTTGGGTGACCTACTGGGCGTTCCGCTGGATGATCGGACTTGGCGCGATCGCGGCGCTCGTCTCTGCCGTGGGCCTGTGGCTCACCCGCAAGAACACCGAGCTGCCGGCGTGGACGTGGAAGGTCGCCATCTGGACGGCACCGATCCCGATGCTCGCCTCGCTCGTCGGCTGGATCTTCACCGAGATGGGCCGCCAGCCCTGGATCGTGTTCGGGGTGATGACCACCGAACAAGGCGTGTCGCCGGGTGTGCCCGGCTGGGCGGTGCTCGTGTCACTGATCGTCTTCACGATCGTGTACGGTGCGCTTGCAGTCGTCGAGTTCAAGCTCATCACGAAGGCCGCGAAGGAGGGACCGCCGGCGATCGAGAATGACGCCGAAGGCGAGCCCGACCAGCAGGCCCTGGCCACGGTTTACTAAGGAGGCGAAGCCAACATGGAACTCACCACACTCTGGTTCTTGATTGTCGGTGTCATGCTCATCGGGTACTTCGTGCTCGACGGCTTCGACTTCGGCGTGGGCATGTCCCTGCCGTTCCTCGGCAAGGACGACACCGACCGCCGCCTGCTGATCAACACGATCGGCCCGGTTTGGGACCTCAACGAGACCTGGCTGATTGTGGCTGGCGCCTCGCTCTTCGCAGCGTTCCCTGAGTGGTACGCGACGATGTTCTCGGGGTTCTACCTCGCGCTGCTGCTCATCCTGGTCGCGCTGATCCTCCGCGGTGTCTCGTTCGAGTACCGTCACCAGGGCAAGGGCCGCAACTGGACCCGCTGGTTTGATCAGTTCATCTTCTGGGGCTCCGTCCTGCCGCCGCTGCTCTGGGGTGTCGCGTTTGCGAACCTCGTGCAGGGCGTGCCGATCGCGCCGCTCGAGGGCGGGGGCTGGATCTACGAGGGCACGCTGCTGACGCTGCTGAACCCGTACGGCCTGCTTGGCGGCCTCACCATGCTGCTCATCACCTTCACGCACGGACTCGTGTTCGTAGCGCTGAAGACGGTTGGAGACATGCGTAAGCGCGCTCGGGCACTCGCGACCAAGGTCGGCATCGCGGCGATCGTCGCCGGCGCTGCGTTCCTCATCTGGACGATCGTGCAGCACCTCGAGAGCGACACCCTGTGGCTGATCGTCACCTGCGCGGTTGTTGCCGCAGTGGCACTGATTGGTGCGTGGGTTGCGAACCTCCGGGGTCGCGAAGGCTGGGCATTCACGGGCAACGCCGTTGCAATCGCGTTCGCGCTGCTGACCATCTTCATGGCGCTGTTCCCGAACCTGATGCATTCGAGCATCGATCCCGCGTACTCGATGTCGATTGAGGGTGCTGCGAGCTCGCAGAAGACCCTCGAGCTGATGACCTGGGTTGCCGTGTTCACCCTGCCGCTTGTGCTCGCCTACCAGGCGTGGACGTACTGGGTGTTCCGCAAGCGCCTCTCGCGGGACGTCATCCCCGCGGGCGCACACTAGGTGCTCGCTGGGCGCGTGGTTTCGTCACGCGCCCAGTGCACGCCGCGCACACGGCCCCGGGAGGTGATCGTCACTTCCCGGGGCCGTGCGCTTCCACCCGGGGTTTCATCAGATGTACGCCGCGCCGCTCCCATAGACTCGAGTACGGCGCGCTCTCAGCTCGTTCTCGCCCCTCCGACCGCAACAGGATGCTCGTGAAACCTTTCGATCCGCGTCTGCTTCGTCACGCCCGCGCTGCGCGCAGCGTGTTCCTGCTTGGGGGAGTGCTCGGTCTGATCCGCACACTCGCGATTCTCGCCTGGAGCTGGTTCCTCGCGCAGACCATCACGGTCGTCGCGCTTCCCGCGCTCGCGGGCGAGGGTGGGGGCTCGGGGCGCATCGCCGAGGGAGCGTTCGCGCAGGATCACCTTCCGCTGCTCGTGGGCGGGGCCGTCCTCGCGCTGTGCGTCCGCTCGCTCGCTGCCTGGGGGATGGACACGGTTGCCGCGCGCGGCGCGGTACGCGTGAAGTCCGAGCTGCGCGCCGCCGCGCTCACCGCGATCGACGCGCGGACCCCCGAGCGCGGTGATGGCCGCTCCGACGCCGAGCTTGCCACCGTACTGGGCCGTGGTCTTGACGCGCTCGACGGCTACTTCTCCGGCTACGTGCCGCAGCTCATCCTCACCGCGATTGCGACGCCGATCCTGATTCTCGCGGTGTTGATCGCAGACCCGGTGAGCGGGATCACGGTGCTCATCGTCTTCCCGATCATCCCCGTCTTCATGATCCTTATCGGCATGGCAACCCAGAGCGTGCAGGACCGGCAGTGGGAACAGCTGCAGCACCTCTCCACCTCGTTCCTCGACGCCGTGTCAGGTCTCGCAACCCTGAAGATCTTCCGCCGCGAAGATCGGCAATCGACGCGGATCGCGCGTGCCACGAACGAATATCGCTCGCGCACCATGAAGGTGCTGCGCGTCACATTCCTGTCCGGCTTCGTGCTCGATCTCGCAGGCACTTTCTCGATTGCGCTGGTCGCCGTGACGGTGGGAACGCGCCTCGTGAGCGCTGAGTTCCCACTCGGACTCGGCCTCTTCGTCTTGCTTCTTCTGCCCGAGGTGTTCATCCCCATTCGCCAGGTCGGCGCTGCCTTCCACGCCTCAACCGAGGGGCTCTCTGCCTCGGCAGACGTCTTCGCGCTGATTGAGGGCGAAGAGAATGAGACGCAGCCGGGCGCGGCCGGCACTGTCGCCGCCGCAGCGGGGGGCGAGATCGAGCTCGCAGCCGTGTGCATCACGCGTGGTGACCGCATCGCCGTGGGACCGGTCGACCTTCGCGTCGCGCCCGGTGAGGTCGTCGCGCTCGCCGGCCCCTCTGGCGCGGGCAAGTCCACCCTGCTCGCTGCCCTGCTCGGCTTCGTGACGCCTGTTGCTGGTCGGCTCACGCGCCCGAAGCACGTGGCCTGGTCGGGGCAGCGCCCAGGCCTCCTGCAGGGCACCGTCGCCGAAAACGTGAGCTTGGGATCGGCGGCGCCCGCCGATCCCGCGCTCGTGCGTCGCGCGCTTTCCGCGGCGGCACTCCCCGAGCTGGATCCCGAGTTGATGCTGGGCGCCGCCGGCGCGGGAGTCTCAGGCGGCCAAGCACAGCGCATCGCGATTGCGCGAGCGCTGTATCGTGCGTGGACCCTGGGGCCTGACGCCGCGTTGCTGCTCGATGAGCCAACCTCCGCGCTCGATCGAGATACGGAGCGTGCGGTGTGCCAGAGCCTGCGGGCTGAGGCCGAGACCGGACGCGCGGTGCTCGTGGTGAGTCATCGAGCCGAAGTGATTGATTCGGCAGACCGGGTGGTGCGCATCACCGCGGCTCCGGTCGACGAGACGAAGGAGCTCGCGCGATGAGCACTCAGACGGACCTCACCGCCGCACGCCGCCGCGTGCTCGCGCGGGCCCTGCCCTCCGCGCAGCGTCGCTTTCCGGGGCTTGCGTTTGGCGTGCTCGCCGACGGCTGCGTCGTCGCGCTGCTCGGCCTGAGCATGTGGTTGATCGTGCGAGCCGGAGAGCAGCCGCCGATCCTGCACCTCACCTTCGCGATCGTGGGCGTGCGTGCCCTCGCGATCGGCCGCGCCGCATTCCGCTACACCGAGCGGATGTTCAGCCACGACGCCGCACTCGCTCAGCTCGCGTCGCTCCGCGCTGACACGTTTACCGCGCTGATTCCGCGCATTCCCGGCGCAATCGAGTCGCACCGCCGTGGAGAGGTGCTTGCCGCGTTCGTCGACGACGTCGATCAGCTGCAGGATGAGCCCTTGCGCGTGCGGCAGCCGCTCGCGGTCAGTGCCACGGTCGTGGCGCTCAGCATCGTCGTGATCGCGCTCATCTCGCCCGTGGCGGCCCTCATTCTCACCGCTATCCTGGTGCTCTCCGGCGCGCTTGCCGTCTGGCTCGCGCAGCGCTCCGCGGGCGCCTCGGATCGCGAACTCAGCGCCGCGCGCGCCGGCCTCGTCGACGCGCTGCTCGAGCGCTTTGCCGCCTCCGAGGTGCTCGCTGCGTACGGTGCGCTCGGCGCTCAGCGCGATCGAATCGCCGCGGCCGAGGCCCGGCTCTCGGCGGTGCAGCTGCGCCGTGCTCGCGCCGCCGGAACGAGCGGCGCGATCCTCGCGGGTGCGGCCGGACTCGCCTCGGTCGTGACGCTCCTTGCGCTCGCCCCCGCGGTGGGCGCGGGCCTCTCGGCGCCCCTGTTCGCCGCAGCCGTGGTCGTTCCCGCTGCGGTGTTCGAAGTGTTCGCCCAGGTGCCCGCGGCTCTCGCCGCACGCAGGGTGGTGCAGTCGAGCGCGGATCGCGTCGCGGCACTCACCGAGACGCCGCTGCCCGCTGAGATTCCGTGGGAGACCCCCGGGGCCGCCGCGAAGACTGGGCCCGCAGTGCCCTGCGCGCCGCTCCTCGCGGTCGAAGCGCTCACGGTGCGTCACCCGGCCGCCGCGCGCGACGCGGTCAGCGGGGTGAGCTTCGAGGTGAACGCCGGCGAGACGCTCGTCGTCACGGGAGAGAGCGGAGCCGGCAAGAGCACGCTCGCCCTCGCGCTCGTGCGATTCCTCGATTATTGCGGTTCGTATCGCCTGCGCGGCAGCGAAGTGCGTGAGCTTCCCATCGCGGTGGTCCGTGAGACGGTGGGCCTGTGCGAGCAGCAGCCGCACCTCTTTGACGCTGATCTGCGGCAGAACCTGAAGTTCGCGCGAGACACCGCGAGCGACGACGAGCTGATGGCCGCGCTTGACCGCGTGGGCCTGGGGGACTGGGCCCGCTCCCGGGGTGGCCTCGACGCGCAGGTGGGCGAGCACGGAGCGCTCGTCTCGGGTGGGCAGGCGCAGCGCATCGCTCTCGCACGCGCGCTCCTCGCCGACTTCCCGATCGTCGTGCTCGATGAGCCGACGGCGGGAGTGGACCGCGAGCTTGCCGACCGGTTGCTCACCGACCTTGTCGGCGCGGTGCCCGAGGATCGCGCGGTGATCCTGATCACGCACACCGAGCTGCCGAGCGGGATCGAGGCCACGCGTCTGCACCTCGAGGCACCTGCCGCCTAACGTACGGGCTGCCAGGCCCGTTCGAGCGCCGCGCGGAACCAGGCGAGCCGTGGGCCGACCGGAAGCGGGAGCGCGACCCCGTCGAGGTGCGACACCGGTCGAATCCCGTGCAGGGCGTTCACGGCCCACACCTCGTGCCCCAGGAGCTGCTCGGGCGTCGGGTCTGTGTCGCGGTCCGTGCCGCGGTCCGAGCCGCTGTGTGAGCTCCCGAGCCCGCCGCTGGGGGTGCCGAAACCACCCCATGAGAGGGCGCCGCCCCGCGACCGCTCGGGCTTCGTGCCGACGAGTCGACGGGCTGCCGCTTCGACGAGCAGGTCCTCGGTGACTGAGGCCACCCGCTCCTGGGAAGCGATGACCCTGCCAGAGCGATCGCCATCGTCACCCCAGACGATGAGACTCGTTGTCGCACCCTCGCGCACGGTGCCCGTCGGGCTGAGGAGGAGCGCCTCTGCGCCCAGCTCGTGATTGAGCCGAGTGAGCGCGCCGATGTTCGGCCCCTTGCGGGTGGCGTGCTTGAGTTCCACCGGACCTGCTGTGCGCAGCTCGATGGAATCGCGCAGCTCGGGGAGCGGGCGGAGGGAGAGGTCAAACGACGTGGTGCCGTCTGACTCGCGCCACAGCTCAAGTCGGGGGAAGCCCGCGCCCGCGGCGGCGATCTCGCCGCGCGCCGCCGTGAGGAACGCGGTGAGCCGCGCGCGGTCGTTCTCACCCAGTGGGATCGGCGCGCCAGCGACCTCGAATGACGACGATGCGCCACGGTGTGTGGGGGAGAGTAGCGCCTCACGGGCGGCGTCGGCAAGCCGCGCTGTGAGCTCCCGTGCGTCCCGTTCGGCGGCACGCACGGACTCCGGGGCGGCCAGCGCTTCCACCGCGGAGCCGCGGAAGCGGTCGAGGTGCGCCTGCCAGCCGCGCACCTCGGCCACG
The DNA here is from genome assembly GCF_016758255.1 of Leucobacter chromiireducens subsp. chromiireducens. Classification (GTDB taxonomy): domain Bacteria; phylum Actinomycetota; class Actinomycetes; order Actinomycetales; family Microbacteriaceae; genus Leucobacter; species Leucobacter chromiireducens. The sequence goes on from NZ_QYAD01000005.1 coordinate 134,768, forward strand.
CCGTCGCGCACGCGCACGCGGAACGAGTCGGCGACGAGAAGTTCGCGCACGCCAGCCTGCTCCGTCATGTCGCGAGCGTACCACCGCGCTACGCTGAGCGGGTGGCGGAGACAGAAGCGGGGCGGGCACGGCGCGCAGTGACGATTGTCGGCGGTGCGATCGGGCTCGCCCAGCGATTGAGCGCGGCCCTCGATGAGCGTACGCAATCGTGGTTCTGGCTCGATGGTGCCGCCGCGGCGCCGGGTGAACCTCCTGTGAGCTACCTCGGGATCGCGGCGGAGCTCGCTGTCCCCGTGGCGGGCCGGCCGCACGAGTTTCTCGAGCGAATCTCGGGCGCGACCGGACCAGCAGCCGGGGACGCGGCAGGGTTCTGCGCCGGCTGGGTGGCCGCGCTCGGCTACGAGTTCGGCGAGGCGCTCCTCGGCCTCGATCCCACGCCTGATACCGCTCCCGCGGCGCTGGCGCTTCGGGCGGACGTGGTGATCGCCGTCGCTGGTGAGCGCGGCGAATTGCGCGCCGGGTCTCAGGCCAGCATCGATGAATGGCTGACACGCTACGGTGCGCTGCTCAGCGAGGGCGCACCAGGCGATGAACCTCGCATGGCTGCGCGCCCCACTCACGCCACGCGTGCGGCGGACGCCCGAGCGAGCGGTGCGCCGCAGACCGGGCGCTGGCGGCACGACGACCCCAGCTACGAAGCCGCGGTCGAGGCGTGCAAGTCCGCGATTCGTGAGGGCGAGGCGTACGTGCTCTGCCTCACCGACACGCTCAGCCTTGCGACGAGAGCACGCCCGCTCGACGTGTTTCTGCGGCTGCGGGAGCGGGCAGGCGCGCTGCGCGGCGGGCTCATCGTCACGCCGGGGCGCGCGCTCGTCAGCGCCAGCCCCGAGCGCTTTCTCAGCGTGCGGGGCGCGCGCGTCGCGACACACCCGATCAAGGGAACCCGGCCGCGCGGCGACTCTCCGGCGGCTGACGAGCAGTTGGCGGCTGAGCTGCAGCGGGACCCGAAAGAGCGCGCGGAGAACCTGATGATTGTCGACCTGATGCGCAACGACCTCTCGCGCGTGTGCGCTCCCGAGTCTGTCGCGGTGTCAGGGTTCCTTCGTGTTGAGCAGCACCCGCACGTGCATCAGCTCGTCAGCACGGTGTCGGGCACGCTGCGGCCCGGGCAGCAGACCTCGCAGGTGATCGCCGCTTGCTTCCCCGGTGGTTCGATGACGGGCGCACCGAAGCGGCGGGCGGTGGAGATTCTCCGGGGACTTGAAGCGGGCCCGCGCGGGCTGTACGCGGGGTGTTTCGGTTGGCTGGATGCGGACGGCGACGCGGAGCTCGCAATGACGATTCGGGGGGTCGAGTTCCGCGGCACGGGGGCCCTCCGCGAAGCACGGATCGGCGCCGGCGGGGGGATCACCGCAGATTCGCGCGCCGCCACGGAGTTGGCGGAGAAGCACCTGAAGGCGGCAGCGTTGCTGAGCGCGCTCGACACGGTGAACGAGTAAGCGGCAGGGATCCCGGTCGAACGCGGTAACCTGGAGGGTATGTGTCGCGCCGTCGCGCGACGAGGCGAACCAAGATCGAGGTGTGTGTGACCGAGCAGCAGGGCCGTGATGCCGAGGGCTACGACTTTCAGGCGATTCAGGATCGCTGGCTTCCCGTCTGGGACGAGCTGAAACCGTTTGAGGTGGGCTCGGGCGACGCAGAACGCCCCAAGAAGTACGTCCTCGACATGTTCCCCTACCCGTCTGGCGACCTCCACATGGGTCACGCCGAGGCGTTCTGCTTTGGTGACGTGCTTGCGCGCTACTGGCGCGGGCAGGGGTACGAGGTGCTCCACCCGATCGGCTGGGACTCCTTCGGCCTTCCCGCGGAGAACGCGGCTATCAAGCGCGGCGTCGATCCCCGCGAGTGGACTTACGCGAACATTGCGCAGCAGAAGGCGAGCTTCCGGCTCTACGCTCCGTCGTTCGACTGGAGCCGTGTGCTGCACACGAGCGACCCCGAGTACTACCGCTGGAACCAGTGGCTGTTCCTCAAGATGTACGAGAAGGGCCTCGCGTACCGCAAGGCGAGCTGGGTCAACTGGGATCCGGTAGACCAGACCGTGCTCGCCAACGAGCAGGTGCTCGCTGATGGGACGTCGGAGCGCTCGGGCGCCATCGTCGTGAAGAAGAAGCTCACGCAGTGGTACTTCCGCATCACCGATTACGCGGACCGCCTGCTCGACGACCTTGATCAGCTCGAGGGTCAGTGGCCGACCAAGGTGCTGAACATGCAGCGCAACTGGATCGGCCGCTCGCGTGGAGCCGAGGTGGAGTTCGAGATCGAGGGCCGCGCCGAGAAGGTGCCGGTCTTCACGACCCGCCCCGACACGCTGCACGGCGCGACCTTCATGGTGGTTGCTCCCGACGCCGATCTTGCCGCAGAGCTGGTCGCCGAGGCGGACGCCGATGTGCGCATGCAGTTCCAGGCATACCTCGAGCAGACGCAGAAGCAGACCGAGATCGAGCGCCAGAGCACGGAGCGCGAGAAGACGGGCGTCTTCCTGGGCCGCTACGCGATCAATCCCGTGAACGGCGAGCGCATTCCCGTGTGGGCATCCGACTACGTGCTTGCCGACTACGGCCACGGCGCGATCATGGCCGTGCCCGCGCACGATCAGCGTGACCTGGACTTCGCGCGCAAGTTTGATCTCGCGGTGCGCGTGGTTGTCGACGTGCGCGACGAGGACGGCGCGCAGCTGCCCGATCCCGCTGAGTCTGGCATCGCGACCGCCGGTGAGGGCGTTCTCGTCAACTCGGCCGAGCTCGACGGGCTCGGCAAGACCGAGGCGATCGCGAAGGCGATCGAGGTACTCGAGGCGCGCGGCACTGGCCGCGCCGCCACGACGTACCGCCTGCGTGACTGGCTGATCTCGCGTCAGCGCTACTGGGGCACCCCGATCCCGATTCTCCACGGGGCCGACGGCGAGATGCGCCCGGTCGCGCAGGATCAGCTGCCCGTCGAGCTCCCCGCCTCCGAGGGGCTCGACCTGAAGCCGAAGGGCTCCTCGCCCCTCGGTGCCGCGACCGAGTGGGCCACCGTGGTGGACCCGGAAACCGGTGAGAGTTGGACCCGCGATCCCGACACGATGGACACCTTCGTGGACAGCTCGTGGTACTTCCTCCGCTTCCTGTCAGCGAACGACAGCACGCAGGCGTTCGATCCCGAGCAGGCCCGCACCTGGGGTCCGATCGATCAGTACGCAGGTGGCGTGGAGCACGCGATTCTGCACCTGCTCTACTCGCGCTTCATCACGAAGGTGCTGCACGATCTCGGCTACCTGAACTTCGAGGAGCCGTTCACTTCGCTGCTCAACCAGGGCATGGTGCTGCAGGACGGCGCGAAGATGTCGAAGTCGAAGGGCAACCTCGTTGAGTTCGCGAGCGAGCTCCAGGCGCACGGCGCCGACGCACTGCGCGTCACCCTCGCGTTCGCTGGGCCCCCCGAGGACGACATCGACTGGGCTGACGTGTCCGTGCAGGGCTCCGCGAAGTTCCTGGCCCGCGCTTGGCGTATCGCTGACGACGTGGAGCGCGCGGGCGCGCCCGTTGGCACGGACGCCGTGGGCGGCGACAAGGCACTCCGGCGCGCGACGCATCACCTGCTCGCCGACGCACCTACGCTCATCGAGGGCTACAAGTTCAACGTGGTCGTCGCGCGCCTCATGGAGCAGGTGAACGTGACGCGTAAGGCGATCGACTCGGGAGCTGGGGTCGCTGATCCCGCCGTCCGCGAGTCCGCCGAGGCGATCGCGCAGATCCTCTCGCTGTTCGCTCCGTTCGCCGCTGAGGACATGTGGGCGAAGCTCGGGCATGAGGCGACGGTGGCGCTGAGCACCTGGCCGAAGGCCGATCCCGATCTGCTGGTTGAGGACGAGGTGACGATGGTGGTGCAGGTCGATGGCAAGGTGCGCGACCGCCTCACGCTGCCCGCGTCGGTCTCGGAGGCGGAGGCGGAAGCTGCCGCTCGTGCCTCGTCCGCTGTGCAGCGCGCGATCGGCGATCGTACCGTCGTGCACACCGTCGTCCGAGTGCCGAAGATCGTGAGCATCGCGACGAAGCCCGCCTAGGCCGCCGCGCCCCAAGCGAAACGCCCCCGGGAGGAATCCCGGGGGCGTTGTTCGTGCGGTGTGCGGTTAGGCCTTCGGGAACGCCTCAATTGCGTCCGCGACGCCATTCACGAAGCTCGTGTAGGTGAGCGCGAAGCCGAAACGCTCGGCAAGGTTCCCGTCGATCCAGTTGCCGGTCTCCACCGCGGGCACGCGCTTCAGCAGCGGGTCGAGCGCGGCATCGCGCTCAGCCTTCAAGATGATCGCCATGTCGGCATCACCCAGCGCGCTCACCGCATTCTCGTAGCTCAAGGTGTGGCCCTCGCCCGACGGGTGCAGCGGCGCTTCACTGATCTGCTCGTTCTCGAGGATCGTGAAGCCGAGCGCGGGCAGCACCACCTGGTAGATCGAGTCATGGGAGATCACCGTGAAGTTGTCCACGGGGGCGTGGATGACCGTGGCGGTCTTGCCCTTCGCGTAGTCGCCCACGCGCTCACGTGCTGAGTCGACGGCGGCCTCGTAGTCGGCGATGGCGGCCTCGGCCTGGTCGGCGCGGCCCAGCAGCTCCAGCTGATCCGTCATCGCGACGAAGGGCTTGTCGACCGATGCGCCCGCGACATCGATGCCGTCGTTCACTGCGAGCACGGGAGCGATCTCGCCGAGCTTGAAGTCCTCACCCTCGTAGTAGTTCCACCACCCGGTGCCCACGACAATGAGGTCGGGCTTGTAGGAAGCGATCTCTTCGCGGTTCAGATCGAACGCTGAGTTCTTGAGGTGCGCGGTGTCCGCATCGACGAGCGGGGAGAGCGGGCTATCGGTCCCGTACGCGGTCGCGACGATGGGGTACTCCGCGAGAAGCGCCATCTCGAGCCCGGCGCGGCTATCGAGTACCACCACCCGCTCCGGATCGGCGGGGAGCGTCGCCTCGTAGCCCTCGTAGGAGAACTCGATGGTGTCGTCGGTCTTGGCCGCGTCAGCCTTGGCGGAGTCGCCCGCGGGGCCCGAGGCGCATCCTGCGAGCAGGCCCGCGGCGGCGAGCGTGGCAAGCCCTGCGGTCACGAAGCGGCGGAGCCGGGGGCGCGCCAGTGCGGTGGCAGGAAGAGAGGCCTGGGTGGCATCAGACAGGGAGGGCATTCGGCTCCTAGCGTTCGGGTGTGCGCGTGCGTGCGACACACGGATATGGGTTCGGGGCGGGTGGGGTCCGCCGCTCGATTCCACGCTAGAAGCGTGGGCCTGCGCGAGGCGGACGACCGGGTTCGCGTTTGGGACGCGCTTGGTGTTTACCAGCGCTTTCGCGCCTCGTGGACGAGGAGCCAGAGCAGGTAGGCGCCGCCGAACACCACCGTCACGGTGCCGACCGGCAGCATGACGGGGAACGCGTTGAGCGCTGCGAAGTCGGAGGCGGCGAGCAGCGCCGCGCCCATGAGCGCCGACGCGGGAACTGAAACGCCGGGGCTGCGGGTCACGCGCCGCGCGATTTGCGGGGCCGCGAGCGCGACGAAGGCGATGGGCCCCGCGGCGGCGGTCACCACGGCGATGAGCCCCACGGAGACGAGCATGAGGAGCAGCCGGGTGCGCTCGACGCGCACACCGAGCGCCTGCGCCGCGTCATCGCCGAGCTCGAGCTGGCGGAGCGGACGGGAGAGCAGCAGGGTGATCGCGAGCAGGATCGCGACGAGCGCGCTTCCGGTGCCGGCCTGCTGCCAGGTCATGCCGTTGAGCGAACCAGCGCCCCACACCGCGGCGACGAGCGCGGTCTCAAGATCTGCGGTGAGCGTCAGCCAGGTGTTGACGGAGCTGAGCATAGCGGAGACCGCGATTCCCACGACGATGAGGCGGAACCCCTGCATTCCGCCACGGAATGCGAGCAGCGAGACCACCGCGGCCGCGGCGAGTCCGCCAGCGAGCGCGCCGGCTGCGACCGCGAGGTAGCCGCCGCCGAGCACGATGATCACGAGCAGCGCGCCCGTGTACGCACCCGCCGAGAATCCAAGGATGTCGGGGCTCGCGAGCGGGTTGCGGGTGAGCGACTGGAAGACCGCCCCACTCGCCCCCAGTGCCGCGCCGAACACGATGGCGGCGAGTACGCGGGGGAGGCGCCATTCGACGACGACGGTGCTGGTGAAGTCCGCGGTGGCGCCGGTGAGCGCCTGCCAAACCTCGCTGATCGTGAGCGGCAGCTCGCCCACCGTAAGCCCGAGCACCGCAAGCACCAGGCAGACGCCCGCGAGGATGATGCTCACCCACACAGTGCGGGTGTCGAGCCGGAATCCCACGCGGTCATTCTGGATGCGCCAGTAGCTCCGCCCAGCGCTCACAGCGCGCTCACCCGCTTCCGGCGAATCAGTACGATCAGCACGGGTGCGCCGACGAAGGCGGTGACGATGCCGACGGGGATCTCCGCGGGGCGCATGATCAGGCGCCCGGCGATATCGGAGACGAGGAGCAAGATCGGCGCGAGCACGACGGTGTACGCCATGATCCAGCGCTGGTCTGGTCCGACGATCCAACGTGCGACGTGGGGGATCATCAGCCCGACAAAGCCGATGGGGCCCGCGATAGCGGTGGCACCGCCTGCGAGGAGCGTGACCGCGATGACCACGAGCACCCGGGTGCGCAGCACGTTCGCGCCGAGCGCGGCGGCGAGGTCTTCGCCGAGTGCGATCGCGTTGAGGGGGCGCGCCGCCACGAGGGCGAGCACGAGCCCCACGCCGAGGCAGGGGAGCACGGGCCAGATCTGGGCGAGTTCACGGCCGACGACGGATCCGGCGCCCCAGTTGCGCATGGCGTCGAAGGCCTGCGGATCGAGGAGCGTCATCGCACTTGTGAGCCCGCTCAACACCGCGCCAAGCGCAACACCGGCGAGCACAAGCCGGAGCGGATCGGCGCCGCCGCGCCCGGCAGCGCCGATCGCGTACACGCCGATGGTCACGATGAGCGCACCGGCGAACGCCCACCACATCGTGGCCGAGAGGGAGCGTGCACCGAAGATACCGATTCCCACCGCAACCGCGAATGAGGCGCCCGAGTTCACCCCGAGGATGCCGGGATCCGCGAGCGGGTTGCGGGTGAGCGCCTGGATGAGGGCACCCGCGATGCCGAGGGCCGCACCCACCACGATCGCGACAACGGTTCGTGGCAGCCGCAGCTCGCGAATCACGTGGTGCGCCTCGAGGTTTGCGGGGGCGGTGAGCGCCTCCCACACCGTCGCGATGCAGATCCCGCGCGCACCGATGAGGATGCTGAGCACGGCGACCGCGACGAGCGCCGCGAGTGCGACCGCAAGCCCAGCCGAGCGGCTCAGCGCGCCGCCGGGAAGGCCGCGTCGAGGTCGGGAAGCTGTGGCGGAGTTCGATGCCCGGGTTCGTGGGGGCGAGGGTGCCGATGGAGCGGCAGAGACAGCTGGAGCAGGCACGAGAACGACGCTACGGGGCGGGGTGTGCGATCGGGGGACAGGCCGTGTCGAGATCCGGACAGTGCGGGATCAGAGCCGGCCCGCGTACTCGCCCGGGGTCGCGCCGACCGTCTTTCGAAACGCTGTGACGAAGGCACTGGGAGTGCTGTAGCCGACCTCCCGCGCGACGACCTTGACGCTCATGCCGTCGGCGAGCAGGCCGAGCGCCGCGCGCATCCGTACCAGGCGTCGCCACTGCGCAAAGCTCAATGCGATCTCCGCGGAGAACGCGCGCGTCAGCGTACGCGCCGTCATGTTGAGCAGGGACGCCCACTGCTCGAGCGAGCGGTCGTCGGCGGGATCGTGGAGGATCATCTCGACGAGCATCGCCAGGCGCGGGTCGCTCGGGATGGGCACATCGAGCTCGATCGTCTCGGTCGTCTCGAGCATGTCGACGCAGACGCGCTGGGCACGCACGCGCTGCTCGACGGTCATCTGTGCGCGCTTCAGGTGAATGAGTAGTTCGCGCACTGCTGGGACAAGGCGTACCGCGACCGGACGGTGCCAGCTCTCCGCCCACCCCGCCGTTGTGAAATAAGTGGCGCGCACGGCGGTACGGTCCCGGGTCTGGCCCTCGTGTTCCACGCCGGCGGGGATCCACAGGCCAATGCCCGGGGTGACGGTCCACTGGCGTCCCGCGACGTGCATAGTCGCGACGCCGCGGTCTGTCCACAGCAGTTCGTGCTCGGGGTGCGTGTGTGGCGTCCAGATCACGGGGTGCTCCGGCTCGTGCACGCTCGTGGTGAGGAGGTAGGGGTGCGCGACGTTGCGCTCAAGACCGGCGGTGAGGTGGGGGCCGGGCATGGCGAGCGTGGGGCGCGGAGCGAGGGAGAGCATGGAAACCTTTGTGGAAGCGTTGTTAGTGTCACCTAACTTTAGTCAGATGTTCGCGATTCTGCTGGGAGTGCCGGCGCCTCTGGGGAGTTGTCGCCTCGCCCACATCATCCTCTGGTCGACGCTATTCCACAGAAGTAGGCTCCTGGCGAGACGGTTCCGCTCGCGCGCAGTGACGCGCCTAACGTGGCGGCATGACTCAGCACCCTGCCCCGCTTCAGGCGACGGGACCGCCTCGGCGTGACCGTGTGGCTACGCGCGCGTGGAGCGCTGAACGGGTGCTTGCGGAACTCAGCGAGCGCGCACCCGAATACGCTCCGGAGGAAGCACCCGTCACGGAAAGGGCACCGGACCCGGCAGGCCACCGGGGAGCTGAGCGGGCTGCACCGGAGAGCCTGCGCGTCGCCGCGAGCCATGAGGATGCGCGGCCGGCGTTGCGTCGGGATCCGACGCTGCCCTGGCGCGAGCGCGTGCTCCGCGCGCTGCGGGCTCCTGTCTGGGCAGGGGTCACCGTCTTCGTCATTGTCGTGCTGGTGGCGGTTGGTGTGGCTGCCGTGCGCAGCGGTGGCGCGGCGAGTCCAGTGAGTCGAGTGAGTCCAGGGGCGCCAGGCAAACAAGTGGCGAACGCGTCGCCCGGCGAGACTTCTGCCGAGGGAGCACAACCGCACGCGCTCCCGGCGGCGGGTGACAGCCCACCGAGCGACGCAGCAGGGAGTGGCGCGACGCTGTGGATCCACGTAGTGGGAGAGGTCCGTGACCCCGGGCTCGTCGAGCTGGCAGCCGCTGCCCGCGTTGCTGATGCGATTGCTGCCGCCGGTGGGGCGACGGCAGCCGCGGAGCTCGCAGGGGTGAATCTCGCGCGCACGCTACAAGACGGAGAGCAATTGCGCGTACCGAACGCGCAGGAGGCTGCTGCTGCCGGGCCGCCAGGCGCGGCCGACGGGATTGCGCCCGGAACGGATGGGACTGCAAGGGGTGAGCCTGGCGGGGGAGCCGCGCAGCCGACCGCGCAATTCGTGAGCCTGAGCCGCGCGAGCGCCGCGGAGCTGGAAACGCTTCCGCGCATCGGGCCGGCGCTCGCGGCGAGAATCCTCGAGTGGCGCGAGTCGAATGGCGGCTTCGCGTCCGTCGAGCAGCTCCTTGAGGTCCCGGGGATTGGCGATAAGACCCTCGACGGGTTGCGAGAGTACGTGGTGCCGTGACGCCGGGCCACTGGCGTGTGCTCGCGCCGGCGCTTGCCGTGTGGCTCGCCACCGCAATCGTGCTGCCACTCGGCGGTGGTGCCTGGCTGAGTTGGGTGGGTACGGGGCTCGGCGTGAGCGCCCTCGCGGCCGTGCTGTGGCGCGAGCGTCGACACCGAGGGGTTCGGCGGGGGAGCGCCCTTGTGTCCGTGCTGATCGCAGCTGCGTGTCTGGTACTGCTCGGCGTCCAGCTCAGCGCCGGCGAGGCGGCGCGGTCCGAACTTCGCCAGGGCCCAGCCGATGCGGTACGCGAGGTGCGCCTCACGGGCTTTGTCTCCCTCGGATCAACGGGGCTTCCCTGGGCCGCCGGCACCACGCAGACAACCCGTGGGATCGCGCCGGTGCTCCTCTGGTGCGGCGAGCGCGTCCACGGGTGTGGCACTGCCGAGTGGGCGCCCGGGGCGCAGCTGCGTGTTCGAGGACGACTCGTGGCCCTTGAGCCCAGCTCGTCCGCCGCTGCGGGCATCCGTGTGCGTGAGGTCGAACTGAGTGAGCCCGCGCCACCAGCGGAGCGAACCGCGGCAGCATTGCGCGCTGCACTGAACGTCCGAGCTGACGATTTCCCCGGTGCCGAGCTCGTTCCCGGCCTCGCAGTCGGCGACACCTCCCTCGTGAGCGAGACGCTCAGCTCGCAGATGCGGGCGAGCGGCCTCACCCACCTCGTGGCGGTGTCCGGTGCAAACTGTGCGCTCGTCACTGGCGGGGTCGGCCAGCTCGCTGCTTGGCTTCGGCTTGGACGGCGTACGCGGATCACCGTGCAGGCAGGTTCGCTGCTGCTCTTCGTCATCGTCGTGGGCCCGGAGCCCAGCGTGTACCGCGCGGCAGCCATGGCGACGGTGATACTCCTGTCGCGCTTTGGTGGGCGTCGTGCGATCTCATTGCCCGCGCTCGGCGTCGCCGTTCTCGTGCTGCTCGTCCGCGACCCGTGGCAGGCGCTCCACCCGGGATTCGTGTTGTCGGTGGTCGCGACCCTTGCGATCTTGCTCGCCGCCACGCCGGTCGCCGGTGTGCTCAGGCATCGCGTGCGACTGCCCGGGTGGGTCGCGCTACCGGTGGCGGTCGCGCTCGTCGCGCAGCTTGCCTGCGCGCCGTTCCTCATTCTCCTCCAGCCGGAGATCTCGGCCGTCGCCGTGCTCGCGAATGTGCTCGCTGCCCCAGCGGCGCCGGTGGGAACAGGGCTTGGCCTGCTTGCGCTCCTCATGCTTCCGCTCTCAACGCCGCTCGGGACCCTGCTGCTCAGCCTCGCAACGCTCCCCGCACGATGGGTGATGGGCACTGCGGCGGTGAGCGCGGGGCTCCCGCTCGCGCGTCTCCCGTGGCCTGCCGGCTGGCCGGGGGCGGTGTTCCTCGCGGCCTCGGAGTCCCTCCTGCTACTCGGGTGTGTGCTGGCGGTTCGGAGTTCTGTTCGCAGGCCGCACCGCCGCGCACCCTGGCGCGACCCACCCAAGCCGAGGGCGAGTACGCGCCGAGCGTCGGCGATGCTCGTCGGTGTGGGCATGGGGGCACTTGTCGCCCCGACGCTCCTGGTGCCCGCGGTGTGCCGACTCGCGGTGCCTCAGGACTGGAGCGTCGTCGTGTGCGATGTGGGGCAGGGGGATGCGATCCTCATCCGCAATCCGAGCGCGCCACGCGAGGTCATGCTGGTGGACACCGGGGACGATCCAGCGGCTCTTCGCGCGTGCCTCGATCGCTTTGGGGTGCGCTCACTCGCCTGGCTGGTCCTCAGCCACGATCACCGCGATCACATCGGCGCACTTCGCGAGGTGCTCGACCGCACGGAACAGGCGTTGATTGCACCACCCAATCAAGAGGACGGCGAACAGCGGTCGCTCGTTGCCGAGCTTGTGGCAGCGCGAGTGCCACTCACGATGCTCTGGGACGGCGACCTTGGCGGCGATGCAGTGCGTTGGCGTGCCCTTGGTCCACGTCGCGGGATCACGCCCCCGGATGCGAACGGTGCAAGCGTGGTCTTGCAGGTGTACGCGGGTGAACTCACGGTGCTGCTCACGGGAGATACGGGACGCGCCGCACAGCGTGCGCTGCTGACTGGGCATGGAGTACCTGACGCAAAAGCCACCGCATGCGCGGCTTTGGTCGGAGCCGTGCGCGCTGACGTGCTGAAAGTTGCGCACCACGGCTCGCGTGATCAACACCCGTGCATTGCCGCGGCGGCTAGTGCCGAGCTTGCAGTGATCTCGGTGGGAGCGGGAAATCGGTATGGGCACCCGGCGGGAGAAACGCTGCGTCAGCTCGAGAGCGCAGGAACTGCGGTGTGGCGCACCGACACGGCCGGCACGCTCGCGCTCAGTGGTGAGCCAGGCCGGATCGTGGTGTGGGCCGAGTACCCCGATGGGAAGCCCGAGCAGCCGTGAGGCAGCGTCCGAGTGTCACCGGTCCCAGCTAGGCTGAGTAGGTGGCAGCAGCACGAAGTACCCCAGCGAAGTCCCCGCAGATCGAGTGGTCCGAGGCCCGGCCGGCCCCGGTTGTTCTCGTGAGCGGGCCCGAGGCGTTTCTCGCGGACCGTGCTGGTCAGTCGATCCGCGCTCAGCTCCTTGAAGCGCACCCCGACCTTGAGGTGCACGACATTGATGCGGCGAGCTACGCCGCGGGCGAGCTGTTCACGGTAGCGAGCCCCTCGCTGTTCGCGGAGCCGCGTCTCATCCGTGTTGAGGCCGTTGAGAAGTGCTCTGATGCGTTCCTCGAAGACGCGAAGCGCTACGTCGCTGAGCCTGCAGAGGACACCGTGCTGGTGCTTCGCCACGCGGGGGGTCAGCGCGGAAAGGCGCTCCTGGACCTCCTCCGCAAGGGCACGGGGGGTGCCATCGAGATCGCCTGCCCCGAAGTGAAGAAGGACGCAGACCGCCTCGCCTTTGTGCAGGCGGAGTTCCGGCGCCTGGGCGCGCAAGCGACCCCTGGGGCCTCACGCATGCTCGCGGCAGCGTACTCCGGCGGTATCGGTGAGCTCGCGGGTGCGTGTGCGCAGCTTGTCTCTGATGTCGGCGCGCGCATTGGTGAGGATGAGGTGAACCGCGCAACCGAGGGGCGCGTGGAGACGAACGCGTTCCGGGTGGCCGATGCAGCGACGGCGGGTCGTGGCGCAGATGCGCTCGTGCTGCTGCGCCAGGCGCTCTCCACGGGCACGGACCCGATCCCGCTGCTCGCCGCGCTCAACATGAAGGTGCGAGCGCTCGCTCGTGTCTACGGCGCGAGCGGCAGCAGCGGTCAGCTCGCGAAGGAGCTCGGCATGGCACCGTGGCAGGTTGAGCGCGCGCAGCGGGAGGTTCGCGGTTGGCGCGAGGGTGACCTTGCCCGCTGTATTGACCAGGCTGCCGAAACGGAATGGATGCTCAAGGGCGGCACCCGCGACCCGGAGTACGCGCTCGAGAAGTTCGTGCTGCTCGTTGCGCGGCGCGGCCGCGCCCGCTAACTCACTACCCCGCGCAGGCAACCGGCTCTGCGCGGGGTGGACGGGGTGGTACTGAACGAACCCCGGGGCATGCAAAAGGGGCCCCGCCGAAGCGGAGCCCCTTCGTGACCCGTGTGGGTCAGAAAGCCAGAAGCTTAGAGCGCAGCAACCTTCGCAGCGAGAGCCGACTTGCGGTTCGCAGCCTGGTTCTTGTGGATGACGCCCTTGGAGACAGCCTTGTCGAGCTTGCGGGTGGCAAGCTGCAGCTTCTCCTGCGCAAGCGCCTTGTCGCCAGCGGCGATCGCGGTGCGGGTAGCGCGCACGGCGGTGCGGAGCTCGCTCTTGTACGCCTTGTTGCGCTCAGTCGCCTTCAGGTTGGTCTTGATGCGCTTGATCTGCGACTTGATGTTTGCCACGTTGTGGTGTGTCCTTATCCGGTACGGGTGAAACAGATGGATCCGCGCGGCGAGAGAGGGCACCTTGCGGGTTGTGTGGTGTGAGCCACACGCAAGCCAAGAGTCCACTCTATCAGACGCCCGGGCCCAGAGAAACGTCTTCTCGGAGGTGTGTTGCGCTCTGCCTCCACGAGTGCGACGCCTCGGGGAGCGCGTGCCTGGAAGATATGCCCCTGATCACACGCGCCGCGCGCACGCGCGTGAAATGGACACCTCGCACGTGGGCCGTGCGATAATGGCTCACAATGTCTCCACGCAGCGTCAACCCCCCAGTCCCGGCGTCGACCGACCCCGCGCGCATTCGCAACTTCTGCATCATCGCGCACATCGATCACGGCAAGTCGACGCTTGCCGACCGTATGCTGCAGGTCACGGGCACTGTCCCTGACCGCGAGATGCGGGCGCAATACCTCGATCGCATGGATATCGAGCGCGAGCGCGGCATCACGATCAAGTCGCAGGCAGTGCGCATGCACTGGGATGCCGATGGCAACTCCTACGCCCTCAACATGATCGATACGCCCGGTCACGTCGACTTCAGCTACGAGGTATCTCGCTCACTCGCCGCGTGCGAGGGTGCGATCCTCCTCGTCGACGCAGCGCAGGGCATCGAGGCTCAGACTCTCGCGAACCTGTACCTCGCGATGGAGAACGATCTCGAGATCATTCCCGTGCTGAACAAGATTGATCTTCCCGCCGCCGACCCCGAACGGGTGTCGCGCGAGATCGCCGAACTGATCGGCGGCAACCCCGACGAGATCCTGAAGGTTTCGGGCAAGACCGGCGCCGGCGTCGAGGAACTGCTCGACCTTGTGGTCGCACGCATCCCGGCTCCCGTCGGTGTCGCTGATGCGCCGCCGCGCGCGATGATCTTCGACTCCGTGTATGACCCGTACCGCGGCGTTGTGACCTACGTGCGCATGGTCGACGGAAAGCTCAGCCCGCGCGAGAAGATCCAGATGATGTCGAACGGATCGGATCTTGAGGCGCTCGAGATCGGTGTGTCCTCGCCTGAGCCCACGCCAACCAAGGGCCTTGCCGTTGGCGAGGTCGGCTACCTGATCACCGGCGTGAAGGACGTGCGTCAGTCGAAGGTGGGCGACACGGTCACCGCGAAGCGCAACCCTGCAACGGAGGCGTTGCCCGGCTACACCGATCCGAAGCCGATGGTGTTCTCGGGGCTGTACCCGCTCGACGGGAGCGACTACCCGATTCTGCGCGAGGCGCTCGACAAGTTGAAGCTTGAGGACGCCGCGCTGCAGTTCGAACCCGAGACGTCTGTGGCGCTTGGCTTCGGCTTCCGCTGTGGCTTCCTGGGCCTCCTGCACCTTGAGATCATCTCGGAGCGTCTGCGCCGTGAGTTCGATCTCGACCTGATCGCGACCGCGCCGAGCGTGGTCTACCAGGTGGTCACCGAGGACGGCGGCACCGTCACTGTGACCAACCCGTCCGAGTACCCCGATGGCAAGATCTCGAGCGTGCGTGAGCCCGTCGTCAAGACCGCCATCCTCGCGCCGAAGGACTACGTTGGCGCGATCATGGAGCTGTGCCAGAGCCGTCGCGGCAGCCTGCTGGGCATGGAATACCTGGGCGAGCGCGTCGAGCTGCGCTACAGCATTCCGCTCGGTGAGATCGTGTTCGACTTCTTCGATCACCTGAAGAGCCGCACGCAGGGCTACGCGAGCCTCGACTACGAGCCCATGGGAGACCAGGAAGCCGACCTCGTGAAGGTTGACATCCTGCTGCAGGGCGACAAGGTCGACGCATTTAGCGCGATCGTGCACCGCGACAACGCGTACCACTACGGCACGATGATGACGGAGCGCCTGCGGAAGCTGATCCCGCGTCAGCAGTTCGAGGTCCCGATTCAGGCGGCGATTGGCGCGCGCGTTATTGCTCGAGAGAACATCCGCGCCATCCGCAAGGACGTGCTTGCCAAGTGCTACGGCGGCGACATCAGCCGGAAGCGCAAGCTGCTCGAGAAGCAGAAGGAAGGCAAGAAGCGCATGAAGATGGTCGGTCGCGTCGAGGTGCCGCAGGAAGCCTTCATTGCCGCGCTTTCCGGCGATGTGGAGGGCAAGGAGCAGTCGAAGCGATGAGCTCTGGGGAAGGAACCCGGCGCAAGAGTCACGTCGACATGCCCGTTGCGTACGCCGCGGTGGGCGCTTCGCGCGCACCCGATTTGCTGCGCTTCCCGCCGGAGGGCAGCACGCCGTACCGAGAGGAGCTGCGTCTCGGGAGCGGCCAGGAGCGATTCATCCTGGCCTCGAGCTTGCTCATGACCTGGGGTGCCCAGCGAGGTGCTGGCGCGACGGTGACCGAGAACGAGCGCGGCGCCGGATCCGAGTACCAGGGTCCGCAGTTCGACAGCGACGGTGTGCCGCAGGCCGCCGCAGAGCCTGAAGAGCACTTCGGCCCGAATGGTGAGCCGTTCGTGGTTGCGGGTACTCGTGCGACGCTCAGCATCCCGGGCAACGAAGACCGAGCGGTGCTGGTGATCTACACGATCACCGAGGCCCGCGTCATCGGCTTCGCCTGGGGCACGAGCGACGAGAACGGTGCCGTTGGCGAGCAGCTTTTCACGGTCGAGCTGCGCGACGATGACACGGTGTGGGCGGTCGCGCGCGGTTTTCTTGCTGCGCCAAAGGGTGGGCTGTTTGGTCTGCGCGCACGCGCCGAGGTGCGCGGCGCGGTTGCAGCGGTGCGCGCGCAACTTGCCGCACTGCTGCCTGGCGCTCAGCCGAGCGCAACGCTCGGTGCCAGCGGGGACGCTGTCGCCGACGTCGCCCCCGAGCCCACGCCCCCTGCCGAGGCATCGGAGGAACCAGCGGCACCCGCGGAGGTCGTCGATGAGGCTCCCGTCACCGCGGTGATCGAGCTGTCTGAGACCGACGCGGAGGAAGCCGAGACTGACGCCGAGACTGCGGGCGAAGCAGCGACAGAGGTCGAAACCGAAGCAGCGGCTGAAGTGCGCCCAGAAGTGCCGTCTACTGCGAGCGACGCTCCCACCGCGAGCAACTCGCATCAGCGGCGGCCAAGCTCGCCGCGGTCGGCGTAGCTCATGCCGAGTGTGCTGCCCGAGGGCGATCCCGCACCCGAGAACGGAGCGCTCCCCGGGAGCGTGATCGCCGGGGCCGAGGATCGCCGCTTTGGCGTCTACGTCCACGTGCCGTACTGCAGGGTGCGCTGTGGCTACTGTGACTTCAACACCTATACGGCAAGCGAGCTCGGCGGGACCCGTCGCGATGAGTACGCCGAGCAGGTGCAGTGGGAGCTCGAGTTCGGAGCGCGCGTGCTCCGCGAATCGGGCCTTCCTGAGCGGCCAGTTTCGACGGTGTTCTTTGGTGGAGGCACGCCGACGCTTTTGCCCGCGTCTGACCTCACCTCGATGCTGAGCACGATCCAGAGCGAGTGGGGCCTCGCCCCTGGGGCCGAGGTTACCACCGAGGCCAACCCGGATTCGGTGGACCTCGACTACCTCCGCGAACTTGCAGCGGCGGGTTTTACGCGGGTGAGCGTGGGGATGCAGTCGGCCGTGCCGCACGTGCTGGCCACGCTCGATCGCACCCATACCCCGGAGCGTGTGCCACAGGTTGTGGCCTGGGCGAAAGAAGCCGGCCTGCAGGTGAGCGTCGATCTGATCTATGGCACGCCAGGGGAGTCGCTCGACGACTGGCAGCGCTCGATTGACGCAGCGCTCGCGAGCGAACCGGATCATATCTCCGCCTACGCGCTGATTGTTGAGGCCGGCACGAAGCTCGCCGCGCAGATCAAGCGCGGTGAAGTTGCGGAGCCGGACGAGGATCTCCACGCAGAGATGTACGAGCTGGCGGACGCGCGCTTCGCCGAGGCGGGGTTCAGCTGGTACGAGATCAGCAACTGGTCGCGCTCCGCGGACACACGCTCGCGCCACAACCTCTCGTACTGGACCGGTGAGGACTGGTGGGCAGCAGGGCCGGGCGCGCACAGCCACGTCGGCGGCGTACGCTGGTGGAACGTGAAGCATCCGGGCGCCTACGCGAGCCGTGTGCACGCGGAAGTTTCGCCCGCGCACTCGCGGGAGACGCTGACCGACGATGCTCGTCGCGAGGAGCGCGTGCTGCTTGAGACTCGGATCTTCGACGGCCTTTCCACGGACACCCTGACGGCAGATGAACGCCGGGCTGTGCCACAGCTGATCGCTGACGGGCTCATCGACGGCCGAGCCGCGATTGGCGGCCGCATCGTGCCGACGCTGCGCGGTCGACTCCTCGCAGACACTGTGGTGCACCGATTGCTGGGTGCGTGAACGCCGCCCGGAGTGAGCTCTGCGGAAGACACGCGGGTTCGCTCTGAGCGAGGCGGGCTGCAGTGCGCAGGTGCTGCGCTAGACTTAGCACTCAGGGTTTGGGAGTGCCAACCCGGCAAGACGGCGAGGAGGGGCGAGTGGTTTCAGAACGCAGCCTGGCCGTCCTGCACGCGATCGTGAGTGACTACGTCTCGTCGAACGAGCCCGTCGGATCCAAAGCAATCGTGGATCGACACCAGTTCGGCGTGTCCGCAGCGACGATTCGCAACGACATGGCGTTGCTCGAAGACGACGAGTTGATCGCCCAGCCGCATACCTCCTCGGGGCGGGTGCCCACGGACAAGGGCTACCGGCTATACGTTGACACCCTCGCGAAGGTGCGCCCGCTGACGGCCGCGCAGCGCACCGCGATTGAGCGGTTCCTCGGGGAGTCGAGCGATCTGCACGACGTCATGGGTCGCACGGTACGCCTCCTCTCCCAGCTGACGAACCAGGTTGCGGTCGCGCAGTATCCCTCGCTGCGCCGAACCGTGGTGCGCCACATCGACCTGGTGGCGATCGCTGAGGATCGTGTGCTCTGCGTGCTTATCCTTGGCAGCGGCGTGGTGGAGCAGCAGATCGCTTGGTTGCCCGCTGCGCAGGTCACCGAGGCCTGGGTACACGGCCTGCGCGATCGGATCGCGGCGGCCGCCGTGGGGAGCGACGTGGAAGCCGCAGCAGCGGCGATCACCGAGCTCGCCGACCGCGTTGACGACTGGTCAACTCCGGACGAGGCCGAGCTGGTGCGGCGCGTGCTGGAAGTCGTTGAGACCCAGCTCCGCGCAAACCGCAGCGACCGGATTGCCGTGGCGGGGGCCGCGAACCTCTCTCGCCCGGGGGAATTTCAGGGCTCGCTCCCCGTGGTCCTGGAAGCGATCGAGGAGCAGGTCACCCTCCTGCGGCTCTTCGACGAGCTCGTGCAAGACGGCCGGGACGTTGCTGCGTCGATCGGGCGCGAGAATCACGCCTACGGGCTTTCCGCGGCGTCCGTGATCGCTTCGAACTATGAGGAAGAGGGCGCCTCAGTCTCGAAGATCGGCGTGCTTGGCCCTCTGCGCATGGACTATGCCGGCAATATTTCCGCGGTACGGGCGGTCGCCCGTTACCTGAATCGAATTCTGGGGGAGGAGCGGTAGCCTGTACAGCTTCTGCTCCACTCACCCAAGCAACACACCTGAGGAGTTTCACCCGTGGCTGATCACTACGAGACGCTGGGCGTATCGCGCGAGGCGACGCCCGAGGAGATCAAGAAGGCGTACCGTCGGCTTGCCCGCGAGCTCCACCCCGACGTGAACCCGAGCGAGGATGCGGCGGAGCGCTTCAAGGGCGTGACCCACGCGTACGACGTGCTGAGCGATCCTGAGCAGCGTCAGCGCTACGACATGGGCGGCGGCCAGGGCGGCGCGAACGGCTTCGGGGACATCTTCGAGACCTTCTTCGGCGGCGGCTTCGGCGGCGGTCAGCGCGGCCCTCGGTCGCGCGCCGAGCGCGGCGACGACGCGATGATCCGCGTCGACGTGTCGCTCGAGGACGTCATCTTTGGCGTGCAGCGCGAGGTGACGATCAACACCGCCGTGCTGTGCTCGGTGTGCCAGGGCAGCTGCACGCAGCCCGGTACGCACCCCGTCACCTGTGACGTGTGCGGCGGCCAGGGGCAGGTGCAGCGCCAGGTTCGTTCGCTCTTCGGCAACGTCATGACGATGCACCCGTGCGGCAGCTGCCAGGGCTACGGCACCATCATCGAACACCCCTGTGTGGAGTGCGCGGGCAAGGGGCGCGTGCGCGAGCGCCGCACCCTCAACGTCGACGTGCCCTCCGGAATTGACACCGGGACCCGCCTGCAGATGCGGGGCGGCGGCGAGGTGGGCCCCGGCGGCGGGCCGAACGGTGATCTCTTCATTGAGTTCCGCGTGATGCACCACGATATCTTCAGCCGCGATGGCAACGACCTGCTCTGCACGATGCAGGTGTCGATGGCCGACGCAATTCTCGGCGCCGAGGCGAGCCTCGAAGGCCTCGACGGCACGGTAGAAACCGAGGTCACCGCCGGCGTACAGTCGGGCGACGTCATCACGGTTCGCGGGCGCGGCATCCAGGGTCTGCGCAGCACGACCCGGGGCGACCTGAAGATCGCGGTGCAGGTACAGACCCCGCAGAAGCTTTCGGGTCGCGAGAAGGATCTTGTGCGCCAGTTCGCTACGCTGCGCAAGGACGATCCGCCCCACCTTGGTGAGTTCCACCAGGGCTTCTTCGGCAAGATTCGAGACCGCTTCTTCCGGCAGGGCTAGTCGTGGCGAACCTCTACTATCGCGAGGGGCTGCCCGCACCGGCGTTCGCGGCCGGCGCCACCATCGAGATCGATGGCGATGAGGCCCACCACGCGGTGCGGGTGAGCCGACTGCGCGTCGGCGAGCGAATCCTCGTGGGGAACGGTGCAGGCGTGCTCGCGGAGGGCGACGTCACCGTTGTGGAGAAGCAGCGTTTCGCGGTGCAGATTGACCGCGTGCGCGAGCACGCGCGACCGGCGACCCGGCTGACGCTCGTCCAGGCGCTTGCGAAGGGTGACCGCGACGAGCGTGCCGTCGAACAGGCCACCGAGTTCGGCGTCGACGGCATCTCGCCGTGGGGCGCCGAGCGTTCGGTGTCTCGCTGGACCGGCGTAGAGAAGGCCGAACGGGGCACCGCAAAGTGGCAGCGCATTGCGCGCGAGGCCGCAAAGCAATCGCTTCGCGCCTGGCTTCCGGAAGTCACCGATCAGCTCGGGATCGATGATCTCGCGGCCGCCGCCGCACGCGAGGACACCGCCGTACTGGTGCTCCACCCCCGGGGCGAAACCGCGCTCAGCGCATGGGCCGCCGGCGCGCAGGGTCTACCGCTCGCCGAGATCCGTGTGGTGATTGGACCCGAGGGCGGTTTCAGTGACGCCGAGCTCGACACGCTTGAAGCGGCCGGCGCCACAATCCTCGTGCTCGGCGAGACGGTGCTCCGCACATCGAGCGCCGGCCCCGCCGCGCTCGCGGTGCTCAACGTTGCCCTCGGTCGCTGGTGAGTGCCAATCCCGTGCGTTTGGGTGGCAGTGGGCCCGATCCCGATCTGCTCATTCGAGGCGCTGGCGTAGAATGAGTGGCATGGCAGCAGATACGGTGTTCGGCAAGATCGTCTCGGGGGAGATCCCCGTCGAGCTCCTCGCGGAGACGGAGCGCGTCATCGCGTTCCCCGATATGCACCCGCAGGCACCCGTCCACATCCTCGTGATCCCGAAGACGACCGCGTACGACAACGTGGTTGAGCTCGCGGCCGCCGAGCCCGAGACGCTCGCGGAAATGGTGGCGGTTGCGAAGCAGCTCGCGTCCGAACACGCCAACGGCGAGTTCCGCCTCGTATTCAATAACGGTGCATCGGCCGGCCAGACCGTGTTCCACGTGCACGCGCACGTGCTCGCCGGCGGCCTCGAGGAGGGATCGCTCGGTGGAGCCTGAACCACCCTCGGCAGACGCCACCCCAGAAGCGGCGCAGCTGCAACGCACGCTGCTGATGCGCGGCGTCGACTTGGCCTCGTTCCTGGGACACCGTGACCAGCTCATTCGCGACCTTGAAGCGCAGCACCCGACGGTGACGTTCCACGCCCGCGACGAGGTGCTCACGTTGCGCGGCCCCGCATCTGAAGTGCGAGCCGCCGAGGCGGTCGTACTCGAGGTGCTCGAGATTGCGCGCCGCAGCGGGCCGGTCTCCCGAAACGACGTGAGAGAGGTCACTCGTATGGTGCAGGAGGGAAGCGGGGCGACCGCCGCGCAGGTGCTGAGCGAACCCATTCTCTCGGTGCGTGGCAACTCGATTCGCCCGCAGACACGTGGTCAGCGCGCCTACGTCGACGCCATTGATGCGAACACCATCGTGTTTGGGATCGGGCCCGCCGGCACCGGAAAGACCTACCTCGCGATGGCGAAGGCCGTGCAGGCGTTGCAGCGGCGCGAGGTGGCGAAGATTATCCTGACGCGCCCCGCGGTTGAGGCGGGCGAACGGCTCGGCTACCTCCCCGGCAGCCTTGAGGACAAGATCGACCCGTACCTGCGCCCGCTCTTCGACGCGATCGGCTCGATGATGGACGCGGAGCTCGTACCCAAGCTGCTCGCGAGCGGCACAATCGAGGTCGCTCCGCTCGCCTACATGCGCGGGCGCACGCTGAACGAGGCGTTCGTGATTCTCGACGAAGCGCAGAACACCACGCCCGAGCAGATGAAGATGTTCCTGACACGACTCGGGTACGGCTCGAAGATGGTCGTCACGGGCGATATCACGCAGGTTGATGTGCCCGCGAAGGCGAGCGGTCTGCGCGTGGTGAACAAGATTTTGCGAGGCGTCGAGGACATCCACTTCGCAGAACTCGGCGCGGATGACATCGTGCGACACAGCCTCGTGGGTCGCATCGTCGACGCCTACACAGCATTTGATGAGCGCCAGTTCGCTGCGCGCCAGGCGGCGGTGCGCCCCGCCGAAGAGAACGACACTGCCGAGGAGGCACAGCGATGAGCGTGGAGATCAACAACGAGTCGGAGATTGAGGTCGAGGAGAGCCGCATGCAGCGGCTCGCCGCGTTCGTGCTCGAGTCAATGCACGTGCATCCGGATACGGAGCTCGGTGTGGTGCTGGTGAACGAGGCCGCGATTGAGCAGCTCCACGTGCAGTGGATGGACGAGCCCGGCCCGACTGATGTGCTGAGCTTTCCGATGGACGAGCTGCGCCCCGGCCGTGTTGACGCGCAGACCCCGGCTGGGTTGCTGGGCGACATCGTGATCTGCCCCCAGGTCGCCGAGGCCCAGGCTGAGGCAGCCGGGCACGATCTCGCGCAAGAGATTTCCGTGCTCCTCACGCACGGCATGCTGCATTTGCTGGGTTACGACCACGCGACGCCCGATGAGGAGGCTGAGATGTTCGGTCTCCAGCGCGATCTGCTCCTCTCCTTCGCCATGCGCGAGCGCTCTCGATGAGCCCTGCGCTCGTCGCACTGCTGCTCGGAGCGGCGGTTGTTCTGCTCGCGAGTGGTGGTCTGCTCGCCGCAGCGGACGCCGCGCTGGGGGTGCGGTCGCGCGCGGAGCTCCTCACGCTGGCTGAGGCCTCACCGCGCACCGGATCCGCAATTCGCGCAATCGCGGATGATGAGGATCGCCACTCGAACGCGCTGAGTTTTGCGCGTGTGTTCGCGGAGACGCTCGCCGCGGTGCTCATCACCCTCGTGCTTGCGTACTCACTTGACGAGCTCTGGCTCGAGCTGGTGCTCGCCTCGCTCGTGATGACCGCGCTCACGTTCGTGCTTGTCGGCTCCAGCCCGCGCACGGTGGGAACGCACCATCCGGATCAAGTTATCCGCTTCGCGGCACCAACGATTCGCGGGATCACGGTGATCCTCGGGCCCATCGCCGTCGCGCTGAAGCGATTTGGGGATCGGGTCACGCCTGGCCGTGGGGCGGGCAGCTCACGGATCCGCGACGAGCAGCAGCTCCTCTCGATGGTGGATCAGGCCGCCGAGCAAGAACTTCTGGAAGACGACGATCGCGAGTACATTCACTCCATCATGGAGTTCGGCGACACGCTCGTGCGCGAGGTGATGGTGCCGCGGATTGATATGGTCACGCTTGAGAGCACAGCGACGGTGCGTGAAGCGCTCGACTTCGTGATCGCCTCGCGTCACTCACGCGTGCCAGTGATCTCCGGCGACGTGGACGATGTGGTGGGAATTGCCTACCTGCGTGATCTCAGTGGTTTCCACCTGCGCCGCACCGAGGAAGCGCTCTCGTCGCCCGTGACCCGCGTGATGAAGCCCGCGGTGTTTGTGCCCGAGACACAGCGTGCGGACAAGCTCCTGCGGCAGATGCAGCAGGAGGCGAACCACCTGGCGCTCGTTGTCGACGAGTACGGTGGGATCTCCGGCCTCGTGACGCTCGAGGATCTGATCGAGGAGCTCCTCGGTGAGATCAGCGACGAGTACGACCGGGACGTTCCTGAAGCGGCGGAGCAGGCCGACGGCTCCTACCTGGTGAGCGCGCGCTTGTCCGTGGACGACCTGGGCGAGCTGTTCGGCATCGAACTTGACGATGATGAGGTGGACACCGTGGGTGGCCTCTTCGCGAAGACCCTGGGCCGCTTGCCGGAACAGGGCGACACCGTGACCGTCGCCGGCATCGGTCTCACAGCAGCAGCACTTGAACGTCGACGGCAGCGACTGCTGGCCGTCGAAGCCCGTTGGTTGGGCGAAACAGACTCGGAGGAAGAAGTATGACGGAGCAGCACGAGAGCGACGCAGTGAGCGCGGCGGGCGGTGCGGACGCTGACTTCCGTGCCGGGTTCGTCTCCTTTGTGGGCCGCCCGAACGTTGGCAAGTCGACCCTCACGAACGCGCTCGTGGGTGAGAAGATCGCCATCACGAGCCCGAAGCCGCAGACCACCCGGCGGGCCATTCGCGGCATCGCGCACCGCCCGAACGGCCAGTTGATTATCGTGGACACGCCCGGAATTCACCGGCCGCGCACGCTGCTTGGTGAGCGGCTGAACGCACTCGTGGAGGCAACTCTGGGTGATGTCGACGTCATTGGCTTTTGCGTGCCTGCAACGGAGAAGCTCGGCCCCGGCGACCGCTTCATCAACGAGCGGCTCGATGACTTCCCGCGGGCAAAGAAGGTCGCCATCCTGACGAAGGTCGACGAGGCATCGCAGACCGAGATCATCGATCAGTTGACACGCCTCGGCACCCTTCGCGAGTGGGACGCCGTGGTGCCGATCTCGGCTGTGACGCGTGAGCAGCTGGATGTGCTCTCGGACGTGCTCCTCGAGCTTATGCCGCAGTCGCCTCCGCTCTACGACTCGGAAGAGACGACCGAGGAGAGCGAGGACGATCGGATCGCTGAGCTGATCCGTGAGGCCGCCCTCGACGGTGTGCGCGACGAGCTGCCGCACTCGCTTGCCGCCACGGTGGACGATCGCGTTGAGCGTGACCCTGAGGAGGACGGCACCCCGGGCCTCCTCGAGATTTACGCGTCACTCTATGTTGAGCGCGACAGCCAGAAGGGCATCGTGATCGGCAAGGGTGGCTCTCGCTTGCGCCACGTCGGCGAGACTGCCCGACGCGAAATTGAGGCCCTCCTCGGACGACGGGTCTACCTGTCGATGCGCGTCAAAGTACTCAAGGAGTGGCAGCGCGACCCGAAGGCGCTCGGTAAACTCGGCTTCTAACGCTTCCGCCCCGGGAAGCGGGGGAAGGGAACGATGGACGATATCACCGCACAGGCCGACTTCAGCGCGCTCGGCGCAGTGAGCGGCGCAGCCGCCCTGGTTTGGTACGTGCTCTCAGCAATTGCGCTATGGCGGGTCTTCTCGAAGGCCGGGTACCCGGGCATTCTGGCGCTCATCCCGATCGTCAACATTTTCATCCTCGTCAAGGTCGCCGGCTACTCGGCCTGGATGACGCTGCTTTACATCATCCCGATCGTGGGCTTTATCTTCGCGCTGTTCGTCGCGATCCGCATGGCTGAGCGCTTTGGCAAGGGTGGCGCGTTCGCGATCTTCCTGCTCTGGCTATTGAACCCGATCGGCTACTTCATCATCGGTTTCGGCGAGGCACAGTACCGACCGCGCGGCTAGATCTTCCAGTCGCGCACCCGCGCACCCGCGCTGGGCCGCTTGTCAACACGGGGGTAGGTTTCCATGCGTGGAAACCTACCCCCGTGTTGCGTACCTACCCCGGTCGGAGCGGTCAGCGGACGATCAACGAGCTAGCGGCCGCCGGCGAAGCCGCCGCCGCCGCCACCGCCCGCGAAGCCACCCCCGCTCGAACCGCCCGCGCTGCTGGACGATGTGCTTGTCGCATTGGCCAGCGAAGACGTGAGCTGCGAGATTGAGCGATCGAAGTTGTCGAACCCTGCCGAAACGACCCCCGGGTACCACAGCGGCAGATACGTTGGCTCCTGCTCATAGCGGGTCGCGAGCGCCTTGCCCCACTCCTTTTCGAGTCCGAACAGCATGGCGTAGGGGAGCAGGCGCTCGTACACCTCGATGACTTCGCTGCCATCGACCGTGCGTCGCTCAGCGGTCGACGCCGCCTGGAGCATGGCGATCCGATCCGCTTCCGCCACGCGAATGAACTCGCGGACGCCCAACAGGTAGTTCCGTGCCTCCGCGCCCGCGGGGGTGAGGACTCGGTGCTTGATGACCCCGGCGATGCCGAAGCCGAGGCACAGCACCGCGAGGATCGCAGCGATCGCCGGCGTCGCTGAGAGCCGCGTGGACGCCCCCAACACGACGAACACCACGAGCACCGCGGCAGTCGCGAGGCTCACACAGCCCAGCGTCCGCCCGAGCGGACTTCGCACCTTCTCTTGATAGCCGCGATCGAGTGCCGCCTGAGGCCCGCGAGCCGCGAGCTCAGTCATCTGCGAGGAGAACTTCGAGCTCTCCTTCGGGATCGGAAAGAGCGTGCCCGCGGCCTTCCCCGCGAAGAGGGTATCGACGGCCGCGGTGTCCAGCGGATCGCCCACCCGAGTGGCGTCGAGCAGGCGGAAGCCCAGACGCGGTTTCTTGCGGGGCTTGCCGTCCTTCCGTGGCACCTCCTCAATGCGGGTGGCGCCGAGCAGTGCCAGATGCACCAGCTCAGCGGGAGGGGTGGGATGCGACGCACCCGCGAGCGGTCCTGCGAGGAGCGGCGGGAGCCCAGCCGGCACGTCGTACTGGGCCACGACCGTTCGGGTGCCGCGTCGCGCACGCCGCATGTGCACCACGGCCAGGGTGCTTGCACCGCCCGCGGCAAGGCCGCCGCCCGCAACAATGAGTGGCAAAGTATCGAGCGTGAAGTTCGGCAATCGCTCCTCAGGCTGAGTGATCGTGCCGGGTGCCATCCCAATCGCAACGGAGACCCCCTCGTTGGGCGCGAGCGACGTCGGTGCGACCTGGAATAGCGCCGGATCGCTGCCGGGAATCCGAGCAACCGTGCACTCAGACTTCGAGCCTTCCGTCCCGGCGTAGCAGCGCGACTGGCCCGTGAGTTCCGCGCTCAGTGCGGGGGAGAGGGTGACTTCGGCGGCGAACTCGCCGATCGGCTGAGCGCGCGTAAATGGTACGAGATCCCAGTAGAACTCGTCGGCCTTCCCGTCGTCGCGCGCGAGGACCACATCGTCCAGCGTGTAACTGATCACGTAGTCCTGCGCACCGTGGACATAGCGGTCGTCGCCGGTGAGCACGGCGAGGAAGTCGTCTCCCGAGTCGGAGCTGACGGTGTCGACCTCGAACGGGATGGGGGTGCCCGCCGCGTCGGTCACGCTGAAGTCTCGGGGATCGGTTCGGGCGCCCTGGTACACGTCCGGGATCCCGCGCACCATCCCCTTGTTCTGATCGGCATCGGGAAACTCCGCGGTGATCCGCTCAACCACGTGCGCGGTGGCACGGCCGTCAGCAGTGCGATCCAGCGCAATCTCAACGTGCCAGCTGCGGTAGCTGAACGCATCCAAGTCGCCATCGGCGTTCGCGGAGGCAGCACCCGGTGCGAACAGTGCGAGCCCAACGGCCCCAAGCAAGGTGAAGAGCGAGAGCCCGAACCGGCGAGGATGTGTCATGGACTCCAGCCTACGCAGGCGTGGCACATCCGCGAGGCGACTCGGCCGGTGCGGCGCCCGTGATAGGGTGGCCACATGCTGTTCGGCTCGCTTCTCCTTAGCTGCCGCGACGAGTCCTAATTCTCAGGCCTCCCTCGTCGCGGTGTTCGTGTTTGGCTGAGCGAAATGAGAACCCGACGAGAAAGACGAGCCCATGAAGAACACGCAGCAGCCCTCCGGTATGCCGATTCACCGCTACCGCCCCTTCCACGAGATCATCCCCGTGGAGCTGCCGGATCGCACCTGGCCCACCAAGCGGATTACCGAGGCACCGCGCTGGTGCGCAGTTGATCTCCGCGATGGGAACCAGGCGCTCATCGATCCCATGAGCCCCGAGCGCAAGCGGATCATGTTCGATCTGCTCGTCAAGATGGGCTACAAGGAGATCGAGGTGGGCTTCCCCTCGGCAAGCCAGACTGACTTCGACTTTGTTCGCCAGCTCATCGAAGAGGGCGCGATCCCGGACGATGTGACGATTCAGGTGCTGACGCAAGCGCGAGAGCACCTCATCACCCGCACGTACGAGTCGCTCATCGGAGCGAAGCAGGCCATCGTGCACCTCTACAACTCCACGTCAATCCTTCAGCGCGATGTGGTGTTCCGCTCCGACCGCGAGGGCATCAAGCAGATTGCTGTCGAGGGCGCCAAGATGTGCAAGGCCGCGGAGCACATTGCCGAGGGCACCGAGATTTACTACGAGTACTCGCCCGAGTCGTACACCGGCACAGAACTCGAGTACGCAGCTGAGGTCTGCAACGCGGTACTCGAGGTGTTCGAGCCCACTCCCGAGCGTAAGGTGATCATCAACCTGCCCGCCACGGTCGAGATGGCAACGCCGAATGTCTACGCCGACTCCATCGAGTGGATGGGCCGCAACCTGAACCACCGCGAGAACGTCATCCTCTCGCTGCACCCCCACAACGATCGAGGCACCGGCGTCGCCGCGGCAGAGCTCGGCTACCTCGCGGGAGCGGATCGCATTGAGGGGTGCCTGTTCGGCAACGGCGAGCGCACCGGAAACGTCGATCTCGTTGCGCTCGGCATCAACATGTTCACGCAGGGAATCGATCCCATGATCGACTTCTCGCGCCTGGACGAGGTGCGACGCACCGCCGAGTACTGCAACCAGCTCCGCGTCCCCGAGCGCAGCCCGTGGGCGGGCGACCTCGTCTACACCGCGTTCTCTGGATCTCACCAGGACGCGATCAAGAAGGGTTTCGAGCGCATGGCGCAGGATGCCGAAGCCGCCGGGAAGTCCATCGACGATATCGAGTGGGCGGTTCCCTACCTGCCTGTCGATCCGAAGGATCTGGGTCGTTCCTACGAGGCGGTCATCCGCGTGAACTCGCAGTCCGGGAAGGGCGGGGTCGCGTACCTGCTGAAGACGGACCACAACCTCGACCTGCCGCGTCGACTGCAGATCGAGTTCAGCGCTGTCGTTCAGAACGTCACCGACAGCGAGGGTGGCGAGATGTCGAGCGAGGCGATCTGGCGCATTTTCCAGGACGAGTACCTCCCCGCGAACGGGAATGGTGCTGAGCGCTGGGGCCGCTACGAGATCTTCCGCACCGCGGCCACGAGCACGGGCGACGGAGTCACCGAACTCGTCGTCGACTACCGTGACGGTACCGAGCAGAAGCAGGCGACCGCCCGCGGTAACGGCCCCGTCGACGCCTTCATCGCGGCGCTGACCGAGGATGGTCACTCCGTCACGCTCTTTGACTACGTTGAGCACGCGATGAGCTCCGGCGGCGACGCCGTCGCAGCGGCCTATGTGGACCTCGAGGTCGACGGGCAGCGACTGTGGGGCGTCGGCATCGACCCCGACACGAGCCGCGCCACGCTCAAGGCCATCATCTCCTCGGTCAACCGCGCGGTGCGCGGGGCGGCTCAGTCGGAGGTGGCCGCCGCGGCCGTCTAGGGAGTTTGCCGACGTCGGGCCCGCCACTCGCGCATTCGTACTTTTGTTCGAATGGCGCGGAGTGGCGGGCCCGACGTGTCGGTGGCACCCCCTAGGGTGGGCGATGTGATTGCATCGATTCAGGGTCCGGTCTTGTCCTCGGGTGTCGGCTGGGCAGTAGTGGGCCTCGGCGGCCTGGGCGTTCGTGTTGAGGTGCCGAGCGGCCGCGTACCGCAGCACCATCCAGGCGACGTGGTATCGATGCACACCTCGCTTGTGGTGCGCGAGGACTCGCTCACGCTGTTTGGCTTCGCTGAGCAGGCCGAACTCGACGTCTTTGGACACCTCATCGCAGTATCCGGTGTGGGGCCAAGAAGCGCACTCGGTGTCTTGTCCGGGCTCTCGCCGGCGGAGATTGCGCGCGCGGTGGCCGCCGAGGACGAGAAGCCGTTTCGCAAGGTGTCGGGTATCGGCCCGAAGACCGCGAAGCTCATCGTGGTGTCGCTCGCTGGGAAGCTCGACACGCTCGATCTCGGGGCGGAGTCCGAGCAGCTGGCCGCACCCATCGCGACCGGTGCTGCCGAGGCGGTCGCCGAGGGCCTTGTTGGCCTGGGGTGGAGTCAGGGCGACGCGGAGGGCGCGGTCGCCGATGCGCTCACCGCGGGCGCCCCTGAGGAGCATGCGGGCTTGTTGCGTGCAGCACTTGCGCTGCTCCAGGCCGGCCGGCCAGGATCCCGCGCGAACAGCGGGGCCACGCGGTGACCGGCGAGCTCTCCGCGCAGGCCACCCCATCGGAGCAGGGCTACGAGGGGGCCCTCAGGCCCGCAACGCTCGCCGAGTTCGTGGGTCAGGCGAAGGTGCGGAGCCAGCTGTCGCTCCTCCTGAATGCCGCGACCATCCAGCAGCGGACGCCTGATCACATCCTCCTCGCGGGTCCGCCAGGGCTCGGCAAGACGACGCTCTCGATGATCGTTGCGGCCGAGCTCGACAAGCCGCTGCATCAAACCTCCGGGCCGGCGATTCAGCACGCGGGGGACCTCGCCGCGGTGCTGTCCGCGCTCACCCCGGGCGAGGTGCTCTTTATCGACGAGATTCATCGAATGGCCCGCAGCGCCGAAGAGATGCTGTACCTCGCGATGGAAGACTTCAAGGTCGACATCATGGTGGGCAAGGGGGCAGGCGCTACGTCAGTGCCGCTCGAGCTTGCACCGTTCACGCTTGTTGGCGCGACGACGCGATCCGGTTTGTTGCCGAACCCACTGCGCGATCGCTTCGGATTCACGGCGCACCTCGAGTTTTACGCGGACCATGAGCTCGCGAGTGTGGTGCGCCGTGCCGCTGGCCTGCTCGGCTTCGAACTCTCGGATCACGGCATCGATGAGATTGCTGGCCGATCGCGCGGAACCCCTCGAATCGCGAACCGGCTGCTGCGGCGGGTGCGCGACTACGCACTTGTCCACGGCACCCCAGGGGATACGGCATCGGTCCAGGCGGCTCTCGCCCTCTATGACGTCGATGAGCACGGTCTCGATCGCCTCGACCGCGAGGTGCTCCGCGCGATCGTCGAGCGCTTTGGTGGGGGACCGGTGGGGCTCTCCACGCTGGCGGTCTCGGTGGGTGAGGAAGCCGAGACGATCGAGGCGGTCGTCGAGCCGTTCTTGGTGCGCACCGGGCTCGTGACGCGCACACCTCGCGGTCGAATCGCTACGCGGCTGGGGTGGGAGCACGTCGGTCTCGTTCCGCCCAGCTAAAGCTGCATATTCGGTGGAAAAACCCACACACGGTACAGAGGCTGAGCGCTAGACTCGTAAGGATTGTGCCAACTGCAACCGCACGGGCACGCCCACGAAAGGACCTCAGTTCCGATGGACCCGATTACCATTCTGATGTTTGCGCTGATCGCGCTGCTTATCTTCTTCATGTTCCGCAACGGGAAGAAGCGCCAGCAGGCGATGCAGGAGCTCCAGAACGGGCTGCGTCCGGGCGCGGAGGTCATGCTCCAGTCCGGCATCTTCGGGACGATCGAGTCGGTCGACGAGGAAGACAACAAGGTTGTCGTGCGCAGTGGCACGTCGACCCTCGTTGCGCACCGCAACGCGATCGCTCAGATCGTCACGCCCAACGAGGCGCCCGCAGAGGACGCGACGAGCACCCTTGCGCCCGATGATGATCCCGAGTTCGGCGAGCGCATCACAAACGCGAACGGCGAAGCTGCCGCGGCCGCTGAAGAGTCGATTGCCCCCGCTGCAGAGACCGAGACGCCCGCGGCTGAGAGCGACACCGATCGCCCGGACACCGACCCGCAGGGTGGCGAGCAGACGCCGAAGGCGTAGCCGCGTGGTTGCGGGGAGACCCGCGACCGTTCCACCCCAGCACTGAGAGAAAGCAGTCGTTTTGGCGTCCACTCCAGCCGTCCGGGGAGCCCGTCGCTCCCTGGTCTTCCTATTGGTCCTCCTCGTGGGCCTCGCGGGTCTGATCACCTATGGCGTGTTCAGAAGCGATGCGACGTGGACGCCGAAACTCGCCCTCGATCTGCAGGGAGGCACGCAGATCCTGCTCGCCGCCGAGCAGACCGATGGCAAGACCGTCAGTGGTGAGCAGCTCCAGCAAGCCGTCTCCATCATTCGTCAGCGCGTTGATGCGGCGGGTGTTTCCGAGGCGGAAATCACCACGCAGGGAAATCAGCACATTTCGGTGTCGATTCCCGGCAAGGCCGACGAGGCCACGCTGAACCGAATTGAGGCCTCCGCAAAGCTCGACTTCCGCCCGGTGCTCGCCACCGGAATCGGCGTCGATCTCACGCAGCAGCCCGCGCCCGAACCCAAAACGGATGAGGACGGGAACCCGGTAGAGCTCACCGACGCGGAGAAGGCTGCCGAGGAGACCCGCCAGCAGGCGATCGCCGCGGCCGACGAGGCCCGCGCCAAGGCTGACGCGCTCACGCCCGAGGATCTCGTGCCCGAGACCAAGCCGGACAACGCCGGTGACCTCGCGTGGATTACGCCCGGCTTGCAGACAAAGTTCGACGCGTTCACCTGTCAGTCCGATGCCGCGCTCGAGACCGGCAACGCTGATCCCGATGTGCCGCTCATCACGTGTGACGAGACGGGCACTCAGAAGTACATCCTCGGCCCGGTCGAGCTGAAGGGCGACGTCATCACAGACGCGTCCGCACAGATGGCGACGAACCAGAACGGTGCGACCACCGGTGGTTGGGTCGTGCAGATCACGATGAACAAGAAGGGCACCGAGGTCTTCGGCAAGATCAGCACTCGCCTGTACGGTGCGCCGACGCCGCAGGACCAGTTTGCGTTCGTGCTTGATGGCCGCGTCCTCTCCGCCCCGCAGATGCAGGGGCAGATTCTTGATGGTCGCCCCTCGATCAGTGGCAACTTCACGCAGGAGACGTCGCAGGCACTTGCGGACCAGTTGAAGTTCGGTGCGCTGCCGATCGACTTCACGGTGCAGAGCCAGGAAGACATCTCCGCGACGCTGGGCGCAAGCCAGCTCGGCTACGGCCTGCTCGCCGGCCTGATCGGTCTGCTGCTCGTTGTGGTCTACTCGCTCTTCCAGTACCGCGCGCTTGGATCGCTGACCATCGCGTCGCTCGCGATCGCCGGCGTGCTGACGTACCTGCTGCTCACCTTCTTCTCGTGGCGACAGGGATACCGCCTTTCGCTCGCGGGCGTCGCCGGCATCATCGTTGCGGTGGGCTTCACGGCGGACTCGTTCATTGTGTACTTCGAGCGGATTCGTGACGCCCTGCGCGACGGGTTCTCGATCGATCGGGCCGTTGAGCACGGCTGGAAGCGCGCGTTCCGCACGGTCCTTGCATCAGACGGTGTGAACTTCCTCGCCGCTGTGATTCTCTTCATCCTGGCGGTCGGCAACGTGAAGGGCTTCGCGTTCACGCTCGGTCTCACCACGCTCGTGGACGTGCTGGTGGTCGCGCTCTTCACGCACCCGATGATGACCCTCCTCGCGCGTACTCGCTTCTACCAGAGCGGACATCCGTTCTCGGGCCTCGACCCGAAGCGCTTGGGCGCGGTCTACCGCGGTCGTGCGCAGTTCCGCGAACCGGTGATCGCTTCAAAGGGTGCGGGTAAGAAGGTCGCTCGAAGCCAGAAGGAAGCGGAACGCCGTCAGACGATCGCGGAGCGCAAGGCAGCCGAGGCTGCGGGCGCTACCGTCGGAAAGGAGAGCTGACATGGCTCGCTCATTCTCAGAGTTCGGCAACGCGCTCTACACCGGCGAGAAGTCGATTGACTTCGTGGGGCGCCGCAAGCGCTGGTACGCGATCTCGATCGTGCTCATCATTCTCTCGATCGTTGGACCGATGCTCCGCGGCGGCTTCAGCTTCGGTATCGAGTTCACCGGTGGCAGCCAGTTCCAGGTGCACCTCACCCAGGGTGAGGAACGTGATCCCCAGGTGGCTGAGAAGGCCGTCGCATCTGTGCTGCCGAAGAGCACGCCTCGCGTGAGCCTGCTCGGCCCCACTGACATTCGTGTGCAGACCGAAGCCCTCAAGGAAGCAGAGAACCGCGAGGTCACCGCAGCGCTGGCTGAGGCGTATGGCGTCCAGGAGCAGGAAGTCACCTACTCCTACATTGGTCCTGCTTGGGGACAGGACATCACCCGGCAGGCGATCATCGCGCTCGTGGTGTTCATCCTCTTCGCAGCGCTGGTCATGGCGATCTACTTCCGTACCTGGAAGATGTCGCTCGCGGCGATCGTTGCGCTGCTGCACGACCTCGTGATCACCGCTGGGATTTACGGAA
The DNA here is from genome assembly GCF_016758255.1 of Leucobacter chromiireducens subsp. chromiireducens. Taxonomy (GTDB): domain Bacteria; phylum Actinomycetota; class Actinomycetes; order Actinomycetales; family Microbacteriaceae; genus Leucobacter; species Leucobacter chromiireducens. The sequence continues at coordinate 168,888 of NZ_QYAD01000005.1, forward strand.
TCTCGGGCTTCGAGATCACTCCGGCGGCGATGATCGGCTTCCTGACGATCCTTGGATATTCGCTCTACGACACCGTTGTGGTCTTCGACAAGATCCGCGAGAACACGCTCCCGGGTGAACTCAATGAGCGTCGCACCTTTGGTGAGGCCGTCAACCTGGGCGTGAACCAGACGCTTGTGCGTTCGATCAACACATCGATCGTTGCGCTGCTGCCGGTCGGCTCGATCCTCTTCATCGGCGCATTTATGCTCGGTGCAGGCACGCTACGCGACATCTCGCTTGCGCTCTTCATTGGCATCCTGGTCGGCGCGTACTCGACGATCTTCATCGCTGCGCCGGCGTACGCACACCTGCGCGAGGGTGAGCCCGAGATCAAGCGGCATGACGCTCGTGTGCGTCGTGCACGTGGTGAGGACGCGGTCGAGGAAGTACCTGCTCCCACCGAATCGAAGTAGCACGCGCGGCGCGGGCGCCCAGTTCGTCGGAATGGGCGCCCGTGGTGTAGCGTTCAAACATTCGAGGAGGAGGCAGGGTGGCAACGAGTGATGTAACGCACGGCGGCACGACCGCGCTGCGCAGACTTGTGCCCAGAATCTTCTCTCGAGGCAGCGCGCCGGGTGCGGTAGACCAGTTGGTGCGTACTGTGCGCGGCAACTACCCGCGCGCGGATCTCTCGGTGATCGAGAGGGCGTACACCACAGCGGAGCGCGCGCACCGTGGACAGAAGCGTCGCTCCGGTGAGCCGTACATCACACACCCGATCGCGGTCGCGCAGATCCTCGCCGAGCTCGGTGTCGCCCCCGTGGCGATTGCGGCGGCGTTGCTCCACGACACGGTGGAGGATACGGACTACACGCTCGAGCAGCTGACCGAAGACTTTGGCGAGGAGATCGCCATGCTCGTCGACGGCGTCACGAAGCTTGACAAGGTCAAGTACGGCGACTCGGCGCAGGCCGAGACCGTGCGCAAGATGGTCGTTGCGATGTCGAAGGACATCCGGGTGCTGGTCATCAAGCTCGCCGACCGCCTGCACAACGCCCGGACCTGGGGCTTTGTCTCTGGTGACTCCGCGAAGCGGAAGGCGCAGGAGACGCTCGAGATTTACGCCCCGCTTGCGCATCGCCTGGGCATTCAGTCCATCAAAGCGGAACTTGAGGATCTCTCCTTCGCGGTGCTGAAGCCGAAGCTCTACGCCGAGATCGAGAATCTCATTTCGCAGCGCAATCCCCAGCGCGACGAGCTCGTGGGTGTGGTGATCAGCTCGATCGAGGCTGATCTTCGCGACGCCCGAATTCGCGGCGAGGTGACGGGGCGCCCCAAGGAGCTCTACTCGATCTACCAGAAGATGATCGTCCGGGGCCGCGACTTTGACGACATCTATGACCTCGTCGGGATCCGCGTACTGGTCCAGTCGATTCGAGATTGCTACGCGGTGCTCGGTGCGGTCCATGCGCGGTGGACTCCGATTCCCGGCAGGTTCAAGGACTACATCGCCACGCCGAAGTTCAATCTGTACCAGTCGCTGCACACCACGGTGATCGGGCCCGATGGTCGCGCCGTTGAGATCCAGATCCGCACCGTTGAGATGCATCAGCGTGCGGAGTACGGCGTTGCTGCGCACTGGAAGTACAAGCAGCGCCAGGCACCGGGCGCCGCGCCGTCGTCGAACGATATGGCCTGGCTTGCCCACATCTCTGACTGGCAGGCTGAGACGGAGGACCCGAGCGAGTTCCTCGACGCGTTGCGTTTCGAGATCGGCGCGAAGGAAGTCTACGTCTTCACCCCGAAGGGACGCGTCATCGGGCTCCCCGCCGGTGGCACGACCGTCGACTTCGCGTATGCGGTGCACACCGAGGTGGGGCACCGCACGATGGGCGCGCGCGTCAACGGCAGGCTCGTTCCGCTCGAGACTGCGCTCCAGAACGGCGACGTCGTCGAGGTATTCACCTCGAAGGACCCGAATGCGGGCCCAAATAAGAACTGGCTCACCTTCGTCAAGAGCAAGCGCGCCCAGAATAAGATTCGGCAGTGGTTCACGAAGGAGCGCCGTGAGGAAGCCGCCGAGACCGGGAAGACGGAGATCGCAAAGGCGCTCCGGAAGCAAGGCTTGCCGCTCCATCGCGTCATGAACTCGGAGGCGCTGCAGCAGGTTGCGCTGCAGCTGCGCTACGCGGACGTGACTGCGCTGTACGCCGCGGTGGGCGCCAACCACGTCTCCGCCCAGTCTGTGGTCGAGAAGGTCACCGCGCTGGTGCTCGACGAACAGAGCTCCACGGAACCAGCGCTTGCAACCGTTCCGATCATTGACGCACCGCGGCCGCAGCGTCACACCGACTCGAGCGGTGTCGTGGTGACGGGCGCGTCCGACGTGCTTGCAAAGCTCGCGAAGTGCTGCACCCCCGTTCCGGGGGATGAGATCCAGGGCTTCGTGACGAAGGGGCAGGGCGTTTCTGTGCACCGGGTCGACTGCCACAACTTCCAGAACCTGCGCACCCAGCAGGACCGGCTCGTTGATGTCGAGTGGGCACCCACCTCGAAGAGCGTCTTCCTCGTGCAGATTCAGGTCGAGGCGCTCGACCGCTCCGGGCTGCTGTCCGACGTGACGCGCACGCTCTCAGAGCATCACGTGAACATCCTTTCTGCTTCGGTGAACACGTCAAGTTCACGGCTGGCGATCAGTCGCTTCGTCTTCGAGATGGCGAACGCGACCCACTTGGACCACGTACTCAACGCCGTGCGTCGCATTGATGGCGTCTACGACGTCTATCGGATCACGAACTAGGCGCGGCGCTCTCAGCGCCTGATTCGAGCCAGAGTTGAGAGACTCGCGCGAGCCGCGCGAGCGCTCTGCGCCGGTGCGGCGCAGGCCCAGCGGTCAGCGCCGCAGCGACCTGCGCGGCGCCTGCACCGCGGAAGACCGCCAGGACGCGGCAGGCGATGTGGATCTCCCGCGTGAGCACGGCGCTCAATCGCAGGAGATCGGCGACGGTTCTCGTGGGCGTGGTCACCGTCGCACGACCGAGGTGCAGCAGCTCCGGCTCCCGGGGCGAGAGCTGGCGCGAACGCACACGCACACCGCGTTCACTGCCCGTGTTCGCGCGTGCCGCTGAGGCGAACTCGAGCAGAGCACCAGCGCTGTGGGCTGCTCCCCAGATCCAGGCCGCGGTGAGGAGTATCGCCGTGCGGTCCGGCGTGAGCCATGGCGCGAGCGCCGCAGCGCGGACGAGGGGAGTATCCGGCCACCCAGCGCCACGCACACCCGGTCCACAGTGCACGAGCGTCCCGCGGATGAGCTCTGCGCGCTGCACGGGGCCCGGCAGGAGATCGTGTCGCGGCACCCGGAGTGGAGCGGTTCTGCGCTGCGGTGCGATAAGAGCTGGCATGCCTCGAGTCTCGCCGACCTGAGCAACACACAGCTGCACTCGGAGCGCTCGTGTGGATAACTTGCCGCATGTCGGTAGATCCTGAGTGTGTGGGCGACGCGCACCGAGCACGAGTCTTATACGCGCAGAACGCCCCGGGAACTGTGCAGTTCCCGGGGCGCTCCTTTTCCGACCGCGCTCAGGTGAGGCGGCCGGGACGCAACAAACTAGTCGCCGAGTGCCGCGAGCCAGGACTGCTGCGTGGCGAGCTTCTCTTCCGCGGCCTGCTTCGCCTTCGCGTCGCCCGCCGCCTCAGCGGCGGAGATCTCTGCGGTGAGCTCAGCGATCGAGTTCTCAAGCTGTCCGCGGAGCCCCTCGCTGCGTGCCTTGGTCTCCGGGTTCGTCTTCCGCCAGTGCTCCTCCTCGAGGTGCTTGACGTGGTCCTCGATCTTTCGGAGCCGGCCCTCAACATCGCGCAGCGCCTCGCGGGGGACTCGACCCACCTCGTCCCAACGCAGCTGGATTGCCGTGAGCTGCTTCCGCGCGGCAGTGTGCTCGTTCACCTGCAGGATGGGCTCGGCTTCGCCGAGAATCTCCTGCTTCTGTGCAAGGTTCGCCGCGTACTCCTCATTCGTCTGCGCGGCCTCTGCGGCCTTCGCCTGGTAGAGCACGTCGCCGGCAGCCTTAAATCGAGCCCACAGCTGATCATCGATCTTGCGGCTCGCGCGGCCCGAAGCCTTCCACTCGTCGAGCAGGCCGCGGTACGCGGGGATGCCATCGACGCCCTTCGGGGCAAGTGCCTCTGCGGCCGCGATGATGCGCTCCTTGCGCTGCTTCACGTCCTTGTTGGTGGCGTCCATCTGCGCGAAGTGCGCACGACGAGCAGTGTCGAAGGACTGACGAGCGGAGCGGAAGCGCTTCCACAGGGCGTCTGCCTGCGCCTTGGGGATCTGCGGCCCACTGCGCTGGGCGGTCTGCCAGTCGGTGAACAGCTGCTCAAACGCCTGGCTCGTGTCCTTCCAGCGAATCGAGTTCTCAGGCTGGGCAGCGAGGCGCTCAGCCTCCGCCGCGATGGCTTCGCGCTTGGCGACGGCCTCCTGGCGTGCGGCCTCGCGCTCGGCCTGCTGCTTCTCGCTCAGCGCGGCAGTCTTCGTGACGAGCGCCTCGACGCGCGTGCGCAGTCCGGCGATGTCACCCACCGCTGCGGGCTCAACGAGCTGCTCCTGCAGCTTCGTGACCGACTCAGCAGCCGAGCCGTCGGCGGTGCCGCGCGCAATGCGCGCCTCAAGCAGGCTGACCTGACCCTCAAGGTCCGCAAACTTGCGGGTGAAGTAGGCAAGCGCCTCCTCGGGGGTGCCGTCTGGGTATGACCCGACCGCTCGTTCGCCCTCGCCCTCCCGCACATATACGGTCCGGTCGTCGTCGACTCGTCCCCAGGGCGTTTCGTTGGTCGCTTCGCTCACGGTTCTGCTCACTTGTCGGGTGTGGGGGCCGGCCGTGCCGACCATACGGAATAGACTCCTCCACTATGCCACAGCGGGCGCCGGGATGCCCCTTGGAGTGCTGTGTTTCCGGGAGTGGCGTGCGCGGGAGGACGTTGTCTCCGCCCTGTCAGAGGTGCCGGTTAGCATGGTGACGTGGACACCCCAGCTCTTCCCGCGGCAACCGCGCCCCTCGCGGTACGAATGCGCCCGCGCTCTCTCGACGAGGTCGTGGGACAGCAACACCTGCTGCACCCCGGCTCGCCGCTTCGCGTGCTCGCCGCCGACACGGAGGGCGGCGGGGGAGCCGTCTCGGTGATCCTCTGGGGTCCGCCGGGCACGGGGAAGACCACGCTGGCCCAGGCGATCGCGCACTCGAGTGGCCGCCGCTTCGTCGAGCTTTCGGCCATCACCGCTGGGGTGAAGGACGTGCGCACCGTGATGGAGCGCGCGCTCAACGACCGCGATCTCTACGGAATTGCGACCGTGCTCTTTCTCGACGAGATCCACCGCTTCACGAAGGCGCAGCAAGATGCGCTCCTGCCGGGCGTGGAGAACGGTTGGGTCACCCTCGTCGCTGCAACCACCGAAAACCCTTCGTTCTCGGTGATCAGCCCGCTACTCTCGCGCTCCCTGCTCCTGACGCTCGAGCCGCTAGACGATTCCGACCTGCGCACGCTGTTGGAGCGGGCGCTCACGGAGCCACGGGGACTCGATGGCGCCGTCGAGGTGGAGCCGGAGGCCCTGGATGCGCTCGTGCAGCTCGCCTCAGGTGATGCGCGGCGCGCGCTGACCGGACTTGAGGCCGCCGCGGCCTCGGCTGCAGCGCTGGAGAGCTGCGATTCGGCGAGTGAGGAGACGGTACGCGAGGAGTCGGCAAACGTGGAGGCGCCTGCGCGCCCCGTCATCACGCCCGACGTCGTCTCGGCCGCCGTGAATCGTGCCCTTCTCCGCTACGACCGAAACGGCGATCAGCACTACGACGTCACGAGCGCGTTCATCAAGTCGATGCGTGGCTCCGATCCCGATGCAGCGATTCACTACCTCGCTCGCATGATCGAGGCAGGCGAGGATCCCCGATTCATTGCGCGCAGGCTCATCGTCCACGCCGCAGAAGACGTGGGGCTCGCTGATCCGCGCGCGCTCCAGGTCGCGGTCGCCGCCGCCGAGGCCGCGCAGCTGATTGGTCTGCCAGAAGCACGAATCCCGCTCGCCGAGGCCACGATCTACATTGCAACTGCACCCAAGTCGAACGCGGTCATCTCTGCAATCGATACGGCGATCGCAGATGTGAAGGCCGGGCGATTCGGGCCGGTCCCGCTGCATCTCCGCGACGCGCACTATCCGGGCGCGAAGCGGATGGGGCACGGAAAAGGCTACATTTACCCGCACTCCGACCCGCGCGGGGTGTCGACGCAGCAGTACCTGCCCGAGGAGATTCGTGAGCGGGTGTATTACTCGCCGACGACACACGGCAACGAGCGCGAGCTCGCGGAACGTCTGGGCAAGCTGCGGAGGATCACCCGCGCCGGGCAGTCATGAGCCGGCCGCACGTCGCGCCTGCTTCGTGCTAAGCTAGACGCTGGCCAACACTGGACCCGACGCTGGCTGCGCACGGGCCCTTGTGGCAGTCGCCCTGTAGCCGGGTTTCTGCGCTGGTCGTTCCCTCACCGAAAACGGTGTGCTGCGTCGCGTGCATTGCGTGCCCTTCCGAGGGTCGTGAATGCGGGCGCAGCGTGGCCGAGAGAACACACGCCGCACGATCGTCAGATTGTGTGCGCTATTTCCAGAAAACCCGAAAGGACTCACGTGTCGACTACGTCGCGTACCCGTTCCAAGACCCGCCTTTCCCGCTCGCTCGGGATCGCGCTCACGCCGAAGGCAGCTCGTTACCTCGAGAAGCGCCCCTACGGCCCCGGCCAGCACGGCCGCACCAAGCGTAAGAGCGACAGCGACTACGCCGTTCGTCTGCGCGAGAAGCAGCGTCTCCGGGCTCAGTACGGCATCCGCGAGAAGCAGCTCACCATTGCGTTCAAGGAAGCTCGCCGCCAGGACGGCCTGACGGGTGAGAACCTCGTCGAGCTCCTCGAGATGCGCCTCGACGCCCTCGTGCTCCGTGCCGGCTTCGCCCGCACCACCGCACAGGCTCGTCAGATGGTTGTGCACCGCCACATCCTCGTCGACGGCAAGATCGTTGACCGTCCCTCCTTCCGTGTGAAGCCGGGACAGCTCATTCACGTCAAGGAGCGCTCCGAGGGCACCGAGCCCTTCCAGGTCGCCGCTGCCGGTGGCCACGCCGAGGTACTGCCCCCCGTTCCGGGCTACCTCGAGGTTGAGCTCGACAAGCTCCAGGCACGCCTCGTGCGTCGCCCGAAGCGCGCTGAGGTCCCCGTGACCTGTGAAGTGCAGCTCGTCGTCGAGTACTACTCGGGACGCTAAGCCGCACGTTTGCGCACAGCCGCCTCAGGGGCGTCGGAGTGATCCGGCGCCCCTGAGGCGTTTCCGGGCCTGCGTGGTGTCTGTGGATATCCGGCCCGGGGGAGAAGGAACCCGCTAAGCTGGTCGGTGTTTTCCGGCGCGGCCCCCACCGCGTTCGTTCGCCGACAGGAGGAATGAGACATGCGCAAGCTGATGTTGCTGCTGGGTGGAGTTGTGCTGGGCTTCGTCGCGGCACACTTCGTGAACCAGAGCCCCGAGGGTCGCCGCTTTTTTGACCGTGTGAACCGCGGTATGAGTGAGTTCAGTCGCGCCTTTGCGAGCGGCTATGAGTCGGAAGCTGACGAGTCAGATCTCGCTGATGACCTCGAGGACGCGCTGCGCGATCTGCGCGACAAGGCCTAGCCTCCCCAAGCTTCACGCGCTGCCCGCAGGGAGACCGTTGGTCTGCCCCGCGCGAGCGCTCGAACGACAATCCCCATCACAAGAAAGATTCACGGATGCAGACCGCTGAAATCCACCGCCGCTGGCTTGACTTCTTCGAGAAGCGAGGACACACCGTTGTCCCGTCCGCTTCTCTGGTGAGCGATGACCCCAGCCTGATGTTCACGGTCGCCGGAATGGTCCCGTTTGTGCCGTACCTTTCCGGTCTGGTGCCCGCGCCGTACCCCCGCGCGACGAGCGTGCAGAAGTGCATCCGAACGAACGACATCGAGGAGGTGGGGCGCACGCCGCGTCACGGCACCTTCTTCCAGATGTGCGGAAACTTCTCCTTCGGTGACTACTTCAAGGAGGGCGCGATCCAGTTCGCCTGGGAGCTCCTCACCACGCCCGAGGCTGACGGGGGCCTCGGCTTCGACGCGAAGGACCTGTGGGTCACCGTGTACGAGGAGGACGAGGAAGCGATCGCGCTGTGGCGCGAACACTCGAGCCTGCCCGACGAGCGAATTCAGCGTCTCGGGAAAGACACGAACTACTGGTCGACGGGGCAGCCAGGTCCCGCGGGCCCGTGCTCGGAGATCTTCTTCGATCTCGGCCCCGAGCATGGGATCGATGGCGGCCCGGCGACCGATGACGATCGCTACGTGGAGATCTGGAACCTCGTCTTCATGCAGTACGAGGTCGCCGACGTGAAGTCGAAGACTGACTTCACGATTCTCGGAGAGCTGCCCAAGAAGAACATCGATACGGGCATGGGCCTTGAGCGCGTCGCGTTCATCAAGCAGGGCGTCCAGAACATGTACGAGATCGATCAGGTGCGCCCCGTGCTTGACCGGGCGGCAGAGCTTACGGGCAAGACCTACGGCGCCGATCACGCCGATGACGTGCGCCTGCGCGTCATCGCTGACCACGTGCGCAGCGGCCTCATGCTGATCGCCGACGGTGTGACGCCCTCGAACGAGGGGCGCGGGTACATTCTGCGGCGTCTGCTGCGCCGGGTGATTCTCTCGATGCGTCTGCTCGGCTTCGACGGCGCGAGCTTTGCTGAGCTCTTCCCGGTCTCGCGGGACGCGATGCAGGAGGCGTACCCGGCGGTCGCGCGCGACTTTGACTTCATTTCACGAGCTGCCTACGCAGAGGAGAAGACCTTCCTGCGCACGCTTGCATCGGGCATTCAGATCCTCGACACCGCGGTCGAGACGGCCAAGGCCGGCTCAGTCGCTGTTCCCGGCGACACCGCCTTTCTACTGCACGACACTCACGGCTTCCCGATCGAGCTCACGCTCGAGATCGCGGAGGAGGCCGGCGTTGCAGTGGACCGCACGGTGTTCAGCGAGCTGATGCAGGAGCAGCGCGACCGCGCGAAGGCCGACGCAAAGGCGAAGAAGGGGCAGCGCGCGGATCTCTCCGTATACAAGGAGCTCCGCGGCCTGGGCGAGACTCTGTTCACGGGGTACGACGAGCTTGTTCACGAGAGCCGCGTGCTCGGCCTCGTCGTTGACGGCGTGCCCGTGCGTGAGGCGCACGAGGGCCAGATCGCCGAACTCGTGCTGTCCGAGACCTCGCTGTGGGCAGAGTCCGGCGGACAGGACTCGGATCAGGGCGTGATCGTGGGCGACGGCTTCGAAGCCGAGGTGCTTGACGTGCAGAAGCCCGTCCCGGGCCTCATTGTGCACACCGTCAAGGTCAGCGTCGGTACGATCGGCATCGATCAGCGCGCGGAGACCCGTGTGGATGCCAACTACCGTCGGGGAGCGACGCAGGCCCACTCGGCAACGCACATCGTCCATGCGGCGCTGCGTGACGTTCTGGGCGCGAGCGCCCACCAGGCGGGCTCCTACAACAAGGCCGGCTACATGCGTCTCGACTTCACGCACTCGGAAGCGCTCAGCGCGGAAACGAAGAGTGAGATCGAGGAGATTTCAAACCTCGCGATTCGCTCCAACTACGAGGTCGTCACCCGTGAGATGGGTATTGACGAGGCGAAGGCGATGGGCGCCATGGCGCTCTTCGGCGAGAAGTATGGCGACCGCGTGCGCGTGGTTGACATTGGAGGGCCGTGGTCGCGCGAACTGTGCGCGGGAACCCACGTGTCGAGCTCCTCCGAGGTCGGAATGATCAACCTCGTATCCGAGAGCTCGGTCGGCTCCACCAACCGGCGCGTGGAGTCGCTCGTTGGGCTCGAAGCGTTCCAGAGCTTCGCTGCGGAGCGCGCCATCGTGCAGCAGCTCGCGAGCGGACTGCGTGTGCCGCGCGCGGAGCTCGTGGGCCGTGTGCAGGATCTCGGTGCGCAGCTGAAGGCCGCAGAGAAAAAGATTGCGGCGTTCGAGGCGGAGAAGCTGGCTCAGCGCGTCCCCGAACTGGTCGCGAGCGCCGAGCCGATTGGCAACGTGCGTGCGGTGCTCCACTCGCTGGGTGCGGTGGGCTCGGCTGACGATGTCCGTGGCCTCGCAATCCAGGCCCGCGATCGTCTGGCAGCCGACGCGGCCGTCGTGGTGCTCGCGGGCGATGCGGGCGGCAAGCCGGTCGTCATTGCGGCAACCACCGAAGGCGCTCGGAATGCTGGAGTTCGCGCGGGCGACCTCGCCAAACTGGGCGCGCAGGTGCTCGGCGGCGGCGGCGGCGGCAAGCCGGATCTCGCGCAGGGCGGTGGCGCTGATCCCACGCAGATTGACGCGGCTCTCGCTGCGATCCGCGGTCGGCTCGCGGAGTAGGCGGCGTGCGTAGCGGAGTGCGACTCGGCATCGACGTGGGCAAGGCCCGCGTCGGTGTCGCCCGCTCAGACCTCCACGGCATGCTTGCCACGCCCGTGGAGACCGTGGCGCGCGCGACGGACGGCGATGCCGACCTCGCACGCATCGCAGCCATTGCAGCCGAGCTCGATGCGTTCGAGGTGATCGTCGGCCTGCCGCTCAATATGCGAGGCGAGCGGACGCTCTCCACGGATGATGCCGTTGGGTTCGCCGAGCAACTTGCAGCGCGACTCGCGAGTAGCAGTGTGCCCGTGCGCCTCGTTGACGAGCGCCTGTCCACAGTTTCGGCTCAGGGGCAACTGCGCCAGGCCGGGAAGAAAACCAAACAGAGTCGCTCGATCATCGATCAAGCGGCAGCGGTGGTGATCCTGCAGCACGCACTCGATACCGAGCGCGCGCAGGGGATGGCACCCGGGAGCCCGGTCGCGGTGGCCGGCGCGAATGCGAAGGAGTCACACGCATGAACGCACGAGCACGCGAGCGGGAGCGCGCCTCCGGGCGTGGGAAGCGCATTGCGATCTCACTGATCGTCACGGTCGCCCTCCTCGGTGGCCTTGCGGCCGCAGGAGCCTACCTCTGGTCGCAGTTCGGGGAGCGAATCTCTGAAACCCTGGGGTGGACCTCGAACGACTACGAGGGCCCCGGCACGGGAGACGCGATCATCGTGATCACCGAGGGTGAGATCGGCGAAAACGTGGCCATCACCCTGGCCGAGGCGGATGTCGTGAAGACCTCAGAGGCGTTCTACCGGCTCCTGCTCGACCAGGATCCCGCGGTCGAGTTCCAGCCCGGCTCATACCGGATGAAACTGCAGATGAGCTCGCAGGCCGCGCTCGAAGCGCTGCAGGACCCGGAGAACCGGATGAACTTCACCGCCATGATTCCCGAGGGGAAAACCGTCGAGCAGACGATTGAACTCGTCGCCGCGGGCGCTGATATTCCGCTCTCCGAGTTGCAGGATGCCATCAAGGATCCCGCAGCGTACGGCCTGCCCGCTGGTGTGGACAGCCTGGAGGGCTGGCTCTTCCCGGCGACGTACGAGTTCGAGTCTGACACCACGGGCGCAGAGGCCATCCAGCGCTTGGTCGATCAGCAGAAGCAGGTGCTTGACGAGGCGGGCGTTGCTGAGGCTGACCGCGAGCGGGTGCTGACCATTGCCGCGATGGTGCAGAAGGAGGGCGGGCGCATCGAGGACTTTGGCAAGGTGTCGCGCGTCATCGCAAACCGTCTGGCCGACGACATGCTGCTCCAGATGGACTCCACGGCGCAGTACGGGATGGGACAGCACGAGGACGGCTCGGTCTGGTCGACGGACGAAGCACTCTCCGATGACAACCCGTGGAACACGTACGTGCACAAGGGGCTGCCGAAGGGGCCGATCGCGAATCCCGGGCGTGATGCGATCGACGCCGCTCTCAACCCTGAGCCGGGGGACTGGATCTACTTCGTGGCGATCAACCTTGACACACGCGAATCCGCGTTCAGTGTGACGCAGGAGGAGCACGAGGCGTCGGTTGCGAAGCTCAACGAGTGGTGTGCGGCCAACCCCGGCAAGGGTTGCTAGGTGCCCGAACAGCTCGCTGTTCTCGGCTCGCCGATCGGGCACTCGCTGTCGCCGCGCATTCACCGCGCGGCGTATACAGTGCTTGGACTGGACTGGCGCTACTCCGCGGTGCGGTGCGGTGAGGCGGGCCTCGGCGCTTTCCTCGCCGGCCGCGGCCCGGAATGGCGCGGTCTGTCGCTCACGATGCCGCTGAAAGAGGAAGCCTTCCGGCTCGCGACCTCTCTCGATCCGATCGCGCGCGAGAGCGGAGTCGTGAATACCCTTCGGCACCGCGACGATGGTGGGTGGGACGGTTTCAACACCGACGTTGCGGGGCTCGCTCACGCGATCGACGCGGCGAACCTCGACGCGGCGCGCACGGTGGTGCTGGGCACGGGGGCCACTGCGGTCTCCGCAGTGCTGGCGGCCCGCCAGCTCGGAGCCCGCGAACTTCACGTAGTGGGCCGCAGGCCCGAAGCCGCCATCGCGCTTGCGCAGCGCTTCGACGGCTCGAGCGATATGCATTGCGCAGGAATGGGGCTCAGCGATCCCGAGCTCCGTGAGTGGCAGCCAACGCTCACCATCTCGACACTCCCGGGGCCCGCCGGTACCTCGCTTGACCTGCCCGACACCCTGCACGCGGCACCGCTCTTCGACGTCGCATACGACCCGTGGCCTTCCCCGCTCGCGCGGCGCCACGAACGCGCCGGTGGGCGATCCCTGCCCGGCACCGACATGCTTGTCGAACAGGCGATCGTGCAGATTCGGATCTTCAGCGGGGGTGATCCCAGTATCCCGCTGGCTGAAGAATCAGCGGTGCGCGCGGCCATGCGCGCAGCGACAGCACCCTCCAGTGTGGGAGGATAGTCCTTATGCTGCGTTGGCTTACCGCTGGAGAGTCCCACGGACCCGAACTGATTGCTGTCCTCGAAGGGCTGCCTGCTGGCGTGCCCGTCTCGCTCGCAGAGATCCGTGCTGATCTCGCGCGCCGCAAGCTCGGCTATGGCCGTGGCTCGCGGATGAAGTTCGAGCAGGACGAGCTGAACGTCTCGGGCGGTGTCGTCCAGGGCGTCTCCATCGGAGGGCCCGTCGCGATCCGCATCGGGAACACGGAGTGGCCGAAGTGGGCCGAGGTGATGAGCGCGGAGCCGACCGAGCTCTCGGAGAAGTCTCGCGGCCGCGGCGCTGCGCTGACGCGCCCGCGACCCGGGCACGCTGATCTCGCCGGCATGCAGAAGTACGGCTTCGACGAGGCACGACCCGTGCTCGAGCGTGCAAGCGCGCGCGAGACCGCTGCCCGCGTGGCACTCGGGGCTGTGGCCCGTGCCTTCCTCAGCGAGTTGGGCATTGGTCTCGTGAGCCACACGGTGTCGCTTGGCACGATTGAGGCGCCCGCTGGTGGCCCGCTGCCCCGACCAGAGGACACGCCAGCACTCGACGCGGATCCGCTCCGTTGCTTTGATGCCGGAACGAGCGCCCGCATGGTTGCGGAAGTCGACGATACGAAGAAATCTGGCGACACGATCGGAGGCATCGTCGAGGTGCTTGCCTACGGTCTGCCGCCGGGGCTCGGTTCCTACGTGCACTGGGATCGTCGACTCGATTCCCGCCTCGCAGGAGCGCTCATGGGTATCCAGGCGATCAAGGCCGTTGAGGTGGGCGATGGGTTTGAGACCACGCGCCGCCGCGGCTCGGAAGCGCATGACGAGTTGCATATCGCTGACGGACAGATCGCCCGCGAAACGGGCCGCGCTGGCGGTATCGAGGGTGGGATGACCACGGGTCAGGTGCTCCGCGTCCGCGCGGGGATGAAGCCGATCGCCACGGTGCCCCACGCTCTGCCGACGGTGGACGTCGCGACGGGCGAAGAAGCGAAGGCTCACCACCAGCGTTCGGATGTGTCCGCGGTTCCCGCCGCTGGCGTTGTCGCCGAGGCGATGGTGGCTCTCGTGCTCGCAGACGCGGTAACCGAGAAGTTCGGCGGCGACAGTGTCGCGGAGACGAAGCGGAACCTCGAGTCCTATCTCGCCGCGATCCCCGAGCGCTTGTCGACCGCCATCGAGTCGTGACCGGAAAGCGCCGGGCGGGGCGGCCAAGCGGCCCGCCCGCGGCTGCGCCGAAACCCGCGCCGCCGAGTACGCCCGAGTTGCAGCATCCGCCTGAGAGCGGAGAGTCGGGTGCGTCAGCTGGCGCGCCTCGCAGCCGGGCGGCCTCGCGCAGTCGGCGACGGCGACGGCGACGCTCTGCTGTGCGTCTGCCGGATCGTGCAATCGTCTTCGTTGGTCCCATGGCCGCAGGCAAGACAAGCCTCGGCAAGCGCGTTGCGCGCGAACTCGGTGTGCCGTTCGTGGACACGGACGCCGTGTTCGTGCGCCAGCACGGGGCGATCACCGATTTCTTCGCGGCCCACGGCGAGCCCGAGTTCCGCCGGATTGAGGCCGATGTGATCGCGCAGGAGCTCGCGCACCGCGGGGGCAGGATCGTGGCACTCGGCGGCGGCGCCGTGCTGACCGAGCGGACGCGTGAGTTGCTCGCCTCGTTCCCGGTTGTGCTGCTGATGACCACGCAAGAGGCGGTGCTCCGTACCGCGAATCTCTCGCGCCGGCCGCTGTTGCGCGATGACCCGAACGCGTGGGGCCGCATCCTCGAGGAGCGCCGGCCGCTCTATGAGGAGGTCTCCGACGTGACCTACCGCACCGATCGTGCGACGAAAGAACAGCTTGCGCGACGCGTCGCGCAGTGGGCACGCAGCTTTGGCAAGAAGCGCGGCCCCATCCCCGGAACCGGCGAACAGACGCCACCGACAAGGAGTGAAGCATGACCCCGCAGGACCAGGCCACCGACGGCACCCCCAGCCCGTTCACGGAGATTCAGGTCACGGGTGAATCCGAGTACACGATCACGATCGGCCGTGGTGCCATCGAGCGAGTGCCCGAGGCTCTCGGGGACCGCGTGGCGAAGGTGCTCATCATCCACACTCCCACGGTCGGGAAGATCGCGAGCGACCTGCGCGACTCGCTGCAGGAGCGTTACGCGCACGTGCTGCTCGCGGAGGTCCCTGATGCCGAGTCCGCGAAGCGTGTTGAGGTCGCCGCGTTCTGCTGGCAGATCCTCGGCCAGTCGGACTTCACCCGCACCGACGCGATCATCGGCCTCGGCGGCGGGGCCGTGACTGACCTTGCGGGCTTTGTCGCCGGCACCTGGTTGCGGGGTGTCCGCCTCGTGCAGATCCCCACGAGCGTTCTCGGAATGGTCGATGCGGCCGTTGGCGGCAAGACGGGCATCAACACCAACGAGGGCAAGAACCTCGTCGGCACCTTCACCGCCCCCACGGGCGTCATCTGCGATATCGATCTCGTCGACTCGCTGCCGCGCAATGAGATTCTCGCGGGCTTCGCGGAGGTTGCGAAGTGCGGCTTCATCGCCGAGCCTGAGATTCTCGACATCCTTGAGGCTGACGTCGATCGCGCGACCGATCCGCAGACCCCGGAGTTCCAGCGCCTCATCGAGCTTGCCGTCGGTGTGAAAGCGCGAGTGGTGTCGGAAGACTTCCGCGAGGGTGGGCTGCGCGAGATTTTGAACTACGGCCACACGCTTGGGCACGCGATTGAGCACGCGGAGCGCTACCAGTGGCGTCACGGCGTCGCGATCTCCATCGGCATGATGTACGCCGCGGAGCTTGGCCGCATGGCGGGTGCACTCTCGGACGCAGCGGTGGATCGCCACCGCCGTATTCTCTCCTCGCTCACGCTGCCGCTCAATTACCCGGCAGGGCGCTGGGCCGGCCTCCTCGCGACGATGCAGCGAGACAAGAAGGCGCGCGCCGGGATGCTGCGGTTCATCGTGCTCGACGAGATCGGCAAGCCGCGTGTTCTGGCCGGCGTCGACGACTCTATGCTGCAGTTCGCCTACCAGGAGATCGCGAACTAGTTCGCAGGCTTCCTTCTGGCCGCTCGCCAGGCTCGATCACGGGTGTGACCAATTGTGACGCAACGTGCCGCGCGCGGCACGTGCCTGCCGATAGATTGGCGGAATGCGCGGCGATGGGCCGCGCCCTGCCTCGACCCGGGAGCCTACACATGAGCCTTCGCCGCCGAATCGCCGGAGGCATCGCCCTCCTTGCCGGAGCTGCACTGCTGACGAGCTGCGCCACAGCCGACGCCCCCGCGGGAAGCGGAGATCCGGCTGACGCCCCGAAGATCACCTTCCTCTACTCGCCCTACGCCGACTACGCGCCATTCTTCATCGCGGAGGAGAAGGGCTACTTCGAGGACGCCGGCGTGGACGTCGAGCTGATCTCGAAGAGCGGAAGCTCGGGGGAGACGTACCAGCAGGTCAGCACGGGCGGCATTGTCGCGGGCGGCGCAACCTGGGGCGCAGGTCTCTTCAACGCGACGAAGGCGGGCGCATCGATCTCGGTGATTGCGAGCGTCTCCCGCGTGCCCGACGAGGGGAAGAACCCTGCGCCACTGATGGCGTCCGAGAAGTCGGGCATCACTGATGTCGCCGAGCTCAAGGGGAAGAAGATTGGCGTCCCCGGAACCGGTGGCTTCGGGGTGTACTCGGTGTATCGCGCACTCGACACGGCGGGGCTGACGCTCGACGACGTCGAGCTCGTCAATCTTTCGCCCGGTGATATTCCGCCGGCGCTTGCGAACGGCTCGATCGACGCGAGCTGGACGATCGAACCGATCTCTTCGGCCATCACGGCGCAGGGCCTCGGCCACGAGATCCTTGACGTCAGTTACCAGGCCGGTGTCGAGCTTGGTGCGCTCGCGTTCAACAGCGAGTACGTCGACAAGTACCCGGAGGCGGTCACCGCGTTCACCGCGGCCTACCTCCGTGCGGTCCAGGAACTTGAAGACGGCGGCTGGAAGGATCCCGCCGACCAGGCGATCATCGCCGAGTACACTGATCTCCCGGTTGAGACGCTGACCGAAATTGGCCTCACGGTGCAGGACCCGGAGGGCGCGATTGACTGGGCAGACGTTGCTGAGCAGGAAGAGTTCTTCCGCGAGCGGAAGACGCTGGAGTTCGCGGGCGAGTCAGGGATCAAGGACATCTTCCGCGCAGACATTCTCGCTGCAGCTGTGAAGCAGTCGCAGGAGGCTGCCGCCAAGTGACCGGAATCTCGATCCAGAACCTCTGGAAGGCGTTCCCGAACGCTGAGTCGCGAGACGAGCTCCTTGTCGCGGTGCAGGACGTGTCCCTCGAGATCAAGGAACGCGAGTTTGTGTGCGTGCTTGGCCCCTCGGGGTGCGGGAAGAGCACACTTCTGCGTGTCGCGGCCGGGCTGGAAAAGCCGAGCTCGGGAAGCGTGACGACCCAGAGCCGACCGTCAGTGGTGTTTCAGGAGCACGGGATCTTCCCATGGCTCACGATCGCCGAGAATGTCGCGTACCCGCTCAAGCTGCGCGGAGTGCCTCGCGCTGAGCGGCGAACCCGGGTGACGGAGCTCCTCGAACTCGTGGGCCTCCAGGACTTCGCGAGTTACTATCCGGCGCAGATTTCCGGCGGAATGCGTCAGCGCACCTCGGTTGCGCGTGCGCTCGCGGATGATGGTGATGTGCTTCTCATGGATGAGCCGTTTGGCGCGCTCGATGAGCAGACCCGCGTCGTGCTGCAGCAGGAACTCCTGCGCATCTGGGAACAGACCTCCAAATCGGTGCTCTTCATCACGCACTCGGTCGATGAGGCGCTGACACTTGCCGACCGCGTGGTGGTGATGTCGCACCGACCTGGCCGCATCATCGATGAGATCGAAATCCCGTTCGGGCGCCCGCGCGACATCAAGGAATTGCGCCGCGACCCGCGCTATGGCGAGATCACGGTGAAGCTGTGGGAGCTGCTCGAGCAGCGCCCTGAGGAGGAGTCGGCCGCATGAGCGATCGCACGACGCCGGCGATCCCGGCAGAGATTGAACAGGAGCTGCGCTCCGCAGTTGCGGCGGAACGGGGCTCCCCGTGGATTCGACGAATCGGGCCCTACACGCCGCTCATGCTGCTGCTCGTCTGGGAGCTGCTCAGCCGCGTGGGTGTGCTCGATGCACGCTTCTTCCCGGCCCCAAGCTCGATTGTCGAGACGTTCGTCGCGATGCTGCTCGACGGTGTGCTGCTCGAACACACCGCGATGACGCTCTCGCGAATTGCGATCGGTTTCGTGCTGGGCGCCGTGCCCGGCGTGCTGCTCGGCGTCTTGCTGGGCTCGGTGCGCCCGCTGCGCCAGCTCCTCGAACCGATCTTCGCAAGCCTCCTACCCATTCCGAAGGTGGCGATCTTCCCGCTCCTGCTGCTGATCTTCGGCCTCGGCGAGACGAGCAAGTACGTCATCGTGGCAATTGGCGTGTTCTTCTACCTGTTCTTCAACACGATGAGCGGTGTGATGCAAACCCCGCCGCTCTTCAACGATGTTGCGAAGGCGAATGGCGCGTCGCCCGTGCAGCGCTGGTTCACGGTGTCCTTCCCGTACGCGCTGCCCTCGATCTTTACGGGGATCAAGCTCGCCACGGGAGGCGCGTTCGTGATTATTGCGGCATCCGAGTTCGTCGGTTCGCAGAGCGGCCTGGGTTACCTCATCTGGAGTTCCTGGTCCACGTTCGCGGTGTCGAAAATGTACGTCGGCATCGTGACGATTTCGGTCTTGGGGTATGCGGCCACCGCACTCGAGGGCTTCATCGAGCGGCGACTTGTTCCCTGGGTGAAGTACTAATGGCGACCCCGCAGCGCGCTGGCTCGGCGGGCGCGGTCGCGACGAACCGGACGGAACTCAGCTGCGGTGAACTCCGCGCCGAACTCGTCGCCGTTTTCGCACCGTACGCCGCCGCTGCGAGCGCAACGCCCGCGGACCTCGACCGCGCGGCGCGCTGGCTCGTCGAGGCTGAAGTGCTCGGTCTCGGCGCTTTCGGTCTCAGCATGCTGGTGAAGGATCTCGCGCGCATCGGCGCGCCTGCGGCGGGCGTGCATTCTGCGCCCGCGGTGAGCGCGCCCGGCACGGCCATTCTCAGTCTCGATGGAGCGGGCGTTCCTGGACCGCTCGCTCTCGCGGTCGCGGTCTCTCGCGCGGGATCCGCGACTGCGACGCACGGCATCGGCCTGATCGGCTTGCGCCGAGTGGGCGCGCTCGGCGTGCTCGGGCTTGCGGCACGAGACCTTGCTCTGGAGGGGCGAGTGGCCCTGGTCGCCGCACAAGCACCCGCGATCGTGGCGCCCTGGGGGAGCTCGCAGCCCGCGATCGGTACAAACCCGATTGCGATTGCGACACCACGGCGCAACTCGCCGCCGCTCGTCGCCGATTTCGCGACCGCACCACTGACGCTTGCCGAGCTGCGGGCCCGCACGGCTCGCGGCGAGCGACTGCCCGAGGGCGTGGCCGTTGACACGGCGGGCGACGCGACGCTCGACCCCGCACGCGTGTTCGCGATTCTCCCCGAGAGTCTCGTCGGCTCCCTCGGCGGGCTGCTCGTTGAGCTGCTCGCAGGCGTCGCCGTCGGTGGCCGCGAGACCGGACCCGGGGCGGCGGGACGGGGTGCGATGGTCCTCGCGTTTGATCCTGCTCGGGCCGGTGGCGTGGCGGCGGCCGACGATGCGGCGCGTCTCGCGGCGGACTGGGTACACGCGGGCGGTCACCTCCCGGCACGGTTCGATGCGCTCGGGAACGAGTTGACGCTGGACTCGACGGCACGCGTTCAGGTCGAGAGTTTGGCGCTCACCGCTCTTCGGGCCGCGGCGGACGCAGCGCGAACCTCGGGGGAGGCACCACGATGAACGCGCAGCTGGCACTCCACGTGAGCCCTGAGAGCGGGCTCCTCTCCGCACGTCGCTTGATCCGGGTGACCGGCGCGATCCCGGGCTCGCTGGTCTCGCTGCGCGCGGAGACGGTGCGGGGCGTCGAGCGTTGGGCCGCAGAGGCAACGTTCCTTGTGGATGCTCAAGGGACTGTCGACCTCGACACCGCTGCCCCCGTATCGGGCGACTACCGTGTGCCCGACGCGATGGGCTTGTTCTGGGCTCAGGCGCGGGAGACCTCGCACGGCGGGAGTTCGGAGCCCGAGGACGTTACCGCGCCGATCCTCACGCGCCTCACCGCGCGCCTCGTTGCGGGGACCGGCAGCTACTTCAGCGACACCGCTGCAAGCGGGGACGAGACCGCTGAGGCCACGGTGGAACAGCACCTCCTCGCGCCCGGAGTGACCCGCACGGAGGTGCGCGCGGATGGGCTCGTTGGTACGCTGTTTCGCCCGACGGGTGCCGGCCCATTTCCCACGATCATCGTGATGAACGGATCGGGCGGCGGGATCAACGAGGCGCGAGCCGCACTCTACGCGGCGGAAGGGATCCAGGCGTTTGCACTCGGCTACTTCCGTGTGCCGGGGCTGTCGCACTACATCTCGCATACGCCGCTTGAATACTTCGAGCGCGCACTCGCGTACACCGCCCGCGAGCTCGCTCCGCTCGGCGGCGCCCCGGTCGTGAGCGGACAGTCCCGCGGCGGCGAGCTCACCCTGCTGCTCGCCTCCCGTTTCCCGGAGCGCATTCTGGCTGCGGTGGCGTTCGTGCCCGGCGCGTTTGTCTTTGGCGCGCAGGGGGCGGCAGACCCCAGCGAGGGCTGGAGCGGGCCGACCTGGACGGAGAACGACGCCCCGCTGCCGCACCTCTGGCGTGAGAACGCGGGGGTCACCTGGCACCCCTGGGGTGGCGACGTGCCGCCCACGCGAGCCTCGGACATCTACGTTGATGGCCTCCGGGATCGGCAGCTTGCACGGCAGACCCGGATCCCTATCGAGAAGTTCCGTGGCCCCGTACTCTGTGTGTCCGGCCTCGATGATCGTGCGTGGCCCTCGAGCTTCGCGTCGCAGCTGGCGCTCGATGCGCTTGCGCACAGCGGGCATCGTGCTGAGCGACTGCACCTTGACTACGCAGACGCGGGACACGGCATTACGATCCCGCATCTGCCGGCGACGGAAATCGCACGGCGGCATCCGGTGTCGGGCGTCTCGTACTCGAACGGCGGCACGCCGCACGGCAACGCACACGCGAGCGCCGACTCGTTCGCCCGAGTGTGCGAGTTTGTGCACCGAAGCGCGCGGGCTGCCGCGGGTCACCTGCCCGAGGCAGCGAGTTCCGCGGCTCCCGTACTCGGCACGAGGGACCCCGAAGTTTTTCCCAACACGAAGGAGATCTGATGCCCACGAATGAGCATCTTGCTGGCCAATGGCGCGAGTGGCGCCACACGCGCGTCGCCGAGCTGACTCGCCCATACGGGTGGACCGCGCTTGTGGCGCAGTTCTGGCTGCACGAAGGCACGGCGGGCGCGGTGCTTGAGGGGCTGCCCGGCACCTGGGCGGTGTCCGAGGGGCGGGTTCTCTACACGCCCCCGGTGTCCGGGCCGAACCTCTCCGTCAACGGCGAGTACCCGAGTGCGCCCGTCGAGATCCCGACGGGCCGAAACCAGACGTACGGGCACGGCGGCAGTGTGCCCGTCTACTTCGGCGACCGCGAGGTCGAGACCGTGCCGCGGACGAACGATGCGGGGGATCGAATCCTCGGCGTGCGCGTGCGCGATCCGCACGTCTCGGTATCTGCCGCAGAGATCGGCCTCACCGCGTTCGAATACGACCCTGCTTGGCGTATTCCCTCGGTGTTCACCCCGAGCGCGCGCAACGACATCGAAGCGGTGACCGTTGAGACCGGCGTGCGCGAGACGACCACGCAGATTGGCACGCTCGCGTTCTCACACGGCGGGACCGACTACGAGGTTGTGCTCATCGGGAAGGACTCAGCACACGGTGTGCAGCCGGTGGCCCACATTCGGGACCGCACGAGCGGGCCCGTGAGCTACGGCGCTGGCCGCGTCGTCGAGCTGCAGTTCTCCGGCGATGGCGCGGAGCGGATCGACTTCATCGACTTCAACTACGCGCATGCGCTGCCCTGCGCGGTGACGAACTTCGTGACCTGCCCGTTGCCGCCCCGCCAGAACCACCTTGATTTCGAGGTGCTCGCCGGCGAGAAGAAGCCAGCCAATGATGTGGCCCGCGTGCTCACGTACGAGGCGCCTGCCACGTAGCCCCGAGAACAATTCGGGGATCACCGATTGCGCAATCCCCCCGCCAGTTTTACGCTCAGAACAAGGCGAAGGCAGGCACCGCCTCTCCTTCCGGGTGACACTCGCCACCCCGCGGCGCCGCGCACCCGCAGGAGGAGACATGCATCCCATCCTCACCACCGGGTTGGCGAAGCAGTATGGGTCGTTTCCGGCGCTTTCAGGAATCGACCTCGAGGTATCAGCGGGTGAGGTGTTCGGCTTTCTGGGCCCCAACGGGGCCGGGAAGTCGACCCTCATTCGCACGCTCATGGGGGAGCTGCGGCCGAGCGCGGGCCGTGCGTTCGTGCTCGGCCAGCCCCCGCCCGATGTGAGCGTGCGGGGAAAGCTCGGATATCTTCCCGCTGATCTTGCCCTCAGGCCAGACATGACGGGGCGAGAGACCCTCCAGTTTCTCAGTCGACTGCGACGAGGCGCTGACACCGATGCCGCCTGGGCCTTTGCCGCCGAGCTCGCCGAGCGGCTCAGCGCAGATCTCGACAAGCGGGTGGGGGAGCTCTCCACAGGCAATCGACAGAAGGTCGGCCTCATTGCCGCATTCATGCATCGGCCCGAGCTCGTCATCCTCGATGAACCAAACGCGGGCCTCGACCCGCTCGTGCAGCACGAGTTTTGGGCAATGATGCGCGAGGTCGCCGAGGATGGACGCACGGTGTTCCTCTCGAGTCACACCCTCGCCGAGGTGGAACGAGTGACCGACCGAGTCGGCATCATCCGGCAGGGCCACCTCGTCGCCGTCGAGACGGTCTCAGCGCTGCGCGGTCGCCAGATGCGCCGAGTCGAGATTGACTTCGAAGGGGTGCTCACCGAAGCGGATCTCAGCGCGGTGCCGGGCGTGCGCGATCTGGTGCTCCACCCGGATCGCGTGGAGATGAACCTCGTTGGCGAGTTCGCCGAGTTGCTCAACGCGGTAACGCACCGAGTACGGCTGCGATGCTTGTACTCGGCCTTTCGGTGTACGCGCGCATCGATCTGGGGATCTACGCCGAGCTCCCGGAAGCGGTGCGCGCGCTCATCGGCATCCCCGCGCACGCAGCCCCGGCGGTCCTGGCCTACAGCGAGATGCTGGCGTCCTTGGGTCACTCGCATTCGTCGGCGTCGCGATCGCGCTGGGCGCTCACGCCGTCGCTGGCGAGGAACAGGACCGCACGCTCTCGCTGATTCTCGCCGCCCCCGTGTCTCGCGCGGGCTATGTGCTCGCCCGCGCAACTGCGATCCTCGTGCTCGTGTGCGCCGGCGGAGTGCTGCTCTGGGGGGCCGCCGCGCTCTTCCACGCAGCGCTCGCACTCGCGATCGGCGCCGCAACGGGGCGGAAAACCGCGGCCGCGGGCGCCGCGGTGGCCGTCATGGTGCTCGGTTGGTTGGGCTCCAGCCTCCTGCCGCTCTGGCACGCGGGCGCGGCGAATTGGATTCCCTGGCACTGGTGCAATGGCTCGAGTCCGCTCGTGAACGGCGTGGACGTCGGCCAGATCGCCCTGTCCGTGGGCGGCGCGATCGCGCTGACTGGAGCGGGCGTGCTCGGCTTCCGGACACGCGAACTGCGCCTGAGCGTGGCGACGGGAGTGCTCACACGACTCCAAGCGCCGCCCGGCATCCGCCTGCTCCTGAGAGCAGCGGGCAGCTTTGCCGCGACTTTTCCCGCAGCGATTGCCGCGCTCTTCGGGGGCGGCGACCTTGCCACTCCCGCAGGTTTTCTGCATTTGGAAATCTTCGGGCTGCTCGCCCCGGCCGCGGTCATCCTGGTGGGCGTTGTTGCGGCGAGCGCGGGCCTCGCCGGCGAGGAGCAGCACCGCCGCATGTCTCTGCTGCTCGCTCAGCCCTTCTCTCGGGCCCGCGCGTACTGGACCGTCGGGGCGGCCGCCGCCGTGAATGTCGCGCTCGTGGGAGTGGCGCTCGGGCTGGGGTGCTGGGTGGGGATAGCGGTGTCGGGTGTCGGCATCAGCAGTGCCCATCTGGTGATCGCCTGCGCGTTGCTCATCCTGCTCGGGTGGTGGTTCGCCGCGCTTGCGTTGTTCTCTGCCGCGGCGACGGGGCGGACCGCGCGCGCAACGTGGATCCCCACCGGCTTCGCGCTGTTGAGCTACTTTGGGTCGACGCTGCTGAGCGCGGCGGGCGAAGACCGCTGGGGATGGTGGCAACCGCTTTGGCTCGCGGTGGGGACCGCGATACTCGCGCTCCTGGGACAGCCGCTCATCGCACGGCGAGACATACGAATTGGAGCGTAGCGGCGCCGCCAGTGCTCGTCTGGACGCGACCCTAGGCGCGCTACCGCGTGCCCAGGCTGAAGCCCTGACCTTCCAAGATGAGCGCGAGGACGCGTCGATCCTCACGGTGCATGACACCCTCCACGAAGCGGGTGAGCGCGCCTTCAAGCGTCACGGATCCCGCGCTCGCGCTGACCTTCTGCACCATCGCGACGAGTGTGCGCGGGGCCAGGACTGACTCTTCGAGACCCGGCCGGCCGTCGATCTCGCGCTCGGTGCTGACGTATTCTCCGAAGCCGTCCGATACCGCTCCAGAGAACACCTGCTGACTGATGAAGGCGGCGCGCGCCACGCGCACGAGCTCGTCCGCCCGCCACTCGCTCGGCAACAGGCCGTCCGAGTCGACGGCCGCGGCCGCCGCGAGCAGGCCGTTCTCCACGGGGAAGTCCTCAAAGCGGACCCCGGTGTCCGGGTAGTGCACGCGATAGCTGTTCGCCCCGAAGCGGTTGACGAGCTCGGAGCTCAGCCGGTCGACGCCGCGGTAGCGGTGGGGAGTCTGCTCATTTGCCGTCGCGAGGATCGCGAAGCCCGGCGCGATGCGCACTTCGCGGCCCGCATCCTCCTGCACGCGAAGCGTATCGCCCGGGCGCAACTGCAGGATCCGGTTGAGGCGTTTCAGGAACTCCGCAGGCATCGCGTTCACCTCGTCGAGGATCACCGCTCGCCCCTCCTGCATCGCGCGAAGCAGGGGACCCGGCGTAAACACACTCACGGTCGCGCCGTTCTCGGCCCGGAGTTCGTGGGTGCCGATCACCTGCGCCGAGGAGATGTCGCCGTAGCCGGATACGAGCTCGGGTTCCGCACCTGTCGTAGTGCGTGCGAGATGCTCGGCGAGTGCGGTCTTCGCGCCGCCGGTTTCACCCAGGAGCAGCACGGGATCGCCGCGGAGGAGGGCGGGCGCGGCCTCCGCGATGATCCCGCGCATCTGTCCAGTGAGGAGCAAACCATTCCGCAACTGATCGCGTGCTTCGCGCAGGCGGAGTGTGCCGAGCGCCTCGAGCACTCCGTCGAGCGGTGAGAGCATGGCGTCCTGGTCCGCTCCGGCAGGGTATGCGGGGGCTGCGGCGTCGGCGCGCAGGGCCGCCACGCGCGTGCGCTCGCGCGACGTGAGGCTACGGTGTTGCGCGATGGCCCGGGAAACGAGCTCGTCTGCCTCAGCGCCAGCTGCGCGGCTCGCGAGCTCTCTCCGGCGTGCCATCACCGCGGTCCGGAGCGCAGCAGCCCGCGCAGTGAGTGCGCCTTCGAGCACCTCTTGGTGCTCCGGTTCTGCGGCGAGCGCGTTCAGCTTGGTGCGAAGCGCGTCACGATCCGCGACATGCTCTGCACTCCGCTCGGGGTCACCCTCGGCTACGATCGCACGGCGCACGCGGCGCAGTTCAGCTTGGAGTTCGCGCGCTTCAGCAAGCACCGCGGTGGGATCGAAGGAGTGCATGCTCGTCACGCTACCACCCGGATGATGAGCGGCGGGTCGCCGCGCATCCGCCCGCTAGGGTGAAGTGCATGACGAGCGAGGCGGGAGCGGAGCTGCGGGCACGGCTCGCCGCGGCGGGGGCAGTACTCGGCCTTCCCATCGAAGTCCACGAGGGTGATGACTGGTCAATTGCTGATGGCGTGCTGCACGTCGGCCTTGGTTGGTACAGCGTGCGTGGTCACTCCGCGGAGGAAGCCGTCGCGCTTGCACTGCTGCACCTGTGGGAGGGCCCCCGGGCTGCACGACTCGCACCGGCTCGCGCTCGGCGCCGCGACTCTGTGGTGGCGCAGCGCCCCGAGCTTACGCCGCTTCTGGACGCGGTGATTCGGCTGCAGTCTGCGCGCGAGCTCCTCCAAGCGATGCCGGGTCTGCGCGTGCCTCTCGCGGCGGCGCTGACGCGCAGTCTGCCTGCGGACCCCGATACGCTGCCCCGGCACGTGCAGTGGGTGACCCAGCTGCTCGCGCGCGGCATGGGCTTCCGATTCGGGGGTGCACCGAGCGACGCGCTCGTCGCCGCGGAGCTTGCGCAGCTCGCCACTGCCGGCGGCGCTGGCCGTGATGCCCTGAGTCTCGTGCTGGCGCCGGACTCCACACGGCCCGCCCTGCAGCGGTACGAGCGTGCGCTCGTGCTGCTGCTCCCGCCGTATGAGCGCCTGCTCACCGCCGATCTCGCAGCGGCGGGCCTGGATTCGGGCTCCGAAGCCGGTGTCGTGGACAAGCCGGAGCCAGGGGTCGAAGGCCTTGCGGGCGCCCCCGGCGCCGAGGACGAGGCTGCACCGGGAGCTGATGCTGAGCTGAGCGAGGGCGCCGCCGATGCTGCCGCAGATGAGCAAGAGCGCGCTCGCGCTGGGGAGGGACAGGAGCGCGCGGAGGGAGCGGATCTCTTCGCGGCTGAGCAGGCGGGCTTCGTCGAGCGCATGCTGGAGACCCCGCTCCCGGGCGCTGGCGCGTTCTGGGAAGCGGCTCTCGCCGCCGAGGCAGAGGCCGGCCGGGATGACGACGCCGCACCGCGTGAACCTGGCGAGTACGCCGGTGGGGGCGGCTACGCCGGCGCGACGGCGCTGCACGAGTATCGCGCACGGGTCGCTGACCTCGGAGCCGCGATCGAGCGCATGCGGGAGGTCTGGGCGCGGGTGATCGCCGAGCGCATTGCGCTGCGGCCCACGCTCAGTCGGCGGCCCCGGCCGGAGGGCGAGGAACTTGCCGGAGAGGCGCTCCCCACGGCCCTCGCCCAGGCGCGCGCCGGCATTCCCCGGCCAGACGCATACCGCAGTCGCGTGCAGATGCCCCGCCGTGCCCGGCGCGCGGGGAGCACGGACTACGTGTTTCTCATCGATCGATCGGCATCCATGCAGGGGCGCATCGCGGCGGCGGCGTCCGACGCGATGATCGTGCTGCTCGAGTCGCTCGCCGCGGTGGAGCGTGATATCGAGTTCGCTGAGCGGGCGACCGGGACCGGTCTCGAGCTCGACGTGCGCACCGCGCTCGTCGTGTTCGACGCTGAGGCGCACACGGTGAAGCCGCTGTCACGCGGGTTGAGCGACGCGGTACGGCGCGAGCTCGACGCCGCAATCCGCAGCCCGCAGGGCTCCACGAACGACGGCGCGGCGCTTGCGGCGGCCGGTGCCGAGCTGGGACTGGCCGGCGGCCGCCCCGTGAGCGACGCGGACGGGATCGCCCGAACGCGCCTCGTGTTCCTCATCAGCGATGGCGGATCAAACGACCCGCTCGCGGCCGCGCGCCAGCTCCGGATCTTGCAGCAGGCGGGCGTCCGTGTGATCGGGTGTGGACTCGGCACGGACGACCTGCGTGCGCGCTATGCCCCTGACGGTATCCGCGTCGATGATCCCACGCAGCTTGCGGGCGCGCTCCACGACATCATTGCCGCGGATGTTACGCAGCAGCTCACGCACCCGGGCCGGTAGTAGCCTGGGGACATGATGGTGCAGCCAGGGCAAGATGAGCAGTTGCAGTTGGTGCGAGCGCTCTTTCCAAGCCTCGCGCGCGACTTCGAGTCGATGAGCGCACCCGCGGCCGGCTCGGGTGCGGCGGCAGAGTTCGACGCCTGGCTCGATCGCGAGGCTGGTGCGGTGCTCGCCGGCGCTGCGTTCACCGCGATCACTGACCCCGCGGTTGCCGGGCGCTTCGACACGGCCTTTGCCCGCGCCCGCGCTGCGGCGCGGCTCCTCGAGGCTGAGCTCCCCGAACCGGAAGCGTTTGCCGCAGCAGGAAGCGACCTCGGCCATTTTGGTGAGCTCTTAGGCGATCGCCCCGATCTGGTTCCCGTGCCGGCACCGTACGGCCTGGGGATCGACCGCTGGCGCGCGGCGTTCACCCGGGCGGGCTCCGCGCACCCGGATGTGCTGAACAGCGCGGACGGCGTCTCCCCGCTGATCCTCGCCGCAGACGCGGAGCGCGGATTCGACGCGCTCGATCGTATTCCCGAGGGTGCGGGGCCGTTGCCGGTCGTTGCGCAGCGTCCCTCGTCCGGCGCGGTGGCGCGGTGGACCCTGCGCCTCGTGCCGGGGGAGCCCACGCCAAGCCTGCTCGGGCTCGGTTTTGCACACGGACCACACGTGTCACTGCCCGAACTGCTCATGCTGCAGCTCATGCGCATTCTCGCGGGGGAGCAGCCGATCGACACGGGCACGTTCACCTGGCTCGCGGGGTCCATCGCGGACGGCCGGCTTGCGGCGCGTCACGTTTACGATGCTGGCGAACGCGTGATTCGAATCACCTGCCGCGAGACGGGAAACCAAGGCCCCCATCTCGGCTCGCGCGCCCCGCTCGCCTAATCGGATCGAGATCAGTCCCACTCGCTCGTCGCGGCATCGCGCGTCGACGGCAACCTGGTGGCCTGCCCCCACTCGAGCACCTCGGTGGGCACCTGCAACTCTGCAGGGTTCGCACCGCTCTTCTCGATGATCTCTGCGATGGGGACGACACCTCCGGTGCGGCGGAGGATTCGGGACCGAACATACGCGCGGGCATAGATCTCGGGGCGTCGCGCCGAGTCCGGGCGCACGAAGCGCTGCTCGATGTACACCGCCTGCTCGTCGAAGCCCAGAATGCGGGTCTCGATCCAGAAGCGCTGCCACGGGTTCAGCGACTTCCGGTACGAGATGGTTTGCCCGACAACCACCGGGTACCACCCTTCGCGCTGGAACAGCTCCCACACGCCGTTGCGCTGCAGCAGGTCGAAGCGCGCGACGTCCATGATCGACAGGTACTTGCCGTTGTTCATGTGGCGGAGCATGTCCATGTCGGTCGGCCACACGCGGAACCGTGATCGCCCCACATCGCCAAAGCCGAGCGCGGTGCCGCGCCGTCCGACGAACCACAAGTGCCACAGAGTGCGGAAGATCATATGCATGCGCGCCAGCCTATGCCTGGCGGCACTGCCCGCGCCGAAGTCTGCGGCGAGGGCACAAGCGTGGGGTGCTGGGCCAGCGGGGGATGAAACACCCTGCACGAATCAGGCGGGACGGGTGGGGCGCAGGTGTACACTGGTTCGGCGCAGTCGCGCGCCTGAACCTCACAGAACCCGGAGAACCTGCATGGCAACCTCGAACGACATCAAGAACGGCACCGTTATCAAGGAGAACGGTCAGCTCTGGAGCGTGGTCGAGTTCCAGCACGTCAAGCCGGGCAAGGGTGGCGCGTTCGTTCGCACGAAGCAGAAGAACGTAGTGTCGGGCAAGATCATCGACAAGACGTACAACGCCGGCGCGAAGATCGAGACCGCGAACGTGGACCGCCGCGACTTCCAGTACCTCTACCAGGATGGCGCTGACTTCGTGTTCATGGACCAGTCTGACTACGACCAGTTGACTGTGTCCGCCGTTGTCGTGGGCGACGCCGCGAAGTACATGCTGGAGAGCCAGCAGGTGCAGATCGGCCTCCACGAGGGCGAGCCCCTCTACCTTGAGATGCCCGCCTCCGTGGTGCTCGAGGTCACGTACACCGAGCCCGGTCTGCAGGGTGATCGCTCCACCGGCGGCACGAAGCCCGCAACCGTCGAGACGGGCGCTGAGATCCAGGTGCCGCTCTTCCTCGAGGCAGGCACCAAGATCAAGGTGGACACCCGCACGGGTGACTACCTCGGCCGCGTGAACGACTAACGTTGTCAGCTCGGACGAAGGCGCGCAAGCGCGCGCTTGACATGCTCTACCAGGCCGATGTGCGTGGAGAGTCGATCCTCACCATCGTCAACGCTGAGGCGAAGCGTGCTGCGGGGGAGCCCGACCGGGCAGCCTCCTGGCTGTACGCGCGTGAAATCGTCGATGGGGTCACCGACCACCGCGACGAGATCGACGAGCTCATCATGAGCTACGCCCAGGGATGGACGCTCGATCGGATGCCCAACGTGGACCGCGCGCTTCTGCGCCTTGCCGCGTGGGAGATCCTCTTCAACGCTGAAGTTCCCACGCCCGTCGCGATCGACGAGGCCGTGGAGCTCGCAAAGGAATACTCGACGGATGACTCCGGTCGTTTCGTCAACGGCGTGCTGGGTCGTATCGCGGACCACGCGCACGACTAACGCCGGTGCGGGCGCGCCCCTGTGCGCGCCCGCACACCGCAGCGGTTCTGATCCGCTATGATGGTTCTCATCAGCTTTTCTTTAACTGCCGTCCTGTGAGGCGGAGAAGGGGGGCTCGAATATGGGTACGCGTGTTGTGCTGGAAAGCGCAGAAATCTCGCGGGCGCTGACTCGAATCTCGCACGAAATTATCGAGGCGAACAAGGGCGTTGCTGGCCTTGTTCTCGTGGGCATCCCCACGCGTGGCACGTTTCTCGCCGCGCGGATTGCCGACACGATCTCCCGCATTGAGGGCGAGCGCGTTCCCGTTGCAAGCCTCGATGTCACGATGTACCGTGACGATCTTGCGCAGAATCCGACCCGGACGCCGCACCCGACGGACATGCCCGTGAGCGGCATCGACGGCAGCACGGTCGTGCTGGTCGATGATGTGTTGTACTCCGGGCGCACCGTCCGCGCGGCACTCGATGCGCTGGGCGATCATGGTCGGCCGAAGGCGGTTCGCCTTGCCGCGCTGATCGATCGCGGGCACCGCGAGCTGCCCATTCGCGCGGACTACATCGGGAAGAACCTCCCGAGCGCGAAGCATGAGCGCATCTCCGTGCGTCTCGCCGAGCACGACGGGGTCGACGAGGTGACGATCTCCTCCGATGACACGGGCGAGGGTACGCACCAGGCCGAGGAGGCTCGCGCGTGAGGCACCTGCTCGACACGAAGACACTCACCCGCGATGAGGCGATTCTTATCCTCGACACCGCGGAGGACATGGCCGCGACGCAGCAGCGCGAGGTCAAGAAGCTACCGACCCTGCGCGGAAAGACTGTCGTGAACCTCTTCTTCGAGGATTCGACACGCACGCGCATCTCGTTCGAGGCCGCCGCAAAGCGCCTCTCCGCAGATGTGATCAACTTCAGCGCGAAGGGTTCCTCGGTGTCGAAGGGCGAATCGCTAAAGGACACCGCTCAGACCCTGCAGGCGATCGGCGCGGACGGCGTCGTGATCCGGCACCCCGCATCCGGCGCCCCTGCGCGACTCGCCTCGAGCGGCTGGATCGACGCTGGCGTGCTGAACGCCGGTGATGGGACGCACGAGCACCCGACGCAGGCCCTCCTTGACGCGTTTACCATGCGACGGAGGCTCTTTGGCGAGGCAAGCCGTGGTCGCGATCTTGACGGCGTCTCCGTGGTCATTGTGGGCGACATTGCGCACTCTCGCGTGGCCCGCTCGAACCTGTGGCTCCTGAATGTGCTCGGCGCACGCGTCAGCTTTGTCGCCCCGGAGACGCTCCTGCCCTACGGCACGCGCGAGTGGCCCGTGACGATCCATCACTCCCTCGACACTGCGCTGCGCGTGGAGCGCCCCGACGTCGTCATGCTGCTGCGCATCCAGACGGAGCGCATGCACGCCGCGTTCTTCCCGAACGAGCGAGAGTACGCCCGCAACTGGGGCCTCGACGACGCCCGGTTGGCCGCCCTCACCGAGCGGGCGATTGTGATGCACCCGGGACCCATGAATCGGGGGCTCGAGATTTCCTCGCGCGCTGCCGACTCGCCGCGTTCCACGGTGCTTGAGCAGGTCGCGAACGGCGTGTCCGTGCGAATGGCTGCCCTGTATCTGCTGCTCTCCGGCGAGCGCGGCGCCCAAGCAACACCTGAACGAATCACCCCCCGTGGAGGAGAGACCGAATGACCACGAATCCCGGAATCCTGATCCGCGGGGCGCGCCTCGCTGCAACGCTCACCGAGCGCGGCAGCGACACACTCGCCGCGGAGCCGGTGGACCTGCGCATCGCCGATGGGCGCATCGTGGAGCGTGGCACGGGCCTCGAAGCACGCGCGGACGAGCGCGTCATTGACGCTGCCGGACTCATCGCACTGACTGGACTTGTCGACCTGCACACGCACCTGCGCGAGCCAGGTTTTGAGCAGTCGGAGACGGTGCTCACCGGCACTCGCGCGGCGGCCGCTGGCGGGTTCACGAGTGTCTTCGCAATGGCAAACACGCTCCCCGTGCAGGACACGGCGGGTGTGGTGGAGCAGGTGCAGGCCCTCGGCGATGCTGGTGGCTACGCAACGGTGCGCCCGATTGGCGCGGTAACCGAGGATCTCGCTGGCGAGAAGCTCAGCGAGATCGGCGCGATGGCGCAGTCCCGCGCCCAGGTGCGCGTCTTTTCCGACGATGGCAAGTGCGTGCATGACCCGCTGCTCATGCGTCGGGCGCTCGAGTACGTGAAGACGTTCGGCGGTGTCATCGCGCAGCACGCACAGGATCCCCGGCTCACTGAAGGCGCGCAGATGAACGAGGGCACTCTCTCGAGCGAGCTCGGGCTGAAGGGCTGGCCCGCGGTTGCCGAGGAATCGATCATCGCTCGCGATGTGCTGCTCGCCGAACACACGGGCTCGCGACTGCACATCTGTCACCTCTCGACGGCCGGCTCGGTTGAGGTGGTGCGCTGGGCGAAGGCCCGGGGCGTGCAGGTGACCGCTGAGGTAACACCACACCACCTCATCCTGACCGAAGAGCTCGTTCGCAGCTACGATGCGCGCTACAAAGTCAACCCTCCGCTGCGCCGCGAGGAGGACGTGCAGGCCTTGCGCCGCGCGGTCGCCGAGGGCGTCATTGACATCATCGCCACCGACCATGCTCCGCACCCGATCGAGGCGAAGGAGTGCGAGTGGGACGCCGCCGCGTTTGGCATGGTCGGCCTGGAGTCGGCGCTCCCGATTGCGCTCCTCACGCTCATCGCCGAGGGACACATCAGCTGGGCCGAGCTTGAGCAGCTGCTGTCGCAGCGCCCCGCGCAGATCGGCGGGCTCAGCGACCACCCAAGCGTGCTCGACGCCGGCCAGGTGGCCGACCTCGTGCTCGTGGACCCTGCGGGGAGCAGCACATTCGACCTCGCTCGCCTGCAGGGCCTCAGCGAGAACTCCCCGTACCTTGGTATGGAGCTGCCCGGCCGCATCGTGCACACCGTGCGCCGGGGCTACCTCACGGTGGCTGACGGCGAGCTGATTGACGCGGCGCAGGTCGCAGCAGCCGCTCACGCTGCCGGCGCAGTTCAGGGAGGTGTGCGATGAGCCGCACCACATTCATCATCCTCATGTCGTCGATCGCGGTACTCGCGTTCGCCGGAATGTGGATCGCGTGGCGCGGGCGGACTCGCCGCGATGCGGCATTCGCGAGCGCGACGCCGCAGCCCGAGCTCACCGGCGCACCGCTTGCGCACTTCCCGCGTGCGAGCTACGTCTCCACCACGCCTGCCGGAGCCCCGCTCGAGCGTGTAGCCATTCCCGGGCTGCGCTACAAGGGGTACGCAGAGGTCACGGTGCACGGTGACGGCGTGACCATTGCCGTGACCGGCGAGGCACCCGTGACGATCCCCGCATCGCAGATCATTGGCTCCGGCGCCGCCGGCGGCCGAATCGGGAAGGCCGTCGAGCCCGGCGGTCTCTCGCTCCTGCGCTGGGCACTTCCCGCTCCGGGAAGTGACGCGCGCGAACTTGAGTCGAGTTTCCGACTCGCAGACCCCGCGGAACAGGCTCGCTTCGCCGAAGCCGTCGCCGCAGTCAGCCAGCACAGAACCTCGGGTTCCGCGGCCGGCACACAGACCAACACCACTCACCCCACGATCCAGGAGGAAGCGTGACCACGAACACGACCGAAGTAACGGCGCCGCCAGCCGCCGTAGTGCCGAACGGCGCTGCGGTGCTCGTTCTCGAGGACGGCACCCGATACACCGGCCGCGCGTATGGCGCAACGGGTCGCACCCTGGGCGAGATCGTCTTCTCTACCGGCATGACCGGGTACCAGGAGACCCTGACTGACCCGTCCTACGCAGGACAGATCGTGCTCATGACCGCGCCGCACATCGGAAACACCGGCTCGAACGACGACGACATGGAGTCGCGCAAGATCTGGGTCTCCGGCTTCATCGTGCGCGATCCCGCACGCCGCGTCTCGAACTTCCGTGCCGAGCGCTCGCTCGATGAGGATCTCGCGAATGATGGCGTCGTCGGCATTTCAGGCATCGACACCCGTGCGGTCACGCGCCGCATCCGCTCCGCTGGTGCGATGCGCGCCGGAGTCTTCTCCGGCGCCGAGCTTGATCTCTCCGACGAGGCGCAGCTCGAGCTCGTGCGCGAGCAGGCTGGTATGGCAGGCAAGAACCTCTCGCAGGAGGTCACGACGCCCGAGCGCTACGACGTCCCCGCAGCAGAGGGCGTTGCACGAGTTGGCTCGATCGCGGTCCTCGACCTGGGCATCAAGCGCGCCACCGTGCGTTACCTGTCTGAGCACGGCTTCGACGTGATCGTGCTCCCCGCGGGCACGACACTCGAGGAGATCCGCGCGCTCGCTCCCGACGCGCTCTTCTACTCGAACGGCCCCGGCGACCCCTCGGCAAGCACGGCGCAGGTGGAACTCCTCCAGCAGCTGCTGCGCGACGGCATCCCGTACTTCGGCATCTGCTTCGGCAACCAGCTGCTCGGCCGCGCGCTCGGCTTCGACACCTACAAGCTGCCCTTCGGTCACCGCGGAATCAACCAGCCGGTGCTCGACAAGCGCACGGGTCGCGTTGAAATCACCGCGCAGAACCACGGCTTCGCTGTCGACGCCCCGCTCGAGGGCGAGACTGAGTCGCCCGCCGGCTTCGGCCGCGTGCAGGTCAGCCACGTGAGCCTCAACGATCAGGTCGTTGAGGGTCTCGAGTGCCTCGATATCCCCGCGTTCTCCGTGCAGTACCACCCTGAGGCGGCCGCTGGCCCGCACGACGCCTTCTACCTCTTCGACCGCTTCCGCGCTCTGGTCCAAGACCGCGCCGCAGCCGCCGACACGACCACCCAGGGAGCCTAAGAGCCATGCCCAAGCGTTCAGACATTAATTCCGTTCTCGTCATCGGTTCCGGCCCGATCGTCATCGGCCAGGCCTGTGAGTTCGATTACTCCGGTACTCAGGCCTGCCGTGTGCTTCGGGAGGAGGGCGTGCGCGTCATCCTCGTGAACTCGAACCCCGCGACGATCATGACCGACCCCGACTTCGCCGACGCGACCTACGTCGAGCCGATCACCGCCGCGGTCATCGAGACGATCATTCAGAAGGAGAAGCCCGACGCGATCCTGCCCACCCTGGGTGGCCAGACAGCGCTCAACGCGGCCATGGAGCTGCACGAGCAGGGCATCCTCGAGAAGTACAACGTCGAGCTGATCGGCGCGAAGGTCGACGCCATCCAGAAGGGTGAGGATCGCCAGCTGTTCAAGGACATCGCCATCGCCGCTGGTGCGGGCGTCGCGAAGTCCTACGTGGCACACACCCTCGAGGAGGCGAAGGAGTACGCCCTGGACCTCGGGTACCCGCTCGTCGTGCGTCCGTCCTTCACCATGGGTGGTCTCGGTTCGGGCTTCGCCTACACCGAGGAAGAGCTCGTACGCATCGTCACCGACGGCCTGCACTACAGCCCGACGACGGAGGTGCTCCTCGAGGAGTCGATCCTCGGTTGGAAGGAGTATGAGCTTGAGCTCATGCGCGACACCAAGGACAACGCGGTTGTCGTGTGCTCCATCGAAAACGTCGACGCCGTGGGCGTGCACACGGGCGACTCGATCACCGTTGCCCCGGCGCTGACGCTCACCGACCGTGAGTTCCAGAACCTTCGCGACATCTCGATCGACATCATTCGTCGCGTCGGCGTGGACACGGGCGGCTGCAACATTCAGTTCGCAATCGATCCGGTTGATGGTCGTGTGGTGGTCATCGAGATGAACCCGCGCGTCTCGCGTTCCTCCGCGCTCGCTTCGAAGGCGACGGGCTTCCCGATTGCCAAGATCGCCGCGAAGCTTGCGATCGGCTACACGCTCGACGAGATCCCGAACGACATCACGCAGAAGACCCCGGCCTCCTTCGAGCCCGCGATCGACTACATCGTTGTGAAGACTCCGCGCTTCGCGTTCGAGAAGTTCCCCGCCGCCGACGACACGCTCACCACGACCATGAAGTCGGTCGGCGAGGCGATGGCGATCGGCCGGAACTTCACGACCGCCCTGCAGAAGTCGCTGCGTTCACTCGAGAAGCGCGGCACCTCGTTCCACTGGGACGCGATCGACTCGGCGACTGCTGCGGACCGCGTCGCAACGCTGCTTGAGACGATCAAGCGTCCCACCGACGGCCGCATCGTTGACGTGCAGCAGGCGCTTCGCCTCGGCGCGACGATCGAGCAGGTCTTTGAGTCGACCGCGATCGACCCCTGGTTCCTCGACCAGATCGTGCTGATCAACGAGGTCGCAGAGCTCGTCAAGGCGGCTCCGCAGCTCACCCTTGATGTGCTGCGCGAGGCAAAGGACCACGGCTTCTCTGATGCCCAGATCGCTGCGATTCGCGGCATCTCGGACTCCGAGGTGCGCGGCCTCCGTCACGGCCTCGGCCTGCGCCCGGTCTTCAAGACGGTGGATACCTGCGCCGGCGAGTTCCCTGCGCTGACCCCGTACCACTACTCGTCGTACGACCTGGAGACCGAGGTCACGCCGTCCGACCGCAAGAAGGTCGTCATCCTCGGTTCGGGCCCCAACCGCATTGGCCAGGGCGTCGAGTTCGACTACTCCTGCGTGCACGCCTCGTTCGCACTCTCGGACGCGGGCTACGAGACCATCATGATCAACTGCAACCCCGAGACCGTGTCGACCGACTACGACACCTCGGATCGCCTGTACTTCGAGCCCCTCACGCTCGAGGACGTGCTTGAAGTGATTCACGCCGAGCAGGCATCGGGCGAGCTTTTGGGCGTCGTCGTCCAGCTGGGCGGCCAGACCGCACTGGGCCTCGCGCAGCCGCTGAAGGATGCCGGGATCCCGATCCTCGGTACCACCCCCGAGGCGATCGATCTCGCGGAGGAGCGAGGTGCGTTCGCGGGAATCCTTGAGCGGGCCGGCCTTGTGGCACCGCGCAACGGCACCGCGATCGACGAGGAGGGTGCCGTGCGCATCGCCGAGGAGATCGGGTACCCCGTACTCGTTCGCCCGTCGTTCGTGCTCGGCGGCCGTGGCATGGAGATCGTGTACGACACCGAGTCGCTGCGTGGCTACTTTGGCCGTATTGAGGGCCACGCCCTCGTGGGCCCTGGCCACCCGCTGCTCGTCGACCGTTTCCTGGACGACGCGATCGAGATTGACGTTGACGCCCTCTACGACGGCGAGCAGCTCTACGTCGGCGGAGTCATGGAGCACATCGAGGAAGCGGGTGTGCACTCGGGCGACTCGAGCTGCACGCTGCCGCCCGTAACGCTCGGCCACGACCAGATCGCACAGGTACGCGAGGCCACGCTCGGCATCGCTGCGGGCCTGGGCGTGCGCGGCCTGCTCAATGTGCAGTTCGCCATTGGGCAGGGCGTGCTCTACGTCCTCGAGGCGAACCCCCGCGCGAGCCGCACGGTGCCCTTCGTCTCGAAGGCGCTCGGTATTCCTCTCGCAAAGGCCGCGTCGCGCGTGATGGCGGGCGAGTCGATCGCTCAGCTCATCGAGGCGGGTCTCCTGCCCGAGCGCGATGGTTCGCGCGCTCCAATCGATTCGCCGATCGCTGTGAAGGAGGCGGTGCTGCCGTTCAAGCGCTTCCGCACGCACGAGGGTCTCGTTGTCGACTCGCTGCTCGGCCCCGAGATGCGCTCGACCGGTGAGGTCATGGGCATGGACCGCGACTTCCCGACCGCGTTTGCGAAGAGCCAGTCTGCCGCGGGCAGCGAGCTGCCGGTCTCGGGCACGGTCTTTCTCTCGGTCGCCGATCGCGACAAGCGCTCGGTCGTGCTCCCCGCACTCCGCATGCAGGAACTCGGCTACCGCATTCTCGCAACCCCCGGCACGCAGGTCGTGCTTGCCCGCAACGGCATTGAGTCCGAGGTGGTCCGGAAGCACCACGCGCAGGCGGAGGGTGACACGATCGTTGATCTCATCAACCGCGGCGAGGTCGACATGATCGTCAACACCCCCTCGGGCAGCTCCGCGCGCGCTGACGGCTACGAGATTCGGGCGGCTGCCGTTGCTGCCGACAAGCCGATCTTCACGACCGTCTCCGAGCTGTCAGCTGCGGTGGGTGCTGTGTCTGCCCAGAAGCTCGGCTTCGACGTCAAGTCGCTGCAGGAGTATGAAGCGGATCGCGTGGCCGCACGCGCTGAGGAGGCCGCTGCACGATGAGCACCCCGACGTTCGGTACCCGGCTCGCGTCAGAGCTCGCTGCGAAGCGACACCTGTGCGTGGGGATCGATCCCCACGCACCGCTGCTCGCCGATTGGGGGCTCGCCGATGATGCGGCTGGGGCCGAGCGGATGGGTCGCGATGTGGTCGCGGCCGCGGCCGGCGTTGCC
The DNA here is from genome assembly GCF_016758255.1 of Leucobacter chromiireducens subsp. chromiireducens. GTDB lineage: Bacteria > Actinomycetota > Actinomycetes > Actinomycetales > Microbacteriaceae > Leucobacter > Leucobacter chromiireducens. The sequence continues at coordinate 207,621 of NZ_QYAD01000005.1, forward strand.
GCCTGCGTGAAGCCGCAGATCGCTTTCTTCGAGCGCTTCGGTTCTGCAGGCTTTATCGCGCTCGAGCGCGTTCTCGCAGATGCCCGCGCTGCTGGGGTGCTCGTCATCGCGGACGTGAAGCGTGGCGACATTGGATCAAGCTTCGCCGCATACGCGGACGCCTGGCTCCAGCCAGGCTCGCCGCTCGAGGCCGACGCGATGACCGTCGCCGCATACCAGGGGTTCGGGAGCCTGGACGGCGCCCTCCCGCACGTTCGCGAGCATGGCAAGGGCTTGTTCGTGCTCGCAGCGACTTCCAATCCGGAGGCGCGCGAGGTACAGCTCGCGAAGCGCGCCGATGGCCGATCGGTGGCACGCGCGATGCTTGACGACGCGCTCGCGATCGAGGGCGTCGCAGACGACCACGTGAACTCGGTGGGGGTTGTGCTCGGCGCAACACTCGACCTTGCCGAGTTCGGCATCGACCCGGCCGCGCCTCCCGCGCGGCCCGCACTTCCCGTCTTGGCGCCCGGTTTCGGGTTCCAGGGCGCCCGCGTCGAGGACGCGGGAAAGATCTTCGGTGGCCTGGGCTGGGCGCTGCTCGCGAGCGAGTCTCGCAGCGTGCTCGCCGGGGGCGCCGAGGGGCTCGCAGCGCGCGTTCGCGCTCGGGCCGACGCCGTCGCGACCGCGCTGACGGTGTAGCTGGCTGGGGGAACGAAGATGAGTGGAGAGAAGATGAGCAACTCAACCGATCCCACCGCACGCTCCATGCCTGCGGTTGATCGCGTCGCGGCGAATCGCGCCGCGATCGCGGCGCGACAGGCGCGCGCCGAATTGAAGCGTCGCTTGCGAAACGGGGAGCTCTCGCCGCTCCGCGTGCTTGAACAGTCGCGTGTTCCGGGAAGCCCCGCAGCGACGCTGCGTATCACCGACTTCCTCCTGTCCTTCCCCGCGATTGGCGTGGTGAAGGCGGAACGCGTGCGTGAACAGCTCGACATCTCCGAACGGAAACGTCTCGGCGGTCTCGGTGCGCTCCAGCGCGAGCGACTTGAGCGTTTTGTGCGTGAACGCACGGGTGCAGAGACGGCCACGGGGCGCCCGCCGCTCACGGTGCTCGCCGGTCCCACCGCGGTGGGCAAGGGCACAGTCGCCGCGTACATTCGCGAGCACTACCCCGAGGTGCGGCACTCAGTCTCCGCGACGACGCGGGATCCGCGGCCCGGCGAGGTCGATGGTTCGCACTACATCTTCGTTGATGACGAGGGCTTTGACCGGATGCTCGCGTCCGATGAACTCCTCGAGTGGGCGACCGTGCACAACAAGCACCGCTACGGCACCCCGCGCGGTCCGGTCGACGAGGCCGCCGCTCGCGGTGAGCTCATGCTGCTGGAGATCGACCTCCAGGGCGCGCGTCAGGTACGCGCGAGCATGCCGGAGGCACGCCTGGTGTTCCTCGCCCCGCCGAGCTGGGACGAGCTTGTGCACCGACTCGTGGGCCGCGGCACCGAGGACGAGGAGGAACGCACGCGTCGCCTCGAGACCGCAAAGATTGAGCTTGCGGCCGCCGACGAGTTCGATGAGATCATCGTGAACGACGAGGTTCCCCGGGCTGCGGCCCGGCTCCTCGATGTGATGCGTGGCGGCGAACGCGACCTCGAGCTGAACGGGGCGTGATGATGCAGGTTGCGGATCTCGACCCCACCCAGTTTCTCGGGATCCCACTCGCGCTAGTGGGAGCTGCGCTCCTCGCCTTCGGCGCGCAATATCAGTCGCGCGGCCTGAACAAGGTCGAGCGCATTGTGGGGGAGAGCGCCGGTTCTGGGCTCTCCTGGGGTCATATCCGCAACCTGCTCCGCCGCCCGTCTTGGGTGGTCGGCACGGTGCTACTCGGCCTGGCGGTCGCCTTTCAGATCGGCTCGCTATCGCTCTCACCGCTGATCATCGTGCAGCCGATCGGCGTGGTCGGGCTCATCATCACGTCGATTCTCAACTCCCGCGTGAGCGGAGTCCATCTCGGCAAGCGCGTCCGTGCCTCCCTCGCCCTCGCGGTACTGGGAATCGTCGCGTTCGTCACAATCGCTGCGTTCACGGCACGGGATCGCCCGGTCACCGACACGAAGCTCATCGTGATTTTGCTCACGTTCGCTGCGGTGCTCGCGCTTTCCCTTGTCCTGTTTGTCGCTTTCCGGCACCGCGGCATTGCGCTCCTCTACATCGTAGGAGCCGGGATTCTCTATGGCTTCGTGGCGACCTTTGCGAAGGCCGTGATCGGCCGGCTGCAGCAGGGCGAGTTCGAGTGGCTCACCTGGGCCTGCGTGGCCGCCCTGGTGGTCGGCGCGCTCCTCGGTATGGTGTTCGTACAGAACGCATACTCCTCGGGGCCGCCGGACCTCGTCGTTGCCGGCCTCACCGTGATCGATCCGATCGTCGCAGTGCTCATCGGCATTGTCGTGCTGCAGGAAGCAGCGGGAGCGCCGGGCTGGGCGATCCTGGTCTACATTGCCTCCGGTCTGGTCTCGATCGCCGGGGTGCTTGGACTCGCGCGGTTCCACCCCCAGGCCGGGGGAGAGGAATCCGCGCAACAGGGTGCACCTGAACACACGGCATGAGATACTGACGACGGGGGCGGCGGTGAGCCCTAACCCCGCAGCCCGAACAAGGAGCGAACATGAGTGAGCAGCCGATCCGGATCATCACGACGGAGTCTCGCCGCGCACCCTGGTGGGTGCTGCTCATCGTCGGCATCTTCGTCGCGCTCGCGGGCATTGGTCTGCTCGTGTGGCCGTTCGTCGCGGCGAGCGGAATGCTCGCGGTGATCTTCGGCGCCGCACTGATTGCGAACGGGCTCGCGATGCTTGTCCGCGGAAGCGCGAGCGTGGGTATGCGGGTGGTCGGCTCAGTTTTCATTCTCGCCGGGATCCTCGCGGTGGTGTTCTCAGCACTCACTGGAAAAGCGCTCGTGATTCTTGTGGGCGCCGCGTTGATCGTCGTGGGCGTCTCCTGGCTCATCCTGTCGCTCCGCATGGCTCGAGGCGGCTCCGGCTTCCTTCTCGTCCCGGGGATCCTCGCGATCCTGGGCGGCGTCTTCGCCCTGATCTGGCCTGCGACGGCGCTTGGCATCGTGGCCTTCTGCGCGGGCATCGCGATGCTGCTCTTTGGTATCTCGCTGTGCTGGGGTGCGGTGCGCCTGCGCGGAACCCGCGTGGAGCAGACCACCATCATCGTCGAGTGACTCGGGGCCCTGAAAGCGCTGATGGCGCGCGGCCGAAGGTGTGCGTGAACGCTGCGGAGAAGCTCGCCGGGCTCGAATAACCCAGCTGCATGGCCACCTCGGTGACCGTGTGCTGCTGTAGCAGCGGGAGCGCCGCGAGCAAGCGCGCTCGCATGCGCCAGGCCGCGGGGCTCTCGCCGACGTCGGCTCGAAAAGCTCGTGTGAAGCTCCGCTCGCTCATCGCGAGCGTCCGCGCCCACTCAGCGTTCGAGACTCCTGCATCAGGCTCCCTGAGGTATGCGCGGCAGAGGCGTACGAACTCTGGCGTGCGAGGGAGGCTGATGTGGAAGGGGAGCGGTGCGAGCTCGTGCAGCTCGTGCAGGAGGAGCGCCGCGAGCGCGCCATCCCTGCCTGCGAGATCGTACTCGGCAGGCATACGCACGGCTGCCGCGAGGAGCTCTCGCAGCAGCGCGGACACCTCGACGACCGTGCACTCCTGCGGCCACCAGGGAACGGCGCTCGGCTCGAGGTACAGACTGTTCGTCACCACGTCGAGCATGCGCACGCGGTGCGGAGTTTCGGGCGGGATCGCGACCGCGCGCTCCGGCGGCACTGTCCACGCGCCGTCAGCTGTTTCGACAAGCATCGTGCCCGTCGCGCCGTACAGGAGCTGCGCGCGGCGGTGCTCGTGCCAGTCGAGCAGGTGGCCGGGCGGGTAGTCGGTCGCAATCGCGACGATCGCTCGCGGCAGTGGATCGAGGTCGGAGAGGAGCGCCTCGTGTGCGGTCGGCATGGTCTTCATCGTACGCGGGTTTGGCTGACAATCTCTGAAACTCTGCCGTACTTCGAATGTCAGCCGCCACTCATGCTGCTGAACTGAATGCATGGACTTTGCGACGCTTGCCGTTCTCTGTGGGATCGGTCTCCTTTCGGGCCTCACCACCGTGCTGTTCGGGTTCGGCGGCGGCTTTGTCGCGGTCCCCGTGATCGCGTGGGCGGACGCCAGCCTCGGTGCGGGAGCACTCACTGTGGCCGTCGCCACGTCCTCCGCTGTGATGCTCGTGGGCGCCGGAGTCGCAACCGCCGCGACCCCACGCCCCACGCTCGCGCAACTGCGCGGCACCCGCGCGCTCCTCCCGTTGCTCGCGCTGGGCGGCGCACTCGGCGCGGTCGCGGGGCTCGGCGCCTCGCCGTGGCTCGTGCGCTGGGGATTTGTCGCGTACCTGTGTGTGACGATTGCCGACCTGCTGCTGCGTCCCGGATTCTTTCGTCCGGTTGCGGCACCGGGCCAGACCGCACCACGGTTCGGCGTGCCGAGCTGGCTCGGCCTGCCGATTGGAGCGCTCGCCGCGTTCCTCGGCGTCGGGGGAAGCGTGATGACCGTCCCGCTGCTTCGTCGCGCTGGCGCCCCCATGTCGGACGCCACGGCGCTCACCAATCCCCTCACACTCGCGCTCAGCGCGCCCGCGCTTGCGGTGTTCCTCACGCTTGGTGGTGGCGTGTCCATGCAGAACGCCCATGTCGGGCTGTTCGGCGCAGTCGATCTCGCCGCCGCTGCCGCCTTGCTCGCAGGGTCCATTCCCGTGATCGTGTGGCTGCGCAGGCGGCCGCTGCGACTTCCTGACCGGGCGCACGCGTGGTCGTACCTCGGCCTCCTGTGTGCGGCCACGCTCGCCATGGCGTGCGCACCCGCGTAATGCAGCGGGGGCGCGGAGTGCATCTGCACTCCGCGCCCCCGTGCCGCGGTGGGCCTCCCGCTACGAGCTCTTCAGCTGCGCGGCATCGCCGGGCAACTGGCCCGCGAAGAGGCCACGCCGGCCCAGAATGAAGGCGATCGTGGCGCCCATGAGTGTGAGCGCCGCGATGAGCAACAGGCCCCAGACCGCAGAACCGGTGGTCTGGCTGACCCAGCCGATCGCGTACGGACCGGCGAAGCCTGCGAGGTTGCCGACCGAGTTGATGAAGGCGAGGCCAGCTGCTGCCGCCGTGCCGGTGAGCAGCAGCGGCGGCAGGCTCCAGAAGAGCGGCGTGGACGAGAAGAGCGCGGACATTCCCACGCACAGCGCGCCGAGCGCCAAGACGGGGGTTCCCTGTGCGGCGACCGCTGCGATGAGCGCAAGCGCGGTGATGGTGAGCGCGATACCGACCTGCCGTGGAATGTTGCCCTGCCGACGTGCTGCACGCTCCCATGGGATCATCACGAGCGCAGCGCACAGGTTCGGGATCGCAACCAGTAGGCCGGTGGTGCCGTTGTCGAAATCTCCCATGCTCTTCACGATGGTGGGCAGCCACAATCCAAGCCCGTACGCGCCGAACACGATGCCAAAGAAGAGGAAGATCAGCGCCCAGAGCTTGCCGTTGCTGAACACCTCACGCAGGCGAATCTTGCCGTGGCGCGACTCGGTGTCCGCCGCCTCGCGAGCGAGTGAATCCGCGATCCAGTCGCGCTCGGCGGCGGTAAGCCACTTGGCATCCTTCGGGCTATCCGGCAGCCACTTCAACACAGCGAACGCGAGCAGCACCGCGGGAATGCCCTCGAGGATGAAGACGAGCTGCCAGCCCTCGAGTCCCCACATGCCGTGAAGATTCATGATCCACCCCGAGATGGGGGCAGCGATCGCGTTTGCGAGTGGGTTCGAGAGGCTGAAGATCACGAGGACCTGCGTGCGATACTCGCGAGGGAACCAGAGCGTGAGGTAGAGCAGCACCCCGGGGAAGAAGCCGGCTTCCGCGACACCCAGAATGAAGCGAATGACACCGAATTGCACTGCGTCCTGCACGAACGCGGTGATGACGGCGACAATGCCCCAGCTCGCCATGATTCGGGCAATCCACTTCCGCGCACCGAAGCGCTCAAGGAGCAGGTTGCTGGGCACCTCGAAGAGGAGATACCCGATGAAGAAGATACCGGCGGCGAGCCCAAACGCGGCCTCGGTCATGCCGAGCGAAGCGGTCATCTCAAGTTTTGCGAAACCGGCATTGTTTCGGTCAATGTACGCAACCAGGTAGAGCACGCCCAAGAATGGGGCGAGGCGCCAGATTGCCTTTTTCATCGCGCTGCGGCCAATCGCCGCCTGTTCCTCCGCGTGCGCGGTCTGCGCTCCGGTGGTGGTCGTCATCTCGTCTCCTTCGGTCCGATGTGCCACATCCCTATATGCTATAGCAAATTAGGCGGCGAGGGAGCGCCGAGTCCCGGGGATGTATCGCCGAGTCTCGATCCGGAAAGAGCGCACCCGCGAGAATCGATACTCCCGCGGCGCACGCCTCGCACCACAGCGGAGCCGGTCATGCATGGTAGGGCGGACGGGGCTTGAACCCGTGACCGGCGGATTATGAGTCCGATGCTCTAACCAACTGAGCTACCGCCCCGAAACAACCCCTCTATCCTATGGGGTCGTGGCGCTCAGGCCGTGCCCCCGCAGAGTGGGTAGGCTGAGATCACTTGCTCGGCACCCGCAAAGGAGCTCCCATGCACACGCTTGACCGCCACATCCCGCTCGGCACTGTTGCGAACCTCCGGGACTTCGGGGGCATCTCGACTCCGACGGGCACGATCGCGCCCGGGCGCGTCCTGCGTTCAGCAAGTCTTGCGAAGCTCGATGCGACAGACGGGGCGGCCCTCGTATCGCGCGGCGTCACCGCGGTGGTGGACTTTCGTACGGCGGGGGAAATCTCCGCAGCGCCAGATCAGTTGCCGCCCGACATCACCAGCTCCGCGCTCGATGTGCTGGCGGATAGCGCGCACGCCGCGGCTGCCGCGAATCTTGCGGAGCTCATGGCGGATCCCAGTCAGTTTCTGACGCTCCTCCAGGGAGGCGACGCGGCCGAGCTCCTCCGCGACTCCTATCGAGACATTGTGGCGCTCCCGTCGGCGCTCGAGGCCTACCGCGAGTTTTTCCGGGGTCTTGCTCACGGCGCTCACGACGAAACGGTGCTCTTTCACTGCACCACGGGGAAGGATCGCACGGGCTGGGCCGCGGTCACGCTTCTCACGATTGCCGGGGCGTCGGAAGCGGACATTCTCGCCGACTACCTCCAAACGAACCGCGACCTTCTGCCCACGTTCTCCCCGCTCTTCGCGCGGGTTGCTGCGGCTGGGGTCGATCCCGATCTGCTCATCCCGTTGCTGGGTGTGGACGAGAGCTACCTCGCGGCCGCTCGCACCGAGGTGCGCACCAGGTTCGGGAATATGTCGAGCTACATCAGCGAGGGGCTCGGGCTCGGCGAGCCGGATCTTGCTGCGATTCGTGATCGCCTCACGAGGGACTAGGGGCGAGCCGGCTCCTGGCCACCCATGCGCAGCGTGAGTTCGACCGGCGCGGACTCATCGCTATCCGGGTGAGCCCCCGGGTCAAAACCCGCGCCAATCAATGACGCTGCGCGCTCAGTCTGTGCGGAGAAGTCAAGCATGTCCGTGCGAAGGCCCAGATCGCGGTCCACATGCAGAGCCATCGAGTGGGCGGCGCTGCGCACGTCGCGCTCGGCGATCGCGTCCAAAACCGCGCCATGATCGAGGTGCATAGTGTCGAGGGTCGTGCCGAGAATAACGCGGCCCTCCGCAGCGGCGCGCTGCAGGAGAGACATCACGCCGAGGTAGAGATCAAGCAGCAGCTTGCTTCCGCTCGCTTCGACCACGAGGAGGTGGAAGGACCCGGGGTTGGTGCTGTGGTCGCACGAGTCGACCGCGCTGCCCGGTGCTGCCTCCTGCGCCCGGCGCACCGCTTCACGCAGGCCCGCGAGCTGCTCCTCCGTGCGGTGCACGGCAGCGTGCTGGGCTGCTTCGATTTCGAGCGAGCGTCGGTAGACGAGCACCTCTTCGAGGTCGTGGTCAGCGAGAAACTCGGTGAGCAGGGTGCTCACCGGCGTCCGTGCGCGCACGAACGTGCCGACGCCCGGCACTGTCTCGAGCATGCCAAACGCTGCGAGGGAGCGCACCGCCTCGCGCACGGTCGATTTCCCGACCCCGATGAGCTCCATGAGCTCGGGCTCCTTGGGAATGAGGGTGCCGACGTCCCACTCGCTGCTCGAAATTTTTTCGCGCAGAAACTCGAGCGTGTCGCGCGCTTTCTGCGATCCGCGTGTTGTGGTAGCCATCGAAGCAACTCCTGTGGAGAAACTGAATACGTGGCTCAACTATAGCGAGCGCGTGCTCGGCGCGGCTGGGCACGCGCCGCCAGCTGCCCGCACTTTTCCCCGGAGAAATCCAAAATCTCGGTGGACTCTCGGGGAATAGCACCGAGATCGAAGATTTCTCCGCGGAGTGGGACGCGGGCAGGCGGCACCCGCGCGTAGCGCTACGGCGCGTCGAGCGTGGCCACCCACTGCGTCAGCGTGGCCAAGCCGTCGACGGTAGAACTCAGGCCGAGGGCCTGCACTTCGCGACCGGTAACGAGCAGCGTGTGCTCGGCACCGGTGAGCGCGGCGACCGCGGGGTTCTTCAGCAGCTCGCTGAAGAGTCGCTCGCCGCTGCCGTTCATATCGACGAGCAGGATGCCGTCGGGATTTGCCTCGATGATTTGTTCGGCACTGATCGGGCCCGTCGCAGTGATCCCGAGCTCCGCGCTCACATCCTGTGCGCCGGTAAGTTCGAGTAGCCGCAGCGGGAAGGCGTTCCCCGCGGTGACAAACGGGCGCCCAGCCTGGTTGCTGAGCACCAGCACTCGCGCGTTGCTCGGAGTCGCGCTCGACGCCAGCCCAGTCTCCAGCTGCTTCGCGAGCGCGTTCGCTGTGTCATCGGCACCCGTCGCCTCTCCGATCAACTCGATGTTTGCGGTCAGCTCAGGGATGCCGGTCCACGAATCGGGAAGCTGCAATGTCGGCACGCCCGCTTGCGCAAACACCCCACCCATCCGCGATTCGGCGCCGTGCCGGGGACTCATGACCACGAGATCGGGATCGAGGGCGATCACCGTTTCCGGGTCGAGCTCCATTGCCACCGGAATCATCTCTGGAACTGCGCTCAGCTCATCAATGTGCCCGCCAAGGGCTGGGTTCAACACCGCTTCGGGCACCAACACGAGATGTTCGGCAAGCCCGAGCTCGGCGAGCACCTCAGCGCTCTCGTAGTCGAGGGCGGCGATCGTCTCGGGTGCCGCCTCGAGCGTGAGGCTCGTTGCCTTGGTACCGTGCGCACCAGGGATCTCGATGGTGCGCGGGAAGCCGGCAGTGTCGTCCGTTGTGGTGTGGTCACTCGCCACAGGTGCTGCTGAACTCGGTGCGCAGCCGCTCAGCAGCAGAGTCAGCGCTGCGGCGGATGCGAGCAGAGCGGAGGAGGTACGTCGACGGGCAAGCACGGCGATCCTTTCGAAAGGTACGGATTCAAGAGTTCAGGGCTTCGGGAATTCAGAGCACGAATGGGGGGATGGGATTCGTTCGCGTCACTCACGGGGCACGATCACGCGTCGGCCGCCGGGCGTGGTGTGCACCTCGGTCGGGACGCCATATGCCGCATGCACGCGCTCGGCGGTGAGCACCTGCTCAGGTGGGCCCGCCACAGTTGTGCCATCCCCGTTGAGCAGGAGCACCGCGGTACTCACGTGGAGCGCGAAGCCCAGGTCGTGCAGTGCGGCGACCACAATCCGACCGCTCGCGGCGAGGGCAGTGATCGTCTGCTCGACCGCCCGCTGGTGCGCAAGGTCAAGCGCCGAGGTGGGTTCGTCGAGGAGCACCACCGGCGTGCCCTGAGCAAGCACTCGTGCCAGGTGCGCGAGCTGACGCTGGCCCCCGGAAAGGCTCCCGAAGCGTCGCGCGTGGAGCTCTGGGATTCCGCTGCGCTGCAGCGCGGATCCAACGGTCTCTGCGACGTTCGTTGCTCCGCCGGCACGCGCGCCCACTCCGACGAGCTCCCCGACGGTGAGCTCGGCGGGCGCTGCCAGATCCTGGGGGAGAAGCGCGAGGGCCTCAGCTCGGGCGCGGGGGCGCATCCGGTCAAGCGGCACACCGTTGATGTCGAAGCTCCCCACGTGCTCGACCCCGGTATGCGCAAGCGCCGCGAGGAGAGAAGACTTCCCCGCGCCGTTCGGGCCGACCAGGCCGAGCACGCTGCCGGGACGAAGTTCGAGGGAGATGGGATCGCTGAGCGTCAGGCCCCCGCGAATAGCGGCAAAGCGAGCGAGGCGTGCGCCGCCGAATGCCGTGCCTTCACGGCCGTGACGCATGCGATTCACGAGCGCGCTCCTCTCCGGAGCAGGAGGGCGAGGAAGACGGGGGCCCCAATCAGCGCCGCCACCACGCCCGTCTGTACCACCACCGCTCCGAACGCCGTGCGTGCAATCGTGTCCGCCACCACCATGAATAGCGCGCCGCCGAGCGCCGAAAGCGGCAGCAGCCGCGCGTGCGATGCGCCGATGAGCAATCGCATCGCGTGCGGCACGACCAGGCCCACAAAGCTGATCACGCCGCTCACCGCGACGGCTGCGCCGGTCACGAGCGAAGCGACGAGTAGCAGGGTGAAACGCTCCCGGTGGACGTGCACCCCGGAAGTTGCGGCGATCTGATCGCCGAGAGCGAGGGCGTCAAGCTGACGATGGCGGCCGAGGATCCAGGCTCCGCCAAGCACGATCGGTGCGACGGCGAGCGCCGCGTGCTGCCAGGTGCGCAGCTCAAGATCGCCGGCGAGCCAGAACATTGCGCTCCGCACGACCGCATCGTCGCTCGCGTTTGCGACGAGGATGTTGATGAGCGCCCCGGCGAGTGCGCTGAGGGAGACGCCGATGAGGATCACGGTGGCAGAGCCGAGGTCACGTCGGGTGTGGAGCACGAACTGCAGCACGAGGGTCACCGCCGCAGCGCCGATGAAGGCGGCGATAGGTATTCCCCACTGGGCCGAGCCGGTGAAACCCAGCGTCATGCTCGCGACCGCACCGACGGCGGCACCGGCAGACACACCCGTAATGCCCGGCTCTCCGAGGGGGTTCCGGAGGATTGCCTGCATCACCACACCGGAGATTGCGAGCGCGGCGCCAACGAGCATGGCCACCACAACGCGGGGCAGGCGTATCGTCCAAAGCACCGCAGAGGTGCGGTGCGGCACATCGTTCGGGGAGAAGAGCCCCGCGAGTGTCTCGCCAACGGGGATCCGCACGATCCCGAGCGCCAGCGAAGCGAGCGAGACGCCCAGCAGCAGGGTCACGGAAAGCCCGGCTGCGAGCCAGATGCGGGAGCGGGGCACGGGGGTCCTGTCGATGAGTGCGTGGCGTGGCCGCGCCTGTGGCGGGCCGAAAACTCGTGCGAATCACGGAATTCCAGATCAGATCTTACACATCCGATGTTATACATCAGATCTACAGGAAAGCTGGTGGTACGGTGCAAAGCATGACGGAAAACGCCCTGCCTTACGACGCCCTCCTCGTGTGTTCTTTCGGCGGTCCGAACGAGACCGACGATGTCATTCCCTTCCTCCGCAACGTCACCCGCGGAAAGGGAATTCCCGAGGCTCGCCTCGCCGAGGTGGGTGAGCATTACCACCACTTCGGCGGGCGGAGCCCCATCAACGAGCAGAATCTTGAGCTCGTCGCCGCGCTGCAGGCGGAACTTGCACGCCGCGAGATCACCCTCCCGGTCGTGTGGGGAAACCGGAACTGGCACCCCTACACGGTTGATACGCTGCGCGACGCTCACGCCTTTGGTGTGAAACGGGTCATCACGCTGGTCACGAGTGCCTACGCATCGTATTCAGGGAGCCGCCAGTATCGTGAGCACCTCGCGGCGGCAACGACCGAGCTGGGCGCCGCTGCACCGGAGATCGACATCCTGCGTCCGTTCTTCAACGACCCGGGCTTCGTGCAGGCAAACCTCGACGCGATCCGTGAGGCGGGCGCCTCCCTCGAGGGCGGTATCGCTGGCGCTCACATCGTCTATGTGACGCACTCGATTCCCGACACCATGCAGGACGCTTCGGCGGTCACCGGGCCGGGGTATCGCGAGCAGCACGAGGACGTTCGCGCGGTGATCGATGCGGCGCTGGCACAGGAGGCCGGGGCCCCGCTGCCCTCGTCGCTCGCATACTGCTCACGCTCTGGCGACCCCCGCACTCCCTGGCTCGAGCCGGACGTGAACGACCACATTGCCGAGCTTGCGCAGGCCGGCGTGACCAAGATTGTCATCGCGCCGATCGGGTTCATTTCGGACCACATGGAGGTCGCATTCGATCTCGACGTCGAGGCGCTGGAAACGGCTGCCGAGCACGGCATCGCCGCGGCACGGGCCGGCACGGTGAGTGTGCGTGAGCCGTTCATTCGTGGGCTTGTGGACATGATCCTTGAGCGTGCGGCCCGCGAGCGCGGAACCGAGGTTCCCGTGGACACCGCCGGTTCGCTCGGGGCTTTCCCTGATGTTGCCCCGCCCGGCAGCTGCCGCATGCGCCACGACGAGGTCACCGGGATTCCCGTCATCGCCGGCGCCGACGACTAGCCGTTCACCACAGCCGAATCTGCCAAGGAGAATCATGACTACGACTACCCCTGTCGTTGACCACAGCGCGCACGCGGAGCGGATCAACGCCGAAACCAACTACACGATGTACGCGGTCTTCCGGGAGACTCGTGCCCAGAGCGGGGTGGGAGTCACCCCCGCATGGCGCGGGATCGCATCCGGTCTGATCGCCGAGCTCGAGGCGATCCCTGGCCTTTCGACGCGTGGCTGGTACGACGTCGCAGGGTTCCGCGCCGACTCCGATCTGATGATCTGGTGGCACGCGCCCACGACCGGCGCGCTGCAGCAGGCGTACCGCACCGTACTTGAGTGGACCGCCGGCCGACTCGAGCCGGTTTGGTCGAACATCGGCGTCCACCGCGCAGCCGAGTTTAACCGCGGCCACGTGCCCGCCTTCCTCGCGGGAGACGCCCCCGGTGATTTCGTGTGCGTGTACCCGTTCGTGCGCAGCAACGACTGGTACCTCCTGCCGGATGCGGAGCGCCGGGAGATGCTGCGCGAGCACGGTGCTGCCGCCCGCGACTACGGCGACGTGCTTGCCAACACGGTCGCATCGTTCGCACTCGGGGACTATGAGTGGCTGCTGGCGTTTGAGTCCGGTGACCTCCTCCGCATCGTCGACCTGATGCGCGAGCTGCGTGCCACCGACGCGCGTCGGCACGTGAAGGAAGAGGTCCCGTTCTTTACCGGACCTCGTGTCGAGCCGCTCGATTTCCTCGCACAGGTGCTCGCGTAGCGGCGCGCAGATGGGGCGGAAATCTTCGCCCCATCTGGCAGTTTTGCGCCGGTTAGCCGAGCCTTTCCTTGCTTGCGCTCCGAAATAATCGGCGTAGCGTAGGTGTTGTTGGTTGATAGGAGCTACGGATCCACACGGTTCAGGCTCATCCAAAACGAAGGGGATCACTTCATGGCAACGACTCAGATCACTGTTCCCGCAGCCCAGGGCGAGCTGCACCGCCCGAGCGGTGTGTCTCAGTACCTCACGCCCGTCGTACACGACCTCATCGCACTGTCGGTGAACGGCAAGCAGGCTCACTGGCACGTGCGCGGCGCGAACTTCATTGCGGTGCACGAGCTCCTTGACGAGGTCGTCGACCGCGCCCGCGACGCGTACGACGAGGTCGCGGAGCGCATCGTCGCTCTGGGCCTTCCCGTTGACGGCCGCATCGGCACCGTTGCGGCCCGCACGACCACTCCCGAGCTCGCCGATGGCTTCCAGCAGGCCGAGGCAGCCATTCGTGACATGGTTGCGCAGATTGACGCGACGTTGGTCACCGTCTACGCGGCGGTAAAGGGCCTCGAGGAGATCGATCCCGTGAGCCAGGACATCGCAATCGCGATCGCACAGCAGCTCGACAAGGATCGCTGGTTCCTCGCCTCGCACATCGCAGCGTAAGCCACGCTCCGCATCAGCGGAGAAACGACTGAGGCCCGCTCCCGGATGGGAGAGGGCCTCAGTCATTTCCGGGTGTCTACGCGTCGTAGGAGCGGATCGCTACAACAGCATTGTGGCCACCGAAACCGAAGGAGTTCGAGATGGCCAGCTGAGGCGCATCACCGAGCTGCTGCGGCGTGCCCGATACCTGAAGCGGAATCTCGGGATCCTGCTCGGAGAGGTTGATCGTCGGGGGAGCGACCCGGTTCTTCACCGCGAGAATGGTGAAGAGCGCCTCGAGTGCGCCGGTGCCGCCGAGCAGGTGCCCGGTCGCACCCTTGGTCGCGGATACGGGAATCTCGTCGATCCGGTCGCCGAACACCTTGCGGAGCGCGGCGTACTCGGCAATGTCACCGACGGGGGTGGAGGTCGCGTGCGCGTTAATGTGCGTGACCTCATCCGGCGTCGCACCGGCCTGCGTGAGCGCGAGCTCAACCGCACGGCTGGCGCCACGACCCTCGGGATCGTTCGCGGTGATGTGGTACGAATCAGCAGTCACGCCTCCGCCCGCGATCTCTGCATAGATCTTTGCGCCGCGAGCAAGTGCGTGTTCCTCGCTCTCGATGACGAGCGCCGCGGCGCCCTCACCCATGACGAAGCCGTCGCGGTCAATACTGTACGGTCGCGACGCGGTCTCGGGGGAGTCGTTGCGCTTCGAGAGTGCCTGCATCGACGAGAACGCGGCAAGCGTGATGGGGTGAATCGCGGACTCCGAGCCACCGGCGATGACCACATCGGCGTAGCCCGCCTGAATGTGCTCGTACGCTGCGGCGATCGACTCGGTGCTCGACGCGCACGCGGAGGCCACGGTACGGGCGTAGGCGCGTGCCTCGAAGTGCATGGACACAGCCGCAGCGGGAGCGTTGGGCATGAGCATCGGAACCGTCAGCGGCATCACCCGGCGCGGCCCCTTCTCGCGGAGGGTATCCCAAGCATCGAGGAGCGACCAGAGCCCACCAATACCGGTGGCCCAGTCAACGCCGAGGCGCTCGGAATCAAGTTCTGGGGAGCCTGCGTCGGCAAACGCTTCCGTCGCCGCAATCAGGGCGAACTGGCTCGAGGGGTCGAGGCGCTTCGCGACGGGGCGCGCGAGAACTTCCTCGGGTCGTACCTTCGCCTCGGCGGCGAAGTGCACGGGAAGGTCGTACTGTGCCACCCAGTCGTGGGCAAGGGTCTTCGCGCCAGAGGCGCCGGCGATGAGCGCGTCCCAGCTCTCCGCGGCAGTTCCGCCGATCGGGGAGGTGGCGCCGATGCCGGTAACGACAATCTTCTTCGTCATGTGTTGGTGCTCCGGTGTGGTGAAATCCTGGGCTGGGCGTGGGTTCCGGGCGGGGAGACGGGCAGGTGCCCGTCTCCCGGCAGCCGGGGCGTCTTAGGCCTGAGCCTTGACGATGAAATCGACGGCGTCGCCGACGGTCTTGAGGTTCTTGACTTCCTCGTCGGGGATCTTCACGTCGAACTTCTCCTCCGCGTTGACGACGATCGTCATCATGGAGATCGAGTCGATGTCGAGATCGTCGGTGAACGACTTATCGAGTGCGACGACGTCAGCCGCGATCCCGGTCTCGTCGTTGATGAGCTCTGCAAGACCTGCGAGGACCTCTTCGTTGCTGAATGCCATGGTGTTTCTCCTTAGATTGGTTCTGGCTGATGAAGTGTATCGGGGCGTCGCCGCCGCGGGCGGGAGCCGCGCGCGAGAACGCCTACGGGAGTTCGACGACCTGTGCGCCGTAGACGAGACCGGCGCCGAAGCCGATCGTCAGGGCCAGGCCACCGGACAGTTCGGGGTGCTCTTCGAGCAGTGCGTGCATCGCAAGCGGGATCGATGCTGCGGAGGTGTTGCCCTGCATCTCGATGTCTCGGGCAACGACGACGCTCTCCGGCAGCTTCAGCTGCTTCGCGAACTCGTCGACGATACGCGCGTTTGCCTGGTGGGGGATGAACGCCGCGAGATCCTTCGCCTCGATGCCCGATTCCTCGAGCGTCTGGCGCGCGACCTTGGCCATCTCCCAGACGGCCCAGCGGAACACGGTCTGGCCGTCCTGGCGGAGCGTCGGCCAGGCGACCTCGGTCGGATTGTTCCGGTACTCCTCGAACGTCGAGGTCATCCGGATCGTGTCCCATTTCTCGCCGTCCGAGCCCCACACGGTCGGGCCGATCGCAGCGTGATCGCTGGCCCCCACCACGACAGCACCGGCGCCGTCAGCGAGCAGGAAGGAGATGCTGCGATCCGTGGGGTCCACGAGATCCGACAACTTCTCAGCGCCGATGACGAGCACGTTGGTGCACACGCCCGAACGCACCAGAGCATCCGCCTGCGCGACGCCGTACACATATCCGGCGCATGCGGCCGAGATGTCGAACGCGGCGGCGGGGGTCAGGCCGAGTCGGTGCGCGGCGAGCGAGGCCATGGAGGGCGTCACTGCCACGTTCGAGATCGTGGAGATGATCACGCCATCGATCGCGGGGCGGTCGAGGCCGGAGCGCGTGATTGCCTCTTCACCTGCGGCAACCGCGAGGTCGACGGCCGAGAGCTCTGCGCTCGCTCGGCGACGCTGGATGATGCCCGTGCGCTGCCGGATCCACTCGTCCGAGGAATCGATCGGCCCGACGAGATCATCGTTCGGCACATCGAGGTCGCCGCGGGCGGCGCCGATGGAAAGGATCCGGGAGTGCATCGGCCCGGTGGGCTGCACGAGAGGAGACATAGTGAGGTGTCCTTCGGTCAGGCGGCGTCGGCGATCAGAGCGACCGCCGCGTCGAGATCGGCGGGTGACTTGACGGCGACCGCGGGCACGCCCTTGAGCGCGCGCTTCGCGATACCGGTGAGCGCCCCCGCGGGAGTGAGCTCGATGAGGCCGGTGATGCCGGCCTCCTGGAAGTCTGTCATGCAGGCGTCCCAGCGCACGGGCTGTGCGATCTGCGAGACGAGCAGCTCGACGTACTGTGCGCCGCTCGCAACGCGCGACCCGTCGGCATTCGTCCACAAGGGGTGGCTCGGGTCTGTCGCGGTGACGTTCGCGGCCGCGTCGCGCAGGGCGGGGATCGCGCTGGCCATGTACTCGGTGTGGAACGCGCCCGCCACCTGCAGTGCGATCACGCGTGCGCCGCGGGGGGCATCCTCAGCGAGCGCGGCAAGAGCAGATCGGGATCCGGCAGCGACGATCTGCCCGCCGCCGTTGCGGTTCGCAGGCGTCAGTCCGTGTGCGGCGATTCGTGCGAGCACGTCGTCCTCAACGCCACCGACCACAGCTGCCATGCCGGTCTCTTCGCGAGCAGCGGCCTCCGCCATCGCGCGGCCGCGCACTCCAACGAGCTCCAGTGCGTCCCCGGCGGTGAGGACGCCCGCTGCGGTGGCCGCAGCGAACTCGCCAACCGAGTGACCGGCCACGCCAACGCCGCTGAGGTCTGTGCGCGCGGAAAGCTCACGCCAGGCCAGAATGCTCGCGGCCACAATGAGCGGCTGGGCGATCGCGGTATCGCGGATAGTGTCGGCGTCGCTCTGCGTACCGTGAGCGATGAGGTCCACTCCGGCGCGTTCGGAGGCCTCGGTGAGGAACTCGCGGCCGCCGGGCAGCTCGAGCCACTCGCTCAGAAAACCGGGGGTCTGGGAGCCCTGTCCAGGGCAGGCGATGACAATCACGTGTTCCAGTTTCTCAGATCAGGGGCGCTCATCCTGCATATTCCCCACCATAAATCCAAAAGATCGTTGTAGAGATCGCGTATTTTTGGTGGAATCCGGCGCGCCTGCGCTCGTCCCAGGGGGCTCGGCAGCTACTTCTGGGTACTCGGACGGCGGCCGTGCTGCGCGATGGAGCCCGCGATCAGTGCGGATTGCAGGATCAGCGCTTCGCGGGCGCCAGTCGCGTTCCAGCCGATGACATCGGACACCTTCTTGAGCCGATAGCGCACGGTGTTGGGGTGCACGAACAGCTCGCGGGCGGTGGCCTCAAGCGAGCGTCCGTTGTCGAGATAGCACCAGAGCGTTTCGAGCAGTTCGCCCGAGTGTGCGGCAAGCGGCTCGTAGATCTGCTCGATCAACGTGCGGCGAGCAAGCCCGTCTCCGGCGAGCGCACGCTCGGGGAGGAGGTCGTCCGCGAGCACCGGGCGCGGCGCCTTTCGCCACGATCGCGCGACCGCGACGCCTGCGAGCGCCGCTCGAGCGCTCCGCGATGCGTCAACGAGGTTGGCCACCGCCGGTCCGAGCACGAGTGGTCCATCGGAGAATCCGTCCGCAAGCCGAGTCGCAATCTCGATGAAGGGGAGTGGCTCCGGTGCTGGCGTTGCTGACGAACTCTCCTGTTGTGCGGGGTCGACGCGGCCGAGCACCAGCACCAGGCGGGTGCCCTGCAAACCGATGAGCACGTCGGCCCCGGCGTGGCGTGCCGAACGACGCAGCTGATCAACATCGACGGTGCGCTCAGCAGAACCGACGAGCACCGCCGCTTCACCGTCACCGTGCCACCCGAGGGCGGCGATGCGGCTCGGCAGCTCGTCGTCGCTCTCGCCCGTGAGGATCGAGTCGACGACGAGCGCCTCAAGGCGTGCGTCCCAGAGACCGCGCGCCTCCGCGGCGCGGGCGTAGACGTCCGCGGCCGCGAAAGCCACGTCCCGGGAGTAGTGCATGATCGCTTCCCGGAGCGCTTCGCTTCGGGGCCCGACGCGCTCTTCGACGACCGTGACCACTACGCGAATCAGCTGCAGGGTCTCCTGCAGACTGATCGAGCGCAGTAGTTCGCGCGGCGCAGCGCTGAACACGTCGGAGGCGATCCAGGGCGTTGAGGTGGGGTCCTCGTACCACTGGATGAAGGAGGTGATACCGGTCTGCGCCACGAGCCCCACCGCAGAACGGCGGCTCGGCGGCATACTTCCGTACCAGGGCAGCGTCTCGTCGAGGCGCGTCAGAGTCAGCGTGGACAGCTCACCGGTAATGGTGCGCAGCCACGCCAACTCCTGCTCTTTCGCACGGTCCATCAGCGACCGACCCTCCGAGCCATCTTTCCTACGCGTCCCCGCCCGCGCCGCCGGTGGTGCCGGCGTTCACGTCGTTCAGGCGGTACTGTGCCGCGGCGCGTGCCGGGATGTCAGCGGCGATCTTGCCCTGCGCGGCGAGGCGCTGAAGCACCTTCACGACGACGGACTCGCGGTCGATGCCGAAGTACCGACGTGCCGCTGCGCGCGTGTCCGAGAAGCCGAAGCCATCGGCTCCAAGCACCGAGTAGTCACCCGGGACGTAGGGGCGGATCTGCTCGGGCACCTGGGTCGCCCAGTCGCTGACCGCAACCACGGGACCTTCAGCACCTGCGAGCTTCTCCGTGAGGTACGGCGTGCGCGGCGTCGCCGCGAGATCGCGAAGTGCATCGCGCTCTGCCGCCGCACCGTCGCGCTGCAGCTCGTTCCAGCTCGTGACGCTCCACACGTCGGCGGCCACGTCCCAGTCCTTCGCGAGGAGCTCTGCGGCTTCCCGCGCCCACGGCACAGCGACGCCGGAGGCGAGGATCTGCGCGCGGTGCGTGCCCGAGCTCGCAGCCTGCACGCGGTGGATGCCCCGCACGATGCCGTCGACGTCCACATCCGCGGGCTCCGCGGGATGAATCATCGGCTCGTTGTAGACGGTGAGGTAGTAGATCACATTGGGATCCGGGTGGGTGCCGCCGTACATCCGCTCGATACCGGCGCGCATGATGTGCCCGATCTCGTACCCGTATGCGGGGTCGTATGCGACCACTGCGGGGTTGGTCGAAGCGAGCGCAAGCGAGTGTCCGTCCGCGTGCTGCAGTCCCTCGCCGGTGAGCGTGGTCCGCCCGGCGGTGGCACCGATCAGGAAGCCGCGAGCCATCTGGTCGCCAGCTGCCCACAGCGCATCGCCGGTGCGCTGGAAACCAAACATCGAGTAGAAGATGTAGACCGGGATGAGCGGCTCACCGTGCGTCGAGTACGAGGTCCCCACCGCGGTGAAGGCCGCCGATGCGCCGGCCTCGTTGATGCCCACGTGGATGAGTACACCCTCGGGGCTCTCCTTGTAGGCGAGCAGCAGGTCGCGGTCGACGGAGACGTAGTTCTGACCGTGCGGGTTGTAGATCTTCTTCGTGGGGAAGAAGGAGTCCATCCCGAAGGTGCGTGCCTCGTCGGGGATGATCGGAACGATGCGCTTGCCGAACTCGCCGTCGCGCATCAGGTCCTTGAGCAGGCGCACGAACACCATGGTGGTCGCGGCTTCCTGCGTCCCCGAGCCCTTCGCCGCGATTGCGTACGATTTCTCGACGGGCACGGCAAGGTCAACGTGCGTGGATCGGCGCTCGGGCAGGTAGCCGCCGAGTGAGCGTCGACGCTCGTGGATGTACTCGATCGCCTCGTCCTGTGCGCCCGGGTGGTAGTACGGCGGGCGGTACGGATCCGCTTCGAGCTGCGCGTCCGTGATCGGGATGTGCATCGTGTCGCGGAACATCTTCAGATCTTCCAGCGTCATCTTCTTCATCTGGTGCGTGGCATTGCGCCCCTCGAAGTGGGGGCCGAGGCCATAGCCCTTGATCGTCTTCGCGATGATGACGGTGGGACGCCCCTTGTGCTCCATCGCCGCCTTGTAGGCTGCGTAGACCTTGCGGTAGTCGTGGCCACCGCGGCGAAGGCCCCAGACCTGCTCGTCCGAGTAGTTCTCAACGAGGCGCAGCGCGCGCTCGTCGCGTCCGAAGAAGTGGTCGCGCACGAAGCCGCCATTCTCCGCCTTGTAGGTCTGGAAGTCGCCGTCGGGCGTGGTGTTCATCAGGTTGAGCAGCGCGCCGTCGGAGTCACGGTTGAGGAGGTCATCCCACTCGCGTCCCCAGATCACCTTGATGACGTTCCAGCCCGCGCCACGGAAGTAGCTCTCAAGCTCCTGGATGATCTTGCCGTTGCCGCGAACGGGGCCGTCGAGGCGCTGGAGGTTTGCGTTGATCACGAAGGTGAGGTTGTCGAGACCCTCGTTCGCCGCAACCTGCAACTGGCCGCGGCTCTCCACCTCGTCCATCTCCCCGTCGCCGAGGAAGGCCCAGACGTGCTGGTCCGAGGCGTCCTTGATGCCGCGGTTCGTCAGGTACTTGTTGACCTGCGCCTGGTAGATGGCGTTGATCGGGCCGAGCCCCATGGAGACCGTGGGGAACTGCCAGAAGTCGGGAGCGAGTCGCGGGTGCGGGTAGGAGGGGAGCCCGCCACCAGCGTGCGACTTCTCCTGGCGGAAGCCATCGAGCTGATCCGCGGTGAGCCGACCCTCGAGGAACGCGCGCGAGTACATGCCGGGGGAGGCGTGGCCCTGCACGAAGATCTGGTCACCGCCGCCCGGGTGATCCTGGCCGCGGAAGAAGTGGTTGAAGCCCACCTCATACAGCGACGCCGCCGAGGCGTACGTCGAGATGTGTCCGCCAACGCCGATGCCGGGCGCCTGCGCGCGGTGCACCGTCATCGCTGCGTTCCAGCGGATCCAGGAGCGGTAGCGGCGCTCAAGCTCTTCGTTGCCGGGGAAGTCCGGCTCATCCTCAGAGGCGATCGTGTTGACGTAGTCCGTCGTGGGGACCTGCGGCACATTCAAGTGAAGCTGACGCGAGCGGTCCAAGAGGCTCGTCATGATTTCGCGACCGCGGCCAGCGCCGCGCTCCTCCACCACCGCGTCGAGAGACTCGCGCCACTCGGCGGTCTCCTGGGGATCCAGATCGTCGCTGTCGGGTGCGTACGGATCCTGCGTGTTCACAGCCAAGATTGTGCTCCATTCACCAGAGGCGTGCTGCGCTTGCGAAGCGGCTTGATGCGACGGAACGCAGCACGAGAGGCGCCCGCGTGGTTCGCGGGTGTGATTCCCACACTATCGAACATCCACGATGTGGAATGGTATGAGATTCGGATCCGCGTGCCTGCATGGCGAAAAGTCGCGGATGCGCCGGGCGTTTCGTGCGGTCGCCGCGCCCGGGAGCAGGGGTGATTCGCAGAATGTTCGGACACCCGACATGTTCTGTCGGCGCCGCCTCCTCGCTAGTGTTGAGCCGACGGACTGTTCACCCCGGTGCTTCGCACCGAGAAAGGAGCACACTATGGTGCTCGAGGTCGGCGCACAGGCGCCCGATTTCACCCTGTCGGATCAGCACGGTGAAGAGCTGACGCTCTCGGAGCTCGTGGCGGAGGGGCCGGTTGCTCTCGTCTTCTTCCCGCTTGCGTTCTCCGGAATCTGCACGGGCGAGCTGTGCGAGCTGCGTGACAACCTCGCTATCTTTGCCGATAGCAAGGTTCGCCTGCTCGGCATCTCGGTTGACTCCGTGTGGGCGCTGAAGGCGTGGGCGGATCAGGAGGGCTACGAGTTCTCGATCCTCTCCGACTTCTGGCCGCACGGCCAGGTCGCCAAGGAGTACGGTGTCTTCGTCGAGGAAGCCGGCATCGCGACGCGCGCCACCCTCGTGATTGGTGAGGATCGTCGCGTGCTCGCATCCTTCGAGACTGCTCCCGGCGAGGCTCGCGACTTCGCGTCGTACCGCACGGCACTCGCGGAAATCGCCTAATTCGCATTCGCGGATCGGAATCCCCTACACTTGGGGAGTCCGATTCGCTCGGGCCTGTAGCTCAGCTGGTAGAGCGCCACGTTTACACCGTGGATGTCGTCGGTTCGATCCCGGCCGGGCCCACCATAAGTTGGATGTTCAAACATGCGACATCAGCATGATTAACTTCCTCCCCTCCTGCACGTAGCCTGGCCTCTTCAGCCAGGGCTACGTTGTGGGTCTCTGCGTTGAGCAGCACGTCGAATGGCTCGCCAGGTTCGGCATCCACCATTTCAGTGCCTTCTATCTCGTAGATATTGATGCGGGCGAAGAATGCTTGATTGCAAATGCGCCGAAGCGAATCATCGAGACTCAGATATATCGCGTACATGTCTCCAGCCAAAGTAAGACAATCTTCAAGGTGTCCTTTGGCGCGGTCGTACTCGATTTCGCCGGCTTCGATCTGTGCGTCAAGGAATGAAAGACGTCTCGCGATCCGGTTTTGCTCTTCTTTGAGGAGGTCAATCGGCACTGCACCAGCATGGTGCGCATGGAGAAGGCTTCGCCTCTCGTTTCTCAGTGCCTCACGTTCAGAGTTAAAGGTTTGGCGCTCTGCTTTACTCGCATTTCGAAGATCATCAAATTGTCGAATCAACATGTGGTGAAGCGCAGTCACAATGTGTTCAGGAATCTGCACTCGTCGGTAGTGCTCCTCGACTTGACGTTCGACATCAGGGATTGGCATTGCCTGGCGGATACAGTTGGTGCGCTTAGAGTGCCGACCTGAACAAATAAAGTACGGATAAACGACCCCTCTCCCGTTCTTCGCATGAGACACCATGAGCCGAGAATCACAGTCACCGCAGTAGATCGAGCCTTTGAGGTAATGCTCGTGTGTCTGTGTTTTCTCGCCCGAGACTTGGTTGGCCGTCAGTACGTTCTGGACCCGATACCAAAGTTCGGTACTAACGATTTGCTCATGTAAACCGTCATACCGAGCGCCTCGAAAAATCACGTCACCTTTGTAATAGGGGTTGGAAAGCATCTGCTGAATGGTCGTCAGCCCTGGCGCTTTCGACGGACGTTTTGGCGTTGGCACGGTTGTTAGGCCGCGGTCTACAAGTTCACTATGCAATCTCGTTGTTGAATAGTTTCCCGTGGCATAGGCTTCAAACGCCCACCGAACAAGTGCAGATCGGTGTGGGTCTTGGATGACTGTGGGAACGTCACGCCCCAGTTCATCGCGTTTATGAACGTTGAGATACCCAATTGGGGCTCGCGCGACGGTGCCGCCAGTTGAGGCTTTTTGGATCATGCCCTTGGCTACTTCGTTTGCAAGGTTCCGCGAATAGAACTCCGCGATGGTGGACATGATGCCGTGAAGCAGCATTCCAGATGGTGTTTCATCAATGTTCTCTGTCGCGGAAACCAGCATTACGCCGGCTTCTTTGAGCGCAAGGTGGATAGCGACGTCGTCAGCACGGTTACGAGCGAGGCGATCAACTTTGTGAACTATGCAATACGCGACATGGTGAGTTTTGACGTACTCAATCATTCGCATAAGCTCCGGACGATCAGCCTTTCGAGCCGACTCTCCCGCGTCGATGAACTCTTCGATGACGATCGCGTTGAGATCGCGAGCCTTGCGTAAGTTGGCTTCACGCTGTGCTGGGATCGAGAACCCTTCGGCACGCCCACCACGCTCTGCTTGTTCCTTGGTAGAGACGCGCAGATATGAAACCGCGAGCGTAGTTGTCTCGCCAAGCCGGTCAACGCTAGATTGCGTTCGTTGTTGATCGATAGTCACGAGTCGTGTTTCCTCTCACCAATGGTGGGAGCCAACGTGAATTTAAAAATCACGTGGTGCGACTCGTAGATGGGAAACACGACCACTGCTCAACACAGAGGTAAGCCACTAGGGCAAAAAGACTGCGCACCCGACCAAACAGGTCGCGGCGTTGAGACCTATTCTATGTCCTGTCGCTCATCCTCAACAGGTTGCTCAGACATGGATGATTCAGATCGTGATACTGCCATGCCAAGGAACATCTGCGTCAACTTGTGCAAGTCAGTCTGCCTCAGCGGAACTGCTTCAACCCGGAATCGTCGAAGAGACTTCTTTCCCGTCTGATCATGCCGGGACATCGGGCTTCTCCTGATTGGACACAATGGCCGCAAAAAACTCATCCTCTACGCGAAGCCTTCGTTGTACATCGGCATGGATGAACTCAACGAAGTCTGCTTCTCGGTTCCGAATAGTGGCGTCTTCAACTGGCTCACTTGGGGCCTCACCCGGCCATGTTGTCTGGCGGGTCGGACGGTCGGTATCGAGGCGTGTACCAGAGGCCGCAACCCAGTCTCGAAGTCGCTGCCGCGCGTCTGCAAAGTCACGATGCCACACCAGGGGTGCACTGCCCTTCGCCTCGATGTCATAGGCGCAAAGCCAGTGCAGGTGTAGCGCGGAGAGCTCCCACACGAGTTCAGGATGCCGGTGCCAGAATGGCGGGAGCACCGCAACAGGAAGCCCATAGGTGCGTCGGAGCCAGTGCACCCATTGATTCAGTGCAAGCCATTCCTCTTCCGCGGCTTCCGCAGTGAGGAGATTCCAGTTCACCGGGCCGGGCGGTCCTGGCAGTTCTGTATCTTCGAGCATCATCGTACTGTCGGGGTCGTAGCTTTCATCGAACTCGGTTTCCGTTACATACTCCGATTTGTTACCGGTGTCCTCGGCAGGTCCGTGTTCCGTTGCCATTGTTCCTGTCACCTGCCCAGTGATGCTGCGGAAGCCGCTGGAGCTGCTTCCATATTTTGTGTTGGATCATCGATTCCGGTGCTGAGCGGATCAGATGGTGTGCGGCGTGTGCGTTCCACGGTGTACCGAGTACGAGCGAGGTCATGCCCGATCTTCTTGGCGATGAACTCTTCTCCCAGCACCGTTTCTTCGCCAGAGCTCGGCAGATCATATTCACGTGTGTATCCTTCGGCTACGAACCGGTCTCCCTTGGCAAAGCGTGCGTGCGCGCGTTCTGCAGTTTTCCGGTAGATGACGAGGTCATGGAACGTTGCTTCGAGTTGCGTGAACGACCCGTCGATTTCTTTCTGGTAATGCTCTTGGCCGACCTTCATGTACAGCCGGGCATCCCCACGTTCGGTATACGTGAGTTGCGGGTCAGAGGCTATGAATCCGGACATGGATTGTTGCGTGTGGATGGCCATTGGACGCTCCTCAGTTCGTTCGCTACACGGAATGTGTGGCGGTACTAGGCAGGTGCGTCCTCGATTCCCTGGGGCCGATGCAGCAGCTTTTCGATGCCAGTTTTATTTGCTTTGAGCGCTTGTGCGTCACGCCTGGCAGTCCAGGATCTGAGCCGGGTCACAATGGGTGGTGCAGCACGTAGCAGCACGAGTCCGGTGCCGAAGGGCAGCGTGCGAATGACGTCGGGTGGCATGATCGGGACACGGCGGATTGAGCGTTGGGCGGACCGGGAACCGTGATCGCCGACGGTGGTGGAATCGGTGATCTCGTCTCGTTCTCCGATGAGGGTCGTGAGGTCGTGGAGGTCGCGACTGTTTGAGGCTCCGCCGAGGATGATTTTCACGATGCTGGCGTCCCAGATTGCGCCGGCGGCATTCTCTGACCATTTCTCTCGTGCTTGCGCGAGGGATTGCAGCACCGGCATAGTCGTGATCCCGGTACCGCCACCTTCTGCCATGAGCGTGGGTAGGGACGGAAGCGGAGCGAGGTTTCCGATCTCGTCAAGCGCCAGCAGAAGAGGTGGATCGAGGCGCGCCAATGGCGATCTTGCTGCAATCCGTCGCGCAGCTTCCACCAGGTCTTCCACAAACGCAGACACCAGCGACGACGAGTTATTTGCCCCGGCTCCGGTCGCCAACAGATAGACCGTGCCCTTGTCGCGCAGAAACTGTTCGGGATCAAACTGTTCCTCGGGGTCTGGGCTGACTGCATCGAGCACCCGGGGGTCGGCGAGGGCTGCGAGTGAAAGCGATACTCCTTGCCAGATAGAGTCGCGGGTGCGGGGGTCTGATTCGATCATTGCTTGCAGCGAGTCAGCCCACCCGGTCGCTGCTTTCGGGTGGGACGTGAGAATCGCGACTGCATCTGATGCGGCTGCCGGGTCAAGAGTCCACCGGAAGAGTTCCGCCGGCCGCCGGTGGTCGAGGGCTGCCGCGTGTAACAAGGCTTGGAGGGCGGTTCTAGTTTTCCCTTCCCAGAAGTCGCCACCTTCCACTCCGCCAGCAGATAGGCCGGTGCCAGCGGCCAAGCCTGTGGCACGGATCATCGCCGTCAACGGATCATCGCACCCACGGATTGGTGACCACCGCAGCCCTGCTGGGATACCTTCTGCGAGTCGTTGCGGGTCGAACACTGCCACCGGCCCCACGAGTTGCCGTGCCCGAAGTGTCGCCGTGAGATTGTCTGGACGGGTGGAGGTCGTGATGACCGCCCCGGGCGCATCGAGGATTGCGTTGATTACGATGTGGAGGCCTTTGCCGGAACGAGGCGGCCCAATCAACAACACGGAGTCTTCGACACTTGCCCAGACTCCAACTCCGCGAGAAGCCCCCAACAGGTAGCCGACGTCTTCTGGCCTCGGTGTATCAAGTGAGGGGCGAAGCTGGCGTGCACGTCCCAGCAGCGACCGGGTTGAGGCCGCGTCGCGCACGTCTGTGCGGGTGGCGATCCCGATGATTCGGTAGGGGTCCTGTTTCAGCTGCCGGTTATGGTCACGCACCCACCCCCAGATGCGCCACCCGGCAAGGCTCACGAGCAGGGAGAGAATGCCAGCAATGACCCAATACGCGAACGGGTTTAAGTCATTTGCGCCTAGCGCCTGTCCAGGGTTTGCGGGTTGTAAGAGCACGCCGAGGCCCGTGTCAATGCCGCCGGTCGGCTGGTTCGTGCGAGTGGCCCATGCGGTGATTGATGCTGCGAGGCGAAGGATGCCCGCAAGGACTGCGGCGGCAATGAGCAGGATGATTCCCAGGTTTGTGAGTTCGTCGCCGAGCACGCCGGACTGTCTGGGCGTACTCATTCGGAGCGACCGACTACGAGTGTGCCGGAGACCCGCCCGAGCATGATGATCTCCCGTGTGGGAGATTCTGCGAGCTGTTCCGACGTGAGTAGCGTGCGGGCGATCCCGTCGTTTGAGGCATCACAGTGAGTGGTGATGATCGCGACCGCAACGTCCTCTCCAGGGACGAATCCTTCCGCTGAAATCTCGTGCACCGGTGACGGGACTAGAGGGTGCGGCAGCACCGGTCGAGACGGTGAGTGTGAAGGCACTGCGGCAATCGGTGGAGGGGCGGTCGCAAATGGAACTGGGAACGTTGGAGCAACAGGCGCAACAACGACGGCAGGTGCTTCTTGGGTGCGTATCTGAGGCGGAGTGATGATGTCGGTGAAGGTGGAACCGTCTGCTTCACGCACGAGCACTCGTATAGGGGTTCGATAGTGGGCGGTGAGGGTATCGAGGATCATCGGGAATGAGTTTCGTTTCCACGGTGGCGCATATGGTTGCGGCGCGTAGGGGGTGCCGTCGATTGTCACGGTCATCGTGCCGTCGTCGAGAACTACGAACTCCACAACTGGCACGGTGAACGGCCCTTCGTGTGTACCCCGCGGGGCTGGCGACTCTGGAGCGTTGACGGGGTGTGATTGAGCGGTACGGCGATACGAAGGCTGTGAGTTCACGAGTGGGTCCTTTCACGGGCGTGGGTTCGCCAGCAAGGTGCACGAGTGTCGCCCACAGACGTGCGAGAGGGCACGAACCGGGGATGGTTCGTGCCCTCTCTGAGCTGGCCTGCCGATGATTAGGTAGGGGTGCCCGGCAGATCAGCCGTCTAGTGTGAGTCCTCCTTCGTCTCGAACAGTTCCTCGATTTCGTGGAACGCTTCGTCGTCTTCCTGGACGTATCCGGTGCGGGCGCGTGCGATTGCGAGACGGCGGCCAAACAGGAGCACGCCGCCCAAGATCGCGAGCGAAGCTCCGGCAGCCAGCCCGAGTGGCAACCAACTTCCACCACCGGTGATCGCCAGCTCCGGAGGTGTCGGCGATGTCGGCGGGGTCACTGGTTTTTCTGGTTCAGCGGTCACTGCGGTGGTTTCATCCGGTGCCCCGCACAGGCCGCGATGGAGCACGGTGCCGTCAGTATCGGTGACGGTCTCTACCCAGTAGTACGTGCCCACGCGGTCAAACACGACCTCGTTTGATCGGTACTCGCCTGGCCCATCCAGTTCGATGACTTCTGAGGTGAACACCAGTTCATCGGCGGTGCACGTAGCAGTGTCACCGTCTTGTCGGTACGCCTCAAACAACAGCGTCGCCCCGTCTGGCACGGTGCCTGACACGGTTGCGACATCGTGAGCGGGATTTCCGAGCACGACGGTTGCAACGGCGTTCGTTTTCACCGTGAGTTCATCCGGCTGGTCGAGCACGACCGTGGTTTCACCGGGTGCCCCACACTTTCCCTCAGCAATGAGTTCACCGTCCGCGTCGTACAAGGTTTCAATCCAATACACGTTCCCGGCACTATCCACCTTCGTGGAGCCAGAACGATAAACGCCTGCCTGGGTCACCGCGACTTCCTCGCTCGTGAAGATCGGCACTTCACACACCGGTTCAGCATTTGCCTCGTGGGGGCCATACGCTCGAAATACGAGATAGGCACCGGCTGGAATGTTGCTGCCCTGCACGAGCGCAGTGTCTTCGAACGGCTGCCCGACGAGCGCTTCCGGGGTCGCTTGTGTGATCACCGTGACCGGAACCTCAGTATCCGTAGGTGGCACGAAGAACCGTTCGAGCACATCTGCCGGAGACGACTGGTACGGCTGTACCCGGTCATCGCCCACGAACTGGGTGACGAGGACGTAGTATCCGGGCTCCGTCGGAACGATCTGGTCAGTATCGGTATAGCCGAGCTTGTAGACCCCGTTTCGTGCGGGCGTCGACAGTTCCGCAAGCACCGGAGCATCCGACAAATCCATGCCCTCAGTCAGCTCAGCATCAGTGGCGAACGGCCCGTACACAGTGTGGGTGAGTTCATCCACGTCAGCTCCCCAGTACCCATCGCCCGTGAAATCCCCGTGGTTTGCGGGAAATCCACTCACTGTGACGACATCGAATGCGCGGCCGCTGGGGTGCACGTTATATTCGCGCATCAGCGAGGTCGCCATGATCGGCCACCGCACCGACGTGGTCTCCACAGTGATGCCGTATTCGTCGGCCCAGTCTGCCGCGAGATAGTCACGCACCCACTCAGGTTGCAAGTCCTTCTTCACTTCCCACACCCACGTCACAAACCCGCCAGTAGTCGTGACGACTTCCGGTGAGGTGTATACGCCAGGTCCGTCCGCGGTGACGGTAACCGTGCCCAGCGGCACCGCGTCCGGGTCGATCATCGCCGACTTCGCAGGTGGCAGTGTGCCCGGTACTTGGTAGGCCGTGCCCTCGAAGATCACTGGGATAAACGAGCCGTCCTTTTTGAGCCAGGCCCCGTTCGTGCTGCTCACCGTGATCGTGTCGGTGAGTGCATCACCGGGCACCACGAGGCGCTGGTCTGCTTCGGAGACGGCCTCTGGTTGGAACGGCACGATACTGGTTTCCGTCACCTGCCCGAATCGGTCTACGAACGAGTCAGTGAGATACTTCGCATTCGCGCTTTGAGCGTTCTTGTCGATCTGCCACACCCACGTGTAGAACCCTGACGCTGTTGCCCGAATCGTGCCCGGTGAGGTGTATGCCCCGGCACCGGTCAGTGCGAGAGTTTCCGTACCCGCGACAGGTGCACCGCCTGGTGGTGCGTTCGCTTCTGCTGGCTGCTCGTCAAACGGCCCATAGAGTGTGCCTGACGCCGTCACGGTGATCGGGGTGCCATCGAGCTGAATCCAGGTGCCTTTCGTCACTGACACATTCAGTTCGTCGGTGAACGCGTCTCCTTCGGCGACGAACCGAGAGGACACGTGCGTGGTGATTTCGGGCTGGAAATCCAACTCGATCACCGGTGACTGCGCTCGTGCGGAGAGGCCAGAACCTGAACCCGCGACGAAGTTGATGAGTCGCTGTTCGCCGGGGGTCGTGTACAAGTCGATTGCTGCCCCGAATCCGGCAGCATCAACCCTCATCGAGGCATCAATTTGGTAGGAAGGGACCCCATCTGCGGGGGTACCTGTGATGGGATGGCTGCCCGCACCAAGAGTACGAGTGGGCGAACCGTTTGCGAACACTGCATTGGTGAGTGAGGCGGCACCAGTCAGTCCGGACGGATGGGTTGCGACGGTCACGGTCCCGGTGTACTGATCTGACATTGAAAGCGTGAGCGAGAGTGATGGGTCAGTGACCGCATACACGCTAGCTTCCTGCCGCATTGCCGCAAGATACCCGAGGATCGTTGCCCGTTCCGACGCTGGTGCGACCGTCACGTTATAGTCGTCGCCAGACATTCCGTGAGAGTTGTAGCTGGCAGCGCTCGTGATTGACCAGACAAACAGTTGCACCGCCGACGTCATGTTCGGGTCTGACGACTGCCCATATTTCGCCATCACATAGTTCAATTCGGCAAGCTGCTGTCGCGACACTGAATCAAACGATGTGATTGTTTGCGGTCCTGAAGTTGCCGACCACGGTGGCGCAGCATCAAGATCAGCACAATAGGCCTGACGCCCATCCGTACCGGGGTTGAATGCGCCTAGAAATGAGTTCCCGGACCAGTAACCAACTCCGGCAGTGGCCGCGTGCGCAGGCGGGGTGATGCCGAGAACAATGCTTCCCGTGAGTAACAGGAGCGCAGTGAAGATGGCGGCGATACGTTGGAGGAATCCACCGGGTGGGTGGTCCTCCAACCCTGCATCGGGGATGAGCGGTGTGACAGACATGAACGTCCTCCTGACAGTGGTGACAGACGGACGACTACGATTCAGCCGTCCCACCCAGCAGGTGCGCCCCGCTCACCCGACATCTCAGAGCGACAGACCTCGATGCGGGGGCTGGTCAGAAACTTCGATCGGGTCAAGTGCATCGTTCTCGAGGCCAGCTCGCACCCGGACCGTGTGCTGTGCCCCGTCCCTCACGGAAGACAACAGCTCGCGTGCGTCTTCATAGGTTGCGACGAGTGAAGCAAGTCCGTCACGCATGAGCCGGTGGCAGCCAGCCGAGGCGGCACTTGTGACCGGGCCGGGTACCGCGCCCACTGGTCGTTGCAAATTGATTGCCGAGGACGCAGTATGCAGCGCACCAGACCGCACCCCCGCTTCAGTGACGACGACAGCACCGGAGAGGGCGGCAATTAACCGGCCACGTTGCATGAACCGCCACCTGGTCGGGGCGGCTCCGGGAGGCAGCTCGCTCACGAGAACACCATCGCGTTCGATTCGCTGGAACAAGTCAGCGTTTCCGGCAGGATAGTGCCGGTCAAGCCCGCCCGCCATCACCGCAACGGTCGTACCTGCTGCGTCGAGGGCTGCCCGATGCGCCGCACTATCCACCCCGTATGCACCGCCGGATATGACTTGCCGAAAATCGACCACCGCTTCGCCCGCGATTTCTCCTGTGACATGGACCCCATATCCGGTGGCGGCGCGAGCACCGGTAATCCCCAACCGATCCCAGTGCGGGGCCGCGAGTGGTTTCGGGTCACCTTTCACCCAAAGCGCAGAAGGAGCACGATCACCCAGCGCATCTACCCCGGATGGCCATTCTGGATCACCAGGAATGAGCACCCGAAGGTCATGCCGCGAGGTGTCTTCCAGTACCCGTTGAATGTGATCGGCGTTGATGCGGGGTGCGAGGCGTCGTTGCCACGTGTCGCCGCCCGGGCCAGGCGGGTGTGTCTCAGCGAGCGCGTTCTCGACGGTTTCGGTTGCTCCGAGTGTGCGGAGCATCATGCCGGTGACTTGGTCGCCGGGTTCTGATGCAATCGCGAGGATGATGCGGGCGGTCCGTTCATCTGCTGCGAGTTCTTGAATGGTAGTCATGGCTGGGCCTTTCTCACGTGTCGATAGAGTTCGACGGCTAGGTGGGTCAGTCCCGCCGCCAGACAAAGCAGTGGGGTTGGGCTATGTCTCTAGACCCGCATCTAGCTGAGCCGGTTCTCGGCGCTTCTGGCCCGCCGGGCCTGCGGAGGTCTCCACGACAACACAGATCGAGAATCGTGAAGATTGTTCAGGAATTCCGAAGATTTCAGCGTATTCTCGAAA
>NZ_QYAD01000006.1 GCF_016758255.1 Leucobacter chromiireducens subsp. chromiireducens
TAAGGCTGACTGCGCCGATGGTACTGCACTCGGGAGGGTGTGGGAGAGTAGGACACCGCCGGACACCTTTTATAGGGGGTCGTATTCGAGGAAGAAGCACCAGTGATGGTGACTCGTTCCACGAATACGACCCCCTTTTTTGTTGTATAGAGTTTTTGCGAATAGCGCGCACCTGGAGGTAGCACATGAACGATCGGGACCGACGAGAGCGCCCGGACGACGGTGCACCCCGGCAGCGTCGCGAGGGCTCGCCGTACCGCGGTGACCGCAACGACGGGCCTCGCTCCCGCCGCGACGACTCCGGCGGGCGCTTCGAGCGTCGCGACGGTGGTCAGGGCCGCAGCGGCGGATACCGTGGCGATCGTGACGATCGTGGACCCCGCCGCGAGGGCGGTCAGCGTGAGGGCGGTTACCGTGACGGTGGTCAGCGCGATGAGCGTCGCCCGTACCGCGGTGACCGTGACGACCGTGGTGGCCAGCGGCCGCAGCGTGATGGTCAGCGCCCCCAGCGTGATGGTTACCGCTCCGATCGTCCGTTCCGTGGCGACCGCGACGACCGTGCGCCCCGCCGTGAGGGCGGCCAGCGCGAGGGTGGCTACCGTGGCGGTGGGCAGCGTCGCGAGGGTGGTTACCGTGATGGCGGGCAGCGCGATGAGCGTCGCCCCTACCGCGGTGATCGCGACGACCGCGGGCCCCGCCGTGAGGGCGGCCAGCGCGAGGGCGGTTACCGTGACGGTGGGCAGCGTCGCGAGGGTGGCTACCGTGATGGCGGGCAGCGCGATGAGCGTCGCCCCTACCGCGGTGATCGCGACGACCGCGGGCCCCGCCGTGAGGGCGGCCAGCGCGAGGGCGGTTACCGTGACGGCGGTCAGCGTCGCGAGGGCGGTTACCGTGATGGCGGTCAGCGTCGCGAGGGTGGTCAGCGTCGCGAGGGTGGTTACCGTGATGGCGGGCAGCGCGACGAGCGTCGCCCCTACCGCGGCGATCGCGACGATCGTGGGCCCCGCCGGGAGGGCGGCCGCGACGGTGGTCGTGATAGCGGCGGTCGTGGCCAGGGACCGCGCGAGACGTACGGCCGTGGTGGCACCCGTGGCGGCGGCCGGAGTGACCGCGGCGGCCAGGGTCGTGAGTACACCGAGGCCGAGCGTCTGCAGCACGAGCTGCGTCCCGTCCGCGCGGAGCACGACGATCCGATCCTTCCGGACGAGGTCAGCGCGAAGGACCTGCACCCGGCGGCTCGCAACGAGCTGAAGACCCTTCAGGTTGATCTGCAGGATCGTGTCGCACGCCACCTTGCGATGGTCGCCTTCCTCATCGACGATGACCCCGAGCTCGCACACCAGCATGCCCTCTCGGCAAGCCGTCGCGCGGGGCGCATTCCGGTGGCGCGCGAGACGCTCGCGATCACCGCGTACCGTACGGGCGACTTCGCCCTCGCCCTGCGCGAGCTTCGCACGCACCGCCGTTTGAGCGGCCGCGTGGAGCATGTGGCGCTCATGGTCGACTGCGAGCGCGGTCTCGGCCGCCCGGAGAAGGCGATCGAGACGGGCCTTGAGGTCGACACGAGCACGCTTGAGACGGAGGAGCGCGTGCTTCTCGCGATCGCGATGTCGGGTGCCCGCCTCGATCTGGGCCAGACCCAGCAGGCGCTCTTCGAGCTCGAGATCCCCGAGCTGAACCCGAAGAAGGGCTTCTCCTGGAGCCCCGACCTCTTTGCTGCGTACGCGGCGGTGCTCGAGGATCTGGGGCGCACGTCTGAGGCGAAGCAGTGGCTGGCGAACGCGGACCGTGCCGCGGCGGCGCTCGAGCATCACCACGGTGGACGCGACGAGCTCGAGGTCTTCGAGATTCTTGAGGAGGAGCCCGAGCCGGAGTACGACGCTGAGGCTGAGAACACGGTGTCCCCGGAACCCGAGGCGGAGCCCGCCGAAGCGGAGCCCGCCGAAGCGGAGCCCGCCGACACCGAGTCTGCCGACACCGAGGTTGCGGACGCCGCGGCCAACGCTGACGAAGTTCCGGCAGCTGACGATGCCCCGGCAGCCGACGATGCACCGGCCGCGCCCGAAGACCAGATGTCGTTTGCGGACGCCATCGAGGCCGAGGTTGATGAGCTGTTGGCCGAAGCCGGCATCACCGGCGGCGATGAAGACGCATCGGAGGAGAGCGCACAGTGAGCCTGTTTGGTCGGCGTCGGACGCCGATGGGTCCGGCGCCGATCGAGGGTCGCGACCTGTTGCTCGCCGACCTTGACGGCGTGGTCTACCGCGGCCCGGGCGCGATCCCGGGCGCGGTTGCGGAGTTGAATCGTGCCGCCGAACGCATGCCACTCGGCTACATCACCAACAATGCATCGCGCACCGACCACGCGGTCGCCGCGCACCTGCGCGATCTCGGCCTGAACGCTCAGCCGAACGAGGTGGTGACGTCCCCGCAGGCCGCCGTCACGCTCCTTCGAGAGACGATCGCCCCGGGCGCCACAATCCTCGTGATCGGCGGCGAAGGCCTGACCGACGAGCTCACGAAGGCCGGCTACATCGTGACCCGCAGCGCGGACGACAACCCCGCCGCAGTGCTGCAGGGCTTTGCGCCGGAGGTGGGCTGGACGGAGCTCGCCGAGGCCGCCTTCGCACTCGCGGAGGGCCCGAACGGTGAACAGCTGCCCTGGATCGCAACGAACACGGACTGGACTATTCCCGTCGCCCGCGGGCTTGCACCCGGCAACGGCACGCTCGTGTCTGCAGTGCACACCGCGGTGGCGCGCCTCCCGGTGTTTGCAGGCAAGCCGGAGACACCGATTTTCGAGACAGCGTTCTCGCGATTCGGCACCCGCAATGCGCTGATGGTGGGCGACCGACTCGACACAGACATGAAGGGCGCCCGCGCCGCGGGGATCCCGTCCGTGCACGTGCTCACGGGCGTGGACCGGCCGAAGCAGCTCGTGGCGGCTTCCCGGGACATGCACCCCGACTTCATCGTGGCAAGCCTCGCGGAGCTGCATGAGCCGTACCCCAGCACGGTGCAGTTGAAGGACGGCTCGATGCAGGTGGGCACCGCGCGCGTAGGTATGGATGGTCACATTGTGCGCATCGATGCGGAGGGCGACTCGCAGATCAACCTGTTGCGTGCCGGCTGCGCGGCGATCTGGAACTCTGGCCTGGCGATCTACGGTCTGAAGGTGCCTGAGGCGCTATACGCGGATCACTGGCGGTAACCCACAGATTGGGATCCCGGACGATGTCCGGAGTGCGGGCTAGGCTGGGAGACATGAGCAGTCCCGACACCCCTGTGCCCGGGGCCACGCCGGCCGCGAGTGATCCCACCGATGGCCTGCTGAGCCGCGTGGAGCTGATCGAGGCGCAGCCGCTGCCGGAGCGGGCCGCACGCTTCGAGCAATTGCACGACGAACTTCTGACGGACCTGCAGCGGGGCGACCTCGGTGACATCTGAGGACCAGCGCCGCGCCGCGCCGTGGCAGGGGAGCAGCGCGGAGCGGCTTGACCGCGTGCTGCCCGAGCTCGGCCTCGCGCGCTCACGCAGCCGTGCCGGCGAGCTTATCGCCGAGGGGCGTGTCAGCATCGACGGCCGTCCGGCGCGAAAGCCCGGCGTGAAGGTGAACGTGGGAGCGCTCGTCGAGGTGACTGGCGACGACCACTACGTGGGCCGCGCGGCGCACAAGCTGATCGCCGGTCTCGACGAATTCGGGATTTCCGCGGAGGGCGCCCTGGCGCTTGACCTTGGCGCGTCGACCGGTGGGTTCACACAGGTGCTCCTTGAGCGCGGCGCACGGCTCGTGCAGGCGATCGACGTGGGCCGCGACCAGCTCGCGCCGAGTCTCCGCGCGGACGACCGGGTGCGGCTCGTCGAGGGGCGCAACGCGCGAGAACTCACCTCCGAGAACCTTGCGGCAGACACGGGCATCGCGGAGCGGCCCACGCTCGTGGTGGCCGATCTCTCGTTCATCTCGCTCACGCTGATCCTGCCCGCGATTGCGCGGACCGTCGCCGCCGACGCGGAGCTCGTGCTGCTGATCAAGCCGCAGTTTGAAGTGGGCCGGGTGAAAGACGGGGTGGTGACCGATCCCAAGCAATGGGCCGAGGCGATCCGCCTCGTGCTGCGCGCGGCCGAGGCAAATGGCTTCGCCGCACGCGGGCTCGCAATCTCTCCCATCGCGGGAGGAACGGGGAACCGAGAATTCCTGGTGCATTTTGCGCGCGGCGCGGAACCGCTTCCGACAGAATGGGAGGAGCGGATCGCGGCCCTCACCGGGCCCGAAGCCCCGAACGAGCGCGCCGAGGCCGGCCCGCGGAAGGAGCGTGATGACCACGGTGCATGAGGAGGCCGCACGGCGGATCCTGATCGTCTCCCACACTCACCGCGACGAGGCGATCGCGGCGACCATTGAGGCGGTGGCTGCCCTGCAGGTCGCCGGCGTCACCCCGGTCTTCCACGCCGAGGACCGCGCGGAGTTCGCGCCGCACCTCGACGTCTCCCGTGTTGCGACGCTCGACGATGGCGTCATGCGCGATGAGCTCGAAGTGGCGATCGTGTTGGGCGGCGATGGCACGATCCTGCGCGCCGCGGAGCTGCTCCGCGGTTCCGAGTGCCCCATCGTGGGCGTCAACCTCGGCCACGTTGGCTTCCTCGCCGAGATGGAAAGCTACGATCTCGCGTCCACAATCGACCGCGTGCTCAAGCGCGACTACACGGTTGAGGAGCGGCTCACGCTCGAGGTGAGCGCGAGCCTGGACGGGGAGTCCATCGCCGAAACGTGGGCGCTTAATGAGGCGAGCGTCGAGAAGCGGCGCCGCATGCTTGAGGTCGAGATTGGGGTCGACGGCCTGCCTGTCTCCTCGTTCGCGTGCGACGGAATGGTCGTGGCGACCCCCACTGGGTCGACGGCGTATGCATTCTCTGCGGGGGGCCCTATCGTGTGGCCCGGCGTGCAGGCCATGCTCATGGTGCCCATCGCGGCGCACGCGCTCTTCGACCGGCCGCTCGTCACCGGCACCGACTCGGTGCTGAGCGTGCGCATCCTGCCCGAAAATGTGGGGCCCGGGGTGCTGTGGTGCGACGGTCGCCGCCGCACCGAATTGCCCGCCGGGGCGGTCGTTCGGGTGCGCCAGTCGCCACTCTCGGTGCGCTTGGCGCGCCTCAGCACCGCGCCGTTCTCGGACCGCCTCGTGAAGAAGTTTCACCTCCCGGTCTCGGGGTGGCGGGGCAACGGACGTGGAGGGCGCGCATGATTGACGAACTGCGGATCCGGGATCTCGGGGTCATCGCCGACGCCACCCTGCCGCTCGGCCCCGGCTTCACCGCGATTACCGGCGAGACCGGCGCGGGCAAGACGATGGTGGTGAGCGCGCTCGGCCTCCTCATGGGCGAGCGCAGCGACGCGGGCGCGGTGCGCACGGGGGCCGCGCAGGCCCGTGTGAGCGGTGTGGTTCGCACCGCGGACCCCGAGGCTGCCGAGCAGGTCGACGATCTCGGCGGTGACATCGAGGATGGCGAGCTGGTGCTCAGCCGCACCGTCAGCGCTGAAGGGCGTAGTCGTGCCAGTGTGGGCGGGGCGAACGCGCCCGTTGGCAGCCTCGGGCGGCTTGCCGAGCGGCTCTTTGCCGTGCATGGCCAGTCTGAGCAGTTGCGTCTCCGCTCGACCGTGGCGCAGCGAGAGACCCTTGACCGCTTTGGTGGGCCCGCGCTGGCAGCGGTTCTCACGAACTATCGCGACGCCCATCGAGCCCGGCGCGAGCTCGGCGAGCAGGTCGCCGAACTGACCGCCGCGCGCGACGAGCGCGCCGCCGAGGCCGCGCGTCTGCGCACTGAGCTCGACGAGATCGCCGGCGTCGACCCGCAGCCGGGCGAGGACGCCGAGCTGACCGCTCGCATCGAACTGCTCAGCAACGCCGAGGCTCTGCGCGCCGCGACCGCGACCGCGCACGAAGCACTCGCAACCGAGTCCGACGATCCAATGAGCCGCGACGCCGGCAGCCTCGTGGATGGTGCCGTGCGCGAGCTGGAGCGCGTTGCAGAGCATGATCCGCGACTCGCCGCCGTGCTCGACGCGCTGCGCAGCGTGAGCTTTCAGATCGCCGATGGGGCGCGCGAGCTCGCCGCGTACGTGGATGATCTCGACCAGGACGGGCCGGGGGAGCTGGCGCGCGCGAACGAGCGCCTCGCCGCTCTGAACGGCCTGTTCCGCAGCTATGGAGTGGACGCTGCCGCCGTGATCGACTATTCGTCAACCGCAGCGACCCGGCTCACCGAGCTCGAGGGAGACGACGAACGGATTGAGGAGCTCGCCGCAGAGCTTGAGACGGTCACCGCACGCGAGCGCGAGCTTGCGGCGGAGCTCACCGAGCTCCGCACGGCGGCCGCAGCACGGCTGTCCGAGCTGGTCACTGTCGAACTGCGGCAGCTCGCGCTGCCCGACGCCGAGTTCCTCGTGACCGTTGCCCCGCTCGATGCGCTCGGCAACGCGGGCGGCGATGAGGTGCAACTGCTCCTTGCCCCGCACCCCGGCGCTACGCCGCGGCCGATTGCGAAGAGCGCGTCCGGTGGCGAGCTCTCCCGCGTCATGCTCGCGCTTGAGGTGGTGCTCGCGGGCGTCGACCCCGTGCCCACATTCGTGTTCGATGAGGTCGACTCGGGTGTCGGCGGCGCCGCCGCGATCGAGATTGGGCGCCGACTGGGCCGCCTCGCGCGCACCTCGCAGGTGATCGTCGTGACCCACCTCGCGCAGGTGGCGGCGTTCGCGAACAACCACCTGCAGGTGGTGAAGGATTCTGCGGGCGGATTCACCGAGTCGAGCTGCCAGCGCTTGGACGGCGACGCGCGTCTCGCGGAAATGGCGCGTCTCCTCTCTGGGCTCAGCGATTCCGAGAGCGCGCTTGAGCACGCCGCGGAGCTGCTCGCGCTGCGCGAGGAAATCTAGCCGCGTCTCGCGCAAAGCGCTGTCACACGCAGGGAGGTTCCGCCCGGTGTCCACGGTGGGTGCTACGCTCCCACACATGGCGAAGATCTTCCGACGACGGCAGCAGGCTGCCCCGGTCACCCCTGATATTGGGGCAGGTGAGGCGGCGAAGGCTGCCTACCTCGACTCGCACCCGGCGGTGAAGCACGCGGACATCGAGCAGATGGATGCGGACACTCGGGAGATGTACCGTGATGCGCGCGAGGCCGCCCTCGACGCCCAGGAAGAGCGGGCGAAGAGCCCGGCCCGCGAATTCGTGGTGCGCGGCCCGTTCCAGCTCGGCTTCACGGTGACACTCGGCGTGCTCGTCGCCATGCTCTTCGGGGGCATGGTCGAGCAGCTCACCACCATCATCATGTACGTGGTGGCGGCGCTGTTCGTGGCGCTCGGCCTCGACCCCGTGGTGCGCTGGCTGGAACGGAAGAACATCAAGCGCGGGCTCGGCATCGGCATCGTGTTCGGCGGCTTCGTCGTCGTGATCGCATCGCTGCTCAGCATCGTCATCCCGATGATCGCGAACCAGATCTCGCTGCTCGTGAAGAGCGCGCCCACCCTGTTTAAGGACATCACCACGCAGGCGTGGTTCATCGACATCAACGACCGCTTCGGGCGCTTTGTCGACTTCGACGAGCTCCTCAAAACCGGGCAGGATCTGGTCAGCCGCCCCGAGAACTGGGCGCAGGTCGCCGGTGGGGTGTGGCAAGCCGGCGTTGGTATTGCCAACGGCCTCACGGCTGCACTTATCGTGCTGATCCTCACGCTCTACTTCCTCGCCTCCCTGCCCACCATCAAGCGTGCGTTCTACTCGCTCGTTGCGCGTTCCGGCCGCGCGAAGGTGATGGACATCACCGAGCAGGTCACGAAGTCGGTGGGTGGCTACATCAACGGCATGGTGGTGCTCGCGTTCGTGAACGCCGTGCTGGGCTTCATCATGATGTCGATCGTTGGCGTACCCTTCGCGAGCTTGGTCGCGGTCGGCGTGTTCTTCCTCGCACTGATCCCGCTCGTCGGTTCGGTCATGGCCACCGTTCTCGTCTCGGTGGTGGCGCTCTTCAACTCGCCCACCACCGCACTCATCGCCGCCGCGTACTACCTCGTGTACATGCAGATCGAGTCGTACCTCCTCACGCCGCGCATCATGAACCGCGTGGTGTCTGTGCCGGGCGCACTCGTGGTGATCGGCGCGCTCGCCGGTGGCACGCTGCTCGGCCTCCTCGGCGCGCTCATCTCGATCCCGGTCACCGCGATGGTGCTGATGATCATCAAGCAGGTGTGGGTCCCGCGGCAGGAGATCCGCTAGGGGAGAACACTTTCGCACCACGCACCCGGACACTACTGATAGGATCGAAGCCCGTGGGAACAGAGCAGCGCGCGGAACAGACCAGCATCACTAAGCACATCTTCGTCACCGGGGGTGTTGTCTCCTCTCTCGGTAAGGGCCTGACGGCGGCAAGCCTCGGCAACCTTCTGACAGCACGTGGTCTCCACGTGGTCATGCAGAAGCTGGATCCGTACCTGAACGTTGATCCGGGCACGATGAACCCGTTCGAGCACGGTGAGGTCTTCGTTACCGACGACGGCGCGGAGACCGACCTCGACATCGGACACTACGAGCGATTCCTGGGCATCAACCTGTCGCAGGCCGCAAACGTGACGACCGGGCAGATCTACCAGCAGGTCATCGCCAAGGAGCGCCGCGGCGAGTACCTCGGCCAGACCGTGCAGGTGATCCCGCACATCACGAACGAGATCAAGCGCCGCATGCGCCTGCAGGCTGAGCAGACGCCGCAGCCTGACGTGATCATCACCGAGGTTGGCGGCACTGTCGGCGACATCGAGTCGCAGCCCTTCCTCGAGGCCGCACGCCAGGTGCGCCACGAGCTCGGCCGAGGCAACGTGTTCTTCGTGCACGTGTCGCTCGTGCCCTTCATGGGTGCTTCGGGTGAGCAGAAGACGAAGCCCACGCAGCACTCGGTTGCGGCACTGCGCTCGATCGGCATTCAGCCCGACGCGCTCGTACTGCGCAGCGACCGCCCGGTCACCGAGGACAACCTCCGCAAGATCGCCCTCATGTGCGACGTTGAGGAGCGCGCCGTGGTGAACGCGATCGACGTGCCCAGCATCTACGACCTGCCGACCCTGCTGAACGATCAGGGCCTCGACAAGATCATCACCGAGACCCTCGGACTCGAGGAGCGCGCGCACGACGTCGACTGGACCGGCTGGCAGCCCGTGCTCGACGCGGTGCACCACCCGAAGGGCGAGATCACGCTCGCGCTCGTTGGCAAGTACATCGACCTGCCCGACGCGTACCTGTCGGTCACCGAGGCGCTCCGCGCAGGCGGCTTCGCGCACTCCACGAAGGTCAACATCCGCTGGGTGCCCTCCGACGACTGCGAGACGCCCGAGGGTGCGCTCGCTGCGCTCGGCGACGTGCACGGCATCTGCGTGCCCGGTGGATTCGGCATCCGTGGCATCGAGGGCAAGCTCGGCGCGCTCCGCTTTGCGCGTGAGAACGGGATCCCCACGCTCGGCCTGTGCCTCGGCCTGCAGTGCATGGTCATCGAGTACGCGCGCAACGTCGCCGGCCTCGAGGGTGCGTCCTCGACCGAGTTCGATCCCGAGACTCCGGTTCCCGTCATCGCGACGATGGCTGAGCAGGTCGATATCATCGACGGCGGCGACCTGGGCGGCACCATGCGCCTCGGCCTCTACGAGGCTGCGCTCGCGGAGAACTCGCTCGCGGCCGAGCTCTACGGGGCGCCGACCGCAACCGAGCGTCACCGCCACCGCTACGAGGTGAACAACCAGTACCGCGACGAGATCGCGGCCGCAGGCCTGTCGTTCTCGGGCACCAGCCCCGACGGATCGCTCGTCGAGTACGTTGAGCTGCCGCGCGAGAAGCACCCGTTCTACATCGCCACGCAGGCGCACCCCGAGCTCCGCTCGCGTCCCGGCACCCCGCACCCGCTGTTCGCGGGCCTCGCCGGTGCCGCGATTGAGCGCCGCGACGCTGCGCGCCTCTTCGAGGTCAACGGCGGTGAGTAACCAGCCTCAGCAGGCAGGCGCGCCCCTCGCGGACGCGCCTGCCGAGGTCGAGGTGCTCGCGAGCGAGCTGCTCGTCCAGGGGCATGTGTGGGATGTGCGCCGTGATCGCTTTCGCTTCGGCGATGGCGAGCTGGTGCGAGATTATCTCGATCACCCCGGCGCGGTCGCTGTCCTCGCGATCGACGACGCCAACCGTGTGCTGCTCATCCAGCAGTATCGCCACGCGATCGCGCACCGCGACTGGGAGATTCCCGCGGGGCTGATGGATATGCCGGGGGAGTCCGGGCTTGCTGGCGCACAGCGCGAGCTGGCCGAGGAGGCTGATCTCCAGGCTGAGCGCTGGGATCTGCTGCTCGACCTGTACCTCTCGCCGGGCGGCACGAGTGAGGCCATGCGCATCTTCCTGGCCCGTGGTCTGCGGCCCGCCGAGCACGACTACGTGCGCGGCGAAGAAGAAGCCGAGCTGGTGCCGCACTGGGTGCCCCTCGAGGAAGCGGTCGCCGCGGCACTCGATGGTCGGATCCAGAACGCCGTGACCGTGAGTGCGGTGCTTGCCGCCGAAGCCGCGCG
Organism: Leucobacter chromiireducens subsp. chromiireducens; assembly: GCF_016758255.1. Taxonomy (GTDB): domain Bacteria; phylum Actinomycetota; class Actinomycetes; order Actinomycetales; family Microbacteriaceae; genus Leucobacter; species Leucobacter chromiireducens. The sequence continues at coordinate 10,589 of NZ_QYAD01000006.1, forward strand.
CAGCCGCGGGTGGGCGACGCTGCGCGATCCCGAGCAGCCGTGGACCGCACGCGCCGCAGCACGCGGAGAGCGCTCGCGCTGATGGCACTTGGCGCAGCGCAGGGGGCCGAGCGGTTCCTGCGGCACGTTGCGCTCGAACTCGGGCTCTCCGCGAACAGCCAGGCCGCGTATCGGCGCGACCTCACCGCCTATGCGGGCTGGCTTGAGGGGCGCGGGATCGCGGACCTCGCACAGGTGACGCCTGCAACGCTCTCCGAGTACGTCGCCGAGCTGAGCGGTGTGCGCGATGCGCCGGGAAGTGATGCCGCACAGTCGGGCGATGGCGAGGCGGCCGCAGGCGCTGCTGCCGGACCGCAACCACTCGCGCCCGCCTCCATTGCGCGTCGCCTCTCCACCGTGCGGGGGATGCACCGTTTCCTGTTCGAGGAAGGCCTGCTCGACACCCACGCGGGGAGCGGCGTGCGCACTCCGAAGCGGGCCCAGCGCCTGCCCAAGGCGCTTCCCGTTGCAGACATCGAGGCGCTGCTCGCGGCGGCCGGCGGGGGAGACGAGGACAGCGCCGCGGATCCTGTCGCCCTGCGCGACCGTGCGCTGCTCGAGCTGCTCTACGCGAGCGGTGCGCGCGTCAGTGAGGTGTGCGCGCTCGATCTGGATGACCTGCTGATGACCACCGGTGGGGATGCGTGGACGGACCCCGTTGCCGCGCTCGGCGAGGGCGGGCTGCTGCAGGTGACCGGCAAGGGCGCGAAGCAGCGAATTGTGCCGTACGGCAGCTATGCGGGGCGCGCGCTCGCTGCATACCTCGTTCGTGCGCGCCCACACTTGGTTGCGGCGGGCCGCGGGACCCCAGCGCTCTTTGTTGGCCCGCGTGGTGGCAGGCTGTCGCGGCAGAGTGCGTGGTTGGTCATTCGCGCGGCCGCTGAGCGTGCGGGGATCACCGCCGAGGTCTCGCCGCACACGCTGCGCCACTCGTTTGCGACGCACCTGCTCGCCGGTGGCGCCGATGTGCGCACGGTGCAGGAGCTCTTGGGCCACGCGTCGGTGACGACGACGCAGATCTACACGCAGGTGACCGCGGACACGCTGCGCGAGCACTACCTGCTGGCGCATCCCCGGGCCCGCTAACCCCGCCGCCCACCCTTCGCCCACCCTTCGCCCCGCCTCCGCCCCCTCGGGATCGGGGTCACTTGGGCAGGGTGTCGCGTTCCCCGCATCCGCAACACCCTGCCCAAGTGACCCCGATTCGTGGGGGGAGGCGGGGTGCTCGGTTTTCGGGAGCGGGGTTGGCGTGCTACATTTTTGTCATTCGATCGATCGATCGATCGAATGACACGACGTTGGCCGAGCGGCCCGCGGGGGAGCGACCCCACTGACAAAGGAGTGAGTGAGATGACGAAGCACGCAACCACACGAATCGGCGCGATTGCCCTCGCGCTCGCCGCAGGCGCACTGGGCCTCACCGCCTGCAGCCCGGCGGCCGGGGCGAACACCGGATCGAGCGACGGGAGCGCAGGCGCGCTCCCCACGATCGAGGCGGGCAGCTTCACCTGCTCGATGAGCGGCGAGTACCGCCCCTTCAATTACTTCGACGAGACCGGCAAGGTTGTCGGCTTCGACGTCGACATGTGCACGGCGATCGCCGATGAGCTGGGCCTGGAAGCGAAGCCCGTCACAGCTCCGTTCAACTCGCTGATCGGCGGTCTGTAGGCGGACCGCGCCGACGCGATCATCGGCTCGCTCGCCGCGACCGAGGAGCGCAAGCAGCAGGTGCTCTTCACCGAGCCCTACTACGAGACCGGCGCCTCGCTGTTCGTTCCCGCCGACTCGACGGTCACCTCGATCGCCGACCTTGACGCTGCGAAGGTGGGTGTCACCCTCGGCACCACCTTCGAGGAGTACGCCCGCGAGCAGGCGAACATCGCCGAGGTGAAGACCTACCAGGCCGACCCCGACGCGCTGAAGGACCTCGAATCGGGCCGCATCGACGGTGTGATCACCCAGGGCTTCATCGGCAACTACCTCGCGAAGAACGCCGGCTTCAAGGTGAAGGAGGTGGGCGACGTGCTGATCCCCGACGTCGCCGCCATTGCGGTGGGCAAGAACAACCCCGAGCTGCGCGACGCGATCGACGCGGCCCTCGTCACGCTGCGCGACAACGGCACCTACGACGCGCTGAGCCAGGAATGGTTCGGGGAGAGCTTGGGCTAAAGCCCCAGCTCACACTACGAAACGAAAGAACGAGAACACACAGATGGAATTCCTCCAGTCGCTGCTGTCGAGCTGGCCGGTGTTCGTGCAGGGCCTCGGGGTCACGCTCGCACTCACGGTGCTGACCCTGATCTTCTCGCTGATCCTCGCGGTGCTCATTACCGCGATGCGGCTCAGCGGCAAGAAACCGCTCGTCTGGTTCGCGACGGCGTACCTGGCGATCATCCGCGGCGTGCCGCTGATCGCCCTGCTCTTCGTGATCTACTTCGGCATCGTCTCGGTGGTGAAGGTCGAGGCCTTCACCGCCGCCGTCGTCGGCCTGAGCATTCACACTTCGGCATACGTCTCCGAGATCCTCCGCTCCGGCCTCGCCTCGGTGCCGAACGGCCAGGTGGAGGCAGCGCGCTCGCTCGGCATGAGCCGAATGCGCACACTGCAGAAGGTCGTTGGGCCGCAGGCGATCCGCGTCGTGGTGCCGGCCCTCGCTAACCAGGCGATCATCTCGCTGAAGGACAGCTCGGTCGCCGCATTCATCACGGTTGGCGAGCTCTTCATGACCGCGCAGCGCCTGTCCGCTGCCTCGTTCGAACCGCTGACCTACTACAGCATCGTCAGCCTGTACTACCTCGCGATCGTGGGCCTCATGACCCTCGGTGTGAACCGCGTCGAGGCCTACTTCCGGAAGCGAGGATAACCCCGTATGCACACGACACTCCAGGCTCCCTCAGCCACCGACACCACCCCGCGGGTGCGCATTCGCGACGCGGTGAAGCGCTACGGCGACCACACCGTGCTCGACGGCGTCAACCTCGATGTCGCCTGCGGCGAGGTGACCGTGCTGATCGGCCCCTCGGGCGCCGGCAAGAGCACGCTGCTGCGCTGCATCAACGGCCTCGAGCGCCTCTCCGCGGGCTCGGTCGAGATCGACGGCGCGCACCTTGACTACCGAGAGCGCACGCTGAACTCGATGCGCCAGAACGTCGGCATGGTGTTCCAGTCGTTCAACCTGTTTCCGCACCTGACCGTGCTGCAGAACATCACGCTCGCGCAGCAGTGCGTGGCGAAGCAGGGCCGGGACGTCGCCGAGGCCACGGCGCTGGGGCTCCTCGACCGGGTGGGTCTCGCCGCGAAGAAGGATGCCTACCCGCGCTCGCTCTCCGGCGGGCAGCAGCAGCGCGTCGCGATTGCCCGAGCGCTCGCGATGAGCCCGAAGCTGATGCTGTTCGACGAGCCGACCTCCGCGCTTGATCCCGAGCTGGTGGGTGAGGTGCTCGCGGTGATGCGCGAGCTTGCACAGGACGGCATGACCATGGTCGCGGTGACGCACGAGATGCGATTCGCTCGGCAGGTCGCCGACACGATCGCGCTCGTCGCCGACGGGAACATTCAGGAGCAGGGACCGCCCGAGCGCGTGCTCGACGACCCCCAGTCGGACCGTGGGCGCGCCTTCCTGCGTCAGATCACGGAGGAGGGATGACCCCCGGCGCTGCGGGGGCGGCTGACCCCGGTCTCGATCGGGATCCCGACCCGGATCCCGGCGCGCTCTTCTCCGACGCCGCAGCGTACCCCGGGGCGAGCGAGCTCGTCACCTGCCGGATCGCGGGGGAGACTGCCCGGATCGAGCTGAACCGGCCCGAGCGGCTGAACGCAGCGTCGGCCGAGCTCATCTGGGGCCTCGCGCACGCGCTGCATCGCGTGCGCGAGGCGCGGTGCCGCGTGGTGGTGTTGAGCGGTGCCGGTCGTGCGTTTTGTGCCGGGCACGACCTCAAGGCGCCGCCCCTGCCGCGCCACTCGGAGGCCGCGTGCCGCCATCTTGATCGCCTGCAGTTCGTCAGTCGAGCGCTGCGCGATCCCGAGCTGGTGTCTGTGGCGAATGTGCACGGCTTCGCCTACGGGGCGGGCATCGAACTGGCCCTCAGCTGCGACTTTGTTGTGGCGGAGCGCGCCACCCTGTTCCGCTTCCCGGAGGTGTCGGTTGGCCTGTCGGTGACGGGCGGGATATCGTTCTACCTTCCGCAGGCAATCGGAATGCCGCGGGCAAAGGAGCTCATCATGCTGGGGGAACCGTTCGACGCGCAGACGGCACACACGCTCGGCATGATTACGCGCGTGGTCGATGGCGACGCGCGGCATGAGCTGAGCGCGCGCATCACCGGGCGGCTGCTCGAGCTGCCGCACGAGGCGCTCGCGCTCGCGAAAGGCACGATCGAGCGCGTGTTTGCTGACGTCGCCGCGCGCGCGATGGCGCTGGAGATCGAGAATGGGCTCGACACCGGCGGTGCCGCGGACGCGGAGGCAGCCCGAGCGCGGTTCAGCGGGCGCGCGTGAGCACCGCGCAGCTCCCGGCGCTCGCCACGCGGGTGGTGGAGGATCTCGCACAGCCCCCGCGTTTCGCCCGCGTGCCGCTCGATGAGGCTACTGACATCGGTGGCCTCATCGAGCGCGCCGCGCGCCTGTGGCCGGACCGCGTGGCCTGGCGGTTTGACCCGGGCGGCGATGCGCTGACGTTTGCCGAGGTGGAGACCCGCACGCGCGCCCTCGCCGCCGCGCTCGCCGCAGACGGGATCGGGGCCGGCGATCGGGTGGCGCTGCTCGCCCCGAACACCGCCGCGTTTCCGCTGTGCTGGCTCGCGCTCGCCCGGCTCGGCGCCACGACCGTGCCGGTGAATGTGCGCTATCGCCGGCGCGACCTCGCGCACGTGCTGCGCGCGAGCGCACCGAAACTGTTGCTTGCTGACCCGAGCGCGCTCACCACCGCGCACGCCGCGGCCGAGTACGCGGAGAGCCACGTGCGCGTGGTGGCGCTCGATGCGTACCTCGCCGCCGCAGCCGCGCAGTCAGGGCGCGAGCCCACGCTCGAGCTGCCGGCCGCACCCGGCCCCGACGCGGTCGCGAACATTCAATTCACCTCGGGCACCACTGGGCCGCCGAAGGGCTGCGTGCTGAGCCACCGCTATTGGCTTGCCCTTGCCTGGACGTTGATGCGAGAGGCGCCCGGCATCTCCGGATCGGATGTGCTGTTCACCGCGCAACCAATGTCGTACATCGACCCGCAGTGGAACGTGATTGTTGCGCTCGCGGCCGGCGCGGAGCTCGTCGTGGCCGACGGGTTCCACCCCACGACCTTCTGGCAGCGGGTGCGGCACTACGGCGTCACCTACTTCTACTGCCTCGGCCTCATGCCCGTGCTGCTCGAGCGCATGCCCGCCAGCCCACTTGACCGCGAGCATCGCGTGCGGCTCATCCAGGCCTCAGCGATTCCGCCCGCGCTGCACCGCACCCTCGAGGAGCGGTGGGGCGTGCCGTGGCTGGAGGCGTTCGGTATGACCGAAACCGGGTCTGACCTGTTCATGCCCGAAATCGAGGGCTCCCGCTTCGCCGCGAGCGCATGGATCGGCGTGCCCCGCGCGCACCGCGAGGCCGCCGTCGTCACCCCCGAGGGCGCGGTCGCCCGTGCGGGGGAACCCGGCGAACTGTGGATCCGGGGGGACGGCCTGTTCCTCGGGTACCTCGGGGAGGAGGATCGGAGCGGTGCTCCTGACACCTGGTTCCGCACGGGCGACATCGTGCAGCACGACGGCGCCGGCCGCATCGCGTACGTGGGGCGCACGAAAGACATGATTCGCCGGGCGGGTGAGAACGTCGCCGCGGTTGAGGTCGAGAGCGTCATCACCGCGCACCCGGCGGTGCAGGTGTCCGCCGTCACGGGACTGCCCGACGAACTGCGCGGTGAAGAGGTCGCGTGCTTCGTGCTGCGCGAGCCCGGCGACCCCCGCGACGACGACACGCTCTTCCGCGATCTTGTTGAATACTGCGCCGCGGAGCTCGCGAGCTTCAAGATTCCCCGATACTGGAAGTCGGTAACAAAGCTCCCGCGGACGGCTTCCGAACGCGTGGCGAAGCACAGGCTCGCAGAGTCGCTCGATCGATCGAGCTTCTGGGACCTGCGAGGCGAGAGGTAACCCGAGATGACCAGCACTGCCATGAATGAATTGCAGGAACTCGCCGTCCCAGCCCTGCCGACGGGCACGCATCTGCGTGTGCTTGAGGCCGCACTTCACCTGTTCGCGCGCAACGGCTACAACGCCACCGGCATTCGCGAGATCGCCACGCACAGTGGGCTCACCTCCTCGACTCTGTACCACTACGCGGGCACGAAGGATCAGCTGCTCGCCCAGATTCTCAGCGACTCGCTGGAACGCTACACGATCGCCTCCGAGTTCTTGAACGAGCACTGCGACGACCCGGCAGAGCTGCTTGCGCACCTCGTCTGGCTGCACGTCGTGACACACGCGATTCAGCGCGACTCGGCGCTCGTGGGCGACACCGAGATCGACAACCTCGGGCCGGCAGATCGCGAGCGCGTGGTGGCCCAGCGAGACCACTACGAACGGATCTGGCAGGATGCGATTCGCCGGGGCGTCGCGAGCGGCAGCTTCACGGTGCGAGACGAGCGGATTGTGCGCCTCGCGCTCTTGGAGACCTGCACGAGCGTGTCGCACTGGTTCTCGCGCGACGGCGAGCTCTCGGCGGCCGAGGTGGCCGACCGCTTCATCGACATTGCGTTCGCCATGCTGCGCCACGAGGCGAACGCAACCGAGATCCCCACGGGCGAGGATCATCTCGCGGGCGCGCTGGTGAGCCGCGTGTGGGGCATCAGCGCCGACGAGTACACGGGTCGGGCGGCGCCCGCCGGTACGACCACAACACACCCTGACGCGACCTCCGCACACTGACGCGACACCCAACGACGGGAGCTCCTCATGACACCTTCGACAGACTCCGCTGCAGGCCCCACCACCTCGGGCTCCACGACCTCGAGCCCTGCAACTCCGGCGGCGGCCGTCGCTGGCCCGGCTCCTGGCCGCTGCGCGCTCGTGACGGGCGGCGGGCGCGGGATCGGCCGCGCCACCGCCCGCGAGCTCGCCGCCCGCGGCTGGGCGGTGGCGCTCTTCGACCTCGACGCGGCGGCGCTCGCCGAGACCGCCGAGCTGATCCGTGACGCCGGCGGCACCGCGGCGGGCTACACAGTGGACGTGTCCGACGAGGCGAGTGTCGCCGAGGGCGTCGCAGCCGCGGCGGCGGAGCTCGGCGCCCCGCTCGTGCTCGTCAACAACGCGGGCGTGCTGCGCGATGACTTCCTGTTCCGGGCCACGCTCGACGACTGGGACCTCATCATGAACGTGCACCTGCGCGGCGCGTTCCTGATGAGCCGCGCCGTGCAGCGCTTCATGGTGGAGGCTGGCTGGGGGCGCATCGTCAACCTGTCGAGCACGTCCGCGCTCGGCAACGCCGGCCAGAGCAACTACTCCGCGGCAAAGGCCGGGGTGCAGGGACTCACGAAGACGCTCGCGCTCGAACTTGGCAAGTTCGGCATCACCGCGAACGCCGTGGCCCCGGGCTTCATCGCGACCGACATGACGCGCGCGACGGCTGAGCGGCAGGGCATCACGTTCGAGGAGCTCGCCGAGCGGGTGTCCGCCGCAACCGCCGTGCGCCGCATGGGCGACCCCGCGGATATCGCCAACGCGGTGGCGTTCTTCGTGGCAAACGAGAGCAGCTTCGTGTCGGGCCAGGTGCTGTACGTCTCCGGCGGCCCGAGTGTGTAGTGCGCAGGCGGCTCCGGATCCCACGCGAAATCTCAGTTCCACGCAAGAAACTGCGCGGGATCCGGGCCGCGCGCCGCTCGTGCTGCACGGCCTCGCCGGGGTGCGCGCGGCTGCCGGCGCAGAGCTCGGCCCCACAACGTGGTTCGAGGTCACGCAGGAGCGCGTGGACGATTTCGCCAGGGTCACTGAGGACTGGCAGCCCATCCACTGCGATCCGGAGCTCGCTGCAGCAAGCATGTTTGGCGGCACGATTGCGCACGGCTACCTGACGGTCGCGCTGCTCAGCCGTTTTGCGCGTGAGCTGTACCGCATCGAGGGCACCCGCACGGTGGTGAACTACGGGCTCGACCGGGTGCGCTTTCCCGCGCCGCTCCGCGTGGGTGGCCGCGTGCGTGCGCGTGCGCGAGTGGGGGAAGCGACGGCGCGCGGTGCCCTGCTCGACGTGCCCGTCACGTACACGCTCGAGGCGGAGGGGGAGGCGCGCCCCGTGCTCGTGGCGGAGACCCGCATCCTTGTCGACGCCCCGTAGCTCCGCCCCGCGCTCCGTCCCGCGCTCCGTCCCCGCGCCCCCGCCTCCCCAGCGGATCGGGGTCACTTGGGCAGGGTGTCGCTCCGCCCGCCCGCGCGACACCCTGCCCAAGTGACCCGAAACCGGGGGAGGGGTGGGGTCGCGGTGCACGATAGGATGGAGCGTTAGCGAGGCAGGCGAAAGGAGTCCGGGAATGGCGAAGCAACAGGTCGAGCTCGGTCCAACCGGCCGACCAGAGCGTGTCATCCCGGCACCCCAGAAGCTGGACCGCCACGGCCCCGCGCGCATCATCGCGATGTGCAACCAGAAGGGCGGCGTCGGCAAGACGACGAGCACCATCAACCTGGCTGCGGCGCTCGCGCGCTATGGCCGCCGCGTGCTGGCCGTCGATTTCGACCCGCAGGGGGCGCTCTCCGCGGGCCTGGGCGTGCCCGCGCATGACGTCGTGACGATCTACGACCTGATGCTTGGCAAGGAGAGGGATCCGCACACCGCGATCCAGCAGACCGCCACGCCCGGCCTCGACGTGATCCCCGCGAACATCGACCTGTCGGCGGCAGAGGTGCACCTCGTCACCGAGGTTGCCCGCGAGCAGATCCTCGGCGGCGTGCTCCGCAAGGTGGCCGACGACTACGACGTGATCCTCGTCGACTGCCAGCCGTCCCTCGGCCTGCTCACCGTGAACGCGCTCACCGCAAGCCACGGCGTGCTCATCCCGCTCGCGTGCGAGTACTTCGCGCTGCGCGGCGTCGCGCTGCTCGTCGAGACGATCGACAAGGTGAAGGATCGCCTGAACCCGGCCCTCGAGCTCGACGGCATCCTCGCAACGATGTACGACTCGCGCACGCTGCACGCACGGGAGGTGCTCGAGCGCGTCGTCGACACCTTCGGTGACAAGGTGTTTGACACCGTGATCGGCCGTACCGTGAAGCTGCCCGACGCGCAGATCGCCGCGCAGCCCATCCTCGACTACGCGCCCTCGAACGCCGCATCCGAGGCGTATCTGAAGCTCGCTCGCGAGCTCGTGCAGCGGGGCGTGGTCGCCTAACCACGATCATGGCAGCGCTCGACACGAACCAGGAGCCGGGCGTGCGCGATGCGCCCGGTGAGTCGAGCGCGCCCGGCACCGAGTTTCGAGTGTCGCTCGAGGTGTTCGATGGGCCGTTCGACCTGCTGCTCAACCTGATTGGCAAGCACGAGCTTGACATCACGGAGGTGTCGCTCAGCCTGGTGACGGACGAGTTCATTTCCTTCCTCTCCTCGTTCGAGGGGCAGGGGCTCATCGAGTTGGATCGCGCATCGGAGTTTCTCGTTGTCGCCGCCACACTCCTCGATCTGAAGATCGCCAGCCTGCTCCCGCAGGGCGAGGCGGTCGACGCCGAAGACATCGCGCTGCTCGAAGCGCGGGATCTCCTCTTTGCGCGCCTGCTGCAGTACCGCGCCTTTAAGCAGGCGAGCGCCTGGTTTCAGGAGCGACTGCTCGCGGAGGACGCGCGCCACCCACGCCTCGTGCCGCTCGACCCGAAGTATCGGGAGCGCGGGCCCGAGCTGCAGTGGACGCTGTCGGCGGCAGACTTCGCCGCGATCGCAACACTTGCTTTCGCGCCGCGTGAGCTGCCGATGGTCGGCCTCGACCACCTGCACGCTCCGCTCGTGTCGATCCGCGAGCAGGCGGCCATCATCGTTGCTGAGCTGCGCAATTCGGGTGCACGGAGCTTCCGCGAACTGATCGCGGGCGTCGACGAGCGCGGCGTGATCATCGCGCGCTTCCTCGCCATCCTCGAGCTGTACCGCCGCGCGGCGGTGCTCTTCGAGCAGGCCGAGCCGCTCGGCGAACTCATCGTGCAGTGGACGGGCGAGAACTGGTCAGATGACGAACTCGCGACCCTGGGGAGTGACTATGACTGAGCCAGACGCACAGCCCGGAAGCGCCGCGGAAGAGCTGGCCGCTGCCCGCGCCGACCACACGCTCGCGCAGCAGCTCGAGGCACTCCTCATCGTCGCCGACGAGCCGCTCAGCGCGGTCTCGCTCGCCGCCGCGACCGAGAAGCCCGTGCGCGAGGTGCGCGAGGCCGTCATCGCGCTCGCCGCGGAGTACGATGGGAGGGATGGGGCTCCCGGATCCCACGCCCGCGGTTTTGAACTGCGCGAGGTGGGGGGCGGGTACCGCTTCTACGTGCGTGCGAGCCTTGACCCGCTCGTGGCCGACTTCGTGCACCAGCAGACTCCGTCGAAGCTGTCGCAGGCGGCCCTCGAAACGCTCGCCGTGATCGCATATCGGCAGCCGATTGCGCGCGGCGCGATCGCGTCGATCCGTGCGGTGAACGTGGATTCCGTGGTGCGCACGCTGCTTGCGCGCGGACTCATCACCGAGGTGGGGCACGACCCGGAGACCACCGCAACGCTGTACGGGACATCCGAGTCACTGCTCGGTTATCTCGGTATCGGAGACATTTCGGAGCTGCCGCCTATCGCGCCGCTGCTCGACGATCCAATGGAAGGTTTTACACATGAAGAACTCTGATCAGGGAGCCGGCGGCTCGTTCTCCGTCGATGGCGGAGCCGCTGAGGTCGACCTCGCGGAGTTCGGGTGGGATCCCGAAGAGCGCGCACGCGTACTCGGCGACCGGGCTGAGAAGCCGGAGGATTTTGGCGATGAGCCCGGCCGCGGTGTGATCACCGAGAACGATGACGACGGCAGCGTGCGCCTGCAGAAGGCACTCGCGCACGCGGGGATCGCCTCGCGCCGAGCGTGCGAGACGCTCATCACGAGCGGCCGCGTGTGGGTGAACGGCAAGCCCGAGCGCGAACTCGGATCCCGCATCGTGCCGGGCACCGACGAGGTGCGCGTCGACGGGGTTGTCGTGCAGCTCGACGCGACAAAGCGCTACTTCGTGCTGAACAAGCCGACCGGCGTCGTCTCGACCATGAGCGACGAGCACGACCGCCCCGACCTGCGCGAGTTCACCGACCAGTTCGAGGACCGCCTGTACAACGTTGGCCGCCTCGACACCGACACGAGCGGTCTGCTCATCCTCACGAACGATGGCGAACTCGCGCACCGCCTGGCGCACCCGAGCTTCGGCGTGCAGAAGACCTACGTGGCGAAGGTGCGCGGTCAGGTGACCCCGGCCGTCATCCAGCAGCTGAAGGACGGCGTCGAGCTGAAGGACGGCCCGATCAAGGCCGACCGCGCGAAGCTGCTGCCGGGTGGCGCGGGTAAGTCGCACTCGCTTGTGGAACTCACTCTGCACTCGGGCAAGAACCGCATCGTGCGTCGCATGCTCGCTGAGGTGGGCCACCCCGTCGACGAGCTGGTGCGCCGTCAGTTTGGTCCGCTGCACCTCGGCACGCTGCGCGTGGGCGAGATGCGTGAGCTCGCAGCCGCTGAGCGCGGGGCGCTGCTGTCGGCTGGACCCGATGACTGGCAGGGCGACGACGCCGAGCAGGAGAAGAAGAAGCCGCGCTCGCGTGTGGGCTGGGCGAAGAGCTCGGTCACGGCGGGCCGTCCCGGCGACGGCAAGGGCGCGAAGGGCCTGCGCGGCGTTGCAGCGCGTGGCAACCCGCACGGGCGCCGTGCTGCGGACGCCGAGCGCGGCGGGGAGCGTCGCGGCGCTGACCGGGATCGGGATCAGCGTGGCGGTCGCGATCAGCGGGACAACCGTGGATACGACCGGAACCGTGACGACCGTGGCGGTCGCGATCAGCGGGATAACCGTGGGTTCGACCGGAACCGCGATGATCGTGGCGGTCGTGGTTTCGATCGGGATCGGGATCAGCGTGGCGGTCGTGACCAGCGGGATAACCGTGGATACGACCGGAACCGCGACGAGCGTGGCGGTCGTGGTTTCGATCGGGATCGGGATCAGCGTGGCGGTCGCGATCAGCGGGACAACCGTGGCTACGACCGGAACCGTGACGACCGTGGCGGTCGCGATCAGCGGGATAACCGTGGGTTCGACCGGAACCGCGACGAGCGTGGCGGTCGCGACGAGCGTGGCGGGCGTGGTTTCGATCGGAACCGCGATGACCGCGGTGGCCGTGGTTTCGATCGGGATCGGGATCAGCGTGGCGGTCGCGATCAGCGGGACAACCGTGGCTACGATCGCAACCGTGATGACCGTGGCGGTCGCGATCAGCGGGACAACCGTGGCTACGACCGGAACCGTGATGACCGTGGCGGTCGCGATCAGCGGGATAACCGTGGCTACGACCGGAACCGTGACGACCGCGGCGGTCGTGACCAGCGCGGCGGCGGGCCCCGCGGGTACCGAGGTCAGCGATGAGTGGCAACGGCACCCGCAACGGGCTCTACGGTGCGCAGCCCGCGGCGCGCACTCGTGGACCCGTGCACGTGATCGGTTCGGGGCTGCTCGGTGCGAGCGTCGGCCTCGGCCTGCGCGAGCGCGGCGTTGACGTGACCCTCGAGGACCTCTCGCCCACTACCGTTGCGCTCGCCGCAGACTACGGTGCGGGCCGGGTGCGCGCGGCAGACGACGCCGAACCCACCATCGTGGTCGTCGCGACCCCGCCCGATGTGACCGCCGACGCGGTCGAGCGGGCCCTCGCCACCTACCCGAACGCCGTGGTGACCGACGTGGCAAGCGTGAAGCTGGCCCCGCTCGAGGAACTGCAGCGCCGCGGCGTCGACCTCACGAACTACGTTGGCTCGCACCCGATGGCAGGCCGCGAGCGCGGCGGCGCGATCATGGCGCGTGCCGACCTGTTCACCGCCCGCCCGTGGGTGATCTGCCGCGACGCGGAGACCCCGGCCGAGGCGCTCGCGCACGTGGAAGACGTGGCGCTCGACCTCGGCGGCGTGCTGATCGAGATGACCCCCGAGGAACACGACCGCTCGGTGGGACTCGTCTCGCACCTCCCGCAGGTGGTATCGAGCCTGCTCGCCGCGCGTCTCGTGCCGGCAACCGAGCAGGCCATCGGCCTTGCGGGGGCGGGGCTGCGCGACACCACGCGGATTGCCGCGAGCGATCCCGAGCTGTGGATCCAGATTCTTGGCGCGAACCGCGAGCCCGTCACCGAGTTGCTCGACGCGCTTGCCGGCGACATCGCCGACTTTGCTGACGCCCTCCGGGATCCCGAGCGAGTCGGCACGAAGCGGCGCATCGCCGATCTGCTGTCGGCGGGCAATGCGGGTGTGGCGCGCATTCCCGGCAAGCACGGCTCCTCCGAGCGCTTCACCACGATCACGGTGCTCATCGACGATACGCCGGGCCAGCTGGCGCGACTGCTCACCGAACTCGGAGAACTGGGCATTAACATGGAAGACTTGCGTCTGGAGCACTCGCCGGGCGCGCAGATTGGTTTTGCGGAGATCGCGGTGCTGCCCGAGGTGGCTGAGCGCGCGGTTGCCGACCTCGTTGAACGCGGATGGAGGACGCTGTGATGAATGCTGAGCACGAGCCGGGCGCACCCGCACCCATCCTCGTTGCAATCGATGGGCCCGCGGGCAGCGGAAAGTCGAGCGTGTCACGCACCGCCGCCGAGGCTCTCGGCTTCGGCATCCTTGACACCGGCGCTGCCTACCGTGCACTCGCGTGGACGGCGCAGCGCATCGGCCTTGACCTCGATGATGCTGCCGCGATGGAGGTGCTGCTCGACAACTGGGTGTACCGCATCACGCTGCGCGGCACGCAGCAGGTGACGGTCGCCGTACCCGGTGGGGTGGGGGCTGCCGTGCCCGAGCTCGCCGAGGGGGTCGACGTGACCGCCGCGATTCGCGAGCACTCCGTCAGCGGCCAGGTGAGCCGCGTCTCGAAGCACCCCGCGGTGCGCGAGCGGCTCAACGAGATGTTCCGCCGCACGGTCGCCGAGTCGGGCCTGCCCGGCGTGGTGATCGAGGGCCGCGACATCACGACCGTGGTGGCGCCCGACGCGCCGGTGCGGATCCTCCTCACCGCGTCGCCGGAGGTGCGCGCCCAGCGGCGCGCGGGGGAGCTGCCCGGGCTCACGCCCGAGCAGGTGCTCGCCGATCTCACTGCGCGCGACGCAAAGGACGCCCTCGTGGTGGACTTCATCAACCCCGCACCCGGGGTGACGCTCGTCGACACGAGCGACCTGAACTTCGAGCAGTCGGTGCAGGCTGTCGTCGACATCGTACGAGCGGCGCAGGGCGCTGCGGAAGAGAGCAAGAAATGAGCACGGAACAGAACGGCGCACCAGGCGCCGCCGAGAACGAGACGGAGGTGTTCGACGTCTCGACCGTTGACTCCTCCGAGGTGATCGTGGGCGAGGGCTTCGACCCCGAGCTCGACGGGGTGACCGACGAGGAGCGCCTGCGCGCCATGCGCTCGAACCTCGACGGCTTCGACCTCGAAGACGACGACATGGTGCTCGTCAACGAGGACGGCGAGTTCCTCGGCTTCGCCGAGCCCGCCGCCGAGGCGCTGCCCGTCGTCGCGATCGTGGGCCGCCCGAACGTGGGCAAGTCCGCACTCGTCAACCGCATCCTGGGCCGCCGCGAGGCCGTCGTCGAGGACCTCCCCGGCGTCACCCGCGACCGCGTGAGCTACCCCGCCGAGTGGACGGGCAAGCGCTTCACGCTCGTCGATACGGGCGGGTGGGAGCCCGACGCGAAGGGCCTCGACGCCTCCGTCGCGCTGCAGGCCGAGGTGGCCATCGAGCTGTGCGACGCCGTCATGTTCGTCGTCGACTCGCGCGTGGGCCCCACCGCAACCGACGAGCGCGTCGTGCAGCTGTTGCGCCGCACCAACAAGCCCGTCTTCCTTGTCGCGAACAAGGTGGACGACATGGTGCAGGAGCCCGAGGCAGCCCAGCTGTGGTCACTCGGCCTCGGCGAGCCGCACGCGGTGTCGGCCCTCCACGGTCGCGGCGTCGCCGACCTGCTCGACAAGGTCATCGCTTCGCTGCCCGACGAGTCTGCCGTGGCGCAGCCGAAGCTCGCCGGCCCCCGCCGCGTCGCGCTGCTCGGCCGCCCGAACGTGGGCAAGTCGAGCCTCCTGAACAAGGCTGCGGGCGAAGAGCGCGCCGTCGTGTCTGACATCGCCGGCACCACGCGTGATCCCGTGGACGAGCAGGTCGAGCTTGCGGGCCGCGTGTGGACCTTCGTCGACACGGCAGGCATCCGCCGCCGAGTGCACCTGCAGAAGGGCGCCGACTTCTACGCGACGCTCCGCACCGCCGCCGCGCTCGAAAAGGCCGAGGTGGCCGTCGTGCTCATCGACGTCACGCAGGAGATCAGCGACCAGGATCTGCGCATCATCGACCTCGTTCTCGAGTCGGGCCGCGCGCTCGTGCTGGCCTTCAACAAGTGGGACATGCTCGACGACGACCGCCGCCGCTACCTGGAGCGCGAGATCGAGCAGGATCTCAGCCACGTCGACTGGGCACCCCGAGTCAACATTTCCGCGCGCACGGGCCGCCACCTCGAGAAGCTCGTCCCCGCTCTGGAGACCGCGCTCGAGTCGTGGGACACCCGTATTCCCACGGCGAAGTTCAACGCGTTCATCGCGGAGCTGGTGCAGGAGCACCCGCACCCGCTGCGCGGCGGCAAGCAGCCGAAGATCCTGTTCGGCACGCAGGTGCAGAACCGGCCGCCCACGTTCGTGCTCTTCACCTCGGGCTTCCTGGATCCCGGCTACCGCCGCTTCATCCAGCGCCGCCTGCGCGAGACGTACAACTTCGAGGGCAGCCCCATCGTGCTGAACATGCGCATCCGCGAGAAGCGTCAGCGCGTGTAACGACGCCGGGTTCTTGCCTCGCGCAAGGAATTCAGCGAACCGCAGCGCCCCTCCCACGGGAGGGGCGCTGCGGCGTTTTCGGGGACTGCCACGGCCGCGATCCCGCGCGAAAATCCCAGCCGCGCTGCCCTACGCTAAACGGATGCACGAAGAATCCGGCGCCGAACGCGGCCTGACACCGCTTGAGCGGGCCATCGATCGGGCGGCGAACCGGCTGCTCGAGGGGGCACCCGCGCGCGGGGCCCGGGCCGTGCTCGTCGAGTGCGCGGTGTTCGTGATGAAGCAGGCGTGGGCGTGCGTGTTCGGTGCGCTGCTGCTCGCCGTCATCGTCGCGGCACGGCTCTGGTACCCGGACGACGCCGCGCTGGCGCGCAACGACGCCCTCACGATCGCGGCGATCCTCATCCAGATCGGCATGCTCGTGTTCAAGCTCGAGACCGGGCGCGAGCTGTGGGTGATCATCCTCTTCCACATCACGGGCACGGTGATGGAGCTCTTCAAAACCGATGTGGGGTCGTGGTCGTACGAAGCCGCGGGCGTGCTGCACATTGGCGCCGTGCCGCTCTTCAGCGGTTTCATGTACGCGGCCGTCGGCTCCTACATGGTGCGCGTGTACCGGCTGCACCGGCTGCGCTTCACCAACTATCCGCGGGTGTGGCTCACCACGATCGTTGCGGCCGCGATCTACGTGAACTTCTTTTCGCACCACTTCATCGTCGATTTGCGGTGGGTGCTGCTCGTCGCCGTGGTGGTGCTCTGGTGGCGCACGACCATGCACTTCCGCGTGTACCGGGTGACGCTGCGCGCGCCCCTCCTGCTCGTGTTCTTCGGCGTTGCCGTGTTCATCTGGTTGGCTGAGAATATCGCGACGTGGGGTGGGGCGTGGCTGTACCCGCATCAGGAGGGCGGCTGGGAGCTCGTCTCGCCGCAGAAGCTGATCGCCTGGTTCCTGCTTATGATCATCTCGGTCGTCATGGTCACGTGGGTGTACCCGCCGCGCGACGTGGATCCCGCTCCCGATGGCGAAGCTGATCCGGATCCGGACATCGAGCCCGAGCGAGACGCTGCGCCGAGCCCGGGTCCCGCGGCGTGAGGCGGGTGTTCAGCTCGGCCGGTGGCTGGGCGCTGATCACGGGTGCGGTCGCGGTGCTGTGGGCGCTGCTTGGTGACGGGACCGCGTTCGGGCCGATGGTCTTCGCGCTCGTCGCCGGGTTCTTCCTCGGCTACGTGGTGCTCGGTGCGTTTCGCCGAGGCCTGTCTGCGCGGGCGGATCTTCTGCTGCACATCCTCCTCGCGGCGCTGCTCGGCCTCGTGGGAATGTTCATCGTGCCGCGCTTGGCGGAGATCATGCCCTGGCTGCGCAGCTGGGCGCCGCAGCCGGTGCTTGCACTCGTGCCCGTTGTCGGTATGGTCGTGGTGAGCTTCACCGCTGTGGTGTGGTTGTTGCTCCTCTCGCGGGCGGTGGCGGCGATTCCGAACCGCGACCCGCGGGATCGCCCGGCGCCCGAGTGGGAGGTCCGCACCTCGTCAGGCACCGAAGCGTGGGTCACCGCGGTGCCCATGACGCGCCGCGCGTACGGCTGGGTGGTCGCGCTGGTCGGTGTGCTGATCGGGCTCGCGCTGTGGGCGGTGTTCGCGCTGGGGTCGCCGAAGATCTGGTGGTGGCCGCCGAAGCTCGTGTTGCTGGCGCTCGGGATCGGGATCGCGCTGCCGATCGTGCTCGCCGCCCGCGCAGCCCTGCGCGCACGCACGCGCCAGTGCCGTGTGGAGTTTGCGGGCTCCCGCGTGACGCTGTGGGTCGCGGCGCGACCGGGCGCGTGGCGCGGAGAAGAGTTCGCCAGTGCCAGTGCCAGTGCCAGTGCCAGTTCCAGTGCCAATGCTGACGCCAGCGCCAACACGGTGGAGCGCACTTCGTTCGCGTTTCGTGAACTTGATGAGTTCGTCTGGTGTGCAACGGGCGACGGTGCCCGACTCGAACTTCGTTCGGGGGAGCGTCACACTTCGTTGCTCGTGGGTATCGCGCGGCCGCGACCCGGACTGAGCGCGGCGCTGCCCCCGCTCTCGCGCCGGGTACGGGCGGAGCTCGCCGAAGCAGGGCTCGCGGAGGTCTCGCCTCGCACACCGGGCCGCGCTCGCGTCCAGCCAACGCCGGCCCGACCTCACCCCGTGCTGCGCTTTATCCGAGACGCCGCGCCAGCAGCCTCCGCACACGTCTGAGGCCCCCGGGAAATCCCGGGGGCCTCACACTCGCTGCCCGCTGAGCTGCATGCTGTGCGGGCGAGGCTCAGGCTAGAGCCACGCGAACGGCAGGGCGAGGAGCCCGGCGCCGAGCGCGACCGCACCGATCAGAATGCCGATCGCGGTGAACGCCAGCATGATGCTGTTCAGCCACACACCCCAGAGCGCCAGCGTGCGCTCGGTGGTGCCGCGACGCAGCGCGAGGATGCTGAGGATGAGGCCGGCGATGGGAGCGATGAACGTCCAGCTGCTCACGATCGAGGCGATACCGAGCACGAAGCCGACGATCGCGAAGACGCGGCTGTTCTCGCTCGGGGCAGCGGGGACCGGCTGCGGACCCTGCGCGGGAGTGCCCTGCGAGCCGTCAAAGCCGTACTGTCCGTACTGCGCGCCCGCCTCCCACTGTGCGCCGGGGGTGCCCTGTGGTGCCTGGCTGGGAACCTGCTCGCCCTGCATAGCGAAGGCCTGGGCGGAGGCAGCATCGTTTGTGATGGGAGCGGTGCCGGGGAGGATCGCGGTGGTGTTCATGGTGCTCTCCTTTCGAGCGTCGGCGGGTGATTCTGGTGTCGGCCCGTCCTGATGCTTCAAAGGTATGCCGGCACCCGGGTGCGGCGCGTCCTCCCGCGGTGCCGAGCGCCTCATACCCCGGTACTGCCCTGCCTGCCTTGCCCCTCAGGGTTCCCCTGACCCGCTCGCCCCAACGGTTCGGGGTCACTTCGGCAGGGTGTCGCGCGGTGCAGCGAGACGACACCCTGCCGAAGTGACCCCGATTCGCCGGGAGGCGGGGGGAGGCGGGGGATGCGGCTAGTGGGAGACCTCAGAGAGGTCCGTGCCCTTCGGGGCGAGGAGGAACACCGCCACAGCCACCGCGAACATGATGATGCCGCCCGCGATTCCCGTGGTTTGCAGCGAGTGCGTGAACGCCACCCCGGCCTCGTGCGCGAGATCGGGCAGGCGCAGCTCCTCAGCGATCGACACCGCGGCACCGAGCGACTCCTGCGCCTGCGCACCCAGCTCGGGATCGACGCCCGCGAGTGCGCCCGACTTCAGGAACTCCGCGCGGTACAGCAGTGCGGAGATGCTGCCCAGGATCGCGACACCGAGTACCGCGCCCAGCTCGTACGAAGTCTCCTCGATCGCGCCAGCGCTGCCCGCCTTCTCCTCGGGGGAGCCGTGCATGATCATGGCCGAGCCGATGGCCAGCGAGCCGCTGCCCGCGCCGACGAGCGCGAGTGCGACGATCACCGTGGTAGTCGAGAGCGTGCCCGGCTGAATGCCGACGAGCATCATGCCGACGCCCGCGAACGCAATGCCGCCCGCGAGGACGGTGCGCGCGCCGATGACCCGTGCCAGCGGGGGAGCCGCAAGCGACGCGATCGCGCCGGCGATGGCGATCGGGAAGAGGCGGATGCCAGCCTCGACTGGGGACGCGCCGTCGACGAGCTGCATCCACTGTGCGATGAGCAGCAGCGCGGCGATCATGGCGAAGGTGGAGCCGAGCGCGGCGAGAATGCCCGCCGAGAACTCGCGGTTGCGGAACAGCTTCAGCTCAAGCAGCGGCGCATCGCTCCGGATGCAGCGCACGACAAACCAGACGAGCAGCGCGGCGCCCGCGGTGAACGCGATAAGCGCCTCGGGCACGAGGAAGCTCGCCTCCTTGCCGAAGGTCTTGATCGCCCACACGAGCAGCGTCATGCCCACGAGCGAGAGCGCCGCCGCGAGCGCGTCCCAGCGGCCGGGGTGCGCAACACGCGACTCGGGCAGGATCAGGATGCCCGCGATCACGCCGGCGAGCATGAGCGGCACGTTGATGAGGAACGCCGCGTGCCAGGAGAAGTGCTCGAGCAGCACGCCGCCGATGAGCGGGCCGACGGCAGCGCCGAGGCTCGACACGGCGGCCCAGATGGACAGTGCGGTGGCGCGCTCCTTCGGGTTCGTGAAGATGACACGAATGAGCGACAGCGTGATCGGCATGATCATGGCGCCGCCGACGCCGAGCAGCGCGCGGATGCCGATCACGCCCTCGGCGCTGTTCGCGAAGAGGATGAGCAGCGATGCGCCGCCGAAGATGGCGTAGCCGAGGAGCAACATGCGCTTCCGGCCCCAGCGATCGGCGATCGCGGCGAACGACACGAGCAGGCCCGCGAGGACAAGGGAGTAAACGTCGATGATCCAGAGCTGCTGGTCAGAGCTCGGATGCAGCTCGGCCGACATCTCGGGCAGAGCAATGTTCAAGATCGTCATGTCCATGGTGATCACGAGCAGGCTGGCCGTGAGGACCGCGAGGGCAGCCCAGCGACGGCCGCGGCTGAACTGCTGCGGGGGTGCCTGGGGTGCGGGGAGGGTGGACATGTGTGGTGCCTTTCTGGGCGAGAGATGTGATGCGCGCCAGGGTTGGCGCGCAGGAAGCCGCGAAGTGCGGGGGCAGCGGCTCAGTGAGGGCGCGGCTACCGAGGGATCCTGGGGTGGGGCCGCCGCGCGGTGCTGGGTGCGTTCGGGTGTGTGAACGCCCAGCGCCTAGGAGTGCGCGGGGCCCGAAGTTCGTCGAAGCTCGGGAACGGCTTCGGGGGCGGGAGCTGCGGCCGTGGGGGCCGCCGACTCCGTCGGGAAGCTCGGAACTTCAGGGAGCTGGGAGAGCGCGAGGAACGCGCGGGTGAGGTCGTCGCGGGTGAGCGGCTCGTCGCGGAGGCTCGCGTGCACGGTTGCCCCGTCGAGGTAGACCGAGAGCGCAAGCGCAGCGGCGCGGCCGATGTGCTCGGTGAGCATTTCGATCAGGCGGTCGTTCCAGCGGGTCGCGAGTGCGCGCAGCCGCGGATCGGTGGTGCCGCTGGTGATCAGCGCGATTTCTGCCTGCACGGCGCGACGATCGCCGAGGAACGCGAGGATTTCGGTGACCGCACGGCTCGGATCTTGCGCCATGTCGGACACGAACGGCTCGATCGATTCGAGCGCCTTGTCGATCTCGTTGGCAAGCTGCTGGAGGGCTGCCTCCCGGAGCTCGTCGATCGAGGCAAAGTGCTGGGTGGTCGAGCCGAGGGGGACCTCCGCGCGTGCGGCGATCGCCCGATGAGTGAGCGCGGCGACGCCTCGCTCTGCCACGAGCGCGGTGGCCGCGTCGAGGATGGCGCGGCGCCGGCCCTCGGGGTCGCGACGGCGCGGGGTGGTGGCCGGGGCGGAGCCGGTGCTCGCGGGAGTGGGATCGCTTGACTGCGCGTGCGTGCTCGTCACGGTGTCCCTCCACTCCCCGGCGGGTGGCGCGAGGCCACCCGGTGATGTACTTCTGTACATGTACTTTTGTACATTACCGGGTGCACTTTTCGCAAGATGACAGTTTCGTGGGATCTCGCCCCGTTTGTCGGTCGATGCCGATAGCGTGGACGGTGCCCGGCCACCGCTCGGTAGCCCGGCCCCAAGGAGGAAACGCACAATGGCTCAGATCAGTACGGCAGACCTGTACGACGAGCGCGGTGAGGAGCTGCAGTCGGTTGCGCTGCAGTTCCAGAACATCGGCGGCATGAGCGGCTTCACCGGCGCGGTGCGCACGGTCCGCTGCTTCCAGGACAACGCACTGCTCAAGCAGATTCTCTCGACGCCCGGCGAAGGCGCCGTGCTCGTGATCGACGGCGGGGGATCGCTCGCCACCGCACTCGTGGGCGATGTGATCGCCGGCCTCGCGGTTGACAACGGCTGGTCTGGCCTCATCGTCAACGGCGCGATCCGCGACCGTGTGGCGATTGGCACGCTGCCGTTCGGCGTGAAGGCGCTCGGCTCGAACCCCGCAAAGTCCACCAAGACGGGCGCGGGCGAGCAGGATGTGCCCGTGGAGATCGCCGGCGTCACCTTCCGGCCCGGCGCGCAGGTGTGGTGCGACGAAGACGGGATCCTCGTCGAGCGTTAAGGTCGCCGTGTGAACACTCGACTGCGGGCGGCGTTGCCCTTCGTTCCCTACATCGTGGTGTCCATTGTGCACGTGACGGCTCGATTCCTCGAGCATCCTATCGATGCGCCAACGAAGCTGCTGCTCATGCCGGCGCTCGCGCTCGGCGTGCTGTGGGCGTCTGCGGGGATCCGGCCGTGGCCGCGCGGTGTCATTGTGCTGCTCGTCGCGTCGATCTTCTTCTCGTGGCTCGGCGATGGTTCGGCGACGTTCTTCCCCATGTTCGAGAGCGAGCTGCCGATGATGCTGGCCTGCTTCGGTCTCGCCCACGTGGGGTACGTGCTGCTCATGTGGCGCGCCCGCGGAGTGGCCGTGCGGCGGGTGCCGGCCTGGGCGCTCGTGTATGCGCTCGCCTACGTTGTGATGATCGCGCTCCTCGTGCCGCACACGGGTGCGCTCACCGTGCCCGTCATTGTGTACGGCCTGCTCCTCGCGGGCACGGCTGCGATGGCGTCGCGCTGCGGCCCCGTGATCGCGTGGGGCGGCGCGTGGTTCCTCGTCTCCGACGCGATCCTGTCGTTCCGCATCTTCCTGCCCGAGGTGATGCCCGACTGGACGAGTGGCATGGTGATGCTCACCTACACGCTCGGACAGGGGCTCATCGCCGCCGGAATTGTTACGGCGCTGCGGCGGCGGGCGGCGGGGTCGATGGCTGCTCCGGGAGTTCCGGGAGCACCCGCAGCAGCTTCTTCGCGCCCCGCGTAGTCGCCGCGCCAGCAACGCGCACGCGCACCTTCAGCTCGGCATCGCTCGTAACGACGGTCACGATGGCACCCTGCTCGGCGGCGCGATCCACCTCAGCGACGATCGCGTCGTCACCGACCTCCGGCGCATCGACGACGCGCACGTGGGCGCCATCGCCGATCCCGCGCGAGATGCCCTCCGTGACCATCACCCACTCGGGAAACGCCTGGGCGAGGCCCGCGACTCGGGTGTCGGGGAGGTCGAGGAAACCGGCGCGAATGCCGTTTCCGTTCGCGACGAAGGCGTCGAGCCGATCGCGTAGCCGAACGGCGGCCCCGCGACGGTCCTTCCACCAGCCGTCGGGCACGGCGCCCACCACGTTCGCCGCGTCAACGATGACCGTTGGGATGCCGCCCACGAGCGGTTTGAGTAGCGCCCAGCTGCTCGCGAATGCGGGGTGCAGCGTGAGCTTCTCGACCTCGGCGACCGGCACCCACTCGAGGGCGTGGCTCTCGGGGTCGGTGATCTCTGGCTCGAACGGAGTGGCAACGTCCGCGATGAGGGTCGTGTAGCTCCAGCCGCCGCGGTCGAGTACGTGCGTGAAGCGCGGGATCATCGAGTGATCCGGCACGCCCGCCTCCTCCTGCGACTCGCGGAGCGCCGCCTCGATGGGTGTCTCGTCGGAGTGCCGTGCACCGCCCGGGATGCCCCAGGTGTCGCCGTGGTCGCTCCACGTGACGCGGTGCTGCATGAGGATCGCGCCGCGCGCCCGGTCGAAGGCGAGCAGACCGGCTGCGCCGTAGCGGCCCCAGTAGCGGCCGCCGTCCTCGGCAGTGACCCACGCATCGCCAGAATCTCGGAGGTCGCTCATGCCTCCAGCGTAGTCGCGCGAGCTGCGTGCCCGCCCGGACTCATCCGAAACGCCGGCGCACCGGGATGTGCGAGGGCGGCCTCCCTGGCCCCGACTCTCTCTGTCCCGCTCCCTTTTCTTGCCGCCCACTCCCCGCAGGGTAGGTTCGCTGCGCGGGGGCAGGGTATCTCGCGCCGCAGGCTGCCCTTTCGTTGGCAAACTGCCCTCCGGGGAATGGGCTGACGCGCTGGACGAGGGGTGGGCGGGACAGACGGTGGGCGGACGGTGGATGGGCGGGGCGCCGGGGCTGAATAGGCTGGTCTCTATGACGGCAACTCTTGTGGCGCAGGGCATCGCGGGTGGCTACGCCCACCGCACCCTGTTTGAAAACCTCGACCTCACAGTGGCGCCGGGTGACGTGGTCGGCGTCGTCGGGGTGAACGGTGCGGGGAAATCGACCCTGCTGCGCATTCTCGCGGGCGAGCTCGCGCCCCAGGAGGGCACCGTGCACCTCGCGCCGCTCGACGCGTTTGTGGGCTGGCTGCCGCAGGAGCACGAGCGTGTGCCGGGGGAGACGGTGGCCGCCTACGTCGCCCGCCGCACCGGCTGCGCGCAGGCCACGCTCGAGATGGACGCCGCGGCGGCGGCGCTTGGCGACCCCGACGCAGTGGGGCCGGATGGCGCTGACCCCGCTGATGTGTACTCCGCGGCGCTCGAGCGCTGGCTCGCGAGCGGTGCGGCAGACCTCGACGACCGTCTGCCCGGCGTGCTCGCAGAACTCGGGCTCGACGGCGGGGCAGGATCAGGGCCCGCGAGCGTCTCTGCCGAGTCGCTCATGACCTCACTCTCAGGCGGGCAGGCTGCCCGAGTGGGGCTTGCTGCGCTGCTGCTGTCGCGCTTCGACATCGTGCTGCTCGACGAGCCCACGAACGACCTCGACCTCGATGGGCTGGAGCGGCTCGAGCGGTTCGTGCAGGGGCTGCGCGGCGGCGCCGTCCTTGTGAGCCACGACCGCGAGTTCCTCGCACGGTGCGTGACGCGCGTGCTCGAGCTCGACCTTGCGCAGCATTCGAACCGCGTCTACGGCGGCGGCTACGAGGCATACCTCGAGGAGCGCGAGATTGTGCGCCAGCATCAGCGCGACGCTTACGACGAGTTCGCCGAGACCAAGGCGGACCTCGTGGCTCGCGCACGCACGCAGCGCGAGTGGTCGAGCCAGGGCACGCGGAACGCGCTCCGCAAGGCCCCCGACAATGACAAGATTCGCCGCCGTGCCGCGAGCGAGTCGAGCGAGAAGCAGGCGCAAAAGGTGCGCCAGATGGAGAGCCGCATCCGCCGGCTCGAAGAGGTCGAAGAACCGCGCAAGGAGTGGCGCCTCGAGTTCACGATCGGCGCGGCGCCCCGATCGAGTGCAGTCGTTGCAACGCTCAACGAGGCGATTGCGCGCCAGGGTGACTTCACGCTCGGCCCCGTCTCATTGCAACTGAACGCGGGGGAGCGCGTGGGCATCACCGGGCCGAACGGTGCGGGGAAGTCGACGCTGCTGCGGCTGCTGCTCGGCCGCCAGGCCCCCGACGCGGGCACGGCGACGATCGGCACTTCCGTGGCGATCGGCGAGGTGGATCAGGCCCGCTCACTGTTCGACGGCAGTGCGCCGCTGGCCGACGCGTTCGAAGCGCTTGTGTCGGAGATGGCCTCTGCGGAGGTGCGCACGCTGCTCGCCAAGTTCGGGCTCAAAGCCGACCACGTGCTGCGCCCGTGCGGCGAGCTGTCGCCGGGGGAGCGCACGCGCGCGGGACTCGCCCTATTGCAGGCGCGGGGAGTGAACGTGCTCGTGCTCGACGAGCCGACGAACCACCTCGACCTGCCCGCCATCGAGCAGCTGGAGCAGGCGCTCGAGACGTACGAGGGCGCGCTGCTGCTTGTGACCCACGATCGCCGCATGCTCGAGACCGTGCGCCTCGACCGCCGCTGGCACGTCGAGGCGGGCCGCGTTACGGAGCGGTAGGCGGGTCCGCGGCGCAGCTGCCGGGCGCGGGTCGGGCGTCCTCCGTGGGTCGGGCATCTCGCGTGGGATCTGCTGCGCAGGCCGGCGCTGAGTTCGGCGTCGGCGCGGCCTGCGCTTCTGCAGTCGGGTCGAGACTCGTGAGGATCGCGTAACTCGTATCGGCGAGCTGCGCGACTCCGTCGCCTGGCAGGCGCGCGAGCCCGGGCAGGATCAGCTCGCGCACCGCGGCGGCGTAGGCCTCGCGGGATCGGGCGAGGGTCTCAACGCCCTGCGCGGTGAGCACGGCGTTGGTTGCGCGGCCGTCGAGCTCGCACGCGGCCCGCGCAATGAGCCCACGGCGCTCAAGCGCCGAGGCGACCCGGGAGAGGCGGGGGAGCGTGGCGTTGGTGCGGCGGGCAACAGCGCTGAGGCGTGCGCGCTGCTCCGGGCTCTCGGCGAGCGTTTCGAGCACCGTGTGCTCGAACGAGGTGACGCCAGCGTCTGCAAGACGCTGGTCGAGCGCGGTGGGGAGGAGCTCGAGCAGTGCGTGCAGGCGCGCGACGGCCACGCGCTCCGGGTGCGTCAGCTGAGAGGTCATGCAGCAATTCTCGCACATTACTTGCAGCTACAACTAAAGTGTGCCTATTATTTAGTTAAAGCTACAACCAATGCACCGCGGGTCCGTCCCACGGTCGAGAACGGAGAGCAGGATCATGGCGAACTACACGATTTTCGGAACCGGCAACATGGCGACCGCGATCGGCGGCGTGCTTGAGGCGGGCGGCGCCGCCGTTGACCACATCTCGCACGATCAGGGTGCGGGCGCCACGGTGGCGGGCGACGTGGTGGTGCTCGCGGTGCCGTACCCGGCCGTCGCTGAGATCCTCGGCGCATACGCCGATCAGCTCGCGGGGAAGACCGTGGTCGAGATCACGAACCCGCTGAACTTCGAGACCTTTGACGCGCTCGTGGTGCCCGAGGGAAGCTCCGCAACCGCAGAGATTCAGCGCGCCCTTCCCGACTCGGCCGTGCTGAAGGCGTTCAACACCAACTTCGCGGCCACCCTCGCGACCGGTGCGGTGGGGAATGCCACCACGACCGTGCTCATTGCGGGCGACTCGGGCGACGCGAAGGCCGCGCTCGCCGCAGACGTCGTCGCAGGCGGCCTCCGCGCGATCGACGCGGGCTCGCTGAAGCGCGCGCACGAGCTCGAGGCGCTCGGCTTCCTGCAGCTCACCCTCGCCGCGAGCGAGAAGATCGCGTGGACCGGCGGCTTCGCCGTCGCCGAGTAGGTCATCATGAGCGCGACACAGAATAGCTCGGTGGACGATCGGGTGCTCTCGGCTGATCTCGCGATGGACGCGGTGACGCTTCGTGTGGGGGATCTCGAGCTGATGAGCGGCTACTACGAGCAGGCGCTCGCGCTCGTGCCCATCGCCGAGCGCGCGGACCGCACCGAGGTGCACCGCGTGCTCGGCCGCGGCGATGTGCCGATGGTGCGGCTCATTCACACCCCGGACCTCCCCGCGGCGAGCCCGCGCGAGGCAGGTCTCTTCCACACCGCGTTCCTCTTCGACGACGCCGCGAGCCTCGCCGCCACCGTCTATCGAACAGCTCAGGATCAGCGCAGCCGCTTCGCGGGCTCGGCGGATCACCTCGTGAGCGAGGCGTTCTACTTCACTGACCCCGAAGGCAACGGCATCGAGCTGTACGTCGACCGGCCGCGCGACACTTGGCAGGTGGCGGACGGCCAGATTCGCATGGACACGCTGGCCCTGGATCCCAATCGATACCTCGCCGAGCACCTCGACGAACAGGTGCTTGCGCAGGTCGAGCGCCAGTCGGGCGGCGTGGGGCATGTGCACCTGCAGGTGGGGGATGTGGTCCGCGCCCGCGAGTTCTACGTCAACGCGCTGGGTTTCGAGGCCACCGCCAGCGCGCACCCGGGAGCGCTCTTCGCCTCCGCCGGCGGGTACCACCACCACGTCGCGATGAACACGTGGAACAGTCGGGGTGCGGGGCCGCGCGCCGCGGCGCTCGGGCTCGGCGACGTGGCGATCACGCTGCCCACGCGGGAGGATCTCGACGCGGTCGCTGCGCGCCTTGCCGGGCGTGGGATCGCATTTGCCGATACCGGGGCGGCGATCGAGGTCGCAGATCCGTGGGGCACCTCGGTGACGCTCGCGCTGCCGGGCGCGGGGGCCGAGGAGATGCTCGCGCGGTAGTCCGTGTGGGGTGGCGGCGGGCGCGATGCCGCGCGAGGTGATGGAATGGGGGGCATGACAACCTCCGCTCCGCGAATGACCGCGCAGGAGTCGAGTGCCTGGCTGGGGCTCGTGACGGTTTCGCAGCTCCTGCCCAACGTGCTCGACGCGCAGCTCTTGCGCGATTCGCAGATGACCCACTTCGAGTTCACCGTGCTCTCCTCCCTCTACGTGGCGCCAGAGTCGACGCTGCAGATGTCGCACCTGGCCCGAGAGACCGCGGCGACGCTGCCGCGACTCTCGCACGTGTGCACGCGGATGGAGAAGCGCGGCCTGCTCGAGCGCATGCCGTGCCCTGACGATCGGCGGGCCACGAACGCGCGCCTCACCTCGCTCGGGCGGCGCGCGTTCATCCGCGCGATCCCACAGCACATCGAGCTGGTGCGCGAACTGGTAATCGACGCGCTCAGTTCGGATGAGCTCGATGCGCTGGGCGCGATCTCCGCGAAGATCAACGCGCGCCTGGCGGAGCGCCAGAGCTAGCGTCGCCCGCGTCGCACCCGGCGTCTGTTCAGCGTCTGGACACGAAACTCCCAGCCGCGTTCGAAAAGCTTGTCGCAACAACCAATTGCGAATGCGGGGAAGACTGTGGCGGAATCCACCGGGCGAACGACGAACAAGGAGCAGCGGGCCGAGCGGCGCGCTGAGAAGGTGCAGCAGTACCAGCGCGAGCAAGCGGCGAAGGCGCGGCGGCGCAAGATCGGCATCGTGAGCGGCGCGGTGGGCGGGGCCGCCGTGGTTGCGTTGCTCGTCACGTTCATCGCCACGGCCTCCGAGCCACGGCAGCGCCCGCAGGACATTGCGATCGAGGGGCTGCAGGAGTACCCGAACCTGCCCGCAGTGCACGTCGGCCCGGACCCGGTCGACTACGAGGCCGAGTACGACATGAGCCCGCCCGCGGGCGGCAACCACTTCCCGGCCTGGCTGAACTGCGGCGTGTACTCCGCGCCGCAGCCCAACGAGAACGCGGTCCACTCCCTGGAGCACGGTGCCGTGTGGGTCACCTATAACCCCGATACCGTCACCGAGGAGGAGCTCGCCGAGCTGCGCAGTAGCATCCCGGAGCTGTACACGATCATCTCGCCCTACCCCGGGCTCGAGTCGCCCTTCGTTGCGTCCGCCTGGGGTGCGCAGATCGAGTTCGAGACCCCGAGCGATCCCCGTCTCGGCCAGTTCGTCGACCGCTACTGGAAGTCGGCGGATGCGCCCGAGCCCGGCGCCTCCTGCTCCGGCGCAGTCGAGGGCATCGGCCGAGTCGCTTCGTGAACGAAGTTCGCGCTCGCCGCAGCATCGGCTTCACGGTGTTCATCGGCACCATGCTCGCGCTGGTGCTCGTGGCAGCCTCGCTGATGATCGGCCGGGTGACCGCGACCACCGAGGCGGTGCCCTCGACGCGTAGCGCCGAGGCCGGCTTCGCCCGCGACATGCAGACGCACCACGACCAGGCGGTTGAGATGTCGATCATGGTACGGGATCGCACCGACGATGCCGCCGTGCGCCTGCTCGCGTACGACATCCTCACCTCGCAGGCTCGCCAGTCCGGCCAGATGTACGGCTGGCTCGCCACGTGGGGGCTGCCGCAGGCCTCGCCCGAGCCCGCGATGACGTGGATGCATCGCCCCATTCCGGGGGAGGGCGGCGCCCACGCCGGGCATGCGGCGGGGAGCGAATCCGGCGTCGATCCCGCGCTCGTGCCCGAGACGATGCCCGGCATGGCCACGCGCGCGCAGCTCGACGAGCTCGAGTCGCTCTCGGGGCGGGCGGCCGAGCGCCGCTTCCTCGAACTGATGATCGCCCACCACGAGGGCGGCGTCGACATGGCCGAAGCGGTCGTGGCGCGCAGCTCGCTGCCCGTGGTGACCGACCTCGCGAAGAGCATGGTCGCCGCCCAGCGCAGCGAGATTCAGCTGATGCAGGACATGCTCGCCGAGCGCGCGGCCTAGCGCAGCATCTGAGACGTACATCCCGAACGAAAGAGACCTCACCACCATGCCCGCACCCACCGGCACCACCCAGCGAAATCCGCGCATGCGCGCCGCGATCATCGGCGGTGCGATCATCGTCGCGCTCGCGATCGGCGCGATCTGGTGGTTCGCCGCCCGCGCCACCCCCGCCGAGGCCGAGGCGACGACCACCTCGGGTGAGGTGCGCGGGCCCGCCGGTGCACCGCGAGAGCGCGCCGAAGGCCTGCCCAAAGAGACGCACATGTCGGTGAACGAGCTGAAGGTGCGCGACCTGGCCGCGGTGCGCGGCTTCTACGAGAACGCCGTGGGCATGACAGTGATGGAGGAGCAGGGGGATGAGGTGCTCCTCGGGCTCGGCGACGAACCGCTGATCAAGCTCATCGCCTCAGACCAGCCACTGCCGCAGCCGGAGGAGGCCGGGCTCTACCACACGGCGATTCTCTTCCCGGATGAGGCGACGCTCGCGAACACGCTACTCCGCGTCGCGCAGCAGGCGCCGAACAGCTACCAGGGCGCGGCCGACCACGCCGTGAGCCGCGCGTTCTACTTTGGTGATCCCGAGAACAACGGGGTGGAGCTCTACGTTGACCGGCCCGAGGACGAGTGGGTGTGGCAGGACGGCAAGGTGGTGATGGGTAGCGAGGTGCTCGATCCCAATCAGTTCATCGACCAGTACGGCTCCGGCGACGCGAGCGGCACGGCCACCGTGGGGCACGTGCACCTGAAGGTGGGCAACCTGGATGAGGCGCGCGCCTTCTACGCCGACACTCTCGGCTTCGATGTGGTGTCGGAGGCCGACGGGGCGCTGTTCTACTCGGCGGGCGGCTACCACCATCACCTGGCCACGAACACGTGGATGAGTGCGGGGGCGGGCCCGCGCAGCACCGAGGTGGGGCTGGGCGCGGTGACCGTCGCGCTGCCGGACGCAGCGAGCGTTGACGCGGTGGCCGATCGGCTTGATGCGGCCGACATCGAGGTGACGCGCATCGAGCGTGGGATCGCCGCCGCCGACCCCTGGGGCAACCAGATTCGACTGGTCGCCCCGGGGGAGTAGCGCCGCCGAGTAGGCGACGGGTGAGTAAGCGACGGGCTAGTAAGCGACGGGCTAGTAGGCGACAGTGAAGCGCTGGCGCGAGTGCGCCGGGCGCTCGATCTCGTCGACGAAGGCGTGCGCGAAGTCGGCGCCCGAGATGCTTGACTCGCCCGCCTCATCGGTGAGCAGCACGTCGCCGCCAAGTCGGAAGGTGCCCGTGTGCTCGCCCGCGGCCCAGGCGCCAAAGCTCGCGGCGGGGCTCACGTAAAACCAGTCGAGCGTCTCGTCTCCGGCGCGGAGGTCTGCGAGCACCTCGCCCATCGTCTCGGCCTCGGCCTTGAACGCCTCGGGGAAGTCGGGGCCCGAAGAGACCGTGGGGCCACCCTCTGCGACGAGCAGTGAGCCCGCGCCGCCCACCACGCCAAGGCGGGCGCCCTGTGCCTGCGCTGCAGCGGCCAGCGTGCGCATCACGTCGGCAAGCTTGCCCTCGAGTGCGCCGCGCGGCGAGAGTGCGCCAACCACGATCTCGGCGCCGTCGATCGCGGCGGTGAGTGCGCCCGCGTCGAGCACATCGGCCGTCGCGTAGGTGACGCCATCGACGGGGGTCTCGGGCAGTGAGCGGGAGACCGCGGTGACCTCGTGGCCGCGGGCTGCCGCCTCGCGCACGATGTTCTCGCCTGCGTAGCCGGTGCCGCCGATCACAGTGATGCGTGCCATGTGTTCTGTCCTCTCATCGTCGGGGCTTCCCATCGAAGCCGCCAATACTTACGATAAGAGAGTATGTTTATTCTCGAAAGTAGGCACTTTGCGGTAACCAAGGTTCCGCGCGGTGCCGGAGAGGACGCGAGGCGTGACTGATCAGAGCTGGGATCCCTACGAGCGCGACTGCCCGACCCGGCAGCTGCTCGACCGCATTGGCGATCGCTGGACCGTGCTCATCATCGGCGCGCTCGGTGATGGGCCGCTGCGTTTTGGCGAGCTGTCGCGCCGCGTCGACGGGGTCTCGCAGAAGATGCTCACCCAGACCCTGCGCGCGCTCGAGCGCGATGGCCTTGTCACCCGCACGCTCTACCCGCAGGTGCCGCCGCGGGTGGAGTACGAGCTGACGCAGGCGGGGCGCACGCTACAGGGGCCGCTCGGCGCGCTCGACGACTGGGCGCGCACGCACATGGTGGGTGTGCTCGCCGCGCGCGAGGCGTACGACCTGAGCGTGTAGCGCACCGCCGGCGGGGCTACTGCAGCTCGGCGAGGCGCAGCTGCAACCAGAGCGCCAGTGTGCGATCGGGGTCGTCGAGGTCGATGTCCAGCCGGTTCGCCACCTGCCGCATCCGGTACCGCACGGTTTGCTCGTGCACGTTGAGCCGCTCGGCCACGCGGGGCGCGCTGCCTCGCTCCTCGAGCCAGGCGAGCAGCGTCGCACGTGTCTCGCGCTCGTCGGGCCCGAAGAGCCGCTCCGCCTCGGGGAGCTGCAGGTCGGTGGCATCGAGCGCGTCGGCGCACGCGCGCAGGATCAGCTGGGGCTGCACCTCGTCCGGTGTCGCGATGGCCAGCTGCATCGAGCGCGCGCACTCCGCCACCCGTACGGCGCGTGCCGCATCGGCCGCGAGCGTGGCGCTCGGCTTCCGCGGATAGCTCAGCCCGCAGTGCGCGGCGCTGCCGACGAGACGCGTGAGCTCGGGCAGCAGTCGCTCAAGCGAGCGCACCACGGGTTCCGTGGCGCTGCTCGGCAGAAGCGCCACAACCGCGCCGTCCATCACCGCGCACACGCTGCCCGGAAAATACACGGAGAGGTGGCGCGAGGCCGCCGTGCGCACCTCGGAGAGATCACCCTCGGGCACCGTGCCGCAGTCGACCGCCAGCACCAGGTAGTTCTGATCGGGCCGCACGCCGAGCACGGTCGAGTCGTTCTCGTGCGGCGTGCCCGAGAGGAGACGCCGCAGTGCGGTCTCGCGCGAGCGTTCATCGCCGTGATCAAAGCGCCACGCGTCAACGATGTACCCGGCGGCGAGCTCGGCGGCGCTGCGCAGCACCTCCTCCTTCTCTGGCGGGATCGGGGTTGCGAGATCGTCGCCAAGCGGATCGATCACCCAGATCGAGCCGAGCGGAATGTTGCCGGCGCGCAGGGGGAGTGCCGCGCGCGGGGCGAAGCCGTTCTCGGTGGGGAAGCGGGAGATGCCGTCGGCGGCAAACACCTGCCGGTAGCGAATCTCGTTGAGCGGGCCGTCCGGGGTGCGGCGGGTGAGGATGCCGTTCGCGCGCAGGCTGTCGATCGCCTGCCCGGGCAGTGCTGAGTACGCGAGGATGTTGCGGCGGTGATCCTCGATCGCCACCGAGCCGCCGAACGCCTGCGCCACCGAGTTCGCGAGCGCAAAGAGCCGGTCGCCCGAGTTCGTGCCGAGCTGCAGGCCCGCACCGTGCTCGCCGAGCAGGCGGCTCACCAGCGCGTCGAACTCGCGCCAGCCGACGCTGGGCGCGATCCCAAGCAAATGTATGCCGTGGCGCACGCACGCGCCGATGAGTCCAGCGGCGCCCTGCTCATCTGCCGAGCGCACTACGATGCCGCTCGCCTTTGCCGCAGCGAGCCGCTCGCAGAGCAGGTCGATGCGCTCCGGGCTCAGCTCGGCGTGCGCGGTGAGCATGATGAGCTGGCCCGCGAGCTGCTGCTCGAGCAGATCGGTGTCGTAGTAGCTCACCCCGAGGAGGGCCGCGGGGTGCTGCGGGGCGTGCAGCACCGTGAGTACGCCGTGACCCATCTGTGCGACGAGGCTGCCGATGGGCAGACCTATAGACAGCGGGGATAGCGTACTCGTGCGCGAATTCGATAGAGACACGGGTAAATATTAGCGAGTTCGATAAAAGCGCGGGGCTTTTCGCTTTCTACAGTCGGTACTGACGAAAACAAAGGAGTGTCGAAGTGGCAGCTAGCGGGTTCCACGATCCCCGGTTCGAGCGGATCTTTCCCCCGAACGCGGAGGTCAACGCCGAGGGCGTTCTCGAGGTGGGCGGCTGCTCCGTCCCGGCACTCGCCGAGCAATACGGCACCCCGCTGTACGTGATTGACGAGCAGGGCCTGCGCGATCGCATGCGGGCCTACCGCGAGGGCCTCGCCGCCCGCTGGCCGAACAGCCAGGTCGCGTTCGCCTCGAAGTCGTTCCCTGTGCTCGCCGCCTACGCGATCGCCGCAGCCGAGGGCCTCGCGATCGACGTCGCCGGCGCCGGCGAGCTGCTGCTCGCACTCGAGTCGGGCGCACCGCCCGAGCTCATCCACCTGCACGGCAACGCGAAGAGCCACGAGGAGCTTGTGCTCGCGGTCGACGCCGGCATCGGTGCGATTGTGCTCGACGGTGAGGCCGATGTGGAGCGCCTCGACGCGCTGCTCACCCGCCCGCAAGACGTGCTGATCCGCATCATCCCGGGCGTCAACCCCCGCGTGCCCAAGGCCATCTCCACGGGCGGCGAGACCTCGAAGTTCGGTCTGCCGATCCCGCAGGCAAAGGAACTCATCGCGCGGCTCGAGAGCCACCCCTTCATCAACGTTGTGGGCCTCCACCTGCACATCGGTTCGCAGGTGCTCGAGGTCGAGCCGTTCGAGCGCGCGGTGGAGGCGGTGCGCGAGCTCGGCGAGTTCCCCGTCTACAACATCGGTGGCGGCCTCGGCGTGAACTACAACGTGAAGCACGATGCGCCGAGCCTCGACGAGTACCTCGACGCGATCACCGCCGCCGCGAAGCGCGTGCTTCCCGAGGGCAGCCGCCTCATCATCGAGCCCGGCCGCTCGCTCGTGGCCCGCACCGGCATGACCGCGTACCGCGTGAACAACGTGAAGCGCACGGGCGCCACCTTCGTGGCCGTCGACGGCGGTCTTGCCGACCAGCTGAACGTCGCGCTCATGAACATGGAGTTCACCCCCATCGTGGCGAACCGCGCGAGCGCGCAGCCTGATACCGTGGCACAGCTCGTGGGTCGCCAGTGCGAGTCGGGTGACCTGCTCGTCGACCAGGCTGAGCTCGCCGCCCCCGCGACGGGCGACACGATCGTGCTCGCCGCCACCGGCGCGTACGGCTACACGCTCTCCAACAACTACAACGGAGCGCTGAAGCCCGCCGTGGTGTTCTGCCGCGACGGTGAGAGCCGCCTCGCGGTGCGCCGCCAGACGTACGCCGAGTTCCTCGGCCACCACGTCGGCCCGAACGAGGAGGCCTGGGCCTCCTGATCCCGCACTGATTTTCCGACCTCAGTTTCCACCCCACCGACCACGATTCCCCAAGGAAGAGGAACCCACCATGAAGAAGCTCATTAAGATCTCGGCCGCGGCAGCGTTCGTCGCAGCGCTCGGCCTCACCGCCTGCTCCGGCGGCGGCACCGGCGACTCCGCTCCCGCGAAGGATGACACTGCGGCGCTCACCACGGGCGTCGACAAGGCCGCTGAGGCAGCCCTGCCCCAGTCGATTCGCGATGCGGGTGTCATCCGTGCCGCAGCCGGCATCCCCTACCCGCCGTTCATCATGCTTGAGGGGGAGAAGCAGACCGGCCTCGATCCCGATCTGGCTCAGGCACTGGGCGAGAAGCTGGGCGTCGAGTTCAAGATCTCGCACCAGGCGTTCGAGACCGTCATCCCGTCGCTGCAGGCGAAGAAGTTCGACATCATTATGTCGGGCATGAACGACACGGTGGAGCGCGAGGGCACCCTCAACTTCATTGAGGAGATCTACGCAGGCTTCACGATCGTCGTGAAGGCGGGCAACCCCGAGGGCATCACGGGCCTGCAGGATCTCTGCGGCCACCCGGTTGCCGTGCAGAAGGCGAGCGCGCAGCTCGACCTGCTCACCGAGCTCGCCGCCACTTGCAAGGCCGAGGGCAAGGGCGAGCTGACCATCCAGCAGCTGCCCACCGCGCAGGATCCGCAGACTGCGCTCAAGGCCGGCCGCGTGGTCGCGTACCCCGTTGACGCGCCCGTCGCTGCCTACACCGTTGCCACCGCAGGCGACGGCAAGGACTTCGAAATGGTCGAGGATCCCGAGTACCCCGCTGGTGTGAACCCCGTGTACACGGGCATCGGCACGCTCAAGGAGAACACCGAGCTCACCGAGGCGCTGCGCCTCGCGCTCCAGTCGCTCATCGACGATGGCGTTTACCAGGACATCCTCGAGAAGCACAACCTCGGCAACTTCGCGACCGAAGAAGCGATCGTCAACGGCGCATCGCTGGAGGGATAAGTACCACCATGACGCACGCAACTGTGACGGCCCCGGAGCAGGATCGGAGCTTCGACATCGAAGCCCTCCCGCTCCGGCGGCCCGGCCGGTGGATCTGGGCGATCGCTCTGATCCTGTTCGCCGCCTGGTTCATCCAGGCACTCTGGACCAACAAGAACATCGACTATTCGGTGGTGGGCCAGTACCTGTTTAACCCGGAGATCGTGTCCGGCGTCGGCGTGACGCTGCTCATCACCGCGATCGCGATGATCATCTCCACAGTGCTCGCCGTGATCCTCGCGGCGATGCGCCTGTCGGGCAACCCCGTTGCAGTCGCGTTCTCCTCCTTCTACGTGTGGCTGTTCCGCGGCACGCCGCTCCTCGTCCAGATCGTCATCTGGGGCTACTTCGGCCTCATCTTCGAGAAGATCTCGCTCGGCATCCCGTTCACCGATGTGGTGTTCTGGTCGATCGACACGAACGTGCTGCTCACCGCCTTCGTGGCCGGCATCATTGCGCTGACGCTCAACGAGGCCGCGTACTCGGCCGAGATCGTGCGCTCGGGCATGCTGTCCGTCGACGCTGGCCAGAAGGAGGCCGCGGCGTCGCTCGGCATGAGCCCGCTCGCCACCTTCGTGCGGATCCTGCTGCCGCAGGCGATGCGCGTCATCATCCCGCCGCTTGGCAACGAGCTCATCTCGATGATCAAGAACACCTCGCTGCTCTCGCTCATCGCGGTGATGGAGGTGTACACGCGGGCCACGCAGATCTCGGCGCAGAACCTGAAACAGGTTGAGCTGCTCATCGTGGTGAGCATCTGGTACCTCCTCATCGTGTCGATCCTGTCGATCCCGCAGCACTACCTCGAGCGCTACTTCGGCCGCGGCGTGGAGCGCAATGCGCCCACCTCAACGCTGCAGAAGGCGCGCGAGATGACCGGCGCGATCGCCGTCCAATTCCAGGGTAAGAAGAAGGGGGAGCGCCGTGGCTGATCTCACCACCCCACAGCTCAGCGATACCGCCCTCGTGCAGCTCCGCGGAGTGCGCAAGCACTTCGGCAGCCTCGAGGTGCTGAAGGGGATCTCGATGGACGTGCACGCCGGTCAGGTGTCGGTGCTGCTCGGCCCGTCGGGGTCCGGCAAGTCGACGCTGCTGCGCTGCATCAACCACCTCGAAACGATCGACGGCGGCCGCATCTCGGTTGACGGTGAGATCGTGGGCTACCGCCCGGAGGGGGATCGCCTCCGCGAGATGCACCCCCGCGAGGTGGCCAAGCAGCGCCGCTCCATCGGCATGGTGTTCCAGCGCTTCAACCTGTTTCCGCACAAGACCGCGCTCGAGAACATCATCGAAGCGCCCATGGTCGTGTCGAAGCGCAACAAGGCAGACGCGGTTGCCGAGGCCCGGCAGCTGCTCCGTCGCGTGGGGCTCGACGCGTGGGCAGACCACTACCCGTCACAGCTCTCGGGTGGCCAGCAGCAGCGCATCGCGATCGCCCGCGCGCTCGCGATGAAGCCGAAGCTGATGCTGTTCGATGAGCCCACCTCGGCGCTCGACCCGGAGCTCGTGGGCGAGGTACTCGACGTGATGAAGGAGCTCGCCAACGAGGGGATGACGATGATCGTGGTCACCCACGAGATCGGCTTCGCTCGCGAGGTGGCTGACCAGGTCGTGTTCATGGACGGCGGCGTGGTGGTCGAGGCTGGCGCCCCGGCCAACGTGATCGACAACCCGCAGCACGCCCGCACGCAGGGCTTCCTCCAGAGCGTGCTGTAGCTGGTGCGGGGAGTGGTGTGGCCCTGCCGCGCCTCCCCACCCCGCTCGGTGTGTGTGCCCCGGTCGCCGTTCTGGCGACCGGGGCACTGCCGTTTCAGGGCACGACGCGCCCGGCCTTCCGCCGTGGTCAGCGGCCACCAAAAGTATGGGTAAGATAGAGGAGTTGTCCACGAGTAATCGTGACCAACGGGCTGTGGCGCAGCTTGGTAGCGCACTTGACTGGGGGTTACAGGCAATAGCCTCCCCAGTGGCCCGAAACAACAGAACAACGGGATGTGGCGCAGCTTGGTAGCGCACCTGACTGGGGGTCAGGGGGTCGCAGGTTCAAATCCTGTCATCCCGACGAAAAAGCCCTGATGAGAAGCCAATTCTTGTCAGGGCTTCTCTCGTTTTTGGTGATCTTCGCCGAGGCTCTGGCCGGGTCCGAAACCGGGTCCGCGATCTGCGTCTTACTCCGGTCGCTGGCCGGTCGGATTTTGCTCTAGTGGGCCAAAAAGTGGAAATCTAGTGGGCCAATTTTCTGGCTCGGCAAGTCCCGGTCCCTCTCGGAGCCGGGGTCGGTGGGCTGTCCATCAGAGCTGCGGTCCTGTGCGTCGGGTTGGCTCCTTCCTGCGCTGCGTGGTCTTCGGACGTGCGAGGAATTGGTTCGCGAGTTGGGCTGCCTCGTTCAGCTGCCGGTGATCGGGATGCAGGTAGCCCTTGGTCGTCTCGATCGAAGCGTGACCGAGGATGCGTTGCAGCACGTGGAGCGGCACCCCGGCATCTGCGAGCCAGGTCGCGCCGGTGTGACGGAGGCCATGCCGGGTGAGATTCGGCAGGCCGAGGTCGAGCACGATCTGGTCCCAGTTCGTCGCATCTCGGACGGTCGCGGTCGTGAGCACGCCGCCTCGTGGCCCGCGGAGGAAAGGATCGCTGGGCTTCTTTCCTGCGGAGAGGCGTACGAGCACTGGTTCGAGCTCATCGAGGATCGGCACGAATCGGGTCTTGCGGCCCTTGGTCTGCTTGCGAACGAGACCTCCCTTGCCGGGGTAGATTTGCCGTTCGATCTTGACGATGCGGTTCTTCCAGTCGATGTCTCCGACCTCGAGCCCGGAGACCTCAGAACCGCGGGCGGAGAGCAACGCGCAGAGCATGACGTGATCCGAATAGCTCTGGTGCACCTCCGCGCATTTCGCTGCGAGGGCGTTCAGCGTCTCTACATCGTGGATCGCGAACGCGCGCATGGAACCCGGTTCGAGCGCCGGGACGTGGTTGAACGCTCGTCGCGCCCGGTTCTTCGCGGGGTTCGACGGGATCACTTCGTCGCGCACGGCAACGTCCAGGACGCGGACCAGCACGCCAATGGAGGTTTTGATCGTGGATGGCTTGTACTCGTTCTCCCACTGGTCGATGGTGCGATCTATTAGGCCGGTGCTGATCTTGCTGACCTTGAAATGACCGAACGCTGGCACCACACGAAGCCGGAGGCTGGCGCCGTATCCCGCAACGGTGGACGTCACGTCGAGGCCGCGTTCCCAGCGGTCGCCGATCGACTCGACGTAATCTGCGAACGTGACGAGCAGATCGGCGCCCGTCTCGGTCGCCTGCTGCATCGTCGCGAAGAACGCCTCCGCCTCTTCCGGGGTCGCGACAAACTCGGAGCGGCTGGGCCGTTTCTTCGTCTGCGGGTCGGTCCAGCGCACGCGTGCGAGATATCCGCTGCCGCGGTTTTCGATGCTGGTGGAGAGCTTCACGCCGATCGGTGGCATCTTGTGCTGGCGCGGGTCAGCCATGCTCGCGCTCGCGTTCCAGTACCCAGGCGCGTACGCTCGGCGGGTTGTAGCGGGCGATACCGCCGACGCTCACGAACGGTGGCCCGTCGTGCCGTCTTCGCCACCGCGACAGGGTCGCTTGCGAGACGCTCAGGAACTCGGATGCTTCACGCGAGTTCCACAGCGGCTCAACTTCGCTCGTCGTTGCGGGCACGATCAGCCGCTCGCTTCGCACGAATGAACTCATCCTCGATGCCCTGGCGCACCTGCACGTCGGCGGCCACGAACGCGATAAAGTCCTCCATCCGGTTCGCGATCACCTCATCCTCGATAGGCGGCTGCGGCGTTTCTCCCGGCCAGGTGGTCTGCCGGGTGGGGCGGTCGCGGTCGAGGCGGGTGCCGCAGGTCGCCACCCACTCGCGGAGCCGTTCGCGTGCGAGCGCGAAATCGGTGTGCCAGGCAATCGGACCCGAAGCGTCCTGCTCCGGGTCGTAGCTCGCGATCCAGTGCAGATGCAGTGCGGAGAGCTCCCACACGAGTTCGGGGTGCCGGTACCAGAAGGGTGGGATCACCGAAGCGGGCAGCCCGTAGGTGCGGCGGATCTGGTCGACCCACTGGTTCAGTGCCAGCCATTCTGCCTCTGCGTCACCGGACGAGAGCAGATTCCAGTTGATCGGGCGGGGCGGTTCCGGCAGCGTCGTGCTGGCCATGACCAGGTCGTACATGTCCTCGTCTTCGAGTTCGGCATCAATGTCGTCGCCGAGCTCATCCTCAGCGTGAGGAACGTCGGGAGCACTATTCATCTCGCTTACCGCCCCAGTGCTTGAGCAGAGGCGGGCTGAGCTGCCCGGGACTCGACCGCGGCCGATATTGGCAGTTGTTCGCGCGCGACCTCCATGCGGCGCCGGGGCTTCCGTTCGACCTGGTAGCGAGCGCGCGTGGTGTCGAAGAGGAGCTTGACGGCCTGGAACTCGCGTTCCTCGACCTTCTGCGCGCGGTGCTCGTAGCTGCGCGTCTTGAAACCGCCGATGGCCACCACGTCGTCGCCCTCAACGAAGTCGGCGAAGGCTTCCTCGGCGTTCTCGCCGAGCAGGACGAGTTTGATGTAGTTGGTGCCGAGGAGCGTCAGACTGCCGTCTGCCTCGTCTCGGTACTGCTTCTGGCCGAGCTGGCCAATGAACAAACCAAGTCCATCGGGAAGACGCTTGAGCTGCGGGGTGCGGGAGAGGTAGCCCGTGAGAGCCGTCTTGGTGCGCAGTTCCATTGCCTTGTCCTTCTCATTCACGGTCGCGCGCTCTGCACGACATCCCTACGAGTCAGGTGCTCCCTCAGTGCCTCACGAGCCCTCGGCACCCCGCTCACCTGGGCCGGTCGTGCCCTGCCGGTAGTGGAGTTGTGCTTCGACCTCGCGCCGGTCTGCGATGAGTTGTTTCCCGTCGGGGCGTTGGGTCCAGCGGCGCAGGCGGGTCACGATCGGGGGTGCCGCGCGCAGGAGCACAAGACCCGTACCGAACGGGAAGCGGCGGATCGCGTCGGGCGGCATGATCGGCACGCGGCGTATGGAGCGTTGCGCGCTGCGGGAGCCGTGGTCGCCGACGGAGGTGGAGTCGGTGATTTCGTCGCGTTCCCCGATGAGGGTGGAGAGGTCTTGGAGATCCTTGCTGTTGGAAGCTCCGCCGAGGATGATCTTCACGATCGCGGCATCCCAGATCGCAGACGCGGCGTTCTCCGACCATTGCTCGCGGGCCTGCGCGAGGGATTGCAGCACGGGCATGGTGGTGATGCCGGTGCCACCGCCTTCGGCCATGAGCGTCGGCAACGACGGCAACGGCGAAAGGTTCGCCACCTCATCCAGCGCGAGCAGCAGCGGCGGATCAAGCCTGGCCCCCGCGGACCGGGCCGCAAGGCGGCGTGCGGCCTCGACCACATCTTCGATGAGCGCCGCGACCAGCGGAGCACTGTTGTTCGCTCCCGCCGCAGTCGCCAGCAGATACAGAGTGCCGCGCTGTGCGAGGAACGCTTCGGGATCGAACACCTCATCCGGCCCCGGCGTGACCGCATCGAGCACCCGCGGATCGGCGAGCGCAGCGAGAGCGAGCGAGACGCCCTGCCAGATGGAATCTCTGGTGCGGGGGTCGGCTTCGATCATCGCCTGCATCGCTTCTGCCCAGCCTCCTGCAGCGTGTGGGTGCGTGGCGAGGATGGATACGGCGTCGCCGGCGGCGGACGGGTCGAGCGTCCACCGGAACAGATCGGCTGGTTGTCGCTGGTCGAGGGCGGCCGCGTGCAACAAGCATTGGAGCGCGACCCGTGTTTTTGCTTCCCAGAAGTCGCCGCCTTCGACGCCGCCTTTCCCGAGCCCGGTCGCGGAGGCGAGCCCCGCAGCGCGGATCATGGCGGTGAGGGGGTCGGTGCAGCCGCGGACGGGCGACCAACGGAGCCCTGCGGGGATGCCGTCGGCGAGGTGCTGCGGATCGAACACCGCAACCGGGCCCACCTGCTCCCTCGCGCGGATCGTCGCCGTCACGTTGTCAGGGCGCGTGCTGGTCGTCACGACCGCGCCGGGGGCGTCGAGGATCGAGTTGATGACGACATGCACGCCCTTCCCGGACCGGGGTGGCCCGATGAGGAGGATCGAGTCTTCGACCGACGCCCACACCTCGACCCCGCGCGACGCCCCAACCCGGTAGCCGACATCCACTGGGGCGGGGTTCTCGAGCGAGGGGCGCAGGTTCCCCGCCCGACCGAGCAACGCACGCGGGGAACCTGCCTTTGCGACTTCGGCGCGGCTGGCGATCCCGGCGATCCGGTATGGGTCCATCGCGTGCCGTCGCCCGTGATGTCGAAGCCTCGACCACACCCACCACGCGCCAATCGCCGCGCCGAGGAGCAGGAAGCCGGCGACGAACCAGTACACGACCACGTTCAGCCCCGGAGCGTCCAGCGCAGCTCCCGGGTCGCCGGGATGAAGGAGCACACCGGCACCGGCACCGAGGCCAGCCCCGGGCTCGGGGAGGCTGGTGAGGAACGCGGCGATACTGCCCGCGGCGCGGAGTAGCACGGCGACCACCGCGAGGGCGGCGATGCCGACGAGTGCGGCGTTGGTGAGTTCGTCGCCAAGGCTCCTCGTCGGGCGGAGTTCGCCGCTCATTGCGGTCTCCCGATGCAGACGGTGGCCGAGATGCGGCCGAGGAGGATCGCTTCTCCCGTGGGCGCATGGTCGAGGTAGCGGGAATCGATCAGGGCGCGGGCGATGCCGTCTGGCCCGGTCTCGGTGTGGGCGATGACGATTGCGACCGCGACATCCTCACCCGGCACCATCCCCGATCCGGCGAACTGCACCAGCCGCGGCGGCGGTGTGACCGGGGCAGCCGCGACCGCCGGCGCGTGCTGAGCGTGCTGCGCCGCCATCTCCGCCGACGGTTCGGCTCGGCGGCGGGGTAGGCGCGAGGTGTAGAAGTCGGTCATGACACGGCCGTCGGTCTCGATGACATCGACGCGGAGGGTGCAGCCAGTGTGCTGACTGATCGCGTCCACGATCGCTGGGAACGATCCCCGCTGCCACGGCGGAGAAAACTCCGGCGGCAGATACGGTGCCCCGTCGACAGTGACGGCCAGACTGCCGTCATCCCGGACCGTGATCCTCACCATCACCACGGACAGATCGGCGGGTTTCGAACGATCACGCTTCGACATACGACAGGTCTCCAATCACTAGCAGCCAGGGAACAGCCCCGAACTGTGGCCTGGGGTGAGACGAGGCCCGCTCGAAACGAGCACGCCGGAAAGGTGCACCCGGCGGGGCGGCGTTCAGAGCGCGGGCCGGCCGGTGACGCGGCCGGGGGCGGCGCGGCGGGCGGCCTGTTCGTAGGCGGGGCCGAGGCGGAACGGGCGGGGATTGAGCATCTCGGTGACGTCCCCGGTGCTCGTGACGAGTTCGGCCATTCCTTCCCGGATGAGCCGGTGGCATCCAGACGATGCCGCACTCGTGAGCGGACCCGGGACCACGCCGACGGGCCGGCCGAGTTCGTTCGCGCGGGCGGCCGTGAGGAGCGACCCGGAACGGTACCCGGCCTCAGGAATCACGGTTGCCCCGCCGAGGGCTGCGAGCAGGCGGGCGCGGGCGATGAACCGCCACTTCGTTGGCATGACCTCCGGAGCGGTCTCGCTGACGAGCACACTCCCGGCTGCAGTGATCTGCCGGAACAGCTCGGCGTGCCCTGATGGGTAGGGGCGATCCAGCCCGCTTGCGAGGACCGCGATCGTTGACTCGGGGCGGGTGCCAAATGCCGCACGATGCGCGGCGGCGTCGATGCCGTAGGCACCACCGGAGACAATGATCAGCGGCTCAGCGGCGAGGTCCGTGACGATCGACAGGGTGACTTCCTCCCCGTAGGCGGTCGCCGCGCGCGCCCCGGTGACGGAGACCCGTGAGGAAACCGAGGAGGTGAGAAGTTCGGGGTCTCCTAAGGCCCAGAGCGCGACCGGTGCACGGTCGCCGAGGTCCTGAAGCGAGACCGGCCAGCCTGCCCGCCCCGGAGTGAGGAGCCGCAGCCCGTACTGCTCAGTGCGCGCACGCAACTGATCGGCGAAACCAGCACTGAGATCGGCGCTGAGTCCTGCGGTCCACCTGGCGGTCGGGCCCTCCCGCCAGTGCTCCCCGTCGAGCGGGTCGACCTGGACCGGGAACGGGCGTCCGGGGTCACGGATCAGCTCCACGGTCTCTGCCGCACCGATCAGGCGGACAAGCTGCCCCGTCAGAGCGTGCCCTGGTTCCACGAGCGCGGCCAGCAGCATCCTGGCGGTCTCGTCCTCCGTGTACCTCATGCCCGGCCTCCTCCGAATCGAACCGTCAGAGAACAGGTGCACCCGCCCAGACACAAGGACGGGCGGGGCCGGCAGACCTGGGGATGGTCCGCCGGCCCCGCCCTGAGGGGTGCGCTACTCGTTCATGAGTTCTTCGATACCTTCGTCCTCCTCTCTGACGTCGCCGACGCGCTCCCGAAGCCGCGTGAGCCTGCGCCCGAACCACAGCGTGATC
The DNA here is from genome assembly GCF_016758255.1 of Leucobacter chromiireducens subsp. chromiireducens. Taxonomy (GTDB): domain Bacteria; phylum Actinomycetota; class Actinomycetes; order Actinomycetales; family Microbacteriaceae; genus Leucobacter; species Leucobacter chromiireducens. The sequence continues at coordinate 55,373 of NZ_QYAD01000006.1, forward strand.
CCGGCCACGAGGAGCGCCGCCGCGCCCCCGGCGCCGATCAGCCACGGGAACCCGGAACCACCCGTGACAGCGAGTTCGGTGGGCTTTTTCGGCAGCTCCGGCACCTCGGGCGTCGGGGGCGTCTTCGGCGGCGTATCCGTCACAACAGTCGTCTCACCGGGTGTCCCGCACTTCCCTTCGGCGATGATCTTGCCGTCCTGGTTGTAGAGGGTTTCGACCCAGTACACGTTTCCGGCCCGGTCAACGCTGGTGGTGCCGGAGCGGTAGATGCCAGTCTGGGTGACCGGGATCTTCTCCGACGTGAAGAACGGCGTCTCGCACACTGGCGCAGCGTCGGGATCGTGGGGACCGTAGGCGCGGAACACGAGGTACGCGCCGTCCGGGATTTTCGACCCTTGCACGAGCGCCGCATCGTCGAACTCCTCACCGACACCTGCAGCCGGGGTGGCCTGCGTGATCATCGACACCGGCTGCCCGTCTTGCGGGACGTAGAACCGCTCCCAAATGTCTGCGGCCGAGCTCTGGAACGGCTGCACCCGGTCATCGCCCGTGAAGGTGGTCACGACGACGTAGTAGCCGGGGTCTTCGGGCTGGATGCGGTCCTCGTCGGTGTAGCCGATGTCGTAGACCCCGTTCTTCGCCGGCGTCGTGATCGTCGTCAGCACCGGCGCGGTGTCGAGGTCGAGATCCTCGGTGAGTATCGTGTCGGTTTTGAACGGTCCGTAGATGGTGTGGGTGAGCTCCTGTTCGTCTGCTCCCCAGTACCCGTCGCCTGCGAAGTCGGGGTGGTTGCCTGGGAACCCGGCCACGGTGATGCGGTCGAACGCGCGACCGCCTGGGTGCACGTTGTACTCGCGCACCTCCGACATGATCGTGAGCGGCCACCGGACGGAGTGCGATTCGATGTTGATGCCGTAGTCGTCCTCCCAGTCGTCGGCGATGTAGGGTCGCACCCACTCGGGCTGCGACGCCTTCTTCACTTCCCACACCCAGGTCACAAACCCCGCATCCGGGAGGGGCACTTCGGGAGATTCGTACTCGCCAGGCCCCGTCGCGGTGACCTGCACGGTCCCGACCGGCACCGCGCCTGCTGGCACCGATTCGCTCTGTGCAGGTGGGAGGGCGCCGGGCACCTGGTAGGCGGTGCCCTCGAAGACCACAGGGATCGGCTCGCCATTGTGTTTCAGCCAGGCCCCGTTGGTCGAGGACACCGTGATCGTGTCCGTCACCGCATCCCCCGGCCTCACGAGACGGCCGTTCGCCTTCGACACGGCTCCGGGCTGAAACGGCGAGACCGAGGTCTCAGTGACCCGGCCGAACTTGTCCGTGAAGCTATCGGTGAGGTACTTCGCGTTCCCACCCTGCGCGTCCCTGTCGATCTTCCACACCCACGTGTAGAACCCCGACTCCGGTGCCGTGAGGGTTCCCGGCGACGTGTAGCTGCCGGGGCGGGTGAGCGCCAGGGATTCGGTTCCAAGCACCGGGGCGCCTTGCGGGGGTGCGTTCGCTTCGGCGGGTTGCGCATCGAACGGCCCGTACAGGGTGCCCTCGGCTACGACCTCGACCGGGGCGCCGTTCACGCTAATCCAGGAATGCTTCGTCACCGACACGTTCAGGTCATCCAGGAACGGGTCACCGGCCTGCACGAACTTCGCCGACACCGCCGTTTCGATCACGGGCTGGAAATCCAGCGGGATCACCGGAGACTTCGCGATCGCCGACAACGGTTCGAACGATGCACTGCCGAGGATGCGCTGCTCGCCCGGCGTGTAGAACAAATCCACACCGGCCCCGTACCCGACCGCGGGAGCCTGCATCGTCGCGGTGATCTGGTAGTCCGGGGTTGTCGCCGGCGGGGTACCGACGATTTCTTGCGTCCCCGCCCCGAGCGTTGCCGACGCGGACCCGTCGGGGAAGGTCGCGTTCGTGAGGGTCACGGTGCCCGTCGCAGAGGCCGGGTTCGTGCCGACGGTGAGCGTGCCTTGATACTGGTCGCCCATCGCGATCGACAGGGAGACCGACGGGTCCGTGACCGCGTTCGCGACTGCCGAGTCGCGCATCCCGGCCAGATTTGAAAGTACAGTGCTCTGTGCGTCAGCCGGGACGCGGGTCACGAGTTGGGCATCCCCGCCACGGTCGACGTAGGTGTCGTGGTCAGCGACATCCCACACGTATAGCTGCACTGCGGCGGTCACATTCGGGTCCCGCGATTCGCCCCATCGGCCCATGACATAGTTCAGCCGAGCGAGTTCGCTCGCGGTGAGATCGTCAAGTGTCGTGGTCAGAGCGGGGTGCTGCGTGGTTCCCCACGGTGCGAGCGCTCCGAGGTCCATGCAGTACGCCTGCCGGCCATGCGAGGAGAACGATCCGAGCCATAGGTCTTCGTTGCCGTACCCGACGCCGAGGGTCGCGGCCTGCGCTGGCAGAGTGGTGAAGAAGAGGCCGCTGATGAGCATGAGCAGGATCGTGAGCAGTGCGGCGGCACGATCGGTGAACCGGCCGGGCGGTCTCGCCGCTCGGCCGGGTTCGAGCGCTGTGGACATAGGAACTCCTGACTAGTGAAACGCCGACGCCAGGATCGACGGCGGCCACTAGTCAGGTGCGTCCCCCGTCACCACCATTCGTGGGCTTGGCGGACTCAAGCGCTCCTATCTCATCAAGCGAGGCTAAGGAAGAGTTTCTCCAGCTCATCCTGATCGGACGGCTCCCCATCCGGGGCGGTGAGGCACTCCTTGAGCGCACTGGAGATAACAAGAAAGCCCGCGCGATCGAGTGCTTTCGTGACGGCCGCGAGCTGGTGGACGACATCTCGGCAGTGGGCGTCGTCTTCGACTGCGCTGATCACAGCGGCGAGTTGTCCGTGTGCACGACGGAGACGGTTCACTACCTTGCGTTTGGCTTCCTCGTCACGGGAAGCAGTGCTGAGGAGGGTTGCGGGCATGTCTGACATCGCTGCCTGCTTTCAAGTGTCGAACCGGGTAGGACTTGACAATCAGGATACCCCATGGGGTATAGTTTTGACTATTGAAGAATACCCCCAGGGGTATCTGAGTTTGGTTTGAAAGTTGAGGAGCACGGTATGTGTCGAGCGACGAAGTGCCGCACCTGTGGGAAGACGACCTGGGCGGGCTGTGGCCAGCACGTAGCGATGGTGAAGACGAGCGTGCCGGCTTCCGATTGGTGCAACGGTAAGCACTCGCGGGCCGAGGTCGACGCGGCGAAGGCCGAACGTGGCGGGTTCTTCTCCCGTCTCTTCGGGCGCTGAACCGCTGAAGGACAGGAGCAGGATTATGGCGACGAAGAACCTGACTCACACCGACTTCGCTGAGACGGTCCGTGAAGGGATCGTGTTCGTGGATTTCTGGGCGGCGTGGTGTGGGCCGTGCCGGGCGTTCGCGCCCGTGTTCGAGCAGGCTGCTGCGCAGCATCCGGACATCGTGTTCGGCAAAGTCGATACCGAGGTCGAGCAGCAGCTTGCGGCCGAGTTCCGCATCACGTCGATTCCGACACTGGTGGTGTTCCGCGACGGGATCATGGTCTACTCGCAACCGGGCGCGCTTCGCGCACCGCAGCTCGATCAGCTGATCCAAGGCGCCCGCGATCTCGACATGGAAGACGTGCGCAGGCAGCTCGCCGACCGCGACGCGCAGCCTGCATCCTGACCACCCACCCCACCGGCACATCGTTTGAGAGGACCCCATCATGTGCGCTCGAATCACCTGCTCGACCTGCGGAAAGCCCACCTGGACCGGTTGCGGCCAGCACATCGAGGAAGCTCTCTACGGGGTTCCCAAGGCCGACCGCTGCACCTGCCGCTGACGTACTCCACCCGTTTACGACATAGGAGGATCTGATCATGCTGCTGGAACGCATCTACGACGAAGATCTCGCGCAGGCGAGCTACTTCATCGGCTGCCAGGCGAAGGGCGAGGCGATCGTCGTCGATCCGCGCCGAGACCTCGATATTTACCTCGATCTCGCCGAGAAACACACCATGAGGATTGTCGCCGTCACCGAGACCCACATCCACGCCGACTACCTTTCGGGCACGCGCGAGCTCGCCGCGAGGGTCGGGGCGCGGATGTACATCTCTGACGAAGGCGGCCCGGACTGGACGTACGGCACCGACTTTGACGGCGCAGTGCGGATGAAGCACGGCCAAAGGATCCGGCTCGGCAACATCGCGGTCGAGGCGGTGCATACTCCCGGCCACACCCCCGAGCATCTGTCATTCCTCGTCACCGACGGTGCACAGTCGGCGGAGCCCGGGTTCATGCTCACCGGCGACTTCGTGTTCGTCGGCGATCTCGGCCGACCAGACCTGCTCGACGAGGCCGCGGGCTTCGTCGATACCCGCTTCCAGGGTGCGAAGGATCTTTTCGCGAGTCTCAAGCACCGCTTCCTCACGCTGCCCGACTACGTGCAGGTGCTCCCCGCCCACGGCTCCGGCAGCGCCTGCGGCAAAGCGCTCGGCGCGATCCCCTCCTCGACCGTCGGCTACGAACGCAATTTCTCCTGGTGGAGCCAGTACCTGAGGAACGACGACGAACAGGGCTTCGTCGACGAGCTCCTCAGCGGTCAGCCCGATGCGCACGCCTATTTCGGGCGCATGAAGATGGAGAACAAGGTCGGGCCCGCGGTGATCGGCGAGGCGCCCGCGCTCGTCGAGTACACGACCGAGCAGCTGTCGACGGAACTTGCCGCCGATACGGCCATTCTCATCGATACTCGGCACAACAGCGAAGTGCACCTGGGCACCGTGAAGCGTTCGCTCAACATTCCAGGGGTCGACAAGGCCGCGAGCTACGGTGCCTGGGTGGTGGATCCGTTGGTCGAGCAGCGCCCCCTAGTGCTGCTCGCCGCCGACCTCGAAGAGGCCGAGGCGATGCGGGATCACCTGATCCGCGTCGGGATCGACACCGTGCGGGGGTACATCACCTCGTTCGACGGTCTCGAATTGGTGACTCCGAGGCTCGTGCAGCCGGAAGAGCTTGACAGCATCGAGCGGGTCATGCTGCTCGATGTGCGCAACAAGACTGAGTATTCGGAGGGGCACCTGCCCGGTGCGCGTCAGGTCTCGGGCGGGAGGGTGATGTGGAATCTCGATCTGCTTCCCGATCCCGGAGCCGGGACGATCGTGTCGTACTGCCAGAGTGGAGTCCGCAACAGCGTTGCGGCCAGCGCGCTGCGCCGGGCGGGCTACGACATCGCCGAGCTCAACGGCAGCTACGCCGCCTGGACCGCGGCAGGCAACACCCCCGAGACCAGCACGCCGGTCCCGGTCTGACCCGTCTCATAGGCTGCAGCCTTTCCTCACTAGGAGTCCGTGCATGGAACTGACGCTCGTCATCGCGCTGCTGCTCGCGGTACTCGTCGGTCTCTCGCTCGGGCTCCTCGGCGGGGGCGGATCCATCCTCACTGTCCCGATCCTCACCTATGTGCTGGGGATGGAGCCGCGCGCCGCGATCGCTTCCTCCCTGTTCGTCGTCGGTGTCACCAGCGCTGTCGGTCTGATGACGCATGCACAGGCAGGGCGCGTGCAATGGAGAGCCGGAGCCTTGTTCGGCGTCGCGGGCATGGTCGGGGCACTCGCGGGCGGCTTCATCGGTGACTGGATCCCCGGGCCTGTGCTGATGATCTTGTTCGCAGTCATGATGATCGCGACTGCCACCGCGATGATCCGCGGACGCAGAGCACCCGCAAACGACGAGCAGACGCAGAACGACGGGGTCGGACCGCCACTCACCCGGATCCTGCCCGTCGGATTCCTCGTGGGCCTCGCGACCGGGCTCGTGGGGGCCGGCGGAGGGTTCCTGATCGTGCCCGCTCTGAACCTCCTCGGCGGGCTGCCGATGGCCGCTGCGGTCGCGACTTCCCTGCTCGTGATCGTCATGAACACCACCTCCGGGCTCACTGGGGCGCTCATGTCTGTGCCGCTCGACTGGCCGATCGTGCTCGCCTTCACCGGTGTCGCGGTCGCCGGTTCTCTCCTTGGTGCCCGGCTCACAGGCCGTATTCCCGAACGGCCCCTCCGCCGCAGTTTCGGCATCTTTGTACTCGCCATGGGCGTACTCGTCCTCGCCCAGGAAGCTCCGAATCTGATGGCAGGCCTCACGTGACCCGCGCACCCGGAAGCGCGCCGGCAACTCCGTGGCCGCGCATCGGCCGGATCGTCCCCGGCTACGCCGTCCCGGTGATCAACGAACGCGAAGCCAGAGCCGCCGCAGGTCTCCTCTTCCTCCCCGGAATCGTGCTCTACCTCACCGCCATACACGCAGGTACTGCCCAACCGCTGAAGCCCTTCGGCGCCGTGTTCGTGCTCGACATGCTGATCCGCGTCCTTGTCGGCGACAGATACGCGCCCTCCCTCGCGCTCGCACGCATCATCGTCTCCCGGCAACAGCCCGAATGGGTCGGGGCGCCCCAAAAGCTGTTCGCCTGGTGGCTCGGCTACGGCATGGGACTCTTGGCCTGTCTCGCGACCGGCCTCCTGCAGGCCCCGCTCTGGGTGACGCTCGTCCTCTGCGGTATCTGCCTCACCATGCTCTTCCTTGAAACCGCGTTCGGCATCTGCGTCGGTTGCAGACTCCAATCTCTCCTCACCAAAACCCCACCGAAGTATTGCGCAGGCGGTACCTGCGAAATCCCGGACGACATCGCACCCGCATCAACACTCACCACGCTCCCTCAACATCCAACCGCACGATGAAAGGACCGCTCATGCGCCATACACTCTCGAAAATCGCCCTTCCCCTGGCCGCTGGAGCGCTCGCGCTCGGCCTAGCCGCCTGCACCAGCGCACCCACCCCCACGGAAGCCGCCGATATCCCGGCGGACGCCATCATTCTCGATGTGCGCACCCCGGAGGAATACGCGGCAGGGCACCTCGACGGAGCGAAACTGCTCGACTTCACCGCTGGCGAGGTCGCTGAAGCCATTCCGAACCTCGACCCCGACGCGGACTATCTCATTTACTGCCGCTCCGGGAACCGTGCAGGCCAAGCCATCTCTCTCATGGAACAGGCCGGGTTCACCAGTCTCACGAACCTCGGCTCACTCGAACAAGCCGCGGAGGTCACTGGAACCAGCATCGTGCGGTAGGCACTATTTTCAGGTGCCTACAAGCTAGCGACATCTCTCCGACCTCCTGCCTCAACTGCCGTGAGTTCGGACATGCGCGTCACGCTCTGAGTTCTTCAGGTTCGTGAGGTGCGCTGGGCTTCCACCGCCCGTGAGTTCCCGCTGCTTCAGGGTTCACGATTCGTGAGCCTACGGGGTTTTGTCTCTAGACCCGCATCTAGCTGAGCCGGTTCTCGGCGCTTCTGGCCCGCCGGGCCTGCGGAGGTCTCCACGACAACACAGATCGAGAATCGTGAAGATTGTTCAGGAATTCCGAAGATTTCAGCGTATTCTCGAAATATGATCGCGATTGCTGAAGACGCGGGACGATGAAGCTCGCCGCGGTTCGGAGCATCGGGACTGCCCGCGGGTGGCAGACCGAGGCCGACGCCGCGGATTTCGAGCAAGAAATCATCGACCAGTTCGCGCTCGCGATGGCCGCTGCCGGGCTGAGCGATGGGTACATCTCGCAGTGCCGTTCGGTGGTGTTCGAGTTCCGCCACCACTTCGGGTTGCCGCTGTGGCAGGCGAAGCCAGCCGATGCGGATGCCTACCTCGCGGGCCTGCGCCGGGCGGGACTCGCCGCCTCGACGCGGGCGAATCGGGCTGGTGCAATCGCGCAGTTCTACGACTTCACGATCGCCCGCTACCAGGCCGACATCAATGCACTGACGGAGTTCGTGATCGAACAGCCCGTCGACGAGTTCAACCGGCAGTCTGGGGCGTCGCTGGGCAAGGTCCGGGTTCCGCCATCTGACGTAGAAGTCGAGAAGCTGTTCACGTCCTGGGGTGCCTCGTTGGAGAGCGAGCGTCGCTACCTGCCGGCGGCCCGGAACTACTTCGCCGCGTCACTGTGGCGCAGGGTCGGGATCCGCATTACCGAGAGCACGATGCTCGACTTGCGTGACTGGCGTCCGGACCTCGGTTCGTTGGGAAAGTTGCATGTCCGTTTCGGGAAAGGATCGCGGGGGCGCGGTTCCAAGCAGCGCCTCGTGCCGGCGATCAACGGGACTGATCGCTTGATCGATTGGTGGCTGGGTGACGTGCGGCATCGATTTGGCGATGACTGGGAGAACCCGGATGCACCGATGATTCCGTCCGAGCGCTTCGATCCCGAACTCGCACGGTGCTGCCGCGCGAGCGACGATGTCCTGCGCCGCGGGCTGCGGCAGGCAACGATCCGCTTCCTTCCGGCCTGGGACGGCCGAATGACCCCACATGTGCTCCGTCACTACTGCGCATCGTCGCTGTATCTCGCGGGCATGGATCTGAAAGCGTTGCAAGAACTTCTCGGGCACCAATGGCTCTCGACCACAACGCAGTACATACACGTCTCGGATGGGCACGTGGAGGAGTCATGGATGAACGCGAACCAGAGACTTGAAGACCGATTTGAGGGGATGAGCTGAAGCAATGAAATGGAATCTCCGAGTGCAGGCCGCTGAACGCGGGATCTGGAAGTCCGCCGAGCTACGACGGATGCTCGCGGACGCGGGACTCGAGATCAGTCTGGGAAAGATGTCGGCCCTCTGGACCGGCACCCCGACCACGATCCGGCTGGACGACCTCGATGTCATCTGCCACGTCCTCGGCTGCCAACCCACCGACCTCCTCGTCCCCGAACCCGACAAAGTCGCTTCGCAGAAACAGCAGCCCGCAGACAAGGGCGCGGTGAACGACGCACCGGGCGTGGTGAAGCCCCGGTTCGGACCGACCGACCGACCAGCACCACCGGTATGAGTCCCGCCCGCGGCCGGGACGGGCCGCTCAGCCCACCCTTGGCCTGCACCGCGTGCGGGGTCAATCCGGCCGCGTGGCTCACGCCCCGAGTCGACTACTGCTACGACTGCCTCCCGGGCGGCCCCTTCACGCCACCGCCCTGCCGGAAGTGCGGGTCAGCGAGCTACTACAGCCAGGGGCTCTGCGCGCACTGCCATCCCGGCAGCCCGGGTTTCGTCGGCTCCTGCCGAGACTGCCTCGCCTACGGCGTCTATCGGCAGCACAACTGGCGTTGCTGGAAGTGCCGATGGTGGTTCCAGCACTACCCCCTAGGCGAGTGCTCCTCCTGTCACCGCACGGTCACGACCGGCGAGCAAGGCTACTGCCGGCTCTGCCTGGAGACCGCCCGCTACCACCAACAGCCCGGCGAACCACTCGATCTCGGCGCCGCACAGAAGTGGGGACAGCAACTCTTCTTCGCGTCGATGAACGACCCTCGCCGACCTGCCGCGCTCCGAACGCGGCCAGCGATGGGCATCGCCGAGGCGCTACTCCTCATCAACGCGCCGCCACCGCCCGAGAGCACCCAGCAGGTCCTCTTCCACGTCGACCCCGACCCCGAGTTGCTGCGGCAGCGAGCGAACGAGGTCGCCCATCGCGACATCACCTCCCGAACCGAGCACTTCCTCACCGCCCGCGCCAGCGAGTACGCCTGGAGCAAACGGCAGACGAATCAGGTTCGGCGCACCCTCAAGGTCCTGCAACTCGTGTTCCCCGGCGCGAACCTCCAGTTCCGGGCATCCGACATTCTCGCGCTACGCAGCTACAACGACCACAACGTCCGCTCCACGATCGAAGTCCTCGAAGACGCCGGCCTCCTCATCGATGACCGGGCCCCCAGCTTCGACCTGCTCTTCGCGCGCAAGACGGTGGATATCCCGGACCCGATGCGCACCCAACTCGAGCTCTGGCGAACCATCATGGTGAACGGGTCATCGAAGCCACCGCGCAGGCAGCCCCGCGAAGCATCGACAGTCAAGGCCCAGATGTACGGCATCCTCCCGGCCGTGACCACCTGGGCCGAGAATGGGCACACGAGCTTCGCCGAGATCAGCACCGACGACATCCGTGCCGTGCTGCCCGACGAGCCATCAGCACGGCACCTCATGCTGCTCGGCCTACGCACGTTGTTCAGCATCCTGCACGGGCAGAAGCAGATCTTCCACGACCCCACGAAGCGAATCCCGCTACGTCCAGCGAAGCGCAACGCACCGCTCCCGATGCACCCGAACTCGATCCGCGACGCCCTCACGAGTCCCGACCCAGCAGTCGCGTTCGCCGTCTCCCTCGTCGCGTTCCACGCGCTCACGACCCGGCAAGTCCAGCATCTGCTCCTGACCGACGTCGCCGACGGACGCCTCACCATGCCAGACGGCCGCATCATCCCGCTCGCGAAACCCGTGCTCGTGCGGCTCACGGCGTGGCTCGACCACCGCACCCGAAGATGGCCCGAGACGCGGAACCCGTATCTGCTCGTGACTCAGCAGACCGGACCCAGGCTCACCCCGCCCGGCCGCAACTTCCCCTGGAAGAAGGCCGGAATCTCCGCTCAGTCGCTCCGCACCGACCGCATCCTCTACGAGATCGAGCAGACCGGTGGAGACGTTCGTCGGGTCTGCGACCTCTTCGGCATCACCATCGCCACCGCCCTCCACTACGCCCGCACCGTCGCGGACCCGCCCAACACCACGGTCGACAGCGCATAGCCGCCGCTGAAGGTGAACCTTCGGCAAACACTGGCCCTCAAGCGGCTCCTCGACTTGCCGACTAATTCGATACACGTCAATATAGAAGTATGTCGAATCAAGAAGTCGAACTGATCATTGTCGGATCCGGCCCCGCCGGGTACACCGCGGCGGTCTATGCCGCGCGTGCGGGTCTCGCGCCGGTCGTGATCGCGGGCTCAGTGACCGCGGGCGGTGCGTTGATGACGACGACCGAGGTCGAGAACTTCCCAGGCTTCGTCGATGGCGTGCAGGGCCCGGAGCTGATGGAGGCGATGCGGGCGCAAGCGGAGCGGTTCGGCGCCGAGATCGTCTACGACGACGCGACCCGCCTCGATCTCGACGGCGACGTGAAGACCATCGAGACCGGCGCCGACGCGACGTACCGCGCGCGGGCGGTGGTACTGACGATGGGATCCGCCTACCGCAAGCTCGGCCTCCCCGAGGAAGAGCGCCTGTCGGGGCACGGAGTGTCCTGGTGCGCGACCTGCGACGGGTTCTTCTTCCGCGAGCAGGAGATCGTCGTGGTCGGCGGCGGGGACTCCGCGATGGAGGAGGCCCTGTTCCTCACCCGGTTCGCATCGAAAGTCACCGTCGTGCACCGCCGGGACGAGTTCCGGGCGTCGAGAATCATGGCACAGCGCGTGCTGGACGACCCGAAGATCGAGGTCGCCTGGAACAGCGAGGTCGCCGCGATCCTCGGCGACGAGCAGGTCACCGGGCTCACGCTGCGCGACACGATCACCGGGGCTGAGCGCACGCTCGACGCGACGGGGGTGTTCGTCGCGATCGGTCACGACCCGCGCTCCGAGCTCGTGACCGGGCAGGTCGACACCGACGCGGACGGGTACGTGCGAGTCGCGCACCCGTCAACGCGGACAAACCTGGCCGGGGTGTTCGCAGCCGGGGACCTCGTCGACCACACATACCGGCAGGCGATCACGGCCGCAGGCACCGGTTGCGCGGCCGCGCAGGACGCCCAGCACTACCTGTCGAACCTCGCACCCGCCACCCCTTCCGAGCCCGTTCGGGAGGTCTCCGCATGAGCACCGTCACTCCCGTCACCGACACCACCTTCCAGGCGGAGGTGCTCGAGTCCGAGCTGCCCGTCGTGGTCGACATTTGGGCGACCTGGTGCGGCCCGTGCAAGGCGATCGCCCCGATCCTGGACCAGCTCGCCAGCGAGTACGCGGGCCGGGTGAAGATCGTGAAGGTCGACGCCGACCAGAACCCCCAGACCGTAACCGCGGCCGGCGTGACCTCGATCCCGACCCTCGGCTTCTACCGGAACGGGGAACGTGTCGACGTGCTGATCGGCGCGCACCCGAAACCCGTCTACATCGCGAAGATCGAGGAGCTGCTCGCATGACCGGCGCCCTGACCCGTACCGCCCCGAAGCGGCTCTCCACCCTCGACAAGTGGCTGCCGCTGTGGATCGGCCTCGCGATGGTCGCAGGCCTCCTGCTCGGCCGTTTCGTGCCCGCACTTTCAGATGCGCTCTCGGCGATGGAGGTCGGCGGGATCTCGATTCCCATCGGGCTGGGCCTGCTGGTGATGATGTATCCGGTGCTCGCGAAGGTCCGCTACGACAAGGTCGCCGCCGTCACCGGAGACAAGAAGCTTCTCGTCTCCTCGCTCGTGCTGAACTGGCTCGTCGGCCCCGCGGTCATGTTCGCTCTTGCGTGGATCTTCCTGCCCGATCTGCCGGAGTACCGGACCGGGCTGATCATCGTGGGTCTCGCCCGCTGCATCGCGATGGTGGTCATCTGGAACGACCTCGCGTGCGGTGACCGTGAGGCGACTGCGGTGCTGGTCGCGATCAACTCGGTCTTCCAAGTCGTCATGTTCGCAGTGCTGGGCTGGTTCTACCTGACCTTGCTGCCGGGCTGGCTGGGGCTGGATACACAAGGGCTGGAGATTTCGGTCTGGCAGATCGCATTGAACGTGCTCGTGTTCCTCGGCATCCCGCTCATCGCGGGCTTCGCCTCCCGCTTCATCGGTGAGAAGCGCAAGGGGCGCGACTGGTACGAGGAGAAGTTCCTCCCGAAGATCGGACCGTGGGCGCTGTACGGTCTGCTGTTCACCATCGTGCTGCTGTTCGCACTGCAAGGTGAGCAAGTCACCTCCCACCCGATGGACGTCGCCCGTATCGCGCTGCCGCTGCTGGTCTACTTCGCGCTGATGTGGTTCGCGGGCATCCTCCTCGGGAAGGCCCTCGGCCTGGGCTATGCCCGGTCGACAACGCTCGCGTTCACTGCCGCTGGCAACAACTTCGAGCTCGCGATCGCTGTCGCGATCGGAACCTTCGGCGCCACGTCCGGGCAAGCGCTGGCCGGTGTCGTCGGCCCGCTCATCGAGGTGCCAGTGCTCGTGGCCCTGGTCTACGTCTCGCTCTGGGCTGCGCGAGCCTGGTTTCACACCAACCCTTACGCTACCGAATCGAGGACGTCATGACCGACACTACCGTCATCGCCGACGCCGACGCATGCGCTCCTTCCGCATCGCACGCGATCGGCGCCGAGACCGCGACCACCGTGGCCGGGGCACTGAAGGCGCTCGCTGACCCGCTGCGGTTGCGGATGCTGTCGGCGATCGCGAACGGGCCGCGCGGCGAGTCCTGCGTGTGCGACCTCGCGGAGCTGGCCGAGGTGTCTCAGCCCACCGTCTCCCACCATCTAAAGGTGCTGAAGGAGACCGGGATGCTGCTGTCGGAGCGGCGCGGCACCTGGGTTTGGTACCGGATCGCCCCAGGCAAACAGCGCGCCGTCGCCGCCCTCCTCGATGCCTTCGCACCGGCTGCAGTTTCCGGTGAGCCTGAGAGCCCCTCCGAACGAGCCGAAGCGCTGCAGCAGATGGACGCCCGGGTCACCCGCCTCGCCGACGAGCTCGCGGATGAACTGACCGGACTGAGCAGGGATCTCGTGATCGCGATCGTGCGCGAGTCCTACGCGGGGCTCGTGCGGTCGGCAAAGCTGACGCAGCACATGATCCCGCTGACCGAACGGTTCGCTCGGCAGCGTCTCACCGACCTGGCCAAGGATCGCTCCTCTGGGGTGCCGCAAGTGCTGTTCGTCTGCGTACAGAACGCAGGACGATCCCAGCTCGCCGCCGCCATCGTCAACCAGCTCGCTGACGGTACCGTCATCGCACGGTCGGCGGGCTCCACCCCTGCGTCGGAGGTGCACCCGCACGTGCGCTCTCTGCTCACCGAGATCGAGGGCGAGCAGGAGGCTGAGACGGCGTTCCCGAAGCCGCTCACCGATGACGCCGTGCGCGCGGCCGACGTGGTGATCACGATGGGCTGCGGCGACGTATGCCCGATCATCCCCGGTGTCCGCTACGAGGACTGGGCCGTGGGCGACCCGGCTCTTGCCTCCCCCGAAGGGATCGAAGCAATCCGCGACGATATCGAGGCCCGGGTTCGTGGCCTCCTCACTACTCTCACCAGCCAAGCATGAAGGAAACAAGAATGACCGAAACCCAGAAGCCCTCCGTCTTGTTCGTCTGCGTGCACAACGCGGGCCGCTCGCAGATGGCCGCCGGCTACCTCCGCCACCTCGCGGGCGACCGCGTCGAGGTCCGCTCGGCCGGGTCCATGCCCGCTGAACAGATCAACCCGGTCGCGGTCGAGGCGATGCGCGAAGAGGGCATCGACATCACCGCCGAGGCGCCGAAGGTCCTCACCACTGAGGCCGTGCAGGACTCGGATGTCGTGATCACGATGGGATGCGGGGACGCCTGCCCGTTCTTCCCGGGCAAGCGCTACGAGGACTGGAAGCTCGACGACCCAGCCGGGCAAGGCATCGAGTCGGTGCGCCCGATCCGAGACGACATCAGGGGCCGCATCGAGACCCTTCTCGCAGAACTGCTCGTCTGAGAAGCTACGAGCACCGGAGGGGCAGAAGCCAATGGCCCTGCCCCTCCACTGTGTTTCTGGGTTCTCGATCTCTGCGGCGAACACCGTTGTGCCGTGGTGTGACCCAGTGATCGCGTCACCGATCATTCCCTCTCTATCGAGATGCGCCCCGCAGCGCTGCTTCGATTTGCTCCGGTGTGGGCGCTCCGGCAAACCCGCTCTCGGTCGCGTAGACCCGGCATGCGAGCGAGCGAACCGGGGCCGTCGGGAACAAGTCGACGCCATCGACGAGGATCGTGGGCGACCCTCCGAACTGAGTGCTCGCCGCCTCTGCCTCCGTCCGGATCGTCACCACCTCGACAGGAACGCCCCCAAGCCCGAGAGCGTCCAGCGCCGCGCGTGCGTTGGCTTCGGCGATGTCCGTGTTCGGGCAGTCGACGATGTGCAGCAATTCGACCTTCATGAAGCGGGCTCCGTACGTTCGCTGTCCGCTTCCGCGCGAGGGGTAGATCCGAGGAGGTTCAGGCAGACCAGTCCGACCCCGATCACGACGAATACGTCGGCCACGTTCCCGACGAAAAGGTCGCCATAGGCGAGGAAGTCGGTCACGTACCCGCGCCCGAACGCTGGCTGGTTCAGCATCCGGTCGATGAGGTTGCCGACCGCGCCGCCGAGGACCAACCCCAGCGCGAGACCCCAACGGACACCACGCAGCCGCACGGCGAACACGATCACAGTGACGGAGGCGAAGAAGCCGATGAGGGTGATGATCCAGGTGGTCCCGGAGCCGAGTGAGAACGCGGCTCCGGGGTTGTAGACCAAGGACAGGCCGAACAGGTCGCCGACCAGCGGGACCCGTTCGCCCGGCGTCAGCTGCGCTACGGCGAGGGCCTTTGAACCCTGGTCGAGCACCACAGCGAGCACGGCCACAACGAGGGCGATGCCAAGGGCTTTCCTCTCCCGCGGCCGTGTCCGCTGGTCCGCGTACTCTTCATTGACCGTCCCAGCGACGTCCTGGGCGGTCACGCGCTGACCTTGCGTGTGCGGGCGGCTCGCAGGCCATTGAGGATCACGATCACCTCGGCGATCTCGTGCACGAGCACCACCGCGGCAAGTCCCAGGACGCCGAAGAGCGCGAGCGGGAGCAGGGCGGTGATGATCAGCAGCGACAGGATGATGTTCTGGTTGATGATGTGGCGTCCACGACGGGCGTGGTTGAACGCGCGCGGCAGCAGGCGCAGGTCGTGGCCGGTGAACGCGACATCGGCCGACTCGATCGCCGCATCCGACCCGGTCGCGCCCATCGCGATCCCGATGTCCGCGGCGGCCAGCGCAGGGGCGTCGTTGATGCCGTCCCCGATCATCGCGACCGACCCCTTCGCACTGAGCTCTGCGATCGCGGCGGCCTTGTCCTCCGGGCGTAGCTCGGCGCGCACGTCCTCGATGCCGGCTTGGGAGGCGAGGGCGCGGGCGGTGCGGGCGTTGTCGCCGGTGAGCATCGTGACCCCGACGCCCTGCGCGGCGAGCGTGCGCACGACCTCGGGGACCTCGGGGCGCAGCTCGTCGCGGACGCCGATCGCCGCGACAGACTCGCCGTCGCGGTGCACGATCACGACCGTCATGCCCTGCTCCTCGAGCCCGGCGACCCGGTCGCCGAGGAGTCCGGCGTCGAGCCAGCGGGGGCTGCCGACCGTGATCCGGGCCCCGTCGAGTTCGCCTTCGATGCCGTGCCCGGCCTGCTCGGTCACGCCCTCGGCCGCGGGGTCTCCCGGTGCGGCGGCGGTGATCGCGGCGGCGAGGGGGTGGGTGCTGTGCTGTTCGAGCGCGGCCGCCCAGGCCAGCGCCTGCACCTCGGTGACGCCGTCGGCGGTCAGCACGGCGGTGACGGCGGGCTCGTTGCGGGTGAGGGTGCCGGTCTTGTCGACCGCGACGTGGCGGATCACGCCGAACCGTTCGAACACGGCCCCGGACTTGATGATCACGCCGAACTTACTCGCCGACCCGATCGCGGCCACCACGGTCAGTGGCACGGAGATCGCCAGCGCGCACGGAGACGCGGCGACCAGCACGACGAGGGCGCGGGTGATCCACAGCTCCGGGTCGCCGAACAGCGACCCGATGATCGCGACCAGGGCGGCGAGGATAAGCACGCCCGGAACGAGGGGTCGGGCGATGCGGTCGGCGAGCCGGGCGCGGTCGCCCTTCTCCGCCTGCGCCTTCTCCACCAGGTCGACGATCGTGGTCAGCGAGTTGTCCGTGCCGGCCGCGGTCGTCTCGACCTCCAGCGCACCCGCGGTGTTGATCGCGCCGGCCGAGACCGTGTCGCCGGGTTCGACTTCGACCGGGATCGATTCCCCGGTGATCGCGGAGGTGTCCAGGCTGGAACGTCCTGTACGGACGATGCCGTCGGTCGCGATCCTCTCACCCGGCCGCACCAGCATCAGCTGGCCGACGGCGAGGTCCTTCGCGGCGACCTCGACCGATACGCCGTCTCGGCGGATGGTCGCGGTCTCGGGGACGAGCTTGAGCAGCGCCCGGAGCCCGCCGCGGGCGCGGTCCATGGCCTTGTCTTCCAGTGCCTCGGCGATCGAGTACAGGAACGCCAGGGCGGCGGCCTCCTCGACGTAGCCGAGGATCACCGCGCCGACTGCGCTGATCGTCATCAGCAGGCTGATGCTCAGCTTGCCCTTGAACAGCTTCCGGATCGCGCCGGGGGTGAAGGTCGACGCGCCGAGCAGTAGGCCGATCCAGAACAGCGCCAAGGCCGGGATCTCCATCCCGGACCACTCCAGGGCCAGGCCGGTGAGGAATGCGATGCCGGAGAAGACCGGGACCATGATCCCGCGGTCCCGCCACCAGGGGCGCTCCGCCGCCTCAGTTTCCTCGCCGACTGTGGTCTCGGGCTCGTCGTGCTCGCAGCCGCACGCCGCGCTCACTCGCCCGCTCCGGTGCCGCAGCAGCCCGGTACCGTGCACGAAGCGTCCACGCAGGGCGCGTGCTCGTCGACCGCGAGCGTTACGTCCACCAACGCGGTCAGTGCCGCCGCGAGGTGTGGGTCGGCGATCTCGTAGCGCGTCTGCCGCCCTTCGGGCTCGGCGACCACGATCCCGCAGTCGCGCAGACAGGTCAGGTGGTTCGAAACGTTTGAACGCGTCAGCTCCAGCTCGCGCGAGAGCACGGCGGGGTAGCTCGGGCCGCCGAGCAGGGTCATCAGGATCCGGGAGCGCGTCGGGTCCGCCATCGCCCGGCCGAGCCGGTTCATGACGTCAAGACGAGAAGCAATAGTCAGCACACACTGACTATACAGCCAGGACTGACGCAAAGCGAGCGAGCGGTGACCCTACGACACTGGTTCCACGCCGAGCTGGATGAGTTGCGGGACAGGCGCGCAGCACGATCCCGCACTGGCAGCCTCGTCCGGCGCGTCGAAGAGTCCCGACCCGCCACACACGCCGGTATCGGGGAGCACGAGGTCCACCCGCTCGGCGGCTTCGCGGTCGCCTGCGATCGCGGCGACGACGCTGCGGACCTGCTCGAACCCGGTCAGGGCCAGGAACGTCGGCGCGCGCCCGTACGACTTCGCCCCGACGATGTAGAACCCTGGCTCCGGATGCTCCAGGTCGGCGGCCCCGGTCGCGCGGATCGAGCCGCAGGAGTGCAGGTTCGGGTCCACCTCGACCGCGACCTTTACCGGCGCCTGCAATCGCATGTCGAGCTCGAGACGGATCTCGGATAGGAACGACAGGTCAGGGCGGAACCCGGTCGAAACGAACACCCGGGACGCCGGAGCAAGCCGGCGTCCATCTTCCGCGACGAGAACCGCCTGCCCGCCCTCAATGACCACCTGGTCGGTGCGGAACCCGGTGACGAGGTCCACGAGCCCGTCTTCGACTGCCTTCTTGGCCCGCTGGCCCAGCGCCCCGCGTTCGGGCAGTTCGTCGGCGGTCCCGCCGCCGAAGGTGTTGCCGACCGTGCCGCGGCGCAGCACCCAGCTGATCTGCGTCCCCGGCTCTCGCTTCGCAACCCTGGACAGGATCCCTATCGTCGTCGCGGCAGAGTGCCCGTTGCCGACCACGACCATATGCTGTCCGGCGAGACCTGTGGCGTCTTCGATCGTGGGCATCCGGTGTTCAACGAGTCCCGCCTCGGCGGCGGCTCGTTCCCCGAGCGCGGGGAGACCGTCCGCGCCGACCGGGCTCGGGGTGTGCCAAGTGCCCGAGGCGTCGATCACCGCGCGTGCTTCGATCCGCTCCTCGCTACCGTCCGCACGCTCAACGTGCACGATGAAGGGCTGCTCGGCACGCCCGGCATCGACCGAGAGATCCCGGCCCTTGCGACCGACGCCGACGACCCTGGCCCCGCACTGGACGCGGTCGCCGAGCGTCTTCGCGAGCGGGGCGAGATATCCCTCGATCCACTGCGCCCCGGCCGGGTATCCCTGGGACGGTGCCGCCCATCCGGTGGGCTCCAGCAAACGACGCGACGCCGCATCGGTGAGTTCCGTCCACGGCGAGAACAGACGCACATGCCCCCATTCGGCCACCGCCGCAGCTGGACCAGGACCGGCTTCCAGAACCAGCGGGTTCAGGCCGCGCTCGAGCAGGTGCGCAGCTGCCGCGAGTCCCTGCGGGCCCGCACCGATGACGACGACGGAATCCATACCAACCTCCACACATTGACGTTCTTCGATATGAAGAGTCTGCTCGTCGTATCGACATCTGTCAATATGTGAGGCAGAATGGGGGGCATGACCACTCTTCCCGTGACGATCGACGCGGCACCCGCGGAGGCGTCGTGCTGCGCCCCTGCGACCGACGCGGTGGTCGATGACGCGACCGCGCATCAACTCGCGAAGGTGTTCAAAGCGCTCGGCGACCCGAACCGAGTGAAGCTGTTCTCGCTGATCACCGCGAGTGCGAGCGGGGAGATGTGCGTGTGTGATCTCACCGAACCCGTCGGGTTGTCGCAGCCGACGGTGTCACACCACATGAAGCTCCTTGTCGAGGCCGGGCTCGCCACCCGTGAGCAGCGCGGCAAGTGGGCGTACTACCAGCCCACGACCGGCACCCTCGCCGACGCGGCACGGGCGTTCACAGCCTGATGGGACCGATCCTGTTCCGGCCGATGGCCGAGTCCGACTGGGCCGAGGTCGAGAGCATCTATCGGGCGGGGAGCGCCACCGGGCACGCCACCTTCGAAACCGCCCCACCCGCGACCTGGGCCGCATTCACTGCAGGCAAGCGCCCGGAGCTCAGCCTTGTCGCCATCGACTCCACCGGCCGGGTCCTCGGGTGGGTCGCCGCGTCTCCCGTGTCGACACGAGCCGTGTACGCGGGCGTTGTCGAGCACTCGATCTACATCCACCCCGACGCGGCCGGTCACGGAGTCGGGCGCCGCCTTCTCGCAGCGTTCTTGGATCTCACCGACCAGCACGGGATCTGGACTGTGCAGTCATCGATCTTTCCGGAGAACACCGCGAGCTTGCGCCTGCACGAGCGGGCAGGGTTCCGCGCTGTTGGACAACGAGAGCGGATCGCCTGCATGGCCTACGGGCCGCACGCCGGCCAATGGCGCGACACGATCCTCGTCGAACGCCGCACAGATGGAGAACGAAGTGAGGGTGCATCTTCTGCGAATACGCACCCTCACACCCAGTCCAGCGCCCCGTCGACCCGCAACTTCACGCCGAATCGTCTTCAGGAATCCTGAACTTGCGGGTTTCCTATAGCATTCGTGCGCGGGTGTCGAAGAGCTCGAGTTCGGCGGGATGGAGTTGGTGCTGCACGACGAAGCTGCGGTCCTTGATCTTCCAGAGGCCCTGCCCGATGCCGAGGCCCGGGAGCAAGGATCTCTCAGTGCCCGTGAGGCCGAGGGTCTGTGCCGTGACGCCGAGCTGGTCGGACTCTTGCCGGTAGACGATCCGAGTCTCAGCGTTCGCGAGGAGCGACGAAGCGAGGCCTCGCATCCGCGATCCCTGATCACCGACGTTCTCAAGGTCCGAGAGCTTGTGGAAGACCAGCAGGTTTGCCAGCCCGTAGTGCCTGGCGAGCCGCCACTGCGCATCCATGCGAGCGAGAAGGCTCGGGTAGGACATGAGACGCCACGCCTCGTCGTAGACGACGAAGCGTTGCCCGCCGGCCGGGTCTTGGAGCGCCGCTTCCATCCACGCGGCCGCGCAAGTCATCAGGACCGCAAGCAGTGCCGAGTTCTCGGCCACTCTTGAGAGATCGAGCGAGAGCATCGGCAGGCTGGGATCGAACTTCTCGGTGCTGGGACCGTCGAACATCCCGGAGAGGTCGCCGGCGACGAGCCTGCGGAGTGCGTGTCCGACCATGCGACCGTCTTCCGCGAGCCGGCCATCGGGATCGTCGGTTTTCGCGGGTGCGAGGATGCGGTTGACGACCATTGGCAGGATTGGCACTTCTGCGCAGCGCACCGCATCGGCGAGGGCAACGTCGATCGCGGTGTGCTCCACGGGCGTGAGGCGGCGGTCGAGCATGGTCTCCGCGAGCGCCCCGATGAGATCCCGACGACGGGCTGCGACCTGTGCCGCCAAGTCCTCATCCGGGATGCCGCCCGCCCGGTAGCCCTCGTCCAAGGGGTTCAGCCGGGTTGGGAGCGACGGGCCGAGCACGATGGCGCGGCCGCCGACGGCCCGGGCGACGGAAGTATGCTCGCCCTTTGGATCTCCCGGGATATAGACGCGGCGCCCGAACGGGAGTGCCCTGGTGTAGAGCGCTTTCGCGAGTGAGGACTTCCCGCTCCCGACGATGCCGGCGAGGATCATGTTCGGGGCGGTGATGACCCCTTGCTTGTAGAGCTGCCAGGGATCGTAGACGAAGGAACCGCCCGAGTAGAGGTCTTGCCCGACGAAGGTTCCGGCAGAGCCGAGCCCGCCTTCCGCGAGGAACGGGTAGTGCCCCGACAGGGTGGCAGAGGTGTCCTGGTGGCGCGGGAGTCGGAACCGGCCAGGCGTGCGCAACGCTGCGGGCCCGTCTTCGCCAGCCCGCGGCAGGTAGTGGATCGCGCGGCGAGCTTCGCGTTCCTCGTCTGATTGGGCTCGGGCGGCGACGATCGCGGCGGTTCTCGCTTCGGCTTGGATGCGGGCTGCGGCTTGCGCACGGGCTCGGCGATGCCTGCGCAGTTCCCCTTCCGGGCCGACGAGCACGGAGGTATGGAGCCGCCCGGGCTCGGCCTCGCCTGATTCGTGGCTCATCGTCCGAGGCCTCGCAGTGTGGGGTGGTTCACGTAGTTTTGTCGGTTGATCGTCGGGGTGCCGAGACGTTCCCGCCGCGCTCTCCGCGAATCCGCCGCAGCACCGTCGCGTTCCAGGGTGCCGGCTGGTGCGGCATGGCGGGGGTCAGCGATGCCGAGCAGCACTGAGCTGGGCAGGCTGTCTTCGGCCCGGTAGAGGGCCATGTGCCGATGGTCATGGTTGTAGACCAGGGTGTAAGCGTCGAGCGTTGCCACACGGTTGAGCGAAGCAACGGGAACCTTGTCGTAGACATACCCATTCTCGAGCGCAGCATCGGCGGTCTCGTCGCCGAAGTCGTAGCCTGCGAGCTCCTGTACCGCAGCATCTGTGCCCCCGGCTTCGATCAGGTCGAGCGCGTGGCCGGCTTCGTCGCCCTGCAGGAACACCACGTTGATGAGCCGCGAAGGGGCTTCGCTCGTCTGAAGCGTGGGCTGCCAGGCGATCCGGCCGGCCGCAGCCTTACCCGCGTCGAGCCGCCGCTCCGCTTCGCCGATGAGGGAGGCGGCCTGGCGAAGCTCGGCCGCTGCGGTGAGCGCCTCCTGGGTGCCAGCGGCACGATCACCGGCGTCATTCGCTGCGCGCCCGCGGGCGTCGGTGTGGCCTTTCGCGAACTGGCTGAGCACCTGTTCGAGGGATCGCACCGCGCCGAGCAGGTCGCCGAGCATCCCGTACATGCGCTCGGGCTGGTCGAGCACGATGCTTGCGTGGGCGAGGCCGCGCATCGCCTCGTACATCTCGGCCGCGTCGGCGGCAGGATCGGTGAAGGCCGGCATGATCGGGACTCCAATTGAGAGAAAATGGCGGCGGTCAGATGGATCGGCACAGCGGCAGTGCCGCTGCGGTGAAGGCCTGGGCTTGCTGCCCGACGAGCCTCCTCGTTTCGCAGGAGGCCTGGATCGCGGCCTGTTCGATCTGCGACGCGGCAGCATCGAGCTCGCTCGCGGTCGGCGCCGAGACGGATACGAGGCCGACGACGCGCAGGACGCCGTGACCTGCGGTGAGCTCCGATTCCTGTTGCAGGACATCGCTGTACTCGGCGGAGGCTTGCGTGTCTTCGACCTGGCCGATCTTCCGACGTTGCGCGGCGTCGGCGATCATCTCGGTCTTCTTCTTCCGCAGATCGCGCGCTGCCTGGTCAGCCCGGACCGGGAGGTAGTGCAGCGAGAGCGAGCGGAGCACGCCGCCGGTGAGGACGAGCGGGGCGAGGAACCCGGGGAAGGTCTGCGCTCGGGGCCATTCGCTGATCCACAGCACCGCATGGTGTGCGCTGTCGGAACGGAGCCGATCCCATGATTCGTTCACCGCGACCGGGCCGGCGATGGCGAGAACCCGGCCCAGCTTGCCGTGCCGTTCCAGGGCGGGACCCGCAGCGGGATCGTAGGCGGTACGGAGGATGAGGGCGACATCGCCCGGGGTGAGCCAGCCGGTCATGTGCAGCTCGGCGCTGCGGAGCGCGGTCTGGAACGACTGCATCTCCTGACGCAGTACCGCTGCCGTGCCCTTCATCCCGCCGCCTGCCGAACGGATCTGCCTGGCGGCGGCGCGCATGTCGATCGACAGCGACACCGTGGTGGCGTGGCGCTCGCCTGCGGGGCCAGCCCGCTCGATGAGTTCCCGGTAGGTGGTCGCCGCCCAGGAGCCGTCGTCGGTGCCATGCTGCCGCCACCATTCGGTGAGCCCGGATCCGGAATCTGGGAGGGTGCGCTCCATGACCTGAATGCGGGCGATGCGACCTGAGCGGCAGGCGGCGGCGAGCACTCGGCCCCAGCCGGTGACGCGGCGCTGCTGCTCGGCGGGGTCGAGGAGCACGAACGCGGGATGCTGCACCCCGCACACCGCGGTGAGGGTCTGCGCGTGGGGGTCGTGGATCATCGCCGCTCCCGTTTCGGGGTCTACCCATTCCCGGAGTGCCGCCATGTCGCCGGGGAGCGCGAGCGTGCCGGCGGGGCGGGGCTTCACGACGCGCCTGCGGTAGCGGGTCTGCTTCGCCCGGGTGCGGAGTATCCAGCGGGTGACGATGGGCGCCCACTCGATGACCTTCCGCCCGCCGACGGGCACCCAGGCGATCGCGACGAGCGACGCCCACGCGGGCGACGCCCAGGCGAGGCCCGCACCTCCGTTCGTGTAGAGGCCCGCGACGACGATGAGCAACGCGACCGCGAGCACGATGAGCTGCGGAAGGGAGAGGCCGAGGAGGATGCCGCGGCGCGTGAGGCGGGAGAACTGCACCGGCCGTAGCTCGAACCTCTCCGCTGCAGCGGTGGTGGACGCGTGCGAGGTCATGGGTTCATTCCTTCCCGCTTGGTGCGGGCGGGGTCTGCGGCGTTGCTTGTGGGAGCGTTGCGGGCGGCTGCTGCACCGGCGAGCTTGCCGGTGGCGGGGTCGCCTGCTCGGACGCGTTGCCGACGTGGGAGTCTGCGGCATTCCCGATCGCTCCGCCGAGCTTCGGCCCGGCGGTCGCGGTCTCCTTCACGACGATCGCCCCGGCCACGACCGCGGCAGCGGGTCCTGCTGCGGCGGCCCCGCCCGCGGCACCGCCGCCTGCGGCCGCACCACCGGCAGCACCGCCACCACTGGCAGCCCCACCGCTGCTTGCGGCGGCGCTGCCGCCTGTCGCAGGAGCCGCATGAGCCGGTGCTGAGGCTGATGCTGATGCGGGGGCGGTCTTCGGTGCGGCCGTGCCTGGGTCTGCGCCGTCGAGGACTTGCTTGAGTGCGGGACCGGATGGTTTCGACGGGAGCGGGATCGGCCGGTTGAGGGCGTTCTTCGCTTCCTGCTCCATTGACGCGGCCTGGTACATGTCGAAGCCGACGAAGCTCAGGAACTTGTACGCCATGTACGGTGCGAAGGCTGCGACGAACAGCAGCACGATTCCGGCGATGGGTTCGGAGAGGGATTTCAAGTCGAGGCTGATGGGGGCGGCGACCTGGGTGGTGGCGATGAGGAAGATCACCACGATCACGAGCTTCGACGCGATGAGCGCTATGACAAAGGTCGCCCATTTCCCGAACCAGCCGCGCGAGGCCTCCCAGGTGAGGCCGGCGAGTGCGATCGGCCCGAACACGATGGCGACGAGGAGGAGGGCTTTGCGGATGAGGAGGGAGAACCAGAGGATGAAGATCGCGGCGATCATGAGGCCGGCGAGGAAGATCGTGAGCAGCGCCCCCGCCCCGCCCGCCACGGTGGTGATGGTGACGGCGGTGATGAGGAGGGCGAGCCGGTCGCCCATACTCTCGATCGTCTGCCCCGTGGCTTGAATCACACCGACGCAGAGCTGGTCGGTGATTTCAAGCAGCAGACCGGTGCAGGTGATGAGCACGAACGATCCCAGCACTGATTTGGCGACGCCGGTGGCGGCGCGGGCGAGGGCGGAGGGGTCGCGGCGGGCGAGGCCAGCGATGAGTTGGAAGCAGAAGAACAGCACGGTGATGAACACGGCGATGCCGAACAGGATGTTGTAGACCTTGACATACCCGTCGGAAGTGACATCGACCGAGGTGGTGGTGGAGAACACCTCCCACATGCCCTGGAACAGGGTGGACACGGCGAGGCCCATCGCGGACGCGATCCATCCGAAGAAGAGCCCGGCGGGGCCTTCACCGATCATGGTGCAGACGGTGGAGATGCCGGGGATGTCGCAGATACTCACCCTGGATCACCGCCGACTAGTTGACGGCCTGGCCAACGGTCCAGAAGAAGTTGATCAGGGTGACTGCCGCCCCGCACAGCACGGCGGCACCGCAGGAGACGAGCACGCCAGTCTTCCCGCGCGAGGCGAGGTGGGGGTTCGAGGAGTTCGCGCCGAGACCCCAGACGATTGCTGAGACGATCAGCGCGAGGACGCTGAGAATCAATCCCACGGTCATCACGGCGCCCACGATGTCGCGCAGTTGCGCGATCCCCGGAAGCCCGTCGCTGTTCGGGTCGATATCGATCATGGTGAAAGTGCTCCTGCCAGTCAAAGGGGGTGGACGCGAACCGTCCAACAAGCAGGTGCACCACAGCCCACGGGCGGCCGATTCCCGTCGGGGTCGGCCGCAACCGCTCGTTCCAGCGCAGGAACCGGGCACCGGCGAGCAAACGGCCCGCCCCGGGCCTCAGATGTGGTCGCCGATGGTGAGGAGGAAGTTGGTCCAGGCGATGCCGGCACCGGCGAATGCTGCGGTACCGAGGGCGACGAACACACCTATGCAGGCTTTCTGCGCTGTGTACGGGTTCCCCGTCGAAGACGACATCGCCCATACGATCGCGGAGACGACGAGGGTGAGTACGGCGCCGATGAGGACGATCGTGAGGAGCGCGCCAATCACGGACGCGAACTCATCGGATGCGCCGACGGCTCCGAAATCGGGAAACACGTTCATCACAGGCCTCCCACGTTCGCGCGGCATCCGACTGCGGTGCTCGTGCCGTCGCTCGGCACTGCCCCGTGCTGGGCGAGCCACTCGATCGCGTTCACGGGCGGCTGCGCTTGCCCGCCGGGGCGGATCTCGACGTGCAGGTGCGGGCCGGTCGAACGACCCGACGACCCGACATCTCCGATGTGCTGCCCGGCCGTCACGGTCTCGCCGGCCGTGACGTAGATCCCGTGCTGCCACATATGCGCGTAGTAGGAGGCGACGCGGGCACCCTGCACGGTGTGCTCGATCACGATCAGGCCGCCCCACCCGGCACTGAACTCCGCGACCGTGACGCGGCCGTCTGCGATAGCGAAGATCGGGGTGCCGTCTCCTGCGGCGAGATCGGAGCCGGAGTGGAACTCGCTCTCCCCGGTGAAGGGGTCGCTGCGCCACCCGAAGCTGTCGGTGCTCGTGTAGCTGCCCTCCGGGAGCGGGAACACGATCCGCGAGGTCTCGGGCACCGGCCCGCCGCCCCCGTTGCCGCTGTTGCTGTCGGGGGCGGGGGTGGTGAGGGCGGTGAGGATCGCATCGGCGACGGGCTGCCAGTTCCGGTACCGGTCGGGAAAGGCACTGACTTCGACCGCCTGCGCCGCAGCGCCCGGGTCCATGGACTGCCAGCCGGGGATGTCGAGCAGGCCGCGCGGCGAGGGATAGTTCGGTCCGTCCTTCCCGCCATAGAACGCCTGGGCCTGATACACGGGGTTCATGAGCTCGGCGACGGTGCCCCAGCCGACGGCGGGACGCATCTGGAACAGGCCCAGCGAGTCGTGATCTGAAGCGTCACCGTCGTTCGGATAGTTCCCGGACTCGGGGTAGGCGCCAGTGTTGGCGAGCATCCGCAGCCGCGATTCGGTGAGCGCGGCCATCAGCGCAACACGAACCCCGGCCTGCCCGACGCCGGGGATGCCTGCCCCGGTGGTGATGATCGTCGCCGCGTGGGTCAGTTGCCGCTTGTCGAGCGTGACCGAGGTGCCGTCAGCGGTGATGGCGGTGAGGCTGTCGGGGATCGGGCCGACCACGAGTGAGCCGGTGAGGCAGAATCCTGCCGGCCCCATGAACGCGCCCAGGCCCACGAGCGCGGTCGACGGGCCGATGCAGAACAGCACCAGCAGGAGGACGAGCAGCTTCTTCGCCATAAGCTACGGCATGGGGGTATCGGCGGCCGAGAGCCGCAGCAGCCGACAGGAATCCCCGGTCGGGCAGGCGGCGAAGATCGTGAACGACACCGGCCTGGCATCCGAAACGTCTCGGTCTTCCCAGGAGCCTACGCGGTGCCGGGTACCAGTGATCGTGTAGGCGGCCGCACCAGGTGGAAGCGTGCCGGGCCGAGCGTTGGCGACGACCCCCGGCCATGTCCCGGGGACGGTGATCGTGTCGATGATGAGCCATTGCCGGGTCTCGTAGTTCCGCAGCTCACCCCAGGCCGCATCGTCTGGGAAATAGGCGCGGAGGTCCTCGGCAAGGCCAGGCGCTTCCTCGCGATCAGCGACATCGACGATCGCTTGCATGTACTCGTGCGCACCGTAGCCAAGGCCCGTATCCCACGCGAACAGCCCCTCCGCCACCGAGCGGACGAACCGCTCCGGACCGGTGCTCGTCGGCAGTTCGCGCGGCGCGAGACTCTGGCCTGGCTGTGGCTCCGTCGTCACGGCGGGCGACGCTGGCGTGCGCGGAGCAGGCGCAGGGCCACGCAGCAGCCCGTAGACGCCGACACCGACGAAGAGCGTGAGGGTGAGACCTCCGCTGAGCAGGGCAAAGCGAAGGCGGCGCGATCGCTGATCCGGTGCGGTGGTCTGACGCATGGAGTTCCTTCCGAGGACCGGGTGGATTCGGTACTCGGAAGGTGCACCCGCACACCCGCGGCGGAGAGAGCAGATGTCGCGGCTGCCGTCGTCAGATCGCGTGCGCAGACGGGGGGACAGTGTCGGCGGTCTGGGCGCGTGCGGTGCGGATGAGGGCGAAGAAGGCGACGGTCTCGGCGAGCACCGCTTCGGCGCGCTCCCACTCCGCCGCCGTGAGTTCGGATGCGAGGACGACGGGATCGTGCTTCTTCGTCCATCCGTCCATGTCGGCCCAGAGCGCCACGAAGGCGCGCGGCGGCAGCACGACGAGCGTCAGCCTCGGACGCTCCACCGTTCCCGCCCGCTTCTTCCCCTTGCCGCGACCTTCGGCGGTGACACGGGCGATCGCCGCCGAAGCGAGTGCGGCGAGCTCCGCCGTGCGCGCCTCCTGGCTGGCCGCCGCCCGCACTTCAGCCGCCGAGGAGACGGCTTGTGCTCGCACGGTCTCTGGTTGGGCGGGGTCGGCGGCGATCCGGTCGAGCTCGTCGAGGGAGAGGGCGGTGTTCATGCGGAGGTGCGCGCCGTGCACTTTCCCGCCCGCCTCGATCCGGGCGACCTCTTCTGCGGCCTGGGCGCGGATGTGCGCGGGGCGGCGCTCGTCGTGGGCGAGGTCTTTGAGCCTGCCGAGCTGTTCGAGCATGTTCTGGGACTTCTTGCCGGTGACCATCAGCGCGGCCTGTTCTCGGGTACGGCCTTCACCGTTCCACGGTGGAGTCGAATCGACTCCACCGTAAGCTTCCGCAGAATCCTGCGACATCCCGCCGTCGGCGCCGAACCTCGTGGCGGCTTGCCGACGGGCGGCGTCCTCTGCGAGGACGACTTTGAGTTCCCGGTACAGGGATTCCGCTTCGATCAGGGAGAGGGGCTTGTGCAGGGCGTTGTCGTTCTGCTCGGCGAGGAGCTGGGAGAGCCGGTCGGAGAGGTTCGACCGCACCCACACGTTCGTGGAACGGTATCCGAGCAGGCGCAGCGCTTCGAGCCTTCGGCGCCCGCAGACGAGCGTCCCGTCCGGGGTGATTGTGATCGGTTGCAGCAGGCCTTCGTTGCGGATGGAATCGGCGAGCTCTGGAATGTCGCCGAGGTCGGTGCGGTGGCGCACCCCGATGCCGATGGAATCAAGGGAGCGTTCCAGCTCGATGTGCCCCGGACTACTCGCAGCCACGACACCCACCCCCGTCCGGAGCCGACAGCACCACCTCCGACAACACCACGTCATCGACGAGGAGCGCGCGGAGCGGTTCACCTGTGACGAGGCGGTGTAGCACGCCCCGCGCGGCGCTCGTGTGCGCCTGGTTCGGGTCCGGGCTGCCGAGCACCACCCTGAGCATCGCGAGCCACGAGGCGGCTGGGATGTCGAGGAGGGCGCGGGCATGGTAGTCGCGGCGGAGCGACTCGAACGCCTGAGCGCGGGACGCCGACTCTGCGAGCCTCGTCACGAGGTACTCCATCCCGCCCCGTGCGGCCTCGACCGGCCAGCCGAGCAGATGAAACAAGGCGACGGCGTCCTCGACCGCCTGCCCGACCCGCGCCGACGCCTCACTGGCCTCGGGCTCTGCAAAGTAGTCCGGGGCCGGGATCGCGAAGCTTTCGTGGTAGTCGGTGAGCGGGTTCTCCCGGTCGCTGAAGCGTTCCGCGTCGTGATGCGCGGAGAACTTCGGCCTGCGCGCCTGATGCACGGAACAGAGCAGCCCGTTCGCGCGCTCCTCGGCGATGCAGGTAACCTTCACGGCGCGGGTGACGACCGCCCACGGGTCGTCGGCGCGGCGGACGGCGCCGGTCCGCATCGCGTCGAACGCCGCGGCCGCTGCCTCCCACGGGTCGAGCCCGTGGCGGCGCGCGAGCGCGGCGTACTTGTCGGCTGCATACTGCATGAGCGTGGCGACTTCGGGGTCGTGCCGCCACGCCCACCGGCCCTCCTCGTGCAGGCGGATCAGCAGGGCGCGGAGCCCTTCGGAATGCTCAAACCCCCACCGGGAGCCTCTTTCGGGCTGCGCGGCAGGGGTTGTCGTGTTCTGGTTCATGGTCGTGGCACCTCCTGGCAAGCAGGTGCACCCGGGGTGCATCGGCCCTGGGAGGTCCTGCGCGAACCGGCAAGTCGCTGCGTGCATGGCGGATCACCTCAGACCCATCCCCGAACGCGCCAGCTCCTGCCGCCGCGCATTCCGGCGGCGGCCAGCGATCGACAGGTCCGGTAGCCGTGATGCCCGTTCACTCCGTTCCGCACGGCGCTCGGTGCGGTCCTGCGGGCGCTCCGTGCGGGCGTCGCGGAGCCGCTGGGCGAGGTCGGCCCGCAGATCGAGCCCCCAGCCCGTTGCCCGGGCCCCGCCCTGCATCGCCAGCTCGGTCGGACGCACCCACCGGACCTGCGTCCGACGCTTTGCCTCCGTTGCTGCTTCGGCTGCGGGCGTCTCCGGCTCCGCAGCGTCGGCCTCCGGAGTGTCGTGCTCGGCCTGGTCGCGTGCGATCAGAGAGGGGTCACGGTGCACGGCGAGCATCGACCGCTCCACCTCCGGAACCGTCGCCTCCGGTGCGGGCGTGCGTTCGGTGTTCATCGCCGCCGCGAGCGCGGAATGCAGACGCGCCCGCGCTGCCTCCGTGCCCTCGGGCAGGTGTGCTTCGGTGTTCATGAGGGTTCCTCCTCGTTCTCGGGTACTGCCGCCGTCGGTACCGCTGGCGCAGCTTCGGGATCTTTGCCAGCCTCCTCTGGCAGTTTGGCGTCGGGCTCAGTCGTTGGCTTGGGGGCCTGTGGGAGCCAGCGGCCGATGGTCGAAGGGTGCACGTCGAGGTAGCGGGCGATCTTCTTGTTTGACCAGCCGCCCGCTCGCAGCACCTCCGCGACCTCACGTCCCGACCAGGTGCCCCGCCCCGTCGCCTCGCCTGGTGCGGGCATCGCCAGATCGTCCCGCTCGGGCTCTGGTGGGGCTGCGAGTATCGGCACCCCGAGCACTGGTCTCGGAGACATCGCTGCCACCGGCACTGCGGCTGCCTCGGCGTGCACCACCTCAGTATCCGCACTCGCGCCTTCCGTGGCTGCCGCATTTTCTTGGGGTTGGTGGCGGGTGAGGATCACGGTGAGGTGCGTGATTGCGAGCAGCACCAGAGGCGGCACCGCCGCAACTGATGCGGCGAGCACCGCGGGTACGTCGGCGTCGGCGGCGACGATCGCATGGATAGAGTTCGCGGCGACCGACAGCCCGGCCCCGCAGATCAGCAGCAGCCACGGATACCAGGCGGCCCGGTTCCCCGCGAGGGCGACGACGGCGACGGTTGAGACGACGATGATGCCGTCCACGATCAGCGGCCACGCCCACGCCTGCCCGGCCTCGATCCCAGACCTGCGGGCGAGATCGGCCAGTGCGGTGAAGCTGAGCCAGAACGCACCGGCCGCAATCAGCACCGTGCCGGCGACCGCGGTCATCACGGCCAGCCTGCCACCCCGGCGTGTTCTCGTGTCGTTCATGCGAGCACCCGCCCTCGATCCACCGGGACGCGCTGCGCGATCGACCGCGACCTCTCCGCCGTCGATGCCGACGGCGAGGGGGCGGGGTCGCGGTAGGCGGAGCGGATCGTGCGTGCGATTTCCGGAGGTGCGAGCCCGATCTGCTCGGCGACCGGGCCGAGCGCCGAGAACGCCTCGCCGAGGGTGGCGCCGTTCTCGGCAAGACGGCAGGAGGCCCAGTAGAGGCCCTGATTCCGTTCGCTCTGCTCCCGCCCGCCAAGCCACGCCGCAATGCGCTGGGTGCGCTCTTCCAGGGTGCCCCGGAACGGCTGCCCCTGCCACGTCGGCCGCACCGGGCGAGGATCGAGGAACTCCCGCAACGCTGTCGCATCCACCGGCTGCACTTCGCCGGTGGCGAGATCGAGGAGCTGATACGCGACCACCTGCCCGTCGATGAGGGTGCGCGATGGCGGGGCGACGATGTAGCCGGCGGTGCCCCGGAAGTCGAGCTGCGCATTCCCCGACGCCCACGAGCGCTGCTCGATGTCCGCCGCCGGATAGTAGGCGTGCAGGCCGCCCGACGGGGTGACGATGTGCGCCGCCCAGCCGTCAAGGAAGCCGGCCTGCGTGGCACGCTGCCACGAGACGGGCCCGCGCGGCTCATCGCCCTTCACATCAACATCGACGACTTCGATCCCGGAGGCAGGGCCGGTCGGGATGCCGATGTTCGCCTCCGGCCAGCGCCGCCACCACGCACCCACCTGGGCCGGGTCAGCGGTCGCGTCCTTGAAGCCGTGCGCCACGAGCGGCCGCTTCTCACCCGGCACGCACGGGAACACCGGCACCCCGAGACTCGCATAGTGCTGCGCGGCATCCGCCAGCGACAGGCCGGCCACTGGGGCGAGGAGCTGTTCGGCATCCATCACAACCCCCGAACCGCGGCCAGGGGCCGCGCCACCTGTGCTGGTTTCCGTGCAGCGGGGCGTGCCGGGGTTTTCCGTTCGGCCTGCTTCGCAGTCGCGCGCTCGGGGTCGTTTCGGGTGAGACCGGGCGGGGTGCCGTCGCTGATCTGCACGGTGTCGAGCTGGTCCAGGATCTCGAGCGCGACTTTCCGCACGCGCTCGGCCGTGGCCTGCACGATCTGGACCGGGTTCTTCCCGTCGGCGGCCATCGCCCACCCCGACACATACGGGATCGTGTAGACGCTCGTATCCATGCCGTGCGCGGCACCAACCATGAGCGCGACCGACTCGGCCTCCACCTCACCAATCCCGCGATGCTGCCGCGCCTCCACCTGGTCGGGGCCGTGCATCTTCACATGCGCGAGCTCGTGCACGAGCGTCTTCACCTGAGCCGCATCGTCCATGTTCGTCCGCACCGCAACCTGACGATCATCGAACTTGGTGATGCCGTTCGCGCCGTGGATCATGCCCTCGTGCGGCACCGGCAGAAACTGGAACCCGGCCTCCTCGACCTGCCGGATCAGACCCTCGCGAAGCCTGGCCGGCGCCTCGCCTGCGAGGAGCTGCGGTGACGGCGGGAGGGGTACCTCGGGGCCGGTGGCCTGGGAGATGTCGAAGACGTAGGCGACTTTCGCGCCGACCATCTCCGACTTCACCTTCTCACCCGGCAGCGGTGCCTCACGCGGGGCGAGCCTGCGCCACGACATCGGATTGGCCGGGGTCCTCGACGCGAACTTCCCGATCACAGGGGCGAGGATCGCATACCCCTTCTGGCCCTTCTCGACGTGGCGGCCGAGCTGTTCCCACTGCCGGAACCCCGCCACATACGTGGGCATCGGCTCGGGCACCCGGCCCGCCTCCCACGCGGCCTGGTGCTGTGCGAAGATCAGCCACGAGTTGTTCACTGAACGTGAGCGGAACTTCGCCGCGAACGACAGCGCACACTTCCAGTCCTCGCCCGTGACAAGCTTCTCGACCTGCGCGTTCAACGCTTCGCGCACCTCATCGAGCTTGGCCTCGCGTGCCGTACGTGCTCCGCTGTCTTGTACGTTGCCAGTCATGCAGTCATCTCCTCCCGTCATGCGGGGGGTGCGCGCAGCAGGAAGCCCCCGTTCACCTGTGAGGTGCGCCGGGAGACGCCGAACCAGTATCGTGAGGCGGGCGCGCGTGTCGCGAGTCCGTCAGGCTCGACGCTGAACCCGATCAGATACCTCCCGGCCTACCACCCTCCCTGCCAGGATCGCGAGTGTCATCGGTGGAATAGGGTGTCTGCCAGACGCATGATGCGCGAACACCAGACTGATACCAGACCCGAAGTCGCACCCGTCTCTCCCGAACCGCTCGGCATGCGGGGTCCCGAACTGCCCCCGGGGAGCGTTCCCTCCACAAAAGTCAAAGATGCGCGTTTACCAGACATTCGGCGTGTGGCCCCGCGTGTTTGTCCTGAATGTCGCGGATTTCTGGATCTCGGAGGGTGCTGGGCGTGCGTATCTTCACCCGGTCGTTCACCCTGGGAATTCTCAGGTTCGAGTTATCATCAGAGCAGAAACGGCGGGATTCCGGGGGTTGTTGACGGAGTGCTGAGCGGTAGGGGTGTGTCGCAGAGTCGGGGAGGTGTAGGCGTTATGAGTGATGCTGCGTTGCGCCCTTCAGAGCCGCACCCCTTGCCTCGGGTTGAGGTGCAGGCTTTGGATGACCGTTCGTTGTGTGATCTGGTACGTGCCGGTGCCGACACGGCTACTGGGCGTGCGGCGTTTAGTGAGTTGTATGCCCGGCATCAGGATGCGGCGTTCTCGCAGGCACTCGTGATGGTGCGTGACCGTGGCAAGGCCGAGGATCTCGTGTCGGAGACCTTTACCCGGGTGTTTCGGGCGTTATCCAACGGGAAAGGGCCTACGGATTCGATGCTGGGGTATGTGCTGATCTCGTTGAGGAGCGAAGCGATCCGCACCAGCCAAGTGGACGCGGGGACGGTGACGGTCGCCCCGGACGTGTTTGCCGAGTTGTTCGACGAGGCCGCCGAGTCCGGGGTCGAGACGCTTGGGGAGCGAGATCAGATCGGCCGCGCTTACCGGACGCTCGCCGGCGATGCCCGCCGGGTGCTGTGGCTGCTGGAAGTCGAGGGGGTCACGGCGGAGTCCGCGTCCGAGTATCTGGGCATGCAGGCCGGTGCGGTGCGGGTGATCGCGCACCGGGCCCGGAAGAAACTTGCCGCAGCATACCTGCAGCAGTACGTCGACTCCCGCGATCCCGGGTGCGCGGAAACCGCCGGCCTCCTCGGTGAGCATGTGCGGGGCGAACTCGGCAGACGCGATACCGGCAGGGTGGAAGGGCACCTGCCCGGCTGCCCGGATTGCAGGGTCCAGGTGTCGCGGTTGCGAGACCTCGGACAGCAGCTGCGTGCCTGGGCAGGACCCCTCATCGCCGGCACTGGTATCGCCGGCGCCGTCACCCTCGCGGGCGGTGAAGCGCCAGCCGCGTCGGCGGCAACCCATGCGCAGCGGTCGGCGGAAGCGGGGCCGACGGCGGGGACGGTGAGCGGCAGCAAGATCGCAGGCTGGGTGGGACTTGCCGCAGGCATCGCCCTTTTGATCGCCGGCGCGTTCACTCTGTTCCCGATGGACGCCACCGGCACCCCCACTACCCCGACCACGGGCACCGAAACGGCCGATGCTCCGGCCATTGACCCCGGAGAGCAGGAAACGACGCCGTCTTCCGTCCCGGAACCCGACGAGCGTCCCCCCGGCACCAGTACTACTTCGGATGATGACGCTCCGGAAGAGGGAGGTCCAGAACTTCCCGAGGGTGAACCCGTCGTGTCGCCCGACGATACGACACCGAACTGGATACTCAGGGACTAGGGCCAGGGAATCTCGATGGCGAGCCTTCCGCGCGTGACGACGTGCGTCCCGCGCGGGCAAAGATTTCCGGTGAATATTCCAGAACCCTGTAACACTGCGCACCCGATGGGGGTCTTTACGTGTGAAGGGATACCCGTCTGCGTGCGCTCTGGTGTGTGCAGATTCCGTGGAGAGCAGGCCCCTGGCGGGGGATCCGCTTCCTACACGCCCTGTCGTTGTATGGAGAGAACGAGGAGACACAGTGCACATCAGTAACCAGTCGCCGGGTCCACGCCCCGCGAGACGACCCCTCATTTTCGGGGGGGGGGGGGTAAAGTCCTTGCTTCCGTGCTAACGGTCGCGTTGGCGTTCACCCTGACTCCCGCGACGGTGTCGTGGGCAGAAGACCCCGACACCGCGACCGAGGCGCCCACGACCAACGCCCCGCAGACCGACTCCCCGGCAGGAGATGCACCCAGCCTGGACGTTCCTGAGGGTGACGCTCCCGTGCAAGGGGACACAGGGGACGCGCCTGCCAGTGATGATGCCGGCGATGATGTCCCGGTCGTGCCGCTCGATATCGACGACCCCGACCCGACGCTGCCGACGCTCGCACTCGATGTGCGCATCAAGTCCGACGGCACCCCGGGCTGGGATGCCGATAGCAACGCGGGTAACGACTCGGGCCCGAACAACGGGGTCGTGCGCGTGAACGATACCGTCACCTACGAGGTCGAGTACGCCGTCCCTTCGAGCATGGCGGAGAACACGACGTTCACGATCACGTTCCCCAAAGGCATGGAGATCACCGAACTCCCCGGCTTCTGCCAGGCCGACGGGTCATCGATCACCCCGGCGACTGCGGGTGAGCCTACGATCCCGCTGACCGCGGACTCGATCGATGAACTCGAAGAGCAGACCCTGGTCTGCAACCGTGGCACGATCGTGTCCGGCACCGACATCGTCGACGTGACCGTGAAGGTCCTGAACCTCGCCCACCAGGGCGAGGACCTCCCCATCACCGCGGCACAGATCGTCGCCGACGGGTACAACGGTGTCGCGATCGACACAGCTGACCTTCCCAACGTGAAGGCATCGGCGCGGTTAATGTGGGACATCTCGAAGAATGGTGTCGCGCTGCAGGAGAACACCGGATACCACTATGTTCCGATCAATACTCAGTGCCCCTGGGACACGGCTCGTACGTGCAAGCAGACCACTTACCACGTGTTGTTCTCCGCTCCTGCAGGTGGCAAGGGGGCCATGCCGGCGATCGGCGATATCACCTTCACCGATGATCTCTCGCCCGCGGCGATGTATCCGTCGCTCTCCGGGACCGACATCGATGCGATCGAGGCCGACCTCGAAAAGTACGGCTCTCGTGCGTACAACGGGGGGACCGGTTACGGCGTTCCCGGCGCCAATGCCACTGGAGTGCAAGAAGGGACGTCTCGTAATGAGACGAACTCGGTACGTGATTCCGGCACGATGAGTATCTTGCAGGCAGGCCCAGGAACACCTGTCGCGCTCACCATCAAGGCTCCCGACATGAGCCTGCGTACCTATCCCAGCGAGGCTCTACGCCCGGTCGGTACCGCTCTGCCTGGAGACGCAGCCTACGCTATTGCGCAGGCAATTAACGTGTACACCCCGGTGGATGTCATCCGCGACTTCGGTACCGAATCCTCGACACATACCTCTTGGACACTCCCGACATTCAACTCATACACCGACCTCGACATCAGAGGCTTCGATCCGGTCAGTGACGTGCAGACCTCGGTCGATCAGCCCGGCGAAAACGCGACGAGCCTGCCAACTGGGGTCACTGGCCCCGTGCATTGGAACGATTACCGCACGACGACGCCCATCGTCGAGCTCACGGGGGGATTCAGAAAGCGGTTCGCTGGGCTCCCCGGCGCCGAGGGCAACATGACCTCGACGGAGTTCTCGCCAAGCAACAATATCCATGGTGAAGGACCTCCTGGGGGAGCCACGATCAACAGTGGTGGTATCACCGTGGCGCCGACGCAGACTGTGACTTCGCAGCTGTTCTTCCGAGGAACCAGGCCGGATGCGCCTGCGCCGGTGAGCGCGATTGGATGTGATGCGTGGGACAATACGAAACTCAACCTGCACGCGGTGGATGCTCCCGCGGCTGTGGGCGCTGGATACGTCTCTGCAATGCAGCGAGTGCCTTCAGAAGGCGAAGCGGTCTGGGTCTCCGGCTACAACAATGTGCCCGGAACATACTTCGCGACGCAGAAGAGCCAGGTGCCGAACGTGACGTTCCAGTACTCGGCTGCTCCCGGCGCTGAAGGCGCGGCTACCGAGTGCGGCGATGCGCAGGGGCCCTGGTACGACGACCCTTCGGAGGTTCCCGGCAACGATACTGCACTTGCCGCAGACGGGATCTATACCGCTGTGGCTCGGGTCCGCGCCTTCGTGAACCTGCCTGAACCGGTCTCCAACAACGCGATCCTGGGCGACGGGGTCTACCTTGTGATCTCGATCGCGCTTCGCGCAGCTGACAACGGCATGCCCACGGGAACGACCCTGCCGAATTACGGCGGTGTGAAAATGGTCATCGGCGAAGAACTGACGTCTGAGGAACTCCTCGCGCATGCCAATAACTGGTCGCAGGCGACTTACAATCCTGAGTCGCATGCGGGTTCGGGCGGTGACCGTCTCATCCTTGCCCATGCGCAGGCCCGTATCGATAAGCAGGTGCGCAAGGGTGACAGTGGCCAGTTCTCGGATACTCCTCCCCAGACTACGGGCGGTGATCTGGTGCAGTACCGTTTGCAGCCGTCTTTGACCTCGGGTGCCGCCACTCCAGGCATCTTGAAGGATGTCTGGGTCGAGGATTGCCTCCCCGGATCTCAGAACTACGCCTCGGCGTCGCTCACACCGGTACTCGTGCAGTCCAGCACGCCGGCGGACGCGAAGCGCCCCGCCTGCGCGACCGGTGAAACATACATTCGCTGGGTGATTCCGCAGCACGAGGTCAACAAGGCGATGGATCCGATCATCATGTCGGTGACCGTCGACCCGACCGCCGAGGACGGCGTCTACGAGAACACGGTCGTAGTGTGGGCGCAGGACGACGCGTCGACGCTCGCGCAGCGTTCGGACGAGGCGCAGATCCAGATCTCGAACATCCGCGGTGTGCGCATCACGAAGCAGCCGCTGACGCCCGTGGTGCAGGTGAACCGCGCCGGGCAGACGAACAACGAGCTGAACGAGTGGTCGGTGAGGTTCTCGAACCGCCTGCCGGGCAATGCTCCGGTGCCGAACGATCCGGACATCATCGACGTGCTCCCGAAGCAGGGGGTGCTAGGGTCTGATTTCCATGGTTCATTCACGTTCCACTCTGCCGAGGTGACCGATGGCAGTATTCAGGGCCAGCAGGTGCGTATCCTCTACACAAAGAACGCGAACCCGTCGGAAGACCCGAGGAACGCGCGGAACGGTGCGACGGGGAACATCACCTGGTGTGATGCCGATGCTGGCGGTGCTGTGGCATCCGGCAGCGGGACAGTGGCTGATTGCCCGGCGTCTGCATCTGAGGTGACTGCAGTGCGTGTGCAGCGTCCTGGCCCATTCTCCACGGGCTCCGCGATCGAGTTCACGATCCGTATGGTCGGTGTCGATAACCGCGGCGGGGACGTGTACGTGAACCGGGCGACCGGGTACGCGGACGGCCTGGAGAACGCGGTGCGTTCGGCGGAGTCCCCGGAGGTCGCGATCGAGTCCTCGATCGGTGACACCACGTGGTGGGACTTCAACCGTGATGGTGTGCAGAACCAGTGGCAGGGATCACCCGAGCAGCCCGCGACCGGCATTCCCGTGCGCGTCACGGGCACCGACGATCTCGGGAACTTGGTCGATATCTCCACCACTACCGGCGATGACGGGAAGTACGTCTTCGAGCAGTTGCGTTCCTCGAACGCGGACGGCTACACGGTGACGTTCACGAGGCCCGACGGGACGGAGTTCACGGTGAAGGCCGCGGGCGACGACCGGGCGGCCGACTCGAACGCCGACCCCGCAACGGGCACGGCAGACGCGCTCGTCCTGGGCCGTGACACGCACGATCTCACGATCGACGCGGGCCTGCTGCCCTATGGCGGGGTGCAGATCAACAAGGCGCTGACGGGGGCCGGGGCGGGCGAGTTCGCAGCCACCGACGTCCTGAAGTTCCAGGTCGTGTGCACCTTCGACCCGCAGCTCGACGGGGTCGCAGCTGTCGAGGTGCTGAATCAAGAGGTCACGCTGCCGGTGAACGGTGCGAACGCGGTCACCAGTGACGTGATGGCCGGCCTGCCGGCGTTCTCGTCGTGCACGATCACCGAAACCGACCACGGTTCCGCTGACGCGCCCGCCGCGCCGGTCACGGTGACCGTGCCGTGGGATGCGGTCGAGGAGCAGTCTGGGACCGTGACCGGTTCCATGACGAACTTCGTCTCCGCAGGCTCCGTGCAGGTGTCGAAGACCCTCGCGGGCGACGACATCGCGGTTGCGGCCGCGGCGGATCGCATGTTCGAGATCCTCACCACCTGCCAGATCGAGGAAGAGAACGACCTCGGCGAAACGATCCTCACGGACGTGTACTCAGGTGTCGTGAAGATCAAGGGCGGGCAGACGAAGTACCTCGTCGACGACAACGAGCAGCCGCGGCTGCTGCCGCTTGACGCTCGCTGCTTCGGCGAAGAAGTCAACACCGGTGGTGCTGCAGAGTCCACTGTCGACTTCGACTCGTGGGAGAACTCGGTGCCCGTCACTTCCGGGACCCCGGACGAGTTGCAGGTCCTCACGATCTCGGCCGTCAACACCTTCGAGAACGCGGAACTCACCGTCTCCAAGAAGGTCGAAGGCCCCGGCACCGGCGGCTTCTACGACTTCACCCTCGCCTGCACCATTCCAGGTGTTGGCGAGAACGGTGAGGTCGCAGACGGCGAGTACGTGCTCCCTGCGGCAGACGCCAAGTTCCGTCTGAAGGATGGTGAGTCGCGTACGATCCAGGTGCCTGCCGGGGTGTCGTGCCAGGTGAAGGAGACCAACGTCCCGGACGGGGCGAAGGTCACCATCACCGACAGTGACGAGTCGACCGAAGGCGGGGCAAGCGACGGCATTCTCGTGAACCTCACCGGTTCGGACAACACGGCGAAGGTCACAAACACCTTCCCGCCGAAGCCGCCGCTCGCGATCACTGGCGGGCAGATGCTCGGTGCCGCAGGCCTCCTGGGCGCGGGTCTCCTGCTGGTGGGCGGGGCACTGTTCCTGCTCCGCAACCGACGCAAGGAAGACGACCCCACGGCAACCCCCGCACACGGGTAACCCAACACGCGGCCCCACCCCGTCTCCGGCGTTGAAAAGCGCCGGAGACGGGTACAAGGACCCCTGGAACTCGTGGACGACTGAACGTGGCGCTGCGGGTTCTGGCCACCCCCGGAACACTGTCTCGCATGCGGGGCGAGCCGCCAGAACCCACCCCATCCCAGCCGCCCGCACCACATGCGAAAGGACAGCTTTCCTCAAGAGCACGCATTCTTCGCACCGCTCCCACTTTCCTTAGATTCCCTGGACCCCGGTTCCCCCCGATCCGGCGTTCAAGACCAGACCGCCCGCACCAGAGATGGTGCAGGCGACCGGCCCGTCACCCCCTTTCCCGGGTCTCCCTCCCGCCCCGCACCCCAGGAACCTTCCGCGCCACCCTCTCCCTCCCCCTTCTGGGAGGCGCGTTTTCTCCGAGGTTCCGGTGGTCGCGGGGAGGGGTGACGGCCGCCGTCGAGACTCCCACCGATGCCCTACAGGGTCATGACAACCACACACGGCATCGCCTCGGCGGCACCCCACGGTGCGGCTCTGGACCCCGATGACTCCCCTCACGGAGACGAGAACCCAGCCCCTTATCGGGGAGGAGAGGTCTCTGACTCCGTCCCAGGGAGACGCCGGGCTTCCAGAGCCGCACCACCCCCAACCCCAGAACGCCCCGAAACGCCTCCCCGCGCAGACACACGCCAGGACAGCGTTCTCCCCGGTGGCACCGACATACGAAGACCGGAGAGATGCACCAAGACCCCTCCCAACGGCAGGACGAGACCGCTCTCGCCCCCGGGATGGACGGAGCCTTGCCGCACCGTTTCCTCGCCACCGGTGGCGATGTCCTTCCAGCAGTCCGGGGAGTGCCGCTCACGATCGTCACCACCGTGATGGATGCGCCCGCGCGCCTGCAGGACCCGAGGATCGTGTACAAGTTCGTTCGGGCCGGGAGGGCGCAGTTCGCGTCCCCGGCCGGGAAGCTGCCGCTTTCCGCGGGAGACGTGCTCGCTATCGACGCGGGCGTGAGCTACCAGATCACCCCAGGCCCCGGGTACGAGGTGACCCGGGTCGGGTTCGACCGCCGCTATATCATCGACGAGCTCTACTGGCTCTACACCGGCCTCCTCCCAGACCGTGCCGCAGCGAAGCGCATGCTCGACGCCATCTACCGCGCCCCGATCCACGAGACCCGCCTCACCGAGCCGGTCCTTCGCCGGGTCTGCGACGTCCTCGACCGCCTCGACGACGCCCTCTCGCTCCCTCTCGGCCTGGAACACCATGCGCAGGCGATGAGCTTGTCCTGGACTCTCATCACCGAACTCGGGAGTCTCCACGCCACCCCGCCCGCGGATCCCGGCATCCCGGCCACCGCACACGCTCTCGATCTCGGGGCACGCCGTGCCGGGCCGAGACCCGAGGCTCGCATGGTTGCGGAACTCCTCGCTGCAGAGCCCGACGCCCGCTGGACGACCGTAGGGCTCGCCGCCCGCGTGCATCTGTCCCCGTCGCAACTGCGGCGCGTGTTCACTGCCACCTACGGGATACCTCCCGCTACCTATCTCGCCCGCGCCCGCGCCTACCGCATGGCCGCCCTCCTTAGCGAACACCCAGGCGTCAGCATCGCAGAAGCCGCGAGGCTTGCCGGATGGCACAGCCGCACCCACGCCACCGCCGCATTCACCAGGCACCACGGCATCACCCCCACCCAGTACCGGGCCCGCCACCGCGACGCTTCCTGAAGTCACGAACGGCAGGCGGCGCGCACAGGCGAGAGCCTGCGCCATGCCGCTGGCGAGGCGTCGCAGACGACTCATTGCTCGAATTCGGCACCCCGAAGTTGCGTAAAACAGACTTTACATGTCAAGCTGTTGATGTAAAATACACT
This sequence comes from Leucobacter chromiireducens subsp. chromiireducens, assembly GCF_016758255.1. Classification (GTDB taxonomy): domain Bacteria; phylum Actinomycetota; class Actinomycetes; order Actinomycetales; family Microbacteriaceae; genus Leucobacter; species Leucobacter chromiireducens. The sequence goes on from NZ_QYAD01000006.1 coordinate 97,795, forward strand.
TTACGGAATGGAGCAATGTGGGCACGGACGAGTACCGCGAGAACCAGGCCAATGGGAGCGATCGGAGCCGCTGGGGCCGCGTAAAGTTCGGCGGCAGGAGACTTCCCGCACTGTGGGCCGCCGCACCGTTTGGCGCAGCGGGCGCGGTCGCCCTGGCGCTGATCGCCGTCGCGACAGAGAGCGCGAGTTCCCGGCCAGTCCTGGGCGGGATCGCTATCGGGCTGGTGTCGCTGTGGCCTCTCACTGGCATCGTATGGGGGCTGATCGTCGACCGCAGCACCCTGCGGGGCGCGACCGCGAATCCGGAGCAGTCCGTCGAATCGCGCTGGCACGAACGCGCAGCCAGCGGCGCGTTCACCGATACCCTCCTCATCGGCGGGCTGGGCACCGTGGCGATCACGCTGAGCGGGAGCGAGCTCTCCGCCGTGTACGCGGTCGCCGCCGTGGTGCTGCTCTCGATGGCGTCCTTCGGGATCCGCTACCTCGCTCAGCGCAGGCACGGCTGAGTCGTGAAGAACAAGCTCCCTCACCTGCGCGCGGAACGAGAATGGTCACAGCAGCGCCTCGCTGAGGAACTCGGCGTCTCCCGTCAAACCATCATCTCGATCGAGCGCGGACGGTTCGACCCCTCGCTCCCGCTCGCGTTTCGCCTGGCCCGACTCTTCCACCTCCCGATCGAGGAGATATTCGAGGACGAACAATAAGAACCACAGCCCCACATACCTCGCGCGGCGAAGCACCCAGGAACCCTTCGCTCGGGTCGCTTCGGCCAGGCATCGTGGAAGCGGCCGTCGCCGGCAGGCTTCGCTCCGTCAGCGCTTCTGCCCTGAACCGCAGAGCGGGCGCCACGATTCGGTGGCTACGGGAAAGATGCGGGTGAGTGTGGTGAGCGCGGCGACGGCTTGGAGAGGAAGCACCCCGTTGCCGAGCGCGGTGAGCTGCTGATTCGCCGTCAACCCGATCCCGGGGCCGGTCACCCACCCCGGCGGGAGGCCCATGAGCCATTCCACGAACCCCGGCGAGGGACGTAACCCCTGCCCTGCCCGGTGAATGGCGGGGACTGGAGCCGTCATTCCGGTGACGTGCTCCCACCTGGCGATGGCGGTAGCGTATCGTCCCCAAGCTCGAAGATGTGCCCGACCAGGGACCACAGCATCTCCGATTCGTCCATACGCCGATTCGAGGTATCGGGCCCGTTCAGTACGAGGTCGATGACCTGATGGGAGAGCGCGATCGTTCCCCGCCTCGCCCGCACCTGATCGAGGCTTTCCCCGCCGCGAGACGAATCCGACGCCAGCGGCGTCCGGAGCAGCGGCACGGGCGAGGATGAACACACGGAACCTGGGATGCGGGGCACCGACACTGGAAGCGGGAAGGCCGAGCCATGCCGCGTCGTACCCGAGGTCGGCCAGGTCGCCAAGAACGGCGCCAAGCGCCCGGAAAGGTCGACCTGACTCGTCTCCCACACCCCACATGCCGGGTTCCAGATCGCGAAGGGTTGCAGCGGCAGGGCTTGCATGATCGTCTCCTCCAAGGGTTGCAGCAGGCGGGGTTGCATCAGCAGGGTCCGGGACGCTGCGGACTGCGGGGGCGGAGAGCAGACCGCGCACGTTCTCAATGACGACGAACCCGGGGCGGAGCTGGTCGATCGCTTCGGCCATGTGCGCCCAGAGACCGGAACGAGTGCCCGGTGCGAGGCCAGCCATCTTCCCGACGGTCGAGACATCCTGACAGGGGAACCCGCCGCAGAGAATATCCACCGGCGACACGGTGCTCCAGTCAACGGCGGTGATATCGCCGAGGTTCGGGGCATCCTGCCAATGGTGGGCGAAGACACGCTGCACGGGGCTGATCTCGGAGAACCACATCGTGCGGGCATGGAATACGTGCTCGACGGCGAGATCGAGGCCCCCATAGCCGGAGAACAGCGACCCGACACGCAGCGGCTTGAGGTCGGCGGGCGTGGCGGGGTCTTCTCGCATCGGGGCTCCCGGTGATGGGTGATCCCGGCACGCGGTGCTGCCGGATGGTCACCTCTCAGGTGCACCCGGCCCACACCCGAGAACCCACCCAGCGCCCGCGGTCAGCACCACCTATGCCCGCCACGGCAGCCCAGTCAATCCACCGCCGGCCGCCTCGTCGTCGGCCTTGCTCCCGAGCTACCACGCGTCTTGCATCTGCGGTTTACCGTAAGCGTGAATCGACCCAAGAGACGCAGACTGCAGCGGCTTTTCGATTCGTCCCGCCATAGCCAACTGTGAGCACCTTCTTCCTGCAAGAGAGAACATGAAGGAAGGGAACGTGTGATGAGCGGTTGGCCATCTGGGTGCTCTCTTTCCAAATCGTGACCTCGGTTTGAGAGCCCCACACGCTGGCGTGCAAGGTGCCGCTCGTGAGCTCAAGATTGCGGTTCACAGCGCACTTGGATTTCGACGGCCTTGGCGAAACTCAGCCCTCCTCTCCGCAACAAGGCACCAGATTCTCAGAGCTATGCGCCGAGAGCGCGGTCTTAGTGAACGAGTCACCAGCGAGGTCTGTATCGTGGCATGAAGCAAATGTGTACTGAATGCTTGCCTCCGCATAGAACACAAGCGCAACCGGTCCGGCAGAGGACGCCGAAGCGCCTGACGCTCTTGTCAGCCTGGCCCGAGTTGCACGCAGACACGAGTGCAACCCTGTGCGCAACCCCAACTGTGTGGGCGCGCATTGCCGCAACTGCATCCATCCTTTGTGATGGTCCCGAGCAGTCGGGGCTTGATGATGGCATGCCAGCAATCGTGACTCAAAACTGACCTGTTATCTTCTGGCGTGACGGGCGCTTGGGATGAAGCTCAGTGATCCGCGACTCGTACCCGGGTTCCTGCAGCTTGCGATCCCGCCCCGAACTCCGGATCGAGCAGGAAAGCGGTTGGGGCTACATTTGCTCATTTCGTTTCAGCGGCAAGGAGACGGAGGAACTCGTCCGCCATCTTGAGTTGCTCTACGAGCTTTTCGCGTCGCTCCATCGCGTCTTGCCGGAAATCCACTAGCGTGCGGCGCGCGTCCTCTTGGTCGGCGCCAGAAGGTGAAGCGCTTTCGATAGCGTGCAGGAGATCGCCCATCTGGTCGAGAGAGTAGCCGAGGGGCTTCATTCGGCGGATGAGCATCAGTCGGTCGTAGTCGCCCTCGGTATACAGTCGGAAACCTCCCTCAGAACGTCCCGAAGGTGCGAGGAGGCCGATCTCGTCATAATGACGAATGGTGCGCAGGGACAATTCTGTGCGTTCGGCGAGGTCTCCAATATGCATCATTCCCGTATCGCTCATCCCGAAGTTGTCCTCAATTCTTCTTCGCACCAACTCTCACGTTACGTTAGGGTTGATGGGTGTGACCACTAGCACCACTGTAGAAGACCGCAACCGGTATCGCCCTGAACCTTCCGTGCGCACGGCGCTTAAGACCCCGCGCCTCCTCACCCGCGAAGCGCTCGCGGGGCTGGTGGTCGCGCTCGCGCTGATCCCGGAGGCGATTTCGTTCTCGATCATTGCTGGCGTTGACCCGAAGGTCGGGTTGTTCTCGTCGTTCATCATGGCGATCACGATCGCGTTCGTTGGCGGTCGCCCCGCGATGATCACCGCAGCCACCGGGGCGATCGCACTCGTGATCGCCCCGGTGGCCCGCGAGTACGGGATGGACTACTTCATCGCGACCGTCCTCCTCGCGGGCGTGTTGCAGATCGTGCTTGCGGCGTTCGGTGTGGCGAAGCTGATGCGGTTCATCCCGCGGAGCGTCATGGTGGGGTTCGTCAACGCGCTCGCGATCCTGATCTTCACTGCGCAACTCCCACACCTGATCGATGTGCCATGGGTCGTGTACCCGCTGGTCGCGCTCGGTCTGCTGGTGATGGTGTTCATGCCGAAACTCACGAAGGTCATCCCCGCCCCGCTGGTGTCGATCGTTCTGGTCACCGCGATCGTGGTGGTGTTCGCCCTCCAAGTGCCGACGGTCGGCGATCAGGGCGAGCTCCCGAGGAGCCTGCCGGAGTTGTTCATTCCGAACGTGCCGTTGACCTGGGAGACGCTCACTATCATCGCGCCCTACGCACTCGCGATGGCGCTGGTGGGGTTGATGGAGTCGCTGATGACGGCGAAGCTCGTCGATGACGTGACTGACACGCATTCGAACAAGACGCGCGAGTCCTGGGGGCAGGGCGTCGCGAACCTCGTCTCCGGCTTCTTCGGTGGCATGGGCGGGTGCGCAATGATCGGGCAGACCATGATCAACGTCAAGGTCTCCGGGGCGCGCACCCGCATCTCTACTTTCCTCGCGGGCGTATTCCTTCTTATCCTGATCGTCGTGCTCGGCGATGTGGTCGCCGTGATCCCAATGGCGGCGCTCGTCGCGGTGATGATCATGGTGTCGGTCGGCACCTTTGACTGGCATTCCATCAAGCTTTCCACGCTGAAGCGGATGCCGAAGAGCGAGACCACGGTCATGGTTGTGACCGTTGCGGTCGTCGTCGCGACCCATAACCTCGCGATTGGGGTCGTGGTCGGGGTGTTCGTCGCGTCGGTGATGTTCGTGCGCCGTGTTGCGCACTTCGTGACCGTCAATCGGGAAGTGATGGAGCACTTCGGTGAAGAGCGCGCCTATTACACAGTCGTCGGTGAGTTGTTCTTCGCCTCGAGCAATGACCTCACCACCCAGTTCGAGTACGCCCAGGATCCCGGCCACGTCGTGGTCGATATGACGCAGTCGCATATCTGGGATGCCTCGACTGTGGCCGCGCTCGATGCGATCGTGACAAAGTACGAGCAGCATGGCAAGGCGGTCGAGCTGATCGGGATGAATGACTATACGACCGCGTTCCACACGAGGCTTACCGGCGGACTCGGCGCCGGACACTGACCTCTATCTGGCTACCCGATGATAGGCCGCTCGTCAGGGAGCCGGAAGAGTTCTCTGCGCTGTCGCACGGCGAGCGCCGACGCGAGTGCGATCGGGCCGACGCGACCCACGAGCATGAGCGCAGAGAGCACATATTTTCCGAACGGTCCGACTTCCGCAGAGATCCCGACGGACAGACCGCAGGTCGCGAAGGCAGAGACGGTCTCAAACAAGAGACGATCGAGCGTGGCGTTGCTCACGGTAGTGAGCAGGGCGGTGGCGGTGAGCACGAGCGTGGCCCCGAGGAATACGACGCTGATCGCGAGCCTGAGGGTGCTGTTCGGGATCCTGCGGCCTGCGGCATTGGTGTGCTGGGTGCCTTTCGCTTCGGCCCAGATCGCGAGGAATAGCACGGCGAGGGTGGTGACCTTGATGCCGCCTGCGGTGGAGCCGGATCCACCACCGACGAACATGAGCGCGTCGCTGAGCAGCATCGTCGTCGCTGTCATAGATTCCGTGTCGATGACAGCGAAACCACCGGAGCGCAGCATCGCCGATGCGAAGAACGCGTTTCCGATCTTCGCCCACCAGGTCTCGCCGCCGATCGTGGCCGGGTTCGCCCACTCGAACCCCGCCCAGGCGATCGTGCCGAGTACGAACAACACGATGGTGGTGATGATCGTGAGCTTCGTGTGGAGCGTCCAACGCTTCCGCGTCCACTTTGCACGGATCAGGTTCAGGAACACGGGGAACCCGAAGCTCCCGACGAACACGCCGATCGCAAGTGAGGACAAGATCCAGGGGTTGTTAGCGAACTGGCCGATGCCGCCGACATGCGGCGTGAAGCCCGCGTTCGCGAATGCCGAGATCGCATAGAACACTCCGTACCAAAGTCCCCAACCGAAGGACCCTTCGACGACGATGAATGCAGGGACGAGGACTAGCATCAGGACGAATTCGATCGTGAATGTCGTGACGACTACGACCCGGAGGAGGCGCTTCACGTCCCCGAGCCCGGTGGTGCCAATGCTCGACTGCGCGAACACCCGGCCGCTGACCCCGAGTCTGCGGGTCACCATCCGTGCAAGAAGCAGCGCGATCGTAACGACCCCGAGCGCGCCGGTCTGGATCGCGGCCAAGATCACGACCTGCCCGAACATCGACCAATGCTCGCCCGTGTCGACCGTCGTGAGCCCGGTAACGGTCACCGCCGACACCGCCGTGAACAATGCATCGGGGAGCGCGGTTATTGTGCCGGTGCGCGATGCGATCGGCAACATGAGCAGCGCCGTGAACAGCAGCACCGCGGCGGCGAACACCAGAATCGCGATGCGGGCTGGCGAATGGCCGGCGAGATACCGGGTGCGGGCAATGACGCGGTGGGCAAGGTCGCGCACACGTGCTAACGCGATGCTCCCGGTGCGCGTATCCATAGGGGTGTCCTCAACATTCATGAACACCACCCGGACAGGCGGTGTGCCGACCAGACTTCCCGGCGCACCGCACTCGACTCTACTCCGCAACACCAGAAACATTGAAGTCTCTTTCCACGGCAGGTCTTGCGCGTGGAGAGCAGCGAGAGCGTAGAGTGGGAGACCGCTGCGCGGCACTGCCGCATCCAGCGGATGGTGTGCCGGGAAGTCTGGTCGGCGAAACAGTACTGACCCGACCCTCTGAGGAGACTTGCGTGCCCATCTCGTTCCTGGTTCGTGGCGACCCCTTGCCGCACGCACCACACACCGATGCTGATCTGGAACATGTTCCGTCACGCGGAATGCTCTGGGGTGCAGATCTTCGGGGCTGTACGACGCGGAAAACTGCGCGTGCCCGCTGGCACGACACCATCCAAGATCTGAAACACGAACTCGATACGCATCCCGCCGTCCGCAGGGTCTGTATCGCTTGCCTTCTACCGACAGGGTTCCCGCAATCACTGCTCGTGAACCTGCCGACGGGCCTCGCCTCGCGGTTGCATAACGACGTGGAACGCGACCGTGCCCGATACCTGCAAGTGCTCGTGCTCGACCTCACGGACTGCGCTGATCCTGCAGTGCTGCATGATCGTCTCGAGGAAGCCCTCGGGCCGGGACACGGGTCATGGACTGACGTCACTCTCACCTGGAGCGATATCGAGGAGTGTGGATTCACCGAAGCCTGGGCAAGAGGCGCACTGTGACCCAACAGGGGGCGCTGATACCCTTGACAGTGATGACGCAACATCGGTTCCACGCGGCTTTCATGCCGGCGGGCTGGGTGCTGCCGCATCCCGGCACGAACGGGTACATCTCCTCCTGGGGTGCGATGCTCTCTGGCACCACACCCACGACGCCTGCAGCCTGATCCAGAATCGATCTCCTCGTCCCGACGCGGCGCAGGGGTCTGGTTCTAGCTGATCTCTCTCAGCCTGCAAGCCCACTCCAGGAGATGACTTGAACGCCACCCAAACACCACCCGATCGAACCTTCCCTCGCTACGGCACATTCGCCGAGGCGACGCGCATCGGCGCGCTGCTGCGCAAAGAAGCCGTCGGCGGCATGCTGCTCGTCGCCGCCGCACTCATCGCGATCATCTGGGCGAACACTCCCGCCGCTGACGCGTACTTCGCACTGCGGGATCTCAAGATCGGCTACGAGCCCTGGCACCTGAACCTCAGCCTCGGGGCATGGGCCGCTGACGGGCTCCTCGCGATCTTCTTCTTCCTCGTCGGCCTCGAACTCAAACGAGAGTTCGTCGCCGGCGACCTCAGGAAGTTCCGCACCGCGATCGTCCCGATCGCGGCCGCCGCAGGCGGCGTGGCCGTGCCCGCACTCATCTACGCGGCGATCGTCTGGCAGCAGCCCGAGCTCCGGGCGGGGTGGGCGATCCCGACCGCCACGGATATCGCGTTCGCCGTCGCTGTCCTCGCGATCATCGGCTCCCACCTGCCCCCGGCATTGCGGATCTTCCTCCTCACCCTCGCCGTCGTCGACGATCTGCTCGCGATCAGCATCATCGCCGTGTTCTACACCGACCACATCGAGATCCTCCCGCTGCTTCTCGCGTTCGCGGTCATCGCGGTCTACGGGTTCATCGCGCAACGCTACCGAGCCTTCTTCGGGATCCACCCATTCGCGGCCTGGCTGATCCTGCTCCCCATCGGAGTCGTCGCGTGGGCGCTGATGCACGCCTCCGGCGTGCACGCCACCATCGCGGGCGTGCTGCTCGGATTCACGATCCCGGTGCTCCACCGCCGCGCAGACGGGGAGGCGGCCTCGGGCCGTCCGGGGCTCGCGGAGGAGTTCGAGCACCGTTTCCGCCCGCTGTCGGCCGGGATCGCGGTGCCGGTTTTCGCGTTCTTCGCCGCCGGGGTCTCGGTCGGCGGGCCTGCGGGGATCCGTGACGCGATGACGAATCCCATTACCTTCGCGATTGTGGCCGCCCTCGTCCTAGGCAAGCCGCTCGGCATCGTGACGACGACGTGGCTCACCACGAAGGCGCTCCGCACGAAGCTCGACCCGGAGTTGCGGTGGATCGACATGATCGGAGTCGGGCTCCTCGCCGGCATCGGGTTCACCGTGTCGCTGCTCGTCGCCGAACTCAGCTTCCCCGCCGGCGCAGTGGAGCACGACTACGCGAAAGTCGCGATTCTCACGGCCTCCGTGATCGCCGCAGCGGGCGCGGCGATCCTGCTCGGCACCCGCAACCGCCGGTACCGGCGCATCGCGCTGCGCGATGCGGTTGATGCGGACGCAGATGGCATCCCTGACGTCTACCAGCAGGGACAGGAACCTGATTGGTTCAAGCCCAGGCCAGGCCCACGCCGGTAGCGGTCACGGTCACCCCTGCCGCTGCCCCCAGGAGGACGGCGATCCATGCGGGAAGCTTCCACACGGTGAGGAGCAGGAAGCATGCTGCGGCGATGCCGAGGGATGGGATCCCGGTGATCGCGGAAGTGATCACCGGGGTCCAGAGCGCCGCGGCAAGGATTCCGACGACGGCCGCGTTCGCGCCCGCGAGCGTCGCTCGGATGTTCGGGTTCTGGCGCACACGATCCCAGAACGGCAGAGCCGCGACCAGCAGGAGAAGGCCGGGCACGAAGACGGCGATCAGCGCGAGCAGCGCTGCGACGGGGGCGAGCGCGCCAGGCACCATGTCAAAGCCGAGGTAGGCGGCGAAGGTGAAGAGCGGGCCGGGAACGGCTTGGGCTGCCCCGTAGCCGGCGAGGAACTGTTCGGGAGCAATCGAACTGGCAACGGCGGGTTCGGCCTGCAGCAACGGCAGCACGACATGCCCGCCGCCGAACACGAGCGCCCCGGCGCGGGTGAATGCGTCAGCGATCTGGACCCAGGTGTTCTGGGTGAGCGCGGCGAGCACCGGTAGGCCCACCAGCAGGCAGCCGAAGACGACCAGCGCCGCGATCCCCGTCTTACGGGAGACGCGCAACGTGAGTGCCTCCGCGCGAGACACGGCCGCACCGCGGCACCACAGCACCCCGGCGACGAGACCGGTGAGGATCGCCGCGATCTGCCCGAGGCTGCCGGGGAGCAGGAGCGCCAAGCCTACGGCGGCAAGACCGATCAGGATGCGCCGCAGATCCGGTGTCAGCGTGCGCGCCATGCCGATCACTGCGTGCGCGACGACCGCGACCGCGACCGCCTTCAACCCCACGATCAGGCCCTGCCCGATTATGCCCTCGAGCCTGACGGCGCCGATGGCGAAGAGCACGAGCAGCAGCGCTGAGGGCAGTGTGAACGCTACCCACGCGGCTACCGCGCCGCGGAAGCCGGCGCGGATCAGGCCGAGCGCGAACCCGACCTGGCTCGACGCCGGGCCCGGGAGGAACTGGCACAGCGCAACCAACTCGGCGTACTGGCCCTCGCTCACCCACTTGCGGCGGGCGACGAGTTCCTCGCGGAAGTAGCCGAGGTGTGCGATCGGCCCCCCGAACGACGTGACACCGAGCTTCAGAAACGCGCGGAACACCTCCGCGGCGCTCCCGGACGGCCGCGCGGGTGCTGCGGGCGCGTCATGGGTCACGGTTCGAGCAGTTCTGAAATCAGCGTCTCGACCCGCGTCTTGATCTCGTCGCGGATCGGCCGCACCGCGTCGATGCCCTGGCCGGCGGGGTCGTCGAGTTTCCAGTCCTCGTAGCGTTTGCCGGGAAAGAACGGGCAGGCGTCGCCGCAGCCCATGGTGATCACCACGTCCGAAGCTTGCACTGCCTCGGTGCTCAGCACCTTGGGCTGCTCGGCGGTGATATCGATGCCCGCCTCTCGCATGGCCTCGACCGCGATGGAGTTGATCTTGTCGGCGGGCATCGACCCGGCAGAGCGCACCTCGATGCGGCCTGCCGCGAGGTGGCGGAGAAAGCCGGCGGCCATCTGGGATCGTCCGGCGTTGTGCACGCACACGAACAACACGGAAGGTTTCTGATCGGTCATATTCAGTTCGCTGCTTTCAACTAGGTGAGGGTGGCGAGGAGGGTGCGCACGCGGCGTTCGATGTCGTCGCGGATCGCGTCGATGCCTTCCGGGGAGGCGAGTGCGGGGTCTCCGACGGCCCAGTCCTCGTAGCGGACGCCGGGAATGATCGGGCAGACGTCGCCGCATCCCATCGTCACGACGACGTCGGCGGCACGCACGGCGTCGTCGGTGAGCGGCTTCGGGAACGCAGCGACTGCGTCGTGCTCATCCTCGATCTGGGTGAGCAGCGACCGGACGCGCGGGTGCACGTCCGTGGCCGGGGTGGAGCCCGCGGAACGGGCGATCACGCGACCGCGCGCGAGCTGGTTCACGATTGCGGCGGCGAGCTGCGACCGCCCCGCGTTCTGCACGCACACGAACAGCACCTGTGGCACCCCGGACGACCTGTCGCGGGCGAGATCGGTGAGGCGTTGACGGACGAAGCGCTCGGTCAGCGGGATCAGATGACGGGTGACCTTCGCGGATCGCACGAGGCTCGCATAGGACTCGCGGACGATCGCGATCACCAGATCCCGGCTCAGCCCGGTCAGTTCGTCCGCGAGTTCTTCGCCTAGGCGCGTCACTCGTCCATCCATGTCGCGCAGGGTTTCCGCACGAAGCAGAGCATCCTCTGAGTCTTCGGGATCCCCGAGGTTACCTGTGATCGCGGCGGGGGCGAAAGCGTCGAGGAGCGCTGCGACTGCCTGCTGCTTGCCGGCCGCGATCCGGTACCACACCCAGGTGCCGCGCCGTTCGGACTGCAGCATCCCCGTGTCTTTGAGGACCTTCAGATGGTGGGAGACGGTCGGCTGGGACACGTCGGAGAGCTCCGCGAGGTCGCACACGCAGGACTCGCCCCGCGGGTCGGCCGCGATCGCCGACAGCATCCGCAGTCGCAGCGGATCCGCGAGCGCCTTCAGCGCGCCCGCCACGGTGACGGCCGCATCTGTGCCGATCGCGTGCGTCACCGACGGTGCGCAGGAGTCAGCTGCCGGAAGGGAGGTTGTGTCGGTCATGAAACCCTCGATTCAAGTGATCGGGTGGTGTAAGGGTCGATATGGAACCAGGCTCGCGCCGCCCACAGGGAGACGTAGACGAGGGCGACGAGCACGGGCACCTCGATGAGCGGTCCGACCACACCTGCGAGTGCCTGCCCGGACGTGGCGCCGAAGGTGCCGATAGCGACCGCGATCGCCAGCTCGAAGTTGTTGCCGGCGGCGGTGAACGCCAGGGTCGTCGACTTGGCGTAGCCCAGGCTGAGCACCTTGCCCAGGAGGAGCCCGGCGAACCACATGAGGGCGAAGTAGACCAGCAGCGGCACAGCGATGCGGGCTACCGCGAGCGGGTTCGACGTGACCGCTTCTCCTTGCAGTGCGAACAGCAGCACGATCGTGAACAGCAACCCGTACAGCGCCCACGGCCCGACAGCGGGGAGGAACTTTTCCTCGTACCAGGCCCGGCCGCGGCGCCGCTCGCCGATCCAGCGGGACGCGAAACCCGCGAGGAGGGGGATGCCAAGAAACACCAGCACGTTCACCGCGATCTGCCACACCGAGATATCGAGGCCTTGGGTGTCGAGGCCAAGCCAAGCCGGGAGCGCGGTGAGGTAGAACCATCCGAGCACGGAGAACATTACGACCTGGAAGACGGAGTTGATCGCGACGAGCACTGCGGTGGCCTCACGGTCTCCGCAGGCGAGATCGTTCCAGATCACCACCATCGCGATGCACCGCGCCAGCCCCACAATGATCAAGCCGGTCCGGTACTCGGGAAGATCCGGCAGGAAGACCCAGGCGAGCGCAAACATCACCGCGGGCCCGACGACCCAGTTCAGCACCAGGGAGGAGACGAGGAGCTTCGTATCGCCGGTGACGGCGGCGACCCTGTCGTAGCGCACCTTGGCAAGCACCGGGTACATCATCACCAGCAACCCGATCCCGATCGGCACGGAGATGCCAGCGACCTCCAGCCGAGCCAGCAGACCCGACAACGCAGGTATGAAACGGCCCAGCGCCAGCCCCGAGATCATCGCGAGCCCGATCCACAACGGCAGCCACTTGTCGAGCGTGGATAGCCGCTTCGGAGCGACGCGCGGCGTCACGGCGGTCATGCGGACACCTTGAGGGTCGGATCTGCGACCGCGATTACCGGCGCGACCGGGGCAAGGTTCGAGAGGTAGTGCTGCGCGTCCTGGGCCGCGGCGCAACCTGTGCCTGCAGCGGTGATCGCTTGCCGATAGGTGTGATCGACCAGGTCTCCAGCGGCAAATACGCCCGGAAGATTCGTTCGAGTTGAGGGATGAGCAACGGTCACATACCCATCCCTGTCAGTCGTGACCTGTCCGACCACGAGCTCCGACCGCGGGTCATGACCGATCGCCTCGAACACTCCCGCCACGTCCAAGACCCGCTCCGCACCCGTCGTCGTGTTGCGCAGACGTAGCCCGGTCACCTGATCGTCGCCGAGAATCTCGGCGACTTCGCTATTCCATGCGACCTCGATCTTGGGGTGGTCGAGCACCCGCTGCGCCATGATCTTCGAGGCCCGGAACTCATCTCGCCGGTGCACGATCGTCACTTTCGACACGAACCTCGTCAAGAACAACGCCTCCTCCATCGCGGAGTCTCCACCGCCGACCACCGCGATCTCGCGGTCCCGGAAGAAGAACCCATCGCATGTCGCACACCACGACACCCCATGACCAGACAAGCGATCCTCCTCAGGGAGGCCGAGCTTCCGATACGCCGACCCCATCGCCAGGACCACCGCCCTGGCCCGATAGGTGCTGCCGCCACCGGTCACGATGGTCTTCCACTCGCTCGCGAGATCCAACCAGGTCGCGTCGTCGTACACGATCTGTGCTCCGAATCGTTCGGCTTGCACGCGCATCGACTCCATCAGCTCCGGGCCCTGCACACCGGCGAGAAAGCCCGGAAAGTTCTCAACCTCAGTCGTCGTCATCAGCGCACCTCCCGCCGACACCGACCCCGCAACCACCATCGGGGCGAGCCCCGCACGAGCGGCGTACAGCGCCGCAGTGTATCCGGCAGGACCCGAACCGACAATGACCAGCTCTAGCTCTTGAATCGACATGTTTCTATATTGATGAATATCGAAACATGTCGCAAGTCATGATGACGCAGTTCGCCAAGAGTTCATCTCTCGACTATCTATTTTCCCTCTCGCCCGTCAACGAGGGGCTATCTCCCCACAGGGGACGGAGCCCTACCTGACAAGTGATGACGGTATCGATGCGGGTGATGAGTGCCGGGGATGGCTACAAGTACCTCCTGCGCTCCGTCGTCACCGGCGATGGCGATCGATCCCTGTCCACCCCGCTCACGCGGTACTATGTCGAAGTCGGCAACCCGCCCGGCAGTTGGCTCGGCGCCGGTGTCGCGCATCTCGTCAATGGCCAGATCGCGACCGGGGATGAGGTGTCGGATGAGCAACTGCAGTTGCTCATCGGCATGGGCCGCGATCCGGTGACGGGTGATCCGCTCGGGCACGCCTACCCGGTCTACTCGACCCCATCCGAGCGTATTGAAGCCAGAGTTGAAGCCCTCGACCCCGAGCTCGGCCCGGCCTCCCGTGCGGAGGCCGTCGCGCTGATCGAGGACGACGAACGACGCCGGGGCACGCGGAAGGCCGTCGCGGGGTACGACTATACGTTCTCGTTACCGAAGTCGGCGTCGGTGCTCTGGGCGGTCGCCGACGCGGGCACACAGGCCATGATCGCTGACGCGCATCATGCGGCGATCACGGAGGTGATCGAGTTCATGGAACGCGAGGTCGCCGCCACCCGCATCGGATCGACCGGCGCCGACGGCGGCGCGGTCGCCCAGGTCGATACTTTCGGGATCGCGGCGACCGCCTACGACCACTACGACTCCCGAGCCTCCGACCCGCACCTGCACACGCACGTCGTCGTCTCGAACAAAGTGAAGACCGTGCTCGACGGGCGGTGGCGGTCGCTCGACGGCCGCCCCATGCACGCCGCAACCGTCGCGCTCTCCGAATTGCACGAGGCGATCATCGCCGACCACCTCACCCGCCTCCTCGGCGTCGAATGGGAAGCACGGGAGCGCGGCCGGGACCGGAACCCGGCCTGGGCGATCACCACGGTGCCCGAAGAACTGGTGCTCGAGTTCTCCACTCGCGCCCATCAGATCGACGCTGCGAAGGATCGCCTCATCGCCGACTACGTGCAGTGGCACGGCCGTCAGCCGTCGGCGGCGACGGTCATCAAGCTCCGCGCGCAAGCGACCCTCGAAACCCGACCCGAGAAAACGGTTCGTTCCCTTGCGGACCTCACGGCTGAATGGCGTAGGCGTGCTTCGAGGAAGCTGGGGCGTGACGCCGGCGCGTGGGCGCGTGACGCGATCCCTGCCGGTGAGGTGCGGGTGCTGCGGGCGGATGATGTGCCGCTCGACCTGATCGAAGCGATCGCGCACTCCGTGGTCGAGGCCGTGGTCGCGAAACGGTCGACGTGGCACAGGTGGAACCTGACCGCGGAGGCGGCGCGGCAGACGATGGAGTATCGGTTCGCGACGACCCGGGATCGGGAGGCCGTGACCGGCCTGGTGGTCGATGCTGCCGAGCGTGCCTCGCTTCGCCTCACGCCGCCGGAGCTGGCCTCGACGCCAGCCAGGTTCCAGCGGGCTGACGGGACGAGCGCGTTCCGGCCCCGCCACTCAGCCCTGTTCTCCTCGACCGAGCTGCTGGAAGCCGAAGCCCGGCTCTTAGAGCGCTCCCGCACGATGACCGGCCCAACCGTGCCGCTCTCGGTGATCGAACGAGTGACGGGTGCACCGGATCGAGAAGGGCGGATGCTAGGCCCCGACCAAGCCTCCGCCCTCACCAAGATCGCAGTCTCGGGTAGGATGCTCGATCTACTGGTCGGCCCCGCCGGGACCGGGAAGACCACCGCGATGAACGCCCTACGCCACGCCTGGGAACAGCAGCACGGGAAGAGCTCGGTGGTGGGGCTCGCACCGTCCGTGGTCGCTGCGGAAGTCCTCGCCGACGACCTCGGTATCCAGACAGAGAACACCGCGAGATGGTGGACGCTACACCAGATAGGGCGTGCCGAGTTCCGTGCGGGGCAGTTGGTCATCATTGATGAAGCGAGCCTCGCCGGTACTCTCTCGCTTGACCGTATCACGCGCCTCGCCGCCGACGCGGGTGCGAAGGTGTTGCTGGTCGGCGACTACTCCCAGTTGCAGGCCGTGGAAGCCGCCGGAGCGTTCGGCCTCCTCGCCGCCGATCGCGACGATACCCCGGAGCTCTTCACGATCCACCGCTTCACGCACGAGTGGGAGAAGCGAGCGTCACTCGGGCTCCGCCTCGGCCACACCGACGTGATCGACACCTACCAGGATGCCGGCCGCATCACCAGCGGCGAAACCGAGGACATGACCGCACGAGCGTATGAGGCGTGGCGAGCCGACCGGGAGACCGGTGTTGCGTCGATCCTCGTCACCGACGCCTCAGAATCCATGACCGCCCTGAACCTCCGCGCCCGCACCGAGCTCATCCTCGCCGGCATCGTCAAGCCCATCCGCGGCGAAGTCACTCTCGACGGCGGGGCGACCGCCGCAGTCGGCGATGTCGTCATCACTCGGAAGAACCGGCGGGATCTTCGCTCAGGCTCGGCATGGGTGCAGAACGGGAACCGGTGGATCATCACGAAGGTTCGGTCCGACGGCTCCTTGACGATCCGGCCCGCCAACCGGGATCGCGGCGGGTCGATCGTGCTGCCCGCCGACTACGTCGCCGAAAACCTCGACCTCGGCTACGCCGTAACCGCTTACCGCGCCCAAGGCGTCACCGTCGATACGGCACATGTGCTGGTCGATCCCTCGATGACCAGGGAGAACCTGTACGTCGCGTTCACCCGCGGCCGCGACGGGAACCACGCCTACGTCGCCGTCGACGCACCCGACGACGCGCACCAGCACCCGCACGAAGTCGAAGACCCAGAAGAAGCAGCACGGCGCGTCCTGTTCGGTGTGCTGAACCACTCTGGGGCGGAGTTGTCGGTGCACGAGACGATCGAGCAGGAGCAAGAACGGTGGGGGTCGATCCGGCAACTCGCCGCCGAGTACGAGACCATCGCCACCGAAGCCCAACACGACCGCTGGGCCACCCTCATCCGGGCATCCGGCCTCACCACCACCCAGGCGGATGCCGTGCTCGACTCCGACGCCTTCGGCGCCCTCGCCGCGGAGCTCCGCCGCGCCGAAGCGAACCACCACGACGTTGACCGGCTCTTCCCACGCCTGGCCAAAGCCCGCGGCTTCGATGACGCCGACGACATCGCCTCCGTACTGCACTGGCGAATCGCGACCGCCACCGAGCACCCCGCCAGCGGCGGGCATGCGGCGCAGGCGCCCCGGTTGATCGCGGGCCTGATCCCGGTCGCCGGCGGGATCACCGAACTGGACATGCGGCAGGCGCTCGCGGAACGACACCAACTCATCGAACAACGCGCCACCGCCCTCGCCGAACAAGCAGCCGCTGAAGGCGCGCCGTGGGTGCGAACGCTTGGGGCGCGGCCCGGTGATCCGCGGAAGCAGGAAGCCTGGGCGCGGTATGCGCGCACGGTCGCCGCGTACCGCGACCGCTACGACATCGCCAGTGGCGACGCCCTCGGCCCGGAGGCGGATGGGATCGCGCAGAAGATCGACCAAGCCCGCGCCGCACAAGCGATCCAACGCGCACGAGCCCTCACAACCCAGCGGGCACGACCGAAGGCCGCCGCGAACGCACTCACCCGCCGGGGCGGACGGTCGTTGTAAGCGACCCGAGGGTTCCGCTTCTCAAAGGCTCGACGTACAGTGGAAGGGCAGCGGCAGAAACCTGCATGACACATTTCGCCTCCGGGCCGGACCTTCGGGCCACCTCAATAGCGCCGCTACCTACAGCAGTGCGCTATTGAGAGGAATCATCATGTTGGGTTTCATCGTCTCGGGAGTCGCGAGCGTGGTCGCCACGCTGAACCGCTACGTTCCCAGCCTCCGGCTCATTCAGCGGATCATCCACCGTCGCGACAGCCACAAGTGGGGCGTCCCCGCGATGCTGATCGCGGTGCCCTACTTCCTCGTCGCGAACCTCTTCAAAGGCATTCTCGAGGACGGAGGGCATGCCTTGTTCAGCGTCCCGTTCCTGTGGTGCCTCGTCATGGGGATCGCGTTCCTCGCGCTCGGACCGATCAGCCTGCTGCTCCTCGCAAGATGTCATGCCCAGGAAGCGTGGGCGCGATGGA
Organism: Leucobacter chromiireducens subsp. chromiireducens; assembly: GCF_016758255.1. Taxonomy (GTDB): domain Bacteria; phylum Actinomycetota; class Actinomycetes; order Actinomycetales; family Microbacteriaceae; genus Leucobacter; species Leucobacter chromiireducens. Next base: position 115,369 of record NZ_QYAD01000006.1, read on the forward strand.
AAGGTCGTCGACGCGTCGATATGCGTCGTCGTTGAGACGACGTAGCCCTACTGAGCAGGGCGCTGCCGCACCCTCTTGCTTCGTCAGCGTGTGGGGCGGGTGATAGCTAGCATCCCGGGAGAAGGCTGTAATTGATCGCGGTGGAGTCAAACGTATTGTGACCAGGAGTTTTCCTAGACGCCCCTGGGGGCCAGTAGAGTGTTCTTGGGGTCGTGTCGGCTCGGCGCGTCGCGCGCCCTAGGCGACATCGGTCGTGTTCTCCTGGAGGTGAACGCCAAAGTCTGGAAGGGATGCCCGCGCGTGGTGAAGTACGCAGTGAAGCTTGAACGCTCAGCACCGCTCACCCTTCCTCGGCATCCTGATGCCCCCGAAGATGAGAATTTCACCGAATGGTGCGCGGCTGAGAAGAAATCTGGTCGTCCCCTTGCGGTCGATCTGTTCTCAGGAGCGGGAGGCCTTGGGGCGGGCGTCGAAGCAGCTGGCTGGACAGTGGTTGCTGCTGTCGATCACGACAAGGCCGCCCTGGAGACGCACCGTGCAAACTTCCGCGGACAAGCCATAGACGTTGACATGTCAGATCAGGATCAGGTCAACACCTTGATCGAGAAGCTGCGGCCACTCGGCATCGACCTCGTCGCAGGCGGACCGCCTTGCCAGCCGTTTAGTCGCGCCGGTCGGGCGAAGATCCGAAGCCTTGTCGAAGAAGGCAATCGTGACGCAGTCGACGTTCGCAAGGAGTTGTGGCGTTCTTTCATCGACGTTGTGATCGCCTTGCAGCCTCGCGCTGTCCTCATGGAGAACGTTCCTGATATGGCCATCGGTGACGACCTCATTGTGATTCGAGAGATCGCAGAGACTCTTGAGCAAGCCGGCTACATCGTGGATTACAGGCTGCTTGACGCATGGCGGCACGGTGTCCCGCAGCATCGCAAACGGTTCATCCTTCAGGCACGTCGCGATGGCGCCGTGCCAGTTTGGCCTTCGCTCAGTACGAGCGGTCCAACCGTCCGCGATGCAATCGCAGATCTGCCCTCCTTGAACGACACGACTGGAGCCCGAGAACTGCCTTACCTGGGCGAACCGACGAGCGAGCTAGCGAAGCGCTTGCGCCCTCCAGGTGTATCGAAGGTCATTCATGACCACATGACGCGTCCGGTGCGCGCTGACGATAGAGAAGCATTCGAGTTGATGACGTCTTCGACGCTCTACTCCGACTTGCCAGACCGCCTCAAACGATATCGCTCTGACACTTTCAACGATAAGTACAAGCGGCTGCCGTGGGACGACCTCAGCAGGACTATCACGGCCCATATTGCGAAGGATGGCTACTGGTATATCCATCCATCTGAGCACCGGACGCTGACAGTCAGGGAAGCCGCACGCATCCAGACGTTCCCTGACACCTTCCGGTTTGCGGGAACACGTAGCGATGCGTTCCGACAGATCGGGAACGCGGTTCCGCCGATCCTGGGCCTGGCGGTCGCTGAATCTGTCCGTGCCAACGAGACGACTGACGAGACGTGTCGTCCTCAAGCCTCAGAGATTAGACGTCGGCTTGCGGAATGGGCGGAAGAACGCAGGAAGGATGCATGGTGGCTCTTTCCTGGCCCGGAGATGACGACACTCGCGGCCGCGTTCTCTGCGCTACTCGAGGTTCACCAGCTCCAACCTGCTCAGGCTGCGGCGACGATGGCGCCGTTTCGCGGTGTGACGCAGATCACCGAGGATGTCGTTGACAGTATCAACGCGACCAAGTTCACCCAGGCGAGGCGGAACGCGGTTGATAAAGCGCTCGCCAGCTTCCAAAATTCCTCCGACATGGAGGAAGTAATTGCTGTGGATGGTTTGCTCCGACCGTTGCAGCAGAGTGCGTTCCGAATGCTCCGGGGAAGCAATCAACTAATTATCAACGCACGAATTGCCGGGGTCGTTGGTATTCTGCTCGCGCTACCCGAAGCACAAAGAGGGCAGGGAACTGACATTAAGGTCGCCCTAGCGCAACTGGTTGGTGCGGGGGAGGATGCCGCATTGCGCATGGCCGCGATCCGGGCGCTGACGGAGGAAGAGGCTAGAGAGATCATCAATACCGAGCTCGCTCCGTCCGATGAAAAGGTAGCGTAGACACATGACTAGGCGGAACATCGGCTCGACTTTCCGTTCTGCCGGACCGAGGGAGCACATATGACTGAGGAAGACATCCCTCGTTTCCGTCCTCGGGCAAGGCTGCTTCAGCTCCTGGGAGACCAACTCATCGGTAGTCCCCGTCTTGCGATCTTCGAGTTAGTGAAGAACGCATACGACGCTGATGCGACGCGAGCAGAAGTCACTATGTCGCATCTGGACACACCGGACGCGACAATTGAGGTCGTCGATGACGGTGACGGGATGTCATACGACACGCTACGAAACATCTGGCTTGTGCCCGGGCATGATCACAAGGCCAAAGATCGTGCAAAGGGTACTCGGACAACCAGAGGGCGGCTACCACTCGGCGAGAAAGGCGTGGGCCGGTTCGCTGTCCATAAGCTTGGCCGTGCGGTTGAAGTCGTGACACGCCAGGCTGATGGCCCAGAGCTGGTCTTGAAGATCGACTGGGAAGAGATCGCCAACTCAGAGTTCTTGGATGAGGCGCGCGTGGAGATCGTTGAACGCGAACCCGCGCTGTTTATCGGCAAGCAGGGAACGTCGGTAGCCGTTACCGGGCTCCGCGGCGAGCCTTGGACTCGGGGAGAAGTTCGTCGCCTCTTCCGCCAGATTACTTCGATCTCATCTCCCTTCGCGGCTCGTTCCGACGACTTCGCGGCCACGCTCATCCTCCCTCAGCAGAAGAAGTGGCTTGACGACGTTCCGGACACCGAGACCTTGCTCGAAAGTGCGCCGTGGAGATTCACCTTCTCACTCGAAGGCAACCAGTTCAGTTGGCGCTATGAGTTCCGAGGGTTTAACGGGATCGCTTTGAGTCCACGTACCGTCGAGGGGACGGAGTATGGTGTCCTGCTGGACCCTAAGGATCTCCCCGAACGCGACCAAGATTTGATTAAGGCTGAGAAGAAGCCCCCTCGTGCGGTCAGGAGCAGCCTTGCTCATCAGGAAGGTATCGGTCCGCTCTCAGGCACGTTGATGGTCTATGACCGCGACAAAGATGTGATCGAGAAGATCGGGCACAGCGCCTCACTACAGGAGTTCCTGAACGAAAGTGGCGGCATCCGCGTCTATCGCGATGGGATCAGAGTCTACAACTACGGAGAGCCAGGCGACGATTGGCTTGGTCTCGACATCCGACGAGTGAACTCTCCAACGAAAAGGATCAGCAACAACATCGTCGTCGGCGCGGTCGACCTTTCGCTGGAAGAAAGCAGGAGCCTGGAAGAAAAGACGAACCGTGAAGGGTTTGTCGAAGGTATCGCGCTTGGGCGGATGCGAGCTTTGATTCGCGGAGCGATTGCCGTTTTCGAGTCTGAGCGCAACAAGGACAAGCAGAACCTTCGGAAGCTACTGTCCAAGAAGCGTGACTCGCTGAGTGGTGGAATTGAGAAGCCACTCCAGCAGATAAAGACTCTTGCAAAGAAGAACAATCTCTCTAACGAGGTCGACCCGCTCATCGACAAAGCTCAGAAGGCATATGACGACATGCGGGAGATTATGCTCCGTGCGGGAATTTCCAGCATGTCGCTCGTGATCGTCTACCACGAGATTGATCATGGGGTCAGACTGCTGCATACCGCGCTTCGCGGAGGGGCTGACGCAACGCGTGCAGTCCAGCAGGCGCGAGACCTTGTGGCGGTGCTCGATAGCTTCGGTGATCTTCTGCGCAAAGGTCAAGCATCGGATCACGATGTTCGCGACCTTGCTGAACGTGCCGCAGAGCTGAACTCTGTTCGTCTCTCGAACCACGACATCGATCTCGAAATACGCGTAGATCGAAGCCCGAACGCCCTCTTCGCGTTATCGAGATTCCCTCTCGGACTTGTCCTCGGCGCTGTAACCAACCTCATCGACAACAGTGTCTATTGGCTGTCCTCACGATGGCCGGAGAACGAGGGTGACTCGAATCGCAAACTGCTGATCGCCGTCGACACCGAGTCCTACAGCGGTCCCGCATTGATAATTGCGGATAACGGGCCTGGCTTTGCTGATGGGCTCGAAGACTCAACGGAACCCTTCTTTACACGCCGTCCCGACGGTATCGGAGTCGGCCTGTATTACGTCAACCTCATCATGCACACGATTGGCGGTTCGCTCCGCATGGTGGACACTGACCTTGTTCCGCTCGGCCCAGATTATGATGGTGCCGCGCTCGCCCTTGTCTTCCCGAGAGGTTGAATGTTTACACCGCCGCGATTCATCGTCATCGACGACGACCTGAACCATCTTGAAGCGATCGCTACAACTATCCAGGCGCTCGGTTCTGTCTGTGCTCGCGTCCATTACACCCCCGAGAAGGACGCGCCCAAGGAATTGTTTGCTGCTGCAAGGGCGATTTTCATCGACTTGCAGCTCCAGGACCGCTCGGCGAGCAGCGACTTCAACCGTCATTTCGCGGAGATCCAGCGGATACTTGGCAAGTTTATCCAGCCGACCAACGGGCCGTACATACTTGTCCTATGGACAGATGAAGCCGGTCGAGTGGCGGAACTGCAGTCCTATCTTGAGACCAATCTCTTTGCCTCAACCCCTCATACGAAGCCGATCGCGATTGTTCCATTGTCGAAGACGGACTACATCGATATAGGAACCGGTGAACAAACAGCCGGTGATCTGGTCGAAGATATTCGCAAACACTTGAGCGCTCAACCGGCGATGAACGCGCTCGTGCAGTGGGAGGCCGAAGTGCTCAGCGCAGCAACAAGGGTCTTATCCGACATCACCACACTCACGACTGAGCTTGATGGAGACGCCCCTCTTCCGACGCTTCTTAAGCGCCTCGCAGTAGAGGCTGTTGGGCACGCGAACGCGGCCGACGATCCTCGCGCTTCTGTACATGCCGCGTTCCTTCCTCTGCTGCAAGACCACCTTCAGAACGCGTCTGAGGTGAATGACGAATGGAGTCGCGCCTTCGAATCGGCTACTGAGCCTGCACCGGCGCTCTCGAAGGCGCAGGTGAGCATGCTGAATACCAAGCTGCATATCACCCAGCCAGATAAAGTTCGAGAGATTTCACCAGTCGCGTGGGGTGCAGTCTGCGAACCTGAGGCCAACTTCGACTGGAACGAGTTCGGGCTTGACGATGAGACCGCCTACATGGAGCAAATTCTTGCGAAGGGTGTGAGGATCGATCTTGCGAAGTACAAGGCCTCTGTCGCGCAGATCCGTATCGGCGCTGCTTGCGACTACGCTCAGAAGGCTGTGGGGCCGATACCGTACGCGTTGGCAGCGCTACTACCCGTGAAAGAGGGAGAGAAATCCCACGAGCTAAATCCGAAGTCGACTGGTTGGGTTTCCCCAGAGTTGGACCTCGGAAAAGGAATTGTCCAGATCTTCGTCGATCCCCGGTTCGTGCGAGTACGTGGTGCAAAGACTGCGGCTAGCTTTAATGCCCTCGGACGCATCAAAGAGCAACTACTTCTTGAACTTGTCTCGGTGGTCAGCCATCACAGTTCCAGGCCAGGAATCGTGCGGTTCAAAGCCACCGCGAGGTAGCTCTCGAACTAGGTCGCGTGTTCAGACTAGCGACACGCACGCCGCATGACGTTGCTATTCCCGCGCGACTGCGCTCAGCCTGTGCGAGATGGATACGTAGTGTTGTCGGGCTGAAAACATCAGGGCAAACCGGGCAGGCTGGTCGAATGCAAATAGTTCAACAGGCGCCTGACTCAAGCTCTCCTCAGATCGTTCAGACTGTATGTTCCTGCGGGGATCCGCGTGGCTAGGCCCCGCACGCCAATTGGCACCTTCGGGAAGATCAGCCACCGCAAGATCAGCAAAGGCCACTGCGAGGCACGTGCTCGATACCGCGACTGGGATGGGAAGCTCCGGGCTGTCCAATGCACCGGTGCGACCCAAGCCGCCGCGGAACTCGCCCTGAAACGCAAGCTCGCGGAACGCTCTCTCTTCCAACCTGGCTTCGTCAGCCTCAGCGCCGACAGCAAGTTCTCCGCACTCGTGGACTATTGGCTCGAAGACATGGAGGTAGAAGACCGACTCTCCCGCACCACGCGACTGCTCTATGAGCGCAACATGCGCACCCTCGTCGCTCCCGCATTCTCCGAACTCACCCTCCGGGAAATCGGCGTCGCACGGTGCGACTACTTCTTGAAGCAACTCGCGAAGCAGAGCTACAACCGGGCCAGACAAGCGAGGGTCGTTCTCCGGCTCGCGCTCGGCCTGGCCGTTCGGCACGAGGCGATCACACGGAACCCGATGGATCACGTCTCTCGCCTGCGCCGACCGGCCCGAACGCCGGATGCGTTCGAAGATTCCGACATCGCGCTCATCCGCGAGGCCGTGCGTGCGTGGGAAGGGCGACCGATCGTCGCCGGCCCCCGACCAGATGGGCAGCTAGGGCAAGTCGTCGAAGTGCTCCTCGGCACCTCGGTGCGCATTGGGGAAGTGCTTGCGATCCGCATTCGAGACCTCGACCTGCGCAGCACGATCCCAACGGTGAAGATCGCCGGCACCATCATCAGCAGGAAGGGAGAACCAACCCATAGGCAGGACCATCCGAAGACCTCCCGCTCAGTGCGGAAGATCGCACTGCCGGCGTTCGCGGTAAGAGCGATCAAGGCGAGGCTGAGGAAGCGGCTCTCGATCGACCCCGATGCGCTGCTCTTCTGCAACCGTGGCGGAGGTGCGCTGACGACCAACAACGTCCGCCGTCGCCTGCGCGACGTGATGGAGAAGGCCGGACTGACCGGTGTCACACCGCACCGTTTCCGCCGCACCGGGGCAACCGCGATCAACAACGCTGGAGGTATCGACCTCGCCGCCGAACTCCTTGGGCACACCGACCCCCGGATCACGGCACAGCACTACATCGTGCGCGACGACCTCGTGAACCCTGCCACTGCCCGGATGCTTGAAGAACGATACGGAGGAACGGCGTAGTCACAGGTGGCGAACCGGTCGGAACGGAACGTAGACAGTGACCGCTATCTGTATACGTTTCGTTCTGACGCGTTCGGCGGCCGAACTCAGGCTAAGCGCACGAGCGGCGCGGAGCAGCGAGCCGTGGATCGCGTCGGATACGGTTGCCATAAACTCGCCATAAACTAGGTTCTAAAGCGGCTCGGCAGCTAGGAAGTTGGTGGGCCAATCTAGTGGCCAACATCCTGCAAAGCGTGCAAAACGTGACGCGTTGTGCAACGCATGGAACACCAAAACCCCGGTCAAGTGGGGGAAAGTGGCCAATCCGTCTGCCTGGGGGTCAAGGGGTCGCAGGTTCAAATCCTGTCAGCCCGACAGATTAGGCCTGATCAAATTCATTTGATCAGGCCTTTGTCGTCCCTGTCGCCAGCAGGCTGTCTGATCTGAACGGATGTCGGTGGTGCGGCGTAGGGTCTCGGTATGGCTCAGGCGCCGAGATACTCAGATGCCCAACTCGCGGAAGCGATCTCTGAAGCGAGTTCATGGCGAGGTGTCCTCCGAGAGCTCGATATTCCCCAGTCATCTTCGAGCGCGGCTCGCTCCGCGCGAATGCGAGCTGACACGCTCGCCCTGAGCTACAAGCATTTCCACGGGCAGCGACCCTGGACAGAAGCGCGGTTGAGAACTGCGGTAGCGACTTCACGATCTTGGGGGAAGTAGCAGAAGTGCTCGGGATGCGTGGCTCTGCTTCCGCGGCCTCGTTGCAAGGTCACGCAGCGAGACTCCGGATCGAGGCTGCCCACCTCGAATCTGAGATGAGCGGCGGAGCTCCTGAAATTCCGAGCCCGAGCCTCGTGCATCTCAACCGGGCCGGCCCGCTGCTCGCGGCGGCATGGTTTGCCTTGTGCGGCTGGGGCGTGTCGTGGCCGCTGGAGCCGAGTCGCTTCGACTTGATCGTGACACGGGGAGACCACGTAAGAAAGGTACAGGTGAAGACGACGGTCACCCGGGCGGGTTCCACCTGGAAGGCGTATCTTTCCACGGCGCGGAAATCGCGGAGAACCTACGTCCCGGGAGAGATCGACGACTTCTTCATAGTTACTGGAGCGCTCGACTACTACTTGATTCCGCTCGCCGAGGTCGGCGGCCTGCACGCGATCCATCTCCACCAATACCAAGGCTTTCGTGTTCAAAGCTTGCCCGCCCCCAAAACAGAACAGCTCTCTTAACGCCATCGCAGTGTGCGTGCCAATTCCAGTTTGCCTGCAAGCTACCAAACTGTAGGCTCGGTCAACCTGTCGCCTAAACGTGTATCAGACCCCAAGCTGTAGTCAGGGCATTAACAGAAACGTGTCATGCAACGCCCCCAGCAGCGTCGCTACCTCTTCGTTCGAAGATTTCATCGCTCCGCCCCCAGATCGAGATGGCATCCCCGAGCCCGTCGCTCACCATGATCAGTTGTGCGCACCTATGGGGGAGCTATTCTTACCCAATTCCGTACATGGGCCACGCCGCAGGGCCCCTAACTTTCTATGGGAAGTCGCCTAGCCGAGATTGCGTCCGGAAGCATAGGAATCTCAACCCCAGACGCATGCTGTCGTGGGCAGCTCGTCGATACACAAAGGAGTGATCGAGATGAAGGTTCAGACGAAGAAACGGCTCGGAGCTTTGGTTCTTGCTGGGCTGCTGGCCACAGGAGGTTTCCTGGCGGCGGCTCCCGCATATGCAGGGGGAAATGGGAGCGCGTTTGCCGGCCCGTTCCACGCGAGTGCGTCGACGAGCACTTGGGGAGGAACACAAGGGAGGTCGTACGCCCAGCACGGATGCGCCTCGTTCAACTCTGGCTGGAGTACTGGTAGCTCTAGCGCGTGGGCCTCATGCGGCATCTCCACTGGGGTTGGTAAGTACTACTTCAGGTAGCGGGCCGCTGCTCGAAAGGTCGGGGATCGACACTCGGTTGGTCCCCGACCTTTTCGCTGTTTGGGAGACGCAAGATCGCACGAATACCCCCATCTGCGTTTGCTTCGATGCTCAGGCGCCCGCCATGCTGATGCGCAACTGCCTGCACGATAGATAGCCCAAGGCCGGTCCCTCGGAAGGTTTGCAGGCGAGAATCAGAGCCTCTGTTGAACGGCTCCGTGAGTTGTGCAGCCACTTGGGCTTCTATGCGTGGCCCCGAATTGGTGACCACAAGCTCAGAGAAGCCTCCATCTCGTCGCACTGCGAAAACTGCCGTGCCTCCTGGAGGCGTGTACAGTGCGGCGTTCTCTACGAGATTGTGCACTGCGCGCAAGAGCAGTACCTGATCGCCCAAGGTGTGAACGCAGGGTTCTGCGACAACGCTATAGAAGACTCCCCGGCTGGCCAGCTTGGGCGAGAGCTCTTCAACAACCACTTCCAGCGTTGCGCTGAGATCGAGGAGATGCTTGCGTTCCTCGGGCAGGGCCTTGGACTGTGCAAGCAGCATGAGGGCGTCAATGGTTGCTTCCATCTTGAGGGCGTTTCTCATCAAGCGGTCAACGTCGTCCTTCTGCGCAGGGAGCGAGTCCCGCTGGATCGACTCTATGGTCGTGCGCAGCACAGTCAGTGGGGTGCGAAGTTCATGGGAGGCATTCGCGGCAAATCTTTCCTGCTGGGAGAATGCTTCTTCGAGCTTCGTGAGAGTCTCATCGATAGTGTCTGCAAGATTCTTAATTTCATCCGGGGGTCCGGACAGAGCAAGCCGTTCGTTGAGCGTATTCGAGGTAATGCGCCTGGTATGTGTACTGATGCTCTCGACACGGCTGAGTGACGACTGTGCCGCTCGATAGGAAATCAACGTCCCTACCGCAACCAGCAAGACGAGAGATACAGCGGAGATTGCCAATATCGTGCCCGTGATCTTTGAGCTGAACTGGAGCACGGCTTCGATTGCCTGCGGGCCGCTGGCGGGTTCAGGCGGGTCTACGACAACGCTCGCCGATGTGACGGAAGTGAGCACGCTCCAAATGGCGACGAGCGCGATGGCGGAGACGGAACCCAGTACTATCGCCGAACGCGCTGCGATCCGGAGGGCAAGGGATCCGCGCTGACTGGTCATCAATTCTCTTCCAGTCGATAGCCAAACCCCGGCGAGTGTGTGATCGACTCTTGACCGAGTTTCTGTCGCAGTGAATGGACCGCGACTTTGACAACCCCTCGCGACACAGCGTCCGGCGCTTCCCATGCGTGCTCCAGCAGCTGCTCCACGCTCAGCGGTTTTCCAGCGGATCGCACGAGAGCCTCGAGAACGTTAAGTTCTTTAGGTGCGAGGCGAATATGTCGCCCGTGAATTGACGCTGTACCTCGCTCGGGAAACACTCTGATGCTGCCGAACTCGAGTTCGGACTCAACCGGGGTCATGCGGCGGCGTCCGAGCGCGCGCAATCGCGCGAGTAGCTCGTCATACGCGAAAGGCTTCGTGAGATAGTCGTCCGCGCCCATCTCCAATCCGTGCACTCGGTGGTGGACGTCATGTAGCGCGGTGAGCATCAGAACTGGGGTTGAATCACCGTAAGAGCGGATCTCCCGGCATACGCTGTCGCCGCTCATCCGCGGCAAGTCGCGGTCGAGAATGAGAACGTCGAAGGAACGCTCCGATAGAAGCTCCAGAGCGAAAACACCGTCTGAGGCCACGGTGATCACGAGCCCGTCACGCGTCAAAGATGCGCTAAGCGTTGCGGAGAGGTCTGCGTCATCTTCTACGAGAAGGACTCTCATTCATGCTCCGATCTCAACACCAACGCTCCAAGCATCGCTGATGGGGGTTAGGGCGGGGTTAGAACCAAGCTATCTCGCTCCAGACCGTACCCGGGTAGACCTGTGTTCATCGCATTGAAGTCACACCAGGAGGTTCCCGAAATGAGTTCTCGGTTCAAGTACGCAGGCTCTCGTTTTGCAACAAGTGCCGCCGCAATCGTTATCGCTCTTGGGCTCCTCACTGCATGCACGAGTCAAACCGGCAGTGTCGGCGAGCCCGCGACGGGAGAACGCCTAGCCGGCAGCCACGAAGAGCTGATGCAGCAATACCTAGACGAGGAGAAGAACCCTTTTGTGATCGACGTTCTGACCAAGGCCATCGAAGTCGGAGGAATATCGCAAGCACAGTATGACGAGGCTCACCGGTTCTACGTGGATTGCATGACGAACGCGGGGTACACAGAGAACTACACGCGCCTGTCGTCGGGAATCATCCAAATCACACCACCGCCTCTGGAAGGTGAAGAGGCGGTGGACAAGTATATGGAGACCGGGAATGAGTGCTCGGATGAGCTGGCGCCTATTGAGGCGCTCTATCGGGCACAACAGGGCAATCCGGACTTGCTCGCGAACAACGACGAAGTGGTCGTCGCCTGCCTCAAAAAGAGTGGTCTTGCAGACCCTTCCTACAAAGTTTCAGATTTTCTCTCCGATTTGGAAGGCCTCTTCACGCACGCTCCGTATGACCCCAACGATCCCAAAGCTCAAGAATGCTTCTCCGCAGGCGGCTACGCTATCGCGATCAAGGATCAAAAGTGACCGCTCTTCGCAGCAAACTAGTTTTGTCGGTCGTGGCAGCTGGGACTCTTCTCGGAGCGGCTGGTCTCCTTGGCTATGCGTTACGCCCTGTAGCACCGCCGGAGTCTCTGAAACCGGCGGCTACGGAATCGCAGGCTCCGGTCAATCGTGAGAGCTTCGGTGATGATCGCAAGGTCCAGGTTCGCCTCAAGACTTCTGATCCCGCAATTCTTTCCCTCAGACGGGAAGGAGTCCTTACGAAATCGGAGTGCACAGCCGGGGGGAGCTTTCTCTCCGGGCAGGTTGTCGCCTCAGTTGACGAACAACCGATCATCGGTCTCCACACCGCGGTTCCACTATTCAGAGACCTCAACTGGCAGGACAGTGGCACAGACGTCACTGCGCTGCAACAGGAGCTGGTCAGCCTTGGGTATCTTGCGAGCGAACACGTCACAGGTTGGTATGGGTGGAACACATCCAACGCGGTCCAACGATTGCGAGTAGACAAGGGCGCCCAGGAGGGAACCAGCACCACGCTTCAGTCGGAATTTCTCTGGCTGCCAGCGAACGAGGTCTCAGCGCTGACATGCGAGATCCAGCCTGGACAGAACGTCTCCAGTGACACACCCCTAGCGAAGACAGGAGGCGCTGTCGCGCAACTCGAAGTGGTCGCGATGCCTGGTTCGCTTACACCCGGAGCGCGGTCCCTCACACTCAATGGGTTGACTGGCCCTGTGTCTGAAAGCGGTGTCGCCAACGATCCCACTTTCCTCGCGAGGGTCTCCTCCGACGTGCAACTTGTTGAGGCTCTCCGCAAGGACTCTGGATCGACTGTCACTGCCACCCTTTCGCTCGCTGACAAGATCGAAGCTCACACCGTCCCTGTTGGAGCGATTGTCGACACCGAGGGGCTGCTGTGCGTGCGATCCGGAGCAAGAACTCTTCCGGTGGCCCTTCTTGGTTCCGCGCTCGGGACAGCTGTGATTTCGTTCACAGATCCACAGGCGCAGGTGCCTCAGACTGTCGCAGTTGGGCTTTCCCTCAAAGGGGCAACCTGTGCGCCGTGAGACGAAGGAAGAAGTGCTCGAGTTGGCACAACGTCATGTCCGCGCTGAGCGGCTCACACACGGATTCTCTGGCGCTCCGCTGCTTTTCGAGAACGTGGCCTTTACGGCAACAGCGGGGGAAGTAGTTGGTGTTTGCGGCCCTTCCGGCAGCGGTAAATCGACATTGCTGTCCATTCTGGCCGGTTGGGAGGCACCAGTTGACGGCGTAGTTCAGCGGACAGGCGTATCGTCCATCAACTGGGTGTTCCAGAACCCCCACGGCATCGCGCGCAGACGAGCCATCGACCACATCACGTTCCCGATGCTCGCTGCCGGACTAGACCGTCTCGTAGCTGAGGAGAAGGCCCAGCCAATCATCCAGAGCTTCCGCTTAGAGAAGGTACAACACAGGGAGTTCCGGGAGCTGTCTGGCGGGGAAGCACAACGCCTCATGCTTGCCCGAGCAGTTGCACTAGCGCCCGATCTGTTGCTGGTAGACGAGCCCACGGCACAGCTAGACCCCCGAACGGCAGGCACCATAAACGACACGCTGGGAGCCATCGCAAGCGCCGGCTCCATCGTCCTCGTCGCGACCCACGATCCAGGGACGCGAGCATCCTGCGCTCGAATTCTTGATCTTGCGGACTTCGCCCCGACTTACACGGGCGAAACGCCATGAAGCTTCGAAGTGTCCTGTCCGAAGCCTGGAGAAACCTCGCAACCGGTACTACTCGAGCTACACAGTTTGCGATTGCGACGGCGGCGATCGCCCTCATCGGAACAGGCGCTGACCTGACCGCGGTGCAGGGGATCATCACCTCGGTGGACTCCTACATTGAGCAGGGAGGTTCTATCCAATACCTCGTCGCAGAGGATGGAGTCGACAGCTCAAACTGCGAGGCTCTAACGACCTATGACAACGTCAGCGCCTCGGGAGCTCTACGGAACGCTGAAGAGCTCGTGCTTGATACTTTGCCCGGCACGACTTACGAAGCCTATGAAGTGACCGAAGGGTTCGGAGATCTTCTGGGCATCAAGTCGAAGGAGCGCGGGGTATGGATCTCTCAAAGCCTCGCGGACGCCCTGGGCGTTGCGGTGAGCTCATCGCTTCAGAGCCAAGGGCGCTCCCTCGACGTGGCGGGAATCTTTACCTACCCGAATGACGGCCGTGACTCTCGACTGGAGCATGCGATTCTCGTCCCTGTACCCAGCCAAGGATCCTCCTTCAACGAGTGCTGGATGGCGGCCTGGCCCCAGGCAGAAAGCGCCGACTCTCAGCTGCGCTCCGCGCTGAAGATGGTGAACGCAGAAAGCACCGAAGTTGCGATCTCGCAGCTCAATAGAAGCCTCAGCACAACGCTTGATGGGTCGACTCTCTACCTACACCGGGCGACTCGGTGGATGCCGCTGTTTGCAATCTTTGCAGGCACCGTCCTCGGACTTATCTGGGCGCGAGCGCGCAAACTGGAATACGCCGCAGCTCTGCATGCTGGCCAGACCCGCGCCGCGCTCGTTTCGACGGCAATCCTCGAATGCCTCATCTGGTCTACCCTCGGCGCAAGTCTCGCTACCGTCGTCGCGCTGGGTCTTGCCATTGGCCTCAACCCGATGCCCGAAGTATGGATGCTGAGTTTGGCTCTGCCTTCGCCAATCGCGGCGATCGCTGGGAGTCTGCTTGGGGCGCTCATCGGCGCTTCATCTATGCGGGAGAAATACCTCTTCCGCTATTTCAAAGAACGCTGAGTAGTCTGCGAGACCTAGTACCTACCCAAGAGCAGCCGCGAAGACGTGTGAGCGGTACCTCTACCCACTATCGGTCATTCCCGCGGTGAGGGTCTGATGCACGTTTAGGTGACATTCTGACCTGACCTATGGTTTGGTTTCCACTCGGGGTAGCTAGTCGATGGCCTTCATGAAAGGCTCGCCCACATACCACGCCCCTACCCGCCAGAGTTCCGTGCACGCGCGATCGCGCTCGTCCGCGAAGGCCGACAGATCAAGCAAACCGCCGCCGATCTCGGTATCCACGAGGTCACGCTGCATTCCTGGCTCCGTCAAGACGATATCGATTATGGCCGCAGGCCCGGTAGATCTACCAGCGAGGACGCGGAGCTGCGAGCTGCACGAGGCCGGATCAGACAGCTCGAGCAGGAGCTGAAGATCGTGAAACTGGCCTCGAAATGGTTGGCAGAGGAGGAACACGTCGACCCAAAAGGGCGCACCCGGTGATCGATCGTCTCGTCGATACCGGGGCACCCGTAGAGACCTGTTGCAGACTCCTGGGCGTCTCCCGGCAGGGCTATTACAGATACCGGAAGCGTCCCACGAGCGCCACGCAATTGCGGAGGCAGTGGCTCACGGGTCTGATTCGTGAAATTCACACGGCCTCGCGCGGAACGTACGGGTACCGGCGCATTCATGCTGAGCTCACCATCGGGATGGAGATCCCATGTTCGAGCCGGCTGATCTCAGTGCTGATGACCAAGAGCGGCATCTACGGGCTCCCTGGCCCGACCCGGGTGAATCGTTTGAAAGGGGTTGCTACTGCTGATGACCTTGTGCATCGCAAGTTCCACAGGCTCACGCCGGACGAGCTCTGGGTGACGGATATCACGGAGCATCCGACGCGGGAAGGAAAGGTGTTCTGCGCGGCCGTGCTTGACGCGTGCAGCCGGAAGATCGTGGGATGGGCGATCGATTCCAAGCAAGATTCAACTCTTGTGGTGAATGCGCTCGACATGGCGCTCCGCGCGCGAACACCAGCCCCAGGTGGCATCGTCCACGCTGATCATGGAGTCCAGTTCACCTCGTGGGCGTTCACCCAGAAGATCCGCTCTGCAGGACTGCTGCCGTCGTTCGGAACCGTCGGTGATGCGCTTGATAACGCGATGATGGAATCGTTCTGGTCATCGATGCAGATCGAATTGCTGAACCGGAAGAAATGGAGAACTCGGATCGAGCTCGCGAACGCGATATTCGAGTACATCGAGGTGTTCTACAATCGCAGACGAAGGCATTCGTCCTTGGGATATCAAACGCCCACGGACTTCGATTTCGCTATCTCAAAACAGTTGACATCCGCCTGAAGCTAGCGACCGGGACTGGAAACCAAACTGTAGGTCAGGTCANAACGTGGCTAGCCGAGGAGGTTAGCCTGGAAGGATGTCTTTATGCCCAAGCCGTTCCCGAAGGAGTTTCGTGACGATGTGGTCCGCGGCGCGGAGAACCGCGACCCAGACGTGACCCTCGCGCAGATCGCGAAGGACTTCGGTGTCCATGTCGGAACGCTCGATAAGTGGATGCGTCAAGCGCGGATCGAGGCCGGCGAGCAACCCGGCCAGACGAAGCAGGAGTCCGCGGAGCTGCGCGAGCTCCGTAAGCGTAATCGTCTCCTCGAGCAGGAAGTCGAGGTCCTGCGCCGCGCGACTGCGTATCTATCGCAGGCTCATCTGCCGGGAAAAGGCTCTACCCGCTCGTGAGCGAGCTCGCCGCTGATGGGATTCCCGTCGTGGTGTCGTGCCGGGTATTGAAGCTTGCCCGCCAGCCTTACTACCGCTGGTTGAAGACCCCTGTCAGTAAGCGGGAGCTGGGTGAAGCGTATCGCGCGAACGCGCTGTTCGACGCTCACCGTGACGACCCGGAGTTCGGGTATCGGCTCCTCGCCGACGAAGCCCGTGCCGAGAGTGGTGAGTCAATGTCGGATCGAACGGCCTGGCGGATCGCGTCTGCGAACGGCTGGTGGAGTGTGTTCGGGAAGAAGCGGAGCAAGAACGGCAAGAAGCCCGGCCCCGCCGTTCACGACGATCTCTGCGTCGTCATCGATGAAGATGGCCGTGAGTGTCACAGGTTCGTCGCGGAGAGACCGAATCAGCTCTGGCTGACCGATATCACCGAGCACAAGACCGCCGAAGGCAAGCTCTACCTCTGCGCCGTGAAGGACGTCTTCAGTGGCCGAATCGTGGGCTACTCGATCGACTCGAGAATGAAAGCATCGCTCGCGGTCCGGGCTGTCCGAAACGCGGTTCGGATGCGCGGAAACGTGAACGGCTGCATCGTCCATTCGGACAGAGGATCGCAATTTCGAAGCAGGAAACTGCGACGCGAACTCACCGCGCATAATCTCGTTGGATCGATGGGCAGGGTCGCGGCCTGCGGCGACAACGCGGCGATGGAATCGTTCTTCAGCCTGCTGCAGAAGAACGTCCTCGATCGTCGCTCCTGGGCTACTCGCGAGGAACTACGGATCGCGATCGTGACCTGGATCGAACGGACCTACCACCGCAGGCGCAGGCAGGCTCGCCTGGGGCGGTTGACGCCGGTCGAGTTCGAGACCATCATGAACAACGACCTGGCCCTCGCGGCCTAACCAGAACCGTCACCAGTTCCTACACCAGACCCGTCAGATTGACGGGTCTGCCGGATGAGCAGCCCGCTCCACTCCGACACGAGCCACGCCGCGACCGGTGGTTCGGCTGAAGGGTCGTGCCACACGGAGGCGATGCTCTCGGCGGCTCGGGTGATGCGGGATTCGTAGATGTCTTCTGCCATGCAGTGAGCAATGCGCGGTGGGGGCAGAAACCAGACACCACGCCACCTTGCCACCTCCCCAGATAGTCATTGCCTGCGCATAAGATCAGGGAATGGCGCAAAAGAAGTTCCCACCTTTTGGACAACTTGAATTCGGAATGCTTGACGCAGCATCAGAGGCTGCTCACTCTCCTGAACTGCTGATTGGTGGCTATTACGATTGCAAATCCGCTGCCAAAGACATTTCAATGATGCGAGGTTGGGTTCTGGTCGGAGCCAAGGGCGCCGGAAAGAGCGCCGTGCTCGAGCATCTAGCGCTTCAATGGGCAGGTAGCCCGATGAACTTTATTTCCAGGTGGGCGCTAACAACGTTCCCAATTGCAGATGTGACGAAGCTACAGGTCGGGTCAACGCCTGGACCTTCTGCAACATGTGCCGCATGGCAGTTTCAGCTCCTACTAAAGGTTTTTGCCTCATTGATCGGTGACCAAGGCGCATCCTACGGCGGGCAAGTAACTACTTTCCACAGAGACTTAGTTCGACTAGGCCTGCTTGAGGGTGAAGATCTGCGAACCAAGTTCTTCGACTGGTCGAAAACGACGGTCCGGTTCCAAGTCCAAGGCGTTGGAGCTGAGGGTGGTTTTGGCGATGCAGGGGCGACTGCTGTTCAACTTATCGAACTCTTGAAACGTGCAATTTCAGAAATCAGCACCGACTCTCAACATCTCCTTGCGGTTGATGGCTTAGATTCATTCTTCGCTTCTTCAGATGATCAGTGGAACTCGTTTGGTGGACTCTTAGATGCCACCAATGAGGTAAACGTCTTTCTTCGTGGTACCAGCCTGCGAGCCACTGTATTGATAGCCGTTCGGGAAGACATGTTCACTTCTGCAGAAAGCTTTGACTCAGCAAAAATGGATGATCAAACCATTCGGTTGAGTTGGAGCCAAGATGACCAAGCGGAAGGCGAGTCGCTCTGGGGAATGATCTCGCAGAAGGCACGAGTGTCTGTCCGCAACCCCAACGACTGGCTCACCCTTGGGGACATCAGGAAGGCATATTTGAGCGAAATGGTGAATCGCCAACTATCGGTGGCCGACTATCTGCTTGGCTACACCCGCTACCTTCCACGGGACATGGTCGCTTTGATGAACGCTGTCAAAAAGGTTCATGGAGGAAGCGGTCAAGTGCGGGTCGAGCAGGCGCGTCGTGCGGTGCGAAGTTACTCCGAGGGGTACTTCTTGGCGGAGATCAAGAACAACCTCACAAAAGCCTTCACAAGTACGGGCGGCACAAAGACCAATGATTTCCTTGAAGAGCTCAGCACACTTGATTCCCCATACTTCACTAGCGCTGAACTTGAGAAATCGCTTGAGGGTGTACTCACATCCACTGAAATACGTCAGTTGCTGCGCCAGCTTTACCGCGCCGGTGCAATTGGCGTTATCACTCGCAGGAACTCTGTCCAGCACACCAACTTTAGCTACCGGCGAGCCGCTGGTGGTGGCTTCAAGTACAAAGGCAGGTTCCTCCTGCACAGGGCTCTGATTGAAGCATGGAACATCCCGAGAGCATGACAAACGATGGCGGCCCACCTCCCGAAGTGTTCGACACATTTCGCTCCCAACTTGAACCTGCCTACCGTCACATCGGCGTAGCTGCGGTATCTCATGCTGCATTCGAGGCGCGTATGAACCAGCTGCTGGAATCGCTCGATCCCGACGGCAAACCGCTCCCAACCGCTGATGGTCGGCCATATCTCCCACGCCGCAACATGGAGATGTCGAAACGTCTTGAAACCTTGGTTGCCGCCAATTTGGTTACTGGGAACTTGCAAGCGCAGCTCATGCAGCTGCAAACCGCTGAGCGTGAACTCCGGAACCTCCGGAACTCTGTCGTGCATTCATTTGTCTCCGACCCTGATCCGGCCGATCCCGCTGTTGTCTACTTTGAGGATGCTCGCACCGAGTTGGGACCCGACCGCGTTCGACGCAGCGTTCAGGAGCTATGGGAGGCCACAGTTCGGATCGCGGATGAAGCAGTGATCCTTGGAGCGATCGCTGGTGTGATCATCGACAGGATCTTCGCAACGTTCGAAGAGGAGGCCGACACCGTTGCACCGGCGGTCGGCGTGAACTCTAGCGATCCAGACTTCGCAAGGAAGTTCCTCTCTTACGTCAAGGAAGGGCGATGGCTCGGATGGTCCAATGGCGGCGACGAACCGGATCCAGCTTGGTGGCGCTCCTAACCCCGCACCGCCACTCCGGAGCTGCCGAGCAGCTCAAACAACTCCACTGGCTCCCTAGGCTGCGTCACTTCACGCACCAGCTCGCCAGCCTTTGCAACCGCGCGTTCCATCTTCTCGCGGCTGATCGACCGCCCCGTGGGCACCGCGAAGAGCTGCATGCGGCGATCTCCTGTTGTCACGCCTCCTGCAGCAACCACGTCGACGATCATGCCGCCAGCGTCGACCAGCACGAACCCGCCGCGCTTCTCACGGTTTGCCACGCGCACCAGCTGGCCGACCGGGTCGTCGAAGTCCGGCTCCGGCACGACCGCGCGTTTCACTTTCGCGGGCACCACCAAGCGCGGTGCGGGCTCTGGTGCGGCCGCGAGTTCGGCGCGGTACGCCGCCCACTCCTCGTCAGTAGCTGACAGATCCCGGGTCTTCATCTCACCGAGCGCCACAGCGAATGCGGCGGTCTGAAAGTCACCGCCAGATACCCGGTTCAGCGACAAGTCAGGATCGACCGAAGCGGCCATGCGTTGCTCCACGAGGTTGCGCTCGTACGGGTCATCGAGCAGGTCTCCGGTGACAGCGAAAACCCGCGTCGTATCCAGTGCCCGGAAGGCATCAATTGACAGGATCGACGACTCGGCATCACCGAATATCAACCGATCAAGAGGCTTCGATTTCGACCAGTGCGCCCGTATCCGTTTCGTCACGTCCACGGATTGCCCGACATAGAGCTGCCGGTAGCCGTCGAGCACCATCACATAAATGCCCGGCTCGCCTGCGACCGTGCGCAGATCCGTAACCTCGCGAAGCTCAGGGTGTGCGGCGAGCAGCTTCGCGACCTCGTCATTGAAGCGCAGCTGGTTGAGACGGCGAAAGAACAACATGTTCAGGTCGAAGTTCCTGAGCGCTGCTTCGCGCTGGGACGCTACCCATTCAGGCGAGTACTCGACGCACGTCTCAGGATCCACGAATAGCTCTGCCATACGCGCCGCCGTGATCTTCCCTTCGGACGCCATCTCCAAATACACCCACGGCTGCGTGGCCTTGGTCGAAGCCTGTACGAGGTACTCGCTGCGCACGAGCATGGGCGAGCGCTTGCTTGTCCTGACTGCTACGCCGAAATGCTGAATCGAACTCACGCCGCCCGCACCTCCCCCACCATCCGCCCGCGACACAGTGGGCACTCGGCCACCGTAAGCTCCGCTCCCGGGGCGTCTTTGATCCTGCGCGGAGTCATCGCATTGAACACCGGCTCTTGACCAGCTTCGACCCGGTGCTCTTCTAGAAAGCCGCACCCGCCGCAGGTCATCGAGTAGGTCTGTGCGCCGGTTACTCCTGCTCGTCCTCCGAAAGCCGCAGCGCCTCATGAACACCGTGGGCTTCAAGCGGCAGATACTTACCGTCCACAATTCCGCCGCCACCGTAGACTCTCACGAACTCGGCTACCAGCTCCGGATCAGCGGAAGCAGCGCCTGCTTCGATCTGCCGGTTCACATCGGCGATCATCTCCGGTGACTCAAGCGCTGCACGCAGTTTCTCGACTTCGAGGTAGTCGTCCGGGGCTTCGATCCGCGCGTTCTGCAGCTTCCGCAGACGTTCGGCAGCGTAGCCCACCGCCGTCATCATTTCGAGGTAGAGGATCAACGCATCCTCATGGCTAAGTGTCTCAATCTCCTGGCGCACCGCGAGTTCGACTTCGGTCGAGGACGCAGTGGTGACCAGTTCCTGCTCCGTCTGCTGGGTGGCGAGCGCCGCGCTCTTCGGGCGGATCCGCGCCATGATGCGCTGCCGTTGCGTCTCAATCACCGGGGCGACCTTCTCACCCCACAGCCGCTTAACTACCGGTGCGCTCTTTATTACTCCGTAAGTGACCGCAGCAGAAGCGAGGGCAACCAACAGAGATTTCAACGCATCGGAGTTAGTGGCGCCACCGCCGTCACCCTCAGGTGCTTCATCGCGTTCGTCATCGTCATCGTCGTCATCCTCGACGATCCTCAGATCCTCAACGAGTTTTGAGATCGTGCCATTGTCGCGCCGCGAGCCGCCGGCGCCGAGCGTCTCGTTTGTGATCGCGTTCCCGTCGAGATCGACTTTTGGCATCCACCCGAGTACCCACTGCCCGTCTTCAACTTCGCCCATATCTAGATCGTAGACGCCGCACAGACGAACTACTCGCACGGCTCAGACGTACCGCCACGACAGGAGCAGGCCGAGCCTCTGTTGCAGCGCCCGCACAATCACCCGCCACGCCTCTCGCCCGCCATACGGCTCATTCCCGTCAGCAGCCCGCGCCGCGGACCACATCGTCACGAAACT